>NZ_CP109965.1:0-2400000 GCF_026725475.1 Catenovulum adriaticum
TTGGCCGATAATCTTTGGCAAGCATGTTTAGATGCCTTGCAACGCGAATTGCCGTCACAACAGTATAATATGTGGGTTCGCCCTTTGCAGGTTCAAACTGTAAATAATGATTTAATCTTATTGGCCCCTAACCGATTTGTACTGGATTGGGTAAGAGATAAATATGCCGATCGCATCAATGAATTGTTAATTGAGTTTGCAGGCCAAAATCATCCAACGTTAAAAATGGAAGTGGGCTCTAAATCAGCAGCGCCAATTGCTAACCCTAAATTAGAGCTCGGTAATAAAACAGCGCCAGCCCAAAATAACCACCATAGTTATTCATCAAACCAATTTAGTAATCAAGGGCTTAATTTTGCTTCTGCGGGAAATGTCAGCAAAATTGGTCAAACCCCACCAACTAATTTAAAATCAAACTTACGTGAAAACTATACTTTTGATAATTTTGTTGAGGGTAAATCAAACCAATTAGCCCGAGCAG
Source organism: Catenovulum adriaticum (assembly GCF_026725475.1). Taxonomy (NCBI): domain Bacteria; kingdom Pseudomonadati; phylum Pseudomonadota; class Gammaproteobacteria; order Alteromonadales; family Alteromonadaceae; genus Catenovulum; species Catenovulum adriaticum. Next base: position 482 of record NZ_CP109965.1, read on the forward strand.
CTGCAACTCAAGTTGCGGATAATCCGGGAACTGCTTTTAATCCTTTATTTTTATACGGCAGCACAGGTTTAGGTAAAACTCACTTGATGCATGCAGTGGGCAATGAAATTAGAATGCGAAACCCAGATGCTAAAGTGGTTTATATGCATTCAGAACGATTTGTTCAAGATATGGTAAAAGCGATTCAAACCAACTCTATTGAAGAGTGGAAGCGACATTACAGAAGTGTTGATGCTTTGCTTATTGATGATATTCAATTTTTCGCCGGCAAAGAACGCTCGCAAGAAGAATTTTTTCATACCTTTAATGCATTATTAGAAGGTAACCATCAGGTTATTTTAACCAGTGATCGCTATCCAAAAGAAATCGAAGGGGTAGAAGAGCGGCTAAAATCTCGTTTTGGTTGGGGCTTAACTATTATTATTGAGCCACCAGAGTTAGAAACGCGAGTCGCAATATTAATGAAAAAAGCGCAAGAATCTAATTTTGACTTGCCACATGAAGTTGCTTTTTTTATTGCCAAACGTTTGCGCTCTAATGTTAGAGACTTAGAAGGTGCGCTAAATCGAGTTATCGCAAATGCTAACTTTACCGGCAAAGCAGTAACCATTGATTTTGCTAAAGATGCATTAAGAGATATGCTCGCATTACAGGAAAAACTGGTTACAATAGATAACATTCAAAAGACGGTGGCTGAGTACTATAAAATTAAACTTGCAGATATGTCTTCTAAAAGTCGTAGTCGCAGTGTCGCTCGTCCTCGTCAAATTGCAATGGCACTAGCTAAAGAGTTAACAAACCATAGTTTGCCTGAAATTGGCGCAGCCTTTGGTGGGCGTGATCATACAACGGTATTGCATGCTTGCCGTAAAGTGGTCGAACTTAGAGAAAAAAACCATGATATAAAAGAAGATTTTTCTAACCTTGTTAGAACGCTTTCTTCATAACGTTTATTAGATCATTGGACAAAAATAATATGAAATTTTCAATTAGTCGAGAAGATATCCTCAAGCCTTTACAACTTGCAACCGGTACTGTTGAGCGACGACATACATTACCTATTTTATCTAACGTTTTGTTAGACATCTCGGATGGGGTTTTATCATTAACAGGTACAGATTTAGAAGTTGAATTAATTGCATCTGTTGAATTGGTTCAAGCATCAAATGACGGAAAAATAACAGTTCCGGCAAAAAAACTATTTGATATTTGTAAAGGTTTAAGTGATGCGGCACTGATTGAATTTACTTTAGAAAGCGACAAATTACGTATTCGTTCTGGGCGAAGTAAATATTCGTTATCAACGTTACCTGCTAAAGACTTTCCTAATTTAGAAGAATGGCAAAGTGAAATTAATTTTGCGATTAAGCAAAATGATTTAAAACGAATGATAGATAACACGTCGTTTTCCATGGCCAATCAGGATGTGCGTTATTATTTAAATGGTTTGTCACTTGAAACATCTGAAAACCAGATCCGCTGTGTAACTACGGATGGTCACAGACTTGCGTTAACTCGAATTGCGCTAGATGATGAAAAGCTAGAAGAATCTCAAGTTATTATCCCTCGTAAAGGGGTTACTGAAATTAGCCGCTTAATTGAAGATAGTGAAGACAATGTTTATATTTCAATTGGCAGTAATCACATTCGTTTAAGCAGTTCGGGTTTTACCTTTACCAGCAAATTGGTTGATGGTCGTTTTCCTGATTATCGTCGAGTACTGCCTAAAGGTGGCGATAAAGAAATAGTTTCAGATAAAAGCTATTTAAAACAAGCATTTACACGAGCTGCAATTTTGTCTAATGAAAAATTCAGAGGCGTTAGACTGAATTTATCAAGTGGTGAATTAACTATTACAGCCACTAACCCTGAACAAGAAGTTGCAGAAGAAGTGGTTGAAGTAAACTATCAGGGCGATGAATTAGAAATTGGTTTTAATGTCGCTTATATAATAGACGTATTAAATGCACTTGAATCGGATGAAGTTAAAATTACTTTAGGTGATTCAAACAGTAGTGCATTAATTGAAGATAATTTAGATGACAGATCGGTTTACGTTGTTATGCCTATGAGGCTGTAATTTACTTATATGCATATAAGTAAATTAGCGATTCATCAATTACGCTGTATTGACAAACTAGAGTTTCGTCCACATCCATATTGCAACATTATTGTTGGTGAAAATGGATGTGGCAAAACGTCTATTTTAGAAGCTATTTATTTACTTGGATTTGGTCGCTCATTTAGAAAATCTAAAACTGCTGATTTGGTGCAATTTGGTCAATCTGATTTAACTGTGTTTGCCGCCGCACAAAGCGACTATGATTCTAATGAGCAATTTGGAATTAGAAAACAGCGCAGTGGGGAAAGCGAAATAAAAGTAAGAGGGCGCAGAGCAAAACGGTTAAGTGAATTATCTTCTCAGTTTCCTATTATTAGTTTTACCTCTGACGCGTTAGATATTATCGATTCCGGCCCAGCAAACAGAAGGCGATTTATAGATTGGTTAGTGTTTCACGTGAAACATAATTCAGATGTTGCTGATGTATACCGACAATTTGATAAGGTTCTAGAGCAAAGGAATGAAGCATTAAAACTAGGAGATGATAAACAAATTAAAGCTTGGACGCCCAAATTTGTTGAGTTAAATTTGCAGATTCAATCAATGAGAAATGAAGTATTAACTGAACTTCAATCTTACGTTACACAAACTTATACCCAAGTTGAATCTAGCAAAGTTAATTCAAAACCAAGACTCGAGTATAAATTAGGTTGGAATAAAGAATCTGATTTAGCTGAAGTTTTGGAAAAAAATCGAAACTTTGAAATAAAGCGCCGTAGTTGTAATTATGGTGTGCACAGAGATGATATAATATTGTTATTGGATGAGACGCCAGTAAAAAATATATTATCAAGAGGTGAAAGCAAGCGCTTTGTTTTAGCCTTGTTATTAGCCGCAGAACAATTGCTGCAAGCTAAAACTCAAAAACAATGTATTTGGGTTTTAGATGATATTGCCGCAGAACTGGATTATCAATCAATTGAAAATGCGTTTTCAATTGGCAAAACGCAAAAGAATCAAATGTTTTTTACATGCATAGAAAAAGATTTGGCGATAATTCAGCAAGCTATCAACTTTGAACATGCTGTGTTTCACGTGAAACATGGGAAAATGTTAAACTAATGAAGGTCTAAAAATGTCAGAGCATGTATACGACTCGTCATCGATTAAAGTCTTAAAAGGGTTAGACGCAGTACGCAAACGTCCAGGTATGTACATAGGTGATACCGATGATGGAACAGGTTTACACCACATGGTATTTGAAGTGGTGGATAATAGTATAGATGAAGCGTTAGCTGGTCACTGTTCTGATATTATTGTGACCATTCATTCTGATGGTTCTGTTTCTGTACGAGACGATGGCCGTGGCATTCCAACCGAAATTCATCCTGAAGAGGGTGTGTCTGCTGCTCAAGTTATTATGACCGTATTGCACGCGGGCGGTAAATTTGATGATAATTCATATAAAGTATCAGGTGGTTTGCACGGTGTTGGTGTTTCGGTTGTTAACGCTTTATCTGATGATTTACAACTTACGATTCGTCGCCAAGGTAAAGTTCATCAACAAAAATTCAAATTGGGTGATCCGGTTAAACCTTTAGATGTGATTGGTGATACAGATTCATCTGGTACTGAAATTCGTTTTTGGCCATCTCCAACTATTTTTGGCGATACAGTTTTTCATTATGATATTTTGGCAAAAAGATTAAGAGAATTAAGCTTCCTTAATTCTGGTGTATCTATTCGATTGAAAGATGAGCGTGACGGCAAAAATGACCACTTTAAGTATGAGGGTGGTATTCAAGCGTTTGTTGAATATTTAAATCGAAACAAAACTCCGATTCATAAAACAGCTTTTAATGTAAATGTTGAACGCGAAGATGGCATTACCGTTGAAGTAGCAGCGCAGTGGAATGATTCTTTCCAAGAGAATATTTTTTGTTTTACCAATAATATCCCACAGCGGGATGGCGGAACTCACTTAGCTGGTTTTCGAGGTGCATTAACTCGAACTTTAAATTCTTATATGGAAAAAGAAGGTCATGCTAAAAAATCTAAAGTTGCGACAACAGGTGACGATTCACGCGAAGGTTTAACTGCCGTTGTTTCAGTTAAAGTGCCGGATCCTAAGTTCTCTTCACAAACTAAAGATAAACTCGTTTCATCTGAAGTTAAAAGTGCAGTTGAGCAGAGTGTGGGTGAAAAATTAAATGACTATTTATTAGAAAACCCAAGTGATGTAAAAGCGATAGTGAGTAAGATTGTTGATGCAGCTAGAGCTCGTGAAGCCGCTAGAAAAGCACGAGAAATGACACGACGTAAAGGTGCATTAGATATTGCAGGCTTACCGGGTAAACTTGCAGACTGCCAAGAAAAAGATCCATCACTTTCTGAACTATACATAGTGGAGGGTGACTCAGCTGGCGGTTCAGCTAAGCAGGGTCGTAATCGTAAAAACCAAGCCATTTTGCCTTTGAAAGGTAAAATCTTAAATGTTGAAAAAGCACGTTTTGACAAAATGCTATCGTCGCAAGAAGTGGGTACTCTTATCACCGCAATGGGGTGTGGCATAGGTCGTGATGAATATAACCCGGATAAACTTCGTTATCATTCAGTGATTTTAATGACGGATGCGGATGTGGATGGTTCGCATATCCGTACATTGTTATTAACCTTTTTCTATCGCCAAATGCCTGAAATTATTGAGCGTGGTCATATTTTTATTGCTCAACCCCCTTTATATAAAGTTAAAAAAGGCAAACAAGAACAGTATTTAAAAGACGAATTAGCTTATGAAGCTTACCTAACAAGCATTGCTTTAGATGGTGCTGAGCTGTACGTAAATGATTCTGCGCCTGCTATTTCTGGTTTAGCACTAGAGCAATTAGTTAAAGATTATCAAGCGATGGAAAACATCATTACACGCCTGTCTCGAAACTATAATCTTGCATTATTAAACGAGCTAAAATTTGTTGAAACTTTAACTGAAGAGTCGTTAAAGGATGAAGCTAAAGTTAAAGCTTGGGCTGAAACGCTAATTGGAAAATTAGAATCAAGCCAGGATGGTAGTTCAATTTTTGAAACTGAACTCGTATTTGATAGCGAAGTACAATTACATGTACCTCGTTTTAATGTTCGTACTCATGGTGTTGATCATCAATATAATTTTGACCTTGAATTTATTAATTCAGCCGATTATAAAATGATAACCAAAACGGGTGATGTGATTGGTTCGCTGATTGAAGAAGGCGCTTATGTGAAAAGAGGCGAGCGTAAATTTGAAGTGAGCAATTTTGCTCAAGCCTTAGCTTGGTTGATGAAAGAATCGAAAAAAGGCTTATACGCACAGCGTTATAAAGGTTTGGGTGAGATGAACCCAGATCAATTATGGGAAACGACCATGGACCCAGAAACTCGCCGAATGCTTAAAGTAACTATTGAAGATGCAGTTGCTGCTGATCAATTGTTTTCAACCTTGATGGGCGATCATGTAGAGCCACGAAGAGAGTTTATTGAAAAGAATGCGCTTAACGTAAGTAATCTTGACGTATAAAACGTAAAGAAAGTACATTCTATTTAATTACTTAAAAACGGTATCCCTCAATAAAAGGGATACCGTTTTTTTATGTTAATTTTATAGATAAGAAAGACATAATAGAACTGATACGCTATATTAACCAGATATAAAATAAGGTTAATTACATTTAACTAATAAAGTACTAAGCGACGGATAGGTTAATAAACTGATGAATCGAAATGCCCAAACTATTAACGAAGAAGTTTTGTTTGACGAAACAGATGAATTGATTTCAACAACAGATTTAAGAGGTGTAATTACTTATGTTAACCCTGCTTTCGTACAAGTAAGTGGTTACACTGAAGATGAACTTATTGGTAAAAATCATAATATCGTTAGACATCCAGACATGCCATCTGCAGCTTTTAAAGATTTATGGGCACATTTAAAAGCGGGGAAATCTTGGCGTGGTATGGTGAAAAACCGTTGTAAAGATGGGCGCTTTTATTGGGTTGATGCGTTTGTAACGCCAATTAAAGAAAATGGTCAACTAGTAGGTTATCAATCAGTTAGAGTTAAACCGAGTGAGCCATTAAAGCGAAAAGCAGAGTCTGTTTATAAAGCGTTAAAAAATGAAAATAAATTTGCCACTTTTGAAATTAAATCATCTACTAAATTAAATTTAGCGTTATTACTTTCACTATCGACAAGCATAGCTATTGGCACCATGGTGAGCTGGATGTTTGCTATTGGATTTATTGCTTTTGTGGTTATTTTGTTCGTTATCTTTTTTGATGAGTTGATCACAACACCAAAACAAATTAACTTACTATTAAGTAACGAAGATAGTTTATCTAGATTGGTCTATTCAGGAAAAGGCAAACATTCGGCTATTCATTTTTCCACAGGTTTAGCCAAAGCAAAAAACCGAACAGTGTTAGGACGGTTTAGTGATTTAACCAACAAGTTAAACCTAATTTCAGCCCGATTGAGTGAAAGTATTACAATTACAAGTCGTAGCGCTAAAGAGCAGAAATTTGAGCTAACTCAGGTGGCAACAGCCATAAATGAAATGTCTGCGACAGCCGCTGAAATTGCGAAAAATACCTCAGAAACCTCAGAACAAGTTCGCCTCACTAATGAAGGCTGCGTTGATGCATGCCAAGCAATAAATACAACCGCTAACGGTATCGCTAATTTAGCAGAGCAATCAGGTAAAGCAGCCAATTCAGCGGACGAATTAAAATCGCAAGCTGAAGCGGTACAAAGCGCAATGACGGAAATTAGAGGAATAGCAGAACAAACTAATTTACTTGCACTAAATGCGGCCATAGAAGCCGCTAGAGCTGGTGAACAGGGAAGAGGCTTTGCGGTGGTTGCCGATGAAGTTAGAGCGCTTTCTACACGGACTCAGGCGTCTGCTGAGAGTATTCAAAAAAGCATTGAGAGCATGCACTTAACCATTGAAGGTTGGTTGACGGTAATGCAAGAAAACTTAGCATTAGCGGAAGAGTGCAATAGCTCGGCATCGGAAAGTAATAAAATGGTGCAAAATATCAATAACATGGTCAATCAAATATCAGATTTATCCGTGCAAATTGCAACAGCAGCAGAAGAGCAAGGGCGGGTATCAGACGAAATTAATCAAAATATTCAATCTATCGATACTTTATCTGATGAAAGTTATAGTAATGCTCAAGCACTAGAACAGGAAGCTAGTAGTTTGTTAGATACAACTGATTATATAAAAAATGTAAGTACGACTTTTAGCGATAAATAATAAAAGCCGATTCAAATAAAGTAATAAGCCTATATCGAATGCACCTATAGAGTAAGTGCCCAGATATAGGCTTTTTTATTAACTTAAATCTACAAAATTGCTGACGTGAGTTGCCGGTGCATCACATTGGTTTGAGCCTTGATCAAAATAATAATCTAAAGGTACACCAAACGAATTATAATGAGGGAGTTGGTAAGCATCATTTGGATTTAAACCAGCCGCTTTTGGCGTCATCCATAGCTGTAATTTAAACGTTTCTAGTAATTCATCAACCGTTGAATATTCAGATAAATCATTAATAAAAGTTTGATTTTCTAAATCGTAAACTTCTGTTATTTGGTTTTGTTCAACGGTAATACGCACTTCTGGTGGGGCGGTCACATTGGGACAATCTAAAAAGCTTCTTTGATAATTAAATTGATAGTCTTCGAGACCCGTATTATTCCATTTATCAATTTGAAGTTTGACCTGACGTATTAGCTTATATTTATATCCATCGGGGATAACTTGCAGTTCACAACGCGGATTAAACTGAGCTTGAGGTAGGTGTTTTAATCGTTCAAACCCGGCCGACTGTGCTTTTTCTAAATCGCCTTGATGAATTGTATAAATATTAATACTACCTGTATCTGAACCACAAGATTCAGGGTAGGCAAATCCATCATTTCCTTTTTGACTACAATGAATTTCGATTTCTTGGTTAGCCAGCTTTAAGGCGTCTTCAGCTAAACTGATAGCAGATTCGGGTTGGCATGCCAATTTTTGGTCGTCTTTGTATACTCGAATATGTTGATAGTCTTCATCGACATCAAGATCTGAATCCAAATCACAAGCTGTTAGTAATAAGCTACTGGACGCCAACATGAGTGGGTAAATAAAGCGCATAATTTCCTCCTGTAAGACTTCATATTAATGTAAGTCAAAAACTAATTAGGTATTAAAATTAGCTTAGTTAAGAAGTGAAATTTTATCTGTTATCAAGTGTTATTGTTTGTTATTAGCCAATTCAATTTAATCAAATCGATTTAAGTAAGCTTTTATTTCAGCTAAAAATCTATCGCCATATTTATCAAATTTTCTTTTACCAACACCGCTTACTTTCATCATTTGCTGTTTGTTTTCTGGCGCTTTATTACACATATCAACTAAACTTGCATCGTTAAAAATAATATAAGGTGGGACATCGTATTCATCGGCGATGGTTTTTCGAGTTTTTCTGAGGCGCTCGAACAGGCGTTTATCATAATTAACGTTATGAGGAGACGATTTTTTGCTGTCTTTGCCTATTTCAGCTGTGACGTTAATTTGTGGTTCTGCTAACTCTAGTTCGACTTGATTACGTAAAACAGGACGTGCTAACTCAGTTAATTTTAGATGACCGTTGTTGGTGATATCTATCACTAACAATCCTCGGTGCACTAATTGGCGTAATATGCTGAGCCAATATTCTTGTGATTTGTCTTTACCTATCCCATATACCGATAATTCATTGTGTTGTAAATCACGAACTCGCTGAGTTTTTGCACCACGTAGTACTTCGATTACATAATTAAAGCCCGAGCTTTGTCCGGTCCGATAAACGCAGGATAAAACCTTTTGTGCATCTGTAGTGCCTATATAACGGGTCGGAGGGTTTAAGCAAATATCACAGTTACCACAGTTTGTGTCTTTGTTTTCACCAAAATAATTGAGCAATACGAGCCGTCGGCAAGTTTCACTTTCAGCCAAGGCCGTCATTGAATTAAATTTATGATGTTCTACTTCAGCTCTTTGATAGTGTTCATTTTGATTAATCATCCAGCGGATACGATCCGCATCAGAAAATTCGTATAGCATTAGTGCTTCGCTAGGTAAGCCATCTCGGCCAGCGCGCCCGGTTTCTTGATAAAAACTTTCAATAGAGCGTGGAATATCATAATGAATAACAAAACGAACATCAGGCTTGTTAATGCCCATTCCAAAAGCAACGGTTGCTACCATAATTTGAATGTTGTCTTTTAGCCATTCAGTTTGGGCATGTGAGCGCAAACTTACATCTAAGCCTGCATGGTAGGCCATAGCTTTGAAATTATGGCGGGTCAGGTAATCTGCTACTTCTTCAACTCTTTTTCGAGAAGTACAGTAAATAATGCCACACTGGCCAGTATTACGCTTTATGTATTGTTCGACTTGCTGTAATGGTTTAAATTTTTCTTGTTGAATATAGCGAATATTAGGTCGGTCAAAACTGCCGATAAATTCAAATGCCTGATTTAACTTTAGTAAGTCGATAATATCTTTACGAGTTGCAATATCTGCTGTCGCGGTAAGTGCAATAAAAGGCGTTCTGCTAAAACTATTTCTGAGCTGGCCTAATTGGGCGTAGTCGGGCCTAAAATCGTGTCCCCATTGTGATACGCAGTGGGCTTCATCGATAGCAATTAAATTAGGTGGAAACTGTTCTAGTTGCGATAAAAAGTGAGGCTGGAGTAGTTTTTCAGGTGCAACATAAAGTATTTTTATTTGGTTGTATTGTAGCTGAGTTAAAATATCGTTTTGTTGTTGGTAGTCTAGGGTTGAATTGATAAAGGCTGATGCTATACCCAAAGAATCAAGCTGGGCGACTTGGTCTTGCATTAGTGCGATTAGCGGTGATATCACAATTGCATAACCGGGCAGGGCTATTGCAGGTATTTGGTAACATAAAGATTTACCACTCCCGGTTGGCATAATCGCTAAGCTATCCTGACCATTTAAAACAGCTTCAATAACTTCTTGCTGGCCTTTTCGAAACGAAGGATAACCAAATACATTTTGCAATACCGATAAAGCTGAACTAGACAAAGCGACTCCTATTATTTGAGCCGCCATTTTAACTTAAAGCAGGTGAGTATGGCTAACTTAGCTCGCGTTTTTAAGTAGTTTTTTTATGTCTTGTTCTACTTCACCTAAAGGTTCTGCTTTTGAGTTGTAGCTTTGAACCACTTGGCCTTTATCATTAAGTAAATATTTATAAAAATTCCATTTAGGCGCGGTACCACTTTGTTTGATTATATTTTTGAAAAAAGGGTTTGCATCATCACCTTTTACCGAGCTACTGCTTAACATAGTAAAAGTTACCCCGTAATTAACAAAGCAAATTTCGGCAGTTTCTTTTTCGTTAGTTCTTTCTTGGAAAAAATCATTAGATGGGAAACCAACCACCTCTAAGCCCTGATCTTTATATTTTTCATATAAAGCTTCGAGTTGTTTAAATTGGGGGGTAAAACCACAGTCACTGGCGGTATTTACAACGAGCAAAGTTTTACCATTAAACTGCTCACAAAAATCTATCGTTTTATTACTGTGTAGCTTTTCGGCTTTAAAATTAAGTTGCTCGGGACAACTTTTATTCATTTTTGCCGGCTTGGCAGTTTGGCTATTATCTGCAACTGCGTTAGGCAAGTTGATAAGACAACTTAGGGTGAGTAGTAAAAAGTGGCTTGCTTTTCGGTTAACGGATAATCTCATTGTTTTCTCCATTTATTTATACTGTGGTTCAGGTTAAGTAGATAATAAGGTTTTGCTTATACTCGTGACAAAGTACGATAAAATAAACGTCCTTAACAACAGACCCGACACTTAGACATTTTATTGCAAATTGCTCATATTCAGTCTGAATTATTTCAAAAAATAAGTCATGGGAACATTAAAGTGTTTGGCAAACGCTTTTATATGGCGAATAGTCAGTTGCCGTTTACCGTTTACCAATTCAGATATAATGCTCTGAGGAACGATATAGCTAAGCTCTTTTTGCTTGGTTTGGTTTTGCTTTATTAAATGTAATAAAACTTGGTTAGGGCTGTGGACATCGGTTGATTGGTAAGCTTCTATGCTGTTTATTAAATTATCTAAAATGATTACTAAAAAAGCATTTTTTTGAAGTTCGACTTCATTAAGATCTTCAAGTAATTGCAGTTTGTCTAATAATTCATCATCTGTTTTTATAACAGATTGGCTCGTATTTAATAGTTGTGCTAGTGCTTTTGCGGTTGCGGTTGGTATGTCTGAAAAGTAATTTAATACGTTTGATATAGCACTTATATCATTTTGATATTCTAAGCCCACGATTTTCCTTTATCTCAATTTGATATTTTTAACCTCAATTGTAGTGTAGTTGTTATTCTAAGCCGAGGTTATTTAGTTAATACGTCAATAATAGTTTGATGCAGTTTATCAACATCAAATGGTTTAGGGATATGTTCTATCATTCCAGCATTAAAGCAATTCTTTTTGTCTTGAATTGAGACATTTGCCGTCATTGCAACAATTTTACTGTTTCGACCATTTTCCATTTTGAGTATTTCTGTTGTTGCTGCAATTCCGTCTAACACTGGCATTTGAATGTCCATTAAGATCAACGGAAAGTGATTACTTGCAACTTTATCAATCGCCTGCTGACCATTTTCCGCTAAAGTGACATTCGCGCCCAATTGCTCTAATTGAAAAATTATAATTTGCTGGTTTATTTCATTGTCTTCAGCAACTAATACGGGCATACCATTTAGTTGTTGCTCTGCTTGTTGTTGAAGTGAAAGTGGTTGTGTTGTCGTTAGATGTTTGTTTTGTGACTCTGATTTTGCTAGTAATAAATCGAAATAGAAACGACTACCAACCCCTAGTTGGCTTTCGCATTGTAAGGTGCCTCCCATTAGTTTTATTAAAGTTTGGCTTATACTTAAACCGAGTCCTGTTCCTCCAAACTTGCGAGTAATACTGGGATCCGCTTGGGTAAATGAATCAAATATACTGGTTATCCTATCTTGCGGTATACCGGTTCCTGTATCTGTGACTTCTATATGTAGCCAGAATTGATCATTATGGTTTACATCCGTTTTGTAAGTTATCGCTAATTGAATACCACCATATTCGGTAAACTTAATTGCATTGCTACATAAATTCATAATAACTTGTTGTAACCTATGCTCATCACCTAACAATTTATCTTGTACAAGTGGAGTGTATTTTACTTGGAAAGATAAGCCTTTTTGTTTGATCTGGGCGGAAAATAGTTCAGTTATGCGGTTAACAAGGCGGTTAAGTGAGAATCGCTCTGTTTCAAGTTCGATTTTCCCGGTCTCTACTTTTGATAAATCGAGTACGTCGCTTATTAATGTTAATAAGGTTTTAGACGCGACCCTAATTTTGCGTACATAATCTTGTTGAGTGTGATCTAACTCTGTGGTTTTTAGCATGTCTGAAAGCCCCATAATAGCGTTTAATGGGGTTCTAAGCTCATGGCTCATGTTAGCCAAAAAGTAGGTTTTTTGAAGTGTTGCTTGCTCAGCTTTTTCTTTTTCTTTATTTAACTCTTTGGTTTTTCTTTTTACGGTGCGGGCAATCAAGTTACGATTGCTCATTAGCCAAATAATAAATAGCTGCACGCTTACTGCGATTAATGTGCCTATGGCTAAAATGCTCCAGCTTAGCCAATCTTTTTGGGCTGTTATCGAGTTTTGAGATATAGATAACTTCATCTGCCAAGGTTGATCGAGGAAGTTAAAGTGGCTGGTTTGACTTAAATAATGTTCGTTGGCGGAAAGCTGATTTTTATCAAATAGCATAGTACCGTTAGGGTGCGTCACTTGTAATTGATATTTATCGGTATGAACTTGGTTTAAAAGCGGGTACGTAATGCTATTAAACAAATCATAATAGTTAGTGACAAGTGCAACTAAGCCGATAGCTGTAGCCGTGGGTTTATCAGAATCAAAAACAGCTTTAAATAATAAAAAACCTTTTTTTTGTACTGTGCCTTGGAACAAATCTACTGGTTGAGACAAACTCATTTCTTTACTATCTATTGCTTTTTGTAGTGCGTTAAAACGTAGTTTTTCACTACTAAGATCAAGACCAATAATTTTTGAATTTTCAGCTTTAGGATGTGCATAAACAATAGGATAAATTTGTTTCGATTGGCTAGGGTTAAATTTAAGAGGCTTTATTTCTCTACCGTGAATTGAACTAAGCTGTCGATAAAATTCAGGTATTTGAGTATTTTCAACTACTTTTATCCATTCAATGGCTTGAGTTTGAATTTTATTATTGAGCATTTGTTGTGAGAAGTTGGTAAATTCAGCTTGTGTTACTTGTTGGCTGTTATTAAAAAAACTGGCTAACGAATGCAAATAAACTTGATAAAGTTCTAACCGTGTTTTTATTAAAAATTCAACTTCTTTTATTCTTTTGTCGACTATTTCTTGTTGTTTTTCTGATTGCTGTACTCGACTAAATTGGAAGGCAGTAATCACCAAACAGAATATTAATAGTGATGGAGTTAATAGATATACGATATTTTGTTTTAAGTTAAGCAAGCTCCGGTATGTTATTAAAATAATGGCCGGGCTAATCAGTAGACAGCCTAAAAGGTCTCCAACCCACCAAGTTACCCAATTAAAAAACCAGTTGTTAGCAGGTAAAATGTTAGCCCAGATTAAAATAGGTATATTTATCGATGCGGATATTAAGCAACTAATTGGCGCAAGCCTAATAAAAAACTTTAATATATCGGTTGGGGTGAGTAATGAAAAACGTTTGTTAAGAATAGGGCTAACTAACCTGTAGCCCACATATGCTTGCAAAGTGCAAGATAAAGCAAGAGCCACCCCAAGTATCCAATTAAGAGGTTGATACGCTTGTAGTCCAAAAAGGTAATAACTTAACGACGCAAGGGCAATGGCGGGTAAAATAGTGCGACCCCATAAAATGCACAAGCCAACAGCGATACCTGCTGCAGGCCAAATTGCACTTGCTAGATCGGGTTTTATCGAAAACAAAGAACCAAACAAGGCTGCAATAAAGTACAAAAGGTAAGCTATAATATTTTTTTTAATAACAGCCTGCATAAGTGTGTTTTTTACTCAGATAAGTGGACGTTTGTTTTAAGTGTATACTCAATTTAACTGATACGAGTAGTTGATTTAAAAAAAAGCTTAGTTAAATAAAAAAGCTTACAGTTTAATTGTTTTTGCGTATCCTGTAATTCATTTTGGTTTTCATTGTGTGCTTATGCAATATAAAGATTTACGTGACTTTATTGCTCAATTAGAGCAAAAAAACTTATTAAAACGAATTAAGCAGCCTGTCTCAACTTATCTTGAGATGACTGAGATAAGCGATCGTGTGTTACGAGCCGGCGGCCCAGCTTTGTTGTTTGAGAACCCAGTTGGATTTGATACTCCCGTGTTGTGTAACTTATTTGGTACATCAGAGCGTGTCGCTATGGGGATGGGCAAGCAATCGGTTGAAGCGTTAAGAGAAGTAGGTCAGTTATTGGCTATGCTTAAAGAACCTGAGCCCCCCAGTGGCTTTAAAGATGCGTTTGCTAAGTTGCCAGTTTATAAACAAGTTTTGAATATGGCGCCAAAAAAAATAAAAAAAGCGGCTTGCCAGCAAATTGTTAAAACCGGTGATGATGTCGATTTAACCCAATTACCTATTCAACACTGTTGGCCGGGTGACGCGGCTCCCTTAATCACCTGGGGATTAACTGTGACTAAAGGGCCGCACAAAAAACGTCAAAATTTAGGTATTTATCGCCAGCAAGTTTTATCAAAAAATAAAGTGATTATGCGTTGGTTATCGCATCGTGGTGGTGCACTTGATTTTCAAGAATGGCAACAACAAAACCCTGGTGAACGTTATCCGGTTGCCGTTGCTTTAGGTGCCGATCCCGCTACTATTTTAGGCGCTGTAACGCCAGTGCCTGATACTTTATCTGAATATGCATTTGCTGGACTGTTGCGAGGTAATAATACTGAGGTGACAGATTGC
The DNA here is from genome assembly GCF_026725475.1 of Catenovulum adriaticum. NCBI lineage: Bacteria > Pseudomonadati > Pseudomonadota > Gammaproteobacteria > Alteromonadales > Alteromonadaceae > Catenovulum > Catenovulum adriaticum. The sequence continues at coordinate 15,632 of NZ_CP109965.1, forward strand.
CTTAGTTGCGATCTGCAAGTGCCTGCAAGTGCTGAAATTGTATTAGAAGGTTATATAGAAGCGGGCGAAATGGCAGATGAAGGTCCATATGGGGATCACACTGGCTATTATAATGAAGTAGATAGTTTTCCTGTGTTTACCGTGACTCATATAACTCACCGAAAAGATCCTATTTATCATAGTACTTATACTGGCCGTCCACCTGACGAACCCGCTGTTTTAGGGGTTGCGTTAAATGAAGTTTTTGTGCCTATTTTACGTAAGCAATTTCCTGAAATTGTTGATTTCTATTTACCACCGGAAGGCTGCTCGTACCGTTTGGCTGTGGTCACAATGAAAAAGCAATATGCAGGGCACGCTAAGCGAGTCATGATGGGGGTCTGGTCTTTTTTACGGCAGTTTATGTATACCAAGTTTGTGATTGTGTGTGATGATGATGTGAATGCCAGAGATTGGAAAGATGTGATTTGGGCAATTACAACACGTATGGATCCGGCACGTGATACTACTTTAATTGAAAATACCCCAATTGATTATTTAGATTTTGCATCACCTGTTTCAGGGTTAGGTTCAAAAATGGGCTTAGATGCCACCAATAAATGGCCAGGTGAAACCACCAGAGAGTGGGGGGTTGCAATTGAAATGGACGAATCTGTTAAACAAAAAGTAGATGATATTTGGGACGAGTTAGACATTATGCCTAAATAGCCATGAACTCTGTTCAAGTAACGCTAAAACCCAGCGGCATACAATTTAGTGTAGAACCGCTGGAAACCATAGTTGAAGCAGCGCTTCGGCACAATATCGATTTTCCTTATTCTTGTTTACAGGGTACATGCGATACCTGTATTTGTAAGTTAACTAAGGGAAAGGTAAGCTATGGTGATTTACCCTATGTATTTACCGATGAAGAGAAAGCTCAAGGGATTACATTTGCTTGTATAGCCTATCCATTAACGGATATTGAGCTTGAACTACCAAATGTGTAAAGTGAGCAATAGTAATTAAGAATACCAATTAAGAGAAATTAAATGTTTGATATTGAATGTAAAGTGGTTGAAATTAGTCAGCTAACAGAGCACGTCTCTAAAGTTTTATTAAAACCAACTGAGCCCTTAGTTTTTGTAGCTGGTCAATATATTGAATTGGTTATTGGCGAAAATGATAAGCGACCTTTTTCAATTGCGAACTCTCCGTTAGACAACGAATTTATTGAACTGCATATTGGCGCGGCGCAAGCTGATAAATGGGCATCCACGGCATTAACTCATATCAAAAACAACCCAACTGTAATGCTTCATGGCCCATCAGGTAAAGCTGGTTTGCGAGATAATGATACTCGACCTGTTATTTTGTTAGCAGGTGGTACAGGGTTTAGTTATACCAAATCAATTGCTGAAACTTTGCTTAAGCAAAACTTCCAGCAACCGATCTTTTTTTATTGGGGGCTACGTAATCAAGCAGCAGCTTATGAACTTGAATATTGGTTAACGATGCATGCAGAGCATAAGCATTTTAATTTTATTCCAGTTATTGAAGATGCGGATGCATCATGGCAAGGTCGAACGGGCTTAGTGATTGATGCAGTATTAGCAGACTTTACTAATTTAGCTGAGTATCATATTTATTGTGCAGGCCGTTTTGAAATGGTTGGAAAAGCGAGAGAGGCTTTTGTAGCTAAAGGCTTAGATGTTGAGCATATTTTTGGTGATGCATTTTCTTTTATTTAATGGATAGCTTTAACATTCAATAAATTATAGGGTGTTTAGGTTGCTGATTTTTCCTGCAACTTAAACACGGCAAGCCTAAGCGTATTATCTGCCTGTTCGCCCCTTTTAAGTTTCTTATTATTTTTTAATTTGCGCCTTTATTTTAAGCTTTAAACTTAGCTTAAGTTAAAGACACCGCCTAGACTTATCCATCTCACTTAAAAATAATCTTTCAATAAAATTAGCATCCTAAACAGGTTTAACTATACTTAGGCGTAACGTTAAATTGATTCAAAAACTAGGTGTTTAACAATCGGTTAATGCATTATTCAATCTTGGTTTAGCTTGTGTTGACACCTGATTGGTGGCTGAAAAAATAAGCGTTGCTAATACGTCATCTAAAATTTTGCAAAGAACAAAGTAACACTTAGTTATGGGTGTAATCGTTCATATTATTTGTTAAAGGTTTATTCAGGATGCTAAACCCAAAGTCGACTGCTGAAACAGACCAAATGCAGCAGATTATCCATCAACTCACTGTCGCGGCAATTGGATTAAACGCCGCTAACAGCATTGTTGTGATTAATGAAGCAGGACTGAATTATTTAGAGTTATCGCAACAACCAGTAACAAAATTAAAAATTGAAGATTTAATCCCCGATGTTTATTCGTTAATGCGCCGATCAAGAGAAGATCAGCAAAATTACATGGTTGGTTTAGCTAAACGCGGGTTGGCTGATCCCTTTAATGCAAAGTTATCTTTTTCATTTTTTAAACGTGATTACCCAATAAATGAACAGCAAGTATCTACCTTGATATTTGTCGAAGCTCTTAACGAAGCGCAGCTTGACGAGTTAAATGATCAGCAAAGCATGCAATTTGATATGCTGAGTTGTTATGCGGGTGGTATTGCTCATGACTTAAACAATATCTTGAATGTAATCACGGGCCATTTAGAAATATTGCAATTATCAGCAGCGCAAGACCTCAATATAAAAAAATGTGTTTGCTCGGCACTAAAGGGGGTTGAGCGGGGGCGGGTATTATCTGCAAGGTTAGGCCACTTGGCCTATCATGAGCAAAAAAATGCATCTCCCTGTTATTTAAATAAAATTATTCAAGATAACCTTGAATTATTACAAGAACTTGTTTCTAATAGTGTAGAAATATCAATTGATTTAACGGAACATTTATTACCTGTTGAGTTGGACTCAAGCTATTTTATTGATGTATTGATTAATCTATGTATGAATGCCAATAATGCCATGGCAGGACAAGGTCGCATTGTAATCAAAACATTTTTAGCAAGTGCGCAAGAATTAAATGTAACAGCAGCAGAGAATCAACAAATTTTTATCGGTTTAAGTATCGAAGACTCAGGTTGTGGCATACCTAAAGTAATACAAGACAAAATTTTCTCCCCTTTTTTTACAACCAAAATGAACAACAAAGGAACGGGGTTAGGGCTGAGCTTGGTGCAAAGCTATATGCATAACCACAACGGGTTTATTACACTCAAAAGCAAAGAAAATGAAGGTAGTTGTTTTTATCTTTATTTTCCAGCGTTGCAGTCAAGTAAAGTTGTTAATAATGAAAAGGAACCCAATATGGAAATAGAACAAAAGCTCAATGGCAAACATATTTTAGTCGTTGATGATGAAGCGCCAATTTTACATTTATTAAAAGAGTTTTTGGGTATATACGGACTTAATGTTAAAACAGCAAACTCAGGTAGCGAAGGCCTAGACTTAGCACAGAATGAAGACTTTGATTTGATTTTAAGTGACTTGGTAATGCCAGGTGAAATGGATGGTGCTGAGTTTGCTAGTTTATTACTCCAGCAAAAACCTGATGCCTCTATTATATTTATGAGTGGGTATACTGACAACAAGTTGATTGACAAAGAGGGATTGGCAAATATTCCTATCATCAGTAAACCTTTCAGAAAAAAAGAATTATTGAGTCAAATGGATGTAGTATTGACATAAAAATCTCTTCTAAATAAAGGAGTCAAGGATGCGGCAGATTTTAGTGGTTGATGACGATGAGCTAATGACTGAATTTATTAGCGATGCGGTTGAACTTGTAGGGGTATCTGCAACTGCAGTTGCAAATGGCCGAGATCTGCGAGCTATTAATTTAGAACATTATGAACATATCTTACTAGACCTATCCATACCAGGCTCAGATGGCGTTCAACTATTACGGTGGCTTAAGGATAAAGAGTACAAAGGCGCTATTTCAATTACCTCAGGTTGTGAAGCATCTGTACTAAATTCTGCTCAACAATTGGGTTTAAATTATGGTTTGAAGATGCATTTGCCTTTAGCAAAACCATTTCCACTTGAGCGATTATTAAATGTTATTCAAGATGATACTGCCAAAGCTCGAAAAAGCCCTAGCTTACCTCATGCTAATTTAGATGAAACTCTGTTAATTCCGGCGCTAAAAAATGCAATTAAAAACAAAGAGATAAAGGCTTTCTTTCAACCAAAATTTGATATTGATCAATTGTACGTATTAGGCGTTGAAGCTTTGGCTCGATGGCGCTTGGCTGACGGCACTATGGTTCCACCACCTATTTTTATTGATTTAGCTGAAAAGCATAACCTGATTGGGGAGCTAACGGATTGTATTATTCATCAGGTGCTACCTTTGTTGCAGCAGTGGCTAAAAGTGAATATCAATTTGCAAGTCTCTATCAATTTATCAGCAGCATCACTCAATAATTTAAACTTACCTGATTACTTAAGTCGATTAACTAAAAAATATAATATACCAAACAAAAATATTGTGGTTGAGTTAACTGAAAGCGCGTTGGCAGAAGATACTTCTGCATCAGTTGAAATTTTAACTAGGTTAAGAATGAAAGGTTTTGGTTTATCCATAGATGATTTTGGAACTGGCTACTCATCTATTAAGCAGCTACAAGATGTGCCTTTTAATGAGCTTAAAATAGACAGGTCTTTTATTTCAAATTATGCGACGCGACCCCAATCAAAAACCATTGTGGAATCAACCATTGAAATGGCGCATAAATTAAATATCCATGTGGTAGCAGAAGGTATCGAAGACGCTGAAACTTTAGATTATTTGAAAAAAATAAAATGCGATCAAGGCCAAGGTTTTTTTTACGCTAAACCTATGCCTGGCTCGGAATTTAGTCAATGGTTACATAACCACCCTGAATATTTAGATATTAGTGTTCCTTTTCATGAGCAAAAGCAAATTGTGGTGGTGAGTGGGGATAAGCTGTTTAGTGATACGCTTATAGATGTATTAAATGTTGAGTTTGATGTTGTTATTTTGAGTGATGAAAGTACGTTTATTAGCGAGCTGACAAATTACACAGCCGATATTATATTGGTTGATAATAGTTGTTTAAACGATGGGTTTGATGTTTGTCGCCAGATAAATGATCGTTTACTTGCGATAAATAGTACCGTCTTATTTGTCGGTAAACAGAACACCAATGAAAAACTAAAAGCTTTTTCCGCGGGCTGTGATGATTATTTTGTCAAGCTAGATTCAATAGGGCAGTTACAAACTAAGTTAAGAACTATAAAGCAGCACCAAGTTAATAAAAAGCCCCATTTATTCTATAGTGAAGCCGACGAAACGTTAGTGAATACAAACGAGTTAGGCTGCTATCGAGAGTTGAGTTTATTTTTATCGCAATTGATACTCTCTCAAGATCAAAACTCATTTATAAGTACTTTTTATGATTTTACTAATCGGTTTAATTGGCATGTATGTGTACAGTTAGAAACGCGAGAAGGTATTCGTCATTATCGTGCTGCTAATGCGGCTTGTTCAGCAATGGAGGAGAACACCTTTTCTTTATTAAAGGATGCTGGCGAAATTTATTATTTTAATAATAGGCTTATTATTAATGTAAAACATACTAGTCTGCTATTTAATTACTGCCCAGTGGTTAACGAACCTTGGTTTGAAGCTTTTAGTTTGTGTTTGGCCAAAGGGTTAGAAAAAAAGTGGCGTGAATTGTCACATGTAAATGCAATGGTTGAATTGATTAATGGATTAGAACTGGCGTTGAGCAGCTTGAAAAAGCGAGTTTCAACATTTGAACAGGACGCTCATAAAATTATTGATGCTTTGTTATTAGATATTAGAGCTAATTTACTGATTACCGCAGTAGATAAATCAGTGGAACACAAATTAATTAATCTAATTGAAACCAGCGTAAGTAAAGTACTAGCGTTAGGCGAAGATGGCCGAGAAATTGAAATAGAATTTTCACATATCATTACGCAATATAAACAGCACCATTTAAATAATAAATAAAATTACGGAAATATAGATGGATAGTTTTTTTTCTTTTTTACAGCGACAAACTTTTTCACCGGAAAATGAAGCAAAATATCAGACTCACATGGATGAGCGAGTTAGACCGGTTGTCGCATATGTTTACGCTATAGGTGGGATAGTCCCGCTTGCTTTTTTAATTTTGTCTTATTTTATTTCTGCTGAAAACTTTTCAATTGTTGCCCCTGCAAGAGCTTGTTATTTAGTTGCGTGGAGTACCATAACTTGGGCCACATTTTCAAATAAACCTCTATTTTCATTGAAAACGTCGTTAGTGATTTATACTTTTGTCGGCGTTATGTTTTCTACTTATTTGAATATTTTTTTAACTCAAAATTATGTGTTTGTTGTTCCTACAGTTTTAATGTTTTTAATTGGGATTGTTATCTCGCAAATGGGGGCGAAAGTACAACTTATTGCAGGCTTGATTAGCTTTTTTGTACCCTTTTTACTTTTACAGGCAAAGCCTGAAATAAGTAATGTTGATATTTCGGTTTTGGTTTTATTATTTATTTGGTCGGTTATTGCTTGGATTGCTAGTATTATTTTAGAGCAGGTGAACCGTCGACTGTTTAATTATGAACAAGCGCTTGCCGAAACGAGTGAGCAAAAGCAAAAGTTGTTGGAAAAAGAAGCACAATCTAATCATTTTAAAAGTCAATTTTTGGCTAATATGAGCCATGAAATTAGAACACCTTTAACCTCCATAATTGGCTATTCAGAATCTTATTTATCAGCAGATAGCCAACAGTTAAAATGTGACCATGTTTTACCGACCATTTATACCAATAGTAAACATTTATTGAATATTGCGAACGATATTTTAGATTTGTCAAAAATTGAGGCTGGTAAACTTGAAGTTGAAAGTCGAGAGACTGATTTATTAAATTGGCTTGATAAACTGAGCCAAAACCAGCATGCATTGGCGCAGCAAAAAGGACTAAATTTTACAGTTAGCTATTCGTTTCCACTGCCTGATAAAGTGATAACAGACGGTACTCGTTTGTATCAAATTTTATTAAATTTAACTAACAATGCGATTAAATTTACAATGCAAGGTGGTGTGCATGTGCGGGTTGCTTACTCGAAACCTGAAGAGCAACTCAGCATTAAAATTAAAGATACAGGCATGGGAATGAACCAAACGGTTGTGAATAACCTCTTCCATGCTTTTAATCAGGCAGACAGCTCACATTCACGACGGTTTGGCGGAACTGGATTAGGCTTGTATATCTCAAAAGAGTTAATTGCAAGGCTGGGCGGTGAAATTAATGTCAGTAGTGAAGAAGGGATTGGCTCTGAGTTTAGTTTTACAATTACTGCGCCTGTTTCACCTTTAGCAACCTGGGTTAATCAATTGCCAACTGCAGTCGTTGAAGCGAGTCAAGATTCTGTACACAATGAAAAATTTAAAGGCCGAGTTTTATTAGCTGAAGATCATCTTGATAATAGCCGCTTAATTCGGCAAAGGTTGATTCAATTAGGCATTGAGGTGTGGTTAGTTCATAATGGGGAGCAAGCGGTTGAGAAAGCTTTATTAAATGATTTTGATCTCATTTTAATGGATATTCAAATGCCGATCATGGATGGCACTAAAGCGACAGAATTAATTCGTCGAAACGATCGTGACACTCCTATTATTGCGCTTACGGCCAATGCCATGAAGCAAGATGTTGATTACTATTTATCACACGGTTTTTGCGCTTATATTAGCAAACCTATTGATCAAGATGAATTTATCAGCCTGTTAGCACGTTTTTTACCGGTAGATATAAACGATGATGAAGATGACGATTTGTTATTTTCAATTGACAGTGTTGAGTTTGAAAAAATGGTTGTTGAATATAAACAAGGTTTACCCGCTCAAGTTAAACAATTAAAGCAGGCTAAAGCCGAAAATAATTGGAACAAAATTATTCAAATATCACATAGTATAAAAGGCTCTGCAGGTAACTTTGGTTTTCAAAAACTCACCGAAAAAGCGGCTGAACTTGAACACAGCCTAAGAGAGCAAAACTTCTCGGTTCATGAACGCTACTTTCAAACTTTATTAGATGAACTGGATTTTGTTATTTTAGAGCCCAGCTTAAATTAAGCGCTGCATCGGTTTATTAAAATGTAAGTCAAAAAGTCTAGTAATGTTTTGAGAAATGATTAGACTAAGCGCAAAATTAAGACGGAGTTATCCTGTGATCGAGTATAAAAACGCAAAGTTTACAATTAGCGCGCCTAATATTGCGAGTTTAGCGACAGATGAAGGTTTTGAAGTGGCTTTTGCAGGTCGCTCAAATGCTGGTAAATCTAGTGCATTAAATACGCTTACTGAACAAAAAAGCTTAGCGAGAACGAGTAAGACGCCCGGGCGAACTCAATTAATTAATATTTTTGAGTTAGATGAGCAAAGACGACTCGTCGACTTACCCGGTTATGGTTATGCAAAAGTTCCGTTAGCGGTAAAACAAAAGTGGCAAAAATCACTTGGCGAGTATTTGCAAAAGCGAGAAAGTTTAGCTGGTTTAGTGGTATTAATGGATATCCGTCATCCATTAAAAGAACTGGATCAGGATTTGATTTTTTGGGCCGTAGACAGTGAATTGCCTGTACTTATTTTATTAACCAAAGCCGATAAATTAAAACAATCAGCGCGTAATAAAGTGTTACAGGAAGTGAGACAAGCGAGTATTAATTTTGAAGGTGATGTAGAAGTGGAGCTTTTTTCATCTCTTAAAGGTACAGGGCTACCCGCTTTAAAGCGCAAGCTTAATGGTTGGTTTTCAGAACCTTTATTAAACCCTGAAACTGAAGTTGAATAGCCTAAGCTATTCAACGATTTATTCAGATAGAGCTTGGATAAACTAAACACCGCACCAAGCTCAAATAAACTCACCTCAATATAAGATAACAGCTTCTAATCTATTTATTCAGCAGGTTTAAATTAATTAAAATATCTGATTTAGCTCAGCATCCATAACTTCGCCAGCTTGGTTGGCATTAAGCATTTCAATCCTTGGGCTATCATCAATATATTGAGTTGGCTCTGTTCCACTAATAAAGTACTCAAATATTGAGCTATAATCAGTTTTATTTGTTAGTTTTCCGGTTTCGCGGTCAATACGAACGGTTGTTATATCTTCAGGTAAAGTTGTACTTTGCTTTGGTTTATTTTCTAGCGCGACTTTTAAAAAGTCGACCCAAGCGGGCAGTGCGGTTTGGGCCCCAAATTCTTTACCGTAAACTTGTTCTTTTCCTAGATTATTATTGTAACTGGTTGCGCCTAAGGCGCGTCTATGGTCGTCAAATCCAACCCAGCTTGTGACAACTAAATCAGGAGCATAACCACTAAACCAAGTATCTTTTGCTTCATTGGTGGTACCTGTTTTACCGCCAATATCTTTTCTTTTTAGTACTCGAGCGCGCCAGCCCGTTCCATTCCATCCTGTGCCTCTATTCCAGTTACCACCACCCCAAATTGTACTTGTCATCGCATCAGCAATTAAAAATGAGTTTTGGGCGGATATTGCTCTAGGGGCGGGCTCAACCGTTTTTTCAGTCATATCAGGGTTAGTAGAAAAAGATGAATCCACTTCCGTTTTTTCCGCTTGGCACGGATCGCAGGCTAGCTTAGGATTAGCTTCAAATAATACATTGCCTTGCATGTCTTCAATACGTTCAATTAAATATGGTTCAACAATAAACCCGCCATTGGCAAAAGCAGAGTAGGCACTAACTAACTCTAGCGGTGTAAAGGAAGCGGAGCCCAAAGCTAAAGATTCGTTTCTGGGTAAATCGTTTCTATCAAATCCAAATTTTGACATGTGATCAATTAAATCGTCTAAGCCAACAGCACGCAGTAATCTAACCGATACCACGTTTTTAGATTTAGCTAAAGCTTTGCGCATTCGAATTGGCCCATCATAAACTGCTGGTGAGTTTTGCGGACGCCAAACGGTGCCTTGTCTTCTATCCCACTGATTAATCGGCGCATCATTAATAATACTAGCTAATGTAAATCCATGAGCGATTGCGGCTGAATATATAAAAGGTTTTATGTTTGAACCCACTTGGCGTTTAGCTTGGGTTACACGGTTAAATTCGCTTTGTCTGAAATCATAGCCACCCACTAACGCTTTTAATGCGCCGTTATTGGGATCGAGTGCAACTAATGCAGCTGAAGCATCAGGGTATTGTGAAAGCTGCCAGGTATCATCTACTTTTCTAACACTGACTAAGTCACCTTTTTTTACAATATCAGTGACAGATTTAGGTTCTTCACCCTGACTATCATCATCTATGTAAGGACGCGCCCAGCTCATACCTGACCAATTAACAACATCGTAAGTACCATTTTTACGTAAAAAGCTAAATTGGTTTTTTTCGGTGTCTGTATTTACTACCACAACGTTTTCTAACCAGCCAAAATCGGGTTCGTTTTCAAGCTGTTGAATTAACGTTTCATCGCTAGGTTTAGATTCTTCGCCATCAATCCAAAGCGCTTTTTGTGGGCCTCTATAGCCATGACGTTCATCATAGTTATGCAGGTTTTGTCTTAAAGCATCCATGGCTGCAGTTTGTGTTTTTGAGCTGACGGTAGTAAAAACTTGGTAACCTTGTGTATATGCAGTTTCTTCTCCATATTTTTCAACCATTTCTTGGCGAACCATTTCAGCGATATATGGGCTATCTAATGCTATTTCAGCACCATGGTATTGTGCTGTTAAAGGTAAGGATATCGCATCTTGATATTCTTTTTCATTAATATAATTTGCATCTTTTAAACGCCACAAAACGGTATTTCGTCTAAATAAAGCGCGTTCAGGATTACGTAGTGGATTATATGCTGTAGGGGCTTTTAGCAGACCAGTGAGCATCGAAAGTTGTGCAATATTGAGTTCATCAATGTTTTTCCCATAATACACTTTAGCTGCTGCGCCAAAACCAAATGCACGGTAACCTAGTTCAACTTTATTAATGTATAAAGTTAAAATTTCTTCTTTGGTTAGCTCTTGTTCCATTTTTAGCGCGATAAAAATTTCTTTTATTTTGCGGATATAAGTTTTATCTCTATTTAAGAAAAAACCACGCGCAACTTGCATTGTTATTGTACTGGCGCCTTGCTTTTTAGTACCACTGGTCAATACTGTAATAGCGGCTCTGACTATCCCGATAAAATCGACACCGTTGTGTGAGAAAAATCGGTTATCTTCAGTTGCTAATAAAGTATCAATTAATTTGGGTGGAATATCCTCGTAGCGCATGGGGATTCGTCTTTTTTCACCAAATTGAGAAATAAGCAAGCCTTCAGCAGAGTAAACCTGCATAGGGGTCTGAAATTCAACATCTTTTAATGATTGAACAGAAGGAAGTTCATCTTCAAAATACAAATAAGTTGCATAAATAGTTAAGCAACCAGCTATGCTTGATAAGATAGTAAAATAAAGTAAATATTTAAGCGTTTTTTTCACAAATAGCATCCAGGCTGAAGTTATCTGGCGGTAAAACTTGAAACTCTATATTATCAAGTTTCAAAAGCGTTATGTTAAAAATAATTCAAAATGTGCAAAGTATTATGCATTTATCACTAAATTAAGATAAAGTAATTTTAGCATAAACAAAGGGTAATGGATTAGTTGCAATTAATGCTTAAAATAATAATACGGTTAGTCAATTATGTTTGAGGAATTACTGGGGAAAAAAAATACAATTTTAATTGGTATCGATATCGGTTCGTATTCAGTTAAAGCGGTATTAATGGAGCGTCATGGCTCGCAATACAAGCTATTGCAGTGCGCACGTGAACTTATGCCAAAAGGCATAATGAATGATAAAGAAATTCAAGATATTGAAGCCGTTGGCAAGGTTATTCAAAGACTTAGAAAACGCCTACCTAAACAATATAAGCAAGTGTCTGTCGCGGTTTCAGGGTCAACGGTGATTACTAAAACGATTTTTATGGATGCGAGTTTTAATGATGATGAGTTAGCGACTCAAATTGAAATTGAAGCAGACAGTTTAATTCCTTATCCAATTGAAGAAGTCAATTTAGATTTCGAACGTTTAGGTATAAACCAAGCCGACAAAAGCAAAGTAAATGTACTATTAAGTGCGGCAAGAACCGAAAGTGTCGAAGCCCGGGTTTCTGCTATTGAACTCGGTGGGTTAACCGCTAAAGTAATGGACGTAGAATCGTACGCACTGGCAAGAGCCGCTAAACTCTGCATGCATCAGTTACCTAGCGATGCTAATAAAAAATTAGTAGCTGTTGTAGATATTGGTGCGCATATGACCTTAATGAGTGTAATTCGGGGCGAAGATGTTATCTATACCCGTGATCAATCATTTGGTGGTGATATGTACACAAAAAATATTGTTAATTATTACAACAAATCTTATGAAGAAGCAGAACTTGCAAAACTAACTGCTGATTTACCCCCAAGTTATACCTTTGAAGTACTAGCGCCTTTTCAAACGGCCATCATTCAACAAATCAGACGGGCCATTCAAATGTTCACTACTTCTACTTCGGAAGATAAAGTGGACTACTTGCTACTATCAGGCGGAACAGCATTAGTTGAAGGCTTGGCGGAAGTGATAACGGAAGAATTAGGTATTCATTGTGTTATAGCCTCACCTTTTATGCAAATGAATCAAGGAGAGACATTAACGGCAGAAAATAATCAGCATAACTCTGAATACTTGATTGCATCTGGTTTGGCAATGCGGAGTTTTAATTCATGCCACATATAAATTTATTACCTTGGCGAGAGCAAGATAAACAACGCAAACAAAAAATTTATATCACTATTTTAACCCTAGTTGCGATTTTAGCCTTTTCAGTCATGCTGCTTATTAATACTTATTACAATAGTTTAATCTCTAACCAGCAAACTCGAAACCAATATTTAAACAATGAGATTGCGGTATTAGACTCTAAAATTAAAGAAATTAAAGAGCTTAAAACAAAACGTAAAAACTTAGAACAACGAATGGAGCTGATTGCTGACTTGCAGAGAAACCGTAATTTAGGCGCACAAATTATGGATGAACTGGTTAAAGTTGTACCAGCGGGTATCTATTTGGTGAGCTTAGAAAAAAAAGGTCGTCAAGTGACAATTCAAGGTAAAAGCGAATCAAATAACCGAGTTTCTACGATGATGCGAAATATAGAAGCTTCTTATTTATTAGAGCGTCCGGTTTTAAACGCGATTGTATCAGCGCAATCGAATGAAGCACTTAATATTTTAAGTGATTTTACGATGTCGTTTGATGTTCAATCTGCCGGACTCGAACGTGAGCAAGAAGGTCAGCAATAATGGACTGGAAGAACTTTGATCTTAAAGATTTAAATGAGCTAGAACTTGATTTAAATGACATGGGCAGCTGGCCTAAACCCGCTAAAGTTTTTGTTTGTATTTTACTCGCTATCGTTGTATTCATTTTGAGCTATCAACTTATGATTAGTGACAAAATTGAAAGCTATGAAAATATTACAAAAAAAGAAAACGAACTTAAGCTGCAATTTCAAGCTAAATATCATGTTGCTATAAATTCAGATGCTTACAAAGCACAGATGGTACAAATGGAGCAAAATTTTTCAGATTTGCTTAAACGTTTACCAACAGAAACAGAAACCCCAGGTTTGCTAGATGACATCACCTATGTTGGCACAACCAGCGGGTTAACGTTTAAAAAGATTAATTGGGAAGCAGAGATAGAAAGAGAATTTTATACTGAACTCCCATTAACCTTGCAAGTTGTGGGTGGCTACCATGAGTTTGGTCAGTTTTTAGGACGAGTTGCCGCCTTACCCCGAATTGTTACTTTGCATGACTTTTCAATTAAAAATCAGGGCGATGAACTGGTTCTAGATTTATTAGCTAAAACTTATCGTTACAAGGAGGCTGACAACAAATGAAATATTTAGCCTTACTTAGTTGCTTAGTTTTGGGGGCATGTGGGAGTGATATTAGTGATTTACAGACTTATACTGACGAAGTTAAAGCCAATGCAAAAACGAGTATTGAGCCTATGCCAACCGTTAAAAAGTACCAAAGCTTTGAATATTCAGTAAACGGTTTACGTAGCCCATTTGTAAAACCTAAACCTGAATTAATAGATGATGCAACCAGCCAAACCTTGGGATGCTTGCAGCCAAACTTTAACCGTCAAAAAGAAGCGCTTGAAAAATATCCATTAGAAACGATAAAAATGCGGGGCACATTGGGAGAAGCAGGGCGCTATTTTGCATTAGCTTCAGTAGCCGATGGGGCTTTATATAGAGTTAAAGTGGGTAATTATATGGGGCTGTTTCATGGACAAATCCAAAAAATCACGTCGGATAAAGTGATATTACAAGAAATGATCCCAGATGGTACCGGATGCTGGGAAACCCGAACCGCACAAATTTCAATTTTTGCTCAGGATTCAGAGTCAGGAAGTCAGAATAATGAATAATAATATTATTGCCAATCATAAAGCGTTTCAGCTCATTATTTTTAGTTTATTTTGCTTATTAAGTTTTACTATACAAGCGAATACAACCAGCCAGCCCGTTCTGTACGAAATTAAATATAACCCAAGTATGCCGGACGAAACAGAAATTGATTTTGTATTTGATAAAAAGCTGGGCCAAAAGCCAAAAATTAAAGTGGTAAATGATCCGGCGCGTATTGAAATTACCATTGATAATGCAAGTTTTGAAAGCTACTTAGCTAAAACACCCGTTAATCAAGCTGGTGTGCAAAATATTATCGCTCAAGAAACACAATCAGGTATTCGATTACAGTTAATGCTTGATTCATTAAAACTGTATCAAACTCGATTAGAGGGCAATCATTTTTATGTACATATTGCCAATGAATCTGGTTTAACTTCAACTAAAAACGCTGAAGCTCAAACCTATGTGAATACAATAGATGCACTCGATTTTCGTTACTCAGATAACAAAGGCGGACGAGTATTAGCCTTTATGAAAAACAGCATTGCAGCCATTGATGTCGCCAAGCAAAAAAATAAAATTATTGTGGTCTTTCATAATACAGACATTGTCGATGAGCTGATTTACAAAATGGATGTAACTGACTTTGGTTCAGTGGTTCAGCATATTGAAACATTTCAAGACGAGAATAATACTCGGTTTGAAATCAGCATGAATGATGAATTTACTTACAAGTATCAGCAATTGGATTCTATTTTTAGCTTAGATATTGCTAAACAGGACGATGTTAAAAATAAAGCGGCAGATAAAAAGTATCAAGGTGATGCTATTTCACTTAACTTTCAGGATATTGAAGTGCGAACCGTACTGCAAATTATTGCCGACTATAATAATTTTAATTTAGTCACCAGTGATTCAGTTTCAGGCAACGTAACATTGCGTTTAGATGGTGTGCCTTGGGATCAAGCGTTAGACATTATCTTAAAAGTAAAAGGGTTAGATAAACGCATGGAAGGCTCTATTTTATTGGTCGCGCCCAGCGAAGAAATTGCAGCCCGTGAAGCCAAAGAGCTAGAAGCAAAAAAACAAGTGGCTGAATTATCGCCTTTATACTCAGAGTTTGTGCAAATTAACTATGCTAAGGCTGGTGAAATAGCGGCGATGCTTAAAAGCCAAGAAGCTAAAATGATCTCTGAGCGAGGCTCTGTCTCTGTTGATGCACGTACCAATACATTATTAATAAGAGATACGATAGATAGTATTGAGAATGTCAAAAAATTAGTCCAAGTATTAGATATTGCAGTTAAGCAAGTTACTATTGAATCTAGAATCGTGACAGTAAATGATAATTTAAGCGAAGAGTTAGGGATTCGCTGGGGCTTTAGCGATCAGCAAGGTAGCGATGGTATTTCTGGTTCATTAGATGGTGCTGCAACGATAGGATCCGGGGTGATTCCACCCATCAACCAACGGATGAATGTTAACTTGCCGGTTTCAAATGCCGCGGGCAGTATTGGTTTAAGCATAGCAAAACTCAGTGATGGTACTATATTAGATTTAGAGTTAACCGCGCTTGAATCTGAAAACAAAGGTGAAATTATAGCTAGCCCGCGAATCACAACGGCAAATCAAAAAACCGCTTATATTGAGCAAGGCACTGAAATTCCGTTTGTACAAGCTGCTTCAAGTGGTGCAACTGCCGTGACATTTAAAAAAGCGGTCTTGAGCCTGCAAGTAACACCGCAAATTACCCCAGACAATAAAATTATATTAGATTTAGTGATTACCCAAGATACGCGCGGCGATACAGTGTCAACTTCGACGGGTTCAGCCGTTGCAATAGATACCCAAGAAATAGGCACTCAAGTTTTAGTCAATAATGGCGAAACGATAGTGCTGGGTGGCATTTATCAGCAACAAACAGTGAGTGCCGAATCTAAAGTTCCTTTATTAGGTGATATTCCGTATCTTGGACGCTTATTCAAAAAGTCGCGCGAATTTAATGAAAAAAAGGAACTGTTAATTTTCGTGACACCCAGAATTGCGACAGAAAAACTTTAAAAATTGTGTAATTTGAGTAGAATCTCGCGCGTTAACTGAGTGGTATTCTGATTAGGCTTAATATGATTATCACAAAAATAACAAGATATTCAGGTTTATGACCCCCAAATTTAGGTTTTTTCAGCTTAATGACTTCATTTTTGGTCGCTAAGCTTGCTTTTAGTTACCAAATCTTGGGATAATCGCGGCTCTTTTCAGGATACTGGATTTTCGGAGCAACTTAACTTAATAGATGTGTAAAAACTAAAATGGCCGAGAAACGTAATATATTCCTCATAGGCCCGATGGGGGCCGGTAAAAGTACCATAGGTAGACAATTAGCCAATGAACTTCACCTTGAATTCTTTGACTCTGACGCGGAAATTGAAAAACGCACAGGCGCTGATATCGCTTGGGTATTTGACGTTGAAGGGGAAGAAGGTTTTAGAACTCGTGAAGAGAAGGTTATTTTTGATTTAACCGAAAAACAAGGCATAGTGCTGGCAACAGGCGGTGGTTCTGTGATTAGTAAAGAAACAAGAAATCGACTTTCTGCTCGAGGTTTTGTGGTTTACTTAGAAACGACCATCGAAAAGCAAGTAGCTAGAACTGCGCGTGATAAACGTCGACCTTTACTACAAAATGGTGAGCCGCAAGAAATTTTAGAAAATCTTGCTGAAAGTCGAAATCCACTATACGAAGAAATTGCTGATTTGGTTGTTAAAACGGATAACCAAAGTGCAAAAGTAGTTTCTCGTGAAATTATTGATCGTTTAGGTTTTTAAATTAGTCGTTTAAATATATGAGCAATACAGAAATTCAAGTCAGCTTAGCTGAACGAAGCTACCCCATTATTATTGGTCGTGGATTAATTCAGCAAGCGCAGCAGTTTGAAAAAGTGATTAAAGGCAGTAAAGTTGTTGTTATTACTAATACAACGGTTGCTCCTCTATATTTAGAACAATTGACGCAAAGCTTATCAAAATTTGATGTTTTAACGTATCAGCTACCAGATGGCGAGCAATATAAATCACTTGAATATTTTGAAAAAATAAATAGTTTTTTGCTAGAGCACAACTGTGCTCGAGATGTCACCTTAATTGCTTTAGGTGGCGGTGTTGTGGGTGATTTAGTCGGCTTTGTTGCCGCTTGTTATCAGCGTGGTGTTGATTTTATTCAAGTACCAACGACATTATTATCTCAAGTTGATTCGTCAGTTGGTGGTAAAACTGCAGTGAATCATCCTTTAGGTAAAAACATGATCGGCGCTTTTAAACAGCCCGAAGCCGTTTTTATCGATATTGATTCATTATCTAGCTTACCTGCCCGTGAGTTTGCTGCTGGTATGGCCGAAGTGCTCAAATATGGTATTGTTTTTGAGCGTGAGTTTTGGCAAAGTTTAATTGAAGCTAAAACCCAGATTTTAGCTCTTGAGCCTGCTCAACTTGTCCGGGTTATTAAGCGTTGTTGTGAAATTAAAGCAGAGATAGTTGCTGCTGATGAAACGGAGCGAGGCGCTCGTGCACTGTTAAATTTAGGTCATACTTTTGGCCATGCGATTGAAGCTGAAATGGGGTATGGCGTATGGTTGCACGGTGAAGCCGTAGCCACAGGCATGGTGTTAGCAACTCGGTTGGCTCATATCCGAGGTTATATCAATCAGCAAGACTTTGATGAAGTGGTGACCACCATTGAAAGCTATAACTTGCCGATTCATAAACCAAGCTCAATGACATTAGACGACTTTGTTAAACACATGAAGCGTGATAAAAAAGTTCAAGCTAATGTGATGCGTTTTATTGTGCCAACAAAAATTGGACATTGTGAAATCATGAGTGATGTTACCGAAGCTGAGCTCAATTCAGTTTTAGTTTAATCATTTAGTCGTCAGACTAAGTGATTTGCTTATCACTAACTTAAGGCGTTGTGAGATGAGGCCAAAAAACTGGGATCGTCTGCTATACAATTTGTCTTTTTCCAATGCGGTTGTTTTATATACAGACATCCAAGAACCTCTAATTCGTTACTTAAGTGATATTCAAGATGAATACCACTTAAGTTACATTCCTAGTTTGAAAGACCTCACCGACAAAGCGCTGCTCACAACGGTTTTTAAACAACTAACGGATAGCTCTTCAGTTATAATCGACAAACCTTTAAAGTACCTACTAGATGAACAAGATCAAAACGATAACTGCTATACAGTCGCGGTTAAAGGTTTGCCAACTGAGCCTGTTATTAATCAATTGTTAGATTGCATGCAATATTTTGCAGGTCGGTTTAACGTGATTTTTGAAATAACGCCCGTTCAAGCAAGTTTATTTAGTCAAAACTATCCAAGTCAAGTGGTCAGCTTAATTGGTCCTGATTCTGCCGAGCAAGCTCATTCATCGCCTTTAGAGCATTCCGTAAATCCAGCCGAAGAAGCGCGCAATTCAACCAAAAAATCATACTTGATTTGGTTAAGCTTAACTATGCTGTGCTTATTATTTACATTAGGCATATGGTGGTTTTTATCTCAAAACGATATTGATTCAAACTTAAAACCTAATGTTAATTTAGCTGAACCTGAAAATTTAGGCCAAACAGAAAGCACAAAATTTGAGATCGAGCCGTTAGCAAAACCGAAATCGGAAGTATTGACTGAGCCACAAGTAGCTAAATCTACAAAAGAGCTTGATTTAGTTGAGCAAGCCATTTTACAAAAAGATATGACAGCGGCTGAATACTTTGCTGCTAAAAAGAAAAATCAGCAGGCGGAAATAACAGATAAAACAAAAAGTAACCTAGCAGAGCAAGCACCTCAGCCCGAATCGTTAATTGAAGCTAAAAAATATGATCAGCAAGTTGATATCGGACAACAGCCAGTAAAAAAACCAGAAACGGCTGAAACAGATCTTAAAATGGATAATAAACCAGCGATAACACAACAAAATGAGCAGCAAGCTGAGCCTAACCTCGGTTATTATGATAACCTATGGTATCAACAGCAAAACCCTAAACAATACGTTATTCAGCTCACCTTGGTTAGCTCTGAATCCGTTTTGGATGAGTTTTTAGCGTCACCTGACATTCAAACGTTAGCTGAACCAGCCAAGCTAAAAGTTTATGAGAGTGAACAAAGGTTTGGAGTGACTTATGGCATTTATCCAACTCACCAAACGGCATTAGCTGCCATAAATACGTTACCGGGTTCAATTAAAAACGCTGGCGCTTTTGCAAAACCCGTTGCTGCAATTGCTCAGTTAATAGCGAAAAAGAAATAATTTTGAAAAAAACACGAGCATTTTTAAAATGGGCTGGCGGTAAATACTCGCTAGTAGAATCAATAGTTGAACTCTTACCTAAACGCAGCAAAACATTAGTTGAGCCGTTTGTAGGAGCGGGCTCTGTGTTTTTAAATAGTAATTTCGAACGTTATATTTTAAATGATATTAATCCTGATTTGATTGCACTGTATCAACATTTAAAAGCAACACCTGAAGCTTTTATTCAAGATTGTAAGCTTATGTACCAAAGTAAATACAATCAAGAAGATGCGTATTATCAGATTCGAGCTGAATTTAATCAGGAAAAAGATACCTACCGACGCTCTATTTTATTTACCTACTTAAACCGTCACGGTTATAACGGTCTTTGTCGTTATAATAATTCAGGGTTTTATAATGTGCCTTTTGGGCGTTATGTGAAGCCTTACTTTCCAGAACATGAAATGTATTACTTTGCTAAGAAATCTCAAAAAGCTGAGTTCACCTTAGTGGATTTTGAAACTTGCATGCGTAGCGCGCCAAAGGGCAGTGCTATATATTGCGATCCCCCTTATATTAGCTTGAGTGAAACTGCTAATTTTACTCAGTATGCAAAATCAGGTTTTAATATCCATGATCAAAAGCGATTAGCCGACACAGCTCAGCAGTTATCACACGAAGGGAAGAATACTGTGCTCATTAGCAATCATGATACGCCGATTGTTCGTAATTTATACTTACCTGCAAAAATTAAAACACAAAATGTATCACGAGTAATTAGTCAAAACGCAGGCACCCGTCAGGCCGTAAAAGAAGTTTTAGCTTTGTATAAAGTAAAGAGAATAAAGCAACCTATTATCACAGGCTAGGCCGGTTTCATCACTTAAGTCGCTAAGCTAATTGCTAACTTTACGACTGCGATGAGCAATAATATAAATATAGCAACTAAAACAATACCGTTAATCAAAAAGCCAAACGCTGACTTTTGCTTAAAATCAGCCTCTCTGTTTTTCTGACTTTGTACCCCCATTAGCGCCGCAATACTGGATAACAGGTATTCAAGCCATCTTAACGTTTTACTCATATTAACTATCCGTAACTAAAGTCATATTTTAGTATAGACAAAACTTAGCTCAGTGAAGGGGTTTGCTAAATATGAGTGCTATATAACTTCAACTCGGTTTAATGAATATGTTTTAAACGGCCTTTTTCACGCGGACTGCGTTAAATTCCCTAATATACCACCCCAGGGACGGGGAGAAGTAGAGCGGTGTCGGAACCAAAGCCGAGACTAGCTACTGAGGCGTGAATTTGCCTTGTCCACGCAAAAAAATTTCGTTAGAAACCATGCAAAGCGATAAGGTTAAGTCATTTAATTAGTTAGAATACACCTTAATCTGAGTTGAGGTTATATATTATTTTAAGTGATGTATCACAGGCATAAAAAAGCCCGCAATCGCGGGCTAAATATGCTTAACTTTGTTGTTGGTATATTCGAATCAACTTATAAGTCGAAATCAACCGCATAAGAAACATAAGCTTCTAAGTTTTGGCCATCGCGGTCTGATTCAATTATACCAAAAGTGAAACCGTCTTTAGATAGAGATGCACCAATATCAACACCTTCAACTGCGAAGTCACCATCGTATGAACCAATGTGGAATGCAGCTTCTAAACCTGGTGCAACTTCAACTGCATAATCAGCAGAAACATAAGTTGAATCACCA
Organism: Catenovulum adriaticum; assembly: GCF_026725475.1. Taxonomy (NCBI): domain Bacteria; kingdom Pseudomonadati; phylum Pseudomonadota; class Gammaproteobacteria; order Alteromonadales; family Alteromonadaceae; genus Catenovulum; species Catenovulum adriaticum. Next base: position 37,116 of record NZ_CP109965.1, read on the forward strand.
AAATCGAAATCACCAGCTTCTTCATTAGCTAATACTGCTAAGCCTAAAGTTAACGCACCAAAGGTAACGCTACCGTATATTTCACCAAAATCTAACTCTTGACCTGGATTAGCGTAGTTATAATAAACATAACCTACATCGTATGAAACGCTGTCAGTTTCACCTGAAAAACCTAAATAAAGGTCAGTTTCTGTGTCGTTAGCAAGGTTAGATACCCAAGTACCTGCATAAAAACCAGATTCAGCAGCATAATCAATACCGCCAGAAACAGCAGCAGCGTCAGCTGTTTGAGTCATACCACGCCAGAAGTAGTTTGAAGTAACTGCAGCATTTGCAGATAGACCGTCAACCGCCATTGCTGAAGTTGAAGACATTGCTGATACTGCACCTAAAATTGAAGCGACAATTAATGTTTTTTTCATGCTAGTTCTCCCAATTGGATTTTTTTAATTCAAAACTAAATGTGCTGCAAAGGTAATTGCAACCCCTGTGCCTATTTTTTCATTTCCTTAAAAAAAACTTTAAAGTCTTTGATTTAAAAGCTTTTTAAGGTTTTTATTGAACTGCGCTGATGCGTTATAGCACTTAAATTATAAAATCACTACTGATTTTGTTCTAAAATGGTGCAATCAGTAATAAGCCATGTTTTGTTTTAGTGCGACGCGGTATAATTGTTAATTAATTGCACCTTTTTAAGCCTTAGAGATTTTATTTTGTCATTTGCGCCATAGCCAAGCTTGTGTAAAATAGCTTTTAATTGTTATTAATCTTCTTAATAGGTTGGATATGAATCCTTATTTAATTGCGCCTTCTATTTTGGCCGCTGATTTAGCTCGTTTAGGTGAAGAAGTAGAAAATGTCGTTGCAGCTGGGGCTGATATTATTCATTTTGATGTAATGGATAATCACTATGTACCTAATTTAACTTTTGGTCCTGCGGTTTTAGATGCGCTGGTAAAATATGGCGTTAAAGCTGACTTTGACGTGCACTTAATGGTTGAACCTGTTGATGACTTAATTAATCAATTTGCAGATGCAGGAGCAAACTATATCAGTTTTCATCCAGAGGCGAGTCGCCATGTAGATCGCTCAATTAATTTAATTAAAGATCGCGGTATTAAAGCAGGCTTAGTATTAAACCCAGCAACGCCTTTATCGGTGTTAGATTATGTGCTGCCTCAATTAGACCATGTATTATTTATGTCGGTAAACCCTGGTTTTGGTGGGCAGTCATTTATTCCTTACACGTTAGATAAAATTAGACAGCTTAGAGCTCGTATTAATGAATTAGGCTTAAATACCCGAATTGAAGTCGACGGTGGCGTAAAAACGAATAATATAGCAGAAGTCGCTGAAGCGGGGGCAGATATGTTTGTTGCTGGTACCGCTATTTTTGGTGCAGACAGCTATAAAACCGCAATTGATGAAATGCGAGCTGAGTTAGCTAAAGCCAGATAGCCAGATAATTAAAGGCGAGCGACAGGCTAAAAACACTTGGATAATTCAAAAGTATTTTTAGCCTGCTAAATCCTAAATCCTAAATCCTAAATCCTAAATCCTAAATCCTAAATTATCCCAACATAGGCTTTAAAAACTTAGCAGTGTGAGATCTTTTCTCATTGCATAAATCTTCTGGGGTACCACTAAATAAAATCTCGCCGCCTCCGTGACCCCCTTCAGGACCTAAATCAACAATCCAATCGGCTGTTTTTACCACATCTAGATTATGCTCAATAATAACCACAGTATTACCGTGATCCCTAAGCCGGTGCAATACAGCTAACAGTTGCTCAATGTCGTAAAAGTGCAAACCAGTAGTGGGTTCATCTAATATATATAGAGTTTGGCCTGTATCTCGCTTTGAAAGTTCTCGGGCTAACTTTACCCGCTGTGCTTCACCACCCGATAGGGTGGTCGCCGCTTGACCTAATCGAATATAACTTAACCCAACGTCCATTAAGGTTTGTAATTTGCGTGCAATTGCTGGCACAGCACCAAAAAACTCACGAGCATCTTCTACTGTCATATCTAAGGTTTCGTGAATGTTTTTTTGCTTATACTTTATTTCTAATGTTTCGCGGTTATAGCGTTGGCCTTTACAAACATCACAAGGCACATAAACATCCGGCAAAAAGTGCATTTCAACTTTAATAACGCCATCACCTTGGCAAGCCTCACAGCGACCGCCTTTCACATTAAAACTAAAACGGCCTGGCTTGTAGCCTCGAGATCTTGCTTCTTGAGTCGCGGCAAATAACTCACGAATAGGCGTAAAAATACCGGTATAAGTGGCTGGGTTTGATCTGGGTGTGCGGCCAATTGGGCTTTGGTCAATATCAACTACTTTATCTAAATGGTCTAAGCCCGCAATACTTGAATAAGGCGCTGGTTTGTTCGTACTAGCTTTATTTAGTTGGGTTTGAGCCAAGCTAAATAAGGTATCATTGATTAGCGTGGATTTACCTGACCCAGAGACCCCTGTAATGCAAGTCATTAAGCCAATCGGAATATTTAAATCTACATTTTTTAGATTGTTACCAGATGCGCCTTTTAGCTCAATCCATTTATCTTGATGTGGGTTTCGCTCGGCCGGAATATTAATTTGTTTTTTACCTGATAGGTATTTACCGGTAAGTGAGTCGTTACTTTTTAGTATGTCGTCGATAGAACCCTGCGCAACAATCTGACCACCATGCACACCAGCTCCAGGGCCAATATCTAAAATATGATCAGCGCTGCGAATCGCATCTTCATCGTGCTCAACGACAATCACTGTATTACCTAAATCACGTAAATGAGTTAAGGTTTTCAATAAGCGTTCATTGTCTCTTTGATGTAAACCAATTGAGGGCTCATCTAATACATACATTACCCCAACTAAGCCCGCACCAATTTGGCTTGCCAGACGAATGCGCTGCGCCTCACCGCCAGAGAGCGTATCTGCACTGCGTGATAAATTTAAATAATTAAGCCCAACGTTAACTAAAAAACCGAGTCTATCGTTGATTTCTTTTAAAATCTTATCGGCAATTTGCGCTTTTTGGCCGGTTAAATTCAACTCAGTAAAAAAGCTTTGGCAGGCTTCAATAGAAAGCTCAGTAATATGTGGCAAGTTAGCATCATTGATAAATACATTTCTAGGGCCTTCACGCAAGCGCGCCCCATGACAGCTTGGGCATGCTTGATTGTTTAAATATTTAGCCATCTCTTCTCTAACTGAATTAGATTCAGTTTCGCGATAACGGCGTTCCATATTGGTAATAATGCCCTCAAAAGGATGGTGACGACTAATAATATCGCCTCTGTCATTCATGTAATTAAACTCAAGCTCTTGTTTGCCTGTGCCATATAAAATAACTTGCTGAGCGTTTTCGTCTAAATTTTGCCAAGGTGCTGTTAAATCAAATTGATAATGCTCGGCTAGTGTTTTCAACATTTGAAAATAATAAAAACTACGTTTGTCCCAACCTTTGATCGCGCCACCAGCCAAACTAAGCTCAGGGTTAGAAATAACTCTGTGTGGATCGAAAAATTGTTTGACCCCTAAACCATCACAAGTAGGACAAGCCCCCGCAGGATTATTAAATGAGAATATTCTAGGCTCTATTTCAGCCATGCTGTAACCACATTGGGTACATGAAAAATTGGCTGAGAATACTAATTCTTCTTGCTGCGCATCATCCATCCAAGCTAATGTAGCAATACCATTTGCCAGCTCTAGTGCGGTTTCAAACGACTCAGCTAAACGAGTTTGCAAATCGTCACGCACTTTAAAACGATCAACCACTACATCTATATTATGCTTTTTATGAAGCTCAAGTGTTGGGGGATCGCTCAAGTCACAAATTTCACCGTTTACTCTAGCTCTAATAAAGCCTTGAGCTGCGAGGTTTTCAAAGGTTTTAATATGTTCACCTTTACGTCCTCTAACGATCGGCGCCAGTAACATGAGCTTTGAACCAGCAGGTAATGCCATTACCTGATCAACCATTTGACTAATGGTTTGAGCTGCTAAAGCTTGTTTATGAATCGGACAACGAGGCTCACCAACACGGGCAAATAATAGCCTTAAATAATCATAAACTTCGGTGATAGTCCCAACAGTCGATCTTGGGTTGTGAGAAGTCGATTTTTGCTCAATTGAAATAGCCGGAGATAAACCTTCAATATGATCAACATCTGGTTTTTCCATCAATGACAAAAATTGTCGAGCATAAGCAGAGAGTGATTCGACATATCGCCTTTGACCTTCAGCATACAAAGTATCAAATGCTAGGGATGATTTGCCTGAGCCTGACAAACCCGTGATTACGATTAATTTTTCACGTGGTAAAGTGCAGCTTATGTTTTTTAAATTATGGGTACGAGCCCCTCTAACTTCTATTTTATCCATATCAATCCCAAGAAAAGTGAATGCTGAGTGACGAACTAAATCGTCTCTTATTCTGAGCTTTTTTAAGCTATTTTACAAAAAAAACTGGTTAATTATACCGTTCAAATACGTATCGCGTGATATACTCGATCACCTAATTTTATTGTTAACTCACTTGCTTTAGTATGTCGAACGGATTAACACAACACGAAAAAAAAATAGCCGCTATTTTAGCCAGCGTTTTTAGCTTAAGAATGCTTGGGCTTTTTATGATTATGCCGGTTGTTGCTATTTATGGGCAAAAATTAGAAGGCTTTTCACCCGTTTGGATAGGGATTATTATTGGTGCTTATGGGTTAACCCAAGCGGTATTACAAATTCCTATGGGGTTGCTGTCTGATAAAATTGGCAGGCGACCTGTTATTTTAATGGGCTTAGTGTTATTTGCGGTTGGTAGTTTAGTGGCCGCTTTTGCTGATCATGTTTTTTGGGTTGCGGTAGGACGATTTTTACAAGGGACAGGGGCAATTGCCAGTGCTATTTTAGCGTTAGCTGCCGATTTAACGCGTGAAGACCAACGCTCAAAAGTGATGGCCATTATTGGCATGTGCATAGGTTTATCATTTGCAGCAGCAATGGTTTTGGGTCCCTTGTTAGCTGAACGACTTGGATTAGGTGGGATTTTTGCTTTTACTGCAGGGTTAGCAGTAGTTGGCATTATAGTCGTTGCAGCCTTTGTGCCTAACTCTGTGAGTAAAACATCAAACCGAGATGCGATTCCAATCCCGGCACAAATTAAGCAATTAGTTCGCCACCCTCAACTGCAAAAACTCAATATTGGCGTATTCTTTTTGCATATGCAGCTCACTACTTTGTTTGTAGTTGTTCCTGGGTTATTAGTTAAAGCTGGCTTTCACTCACAAAGTCACTGGATGCTGTATTTTCCAGCCCTGTTACTCTCTTTTATTCTGTTGGCGCCTATGATGATGTGGTCAATGAAAAAGAACAAAGAAGTGGGCATGTTTCAAATCTCAATTGTTTTATTAGCGGTTGCGATGTTACTGATATATAGTTTCTCACAATCTGGCACTGGATTACTTATTGCATTAATTGTATTTTTTGTTGCTTTTAATTATCTTGAAGCAAACTTACCTGCTTGGGTTAGTCGGCTGGCACCTGCCGGGCAAAAAGGGTCTGCAATGGGGGCGTTTTCAACTTGCCAGTTTGCCGGCGCATTTAGTGGCGGTTTACTTGGTGGTATACTCATGCAAAACTTTGGGCAAGTTGGTGTATTATTAGGGGCAGCGAGTTTAGCGCTACCTTGGTGGTTAGTGAGCCGTACATTAGTTTTACCACAAAAAACCAAACCTAAAATTTTAGCGGTAGTGGTGAATAACCATGCCGATGCGCAGCAAATGGCGCAGCAACTTGCCGACATTACAGGCGTACAAGAAGCGGTTGTAATTGTTGAAGAGCAATTAGCCTATTTAAAAATATTACCCGCAGAGTTAGATGCCAAAGCGTTAGCGATTTGGCATAATCAACATGCAAAACAAATTTAGGAGAAGATAATGGCATCGCGTGGCGTAAATAAAGTCATTTTAGTTGGTAACTTAGGGCAAGATCCTGACATTCGTTACATGCCAAATGGCAATGCAGTTGCAAATTTAACCTTAGCGACATCTGAAAGTTGGAAAGATCGCAACACAGGTCAGCTGCAAGAAAAAACCGAATGGCATCGAATTGTTATTTTTGGCAAATTAGCCGAAATTGCTGGTGAATACTTACGTAAGGGTTCGCAAGCTTATTTTGAAGGGAAATTGCAAACCCGAAAATGGCAAGATCAGCAAGGTCAAGACAGATACACAACTGAAGTTGTGGTCGATATGAATGGCGTAATGCAAATGCTAGATCGCCGTTCTGATAATCAAGGTGGTAGTTATAACCAAAGTGCACCAGCAAACCAAGGTTATCAACAGCCAGCTGCTCAGCCACAATATAATCAAGCGCCACAGCAAGGCCAAGGTCAGCAGGGTGGTTATAATCAAGCACCACAGCAACCTCAACAAAGTGGTTATCAGCAGCAAGCCCAGAATCGACCGGCGCCAGCAGCTCCGCAAAATAAACCAGCCCCACAAGCTGCGCCACCAGCAGAGCCTAACTTAGATTTCGATGACGATATTCCATTTTAGACAAAAAGCAAAATGTTGAAAAAAATTTAGAAAGCCGCTATTAAGCGGCTTTTTTATTCTCTATTGAATTTTTAGTCTAACTAAATTTTAATCTAGGTCACATAAAAGCTTTATTTAGTATTTTTGTTTTTATTGCACAGCTATAATTAACTTCTACTCATATTTTATGGAATTAATGCAATGAAATTGAATAATAGTTTGTCTCAAATTGCTCTTCTGAGTGCTGCTTTGTTTGGTTTATCTGCTTGTGAAGATAAACCAAAAACGGCTGGTGAAAAGCTAGATAGCATGATTGAATCAACTAAAGAGTCAGCAAAAGAAGCTTCTGAGAAAACCAAAGAAATGGTTGAAGACGCATCATCTAAAACGAAAGACTGGGCAGAAGAAGCATCTGATAAAACTGGGGAGTGGACCCGAAAAACATCAGATAAAGCTAAAGAATGGGCTTCTGACGCGTCAGATAAAACAAAAGAAATGACAAAAGAAGCTTGTGAAAAAGCGAATGAAAAATTAGAAACTAAGATGGATTGTTAAACGCAGAATAAAAAAAACCGCCTTTAACACAAAAAGGCGGCTACACGGGAGATACAACAAGGAACACACTTTAAACTAACAAGTTAATTCATTCTAACTAACTTGTATATTTATAGAGTGGTGCTGTGCTGATAAGTTCAGTCTTTTTTGAAAAAATTAAATTATTTTAAATATCGGGGTAGTTCGGACGCTTGCCTGTTATGTATAAATAGCTCGGCCATTACAGGGTTTAAATAAAATTCGCAGGTTGAGCTATCGAAATATCCGTAAACAAAGAGGTTTAATTTAATTGCTTTATGGCTTATCTATACTATTTACACCTCTTCCTTACCTAGGGTCTGTTGACCTTTTGGGTACAATTTTGCAGCAGTTTGTTTGGTATTTATACAAGGCATAGCGATTGACGTGTAGTGGGCTACATAAATGAGCTATAAAGACTTTATGCTCCTGCAAAGTCACCTTACCCCACATCCATGTGGGGCAACACAGTAGAAATGCTAAACAAGCGCTGCCCTTCGGGTTCGTCCTAAACGCTTTTTGCTCTTTGTTGCCTGCATGGATGCAGGTACTTAGCGTGAGCAGGATGCGGTAGCTGTGCTCGATATTGACATAGAATAACTATGCTACATATCTCGCGTCGCGATCAAAAAGCGTTTAGTTAGAACAAAATTTGTACTCCAAACGTCAACAGACCCTAGCGCTAGCGACAAATTATAAATTAATGATGCATTTTAAATATTGCATTGTTATTTATAATAGATTATTTTGAACGCTGTTTTTTATTTTGTAGAATTATAAGATGGCCAGACGTAGTGATCATACCCGAGAAGAATTAAGACAGCTTATTATTGATGCTTTAGTCGCTCATTTGCAGGATCAGCCTTATCAAACGCTCAGTATTCGTCAGTTATCAAAGCAGGTAGGTTATGTTCCTAGCTCTATATTAAATGTATTTGGGAGCTATCAGCTTTGTTGGTTAGAGGTATGTGCTGGGGTATTAGATGATTTATATCAAGTATCAGCACAAGCATTATCGAATGTAAGTGAGCAGGCTGAAAATGCAGCTGAGCAGAAAATTTTAGCGGTGGCGTTAGCTTATTATTTTTATGCCAGCAATAAACCTTACTTTTGGAAATTAGTATTTGATTTGCGCTTAGCGCAGGGGCAAGCAATGCCCGATTGGCAAAGCCAGAGAATTGAACAATTATTTTTGTTATTGCAATCAGCGCTAGCGGAGTTAAAACCTACAGCCAGTCAAAATGAATTAGCGGATACCAGCCGAGCATTATGGGCATCTGTTCATGGTATTACGCAACTCGCACTAGAAGATAAGTTGTTTTCAAAAGGGGCATCTGGTGAGCAGTTACTTGAGCAACTTTTAAATCACTTTTTAGCCAGTTGGAAAAATCATTAAAAGGAATTATTTATGAGCAATAAATTATTCGGCTTACTAAAACAGCGCTCTTTTTTACCCTATTTTTGCACTCAAGCTTTGGGCGCAATGAATGATAATGTTTATAAAAACAGCTTACTGTTAATTGTCGCTTTTATTGCGCCACAAGCTTTACCGGTTAGTTCAGATTTAATTATTAATTTGGCGGCAGCCCTATTTATTTTGCCATTTTTTCTGTTTTCAGCTCACGCTGGTTTATTAGCAGACAAGCTAGAAAAGTCGCAACTTATTCGTCGAGTCAAGTTATTAGAAGTGGTTATCATGAGCATTGCAGCTTGGGCCATCGTTTCACAATCTATTTTGGTCATGCTGTTATTGCTATTTTTAATGGGGGTTCAATCTGCTTATTTTGGCCCAGTTAAATATGCGCTTTTACCACAACATTTAAAACCAGCTCAATTATTACAAGGCAATGCTTTAGTGGAGTTAGGTACCTTTTTAGCTATTTTATTGGGGACTTTGCTTGCTGGGGTATTAATTGGTCAGTCTAATGGTGCTTTGTATGCGGCGATTGTAGTGGTGAGTTTAGCCATTTTTGGTTTTATTGCGGCTTGTTTTATTCCAAAAGCAACAGCATCAAATCCAAATATCCAAGTTAAATTTAACCCCTATAAACAATCTTGTCGGATCATTAAATTAGCTAAGCAAAATAGGGCGGTGTTTTTATCTATTTTAGGCATTAGTTGGTTTTGGTTTTTAGGTGCTACCTATCTAACTCAGTTTCCAAACTTTGCCAAAATCTATTTAGCAGCCGAGCCTGAAGTGGTATCTGTTTTACTCGCGATATTTTCCATTGGTATAGGTTTAGGGTCTATCTTGTGTAGTAAATTATCTGGTTCACATATTGAACTGGGTTTGGTGCCAATTGGTTCAATAGGGCTTACTTTATTTGGCGGACATTTATTTTTTGCAGTGCCTGAATTAAGTGTAGATACGGTACAAAGCTTTAGTGTGTTTATGCAAAATAGCCAAAATTGGGCTGTGATGATAGACCTAACTTTAATTGGAGTATTTGGTGGCTTATATATAGTACCACTGTATGCCATGGTACAAAGCCGTACAGACGAAAGTAAACGCGCACAAATTATTGCAGCCAATAATATTTTAAATGCGTTATTTATGGTGGTCAGTGCTATTTTTGCGATCATTTGTTTAAGTGTTTTAGAGCTAAGTATTCCGCAATTGTTTGCCATTTTGGCCGTTATTAATGCTGCAGTGGCTATCTACATTTATTACCAAGTACCAGAGTTTACCTTGCGTTTGATGATTTGGTTATTAAGCCATAGCTTGTATCGAGTTAAAAGTTCAGGGCAGCAAGCGATACCAGCTTCAGGGGGCGTGTTGTTAGCTGCCAACCATGTGAGTTATGTTGATGCGCTGATTTTAGCAGGGGCGTGCCGTCGGCCTATTCGTTTTGTCATGGATAAACGTATAAGTGACATGCCGTTGTTAAAATACTTTTTTAAACACGCAAGAGTTATCCCTATTTGCCCGCCACGATATAATAGAGCAACTTACGATACTGCGTTTGAGTTGATTCATCAGGCATTACAAAATGATGAAGTTGTTTGTATTTTTCCAGAAGGTAGATTGACACCTGATGGTAAGCTCAGTCCGTTTAAAAAAGGCATTGAGCGAATTTTAGCAAGTGATCCTGTGCCTGTTATTCCGGTAGCATTGAAGGGGTTGTGGGGATCATTTTTTAGCCATAAAGGCGGTCATGCACTCACTAAGTTGCCATCTCGTTTTTGGTCGAAAGTTGAAGTTGAAATACTTGAACCTATACCTGCAGTCGAAGTAACTGCTGCACATTTACAACAGAAAATTCAAAACTTGCTGGTCGATCCGCCTTCTGACAAACTAAACTCATAAATGTTTTAGTATATAAAAGGATAGATAAATGCGCATGATCCGAAGTTATTTTAGGCTGACTATATTTGCGATTGCTTTATTGTTTGGTGTTCAGATCCCCGGATTTATCCAGCAATATACTTTAGTTTCAGAAGCAAGGCTCGCTGAAGCGGAGCAAAACTTATCAGGATTTCAGTCAACAGCAGATCAGTTTTTTGGAGGGAGCTTAGAAAAACTAATCGTCTATTACCAACAGAACCCTGATAAAGTTATGAATGCCGATGGGCGCAATATAGATGCAATTTATCAAAGAGTTCATTTGCTAACGCAAGAGCAGCAAGCATTGCACCAACCTGCTTATAAAGTGGTATGGCATTTGGCTTTTAATGCCAACCCCGAAATTCTTAAGCAAGCCCAAACAAATTATAGTTATGTTGTACCACTCAATGTAAATGCGGTGGCGTGGGGCGTTACCGCGGCAATTATATTTGCGGCGCTGTTTGATATATTGAGTTTATTGATAATTGCTTGCTGTGTGCGTACCACACGCCGTGTGTTTAAATCTAAACCAATAGCGAATAAAGCATGATTAAAGCAATTTTTATTGCACAGCAACACAAACAAGTATTGTCCAGTGTGAGGACAGCAACTTGCAGCGCAGGGTTAGGTATTTGGGGCGACCGAAATTTTGGTAAAACTAAGTGGCCGGGCCAAAATATTACCTTGATTGAAGCAGAAGCAATTGAGCAATTTAATCAAGATTATCAACAGAATATTGGTTGGCATTCTACCAGACGAAATTTAGTTACGATGGGTATATCGTTAAATCATTTAGTCGGAAAGCGATTTAAAGTCGGCGAAGTAGAGTTATTAGGGGTTGAGCTGTGTGAACCTTGTCAATTATTAGCTAAATTATTGGCAAATGAAACAGTTAGCCGTGCTCAAGTAATGTCCGGGTTTGAATTTTCAGGCGGCTTGCGTGCCCAAATATTAACCGATGGTAACATTAAAGTAGGGGATCGTTTTCAATCGCTATGCCTTGAATAAATACCCAACAAACGGCTGCAAAAATGAACACGAAAGGTCATCAAATCTTAGTCTGCAAGGTAGTATTCGATAGTAGAAACCACTCTGATATTTTTAATGTGTGGATTGTTTTTATCGCGAGCGCTGATACTAAACCGCCCCTGTGAAGCTCGCTTAATTTTACCTAACTCACTGTTAGAGTCGTTCGCAAATTTCATTGCGACAGCACGCGCATTTTCAGTCGCTTGTTCGATCATTTCTGGTTTAATATCATTTAAGCGGTTAAAAATATACTCAGTTCTGGACTGATAGCCATTACCTGTCATAACAATACCTTGTTTACCTAACTCAGACATGCGTGGCATCAGTGTTCTAACGGCATTAATTTTATCTGAATAAACAGTGACTGTTTGAGTGGCAGTATAACGATATGGATTGTTGTTATTACCATAGTTTTGGGCTGATTTATCAACAATAGCAGGCGGTGAGACACTAATTTCACTCTCTTTTAAGCCGTTTAATAATAAAAAGGCTCTAATTTTTTGTGTACTATTATCTGCTTTTTCATATAGCTTGGCTAAATCATTGTCGGCCAGCATAAATTGAATCGGCCAAATTACAATATCGGCAGGTAATTCTTGTTCGGCAAGCCCTTTTACGGTAACGCTACGCTCATATTGTTTAATTTGCAGAGCCGCATTTGAAACAAGCGCCCCCAAACCGATTAAGCCAATCATAATGCCTAACGCTAAAACCCAAGCCGACGAACGAAAATACTTTTGCATACCCGATCCTTGCAATTAATAGTTATTTTTTAGTTTTAATTTATCTTTAATCTTAATTACTAGTTTAGTCTTTAAGATAACCAAATAATTCAGTAATTTGTTCTTTTGTGAGCTGGTTCATTTTTGCAATGTTTTGCTCTGGAATACCATCAACATCGGGATGGCTTTCGACCGCTTTATCGAGCGAGCTTTCACGCAAAATATGTAAAATAGGATAAGGCGCTTTATTGGTTAGGTTTTCTGGATCTTGCTCAGTCGTTCCCGCAAATTGATAATGCGGATGAAAGCTAGCAATTTGAAATACACCTTGCCAATTATATTGCTCAATGAGCGCATCGGCTAAATTTAAAAAGTCGTTATAGTCGAAAAAGTCCTGCAGGTGATTCGTTACAACTAATACACTCGTTTCGGTTGTTTCTATTGGGGTATTTTCTAATAGCTTAAATTGTTGCAGTAAATCTTGCAGTAAGGTGTCATCGTCACTTGCGGTGCTTATTGCTATTTTAACTTGTTTTTGTTTGTAGGGACGTTTGGCAAAAGGGCAAAGATTTAACCCTATTACGACTTGTTCTAACCAAGTTTTTATTTGCTGAGTCACTAGCACTGAATTGTTTGTTTGCATAATAGGTTTATATCTTAAAGTGAGAAATGCTATTGTATGGCAAAATAAATAACCACGCGAGATTAGCGTAGAGAAAGAGGATAAATATTATGGTCATGACAGCCTCCACTATGATGGACTTGGGCACTCAGGCACCCGATTTTTCGCTAAAAAATACCGAAGGCGGTACCACTCAATTAGCAGATTTTAAACAAGCCAAGGCACTGGTTGTTTTGTTTATATGTAATCACTGTCCTTATGTGATTCATATTGCACCTAAATTAGCAGAGTTAGCAAAAGCTTACCAAGCTAAAGGGGTCGAGTTTGTTGCCATTAATAGTAATGATACACAAACTTATCCTGCCGATAGTTTTGAAAATATGGTGCAAGAAAAACAAAAACAGGGTTATCCATTCGCTTATTTAATTGATGACACGCAAGCCGTAGCGAAAGCTTATAACGCGGCTTGTACGCCCGATATATTTGTCTTTGATCAAAATCAAGCCTTGGCTTACCGCGGTCAATTTGATGCCAGTCGACCTTTTAGGATTTCTTCTGGTAATTATGATTCAAGTAAAAATCCAGCCACAGGTGAAGATTTAGCTCACGCATTAGATTGCATTTTAGCTGAGAAGCTAATTGCTAGCGAACAATTGGCTTCTATCGGCTGTAATATAAAGTGGAAGCCAGGCAATGAGCCAGCATAATAGGCTAGTTTTTATTATGAACCTTTCATTCGTTTAGTTGTTAGGTTGGGTATTTTTGACTAAAAATACCCAATTTTTAAACCCAATTATTTTATCTGCCCACTGAATGGTTAAGCCAGTTTGTTGAATATAAGTTTTAATTAACTCAGCCTCTGCTGGTGTGTCTGGAATAAAGTTAATGTAAGCAAAGCCATTCGGCGTCAGTCGGTTTTTTAATGCAATAAAATATTGAGCGTTAATAAAACTTAATAATGAACAGCCCGATTTAAATAAATCAGTAATAATTAAATGATATTTTTTTTGATCTGACAAAATAAAATGTTCAGCCGATTGATGAATAGTATTTATATTGCTCTTTTGTGGATTAAAATAAGTTTTAAATAATTCAATTACTGCAGCACTTTGTTCAACCACTGTTATTTGGCTGCAGGGCTTTTGCTGGTTGAAATATCGAGCATTGCTTGCACCACCTAAACCAAACTCTAAAATGTTGGCATTATCTGGTAACTCATCAACAAAGCCTTTTAATGGTTGCTGGTGGGGTAAGGTAAGTTGGCTGGGTTCGGCTTTATTCATAATAGACTGCACAGTGTCATTCATTAACAACCAAATATAGTATTGGTTCTCGCAAACCTGCCATTTGACTTCAGCTTCATTGATGAAGTTTAGTAACTGGCTATTTTGTAATGACGTTTTAAGATCGACAAGCACTCAATTTACCGTTAATCTGCTAATTATATAAAACATATATAACACAAAGTTAAGCCTTATGTATCATATAATAACACCTACCACAGAAGCTGATTTTGAAACATATTACAAATTTAGATGGCAGATATTAAAGCAGCCGTTTGGTTTTGCAGTCGGCTCAGAAAAAGATGAATACGATAGCTTGGCTCAGCATAGAATGATTTGCCACGAAGATGGCACGCCGTTGGCTGTTGGACGTATTCACTTAGTAAGCCAAGATGAAGCTCAAATTAGACATATTGCGGTTGCGCCCGAGTGCCGAAGTAAAGGGTTAGCCTCGTTATTAATGACCACATTAGAACAAGCTGCGCGCGAGCAACGAATTAAACGTGTTATTACGTTTTCAAAATTAGACTCGGTTGGTTTTTTTGAAAAATGTGGTTATGAAGTACTCGATAATCCCATTATTGATATAGCCAAAGGCACCAGTGGCCAACGTAAGCAAATGTGTAAAAAGCTATCTGAGTACGATGGAATATTGCGTCAACCTTTATGGTGTAAAGAGCTGCAAGAAACTTGGCATAACCAAATACCAATTACCCAGCAAATGGGGATTAAAGTTTATCAGTATACTGGTGAGTTGTTAGAGGTACGAGCCGCGCTTAATGCCAACATTAATATGCATCAAACCATGTTTGCAGGCTCTATATATTCAATGGCAACTTTAGCTGGTTGGGGCATGGTGCATTTATTATTGCGTGAAAATACCCTACATGGCGACATTGTGTTAGGCAAAGGCGAGATTAAATATAATAAGCCTATTAGTAAAATGCCAAAAGCCGTGGTTCGGCTTAATTCGGTCAAAGGGGAATTATCTGTTTTACGTGATACCAAAAAAGCAATTTTGGAACTACGAGTTGAGTTATTTGATCACAATGTTTACGCGGGTGTATTTAAAGGACAGTATTATATTTTGCCTATTTTTACTAATAAAAAAAGAAAAAGAGAAGATGATAAAATCGATTCTTAAGGTTAAGTAACCAAGCAATCAAGCCAGCTAGCGACTCACTTTTGTTTGGGCGCTTTAAAAACGAATATAAATAACCTCAACTCGGTTTAATGAATATGTTTCAAATGGCCTTTTTAACCGCAATTGCAGTGTGAATTTGCCTTGTCCACGCAAAAACTCTCGTTAGAAACCATGCAGAGCGATAAGGTTAAATAGCACTAAATTTCAACAGTTGATTTAAACTCCACCGTGCAAGCTTAACTTTCAATACTTTCAACAAAGTGCAAGTTTCTGCCAATTACCCCCCTAACTTAAGTGATTCTACTTTAGCTGAGTGACGCCTTTTATGGTTCTAAACATTAATGCTGCTGGGCGTGAAACATTATAAATATGTAAATAATTGTAAGAGTTTAGTAAATGTGCTCGACTGGTTATATTAGTCCTAATAAAGTAACACCAAACTGTGATTAAGTGATTGATCTTACTCCCTCTTTAAATTTTCACACCGGTCTGGAATTTATTTATGAAAGCAAAAAAACGAGTTACTCGTTCCTGGGTATTAGTCATAATAGGACTCATTATTATTGTAGGGTTAGCAATGGCAGCATACTGGATGATGGCCGGAGGGAATCAACCAAAACCAGAAGCTGTCTTTGCTGAAGTTGAAATAGGCTCTATTGAAAATTCTATTGTGGCAACGGGGACTTTAGAACCTAAGCATTATGTTGAGGTAGGCGCGCAAGTCTCTGGTCAGGTTGAACATATTCATGTGGAAGAAGGGCAAAATGTAAAAGCAGGAGAGCTTTTGGTTGAAATTGATGCAACTGTATTTGAAACCCAATTAAAAAAAGCAGAAGCTGCCCTAGAAAGTAAAAAAGCACAGTTAAATCAGCTGAGAGCTGAGCTTGAGTTAGCTGAACTGAGAGCCAAAAGAAATGAGCAGCTTTATAAGCAACAAGCTGTCAGTGAAGATACTTTATTCAGTAGCAAAACAAACGTTAAGGTTTTAAAGTCCAGAATAGAAACAAGTATTGCTCAAATTAAAGCAGATCAAGCTGGTGTTGAAGGCGACAGAGCTCGTTTAGGTTACGCTAAAATTTATGCGCCTATTTCGGGTACTATTGCCAGTATTCAAGTTAGAGAAGGGCAAACGCTTAATTCAAACCAAAATGCCCCTTTGCTACTTAAAATTTCTGATTTAAGCACGATGACATTAAGAGCAGAAGTGTCGGAAGCCGATGTGACTAAGTTGTTTAAAGGCATGTCTGTTTATTTTTCGACGTTGGGGGATCTTAAAAACTACTGGCATACGCAAGTACGTCAGGTATTGCCCACGCCAAGAGTTGTAAATGATGTTGTTTTATATCAAGCGCTAATGGATATTGAAAATAATAACCGTCGGCTCATGGATTCGATGACAACCCAAGTCTTTTTTGTTGTAGAGAAGGCTGAAGATGTCATGGTTGTTCCATTAAGCGCAATTCGTAACACGCCAAGAGGCAGTATGGCACTTGTTAAAACCGAAACAGGCATCGAGCGAGTTAATGTACAAACCGGTGTAAAAAATCGAACGCAAGTAGAAATTTTATCGGGTTTGAATGTAGGTCAACAGGTTATTGTCGGGCAAAAACGAAACCCAGGTCAAAGCGCAGAGCGAGGTCAGCGAAAGGGTTTTCAAGGTAACAGAGGTGGAGGCCGTCGAGGAGGCTTTTAATGAATACGCAAACCCCGTTACTTGAATTGAAAAATGTGTGTCGTTATTACAGCAGTAGTGACCTTCAAGTTAAAGCTTTAGATGATGTTAGCCTGACAATTGAGCGTGGTGAGTTTATTGCCATTATGGGGCAATCAGGTTCAGGCAAATCTACTTTAATGAATATTCTTGGCTGCTTAGATAAACCTACCTCGGGCGAATATTTAATTAATGGTCATTCTGTTTCTGATTTAAACCCTGAGTGTTTATCTGCGTTACGATTAAAAACTTTTGGTTTTGTTTTTCAGCGTTACCAACTATTAGCAAATTACACTGCGCAAGAAAATGTAGCTATGCCAGCTATTTATAGCGGAATGAGTAAGTCTGAACGCTTGAATAAAGCAAGTGATTTGTTGACTCGCTTGGGATTAGCCGAGCGAGGTGCGCACAAACCTTCTGAATTATCTGGCGGCCAGCAGCAGCGAGTTTCCGTCGCTCGGGCATTAATTAATGGTGCCGAAGTCATTTTGGCAGATGAACCCACAGGCGCTTTAGATACGGCTAGTGGTGAGCAATTGTTGGCTTTGCTTAAACAATTGAATCAGGAAGGTGTAACCATTATTTTGATTACGCATGATCCTGAAGTGGCTGAGCATGCCGATCGCCTAATTCAGGTAAGAGACGGTGTTTTACTATCAGATACAAAAGATAATATTGCTCATCATTTAAATAAAGATAACGTGCCAGTTACCCAATCAACCGAAGCAGTTGAGCCTTTGCCTAGTGTGGGATCTTTGGAATCGATAGTTATGGCGTTTACGGCATTGCATGCAAACTGGTTTAGAACTTTATTAACCTTGTTAGGGATTATTATTGGTGTGGCCTCTGTGGTCACTATGATGGCGATTGGTGAAGGTGGCAAAAAGCAAGTTCTGGAAAGGATTGAAGCTATTGGGACCAATTTAATTCTGGTCAGGCCTGGCGGTGCCAATATAAGAAGTTCTGGCGATAATGCCAGTTTATCATTGGACGATGCAAATGCCATAGCCGAACTGGACGGCATCTTATACACCTCGCCAGAGCGGTCAAGTCGGGCAACTATTCGATATGGTCAGTATGATTTTTCAGGGCGCATTAAAGGCACTAACTCGGATTATAAACCAACTAAAGATTGGGAAATGGCGAAAGGTGTTTTTTTTAGCCAAGAGGACCTTCAGTCTTATGCCCCTGTTGTGGTGCTAGGCGATACGGTTGCTAATCAACTTTTCCCAAATGGTGAAGAGCCAGTTGGACAATATGTATTGATGAAAAATGCATTCTACCAAGTGATTGGTGTATTGCAGGCAAAAGGGGCTAGCGCCGGTGGGAATGATATGGATGATGAAGTATTAATTCCAATAACGACGGGTCAATTAAAAGTATTTGGTAGAGATTTTTTAAGTTCTATAACAGTTAAAGTCGAGAATACAGATCAAGTTGATAAGGTTACTCAAGCCATTACGACATTATTAATTTCACGACATGGCAAAGAAGATTTTATGGTGAGAACGACAGAATCTTTGGTTGAAACCGTTACTGAAACGCAAGACACATTAACTTGGTTGCTTGCCTCTGTTGCAGGTATTTCACTTTTTGTGGGAGGCATTGGGGTGATGAATATTATGTTGGTGAACGTCTCTGAGCGTCGACGAGAAATTGGTTTACGTATTGCGACTGGCGCCAAACCAAGTGATATTTTGAAACAGTTTAATATTGAAGCCTGGGTTGTTTGTATATTGGGTGGTTTAATTGGGATTTTGTTTGGGATTGTTATCTCTATGGTGTTAACTAATTTTGATATCCCTGTTGCTTATTCGATGACACCGCCGTTATTGGCATTTGTTACATCGTTATTAGTGGGTCTGGTATTTGGTTATGCTCCCGCACATAAAGCAGCAAAGCTTAATCCAATTGAAGCATTAGCAGAGGATTAAATGAAAAAAATTAGTGTTTATTGTTTAGTTTTATGGGTGACGGCTTGTGCGTACCAACCAAATCAACATGATTTATCAATGCAAATGCCTGCGCAGTTAAATCAACTCGGACTAGAATCACAAGTTTCAGCACAAACTTTAAGCTTATCGCAAATGCAATGGTGGCAGACTTTTACGTCGCCGCAGTTAAATTCATTAATGAGCGAGCTTGATACTCGTAATTTAAGTATAGCTGCCGCACAGTTAAGGTTAGATAAAAGCCGTGCTTTATTAGCTCAGCAACAAGCTGATTATTGGCCAAGTGTGAGCGCTAGAGCGAGCCAGCGCAATGGCTATAATTTTGATAACCAGAACGAATCTTCCAGTTCCAGTTTGGGCTTTTCAGCCGCTTATGAAATTGATTTGTGGGGAACGCGTGATGCAGCTAATGCCAGTGCAAAACTTAATTTAATTGCTAGCCAGCAACAAGTTCAAAGCGTGCTTTTACAATTGCAAATTCAGTTAGCAAGCCAGTATTTTTCACATTTATCTTTGCTTCAAAGATTAGATATTAGCACACAAAATTTGGCTGCCAGCGAATCTTTACTTAAATTAATTCAAGCTCAATTTGAAGCCGGTAGTGCTTCAGGCATTGAAGTGAGCCAGCAAACGAATTCATTATTAAGTGCTCAAGCTCAGTTAATGACAGTGGAGCGTGATATTAATTTTAGCCAAAGAGCACTTGCTGCCTTGCTAGGTAAAAGTGATATGCAGATTGAATTAAAGTACGAAAGTATTGAGCAATTGAGTATTCCTGAAATTAGTCAACGGCAATCAGCAAAGCAATTAATGCAGCGACCAGATATTCAAATTGCGCAAACACAGCTGCGTTTGCAAGACGCTAATTTGTATCAGGTTGAGCAGCAGAAATGGCCGAGTTTAACTGTGAGTGCCGATTTAAGCTTGGCTGATCTTATGAGCTTTGGCAGTGGTTGGTCGGCTGCTATAGCGTCAGGCTTATCTATGCCTATTTTTAATGCCGGCAAAATTGATCAGCAAATTGAAGTGGCTAAAACGGATGTACAGATAGCGTTAGCAAATTATCAGGATGCGGTAGTCCAAGCGGTTAAAGAGTCGTTGAATAGTTTAACTGAACTCTCGTATCAGACAAATTTATACCAAGTAAAGCAGCAGGAGTTAGATAATAACCAAAGATTGTATAGGCTGGCTCAAATTCGGTTTGATTCAGGTGATACAGATTTTTTAAATTTATTGAACGCTCAGCGCAGTTGGTTTAATGCTAAATTGACTCACGCTGCGGCTAAACGAGATATATTACAGGCTAATATCGATGTATATAAAGCTTTGGCCGGCAAACCCGAATTCAAAAGGTAAACGTGAAGAGTAAAGAAAGTTCAGACGTCTCTTTTATTGTAAGTAGATAAGATTGAAGATTATATGCTAGAGCCTGTTGACCTTTCGCGTTCATTTTTGCAGCACCCATCTAGTTTTTATACAATGCAGAGCGATTGACTTGTAGTGCGCTACGTAAATGAGCGATAAAGACTTTGTGCTCTTGCAAAGTCATCTTACCCCAAATCCATGTGGGGTAAAACCATGGAAAAGCCAGACGGATGCTGCCTTTCAGGTTCGTCCTGAGTGCTTCCAACCCTTTGTTGCCTGCATGGATGCAGGTACTTAGCGCGAGCAGGATGCGGTAGCTGTGCTCGGTTTTTATATAGAATAACGATACGACAGCCTTCGCGCCACGATTGGAAAGCGCTCAGCTAGAACAAAATTTTCACTCGAAAGATAAACAGACCTTAGAGAGCTTTATAACCGCCGCGTCTAAAGCTCTCTGAGTGGGTTATATTTCTAACCCTAAGTTGCTGACACCATCTGCTAATGCTTGTTTTTTTAATTCAAGGCAGGTGGCTTTACTGAAATGTTTTATTTTTTCTATCGTATCTAAAAATTCGTTTTGGGTTTCTATTTCCCATTTCATATGCGGATGTGCCAAGGCTTCTTGGCTATGCTCCACTTCTGCGGTGGTAATTAACAGCCGCTCTATTGTACCTTGTGAAATAAGGGATGGGTAAGTGACTTCTTTATTTCTGAATTCACTGTCAGAGATTAACGCCAAGTTCGCAATTAACGCCATGCTTGCATCAATGGCTGCGTAAACGCCAATGCCATCATCTGGTTGTGCTTGTGGTATGAGGACTTCTATTTTTTCTTGTTGAATATCTTGGTCTATTTTTAATTTTGCAGTATATAGCCATTGCCAGAGCAGCTCATGAATATTGTGTAATACCTTTATATCTCCAGTGTTGGTTAGCTCTTGATATAACTCATAATTGGGTAACATACGGCTAATTAACATTTGGTTAAAGGCAATTTGTTGCTTGGGATCGAGTGCTTTGATACGGGCAAATGTTGCTGGTTTTTTCATTTTTATATCTTGTTCTGTTTACGAATGGGGATCATGACTGCATTGCCAGCAAATTTCAAATGTTGATTCATTTATTTCGTGACAATTTGGGCAGCGCCATTGGGTTTGAGTTGTGTTTTCGAATGCTTGAATCAGTTTTTTTGCTTTAGCTAGGTGCGTGTGATGGATA
This sequence comes from Catenovulum adriaticum, assembly GCF_026725475.1. Taxonomy (NCBI): domain Bacteria; kingdom Pseudomonadati; phylum Pseudomonadota; class Gammaproteobacteria; order Alteromonadales; family Alteromonadaceae; genus Catenovulum; species Catenovulum adriaticum. The sequence continues at coordinate 58,602 of NZ_CP109965.1, forward strand.
TATAAATCTACCGTTAAGCCCGTTGCTGGTAGTTCGCCAACAGCTCCCTGTAGCGCTTCGCCAGTTAAGGTAACAGCTATTCCCGTTTGCTCTAGCATGCCTTTAAGGCAATGAGCTTGAATATTATTTGATGCTTGGTAAATTAAAGCCTGATCTTTCATTATTGTTTTTCAGCCTGTAGTAATTGGTTAAGTTGTTTTTCAGCATATTCAAATTTGAGTCTGTAATTAGTTATTTGTTCCTGTTTTGCCTCTTGCGCTTGTTGGTGGGTTTGATGCGATTGTTTTAGTTCATCTCGTAAAGCTTTAATTGTTTGCCGTGCATTATCTATCTCTGTTTGATATTTTTGCTGTAATTGGCTTGTTCTACTTTGGTTTAGGCTGCGTTCATCTTCAATGCTTTGTTGCATCAATTGAGTTGTGTGCAGTTGTTTTTTATATTCATTCACTTCGTTACGTAAATATAGAATGAGTTCATCTTGTTTTTTTATTTGCTGATTTTGAATTTGTTTTTCTTCGTCAAATCGAAGGTGTTGCTTTTGCTGCTTTTGTTGGCTTTCAGTTAATTTTTGCTCCACTTTTTTCAACTGGTCACTGACATTTTCAAGCTGAAATCGCTCGTGTTCTAACTGACGTTGTTGCTGTTGCTCTGATTTTTCAAAAATATATTTGTATTCATCATGCAACTGCTGAAGCTGCAGTGCTTGTTCGTGCTGCTTTTCTTGATGGCTAGTGAGGGTTTGTTTTAATTCATTATTTTGCCTTGTTAGAGACTCTATCTGAGTTTGGGTGTGGTTTTTTAATTGTTTGAGCTGTTCATCTTTCTCAGCTAAATGTTTGTTTAATCTTGTGTTTTGTTCAATTAAATCCGATTGCTTTCTGCCAACTTGTTGATTTTCACTTGCTTGGTTTTGTTCTTGATTTTTAAGTAGGCTTTTTAGTTTGTCATTCTCGCTAATTAATTGTGAAATTTGTTGGTGTAAGTTTGATGAAGCTTGAGCATTGTCATGTTGGTTTATTTGTTGCTTTTGTGTATCGCTATGATGTTGTTCATTTGCAAAACTGAGTGTTTGCTGGACTTGCGCGAGTTTGGTACTAAGTTCACTGATTTGCGATTGTTGTTTTGCAATAAGCTGTTCTTTGATTTTAACTTGCTGTTGCCATTGAGTCTCTAATTGCTGATGGTGTTGAGTTTCGTTTTCTTGACTTTGTTTTTGATAGGTTATTTGTTCTGCTAGTTGGACCTTTTGCGATTCAAGTTCTGCGCTAAATTCTTCTAGCTGACGCCACAAGCCTCGGTTTTCTTCTTCTTTTTGGTCAATTAAGTGGCGGCTTTGCTCTGCTTGCGAATAAATAAGGTCGTATTCTGTTTGCAATTTATCAGCTATTCTTTTTTGTTCATGCAATTCTGATTTAACCTTATGCAAGGTAGCGTTCAGTTTATTTTGTTGTGCTAAAGATTGGTTATGCTGCGTATTGTACTGCAAATGCAAAGCTTCTATTTTTTGTTCTGCTCTGAGCTGAAAATCAGTTTGTTGTTGTTCAATATCCTGTAATAAAGCTGAAAAGCTGGAGTTCAGTTTTTTTGAAAGTCGGTTATCAATTAATTCAGTATTAGATTCGGCTTGGCTTTTTAAATAATTTTGCCAAATATGAATGCATTCTTCAATTTCATCCCAATCACAAAGTTGGTTAAACGCGGTTCTGTCGACTATTTTTCCCTGCTGCCTGAGTTTTAAAGCAAATTCAATAACGGTTTGTTTGCTAGTTTGCATCCTAACCTCATTCCTTGTTTTATATTAGCTTAAGTTTAGCTGGCGGGAGACAAAGCGCCAAAAGAATTGCTAGATTTTTGAAGGGGGGAGAAGCCAAAGCGTTATTATCTTGGCTTTATCCCTAAACAACCAAAAGGTTAAGGTTGTTTAGGGAATTATCAGCATTACATCGAAAATTGGGCTATCTTAGTTGCTTCGGTTTTGACTGCGTCTTTACACTCGGCTTCAGCCTTGTAACGTTCTAAATCTTGCTTCATTCGCTCTTTTTTCGGCAAAGCTTTACGCGCTTCTAAAATAGCTAGATGTTTTATTTTATCATTTAATTGATGAACCCAAGGGTATTGTTGTGGGTAATTAGCGGTTGTTGAATTTGACAGGTGATCAAATAATACCGCTAAGCGCATTGCGCCTTCACTGGTTTCACATTGCTCTGATTCAATGGCTTGAGCTATGGTTCTTATGCTTTCAATAATGTTATTGTCACGATCTTCTCGCGCCTTTTGAACGGCTTTATTTTGAGCTTTTAATTGAAACAATAATTTGCCAGCGTAAAAAGCTAATGCGATTAAAATTAGGCTGGCGGTAATTAATAAAATAATAATCCAAGTTTGCATAATATTAAAAATCTTTATCTTCTAGTTGGCTGTTTTCCCACTCATTTAGGAGCGCTTCGTCATCATCTTGTGGCGTTTCGTTCAAACCTAATTTTTCCATTAACCAAGCATAACGAGCCATTTTTTTATTCAGCTCAGTGAGTTCTGTTGCTGTGAGTTTTTCATCGTTCTCATAACGAGTTAACAATGTTTGTAGTGCCTCGTTATCTTCCAAGGCGAGTAATTCTTGTTGCCATGCTTGAGTTGGCTCTACCGCTTTTTTATTCTTATTCACTTTAGCTTGTGGCTGTTTGTGGATAGGCGATTGATTTGCTGTTTGAGCAGGTTCAGGATTTAAGCTTATAGGCGTTTTACTACCAATTCGCTCATCTTTTGGTGTTTGCTGGTGACCAGCATCTGCGAAGTTAGTTTGTGATTGCGCATTTCTAGCGCCTGGTTTTAAGCCCTTACGCTCTGATTTTTTTGTACTGTGTGTATTTTTTTCAGGTCTGATTTCAGCTTTTCTTGGGCCTAAAGAGCCTAGTTTGCGTGTTTTTTTTATGCGAGTCATGATTCGATAGCCCTAGCAATAATTAGTTGCGCTAATTTTATCATGTTGTGGTTAAATAGCTAAGTATCATCAGGAATTATTTGTAGATATAAAAAAAGCGGCATAAGCCGCTTGTAAAAGTTATCTTGCGATAAATCGAAAATCTGAGCGCACTTCCGTATAAATTAAGACATTCCCAGTCTTTGCTCTCCCAGTGTTTTTATTATTTCCAAATTTTTATTAAAGTAACTCCATTACGTTTATTTGTCTTCCATGGTTTTATTGGTTTATGTGTCACCCTTAACGTAAATCAACCATCCTTGTTCAACCAAATTGTCCACTTTGTTTTTTATGCTTCCTTACTGAGTTTCCTTACCAATTTTTTATCCTGTTATTTTTCTGTTGACGTTACTCCGTGTAACATTGCTTATCTTACTGGTAACTAAGTGAATAGCAATTAGCGATATTATATTAAAGCTGTGAAATGACTCGTATTTTATTAAAGTAAATAAATATGTTTATGATAATAAAGGATATTTATTTCACTTTTATGAATCAAGTTGGTTGTATTTGATATTAAATCACAAGATTGTCTTACAATGTTTGTGAGAAATATCTCACGATCTGGGCATGAGTTCAATTTGATATGAGAGGTAGTAGTGGGATCAAAGCTTGAATTACAGAATAATTTTTGTCATCGAATGAGGGGCAGCCAGTTAATCTTAGACTAACTGGCTAAAGGTTATTAATGTAAACCCGCTACGTAATTAGATAATAACTTTATATCTTGATCAGATAACTTGGCCGCAATATCTTGCATCATGCCGTTTAAGTCATTTTTACGCTGACCACTACGAAACGCTTTTAACTGTGCTTCAATATAGGCTTGGTTTTGGCCAGATAATTTAGGAAAACCAGCTAATCCCATACCGTTACCAGTTGGACCATGACAAGCAGTACAAGCTGTTAAGCCGCGTTTGGCGTCGCCTGCACGGTATAATTGCTGGGCTTTTGCTATCATATCTTCTGGCGTTGAGCCGACACTTGTTTCTTGAGCTGCAAAATAGACTGATAAATCTTTCATATCTTGGTCAGATAACGGTGCAACCATGCCTGCCATTATTGCGTTTGAGCGGCCTTCTTCACCACCGGTAGAGACGGCTAGTTTAAAATCTTTTAGTTGTTTATAAAGATATTCAGCGCTTTGACCCGCTAATTTAGGATTTGCTGGAATAACGCTGTTACCGTCAACACTATGGCAAGCTGCGCATGTTACTGATTTTGCTTTACCTGCGTCGGCATCGCCTGAAATACTAGATGCCTGACTAGCTGCGGTCAGACCAAAAAACATCGCTAATGCAATTGAAGTTTTCTTCATGGCTCCGTTCTCATTTTTTAATAATCAATAAAAAGGGCTGTGCATTCTTCTCAAAGTAATTCGAGGGTACCCACTACACAGTAAAATTTTCGGTATTTTACACGATTCCAGCCAAGTAAAAACCTTGAAAATTAAGTTTACGTTGATCTAAACGCAATTTTTTTGTTTTTTACCGGAATTAAGCAGCAGGGTAAAGCGATATTATGGGCTTATTAGGGCGTGTTGATCTTTGTTGTATAAATTTTGTTCTAACTAAATGCTTTTTAATCGCGGCGCTGGTTTGTAGGCCTAGCGGGCTAACTCAAAAATCAGCACAGCTACCGCATCCTGCTCACGCTAAGTACCTGCATCCATGCAGGCAACAAAGAGTAAAAAGCGTTTAGGACGAACCCTTCGGGCAGCGTTTGTGCGGCATTTCTACTGCCTCAGCACTTATTTATGTAGAACAACTACACTACAATCGTGCTTCATTGTATAAATACCGCACAACGCGCTGAAAAATCATACAGAAAAGTTCAACACGCCCTAGTTAAAAATGGTTAAATAAATATGCCCCAGCCAAACGATTAGGGCAGTTAATAAACTCAGAGAAACGGCTGCTGAGCCCATATCTTTTGCTCGGCCTGCCAGTTTGTGATGTTCTAAACTGATTCTATCAACTGTTGCTTCAATTGCTGAGTTGATTAACTCGACGATTAAAACCAAAATTAAAACCGAAATGAGCGCCATAAATCGAGTTAAAGATTCACTGGTTAGCAATGCAATTGGAACTAATGCTAAGCAAAGCAATAGCTCTTGGCGAAAGGCGGCTTCATGTTTGAATGCGGCTTTTAAACCTTTAAAAGAGCAACTAGTGGCTTTAATGATTCTACTTAAGCCACTGCCGTTTGGTTTTAGTGTGGGGACATTATGTTGTTCGGTCATCTTGTGGCTCAATTTTGCTTGGCTTTGTGTTAACCTAGTTTTAATGATTTTACGTTAACTTACAATAACGCTTTAATGAATTCCTGATGACATTAATGCGTTTTTAGCTATTAAATATGTCAAATGCCTACTGGATACCTGAAGATTTTCATCAGGTCGAAGAAATAATTAAAAATAGTCGATTTATTACTCAGGTGTATCCTGTTAAATCTGCCGATCAAGCTAAAGATATAATTAAAACGGTTAAAGCTGAGTATCCGGATGCTCGACACCATTGTTCTGCTTTTATTGCTTCAAGTCCGGCAGATTTTAACCAAGTAGGGTTTTCAGATGATGGAGAACCTAGCGGAACAGCTGGAAAACCTATGCTGGCAGTTTTGCAAGGTGCTGGTATAGGTCAAATTTTGGTTATATCTATTCGTTACTTTGGTGGCGTAAAGTTAGGTACAGGTGGATTGGTTAAGGCGTATGCCGGTGGTGTTAAGCTTGCGCTAAGTAACCTGAAAACTCGCTGGATGATTCCCAAAAATTATTATCAATTGGTTTGTGAATATGGACAATGGGATCAAATTCAATATTGGTTAGCTCAACTAGATGGCGATATTGTTGAAACTCAATACTCAGATAAAGTTGAATTGTTGCTTGCGCTAACTGAAGCGAACAGCGACAATTTACAAACTAAATTAAATGACATGCAGCTTACTTTAAAGCGAATAAAGCAGAAATAATAATGAAATATCGCGCTATCACCCGAATATTAGGCATCTTGGTTGGCATTTTTAGCATTTTTATGTTGCCTCCGGCTTTGATCTCACTGATTTATAAAGATGGCGGCGGGCTTGCGTTTTTATTAGCGTTTATCACCACTGTGTTTGGTGGTTTATTGTTATGGTATCCAAATAGAAATGACAGAAGCGATTTAAAAGCGCGGGAAGGCTTTTTAATTGTTGTATTATTTTGGTCTGTTTTGGGATTAGTGGGGGCGTTGCCTTTTTCGTTTTTAGATACGCCTAGTATTTCAATGGCGGATGCGATATTTGAGAGTTTTTCAGGTCTTACTACAACAGGCGCAACTGTATTAACAGGGTTAGATAATTACCCTAAAGCCGTCTTGTTTTATCGCCAGCAATTACAATGGTTTGGCGGGATGGGGATTATTGTTTTAGCGGTGGCGATTTTGCCTATGTTAGGCATAGGTGGCTTGCAGTTATATCGAGCCGAGATCCCCGGCCCGGTTAAAGACTCAAAAATGACCCCCCGAATTGCAGATACAGCCAAACATTTATGGTTTATTTATTTAGCTTTAACTATTGTTTGTGCTGTGGCTTATTGGATAGCCGGAATGAGTGCGTTTGATGCTATTTGCCATTCATTCTCCACCATAGCAATCGGCGGGTTTTCAACTCATGATGCCAGTATAGGTTATTTTAATAGCCCGTGGATTAATTGGATTTGTATTATCTTTTTATTAATTTCTGGGGTTAACTTTGCTCTGCACTACGGGGTATTAAAAAGCCGTTCTATTTTAAATTACTTGAAAGATCCCGAATTTAAAGTTTTTTTAGGAATTCAGTTGGCTATTACGCTCGTTTCGTTTTGGGTGTTATTAGATAATCAGGTTTATCAATCACCTGAAACTGCGTTAAATCAAGCAGCTTTTCAGGCGGTATCTATTAGTACAACGGCAGGTTTTGCTACTGATACTTTTTCACAGTGGCCCTTGTTTTTGCCTATATTGCTCATCTTTTCAAGCTTTATCGGTGGCTGTGCGGGTTCTACTGGTGGTGGTTTAAAGGTAGTGCGGGTGATTTTATTGTACTTGCAAGGTGTGCGTGAACTGAACCGTTTGGTGCATCCTAAAGCGGTTTATTCAATTAAACTTGGTCGAAAAGCACTACCGGATAAGGTAATAGATGCGGTTTGGGGGTTTTTCTCAGCTTATGCGTTAGTGTTTGTGGTGATTATGATTTCGTTAATAGCGACAGGATTAGATGACTTAACCGCATTTTCTGCAACCGTTGCCTGTTTAAATAACCTTGGCCCAGGGTTAGGCGCTGTTTCTGCTCATTTTGGTGATATTCCAGATGCCGCAAAAAATATTTTAGTCGTAGCTATGATATTTGGTCGGCTTGAGATATTTACTTTGCTGGTTTTATTTACACCAACCTTTTGGCGTTCATAATTTGTTAGTTTAGATTTTTACGGGAGTTTAGCACTGAGTTAGTTTAAATTGACCTAAGACATGCCAACAGCCTTAGGTCTATCACTTAGCTAAAATATACTCAGTTTAAAACGCAATTCAGCTAAACTAGGTTAGAAAGCTTATTTAGAAAAAGATAGCGGAAGGTTGGAAGAGCTTTTCAACATCATTGACGTATTTTTTCTCTACCAAAAACAAAATTACATGGTCATTTGATTCTATCACCGTATTATTGTGCGCAATAATCACTTCATCTTTACGCACTATTGCACCTATTGTTGTGCCAGGTGGTAGTTTAATTTCTTTTATGGCTCGGCCTACCACTTTTGAGGTTTCTTTATCACCATGTGCTATGGCTTCTATTGCTTCTGCCGCGCCACGGCGTAGTGAGTAAACATTTACAATATCCCCTTTACGAACATAAGTTAGTAGGGCAGATATGGTGGCTTGTTGTGGCGATATCGCTATATCAATTTCGCCCCCTTGCACTAAATCGACATAAGCACCATGCTGAATGAGAACCATGGTTTTTTGTGCACCTAAACGTTTTGCTAACATGGCTGCCATAATGTTTGCTTCATCATCATTGGTAACGGCAATAAAAACGTCAACTTGCTCTATATGCTCTTCGCTAAGCAGCTCTGGATCAGATGCATCACCACAAAATACGATGGTATTTTCAAGGTGCTCAGACAAATAGGCAGCGCGCTCGGGGTTTCTTTCAATTAGTTTAACTTTATGATTGCTTTCCAGTTGTCTTGCTAATCCTTCACCAATATTACCACCGCCTGCAATCATAATTCGTTTATATGAAGCTTCGAGTTTTTGTAGCTCACTCATCACAGCTCGTATGTGTTTAGTTGCCGCGATGAAAAAAACCTCATCATCGGCTTCTATCACTGTGGTACCTAACGGGCGAATGGGTTTGCCTTGTCGATAAATAGCTGCAACTCGGGTTTCTACATTTGGCATATGATCTCGTAATGCCGAAAGCGCGTGTCCTACTAACATGCCGCCGTAATAAGCTTTTACTGCTACTAAACTGGCTTTACCGCCGGCAAACCCCATGACTTGCAGTGCACCCGGATAGTCAATTAAACGCTTTATATATTTGGTGACCAGTTGCTCGGGTGAAATAATATTATCAACTGGCATATCATGGTTATGAAATAATTGCTGACGGTATCGGGTGTATTGGTGCGAGCGAATTCGGGCAATTTTATTTGGCGTATGATACAAGGTATAAGCAATTTGGCAGGCAACCATGTTGGTTTCATCACTGTTAGTGACGGCTACGAGTAAATCGGCGTCTTCAGCCCCTGCTCGGCGTAACACATCTGGGTGACTGGCATGGCCGGTGATTACCTGAATATCGAGTTTATCTTGTAATTCGTGAAGCCTTGAGGCGTCATTGTCAACAAGAGTTATGTCGTTTTTACTTTTGTGTTCACCGACTAGGTTTTCAGCTAAAGTTGCACCTACTTGACCTGCGCCTAATATTATTATTTTCATCGCTGTTTCGAATCGCTACTGGTTATGATTGTTTGATTAAACGAGCGTAATAAAACCCATCCATATTTTGACTGCCGGGTAATATTTGCCAGCCTGGATCTTCTATATTTTCACTGCTAAATATAGGGTCGAGTTTGGCATCTTGTTGTGAATTTAAAAACTGCGTAATTTGTTTTTTATTTTCATCAGGTAGTATTGAACACGTTGCGTATAATAGTACGCCGCCTGGTTTTAATAATGACCACATGTTTTTTAAAATTTCTTGCTGGAGTTCGCTTAAAGCTTTGATATCTGAATCTTTTCTAAGATATAAAATATCAGGATGCCGACGAATGACGCCTGTTGCAGAACATGGAGCATCTAACAAAATCCGGTCATACTGTTGACCGTCCCACCAATCATTTTTGCTGGCGTCACCTTGTAAAATATTACAGTTTAAATTTAATCGTTGCATCGTTTGACTAACACGGTTTAAACGTTTTTCATCAATATCTAAGGCATCACATTCAACATTCGCCATTTCTAAAATGTGAGCTGTTTTACCGCCAGGTGCCGCACAAGCATCTAGTATTTTTTCACCGTCCATTGCGCCTAATAATCTGGCCGCTTGTTGGGCGGCTGCATCTTGAACGGAGCAACTACCTTCAAAAAAATCAGGCAGGGTATCTACGGAAACTGCATTATCTAATAGTAGCGTTTCTGCTTGTTTATTATCTTGTGTGAAGGGAATTTCAGCTGCTGTTAATTTTTGAATAAAATCATCTGTTGTTTGTTTACGTTGATTTATTCTTATCCAAAATGGGGGCTTAGCTAGATTTTGTTTGATGATTTTTTTCCAGCCTTTAGGGTAGGCGGTCTTTAATCTTTTTAGCAGCCAGTCTGGATGCGCACTCGTTATTTGTGCTGGAGCTGCATTGAGCTTTTCATTTAAGCTTTGTTGTTCTCGCTGGTAGCTGCGTAGTAATGCATTAACTAAGCTAGAAAACCCACTAAAATTAAGCTGTTTGCAAGCTTCAACAGTTTCACCTACCGCGGCATGGTCGGCCACTCTTTCCTGATCTATTTGATAAAAACCAATCGCAATTAAGTATCGCACTAAGTTAAATTCAGGTTTGATTTTAGTGTGGGTTAACTGGTTTATAAAATAATTAAACTGGCTATATTGGCGTAAAACACCATAAACAAAGTCTTGGCATTGGCCTCGTTGGCTGGCTGTTAATGTGTTGGTATGTTGCTCAAAACATTGGCTTAGCGACTGCTGTTTATCTAATACAGAATAAATAATATTGGCGCTGATAGCTCGGGTATTTATGCTCAAAGTTGAGCTCCTTGAAGAAACCAATCTTGTCTGGCATTTAAAATATCAGCAACAGGTAAAGCTTTTTTACCGGGTAGCTGCAGTTGGGTTAACTTGAGAGCTTGATTTCCGGTTTGAACTATTACGCCAGTTTTGTCTACTTGCAAAATAGTGCCGGGGGGATGGTTGTTATCAAGGTTAACTAAGTTGGCTTGGTGTACCTTTATTGCCGTATCATTTAACTTAAAATACGCCATTGGCCAAGGTGTAAAAGCACGGACATTTCTCTCTAATTGTTTGGCTGCTAATGACCAATCAATAAGCGCCTCTGTTTTATTGAGTTTTTTTGCATAGTTAGCTGAGTCATCATCTTGTTTTATTGGGCAAGCTTGTTGGCTTTCAATTTGTTCGAGCGATTTAAGTAAAGCTTGTGGACCTATATCAGCTAGTTTTTCATATAAGCTTGCAGATGTATCTGAATCGTCAATGGGTACAGCTTGGGATAGCAACATATCACCCGTGTCTAAGCCTACATCCATTTGCATAATGGTCACTCCGGTTTCTTTGTCACCAGCCCAAATTGCTCTTTGAATTGGGGCGGCTCCTCGCCATCTTGGTAATAAGGAGCCATGTACATTGATGCAACCTAATTTAGGCGTGTTTAAGATAACCTGAGGCAATAATAGCCCATAAGCGACCACAACCATTAAATCTGCATTTAATTGGGCTAGCTGGTTTTGCGCTTCGTCTGATTTAAAATTTTCAGGTTGATACACCCTTATATCATGCGATTGGGCTAGCTGCTTTACGGGCGAAGCTTGTAATTTTTTACCACGACCCGCTGGTCTGTCAGGTTGACTATAAACGGCAATCACTTGATGCTCTGAGTTTATCAAGGATTCTAAATGGCGCGCAGCGAAGTCAGGCGTTCCTGCAAAAACTATTTTCAAAGGCAAAGTGTTAACCTATTTTGTTTTGATTATCGGGCAGCCAGCTTGGCTTCTTTATCTAATTTTTTACGGATCATTTGACGCTTTAACGGCGATAAATAATCAACAAATAGTTTGCCATCTAAATGGTCAAGTTCGTGCTGAATGCAAATTGCCATTAAACCATCGGCGTCCATGGTAAATTGTTCACCATTTTTATCTAAGGCAGTGACTGTCACTTCGTCTGCTCGTTCTACTTTGGCATAAACTCCTGGAAACGAGAGGCAGCCTTCTTCATGAATACGTTCGCCTTTTTTTGCGATAATTTCAGGATTAATAAATACCAAAGGCTGATCTTGATCTTCGCTGCAATCAGCAACAAAAATTCTTTCAATAACATCAACTTGAGTTGAGGCTAAGCCTACACCTTGGGCTTGATACATGGTTTCGATCATATTGTCACAAATCTGTTTTACTTCAGCTGTTACTTCAGCAACTGGTTTTGCGACAGTGCGTAATCGTTCGTCTGGATATTTTAATACTTGATAAATTGACATAATTTTGTGATGTTTCTGTACGTTAATGAAATTTTGGGTATATTTGTTAAACATTTTAACCTTTTTATTGCTACCATGGCTAATAAATCGTTCAACAAGGAAAGCGTATGCTTAAGTTAACTCGTATTTTTTTCTTTACTATGTGTTTTGTGAGTGCTTTTTCGTTTGCAGATACACTCAAGTTAAAATCCGATGCGCCTGAACGTTACGTCGTTAAAAAGGGTGATACCTTATGGGATATTTCCACTTTGTATTTAAAATCACCATGGAACTGGCCAAAGTTATGGGGAATGAACTTACAAATAGAAAACCCTCATTTGATTTACCCTGGCGATATTTTATCTCTTCAATATAACAGCCAAGGTGAACCTAGGTTAGTTGTTAACCCAAAATCTAATCGAGCTAAAAAACAATTTAAACTCTCGCCCGGAAAGCGAATTACCCCAAAAGATGCCAATGCAATTACTAGCATCCCGCTTAATACCATTGCACCTTACTTATCAAATCGACGATTGTTACCGGCCTCAGAGTTTCAGTTTGCTCCTATGGTGTTAGGTGGGGATACTAATACTAAAAATAAAGTCACAGGTGATTTAATTTATGCAAAAGGCAATTTAATTGCGAATCATTTGTACGGAATTTACAAACAAGTTGAAAATGAACAACTCAATCAAAATAACAAGTCTTTGGTTGAATTAGTCTTAACTGGTACAGCAAGAGTGTTGAACTCTAATGATAATGTGAGCCGATTGACGGTTGTATCTAATAAAACTGAAATCAAACCAGGTGAGCGATTATTCTCTATGTTAGAAGATCAATCATTACCAGCCTATTTTCAATTATCTGAATTATCGTCAAATTTGGATGCAGAAATTATTGCATCTGCTTCTAAGTTCCGTGAATTTGGTCAGCACGAAGTTGTTACCATTAATGCAGGGTCTGATATAGGATTAAAAAGCGGCCATGTACTTGGCGTTTACCGACAAAGCCCTGATGTATTAATGAAAGATGGCAAGCCGGTTTATTATGAAGATGCCGATAAATGGAATCAGTTAATCCACAAGTTGGCGCCTGACGCTGAAACTATGCCGATTGAAAAAATTGGACATTTAGTTGTGTTTAAAGCGTATCCAACCGCGAGTTATGCTTTTGTCACCCAAATTCAAAAAGCGTTAGCGCTGGGAGATAAAGTTAATCGACCTTAATTAAGCTTGAGCTTATTAGGGTCTTTTGACGTTTGGAGTACAAATTTTGTTCTAACTAAACGCTTTTTGATCGCGACGCGAGATATATAGCATAGTTATTCTATGTCAATATCGAGCACAGCTACCGCATCCTGCTCACGCTAAGTATCTGCATCCATGCAGGCAACAGAGCAAAAAGCATTTAGAACGAACCCGAAGGGCAGCGTTTGTTTAGCATTTCTTCTGCGTTACGTCAATCGCTATACCTTGTATAAATACCAAACAAACTGCTGCAAAATTGTACCCAAAAGGTTAACAGACCCTAAACATTCAACTATGCTGAAAAGAAGGGATTATTTTTTGGGATGATTTATGCAAACGGATGCAATTGATACATTAACATCGCACTGGCTTGCGGTTAAGCAAATCAAAGGGTTAAGAGTTAGTCAGCTTTTAAAAATATTAGAATTCAAAAGCTTACCTGAGCTATTTGCAAGTGATTCGACATCGTTAGCGGGTTATGGATTTAAGCCTGAGCAAATTAATACCATTAATCATATTAATTTTGCTGAAATTGAACGTTTACTGAATTGGCAGCGACAACATTCCAGCCATCATATTATTCATTATCAAAGTGAAGCCTATCCTGAGCGACTAAAACAAATAAGTTCACCACCTCTGGTTTTGTTTGCTATTGGTGAGCCTGAGTTGTTAAACCAAGCTCAAGTAGCTTTAGTTGGTAGCCGTAGTGCTTCACTTTATGGGCAAGACAATGCTTTCCAATTTGCCAAAGCATTAACTCAAAATGGACTGGTAGTAACCAGCGGTTTTGCTGCAGGCATTGATGGCCATGCACACAAAGGGGCACTTGAAGCGAATGGTAAAACCATTGCAGTATTAGGAACAGGCCCTGATGTAATTTACCCTAAACGCAATTTTCAGCTATATCAAAAAATTATAGACTCAGGTCTGGTTGTATCGGAATTTCCTCCAGGAACTCAAGCTAGAGCTCAGCACTTTCCTAGGCGAAATAGAATCATTAGTGGGTTAAGTTTAGGCGTTTTAGTGGTAGAGGCGGCGTTAAAAAGCGGTTCGCTCATTACGGCTAAATTTGCGTTAGAACAAAATCGAGAAATATTTGCTATCCCAAGTAGTATTCACGACCCTAGAAGTAAAGGTTGTCACCAATTGATCCAACAAGGCGCTAAATTAGTACAAACTATAGAAGACTTGCTCGAAGAGTTGCCGGAACATGCTAAGACGGTAAATTTATCGCTTTTTTCTCAAAATAATGAAAAAAATAATAAAGAAAACTTCACAAGTAACGAATTGTTGGTTAAGTTAGATTATGAGGTGACTTCGATTGATGAGTTAGTCGAAAGGACACAACAACCCGTCGATATGGTTTTATCTCAACTTCTGGATCTTGAATTACAAGGTCTCATTGCTGCTACTTCGGGTGGTTACATTCGATTGAGGAGGGAATAGATATGTTTGATATCCTCATGTACTTGTTTGAAAACTATGTTCATAGCGAAGCTGAGGTGATGGTTGATCACGACCAGCTAACGGATGAATTACTTAAAGCAGGTTTCGAAGTTGACGAAATCTACAAGGCTTTGCATTGGCTTGAAAAGCTGGCAGATTTACAAAACGCAGATACCATTCCCTATTTAACTAAAGCATCGCACAGTCCCTCAGTTCGGGTTTATACCGAAGATGAGAAAATGCGCATAGATGCTAAAAGCCAAGGGTTCATTCTGTTTTTAGAGCAAATTAATGTGCTTGATATAGAAACCCGTGAAATGGTTATCGATAGAGTAATGGAACTAGAAACACCTGAGTTTTTATTGGACGATCTTAAATGGGTTATTTTGATGGTTTTATTTAATGTTCCTGGACATGAAACTGCTTATAACCAAATGGAAGAATTGGTGTTTGAAGAACCAGAAGGTATGTTGCATTAGTGATTATTTTGGTGTTTGTTTGGCGATAGTGTTATTGTGTCTGTATGTCAGATAAAGCACCTGAATTATTTAAGCAATCAACAGCTGCACTCGAAAAAGAGACTCAGTCTTGTCCTGAGTGCAATGCCGAGCTTGTTTTTCGAAGTGGTAAAAAAGGGCCTTTTTTAGGTTGCAGTACTTACCCTAAATGTGAATACATTAAGCCTTTACACCAAGAACAAGATAACACCAATAAAATTATTGAAGGTTCATCCTGCCCTAAATGCCAACATGAACTGGCTGTTAAGCATGGTCGTTATGGTATTTTTATTGGCTGCACTCAGTACCCTGAATGCGACTTTGTGGATCATACTGATCAAGCTGAAACCCAAACAACCGATATTACTTGTCCTAAATGCCAATCAGGCGAAATAATTCAGCGGCAAAACAGATTTGGAAAGTTATTTTATGCCTGCTCAGCTTACCCTAAATGCAAGTATGCTTTAAATTACCAACCCGTCTCTCATTCATGCCCTGATTGTAGTTGGCCAATTATGGTGGAAAAAAAGCTTAGAGGTAAAATTCAATGGGTGTGTCCACAAAAAAAGTGTGGCTGTAAAATTGAGCCTGCAAATTAGCTTTTATTTGTGTTCGGTATATAATCCTTGTATTTCAATTTATTTAAACCCATTTTATGTCTGAAACTAAGCAAAGCATTTACACGGGTGCCGTTGACGCATTAACTCAGGGTGGGGTTGTGGCTTATCCTACTGAGTCTTGTTTCGGTTTAGGCTGTGATCCTGATAATTTCCCTGCGGTTGAAAAAATTCTTCAATTAAAGCAAAGACCAAAAGAAAAAGGCGTTATTCTTATTGCGAGTGACTATTCGCAACTGATGCGTTATGTTGATGACAGCAAAATTCCTCAGGATAAACGGTATCAAGTTTTATCCCATTGGCCTGGTCCTTATACTTTATTATTGCCAACACTTAATTCTGTATCATCACTATTAACAGGTCAGTTTTCTACAATTGCAGTGAGAGTGACCAACCATCCTATTGCGCGAGAATTATGTCGCCAATTTGGTAAACCTATTGTGTCAACGAGTGCTAATTTATCCGGTCAGCCATCAGCTAAATCATTTAGTGAAGTTGAGCAAATTTTTTCAGATAAAGTCGATTTTATTGTCCCAGGTCAAATAGGCCAATCAGATAAACCTAGTACAATCATCAACCCGTTAACACAAGAAGTATTTAGATCATGAGTCAAGTTGATATCAATCAAGTCAAAACATTCTTATTAGCACTACAGGATCAAATTTGCCAATCATTAGAAGTATCAGATGGTGGCGCTAAATTTGTGGAAGATGCGTGGCGAAGAGAAGAGGGCGGAGGTGGCCGAACTCGAGTTATGACAAATGGTAATGTGATTGAGCAAGGTGGCGTAAATTTTTCACATGTTTTTGGCAGTACAATGCCTCCATCTGCAACGGCACATCGTCCTGAATTGGCGGGGAGAAGTTGGCAAGCCTGTGGCGTGTCTTTGGTTATCCACCCTAAAAACCCTAACATTCCAACATCACATGCAAATGTACGATTTTTTATAGCAGAAAAAGAGGGTGAAGTGCCTGTCTGGTGGTTCGGCGGTGGGTTTGATTTAACGCCCTATTACCCTTTTGAAGAAGATGTTGTTCACTGGCATAAAACCGCCTATGAGCTTTGTGAACCATTTGGAAATACGGTTTATGCAGAGCACAAAAAATGGTGTGATGATTATTTTTACCTTAAACATAGAGCAGAAACCCGAGGCGTAGGTGGGCTCTTCTTTGATGATTTAAATCAATGGCCTTTTGAAACGTGTTTTGATTATATTAAAAAAGTGGGGTTAGGTTTTATTGATGCTTATGTCCCTATTATCGACAAACGTAAAAATACTGAATTTAGTGAAGCTCAGCGTCAATTTCAACTGTATCGCCGGGGTCGTTATGTTGAGTTCAATTTGGTATTTGATCGTGGCACTTTATTTGGCCTGCAAAGTGGTGGGCGTACAGAATCAATTTTAATGTCAATGCCACCACTTGCCAGATGGGAATATAATTACCAGCCAGAACCCGGTAGTGCCGAGGCTAAATTATATGAAAGGTATTTAAAACCACAAGACTGGCTCAATTTGAATTAATCATGTGGGTCGCGAGTTGATAAAAGCTTTTTTGTAACTCGCGGCGAATTTGCTCATTTTTAATGACATCATCAAGTGCTTGATTCATACACAACATCCATAAATCTCTCTGGTGAATTGTCACGGAAAACGGCAAATGACGAGCTCTTAAGCGTGGATGACCGTATTTTTGTACAAATAAATCAGGCCCGCCTAACCAACCGGATAAAAACTCAAAAAATCTCACTCGGACACTATTTAGTGGTTTTGGATGAATGGCTAATAAATCTGCAGCGTGCGGGTCAGATTCCATTATATCGTAAAATCGGTTGGCAAGTTGATAGACAACTTTTTCACCGCCAATTAAGTAATAAGGGGTATTTTGATTCATAGTAGACTTGTTTTTCTTCGAAAATATCTTTTTAATGCCAAACAAACTTAACTCTCGGTAATAATTTAGGATTCTAATGGATCAGTACAAAGTATATGGTAACCCAATAAAACAAAGTAAATCACCTTTGATTCATACTGAGTTTGCCAAACAAACAGATCAAGCTATTGAGTATACCTCCCAGTTATCTGAACTTGATACCTTTGAGCAAGATATCGCTCATTTTATAAAAGCGGGTGGTAAAGGGTGTAACGTGACTATGCCTTTTAAAGAGCGAGCATTCAACTTAGCAAATAAAGTGAGCGAGCGAGCGCAATTGGCGCAAGCCGCTAATACCTTATCTTTTTTAGAAGACGGAACAATAGAAGCAGATACAACCGATGGCCCTGGTTTAGTAAATGATTTGTTGGCTAATGGAATTTGTTTAAAAGGTATGTCGATTTTATTAGTTGGAGCCGGTGGTGCTGCCAGTGGAGTTATACAACCACTCTTGCAATCACAACCTAGGATGTTGGTTATAGCAAACAGAACCGTTAGCAAAGCAACAGAGCTTGCCCAGCGTTTTGGCCATTTTGGCAATATAGAGGCAAAAGCTTTTAATGAGTTGGACGAAAGCTATGATTTAGTGATTAATTCTACTTCGACCAGCTTAACAAACGAATTACCCGCAGTACCTAGTAAAATTTTCAAACAGAATGCTTATGCTTATGACATGGTTTATGGTGATAAACCAACTTTATTTGTTGAATGGGCCTACCAAAATGGCGTTAAATTAGCACTTGATGGTTTAGGAATGTTAGTTGGACAAGCAGCTGAAAGTTTTTATATATGGCGCAACGTTAAGCCTGACCTTTTAGCTGTTGTCGAAAAATTACGTGGTGAATTGTAGTTTTAGTGTAATTGACTTGAATAAAAGATGACTATTTATAAATAGTCATCTTTTAATTCAACATAATTCAAAGCTGATTGTTTTAAAAAGTCTAATTCGGCTTGAGTTAACTTTCTGGCTTGGGTCGCCGGACTTCCTTTATATAAAAAGCCTGATTCTAATTTTTTGTTTGGGGCAACTAAAGCACCAGCAGCTAACATCACATCATCTTCGATAATCGCACCGTCTAATACAATGGCACCCATGCCAATTAAAACTCGATTCGCGATATAACAGCCATGAAGCATCGCCTTATGCCCAATAGTGACATCATCACCAATAATAAGTGGGTAGCCGTCAGGGTTGGATAAGCTTGAGCGGGTAACGTGTAAAACTGAGCCATCCTGTATATTGGTTCTTTGACCTATTTTTATATAATTAACATCGCCCCTTGCGGCAACTAATGGCCAAACGCTGGAATCTTGATCTATTACTATATCACCAATCAAAACAGCGCTCTCATCAACGTACGCAGTGTTAGCTATGGTGGGTGAAATTTTTTTATAACTTCGGTGAGCTTTCATATGTCATAAATTTGTTGGTAAAAGGTAGGTGTAAGTTAGACACAAAGCCAATAAATAAGCAAGTTGTAGGTTAATTAAGCAAACAAACTTTAATTTCAAATAAATTCAAAAAAAGCGTTGACGGGGTTTAATTAGTCCCTATAATGCGCCCCCACAACGCAGCAACACGCAGACAAACATCAGCGAGTGAATGCGCAGCTCAATAGAGTTCAAACCGTTGAAAAGGCCTGTTTAACGTTAAATATCAATAACGAAAAATAAAGGCTTGACAACAAAAGAGGACAGCGTAGAATGCGCGGCCTCGCTTCGGTAAGAAGCAGCGGAATATCCGCAACGTTCTTTAAAAATTAGGTAACCTTATTTATCTGTGTGAGCACTGGCATAGATTTGATGAATGAACAATTTATCAATTTATTCAGGCTCACATGAAAATGTGATTTTGAGTTAATTGAGCAAGATTTAAAAACTTTTTTGAAGAGTTTGATCATGGCTCAGATTGAACGCTGGCGGCAGGCCTAACACATGCAAGTCGAGCGGAAACGATGAGAGCTTGCTCTCAGGCGTCGAGCGGCGGACGGGTGAGTAATGCTTGGGTATCTGCCTCGTTGTGGGGGATAACCATTGGAAACGATGGCTAATACCGCATAATACCTACGGGTTAAAGGGGGCCTTTATGGCTCCTGCGACGAGATGAACCCAAGTGAGATTAGCTAGTTGGTGGGGTAATGGCCTACCAAGGCGACGATCTCTAGCTGGTTTGAGAGGATGATCAGCCACACTGGGACTGAGACACGGCCCAGACTCCTACGGGAGGCAGCAGTGGGGAATATTGCACAATGGGGGAAACCCTGATGCAGCCATGCCGCGTGTGTGAAGAAGGCTTTCGGGTTGTAAAGCACTTTCAGTCAGGAGGAAAGGTAAGTTGTTAATACCAACTTACTGTGACGTTACTGACAGAAGAAGCACCGGCTAACTCCGTGCCAGCAGCCGCGGTAATACGGAGGGTGCAAGCGTTAATCGGAATTACTGGGCGTAAAGCGCACGTAGGTGGCGTGATAAGCTGGGTGTGAAAAACCGGGGCTCAACCTCGGCCGTGCATTCAGAACTGTCATGCTAGAGTAAGGGAGAGGGGGGTAGAATTTCAGGTGTAGCGGTGAAATGCGTAGAGATCTGAAGGAATACCGGTGGCGAAGGCGGCCCCCTGGCCCATTACTGACACTGAGGTGCGAAAGCGTGGGTAGCGAACAGGATTAGATACCCTGGTAGTCCACGCCGTAAACGATGTCTACTTGCTGTTTGTGGATTTAATCCGTGAGTAGCGAAGCTAACGCGATAAGTAGACCGCCTGGGGAGTACGGCCGCAAGGCTAAAACTCAAATGAATTGACGGGGGCCCGCACAAGCGGTGGAGCATGTGGTTTAATTCGATGCAACGCGAAGAACCTTACCATCCCTTGACATCCACGAGAGCTAGAAGAGATTTTAGTGTGCCTTCGGGAATCGTGAGACAGGTGCTGCATGGCTGTCGTCAGCTCGTGTTGTGAAATGTTGGGTTAAGTCCCGCAACGAGCGCAACCCTTATCCTTAGTTACCAGCGATTCGGTCGGGAACTCTAAGGAGACTGCCGGTGATAAACCGGAGGAAGGTGGGGACGACGTCAAGTCATCATGGCCCTTACGGGATGGGCTACACACGTGCTACAATGGACAGTACAGAGGGCAGCTAACTAGCGATAGTGTGCGAATCCCTTAAAGCTGTTCGTAGTCCGGATTGGAGTCTGCAACTCGACTCCATGAAGTCGGAATCGCTAGTAATCGCAGATCAGAATGCTGCGGTGAATACGTTCCCGGGCCTTGTACACACCGCCCGTCACACCATGGGAGTGGGCTGCAAAAGAAGTAGGTAGCTTAACATTGGGCGCTTACCACTTTGTGGTTCATGACTGGGGTGAAGTCGTAACAAGGTAGCCCTAGGGGAACCTGGGGCTGGATCACCTCCTTACAAAAATTCATTAAACGTGCACAGTGTTCACACAGATAAATAAACGGTTATCAAATTTAAAGGCAAGCAAAAACCAAACCCAAGTGTTGGGGTGCAATAAACTGCATCAATGCTTCAGTTTGGTTTTTTTAACGGCAACGTTAACATCCAACGCTCTTTAACAATCTGGACAAGAAGTAATAAAGAAAAACGAATTCAATCAAGTTGAATTAGTATTCAAAGTAGCAAGCAGTCCTACGTACAATCTGGATAAACATTCGGGTTGTATGGTTAAGTGACTAAGCGTGCACGGTGGATGCCTAGGCAATTGGAGGCGATGAAGGACGTGTTAATCTGCGATAAGCTATGACGAGTCGATAAAAGACGCTTAAGTTATAGATTTCCGAATGGGGCAACCCACTCTTTTTAGAGTATCTTGCACTGAATACATAGGTGTAAGAGGCAAACCGGGAGAACTGAAACATCTAAGTACCCCGAGGAACAGAAATCAACCGAGATTCCCCAAGTAGCGGCGAGCGAACGGGGAACAGCCGATGAATGATAAATTAGTAGAATGCACTGGAAAGTGCAGCCATAGAAGGTGATAGCCCTGTATATGAAGATTTATCATTCACGCATTAAGTAGGTCGGGACACGTGATATCTTGACTGAAGACGGGGGGACCATCCTCCAAGGCTAAATACTCCCAATTGACCGATAGTGAACCAGTACCGTGAGGGAAAGGCGAAAAGAACCCCTGTGAGGGGAGTGAAATAGAACCTGAAACCGTGTACGTACAAGCAGTGGGAGCAGACTTGTTCTGTGACTGCGTACCTTTTGTATAATGGGTCAGCGACTTATATTTAGTAGCAAGGTTAACCGAATAGGGGAGCCGTAGCGAAAGCGAGTGTTAACTGCGCGTAGAGTTGCTAGGTATAGACCCGAAACCCGGCGATCTATCCATGGGCAGGTTGAAGATTGAGTAACATCAATTGGAGGACCGAACCCACTAACGTTGAAAAGTTAGGGGATGACCTGTGGATCGGAGTGAAAGGCTAATCAAGCCGGGAGATAGCTGGTTCTCCCCGAAAGCTATTTAGGTAGCGCCTCGGACGAATACCTCAGGGGGTAGAGCACTGTTAAGGCTAGGGGGTCATCCCGACTTACCAACCCTTTGCAAACTCCGAATACCTGAGAGTAATATCCGGGAGACACACGGTGGGTGCTAACGTCCATCGTGAAGAGGGCAACAACCCAGACCGCCAGCTAAGGTCCCCAATGCTTATTAAGTGGGAAACGATGTGGGAAGGCTTAGACAGCTAGGAGGTTGGCTTAGAAGCAGCCACCCTTTAAAGAAAGCGTAATAGCTCACTAGTCGAGTCGGCCTGCGCGGAAGATGTAACGGGGCTAAATAAGCAACCGAAGCTGCGGATTTGAACTTAGGTTCAAGTGGTAGGGGAGCGTTCTGTAAGTGGTTGAAGGCAAAGCTGTAAGGCATGCTGGACATATCAGAAGTGCGAATGCTGACATGAGTAACGATAAAGGGGGTGAAAAACCCCCTCGCCGAAAGACCAAGGTTTCCTGTCCCATGCTAATCAGGGCAGGGTAAGTCGGCCCCTAAGGTGAGGGCGAAAGCCGTAATCGATGGGAAACGGGTTAATATTCCCGTACTTTTAATGACTGCGACGGAGAGACGGAGCAGGCTAAACTAGCATGGCGTTGGTAGTCCATGTGAAAGTGTGTAGGTTGGAGATTTAGGTAAATCCGGATTTCCTTAAGACTGAGACACGAGACGAGCCCCCAAGGGGGTGAAGTAGTTGATGCCATACTTCCAGGAAAATCTTCTAAGCTTCAGGTCATTAAGAACCGTACCCCAAACCGACACAGGTGGTCAGGTAGAGAATACTAAGGCGCTTGAGAGAACTCGGGTGAAGGAACTAGGCAAAATAGTACCGTAACTTCGGGAGAAGGTACGCCACGTTATTGTGAAGGGCTTTACGCCTGGAGCGAGAGGTGGTCGAAGTAACCAGGTGGCTGGAACTGTTTATTAAAAACACAGTACTGTGCTAAATCGAGAGATGACGTATACGGTATGACACCTGCCCGGTGCCGGAAGGTTAATTGATGGGGTTAGACTTAGGTCGAAGCTCTTGATCGAAGCCCCGGTAAACGGCGGCCGTAACTATAACGGTCCTAAGGTAGCGAAATTCCTTGTCGGGTAAGTTCCGACCTGCACGAATGGTGTAATCATGGCCACGCTGTCTCCACCCGAGACTCAGTGAAATTGAAATCGCAGTGAAGATGCTGTGTACCCGCGGCTAGACGGAAAGACCCCGTGAACCTTTACTACAGCTTGGCAGTGAACATTGAACCTACATGTGTAGGATAGGTGGGAGGCTTTGAAGCATCGTCGCTAGATGGTGTGGAGCCGACCTTGAAATACCACCCTTGTATGTTTGATGTTCTAACGTTGTTCCCTAATCGGGAATGCGGACATTGCCTGGTGGGTAGTTTGACTGGGGCGGTCTCCTCCCAAAGCGTAACGGAGGAGCACGAAGGTTGGCTAAGTACGGTCGGACATCGTACGGTTAGTGTAATGGCATAAGCCAGCTTAACTGCGAGACAGACACGTCGAGCAGATACGAAAGTAGGTCATAGTGATCCGGTGGTTCTGAATGGAAGGGCCATCGCTCAACGGATAAAAGGTACTCCGGGGATAACAGGCTGATACCGCCCAAGAGTTCATATCGACGGCGGTGTTTGGCACCTCGATGTCGGCTCATCACATCCTGGGGCTGAAGTCGGTCCCAAGGGTATGGCTGTTCGCCATTTAAAGTGGTACGCGAGCTGGGTTTAGAACGTCGTGAGACAGTTCGGTCCCTATCTGCCGTGGGCGTTTGAGAATTGAGGGGGGCTTCTCCTAGTACGAGAGGACCGGAGTGGACGAACCACTGGTGTTCGGGTTGTTCTGCCAAGAGCATTGCCCGGTAGCTAAGTTCGGAATCGATAACCGCTGAAAGCATCTAAGCGGGAAGCGAGCCCCAAGATGAGTTCTCACTGAGCTATAAGCTCCAGTAGGGCCCTTGTAGACTACAAGGTTGATAGGTTGGGTGTGTAAGTGCTGTGAGGCATTGAGCTAACCAATACTAATGACCCGTGAGGCTTAACCATACAACGCCGAATGTTTATTAACATGACGTGAAGTGTGACTGCGCGAATGAATAAACAAACTTGATTGACTCTTTATTATGTATTGTCCTGATTGGTTAATTGACTGAAAAGTGAATTAACAAACCGACTTATGCCTGGCGGCCAAAGCATTGTGGCACCACCTGATTCCATTTCGAACTCAGAAGTGAAACACAATAGCGGCGATGGTAGTGTGGGAGTTCCCATGTGAGAGTAGCACACTGCCAGGCTCTTTATTTTATCCTTTAGGATAAGGTCTAAACAACGCATTTATGCAGTTTAGACATGCAGTACATCCTGTACATAAATAACTTTTTTGACAGGTTATTTTAAATAGATAACTATTTAAAATAAGTTGTTGACTTATTGAAATATAAGCGTATTATACGCGCCTCGTTACAGCAGATTGCTGCTTTAACGACTGTTCTTTAAAAATTAGGTAACCTTATTTATCTGTGTGAGCACTGGCATAGATTTGATGAATGAACAATTTATCAATTTATTCAGGCTCACATGAAAATGTGATTTTGAGTTAATTGAGCAAGATTTAAAAACTTTTTTGAAGAGTTTGATCATGGCTCAGATTGAACGCTGGCGGCAGGCCTAACACATGCAAGTCGAGCGGAAACGATGAGAGCTTGCTCTCAGGCGTCGAGCGGCGGACGGGTGAGTAATGCTTGGGTATCTGCCTCGTTGTGGGGGATAACCATTGGAAACGATGGCTAATACCGCATAATACCTACGGGTTAAAGGGGGCCTTTATGGCTCCTGCGACGAGATGAACCCAAGTGAGATTAGCTAGTTGGTGGGGTAATGGCCTACCAAGGCGACGATCTCTAGCTGGTTTGAGAGGATGATCAGCCACACTGGGACTGAGACACGGCCCAGACTCCTACGGGAGGCAGCAGTGGGGAATATTGCACAATGGGGGAAACCCTGATGCAGCCATGCCGCGTGTGTGAAGAAGGCTTTCGGGTTGTAAAGCACTTTCAGTCAGGAGGAAAGGTAAGTTGTTAATACCAACTTACTGTGACGTTACTGACAGAAGAAGCACCGGCTAACTCCGTGCCAGCAGCCGCGGTAATACGGAGGGTGCAAGCGTTAATCGGAATTACTGGGCGTAAAGCGCACGTAGGTGGCGTGATAAGCTGGGTGTGAAAAACCGGGGCTCAACCTCGGCCGTGCATTCAGAACTGTCATGCTAGAGTAAGGGAGAGGGGGGTAGAATTTCAGGTGTAGCGGTGAAATGCGTAGAGATCTGAAGGAATACCGGTGGCGAAGGCGGCCCCCTGGCCCATTACTGACACTGAGGTGCGAAAGCGTGGGTAGCGAACAGGATTAGATACCCTGGTAGTCCACGCCGTAAACGATGTCTACTTGCTGTTTGTGGATTTAATCCGTGAGTAGCGAAGCTAACGCGATAAGTAGACCGCCTGGGGAGTACGGCCGCAAGGCTAAAACTCAAATGAATTGACGGGGGCCCGCACAAGCGGTGGAGCATGTGGTTTAATTCGATGCAACGCGAAGAACCTTACCATCCCTTGACATCCACGAGAGCTAGAAGAGATTTTAGTGTGCCTTCGGGAATCGTGAGACAGGTGCTGCATGGCTGTCGTCAGCTCGTGTTGTGAAATGTTGGGTTAAGTCCCGCAACGAGCGCAACCCTTATCCTTAGTTACCAGCGATTCGGTCGGGAACTCTAAGGAGACTGCCGGTGATAAACCGGAGGAAGGTGGGGACGACGTCAAGTCATCATGGCCCTTACGGGATGGGCTACACACGTGCTACAATGGACAGTACAGAGGGCAGCTAACTAGCGATAGTGTGCGAATCCCTTAAAGCTGTTCGTAGTCCGGATTGGAGTCTGCAACTCGACTCCATGAAGTCGGAATCGCTAGTAATCGCAGATCAGAATGCTGCGGTGAATACGTTCCCGGGCCTTGTACACACCGCCCGTCACACCATGGGAGTGGGCTGCAAAAGAAGTAGGTAGCTTAACATTGGGCGCTTACCACTTTGTGGTTCATGACTGGGGTGAAGTCGTAACAAGGTAGCCCTAGGGGAACCTGGGGCTGGATCACCTCCTTACAAAAATTCATTAAACATGCACAGTGTTCACACAGATAAATAACTGGTTACTGAAAGAAAGACTTCGTAAGGTCAACAGACCGAATGATGAAAGTCATAAGATAGGTCTGTAGCTCAGCTAGTTAGCACCCCAATCCCTTGTAAAGCGGTGAGGTCGGTTTGCCGACAAGTTGAAGTGAAAGATTAAGTATAGGTCTGTAGCTCAGCTGGTTAGAGCGCACCCCTGATAAGGGTGAGGTCGGCAGTTCAAGTCTGCCCAGACCTACCAATAACGTAGGACGTTGATAAGTTAGAGCGCACCCCGCTCTTGATATTAGCGGTGAGTCGGCTTGGTTATTTCAAGTCTGCCCAGACCTACCAAATTCACATTACTTCTGCGTTATTTTAATACTCGTTTAGCAGGCTAAACGTTCGCATTAAAATGCCTTGAATTAAAGTGAATTACATTTACGAAAAAAGACTGCAAAAATGGGGCTATAGCTCAGCTGGGAGAGCGCCTGCCTTGCACGCAGGAGGTCAGCAGTTCGATCCTGCTTAGCTCCACCACTTTTGCATTATTATATAAAACGAAGTCAGGTACACAGAAACCAAACAAAATAGTTAACGCTAATTATTTTGTTTGGTTTTTTTAACCACGCTCTTTAACAATCTGGACAAGAAGTAATAAAGAAAAACGAATTCAATCAAGTTGAATTAGTATTCAAAGTAGCAAGCAGTCCTACGTACAATCTGGATAAACATTCGGGTTGTATGGTTAAGTGACTAAGCGTGCACGGTGGATGCCTAGGCAATTGGAGGCGATGAAGGACGTGTTAATCTGCGATAAGCTATGACGAGTCGATAAAAGACGCTTAAGTTATAGATTTCCGAATGGGGCAACCCACTCTTTTTAGAGTATCTTGCACTGAATACATAGGTGTAAGAGGCAAACCGGGAGAACTGAAACATCTAAGTACCCCGAGGAACAGAAATCAACCGAGATTCCCCAAGTAGCGGCGAGCGAACGGGGAACAGCCGATGAATGATAAATTAGTAGAATGCACTGGAAAGTGCAGCCATAGAAGGTGATAGCCCTGTATATGAAGATTTATCATTCACGCATTAAGTAGGTCGGGACACGTGATATCTTGACTGAAGACGGGGGGACCATCCTCCAAGGCTAAATACTCCCAATTGACCGATAGTGAACCAGTACCGTGAGGGAAAGGCGAAAAGAACCCCTGTGAGGGGAGTGAAATAGAACCTGAAACCGTGTACGTACAAGCAGTGGGAGCAGACTTGTTCTGTGACTGCGTACCTTTTGTATAATGGGTCAGCGACTTATATTTAGTAGCAAGGTTAACCGAATAGGGGAGCCGTAGCGAAAGCGAGTGTTAACTGCGCGTAGAGTTGCTAGGTATAGACCCGAAACCCGGCGATCTATCCATGGGCAGGTTGAAGATTGAGTAACATCAATTGGAGGACCGAACCCACTAACGTTGAAAAGTTAGGGGATGACCTGTGGATCGGAGTGAAAGGCTAATCAAGCCGGGAGATAGCTGGTTCTCCCCGAAAGCTATTTAGGTAGCGCCTCGGACGAATACCTCAGGGGGTAGAGCACTGTTAAGGCTAGGGGGTCATCCCGACTTACCAACCCTTTGCAAACTCCGAATACCTGAGAGTAATATCCGGGAGACACACGGTGGGTGCTAACGTCCATCGTGAAGAGGGCAACAACCCAGACCGCCAGCTAAGGTCCCCAATGCTTATTAAGTGGGAAACGATGTGGGAAGGCTTAGACAGCTAGGAGGTTGGCTTAGAAGCAGCCACCCTTTAAAGAAAGCGTAATAGCTCACTAGTCGAGTCGGCCTGCGCGGAAGATGTAACGGGGCTAAATAAGCAACCGAAGCTGCGGATTTGAACTTAGGTTCAAGTGGTAGGGGAGCGTTCTGTAAGTGGTTGAAGGCAAAGCTGTAAGGCATGCTGGACATATCAGAAGTGCGAATGCTGACATGAGTAACGATAAAGGGGGTGAAAAACCCCCTCGCCGAAAGACCAAGGTTTCCTGTCCCATGCTAATCAGGGCAGGGTAAGTCGGCCCCTAAGGTGAGGGCGAAAGCCGTAATCGATGGGAAACGGGTTAATATTCCCGTACTTTTAATGACTGCGACGGAGAGACGGAGCAGGCTAAACTAGCATGGCGTTGGTAGTCCATGTGAAAGTGTGTAGGTTGGAGATTTAGGTAAATCCGGATTTCCTTAAGACTGAGACACGAGACGAGCCCCCAAGGGGGTGAAGTAGTTGATGCCATACTTCCAGGAAAATCTTCTAAGCTTCAGGTCATTAAGAACCGTACCCCAAACCGACACAGGTGGTCAGGTAGAGAATACTAAGGCGCTTGAGAGAACTCGGGTGAAGGAACTAGGCAAAATAGTACCGTAACTTCGGGAGAAGGTACGCCACGTTATTGTGAAGGGCTTTACGCCTGGAGCGAGAGGTGGTCGAAGTAACCAGGTGGCTGGAACTGTTTATTAAAAACACAGTACTGTGCTAAATCGAGAGATGACGTATACGGTATGACACCTGCCCGGTGCCGGAAGGTTAATTGATGGGGTTAGACTTAGGTCGAAGCTCTTGATCGAAGCCCCGGTAAACGGCGGCCGTAACTATAACGGTCCTAAGGTAGCGAAATTCCTTGTCGGGTAAGTTCCGACCTGCACGAATGGTGTAATCATGGCCACGCTGTCTCCACCCGAGACTCAGTGAAATTGAAATCGCAGTGAAGATGCTGTGTACCCGCGGCTAGACGGAAAGACCCCGTGAACCTTTACTACAGCTTGGCAGTGAACATTGAACCTACATGTGTAGGATAGGTGGGAGGCTTTGAAGCATCGTCGCTAGATGGTGTGGAGCCGACCTTGAAATACCACCCTTGTATGTTTGATGTTCTAACGTTGTTCCCTAATCGGGAATGCGGACATTGCCTGGTGGGTAGTTTGACTGGGGCGGTCTCCTCCCAAAGCGTAACGGAGGAGCACGAAGGTTGGCTAAGTACGGTCGGACATCGTACGGTTAGTGTAATGGCATAAGCCAGCTTAACTGCGAGACAGACACGTCGAGCAGATACGAAAGTAGGTCATAGTGATCCGGTGGTTCTGAATGGAAGGGCCATCGCTCAACGGATAAAAGGTACTCCGGGGATAACAGGCTGATACCGCCCAAGAGTTCATATCGACGGCGGTGTTTGGCACCTCGATGTCGGCTCATCACATCCTGGGGCTGAAGTCGGTCCCAAGGGTATGGCTGTTCGCCATTTAAAGTGGTACGCGAGCTGGGTTTAGAACGTCGTGAGACAGTTCGGTCCCTATCTGCCGTGGGCGTTTGAGAATTGAGGGGGGCTTCTCCTAGTACGAGAGGACCGGAGTGGACGAACCACTGGTGTTCGGGTTGTTCTGCCAAGAGCATTGCCCGGTAGCTAAGTTCGGAATCGATAACCGCTGAAAGCATCTAAGCGGGAAGCGAGCCCCAAGATGAGTTCTCACTGAGCTATAAGCTCCAGTAGGGCCCTTGTAGACTACAAGGTTGATAGGTTGGGTGTGTAAGTGCTGTGAGGCATTGAGCTAACCAATACTAATGACCCGTGAGGCTTAACCATACAACGCCGAATGTTTATTAACATGACGTGAAGTGTGACTGCGCGAATGAATAAACAAACTTGATTGACTCTTTATTATGTATTGTCCTGATTGGTTAATTGACTGAAAAGTGAATTAACAAACCGACTTATGCCTGGCGGCCAAAGCATTGTGGCACCACCTGATTCCATTTCGAACTCAGAAGTGAAACACAATAGCGGCGATGGTAGTGTGGGAGTTCCCATGTGAGAGTAGCACACTGCCAGGCTCTTTATTTTATCCTTTAGGATAAGGTCTAAACAACGCATCCATGCAGTTTAGACATGCAGTACATCCTGTACATAAGAATTTGATGTGAAAGCATCGCAAGATTCAGCCCGATTCGAAAGAGTCGGGCTTTTTTCGTTTTAACCCCTGTGTTTTCTAAATCTATTATATTTATGCACTTAATTGGAGCGCTTTAAACTGTTAATTTCATAGGTTTAAAGCGCTTAAATTTTAATGCTATATGCTTTTGGTTAAATTGTTATGGGGCCACCAATTTCCATACTTTGCCTGTTTCCCCGTTAGGGCCTACATTTTCAGAAGTTAGTAGTAACACATCTCCTTTGGCTGTCTCTACAAAACCCAAAATTTTACTTTTGAATGAATTAAGTTTAATTTCAGCAAATTCATTTTTTCCTTTAAGTACAAATAACCTGCCACGTTGGAGCGAGTGACTCATCCATTCTGCAAAAATAAATTGATTATTTAATGCTTTAATAGGACCGTGATACACGTGCCCAGCTATAATTGAAATTCCTTCGTTTCGGTCGTATTCGATATTAGGCTCAGTTAAACCATCTGGTAATTTAGCTTGATCAGAAGGGTATACAAAGCCACCTGAGTCGCCATTCATATCAAAGGCGAAACTACCTTCTTTTAGTGGCCAGCCTAGGTTTTCACCACCTTTGACCAGTGTTAGCTCTTCAACACTATTCTGTCCCACATCTGCGATATAGTAAGTACCTGAGCTATAACTGATACGATAGGGATTGCGTACACCGTAGATAAATATTTCTGGGATAAAACCGTTTTTATTAATAAAAGGGTTATCTTTTGGTATGCCATAGTTTTGATTTCGGCCATCAGTGGCCAAAGGGTCGATACGTAACACAGAACCTAATGGGTGGCTGGGATCTTGAGCGTTGCCCCCCTCTACGTGACCTGGACCTTGATCGTCTGCACGCCCTCCATCACCCAACGAGAGTAGAAGCATTTTTTGAACATCAAAAATTAAAGTGCCTCCGTTATGATTAAATTGAGGTTGGGCAATACGCAAAATTTCGCGAGGAGACTCGGTATTTATTTTTATGCCGGCCGTTTTATCTTTTTGCGTTTGCCATTCTTGCACTACAGCATGATGATTAGGTTTGCTGCCATCTTTTAACTCAAAATCGGCAGAGCCTTTGTTTGGCTGCGAACTATAAGTATACATTAAACCATTTTTGGCAAAGTCGGGGTGAAACGCTAAACCGAGTAAACCACGCTCGTCAAACTCATTGCGCATGCTCACCAAAAGATCTGACATATCAGCAACCATACTGAGTTTTTGGTTGTTTAAATTAAGACTATAAATTTTGCCAATTTGGTCCAAAATAAAAACGAAATCTTTTACACCTGGTGCATAAGTACCTGTTACTGGCGAGGTTAGGCCAGTTGCAATTGACTCGACACCAACCTGAATTGAACTGGATGGAATACTTTCTTTAATGGGATCTGATAACTTTAATTCTGAGTTGGCGAATGTGAGCAGGGGAATAGATAACAGTAGGCCGGTCGCGAGCGGTTTAAACATAATATATCCTTAAATTAGTATTTGCTTTTTTGAGCAAAAATTGTATACAAAAAGCTTAACTTTGTTTGTCTTTATCTGCAATGTTTTTACATATTAAGCTGTAGGTGCGAGCTATTCCTATCTATAAAGTAGATTTTGTTACTGTTTGTACCTATTTCGCTAAAAGGAGAATTTTTTGGCATAGGTGTCGTATTTTTTACTAAGCTTAACGAGTTAAAATTAAAAAGGGTTAGGTGAATGAAAAAAGAAACCTATTTAAAAGAGCTACACAATTTACAAATAGAATTGGTTAAATGGCATTATTGGGTTAAAGAAGAAGGTCTAAAAGTAGTTATTTTGTTTGAAGGGCGAGATGCTGCGGGAAAAGGAGGTGTTATTAAAGCCATTACTGACCAGCTTAACCCACGTCAAGTTAAATCTGTTGCTCTAGGTAAACCCACAGAACGAGAAAAATCTCAGTGGTATTTTCAGCGTTACGTTACGCATTTACCCAGCGCAGGAGAAATTACCATCTTTGATCGCAGTTGGTATAACAGAGCCGGTGTAGAAAAAGTAATGGGGTTTTGCACTCAACAAGAATATCAAAGCTTTTTAAAATCTTGCCCATTATTTGAAAACATGTTGATTGATTCAGGTATTATTTTGCTTAAATATTGGCTCTCGGTATCGCCAGAAGAGCAAGAAAAACGCTTTAGAAAACGGCTAACCGATCCCAGAAAGCGCTGGAAGTTTAGTGAGATGGATTTAGAAGGCCGCCAGCGTTGGTTCGATTATACCCAAGCTAAGCTGGCGATGATAGAAGCGAGCACGACTAAATTGTATAAAACATATTTTATCGCAATTTGAATACAGTAAAGTGAGCTTTCCACAAATTGAATTACCTGAAGTCGCCATTACCGGCTATGAAATAGAACCCCCGCCACACATTAAAATTCCTCAATATTACAAATAGAAACGGCAATAACTGAAGTCGTTTTGTCTTCTTTTGAGCACTTTAATCTGGCTTGAAATTATATATCAAGCTCTTCTGATCTTAATGGAAATCGATTTATTTTCTATCAGGTATAAGATTTTCTTAATTCGAGTGGATGCTTGACGTTTAATATTTCGGTCATAGTAATGGACTTATTTTGTCATATTCGCTTTTTAGTATCTGACTAGCAAGGAATAAAAATAAATGTCGTTTCCTTAACGCTCTGAGTTTAATCACAGGAACAAATCATGAAAATCAATAATATCTCAAAGGCAGTAGGCTTGGCTTTTAGCCTCTCTGCTTACTGTTACGCAGGTGTTTTGCCTGATAACCAAGTGCAGAGCAGTTGGTATCAGGAAGCCCAAACAAAATTGTCCGACAAAGTTTCTATGACGGATGCACAAAAAATATCCAAAGCTAAAAATGTCATTCTATTTGTCGGTGACGGTATGGGTGTTTCTACCCTGACAGCAGCGCGCATTTTAGAAGGTCAACGTAATGGTAACCTAGGTGAAGAAGGTTATCTTAGTTTTGAAACTTTCCCTTATAGCGCTCAGGTTAAAACCTATAATGTTGATGCGCAAACACCAGATTCCGCCGGCACAATGACAGCAATGGCATCCGGTGTTAAAACCGATGTAGGTGTTATTGGGGTTGATGAAGACGTTGAGTACGGCGATTGTTCCACCGTTGCAGGTAACGAACTGATTACCACAACAGAGTTAGCTGAGATTAAAGGGCTAGCGACGGGGATCGTTTCAACTGCCCGCATTACACATGCTACGCCAGCCGCAACTTATGCTAAATCAGCGAATCGCAACTGGGAAGATATCTCAGATATGCCTCAAGATGCTGTAGATGGTGGCTGTGAAGATATAGCTTCTCAGCTTGTTAATTTTGAAAAAAATCTGGAAGCACGATTTCCAGGGATTGATGTTGATGGGATTGATGTTGTGATGGGCGGAGGACGCCGCCACTTTTTACCAAAAGATGCCAGTTATAACTCAAATGATGCGGTTAGCAGCGTCGAAGGTGACCGTACTGATGGTATTGATTTAACATCTGACTGGAAAACTATTTATCCGCAAGGGCTGTACGTAACCGATCAGAATGGATTTGATAGCATACCTGGCGATGCTAGCAAGGTGTTGGCACTATTTAACGAATCACATATGCAATACGAAGCCGATCGAAGCAATGATGTGGCGAGTGAACCTTCACTATCACAAATGACAGAAAAAGCTATCGACTTATTAAAACAAAATGATAAAGGTTTTTTCTTAACAGTTGAGTCTGGCCGAATTGACCATGCACACCATGCAGGTAACGCTTACAACGCTTTGAACGATACAATTGAATTTGCTAAAGCTGTGCAAGCGGCTTACGACAACACTAATCCCAACGAAACCTTAATTCTGGTGACTGCTGACCATAGTCATGTTTTCACTATCGCAGGTTATCCAAAACGAGGCAATCCTATCTTAGGTAAAGTTATACCTGTTCGGTCAACCGAGCCAAGTTTGGCTGCTGACAACATGCCTTATACCACTTTGGGTTATAACAATGGTTTAGGTTATCGCGATCTAGGTGATGAAACGAATGCAGATGCAGCTTACAGCGATTCAGCCATGGCGGGTCGTTTTGATTTAACCGCAGTTGATACAACACAACCGGGTTTCCACCAGGAAACAACCGTACCATTGGGCTCAGAAACTCATGCGGGTGAAGACATTTCATTGCATGCAACGGGACCAGGCGCGCATTTGGTGCAAGGGGTTGTAGAACAAAATCTGATCTTCCACGTTGTGGATCAGGCTTTAGGATTAACTGAAGAATAATGGCGAATACTATGAAAACTTTAAAATTACTTCCACTGGCAATCGCTACAGCGTTAGCGGGTTGCACGTTGGATTTCAGCACAGATTCTGATGACAATACGATCTCGCAGGTTAATCAAATTTCAGTTGGCTCAGAGCAATGTATTAATGGTGGAACTGAAAAATTAACCGGAACTGATCATAACGATAATGACATCTTAGATGACAATGAAATCGAAAATAGCGAATTAAATTGTAACGATCCGGCTAGCTCATTAACACAAAGTCAAATGGCTAATTTGGTAGATAACGACTGGTTTAAAGCGGCTAAAACACAAATGAGCACAGCCCAAAACAATGCTCAGTCTGCGATTAATGAAGCTGGAAAAGCTAAAAATATTATATTGTTTGTTGGCGATGGTATGGGTATCTCAACGGTGACGGCAGCGCGTATTTTAGCAGGTCAAATGGATGGCAAACTAGGTGAAGAGCATAACTTGAGCTTTGATACCTTGCCGTATTCAGGTTTTGTTAAAACCTATAACGTGGATGCGCAAACGCCAGATTCAGCCGGTACTATGACAGCTATGATTTCTGGAGTTAAAACAGATGTGGGTGTTATTGGCATTGACGAAACGGTGGAATACGGTAATTGCAGCACAACTCAGGGACATGAATTGATCACCGCTATTGAATTGGCCGAGATTGCTGGCAAATCGACGGGTATTTTATCGACAGCCCGAATTACCCATGCGACACCCGCGGCTACCTATGCGAAATCAGCAAATCGTAACTGGGAAGATATCTCTGATATGCCACAAGATGCGATTGATGGTGGTTGTGAAGATATTGCATCTCAGTTGGTTAATTTTGAAGCAAATTTAGAAGCCCGATTTACAGGCTTAGATGTAGACGGTTTAGAGGTTGTGATGGGCGGAGGACGCCGTCACTTTTTGCCAAAAGACGCCAGCAGTAATTCTGCGGATGCGGTTAGCTCAGTTGAAGGTGATCGAACCGACAGTAGAGATCTAACCCAAGAGTGGAAAACAAAGTATCCAAATGGTGAGTACATTATTGACCAGTCAGGTTTTGATGGTTTAGATACGGCAACTGCAGAGCGTGTATTTGCATTATTTAATGAATCTCATATGCAGTACGAAGCAGATCGCGGCAATGATATTGTCGGTGAACCTTCATTATCAGAGATGACGGAAAAAGCCATTGATATCTTAGATAACAATGACAAAGGATTTTTGTTAACGGTTGAGTCAGGCCGTATTGACCATGCGCATCATGCTGGTAATGCTTATAACGCATTAAATGACACGGTTGAATTTGCTAAAGCCGTTAAAGTAGCAATGGAAAATACCGATCCTTCAGAAACCTTAATTATCGTAACTGCGGATCATAGCCATGTATTTACAATTGCTGGCTATCCTAAACGCGGTAATCCTATTTTGGGTAAAGTTATTCCTGTTGGTAGCGACGAGCCCTCGTTAGCTGCAGATAATATGCCTTACACCACTGTTGGTTACACTAATGGTTTAGGTTTTAAAGATCTTGCAGACGAAACCGATGCCGATGCAATTTATGGCAATGATCCGGTAACAGGTCGAGTTGACTTGGCTGCTGTTGACACCACAAAACCCGGTTTTCATCAAGAAGCCGTAGTCCCATTAGGTTCTGAAACCCATGCGGGTGAAGATGTTGGGGTTTACGCTTCAGGGCCAGGTGCGCACTTATTAGCAGGTACTAATGAGCAAAGCTTAATTTTCCATGTAATGGATTTTGCAGGTAACTTAGTTACGCAAGCGGATGCTGTAATGGCGGATTAATTAGTCGATTGTTTGATCCAGCGCCTCAATCATCGAGGCGCTGTTTTATTTGGAAGATACAGTGAACAAAATTACTTTATTATTTTTAAGCCTTTTTTGTGGGCAATTATTTGCACAAAACAGCCAATGCACAACCAACCCAGATTATTTAAAAGCTGAATATAAAATTACTCAGTCTGCAGCACCAAAGCAGGATAAAAAAATGATTTTATGGCGCTCAAAAGAGCAGGTAGCTCACGAGTTTTCTAAAATCACAGAGTTGTGGCAACATGTGCGTAACGGACAAATCCGTCCTATCCGCTATTTTGAAGACGCCAAACGCGGTATTGAGTATCAGCCTGCCGAACTAAAAAAAGACCAAAATTGGGACAGTAAATACCAATTAATGAGTGAGGCGTTTCTTCAGCAGATGGAGGTAGTGGGAGAACAGGGCTTTGGGTGTGATAAAGTTCAGCTTAGAACTTTTAAAAAAGCGGATTATCAAGTTCAATTAGAATGGTATCCAGCGCTTAAATTAGTTAAATCAGCACGTTTAAAAAATCAGCATAACACCACACAAATTGAGCTGATTAACAAGAATACAAACCTGAAAGAGATCAAACAACAGTTTGCTGCTTGGGACAGGTACCAAACCACAGACTATGCAGATATTGGCGATAACGAAGCCGATCCATTTTTACGAAAAATGATTAATTTAGGTTTTATTGAGCACGGTGCTACTGGGTTTTATCATGAAGATGGTCATGCATTAGGTGGCGGTCATCATAACCACGGTCATTAAGGGACACGTTTATAGGTAGTGTAACCTTGCACTGCCTGTGTCTTGGGAGACAAAAACAAAAAGCTTTTAGCCGGTAGAGTTACTTTGATCAAGCCGGCTTTAATGTAGATGTCACTTTGTTGTTCGGTTAGAGCGTTATTTAACCCACCCATATTCATCAGGCTCGAATTTGTTGTCATTAGGTATTCAGTGACAGGGGTTGAATTCACATTAAATAAACAAAAAACAGATTCCGCCACTCTGTCCGTATAACGCTCAAAAGCGAGTAAGTTATCACTATCAATAAATCTTATGTCTCCAATGGTTAATGCTGGACTATTTTTTCGCATTTTGATTAATGCTTTGAGATCCTTTAAATGTGGATTGTCTGGTGTATTCAGTTGCCATTGCATCGGGCCACGCATTAAAGGATCGTCACCACCTTGCATGCCAAGTTCACTGCCATAATAAAGGTTAGGCGAGCCAGGCAAGCTCATCATCAGCGCTCGCGCCAGTTGCTGATCGGCATATTCTGGCAGCATGCTCGCTAATCTTGGCGTATCATGGTTGTCTAGTACAAGCCAAGATTTTAGCAGGTTATCTACGCCAGCGTCTTCAACCATGCGCTTTAACATGCGCATAGCAATATGAGGTTTTATGTGTTGCTGGCAAGTTCGCCAGATGATTTCGCGAGCCGTAAAATTCATAACCCCATCAACCGCGCCTTTTAACCAGTTTTGTGGATAGCACCATATTTCACCAACAATTAGGGCGTTTGAATTAACAGAGTGTACGGCCTGAGTTAGTTCAGTTAATAATTGATAGCCAATATCGTGGGCAACATCTAAACGCCAGCCATCAATGCCTTGCTTTAAATAGCTCTGCACAACGGAGTTTTCGCCGGCCCAAATATGTGCTTGCACTGCTGGGTTTTCTAAATTTAATTCGGGTAAATTGGCAGCGTTATTCCAACAACGGTAGCCCTCGGGTAGTGCATTATCAAAAATAAACCAATTTCTGTATTGGCTATTTTTATCGGCTAGTGCCTGCTGAAATATTGGAGCATTGCGTCCCATATGGTTAAAAACCCCATCTAGCACTAACTTCATCTCTAGTGTATGAATTTTATCAGCCAGTTTTAACAGATCGGCCCGGCTGCCAAATTCAGGTGAAATTTTATGAAAGTCTAAGCTGTCATATTTGTGATTGGTATAGCCTAAATGTATTGGGTTTAAATACACTACATCTACGCTTAAGCTTTTAATGTAGTGTAAGTGGTTGCTTAGGCTAGCGAAATCACCACCCCAAAATTCAATCTCGTGGCTCCATAATTTTACATTATCTAAATAGTGACCATGTTGGGGTGCTTGCTGCCAGGATTTTAATTTTTTAGGTGCCGGGTAAAGATGCTTTTTACTATCGAGATCGGTCGCAGGTGCAAAGCGATCAGGTAAAACCTGATAGACCAAGGCACCATTGCGCCAGTCTCTTTGTCGTTGCTGGTATTTAGTCGCTTTATTCATATTATCACCTTGATCTTTTGCTGAGCTCGGATTCAATATATCAGCAGTTAGTATTAAATATCATCCATTGTGTTATTTTTATGCAGCATAGTTTCTCAGTTTACAGCACTTATGCTGAAGCCTAATTAACTTAGAAGAAGCTGATTATAATTAATGGATATGGTGAATACAGAGGTGTTAGTGTTTGCAGGTTTAGCTATGACGGCTCTGAAATTACTCAGAGCCGAACAACGCACCGCGACAAATAAAAAAGTACAGCCGGCACGATTTATATCAGGTTGAAATAGTAAAAGGGTTAAGATGCTGTCTAATGCGCCTCATCCCAGTTTTCTCCAACACCAGCCTCAACTAATAAAGGGACTTTCAATTTAGCCGCATCTTGCATTATTTGCTGAATTTTAGCTTGTGCTGATTCAACTGCGCTTGCTTTTATCTCAAATACTAATTCATCGTGTACCTGCATAACCATAATGACATCTTGATTGTTTTGTTCAGTAATCCATTGATCAACTTGAATCATAGCGTATTTAATGATGTCTGCGGCAGTGCCTTGCATTGGGGCATTAATTGCAGCGCGCTCTGCGGCTTTTCTAACGGCCCCATTGCGGGCTTTTATATCAGGTAGCTGCAATCTGCGGCCAAATATCGTCTCAACATAGCCATGCTCTTCAGCAAACGCTCGAGTCGATTCCATATATTTCAAAACACCTGGGTAGCGTTCAAAATATAACTCCATGTATTTTTGAGCTTCGCCTCTTGGAATACCTAATTGACGAGATAAACCAAATGCAGACATACCGTAAATAAGCCCGAAGTTAATAGCTTTAGCACTCCGGCGTTGTTCTGAGCTTACTTTATCTAGGTCAGTATTAAAGACCTCCGCTGCTGTGGCTTTATGGATATCTCTACCTTCAGAAAATGCAGTTAATAAACCTTCATCACCTGACAAATGCGCCATTATTCTCAATTCGATTTGTGAATAATCGGCTGCGACTATTTTATAACCATCTTGAGCGACAAACGCTTTACGAACTTTACGCCCTTCTTCATTACGAATTGGAATATTTTGTAAGTTTGGATCGGTCGAAGACAACCGGCCTGTGGCAGTAACTGCTTGATGATAAGAGGTATGGACTCGCCCTGTTTTATTGGCAACCATCAGCGGTAATTTATCGGTATAGGTTGATTTTAATTTAGCTAAACCACGATATTCTATTATGACTTTAGGTAACGGGTAGTCTAGTGCCAGCTCTTGCAAGACTTCTTCAGCAGTAGAAGGTGCACCTTTTGGTGTTTTTTTGATAACAGGGTGATTGAGCTGTTCAAACAATATTTTTTGAAGCTGTTTAGTTGAACTCAAGTTAAATTTTTCGCCTGCGATTTCGTGGGCTTGTTCTTCAAGTTTGGCTAAACGAATTAAAATATCTTCACTTTGCTTAGATAGTTGATAGCTATCAATTAAAACGCCATTTTGTTCAATTTTGCTTAACACAGGAATTAAAGGCAACTCTATGGTTTGATAAACCGTTTTGAGTTTTTCATCTTTTGCCAATAAATCCCATAGTTTTTGATGAAGCTGAAGTGTAATGTCTGCATCTTCTGCCGCGTAAGGTGCTGCAGTATCAAGGTGAATTTGATTAAAAGTTAGCTGTTTTGCGCCTTTACCCGCTATTTCTTCAAAACTAATATTTTTATGGCCTAAATATTTAAGTGCTAAACTGTCCATATCATGGCGCGTACCTACACTATTGTAAACATAAGATTCAATCATAGAATCATGTGCAATGCCTTTTAAATCAATATCATAATTGGCCAGCACATGTTTATCGTATTTTAAATTTTGACCAACAATGGCTTTGTTTGGATCTTCTAACAAAGGCTTTAACTGGTTTAATACCCAATCTCTATCCAGTTGTGTGGGGGCATCTTCATAATCATGAGCCACAGGCACATAAGCAGCTTCACCAGCTTCAACAGCAAAAGAAACACCGACTATTTCAGCCTGCATATAATTAAGAGACGTGGTTTCAGTATCAAATGCAATTAACTCTGCGCTTTGTAATTTAGCTAACCATAGATTAAATTCGGTTTTGTCTAAAATGCAGCTGTAATTGCCCGCTGCTTTTTCAGATATTTCTTCAACTTCGCTTTGCGCTTTTGTATCTTGCTGACCAATTGCGTCCGACAGCCAACGTTTGAATTCCATCGCTTTATAAAGCTCGATGAGCTGGTTTTGGTCAGGCGCTTCGATATTTAATTCTTGATGTGCTAAATCC
Organism: Catenovulum adriaticum; assembly: GCF_026725475.1. Lineage (NCBI taxonomy): Bacteria > Pseudomonadati > Pseudomonadota > Gammaproteobacteria > Alteromonadales > Alteromonadaceae > Catenovulum > Catenovulum adriaticum. Next base: position 99,337 of record NZ_CP109965.1, read on the forward strand.
AACTCAACATCGGTCTTTATTGTTGCTAATTGATAAGATAATTTAGCTTCGTTTTCATTTTCGCGTAATTTTTTGGGCATGGTTTTAGCCCCGCGAAATGATAAGCTGGCTACTTTATCTGGATCTTGGTAAAGCTTTTCAATACTACCAATGCCTTGCAGCATAGCAAGTGCGGTTTTTTCACCAACCCCAGGTAAGCCGGGAATATTATCAACTTTATCGCCCATTAAAGCTAAATAATCGATTATCAGTTCCGGGCCAATCCCAAATTTATCCTTTACCCCTGACTCATCCATAATGGTATCAGTCATGGTATTAATTAAAGTGACATGAGGGTTAACTAGCTGTGCCATGTCTTTATCGCCAGTGCTAATTAGAACATGACGATTTTGTTCGCTGGCTTGTTTGGCGAGCGTGCCAATAACATCATCGGCTTCAACCCCTTCGACACAAATCAAGGGCAAACCTAAGGCTTTTATTATTTGATGTAACGGCTTTATTTGAACGCGCAAGTCATCAGGCATAGGCGGGCGGTTAGCTTTGTATTCTGGATACATATCGCTACGGAATGTTTTACCTTTAGCATCAAAAATCACTGCCATTTGAGTTGGCTTAAAACGATTAATTAAGCTGCGTAACATATTGACGACACCATAAACAGCGCCGGTAGGTTCACCGTTTGAATTGGTTAAATGCGGTGGAGCATGGAAAGCTCTGAATAAATATGAAGAACCGTCAACCAATATGAGAGGGTTATCTGCTACTTTGCTCATAAAATTAGTACCGTTTATTAATTTTAAATGGAGTATATCACGCTGAGCGGATGAACTGCTGAATTTTAGGCACAGCTAATTCCACAATTAAAATTGCGTAAGCTGTGGATAACTTTGTTGAAAAAGTTTGGGCTAATAGTGCTATTAAAAGAATTATTTATTATTTTTGTATTTAACTTATTGTTTTTTATATTTATTTTTATTCCCTTGAATATTATTTAAAAATAGAGAGCCATGTGGAAACTTTGCCATTTAAAGCAAGGGTTTCTGAAAATCAATTTTTAAAGGGTAGCTAATTTACCTCTTGTGGAGTGATAAATCTAGCTGTCTTTTAACTTAATTTAAACTTAGTAAATAATGAAAAATTATAAGGCGATAAGTATTATCTTCTGTCAACTTTTACGAACATTATTACTCAGCCGATAAAGCTTCGCCTTTTGGGGAACTAGATGATTCTTGGTTGTCCGTTGGTGCGTTTTCTGTTTGTTGAGTGGCTTCTTTTGTGGGGGCATTTACTTGTTGCGGAAAATTGAGTGTGATTCGGGTGTAACGGTCAATTTTGCTTTTTATATTGAAGGTTCCGTTAAATTTTTCTTCAGCTAATTGCTTAGCTAATGCCAAACCAATGCCAACAAGTTGTGGATGATCGGTATTGTCATCGATCGCTTGTAAAATTTCGGCATCAATGCCTAAGCCATTATCTTCTACGCGAATATTAATAAGCCCTTTTCTTTTATTAAACGATGCTTCAACCATTAAAACATTGTCTGTCCGGTTTTTAAAACCATGCTCTAAACTATTATTGAGCAATATAGTCAGTAAATGAGTTAACGATCCCGGGTAGGTTTCTACCATTAAATCTTGGCCAACCGTCATAATAAAATTAACGTTTTTATGTGCTGGTTTGTATGTAGCTATTAGTGCTTCAATATGTGTTTGTAAGTGAACTTGTCTAATTGAATCTTGCTCAAGGTCTTGTTTTATATGATCTAAGTTGTATAAAGATTCGCCTGCTTTTATCATGTTTTCAGCACTGCGACGTGTGGTTAGTACACTGTTATCTATATAGGCGACAATTTGGCCAAGTGTGGCTTTTTTGTCTTTTATATTACGTTTTAGATTGATGCCTTTTTCTTCTAGGGAACTACAAATCTTAATAACATTACTAACATATGGCGGAATAGTTGAAATCGCTTTAGGTGCTAACTGGCTATAGACAGCCTGTTTGGCTGAGCGTTTAAAGTTATCTAAACACGTATTTAGCTGAGCATGCAGAGCTTCAAGTTTTAATTCTGTTTGAGCCGTTTGCTCATTTGCCAGATGTCTTAACCAAGCTAAAAAACCAATTAAACATGCAATTAAACAACTAAAAATAATACCAGCTGCAAATACTTTATTCGCTTTGGCTAAATTTGGGCCGTGGTTATAGTTTGATAATACTTGTGTTTGTAGGTGCCAATGATAATTAGGAATAATTGTTAGCGATTTTTCTGTGAGTAAATTAGTTGTCGTAAATTGATTAAAATCCCAGTTAAGTATTGGCTTGGTTTTATTCGTTAACGTTAAATTAAATGCCAATTTATTGGGCTTATGCAAATGATTCAATGCAAAATTTATAGCCGCGGTATCTATTACACTAAACAGAAAATACTCATTGGTTTGATGCTCAAAGTTTATGGCTGCAATTAAACTTTGTGGTTTATTATTTGGTGCCTGTTTAGGTTGTAATATGACTTGGCCTTGATGGCTTTTACTTAGCCGGTATAAGTTGAGTAGCTCGGCTTTTAAGGCATCGTTTTGTTGAAAAGCATTAGCAGTACCAAATGACCATTTATGACTAAGCCGTTGGCTATCAATTAAATAGTAACCAAGTGATACTTCATCCAGCTGTGAATGGTTTTTTAAACTAGCTTGGGCTAATTCATCGTATTGTGCTGCTTGTAATTGAGGTTGTGCTGAAATAATGCTTGAGAACTGAGTGAGTAAATTAACTTTTGGATTAAGCAACTGAGTTGCTTTGGTTAAAAATGCATGGCTATCAGGCTCAGCTGAATTTAACCAAAGTTGATGCTCAAGGTTTTCAATATTCTGTTTGGCTTTAAATGAAGTCGCTAAGCCGATAAATAAGCAGACTACAACAATAACCCAGCTTGGAAACTTATTTATTTTCATTATGGGTTACCTGATAATGCTAAAATAACAGGATTTTTTATAAGGCTATTTGTGTTTGCTTGATTCATGTTTACTCTTAACGTTAAATTTTCATCCTGCTGAATAAAAGCGAGCGTGCCATTTTGCAATAAAAAAGCATCACCATTACCAATACTAATGCTATTTTTTTGAATGGCAGTGGTTAAAATATGGCGTATATTAAGTTGGCTAAATACATTATCAAAATAATAAATGTCACAACTGAACTCAATTATATAATCAGACAAGTCTTTAATCTGATAAAAATAGTGTAAATTAACTAAATGCTGGCCACTTTTAAAAGCTTGTTTATCCCCAACTAAATGAGCCGCTGAATGCTCATTTTGAGTTAAACTACACATTTCTAGTGGTTTATTTTGAGTTCGAATGGTTGACCAATCAATATGCTTTAACGTCTGAAAAAGCACGAGCGACTTATCGTTTTCATTATCTTCGGCTTTTATCGGACAGGCAAAAATAACTAATAGCGCAGTAAAAAAAAGTGTAATGGGCTGAAACACGGTCGTCCTTTTATAACGATATTAATCTTTATGCAATGATACGTAGTTTAAAGGGCTCATTAAGGCACGGCAATCTTTAATCACAAAATATTAACTATAGGTAACTATGGAACATTTTGACAATATATATAACAGAGCATGTGAACGAAAAGGTGGCGAGCAAGCCATTTCAGGTTTATTAGGCACTTCAGTCTCTAACCAGCAAATTGCTGAGTATGACGACAGTCGAATATTATCGGCATTTACTAAAAAAGTATTTCAATCTGGTTTTGTATGGCGAGTTGTAGAAAACAAATGGAGTGAATTTGAGCGTTTGTTTTTTAACTTCGAAATTGAAAAAGTTTTAATGATGCCCGATGAGCTATTAGAAAAAAGGGCCAGTGATCCTGCCATTATTCGCAACGCCAAAAAAGTGATGACGATTAGAGATAACGCATTAATGATGCACGACGTGCAAGTTGAGCATCAAACGTCATTTGCGAAATGGCTGGCTGATTGGCCTAGCTCGGAAATTACTCAACTTTGGCTTTATCTTAAAAAGCATGGAAGCCGACTGGGTGGTAATACAGGGCCATATGCATTAAGGGCTTTGGGAAAAGACACCTTTTTATTAACCCAAGATATTGAAGCTTATTTTCGTAGCCAAAAATTAATTGAGGGCGGGTTAACCAGTTTGCGCAATTTAAAGATTATTCAAAATTGTTTTAATACTTGGCAGCAAGAATCAAATTACGATTTGCAAAGCATTAGCCAGCTAATTGCTTATGGCGTAGGCGATAACTATGTTGGTATGCAAGGTCCACACGAATGACAACAAGCTTAATTATTAAAGCAAGTGAAACTGAGATTGAAATGAATGAATATTTAAAGCAATTGTCAGTTGAGTTTGGTTTTAAGTTAGTCACAAAAAGCGATTCACCTTTACAATTAATTTGGCAAGATGGTCAATTGCAACTATTTCAAATAGAACAAAAAAATCAAGGCGGGGTGCGTGTTGATTTTTGCAGTTCACAATCAGAATACAGGCGAAATCAGGCTAGCATAAAAAAAGAAGTCATTGCCAGAGCCGTTGGAATTAAAGCGAATTACCGGCCTAATGTTTTAGATGCAACCGCAGGTTTGGGCCGAGATGGCTTTGTATTGGCAGCATTAGGGTGCAATGTAACTTGGCTTGAGCGCCATCCTTGTGTTGCTGCTTTACTGTTTGATGGTCTATATCGGGCTCAGCAAGATCCAAATATTGGAGATTGGGTTAGCCAAAGGCTCAAGTTAATTCATAGTTCAGCCTTAACCAGCGAAGATATTTTGCCCCAGCTAGCGCAAAAGCCAGATGTGGTTTACTTAGACCCTATGTACCCCCATAAAAAAAAATCAGCCGCAGTTAAAAAAGAAATGAAAGTATTTCAAAGCTTGGTTGGGGCTGATCTTGATGCTGATGGTTTATTAGCTAGCGCCCGAAAAATGGCAGTTAAACGAGTGGTGGTTAAACGACCTGATTATGCTAAACCGCTCAACGGTGAAAAACCAAACTTTACAATTGATTCAAAAAAGCACCGTTTTGATATATACCTAATAAACGAATAAATTAATTTTATATTAGCAGGAGCAAAGCAATGGGATTATTAGATGGATTATTAGGCAATGCCAGTGAAATTGATAGCGCAGAAGTAGAGCAAGAGCTATCACCTATATTAGGTCGTGAAGAACAAGTTACTTACGCCTGTAAAGAAATTAGAGATATGTATGTGTTTACTAATAAACGCCTTATTTTGATTGATAAGCAAGGGGTAACAGGTAAAAAAGTGGAGTATCACTCTATACCTTATAAAGCGATTAGCCACTTTTCATTGGAAACCGCTGGTCATTTTGACATGGATTCAGAGTTGAGAATATGGATAAGCAGCCACCAAGATCCAATCAAGCGTGAATTAAAAAATGGCGACACTGTACTCGGCATTCAACAAGCATTGGCAAATTATGCGTTAGGCTAAAACAAGGGTTAAATTCGCATTTTTAGCTCACTTAAGTATAAAATAGCGATAAATTAAATTTGTTTAATAGGAAAGTAAAATGCCATCATTTGACATTGTCACTGAAACCGAACAGGAAGAAATTCGTAATGCTGCCGAAAATGCACAACGAGAGCTATCAACTCGTTTTGATTTTAAAGGCGTTGATGCTGAATTTGAATTTAACAAAGAGAGCATTAAACTGGTAGCCGAAGCTGATTTTCAACTGGATCAAATGGTAACCATATTAAGAAGCCAGTTAGCAAAGCGAAAAGTAGATCCTAGATCGATTAAGTTAAGTGAAACTGAGCATTCTGGAAAAACCTTTAAAAAAGTAGCCACTTTTATCCAAGGTATTGAAACACCAGTCGCTAAAAAAGTGGTTAAATTAATAAAAGACAGCAAACTTAAAGTTCAAGCTTCTATTCAAGGTGACCAGGTTAGAGTGACCGGTAAAAAACGAGACGACTTACAAGCGGTTATGCAACTCGTTCGTCAAGATGAGTCACTTGATCAACCATTTCAGTTTAATAACTTCAGAGATTAATACACTTAAATCAAATCAAACTCAAAGTAGCTGCATACTTTGAGTTTGATGGTTATGCCTGATAACCATACATATTGTCAAACTCAGGAATATTCTTTTCCCACAAAGGTTTATCTTTTCCGATATATTCGATCACTGCATCTAAAAAAAGCTGAGAGCGCACAGGCAAACCTCGATGAGGGTAAACCGCGTTAATGGAATAATAATTGGGTAATTTAACATGTTTTAGTAAAGGTACTAGCTCACCTTTTAAAATTTCTTGCCCAATTACAAACGATGGAATAGGCGCATAAGCCGTGCCTGATAAAGCTTTGGATAAAATTAACTCACCATCGTTTGCCTGAAAAACACAGCGCATATTAATACTCACTTCTTCGCCATTTTCAGTAATATACGGCATTTCAATCATACGTCTGGTCTCGCCAGCGTATGTAGCAGCAGGGAGTTTTGCTAGTTCTTCCATCGTTTTAGGTTCGCCATACGTTTTAATAAACTCAGGTGAGGCAACAATTAAAACGCGGATAGGGGCGATTGGCCTTGAGATTAAATTTGAATCTTTTTGTGGGCCGGCGCGAAAAGCCAGATCATAGCCTTCGCTAATAACATCTACCAACCTGTCTTCTAACCTAAGTTCAATGTCAACTTGCGGATATTTTTTTTGAAATTCATTAATGACGGGCTGAATGTAGCGTTTACCTAAAATAGAAGAACTAGTCAGCCTTAATAAACCTTTAGGCTCAGTGTGAAAGTTTTCTGATATTTGAATGGTTTCACGCAATAAATAACGAATCTCTTCGGCCTTTTTGACCATTTCAGCGCCAGCTGCCGTTAATGAAAATGAGCGAGTGGAGCGGTTCAGTAAACGAACCCCTAAACTACTTTCTAATTTACTAATTTGCTTAGATACGACCGATCTATCTATGTTACGTCGTTTAGCTGCTTTGCTAAATGAGCCTTGTTCGACAACTTCTAAAAAAATGAGCAGACGGTTTGTTAAATCCATAGTTTAATACATGTTTGGCAGTAAAGTTATAATCATAGGTTATTGTTGCTCGTTTGGCATCAATTAATTGCCAAGATTGGGGTAAGTATTCAACTGTCAATTCGATATAATAACGAAATTGATTTTTTGGAGTAAATAATGGCTTTCTTAAAAAAAGTATTTTTGACCACGGGTTTGGTTTTTTCGTTTGTATTTTCAACATGGGCTCAAGCTCATCCATCACCTAGTGAATTATTAAGTTCAGTAGGTCAAAAGTTATTTGCTCAAATTGCAGAGCTGGATTCTGACAATGAACAACAAAAACGAGAAAATTTAAAGCAATTGGTCAATGCCCAATTGTTTCCGCATGTGGATTTAAAGTTTGTTTCTTTTAAACTGCTGGGAAAACATATCCGTACTGTGAACCGCAATGATGTTCCAAAATTTGTAAACGCAGTAAAAGCTAACCTTGTATCAACTTATGCCAATGCACTAATGGCATATAAAGGTCAAAAAGTAGTATTTGCTCAATCAAGCGAACCAACTGAGAGTAAATATGCCACAGTAAAAGCACGCATTATTGAAGCCGGTGCGCCAGAAATTGACTTGCAATTTAAGCTAAGAAAAAACAAACAAGGTGAATGGAAAGTGTATGACATGGTAGCGGAAGGCATATCTTTATTAAGTGCCAAACAAAAAGAAGTCGTGCGCCGAATTTCAGATGTTGGTTTAGATAAAGTGATTGTTCAATTGGAAAAGAGTTAAACTTTATAGGCCTTAGCAGCTTTATCGCTATTCAATCGGCCACCCGCCTGCCAAACCCCCTTTTTGGCAGGCTTTTTTATTAACTAAAATTTAAGCCTCATTTATTTAAAGTTACGAGCTAAAAAGCACTCGATAGCTTATTAAGTCCGGTCATATTTTGTTTCTGTGTTGCTATTTGGGATTTATAGCGACAAAGCTTTTATATAGTGACTTAACGCTTGCTCAAGTATTTTAATAGCACTGAAATAATACATTGATTTATTTTTGAATTGGACGAGTTAAATATAAATGTTTACTTTGTTTTTTTTATGTTTTAAATTTGTTGTTAATCCAATTCAATTATTTGTTACTTGCTTAAAATCCTGTGTTTTTTCATGCGAATAAGGCTACGTCAATAAACATCTCCACCATGGATTTTGATGCTAGGTGATAATGGGCTAATCCATATTATGGGAATTATAGGTGCATTTATTTTATATATGGCTTTAGTGATTACTGAAGCTATCTGCAAATCTAAAAAATTTTCTATGAAAAAAGCTTTTTTTATGGGTTCGTTAGTTTGTTTGTGACTTCTATGGTTTTACTTTTTAGTGGTGAAATCATGGTCGGTTCATATTCCAATTCAGGGGCTGAATATCGGTATTTATGGTTTTTAGGTGGCATAGGGCTTGGCGTTGCATGTGGGGCAAAAGTAGCGATGGCTTGTGAATCAGCAGATTATTAATCAAACGTTTTGAGTCTTAAGGGTTAGCCTAAATAGGCTTTAAGAGTCACAATCAATGTTTACGTTAAACGCGGAAGCTCGCTTAGGTACCATATATCACAACCAGCAGGAAGCGGTTTAATCTTTTCAGAATTGAACGGAAATTGTGGATTCAGATGTTTCTAGGGAAAGTTTATGGCTATTCTGTTGGAATTGGTAAAGTTTTGTCGCCAGCAGTCAACCAAATTACTCAAGGTTCAAAATCTTCAGAAATCATATGGGGTCACAATTCATGGTGGCTTGGAAATGGTTTGGGTTTTATTCCAATAACGGGGGATTAGATGGAATTTTTATTATTTGGTTTCGTGGCATTAATTTTTAAAGTTATTGAAGTTATTTGTGAAAGAAAAAAGTTTACTCCTAGTAAATCATTTGCAATTGGTTTTATTACTGTTTTAGCTGCTTTTTAATAGTGTTATCCGTTGGAATGTCATTTCGAGAACCAGGGAATACATTTACTCAAACCAGATTGTTTATCTCGTTGGGCGGAATCATTATTTTAAGCGCGGCAGCTGGTGTTAAATGTTGCTTTAATGCGCATATCAACAATCACTATTAGCATGTTGCGCGCATAAATGGTGGGAGTCTATGGATTCGGACTTAGAGCAAGCAAGGAATTATTAAAACAAGGTAGGTCCGAATTCACTGCTGGGGCTACCGGTAATGCATTAGCTGATACAGTTTCAACCAATATTGAAATGGACTTTGATCCGGAGGACTAATTTATGATTTACAAATTATCTATTGGTATATATATCATTTTGAATATGTTTGATCTTTATCTAACTCTAAACGTTAAATCAATAGTTAAAGCAGCGATCTTAATTTATTTGTATATGTTTTTTACTCATAATATCAAAGCCTATTTCGATAAAAAACCTATACAGGTTGCCATGGCTAGTTTTCTCAGGTATGAACCAAGCAACAGTGAAGAGCGCCTGATAGCTTTAATTTTCTATCTCTTTTTTATAAGCGCTTTACTATTCTTAGTCGGTAGATCTATTTTGTTGGCTTTATGATATTTATAAAATATTTGAGTTAATTAGGATCCCCTTTTCGCTCAAAGCCGACACAGGGCTAGTGAAAATAGCCGTGCGGTTGGGTGAAAATGTTAGCGTTTTCGACGAATGTTTAAGCCGAATATGAGTAACGGCTCTGTGGCACAAGTAACAGCAACCAGTAAAGGTTATACCGGCCACGAAATGTTAGATGATAATGGGTTAATTCATATGAATGGCCGAGTATACGACCCAAATATCGGCCGTTTTTTAAGTGCGGATATACTGGTGCAAGCCCCCACTAATAGCCAAAGTTACAACCGCTATACATATGTGTGGAATAATCCACTGAGTATGGTCGATCCGAGTGGGTATGAGGGTGAATCATATTGTTACGATTTTGGAGTCACTGAAGAAGAGGCTAAGTCGGGTAAAACGCCAAGTGAAGGTACGGTTTGTTCAGAAGTCGATGAGCCAGAAGAAATGGAAGTTATTCACATCACCTATCGTAAACCAAAGAAAATAAATTATTGGTGGCTAATTGATAAGTGGGCAAGAGAAAATGATCAGTTAATGTCTGCAAGTAGTACAGAGCGGACGTTGAATCAACAAGATTCAAATTCTAGACCTCCCAAGCCATATAGTTCTGCCCAATGGGTTAAATTACCAAATGGCAAGCACGCTTGGGTTGATCAAAAGATTGCAATGGAGATTGGTTCAAGAGGAGGTCACAACGTCGCTCTTGAACAGTGCAGTATGTTCCAAGATTGTATGAGTAAAATGAATAGTGTTGCTTTTATGATGGGGCAAGGTTTAGATAAAACACCAATCAAAGATATCGAAGTGGAGCTACCCAAATATGGTAAATTATCCATACCTAACCCTGCAGCTGAAGTTGCTGTAGAAGTCTTTATCTCAAACTTTTGCTCGTCACTTTACGCTTCTGAATGCGGAGCTACAGGTAAGTAATATGAAATTAGGTCTGTTTATATTTTTTATTAGCTTTTTTTGCACTGGTACTGAAATCAATAAAGATCCTGTTTACGCATCAATGATTAAAGCTCACTTAATGCAGGGTAATGAGACCGAAGCAATAAAAGTAATACCTTACATGAAAAATGTTAACTATGAATATAGTTCACATTTAACCTTATTTAGTTTAGCTGGAAACATGCAGGCAAATAAGCTTGTTAGCGCCTTATTAGAAAAAGGCATTAATTTGGAAGATTTGAATAATAGGGCTGCAATTAACTCTGCGTGTATAAACTCAAATTTATCATTGGTTCAGTTAGTGATTGATAATGGTTTAGTTGCTGATTACCTTATTACTGATGCAGGGGAAATGCCGAGTTGTATGGATTTTTCTTTGAGTAGTGGCAATGATAAATTATTTGAACTTATCATGGTTTATGGCGCTGGACAGAGTAGAGATAAGTTTTGTACGGATTCATTAGCATTAAAAATAAGTAAAATAGAATTTCAAGCTATTTTTAAAAAAGCTTGCAAGCTAAGATTATAAAATTAAATTTATTTTGATTCTTAGAATGCTAAAAAGCGAAACTTTACTAGCAGGATTATACACTTTATGGCCCCTTAAAATGTCTGCAATTCGCTCAAAGCCGACACTGGGCAGGTGCAAATAACCGTGCGGTTGAGTGAAAATGTTAGCGTTTGAGACGAATGTTTAAGCCTAATATGAGCAACGGCTCTGTGGCACAATTAACAGCAACCAGTAAAGGTTATACCGGCCACGAAATGTTAGATGATAATAGGCTAATCCATATGAATGGCCGAGTATACGACCCAAATATCGGCCGTTTTTTAAGTGCGGAGATACTGGTGCAAGCCCCCACTAATAGCCAAAGTTATAATCGCTATAGTTATGTGTGGAATAATCCACTGAGCATGGTTGATCCGAGTGGGTATGCCACCGAAGGTTGTCATTACGAACATTCACTAGGTGAGTCGACAGTTTATGGCGGTTGTGATCAAGCCTATTTAGATTATTTACAAGAGCAGAAAAATCAATCAATGTCTTGTACAAATGGTCAACATTCAAACTAGTATTATAAGTAATACGACTCCAGATGCATGCGCGCCTAATTGTGCGTTTAACGACCACCAGCAAGCACTTGAAAAAATGCATGATGAACTATTTGAGCAAGTCCAGCCTTCGTCTAATATGTCAGGAAGGAGTACAGAGCAGACGTTCACAAGTCATCCTGGGTTTGTAAAAACAGCTAAAGGAAAAGGGAATTATCAGGGCACTTACACTACTTATTGCGATGCTCGTTGTAGAAATGCTGCCATGAATAGGGGAAACAAAGGAATTGATACAGAATGGGCTCGCGCAAACATAATTGCTAATCATAATAGTAGACAAGCTGCAATTTTAGCGGGGACTGGTATAGCTATTCCTCTAGCAATGGAAGGTATTGCATCCGCCTATTTAACTGAAGCTATGTCAATAGGTCAAATAGCTGATGCGATTGACCTATCAATTATGTTTCTTTCAATATTTAACAATACTTCAGATAATGGGATCCGACAACAAGACGATTTACAAGGAAGAAATAATAGATCCTATATCGAGGATCCTTACAATCATAAATGGGGCTCTAGAGCAATGCCGGCAACATTCGGAAGACTTAAATTTTAAAGAGGTTGTTAATGTATATTTTGATTAGCGTGTTCGTTACTTTTTTTTTGCTTAGTGTAATTTTGCATTTATTTGTTCGCAAGGTAGCGAAGAAGATACCACAAGATGCAAATCAGCTATTTTATCAATCGGACAGAATTAGAGTAAAAAATGCAGTATATGACAATAGTGATTTTTCATTATTACTAAGTGACTCAGATAAAATTATTATAAGGACATTGGTTATAACCAGAATATTAATTGTATCAGTTTACTTGGCATACCTGCTATTTTAACCTAGGAAAGTTTAGTCGGATAAAGCGAATGCTAACAATATTATTGAACATGTGAAAAGTCGCTCGCGCGAATGGTTTTTCAGGTTAGAACATAATCTACAAAGATCCGCTTCTCGCTCAAAGCCGACACAGGTTGAGTGAAAATGTTAGCGTTTGCCACGAATGTTTAAGCCTAATATGAGTAACGGCTCTGTGGCACAAGTAACAGCAACCAGTAAAGGTTATACCGGCCACAAAATGTTAGATGATAATGGGTTAATCCATATGAATGGCCGAGTATACGACCCAAATATCGGCCGTTTTTTAAGTGCGGATATACTGGTGCAAGCCCCCACTCATAGCCAAAGTTACAACCGATATACTTATGTGTGGAATAATCCACTGAGTATGGTTGATCCGAGTGGGTATGAGGATGAAGCATACTGTTATGATTTAGGAGTCTGTAGTGGCATAAATCGAGGTGTATTTGGATATGAGTAAAGTAATTTATATTAAAGAGCTAATTTTTATAACTATTTTTATATGCATATTCACTTATATAAGCCAGACTTTAATGGTAGAACTATTAAATAATGAAAATTATTATCATGTTCAATATCAAAACATGAGTTCTGACGGCATTATCAATGAGCTTGAATATGAAAGACTGAAGAAACTTGAAAAAACATTTGTTCAAGATAACAAAGCTAAAACAGAGAGATTCCAAGCTTATGCCTTTTTCCAGTTTTTTAATGTTTTGACTTTTACGTTGGTAATATTTTTTGCTTATTTAAAGTTAAAAATTTCAATTCCTATTCCTATATCAACAGTATTAGTGTTATTTATAAGTCTTTTTATTTATGAAAACACGATCACCATAATCTTTTGGACTTTAATATATTACTTTTCATCACTATTAGGACAAAAGCGTAAAATACGCTTAATGAACTCAAAAAGTATCGAGTGACAGCTTTTTGCTCAAAGTCGACACTCCCTAGCCGTTTACTATTGCGTAAATTAAAAAATACTAAAGCCTGCAATTTACAGCTAGCATGAATTTTTAAGTTTGTTTTATATATCTTTGGGGGCGCCTATATCACATTTTTTGCAGTTTAGTTCGTAGCCTTTCATTTGTTCACGCCCTTGGTTTGTTATTACCCACGGCCGGTTAATAAAAGGGGGATTATGGCGTACATGCTGACAGTGTTTGCAGGCCAGTTCAGCAACCCAGTCGCCTGCTTCATCTAAATGGTAGTTAACGATTTTTTGTTTCATCTTTATACATTATTATCTGGCCTGAACCTTAACCTATAAAATAAATAAGTCACGTTTTTCAACATTCGCTTCCGTTGTTTTGGCACAGGCGGTGAGTTTTAAGCCTGATTTATTATGTTGTGCTTGGTAAGCCTGTTTAACCACTTGGCGAACAAATTCGCTTTGTGAGTCGTCATTGATAAAGCTCGCAATATCTATCCATTTCACTTCGGCTATTTCTTCTGCATCTTGAATGCTGGTGGTTTCTGTCAGGGCTTCTAATTGGCAGATAAAATAAAGGTTAGATTTGCCATAACGATAGGGATGTTTGTGAACCACTCCTAATATTTGGCTAAACTGTGCTTTTATACCGGTTTCTTCAAGGGCTTCTCGCTCTGCTGCTAAGTGGATATCCTCACCTAATTCAACGTGTCCGCCCGGTAGTTTAAATCCTCTGTATTGGCCAAAATTATCTCTAACTAACAAAATTTGATTGAGTTGATTAATCACCACAGCGCCAGCCCCCACAGTATGTGTTGGCACAAAAGGGGCGTATGCATTTTTTTGTAACTTATAAATTAAGGTAATTTGATCGGGCAGGCAATTATGAAACTCAAATCCAAGTTGGGTGCAGAGCGGAATATACGCAGCTTGCTCAATGGGCAGGGTAAACCAAATAATTTTTTTATTAGCTTGTTTAAATTCATTCATTAACGGAGCTATTTGAATAGTAAACTGTGCTGTGTTTATGGCGTTTTCAGTGAGGGTTAAATGCACGCCAGAAAACGCATTGTATTGATAACTAAACACTGTTACTCCTCGTTAAATAATCGCTGCCAAACGGCTTTAACTTGTTTAATTGAGTCTTCAAATGGCGATATTTTGCTGACCACTTTCTTTTTAGCCAGTGCGAGTTTGTGGCCTTCGTTTCTAAATTGTTTATAGGCTTCAACTAAAGCTTCAGCTTCTTCTTCGCTGATCACGTTAACGGTTGCAGCCAGTCTTAAAATTCTAATGTTGTCTGACCATTTGGTTAATTCTGGATGCTGGTGGCTATAGGCTAATACTATGTATTGGGTAATAAATTCAATATCGGTGATGCCGCCTCTGTCTTGTTTTAAATCAAAGCAATCTTTATCACCGGCGCTTAAATGGTTAAACATTTTTAAACGCATTTTTGTGACATCTGTTTTTAATTTATCTAGATCTCGAGGCTGAGTTAAAATTTGGTTTCTAACTTGATTTAAATCTTGGATTAAATCAGGATCGCCGGTGATCGCTCGGCATCTTACTAACGCTTGATGTTCCCATGTCCAGGCTTCTTCTTGCTGATAATTTTTAAAACCATTTAAGGTGGCGACTAATAAGCCCGAGTTGCCAGAAGGACGAAGCCTTAAATCGAGTTCGTATAAAATACCTGCGTGAGTTTGCATTGAAAAGATATGCATAATACGCTGGGCTAAACGAATATAAAATTGGGTATTGCCTATTGGTTTTTCGCCATCGGTTTGTTCATCACTTTTTTGGTTATGAACAAAAACCATATCTAAATCAGATCCATAGCCAAATTCTAAGCCGCCTAATTTACCATAGCCTAATGCAACAAAACCTTTGTCATTGCCTTTTAACGATTCTGGCGCACCATGCTTACTGGTCATTTGTCGCCAAGCTAGATTAACCACTTGTTCTAAAATTGCTTCCGCCAGCCAAGTGAGGTGATCACTCACTTGCATTAAAGGTAAATAGCCCATTAAATCAGCCGCGGCAATACGCAATTGGTAGGCATGTTTAAATTGGCGAAGGGTATCCATTTGCTGTTCTAAATCGTCTTCTTCAATACGCAGCAAACGTTCGCGTAAATCTTGTTTGTATTGATTTGCATCGAGTTCACGATAAAGCTGGCGTGGATCTAATAGCTCATCTAATAAAAAGGCTTGTTTATTGAGCTGTTGAGCAATCCAAGGACTGGCTTGTAAAAAAAGTAGTAGCTGTTTACAGGTTGCTTGGTTTTCGTATAGAAGTTCTAAATAAGCGGTGCGTGTACAAATCGCAATAATTAGGTCTTTAACCCGAGAGAGTGTTGTTGAGGGCTCTGAACTGTCTAAACATAACTCAATTAATCTTGGCATGAGTTTAGTCATTATGTCGGTACCGCGCGGGCCCACTGAGCGTTTTTCAACTTGCTGCTGGCACTCAACTATTTGTCGCCAAAAATCTTGAGCATCAATGTTCGGGTAGTCTTGCTCTAATTGCGATATTGCAATATCGCCGTTTAACTGACTGATCCAATAATCAAACTGAACGGAGTCGCTGTCTTCTTCGTTATCATCTCGGATAATATCATTGAAAATTTGATGGATTTGGCTCATGCGGATACTCAGCGCATGATAAAACGAATCCCAGTCTTCAAAGCCCATGGCGAAACAGAGCCGCATTTTATCTAGCTCATTATCTGGTAGCGTTTGAGTTTGGCGATCGGCTATGGCTTGCAACACATGTTCGGCTTTGCGTAAAAAATAGTAGCCGTCGGTTAATAAATCGATTTCATGTTCATCTAATTCACCCGCCGCTAATAGCTTTTGCAATGCTTTACGGGTTGAGCGGGTTCTTAGCTCGGGTTCGCGTCCGCCTCTAATTAGCTGAAAAGCTTGTACCACAAATTCAACTTCTCGAATGCCGCCTTCACCTAGTTTTATATTGTTATGCAGGCCTTTTCGGCGGTTTTCTTGGGCGATTAATTTTTTCATTTTTCGCAGTGCTTCTACGGCAGAAAAATCAATATATCGGCGGTAAACAAATGGACGAATCAATTGGTTTAAATAGTCCAATTCTGGGTGATCTTGCCAGCGCTCTGGTACTATGGCTCTGGCTTTTAACATCGCATATCTTTCCCAATCTCGACCTTGCTCTTGGTAGTAATCTTCTAACATGGCATAACTCATCACCAGCGGGCCACTATCGCCATAGGGACGCAACCGCATATCTACACGGTAAACAAACCCGTCAGCCGTTTGCTGATGTAATGAGGTGATTAAACGCTGACCCAATCGGGTAAAAAATTCATGATTACTTAAACTACGGGTCGCCCCTTGAGTTTTACCTGACTCTGGGTAACAAAATATTAAGTCAATATCTGATGAAAAGTTAAGTTCACCACCACCGAGTTTTCCCATGCCTAACACAAAAAATGGTTGCGCTTGGCCTGGGGTTTTGTCATCAATATCCTGGCTGGTCGGTGTGCCAAAGGTGGTGGTTAAGTTTTGGTATAACCAGTCTAACGATTGGCTGATTAGCTGGTCGGCTAAACTTGAGATAAATTCAAATGCCTGATCTAAATTAATATGACCGTTAAAATCTTGCCAGGCTATCCACATCATTTGCTGTCGGCGGTATTGGCGTAATAATTTATGTAACTCAGCTTCTGTTGTAAGCTGAGCGCAAGCTTGTTTAAAGTCCCCCTGAGCCTGTAAGAAGGCTTGTTCAGCAGGCTGTGGGTTGTTGAGTTGGGTTAAAATAAACTCAGGATCGGCCAAAATGGCATCACATATAAAATTACTTAGAGCACAATGCCATTTTATTTTATCTTGTTGTTTCGCTTCTAGCTGTTCAAAGTGCGGATGGCGATATATAATTTTATCCCAAGCTTCATCTGCTGCTTGTTGTAATTCTGCTGGCATTTCAGTTAGATGAGTTGCACAGGGGGTAAATAAATTGCTTGGGTGTGAAGCCATATCGGTGAACCTTAAAGTTTTTATTATTTACATTGACTACAGAGTTAGGCTCTGTACAGTACGTAAAAAATAACATTATCTCAATAAAAAAACAGGGGATAGTATGGGCGTTCAAATAATTCGCCACATTTTTGTTTTATTGCTGTTGCTAGGGGTGTCTGCCTGTAGTGATCCGCTTGATGCAAAAATTGAAAATCAAATTCACTTTTCTCAAGCCCAAATTAAAAAGCTAGCCCAGCGACTTGATAATGGACAGGTTAGAAACGCGAACTTAATCAAGCAGTATGCGATACATTTAAAAAAACAAAAGCCAGATATGCAAACCATAGTCAATGAAATGGCTCGGGATGCAACCACTTCTGGTCCTTTGTATACAAGTTTGCTGGACAGATTTGAAAGTGCGGCTCAGCAGCCTCAGTTATTCCAATCTAAAGAAGAAAGGTTAGCCGAATTAGAAAACATCTATCAGGCTGCTACGCCTGAATTATATAACGATGCTTTGTCTGATCCATTAAATGTATTGGCTGATTTAAGTGAAGGTGAGCTACCCAGAGTTAATTCTGTTAGTCAGGCGGCCAGTTTGCAGGCAAACCAAGCGCAAGACTATGGAGCAGGCAGCCAATTAATTGGTAATCCTAGCTATGGGCAATGGTCGACAGGTAGCAATGGCATGTCATTTTGGGAATGGTATGGCATGTACTCGTTATTTAGTAATGTTGCCGGTGGCTTTGGTCGGGTAAATTATAACGACTGGGCAGGGCGACGGAACTATAGTTATTATAACGATTATGGCCGTTACCGCTACTCATCACCTAACCAAATTAGAAAGCAATATTCGGTAGAGCAAAAAGCGAAAAAAAGCTTTGGCGGCAGCAAATTTACCAGCGCCTATGATAAAAAACGAACGGGCGCTTCACGGGTTTCTTCAGCTAGCCGCACGGCTCAGACAGCACAATCAAGATTCCAAAGTAAATATCAGACTAAAAAATCATCGAGCTCATTGGGCTCTAAAAAAAGCAGTGGTTTTGGTAGCTCAAGTTTTCGCAGCAGCTCAAGTAGCTTTAGCCGCGGTGGCTTTGGCGGTAAATAAATTCAAATAGATGGATGACATAATGAATAGTATTAATGTTTTTAGCTATCTCAAGCCAGAGTTAATTGCCTTATTAGCAATTGATTTAGTAATCGCAATTATTTTATTAGCAGCTATGCGTTTTATTTCTGGGCTGTGGGCTAAAGTCAACACGACGGAAGAATTATCACAAAAAGATAACTTTGCATTTGGTATTAGCTTAGCCGGTAGCATTATTGCGATGGGCGTTGTGTTAACAGGCGCAATTACTGGGGAATCTGCAAATAGTTACTTGGTTGAAGCTATTGGCGTATTCTCGTACGGGGTGGCGGGTTTAATTTTAATTAAAATTGGCCGATTTGTGCACGATAAAGTGTCACTCAATAAAATTAATAAAGTTGAAGCCATACGAGATGAAAATGTTGCCGTTGCTATTGTGGATGCAGCAGCTGTCATTGCAACAGCGATTATTATCCGGGCCGTATTACTCTGGGTTGAAGGGATGGATATTTATACCCTAATCGCAGTTTTAACTGGCTTTGCCGTATCGCAAACCGTACTCGTGGTTGTGACACGGTTGAGAGAGTCTAATTACGCAAAAAACAATCAAGATGCTTCTTTTCAAGATGCATTAAAACATGGTCAAATTGCCGTGGCGATTCGTCATGCTGGCCATATGATAGCCACAGCATTTGCGGTTAAAGCGGCCAGCTACTTTTTGGTTTATCAGCCTACAGGTATTGTTACTAACTTAATTGGTTGGTTTAGTATTTCATTAATTATGACTATTTTGATTTTCTTGTTAAACAAGTTGGCCCGACGTATTATTTTGATGAATATCGATACCTGTGCTGAAGTTGACCAACAAGATAACATTGGGGTTGCGGCTGCAGAGTTTGCAATTGTAGTTTCTATCGCCTTGATTTTAACTGCACTTATGGCATAAATTTTGAGTTCTACAGGTACTCAAACGACCCGCTCAAAACAGCTGTTTTTATTAGACATTCTGATTATCCTGCTGATGGCTGTTTTGGCAGGGTGCGGCCTAATTTACGAATATTTATTGTCGCATTATGCCGGCCGTGTGCTAGGCGCTGTTGAGCATGCTATTTACACCACCATAGGGCTGATGATTGTTTTTATGGGTGTTGGCTCTTTTGCAGCTCGCAAAATTAAAAACGCCTATACCGGATTTGCCTGGCTTGAAAGCATTATTGCGCTTATTGGCGCCAGTGCCATTTTAATTATCGCTATGCTGGTTGGTTTAAGTTTTAGTTTGCCGCAGTTATTAGCTGATACCTACGGCATCCCCGCAGATGCTTTGCCGCGCGGCGGTATTATGGATTCAATTTATCAGTTTTCTCGTTATACCCCCTATGTTTTTGCTGCGATATTAGGTTTATTTATCGGCATGGAAATTCCGCTGATTGCCCGAGTTCGTGAGCATTTACATCAACGTCATTTAACCCATAACGCCGGAACAATTTATGGTGCCGACTATATAGGTGCTGGCATAGGCGCTGCTATTTGGGTTGGCTGGATGATGACACTTGAAATCAGCCAAGCCGCTGTTTTTACCGCAAGCTTAAATTGGGTAGCTGGCACAATAGTGCTGATTGTTTTTTGGCAAGAAATCGGTTTTAAAAAATGGCTCGCTGGGTTTCATTTGTTGTTGTTGGTATTTATTTTATTACTAGCAAAATCGGGTGATCGTTGGATGCAACAATTTACCGATATGTTGTATTTAGATAAAGCGGTTTATCAAACTCAAACCCATTATCAGCAGGTGGTATTAACTGAACGCTATTTAGGTGCAGATATTCCCTCCATCATTAATTTATTTTTAAATGGGCGCTTACAGTTTTCGTCAAGCGACGAAAAAATTTACCATGAAATGCTAGTCCATCCTGTCATGGCTGCCTCAGCGCGGCATCAGCATATTTTAGTGATTGGTGGTGGTGATAGTTTAGCGGTAAGAGAAATTTTAAAGTGGCAACCAGAATCAATAGATTTAATTGACTTAGATGCTCAGGTTGTTGATTTATTTCGTCATCCAGAGCACAAATTACCGCCTAGATTAGCGCAGCGAGTCAGTCGCCTTACCCAATCTAGTTTTACCGACGAGCGAGTTCATATTAAAATTGATGACGCTTTTAATGCAGTAGATAAACTGCTTAAAAAGGGCAAATATTACGATTCTATTATTGTTGATTTACCTGATCCTAATCACCCAGATTTAAATAAACTTTATACTAATTATTTTTATTTAAGGCTTAATCAATTATTGTCGGCTGATGGTGCGCTAGTGATTCAATCAACCTCACCTTATCATGCCAGAAAAGCTTTTATTTCAATTGGTAAAACCTTGTCGGCTGCTGGCTTTAGTTCGGTAGAACAATATCATCAAAATGTACCTAGCTTTGGTGAATGGGGATGGACGATTGCCAGCAAGCAAGGGCAAGGTGTCAGCCAAAGGCTAAAAGCTAATTTAACGTTACCTAGCGATGTTAATTGGGTAACTGAAAGTTTAATTTTAGCGAGTTTTGAATTTCCAGCCCATTTTTATGACGATTATGAACAAATTAAAACCAATGAGTTAGGTTCGCAGGTTTTGTTTGAGTATCACTTTAATGCTTGGCAAACTGAGCGTGGACGTTTAACAACGGGAAAATTGAACGAATAAAAAAAGGTTGACATATTATGTCTCGAGGCGTAACTTAATTCCCAGACATAATATGTCGAGTCACATAAAGCTAAATTTAGAGGATAGCAATGAATATTCATAAGATAGCACAGTATCTCAATGATCTGGGTGATCACTCTGTTACCGGACACGATTTTGATTGTCAGCCAATTGCAGGTGAAGTGGATGTGCTGCAAATTAGCTTAGGCGGACGAGAAGAGTTACCTATATTTGTATCGGTAACGGATGATCAAATTTTATGTATTACCTATTTATGGGATGAAACTGAAGTTGTTAGCGAAAAGCGAGCTGAAATGATGGAAGCCATGTTAGAAATGAACATGCCAATGCCATTGTCGTCATTTGCAAAAATTGATGACAAATATGCCGTATTTGGTGCATTAGCTATTAGTTCAAGCCTAGCTGAAATAGAGCATGAATTAGCAGTATTAAGTGATAATGCGATTGATGTTATTGATGACTTTAGTGAATTTTTAATTTAATCAGTGGAGTTTAACCATGAGTATTTTTAAAAAAATTATGACCGCAGTTCGCGGTGGGGTAACAGAAGCTGGCGAAGCCGTAGTGGATGCAAATTCGACTCGAA
Source organism: Catenovulum adriaticum (assembly GCF_026725475.1). NCBI lineage: Bacteria > Pseudomonadati > Pseudomonadota > Gammaproteobacteria > Alteromonadales > Alteromonadaceae > Catenovulum > Catenovulum adriaticum. The sequence continues at coordinate 121,142 of NZ_CP109965.1, forward strand.
TTTTTGAACAAGAAATTCGTGATGCAGAAAATCATTTAACTAAAGCAAAGCGTGACTTAACTGATGTAATGGCTAAGCAAATGCAAGCGGCTCGCGAAGTTGAGCGTATCCAGCGTGAAATTTCAACCAATGAAGGCTACGCAGGACAAGCATTAAATAAAGGCGATGAGGCATTAGCATTAGAAATTGCTGAAAAAATATCGACTTTAGATACAGAACTAACAACTCAGCAATCAGCATTAGAAAACTTTACCGCTAGCGTTGCACGGCTAAAAGAGCTAATTAAAAAATCTGAGCGTCAGGTTGCTGATTACAAACGACAATTAAGCGTTGTTAAAACAACGGATAGCGTGCACAAAGCAACGGCCGCAATTACGGATAATTTTGTCTCGGGCAACAGTAAATTGTTAAGTGCAAAAGAGTCTTTAGAGCGCATTAAAGCTAAGCAGCAAAACTTTGACGACAGATTAAAAGCGTCAGAGCAGTTAGAAGCTGAATCAGGCGATTCGTCACTTGAAGCTAAACTGAAAGCGGCTGGTATTGGTGATCAAGCATCATCTGCTAACTCAGTATTAGATCGCATTAAAGCAAAACAAGGTTAATTACCCTTACCAAACTCGAGTTTGAAAACGCTTGAGGCGTTATCAAACTCGCATTTCTATATCACTTGGGTATACTTATCAGTAATTGATATCAGTTGGATAAAAGGCACTTCAATGGGATTTTTTAGCCGTTGGTTTTCAAACAAAGATAAACAAAAAACCGTTCGAGACGTTTCTCACCCTAAATCATTAAAAATTGCAGATATCATCACTTTTTCAGATTCATTTGCCTTGCCTGAACTGCTTCGTAAGCAAAGTTTTCGAGTTGAAAAAATACATACTTATCAATTTGAGCACAGCGGCTATACCGAATTTGTCTTATTAGGGCAAAGTAATAAACAAGTGTATTTAGCTGTGATGCAAGATGATGAAGAATGGTTAAATGTATCGATAAAAATTGATCATGATGAAGTATCAGGTTTGTTTGATTTAGAACAGTTTTCAGATATTTTTGATGAAGATACCAATACTGAACTTGCGTTACAAAATGAACAAAATGAATTCGCAAACTGGGTTTCACCTGTTTATTTTCAACGACACTTTGCGCAGCGAGGCTACTTTTATAGCCAAGATTTCCGACCATCGCGTCCGCCAATCGAAGAAGGCGATGACAGTGAAGCATTAGATTATTTTCAGTTAACCAGTAGTGATGAATCTTTTTCTGTTGAAATTGAAGTTTGGCAAGATGGCGATACTGATGTGTTATTGACTCTGCATTTACCGATTCATGATATTGTTGAAATGTATCCTGGAGATGTTAGTGACAGTTAAAAGTGACAAACCTAAATGGGCAAGTAGCAATAAAGCCATTAAAGCAGTGCAAGTGGCTTTTGACATGGATGAAAAGCTGCAATACGTTATTCGTAAAGAAGCTTTAGATGCTGGCTTGGGGCCATCAGATCAAATAAGAAATTTATTAGAATTACCCGTAACCAAAAGGCCTAAGCGCCCTAGGCTAACAGTTTCGTTATCTTTGGATGATTACCAATTACTTGCCCAGCGGTATCATATTCCAGTTGAAGATCAGCTAGAAATTAAAAAGCGTGTGATGCAAGAATTAACAAACCACGCCAGTCAGGTATTAAATGTAACGGAATAACTTCAAGTAGCACTCAAATGACTCCTGCAATCAATTTAGCCAAACAGCATAAAATTGTTTATCAAATCCATCAATATCAGCATGCTCCCAATGCCGTTTCATATGGCTTAGAAGCTGCGGATAAACTTGGGTGTAATGCAAGTCAAGTGTATAAAACCTTAATCGCTGAATTAGATAAAAACCAATTAGTAGTTGCGGTATTACCTGTTAATAAACAGCTTAACCTTAAGCTGTTAGCAAAAGCAGCAGGCGCTAAAAAAGCTGAAATGGCAAAGCCAGACGCTGCGCAGCGGGCAACCGGTTATCTATTAGGAGGTGTTAGTCCGTTAGGCCAAAAAAAGCGACTTAAAAGTTATATTTGTCAGACTGCTCAACAGCACCAAACTTTATTTGTGAGTGCTGGAAAACGAGGGCTGGAAATAGAGTTACAACCCCAAGATTTACAGCAACTAACACTGGCAAAATTTGCCCGGCTAACGGATTAAAAGTCAGTATCGGGAAAGGTTTTTTTAAACCATCGATTTAGCATGTCAAACTCATATTCAAATTGGTCTTCTGAAGGTTTAGTGATATAGGTTGTTGTCATCGCCATGCTTTTTAAATGTTCTTCACCTGCACTTAACTCATTGCCTGCTTGACCAAGCAATTGATAACTAAACTTCATTCTTGGAATATAGGTTGGTTTAATCACCCTAATTTCATCGAAATTAAAACGTGTTTCACCGGCTAAATCTAAATCAGTTACCGTTAGTTTTAATGTTTGATCCTCTGGTAATTTTGCCGCTCTATGCGTTAAAAATTCTTCAAAGGTAGAAAACACATGCTCTCTAAAGCCAGATTTAGTACTAGTTTGGCCTTCTTTTATATCCGTGTATTCGTCCGGATCTTGCCATGTGACTTCTAAGTCTGCCGCCGTTGCATTAAAGGCTATTGCGAATGAACATAAACCAATAGCACTTAATTTTGCGAAATTTACTTTTGCTTGCGTAAATTTAAATGTACTAAATTTAAACATAGATACCTCTGTATGATTATGTTTGTGGTTTAATTTTATACCACTAAACATAGTATTTTTGATGAATAAAAACAAACAAGGGTAACAATTAAAAACAATTGATTGATTAGATTGATGTCTTTAATAAAAATTGGACAGATAAAGGCAGGTTATAGTTCAGTACTATCGCCTTTTAAAGGCTTTTTAGCAAGAAAAGCGCTGGGAATAACTTCAACTCCAACTAAACGTCCGAGCTTTACAATAATAGGAATTGTAATGGGCGCAAACGGTAAAATGGCGAAAATACCTAGACCAATGCCGCGCAGCACATCAAAAAATTGAGCGTGAGCAACTGCAAGCTCTTCTTTACTGGCTTGGCCGCGAGTATGGCGCTTATAAATTGTTAGCATTTCCTGGGTTTCAACTTTTTCTTGATGTAGAGCCAGTTTTAACGACAACATAAGCCGTCTTAATTTTAACCGTTGCGCTTGACGGTTAATTCTAATAACTCTAACAGGCGCTCTGTGTAAATATTTGTAAGCTCTCAACGTTTTAGGACACCTGAAAAAACAATTAGATTAAGAATAGTTTTATTATACTAGAAGATAGGAAGTTTACGCACTTAAACCTGATCTTAAGTGCGTAAGATATAAAGGGGGTAAATATAATTAGTCGTTAAAAGCGATAGTAAGTTGTTTTTCAACTTGTTGATATTGGCCGCCAAGTGTTTTAAATAAAGTAACTTGGTTTTTTAAATAGGCTAATTCAATGTTGGCTAAGTTTTGCTTTTGCGCAACTAATAACAGTTTGAATTCTTCATAGTTTAGTGGGTCTTCTAAACCTTGGTCGAGGCGCTTCTGACTTAACTCAACTTGATGTTGATAGTTAGCTACGACTTGCTTTTGTAACTCAATTTGCTCAGCAAGCGATTTTTGCGCTAGCATTTGATTATTAAGCTCAGTAAACGCGGTTTCAACTCTATTTTGATATTGAATCACTTCAGCTTGTTGTTGAAGCTCTGAAATAGTTTGTTGCGCGTCTAAGCGGCCTTTATTAAAAATAGGCAAATTAAGTTGTGGCGTAAAGCTCCAAGTTTGAGAGGTCGATTTAAATAAATCAGATAAATCTTCACTCGCAAAACCAATGTTTGAAGTTAGACTAATACTTGGAAAAAATGCAGCTCGAGCAACGCCCAAATTTGCATTAGCCGCTTTAATATTTTGCTCTGCTTCGGCAATATCTGGGCGCTCTAACAACATCGAGGCTGGTAATTGTGCTGGCAAAGCATTCAATTGAGCAATTGAAAAATCAGTCTTTATCGTGCCTAAATTTTTCGCTTGTTCGTATCCCACAAGTTGTTTTAGCTGGTTTAATTTAGCTTGGTTTTCCTGTGTTAATTGGCTCAATACAATAGCAGAAAGCTGTTGGTTTGATTGAGCTTGACGGTAGTCAACATTATCAATTACGCCTTGTTGATATTGCTTTTCTGCAATTTTAAATTTTTGCTGTGCGCTTTCGATCGCTTGTTGCTGTAACTGGGCTTTGTATAAACCTGCTTGGTAATCAAAGTAAAGATTGGCCACTTGCGAAGCTAAACTTTGCTCTAATGTTTTTTGGGCATATTGGCCTGCTTTAAATTGCGCGAGTGCACTTTGTTTTAAACTTCCGATACGATCAAAAAAGTCTAATTCATAGGCAGTAAAGCCAACACCAACCGCGTAGCTATTGCTGTATTTTGGTAAAAATGCAGCTGTACTCGACGATTGTGAATTACGTTGGCGTGTACCGCTGGCGCTCGCATTGACGTCTGGCCAATGCTGGCTGGTTTCAATTTGATAGTTAGCCTGCAATTGCTTTAATTGTAACTCACTCATTTTTAGCGACTTATTGTTTTTAAGTGCTAATGCAATCAATTGTTTAAGTTGGTCGTCTTGATAAAATTTTTGCCAATTAAGCGGCGAAATAGCGATTGCAGGCTGATGCTTTGGTAATACACTAAGTTCAGGCTGCTGATAATCGGGCGCCAAAGAGCAAGCCGATAAAACGGCTGCGCTTAAGGCTAAAGTTAAAGTTTGGATTTTTTTCATACTTGATCACCTGATTTGTTAGTGATTTTGTGCGACAGTTTGAATACAACAACAAAAAACACAGGAACAAAAAATATCGCTAACACTGTGGCTGAGAACATGCCACCAAATACACCTGTACCAATTGCATTTTGGCTACCAGAACCCGCGCCTGAACTAATCACCAGTGGCGTTACACCTAACATAAAGGCCAAAGAGGTCATTATAATTGGGCGCAAGCGTAAACGAGCGGCTTCAATAGTCGCTTCTACTAAACTTAAGCCTTTTTCTTCGTAAAGCGCTCTGGCAAATTCAACAATTAAAATCGCATTTTTAGAGGCAAGACCTATGGTTGTAAGTAGACCAACCTGAAAATAAACGTCGTTAGATAGACCACGAGCGAGCGCAAAACATACAGCCCCCAGCACACCCAAAGGTACCACCATCATGACCGCAAAAGGAACACTCCAGCTCTCGTATAATGCCGCTAAGCATAAAAATACGATTAAGATAGAGATAGCATACAGCATAGGCGCTTGGTCACCTGATTGAACTTCCTGCAATGACATTCCCGACCACTCAAAGCCAATGCCTTTAGGTAATGTAGCGGCAATTTCTTCCATAGCTCGCATCGCATCACCACTACTTAACCCTGGCGCCGCTTGACCTAAAATTTGTACCGATGACACACCATTGTAACGCTCTAGTTTTGAAGGACCGTGGACCCATCTGGTTTCACTAAAGGCTGACATTGGTACCATTTCACCTTGATTATTTCGTACGTACCAATATTTTAGATCTTCCGGCATCATCCGATAAGGCGCGTCCGCTTGCACGTAAACTCGTTTGACTCGACCATTATCAACAAAATCATTGACATATTTAGAAGCCCAAGCTGTGCTAAAGGTTTCGTTAATATCACTTAATGATACGCCAAGTGCTAAGGCTTTTTGCTGATCAATATCAATTTTAAATTGCGCGGTGTCTTCTTTACCATTTGGACGAACACCGACTAAACGTTCATCTTTAGCAGCCATGCCTAATACTTGATTACGGGCATTAATAAGCGCTTCATGACCTAAGCCACCTAAATCTTGTAATTGGAAGTCAAAACCAGATGCTGTACCTAGCTGTGAAATGGCAGGCGGCACAAAGGCAAATACCATGGCTTCTTTTAGCTGCGAGAAATAACCCATAGCTCGGCCGGCAACGGCTTGAACATGTTGATCTGCATTGGTGCGTTTATCCCAATCTTTGAGTTTTACAAAAGCTAAACCAGAGTTTTGGCCACGACCACTAAAGCTAAAACCAATAACTGAGAATAGAGACTCTACATTTTCAGCTTCTTCTTCCAAATAAAACTTTTCTATTGAGTCCATTATTTCAGCACTACGCTCTTGGCTTGCACCCTGAGGTAAAACCATTTGTGTAAACATGGTGCCTTGATCTTCGTCAGGTAAAAATGAGGTTGGTAAGCGGGTAAATAAGAATATCAGCCCACCGATTAACAGTACATAAACCACCATATAACGCGCTGTTTTACCTAAAATTCGCGATAATGCGTTTTTATATTTTAAGGTTGAGTTATCTACTTTTCTGTTAAACCAGGCAAAAAAGCCTCTTTTTGGTTTTTTGGTATGCTCAACAGGCTTAAGCATAGTGGCACAAAGCGCTGGGGTTAAAATTAACGCTACGATAACTGATAGCACCATTGACGATACAACGGTAATCGAGAATTGACGATAAATAACACCGGTTGAACCACCAAAGAATGCCATAGGAATAAATACGGCGGATAGTACAAGACCAATACCAATTAGGGCACCAGTAATTTGCTTCATTGATTTTTTGGTTGCTTCTTTAGGGGAGAGGCCTTCTTCGTGCATGACCCGCTCAACGTTTTCAACTACAACAATAGCGTCATCTACCAGCAGACCAATCGCCAGTACCATACCAAACATGGTTAAGGTATTAATTGAAAAACCAAACGCCCATAAAATAGCGAATGTACCGCATAAAACAACGGGTACCGCAATGGTCGGAATTAAGGTAGCGCGGAAATTCTGTAAAAATAAATACATTACAACAAACACAAGCAAAATCGCTTCAGCTAATGTTTGAACAACACCCATAATAGATAATTTAACAAATGGTGTTGTATCGTACGGGTAAACAACTTCAACCCCGTCTGGTATTAAATCTGATAATTCACTCATCCGCTCACGAACAGCCGCCGCAGTATCCAGTGCATTCGCACCTGAGGCTAAGCTAATCCCTAAACCAGCAGCAGGCATATTGTTGTATTCGCCTATGGTTTGGTAATTTTCGCCGCCAATCTCAACTCTGGCGACATCTTTTAAACGGATTGTGGCACCATCTTCGGCCACTTTAACCAAAATATTTCCAAATTCCTCAGGCGTTTTTAAGCCAGTTTCAACGATAATACTGGCATTAATTTGCTGACCTTCAACAGCCGGAGCACCGCCGAGTTCACCAGCAGCAATTTGTGCATTTTGGCTTTGGATTGCACTTACAATATCATTTGAGGTGACAGCGTATTGAGTCATTTTTTCAGGGTTTATCCAAATACGCATCGCATATTGAGAACCAAAAAAGTTAACTTGACCGACCCCATTGACTCGGCTGATTTGATCGCGAACATTTGACGCTAAAAAATCGGCTATATCGGTACGAGATAATTTCCCATCAGATGAATAAAAACCAATTACCAATAAAAAGCCAGATGTTGACTTGGTTACCTGAATGCCGTTTTGCTGCACCACTTGTGGCAATAAAGGCATGGCACTTTGCAGTTTATTTTGCACTTGTACTTGAGCAATGTCAGGATCTATCCCTGCGGTGAAGGTTAGGGTGATACTGGCATTACCAGATGAATCAGAACTTGCATTAATGTACTGAACGCCATCAATCCCAGTGAGCGTTTGCTCAATTACCTGCACAACCGTATCCTGAACCACTTCACTTGAAGCGCCTGGGTAAGTTGCTGAAATTGAAACAGCGGGTGGTGCTACGTCAGGATACTGTGCAACTGGTAATTGGAAAATTGATAATAGCCCAGCAAGCATTATCAAAATAGCAATTACCCATGCAAGAATCGGACGTTCTATAAATGTTTTGGCCATACTTTACTCCGCTGCAGTTTGAGTTTGCTTAGTGATGGTCGGATTTACGGGGGCTTCTGGCCCTATTTTTTGAATACCTGTTGTGATGACTTTATCACCCGCTTTAAGGCCAGAGGTAATAAGCCAGTTTTCGCCATATGAACGGCCAATCGTGACGGGTTTAACCGCAACTTTGTTATCATTATTTACAACAAAAACACTCGCTTTACCTTTTCGTCCAATCTGAACGGCTTTTTGAGGTGCTAATAAAGAATTTTCACGTGTTGCTTGTACCAGTTTTACGTTGGCAAACATACCAGGCATTAACTTATTGGCTGAATTATCAAATTCAGCGCGAATAGTGACAGTATCTGTTGAGGGATTTACCTGAACTTCGCTAAACAAAATTTTGCCGGTAAAAGTTTCGTCTGCAACTGTAACCACAGCTTTTGCTTCAGTGACGTTAAGTTCACCATTTTCGATTTTATTTTTGACTTTGCTGAGTTCAGTACTGGTCTGAATCATGTCAACATAGATAGGGTTTAATTGGGTAATGGTGGCTAAACTATCAGCTTGCCCAGCGCTGACTAACGCACCTTCAGTGATATTTGATTTACTAATTTGTCCAGAGATAGGGGCTAGCACTTTAGTATAAGATAAATCAACTTTTGCTCTATGCATAGCTGCTTTATTCATTGCCAGTTGCGCTTCTAACGCTTGATAGTTGGCTTGTGCTTGATCTAAAGTTTGTTGGCTAACAGCTTTATCTTGAATTAATGCTTGGTAACGTTTTAGTTCCGTTTTAGCTGTCTTTAAGTTAGCTTGTGTACGAGCTACGTCAGCTTTTGCACTTTCGTAGTTAGCTTGAAAAACAGTATCATCAATTTGATATAAGGTTTGGCCTGCCTCAACTTTGCTACCTTCTTTAAAGTTACGTTTTAAAATAATACCACTTACTTGGGGACGAACTTCTGCAACTTTAGAAGCCACGGTGCGACCTGGGAGTTGCTCTCTAAATTCGATTGTTTGAGTTATGATTTCGATAGCATCTACTTGTTGAGCAGGTTTTGCTCCAGGTGCTTGCGCTTTTTCTTCTGACTCGCCCGACTGGCAAGCGGATAACGCAAAAGCTAAACCAGTTGCCAGCACTAATGCACTGAATTTCATTTTCATAATAACCTCGTGTAATTGAATTTTGGTTTAGCACAGTTCGCTGCTATTGCTTTGAGCCAAGCATAATTAACCATACTAAGCAACTTGAGCTCAGGACTAAGAACGCAAGTTAGATAAAATACTAAAAATGCATGACGCTTAAGTTACATTTTAAACATTCATGCATGTATGTTTGTATTTTAGAATGAAATTGGCTAAACTTTCAACCTATATTTGTTGGTAAAGCAGTTTTAACCTGAATAAACTACTTGCCTTGTTTTAAAGTGTTGCTCGGTGCAACAAACCGGTGTACTTAAATGGTTAGAAAAACTAAAGAAGAAACGTTAGCGACTCGCAATCAATTATTGGATGCAGCTGAAATCGTTTTTTATCAAAAAGGGTATGCACACACAACGCTAATGGACGTGGCAAAACATGTAGAGATGACACGAGGTGCTATTTATTGGCATTTTAAAAACAAAGTCGACTTATTTGAAGCTATGGTTGATAGAGTTTGCACGCCGTTAGATGCATTGGCCGAAGAACCAGCAGATGAAAACGAGACGGATCCACTTAAAAAAATGCGAGAGTTTTCAATTCGGTTTTTAAAAGACATGATTCACGATGAACAAAAGCGTCGGGTTTTTACCATTTTATTTCACCGCTTTGAAGTTAACGGTGAAGTTGCAGAGCTAGAAGCAAAACAACAGCAATCTTTTCGTGACTGTACCGATAGAATTGAACGAGGTTTACTAAACGCTGTTAATAAAGGTCAATTACCAGAAAATTTAGACACTAGAAAAGCCGCTTTAATAAAACATGGTTATTTTGCAGGTTTAATGAATAACTGGTTATTTATGCCACAAAGTTTTGATTTAGAAGCAATGGCAGAGTGCATTGTTGATAACTATATTTTTATGATCAAAAACAGCCCGTTTTTAAGAAAAAAGTAAAGTTAATCTTTTAACGGTTAAAGGATTAACTTTAAAAGACAAACGCTCAAGGCTTCAATCTATCTTGAACTATTATTTAGAAAAAAGAGCAATTGTCATTTATGAAATTACTGTTGTGGTTAAGAGATAGGTAAGATTAGTCAGTTATTCGATTTTTAGAATGCTGATATCGTAATACTAAATTTAAGTTTATATACAAACGAATCTTTACGATTCTGTCAGATATGGAAAAATTCGGACCAAATTTTTCCATACGCGATATCCATCGCCATGTTATGGTTTTAGCTCGGATGTCACTGACTGAATTTGAATTTTTGTAATTAGCAAGTTTTATCTACCGATCAATACGTCGATATACGGCTTCAAGAGAACTGTAGATACCAAATGAGAAAAGTCCCACTGCGATAATGCCCAAGAGCCAAGCACCAAAAGGCTGGTCTCTTAACCACGACAAGGCTTCGCCAATACTTTTTAGCTCGCCTGTACCCGCTATCCAAACTGAAGATACTAAGAAAAAACCAACGATACAATAAACGGCACCTCGGCTAATCAAACCTATTCGACACACAGGAACAGCCCAAACTCTTTGGCTTTGCGGGATATCCATATATTTTTCAAATCCAGCTTTCCAGCCTTTAATTAAATGAGCACCTCCAGCTGCCACAATAGCCAAACCGGCTATGCCAAATAACCATTGCCCCCAGCTGTGCGTTATTAAGCCACCTTGATTTGAAGATGAACCTGACGAGCCGAAACCCAGCAAAATACTAGAGGCCCAAATGGCCAATAAAAGATGAGTAATCGAACTAATAAACAGTCCGATACGAATCGCCACACCTTGCGCATTGTTACCATGGTTGTCCGCATCTTTTATGGATTGAATGGCACGCCAGCCTGAATAGCAAAATAAACCCAGTGCAAGCAAACCAAACATGATTTGCCCAAAAGGTTCGTCCAATAGAGATTTTAATGCTCCTTTTGTACCTGTGGTTTTGCCTCCACCACCTGAAACAGCCATAACTGCTAAGCCACCGATTAAGAGGTATATGATACCTCTAGCAGCATATCCGATTCGTGCGCCCCATTCGAATTGAGGCTTTATTAAAATTTGATTCATAATGCCGCTCCTTGAGCTTGTTGATTATTCAGTACAATTTGTCAGTCGTTTGTTTGGTATTGATCCAAGGCATAGTGAGTGGCGTGTGATGTGTTACATAAGCGAGTATAAGACGCCCCTTTATGCTTGTATTTTTCATTGCTCGAAATTGATATGCGCCTACATTAATTTAGGCGCACATTGTCGAGAATAACTATGTTACATATTATTTCTCGATCAAAAATGTTTAGCTAGAACAACGAGTGCAATTTTAATACCAGTGGAGTAATTGATTTAAGTCTTGTCTCAACTGATTGTTTTGTAGGGGTTAATTTAGGGATTGATTTTTTTCGGGGAGGGAGCGTAGATTACATTGAGAGTGATTTTTTCAGTTATTAGTGTAAAAAGTACTCCTTGCTAAATTTAAACAGCGAGAGTGAAAACCCAGTTACTGTTGCGGTTTATTTATCGACTATATCCGCTGTTTTAGCGACATTAGATTGCTGTGAGTTAAAATTCGTAAAGATGTTTTATCATTGCATATAAGGTTTATAAGGGTGAATTACAGGCGTAAGCTATCAATACTTAATTTGTTTAAAAATAAAAAACCCGCCGAAGCGGGTTTTTTTACAGTTATCTTTATTATTATTTTTGACTGTATTTTGAGCTATTATTTAGCTGATTTTGTGAACTCAGGATAAGCTTCGATACCACACTCAGAGATATCAACCCCTTCGTATTCTTCTTCGTCAGTTACTCGTAAACCAATAACCGCTTTAATAATTGACCAAGTGGCTAAGCTGGCTACAAATACCCATACAAAGATAACGATTGCACCTAATAACTGGTCAGCAAAATTAGCACCGTCGTTAGTTACTGGTACTAATAATAAGCCTAATAAACCAACTACACCGTGTACTGAGATAGCACCAACTGGATCATCAATTTTTAATTTGTCTAAAGTGATAATCGAGAATACAACTAACACACCAGCAATCGCACCAAACATAGTCGCTTCAAATGCGCTTGGCGTTGAAGGTTCTGCTGTAATAGCAACTAAACCGGCTAACGCACCATTTAATGCCATTGTTAAATCTGCTTTTTTGAACAAGATGCGAGCTGTAATTAGAGCAGCAACAACACCACCTGCGGCAGCTGCATTAGTGTTCAAAAATACCATAGCAACTGAGTTTGCACTTGCGATATCGCCTAGTTTTAATACTGAGCCACCGTTAAAGCCGAACCAGCCCATCCATAAAATAAAGGTACCTAAAGTTGCTAAAGGCATGTTACAACCTGGGATCGCATGAGCGCGGCCATCTGCTGTATATTTACCTTTACGTGCACCTAGTAATAACACACCAGCTAAAGCAGCAGCTGCACCAGCCATGTGGACAATACCAGAACCTGCAAAGTCAGAGAAATCGCCTAAATCAAACAGGCCAAATACTTCTTGTCCGCCCCAAGTCCAGCTACCTTCTAATGGGTAGATTAAACCTGTCATCACTACAGCAAAGGCTAAAAATGCCCATAATTTCATACGTTCAGCAACTGCACCTGAAACAATTGACATTGCTGTTGCAACAAATACGACTTGGAAAAAGAAATCAGATGCACCAGAATAAATAGAACCGCCAGTAAAGTCGCCTTGCTCAGCAAAGCTAGCTAAAGTAGCGTCTACGTCTACTGTTTGAATACCTGATAAAAAGTACGCTCCATCATACATAATGGCATAACCAGATACCAAGTACATGATTGAAGCGATCGCAAATAGCGCGATATTTTTAGTTAAAATTTCAGTTGTGTTTTTTGCACGAACAAGACCCGCTTCTAACATCGCAAAGCCTGCAGCCATCCACATTACCAAGGCGCCACAGATCAGGAAATAGAAGGTATCCATTGCGTACTGCAAGTGAAATACATTATTTTCCATTGTTCTCTCCTAAAAGAATTAAAAATTTATAATTGTTTAAATTGCAGAATCGCCAGTTTCACCAGTACGAATACGGATACACTGTTCTAAGTCGTAAACAAATAGTTTACCGTCACCAATTTTGCCTGTTTTTGCTGCACCGCTAATGGCTTCAATTAAGCGCTCAACGTTTTCGTCTTGAGTGGCAATTTCTAATTTAACCTTTGGTAAAAAATCAACCTGATACTCTGCACCACGGTATAATTCTGTATGACCTTTTTGACGTCCAAAACCTTTAACTTCTGTAACGGTTAAACCTTCAATACCGATTTCAGAAATGGCTTCTCGAACGTCATCTAATTTAAATGGTTTGATGATCGCACTGACCAATTTCATAGCGATGTGCTCCTAAGTGTTGTAAGTTAATGTCTTTACAGTACTTACAACTCTTGTGCCATAATTTTATTTTTGTTTAAAATCAATTGCTTATGTGTTAATTTTAAATTTTCAATAAATCAATGCTACAAAATGGTGCGATTAAAAAAGCAACAAGCACAAAAATAGGGCGATGATGCAGACTCGATCACAAAAATCCGAGTTGACTGTCTGCTTATAGTGCAATAACAAAATGATTAGCGCGCCCGACATGAATTCTGTGCACGCTTATCTGCTTTTTTGTATACTGCACGCAAATTTTGTTAGAGATAAAGCGCATGCCTGAATTACCAGAAGTCGAAGTCACTCGAATGGGGATAAGCCCTTATTTAATATCACAAACTGTAAAAAAAGTAGCGGTTTACAACCCAAATATGCGCTGGCCAATTCCTGCTGAGATTGCAGAGTTAAATGGACAGATGATTGAAAAAATAGAGCGCAGAGCTAAATATTTACTACTGTATTGCACTGCGGGGGTTGCGCTTTTACATTTAGGAATGTCGGGTAAGCTCTGTGTTGTTAGCAGTAGCGAGCCGCTTAAAAAGCATGATCATTTTGAATTGTTTTTGCAGTCAGGAAAGAGCTTACGGCTAAACGATACCCGGCGGTTTGGCGCAGTATTATGGTTTAATGAGTTATCTGACGCCGATCATGTATTAGCTCATTTAGGACCAGAACCGTTAACTGACAATTTCAATAGTGAATATTTGCACCAAAAAGCACAAAAGCGACAAGTATCGATTAAAACTTTTATTATGGATAATAAAGTGGTGGTTGGAGTAGGCAATATTTACGCTAATGAAGCGCTATTTATGAGTGGTATTCATCCAAAGAAAGCGGCGGCGAAAATCAGTTTAGCAAAATACAAAATACTGGTTGAAAATATTAAATTGGTTTTAGCAAAAGCGATTAAACAAGGCGGAACCACTTTAAAAGACTTTAGCCAAGCGGATGGCAAACCGGGTTATTTTGCGCAGGAGCTAATGGTGTATGGGCGCGCGGGAGAAAAATGTAAAAAGTGTGATTTAGAGCTAACCGGATTAATGATTAGCCAGCGCGCAACTGTGTACTGTAAAAACTGCCAAAAATAGCCGACTAATACACCCACATAGCTAAACCGCCGCATAATATAACAATTAACCAAACTGGAAATTTTTTACTGAAAACCAATAAGCTAATTAATACGATCAATCCTATATCTTGTTTATTTTCAGTTATGCTTGACGAAATAAATTGGTACAAATAACTTAATAATAAACCAACGACAGCGGCGTTAATGCCAGTCAGGGCATTTTTTAAGTTTCGATTTTCTTGGCAAAACTGCCAATAATATAAGCTGATATTAACTAATAAAAAAGACGGAAGAAAAATAGCAATTAAGCAAGAAATTGCGCCAATTAAGGGCGTAATTCCTAATTCATTGACCGCGCCTAAAAAAGCGGAAAATGTAAATATTGGACCGGGCACCGCTTGAGTTGCTCCGTAACCTGCCAGAAAATTTTGTTCATTTACCCAACCAGACGATACCACTTCGTTTTCTAGCATTGGCAATACCACATGTCCGCCACCAAAAACGCTGGCACCAAT
Organism: Catenovulum adriaticum; assembly: GCF_026725475.1. Classification (NCBI taxonomy): domain Bacteria; kingdom Pseudomonadati; phylum Pseudomonadota; class Gammaproteobacteria; order Alteromonadales; family Alteromonadaceae; genus Catenovulum; species Catenovulum adriaticum. The sequence goes on from NZ_CP109965.1 coordinate 136,160, forward strand.
TCTAAAAAAGCTATCAACCAATTGGATTAAACCAGACTGAGACTGAGCTGCTAATAACGGCAAAGCAATTAACCCAATTATTAATAAAGTTAAACTAATATGAGCTGCTTTAGCGCTAATTGAAATGTTGAGTTGATTATGTGCGGATTGAGGATGACTTTTAAAAGCGAACACGCCAATCACCCCGGCTAAACTAATCACTAAAAACTGTAGCCAAATTGAGTGGTAGCTGGTCATTATCACGGTTGCACCCAGCATAATTAAAACACTAGTTTTAGTTTGGCAAAAACTTTTACTCATTTGCCAAAGGGCATGAATCACAATGGCTATCGCTGCAATTTTTAAACCATGAGTTAAATTATCGACAAGCGTGCTATCCAACGTTTGAACACTAAGTGCAAATAAAATTAAGATAATGGCAGACGGCAGGGTAAAGGCAAACCATGCGATAATAGCACCTAGCTGTCCTGCTTTATTTAAACCAAGAGCAATGCCTACTTGACTACTGGCGGGCCCGGGCAAAAATTGGCATAAGGATACAAGTGTTGTGTATTCATGCTCGCTTAGCAGTTTTTGCTTTTCAACAAACTCTTCTCTGAAATATGCGATATGGGCAACGGGCCCTCCAAATGCGGTGCAGCCTAAACGTAAAAAACAAAAAAATAAGCTTAAGTAAGAATGCGCTGATGCCATAGTCTGCTTTAAGTTACTGAGTAAAAATCAATAGCAATAAGTTTGACGTTTTTGAGCTTAGGTTTCAATCATTAAAATTTTATGTCTTAAGTCACGTTTATTTGATAAAAATAATAAATTATCGCTATTTAACTTGAGTTGCTGGCAATCAGTTTGCATCAACATTAATATACCCGTGTTACTTCAAGATACTGATTTTAGCTCGGACTTTCGGGAGCTTCATTGCGCTTCCACTACTGCGTTATATTGGTTTGAAAGGTGCCTACATTCATTCACCAATGTGTCTTGTATTGAAAGCGCTGTGATAGCTTTGAAACATGTATCTTGAGTAACACGGGTATATAAATACCTTTAAATCCAGACATCAATGTGTTGTTGACCTGCTATTGTGCAGGCGAACGGTTTGTATCATAGGGTTTAAAATGGTGAGGATTAGCATGCTGAGTATTTTATAAAGCAGGCTAAGTTTAGTGGCTTTCAGGATCTTGGATGAAATTAATTTTTTCTACCGTACGCAAATTACTTTGGTTGTCTTTATTGAGCGTCGGCTTATTTGTTTTTTTAGTTTATTTGATTCGTTCAAATGAAGCTTTGGTCACTCATAGCGATCCGGTTTCAGCTAAACGGGTAGAACAAGCGAAAAAGTCTTTACATACTATTGCTCACCAATTAAACAATAGTGTGGGTGAAGTTGAATTTACGTTTAGCCAGCCCCAAGTTGATGCGTTAATGGCAGTGGCTTCATTTACTGTGCCTGATACTCAATTTAAAACTAACCTTTCTGAAATGGGGGTTCATTTTGCGGCCACCACCAAATTGACTACGCCTTATTTTTCTCAATATATTAATTGGCAATGTACTTTATTGCCCAACCAGAAAAAGTTAGTGATTGAACGTTGTCGATTAGGCAAATTAAGCTTACCGGATTGGCTGGTCATGTGGGGATTTAAGCAAACTTTACTCGCTGTTTTTGAAGATAAGCTAACCAATAATGTATTAAATATGGTGCAACAAGCAGAGTTATCAGCCAAAAAAATTAAAATTAAACTTTATATTAAAGAAGGTATGAAGCAAGAAGTGTTGAGTGCGCTGCACCGCAAAGCAGCTAGTGACAGCATGGTGAGCGATGCCATTAAAAATAATGTGAATGCACAAAAAGTCGCAGTATATATAGACGAATTACAGCAACTGATTGATGATTTTAAAGAGCAGCCAGTTGCGAATAGCCTAGCTTTTTATATTGGTAAAATGTTTTATCTAGCGCAGCTAAGAACCCCTGTAAGTGATGCTTCAACCGAAAATCAAGCGGTGTTATGGGCATTAGCCACTACATTTGGTAACAAGCGATTCGGCCATTTTGTAGGAATAGATAGATCAATTTTAAACCAACTTAAAAGACCTAGCGTTCAATTATCTGGGCGGGACGATTTAGCCTTACACTTTTTATATTCAGCCGTTTTAGAACGGGTGGTTAAATTGCAAATGGGCTTAAAAGTGGGCGAATTAAAAGAATTGTTAGATAGTAACACGGGTGGTTCTGGTTTTAGTTTTGCTGATTTAACGGCTGATAAAGCTGGCTTGGCTTTTGCTGATACGATATTAAATTATCCGCTTAAATCGCAAAAAGTACTGGCAGGCATTACCGATGAAACTATCTTTTTTCCGTCTATTTCGGGTTTAATTGAAGGCCTAACAGAGGCTAAATTTAACCAAGATTATGGCTCAACGGAATCCGCAGAATATAAACAAGTTGCAGCGCAAATTGATAAGCGAATAGCCGTCCTGCCTTTGTATCAGGTTCGGTAAAATCGCGCGAGTATTTTATGCTTGAGTATACGCGGGGGCGTTAACTCAAGCATAAAGGCGTTATTTTGTATTTGCAGGTGTTTTAAACTCACCAAATTGAAACACTTTTAAGCCAAAGTATTTTGATACGCAATATAGGTGGTCAAATACATCGGCTTGGATTTTTTCGTAAGTTAACCACTCGGTTTCGCTAAAGCAATAGATTTCAAGCGGTAATCCATGCTCATTAGGGGCGAGTTGCCGGCACATCATGAGCATGTCATTACGAATTTCTTTTTTATTTGTTAAGTAGGCTTCAATATAGGCTCTGAACGTGCCTAAATTAGACAAACATCTATGGCTAGGCAATTCATCTATGGTGGCTATACAGGCACCATCAGCTAACTTATTGGCTAAATAATCCTTTAATAAAGGGTGCTCTTTTAATCTTTCATAATTAGCCTGAGTTAAATAACCCACTGAGTTTTGGTCTAAATAAATAGCTCGTTTAATGCGCCTGGCACCAGTTTCTTGCATGCCACGCCAGTTAGTAAAACTGTTTGAAACTAGATCATAAACTGGAATTGAGGTAATCGTTTTATCAAAATTTCTCACTTTTACAACGGTCAGACCTACCGAAATTACATCGCCATCAGCTTTACCTTTTTCAAATACAATCCAATCACCAACTCTAACTAAACGGTTTAATGATAATTGAACGCCAGCTACAAAACCCAAAATAACATCTTTAAATATCAGTAGAACCAAGGCCATCGCTGCTGATATACCCGTTAATAAGGTGAGCGGTGATTTATTAAAGATAATAGAGACAATAAAAATAACGGTGAATAAATAAACCAGCAAAACTGCTAATTGTCTAATATTATCAATAGGTAAGGTACGAAGTGACTCTATTTCATCAAAGACATCTCTGACGGTATTAATAATACTGAGTACGACACCTGCAATAACGAGTGTTATTGCAATGCTAATAAGGTGAGTGACGTTTTTATCTACGGCTTCTGGTAAGTCAAATAACAGGTGCGTTAACTTATCTGCGGCAATAACAGGCACAATCAGTAATACTCGACTAATAAATTTATTTCTGATTAATAAATCATCCCAGCCGTGTTGGGTTCGGGTTGCTGCTTTTCTAAGGGCGGGTAATAATAATCTAAAAGCAATGAAGCTAAGTATAATTATACTTGCTGCAATCACGCCAAGCCGAGACAAATAATACGCGTGTCCTTGGTCAGGCAGCGCATTGATTAAATCTAACAAGTTAATCTCCACAAAAAATGGCAGTTAAAAGACTATTTTAACTACCATTTCACTTTGTACAACCTGATTTAATCTTAATTGCTTGATTGTTTGAGCAATTACAGCTTAGCTTTCCTGTTTATGTGCTTGTGCTGCTTGTTTAATTTGCGGCATTGATTTATTCATTAATTGAGAAATGGCAGCTGTTACCCCACTGATACTGGTATTTAAATATTTTTTACCTGTATCAGAAGTTAAAAAGTCTGTGTATTGATTGATTTCGGCAACACTTAAATCTTGATAAGTATAATGTGACATTAAAATCATTTGTTGCCACAACATTTGCTCCATCATGCCTTTTACTTTATTAACCGTTTGATCCACTTTGTCGGTATTTGGATGCTCATTAAACTGTTCGATGCTGGTAAGCGTAGAGCGCATTATTTGTTCAACCATATTTAATGTTGATTCAACCAGTTTACTTTTTTGCACAAAGTTTTGAATAGCTGTAATGCGATCTTGCGCTGGTGGATTAGTTTGAAAACTGGCAGCAAATACTTGGACTTCTTGCATAATAGCAGGGTTCGAAGCTTGTGCCTCTGCTGTTGCGATCTCGCTGCCAAGCTCTGAATCTAACCAAGTTTTAACCTGTTGTAGCTCTGATAAACTCATATTTTTATCAAATGTAGCAACCATGGCTTGCTGAATTGAATGTTTATCAAAGTTATCGGTTAAAATCTGCATTACGGTTTCAACAGCTTGCGGATCTTTAGCGTAAGGCTTTTGTTGTAAGGCTTGCGCTTGAAACTGAGCCGGCAATGAATCTAAAGATGACTCCATACCAGATTGCTCAATAATTTGATTAATTAACTCTGTTTTGTTTGCTTGCGCTAATACGATGGCAGGTAACAAGGCTGCAAATAAACTAATGGTGCGAATGGTTTTTAACATGTACTTATCCTTTTTGTACGTTAGAAAATAATACGTTAGAAAATAAAGTAACAACTTATTGGCTGACAGCTTGAACCCAAAAAGTGCCAACTTCTGCTTTTACAACTTCAACTTCAGTGCCCGGCGCAATCTCAGCATCACTTTTTAGTGTCCAATTGATGCCTGAGTATTTATGCTGACTGAGCCCTTCTCGTGAGACTACTTGTTCGGTTATAAAACGCAAACCCACAAAGTCATTATTTGCGACTTTATTATCGGTTTGGTTTTGTAATTTTTTTAATGGCTTCCATAAAGTGATAGCTAAAAAGGTCGTTAATACCGCATTTGCTAATAATACAGTGCTCCAACTTTCTGTTAGTAACCCAACCCAAATACCAATACCTGTGATCACCAAAGATAAACCAATAAAAAACAATATAAAGGTCGCGAATCCCAAAATGGCAACTTCTACCGCTAACAAAATAATGCCGAGCGCAATTAAAAACTCTGCAAAATGCTGGTTAATTAAATCTGTCATCTTAACCTTCCGCCGGCTTAATTTATTGAGGCTTATTTAAACTGTTTAATATACTATTTGCTTGTGCTACTACTGAACTGATATCTGTACTGCTGTCTGGTAGTAAAACGACACTTGACTCTTTGGCAATGGCTTGTTTAGCTTGAATTGCTTTGGTTGCTAAATCGAGTTGAATCGCTTTTTGGCCTTCTTCGGTATCGGCCGCTTCACCCACTACATTTAAAGCTTGTGCTTGAGCGTCTGCAACCGCAATAATAGCTTGAGCTTCACCTTCTGCTTTTAGCACTTGCTCTTGTTTTTCTGCTTCTGCGGCTAGTACTCTAGCTCTTTTATCGCCTTCTGCGATATTGATAGCCGCTTGCTTTTCACCATCTGATTCTAGTATTTTTGCACGTCTTTCTCGTTCAGCTTTCATCTGCGATTCCATCGCTTCCATAATAGTGCCGGGCGGGGTGATATCCTTAATTTCATATCTTAAAACAGCAACGCCCCAAGATTCTGCCGCTTCATTTATTGCAGAGACAATTTTTGCATTGAGCATATCTCGCTCTTCAAAAGATTTGTCTAATTCTATTTTACCAATTTCAGAACGCATTGTGGTTTGGGCTAACTGAGTGACCGCAAAAACATAATCTTCAACCCCATAAGTCGCTTTGTAAGGCTCTAACACTCTAAAGTAAAGCACCCCATCAACGGTTAATGAAATATTATCTTTGGTAATAGCTGCTTGACTAGGAATGTCAAAAGCTTGCTCTTTTAGCGAGCGATTAGCGGCTACTTTGTCTACAAAAGGGATAATAAAGTTAATCCCAGCTTCTTTGGTTGATTGATATTTACCGAACCGCTCAATAATCCAAGCCCTGTTTTGCGGGACAAATTTTATTGAAGATTTTAACGTTACTAGTACAAAGATAAATAACGCAAATTGAACGCTTATTACATAATCAAGGATTAAATCCATTTTTCTTGTCTCTTTTTAATGACATCAGCAGGCAGAATATCATTAAAGCCAATTTTTAACGATAACGTTTAATATTTTTATCATATTATTTAGGAGTTGTTAACTTTTTTTTGTAAACAATTATTGAGCAGAGGGGTGGATTAAGTCGATTAAAATAGAAGGCGTTATATGCTATTTATATCGCTCCCAAGCGGATAAACAAGGTGTTAAATCGCTTGGGAACAAATGGGATTAGTCTTGATTTGGTGGTGAATCTAGTTGTTTATCTTCCGAGGAGTCTTGCTGGGCTTCAAGCCGAGCGACTATTTGCTCTAAATCAGCAAGTTTTTCACGTGTACGCATTAAAACTCGCGTCTGAACATCAAACTCTTCTCGGGTGACTAAATCAAGTTGTGCCAGTTTACTTTGCAATATTTGCTTGGTTTTGCCTTCCATATCGTCGGCAAATTGTTTAACGCCCGGAGGCATTGAGTCTGAAATTTGTTTTGCAATCTCTTCAAGTTTTTTAGCGTTAATCATAGTCTTTGTCTGCTTATTGAAGTCGTCAATTTATAAAAAGGATTGTAGCATTGATACAATCGAATTTGTTTAAAAATGCTTAGGTTTTGGATTTTATCGCACTTTTGTGGATTAAAAAATAAATCCCAAAGATAACTAAAAACATACCAAATGCATGCAGCCAAGTAAATTCTTCATCTAATAATAAAATCGCAAACCCGGTAGTCAAGACAGGACCTAAACTACCAGAAATTGCAGCATTGTTAGCGCCTATTTGCTCAATCGCGGCATTCATTAAAAATGACGGAATGACAGTAGCCAGCATAGCAATGGCAAATGCCAGCCCTATAACTTGCCAAGGTTGAACTAAATCAGAGAGTTGGTTGTTTATTAAAAAATGAATAAAAATAGCGAGACTAGCGGCTAACATAGCCACGCAAGTAAAAAATTTGCTGCCGTAACGAGTACTGTATTTTTGGCTACCGACCACATAAAAAGAAAAACAGAAGCTACTGGCGAGTACTAGCAAAGTGCCCATCAAAATAGTTTCGCCGTATACATTTAAATCATGAACAAAAATTAACAGTAAACCACTATAAGCAATGGTTAAAGCGATCATCTCTGAACGCTTAATACGCTTTTTCTGCCATAATAAATTAATAATTAGAACAAATGCAGGGTAGGTATATAGCACTAATCTTTCATAATGTGCACTAATAAAATTAAGGGCTTTAAGATCAAGCCAGCTTGCCGCATAGTAGCCTAAAATGCCTAAAGCGATCATACTCATTAAGCTATTTGGTGTTAAATTGGTTATCGGTGAAGCTGGTTTTTTTAGCATAAAAATTAAGATGCCAGCATAAAAAGGCAGCGCAATTAACATTCTAAGTGTTAATAAAGTGGTGGTGTCGACACCATATTGATACGCCCATTTAATAAAAATAGATTTGCTTGAAAAGAGTGATACAGCAATAAACGCCAGAGTAAATCCTGAGTAGATAGGTTTGGGCATTTTCATTTTATTGGGTCGCTGGAAAGTTGTTAGATTATTGGGGTTGTCTTAATTGATTTATGATCTTTATTGCTTTTTTTGTGGCGAGCAATTTCTGTATTATGTATTAAACTTAGTTAAATTAAAATAACAGAGACAGTTATGCTTAATATTGGGTTTAAATGGTTTACCCAAAATCCCGCAATATCATCACTAAATCAAGGCATTGAACTAGCCGTTGAAGCAAAAGTACAAAGTTTATTAATTTTAGCTTGTGCAGATAATCATATATCCGTTACTGAATGTGACTTATTACTAACCCGTTTAAATATCACTATTTTTGGTGGTGTCTTTCCAGCGTTATTATCGGAAGAAAATGTATTAACGACTGGATATGTTTTAGTCGGTTTTGTTGAGCCGATACAGGTTGATACGTTTGAACACATTAGCCGACTCTCAGCGGAGGATGCAGAGGCAGTTTATGAAGCTGAAATTGAACAGAAATTGAATGTGAATGCGCCCAGTTATTTTCTTTTTCATGATGCGTTTTCTCCAAACTCTGAATATTTTATTGATGCTTTGTTTTATTGCTTGGGGGATGTAAAAGTGATTGGCGGCGGTGCAGGCTCACTTGATTTTGTTTCTCGGCCATGTGTGTTTACCAATAAAGGTATGTTGCAAGATGTGGTTCAATTGGCGGCACTTCCAGCTAAGCTGTTTATTAATGTGACTCACGGTTGGCAAATATTAGACGGACCTTATTTAGTTACGGAAGCGACAGCCCATCAAATCACTTCTTTAAACTATCAAAATGCGGCAGAGCAATATCAAACTAGCATTGAATCTTTGAGCGATATGCGCTTTGAAGGGCAAGATTTTTTTACGATAGCTAAAAACTTCCCACTCGGCATTAAAGGCGCCAATGATGAAATTTTGGTAAGAGAACCGATTAAAGTTCAAAATGGCACGCTTGAGTGTGTAGGGAATATTCCCAATAATGCGTCAGTGTATATTTTAACGGGCGATCGAGCAGGGTTAATCCAATCATTAAAACAAAGCTGCGAACAGTTTTATGCGACGACAACTGAGTGTAATAATTTATTTATTGTTGATTGTATTGGGCGTTTTTTATTTTTGGAAAATGATTTTGATCAGGAATTGGATGCCATTTTATCAGGCGGAATATTTAAAGAATCCGCCTTTGGGGTGCTGTCTTTAGGGGAAATTAGCAATACGCAAAATGGCGCAATAAAGCTGCTAAATAAATCAATAGTCTTAGGGTGTTTTTAGCCAATGAAACAAGCTTTATATTTAATTGCATTGCAGCATGAATTGTCAATGTCGATGGGTTCAGAGCTAAACCTTGCCAAAATGCTTAAAGCTTTTTTGAAAGTTTGCCTTAATCGTGCGTATCTAGCCAGTTGCCATGTTTATTTATATCAAGATAAAAATGGTTACCCTAAAACAAGTCAAGCCAATGGTGATTATCAGCTAAACCATTACTTAAGCTTACCAAAGCGACATCAAGGCGAATTATGGCAATACCAAGATTCATTAAAAATAATTGAAGAAAAGCTAAAAAAGACAAAAAAAATATTTGGTTGCAGTCAAATTGAAGTGAACGGTGCTTATTATTATGTATGTAGTATTGGGCATTATGGTTTTTTAATTTGGCATAGCTATTCTCCGATTGCTGCTGAAATAATTGATAGTGTAGTGCCTTTAATTGGAAAGTTAGAAGCCAGTTGCTATGCGGCAATTATGCATAATGAATTATTAATTGAAATGAAAGCCCGGCATAAAGCAGAGCAAAAAGTTGCTTACCAGGCGTGTCACGACGGCTTGACCAATTTATATAACCGAGATTACTTAAACGCCTTAATTGAACAAAGCTTGGCTAAATCGGTAGGGCATCGAGCGTCAGGCGGAGTAATTTTTATTGATTTAAATAAGTTTAAATCAATAAATGATACTAAAGGTCACACAGTGGGCGATCGTTTGTTACTAATGGTTGCACAAAGGCTTCAGCAATTGAAGCAAAACAATATTCATATTGCTCGGTATGGTGGCGATGAATTTGTTATTTTAATAGATCAATTACCAGAAGAACACGAGCCCCATCCATTATTATTGATAGAGTTGGTACAGCAAATTCAAGGGTTATTTAAGCCAGACTTTGTGATTGAACAAAATGTTTATAATATTTCTGCCAGCATTGGTTATTGCTTGTTTTCAGCGGTTGATAATGCAGATGACTTAGTTAAATTTGCAGACATTGCGATGTATGAAGCAAAACAGGAGAAGTTATTAACAGGCGTAGAATATAAGCCATATATGTCTGCCCGCTTGGCGGAAAAAGATGCGTTTGTAAGCGATATGAGGCAGGCTTTAGCAAATAATGAATTTCAGCTTTATTATCAGGCACAATTTAATGCTGATAATAAAATTACCGGAGCCGAGGCTTTGCTCCGGTGGGATGATCCAAAGCGTGGTTTCGTCTCCCCTGAGATATATATTCCAATTGCAGAAGAGAGTAACTTAATATTGGAAATTGGAGATTGGGTTATTCAGCAGGCGTGTAAAGATATTCATCAACTCGCAAAATTTGATTTACCAGTTGAATTTGGGAACGTAGCTGTGAACGTTAGCCCTAAACAGTTAATTCAGGATGATTTTTTTAATCGTACAATGGAAAAAATTAAACGCGATAACGTCCCTTGTCATTTATTATCTCTTGAGATTACAGAAAATTTAATGGTTGAGAACTTTTCTAAAATTGTTGATATTATGCATCAATTCAAGTCCTTAGGTGTTAATTGTTCAATTGATGACTTTGGGACAGGCTATTCATCATTAACCTACCTTAAACGAATCCCTGCCAATTTAGTTAAAATCGATAGGGCTTTTGTAACGGATATTTGTCATAATCATGAGAGCTTAGCCATTGCGCAAATGGTGATAGCTTTAGGGAAAAGTTTAGGGATTGATGTAATAGCTGAAGGGGTTGAAAATAAAGAATGTTGCGATAAATTAACTTCAGTCGGGTGTACGTTATTTCAAGGTTACTATTTTAGCCGTCCTGTTTCTTTTGATGATTTTTCTCAGTTACTGAAAAGTGCCGCTTTGCAAAAGGAAAAACAAGTATGAATGAAAGCCAGCTTAATCAGTTAAATCACCTATCTACTGCCGTTAAAGCTAAATTGCCAGAAAGCTTAATTTGGCAAATGGATAATCGCTTTGATGCCTTAATTGCTGAAATTCCTAAACCTAAATTAGTTCAAGTGAAGAACGATTTATCAGATCTGTTTGAACATTCATGGGATAAAAAAACCATTCGTCAGGCACCTTCTAATATAAAACGCGGGGCTGGTACTTTTTCTCAAATGGAAAGTGGTCAGCTATTATTTACTCATAAAGGTGTGTCAGAACAAAACTGCATCATGGCTGCTTGGTGGCCTTGGGGGCCAAATGCGCCAGTATCACTTAGGTTGTTTGTGATGGATATGCAAAACAATGCAGTGCCAGAAAGCTGGTTTGGCCGTGCGAAACAATTTTTATTAGGCGGTTAATTTATTTTTATTTTCTGGTTGCAACTTATTAATAAAACGCGAGTCAATAAGCGAGCATTGAAATGTCTAAAATTTTTGTTCTAATCTGTTCTAAATAAAAAAATGTTTTTCATTCAAGCGAAATAAATCATCAGTTTGTAGGGTCTTTGTTTTTAGTAAAAATTAGAAAAAGTTAATTTTCACGTTTTTAACCCCTGTCACTCTTATTAATAAAGGTAGTTATTTTGGTGTCTTTGATTAAAAAGTACGGTATTGCAGTTTTTTTATTTGTCGTTAGTTATGCTGCAAATGCGCTGGATTTCTCACAACTTAATAGTGAGCCTGATTTTTTGCCAGTAGAACAAGCTTTTCAATTTGATTTTAATCAGCAAGGCGATTTATTAACGCTTAGTTGGACAATAGCTGACGATTATTATTTATATAAGCATAGAACAAAAGCTAAAACGGAATCATCAGAGTTAAGCGTTAATTTTGTTCAGGCAGGTAAGAAAAAACATGATGAGTATTTTGGCGAAGTCATGGTTTTTTACAAAAATTTAGATGTGACTATTGATATCAGTGAGATTAGCGCCGATCACTTGCTGGTTACTTATCAAGGCTGTGCTGAAGCAGGTTTGTGCTATCCTCCACAGTTAATTGAAGTGCCGTTATTAAAACAAACCATAGCAGCGAAAACCCAAAATAAACCTGCAGCTTCAATGGTTCAAGAGCCGGTAAATGATACCAGTAATAATATAAATAGCTTATTTAATAACCAAAGCCAACTGCTTATTATATTGGGCTTTTTTGTGCTGGGTATAGGTTTATCGTTAACACCTTGTGTTTTGCCTATGGTGCCTATTTTATCTGCTATTGTAACAGGACAGCAGCATAGTAATGCGAAAAAAGGTTTAATCTTATCAATTGCTTATGTTTTGGGGATGGCCAGTTTTTATACGTTAAGCGGTGTTTTAGTGGGGTACTTTGGTGCTAGCTTCAATTTGCAATTGTATTTGCAGACACCTGTTGTGGTTTTGGTCTTTACCGCCATATTTATTGCGCTGGCGTTTGCTATGTTTGGTTATTATGAGTTGGCCTTGCCTGCAAGTTTGCAGTCTAAATTGCAAGGCTCAACCGAAGGACAAAACAAAAAAGGGTTGTTTGCAACTTATGTGATGGGCGGCGTTTCAGCGCTTGCATTGTCACCTTGTGTTTCAGCGCCGCTTGCTAGTGCGCTTTTATACATATCAACCACGGGTGATGGTTTGTTAGGTGGATTGGCGTTGTTTGCATTGAGTATAGGCATGGGCTTGCCTTTGCTTGCAGTTGGCGCTGGTTTTTCTGGGCTGGTACCTAAAGCGGGTGGCTGGATGACAAAGGTTAAGCAACTGTTTGGGATCATGATGCTGGCAATGGCAGTATGGATGCTTGAGCGCTTATTTGCCCCAATTTGGGGAGCTGCATTATGGGCGGCCTTGGGCGTTTGGACAGCGATTCAGTTAAACTTATTTACAGGTTTATCAGATAATACAGCCAATTTAACTTGGCGAAAAAATGAAAAAGCGCTCGCCATTATTTTATTTATTGCTTCGTTAGGTTGGTTAGGCCATGTTTATCTACAAACGTTTATGCCTTTTCAATTAACAAATAATCAGCAACAAGTACAACCTCAATTAGTTAAGCGAATTGATTCAGTCGTTGAATTAGAGCAACATATGGCTAATGTTAGCGATAAAAAAGTCGTGGTTGATTTATACGCTGATTGGTGCGCAAGTTGTCAAGTTATCGAACATGAAGTTTTTGCTAAAGTGTCGGCGACGGATTATCCAGACTACGAATTTTTGCAATTAGATTTAACCGATATGACAGAAGCAAAACAAGCCTTCTTAAATCAGCATCAATTGTTTGGCCCGCCTGCGTTATTGATCTTTGAAGCCGGTGAGCAAGCCAGACAAACTGCATTTGTTTATCAAGCTGAATTTAACTTAGCTCAGTTTAAACAGTGGCTAAATTAATTTAAATGATAGGCTGGTATAAGCTTGATTTAGGCGATGCTATGTTAGCCGACGCGCGGTTGGATGAGGTGAAAGCTCAGTTAAGCGCGGTGTGTAATGCCAAAGAACCAGCAGTACTACAGGCACTCAGCCGTTATGAATCAAAAGGCGTACATTGTCATTTGATACTATATATAACGGCTGATTTGCAAGATAAGGCGCTATTAGTAGGCGCAACCGCATGTGAGCCACCACCAATAAACGGCTGTGAGTTTTTGTTTAAATAAGCACTTTTGAATTTATTAGCCATTTTCAGCGAAAAATGTTTGGTTTATCTAGCCTATTTAGATTGCTTAACCTTAGGATAAATTATTACGAAACTTGACTAAATTACATTCAAAATTCGTAATTTTAGTTCTATTTCTGTATAATATGCGACCCATTTTTTAGCTTATTTTGTATTAGTTTGATTAACCCTGTTATCAACTAAACAAAAAGCTGTTGTTGCAGGTAGTCAGATTGTTATCAGGATTAAAACAGCAAGGCCTTTTATTTTTAACCCTTAGTATGCTAACTGGGTTAATTGGCTCATTTGTACACCCCCTAATGAGTTTATTTATTGTCGAGGGACTAAATAGTCCGCCCGCTTACATAGGCATTTATACGGTATCAGTTACTTTAGCAGGGTTGGTGTTCAGCCAGTGGTTAGGCGCACTTGCAGATAAAGGCGTGAGTGCACGTAAAATGTTTATGATTGCGATCACTGGAATGGGTGTTGCGTTACTTATTTTCGCCAATTCAACGTCTTTTTGGACTGTATTAATTGCAGGGGTATTGCTATTTTCAATGGGCAATGCCGCCATTCCTCAAGTATTGACACTGGGCCGTCAGTGGGCAGGGCGTCAGCCTAACATTAATGTAACTCAATTTAACTCTGGTTTAAGAGCTGCGATTTCATTTGCATGGATTGGCGGACCGCCATTGGGTTATGCATTGGCTTCTGGTGCTGAATTTAGTCGTTCGCTGTATGTTGCTGCATTTTGTGCTTTGGTAGCTTTGCTATTTGCGTTTAGGTTTATTCCTGAAGTGCCAAGCCATGCTCAAAAAACGACAGAGCACAGTAAACAAGCTATTCCGTTTTCATTTTGGATATTAGGCGCGGCTGTTATGTTAGGCTCTGCGGCAAATATTATGTATTTTTCTGCATTGCCTTTATACACAATTAAAGAGCTTGGGTTTGCCAAGCATATGCCGGGTATTTTTATGGGGTTGGTTGCTTGTTTAGAAATACCTATTATGTTGTTGGCTGGTAAGTTGGCACAAAAACATAATAAAATTAACATGATTATTTTTTCATTTTTCTGTGCCATGTTGTTTTACACGGGAATTTATTTTGCTGAACAGGTTTGGCACTTTATTGCACTGCAATTTATAAATGCATTATTTTATGGTGTTTTTGCAGGCATCGGCCTAACGATTTTACAGGAAGAGCTACCGTTAAAAATTGGCTTTACTTCTGCGTTTTATTCAAACGCAGTTAAAATTGGCATGATGTTAGGCACCAGCAGTACAGGCTTAATTGCTCAGTTTTATAGTTTTAGAGTCGCGAGTATTGGTTCTTTTTGTGCTGTAGCACTGGCATTAACGTGTTTATTATTGTTTAGCTATTTAAAGCGTAAAGCCGTTGAATCAACTGAGTGCGAACAGAGCTTTACTATTACCGAATCAAAAGCCTCTGCGTGAGGCTTTTGATTTAGGCAGTCGCTAGTTTTGTTTAAGCGTTAGCCTTTCTGCAAGGCTGCTTTTTCATTTTCGCTTTCGTTGGCATCATCCCATACATTTTGTTGCATAGATTGGCACGGAACGTCACACCGTGGAACCCCCACTTGTTTCGCCGGAACGCCTACAACTGTTGTATGAGGCGTTACATCACTCAGTACAACACTGCCTGCACCAATTTTAGCGTTGGCGCCAATTTCTATATTACCTAGTACTTTGGCGCCTGCGCCTATCATAACACCGTGGCGCACTTTAGGGTGACGATCGCCCCCTTCATTTCCTGTGCCACCCAAAGTGACAGATTGTAAAATAGAAACATTGTCTTCAATTACTGCTGTTTCACCGACAACAATGCCGGTGGCATGATCAAACATAACCCCTTTGCCAATTTTGCATGCAGGATGAATATCGACCGCCATTACCTGGCTATTGCGACTTTGAATGAAGGTTGCAAGATCTTTTCTATCTTGCAACCATAAGTAGTGTGCCAGCCGGTGAATTTGGATAGCTTGAAAGCCTTTTAAATTTAGTAATACTGTTAAAAATGAATGAATAGCTGGGTCTCGTTCAAATACCGCTTGAATATCAAATGCGAGTGTTTCAATGGTATTTGGTTTTGACTGATAAAATTCGGCAAAAAGCTGCATTAATTTTTCAGCCGGCATAACATCTGAAGCCATTTTTTGAGCAAATACAAATCCACAAGCTTGTGTTAAGTTATTATGTTGCAGTATACATAAACGGCTATAATCACTTAATAAAGGCTCGCTTGCTTGCATGGTTTGTGCTTCGGTTTTTATTTTTGACCAGATGTCATTACTCAACATATATATTCATTTTGCATTTATAGTTTCAATAGCGTCAGAATAAGGATGAGTGATGCATATATCAAGTGTAACGGGGCTAATAAAGGCGATAACTTGGAATTTAACTAGATGACTCATCAATTTTGGCGACGCTTGAGTATAGTACTTATGGCACTTTGCGTTTTATCCGGTTTAGCAAATTGGCTGCTGTTTAACGCATGGCAACAAAATAGCACGAAAAACATACCCTTAAATACGGGCTCTATTAGTACTCAGCCCGAGCAAAAATGGGTGATGCCAGAACTAAATAGTTCATCTACCAGCAAGCAAATTAAAATAGCGTTACAACGTTGGAGTGAATTAAGACAAGATAACCCTGAATTAGCGAATAATTGGCAGCAAGCTTGGGTTAATCAAGCAACTATATGGCTTAGCGATAATCAAACATCAGTTTACCTTGCATTATTAACGGAATGGAAAGCAATTGCGCCTGATTTACTCGCGCTTAGCTTACTTGAATACAACTGGTATTTAACTCAAAACCAATTAGGGTTAGCGGCGGATATTATCTATTCAGTTATTGATCGTTTAGATGCAGGACAATACCGACAAGCACAGCTTAATAAACTGGTTCAATTGTTAAACCAAACCATGGAAACAGTTTTGGCTCAGCAAAACTGTGAAACGATTCTTGAAACATTGCAAATGTTAGTTTGGTACGATGATAGTCAACCCGAGTATATTTATGCACTGAGCCAATGCTATATACAACTTAATGAATTTAAACTGGCTCAGCAGCAACTCATCTATTTATTGGCCGATCCTCAATATCAAGAACAAGCGGAACAACTGATAGCTCAAATTGAGCGCTCTACGGATGAACCTGTTCCGTTAGCTAAGGCGGGTGAGCATTTTATTGTACAGGCAAAAATTAATCAAAATGCCAGCGTGGCCTTAATGATTGACACCGGCGCTTCAGTTACCAGTTTAAGCCGCAATAAATTTGCGCAACTTAATTTAGGTTATCAAACGTTAGGTTATAGAACTTTATCAACGGCGGGCGGATTAACTCAAGCTGAATTGATTGAAGTTGAGACATTTTCGGTTGGTAACAAGCAGCTAAACGATTTTAAATTAGCGATTTTAGACATTGATTCATTTGCCGGTAGTGATGGTTTGCTAGGAATGAATTTTTTATCTCGATTTCCATTTGTAATTGAGCAACAGCAAAAAAGGCTAAAATTCAGTAAAAAATGATCATCGTAGGGTGATTTACCCTGATTTTTAAATTTTTTATTTAAAAATCACCTAAAAAGTGGATATATTTTCGATTAGCTCTCGACTGTTTTGTCATTCCTTTGTATTTTGTACAGATTGAAAGTTAAAGATTAAGATAGAGCTTAATGCAGCTAAATTTTACGAAAATGCATGGCTTAGGTAATGACTTTATGGTGGTGGATAACATCACCCAAAATATTTATTTTTCGCCTGAGCAAATCACCAAATTAGCCAACCGAAACTTTGGTATTGGCTTTGACCAACTTTTAGTGGTTGAAGCACCTTACGATCCTGAAATAGATTTTCATTATCGTATTTTTAATGCTGATGGCAGCGAAGTGCAACAATGTGGTAATGGCGCGCGCTGCTTTGCCCGTTTTGTTCGCTTAAAAGGCTTAACCAATAAAAACAAAATAGCGGTGAGTACGCAAAGCGGTAACATTGTTTTATATATTGAAAAAGACAATCAAGTTTCGGTTAACATGGGAGTGCCTCAATTAGAGCCACAAAAAATCCCATTTAAAGCTAACCACCCCGAAAAAACGTATTTATTGCAAGCTGGTGAACGTAATTTGCTGGCTGGCGCTGTCTCTATGGGCAACCCACATTGTGTCTTAGAAGTCGAGGATGTTAATACTGCCGAAGTTGAAACACTAGGCCCTTTGCTTGAAAGTCATGAGCGTTTTCCTGAGCGAGCTAATATTGGTTTTATGCAGATTATCAATCGGGATTCAATTAAACTACGAGTGTTTGAGCGTGGTTCTGGTGAAACATTAGCCTGTGGTACTGGCGCTTGTGCAGCGGTTGTGGTTGGTATTTTACAAGGCAAGCTTAATAATCAAGTTGATGTTGAATTGCCTGGAGGTAAATTAAATATTAGCTGGCACGGTGAGGGTTCACCGGTGAAAATGACAGGTCCAGCGACCCATGTTTTTGATGGACAAATAAATTTATGAGTGAAGCACAACCTGAATCAAACACAATAACAGAAGCCGATGTTTTAGCTTATTTAAATGAACACCCTGACTTTTTAAATAATCACCCAGAGCTTTTAAGTAAAATGGAACTGGCGCATTATAACGGCGGCACTATTTCTTTGGTTGAGCGTCAATTACAAATATTACGTAATAAAACGTCAATGCAAGAAAAAGACATTGCAAAGCTAATTGCTACGGCCAAGCATAACGAGCACATTTATAAAGCTTTTATGAATTTATATATGTCGTTAATAGAATGTCCAGATAGCGAGCAAATGATATATTTGTTGCGCGCCATCTTACTTGAGCAAATTGAACTTGATGGAATGAAGTTAGTTTTATTTATTGCAAGTAGTGATGAACATACCGCTAAATTGGTTGAACCCAGAAATTTATATCAAGATGTATTAGTCTCACGCCTAGCGAAAGATGATTACTACTTTGGTCGATTGAAAAAGCAAGAGCAAGCTTTATTTTTTAATGAAGAACAAGCGATTAAATCTGTGGCCCTGATTCGGTTAGGCGGACAAAAAGATATGGGTATTTTGGCGTTTGGCAGCATTGATGAACAGCACTTTCAAGGTGACATGGATACTTTATTTTTAGCACCCATGGTTAAATTGATTAATCGTTTACTGCTTGATTTTTCAACAGATGAAAAAGCGGTAGAATTGGCATGAGTCATTCGTTGGTAGTTGATTATCTAGATGCTTTTTATGACTATCTACAAGGGGAAAAGCGGTTATCTGAAAATACGCTAACAACTTACCAACGACAATTAACTGCAATTTTTGAAAAGCGTTCAAACCTAAGTCTAGCCGAGCTTGATGTGCAATTTGTTCGCTTAGTTTTAACTCAAGCAAAAGCGGCAAAACTTAGTGCCAGTAGCATTAATTTACGGTTATCAAGTTTACGTGCTTTTTGTCAATTTTTAATTAAAAAAAAAGCACTGGCGTTTAATCCTGCACAAGCTATTAATGCACCTAAATTGGACAAGCGTTTACCAAAAAACTTGGATGTTGACCAAATCAATCAATTGTTAGATCAGTCTAATAATCAAGTGGATTTAAATCTGCGTGATAATACTATGCTAGAGCTAATGTATAGCTCGGGTTTGAGGTTAGCTGAAGTGATAGCGATTGATCTAGAGGATATTCAATGGAATGAAAAAACCGTAACAGTTCAAAAAGGTAAAGGGGGTAAACCTCGTATTATTCCTGTCACCCAAACTGCGCTCGACAAGCTAACGACTTGGCTACAAACTCGACTAAAATATTGTAATACTAAAACGGACGATGCTATTTTTATTAGCACTAGAGGAACCCGTTTAACCCCAAGATATATAAGAGAAAGAATAAAACAAGCTGGAATAAAAACAGGGTTAGACGTTCATTTAAATCCTCATAAAATGCGCCACTCTTTTGCAACTCACATGCTTGAAGGCAGTCAAGATTTAAGAGCTGTACAAGAAATGTTAGGTCACCAAAACTTGTCGACAACACAAATTTACACTCATTTAGATTTTGAGCACCTTGCCAAAATTTATGATCAAACCCACCCAAGAGCAAAGCGTAAGTAAATCGTTTTTAGCTAACCTCAACTCGGCTTAAAATGTATTCTAACTAATTGAATTATTTAGCTTTGTAGCGCTGTATGGTTTCTAGCAATATTTTTTGCGTGGACAAAATAAATTCACGTGTCAATGGCTAGCCTCGGCTTTAGTTCCAGCGACGCTCTACCTGCCCCATCCGCGGGGGCGTATTGCAAGGGAATTTAAAACAGTCCCCGTGACAAAAGAGCGTTTGACACATATTCCTTAAACCGAGTTGAGGCTAACTATCTTTATCACTGGTTAGTTTAGTTGAGCTAGTAGTCAAAATAACGCTCGGTAAATATTACATTTCGTTATGAAACTCTTACCCTAAGAATTTAGCTTATATATTCCCATTGAATTAAAATAGTTTTATATTTTTGATTTAAAATCAGTAGTTTAATGTTTATTTTTTAAAGTTGGCACAAACTTAGCAATACCTATTCTGACGATTAAAGAGCTGTAAAATTAATTAAATCTCGAACTAGTTTGTTTTGAGTTAAATTAAAAGCGAAGGAGAATATTATGTTAGGTTGGAGTCTAGTTTTTTTAGTTGTTGCACTAATTGCTGGTGTATTAGGTTTTACTGGGGTGGCAGGTGCTGCAGCCGGAATTGCAAAAATTTTATTTTTTGTTTTTGTCGTATTGTTGGTTATTTCATTAATTGCAAATGCAGTTAGAGGTCGACCACCGAAATTATAAGCGAAGGATTAAATGTTTTAACAAAAGGTTTTAAGGAGACAAAATGAAAATTTCAATATTAGCAAAATCAGTGGGCTTAGCTACCATATTAAGCATGTCAGCATTAGCTTATGCAGAGCATCATGAGAGTGAGCTTAAGCAATATCAAGACGAAGTGGAAAATACTTGGAACGATAGCAAGGATGCTAGCGAAGAGATGGCAGAAGATACAGAAGACGCAATGGAAGATGCTAGAGAAGACACCGCAGACGCCATGGAAGATGCTAGGGAAAACACCGAAGATGCATTGGAAGATGCTAGAGAAAACACCGAAGAAGCAATGGAAGATACAGGTAATCAAATGGAAGACTGGTGTGAAGACGCTAAAGAAAATGCGGATGCTGAAGATACGGATTGTTAACAGTGTTTGTATTAATTTTAGTCAATCGACTTTTGATAAATTTATTCGGTTGTAAGTTGTTTAAGCAACCTTATAAGTTTATCCAAAGTCATTATTAACAATTTTTATAATTAAAAAAGGGTCATTATGACAAACATTGATATCGGTATTAGCTCAGAAAATAGAACTCAAATTGCAGATGGTTTAAAGCGCTTATTAGCTGATTCTTACACTCTGTATTTACAGACTCATAATTTCCATTGGAATGTAACTGGGCCTTTATTCAGAGAGCTACATTTAATGTTTGAAGAGCATTACACAGAGTTAGCTGAAGCAGTTGATGATATTGCAGAGCGAATTAGAACTCTGGATGTGGTTGCGCCTGGTACTTATAAAGAGTTTTCTAAACTAAGCTCAGTCAAAGAAGTTGACGGTGTGCCATCAGCAAATGAAATGGTTGATATTTTAACGCAAGGTCATGAGCAAGTCGTAAGAACAGCTCGCGAAGTTTTAGCATTAGCAAATGAAGCAAGTGACGAATCATCAAGCGCCTTGGTCTCAGACAGAATGAGAATACATGAAAAAACGGCTTGGATGTTAAGAGCAACTCGCCAATAATTTCATTCAATTTATTCGACAGTAATTTGGAAATGAAAAAACATCAGGCTAAAAGGCGTATTTATTACGCCTTTTTTGTTTTGTGGTTTTCCTTTAAATAAAATTATTTTATGCTGGCACTAAATTTTAATTAGTGAGTCAGTATGCTAACCATTTATAAAAGCTTTCCTCAAGTTTTAGCCATTAGTTTTGATTTGGATGATACTTTGTATGACAACATGCCGATCATTCAAGCCGCAGAAAATAAGCTATTAAATTATATCATTGAAAAATTTCCAGCTTTTTCTGAATTAGATGAGGTAACGTGGCAGCATAAAAAGTCTCTATTTACGCAAAAAAACCAGCGTTTGGCACATGATGTGTCATTGTTAAGAAAACACTTTTTAACGGATCTTTTGGTTTCAGCTAATGTAGCTAAAGCATCGTCAAGTGCGCTGCAGGCATATGAATATTTTCATCAGCATAGAAATAATTTTATGGTTGCGCCAAGCTGTATTGAACTTTTATATAAAATGAAACAAAAAGTACCATTAATTGCAATTACTAATGGCAATGCTGACCCTGATTTAATTGGTTTATCCGGTATTTTTGATGCGGTTATTCGCCCGCAAAATGAATTGCTAATGAAGCCAGATAAAGCCATATTTGAACTCGGTAGTAAGCAACTTAATATTCCTGCTAAAAATATTGTCCATGTCGGAGATAGCCATATTACAGACGTACAAGGGGCAATTAACTCAAATATGATTGCAGGTTGGTTTAATCCAAGTAAGGTGGCGTTTCCTGGGGCTGTATTGCCAGAATTTGAATACACTAACACCGAAGATCTGCTAAATTTAATATAAGATTCTATATCTATTAGCCAAAGTTATACTACACAATCACACCTCATAAAATAGGACGATTATGAATGCAAAAGATTATGCAATAAAAGCGCAGGGGTCATTTGTTTTACCTGATGTGTGTTTTAAAGTTCGACAATTAATGGAAGACGAACGCTCGAGTGCGGCAGACTTTGCGAATGTCATTAGCTTAGATCCGTCAATGGCGTCTCGGTTATTGCAAATTGCGAATAGTGCGATTTACAATTTTCGTAGCCAAGTGAGCACCATTTCAAAGGCAGTAACTTTGGTTGGTACTCAAGCCATTTATAATATGATGCTGATTGATGTAGCAACAACTGCATTTAAACATTTTATGACACCTTCAATTGATTTAAAGCAATTTTGGATCTCAAGTATATCAACTGGCTTAATTAGCAAAAATCTGGCATTTCACGCTGGCGTAAAAGATATTGAAAGAATGTTTGTGGTTGGATTACTCCATAATTTTGGCGCATTAATTGTTGCCAAAGTTAATCCCACTGCTGCAGACAAATGCACACAACAAAGCTTAAATTGTGAACCTACTCAAGCTCAACAAGCGGTTTTAGGCTTTACTTATGCACAAGTCACTGCGGAGTTATTAACGCTTTGGAAAATTCCAGAAAAAATTATTATCCCAATTGCCAATTACCCTCAAGCAAAGCAAATGCAGGTGGGGCAGGATGCTAAATTATTATATTTGGCACATAGGTTAGCACTGGGTTTGCAGTTCACAGAACAATACCCCATAGAGTCAGAGCAAAACTTAAACCTGTGTCAGCAATTAAAGATAAAGCCGGCAGATCTTGAGCCAGCGGTTCAGCTAGCGAGTATTGAAGTTGAGAAGGTTTTGTTATCAATGCGGCTTAAGCTATATTAAGTTTCCGGCGCCAGTGAACCTTTGTCTTATTTTTTAGCCCAAACAAAGGTAAATAAATACGCTCTAGCGGGAGCCGCTCTAGTTGTTTTTTAGTTTTAGTTATCTCATCCCTATTTTATACCTTTATGCTGCTTAATGGTTTCGTAAGCAGCTTGAATATCTTGAGCTTTTTCTTTTGCCAATTTTAACGCCTGCTCTGGTAACCCCTGTGCTGATAACTTATCAGGGTGGTGTTGAGCCATTAGCTTTTTATAAGCTTTTTTTATAGCTCGCGGTTCATCAGTTTCTGAAATTCCTAAGATCTGGCAAGCATGAACTAAACTCATACCCTCTGATTTAGCAGAGCGTTGGTTGTTATGGTGATAGTGAGTGCTAGCTTCGTTTTGTTTTATAATGCTTTCAATTGTTGCTTTATTAAAGCCTAAACTCTGACCTACCGAATATAATATTTCACGCGCTTTGGGGTGCAAGTGTCCATTAGCTAATGCGGCTTGAATTTGGATTTCTAGGTAAATCAGCATAAAATCGCGGCGGCTGTAGCAGTATTGCTTAAACTCCAACACGGTTTCATCTACCGGAAAATTTGCTTGTTTACCTGCACGATAAGCAGTTTGAGCTTCTTTTCTAAGCGCGCCTGTTAAACCCATTCTATCCATTAATGCAGAGGCTAGCGCTATATCATTTTCTGTTACACGTCCTGATGATTTAGCAATATGACCCATTAACGAAAATAAACTATGAAAAAAGATAGCGCGGTTTTTGAGGCTAGATTTACGTCGCATCAAGCTTGCAAAGCCACCACTGTCAGATAAAGCTTGGGCATAACCTTTATCAAAAAAGTAACCAATGATAAAACCAAGTATGGCACCAGGCACATGAAATAGCATAGAGCCAAAAATTAAACCTAAAATTTTACCCCAGTTAGTCGTGTTCATTTTTTACCTTATATTTGATTTATATGTGTGCAAGCTTTTGTTTTATATTAGCTAATCGCTCAGGCGTTCCTATATCTGACCACTGGCCATTGTAAAGTTCAGCACTTACATTTTTGTTTTTTATCTCATTTCGCAATAATTTACCCAGCGCGAGGGGCATTGAATGCTCACCGCGGAAAAATTCAGGCTGGTAAATCGCTATGCCTGAAAAGGTGTACTTTTTTAATTGAGTATCGCCTGATGCTAATTGTGCCATACCTTGGTCAATTGCAAAATCGCCGGTTGGATGCTGCGGCGGATTTTTAACTAAGACCAAATGAGCAAGTTGATCAATTGGATGTTTGATTAATCGTGAAAAAGGATAGTCACACCAAATATCAGCATTGACCACTAAAAAAGGTTGCTCGCCTAATAAAGGCAGCGCATTAATAATACCGCCAGCGGTTTCAAACTGATCGACAGCTTCTTCGCTATATTGAATATGACATTGATAACGGCTGCCATCACCTAAGTGTGCAGGAATTTGTTCACCTAAATATGCATGGTTAATGACCAACTCAGTTATACCGGCTTTAACCAATGCTTTAATATGATATTCGATTAAACTCTGCCCATTAATCTCCAGTAAAGGCTTTGGTTTAGTGAGAGTAAGTGGTCGCATACGTGTGCCTTTGCCGGCGGCTAGAATCATTGCTTTCATATTGCTCTTTTCTCTTAATGCTCAGCCTTTAACTGAAGATATGTTTGTGCCTAGCAAATTTGATTGCACTTTTGTCTGGTAAACGGGGTATATCTTGTGCTCAAACCAGTAGGCAAATTCAGCTAATTCAGGGTATTTAACAATTGTACTTTTTATATATTGGATCACGTTAGATAAATAATTTAGATACGCAGGCTTATTATCTCGCATTGCCAACCTTACAAAAATTCCGGCGCATTTTATATGTCGTTGTAAGCCAGTTAAGTCAAACCAGGTTTGCCATGTATTTTCATCAACATGTGGATAATACGCTTGTCTAAAGTTGTCACTGAGTTGGTCAACTAAAGCATTCGACCAAACTAAATAGCAGTCTTTTAGCAATGAGACCAAATCATAGCTCGCAGGCCCAATAAGTGCGCCTTGAAAATCAATTAAAATAGGTTGCTCTAACAATCCCTGATTGAGCATGATATTTCGACAATGAAAATCTCTGTGCACTGCAACCTGAGGTTGTTGACTAAAATTGTCAGTTAATATTTGATAACTGCGAGCCAGTAACTCTTGTTCGGCCGATGAAAGCGAATAATTCAAGCCTTGCTGAATAAACCAAGTGCTAAATATCTCAAGCTCAGTTTTTACAAATTCAGGTGCATACGCGGGAAGTTCTATCTGGCTATTTTGATGGCAATGCTGAAACTTTGCAATCACGGGCCAAAGCTGAGTGTAAGCTTGTTTTGCATTATCGGGGTTAATAATGTCTGCTAAGTGAACATCGCCGTTATCCTGTTGTAGCATAAAGCCAAGTTTTAAATCAGCTGCGAGCACTTTTGATACAGGAATGTCGGCTTGGTTCAATTGTTCTGATAAATGAACAAATAAGGCGTTGTCTTCTGTTTCTGGTGGTGCGTCTACCGCAATATAAGACTGATTTTGATGCTTAACTCTATAGTAGCGCCTAAAACTGGCATCGCCTGAAATTAATTTTATTTCAAGTGATGCTGACGGCATTGGCTCAATCTGCTGTTCAAGCCAATTAAATAATTGTATTTCTCGAGCTTTTTTTGGGGACATAAATTAATTTATCAATAATTAATATAAATTTTGAGCTATTTCCTTTATTTAACTTGGTATAAATAGCCGTGCGAGTCATTTTGTTTTATCATAACGTTTTGTACGAGCGATAGTAAGATTGCTTAGCTCGTTTTGGTATTTTTCCTCATTTTTCGAGTTTGGTTTTTATTCGCGTGATACGTACTTTTTTCATTTTAATCGGTGCTTTTTGTCCACCTTTAATTGCTGCTCAGCTTCAATGTCATCAGCCTCAACCGGCCGACAATCAGCAAGTTAAATCGGTGCAATCTACTTTATGGGCAGGCTTGGAAGATGTAAACGAAAATGCGCTGATGATAGTATCGGATAAAACCGAAGTTGGTCGCGATAGCTCAGCTAAATTTTTTGGTGAAGTGAGCATTATTCAAGGCAATAACTCAATAACCGCTGACAGTGCACAAATTTCGAATGACCGTAACAAGATGACTGCGGCAGGTGGTATTGTATTTTCAAGTGGCGATACCAAGGTTTATAGCGAATCTTTGCAAGCAGAACTTGATCAATCTGCAATTCAGTTAAATGACTCTAAATATCAGTTAGCAAACTTTACCGGGCATGGTAAAGCTGAAACTTTCAGAGTGGATCAAAAAAATGCCAGTATCGAGCTAGTTAATGCTGATTTTACTAATTGTCCGCCACAAAATGCGCCTGATTGGCAACTAATATCAAACCGAATTAAATTATCGGTTGATGATGAATGGGGTGAAGCGTGGGGCAGTCGAATTGAGATTTTTGAAGTGCCGGTTTTGTATTTACCTTATTTATCTTTCCCGCTGAGTGATAAACGCAAAACTGGCTGGCTTTACCCAAGTATTTCAACGTCATCTCAGCGAGGGGTCGATGCTAGTGTGCCTTATTATTGGAATATTGCTGAAAATTTTGATTTGACCTTAACCCCAAGAGTAATGACAGACAGAGGCGCGCAATTAGGAAGCGAATTTAGATATTTACAGCCAAATTACCAAGGTGAGTTTTATCTTGAATGGATGCCACATGATAGAGCTTTCCAGCCTGATGAAATTACAGACAGCGGCATGAACCAGTCGAGAATGGCAATGAGATGGCAAAACAGTTTAGATATATTTCAAAGCTGGAAAAGTGATCTTGACATAATGCTATTGAGCGATGATGGTTACATTAGTGATTTAGGGTTTCAAAATTACAGCGAAGTAGATACTCACGTTGAGCGTTATTTAAGTCTTTATCAGCAGCAAGAAGATTGGTCATTTAATTTAACGGTACGGGATTTTGAAGTATTTGGTGAGCACAGCCGACCTTACCGAACCTTGCCAGAAATGCAGTTTTGGTATGGTGGACTTGTTAACGACGAAAATTGGTCATTTGATTTGCCTGCCGAGTTTGCGTGGTTTCAATCAGATGAAGCGAATTTAACAGAAGCATTTAGACTACACTCAGAACCAAAACTTACTTGGTCTATGTATCGACCCGCATGGGAAGTAATGGCGCAAGGTTCACTTGCATCAACGATTTATTTACAAGAAAAAACTGTAAACGGCGATTTGCAAGAAGGCGACTTTCAACAAATTGATCGTGTTTTACCGCGCTTTAGAGTCAATGGTCGAATCATTTTAGAAAGGCCTATTGATTGGTTTGGTAGTGCAATGAAGCAAACTTTAGAGCCCAGAGCACAGTATTTGCGGGTGCCTTATACTGATCAATCTGACATAGGGTTATACGATACCGCATTATTACAAGATGACTATTTAGGCCTTTTTCGCGAGAGCCGTTTTAGTGGTATAGACCGAATACCCGAAGCAAACCAAGTCACGTTAGGGATGACAACTCGTTTATTTAGTGATGAAAACCGAGAGAAATTTAGATTCAGTGTTGGCCAAATATTTTATTTAAAAGAATCGAGAACAGATTTTGTCGATTTTAAACAGACCACTGAAAAAGGCGAATCAGCACTGGCACTTGAAGCTGATTTTGATATTCGTAAAGTTTGGTTTTTACATTACGGGTTACAATTTGATACCCAACAAGGTAATACCCGAAAAAGTCAGCTAACCCTTGATTATCATCGAAATGATGACCATTTAGTACAGTTCAGTCACAGGTTTGTTAAAGACATTTCCGGTAACCCAATTCAACAGGTTGGTGTTTCCAGCTTATGGGAAATTAGCCCTCAGTGGCAAACATTTGCTAGTATACACCAAGATCTTGAGTTAGATCGAACTGTTGAAGCTAGATTCGGTCTATTGTATGAATCTTGTTGTTGGCAACTACAACTTGGCTGGCAAACAAGAGTGAAAACTAATCTGGCTGCAGTCGACAGTCAAACATCGGTTGCCACCGATGAAAGAGATTCAGGCTTAATGTTAACCTTTACAATTAAAGGCTTTGGAAGCAGCAAGAGCCAGGCACTAGGGGTATTAAACTCTGGTATCTTTGGCTACCGAACACCTAATTTTTTAAACCAGTGAGTGATTGATGAAACAAATTAAAAAAATGATAACCCTGTTGTGCACGAGTTGGATGTTAATCATGTCAAATGCACAAGCTGTTGAGTTACTAGATAAAGTAGCGGTTGTGGTAAACCAAGGGGTTGTTTTAGAAAACGAAATACAAGACTTAATGGCAGAGCTTAAGCAACAAGCGAGTCGCTCAGGACAAGAATTACCTTCTGATAAAGCACTAAGAGTTCAAGTAACAGAGCGCCTTATAGTAAATGAATTACAGCAACAATTTGCTCAACGCATTGGTTTAGAAGTGAGTGATGCTCAAGTTCAGCAAGCTGTTCAAGAAATTGCACTTAAACAAGAAACCACCATTGAAAACTTACGCCAGCAAGTAATTTACAGTGGTGGCAACTATGAATCTTATCTTGAAAAGGTACGTCAGGAGCTAACCGCTAACGAAGTTCGTCGTGCCATGGTATCTCGCCGTATCTACGTTTCACCGCAAGAAATAGACGGTTTAGTCACCCTGTTAAAAGAACGTGGTCAAAAAAATGAAGAGTATCATTTAGGTCATATTTTAATTGGTTTACCGTCAGATGCGACAGCCAGTGAAATTGAAAGCAGCCAAAACCGAGCCGAAAAAGTAATAGAATTATTAAACGATGGAAGCGATTTTAAAAAAGTCGCTATTGGCTCATCAGCGGGCGCAAAAGCGTTAGATGGTGGTGACTTAGGGTGGATGAATGTAAACGAAATGCCAACTTTGTTTGCGGAAGCCGTTACCGATCAAAGCAAAAATTCAGTAATTGGCCCGATTCGAAGTGGTGCCGGTTTCCATATTTTAAAAATTATTGATATACGTGGTCGTGAAACTGTTGAAGTATCAGAAGTTAATGCTCGCCATATTTTAGTTAAGCCGTCTATTATTGTTAGTGATGAAAAAGCAAAAAATACACTGACCCAATATTTAAAAGATGTTAAAGCTGGCAATGAAGAATTTGCTGATTTAGCTAAACAACATTCAGAAGATCCCGGTTCTGCTGCTAAAGGCGGTGAGCTAGGCTGGGCAGATCCTTCTATGTATGTTCCAGAATTTAAAGATGCACTGGCAGAACTTGAGCCAGGTGAATATTCACAACCTTTTAAAACAGCACACGGTTGGCACATTGTTCAGTTGATAGACCGTAGAATTCAAGATGCAACTGACTCTGCCTATGAAGATAATGCGTACCGTATGTTGTTTAATCGAAAGTTTAATGAAGAAGCCGAAGCTTGGGTACGTGAAATCCGAGATCAAGCTTATATCGAAATTTTAGGTGATAACAATTAATGACGTTTAGAATTGCAATTACACCAGGTGAACCTGCCGGTATTGGGCCGGATCTTGTATTAAAAATCGCCCAGTACGACTGGCCTGCACAATTAGTTGTAGTAGGTTCAAAAGAGCTGTTGCTTGAAAGAGCGGAGCAATTGGGCATTGATATTGAATTAACTGAATACGATTCAAACCAAGCTGCTATGCCACAAAAAAAAGGTACGCTAACTATTTTACCTGTACCGCTTAAAGCACCGGTTGTTTGCGGTGAGTTAAATGCAAAAAATGGTCAATATGTAGTAGAAACTATGCGTGTTGCTTGCCAAAAAAATATGGATGGCGAGTTTGCTGCTATTGTGACAGGGCCTGTAAACAAAGGCATTATTAATAAATCTGGTATTTCATTTAGCGGCCATACCGAGTTTTTTGCAACTGAGTCAAATACTGCAGACGTTGTTATGATGCTAGCAACAGAGGGCCTAAGAGTTGCTTTAATGACAACACATATTCCATTGGCATATGTGTCTAAAGCCATTACCTATGACAGAGTAATTAAAGTCACAGAAATTTTACACAGCGAATTGCAAAGTAAATTTGGTCTTGATAAACCAACCATTTATGTATGCGGATTAAACCCTCATGCAGGTGAGGATGGTCATTTAGGCACTGAAGAGCTTACAACCATTACCCCCGCGCTTAACACGCTTAGGGATCGTGGCATGAATATTATTGGTCCTTTACCTGCCGATACTTTGTTTCAGGATAAATATTTACAAAATGCGGATGCGGTACTATCTATGTACCACGATCAAGGATTAACCGTGCTTAAATACAAAGGTTTTGGTAAAGCCGTTAATATTACTTTAGGTTTACCTTTTATTAGAACTTCAGTTGATCACGGCACAGCACTTGATTTAGCCGGCACCGGACTTGCAGAAGTGGGTAGTTTTCAAGTGGCATTAAATGAAGCCATCACCTTAGCGGAAAGATCAAAAAATGACAGATAAGGTTCACTTAGGTCACAGAGCAAGAAAACGTTTTGGCCAAAACTTTTTGACAGATGATTATATTATCGGTGAAATTGTTAATGCTATTTCTCCAGACGACCAGCACGTTATGGTTGAAATCGGTCCGGGCTTAGGTGCGCTTACGTTTCCGGTACTAGCAGAAGTACAGCGGCTTAATGTGGTTGAATTGGATAAAGATTTAGTTGAACGTTTTGAAGAAGATCAACTATTAACACGTAGGCTCAACGTTTATCAAGCAGATGCCATGAAGTTTGATTTTTCGCAATTGATAACTAATGAGCAAAAAATGAAATTATTTGGCAACTTGCCTTATAACATTTCAACCCCGCTATTGTTTCATTTATTTGAATTTTGTGACCAAATATCTGACATGCACTTTATGTTACAAAAAGAAGTGGTTGACCGAATGTGTGCTAACCCGGGCAGCAAAGCATTTGGTAAATTAAGTGTGATGACACAATATTACTGTGATGCTGAAACTGTGGTAACGGTTGATCCAGCTTGCTTTACGCCTGCCCCTAAAGTAGTTTCTGCGGTTGTACGTTTAACCCCTAAAGCGAAACGGGCAGAGGTAGACACTAAAATGCTTGAGCGAGTTGCGGCTGCCGCTTTTAATCAGCGCCGAAAAACCATTCGTAATAGCTTGAAAGAGTTAATTAATGAAGAAGAAATGCTATCTTTATCTATCGACCCTAAAGCTAGAGCTGAAGCATTATCACTCGCTCAATTTATTCAAATTGCACAATTTATCAGTCAGAAGTAGTTATTATGATTAATCCACAAGAATCGATTCAGATTCAAACAGAAACTTATTACGTTGATGAGCAGTCTGATCCTAATGAAGACAGATACGTTTTTGCTTACACGATAACCATTCAAAACAAAGGTCAACAGGCCGTACAGTTAAAAAGCCGTTATTGGTTAATTACCGACAGCAATGGAAAAAAAGTTGAAGTGCAAGGTGACGGCGTGATTGGTCAGCAGCCCGTTATTAAACCCAATGGTAAATTTCAATATACCAGCGGAGCCGTAGTTGATACTCCGGTTGCGACTATGCAGGGCTATTACGATATGATCGAAATTGAAAGCGCATCTCCGTTTAAAGCAAATATTGATGTTTTTAGGCTTGCCCAGCCAAACATCTTAAATTAAGTTTGGAGCAGGGTAGTGGCGCATTATTTTGTAGGTGATATTCAAGGCTGTTATGACGAACTAATGCGTTTGTTGGACAAAGTTAAATTTGATCCTACTCAAGATGTTTTATGCCCTGTTGGCGATTTAGTCGCGCGCGGCCCTGCGTCTGAAAAAGTGGCCAAGCTTATGCTTGAATTGGGGCATGCGGTAGAGCCTGTTTTAGGTAATCACGATCTGCATTTGCTCTCAATTTATGCTGGTTTATTTAAAGATAAAAAAAACGACAAACTAAAAAAGCTTGTTCAATCTCCAATGGTTAGTGATTACGCAAAATGGTTAAGAACCCAACCTCTGATCCGTTATTATCCTGAATTTAACATTATTGTAAGCCACGCCGGTACGCATCCTTTTGTACCACTTGAAACGCAAATGGAATTAGCTGACCAAGCACGTCAAAAATTAGCTTCAAAAGATTATAAAATTTGGTTAGAACGAATGTACGGGAACGAGCCTAGAAAATGGCGATCACACTTAACTGAAGAAGAAGCTTTCAGGTTTATTGTTAATACAACAACCCGAATGCGTTTTATTGACGATGATGGCGCACTCGACTTTGAGACTAAACAACCACCCTCGCAAGCCCCGCTTAATTTATCGCCTTGGTTTGAATTGAAACCTAAAACCACCACACCTACACCTATTCATGTTTTTGGTCACTGGGCAGCGTTATTAGGAAAAACGGATGATTCAAATTTTATTGGATTAGATACTGGATGTGTTTGGGGTAATAAATTAACGATTTATAAAGCCGAAACCAAAGAGTTTTTTGTTCAGCAGAGTTTACCTTAAGATAAAATATAAAAGCCATTGATCTATATGCCTGCTTGGTGGTTTTAATGCTGTGTGCCAAAGCCGAGACAAACATAGGTTCAAACTTCATATAGTGCGATTCAAATAACTAGACTGAAGAGATTTATCTAGTTGCGCTCGCTCACAACTGGTTTAAACGATTTTTCTGATAAAATAAATCCTACTTAGCTGTAAAACTAAATCTTTTTTAATTTTATTGTGAATTATTGTTTTTATATTTGACTTTTAATTGCGTTTAAAACAAAAGGTTAACATGCGGTAGGCCTGTTTGGTTCACATTGTGATTGTTGGTTTTAATCTAAATTCCTTTATTCTAAATGCTTGAAACATGAAGAGCGCCATAACGTCTTTGAAAAATATCGGGAGTAAAGAAGGAGTTTTTATCATAAAAAATCAAATGCTTAAGGTTTAAGTTTATGATTTATTTAAATTAATTATCTTTTTCCAATGCCTGTATTAAAACGCTTAAGCATTGCCTGATTATAACGCATTATCTATTTATTCCCCCATGTTTTTCAAGCTGCTTTAATTTTAGATTTAAGATATTTTATCTTGTTTATGGTTGTATTTAAAAATGTTAATTTATATTTGATTTTGTTTTTATCTGGTATATTATTGTTTGAATATGAAAACTAAAATTCACATAATAAACGAGAGTTGCTCATGGGAATGAAATTAACAAAAATAATGCGGATAACCTTGGTGGTGGTTTCAACTGTGGCTTCACCATTCATTAATGCTGCCGACTATTTTGTGGCAAATAATGGTGATGATAGCAACGACGGAAGCTTATCAACTCCATTTTTAACTTTATCGAAAGCTGCAGAAATAGCGGTGGCTGGTGATACTGTTAATATTAGAGCGGGCGTTTACAATGAAATTTTGAGACCCGCTAACTCTGGTACAGAGTCAAACCCTATTGTATTTCAATCTTATCAAGATGAAAAAGTCGTTATTACCGCGATGGAACCTATTAATGGTTGGTCTGCCGACTCAGAAAATATTTATGTTGCTGATGTTGATTGGGATCTAGGTCAATCGAACTTTGTGATGCAAGGGCGGACCGCCATGGATTTAGCGCGTTGGCCGAATAATGTGGATGGTGACCCCTTTACGCAAAACTCGTTAAGAAATACAGGTGGTAGCGCGAGTGAAATAGCCGATAATGCTTATCTTGATTATGATCAAGGGATTCCAGAAGGCGATTGGTCTAAAGGTGGCTCTATTTATTTTTATGGTGATAAACCAGGGTCAGGCTGGACTACTTGGCGTGCGTTTATAACCAGCAATACCAGTAATCGAGTTTATTTTGACTTAAATAAAAATCCGAGTTGGATCCGTACTTTTCATGCGCCAGCAGACAAAGGTGACTTTTTTCTTCAAGGCATAAAAGCGGCATTAGATTATCAAAATGAGTGGTATTTTGATGCTGAAAACAAAAAGTTATATGTTTATTTACCTGAAGGAAGTATGCCGACAGAAGATCAAGTACAAATGCGTAAGCGTGAAAAAACAATTGATCTTTCTGCTCGTAATCACATCCATATAAAAAATCTTGCGGTATTTGGTGGTTCAATTGAAATCACTAATGGGGCGTCAAATAACCATATTTATGCTGTTACTAGCTTATATGGTAATTACACATTAGGTGTGGTTTCTGGGTTTGCGTCGGGCAGTCAAAGCATTAATATTCGTAGTGATTGGAATCAATTTAACACGGTTAACAATGTTATTGAAAAAAGCGAAATCGGTTTTGGTTCAGGCACTGGTATTTATGATTCAGGCGAACGCACTCAAATATTAGACTCTTATATTCATGATTTTAATTATTTAGGTAACTATGATGCCATTATTAATGCAAGGGGCGGTAATCATACCAAGGTATTAAATAATACCATTACCCGCGCCGGCAGAGATGCCATTCAAGGTTTTAATGACAACGCAGAATACGCCTACAATGACATATCTTATAGCAACCTTATAGCCGATGACTGTGGCCTTTTTTATACAGTGGGTGGGCCAAGTCATACTGAAATTCATCATAATTGGCTGCATGATGCGTATTCGAGTGGCAGTAAAAGTAAAGCAGCAGGTATTTATTTAGATAATGATGCCGAAGGCTTTGACGTACACCATAATGTTATATGGAATACGGAATGGTCAAATATCCAAATTAATTGGGATGGAACTGATTTAAATATTTACAATAATACTTTGTGGAATGGCAGTGCAACCATGGGGGCTTGGCATAAAGAGGGGACTTCATTTTCAAATGTGAAAGTGTGGAATAACCTTTCAGATAAAAACTCATGGGAGCCGCAGTCAGATAAACAAAACAATGTGACTATTTCAACTTCGCCTTTTGTCGATTATGAAAATGGTAACTTTCAACTTAAAGCGGGCACAGCCGCAGTGGATGCAGGAAAAATTATTCCTGACTTTACAGATGATGTAACAGATGGGAAACCAGATGTAGGTGCCTATGAAATAAATGGTGATAATGCTCAATGGGTTGCTGGTATTACATGGGAGCAAAAATTAGGCCCGACTGGTAATGGGTGTTACGGGTTACCGGGTGAATCTTGTATTGAGCCAATAACAGAGGAGCCTACGGCAAATTTTGCTCAGGATGCCAATATTGATGAAAACCAAACCATTACTATAAAAGTAATTTTGTCTGATTATGCGATGAATTATCCGGTGACCATACCTTATACGATCAGCGGTACTGCACAGGGGCAAGATCATAATTTAAATGAGGGCAGCATTGTTATTGAGGCAGGTAAGGAAGCGTCATTAAGCATGACAGCCATGGCAGATGACCAACTGGAATCTGATGAAACTTTGGTGATTACCATGGGGGCATTAAATAATGCAATTGCAGGCGATAAAGATTCTATTACCTTAACGATTAAAGATAAAACGGTAGCGCCAGAACCCGAGGTTGAGCCAGAAGAAGAGTCTAAATCAAGCGGCGGTGGCAGTACCACTTATTGGACTATTTTATCTTTGTTATTGGCTTTATGCCTAAAATATTACTTTACGCATTTTATTAGCTTGCATAGAACAAAATTCTAACTGTTTATGCTTTATGACACGAATCGCAGCATTATTTAAATATGATGCTGCGTTTTTCACTTGAACTAGGATTGGCTGCTTCGTCTTAATTCAGAATCAATAAAATAACGGATTTATAATAGAGCCGCAGCTTTGATCTGAATAAATACTTTTTTCTCTATCGCTAAGCTAAGTTGCTCAACTGCTTTAGCTGACACTTGCGCTAAAAAAATTTGTTGGTTGACTTTAATGCTAATCAACTTCATGTTCTGTTTGTCAGTTGTAATTTGTTTAATCACACCCGCTAAAATATTTTGAATGCTCGAATCTGTGGCTTTAGTTAAGCTGATACTGACATCCTTTGCCTGAATTTTAAGCCGGATTTCATCACCTACTTGGTAATTATTATCGCTTAACCACAAATGGCTTGTGACGTTACTGGCTGAGGAGCTTACGGCAACTTTTATCTGCTGCCACGTCTGCGATATCTCAGTCACGTGAGCACTCATATAAATAGCATGATCGTCTACAAGGCTATGATTCAAATAAGCTAAAGACTCCTTAAGCGGCTTGGATGAAATGATTTGACCTTTATCCAAAACCACTAAATGATCGGCTAGTCGAGCGACTTCATCCGCACTGTGACTGACATAAATTATTGGGATATTAAATTCACGTTTTAGTGTTTCTAAATAGGGTAAAATTTCATTTTTATGCTGGTTATCTAAAGACGCTAAAGGCTCATCCATTAATAATAACTGAGGTTGGCTTAATAGTGCTCTAGCAATCGCGACTCTTTGCTTTTCGCCGCCGGAAAGTGTTGCTGGAAATTGAGTTAATAAATTTTCAATTTTAAATAACTCAATGATTTTTTTATCATTGAGTATTTGTTTTTTCTGCTTTTTAACTCGCTTTTGGGCGTAATGCAAATTTTGTTCAACATTTAAATGTGAAAATAAACTGGCTTCCTGAAAAACATAGGCTAAATTTCGTTTTTCAGTTGGCATAAAAACTTGCTGATGTTGCCAAGTTTGAGTTAAAAATTGCACTTGGTTGTCCGTGTGTTTTTCTAATCCGGCAATGCATCTTAATAAACTGGTTTTGCCCGAGCCTGATGCCCCGTAAATAGCCGTAATGCCTTGAGCCGGTAAGTTAAGGTTAAACTGAGCAGTAAACTGCTCTCGTTTAACTCGGCAGTTAATAAGCAATTGATGATCATTTGGTAACGGGTTAGAAAACACGAGCTTGTTTCCCCGAGCGAGTGTTTAACGAATAAACCAGCAATAAAACAAAAAATGAAAATACCAGCATGATAGCCGAAAGTTGATGGGCTTGAGCGTAAGCTAAACTTTCAACATGATCGTAAATTTGTACTGAGACTACCCGAGTTTCATCCGGAATATTGCCACCTATCATTAAAATTACCCCAAATTCGCCAATGGTATGGGCAAAACCTAACACCGCAGCCGTCATAAAACCGGGTTTTGCATTAGGTAAAATAATAGTGCAAAAGCGATCTATAGGCCCTGCACCTAATGTCGCGGCTACTTCTAATGGCCTTTTGCCCATGGCCTGAATGGCATTTCGAATAGGTTGAACCACAAAAGGCAGCGAATAAAATACTGAGCCAATCACTAAACCCGTAAAGCTAAACGCAAAACTGGTTATACCAAACCATTGGCTGATGGAGCCTATTGGCCCATTTGGCCCCATGGCTAATAATAAATAAAAGCCAATCACAGTTGGGGGTAAAACCAAAGGCAGGGCGACTAAAGCATCAATCCAAGGCGTTATTTTTGAGCGGCTGGTAGCCAGCCATAAAGCTAAAGGTGTACCGATAATTAATAATATTAGGGTGACAACAGCTGCCAGTTTTAATGTCAGCCAAATCGCAGAATAATCAGCTGGATTAAGCTCAAGCATTATAATGAACCGTTGGTTTTATAACCAAATTGATGAATAATGTTTTTTGCGTTTGTGCTTTTTATAAATTGTAAAAAATCAATAGCGGCTTGGTTATTTTGTGCCGATTTTAGCAATATAGCATCTTGTAAAATAGGTGAATGGTAAGTTTGCGGTATTAGCCAATATGAACCTGTTTTATGTTGACTGAGTTGTGAAGCTGAGATAAATCCAATTTGGGCATTTTGAGTAAATACGTACTGATAGGTTTGGGCGATATTTTCAGCATATACTAAATTTTTTTTGGTAAATTTATATTGTTGTAAAGATTTTAGGGTTTCAACCGCTGCACTTCCATAAGGGGCTAATTTAGGGTTAGCAATGGCAATTTTATTAAATGAGGTTAAATCTAACTTGGCCGGAGTTAAGCTTAAATTATTTTGCGGCGACCATAAAACCAGTTGGCCAGTTGCATAACTAAACCGAGTATTTGCAACAGCCAAACCTAACTTTTCAAGCGATATGGGTTTAACTTGATCCGCTGAAAAAAAAGCGGCATAAGGCGCACCTTGAGTTATTTGCGCATAAAGCTTGCCTGATGAAGCAAATGATAGCTTTATGTTGTGTTCAGAGCTTTGCTCAAAGGTATTTTTAAGCTGTTGCATCGGCTGCGTAAAGTTAGAGGCAACGGCGATAATAGCTTGCTCAGCGTTGGCATTAACCGAAAACCAAGCAAGCGCACATAATATAAAGTGTTTGTACCCAGTTCGAATCATTGAAAGTGGCAAAGTATCAACCTTTAAAAAAGTGTAGTGAAGGTTTATATATTCGTATTTGACGTCAATGATAAGCCTTTTTGGTAACAGCTAATCGCTTTTTTATCTTGATTTTGCTGGTTATATATATCGCCTAACAATGCATAATTTTCCGCTGTTGCAATTTGCTCAGGGTGTTGATGCAGCGCGCTTTCTAATGCTTGTTGAGCTAATTGCAAGTCGTTGTTTTTTCCTGCAGCTACTGCAAGCAATACTTTTAGTTGAGCATTATTAGGCTGATTTTTAATTTGCTTTTCAATCCAAGCTGTTAACTTTAAAGGTTGATGTAAATTTAATTGGTTAAATAAAACGATATTTTGGCGATCTATTTCTGTTTCAAATAGTTTAATTAATGCAGCTTCAAGCTCTTTGTTAAAACCTGCATTATTTAAGCTGACTAAGTACGCCTTTACACTATGCGTATCTTGTTCAATAAATTTATGCAGCGCTTTATTATATTGTTGTAGCAATTTTAAATTTTTATCTTTTTCTGCTTGTTTAAACAATGGCTCAAAAGATTCAATGGCCATTTTTCTAAATTCGGATTTGGTTATATCTGTATAGCGTTTAACTTTACTTAAAATCTCGCGTAGCGCTTCATATTGCTGAGTTTGTTGGTAAAGCCGAGCAAGCATAAGTAAGTTTTCAGAGTGTTTAGGTTCTGTTGCTAGTAGCGCTTCACAATTTTGAATGGCTTGTTCTGATTTACCTTCTTGAACTAAGCTTTTACAAATAGCCAATTGTTTGTCTGTTTCATTGCCACTTTGTTGGGCGCGCAATAAATAAACGCTGCTATCATCGTTATGGTTTTGCTGACGAGCGGCCTCGGCCGCAATTAAATAATGGCTGCTAGATATAGGGCTGTTTTTGGCATGTTTTAAACTTTGTTGTTCGGCTTTTTGCCATTGTTGATTTAACAAAGCTTCAATGGCATTTTGTAAGCTGTTTAAACTGCGGTTTTGTTTTTTTTCCACTCGCCACGCACGCCAATTTTTACGCGCATTAAACACTGAACGTATAATTAAACTAAGCAAAACAACACTAATATAAATAGCCAGTAGTAGTAGCGCAAAGCCAAATAGGCTAGCTTCCCAAGTCCAGTCTGCTACTGAAATTAAGACATAACCCTTTTCTTCTACTACAAATGCACCAACGGCCATTAAACCGCATGCAAAGCAAAAAAGCAGCAGAATTTTGATCATGGTGTTACCTTATTATTTAACTGTGATGACTGAGCCGATGTATTAATTAAATTTTCAACGACACCCAGTGATTTTAGCTCTAATGTAGAAAAATCTTGAGTAAGCTGTTTGTTTTGCAGTTTAGCTAATTGGTCTATCACCTTTTGCACATCTGCATTTTCTTGTTGGTAAAACTGTTGGATCCAGTTACCTGATTGCTGCAAAGCTAATTGATAAATAGACTGTTTTTGATGTAGCGCAGCCCACTGCGCCTGATTTAATTTACTGATTAAATTTTGACGAATATTTTGCGCTTGTTTAGGCGTTAATAAAGGCTCAACTTCACCTGATCTTTGTTTTGGCATAAATAACTCTAAAAAGTCATGCCAGATAATTTTTAAATTCGACATGCTAATGTCTTCAGTTGGTGCCCTGTCTTCTACTGGGTTTTCAACTTCTTCGGGTAAATTGGCTTGGTTCAGTGGCAAATGCATCACTTGGCGAATGAGTTCAGTTAAGCTAAAAAATATATTATCTAATTCAGCTTCATCTAAAGTTTGTACGCGAGCTACGTCATCTGATATCTGATTTTTTAAATTAAACCATTGGCTATTACTATTTTGCTCTGCTAATTTGGCTTGTGCTAATTTAAGCACAGCAATAGTGCCGGCTTTATCTTGCTCAATATGCAGTTTGCGAGATGCCAGTGTGAGCAAATACTTAGCATCAATTAATATGGCTTGATTATGACTACTTATTTGGCTGACAGAAAATTGCTCAATCGACTTTTGAACGTCTTGCTTTTGAGTTTTTAAGTTTTGCTCTATTTGTGAGCGATAGGTAGATAGCTTTTGGTTTAGTTGATTATTAAATTCTTGCTGACTGCTTTTAATTGAGTTTATCAGCTGAGTTTGTTGCTGTTGGTTATCATCCGGTTGCTTTTGCTGTTGAGTGTCTTGCCAGTATAACCAATAAGCCCAAGCGACAAACCCTGCGACAGCCAGTGCTATCAAAAGTGCAACCCAAGCAACCCAATTTGAACCAGATTTTTTTGTATTGGGTTCTTTGTTAGTGGTTTTACGCGCTGTGGCTTCGGTTGTTGTTTCTGGTTTTGTTTCAGCCGCAGGCGCTTTCTCTACAGGTGTGCTTTTTGGTGCTGCCTCAGTTGTATTTGCGGAGGTTTCAGTATCCAGTTCAACGGTTTTTTTTGGATCGTCTTGTTGCTCTGTCATATAGGGTTACCATTTAAAGTCTGCAGCGCAGTTAAAATGTCGTGGTTATTCGCGCTATGAATATTTTTTACTTGAGTTAAACCATGTTGTTCTAATTGCTGTTTTACGCGTTCAGAGGGCACTAAGCAAAGCGCCGTTTTTAGCTTGTTAAATAATGCTGTATTGGCTTGGTCAATTAAAAAGTTGGCGTTTTCTCCACTGGTTAATACAAAACAATCCGCAGTGGCGATTTTGTTTAGTTGACTAATTGCAAGTGGTTGCCAAGTTCTTTTATATATATTGTAGGTATTTAATACTTTATTGGCTAGTTTAAAACTTTCAGAAATGTGATTCCTGCCTTGTTCACCCTTAAATAAAATAGCGTGCTGAGCATTTTGTAATTCTGTTAATGCTAATAAGCCCTCAGAATTAGCCTCACTTGGGGTGATAATATGTGTAAAGCCAAGTTGTTTAAGTTTATCTGCTGTGGCTTGGCCTACTGCAATGGCTAAATGATTTTGCAATGAGTGCAGTAGTTGTGGGTTAATCAACTGAGCTAAATAGGCCGCTGAATATTGGCTGGTAAAAATTAAGCAGTCGTGCTCTTTGTATAGCTCAGGGTTATTTATATTGGTGCTGTCTTCGCCCGCTTCTACATGAAATAGCGGCTGGTTTATATAGTGAAAACCAGCTGTGCCGAGCAATTTATTTAATTGCTCGGCTCGTTCGCCTTGTCTTGGATGAAATATACAATAACTATTATTGGTCGCCATAAACTTCGT
The DNA here is from genome assembly GCF_026725475.1 of Catenovulum adriaticum. Taxonomy (NCBI): domain Bacteria; kingdom Pseudomonadati; phylum Pseudomonadota; class Gammaproteobacteria; order Alteromonadales; family Alteromonadaceae; genus Catenovulum; species Catenovulum adriaticum. The sequence goes on from NZ_CP109965.1 coordinate 177,691, forward strand.
CAAGCACCACTTTTGCACCTGCATCTAATAAAGCTTGCGCTGCTTTTACGCCTAGTTGATGTGCGTCTTCAATGGCGCCTTTTTGTTCTGTGTAATACCTGTCTTTACCGTCTAAAGAGGTAACTAAACCCCGTAAGCGTAATTGGTTATCTTCAAAAGTAGCATAACCGGCAATAGGTACTTGGCAGCCTCCATTGAGTTTGGTGTTAAATGCACGCTCAGCGCGTAAACGGATACTGGTTTCTTCATTACCTAAACAAGCAAGTAAGGCTTTTGTATCAGCGTCATCAGTTCTGCATTCAATACCGACTGCGCCTTGGCCAACGGCAGGTAAAATAGTTTCAGGGGGAACTGATTGTTTTATGCGATCCGTTAATTTAAGTCTAATTAAACCCGCACAAGCTAAAATAATGGCATCAAACTGACCTTCGTCAAGTTTACGTAATCGAGTTTGTACATTACCCCGTAAACTTTTTATTTTTAGGTCAGGTCGTAAACTAAGCAATTGGCATTGGCGGCGTAAGCTAGATGTGCCGACAACTGCACCTTGTGGTAACTCGTTTATATTATTAAATTTATTAGAAACAAATGCATCTCTTGGATCTTCGCCTTCACAAATAACAGATAAGCCTAAACCTTCCGGAAACTCCATCGGCACATCTTTCATTGAATGAACTGCAATATCTGCTTCGTTATTTAGCATGGCGACTTCTAGCTCTTTTACAAACAAACCTTTACCACCAATTTTAGCTAATGGCGTATCTAAAATTTTATCGCCTTTAGTTTTTATTTTAATTAATTCAACGGTGAGCTCTGGGTGTTCGTTCTGTAGTGCTTGTTGCACATATTCTGCTTGCCAAAGTGCTAATAAACTATCGCGTGTTGCAATGCGAAGATGCTTTTTCATATAAATTCAATCACCTTTATTGTTTACCCAAACTGGGAGACTAAAAGCTATCTTAGCTTAAAAGGCGTTAATTCCCAACCTAACTTAGTTTAATTTAATACTTTTAAGCCTTTGTATGCTTAGTTGGTAAGATATACTTAAGTTTTTGAAAGTACAGCTTGATTTTATTGGATTGTGACCAATGACTGTTTGTTAGCTTTAAATATTTTCATTGTTGAGTGCAAGTAATTTAGTTTATATGCTCGCTCACCCGAGTCACGATAATGGCGAACTATGTATATCAATTTTTTCGATAAAATATTGAACAAAGGCGATCGAACTAAGGCCTAAGGCTGTATTAAAAGGTAAACAAGTCGCGTTTTTTGGAAACTAAATCTGTGTGGTTTTACATTAGGCTACTTGAATGTCAGCAATATAATGCAAAGGAGTAAAAATGAAAAAAATATTTTGGTTGCTGGTGCTCTGGCCTTTATTAACAGGCTGCGGAATCTCATTTTATTATAATAAACTAGATTGGTTTGCTAATTGGTACTTAGATGATTTTGTTGAATTAACCGACTCGCAAGACAAGTTATTTGAAAAGCACTTCAATAGTTGGCACCAGTGGCACAGAAAAACCCAACTTCCGCTTTATTATGACCAGTTAAAACAATTAAAACTGGATATCAAACAAGGTATTAATTCACAACAAATTTTAGCTCATACGCATCAGGCTCGATCACATTGGCTTAACTTGTTAGAACATATAGCGCCGGATGTCACCCACCAACTGTTAACTTTGTCTGCTGAACAAAAGCAAGAACTACTTGATAATATAGCGGATGAATTAGAAGAAAAAGCAAATAAATTTGCAGAAAAATCATTAAAAGAGCAAGTTGAAGATACAGAAAATCGCAATATAAAAACCTTTAAAAAATGGTTTGGTCGCTTAACGGATAAGCAAGAACAGCAAATTAAAACACAACTGACTAAATATCAGTCGAGTCAAACGATGTGGTCTAATTATAGACAAAATTACCTCAAACAGTTTGAGGCTTTATTGTTTAACAACCAAGCGCTAGATCAATTTGAGAAGCTGGCAGACCTGCTTGGTTATCCTGATCAAATGCGAAGCCCTGAATTACAACAGATTATTGGTTTAAATCAAACGCTTTACGCGCAATTTTTATCTCAATTTATTGCACAGGCTAGCGACACTCAAAAACAGCATCTGTATGATGAAATAGACGAATACCTTCAAGAGCTAGAAGAGCTCATTGAACAATCAGCTTCGTAACCTTGAGCTGGTGCAGTTTAACGATAAGTAAGTTGCCAATTTACCATTTGTTGATACGTTTGCTCTTGTTTAAGTTCACTTTCCATTAATGGATGATTCGCTAACCAGTTTTCTTCAAAGTGAAGATCTAATTCATTTATATGATTTGTTTTCACTTTAACTTTGGGCAGTACTTCATCTTTACGACGCATTGTTAAAATAACAGCTAAGCGTAAAATTCGAGTTAACTGTCCTGCAAGGACAGGGCTGGTCATGGTTTGCTGGTTAATTCGATTAATTGCAATATCTTCTCGATAATTGCGAACCATTGAGATAAGTAACTTGCGCTGAGCTAAACTAAACCCTGGAATAGCGGTGTTGGACAATATATAAGCACCATGTTTACTGGCAAATTTAAAGTCAACCGTTAATCCAACCTCATGCAACACGGCCGCAGCCTCTAAAATAGCGCGGCTTTCATGCTGCTCAAGCGACCAAGGAGCGTATAGCTGCTCATATAAATTAAGTGCCATCGCTTTAACCCTTAAAGCTTGCTCTTGGTCTAAGTGGTAACGCTGAACAAAACTGGTTAGGGTTCGCTGGCGTATATCTTGGTTTTGTAAGCAAGGAATCATACCGTAAACAATACCTTCGCGTAATGCGCCGCCTGCTACCACCATATAATCAATATGAAACGCTTTGAATAATGCGATCAAAATAGCTAAGCCACTCACAAAAACGAGTCGTCTTTCTTCTAATAATCCGGGTAAAATTAACTTGTCGATATGACCGCAATCTATACAGGCTTGGCGGAGACTTAATAATTTATCAAGCGTAATCATTTCGTTCTGGCCTTGGCCAATCAAGATCTCTTGAATGGCTTGAGGTGTACCCGATGCCCCTAAACAAGCTTGCCAGCCAAATGCCATGTAAGGTTGTATTTTTCCGTTTAATTCACTTTGTGCGGCAGCACTTGCTAGTTCAAATCCGCGTAGCGTAATAGCACCATCGACAAAAAATTGATTACGGAAGGTCACGCAGCCCATATTTAAACTATTAACGACTTTAGGTTCAAAGCGCTCACCGGCAACGATTTCAGTACTGGCACCCCCTATATCAATCACTAACTTAGTTTTTGAGGTCCCTGAAGTATGGGCAACACCTACATAAATAAGCTTGGCTTCTTCTTCACCACTAATAATATCAATGCGATGCCCGAGAATGCTTTCGGCTGTATCTAAAAAAGTTTGTCTGTTTTGCGCGAGTCTAAGCGCTGCGGTGCCAACAATACGGACATTTTGCGGGGGAATATCTTGCAGGCGCTCTGCAAATAAAGATAAACAGTCCCAGCCGCGTAACATAGCGGCTTGGTCAAGTTCACCATTTTGCTGTAGCCCGGAAGCCAATCTCACTTTACGTTTTATTTTTCCTATGGTTTGTACGCTACCTTCAACTGAACGTACGATTAACATATGAAAACTATTTGAGCCTAAATCTATGGCTGCATAAATCGGATAATTTTGCTCTGGCATTTAGGCTTGGCTTCCTTCTTTTAACTATTGTCGGTGGCCTCTATTATGGTGCGGTTTGCGATTGACTTGTTGTCGACCGCGTTGCATTTTGCGTCTAGGTGATATTTTTGGTGGCGTCACATCATCAAGCAAAGCACTGGCATCATAATTACTCACTGGAATACTATGATCTATATATTCTTCAATTGCAGGTAAATTGTAAACATACTTTTCACAAGCTAAGCTAATTGCATGTCCAAATTCGCCAGCACGACCTGTACGACCAATACGATGAACATAATCTTCACAATCATCTGGTAAATCAAAATTAAATACATGAGTCACAGATGGAATATGTAAGCCACGAGCCGCAACATCTGTTGCTACTAAAATATCTAAGTGTCCGTTAGTAAAGTTGTCTAAGATACTCAGGCGTTTCTTTTGCGGAACATCACCAGTTAATAAGCCAACTCTGTGCCCGTCTGCTTTTAACCACTGAAAAACCTTGTCGCAGTCATGTTTGGTATTTGAAAATACAATCGCTTTATCTGGCCATTCTTCTTCCATTAAGGTTAACAAAAGCATCATTTTATGCTCATTGGCAGGATAAAATAATTCTTCTGAAATACGATTGTTAGTCATTTCTTCGGGGGCAATATGAACATGAGTAGGGCTGTCCATGTGTTCATATGCTAATTCTTGCACTCGCATTGATAAAGTAGCAGAGAATAATAAATTAAGTCTTTTTGAAGGTTCAGGCATGCGTCTGAACAACAATCTAATGTCATTGATAAAACCTAAATCGAACATACGATCAGCTTCATCTAAGACCACAGCTTCAATTTTGCTTAGATTAATTAGACCTTGCTTATAGTAATCTATAATACGTCCAGTGGTGCCTATCACGATATCTGGGCTGGCTTCTAATTGCTTAGTTTGGCTCTCATAACCATCGCCGCCATAGATTAAAGCTAGTTTTAAACCTGTATGTTTTGCAAGCAGTGCAGCATCTTTATGAATTTGCACAACCAACTCACGAGTCGGCGCTAAAATAATCGCTCTAACTTGGTTGGCAGGCCTGTCAGCTGGGACTTCTTGCTTTAATAGTTGATTGAATATTGCCACCAAAAAAGCCATGGTTTTACCTGTGCCAGTTTGTGCTTGACCGGCTACATCTTGACCATTTAATGCCAAAGGTAAGCTTTGAGCTTGGATGGGGGTGCATTGTTTATAGTTAGCTTCAGCTAACGCTTGTTGAACCTTTTCATGCATCGAAAGTGATGCAAATTCAACTTCAGATAAGTGTGTTTGTATTGTCATAGTGCCTCAAGCATATCAGTTTAAGCTTGCAAAAAGAATCTGAATCGATTAAAAAACCACTTTGTTTTATTTCCATCGGCAAATGCCGTCATAATTCTGGAGAACTCAATGAGCTCAGAAGCAATTTTAACATTATCCGACGCAAGCTTTGAAACAGATGTAATTAACTCTGAAAAGCCAGTCTTAGTCGATTTTTGGGCAGAGTGGTGTGGCCCTTGTAAAATGATAGCCCCTATTTTGGACGAAGTCGCAACTGAATACCAAGATAAAGTAGTAGTTGGTAAATTAAATATTGACCAAAATAACGCATCACCAGCTAAATATGGTGTACGCGGTATTCCTACTTTATTATTATTTAAAGGTGGAAGTGTAGCAGCAACTAAAGTTGGTGCTTTGTCTAAAACTCAATTAAAACAATGGTTAGACGAAAGTTTATAAGTTGTAATTGAGACACTTTTAAAAGAAGCTCAAAAAAAGAGCTTCTTTTTTCTGGATCTATTCAACGTTAAGTGCTAACTTAACTTCCAGACGTTTTGGGAATAGTCCCAACAACTTTCCGAAAACTCCATTTAATTTTAATCAAATCACTTATGTACTTGTACAGTTTCAGCCAGTCTCTGAGATAAAGAACCCACCAATATGAATTTAACGGAACTCAAAAACAAACCAATTAACGAACTTGTCCAACTTGCAGAGTCAATGGGACTCGACAATATGGCTCGTTTACGTAAACAAGATATCATTTTTGCAATTTTAAAAAGGCACGCTAAAAGTGGCGAAGACATTTTTGGCGATGGTGTACTAGAAATCCTGCAAGATGGTTTTGGTTTCTTACGCTCTGCTGATTCGTCGTTTTTGGCGGGACCTGATGACATTTATGTCTCACCTTCACAAATTCGTCGTTTTAATTTACGCACAGGTGACTCAATAGCCGGTAAAATTCGTCCACCAAAAGAAGGCGAACGTTACTTTGCGCTATTAAAAATTAACCAAGTTAATTTTGATAAGCCTGAAAACTCGCGCAACAAAATTTTATTTGAAAATTTAACTCCGCTACATGCTAACGAAAGACTTAGAATGGAGCGCGGTAATGGCAGCACAGAAGATATAACCGCACGTGTTTTAGATTTAGCCTCACCTATAGGTAAAGGCCAGCGTGGCTTAGTAGTAGCACCGCCAAAAGCCGGTAAAACGATGCTATTACAAAACATAGCGCAAGCCATTAGTGCGAACCATCCAGATTGTTTGTTAATGGTATTATTGATTGATGAACGTCCGGAAGAAGTAACCGAAATGCAGCGATTGGTCAATGGTGAAGTGGTTGCGTCAACGTTTGATGAACCAGCCAGCCGCCACGTTCAAGTTGCTGAGATGGTCATTGAAAAAGCAAAACGTTTAGTTGAACACAAAAAAGATGTGGTTATCTTACTTGACTCAATTACCCGTTTAGCACGTGCTTACAACACAGTTATCCCATCGTCAGGTAAAGTATTAACAGGTGGTGTTGATGCACATGCACTACATAAACCAAAGCGTTTCTTTGGCGCTGCGCGTAATGTAGAAGAGGGCGGCAGCTTAACCATTATCGCTACTGCGCTTATTGATACCGGCTCTAAAATGGATGAAGTTATCTATGAAGAGTTTAAAGGTACGGGCAACATGGAAATTCACTTAAACCGTAAAATTGCGGAAAAACGTGTATTCCCAGCGCTAGACTTTAACCGTTCTGGTACACGCCGAGAAGAGCTATTAACTAGCCAAGATGAATTACAAAAAATGTGGATCTTACGCCGCATTGTTCATGAAATGTCAGAAGTTGATGCGATGGAATTTTTAATTGATAAATTGTCGATGACAAAAACCAATAATGAATTCTTTGATGCAATGAGACGTCAAAAGTAAATTAAGCTCAACTTGACACTTATTAAATAAAGCGATTATTACTCTTTGGAGATAATCGCTTTATTTTTAATCAGTTAAGCGAAAAATATCAAAAAAAGCTGGAATCTTCCAAGATAATCGATAGAATCAGCTTTAGTTAACTTAATCGAGTTAACACCCTACGCGCCCGTAGCTCAGCTGGATAGAGTAGGTGGCTTCGAACCACTTGGTCGGGAGTTCGAATCTCTCCGGGCGCGCCATTTCTTTTTTATACCTTGTTGATTTTAAAAGCTTTAAAGCTGTTTTCTTATTTGGCCTAACTTCCCAATTCCAACCTTATTAAGTCTGTAGTAAATTAATGTAAGCGCCTTCCGCAAATCAATCTTTTGGAATGTATAATTAATCCGTGATATTAATGCGATTTTTCAGCGTGAATATATTTGCTGAAATAAACAAGTCGAAAGTACAGTTAATAGTCATGTTTAATTTAAAAGACTTCCCTAAATCAAATACCCCATAACCATAGAAACCCTTACTTTGGTGGCACATACTCGTCAGTAGGAGGGGAGAGTTAAATGCTAGTCAATTGAATACATCGCCGCAACTGCGCAAACAAAACCAGATTTAAACCATTACTGGTATTAGCTATTGAAGGTTGTAATGCATCTGATGCAACTGCAGAGATTTGCAGCTTACTAGCGAAACCTTAAACTTTTTAAAAACGGTAAGTTAGCGTATTAAAAACGCTGTTGTGCAGGCGGGCCTGATAAAATTTAAATATTAACGCGCAAGCATCTATGTATCGAGTTATTTTTTAGATAGATTGGTTAAATTAACAGTTTTTTTGATGCGAGTTTATGCCTGCCAGTCCGTTTAATTACGAATTTTTAGATTACCTCAAAGAGCAAAGTTTAGCTTTAAAGTTGCTGCGTTCTCCAAATTTTCCGCTGATCGGTAGTTTTTTACATCAAGCTTTTTTAAGTAAAAACCGGCGCAGCATTGCCTATCAAGAATTAGTGACTTTGCTGGATTATCATTTAGCGGATATTGCTGAAACTTACGGTGCAGACAAATACCCAAAATCAGCGAAAGCTTATATTGACGATTGGGTGAATGTAAAAGGTGGGTATTTACGTAAATTTTTACCGTTACAAGCAGATGAACCTGAATGTGATTTATTACCTGATGTTGAAAAAGCACTGCGTTGGCTGGAAGACATGCAAGGTAAAAGTTTTGTTGGTACTGAATCCAGATTGCAAATGTTGCTCAGCTTAATCACTGATTTAGTGCAGGGTACAACCGAAGATAGCGACGTTAAGTTAGCATCACTTGAAGCTCAAAAAGCGCAATTAGAACAGCAAATAGAAGCCGTTAAACTTGGTATGGACACAGGATATTCTGATACTCAAATTCGGGAAAAGGTTTATTTGCTGGCAGATATGTCCCGTCATTTATTAGGTGATTTTCGTCAGGTTGAAGCGAACTTTAGAGTGCTGGATAAAGATACCCGTAAAAAAATCACCGCCACCGGTCAACATAAAGGTCAGGTTTTAGATACTGTATTTGGTGATCAGGATTTAATTGATGGCTCAGATGAAGGTAAGTCATTTAGCGCATTTTTTGAATTACTGATGCGGCCTGATATGCGTGAGAATATGCGTGACGATTTAAAGTCGTTATTTGAATTACCTGAGAGTCGGGCTGTTTTACTGCAAGATGAACTGTTGCAGCATTTATATACTTATTTGCTTGAAGCTGGCGCGCAAGTCAACACAACCAAACAGCAAATTAACCAGCAGCTCAGACGTTACGTTCAGGAGCAATCTCAAGATAACAAACGTATATTAGAGCTTATCCGCGAATTTGAAAACAAAACACATCAACTCGAGACAGAGCCAGAGCAGCGCTTCACTTCAATTGATAGCTTTAGCGCGAATATATCTAAACTGTTCAGCCGATCCTTATAGCAGCCTAAACAACAGGAAAATTTGAATACAGACATACCTGACGTAGAAGAAGCGCCAGATGTTGATCTTAGTCGACTGTTTGATATAAGCCGAATTGATGAGCAGCTATTACAGCGCCAGATTCAAACTTGCTTACAAGACACACAAGGGCAAGTTACGTTAGCGGATGTGGTTAGTCGTTATCCGGTTGAATTTGGGCTGGATGAAATTTTAACTTACGTTAAATTAGCATGCGAACAAGATCAGATAGCCACCATAGATGAATCCAGTTCACAAATGATTAACTGGCGCGGCGAAGCTGGTAATAAGCAAGTTAAGTTACCCAAGAACAAGCCGTTCAAACCTCAACGCAGCAGAGTGAACAAATCAAGGATGAGCTACAAGCACTTAAACAACGTAAATCTAATATTAATATAAAGCAGCTTAATGTACGCGCCTATATCTGTCAGCAATTAGATATTGATGAATCCGAGCTGCCATTTGTTGGGGAATTATTACAAGTTAAATCACAACAAACTAAGTGGCAGGGCGCAATAGAGCGCGTTTTACATAATTTTGCTTTAAGTTTAATGGTGCCCGATCATCTATATGCAGATGTTTGTGACTTTATTGAAAATACGCATTTGGGCGCTCGGGTAGTTTATTATCGTATCAAACAACGACAAAACTATTTTCCGATTTCACCTGAGTCTGATTCTTTATTGAGTAAGGTTGAGATAAAACCTGATTCAGAACATTACCAATGGTTGCAAAGCCAGCTTCAACAAAGGTTTGATTATAGCTGTTGTGAGCATTTAGATGATTTTAGGCGCAGTGAAAAAGCGCTTAGTTTGCAGGGGCAGATTAAAAGTGGACGCTTTCGCCATGAAAAAGATGACAGGCATAACATTCAGGATAAAAGCCGTTACGTCTTGGGGTGGAGTAACCGAGAGAAAATCGACTTACTGAGTGCTCGGTTAGATAACCTTGAGCAACAACAAAAAGCACTAAAAACAGAGCTTTCACAATTTAAAAACGAGAAAGACCGACTGATTAGCCAAAGCCGAAATGCGCTTAATTTAGCCGACTTTAATTTTACATTTAGCCAAATAAACTGGCCATATTACAGCGATAAAGTGGCTCAATTGCAGCTTGAAAAGCAAACTTTGGAATCTGCCTCAGATGTACTTAAAAACCTTCAACAGGCGCTGCAAGAACATCAACAAAAGTTTAAGGATAATGAAGCGGCATTAAATCGCCATTATTCAGAAAAAGGCGCAACAGAAACTGAAATTGCGTCTGATGAAAATTCGCTGAATGAAAACAAAAGCTTGTTTGAATCATTACCTGAAACCGCGCGCACTGATACCTTTGTTAGCTTAGATGCTATTTATAAACAGCATATTAAACCGACGCAAATAAGGGTTAACATGCTGCATAACTTATCAATTCAGCTGAGAAGCAAAGTGAATGAAAATATCAGCAACCTTGAAGCTAAACGTACACGAAAACTGAATCAAATGATAAGTGCGATGGGGGAATTCGCCAGTGCATTTCCGAATGAGGTGACTGAACTGGATAAAAGTGCTGAAGCTTTGCCTGAATATCAACAATTGCTGAAACAGCTTACTGATGAAGATTTTCCTCGCCATGAAGGGCGTTTTAAAGAAATGCTTAACCGGGATACCATACGTGCCATGGCACTGTTTCGCAGCCACCTCGACAGGCAAGATGAAAGCATTGCTGCCCGTATTCGATTAATCAATCAGTCATTACACGAACTAGACTATCAAGCCGGTACCTACATTGAAATTGACAGTATTAGTTCTGCCGATGTGGATATTCGTGATTTTAAAGTCAGACTCAAACAATGTGTCGAGCTTAGCACTGACGATAATTTGTATTCAGAAGAAAAATTTGAGCGGGTCAAAGATTTAATTGAGCAAATGCGCAACCAGCCAAAATGGACTGAAAAAGTAGTGGATGTACGCTACTGGTATTTATTTAATGTGGTTGAACGGTACCGGGAAGATAATAGCGAAAAAGAATGTTATTCCGATTCCGGCGGCAAGTCTGGTGGGCAAAAAGAAAAACTGGCTTACTCTATTTTGGCGGCGGCCATTTTGCTGCAATATGGATTGCTCGACAACGCCAAGCGCCGTTTTAATTTGGTGGTGATTGATGAAGCTTTTGCCCGCGGCTCAAAAGACAGTACCCGTTTTGGACTTGAGCTGTTTGAAAAACTGGGCTTGCAACTGATATTGGTTACCCCGATGCAAAAATTGGATGTTATTGAAAATTACGTTCAAAATGTCCACTTTGTAGACCAAAAAAATAATCGCTCTATGTTGCTTAATATGACCATTGATGCTTACCGAGAAAAACTGGAACAGAATAAAAAATTACAACAATACGCCAGAATGCTTGAGCTACAATGAAATTAGCCGATCCCAAAACCATCAAAGCTAAGCTGCAACGATCTCTTGGCATCAATTTAAGTTTCATCAGGATTGGCTAGCTGGAGAGTTGAGCTTTCCAGTTCAGGTTAAGTTATCAAAGGTCACAGATAAAGATTTGCTATATCACTGGGACGAATTTGTGCATTGGCAACAGCAAATGCAAACCTTTGATGAATATCCGGGTTTTACATTGGTTAAACAAATCAACCAGTTTGCTAAAATGGGCAAACAAAATATTCCGGTGATGATTCAAATAGACAATATTGAATCGCTGGCTCGTTATTTGGGGCAATTTCAAGCTTGGCAAGGCTTTTTACGCAGTATTGAAAAGATAACACAAGAATTGCCGGGGCTAGCGAGTTGGCTACCCGGGAACGCTCGGTATATTGTTGAATATATGCAGGTTTGGGATAAATTGATTCGGGTATGCCAATATTTTTTAAATCATCCTAACCCCAACTGTTATATTCGCCAACTCGATATTGAAGGGGTAGATACTAAATTTATTGAAAGCCATAAACGAATTTTAAAGAACTTATTTGATCACCTGCTGCCTGCCAGTGCAATTAACGCAAATTTTGATAAATTAGCAGAGCACGGATTTGAAAAGCGTTTTGGTTTGCTGTTTGATGCACCTGTTATTCGTTTTCGAGTATTAGATCCTTTGCTTGCCGACGACTTAGCGGGGTTGACTGATTTAAGTTTACCAATTGCGCAATTTGCACAATTGAATTTGCTCATTGATAAAGTATTTATCACAGAAAATAAAATCAGTGGATTGGCTTTTCCGCCCGTTAATAACGCTATCTGTGTTTTTGGTTTAGGCTATGGCGTGCAATTATTAAAAGAAGTAAGTTGGTTAAATCAGGTCGCTATTTATTATTGGGGTGACATAGACACTCATGGTTTTGCGATTTTATCTCAGCTAAGAGGTTACTTTCCTAAAGTAAAATCTATGCTAATGGATGAAGCAACTTTGCTTGCTTGTAAACCTGTTTGGGGGAAAGAGCCTGAAAGCAAAGTGCATGCGGCTCAGCAGCTATCAAATTTAACTCAAGCTGAACACTTACTGTATTCAAACCTTAAAACTCATTATTGGCAAGCTAACTTACGATTGGAGCAGGAACAAATTCCGTTTCATTTGCTCCAAAGTGCCGTTTAGTATTTTGAATCAAGCATTTCTCACTTTGTTAAAATAACTTACCTTAACCTTAGCCCGTTTCACAGAGCAGATCCCCATAACGGTAAATGCCATCATGGCGATTTATAAATCAAAAATGAGCCAAAACGCAATGGAAGCAGTATTAATTGATGATATGTTGATATTAATATTTTGCGTCGGTTAAAGAGGATAAAGGATAAATAAAATGAAAAGCGTGCTTGTGATCTTGAGTTCATTATTGCTATTAGGCTGCACCAAAGCTGGCATCACCATAGCGAATTTACCTGCCAAATTAAGTAGTCATACCATTGTTAAAAATCAGGCTTATGGCGAACAAAACCAGCAAAAGTTAGATATTTTTATTCCGGAACAAATAGAAGGTGATATTACCGAGTCACGCCCTGTGGTTGTTTTCTTTTACGGAGGACGCTGGACTGACGGCAGCAAAGAAATGTATGCTTTTATTGGACAAAAACTGGCGAATCAAGGGTATATTGCTGTAATTGCGGATTACCGAAAATATCCAAACGTAAAATTTCCTACCTTTGTTGAAGATGGCGCTAAAGCTATTGCTTGGACTTATCGTCATATTAGTCAATACGGTGGCGACCCAAAGCAGCTTTTTGTATCAGGCCATTCATCGGGCGCACATATAGGGGCATTAATTACCGCTGATGAGTCTTATTTAGGTGCTGAAAATTTAAGCCCTAATATTATCAGTGCATTTGCTGGCTTAGCTGGACCTTATGATTTTGTACCCAAAGCGCCTGATTTAAAAGATATGTTTGGGCCACCAGAGAATTTTAAAAATATGGTTGTTAGTCATTTTATTGATGGTACAGAACCACCTATGTTATTAATGTGGGGCGATGAAGACGAAGCCGTGTGGCGCAGAAATATTGATTTATTAACGGAAAAAATTCTTAAGAAGCAAGGCAGAGTAAAACGCATTATTTATCCAGATGTTGATCATGTCGGTATTATTTCGGGGTTAACTTGGTTTTTACCTAAAAAAGCCCCCGTAATAAATGACATTAATGCGTTTTTTAAACAATATAAAAAGCCGAAAAGTTCAGCCTGAATTTAAGGCTTAGCCAAAATGATAGAGCGTGCTTCGCTTGGCATTCTGCCTGTTTCCATTACCGTTAATAAATGAGTTAACGCTGGGCTAATTACGTTATTTTTCTCTGTAAAGTAGTGATGACCTTTTAAATCAAAAAAATTATTAAAATTATCGCAATCGACCTCATAAACATTTTTTGGAACTTTGTCTAAACGTTCAAGCCCTGTCATACCAAGGCGCCTCGAAACTGATTTACATTTTAAATTAGCAAGCTTGCTGGCCGGCATGGCTAAATCATCATTAGCAAAATAAACCACTAAGTTACGAGCGCATTGCGGTAATACTGCCGCGCTTTCACCTGGCTCTAAGCACTGGTTAACCACATCGGGTGCCATCATAAATATATTTCTGAACAATAAGGGCGCTGCACCTCTGTGATCATGTTTTGCCCAACTGGCAAACGCATTTCTAAGCACTCGGTTGCCCATGGAGTGCGCTAAAATATTAACCCGCCGAGTACAAGGATTTACTTTTTTGGCTTCACTGGCTCGCCAAATGTCAAATTTACTGAGCACTCGTGCAAATGCCAACCCGCTGGCATCAGCTGCTTTTTGATCGTCCCAGTAATCATCTAAAAAAGCGACAAAGCAATCGTCGTCACAAGGCCAAATTAATGGCACAACCAGTGCGAAATGTTCACCTTTTAGCTGGTTAATTAAAGTTTGTAATTTTTCAGCATCAGGGAATATATCTTCTTCTGGGGTGTTATTAAAACCGTGAATATATAATAATATTTGCATATTTTTACTGAGCTTTTTAAGCCTTTCAAAAAATGCCGGACTGCCTATTTCGGTATATTTACTTGGGTGTTCGCGTTCACAAAAAAACATATCCAAAGTGGGACGTGTGGTTTGTTTGCTAAACGAAATATTACGATTTTTTTTACTTCGGTTGGATTCTCTGGGGGTTCTATTCGTTGCAAATAACATGGCTATTTTCCTCATTGAAAAACCATAATTACCTAACACATTAACCGCTGAGACGTCATAGGAGTGATTTTGGATATAAACTAAAAATGATAACGGCACTGTTGCAGCCAAATTGACTTAGTCAAGGTTAAATATGGTTTAACGCTTTAACCTTGATTAAGTATAGTCGACTGTCATACTGTTAGCTGGCCGCAACAAATTTATTTTTTATTGATGATTCTTGAAAGTTTTCTAGCATAAGATCATTTTTACCAAGTAAGGCTTTGCGTTTTTCTGCTTCAACTCGTTGTTTTTGGGCGTCTTCAATTAATGCTTGTTTTTGTTCTTCAAGTGATTTTAATTGCCCTTGTTTTTGTTCTGCACTTAAGCTTGTGTTGTTATTCACGGCTTTTATTTTTTCATCAATTTTATCTATTTTTTCTCTGTCGATACCCATTTGGGCATCCAGCAATAATTGGATAATAGTTTGTGTCGATTCTTCGTTTGTTTGGGTTGCACTTTGCTTGGATGCATTGTCTTGGGTATTTTCAAGATAATGATTATGGTT
Organism: Catenovulum adriaticum; assembly: GCF_026725475.1. NCBI lineage: Bacteria > Pseudomonadati > Pseudomonadota > Gammaproteobacteria > Alteromonadales > Alteromonadaceae > Catenovulum > Catenovulum adriaticum. Next base: position 192,731 of record NZ_CP109965.1, read on the forward strand.
GTTCTCGTCATCCTGATCAGCTAAATAAACAGCGGCGTTATTGGCCTGTTCATTAGCTTGCTGGGTTTGCTTATTGATATTGGATTCAAAGCATGCATAAAAATCTTTTAGCATTAAATTATGCTCTGTCCAACCTTCTTGGTTCACTCTAAAATCTAAAGTGCCTTGCAAATACTCAAACAATTTATCAATATTTTGGGCATTCCATTGCTCTTTTGGTGGTAGCGCAGGTTTTGGCTCGGCGCCATTAATATTAAATCCATAAATGGCAGTATGCATGGTTAGTTGCAGTGTCATTTTTTCCATTTCGGGCATGCCTTCGGTTGATTCCTCCCAAGCACGTTTAACTGATTCAGGGGCATTAACTGGCGGAAACACTATGTTTCGGGCCGTTCCTACTTCGACTATGCCATCATTATTGAGATCTACTTTATTACTGTTATCAGGCTGTTTAAGTAAGTTGCTTGCCCCTTCTTCTGATAGTTGGCTAATGTTTATTTTTTGCGCTAACGAATTCGCTTTTTGTACTAGCTTTAATTCTTCAGGCGTTAAGCTTTGTAGCTTTTCATGTGCTGATTGCTCGGCGCTATTAGTTTTACTTAACAGCCCAGAAAATTGATTTATTTCAGATTGAGATAAGTCTCTTTTTTGCAGTAAGTTTACTGACTGCTGAGTAAGTTGAATATTTGAAATCATCCTTTTTCCTTTTTGCGTTTGTGGTTATTGCCGCTTATATTGAATTAACGGCAAGCTTTTGCCAGTTTATCTATTAGCTGCCTTAGCTCGGTTAGTAGAGCAAATTGTCTGCCAGTTGTTGAACGCTTTGTCATAAATCCGCCATCCAACTGGGCTAGGCTAGTGTTATAACTTAAATGCACATTTGAGGTTTATGCTAATTAAGCGAATAAGTCGACGAGTTTATGCCCAACTTTGTCGGGTTTGGCGTTTTCATTACCGAGCAGCAATCCCTAAAACAGTTGAGGTTAAGCTAGAAAAAATTAACCCTGTAGCTCAAATTGAACCCGAATATTTGTCATTTTCACTTGATACCTCAGTACTGGTTGGCGGTTATTGGTGGGAAGGCAGTCAAGGCGTTAAAAAAGGTTTAGGGACGTTACGCGTTTCGCCAATTGATTTAACGGCTAAAAAATTAAACCGACTCGTAAAAGCTTTAGGACCATCATACCTGCGGGTGGGCGGATCTGAAGCCGACAAAATTCACTATTTTTCTCGGCCAGCTCAACAACCTGATGCGTTAGTATTAACTACGGAAATGTGGGATCACTTGCATCAATTTGTTCAACAAAATCAACTAAAACTCATCTTTACATTTAAATATGGTTTATTTGAACGTAGCCAACATGGCAACTGGCAAGGCTCTGAAATTAAAGCTTTATTAGATTATTCAACTCAGCAAGGTTACCAAATAGAGGTTTGCGAACTCGGTAATGAGCTTAATGCTTATTGGGCTTTTCATGGTTTTCGTGCCCAGCCAAGCGGGCAAAATTTAGCGCTAGATTATGCAGCTTTTGCGACTTTAGTTAAGGGATATTTTCCTAATATAAAGGTAATGGGCCCGGGTAGTGCTTATTGGCCAAAACTGGGTGAATCGTTAAAACCTTTGCCTAATTTAAGTCAGCAATTTTTGGCAAATTTAAGTTTTAAACTGGATATTTTAAGTTGGCATTATTACCCATTTCAAAGTACCCGCTCACCTGTTAGAACCCGCACAGCGACGTTACGCGCATTACTGTCGCCTAAATCATTTAAAGATTTTCAGCAATACACTGATAAACTAAATACTTGGCGTGATACGTATCAGCCTCAAGCTGAACTTTGGACAGGTGAAACTGGATCAGCTCAATGTGGCGGCCAACCTGAATTATCGGATCGTTTTGTATCTTGTTTTTGGTGGGCTGAACAGTTAGGGCGAGGGGCGGTATCAGGTCATAAAGTGATGATTCGACAAAGTTTAATTGGCGGCGATTATGGTTTAATTAGCCGTGTAACGCTTAAACCCAGACCTGACTACTGGGTCAGTTGGCTATGGAATCAATTAATGGGAGAGCAGGTATTTGAAATTTCTAGTTCAGATTCGCGAATTCGAGCTTATTGTCATCAAACACCGGATAAATCAGGTAAATCGAAAACGCTATTATTGATTAACTTGGCCAGCTTAAGAGTTGATATTAACTTAACTGGATTTGGTAAAATACAGCAAGCTTATGCACTCACAGCAAAAAAAATTGATGCGAAAAAGGTGATGATAAATGGTCAAATAGTGAAATTTAAAAAAGGAAACATTGCATTGAACGACTTTCCCCAGCTTCCTTTAGAACCAAGTCTTGCACCTTTTAGTATTAACTTTTGGCTGGTTGAGTCAATTGAATGAACTTGTCGATAAGTATTGCTAGTAGGTGTGGCTATACTTAATAAAAATAAGGCTGAATTATAGATAGTGATTGAATGGCTGATTTGATTATTATCTATATTAGGCTGCAAAGAGCGTTTCTTATGATGATTAAAATCACAACTTTTATACTGGCCATTATAGTCAGTTATCATTCAGTGGCTAAGCCTATTGTGATTGCACACCGCGGTGCGTCGGGCTATTTGCCAGAGCATACTTTGCCTGCTTTAACTTATGCTTATGCGGCTGGTGCTGATTATATTGAGCAAGATTTAGTGCTATCTAAAGATAATCATTTAGTTGTTTTACATGATATTTATTTAGATACAGTCACTAACGTGGCTCAGGTTTTTCCGAGCCGGAAAAGACAAAATGGTCGATACTATGTAATTGATTTTACCTTGGCAGAATTAAAACAGCTAACTGTACATGAAAGGCAACACATAGATAATACCCAAGTTTTTAGTAATCGATATCAAGGGCATGCGGCATTTAAAATATCAACATTTGCTGAGCAAATTGAGCTTATTACTCAGCTAAACCGTCAGACGGGTAAAAACGTAGGTTTATATCCAGAGATCAAATCACCTGCATGGCATCAAAACCAAGGAAAAGATATTTCTAAAATGCTGGTTAAGGTATTACGCCAGCACAATTTAGACAGTACGAAGGCTGCGGTTTATGTACAATGTTTTGATTTTAACGAAATACGCCGACTAAAGCAGGAGCTACAATTAAAAGCCAAACTGGTTTTTTTGATAGGCGAAAATAGCTGGAATGAATCTGATACCGATTATAATTTTATGCGAACAGAAAAAGGACTTAAAAAAATAGCGAAAGTGACCCCGTTTATTGGTCCACGGATAACACATTTAATTAATTTTAAAACAAGTCAGCCGAGCCAGTTTGCTAAAGTAGCCAAAAATTTAGGTTTTAAAATTCATCCATATACTTACCGAGTTGAGTTGCTCCCCACCGGAATATCACAAGACAAATTATTTAATTTATTAGTTCATCAGCTTGAAATTAATGGCTTATTTACTGATTTTACTGACCACTTTGTGGATTATTTAAAGCAAAACTAAAGGTTATTTAACACTAAGCGGCTAATAATTAAGGCAAGGGATTAGCGAGTAACAAAAGCTGAGTATTATTACTCAGCTTTTTTTAACGTTTACAGTTGATAACTGACTGAAAACCTAACTTGTCTAGGTTCAAACACATGATAGTGAATATCTTCTACTGCTGTATTTTCTCCGGCCAGTTTTGATTCATATAAATAATCAATATCATGATCCTGACTGTCGGTTAGGTTTAATATATCTGCGACAAATGTCCATTTATCATAAGCGTAACCCGCTCGTAAATTCATAATTGAACTGCTGCCAGAATAAACTGATGCGTCTTCGTTTAGTGGACGCTCGCCAAAGTGTCGCAAACGCACGCTGCCAAATAAACCATTATCAAATTTAGCATTTAAACCGGCTTGTAAAACATGCTCAATAGCACCAGGAATATGATTTCCTTCAGGTGCATTTTGTGAAAATTCAGCATCCGTGTAAGCATACTCAAAGTCAGCGCTCAATTGTTCTGAAAAATAATAGTAAGTGGTGATCTCTAGCCCTTTTCTTTCAGAGCCTCGGCTCGCTTCGGTATTACCGGCATCACCCACAAATAAAAGCTCGCTGTCTAATTCCAGTGACCAAAGCGCCACTGAGGTATTTAATTTTTCAGTAATAAAACCCCGTAAACCGGCTTCGTAGCCAAACGAGCGCACTAAAGGATCAACTTGTGAAACCGCACTGGCATCACTTGGATCAACCTGAATCGTAGTGCCACGCGCATCATTTGAATGAAAGCCTTGTCCGGCTGATAAATAGGTTTCCCAGTCATCTGATAAGGTGTAAATCAAACTACCTTTAAACGAGGCCAAGCTATCATCTTGCTCACCACTATTTGCTGATAAATCGACACCGTTTTGGTTGGTTCCGGCTAAATCTTTCACTTCAAAATCATAATAATCAGCACGGGCACCAAAAACAGAGCGTAAATTATCACTCCAGCTAATACGGTTTTCCCAGTACACCGCCGTACTTAGCTCTTTTACTGCGTCTTTGCGTACTACGCCTAATCGATTGCGTTGTTGAGTGTGGTATAAGCCAACTTCGTCGATATCATCGTATCTGATCTCAGCGCCAATTTTATTGCTCATATCTAGCCCTGCAATTTTACTGTGCTCAATAAAATGAAGTTGACCACCAAAAATATTTCGTTTGTCTACTTGCTCAAACTGATCACCGTTATCCTCATCTTCTAAAAAGTAAGTAAAATTTGACCAGAGTTTCATATCGTACTGGATTGCATAAGCACTCGCGTGCCAGTGTTTATTTTGCCAGTCTACATTTAAACTATAGCGGCTGGATTCACCGCCTAGTGAGTTATCCAGCGAGCCTAACTCACTAATTAAATCTTGTTCAACCGCGCGAGAGGGAATTTGGTCTGCACTGTTCCAGCTGTTATCGTAACCCATAAAACTAAAACTGAGTTGTCCGTCAGCCAAAGGTTGGGCATATTTAACTAACAAGTTAGTTTTGCTTAAATCTTCATCTATATCAGACCAAGGCCCTTCGTTTTCATTGTATTCAACGGCTGCTAAAATATGGCCATTGGCAAGTTCTGAGCTATCCATTGCAAGCAGTCTAAGGAAGTTGTTTTCACCTAAAGTAATTTCAGCTTCTCCATTATCGACTTGGCTAGATGTAAACATTTGAGCGCTACCAGCCCCGCTAAAGTCACCTACATCGGCGTAATAACCGCCTTTTTTATAGCTGAGTTTTTCAATGGTTTCCGGAATAATAAAATTTAAATCTGTATAACCTTGACCATGCCCGTGGGTTCGCATATTAATCGGCATACCGTCGATAGACGTAGAAAAATCGGTACCATGATCTAAGTTAAACCCACGTAAAAAATATTGATTTGCTTTGCCGGTTCCGCTGTGTTGAGTTACCACCATGCCGGGCACAAACTCAAGTACATCGCCGGTTCTTAACATAGGTCTAAGTTCAATTTCTTGTTTACCGACAATCCCTTGTGACGCAGATATAGCTTCGCCAATTAGGTTCATTTTTCGGCCTTCTATTTCAATCACTTCTTTTTCTGGTACATCAGCAAAAGCGGGAGCTGTAAGCGTACTTAATAAAATCACTGAGAGCTTTTTCATTTTTAATTCCTTTATAAGTGATATAATTTGCAGATTGACTCGTATTAGTTTCATTATCTAACAGGATTTAAAAACCGATAAGGGCTAGGTTTTATGAAAAATTTGGGTAAGGGGCTCAGTCAGTGGTTTGGCAATCGTCGCCAACAAACACAGGTGCCAACCTTAGGCGCACGCGAAATCGAAGTTTTACAAATATTATGGCAACAGGGTGAGTTGTCGGCTCAACAAGTATTAGATTATATTGAAACTGAAAAGATTAGTTTGAGTACTATGCAAAGCACACTTGAACGTTTGCACCGTAAAACTTTATTAAACCGTAAAAAATCAGGCCGTTATTTTTTATACACTGCAAGCGTGTCGCAAAGCTCAATTATTAGCAGTTTATTACAAGATATAGCCAGTCAAATAAGCGATGGTGATATGGCACCTATGATTTCTGGTTTTATGGAATTTGTGGCTGGCGAATCTCCCGAGTCATTAAAGCAGGTTCAGCAAAGTTTAAGTGCTGAGAATAAGCCTAAAGGAAAATAATTTGTTGTTTTTGATCGCCAGTATTTTATTTGTTTGGGTTACTTTTTTTGTTTTTAATAGTTTGGTCTTTAGCTTTTTTTACGGCTTTTTTAATCAATCTATCCAATATTTACCCGTTAACCAAAGGCTGAGACTACGTTTATTTTATGGGTTACTGCCGGTGGTTATTTCCAGCTTGGCATTGTTTTTATTTACCCAACCTGAATTGATAAAAAACTGGGTGGTAGGGCATTGTCACGACAATGTTTGTGCTCCGCATTGGCTACATATTGATGCTCATCAAATTGAAAGCGTTACGCTTATTTCCCTCTCTTTATTATTTATTAGTCTTTTTTTAACGCTAATCTTAAGGCAAGTTAAAGTAAGTAAGCGCTACCTTTCGGTGTTGAATAAGTTATCAATTAAACAAACAGAGCGCTTGGATTCTGTGTCTGACAATGTGCTGTATCAACAATCTTTAGTATATCGGTTGGTAGAAAGTGACAAGGCATTAGCTTGGTGTGCTGGATTATTTAATCCTCAAATTTATGTTTCTCGCTTGCTTGTAGAGCAGCTATCGCCTGAGGAATTAAATATGGTCTTAATGCACGAATACGCCCATGCTATTCGGCATGATAATTTACGAAAATGGCTGATCTATTGGGCAAGTTGGTGCTGGCCCAAACAAGGTAAAGTTCGGTTAAAGCAAGATTATTTACATGATACAGAGCTTGCCTGTGATTTACTTGCCGTGACTAAAAGTGGACAAGTAAACCACCTAGCCACAGCGATTGAACAATCGGTTAAGTTAGCCAGTGGACATTGCCAAAATACAAGCAATGCGAACCAAACGCAAACTAGCCGGATTTCAGATTTACAACGAGAAAACCGGTTAATTCAGTCTTGCGATGCTGGTAAAAGCATTTGGGCTTTATTTAAAGTGCTAATATTTTCAACGTTAATATTACTGGTACTATTGTACTTTGGTCACCCTTTTTTAGAGTGGATTTCTAATTAACTTTTCCAGTGAATTTTTTCTGGTTATGTTCGAAATACTGACTAGCAGAGTAGTTTACTTTTTTATGTAATAGCAAGGTCGAAACCATAGTTGGAATCGCCATAATCGCATACATACCGATAATTAAATTATTGATTATGTCTAGCGAGGCCACAGCACCGACGATAATGAGTATAATGTAACTTAGGCTATAAAATTTTAACCATTTATGGCCGAATAAAAATGCAAAACATTTAGTGCCGTAATACCAAAAAGTCACCATAGTACTAAAAGCCAGCGGCAGTACCATAATTAATAACAATATAGGCCCTAGGCTTTCTCCAAAAACGTTCGAAAAAGCATTTGCTGTTAAGCTAACGCCTTTGATCCCATCGGCCTCTTGCCACACACCCGTAACTAAAATAACGAGTGCCGTGCAGGTGCAAACAATTAAGGTATCAACAATCGGACCTAGTGTTGCAACTAACCCTTCGCGGATAGGTTCTCGGGTTTTAGCTGCCCCGTGCGCTAATGATTCTGTACCTATCCCAGCCTCATTTGAAAATGCCCCTCGGCTGATTCCGGTTGCTATCACCGTGCCTAATGCACCGCCCGCAATAGCCTCGCCGCTAAATGCATCGCTAATAATACTCATAAAAGCGGCGGGTACTTGCTGCCAAAAATAAGCAATCACAATAAAGGTTAATGCTAGATAAAACACCACCATAGCCGGTACAATTTTTTCGGCAAATTTGGCAATACGCTGAATTCGTCCCGCAATAACAACCCCAGCGGCAACAGCCAAAACCAAGCCTAAACTTAAATCAAACAAAAATGAATTATCTTCATTTGCCCACCCCCATGGTTCGGCAAATGCGGTTCTTAAAAGCTGAACCGTTTGATTTGATTGAAATGAAGGTAGTAACCCCAATAACGCCGCGATTGCAAATAATGAAGCGAGTGGTCGCCATTTTTTACTTAAGCCTTCACGAATGACATACATGGGGCCGCCTTGTAATTCACCATTTGAGTCATAACCACGGTACATAATTGACAAAGATGCGGTATAAAACTTTGTAGCAACGGCCACAATGGCGGTTACCCACATCCAAAATATAGCGCCGGGTCCGCCTGTAGAAATTGCAATAGCAACACCGGCAATATTGCCTAGCCCTAATGTGCCAGAAAGAGCAGTGGATAATGCCTGACTGTGCGAAACTTGGCCGGGATCATCTGGGTTATCGTATTTTCCCCGTAGTAAATCTATGCTGTGTTGCAGATAGCGATATGGTCTAGCGCGAGAAGTGATTAGCAGAAAAAGCCCGCCACCAACCAGTAATATGAGCAAGGGCGTGCCCCATACAAAAGTAACAAAAGCAGCAAGTGCTGCATCAATACTTGAAAGCAAAGACATAAGGTTAAACCTTTTTAATTATTTAGAGGGTACTGAATGTTCGTATTTATTCGTATTTTTTGAGTTTTGACAGCTAAAACCTAACAGTTTTTAATGGATAAATAAATCAGCTGTTTTGGTTGAGTCAAATTTAAGCTAATATTTTTACGACTGTTTTTGCTATTATGATAAGAATTAAAACAGTTTGAAATAAAACATATTTAAGTATTTCTTAGTTTGTCATTTGCAGATTATTAACTCAGGAGTGGCTTTGTTTGCTTAACCGGATTTGGCTTGGATTCATTTTATCTGCATTTATATATGCAAGCTTTAATGCTTTGGTAATGGGCGATAGCGATGTTTATGCGCGCATGATTCAAAGCTTATTTGATATGGCTAAATTAAGTGTTGAGATAGCGGTTGGTTTGATAGGCTTGCTCGCATTTTGGCTAGGCATTAGCAAAGTAGCAGAAAAGGCAGGCCTCATTGATAAACTCGCTCATTTAATGTCACCTGTGTTTCGGGTACTGATGCCGGGTATTCCTGAAAATAGTCCAGCACAAGGTCATATTTCGATGAATCTAGCCGCCAATATGATGGGGTTAGATAATGCAGCTACACCACTCGGTTTAAAGGCTATGCAAAGCTTGCAAGCTCATAACCTAAACAAAGATACTGCCAGCGATGCGCAAATTATGTTTCTGGTACTTAATACATCATCGGTCACTATTTTTCCTGTTACCGTTTTTATGTATCGGGCGCAAGCTGGGGCTGCAACCGCTACTGATGTTTTTTTACCTATTTTATTCGCTACACTCTGCTCAACTATTGCGGGCATTATTGCGGTAGCCAGCATTCAAAAACTGCCGTTATTTAAGCTTAAACCGCTGGCCATCTTTGGTGTTATATTTGCGCTATTTGCCGCGGGCGTCAGTTATTTATTAACTATGAGTGCGGAACAACTTGCAAAGATTTCATCCTTTTGGGCTAATTTTTTATTAATAAGTTTTATTTGTTTGGTATTAGCCATTGCAGCGATTAAAAAGGTTGAAGCCTATCAGGAGTTTGTAGAAGGCGCGAAAGAAGGTTTTGGTGTAGCAGTTCAAATAATTCCTTATTTATTGGCCATGCTGGTGGCGATAGCTGCGGTAAGAGCCAGTGGAATGCTGGATGGGTTATTAACTGCAATTCGCTTTCTTGTACAGAGTTTGGGTTTTGACACCCGGTTTGTAGATGCGCTACCAACGGGATTTTTAAAGCCCCTATCTGGCAGTGGCGCCCGCGCTATGATGGTTGAAACCATGAATACTCATGGCGCAGACTCTTTTGCCGGAAGACTTGCCAGCATTATGCAGGGCTCAACTGAAACTACATTTTATGTGTTGGCAGTTTATTTTGGCAGCGTTAGCATTAAATATACCCGCTATGCAATTAGCTGTGGGTTAATTGCAGATGCCGCAGGCCTCACCGCCGCGATTGTGGTTTGTTACTGGTTTTTTGGTTAGTTTGATTAAAAAAATAGGCAAGCAAAGGTACAAACTCACTTTACTTGCCTACTACATTAATGAGCATTTACAAATGTCCTAAGCATTAAGGTAAATGCGCGCCACCTGTTACACCCATAATTTCAGCTGTTACGTAACTTGATTCTTGAGATGCGAGATAAACGTAAGTGGGTGCTAATTCTGCCGGTTGTCCTGGACGGCCCATAGGAACATGTTCACCAAAGTGGTCTAATTTTTCAGCTGGTTGCCCACCACTTTGTTGTAATGGTGTCCAAATTGGTCCCGGTGCTACGCCGTTAACTCGAATGCCTTTGTTAATTAGCATTTTAGCTAAACTCTTTGTAAAACTGGTGATTGCCCCTTTGGTTGACGCATAGTCTAATAAACCAGCTGATGGTTGGTATGATTGAATTGACGTTGAATTTATAATACTTGCGCCGGGTGGCATATGGGGTACGGCAGCTTTGGTTAGCCAAAACATAGCAAATACGTTCGTGGCGTAGGTTTGGCAAAATTGCTCTGAGCTGAGCTCTTCCAGTTCTTCAACAAATATTTGTTTGCCTGCATTATTAACTAAAATGTCTATCGATCCCATTTTGTCTACGCTTTGCTTTATTAAATCTTGGCAGAAATCTTGTTGAGAAATATCGCCTACAATCGCCCAGCTCTTTCCGTCGCAGCCTTCCAATTGTTTTAGGGTTTCTTTGCCATCTTTCTCTTCATCAGGTAAATAATTAATAATTACATCAGCCCCCTCGCGAGCGAAGGCTATTGCGACAGCGCGTCCTATGCCTGAGTCACCGCCGGTAATCAAAGCTTTTCGGCCAGCTAGACGGTTGCATCCTTGATAACTGTTTTCACCGTGATCGGCTTGCGGTTTTAAAATAGTATCTAACCCTGGATCGGGTTGTTCTGGGTTACTGCGTTTGTTATCCATCGAATATTGAGTACGAGGATCTTGCATCGAAAACTGATTAATCGGTTTCATTTATATCTCCATAAATTAATAAAAACATCAATGTCACTCGCGAATTTAGCCATTCGCGAAGTCAGTCAACTGCATAATTCATACCCAGATTAAAATTGAGATTAGATAAGCCAAAAACATAGGTTATTTTTTAGAACCCTAATCACTTTTTTTGTTAACCATAGTTGTAAGCAAACTAAATAAGGTAGGTACCGCAAGTAAATTATTTCCGGTTCGTTGAAAATTTTACACATTTGGATTGGTGATGTGGGTTATTTATAAAAATTTTTCACAATAGCAAAAAGCAGGCGGTAGACAAAGAGCTTGCTTTTACAATGACCTTTCGTAATACACAGAGAAAAAGTAAAGCTGGCAAACATTGTGCATTGTTCTTTACCAAGCAAACGCAGTCGTTTAATTTAATTCAACGGAAGAGCATTTGACCAATGACAAATACACCCAAAAATTCAGGTTCTGCTAAACCCATTATATTGATTACCGGTGCGTCAGGAAACATAGGGACAGAATTGTGTAAACAGCTAAAATCTTCTTACACAACCATAGGGTTGGATAGAAGTGAGAGTAAAATTACGGATGAATCTCACCGCTGCGATCTGACTTCTGCAGATTCAATCGCGTTGGCTATGAGTAAAATTAAAGCTGATCATGGCAGTAATATTGCGGCGGTTGTGCACTTAGCCGCTTATTTTGATTTTACCGGTAAACCTAACCCGATGTATCAAAAAGTAAATGTGGATGGCACTCGGAATCTGATTGAAGGGTTGAAAGAGTTTGAGGTCGAAAGGTTTATTTATTCTTCAACTATGCTCGTGCATCAGGCCGGCGTTCCGGGTCAAAAAGTGAATGAAAAAACGCCAATTGATCCTCAATGGGAATATCCAATTTCTAAAGCGAAAGCTGAAGAAGTTGTCGTAGAGAATTGCAAAGACATGCCTTACTCTTTAGTTCGGTTGGCTGGATTATACGACGATAAAATAGCTGTTCCTACTTTGTCTGACCAAATAGCACGAATTTATGAACGCGATCTGAAAAGTCATTTGTATTCAGGCGATCTGATGGCAGGTCAGGCTTTTATACATCGCGAAGATATGCTTGAAATGTTCAAGTGCTTAATTGAAAAGCGAAATGAGGTGCCTCAGCAACATACTTTACTTGCTGGCGAAGAAGATGTTATGGGTTATCAAGCGCTACAAAATCGCTTGGGCAGCTTAATTTTTGGGGATGAAGAGTGGAGTACGGCTATCGTGCCGGGCTCGATCGCTAAAGCCGGTGCTTGGCTTGAAACTAAGTCAGAACCAGTAGTGCCCGACGCGATTGATCAAGGCGAAAAGCCTTTTATAAAGCCCTTTATGATAGATCTTGCTTCACAGCATTATCACTTAGATATTACTCAGGCTAAATCACAACTTAATTGGAAACCTAAACATAATATTTATGATGAGCTTGAGACTTTAGTCAAAAACTTAAAGGCAGATCCTCCGCGTTGGTATAAACAAAATGGCATTACTCCCCCTGACTGGGTAAAAACAGCAAATGAAAAAAAATCTAATGTGAATAATTTACGTGAAGAGCACGAGTCGCATTTTAAAGCGCAACATCAGCAATTTTTGTGGGCGCATTTTATTAATATGGGATTAGCGCTTTGGCTTATTAGCGCCCCTTTTATTCTTGGTTATGAATCAGAGTTAATGACTTGGAGTAATATGGGTTCTGGGGTTGGTTTACTTGTGATGTCGTTTTTAGCTTTGTCATGGCGAATGAGTTGGGCAAGGTGGGTTGCTGGTGCTATTGGGTTATGGCTTTTGGGTGCCCCTTTGGTTTTTTGGGCACCAACAGCCGCAGGTTATTTAAACGATACCATTGTTGGCATGTTAGTGATTGGGTTTGCGGTATGTTCAAGACCGACGCCAGGGGTCAGTAGAGTTGCTTCAGAAACAGGGCCAAATACGCCACCAGGTTGGGGATTTAATCCTTCTGGCTGGTTGCAAAGAATGCCAATCATTGTTTTAGCTTTTGTTGGTTTTTTTATCTCCAGATATTTGTGTGCTTATCAATTGGGGCATATAGATTCAATTTGGGAACCGTTTTTTAGTGGGATGCCAAGTGATCCTCAAAATGGTACTGAAGAAATTATCACCTCTGATTTTTCTAAAGGGTGGCCCGTACCCGATGCCGGTTTAGGTGCTATGACTTATGCGTTAGAGATTGTGACAGGTGTTATGGGCTCAGTTCGTAGATGGCGTACCATGCCTTGGTTGGTTATGTTATTTGGAATTATGATAGTGCCGCTTGGGGTTATCTCTATTTTATTTATTATTATTCAACCTATTTTAATGGGGACCTGGTGCACGCTATGTTTAATTGCCGCCGCAGCAATGCTTATCCAAATTCCATATTCGTTAGATGAATTGGTGGCAACTTCTGAATTTCTTTATCGCCGTAAAAAACAAGGACGTCCTTTATTACGAATTTTCTTCTTAGGTGATACTGATGAAGGAAAAGAAGAAGAAAAAACAGATGATTTTGAAAGACCCGCTTGGACCATTATTAAAGATATGCTAGGCGGAGGGGTTACGCTTCCTTGGAATTTAGCCTTGTGTATTCCAATTGGTATATGGTTGATGTTTACGCGAATAACTTTAGATGCTCAGGGAGGGATGGCAAATGCTGATCATATTATTGGTTCACTGGCTATAACCGTTGTCATTACTGCCTTAGCTGAATCTGGAAGAGCTGCTCGATTTGCACTTATCCCCTTAGGTGTTGCGTTATTTTTCACACCATTTATATATGGTGCTAGCTTGCTAGCTATTGTATCTAGTATTTTGTGTGGCGCCTTATTTATTGGGTTGAGTTTACCTAAAGGGAAAATTCATAATACTTATGGTTTATGGGATAAAGCCGTTGTTTAATCAATTTCCGGTAACCATCAATTTATTAATTTTCACCGTGTTAGCGAGCCTAATATGGCTGGCTGGCACGCGCCTTTCTTATTTAATTGATTCTATCGCAGAGAAAACCCAGTTAGCCAGAGCATTGCTCGGGCTGATTTTGCTAGCGACTGCAACTGAATTACCTGAGTTTGTCACAACGCTAACCGCTTCATCCAGCGGTAATGGCACTTTGGCTCTGAATAATATGTTTGGTGGTATGTTGTTACAATTAGCTGTGCTAACTGTGGCTGATGTGTGGGTTAAAAAAGGCACCTTGTGTTCACGTCCGCATGATCCTACGGTGGCGGTAGCCGGCATACTTTGTATTATTTCATTATCGACCGTACTAGTGGCTAAATCGTTAGGAGACATTCAATTAGGGTTTCAGTTAGGTTTGGGAAGCTTAAGCATTGCTCTGCTATATGTGCTGTCTATGTTTGTTTTAAAAATAATGCAAAATAAAGACACTTGGAGCCCAGTCGATTTACCTGATGATGACCAAACAGACCCAGTAAGAGACAATAAATTTGACCAAAAGTCGCTTAAATATCTTATTTGTTTTTCTATATTATGCGCCGCAGTTATTCTTGCGTGTGGGGTTTCTTTAGTCGATTTAGCTGAAACCCTTTCAAAGCAAACTGGTTTAGGCAGTAGTTTTATTGGAGCCTCGTTGTTGGCACTAACCACTTCACTACCTGAATTAAGCACGTCTATTGCGGCAGTCAAAGTTAAAGCTTACACAATGGCTATTTCAAATGTATTTGGTAGCAATTTAATTATGACATTTTTGTTATTTCCAAACGACTTTGCTTTTACGAAAGGGCCCATTATCAATGAAATCGACACTGCCGCAACGTTTGCTCTTTGTGCTGGTATTTTTATGACGGCCATTTATTGTCTTGGCTTATTGGTGAGGTCAAAAAGAAAAATATTAGGAATGGGGATTGAATCCGGCATTTTAGGGCTGTGTTATATCGCCAGTTTAGCTGTTTTATTTTCATTGCGCTGAGTTGAATTGAAGTTAGCGCATCGTAATAAGTAATCATTATTTGAGTAATATTTTAATCAACCTTTCTCAAGCAGTAGCGTAAAGGTTCACTAATGCAAACCACTGGAGGAAAAATTGTATGGCTGAAACATTTAAATACGGCAAAGGGCAAGGTAAAGGAGGGGAGCTTCATCAGCATCCTAACAATAGCGATGAGGTAATGACATCAGCCCAAGGTTGCCCGGTTAGCGATGACCAAAATTCATTAAAGGGCGGTTCGCGTGGCCCTACTTTGATGGAAGATCATATATTACGGGAAAAATTATTTCATTTTGACCACGAAAGAATTCCTGAACGAGTTGTTCATGCTAGAGGTTATGGGGCGCACGGTTATTTTGAAACTTATGATGAAATAGCTGACTTAACCTGTGCTGATTTATTTCAGCGTAAAAATGAAAAAACGCCTGTTTTTGTGCGATTTTCAACGGTCGCAGGCAGTCAGGGATCGCCAGATTTAGCTCGGGATGTACGTGGCTTTGCGGTTAAGTTTTATACAAAAGAAGGCAACTGGGATTTAGTGGGTAATAATATCCCTGTATTTTTTATTCAAGACGCGATGAAATTTCCAGATTTAGTTCACTCAGCGAAAGCAGAGCCCGACAGAGGTTTTCCGCAAGCACAAACGGCACATGATAACTTTTGGGATTTTATCAGCCTGACCCCAGAGTCTATGCATATGATTATGTGGGCAATGTCGGATAGAGCAATTCCACGTTCATTAAGATTTATGGAAGGTTTTGGGGTGCATACTTTTAAGTTTGTTAATGCCCAAGGGGTTGAGAAATTTGTTAAGTTTCATTGGAAACCTAAACTTGGCCTGCAATCTGTAGTTTGGAATGAAGCGTTAAAACTAAATGGTGCGGATCCGGATTTTCATAGACGTGATCTTTGGGATTCTATATTAGCTGGCGATTTTCCTGAGTGGGAATTAGGCGTGCAGGTGTTTGATCAAACATTTGCCGACCAGTTTGAATTTGATATTTTAGATCCGACCAAACTGATTCCAGAAGAAGATGTGCCTGTACAAAAAGTTGGCCGAATGGTGCTAAATAGTGTGGTTGATAACTTTTTTGCTGAAACAGAACAAGTTGCCTTTTGTACGCAAAATATTGTTCCGGGTATTGATTTTACCGAAGACCCTTTACTTCAAGGTCGAAACTTTTCGTATTTGGATACCCAATTAAAGCGTTTAGGCGGACCAAACTTTACTCACTTACCGATTAATGCGCCAAAATGTCCACTTCGTCATTTTCAGCAAGATGGCCATATGGCAATGCAGAACCCTAAAGGTCGAGCAAACTATGAACCCAATTCTTGGGATCGAGGTGAAGATAATCCCAGAGCGTGCCCTGAACACGGTTTCAAGAGTAGCCAAGAGACAATTAGCGGAAGTAAAGTAAGATATCGCTCTGAAACTTTTTCGGATCACTATAGTCAGGCTGTGCAATTTTACAAGAGCCAAACTGAAGTTGAACAACAACATATTCAAAGTGCGTTAGTATTTGAATTGTCTAAAGTTGAAGAGCCAAAAATTCGCGAGCGTGTGGTTTCTCATTTGCTAAATATTGATGAAAAGTTGGCGAATGTTGTTGCTCAAGGGTTAGGGTTTCCAGAAATGCCGGAACCTGCAGAAGCAGCTATGCCAGCCAGAACCGACTTAAAAGTATCTGATGCACTGAGTATTTTGAAAAATCCGCCTGCAACTTTTAAAGGTAGAAAGCTCGGTATTTTAGCTACAAATGGCTTAAACCAAGATATTTTTGATTCAGTAAAAGCCGCTCTTGAGGTTGAAGGCGCTATGTTTGAAATTATAGCCCCAACCCGCAGCGGAGTAAAAACAGATAGCGGAACTGTGTTACCCGCAGATCAAATTGTTAATGGTGGGCCATCTGTGCTTTATGATGCGGTTTTATTATTAACCTCAACAGAGGGGGCAAAAGAACTCAGTTTAATTCCGGAAGCTAAAGACTTTGTTATGGATGCATTTGCCCATAATAAATTTATTGGCTATACGGATGACTGCCTGCCGTTACTTAAAGAAACGAACCTAGATAGTAAAATGGATGATGGTTTTTATGAACTCACTAAATTAAAAGGTGATAAATTTATGACCATACTGAGCCAGTTACGATTCTGGAGACGATAAAATTTTAAGAGGCCATAAAATTTTTATGGCCTCTTTTTTGTCAGTATTTTTGAATAAAATTAATCAAATGAACTAAAGCTCGAACGAGTGAAATGCTCAACAAAGCTAACGTTACCTTTATTTTTAATAACTTTAATCTGCACCTAACTGATCTAACCCCAATCTTTTTTAGTCATCTGTAATTGTTAATAAAACCCCAGAGGTTACAATTGCCCTCGGTTAAATACTTTAACCTAACTGGCTTATATTATTTCGAATATGGTTATTTAACTATTTTTATCTATTTTGAATATTTTTTGGGTGTGAAATGCAATTTGATACTTGGTTCGCTTTTTTTGTCGCTTGTTGGGTCATTAGTGTATCGCCCGGAGCGGGAGCCGTAGCTTGTATGTCGAGCGGGGTGAACTATGGTTTTAAGCGTGGTTATTTTAATGTACTGGGAATGGAATTTGCCATAGTGGTGCAAATTTTAATTGCCATCACTGGTTTAGGCGCTTTAATTGCAGCATCAGAAACCGCATTTAATGTGATTAAATGGTTAGGGGTTGGCTATTTATTTTATTTGGCTTTTAAACAGTGGCGACAGCCTGTTCAGCAAGTTACATTAGCAAAAGCAGAGCAAATTGAGCATTTAAAGCGCGGTTTGTTTTTAAAAGGATTTTTGGTAAATATGAGCAATCCAAAAGCGATTGTATTTATTTTGGCTGTGTTTCCGCAATTTATGGATACCTCAGCAGATTTGTTACCGCAATATTTGCTAATGATGGTGACGATGATCTTTGTCGACCTTATCGTAATGGGGGGTTATACCGGATTAGCAACTCAGGTTTTACAGCACCTTAAATCAGTAGAGCAACAAACAACATTAAACCGAATTTTTGCGAGTTTGTTTGCTTTAGCCGCTATTATTTTGTGCTTTGTTGGCCGAGCTTGATGTTTATAAAGTCGCCAATTTTTTAGCAAGCTGCTGAATTACGAGCCTTCTAAAATTCGGATCGCAATAGCGGCGGCTGCGGTGCGGTTATCGACTTCTAACTTTTTAAATACTTGTTCTAAATGTTTATTGGCGGTTCTGGGGCTCATTTCTAAAATTTGCGAAATTTCCCAGTTCGTTTTAGCTTGTGCCAACCAATATAATACTTCGGCTTCACGTTTAGTAATTGGCAAGGCTTGCTGTAAGTCTTTCGCGGTGCGCTGAATTTTGGCTTTGGCTAAGCGGATTAAATGAAGCTCATCTTGTTTTCTTTCATACATTACCTGCACAACCGGTGTGGTGTTATCCAATGCTAATGGCGCTAAATCCCCTTGTTTTATCCAGTCTTGCAATATGGACTCTAGTTGCGTCCAAGGAGAATCTTGATTTGGGTATATTTCTTCAATGAGCTGATATACATGCGGAGTTGCCCAAGCAAGTTGGCCGTTATTGTCGATACAAAATACATTTTTACCGGCATGATCCAAGGCTGACTGTGCGCTTAATGCCAATTTAGCGGTATTTAGGTGAGCTTTTATTCGGGCTAATACTTCATCTGTTGAAATTGGTTTAGTGACATAATCTACGCCGCCGGCTTCAAAGCCTTTTACCACATCTTCAGAGTCGGTTAAGCCTGTCATAAAAATAACCGGAATCGACGGAAACAAATGTTTGAACCGTTTGCAGGTTTCAAAGCCATCTAGCTCAGGCATAATGGCATCCATTAAGACAATATCGGGTTCTACTTTTTCGGCAATAGATAAAGCTTGTAGTCCATTCAATGCCACTAAGGCGGTGTAACCTGCGGTATTTAAGGCAACATTAAGCATGCCTAACGATTCAGGCGAATCGTCAACGACTAATACTACATTATTGATTGGCTTGCTCATCAATTAACTCACGTAAATATTCGGTAATTAGTTTAAAGTTACAGCTTTGAACTAACTCATTTAATTTGTGTAGGCTGCTATCGTCAAATTGATAACTTGTTTGCAGCGTTGCTAGTTTTTCTTTAAAACCTGACAAATAGCCTATTTCGGCCAGCGCCATTAAACTTTGATATTGTGCTTTTCCGGCTTTAGGCAGGGCGCTAACGGATGATTCAGCGCTTGGCTGTGAGGTTTGTGGCTCTTCTTCGTTCACAAACTGGTACATCCACTCTAAATTAAGCTGCTGGCCTATTTTACCTAATAAGTTGTCAGTGTTAATGGGTTTTGCCATGTAATCATCATGATAGCCCGCATTTTGTTCATCTTTTTCAGTGTCTCTGGCATTAGCTGAAACCATGATGATGGGCATTATATATTTTTTCTCGCGCAATAATTTTGCTAATTGCCAGCCGTTCATTTCAGGCATAGTGACATCTAGTAAAATTAAATCAATTTTAAATTGAGCTAATAGTTCAAGCGCGCTGGATGGTTTGTCTGCTAAATGTAACTTAAAGCCAAGTGGTGATAAAAAGTCATCCATTAATTGTCTTTGATTTGGATCGTCATCAACCACTAAAATTGTTTTTGCTTCACCATCGTAAGCGACAGCATGGGCTTTGTTGTATTCAGGTTCAGTGGCTGAATTGTTAACTCTAGCCAGCATTAAACTAAGTTTAAAACAGCTACCTACACCGAGTTGGCTGGTCAGGCTAATTTCGCCTCCCATTAACTCAGCTAAAGACTTGGATATCGTTAGGCCTAAACCCGTGCCACTAATAGCTTGTATTTGAGCATCTTTTACTCGTTCAAACGGTTTAAAGATTTGCTGTTGATCAGCTGCTGAAATCCCTATGCCACTGTCTTCAACTCTAAACTGGGCAACTTGATTGCGATAACTTACTTTAAAGTGAACTTGCCCTTGCTGGGTAAATTTTACGGCGTTAGATAATAAATTTATTAAGATTTGCCTAAACCTTTGTTTATCTGCGGCCACTACTTCAGGTAAAAATTCACAAGGGGTGTAAATAAATTCAATGCCTTTATTTTTGGCTTGCATGGTAAACATGTCGACCAATTGATTTAAAAATGGGCGAATATGTATTTCGTCACGCTGCAGATGCATGCGGCCTGCTTCAATTTTGGATATTTCTAATAGGCCTTCAATTAAGTCAGCTAAATGTTCGCCATTACGTTTTAAAATCGCAATGGATTCTTTTTGTCTGGCGGGAATCGCTTTATCTTGGTTGAGTAATTGGGCATAACCCAGCAGCACATTAAGTGGCGTGCGTAGTTCATGGCTTAGGCCGGTTAAATAACGGCTTTTGGCTTGGTTGGCTGATTCAGCCGTTTCTTTCGCTTTTTGCAAGGCGAGTGTGGTGGATTCATGCGCATCAATTTCATGTGCCAATGTTTTGGTTTGAAAGCGTAACTCTTTTAAGGCTAAGCGATTGCTACTGCGGGCTAAAATAAATAGCCAACTGACAATGCCTATAATAATTAGCAATAAAAAGAATATTTTAAATAAAGTGGCGCCAAATACGGCTTTTAACTCAGCATCGCTGGATGGCACTTGCATATAAATTAAAAATAAAATGCCCGCGCTAATAAAACTGAGTAATAGGGTGACTCCTAAAAATTGAGCCATAGGAGAGCTCATTTTTTTTAGCAATTGAGTGGTTAAAAATCGCTGGAAAAAATGATGGGCTTGGGCAAATAAAGTGGCGTCTTCACGGCACATATCGCCGCAACGCACATCCAAACTGCAACATAAAGAGCAAATGGCTTTGCCATAAGCTGGGCAAAAAGTCATGTCTTCTTGCTCAAATTCGTTTTCACAAATGTAGCACTGGGTTGCTTGCTTAATTTCTTGCCGGTTTGGATTAACTAAATAATATTTTCCTTTAGTTAACCAGCCAATAATAGGTACTGTAATAAAAGGTAAGAAAAACGCTATGTAAGAGGCAAAAGCTTCAATAACGTCACCATACCAACCAAAATGCGCAGTAAAGCCAATTAACGAGGCAATCAGCATAGAGCCTACGCCAACTGGGTTAATATCGTATAGATGTGAGCGTTTAAACTCTATGTGTTTTGGGCTCAGCCCTAAGGGTTTGTTAATAATTAAATCTGCCACCACAGAGCTCAACCAAGCTAAAACAAATACCGAATAAACCTGAAGCATGTTCTCGATGGTTTGGTAAATTCCTAGCTCCATCAATAATAAGGCAATAGCAACATTAAAAAACATCCAGACCACTCGTCCTGGATGATTATGGGTAACCCGTGAAAAAAAGTTAGACCACGCCAGAGAGCCGGCATAAGCATTGGCGACATTAATTTTAAGCTGTGAAATAACCACAAAACTGGCAGCTAAAATAACGCTCACTTGTGGGTTATCAATGACATAACCAAATGCCACCTGATACATATGTGCTGGATCATCAGCAACATTCGCCGCAATACCTTGTTTTAAAGCAAGCCAAGCTAAAAATGAACCTAAAAAAAGTTTGGCTGCACCAAAAATCATCCAACCTGGGCCGGCCATTGTCATCGCTAGCCACCATTGCCAGCGTTTGCCTTTGGGTTTTTCTGGTAAAAAACGCAAAAAGTCAGCTTGCTCGCCAATTTGTGCAACAAGGGCCAACAACACAGCGGAGGCAGAACCAAACAGCAAATAGTTAAAAGAGGCGCCTGCTTCGCCCGCTTCGCCGGTAAAATTTATCCACTCATCCAGCTGACTGTCTGGATGATTAAATACATAAATGAGTGGCACTATTTGTAAAATAATCCACAGAGGCTGAGTCCAAACCTGAAAGCGGCTGATATTGGTAATACCATGTGTTACCAGCGGGATCACTATTAGCGCGCTAATGACATAACCGAATACTAAAGGCAGGCCAAACAAGAGCTGTAAAGCCATTGACATAATAGCGGCTTCAAGCGCAAAAAAGATAAAGGTGAATGATGCATAAATGAGTGAAGCTATTGTTGAGCCTATGTAGCCAAAACCTGCGCCGCGACTGAGTAAATCAATATCTACACCGTATTTAGCTGCGTAATAACTAATGGGCCAGCCACTTAAAAATACCACAGCAAAAACCGCTGCAATGGCCCAAGCGGCATTAACAAAGCCATAATTTAAGGTAATGGCCCCGCCAATTGCTTCTAATACTAAAAATGAAACAATGCCAAGTGCGGTATTGGCTATCCAGATTGATGACCATTTTCTGGCACGTTTTGCGGTAAAGCGCAGCGCAAAATCTTCCATCATTTCATTGGCGACAAGTTTATTATAAGTTCTTCTGGTAAAACGGATTTTAGGATTTGGCTGCATTGATAATTTTATGCTTTTGAATCAGCTATAGTCTGTTAATAGTTTATCAGGGTGACTATGAATTGAATATGGGTAAAATAACTTAGTTTGTAGTGGCCAAGTGATTTGGCTTAGTTTCAATTATTAAGGTGTATTATGCTCATTATTGATCATGTTCAAATTTCTATTCCTAAAAATTCGGAGCCGCAGGCTCGCCAGTTTTATTGTCAGTTACTTGGCTTTACCGAGATTGAAAAACCCGACAACTTAAAAGCAGGCGGTGGTTTGTGGTTGGAAGCAGGCACACAGCAAATACACCTTGGCGCTGAAGATTTTGAGCACAGAGCAAATACCAAAGCGCATTTAGCTTACCGAGTCGAGAATTTAGTAAGTTGGCGGCGAAAGTTGCAACAAGCTCACATTGAATTCTCAGCGCCAGTTAACATTAAAAACTTGGATAGGATTCATTTTCGTGATCCATTTGGTAATAGAATAGAGCTGCTTGAATACCTATAAAGCGGCTTAGGTTAACTATCAATTTCGAATTTTAATCACCCCTAAACAATAAATTAAGTTTTATGTTGGATGCCCGCACGTTCAACAATTTGAGTTTCAAAGCCATCTATACTTTGCTGGTTCTTTTTAATCCAATATTTGTCTATACCTGCTTTGCCTTGTTTAACTGACCATTTAGCTAAATCATCTCTGTCGCTTTGGTATTCAAAATAAGGCACTGACATACCGCACGAAGTTTGTACTAAATTAATATCTAAGATAAAAATTTGTCGGGCTGCAACACTGGGCGCAAATAAGTTTTGATATTTTGACCACTGTGCATCGGTTTGATGCAACATTTTAGCATTTCCGTATGCACGCAAAATCATAGGGGCGCCTTCAAACGCACAAAACATGATTGTCATTCTTGAATTTTGAATCAGGTGAGCGGCTGATTCATTACCACTGCCCGTTAAATTCAGCCAAACGATAGTGTTTTTATTTAATACTCTTAATGAATCTCCGCCTTTAGGGGACAAGTTCACATTGCCAGTTTGCGCGGCAGTCGCCACAAAATAAATGTTCTGTTTATTAATAAATTCAATGTGTTGAGTTGATAACTCGGCAAATTTTTTGCCCATAGTTGCTTCCTTGTCTGGGGTGTTTTTTCATCAGTATAACCTGTAAAAGTTAAAAAACTACGTAGATCTACGTATGCCTATGCGCACTTTGGCGAATGTTCGCCATAGCTAAATCAAGAGATACTGTTTGCAGTCGTAAGCAGAACTGTTTTGACTGACCAATTTCCCAATTGTGATTTTTCAGTTCTGCTTGCGTGCCAAATACAATAAAAAACTTAAATTAAGGGTGAACACATGAAAGTATCTAAACGTAGTTTGTTAAGTTTGGCTGTTGCAATGGCTGCAGCAACCGCAACACCTCTAGCTCAAGCTGATGGTTTCCAGTTATCAGAAAAGCTAACCGCAACTGGCTTTATTGATATGTCGTATGTCTATACCGATGTAGATGGCGGCGACTCAGTTAGTGCCTCTGGTTTAGACCAATTCGAAATCGATTTTTTATATGATTTTGATGACAAACTAAAAGCTCAAGTCGATTTAGAATATAAAGATGCTTATGGCGCAGTAGATTTAGAGCAAGCTTTTATGACCTACGCGTTAACGGATGAATTTACTGTAAAAGCAGGTCGATTCTTAAGTTATTCGGGCTGGGAAACGGAAGAACCAACAGGTTTATTCCAATACTCAGGTACAGGTTATGCCCCTTACTTTTATGGCTATTATCAGCAAGGTGTCTCTGGTTTATATAGCGGTGATGTTTTTTCTGCTGCACTTTCAGTCATTAACAGTCCATTTAGTCCTGAAGATACAGATTCAGAACACCCTGGCTTTGAAGCCATGCTAGCCGTTACCCCTACCGATTCTGTCACCGTTAAAGCTTTTTATTTACAAGATGGTGATACAAAAGCATTTAACACTTGGGCTGCCTATTCTGCTGGCGATTTAACGTTAGCGGCTGAGTATAACAGCTCTGAAGATACTGCAGGAGCGGGTTCAGAAGGGGATGGCTTTCTTTTAATGGCTAACTATGCATTTGATTCTGCAGGTATCACTTTGAGATACCATGATTTTGAAATTGAAGATGCGGCGGGCGCTGTGATTGATGATGGTAGTGCGATTACAATTTCTCCTAGTTACACAGTGAGTGATAACTTACTAATGGTGTTTGAATACCGTATGGATGAAAGCGATACAAAAGGTGACTCAAACACGATTGCGGTAGAAGCTTTAGTTACTTTCTAATTTAAAAATTACATTAATAACAATAATAAGCAGGTGGGTCAGCTCACCTGCAACAAAATAAAAAATAAACCCAAACGAATTTAAGCAGTTTTTAAATTATCAATTTTTGAAAGGATAACCTAATGAAAATTAAAAAGTTAATTGCAGCAAGTAGCATAGTTGCATCAAGTTTAGTGACCTCAATGGCTTACGCAGCTGACACCATTAAAGTGGGTGTTTTACACTCTTTATCTGGCACTATGGCTATTTCTGAAACCACATTAAAAGATACTGTTTTAATGATGATCGAAGAGCAAAATAAAGCGGGTGGTTTGTTAGGTAAAAAATTAGAGCCCGTCGTAGTTGACCCTGCATCAAACTGGCCGCTATTTGCAGAAAAAACCCGTGAATTATTATCAAAAGATAAAGTGGATGTCATTTTTGGTTGTTGGACTTCGGTTTCACGAAAATCAGCATTGCCAGTTGTTGAAGAGCTAAACGGTTTGTTGTTTTACCCAGTTCAATATGAAGGTGAAGAATCTTCTAAAAACGTATTTTACACAGGGGCTGCGCCAAATCAGCAGGCGATTCCTGCAGTTGATTATTTAATGAATGATATTGGTGCCGAGCGCTGGGTATTATTAGGCACAGATTATGTGTATCCACGTACCACTAATAAAATATTAGAAGCTTACTTAAAAGCGCAGGGTGTTGAAGATAAAGATATTATGATCAACTATACCCCGTTTGGTCATTCAGATTGGCAAAGTATTGTGTCTGAAGTTAAGAAATTTGGTTCAGCTGGTAAAAAGACTGCGGTAGTTTCAACGATTAATGGTGATGCGAACGTACCTTTTTATAAAGAACTAGGTAACCAAGGTATTTCTGCTGAAGATATTCCAGTAGTCGCTTTCTCGGTAGGTGAAGAAGAGTTATCTGGTTTTGATACCTCGCCACTAGTTGGTCATTTAGCGGCATGGAACTACTTCCAAAGTGTTGAAAGTGAAGAAAATACAAAATTTATCGCTAACTGGAAAAAATTTATTGGTGATGACAAACGTGTAACCAATGACCCAATGGAAGCGACTTATATTGGTTTTAAAATGTGGGCTAAAGCGGTTGAAAAAGCCGGTACTACAGATGTAGATGCAGTTGAGCAAGCGATGATAGGTATTACCGTACCTAACTTAACCGGTGGCACTGCCGTTATGAACTCAAATCATCATTTATCTAAACCAGTCTTAATTGGTGAAATTCAAGATAACGGTCAATTAGAAGTGGTTTGGGAAACTGCAGGTACTGTCATTGGTGATGCTTGGTCTGATTTTTTACCTAGCTCTAAAAACTTAATTGCGGATTGGACTGCGCCAGTTAACTGCGGCAACTTTGATATTAAAACCACTAAATGTTCAGGCCAAAACTTTTAAGTTAAAAATAAAAGATATGTCGATATAAATTTGCAGGCTAAGCTTCGGCCGCCATACCGGAGCTTGTTTACTTTGAAGCTATAGGCACATCTTTAGTTCGCTTTAATTAATCTCCCAAGTAATATCCTTGTTTTAGACTGTGCTGCTAAAGCAAGGATATTTATCCGGATACAAGTAACACCAAATTAAGGAATACCGCAATGTTGCGCACATTCTGCCTTATCATGTCATTGCTGATATCAATGACCAGCTTAGCAGCTAGCGCTGATGAGTTTGAGTCTTTGGTTAACCAGCTTCCCCATAAAAGCTTACGTAATATTACCCCTGTCTTAAATCAACTAGCAGAGCAAGATAACGATAAAGTTCGTTTTGTATTAACCGAAATTATAAACGGTGATTTATATTACCTAAAAAGCAATAAGCAAGTGGTTAGCATTCGAAAAAAACCAGCTGGTGATTATCAGCTTACGCCTGTTTTATCGACTGAAACGCTTGCTAATCAATCTAAATCTGCGCTTAAAAAAATTAGAACGAGTAACCGAATTCGAAGCCATATCAGAGGATTATTGGCACAAATTGATTTAACACATAAAGATAAAACGGTGCGTTTAGCGGCCGTGAAACAAATTTTAGATGATCCTAACGATGAATCTATTCAGTTAATAAAAGGGCGTTTAGCCACTGAGTCAGACACAGATGTTGTTGAGTTAATGCAAACCGCTATGTCAGTTAACCAGCTTAAAAATGGTGATAGTGAAGCTAAATTAGCGGCGGTTAAATCACTTAAAGGCAGTTTAGAACCAGCGGTACGCAATAATATGGTTCAGCAGCTCAATCGCTTAAATGAATACAAAAATTCTGAATTAAGTGAATCTGACAAAGCGTTAAAAGCACAATTAAATAAAACCATTGATAGCATTAAGCAAAAACGCTCGACGTACGAAGTAATAGAAAACATCTTTTTTGGTTTAAGTCTTGGCTCGGTTTTATTACTGGCTGCAATTGGCTTGGCTATTACTTTTGGGGTGATGGGCGTTATCAATATGGCGCATGGCGAAATGATTATGCTGGGTGCTTATACTACTTATGTTATTCAGCAAATGTTTCCTCAGTGGATTGATTATTCGTTATTTATGGCAATTCCAGCCGCTTTTATTGTCTCCGGTAGTGTCGGTATTTTAATTGAGCGTGGGGTTATTCGTTTTCTTAAAGGTCGCCCGCTTGAAACTTTATTAGCTACTTTTGGTATTAGCTTGATCTTGCAGCAATTAGTTCGAACAGTATTTTCACCTTTAAATAGAACCGTGGCTGCGCCAGAATGGATGAGTGGCTCATGGCAAATAAATCCTATATTTTCAATTACCTATAATCGTTTATATATCATTATTTTTGCATTAACGGTATTTTTAGCATTGCTTGCTTTTATGAAACGTTCTTCATTGGGGTTACACGTAAGAGCCGTTGCGCAAAACCGTGAAATGGCAAGAGCATTGAGCGTTCGCAGTGATCGTGTTGATGCCATTACCTTTGGTTTAGGCTCTGGTATTGCAGGGATTGCTGGTGTTGTATTAAGCCAGCTAACGAATGTGGGACCAAACTTAGGTCAGTCTTACATTATTGATTCATTTTTAGTCGTGGTATTTGGCGGTGTAGGCAATTTATGGGGCACTTTGGTGGCTGCAATGTCGTTAGGTTCGTTTAATAAATTCTTAGAACCACTGACTGGTTCAGTATTGGCAAATATTATTGTCTTGGTAGGACTTGTCTTGTTTATTCAAAAACGTCCGAAAGGCTTGTTTCCACAAAAAGGGAGAGCAGCAGAATGATCCCGAGTTCATTACAAAATTTATTTAAAAAATTTGGTAGCTTGCCGGTTGTCGTTGGCTGCCTATTTATCACGACTTTATATGTCGCTGTGTGCAATTTAGCATTTTCTGAAGGCTCAGTAATGCATGTAAGTACTTACACCGTAACTTTATTTGGCAAGTATTTATGTTATGCCTTATTAGCGTTAGCGGTTGATTTAGTATGGGGCTATTGCGGTATTCTAAGCTTGGGACATGGTGCATTTTTTGCGCTGGGTGGTTATGCCATGGGCATGTATTTAATGCGCCAAATTGGTGATAGAGGGGTTTATGGTAACCCTGAACTGCCTGATTTTATGGTGTTTTTAAATTGGGATGCTCTACCTTGGTATTGGGCTGGTTCTGATAGCTTTATTTTTACTATTTTCTTAGTGTTAGCGGGGCCAGGATTGTTAGCTTACATTTTTGGCACAATGGCTTTTCGGTCGCGGGTGAGTGGGGTTTATTTATCTATTATGACTCAAGCTGTTACTTATGCGCTGATGCTGGCTTTTTTCCGCAACGAAATGGGCTTTGGCGGCAATAATGGCTTAACAGATTTTAAAGATATTTTAGGCTTTTCATTACAATCAGATACCACTCGAATTGTTTTATTTGCATTAACCGCTTTGTTTTTAGCCTTAGGCTTCGCAATTTGCCACTTTATAGTGAACTCAAAAATGGGACGGGTGGTAACAGCTATTCGTGATTCTGAAAATCGGGTGCGATTTATTGGTTATAAACCAGAGCATTACAAAGTATGGATATTTGTTGTGTCAGCCATGCTTGCTGGGATAGCAGGGGCTATGTATGTACCTCAGGTGGGTATTATTAACCCGGGTGAATTTTCACCACTTAACTCAATTGAAATTGTAGTGTGGGTTGCTATTGGAGGTCGTGGATCTTTATATGGCGCAATCATTGGTGCGTTAGTTGTGAGTTATGCAAAAACACGATTCACTGCCATTATGCCAGAAGCTTGGCTATATGCGTTAGGTGGGTTATTTGTACTCGTGACTTTGCTTTTACCAAAAGGCATTGCTGGCTTTGTACCAAGTGTTTTAGATAAAATTAAGCAATCGAAAAAAGCTCAATCAGCTTCAAATAAAACGACTGCGGAGGTGAAATAGTGATTGTCGATAAACAAGGTTCGCCTTTATTAGCAGAAGATAATATTCGGCCCGACACTAGGCATGGCGTCATTTTATATGTTGAAGATGTTAGTGTGAGCTTCGATGGTTTTAAAGCACTAAACGATTTAAGCCTGTACATAAACGACGGTGAATTACGTTGTTTAATCGGCGCTAACGGTGCTGGTAAAACAACGCTAATGGATGTGATTACCGGAAAAACTCGACCTGATGTTGGTAAAGTTAATTTTGGTCAGCAGGTTGATTTACTTGGCATGGATGAAACTCAAATAGCTCGAGCAGGGATTGGCCGTAAGTTTCAAAAGCCGACCGTATTTGAAATGCTGACTGTGTTTGAAAATTTAGAGCTAAGTTTAGCTGGCGATAAAGGCATTTGGACTAACTTATTTCACAAACTTAGCGGCGAGCAAAAAGACGAAATTGGTAAAATTTTACAAACCATTGGCTTAACCAAAGAATGTTATATGCAAGCGGGGGCTTTATCTCATGGCCAAAAGCAATGGCTAGAGATTGGCATGTTGTTAGCGGCTAAACCACGTTTATTATTGGTTGATGAACCAGTAGCCGGGATGACAGGGCAGGAAACTGAGCGCACCGCTGAGCTATTAACCTCACTGGCGGGTGAGCATTCTGTGGTTGTGGTTGAGCATGATATGGCGTTTGTACGCTCAATCGCGCGTAAAGTCACAGTGTTGCATCAAGGCAGTGTATTAGCCGAAGGCTCAATGTCTGAAATCCAGTCAAATCCGGAAGTGGTACGTGTGTATTTAGGTGAAGATCAGGGGGCAGCATGATAGAGCTAAATTCAGTTAATCAAAAGTATGGTGGCACTCAGATCTTATGGGATCTGAATATGAAAATAGAAAAAGGTTCACGTACTTGTATTATGGGCCGAAACGGGGTTGGTAAAACGACTTTATTAAAATGCATTATGGGCATGCTGCCAATCAGTACAGGCCAGTTAACCATTAATGGAAAAGAGGTTAGCAAAAAATCAGTTGAACACAGACCAGAAATTGGCGTAGGTTATGTACCCCAAGGTCGGCATATTTTTGGCCAGCTCACAGTGGAAGAAAATTTAAAAGTGAGCTTAAATTGCAAACGCCAAGCCAGCAAAGAGATTCCCGAACGAGTGTTTGAGCTATTTCCGGTGTTAAAAGAGATGTTACACCGCAGAGGTGGTGATTTATCCGGCGGTCAGCAGCAACAATTAGCAATAGCGCGTGCGTTAGTATTGAATCCTGATATATTAATTTTAGATGAACCCAATGAGGGGATTCAGCCTAACATAGTTCAATTAATTCGTGATGTATTGTTAAAGCTTAACAAAGAGCAAGGAATGACCATTATTTTGGTTGAGCAAAAATTACCGTTTGCGCGGGCCGTGGGTGAATGCTTTCACTTAATGGAAAAAGGCGAGGTGGTTGCATCGGGTACGATGGATAAATTGGATGATGAATTAATTGCTAAGTATTTAGCGGTATAATTAGCGGCTGAAAATAAATTTAGCCTCGGAAGCTTTTTTTATTTTCAGCAAGCTTTACGCTAACGACAGACTTGGTGTGTCCCGAATCAAACATGAATCATAAATAACGAGAACAGAATGAGTCAATCCACAGCGAACTCAGCAACAGCAGCTCAAAATGGCCGAAGCTGGATAGCCAATCTGGATTTAATTTTTAGTCAAACGGCAAATGGCAGCCGGCTAAGTTCTATTGAACGTAATGGCCCTTTGTCGGTACAAAAAGCCTTTTATCCAGAAGGCCCTGATTGCGCGCATGTTTATTTATTACATCCGCCAGCGGGCATTGTCTCGGGTGACGAGCTACATTTATCAGCCAAGCTAGAAAAAAACAGCCATGCTTTGTTAACTACGCCAGGTGCCAACCGGTTTTATCGTGCCAGAGATGATAAAAATTTAGGTGTTAGCTTACAGCTTCAACAAACCCAATATCAATTATCCGACAATGCGATTTTAGAGCATTTACCGCAAGAAACATTAATTTTTCAAGGCGCAGATGCCGTCAATAAGCTAGATATTCAATTAACTCAATCAAGCATTTATTTAGGCTGGGATGTCATTTGTTTAGGTTTGCCCGTCATGGATCAACCTTTTGATAAAGGCCGGTTTGAGCAGCTTTGCCAAGTTAAATTGGATGGCAAATTAGTCTTTCATGATAGGTTAAAGGTAAATCAAGATAACCAGTTGATGGATAAAAAAGCAGGCTTGGCAGGTAATCATATCGTGGGGACTTTTATAGCCGCTGCACCAAATCAATTAAGTGGTGAAAGAAACAGAGTTAAGAGTGAAGACTTACTTACTCTGATTAGAGGTAAAGTTGAAGCACTTAAGGCTCAGGAAAAAGTGAGTATTAGCCAATTGGATGGTTTGTTTATTATTCGTTATTTAGGCGAGCGAAGTGAAGAATGCAAAAAACTGTTTGCTGCGATTTGGAAAATATTACGAAAAGCTTTGTGCGAACTTGAAAGCAAGGCGCCAAGAATTTGGTTAACCTAACATCTTAATGATTAAGAGAAAAGATTATGGATTTATTACCTAGAGAAAAAGATAAACTACTGATTTTTACAGCTGCTTTATTAGCTGAGCGGCGGTTAAACCGAGGTGTAAAACTGAATTATCCAGAAGCGATGGCCTATATCACCATGGAAATAATGGAAGGGGCTCGCGATGGTAAAACAGTTGCAGAGTTAATGGACTTTGGCCGTACCTTATTAACCCGCGAACAAGTAATGGACGGTATTGCTGAATTAATACCAGAAGTGCAGGTTGAAGCTACTTTTCCTGACGGCACTAAATTAGTCACAGTACATAACCCAATTGTATAGGGAGCTAAAATGATTCCAGGTGAAATTAAAACACCCTCCGGTGAACATGAGCTAAACGTCGGACGTGAAAAAATCACAATTGAAGTGGTCAATACCGGAGATAGACCAGTGCAAGTAGGCTCGCATTATCATTTTTATGAGGCCAACCCTGCGCTTAAATTTGAGCGAGAAAAAGCATTGGGTTTTAGGTTGGATATTACCGCGGGCACAGCGGTACGTTTTGAGCCAGGGCAAAGCCGTGAAATTACGCTGGTGGCTTATGCAGGCAGACGCAAAGTATACGGGTTTAGAGGCGAAGTCATGGGAGCATTAAAATAATGGCATCAATAGATAAGCATGCTTATGCCCATATGTTTGGGCCAACTGTTGGCGATAAAGTCCGTTTAGCGGATACCGAACTTTGGATTGAAGTTGAAAAAGATTACACCACTTATGGTGAAGAAGTTAAATTTGGCGGCGGTAAAGTGATTCGTGATGGTATGGGGCAAAGCCAGGCTTCATGCGCAGATACCGCAGATTTAGTGATCACCAATGCATTGATACTCGATCACTGGGGCATAGTTAAAGCGGATATCGGCATTAAAGATGGTCGCATTCAAAAAATAGGCAAAGCGGGCAATCCAGATATCCAAGATAATATTGATATTGAAGTGGGTCCGGGCACAGAAGTGATTGCTGGTGAAGGTCAAATTATTACTGCAGGTGGCATAGACGCACATATTCATTTTATTTGCCCCCAGCAAGTTGATGAAGCTTTAATGTCGGGTGTTACCACTATGATTGGCGGCGGCACAGGCCCAGCAACTGGCAGTAATGCAACCACTTGTACGTCTGGCACTTGGTATATTCATAAAATGCTTGAAGCCACCCATGACTTACCCATGAATTTTGGTTTTTTAGGTAAAGGCAATGCCAGTTTACCCGAAGCGCTAGCCGAGCAAATTGAAGCCGGCGTTTGTGGTTTAAAATTACATGAAGACTGGGGCACTACACCACAAGCGATTGATACCTGTTTATCCGTTGCAGAAAAATACGATGTGCAAATTGCCATTCATACCGATACTTTAAATGAATCCGGTTTTGTTGAAGATACGATTGGCGCATTTAAAGGCCGAACCATTCATACCTATCACACCGAAGGGGCAGGTGGTGGACATTCGCCTGACATTATTCGGGCCTGTGGTGAAGAAAACGTATTGCCTTCGTCCACTAATCCAACACGCCCTTATACCGTTAATACCATTGACGAACATTTAGATATGCTGATGGTTTGCCATCATCTTGATCCATCTATCCCGGAAGATATTGCTTTT
Organism: Catenovulum adriaticum; assembly: GCF_026725475.1. Classification (NCBI taxonomy): domain Bacteria; kingdom Pseudomonadati; phylum Pseudomonadota; class Gammaproteobacteria; order Alteromonadales; family Alteromonadaceae; genus Catenovulum; species Catenovulum adriaticum. Next base: position 225,978 of record NZ_CP109965.1, read on the forward strand.
GCCGATTCTCGTATTCGAAAAGAAAGCATAGCGGCTGAAGATATTATGCATGATATCGGGGCTATTAGTATGATTGCCTCTGATTCACAAGCCATGGGCCGAGTAGGTGAAATGATTTGCCGTACTTGGCAAACGGCCCACAAAATGAAAACTCAACGTGGACCTTTAGCACCGGATACACAAGACAATGATAACTTTAGAGCTAAGCGCTACATTGCAAAATACACTATTAATCCGGCAATCAGTCATGGTATCGCGCATGAAGTTGGCTCGATTGAAGAAGGCAAACTGGCTGATTTAGTGTTGTGGAAACCCGCCTTTTTTGGAATAAAACCCGCCATGATTTTAAAGTCAGGCATGATAGCTGCAGCGCCCATGGGTGATGCGAATGCATCTATACCTACCCCTCAGCCTGTTTATTATCGGCCTATGTTTGGCGCTTTAGGTAAAGCGGCTTCACAAACCTCTATGACTTTTTTATCGCAAGCAGCGGTTGAAAATAAAGTACCTGAACAATTGGGATTAACCCGAAAAATAGGGGTATGTAAAAATACGCGCAACATTGGCAAAAAAGACATGGTTCATAACAGTGAAACGCCCAAAGTGGAAGTTGATCCACAAACTTATGAAGTGCGAGCTGATGGTGTTTTATTAACCTGTGAACCAGCACAAGAACTACCATTAGCGCAACGATATTGTTTATTTTAATTGATTTGGTTGTAAAGCATTTTTCGGCTTTACGTTTAGCAGTTTGAGGAATTAGATGTTACAAGTTTACCAAAGGCTATCACATGTGCATGAGCCAGTGACTAACAGCATTACGCTGGATCATGGCACACGCCAGAAAGCCCGAATTAAAACAAAAACAGACCAAGATGAAGCGGTTGGTATTTTTGTTGAACGTGGTCATCCACTAAAAGTGGGTGAAGTATTAAAAACGGAATGTGGCAAATTGATTGAAGTAAAAGGGGCACAAGAGCCAGTTATTACCGCATCAACCTCAGATTGGCATACTTTTAGTAAAGTGTGTTATCACTTAGGTAACCGCCATACAGTGTTGCAGGTAGGTGAGCGCTGGCTTAGGTTTAAACCAGATCACGTATTACAAGAGCTGTGTGAAATGTATGGTTTAACCACCAGTGATAAAGCTGAAATTTTTGAACCAGAGAGCGGAGCTTATGGCGGACATTCAGGCCATTCCCACAGCCACGAGCACTAATTTAATGTCGACTCAATTAGGTGTTTTACAGTTAAACCGATTATTGCAGTTATGCAGCGTTGGCTTACCGGTGGGCGGTTTTTCATTTTCGCAAGGTTTAGAGTACGCGATTGAAGTTGACTGGGTTCACAACGCAGCAACCACAGCAAATTGGGTTGAAACTAATTTAACTGAATCTATCGCTAATACAGATTTAGTTATCTTGGCTGAGCAAGTTAACGCTTTGCAGCAGCAAAACTTTGAGCAATTTAGTGAATTAAATCAGCTTATTATTGCTTGCCGTGAAAGTGCAGAGTTACGTTTGGCTGATTTAGCTATGGGTAAAGCACTTATTCGGTTATTAAATCAGCAAGATATTGAATTTGGTTGTGTATTACAGCAAGTTAATCAGTGGGATGAGGTGAGTTTTATCAGCGCCTTTGCATTAGCTTGTTATTGTTGGCAAATTGAAAGCGATGCAGCACTAGCAGGATTTTGCTGGACTTTTATTGAAAACCAAATAGCCGCGGCCACTAAGTTAGTGCCACTTGGGCAAACTCAGGCGCAAAATTTAATGTTTAAATTAAGTGAAAAAACAAGCCGCGCCATTGAGATTGCTAAACAAACTCAATTAGATGAGGTGGGCTCAAGTTTACCGGCGCTGGCAATGGCCAGTGCTTGGCATGAAACCCAATATACCAGATTATTTAGATCCTAAATCATTGGCAGAGTTGAGGTTAAACACTTTACAGGGCGAGCGACAATAAATTGCTTCCAAAGGAAATTGTTCCTAACACGCAACAGGCTCTAGGCTAATCGTTCGGACTTTAATCTGACAAAACTGAAAACAAAAAAGCATAAATTAATAATCGCTCGCCGGCTAAATGAAGTTTTGCATTAGCAAAAGTCATAGGCAAAAAGAGCGAAAGCAAGGTGGAAATTTAAATGAAAAAACAAACTTTAAGAATTGGTGTAGGCGGACCAGTAGGTTCAGGTAAAACCGCTTTATTGCGTGAGTTATGTTCGGCATTACGCGATAAATACAATATGGCCGTTGTAACCAACGATATATATACCAAAGAAGACGCAGAGTTTTTAACCCGTCACAGTGCGTTATCACCTGATAGAATTATGGGCGTTGAAACTGGCGGTTGTCCACATACAGCGATTCGTGAAGATGCGTCTATGAATTTAGCTGCGATTGACGAATTGCAAGAGCGTCATGGCGAATTGGATTTTGTTCTAGTGGAAAGCGGCGGCGATAACTTAAGCGCGACTTTTAGCCCTGAGTTGTCCGATTTAACTATTTATGTGATTGATGTGTCAGCCGGTGATAAAATACCGCGCAAAGGCGGACCAGGTATTACTAAATCTGATTTATTAATTATTAATAAAATTGATATTGCTGAATATGTGGGCGCATCACTTGAGGTGATGGACAGAGACGCTAAAAAAATGCGTGGAGACCGACCTTTTATTTTCACTAATATCAAAGCTCAGCAAGGCTTAGCTGAAATTATTGATTTTATCGAAACCGAAGGCATGTTAAATATTACAAAGTCAGCCTGATTTTAACCCAGTTTTAAGACAGAGGAATTTATTATGTTACGTTCAATGTTTGTTTTATGTTTAACTTTATTTAGTAGCCAGCTTTTAGCGCATCCGGATCACCATTTGGGTGATACAGCACATTCTTTTTATCATGCCATCTTTTGGATTGCATTTGCGGCTGTCGTAGTCAAAGGAATTAGCTGGTACCGCAATCGCAAAAATCAAAGCAATAAATAACAACTTGGTGCAATAGCAATTAACTGTACGGTAATGTTTTATACCGTACCGTTCTGTTTTATCTTATCACTAGCAGAATAAAACATGAGAAGTGACAATTAATGTTTGTTTATATCTATTTGATATAAAATAACTGGTATTTAGCACGCATCTACAGTGTTAAGATGATTTAAAGTAAAGCTTGGTTCATTAATTCAAGTTAGATTAAAATTAAACGCTAAGGCCAATCATGTTGCTATTTTTAATTACCAGTTTTGTTTTTGTTGCTATCACGATATTGCCATTATTTCCCAGTAATCATTGGCTTGTACGTGTTTGGGAGTTTCCTAGATTGCAAATCTCAGCGCTAATTATTATCCAAGTTGCGCTGGGATATTATTTTTTGCCCGCTACTATAATGATGCTATTTGGGCTAACTTTGAGTTTAGTGGCTTTGGCATATCAGCTGCATTGGATTTTGCCATATACTAGGCTTTACCCTACGCAAGTTGAATGCGATGATGAGTCGACTAAAACAGTTAAAGTATTGACATCTAATGTGCTGATGGACAATAAAGACTCATCAAAGCTGTTAAATCTAATAAAAAAATATCAACCTGATATTTTTGTAACGTTAGAAAGCAATTTATGGTGGCAAAAAGAGTTAGAATCGGTTGCACAATCCTACCCGTACCAAATTAATAAACCGCTAGAAAATCTTTATGGAATGCATGTCTTTAGTCGCTTTCCGTTGTCAGATATTAAAGTGACAGAGCTTATTCAAAAAGATATTCCATCCATTCATTGTAAATTTGAATTGGATGATGAAACCTTGATTCAATTTCATTTTTTGCACCCTGCGCCACCGAGCCCTACGGAAAATACTTACTCAAAAGCGAGAGATAGAGAATTGGTTCTAATGGCTGATGAAGTGTCCAATAATGGAATGCCTACAATTGTCGCTGGTGATTTAAATGATGTAGCTTGGTCGCCTACTACTCGTTACTTTATTAAAAAAAGTGGTTTTTTAGATCCCAGAGTCGGGCGTGGTTTTTTTAATACGTTTCATGCCCAGCATTGGTTTTTACGCTGGCCGCTGGATCACTTGTTTCATAACCAGCATTTTAAAATCAGAAGCATGAGAAGGTTAGATGAGGTGGGTTCAGATCACTTTCCTTTATTAACTGAACTGGCTATTGTGAGATTGACAGCAGACAAAAATAAAACGGCCAGCAAATAAAATATGACTGGCCGTTTTTATTTATTTTAAAGTGACGAATTTAAATTAAATAAACTAAATATTATGCACTAGCTTGAGATACAAAGCTTTGCAGTTGTGATAATGAAACGGCTCCAACTTTACTGCCAACTTTTTCACCTTGTTTAAATAGCAACAAGGTTGGAATCCCGCGGATACCAAATTGAGCCATTAAGTCAGGGGCTTCATCAGCGTCAACTTTTACAATTTTTATATCATCACGTTCATTTGATAGTTGCTCTAAAATAGGCGCAACCATTTTACATGGGCCACACCACTCAGCGAAAAAATCAACTAATACGATACCATCATGCTCGGTAACAGCTTGGTTAAAATCTTGTGCTTTAATTTGAGTTACGTTTGTCATATTGAGTTAGCTCCTCGGTTGTTTAATGTTTATCTTGAAAGTGGGTGTAGTCTAACGAGTTTGCTTTTACTTGATTAGTCGGGTTTAATAGAAAATATTGTTCTAAATATGCAACAAAGAGAATTATGCGATCCAGCTTAGATGATTTATTACTGTTTGTGACTTTAGTTGAGTCAGGTTCGTTAACCAAGGCGGCAGCTAAATTAAAAATTCCCAAATCAAAAGTCAGTCGACATTTAGTTCAGCTAGAAGAAAGTGTCGGTAATCCATTATTGATTCGGACCACTCGAACGCAAAGGCTAACTGAGGCAGGAGAGCTGCTGTATAGAACCAGTAAGCCTCATATCGACGCTTTATATTCTGCAGAAGAACAAGTGGGCTCTTTTATTAACGAGCCCAAAGGCGAGCTTAATATATTATTACCACTTGAATTTTTTAATCAGATTATGAGCGCATTGATTACTGAGTTTGCACTCATTTACCCAAAAATAATGCTTAACTGTGCGCATTATTCTGAGCCATTTCCAAAAAATAATACAGCTTATGACATTACCTTTGTGTTGCACGAATCTCAGTTACCGGCTTCGAATGGTATTGCCAAAACTTTATTGAGTTTTCCGCAATCAATTTATGCGTCAAATCAGGCGGATATATCACATTTAAAAGAGCCGGAGGATTTAATTGACGAGCCTTGTATTTTGTCACACGAACAAGAAGCTTGGTTATTTCGCCAAGGTAATAAATTACAATCTGTCCCTGTAAACGCCAGAGCTATTTTTTCGAGCCCTGAAATGAGAAGGCAAGCGACTCAACGAGATTTAGGATTAGCAAAATTGCCTAACTATACGTGCCAAAGCGACTGTAAAATGCAGCGGGTTAGCTTATCTCAACCACCAGTGGCGCAGCAATTAAGTGTGTTATATCAAAGCCGCTCGTTACCCCTTAAAATAAGAGTCTTTTTAGATTTTTTTCAAAATAATATTGGTCGGTTAGAGCTATAAAAAAGCCCTGTTTGGCTTGAACCTAGCAGGGCTTTTGGTAGCTTGTAATAGAGTATACGGGTTGCTTGTTTACATTAACTGGTAAATAGGTTTCCAATTTTCCAAAAACGACCTGTTGATTTAGAATCTTTTTGACCAACATAGCCTTGCCATAGTTGTGATAAGGCATCTCTTGCTTCAAGCCCAAACTCTGGCTGGATAATTGATAAGCTGGGCTGATCAAGCAAATCAGACAATGCTTCAGGATTGTGACTTATCTGCCATAGCCCTAGTAACATGGCGTAACTGCGCATTAGTAGTTGTGCACAAGTGTCATGTTCGTCTAATTTTAGTTTTTCGGCTAAATCATGAGAGGTTGAGTTAACCATATTAACCATGCGCTCTTTAAAGGCCAATAATACACTACTACTTACATTTTGTTCTATGATAGAGCTACTTAGACTGGCTAATTGAAAAAACTGCGGTTGATTTTCAATGTAGTGGCAAATCGCATTGATAATATCATCAGCATTGGGCGAATCTGCGGTGATTGCTGTTCTAATATCTCTGAACCAATTTTGGTAATGTTGTTCAAGCAAAGCGAGGAAAATTTCTTCTTTGCTTTTAAAGTATAAATAGACAGTACCCTTTGCAATGCCGGAACTATTAGCAATTGCCGCAGCGGTTGGTAACGAATCAGGTTGATTATCAAATAAAGTCGCTGCTGTAGATAAAATAAGATCTTTTTTAAGCGATTTATCTTCAGCTGATCTTGCCCGCTTTTGAGGTTTTGTTGACATGGAACTCTCCTTTCCTTGGTAGCTTGTTACTTAAAGTAACGTTATCTTGATTTACTTAAATGACTGCTATTTTCTTGCTATCAGCTTACATTTTCATATTGGTATTATCCAATCTTTTTAAATAAAAACCGAATCCATTAAGCATATTTTAAATATAGCGTGTTCATTTATTGTAGAGCCTGATTTTACGCTTGGTCAATTAATGCACTAAATCAAAGTAATATAGTAAAGTTATTTTTAGTTATTAAAAAATAACCAATAAAGTATAATAATTAAGCTTGTGTGTAAATATCTTTACTACCAACCCATCGTTGGATGAGCGCGCTGGCGGTTTCGGGCTGTTGCTGCATTATTTGTTTTGCCAATGTGCGGGCATGAGGGATTAATTCGCTATCTCTTAATAAGTCGGCAATTTTAAAGTTCATGTCGCCTGTTTGGCGGGTTCCTAGTAACTCGCCGGGCCCTCGAATTTCCAAATCTTTTTGGGCAATGTAAAAGCCATCTGTACTGTCGCGCATTACGGCTAATCTTTTTGCCCCAGTATCAGACAACGGTGCTTTATACATAAGAACGCAATGACTGGCAATTGCCCCACGGCCAACTCGACCTCTTAATTGATGAAGTTGTGCTAAACCAAGTCGTTCGGGGTTTTCGATAATCATTAAACTTGAATTAGGCACGTCGACACCTACTTCAATAACAGTAGTGGCGACTAATAAATCCATTTTTCCTTGTTTAAACTCTGTCATTACTTGCTGCTTTTCGGCTGCCTTCATACGGCCATGAACTAAGCCTATACTTAAATCGGGCAATGATGCTTGTAATTGAAATGCGGTATCTTCTGCGGCTTGGCATTCCAATACTTCTGACTCTTCAATCAAGGTGCAAACCCAATAAGCTTGGCGTTTTTCGTGTTTGCAGGCTTGATAAACTCTTTGAATTACTTCATCTCGTCTACTATCAGGCAAAACAACAGTTTGAATTGGAGTGCGCCCTGGCGGTAATTCATCAATTACAGAGGTCGTTAAATCGGCATAGGCTGTCATAGCTAACGTTCTGGGTATGGGCGTTGCTGTCATAATTAGTTGATGTGGAGCCATGCCTTTTTTAGCGCCTTTTTCGCGCAAGCTAAGACGTTGATGAACGCCAAACCTGTGTTGTTCATCAACAATTGCTAATGCGAGGTGATCAAACTCAACATCTTGCTGAAACAGGGCGTGTGTGCCAACAATCATTTTACTTTCGCCGCTGGCAATTCTGGTTTGTGCTTCTCGCTTTTGTTTTGCACTTAGTTTACCGGCAAGCCAGTCAACTTTATAGCCTAATGGACTAAACCAGCGATGGAAATTAATAGCATGTTGCTCAGCTAAAATTTCGGTAGGTGCCATAAGTGCAACTTGAAACCCTTGCGCGAGTGCAGAGAGTGCAGCTAAGGCCGCGACTAAGGTTTTACCTGAGCCAACATCGCCTTGAACCAAGCGCATCATCGGGTAATTTTGCTGCATATCTTGTTGGATATCCCCAGTAACTCGGTTTTGAGCTTGAGTTGGGCTAAAAGGTAAGTTAGCTAGAAACGCTTCAATCGTTGGTTGGGCAATAGGAATGGAGGCGGCTTGAACTTGCTGAGCATCGGCTCTGATCTTTAACATGCTTAAATTATGCGCCACTAACTCTTCTAGCGCTAATCTTTGCTGTGCGGGATGTTTGCCTTGCTCAATATCAGCAAGTGAAACATCAGGCGGCGGACGATGAATTAATTCTAATGCGGCCTGCAAATTATAATGCTGAGTTTGCGAAACATTAGGTAATAAATCTTCAACACCTGCTTTTTGTAGTTTATTTAACGCTTGTTCGGTTAGTTGCCGTAGGCTTGACTGCTTTAAGCCTTCAGTTGTTGAATAAACAGGGGTAAACGCTTCTTCAACTTCGATTTGTGCTGAGCTGCTTACTTTGTATTCAGGGTGGATGATTTCCCAGCCGCTGCGACCGCGTTTAATATCGCCAAAAGCTCTAACAAATTTACCCGGCGTTAATTGATTTTTTTGACCGGCATTAAAATTAAAAAATTTTAATGTTATTAAGCCAGAACCATCATCCAGTACACAATTCAGTATGCGTTTTTTTCCAAATGAAATACTGCTGTTGATAATTTCACCTTGCACACTGGTTTGCAGCTCTGGTAATAAATCACTTATTGGGTAAATATGTGTTTTGTCTTGATAGCGAAATGGTAAATGAAAGAGTAAATCTTCAACAGAGTGGATATGCAGATGCGCTAGCTTTTCGGCCAGTTTAGGACCAACACCTGTTAGGCTAGTGACAGATTGTTTTGCTAAGCGACTTAATTGCATAAAGTAGTTTAATTTGAACTGTTTAAATTAACAGTATATTAGCTTGTGGATTGAGAAAAGTACAAGAAAAACTCTTTCTCGACAAAATAACAGTTAAGCCTATCTATTTGCTGCAGCGGATAAAATAAACTAGAGTAAGCCATGATCTATTTACTTTATGTGGCGTAAATAAACTACTGTTATAAATAAATTGCATCCAAAAATCTAACATACTCGTTTGGCTTATTGAGCTTTAAATGATTTGCTTGTTAAGCTGAGCCTATAAAAAGGTCTTACCATGGAACACGAACAACACTTAAAGTTATTAAAAGCCACAGCGCTTGGAGACAAACAAGCTTTCGCTGAGCTCTATCACGCTACTAGTGCTCAGTTATATGCGGTTTGCTTTAAAATGCTAAAGCAAAAAGAGCTGTCGGAAGAAGCTTTACAAGAAGCTTACGTTCGAATTTGGCATAACGCTGGTGAATATCAACTGGGTAAAGGAACCGTTTTAACTTGGATGATTAGTATTGTTCGCTATCGAGCTTTAGATTTGATTCGTTATCACAATGTCAGACATGAATTGCCATTACAAGAGCAAGATATGTTGCAAGTAGATGAATCAGCAGAAAATTCAAGTTTAGAGCAGGTTGGTATTAGTGCTACAAAAATGGCTGAATGCATGGATGAATTGGATTCAGATCAAAAGCAAGCCATTCATTTTGCGTATTATAATGGTTTGAGCCATCGGGAAGTTTGCGCCAATATGGGCTCACCCTTGGGTTCAATTAAAAGTTGGATTAGACGTGGGCTGCAAAGTCTGCAGAGGTGTTTAGCCATATGAACTATTTAGTAGAAGACAGACGTAATGCATTAGCTGCACAATACGTACTGGGTACATTGCGAGGCGGCGCAAGGCGACGTTATCAGCAATTAATGATGCAGCACCAACTAGTACGTGAAACAACTTGGATTTGGGAGCAATACATTAATGTATTAGGTCATAAACTCGAACCTAAAACACCCAGTGACAAAGTTTGGGTTGAAGTGAGTCAGCGACTTGGGTTTGACGAAGACAGCATTGCTTCAACCAGACAAACAAGCTCCGCATCCGCAGAAGTAGTTGAACTTAAATCCGCTAAATTTTGGCCGGGATTAGCCAGCATTGCAACGGCAGCCGCTATTATATTGGCTGTTATTTTAGTGCGACTCGAACCTGTTGATTCAACGCCATCACAATTTGCGGTAGTGCAAAGCGAAAAAGCTCAAGCACTTTGGTTAATTGAAGTTGGTGAGCAGCAAATAAAAGTTAAAGCAACGGATAAATTAACAGCTCAAGCTAATAACGATTATGAACTTTGGTTTGTGGCTTCGGATGGCAGAGCGCCAGTTTCACTTGGGTTATTACCTAAATCCGGTGAGCTCAACTTAGCCAAATCCGATTTATTTGGCACAGTTGAATTAGCGGCATTAGCCGTTAGTTTGGAACCTTTAGGTGGCTCACCTAGTGGTTCACCTACTAAAGTTTTATATACCACGGAGCTAGTCACGTTATAGTGTTATCAAAACTTGACCCTTAATCCGCTTTTAAAACCCGGTTTTGAACCGGGTTTTTTATATTAAAATTCAACGCTTTAAAAATTAATTTTAAATTTTTGAAAAAAAATAAATTAATTTGCATCCAATCATGCATCTCACCCGTTTAACTTAGTGACAGTCAGATTTGTTTAAAAATAAAACAAGTCTTATTCACAACTAACAAAGGAATTTGTCATGAATATCAAACTTAATACAATCTCTGCTGCACTGGTCGCTGGTTTAATAAGTCAAACAGCACTAGCTTCAAGTCACAGAGAAGCACCAAATATTACACGTACGCCAACGCTAGATTCTACCGACTTTTATGCGTTCAATAGTTACGAGTCTGGTCGAGGTGAGTTTGTAACTTTAATTGCTAACTATATCCCACTGCAAGATGCATATGGTGGTCCAAACTATTTTGCGATGGATCCAGCTGCGGTTTATAGCATTCATATTGATAACGATGGTGACGCAGTTGAGGATATGACGTTTCAGTTTAGATTTGAGCAAGCATTACCGGGTGAAACGGGAGTTGCTTTAGATGTAGGCGCAGAAGGCGAAAAAAAATCAATTGCAGTACCGCTTAAAAATGTGGGCGGTATTAGTGCAATGGATCAAGCTAATGCTAATTTCAGTGAATCTTATTCACTCGCTTTAGTTACGGGCCCTCAGAGCACTGGCACCTCGACAATGTTAAATAATGCAAGCGACAGTACAACTATGTTCCATAAGCCGCTTGATTATATTGGTAACAAAACATTTACCGACAAATCAGGTTATGAAGCATACGCTGACAAATTTGTTTATAACTTTGATATCCCAGGTTGTGACACCATGGGCCGAGTGTTTGTTGGTCAGCGTAAAGACCCATTTGTGGTTAACCTAGGTGAAACTTTTGACTTGGTTAATTATGTGCCAGTTGAAGGTGACAGTGCGCCGGGTGCTGGTGATGAAGGTGGTTTCCCTGGTGGTATTACTCAATCATCAGATAACGATGACTTAGCTGATAAAAATGTGACTGCATTATCGATTGAAATTGCGAAAGAGTGTGTGACAGGTTCTGGTAATGGCGTTATCGGTACTTGGACGACTGCAAGCTTACCGCAAGCACGAATTTTAAATCCAAATGCCAGCTTTAATAATACTGAAGTGAATGGTGGTGCGTTAACTCAAGTTTCTCGTTTAGGTAACCCTTTAGTGAATGAGTTGGTTATTGGTTTAAAAGACAAAGATAAGTTTTCATCAGCACACCCTAAAGATGATGGTCAATTTGCTGATTACGTGACTCACCCAAGCTTACCTGAGTTATTAAATATTTTATTTAAAGATGCTGTTAATACAACTTTAGGAGCTGATTTACCGACGCTAGCACCAACTAATTTCCCTCGAGTGGATTTAGTAACTGCGTTTTTAACTGGTTTTGAAGGTGTTAACCAACAATCAACCGTTACCGCTTCTGAAATGTTGCGATTAAACACAGCGATAGCTGCAAAAGCGTCAGCCGATCAATCAGCGTTTGGTGTTGCGGGTGATGATTTAGCCGGTTTCCCAAATGGTCGTCGTCCGGGTGATGATGTGGTTGATATTGCATTACGAGTCGTAATGGGTCGTTTATGCTATCCAGTGCCAGTTAATGGAACCGATACAGATTTAGGTTTATGTGAAGAGGCTGATGCAAATGTAGGTAATGTTCCATTTACCGATGGCGCACCTGTTGATGCCAGCATGATGATGACTGAATTTCCATATTTAGCTACGCCAATCGCTGGTTCAAAATAAGGAGATTATGATGAATAGCCAACTTTCAAAAATCCCCTTGGCTTGTGCATTTGCACTTGCTTTAGGAGGGTGTGATTTGCTTGATGATGACGACAACGACAATGATAAGCCTGAAGAAAATATGGCTCCAGTTGTAGAAACATTATCCGTTATGACTCAGACCGACACCCAAGTAATGGAACAAATAACGGCCACAGATGCTGATGGAGACACGTTAACGTATACGGTCACCACAGATCCGATGAAAGGCATGTTAGAACTCAATGATGACGGTAGCTTTACTTATACGCCAAATAGTGAATTTACCGGTTCTGATAGCTTTGAGTTTGAAGTTTCAGATGGTGTTAATGCTGCTGTAAATGGCATGGTCAACATTGATATCGAAGCGCTAGAAGTAACTTTTTCAAGCTATAGTCGTAGTGCTTTTAATCAAATGGAAACTGATGAACCTTTATCAACGAATGGACGCAATTTTATACAGGATGTCACAACTCAAACCGCTTATGATGATTTGCTAATCGATCAATAAGCGCTCAAGGTACTTAAGTACCTTGTGAACAGAAGAGTATAGCCAATGGCCAAGGATGGCTATTTTTTCAAAGCTTGGATTAATACATTATGTTTATAAAAAAAATATTATCTCTATCTTTGTATCTTATATCGGGTGTGAGTTGTTTGACGGTAAGTGCACAATCTTATATTCCAAAAGATAACGACTTTGTACTAGACAGCTGGCAAGTAAATTCTAATAAATCAAATCAAACATCAGCTAGTTTAACTGATATAGAAAATCTACTAGAACAGGCACAGTATCCCGGAAAAAGCGCATATAATGTTGGTAGAGCAAATGCTTTATTAAAACCTCATTTAAAACAAGATGTCAGCGGCAAAGCTTGGTATCTTTCAGCCAGAATTTTACAGCACCAGCATCAGTTTCAAGCCGCATTAAAAGATTTAGATAAATCAATATCAAAAAACAAAAGCCTAACCAGTGCATGGTTATTAAAAGCAAATATTCATTTAGCACTTGCTCAATACAGTCAAGCGCGTAGTGCTTGTGTTAGTTTGCTAGGCCAAGCAGATATGTTAACGGTTGCCAGCTGCAGTTTAGAAGTAGAAAGCTATCAAAATAAGCTAAAAGCGAGTTATCAGCAGCTAACGGAGTTAGTTGAACGTTATGGTTTACCTGACGACGAGTCACAAGTGTGGATACTGCAAATATTGGCTGATATGGCACACAGGTTGGGACAAAATAAAACGGCAATTACATGGCTTGAACAATATTCAGAGCAGCTTAAGCCTATGAGTCTGTTGGTTTTATGGTCAGATATTCAGTTAGAAAACAATAATGCAGAAGCGGTTGATAAGCAGCTTTCGGAGGTTGTGAATCATGCTGAATTCAAAGATGATGCATTGCTATTAAGATTAGCTATAGCAGAAAAACAAATGAATACAGGTACTTATTGGGCAGAACAAACCTTAGCTAGAATTCAATTGCGGATTCAACGCAATGATCGTTTTCACGCCAGTGAAATTGCACGTTTTTACATTGATATCGCGCCCAATCCTTCAAAAGCACTGCATTGGGCTGAAGAAAATTGGCGAATGACTAAATTGGCTGCGGACAAAAAATTACTAGAAGCAGCAGTCTCAATGCAAGGCTCAGCTATGTTACCAGAGCCACCATCTGGGATGTCAGCCGAATAATTTAAATGCAAGGGGTGCATCAATTGAAATATTTACTCATTATTTTATCGTTATTTTTGACCAGTCCAGTCTTGGCTCATCAGCTAAGCACGGCCTATTTAACTGGTGAATTAGAGCAGCAAGGCTTGTTATCTGGTGAACTGCAAATTAGAGGTTTTGATTTTAACTTGGCGTTAGCGCTTGATAGTGACAATAATGGTCAGTTGACTTGGCTTGAAGTAAATAGCCGCTCACAAAAAATTAATCAGTATATTGCGCAAAATTTATCATTTAGTCGGGCCGGTGAGGCTTGCCAATTAATGATAAGTCCGCAGTTAAAGGCGGATAAACATTTTAATCAAGGTTATATAGTGACCGACTTTAAAGCCCAATGTGCGCTTGAAGGACCTATATCAATCCATTATCAAGCTTTGTTTCAACATGACTCAGAACATAAATTGATAGTGAATTTGAGTGCAGCTGATGATGCGATAGTGAGTCGCGTGATGACTGCTAATCAGCAAAGTGTTCAGTTGGATATGGCTAACGGCAGCTTAATGAATACCGTTGTAGAATATGTATATCAAGGCATGCTGCATATTTGGAAAGGTTTGGATCATATTTTATTTTTATTGGTGTTGCTATTAACTTGTGTTTTATACCGTGAAAATCGCCAGTGGCAAGTTAAACAAAATTACCGTCAGATTATTACCTCAACCGCTTGGATTGTTACCGCTTTTACGTTAGCGCATTCAATTACCTTAACAGCAACAGCAATGAATTGGATGACGGTTAATAGCCGCTGGGTTGAAATTGGTATTGCGATTTCTGTGTTATTAGCGGCGTTAAATAATATTTGGCCATTGGTGGTGCGAGTCGCCGGATTAACGTTTGCGTTTGGCTTATTACACGGTATGGGATTTGCTGGCGTGTTGTCAGAACTGGGTTTACCAAGTGATCAAAAGTTTTGGTCAGTATTGTCTTTTAACTTAGGTGTTGAGATAGGGCAATTATGTATCTTAGCACTCGTTTTACCAGTGTTAATTTGGCTGAGAAACTTTAATTGGTATGCTCAGTATTTTGTACGATGTTCGTCATTGTTAATTGCGGTTATTGCCTTACAATGGACACTTGAGCGGTTTTAAACCGCTCAAACCATCAATATTAAAAAATTGAATTGAACAAAAAAGTGATCAGTTTTAAGCTGAAGTTTCACCTTGTTTTGCTAAGGTAAGCATTACTTTACTGAATTGTTGCTGGTTAAAAATAACACGAACCATTGCCTGTTTTTCGTTCAAATAGCTGGTTTTGGGATACCAGTTTAAATTATAATAGAGCCCTAAAATTCGAGATTAGACAGTTTCGAGTTTTATCTGTTTTTTCTTGCGATCTCTTCGCACTTATTTTCTGAATTTAAGTTTATATTTTAGGGCGTTTTATGTCATCAAATTCTATATCAGCACCAGCTGATGTACGCGTATTTCCTATTTTACTCATTTTGGCGATGGGGGGCTTTATACTCGGTCTAACTGAGTTTTCTATGATGCCTATGCTGCCATTAATTAGTGAAACTTTTTCAACGACACCGTCACAAAGTGGATATGCCATTAGTGCATATGCAATCGGCGTTGTGGTGGGCGCACCTATTTTGATGATGCTTACGGCTAATATGAAAAAACGCAACGCCTTGGCTATTTTTGTTGGCATGGTGTGTATTTCTAACGCATTGAGTGCATTTGCAGAATCGCTTAATCAATTAATTGTGTTTAGGTTTTTAAGTGGTTTACCACATGGTGCTTATTTTGGTACTGCGATTTTGCTGGCGACGGATATAGCGCCTAAAGGGCAGCGGTCAAGTTTTATCGCCAAAGTATTTTTAGGGTTAACTATAGCCACTATTGTGGGTGTACCTATGGTTACTTTAATTGGCCAAAATTTTAGCTGGCGCTACTGTGTTGCCGGTGCAGCTGTATTAGCACTGGTGTTGTTTGTGTTGATTTTTAAAGTATTACCCAATCGAAAAAATGCTACACCATCTACCTTAATGAGTGAGTTTGGGGTATTAAAAAATAAATTAGTGTGGACTATTTTAGGAATCGTGATTATTGGTTTTGGCGGTGTATTTTGCATTTATACTTATATCGCAGATACGATATTAGCAGTAACAGGCACACCCGCTTACACCATTTCAATTGCTATGGTTATGTTTGGGATTGGTTGTACTATCGGTAATTTGGTACTGGGTAAATTAGGTGATAAAGCAGCGATGCCAACCACGGGTATTGCTTTAGTGTTTAGTATTGTTTTTGCGCTTATTTATGTTTATGCCAGCCATAACATTTGGTTTTTATATCTTGTTATTTTTTGCATTGGAGCCAGTATTGGGATAGGGGCTGTGATTCAGTCTTTATTAATGGATATTTCACCAACAGGGCATGCAATGCTAGGCGCATTAGTTCAGTGTGCATTTAATACCGCTAATGCAATTGGTCCTTGGATGGGGGGGATTGTTATTGCGCAAGGTGCTTTGCCCAATCAATCGGGTATGGTAGCCGCTGCCTTATTTACGGGTGGTTTGGTAATGTGGTGGTTAAGTTACATTCAAATTAAAGCTCAAGCGCAGAAAAAAGAGTGCACCGCAGTACCTGAGGCTTGTTAATTTAATCGCGTTAAAGTTGTTATATTTATCTGTTAAGTTTATCTAATAGCGGGCGTTTAAATCTAAATACCCGTTATTAATTTTTTTCATTTTCTCTCATGCTCTCTTTTTCATATTTACTTATCTTGCCAGTTCTCCTTGATCTTTAAATTAAGTTGGCTTTTTGTATCCTAAAGTGTAATTTTTTGGTAAAGTTAAAAATAGTTTATTGTTTTTTGTATACAATGTTTGAAAATGTAAAAATGGCTATTTCAAATTTATGTTCACTTTCAAAAAATCTTTATTTTACTTTGCTTTGACCCAAACTTTATTTTTGGTCGCTTGCGCTAAGCCGCAAACCGAAGCTCAAACAGTTAAACAAACACCGCCAAAAACAGACTCGGCGCTAGTTCAATCTGCCTTACCCACACCCAAACAGCAGCCGAATATTTTATGGATTATTACCGATGATCAGCGAGCTGATTCAATCGCGGCGTTTAATCGTAGTCAGCGTGGCACTAGCGAAAGTGCGTTGGGTTTTGTGGCCTCACCCGCTATTGATAAGTTGGCAGCGCAGGGCACTATGTTCACGCATGCGTATAATAACTCACCTGCTTGTGCGCCATCACGTGCATCTATGCAATTTGGCTTATATCCGCATCGTTCAGGTCGGTTTGGGTTTGAATATTATCATAATCAGCATGACCTAAAGCTTGAGCCAACTGCAACAACGTTACAAAAACAAGGTTATCAAACGACATTGGTTGGTAAACGAGGGGTTAGGTTAAAGCAGTTTGACGATAATAAATTGGGACAAATTATTCCAATTTATGATGAAAAAATTGATTTTAATAAAGATTTAGGACATCAGAGCTATAATCATGGAGGAAAACATAAGCTATTTACGGATGTTTCTCGTATTGATCAATTTGATAAAAGCGGTGCTAAATGGAAAAAAATAGCCTCACATGAGCATTATTTATTTCCGGATGGGCGTGTTGAGATTATTGACCAAAGTAAAGTTGATCCAAATAAGCCAACCGCGGTAGAAAAAGAGCTGGATATTTTACGCTCTTATACCCGTTCTCAGTCAAAACTTATTTTAGGTGGTGTTAGCCCACAACCTGCAGGTGAAACACTCGATGGGCATATTCTTAAATCATTTGTCGATTATTTAAAACACCCAAACGAGCAATATAAAGCGCATTTTGATCGCAATATACAAGGCCCAAACACGGATAAACCACAGTTTTTAAACCTAGGTTTTCACTTTCCGCATACCCCAGTATTGCCCCCTAAATCATTTCGAGATCAGTTTAAAAATAGAACTTACAAAATACCTGATTTTAGCAAAGCTGAAGTTGAAAAGTTACCAGCGCAAATGAAAAGTCTTTATCAAAATCTTAAAGTTGATGGGATGACGTATGCACAGAAACAACAAGCTATTGCCGATTATTATGCGTTTTGTGCATATGGCGATTATTTAATAGGTCAGGCTGTTGATGCATTTAAAACCTTTAGCGAAAAACAAGGTAGAGACTACTTAATTGTATTAACTGTAGGCGATCACGGATGGCAACTAGGGGAGCAAGGAATAGAAGCTAAGTTTTCATCTTGGAATACATCAAATCAAGGAATTGTGATTGTTGCTGATTCAACCAAGCAGCGTTTTCCTGAAAATTTAGTGGTGGATGATTTTGTTGAGTATGTCGATTTAGCACCAACAATTTTACAAGCGGCAGGGCTTAATGCGTCGCAAGATAAACCTGAGCTAGATGGGTTTGATTTAGCGCAAGTTATTCGTCAGCCAGAATTAAAGCGAGATTATGTTATTGCCGAACTGAACGCCATTGTTGGCCCAAGAGCTTATTTGCGCGGAAAAGACTTTGCGTTTTCGATGCGAGTAAGAAAAGAAAATGGTTTTCCTGGTAAAGCTTACCAACCAGGCGAAAACATAAATTGGGCTTACCAAGCTTCAGACCAAGAAGTTGAAATGGGCTTATATGACTTACGCTGTGACGCAAACGAACAAAATAACCTAGCGTATGACGATAAATATGCCGATATTACCCGCTATTTTAGAAAAAAATTAACCGATATTGTCATTGGCGATGGCCGCGTGGAAGTCGATTGGTCAAAACCGAATACTTATTATGTGAATGATTATGCAACCGGAGCACATGATAGAAAGCTAGCGGGATTAGCCAAATTAGACCTACCAGTATGTGATTAATTTGGTTAACACAATACTGATATTTTTATTCTGTATATTTCATATATATTAAAGTGCGAGAGCAATGAAGGACGTGAAAAATGAAAATAATTAAAAAACATAAAGTTAAAGCGATTAAAACCGCGCTCAGCTTAACGCTGCCGTTGGTGATAATCAGTTGTGGTACACAGCAAAAAGAGGTTAGTCCACAACTTGAAAAGCAAGCAGAGCTAGCTGAATCTAAAGCTAAGCCCAATATACTTTGGATTATTACTGATGACCAAAGACCAGATTCAGTCAGTTACTATAATCAAAAAGTGTTTGGCACAAAAAATAGTCCTTTGGGTTATGTTGAATCGCCTAATGTAGATAAACTGGCATCTGAAGGGGTATTTTTCACTCAAGCTTATACCAACTCTCCTGTTTGTGGCCCTTCACGGGGGGTTATGGCGACCGGGCGTTATCCATTTAGAAACGGCCATTATGCGTTTGAATTAACCCATCAGAACCCTGATTTTATTACTCCCACTGTTTCTCAAACGATAAGAGATTATGGATACGGCACTTCTGTGTTTGGTAAAGAAGATTCCTACATTTTTAAATGGGGGCCGGGTCAAGGTTTTCATGATGCTAATTTATTCGACTATAAAGTTCATTTTAAGCATGATTTGCAAGCGAATGGCTTGGGTGATTTATATACCAAAGCGGGTTACGACCATTCGCAAGGTGCGCCTAAAATGGTTGGCTCTACTGAAAATGTGCAATACCCTAACGGCGATACGCGCAAATACTACTTAAAGCGCAATGCAAAAGCCTTAACTGAAGATGATATTGAGCAAAAACAACAAACGACTGAAGAGTTTTCAATACTGAGAGCTTATACCCGTCATCAAAAAGATTTAATTTTAGCAGGCGTAAACCCGAAACCAGCTGGTGAAACTGTTGATGCTTATATCGTTAAAGAAATGCAAAATTATCTGAATAACGCAGATAAGCAATTTAAAACCAGTTGGGGAAAATCAGCGACAGGACCCGATAGCTCCAAACCTCAATTTGTTCAATTAGGTTTTCATTTACCTCATACACCCGTATTACCTCCAAAAGAATTCAGAGACAGATTTAAAGATAAAATTTATGACATTCCTGAATTTGAAAAATCAGAGTTAGATTTATTACCCGCTCAGTTGAGAACTATCTACCAGTCAATGAAAGTTGACGAAATGACATACGAAGAAAAACAACAAGCGATTCGGGATTATTATGCATTTTGTGCTTATGGTGATGCACTAATTGGCGAAGCCGTAGAATCATTTAAGCAATACAGTGAAGCGAATAACCAAGAGTATTTAATTATATTTACGATAGGCGATCATGGCTGGCACTTGGGTGAGCAAGGCATAGAAGCCAAATTTGGACCTTGGATTCAGTCTGTTAGAAATGCTGCTATTGTGGTTAGCTCTGACAAATCTTTAATTGAGCCGGGTGGTGTTAACCGAGACATGATTGAGTTTGTTGATTTTGCACCAACCGTGTTAGCGACAGCAGGTGCAGACATTCAATCTGATCAGTACGACTATTTGGATGGATATAATTTATTAGATGTTATGAATAACAAAGTAGCCAAACGAGATTATATTTTAGGCGAAATTAACTTAGTGGGTGGGCCAAGAGCATACTTGCATACTGAAAGATTTAGATTTTCAATGCGCACCCGACCATTTAATGGTCCGGTTAAATCTGATTATTTAGGTAAAGATTTAAAATGGGCTTTAAATGTGCCTGCAGAGAAAGCTGAAATGGCGCTGTATGATTTAGCAGTTGATCCGGCTGAAAGGCACAACTTAGCCTATCAACCAAAATACGCGGCCTTGGCTAATTGGTTTAGAAATAAGTTAGGAAATATAGTTTTAGGGGATGGACGGGTCGAAGCTGATTGGTCAAAAGCCAATGACTATCATATTAGTAACTTTGCCAAAGGGGCAGATGATAAAATTGCTGATATACCAGCTCATTTAATTCCTGCTGTGACGCAATAAGTTATTATGTTTATAAACTGGGTTTGGCTGCGCTCAAACCCAGTTTAAAGACGTTTATTCAGACTTACTCAGGTAATACCGCTTCACCTTTCCATAAATCAACCAACTCTTCACGCGCTCTAACTAAATGAACTGTGTCGCCATCAACCATGATTTCGGCAGCGCGTACGCGTGAATTATAATTAGAAGCCATGGTAAAACCATAAGCACCCGATGAACGAACGGCTAATAAATCGCCAGATTCAATTTTTAATGCTCGGTCTTTCCCTAAAAAGTCGCCTGTTTCACAAATAGGGCCAACCACATCATAGTTTGCTGATTCACGTTCAAGAGATTCATCAACCTGAATAATATTTTGCCAAGCGCTGTATAGCGAAGGGCGAATTAAATCGTTCATAGCCGCATCAACAATGGCAAAGTTTTTCTCTTCACCTTGCTTTAAAAACTCAACTTTTGTAACCAATACACCTGCGTTTGCCATAATGGCTCGGCCTGGCTCAAACATCACTTTTAAATTTTTACGATTGGTGAGTTTGTCTAATAAAGCACTGACATATTCGGCGGGGGCGGGTGGGGTTTCATCTTGATAAGTTACGCCTAAGCCGCCGCCCACATCAAGGTGAGAAAGCTCAATACCATTTGTCGCCAATTCATCGATTAGCGCCAGCACTTTATCCAATGCGTCAATAAAAGGCTGAACTTCAGTTAACTGTGAGCCAATATGGCAATCAATACCTTTTATTTCTAAATGGCTTAGTGATGATGCATACTTGTATACATCAATTGCGCGCTCGCGCTCAATGCCAAATTTATTGGCTTTTAACCCGGTTGAAATGTAAGGATGAGTTTTAGCATCAACATCTGGGTTAACTCGGATTGAAATAGGCGCTTTTTTGTCTAGTTCAGCAGCAACTTTATTAATACGACCTAATTCAGCTTCAGATTCGACGTTAAAACAATAAATACCGGCTTCTAAAGCATATTCTATTTCAGGCTCGGTTTTACCCACTCCCGAAAATACAACTTTAGCTGGGTCGCCCCCGGCTTCAATCACTCGAGCTAGCTCGCCACCAGATACAATATCAAACCCTGAGCCTAGTCGAGCTAATACATTTAACACGCCTAAATTTGAATTAGCTTTAACTGCATAACAGACTAAATGAGGATGTGAATGGGCAGCTTGATCAAAGGCGTTCCAATGTCTTTCAATGGTCGCACGTGAATAAATGTAGCATGGGGTATTAAAATCTTGCGCGATTTTCGCTACAGATACATTTTCAGCAAATAATTGCTGGTTTTTGTAATTAAAAAAGTCCAAACTAAACTCCGCTTACTTATTGTTATCAGATAATTGTTCAGGGCTTGTTTGTGGTTTTTCAGGCAAATATAATGGCCCTTTCTGACCACATGCATTTAAGCCAAAAATGGTCAGTAACATAAAACAAACTAAACGAATTCTCATAACACTACTTATATTGTTTAATAATGCGCACTATAATCGCATTCATCATAGGAAAATCAAGCGAAACTCATGAGCCAAATAACAGAAACTGAATATCACCAACTTGTTGACGACATTTTACTCGAAATTGAACAAAAATTAGAGGAAATTGAAGAGCAACTTGACATAGACTACGAAAACATGGGCGGCAAGCTAGACATCGAATTTGCTGACCGCAGTAAAATCATTATTAATAAGCAAGAGCCTTTATTACAATTATGGGTTGCAACCAAATTTAATGGTTATCATTTTAACTACCAAGATGGCGTTTGGATTGATGAAAGATTCGGAGATGAATTCTGGCACTTTATGAACGAAGCTGTTAGCAAGCAAGCCGGTTCAGACGTAAAATTTAAATAATAAAAAATTGGAGAACCAATGGCTGATTTAATTCCTCACATTGACGTGAACCCAAAAGGTAAAGTTAAAGCCCTTGTTGTTTGGATGCATGGCCTAGGTGATTCAGGGCATGGTTTTGCGCCTTTAGTGCCTGAACTTAGGCTGGCAGATGAATTAGGCATCCGATTTGTATTTCCACACGCGCCAGTAAAACCTATTACTATCAATAACAATATGCCAATGCGGGCTTGGTATGACATCAATTCTTTTGATTTTAATCAAAGAGCAGATGAAGCTGGTGTGCGAGAATCAGCACAAGCATTGCAACAATTAATTGATTATGAACTCGATGCAAATCAGCTAAGCGCAGATAAATTAGTGATCGCTGGTTTTTCACAAGGTGCGGTCATGGCTTATCATTTAGGTTGTCGCCAAACTCAACCCGCAGCTGGTATTTTAGCTTTGTCTGGCTATCTAGCGATGACAGATAAACTGCCTACAGAATTAAGCGAAGCCGCTAAAAAAACGCCAATTTTAGCCATGCATGGTACTCAAGATGAAGTTGTGCCTTGCCAATTAGGCAAAGCTTCGGCACAAGCGGTTAAGCAAGCTGGCTTTGATTTACGTTGGCAAGATTACCCAATGCAGCATAATGTATGCACAGAGCAAGTCGCTGACATTTCGGCTTGGCTAACAAAAATATTAGCTGATTAATATTGTACGTATAAAACTTCAGCCTTGCGGTAGTTTGATTTGCAAGGCTACTTGCTAACATTGTTACGCACTTTCAGGGTGATAATGTTAGCGGCTATGCAAACAAACAAGGATGATATACCGTCATTTTTGAATAACCTGCGTTATGAAACTGCTTGATATAAATAGTGGTTTATAGGTGTTTTTATCCTTACTTTGTTTGATAAATAACAAGAATCTCAATAGTGTATTGTTAGATTCTGTTGATCTTTTGTCTTCAAAGTAGAGATACATTTATGAAACAGAGCAAAATGGTACAAGTGCTTTGTAAAAACCAAAAAATGCGGTTTGTTATTGCAATAACCTTGTTAACCTTGCTAGGGTTTATCAGTACGAGTCTGATTAGCTATTTTGTTGCTCACCAAGCTGTTTCTAAGCAAATTACCCAGTCAGCCTTACCACTGACCAGTGATAATATCTATTCTGAAATTCAACGCGACTTAATGAGCCCTGTATTTATTGCCTCGTTAATGGCACAAGATACATTTGTACGCGACTGGGCAATTTCAGGCGGGAAAGAACCCCAGCCTCTTATCCGTTATTTATCTGAAATACAAAAGAAATATAAAACAGTCACTGCTTTTTTTGTTTTAGATGAAACCCGCCAATATTATCATCCAAATGGTGTCATACAGACGATCCAACCGGGCCCTGTTATCAACGAGTGGTATTTTCGCGTTAAAAAAATGCCGACTGAATACGAAATTAACATCGATCACGATACTGCTAACCCTGAACGATTATCGGTTTTTGTTAATTATAAGGTGTTTGATTATAACCATCAGTTTATCGGCGCCACTGGGGTGGGGTTAGCTTTAGATAAAGTTCAGCAATTAATTGAAAATTATCAAAGAAAATTTAATAGAGTCGTCTACTTTATAGATAAAAATGGGGAGCTGACTTTGCGTGGCAGTCAGTTTTCAGCTAACGCTAAAACGCTGCAGCAGCCTGAATTTAAAAATGTGTTAGATAAAGATACCACTACCACAGCCGCATCGTTTCAATATCAATCGGGCTCTCATACGGTATATGTTAATACACGGTTTATTCCTGAATTTAACTGGTATGTCGTGATTGAACAAACCGATGACGCACAAACCAAAAAGCTGTTTAACTCTTTAATGATTAATGTAGTGGTCAGTATTGTTATTAGTATTATAGTGTTAGTTGCTAGCTACTATACATTAGCTGCTTATCAGCGACGACTTGAATACATGGCAACAACAGATCGTCTTTCAGGTGCTTTCAACCGACATAGTTTTGATATTTTATTTGAGCAACATTTACGGTTAGCAGAACGTAAAAATAAACCTTTTAGTGGTATTTTATTAGACATTGATTACTTTAAAGCGATAAATGATAAGTATGGTCATGTAGTCGGTGATGAGGTCATTAAGCAGTTGGTTGGCATATTAAGGCAGCAATTACGCGAGTCTGACATGTTGTGTCGTTGGGGTGGGGAAGAGTTCTTAATTTTACTACCTGAATGTCAGATAGCCGCGGCAGTTGATATTGCCGAGCAAACACGAAAGATGATTCAAGGCTTTGAGTTTAGCCAAGAAATTAAATTAACCGCCAGTTTTGGCGTGGCCGAATTTAATATTGATGAGCATCCAAGCTGCCAAGAAAAATGGATTTCAGACATGGATAAAGCTTTGTATCAAGCCAAAGCTAATGGCCGAAATACAGTGGTTGAGGTTTGTTAATTATCTATGCATTAAGCTTTTAGCTTAAAATAAATGCCATAATAGAGTTTATTGGCTTTGCATAAAGGCTATTATTTCACGCATGACAGGTGTACGAATTGCATCTGTTTCCATTAATATCTCATGTTTAGCCAACGTAATTTGGCTTTTTTTGCAATTTACGCCTGAATCTAGCGCAGATTTAATCCATAAATCTTGTGACTTTTTACTAACCACTAGCTCGTTTTGCGCTTGTAGTAGCAGTAGCTTGCATTTTATTTTGGGCGCGATGCGTTTTGCTTGATTAATTATAACCAATGCTTGTTCTAGCCACTTGGTGGTGACACCACCCAATTTATGTTGTGCCTGCAACGTATGCGCAAACTTAAATCTAGCCGGACTAGAACAAAGTACATTGTGTTCAAATTTTTGTTTAAAATAACCATGCTGCCCAATAAAAAAAGGCGGCTCTTTGCAAATTATTTGGCTTAATTTTTGGCTTATTTTAGCAACCCATAATGCCGCGGTTTGGTTGAGCGGGCCCGCATTAATGCCTAGCATAGGTGCCGATAAAACGATTGAACTTAACTGTGGAATATTTGCATTCGCAAAGTTGCTATTTTCGGTATATTGATTAATCCACGCCAGAGCAATAGCAGCCCCCATTGAATGAGCTAAACAATGTACCTTTTTATATTTATTGGCGACTTTGCTGTGCTCAATAACCGCCTGTAGATCGTGCGCATAATCATTAAAATTATTGACGTAGCCTTTTTCAGGATCGCTAAGCATACGGGATGACATGCCTTGGCCACGATGATCTAAGGTTAATACGCTAAATCCGGCTTGGTATAAATCATAAATAACCTCTTGATACTTTAAATAAGTTTCAACTCGACCGGGTAGTAAAAT
The DNA here is from genome assembly GCF_026725475.1 of Catenovulum adriaticum. NCBI lineage: Bacteria > Pseudomonadati > Pseudomonadota > Gammaproteobacteria > Alteromonadales > Alteromonadaceae > Catenovulum > Catenovulum adriaticum. The sequence goes on from NZ_CP109965.1 coordinate 251,800, forward strand.
AACTAAATCTGAAGGTTGAGGATGCTCAATTAACGCATAATAAAGTGTTAAGCCATCAGGAGTTTGGTATTGCAGATTTTGCGCATATTGTTGCCAAAAGGGCTGTAGATATTGCTCGTAAAAAGTATCCCAATTGGAATCTCTATCAACCAGCGCATTATGTGTTGTCATGAAAACAGCTTGCAGGAAATAAATAGTATGCTGTATAGATTAGCGGAAACGAGCGCCAAAACATAGTTTTGGCGCCTCAAAAACCGTTAAAATAAAGGTTCATATTTTTAGCTAACACTTATTTTGAGTTATAACTCAGTCGAGTTTAAATATTTAACTCTTTCATTTTTCGGGTAATGGTATTTCTACCCCAACCTAAACGTTTGGCTGCTTCTTGCTTATGGCCAAGTGTATGATGTAAGGCTCGCTTGAGCATAATGGCCTCAAAAGTCGCCATTGCATCGTCTAAAATATTATCTCTGCCACTGGCTAATTGCTCATCAACCCAGCAAGTTAATAAAGATTGCCAATCGCCTTCAACCGCGCTACTTGAGGCAGTCATTTTATGAGGTTGATCAGCTAATAACTCAGGGGGCAAGTCAGAAATTAATACTTCTTGTCCACTTGCCATTACGGTTAACCAACGACAGGTATTTTCTAACTGGCGAACATTACCCGGCCACGACAACTTACTTAAATAATCAGAAGCTTCTTTTGAAAGTCGTTTTTCTTCTACTTTCATTTCCTTGGCAGCTCGATTTAAAAATTGAGACGCTAATTTTGGAATATCTTGCTGGCGTTCTTTTAGCGGTGGAAGGTGTACACGAATGACATTTAACCGGTGGAATAAATCTTCACGAAATTTACCATCGGCAACTAGTTTCTCTAAATTTTGGTGCGTTGCAGCAATAATACGCACGTCGGCACTTTGAGGTTGTCGGCCGCCTACACGGTAAAATTGTCCGTCGGCTAATACGCGTAATAAACGCGTTTGTACTTGCAATGGCATGTCGCCAATTTCATCTAAAAATAAAGTACCGCCATTAGCTTGCTCAAACCGTCCTTCTCTAATGGCATTGGCGCCAGTAAATGCGCCTTTTTCATGGCCGAATAATTCTGATTCTATTAAATCATTTGGAATCGCAGCCATATTAAGTGCAATAAACGTATTATCACGGCGAGGGCTATGTTTATGGAGCGCTCTGGCAACCAACTCTTTACCCGTACCTGATTCGCCATTAATTAATACACTAATACTTGAACGCGATAAACGACCAATAGCACGAAAAACTTCCTGCATTGATGGTGCTTCGCCAATAATGTCAGTTGAGATAGGCTCAATTTCAGGACGAGCACGTTTCTTTTTACTGTTCTCAATTACATGAGTTAATGCGCGTTGGGTTAAGCTTACTGCATCATCAATATCAAAAGGTTTAGGTAAATATTCAAAAGCACCACTTTGGTAAGCATTCACTGCAGAATCTAAGTCTGAATGAGCCGTCATTATGATAACGGGAATATCGGGATCTTGCTGATTAACTTGAGTTAGTAGCTCCATCCCGTCCATTTCAGGCATTCTAATGTCAGAAATAATCACATCTGGGCTTTGGGTATTTAATGCTTGCAGTAACTCCAATGGTGATTCAAAGCAAGTATTACTAATACCAGCTGCATCGAGAGCTTTTTCGATGACCCATCGAATTGAACTGTCGTCATCTACAATCCAGACTTTAGTTGCGCTCATACAAATCAATTCCTTAAATCAATGGGAAGATATACAGTGAACTCGGTCCGTCCTGGCCAGCTCTCACAATGTATTCTTCCTCTATGTTGGTTAATTAGGGTTTGTGAAATAGACAAACCAAGTCCAGTGCCATCAGATTTAGTGGTGATCATAGGATAAAATAACGTATCTCTGATGTTTTCAGGTATGCCCGGTCCATTATCAATAATTTTTATAATAGCGGTTAATTTATGCCTTTGACCATGGATGGTTTCTTGGTTTGCGATTCGAGTTTGGAAAATAATTTTTCCGTTATCTTGTACTTGCAACGCCTGAAAAGCGTTGCGAACAACATTTAATAATGCCTGATAAACTTGTTCTTCATCCATATTAAAATCAGGAATGCTAGGATCATAATCGCGGACAAACTCAATGGGTTTGCTGCCATCTTCAAGCTCAATCAAACGTCTAATTTGTTCTAAAATTTTATGAATATTACCAACATTTCGTTGTGGTAACTTATTAGGACCTAATAGGCGGTCAACTAAATTTCTAAGTCGGTCAGACTGGTTAATAATAACTTGAGTACATTCTTTTAAGCCTTGATCATCAAGCATTTTATCTAATAATTGGGCTGCGCCTCTAATACCGCCTAACGGATTTTTAATTTCGTGGGCTAGCCCCCTAATTAAATCGCGCGATGCCAACATTTGTGATTGAACAAAGCTTTCCTGACTGACTTTCTTAATTTGATCTATCGTGTGGATTTCAATTAATAACCGAGCGCCATTATCAGTTTGCATGGGCGTAAACACCATTTCAGCCATGGTATGGTGCTCGTCCATGGTGACTAACGACACTTCGGTTTCAGTGAAACCATGTAGCGTAGGAATCGCTTGTTGCACTCGTTCAAGATCGTAAGAACTGTAACGAAACAACTGAGTAAAGTTAAGTTCTTGTAAGCGTCGCTCACTTAATTTGAAAAAGTCTTCGGCAGCAGGATTTGCATAGACAATTTGTAGTTCGGCATCTGCAATTAAAATGCAACTGCTTATATTATTAACGATATATTCACTAAACACGATGGCCTCATTGCTCATAGAGTAGTGCACCAGATTTGTGCATTTCACAATAATGCAGCAAGATGCCTGCATTATTCAAGCTCAAAAGTGTTATTTAATCCTAACTCTAGATAAAAAATCATAACCCATTGAATTAAAAAGATTTATCTTCCGGTGCGGTTTCTAATAAGATTTTTTTCCGCGGTACAATACCTTCACGAGTTAATAGTTCGCCTACAGCAAGTGAATTTAACCTGATAGTCGCCAAAAAAAGACCGTTTGAAACCAATTTACTAAACCGAGCTAAGCTTATTTAGTGTTTACAATTGAAGCTTGGTGCATATAAAAAGTAACTGTCTGTGAAGATGCAATAAGCTTGCCGTTTGAGTCAATTAACTCAACTTTTAATTGGTGCTCACCTCGGTATACATTTTCAAGGGTTGTTATTGCGCGATAAGGGAGGGTTTTAACAACAGCGCCATCTAGCCACAACTTTAGTTGGGCTGAGTTAGGGCGATTAGGACTCACATTAAGACTAACCGTAAGTTGACCTGGATTGCTGCGAATAGTGGCCTGAGATTTGGGCTGTAAAATATTAAGTTGATAGCTCATATTTTTCTTGGCCGGTGATGATTTTATTGTTTTATTGGGCTGGCTTGCCGGAATTGACTCTACTTTGCTTTTAACTGAAATTATGGTGGCTTCAGGGTGAGGCTTATCTGAAAATACTAAAGTGCCCTCACTATTACGGTACATGTAAATATCTGCGGCATAACATAATATATTGGAAAAAAATATTATGCTTACGAGTGTTAGTGGTTTAATTAATCCTTTAAATATAAACATACTGTAATGAGAAGTGCGGCCTATGTATTTAATTTTTATTTTATTAACTGTACTCGCTGTTGCCAAAATCTGCCATAAAAAAAGTCCGCCTAAGCGGACTTTTTAATATTTATTTTTAATTAAGTGTCATTTAACTTAAAAGCTAAATAAATTGCTCAATTAACAGCTGTAGTATAATTGGAACTCAACTGGATGTGGCGCAACACTAACTTGCTGTGCTTCTTCAGTTTTAAGAGCAATATAAGCGTCGATCATATCATCGCTCATTACGCCACCCGCTTTTAAGAATTCACGGTCAGCATCTAAACATGCTAATGCTTCTTCTAATGAACGAGCAACTTTTGGAATCTCAGCTTCTTCTTCTGCTGGTAAATTATATAAATCTTTATCCATAGGTGCGCCTGGATCGATCTTGTTGATGATACCGTCAAGACCAGCCATTAACATCGCAGTGAAACCTAAATAAGGGTTTTGCGTTGGATCAGGGAAGCGTGCTTCGATACGACGTGCACGATCGCTTGTTACGTATGGAATACGGATTGAAGCTGAACGGTTACGTGCTGAGTAAGCTAACATAATTGGCGCTTCGTAATGTGGTACTAAACGCTTGTATGAGTTAGTTGAAGCGTTAGTAAAAGCATTGATTGCTTTAGCATGTTTAATGATACCACCAATGTACCATAAAGCTTCTTGAGAAAGGCCAGCATATTTATCACCAGCAAAAACGTTTGTTTTGCCTTTCGCGATAGACATATGTACATGCATACCTGAACCATTATCACCTAAAAGAGGCTTAGGCATAAAGGTTGCTGTTTTACCATATGCGTGTGCAACATTATGAATGACATATTTTTTAACTTGAACTTCATCTGCTTTTTCAACCATAGAGTTGAATTGAGTTGCGATTTCGTTCTGACCAGCAGTTGCTACTTCGTGGTGATGCGCTTCAACGGTTTGACCCATTTCTTCAAGGATTAAACACATAGCCGCACGAATGTCGTTTGCTGAATCGACAGGAGGAACTGGGAAGTAACCGCCTTTAACACCTGGACGATGGCCAGTATTGCCGCCTTCGTAATCTTTATCTGAGTTCCAAGATGCTTCTTCTGAATCTACGCTGTAGAAACCGCTACCCATAGATTGCTTGTATTTTACATCATCAAACAAGAAAAACTCTGGCTCAGGACCAAAGTATGCATCGTCACCGATACCTGTTGATTTTAAGAATTCCATTGCACGTTTTGCAGTTGAACGTGGGTCACGGTCATAACCTTGCATTGTGCTTGGCTCAATAATGTCACAACGAACATTTAAAGTCGCTTCTTCTGAGAACGGGTCTAAAACAGCGGTTGAAGGGTCAGGCATTAAAATCATGTCTGATTCGTTAATACCTTTCCAACCAGAGATTGAAGAGCCATCAAACATTTTACCTTCTGTGAAAAAATCAGCATTCACTTGGTGAGCAGGAATAGAAACGTGTTGTTCTTTACCTATAGTATCTGTGAATCGTAAGTCGACGAATTTAATCTCGCCATCTTTCAACATATCTAGAATTTCTGCAGACATTGCATTTCTCCGAAAATTATAATTTAAATAGCGCACATCATAAACGACGCCTTGCCAACACTTAAGCAACTAATGTGCCAACGCGTAAATGGTGCATTTGGCAGGCTTTTTATCACATTAACTTGGCAAAATCTTTAAATGTTGCATTATTATGGTGCATTTGTGCATTGTTATGGTGCGGCTTGCACTCAATGTTAGCGCGCGAGTTCACCAAAAATAACTTGTTTAAAATACCGTATTCGTACTCATAAGAGCAAGAGCCAAACACAATTATTCTTTAATTGCTTAAGTTTTTATCATAATTGCTACTATAAAAGCACAGGACTGTGTACAATGCGCGCAAATTCATCAATGTTTAAAAATTCAGGGTTATTTTAACTTACCAGTTAAGTAGACTGATACATTGCATTGGTGCTACTGAATTATTATTGAATCGGAAAAAGCCTGTGTTAGATAAATTAAGAAATATTGCGATCATCGCCCACGTTGACCACGGTAAAACAACCCTAGTTGATAAATTGTTAGAGCAATCGGGTACGTTAGATTCTCGTGGTGATAACGACGAGCGTGTGATGGACTCAAATGATTTAGAAAAAGAGCGCGGAATAACCATCCTTGCTAAAAACACGGCAATTAACTACAAAGATTACCGCATCAACATTCTAGATACCCCTGGACACGCCGATTTTGGTGGTGAAGTAGAGCGCGTATTGTCAATGGCTGACAGCGTACTTTTATTAGTTGATGCTCAAGAAGGCCCAATGCCGCAAACGCGTTTTGTAACTCAAAAAGCTTTCGCGCATGGTTTAAAGCCAATTGTTGTTATTAATAAAATTGATAAACCTGCAGCACGTCCTGATTGGGTAATGGATCAAGTATTTGATTTGTTCGATAATTTAGGTGCTACAGATGAGCAATTAGATTTTTCAGTTGTTTATGCATCAGCTATTAATGGTTGGGCATCAATTGAAGAAGACGAAATTGGCACTGATATGACGCCATTGTTCGAAACTATTTTAGATAAAGTTGCGCCGCCAGCAGCTGATCCGCAAGGTGACTTCCAAATGCAAATCTCACAGTTAGATTATTCTAACTATGTTGGGGTTATTGGTATTGGTCGAGTGAAACGTGGTTCAGTTAAAGTAAATCAGGCCGTAACGGTTGTTGGTGCTGATGGTAAAACGAGAAACGCAAAAGTAGGTCAAGTATTAGGTTATTTAGGTCTTGACAGATACGAACGTGATGAAGCTAGCGCAGGCGATATTATTGCTGTTACGGGTGCTGGTGAGTTAAAAATATCAGATACTTTATGTGATCAAAACAATGTTGAAGCTTTGCCACCATTAACGGTTGATGAACCAACAGTTACCATGACATTCCAAGTAAATAACTCTCCGTTCTGTGGTAAAGAAGGTAAATTTGTCACTTCACGCCAAATCTTAGAGCGTTTACAAAATGAATTAGTTCATAACGTTGCATTACGCGTAGAAGAAACTGATGATCCAGATAAATTTAGAGTATCAGGTCGTGGTGAACTACATTTAGGCGTATTAATTGAAAACATGCGTCGTGAAGGTTTTGAATTAGCCGTATCTCGTCCAGAAGTTATCATTAAAGAAGATGACAATGGTAACTTGATCGAACCAATTGAAACTATGACAGTTGATATTGAAGAAATTCATCAGGGTTCAGTGATGGAAGCTTTAGGTATGCGTAAAGCTGAAATGACTGATATGGTTCCAGATGGTAAAGGCCGAGTTCGTATTGACTTTACGGTTCCAAGCCGTGGTTTAATTGGTTTCCAAACTGAATTTATGACTATGACTTCAGGTTCTGGTTTAATGTACCACTCATTTGATCACTACGGTGAGTACAAAGGTGGCACTATAGGTCAGCGCAAAAACGGTGTGTTAATTTCTAACGGTCAGGGTAAATCTTTAACTAATGCACTCTTTACTTTACAAGAGCGTGGGCGTTTATTTATTGGTCACGGTATTGAAGTTTATGAAGGTATGGTAATTGGTATTCATAGCCGAGATAACGATTTAACCGTTAACCCATTAAAAGGTAAGCAGTTAAATAATATCCGTGCAGCAGGTACTGACGAAGCTCAAACCTTAACGCCACCAATCATTTATACACTAGAGCAAGCTTTAGAGTTTATTGATGATGATGAGCTAGTTGAAGTTACACCAAAAAGTATTCGTATTCGTAAGAAGTTCTTAACAGAGAACGAAAGAAAACGAGCTTCAAGAACCAAATAAGTTATTTAACAAATTGTTCTGCTAAAAAAGCACCTATTTTAGGTGCTTTTTTATTGGATAAATGAATATTTTGGGTTCTGTGCGTTTATCAGATCCAGGATTGTAATTGTTGCTAGTTTTTACAAACCAACACGATTCAGTGTTATCAAATTGATATTTTTAATTTGATTTTTTGTATTTTCATGCAATGATATTAAAGCGCTCTGTTTATGTTGTGCTTCACTATCAAATATAAGCAAGGTGTTAGTTTCAATAAAATTTTAAGGAGTACATTGTATGGCAGGGTATAAACGCAGTTTAGATCTTTCGCCAAATCAATGGTGGGATTTATTGAGTTTAGCGCAAAAGTTTTCTGCTAATTCGTTATTTCAATTTGGCTATCAGCTTGCTTTTATTCGCAATACGGATAAAGGAAAGTTGGCAGTTTTAATTAGAGAAGATAATAACTTAGCTGCAATCACGGAAGATGGAGAGCTCGATGCCCATCCAAATATTGTTTTAAGAAATCAGCCGGTCTTAGGATCGCAAGATAAAAAAGCAGGTTAAACTTAAGCGCTAAAAAGGACTTCCTTCTTAGCGTTTTTTCTTTCTAAGTTTGACGATTTTTGTTTCTGTTTTAATTTTTTGTGGTTTCACTGTTGAAACAAATACCAGCCAACCCAGCCAAGATAATAATACAGTTGCCAGCAACCATGCATTTTTCTCTTGCCCGCTGACTCTTTTGTCGCTTGAAACTAAAGCGATAGGCATTAAAAATACACAAATCCCAATTACATAAAGCAATAAATCGAGCTCAGATACTCCCATTTTTTAGCACACTCCGATGCAGTTTTACCCGACAAAATATAAATGCGATATCTGTTAAGTATAGAGGTTTAATTTAAAATTGCTTATGTTTATAAAGCACTTAAGCAGGTTTAGGTGGCTCTATTAGCAACTCACAAAATCGAATAAACCCACTTAAATTGTTTTTATGCCATGATTGTTTTACTTCATTGCTTTGTTTCATAATCACTTGTTTCAAATCTTGTGCTGAAAAGTCAGAGCTACGATCTAAATAGCGGGCAACGGATTTGCTCACAGATTCATTTTTTAAAGCGACATCCGCAATAATATTGCAATACTGAGAAAGAATGGCTTCAGCTAATTGAATAGTGTCGGCAGAATCATCAGTGGCAAATGATTTATTTTGGTTAAGCTTAGTTTGCAGTAAATCTGCTTGATTTTGGGCCAGCTGCAATAAAATATCATTTTGATGTTTAGTTGAGCTGTGCATGTTATTTAAGCGAGCTTTCGATACTTTAAGCTCTCGTTTTAGCACTTCTGCACGGTAAAACAGATAAAATACAATTACCGTTAACATGCCAATAATGGCTGAAAACAACACAGTAAGCCTCACTTTAATTTTACAATTTAAGATAATAAGAGGTTAAAAAATATCATAAAAATAGCATAACCGTTAATTTTATTTATAAACGATTGAGATATAGCAACCACGCCCTTATATCTATCAGGTTTATTCAAATTGTTTATAAGAAGATTATATTATGCCAAGTTTGCAGCGGATTATATTAATAGATACGCATTTACCCGGAGTGGTAGAACTAAAATTAGATGGGCACACCAACATATGTGGCACTAATGCGTCTGGTAAAACCACACTGCAACGGCTGATCCCAGTTTTTTATGGTGAATTTCCAAGCCGCGTTGTACCCTCAACCCGAGACAGCTTTGAGCGTTGGTACTTACCCAGAGAATCCAGCTTTATTGTTTACGAATATCAAAGAAATAACGAGCAAACGTGTCAGGCTGTATTGTCTTCATCTGGTTCAGGGGTTAACTATCGGCTCATCAGTAAAGGTTTTGAGCTAGAAGACTATTTACCATTACAAGCAAATGGTGAACACAAACCCGTTACTATGGTGGAATTAGGGCGAAACATGAAGCGCTCAGGTGTTAACCAAACCAGCTTACTGAACACCTCTCAATTTAGAGGTATTATCCAAAATGATCGCAGCCAACTTAATAATAGCAGTAATAGCCGAGAGCTATTAGCTTACGCGCGTTTATATAGCTTATGCGAAGCAGACGCTGGTTTACGTCATATTGAAAAACTGGCTAAAGCGGTACACTCAAAAGAAGGCAAAATGGAAACCATTAAAGCGATGGTTTCAGCAATTTTAGAAGAAGATGGTGTTGTGCCTCCCAGCTCAAAATTAAACCTAAATAAAGTGGATGAATGGATTAAAGAGTGCCAATTAATCCAAGGGTTTGATGCGATTAAACCTGAATTTGAACAACTTGAGCAAAGTTATCAGCAATTACAAAACAACGAAAAAAGACTAGCCGAGCTTAAACAGCACTATGCGTTAGATTTAAGCAAACTCAGCAAAACCTTAACTGAAAACCAAGCCAAGCTTGAAGAAAGCTCGCTCGATTTACACCAATTAGAAAATAATTGGACTCACCAAAGAGATAGCCTTAACCAAAGCATTTCTGCCGCCAAAGCAGATGTTCAAAAATACGAGCAAGATTTAGATCAGGTTGAGCAAGATTATTTAACTTGGCAAGATAAAGATATTGAATCGTTACAACAAAATTTAACCGAACTACCCAGATGGAAAAGCGAACTTGAATCGGCGCAAGCAAGATATTTACTGCTGACAGAAAAGCACTCAGACATTGAAGCAGCCTTTAATAAACGTTTAGCAGAGCTAAGTGAAAAATATAGCCAAGAAATAGACATTTACCGAGCCGAAAAAGAAGACAAAGCCGAGCAATTGTCTGAGCATAAACAAGCGCAAAATACTCAACTACAAAAATTAAAGCAAAACTACCAGCAGCAAAGCCAAAGCGTTCAATTAGAGTTTAGCGAAGCCATGCATCAGCTTGAAAAACAACAAGCTGAACTTAAAGTTGAATTAAATCATTTAGGGTTTAGCCAAGCTGAGCAAACCGAGCTGGATTTATTAGATGCGCAAATTAAAGAAACCAGCGGCATTGAAGATGCCGCCCGCGATGAGCAACAAGCACTAGAGCAAAAACTGAAAAGTGCAGAGCAAAACCGACGTCAAGCTGACGAATTGCTTGCTAAAGCACGCCAGCTCAGTTTAAAACGCGAAAAACAAGTTGAAGCGGTTGAAGCCCTGTTGTATCCAGGTGAACAAACGCTATTGGAATTTTTGCGTAAGCAACAACCCGAATGGGAGCTTGATATAGGCAAGGTGATTCATCCTGACTTATTAAAACGCTCAGATTTAGCGCCGCAACTGGCACAAGCGTTAACCCAAGATTCTACAACCGGTATTTACAATGTACTCGTTGATTTATCGGCGATTGAAACCCCAGAATACGCACAATCAGAACAAACTTTAAGAGAGAAGCTAACCGCGGCTCAAACCGACCTAACAGGTGCTGAAACGGCTCAGCAAAACGCAGAAAGCGAACTGGCCAAAACCAATGAGCAAGTTCAACAAATTGAACGCCAGTTAAGTCAGTTAAAAATTTCGGTAACAGATAAAACTCAAGCTCGAAAACGCTTACAGCAAGATAAAGATGCATTGGTTTCTCAATATCAGCATGGTTTGGCAGAGCGTCGCCTCAAGCTTGAAAAGCAGCTTTCGCAACTTAAACAAAGGTATCAAGCGCAGCAATCGGAACTGGATGCTTGCTTACAAGAAATTGAAGAACAACAGGTAGAGGCTGAGTTAGAGCATAAAGCACACTGGCAGCAACTGATTGCTGATACACAACAACAAATAGAGCAAATAGAGTTACGTATTAAGCAAGCACAAACTGGGCTTAAACAAGATAAAAAGCAAGCCAATTTGTGGGTTGAAAATGAATTAGCCAAACGCGATGTTGATGTTGATGAAATTTCACTACTGAAAAAATCTATACAAAAGCTTAACCAAGATATTAAACATACCGAAGACAACCGCAACCTAGTTAATGATTATTTGCATTGGTATAACACCATATTTAATGGTCATAAACTCACTTGGCAAGCTGAACTTAATCAAGCAAAGCAAGTTTTATTAGAAACGGAGCGCAGCCTTAATCGCCAGCTAAAAAGCTATCAAACAGAGCGTGAGCAACAACTTACCCAGCAAACTCAAATTGAACAAGTTTTACGAGAAGCCAAGCAGCAAGAAAGTGACCTGCAACAAGTTAACCGCCAAATTGCTAAATTAAAACTGCCGCCCGAGCAGGTAACAAAAGAAAACGCTAATTTAGCTCAGCGCATTACTCAAGGCCAAACTTTATTAACTGAACGAGAGCAATTGCAAGCTGAAATTAAAACCCAGCTTGAACGGTTTGATCGCTTAATTGCCTCACAATCGGGCTCAGGTTTAGCTGAAATTTGGGAAAAGTCTCGCGAAGAGTGCAGCCAAACTAATGCACAAGGCATTATTGTATTAGATCACCGAAAGCTGGTTGAAAAGTTATCTGAATTAATTCATGTTTTTGTGCCCCAGCGACTACAAGGTTTACGTGACCAAGGCAAAATATTTGGCAAAGACTTATCTAGTTATTATCAAGTATTGGCCGATATTGATAAACGCATTGCCAGCCAAAGTAGTCGAATTAGTAAAGAGGTTGACGCAGAGCTATTTCTTGAAGGGGTGTCTGAATCGCAAGTTAACATTCGCTCTAAAATCAGTGAACTCGAATTTTGGCCAGAGCTCAAATATTTCCAACAACTGTATTTAGAATGGATAGAGCAAGGTGCGCACGAGCTCCCAACACAAGAGTATGCGCAAAGCATAAAACAAGCGTTAGACATTATCGGCCGTTCAGCTTTATCTGGCGGTATTAGTAAATTATTAGATATAGAGTTAAAAATTAAAGAAGGTCAAAGCGTATTAATAATTCGTACCGACCGCCAGCTAAATGAATCCTCAAGTCATGGTATGGCTTATTTAATTTTATGTAAGTTTTTATTGGCTTTTACTCGTTTATTACGGGGCAATTCAAAAGCGACGATTCACTGGCCCATTGATGAGCTAGGCACTTTACACCAAAGCAATGTTAAAAAGATTTTCACCGCTTGTGAGCATAATAATATTTGTGTGGTTGGCGCGTTTCCAAACCCAGAATCAGAAGTGCTTAATTTATTTGAAAACCGCTATTTAATTGATAAAGCGAGTAAAAAATTACAGGTTGTGCAGCCCAGAATGAACCCCATTAGCGCACGAATTAAAGCCAAACAAGCGAACCAGATTGAAAATGAAGGAGCCGGCGCATGATGAGTCAACCAGGTTTAGTATTAGAGCGTTTATTATCAGGTGAGTTTATTTGCCGGGTTAGTTATGAAGATGGCTTTGAGTTTTTAAAAAATAGCCAAAATGCAGCGCAGATTGAACAGCAACTTAATTTATTAAATCGCACTTTATCAACCGCGGTAGACGATGAAGTTTATTTTGCCAGCTATCTATCACTGGCAGACAAAGAGTGCAAAGTGCTTGAGCGCCAGTTTAAAGAGATAACCAGCAACTTATTACCATTAACTGAATGGTTATTATTAGTGCAAGAAAGCAGTGGTAAAGACATGCCATTAACGCAAGGGGCGGCCATTCGTTTAAACGAACTACAAACCACAATTGAAGACACCCCAGCACTAGCAGAGCAATTGACTAAGATATCGGCTTACCCTTTATTTAACTCAACCAGTAAAACCGTTGATGGCCAAATTAAACAAGTTTTCAAACGCTTAAGCGAATTGGGCTATTTACAAAAACCAAATCCAGAAAAGCTAATTTATATTGCCACCGGCAAGCTAGATTATATTTACGAAGTGATACGCTTTATTGATGAAACTGAAAGCCTATCGCTGACTGAGCAAGCTGAAGCTGCCATGCAGCAAGGTAGCTTACTGTGAAGGATAATCTGACCCAAGTTGGCGCTAAATTTTTACGAGCATTAAGCCGCCACAGTGAGCTTATTATGCAAACCTACCTGACAGGTACGGTTGATGAAAGCCAATATTCGCCCCAAGTATTAGAAAACTTGCAAAATTTAGGCATTATTTGGCGACCTGATGCTGAATCTGATATGCGTTTGCGTCGGGTGGTGCGAGCTTTGCTTGAGGAAGGCTTAAGTGATGAACGCAATCGCCAAATCGACGCTAATATTGGCGGCTCGCTTAGCAAAGTAATGACGTTGGTTGCGCATTATAAAGAAGCTTGCGACAAACATAAGTTTGCAGAAGCATCCGCGCATTTAGCCGAATTAACCGAATTAATTTATTCAATGGTGGATGCGTTAAGACAAAGTGTTAGGGCCTTATGGGCACGTATTCATAAAGAATTTGGTTATGTTGCTTCAATAGGCGCTAAAATTCGTGAAAACCAATTAGCGCAAAGTCAGGTAAGCCAAATGCTGGCGCAGCTTGAATTATTTGAGTTTGATAAATTAGCGCAAGAAGCGGGCAGCAACCGAGATTTACGGCGCTTATTAGTGGTTACTTTGCAATCTAACTTTTCATTAATTAGCCAAGAGCTTAGTTTAGCGCAAGGCCGGTTAACTGAATTGCTGGGGCGTTTTCGTGAGTTTCAGGGTAAAACCCGGCTGCTTAAAGGTTTTGTATTGCATTTAGAGCAAAACCCAAGCTATCAACCTGCTCAATACGCAAAACATAGTCAGGTGCCTAATTTATTTAATCAAGCCGATAGCATTATAAAACCTGCGGCAATTGATATAAATAACCCTGAACATGAAGCTGATTTAACTCATATAGTAGCGCGATTAAAATCGATTTATCATCTTAAATCTCAGCCTGTTGCCAGCGCTGCGCAGGCTATTCAGGTTGAAGCCATGGCTCAGGTTGAATTAGATGAAAATAAAGTAAAACAAGCGGTAGAAGATTATTTTTGCCAAATTATTGATAGCGGTGAGCGTCAGTCTGCACTTGAGTATCATCAACAATTAGGCTTAGAGTTTGATCCTGAAGTTTGGTTATACCAAGTGATAGGTGAGTATGAAGCTTTGTCTGACAGTGAAAAAAGCTTTTTTGAAGTTGAGAAAAACTTAAAAGATCATCCGCTTTATAGCGGCAATAAAATAATTGAAGATGTTGAGCTATGGTTTAGTTAATGAGGGTTTAGATTAATTCGTCATACCCGAGCCGTCGGGTATCCGTTTAGCGGCATTAATTTTTATTTTTAGACTTAAAATATTAAGCAATCGCAAGGCTGGTTGGTTTTGTGGTTTTTATTGCATTGTTCACGATGGCGGGATTCCTGCCTGCGCAGGAATGACGGCTAATACAGGCATGACGGCTATTATTTGTCATACCCGAGGCGTCGGGTATCCATTTGGCAACATTCATTTTTATTTTTAGACTGAAAATATTAAGCTACCGTAGGGCTGGTTGGTTTTGTAGTTTTAATTGCATTGTTCACGATGGCTGGATTCCTGCCTGCGCAGGAATGACGATAAATACAGAAATGACAGCTATTATTTGTCATACCCGAGCCGTCGGGTATCCATTTGGCAGCATGAATTTTTAATTTTAGACTTAATACTTGAATTCAAGAACTAAGCAATCGCAGGGCTGGTTGGTTTTGTGGTTTTTATTGCATTATTCGCGTTGGCTGGATTCCTGCCTGCGCAGGAATGACGGCTAATACAGGCATGACGGCTATTATTTGTCATACCCGAGGCGTCGGGTATCCATTTAGCGGCATTAATTTTTATTTTTAGACATAAAATATTAAGCAACTGCAGGGCTGGTTGGTTTTGTGGCTTTTATTGCACTGTTAGCGTTGGCGGGATTCCTGCCTGCGCAGGAATGACGATAAATACAGAAATGACGGCTATTATTCGTCATACCCGAGGCGTCGGGTATCCATTTAGCGGCATTAATGTTTATTTTTAGACTGAAAATACTAAGCAACCGCAGTGCTGGTTGGCTTTGTGGTTTTAACCCGTTTGCTATGTCAACAGGGTTGCCCTTGTAATCACGATAATGGCTTTTCCCAAAACTCAGCAACGCCTGCATTTTCAGCTAATTGATACGCTTTAAACCCAGAGCTTTGATAAAGCTTTTTGGCTACTTGGTTTTCGTCTAATACTTCAAGTGTTAGCTTGCAATAATGATGTTTAACGGCATATTGTTCAGCGGTTTGCATTAACGCTTTGGCAATCCCTTTACCTCTGTGCTCAGGCTGAACGGTTAAATCATGAATATTAAGTAAAGGTTTGGCATAAAAAGTTGAAAAACCTTCAAAGGCGTTCAGTAAACCAACCGCTTGGTTCTGCCAGTAAGCAAGCCAGCCGGTATAATCCGACATTGATCAGACCCCAAGCTCAAAATTATTAATTTTATAGTAGCGTTCAGCACATCCTGCGAGCTGCTGGATTACACTATTCCTCACGTCATTTATCCCATCCACATGCACCAACTCATAGTCATAGTGGGTATCAAGCTGCACTAGGTTTACACCTTCAAAACACTGGAATACCCAACGTAAAGTTGGATTGCTAATTGGTTTATTTATCTGGTTTGGAATGGTTACTTGCGCTTTAGCCATATTCGCACGTAACCGTCTTTGACCTATGCTATAAACCAATAACGACAGCGTCATAATCATCAACAAGGCATCGATTCTGCTTGGCTTTTTTATAAAAAGTGACGAGACAAAAAATAGTGGGTCTTTTAAAAATCTAAACCCTCGCTCAACATGAGATTGCGCTTTGTAGCGCTCAAAAACGCATTCATCGCTTAACTCAGTTTCACAGGCATTTGTTGCCAATACAAAACAAGATTTTTGTTCGACGTAATTCTGTTGCGCGGCTTTATCTTCGGTCACTTGGCCGATAAGTTGCCATTGCACTGATTGAACCACCGCATCTTTTTTGGGTCGGCCTTTTCCTTCATATTGATTATGTGCGTTGCACTCAGCAATGCTTAAACTATGGTATTTTTGCTTTTTATCTAATACTGCTAAGGCGCTTTGTGCATCCGTTTCACAAGCAAATCTTTGCGCTTGCAAATGAAATAGGGCTTTATCCAATGCTTTGCGCTCTTTAGCCACTAAACCTTCGATGCTTTTCTGTGCACGTGCTTTTGCTGCGTTAGAGTAAACAACCAGCCAACGCTGCTCAATATCCATATGCTCAACTCTAAGCGGTCTGTATTGATAGTTGTCGTTGATACGTGTCCAATCATTGGCCGTTAACGCTTCTGAAATGGACTGATTTTCTAATTTTATCGTGGATGGAATGAGAGTGATAAATCGAATTTGTTGGAGAAATTCGGCATTTTCTTTGTGGTAAAATTTGCTGTCTGCTATACAAAATTTGGGGGCATCGCTTGCTTTGAATGTATCTACCAATGCGCTGGCACGCTCTCTAAATATAGTGCTGTCAGATGCATTGCCATCCCAATTTTTACTGAGCATAGGGACGCCGCCGTCTTGCGTAACAATCATCTCTTGCACGATTTGTTTTAAATCAGGTCTATGGTCTTTGCTGTATCCATGTTTGATTTGAATTGGAATTTCATCTTCTTGTTCATCATCTATATTGTATTGGCCTGTAAGTGAATAACTTGTTGTATCTAAAGATTGAAATTGGGTGTCGACTTGCTCTATTTGGCAAGCTTGATAGGCAATACGAGCAAAAAGATTGTCACAACCAAAGTCGCTGCATTGGTCGAGTGTGCGTCCTAATTTGTGACGGTTAAAGTGACTTGCCTCGACTCCTTGTCTAAAAAGATGCTCCATTGGCAAATTTTCAAAAAATTGTGGTGTGAGGCTCAAAGGTCGGTTAGAAAAGCCCAACCCGTTCATAATCATGCCTTTAACCGCTTCACCTGGTGTTATCTCTTGCTTTTCATCTTGAGGTAAATATTGGTCTATTAATTCAACTAGTTTCAAGTCGTCAATTACGCCTGCTACAATTCCATGATGATCTAACCGTTTGATTTTTAATTTCATATTCACCTCAATAAATTGAAGTGCTATTTTATGTTTTTTAAGAGGATCTGACGATCCCTAAAAATAAAATTATTGAATGATCGTCTGATCAATGTCGGGTATAATCTGACCTTAATTTTAATTGGGCAATTAAGTTTTCTTGAGTCGAGTTAGCCAGCGCTTCGCCGCCACCCATAGGATCAAGCGCATAGTCAGTTAGCAATTGCAGCAAAGCTTTACAATGTAAGGGGTTGTCTAATTGAATGCGCACAATGGATAACATAAAAAGGCTCTATTTAGGTTAGGCAAAACGCTAATTTATCAGTTTTTATCAATTTTAAAAAATAAGACTCACGGTTTGATCCTAAAAGATCGCAAAAGAAGCCATTGCCAGAGTGATCCATTGCAAGAAGAATCCATTGTAAGAAGAAGGCTAAAAAAGCGAATTGCATCAGTCACTATTTGGCGAAAGCAAACTAAAATCAGGCAAGCATTCGCATGCCTTTGTAAAGAAATCGCAATTTTATCGTTAATTACCCCTAAGTTTGCCAAATTTGTTAAAATCTAAGCCAATTTACTCTGGTTGCAGTTTACTCACTTAGGTATAATCAGCGCATTTTCGCATGGCGAAAACCCGAATAACCGTCAACAAACAGACAAGGTACTCACATCCGTTATGGCTAAGTACGATATTAAAACCTTTCAAGGACTTATCCTTGCATTGCAAGATTACTGGGCACAGCAAGGCTGTGTAATTGTTCAACCTTTAGATATGGAAGTAGGCGCGGGCACTTTCCACCCAATGACATTTTTACGCTCGCTTGGTCCAGAGCCTCACAATTGCGCTTATGTACAACCTTGTCGCCGCCCTGCTGATGGCCGTTATGGTGAAAACCCAAACCGATTACAACACTATTATCAATTTCAGGTTATCTTAAAACCTTCACCCAGTAATATTCAGGAACTGTATTTAGGTTCATTAGAAATGCTAGGTTTTGATACCCAAGTTCATGACATTCGTTTTGTTGAAGACAACTGGGAATCACCAACATTAGGCGCTTGGGGTTTAGGTTGGGAAGTTTGGTTAAACGGCATGGAAGTAACCCAGTTTACCTATTTTCAGCAAGTGGGTGGCTTAGAGTGTAAACCAGTTTCAGGTGAAATCACTTATGGTTTAGAACGTCTTGCCATGTACATTCAAGGCGTAGACAGCATTTACGATTTAGTTTGGGCAGACGGCCCTATGGGTAAAGTGACCTACGGCGATGTGTTCCATCAAAACGAAGTTGAGCAATCAACCTACAACTTTGAAATAGCCGATGTAGATGCTTTATTTGCACAATTTGATCACTGCGAAAAAGAAAGCCAAAAGCTGATTGAAAATAATTTGCCATTGCCGGCTTATGAACAAGTGATGAAGGCATCTCATGCATTTAACTTACTGGATGCTCGTCATGCAATCTCGGTAACAGAGCGCCAACGCTATATTTTACGTGTTAGAGCGTTAGCTAAAGCTTGTGCAGAAACCTACTATGCTGCACGTGAAGCACTAGGCTTTCCACTGTTAAAAAAAGATACCCAGCAGGCAGATAAATAATGACAACTGAAAATTTATTAATTGAACTTGGTACCGAAGAGCTACCGCCAAAAGCATTACGCAAACTTGCACAAGCATTTGCAACTAACTTTGAAGCCGAATTAAAATCAGCCGATTTAAGCTATAAGCAAATTAACTGGTTTGCATCGCCACGTCGATTAGCCATTAAAGTAACCGAGTTAGTCGCCAAACAAGCCGATAAAATTGTTGAAAAACGTGGGCCTGCAATTAAAGCTGCATTTGACCAAGACGGCAATCCAACAAAAGCCGCCTTAGGTTGGGCGCGTGGCTGTGGTATTGAGATTGAACAAGCCGAACAATTAGAAACCGACAAAGGTGCTTGGTTATTACATAAAGCCGAAGTCACAGGGCAAAATATTGAAACGCTAGTGATAGATATGGCAGCGCGCTCGTTGGCTAAATTACCTATTCCTAAACCAATGCGCTGGGGTGATTCGGCCACTCAGTTTATTCGGCCAGTACATACCGCCACGGTTTTATATGGTGCTAAAAGCATTAACGGTGAATTGTTAGGCGTAAAAACAGACACCAAATTACAAGGTCATCGCTTTCATAGCCAAGGTTTAGTTAAGATTAACCACGCGGATGAATACGAAGCTGTTTTAAACAAAGCCTACGTTATTGCAGACTTTGAAGCGCGTAAAGCTCAAATCAAAGCGCAAGTAAATGCAAAAGCGGCAGAGTTTGACTGCATTGCCGATATGGATGAAGACCTATTAGAAGAAGTAACAGGTTTGGTTGAATGGCCGGTTTTATTAGTCGCCTCGTTTGAAGATAAATTTTTAGATGTACCAGACGAAGCCCTAATTTACACCATGAAAGGCGACCAAAAATATTTTCCGGTGCTTTCAAAAGCGGGTAAATTAACCAATAAATTTATCTTTATTTCAAACATTGAAAGTAAAGACCCATCACAAGTTATTTCAGGTAACGAAAAAGTGATTCGTCCGCGTTTATCTGACGCTGAATTCTTTTTTACAACCGATAAAAAGAAAACCCTTGAAAGCCGGTTAGACAGCCTTAAAAGTGTTTTATTCCAGCAAAAGCTTGGCTCATTATATGAAAAGTCAGAGCGCATATCTGAGTTAGCTGCCTATATTGCTGAAAAAATTGACGGCAACAGCACAGATGCCAAACGCGCTGGCTTATTATCAAAAACAGATTTAATGACCGAAATGGTGATGGAATTTACCGAAGTGCAAGGCGTAATGGGTATGCACTACGCTCGCCACGATGGTGAAAGCGAAGCCGTAGCTAACGCATTAAACGAGCAATACATGCCAAGGTTTGCAGGCGATAACTTACCACAAAACCCAGTAAGCTGTGCTGTGGCTTTAGCCGATAAATTTGACACCCTTGCCGGTATTTTTGGTATTGGCATGTTACCAAAAGGCGACAAAGACCCATTTGCGTTACGCAGAGCAGCCATTGGTGCACTTAGAATTATTGTCGAAAATGAACTAAATTTAGACATTGCCGATCTAACAGCAAAAGCCGTTAGCTTATTTGGTGACAAATTAAGCAACGACAAAGTGGAAGCTGATGTAGTCGAATTTGTATTTGCCCGCTTTAGAACTTGGTATCAAGATCAAGGTTACCCAGTAGAGATTATTTTAGCGGTACTTGCGCAGCGTCCTACCGAGCCAGTTGATTTTGATAAACGTGTTAAAGCTGTTTCGGCATTTAAAGAACTCGATGCAGCAGAGGCACTTGCAGCAGCCAATAAACGGGTTAGCAATATATTAGCTAAAAACCCAACAGAGCTTGCCAAACAAGTTGATGTAAGCTTACTACAGGCCGATGAAGAAAAAGCATTACAGCAATTAATTGCACAAATGCAAACTAAACTGGCGCCTGTATTTGAACAAAGAGCCTACCAACAAGCGTTAACCGAATTAGCATCGCTTAGAAATGCAGTGGATGCTTTTTTTGATAACGTAATGGTAATGGATGAAGACATAGCCGTGCGTAATAACCGTTTATTGCTATTATCTGAATTACGCGATTTATTTTTACAGATTGCAGATATTTCGGTTTTACAAAAGTAAACTCATAATCTGAATTAGGGCAAGTACCACTTTATTGTGATGTGGATCGCCCTAATTTAGCTTAAAAATAAATTTGGCTATTACATTTATAAATAACCAAATTTTTATAAAAGGGCTGAACATGAAATTAACTCAATTAATTTTATTTGTGGTTGGCAGTTTAATCTTATCAGGCTGCGCAGTAACGCCAATCCAAAAAAATCCACTAGATACTGATCGGTCAGACTTTTTATACCTACGTGGTAATTTTACTTGGTGGGACACTGAAGAGCACGCCAAAGTAGAAAGAGTTGAAGGGCAACTATACAAAGCCACGGTTGACTTAATTGCCGATGGCCAGCCGTACGAATTTAAATTTGCCGACGTAAACTGGTCGCTTGGTGCAAACTGCGGTTATTATGAAGCCAGCGATCAATTAGTGACAACGGATAACAGTGTCACGGCTAATTGCAGTGCTAAATTTGAACCTTTTAAATTTGTACCAGAGCAAACCGGCGAATATGATTTTTTTATCGACTTTGCTGATGAAGACGAGCCGCAAGTTTGGGTTAGACCAACCCCTAAAAACTCCTTGTTTAATCAATTAGTACCCAGCTTTTAATATCTCTGGCCTGCTTTTAATGTAATCTGAGCGCAGGTAAATATTTAAAATACCCAAGCAATCGCTTTTTAATCCAAGCTGGCTTGGGTATTTTTTATGCTTAAGCTAAAAATTTATTTAATGGGCTGATAACACCATTTGCACCTTGCTGTAAAACATGAGTATAAATTTGAGTTGTTTTAACGTCTGAGTGACCAAGTTGGCTTTGTACGGTACGAATGTTTTTAGGTGTGCTTGTCTTATGGTTTTTTTGCATTGAAGCAAAACCAAGACCCTCTTCTATATCTTGTTGATGCAATTGCTTAGCTTTTTCAATTTGAGCTTGTAAAAAGACAATTAAATTTTCGGGCAACAATGTACAGCGATCCTTATTCCCTTTACCACGGAAGACAAAAATACTTTTGTTATGAAAATCAATGTCTTTAATTCGCAATCTTAGTGCCTCATTTATTCTTAAACCGGCACCAAATAACAAACTGGCTATAATTCGATACTTACCCGACAGATTAGAAATAATTAACATGGCCTCTTGGGAACGAACCCAATGCAAATAAGATTTTTCGGTTGTGTAACTATGGTGCTTAGTTCTGAGTTCAGTTCTAATTGACTCGATAAATTGAGGTTTAGCCATCAATAATTCCTTAAACTCAAGTTATTGCTTACTTATACAGTTATAAATGCTGATGTACCAAAAACTCAGATTATTTCTTGCTTTGTTTTTAACAAGGTATTGGTTTCTTGGAGATATAGTTATTTAACAATATGATTTTATTTATGTTTTTTAATAATGAGTTTACATAACGCCCCTTACCTGGCTCGCTTTGACGATAGGCTTGCTTTCTATCTGAAAATTCTTGTTGCTTTTTACTCAACCAAGGCTTAAGTTTATGAAATGATTAATTTAAATTTCATTAGAATGGCGTTGATAGATTCAATGTTAAAAAGTTCTATATGCTCTTCTAATGAGTAAGCTGTTAGGGCTCAGCGTCACCTATATATTGGAGAATAACTTGAAGTTAAAAGAAGCATTGGAAGAATTAGGTCGGGAAAAAGCGATTGCTCTGGGTGTGCAAATTGCCTCAGACTTAAATATACAATGGGAAGGAAGCTTGGCTATTGTTTTTAATGCAATAGTTAATGACTTTGAACGAGCCCCTGGAAATATTGGGGGTAAAAACGACGATCATTCTAGCGCTATTCGAAAATGGATTTTGAAATATCGAAGCGGAAAAGATGGCAGAGCAAGCCAAAGAGTTTCTAATCCTCCGGGAACGGTGTCTGATCCTATTATCGAAAAAATAATTGGGGCGAGAATAACGGCACTTACACCGAATGACCTTATCAAAATTAACTATGCCCACCGTTTAGGTATGTCGGCTGAAAATATTCTCGGATTAATTTTAGAAGAGTATTTGGCAGTAAACTTAGAGCCTAATGGTTGGCATTGTGCATGGGGAGAAACCGTAAAGTCCGTCGATTTCGTTCACGAAGATGGTCGTCTTCTTCAGATTAAAAATCGTAGCAACTCTGAAAATAGCTCAAGCAGTGCAATTCGGCATGGAACTCAGATCGAAAAATGGTTCCGCATTAAAGCGGATAGAATTGAATACATGTGGGAGTCCCTGAACGGAATTTGTGGAACCACCACACTTTCGGAAGATTCTTTTGTAAGCTTCGTTCAATCTACCCTCGCTAGCAACCCATCTTGTTTGGCTGTTGAAAAAGAAAATCCATGGCTCTGATTTTTAAGAACTGTGGTTCAACCAAAACCCAGTTCTTTCTGCTCAGATTTGGAATTATGGCGATCTACAAGCTTTTTAAACTCATTTCTCCACTCCGTATCCGTCGTGCATTTATAACGCGAATACTTAAAGCCTTTATATTGAATAACATCAATACCGCTCAGTAAGTTTAAAATCAAGGCTCCAACAGCCTGTCCTAAGCTTACAGGTACAGCATTGCCAACTTGCTTATATTGTTGGATTAAGGGGCCGGCTAAATCCCATCTATCAGGAAATTCTTGGATTTTCTTATATTCTTGAATAGACAGAGGTCTATCTTCCTCTGGATGAGCAAGATCAGTCGCAGGCATTGCTGGGTGCGTAACGAGAGTTGGCGAAGGTTTATCCCATGCCAATCTGCGAAGAAAACCGGTTTTTCCTCCACCGGAATAAAAAGACTTACCCATAGCTTCTTTTTGTAGTTCAACCGGTAGATTTTTCCAGTTCTCACCAGATTTTAACAGTCGATAATATTTGAGTCTCTTCTCTGGGAAGGTGATGTGATCATGTTTGTCTATTTTCGAGATACATTTTTTCAACGTATTCCATTTTGGTAAGCTGTACTCTGCATTTTCAGAGTGTGTGGGCATTAAGAATGGTGGAGCCTTTCCATCACGAGAACAGACAATTATTACTCTCTCTCTTATTTGGGGCGTTCCAAAATTCGCAGAGTTATAAAGGTTGAATGAGTAGCCATACCCTGATTTTTCAAGCCTATTTATTATAAAGTTTAGCGCACCACCTTTTAGTTCATCTTCGCCAAGGTCAGGAAAGTCCTTTCCTCTTTGTTCATGTGGCCTGTGTTCCATCGGGCATGAGAGAAGTCCCCGAACATTTTCAATTACAAAATACTTGGGTCTTAATTCAAGGCATAATTCCAAATATTTTAAAAAGACGTTGCCACGCTCATCATTGAAGCCCTTCCTATTTCCCGCAGTGCTAAATGCTTGGCATGGTGGTCCGCCGACAATTAAATCAATTTCATCGCATTTATTTAAGCCTGCAGCACTCCTGATATCATCAGCATTGTAGTCGTTTATATCATTTAAAAGAGCAATATCAGGTTTATTCAAAGCAATAGTTTGCCTACAAAACTTATCGATTTCACAAGCAAGGCGTATATCGAAACCAGCCTTCTCTATACCTAGGTCAAGCCCCATTGCCCCTGAAAAGAAGCTTAGTGCAATAGGCTTTGTGCTATTCGCTAAGTATGCAGGATGGTCTTCGGCAACATGGTGTGCTGTTTTTAAGCCGTATCTATTAAGGCTCTTAGCATCTATGACCCAAGAATTGCCAATTTTTCGCGCGACTAAATCACCTTGTCGGCACAAGGTTCTGACTCTCTGCTCGCTAATATCTAGTTGCAGAGCTGCTTCTTTAATGGTAATTTCGGTACTCATTTTTAGTTTCCTTCTCGAAACCTGTAGAGAGTACCAGTTTAATTGTATAAAAATACATGTCAAGCCCTAACAAGGCGCTGCACTCGGACAATTTTCCGCTTCGCTTCAAATTGCCGGTGAGCGCGGCGGTATGACTCCCACTGTCAAGTTAAACGCACTGATCCTTGCCTAACTTTTTAAGCCATAATTTTAAACTCGAATTAGAGCAAAAATAATCAATGACAGCCATCTATAAAAGGTTATAAAAACAGTTGGTT
Organism: Catenovulum adriaticum; assembly: GCF_026725475.1. Classification (NCBI taxonomy): domain Bacteria; kingdom Pseudomonadati; phylum Pseudomonadota; class Gammaproteobacteria; order Alteromonadales; family Alteromonadaceae; genus Catenovulum; species Catenovulum adriaticum. The sequence continues at coordinate 276,876 of NZ_CP109965.1, forward strand.
AGTTATTTTTTGTCTTTGGATTCATTGGTTTTTATTATTGACATTTTTAAACTTGGCAGTCATCTAACGAATGTGTCTAGTACCTTATATCAGTTAGTTGTTGACGGGTGAAATTCAGGCATATTGGAACAGAAGAATGCAAATGACAGCCACTTATAAAGGTATAATTTTTTATAACTTTGTTCAATTATTCAATCACTACTATTTAGATTTTATCTAAATTCGCGATATATGTAATACAACCCCCGAACAAGCACTTCTAATAACAAGCGAATCCCCCTAAACTATAGAAACCAAAAAACTGATGAAACTTAGGAAGAATAATGAAGAAACTATGCATTTTACTAATCGCCTTTATGGGGCTGCCTTTTATGGCAAGCGCTGATCAACAAAAAATTGAAGCTGGTGGCTTTGTGCACAGCGTCTACTTTTGGTTAAAAAATCCTGACAGTGATTCAGAACGCAAAGAATTTGAAGCGCACCTTACTAAATTTATTAATGCATCTAAATACGTTAAAAGCAAACACATAGGCACTAAAGCTAGCTCTCATCGAGATGTGGTTGATAGCAGTTATGATTACACTCTCATTGTCACTTTCGATGATAAAGCTGCACAAGATAAGTACCAAGATGAGCCCGTACATCACAAATTTGTAGAAGATGCATCACACCTTTGGCGTAAAGTTGCTGTTTATGATTCACACAGCATTCTTTAATTCATGCGATTAAAACAAGTGCTTTAGCCTTTTTAGTAACCAATGACAGCCATCTATAAAAGGTTATAAAAACAGTTGGTTAGTAATTTATTGCTTTTGTGTACATGGGTTTTTAGGTCTGTCTATTATTTTTTTATTTGGTAGCAGTTGGTGCAATGATTTTTGTAGTGCCGTACAAAGTGATCTCTGAAACCCAAATAAATGAGTATTAAACCTCAGCAACCATAGATTTAATGCGTGGTTTTGTAATTGTGATGGTCTTGGATACTTCATCTAGGTGAATGTATATAAAATTTTAAATTTAAATATAAAACTAAATAGGGTATATTTTGCATATCTTTGTTAAAAGGTTGCAAAATAAAATGAAAAAAATATTTAGTATATTGCTCTTAGGCCTATTAACGGCCTGTTCCGCCCCTCAATCCTCTGTGCCAGCCCGTATGGTGATGGCTTCTGGTCCTTACGTCATTCCAGGACAAGCGCCGCAAATAGAAGCTCAACAATGGCAATTAGTTGATAATATGTCAGATGAGTTTAATGACACTGAAATTGATCTAACTAAATGGCAAATCGAGCCAGAAGGCAATGGTTGGGGCTGGATTGGTCGACCACCCGGATTATTTAAAGCCGAAAACGTGTCCGAAAGAGACGGTGCAATGCAAGTTGAAGTCAGTGTTTTGCCGGATCCAGTAATACAAAAAGGGCGTGAGTACACCTACCAAGGCGCTATTGTTCGCTCGATTAACCCAGGGCAACCCGGCTGGTATTTTGAAACCCGCATGAAAGCCAACGCTACAGAAATGTCATCAACATTTTGGTTAATGACAAAAGGCAATTCTAAAAAGAAGCTTGAGTTAGACATTCAAGAATGTGTCGGTACCACATCAGAATTAACCCACAGTTGGGCAAAAGAATGGGATCAAATCTTTCATTCCAATACGATCCATCGTAAAAACCAATATAATCCAGAGCCAATTCAAATACAGGGTTCGGTTAAAACAAAAAGCAAAAACCATGAAGATTATTATGTGTATGCAGCTTGGTGGAAGTCAACTGATGAAATACGCTTTTATCTAGATGGAAAGTATGTTTATTCAATCACACCACCGGCTGTATGGGATGTGCCAGCATTTATTCAAATGGCTATTGAAACTTACGACTGGAACCCAGTGCCTCCAGATGGCGGCATGGTTAAAAGAGGCAACCAAGAAGCGCGCACCACCTATTATGATTGGGTAAGAGTTTGGAAAAAACAAAAATAAGATTTAGCTTACAAAACAATTGAGAAATACGATGAAAATAAAATTAACTTTATTGTCGGCTGCATTTGCACTGACAGCGCTCGGATGTAGCCAAACCGCAACTTCGCCCATGTCACAACCGGCAGCGCATAAACAAACAGCAAAACCCAATATCATTGTGATCCTTGCCGATGATTTAGGCTCGGGTGACGTTAGCTTTTATCACCAAAAATTTAGCGGTAAAAAGCCTGTGGTTGAAACCCCAACCATTGACAGCATTGCCAATCAAGGTGTTTGGTTTACCAATGGTCATTCAGCAACTGCCTTATGTGCTCCCACTCGTTACGCAGTGTTAAGTGGCAATAATAATTATCGCTCTTATGCCCCTTGGGGTGTTTGGAATACGTTTAGACCCAATGCGATTAAAAGCCAGGATATGACCTTGGCACGAGCTGTTAAACGCGGTGGATATACAACAGGGTTTGTTGGTAAATGGCATTTGGGCGGGGATTATTTGTTAAAAGATTCAGATAAAATCTACCGGGGCACTGATTACAAAGAACAGGAAAAAATAGACTTAACTAAAATGGTTGGCGGCGGCCCGAATGATTTAGGTTTTGACTATAGCTATATGTTACCCACAGGTATCCAAGGCCCGATTTATTTAACCTATGAAAACCAGCAGTGGCAACCGCTTACTGATGATTCTAAAATTACTTATCTGGATAAAACATCCGCTATAGAGCCTAAAATTGTCAGCGATAAGGGCCCAGGTATGGGTGACAGCCACTGGGATACGCGAAAAATGGGAGATGTCATTTCGCAAAAAGCAGTCGACTTTATCAATCAGCGCACATCTAATGAGCCATTTTTTCTCTATTATGCGAGCCCAATGGTGCATATACCACATATGCCTCCAAAAACTTTTGATGGTGAACAGATTGCAGGCGCCACACCTTCAGAGCATTTAGATATGGTTAAAGAACTTGATTTGCAAATAAAGCGTCTGGTTACAGCCTTAAAAGCTCGGGGGGAATATCAAAATACGTTAATTTTAATTACCTCAGATAACGGCGGTTTAATGAAACGAGCAAGCATTCAGGCCGGTCATAAAACCAGTGGTATTTATCGAGGTTCAAAAAACCTGCCTTATGAAGGCGGGCACAGAACCCCTTATATTGCTAGCTGGCCAAATGGCATATCTGGCGGCGTGATCTCTGACGAGGCAGTGGTTGTTCAGGACTTATTGGCAACAATCGCAGCTGCAGCTGGCGTGCCGTTAGATGAAAAAGCAGCACCTGATAGTAATAACCTGCTTCCGTTATTAACCCAGTCTGGTGACTTTTTTAGCCGTGAACGTATGTTTTTGCAAGGTGGCAGTAAAACCCAAGCGATTTATGTTAAGGGCGATTGGAAGTTGATCATGCAGAGTAACTATCAACTAGATGAGTTTGAACCTATCGCACTATTTAATCTAAAGGATAATATTCGCGAATTGGAAGCACAAAATCTAGTTGATACTGAAGCGCAGCGCGCCAAAAAAATGCGCGACGAATATCTTAAAATTCGTCAGTCTAAAATACCGACTGCCCCTAAATATCTTAATTAGATTTGCCACTGGTCCAGAATCAGTAATGACTAAAAGCCCCGTTTGACTGTAATGCCGCTCATTTAAGAGTGAGCGGCATTAATTTTCTAAAAAAATCAATGACAGCCATCTATAAAAGTTCATAAAGACAGTTAGTTAGTTGTTTTTTCTTTGAGCTCGCTGGTTTTTATTTTTGATTAAACAATAAATGCGTTAATAACATTTTTGTCATCCATTCTATATTTTGATTGTGTCGCGCGGCGAACTTGACGTTACGATAAAATTAAACAGCGTGTAGATCGCGCACAAGGCATATCTGCCATGTAAAAATTTTATAGATTATTTTGGATATGTAACTTTAGTTATTTAAAATATTTATATAAACATTGAATTTTAAATATAAAAAAAGTTAAACAATTTTAGTGAATTCATATATTCTTAGCTCTGTTAAGTAAGTTGATATGAGTAGAGGATGTATGAAGCAAGTATTACTAGCGCTATTAAGTATACTTTCAGTTGGGTATGTTGCGGCAAAACCAATGAATGTTATTTTGATTATGGCGGACGATATCAGTGCCAGAGAGTTTCCGATGTATGAGTCGACCAAGTGGTATGGCGATCGCCGGGCCAAAACACCTGTACTGGATAAGATAGCGGCCGAGGGTGGTAGTTTTATTGAAACGGTTTGGGCCAGTACTATATGTAAGCCTACACGTGTTCAAATTATGAATGGCACTTATGCGCATCAAAATAAGTATTGGGATAACAGCCACATGGGCACCAATAGTCATACTCAATACGTAGCCTATCAAAGCGCACCAATTACGCTTGGAAACATGAGCCGAGATGCAGGTTATGCCAATATTTGGGTTTCGAAAACGCATAACACCGACGGAGCTGATTTGCTTAGCATGGGGTTTAATGAAGGGGTGTTTAATCCTGCCGAAACTAAACGCGCAGGGTGGAACCCGTTTGGAACCCCTAATGAGAACCCTTATGAAATATTTAGAACCGCTGATCCCAAACATTGGGATCATAAGTCATTTTATTGGTGGCCGGAAATACAGTTAATCAATCATCCAGATTATCCTGCTGAGCCGTATAAATATGTTAAAACCACATTGAATGATTATGCGCCGGATCTAGAAATGGAATACATTTTTGATTTTATGGATCGTTCTAAAGCATCGGGCAAGCCATTTTTTGTATACCACACTCCTCATCTAGGTCATACGGCACGAGATCCTGCTGTTAAAGGCAACCCAACACAGTGGGTACCCACACCTGAAATTTCATATAACGAAGACGAAGGCAAGTTTGGAACCTACACCCGAGCAGACGCTAAATATATTCCGCAAAAAGATGGCACTTATAAAACAAAAAATATTACCCCAGAGGGGATTAGCTATCACTTAGAGTATCTTGATTACCAATTATGGCAGTACCTTCAAAAGCTGCAGGATATGGGCGAACTTGAAAACACCGTGATTATATTCACCGCTGATAATGCCACGCAGGGCTGGGGAAAAGCTTCTATTAATCGGCAAAAAGGTCCTCATGTGCCAATGATGATCTATGCACCAGGTGTAGAGGGACTGGTTCAGGGGCGGCAGAATATTCAGGCTGATTTGACCGATGTTTTACCCACACTGGCCGACATAATGGGCTTCGAATTTCCCGAAGGTTATGACAAACTGGATGGAAAAAGCATGTGGCCATACCTGACTCAAAAAACTGACAAGCACCGCGATTACATTTATGCGATGCGCCTTGATGCTCAAATGATACGTAATGATAAGGTACTCAAGGATGGGCACGGTGTTTGGTACGATGCAACCAAGACGCCTGCTGACTACGACAGTTTTGTTAAAATTAACGATCTTCCAGAAGGTGAGCATAAAGCCATGTTACTGGCTGAAAAAGCCAAGCTTGAGCCAATGTTAGCTCAATATGATCTTTATAATACGGATTCAGAAGCGCCATTACCGCCAGCTGATAGCGATGGTGATGGTTTATCGGATGCGTTTGAAAAACAATATGCAGTTTCAAATGCCACTGATGATCCTGACGGGGACGGCATCGACAATTTTCACGAATTTGTGTTTGGAACAAATCCAACCGATCCAAACTCACCAACTGCACAACAGAAACCTCATTTGATTGAAGTAAGTGATGCGCAAGGTGAATATGTAGGGCTTGCCTTTCAGCGCAATGATGTGCTGGGTTATGATTACTTTTTTATAATAGAAGGCACTATTGATGGGAAAAAATGGCAGACCGATGGCGTGGTTCAACAATACAGTACTCGCTCTAACGGCGATGGTACTTCTAGAGTAATAGCCCGGGTAGCAGCTGATAAAAGTAAGGCGCTGATTAAAGATTTGCGACTTAAGATAATAAAACCTAAAAAGCGACAGCCGCGTAAATATAAAAACCTGTTGCAATAGCGATTGTGGCCTACGTATTTTCGCCCCAAGCGGGGCAGATAGACTATTATTAAACCAATAAGTTGTGCTTTTTTGCTGGGGCGGTTAATTTGTTATTAACCGCTGTTTAATTGGCACCGGTATAAATTACTTTGTATCCGGCTTTGCTCAATTCTGGTTTTATAATGATTTAGGCGGTTTCTTATGTATATGGACGTGATTAAGTTTTGGTTTGAAGAAATTAATCAATCAAGCTGGTTTGCAAAAAGTGATGAGTTTGACTTACAGTTGAAAAAAAGATTTTTGGCATTGCACGATCGTGCCGTTAACTGTGAACTGTATCAGTGGCGTGATTCTGCTTTGGGCTGTTTGGCTGAAATTATTGTATTAGATCAGTTTTCCAGGAACATTTACAGAGATAAACCCCAATCATTCGCTTATGATAGTTTGGCTTTAGCACTGGCTCAGTCAGCTATAAATCGGGGTTTTGATAATGAGTTAACCCCAGAACAGCGCAGTTTCATGTATATGCCCTATATGCATAGTGAATCGCCTTTTATTCATAAAGTGGCAGTTGAGCTTTATACTAAATTGGGGATCGAAAAAAACCTTCATTTTGAGCTTAAGCACAAAGCGATTATTGACAGGTTTGGCAGGTATCCACATAGGAATAAAATTCTGGGGCGAGTTTCAGCACCAGAAGAGCAGTCGTTTTTAAAAACGCCAGACTCAGGCTTTTAGTTAATTCGGTAAAACCTAAATAAAATAGCTAACCGCCACAACAATTTAATCAACAGCCAATTTAATGTAAGTTGAGGGCATTGTTCAGTTAACCGCAATTAATCAGAGGGAATTTATGTTTAAATCACTAAAACTTATTGCTTTATTATCACTGAGTATCTCAGCGGCAACTCAAGCAAGCTCATTAACATTATCAAGCAATGATATTGCTCAGGGTGAGTTTATGAGCAAAACTCAGGAATTTGATGGGTTTGGTTGTAACGGGGACGATTTATCACCACACCTTAAGTGGTCTAATGCGCCAAAGGGCACTAAAAGTTTTGCCATTACGGCATACGATCCAGATGCGCCAACCGGTAGTGGCTGGTGGCATTGGCAAATCGTTAATATTCCCGCCAACGTATCTGAGCTAGCGACTGGCGCTGGCAGTACCACAAAAAATTTGGCACCTAAAGGCAGTTTTCAGGTAGCAAATGATTATGGCAGCAAAGGTTTTGGCGGCGCTTGTCCGCCTGCCGGACATGGTGTGCATAGGTATCGTTTTACTGTGTATGCTTTGTCGGTTGAAAAGCTAGATTTACCAAAAGGCGCTTCTGGTGCTTTGGCCGGTTTTATGATTAATACCAATACCATTGAATCAAGTACCATTGAATCATTGTACAAGCGAAAATAACCAAATTTATTGAGTTTGGTTCGTTGTTTGATCAGCCAGTTTTTGATTTGAACAAGCATAGAGCATACGCCTATGCTTGCTTTTTTAGCGAGCCAGATATTGAAACCCATTTAATTCATTGTTGCCAGCTCATTTATTCAGGCGCGGCAACTTTAAGTGGGTAAATGGTTTTGTTATAAATTTGCCCATTGCTGGACGCAAAAGAAACACCCAGTAAATAAAAGTGTCCTTCAGGTAATTCATCTGAAGGCGTTAAGTCTTTTAATGAAACTGCCATTTCTACCTCACCTGATTCTTGGCCAACGACACTTGCATCTTTTAAAATGACATCTTTAACGGGTATCCATTCTGATTCAAAGTGGCGTAACCAAAAACGCAGCCCGCCTTGGTCCGCAAGAATCACTTTATGGCCTGAGCCTGCGTGAAATTCAGCTTTCACAACTAAAGTATCTCCTACGTGGTGTGTACTGTTTTGATAAAAATCTTCATTTATTATATTGATAGAAGCGGGCGTTTTATCTTTAACTTCTAGCTCTATGTGTTTTTTGATGGCGTTATTGCCCTGAGCCGATACCGTTATAACAGCTTGGCCCGGTGCCAGTGCTGCGAGTTCACCCTCGCTAGAAATTTTAATAATATCAGGCGTGCTCGTATGCCAGTTAAGCATTTTGTTGTCTGCATATTCAGGTTTTATGCTGGTGTTAATTTTGAGTTTTTCGCCAACCCATAACCAAGATTTATCAAGCGATACATCAATCGATTTTACCTTTACAGGCTGCCACTTGGTAATGGTACCTGTTGTTCGTGCAACTGTTTGGTTGGCTTGGCTGGTCACAATAATATCGGTTTTATCACCCACTTGCCCGGTTGCGGTAATTTGGCCTTGCTGGTTAACTTTTAAAACCTTTGAATTAGCTGATTGCCAGCGAACGGATTGATCAGCATTGTTTGGCATAAAGTTAAGTTTAAGGTTTCTTGTGCTCGTTTTACGGATCTCAAACTGTTCTGATTCAAAGGCGATTTGAGCCGGATCTCGTTTATCTGTATCTAGCATTTGGTTAACGGTTTTATTGTTAAACTCGAGTGTTTCGCCATTGCGCCAGCGCACCTTAACCGACTGAATACGCTTAGTATCAGCTAAACCAAAATGGACTATATTTAGCAGGCTTTGTGAGAAAATGGCGCCAGCTGAGCCCACACGTCGGCTATAAACAATACCTTTGTCTGTGGTTATTGTGACTCGCGCCGAAATAGGGTCTATATTCGCTTTGGGTGAATAACCCACCCGTACATTAATAAATGTGTTTTGATTTTCAGTTTGGTTTTTATATAAATACCATTCACCCGATTCATCACCATTTAATAAATCTACACGGCCGTCTAAGTCAAAATCAAACGCTTGTCCCATATCGCCGTGGCCTGCGCTGTTTATGTTGCTGGCGTTATGCATACTGGTTACTTCAAACTGAGCTTTTTTGGTATTTAACAGCATAAGATCTGATATCCGGTCACTAATTTTGCCCCAGCGGTAAAGTTGCAGGTCTTGTAAACCATCATTGTTAAAATCACCCACAGTCACACCATTGGTTTTACCACCTAACGGAATTTTCCATTCTTGTGAAACATCAACAAATTGTCCTTGATCGTTACGTAATAAAAGATCTTGCTGATTACGGTTGACCGGTTCAAAATCAGGTGTGGCAGAATTTACACCGTATAACGAAAAGCTGTAATTCCAAAATAAATGCTTTTCGCGCACTAACATGGCTTTCCATTCGCCGTTGCCTAAGTAACCTAAATACAACCCACTTTTTGAGGTATCGGTAGGCCAAGCGGTTGAATTTTTTGGATCTAAAATAAAGGTGTCTGTTTGATCAACGGCTTTTAGCTGTTTATCTTTACCTACATAAATTGGATATTGTTTACTGCGTTGAATGGCTCTGGCAGAAAATTCGTAATTAGCAAACTTTACGTTACCTTTGGCTGTAAAGTTAAATGATTCAATTCCGGGTTTACCTTCGCTACGAATAGAGAGTTTTTGTTTTAGCGCATCAAAGTCAAACATGGGGGCGTTGGTTGGGTTTTGGCCATAAGATTCACCCCCAGTCATGTAAAGATCTAAATCGCCATCATTGTCTATATCAATGTCTGCAATTGCGATTGTGCCTTTTGACTTTGTTACCTCAACCGGAAACTGCCCGCTAATATCAGTAAAGGTAAAATCACCGTTGCCTTGCCAAACTGATAAGGGGCTGTAAAAAATAATATCATCGATATTATCTTGATTTAGGTCGGTTACAATTGCGCGCGATGGATGCACATCTTGTATGCCTGGCACTGATTTTAACTTAAATTTTGCATTGCCTAGGTTTTCATAAAAAAAGTGCTGCGGTTTATCTCCGTGCAGACTGGTTTCGTTAAACAAAAGTAAATCTAAATCACCATCTAAATCCATATCAGACCATTTTGCACCACGCCCACGGCCCCCTTTGGTTATACCAACATCTTCGGTCATCAAGACTAATTCGCCGTTATTGTTTTGATAAAAATTAGCAGTTGAAGGGTTTTTGCCAACGCCGCCACCTTGGGTTACCACTAAGTCTAAATCACCATCATTGTCATAGTCTCCGGCTGCGGTCCCATGTAGATCATTCATAAACCAGCGAGATAAATCTTTATGATGTTTACTAACCGTACCCTCTCCTTGATTCCAATACAGTTTGCTAGACTCCAGGTTATGATTGTTGACAACAAAGTCATAATCGCCGTCATTATCAAAGTCGGCAATTGTCGGCCCACCATATTTTATAGAACTTACTTTATCTAATCCGGCAGCCACCGAAATATCGCTAAATGTGGGTAGGTCGACACCTTTAACTGGGCTCAGTTCAATGCTGTAAATTTCTAAATTTGCGTTTTCGGCTAATAGCGAGATCTCAGTTGTTCCGGTATTTTTAAATTGAACGAGTGCGTTAACCGTATGGCGGCCAGACGTGGGAATATTTAAACTGTCAGCTAGTATCTGGCTACCCGATAAAATGGTCAGGTTTGCATAGTTTGCCGGGTTTTCAAGTGTGACTGTTAGTCTTTGGGTTAAATGCGCCTCAACCTCTACATTAAGGGTTTGTACCGAGCGTGTATCTAACTTTATAGGGGCAGTGGTTACAGAGTTAACAACCTGATTTTGTGGAGCCGAGCAGGCGGCTACGGTTGAAATAGCACATGCCAATACCAGTTTGCGAAGGCGAAATTTTACTAAGTGAGCAAACATTTTTAATTCCAATTTATTGATATTTTTTACAAATATACCTTATTGTTTTATAAATAAAAATACATGTTACAGTTTATTGTAAACAATATGTGGTTTTTTGGTTTTTGGGAGGCGTACCGGCCTTATGTATATAGCGCGAATTGGATCAGTTAATTCATTAAACCGAGTTGAGTTTATATACAATCATCAATCCAAAAGTTAAAAGTATGCTTATAACGACCGCTTTTTAGACGTTAAAGTTTGAACTTGTTCTGACTTTTAACAGCGCTTTTTTATCGGGTTCACAGTTTAAGGGGCAAACTTTGTTATTTTTTGTTTTCTTGGTATAGATTTAAACTTAAGCTAGTAAGTAATAGGAGTACGCCATGAATCGTTTTTATAAGGTAATTTCTTTCGTGAGTTTATCTGTTTTATCCAGTGTTGCGATAGCTGATAAGTATGCAGGTATTGGGGTTGTTAAAACGAATTATTCAGAGTCTGCTTTTGCTGATGAAGATTTTGCCGAAGTAAACCTGACCAGCTTGGTAGGTCGTATTGGCTCTCAATTTCACCCTAATTTTTCAGCAGAGCTGAGATTAGGTTCAAGCATTAAAGATGATACTACAATGGGTACTGAGATTGATTTAGCCAGTTTATATGGTGCATATATTAGAGCTGGGGTGCCTATTACTCAATCTATTTACCCGTATGCCGTTGCAGGTTACACCCGTAGCTCGTTTGATTATACAAGTTCGTTAGGTGATTCGTCTGAATCTGAATCGGATGTGTCGTTTGGGGTTGGGGTTGATCTTAGGCTTAGCGATAAGGTTTTAGCTAATTTAGAATATATGAATTATATTGATGAAAATGGCGCTGAGGTAAATGGTTATCAGTTGGGGGTTATTAAATATTTTTAATTTATGAATATAACGCAGCTAAGGCGCTAACTTTTGCTAATTGGTACAGTTTAATACAGGCTGTTTTGCTTGCTATTTTTGAACTGTATATAGAAAAAAGCCGTGATCAATAAAAGCTATTTAAGGTTTTATTGATCACGGCTTTTGTGGTTTATAACCACACTGCTAACTCGAGTTGAGGTTAGTGATTTCTTTGGTTAACGATTTCGTTGGTTGATATTTGAAAATGCGAGCAAAATATCTTGAGCATACTCAACTCTTGGGTTAGACAAAGCCCCTTTTCGCCACACTAAATAAATTAAATTTTCAGGCCCATCAATTCCCAATTTAACCAAATGATTTGCTTTTATGGCATCGTCACACAAGTAATCTGGCAGTACTGTGTAGCCTAAACCAGCTTTAACTAAGCCTTTTAATGCGCGTATATCTGGGCATAAAGCGGCTATCTCTGATTGGCACTGGGCATTAAATGTTTGAGCAAAATATTCTCTAATTAATGGCAGGTTAGTATCGTAACTAACCACTGGGAAGCAAGATAAATGCTCCGCACTAATTTCATTATTTAAAATTTGCTTTGCGGTAAATGGGTTTGCAACTAAAGTTAAAGATTCTCGGTCAAGTATTTGATAGTCAAATTGGCTTGAGTCTGGCACAGAGGCGCTTATAGCTAGTTCAACATCGCCATTACTTAGCATTTGATATATTTTAGCTCGGTTACCTAAATGAATATTTGCTCTAACTTGACCTGCCTGTAATAAATTAGCGAGCTGCGCAGAAGCGACATAGCTAATGTATTCTGCCGGGCCTGCAATATTAATAGTGCCTTGGAGCTCGTTACCTCGGCCTCTAACAGAGGCAATTTTTCTTTCGATTGCGTCAAAATGATGGGACACCTGTTGTGCCAAATCATGAGCCGTGGGTGTGGCAACCACCCCTCTGGCTTTGCGAATAAACAGCGGTTGGCCCACCATAGTTTCTAAACTTTGAATATGTGATGTGGCAGAGGGTTGAGATACATTTAAGTTGTTTGCCGCGCGTGAAATACTGCCGCTGCGATAAACTTCAACAAATGTTCTTAATTGAGCAAAGTAAGACATTATGACGACCTATCAGTTTTTTGATACCTAATGCAAGATTAACTGAATTCTTTATCCACTTAAACTTTAATATACTGATTTCAGTGCAATCAAACAGACACAAAGCCATCGTTTAATTGATGGCCTTTATTTTAAAATCTTTAAAGAGGAATGAAAAATATGCTTAACTTTGCTTATAAAAATCCGACCGAAATTTTATTTGGTGAAAAGCAAATCAATGAAGCCCGTAGTCGCATTCCTAACAATGCTAAAGTTTTGTTTTTATATGGCGGCGGTTCGATTAAAAAAAATGGTATTTACGATGATGTCATTAATTTGCTCGATGGCTTTGAAGTAACTGAATTTTCAGGGGTAGAAGCAAACCCTAGTTACGAAACACTTATTAAAGCAGTTGAGTTAGCTAAGCAAGAATCTATCGGTTTTATTTTAGCTGTAGGCGGCGGTAGTGTTGTTGATGGCGGTAAGTTTATTGCAGCTGCGGTTAACTATGATGGTGATCCTTGGGAAATTTTAGCTAAAGGCGGTGAAGTTAAATCAGCTTTACCTTTAGGCTGTGTATTAACCTTACCGGCAACGGGTTCTGAAAGTAATGGCAACTCTGTCGTTACACGTAAATCAACTCAGCAAAAATTGCCTTTTACTTCACCTTTAGTGCAGCCTTTGTTTGCAGTTTTGGATCCTGTTTATACTTATTCATTACCTGAAAAGCAGATCAGTAATGGGGTTGTAGATGCGTTTGTTCATGTTATTGAACAATATTTAACTTACCCAGTTAATGCACCACTACAAGACAGATTTGCCGAAGGCATTTTGCAAACATTAGTTGAACAGGGGCCTAAAGCGTTAGCAAACCCTCAAGACTATGACACCCGTGCCAATATTATGTGGTCGGCTACTATGGCATTAAATGGATTAATTGGTCAGGGTGTGCCACAAGATTGGTCTACTCATATGATAGGACATGAATTAACTGCTATTTATCATTTAGATCATGCACAAACCTTAGCTGTTGTATTGCCATCGCTAATGTACGTTCAGCGTGATAAAAAAGCTGAAAAATTAAAACAGTTAGGTCAGCGTGTATTTGCGATTAATGAGTCTGATGATGCGGTACAAATTGATAAAACAATTCAGGCTGTACAAAACTTTTTTGAGCAAATGAAAGTTAAAACGCGTTTAGCGGATTATGATTTAACTGAAAGTGCGATAACGCAAGTCGTGACTAACCTTGAGAAAAACGGCATGACTCAACTAGGTGAGCATCAGGATATTGATTTAACTAAAGTGACTGCTATTTTAAAGCTTGCTTTATAAATTTAGCTGCTCACTAAGCTTTTAGGTTAAGTTTGCAAATTAAGTTTAACTGATTTAACAAAAACCCCAGTTGTGGCAACACAACTGGGGTTTTTGTTTATTAATTTATTTTTTTAGCTTATTTCTTTTCAAGTAAAAATAGCACTACTTCTGCATATTCTTTTTCGTTTTTTAAGCCACTTGATTTTACTTTATATTTACCATTAACAACCAGCGTTGGCACGCTGCGGATGTTATAGGTTTTTTGGTCTGAGCTCATTTGGTTAGCTTGGCCCGCTGCAATAAAGCTGTTGTAGGCTGAGTCGTATTTAACTGGATCTATGCCTGCGTCGGCTAATACCGAACGTACATTTGTCATTGAGCTAAATTGTTTTCTGTCTTTATGAAGATGTTTAAATAAAGCCGATACACCTTCTTTGTCTGCTTTCATTAATTCTAGCGCAGCTAAGCTTTTTCCCAAGCCTGTTGCAACTTCGCGGTTGTTTCTAGGCATAAAGTCAACGTGGCTACGTTTGAAATCGACGTTAGCGGGTAATTGTTTTTTTATGTCATCGGCGATTGGCTCAAATGCAAAGCAGTGGGGGCAATAAAAAGAGAAAAACTCTTTTACTTCTGGTTGGCTAGTGGCTGGTTTATTTAAAACTTCGTAATGTGTACCTTCTTTAAATTCGGTATCTGCGCATGCTGTTAAAGGCAGAGCGAATAAAATAAAAATAAAACTTAAAATCTTTTTCATAATTGTTCCAATAGACTTATTGTTGCAGTTAACTAGGTTTCCCCAGCAAGCGTATATGTTAAAGTTATCGTATCATAGACCTGACATCAAGCTTAATGGTTCCTCATAAAGCCCTGCAAGTTGTTCTTTAAGCGATAATATTTGCTGTTCCCAATATTTACTTTCAGCAAACCATGAAAAGCTGTGAATAAATGCAGGGTCGCACCAGCGCTTAGCTATCCAACCCATGTAATGCACCATGCGCATGGCACGTAAAGGTTCAATTAGGTGAAGCTCTTTATTGTCAAAATCGCTAAATTCTTGATAGCCTTCTAACATGGTGTCGAGTTGTAGAATTTGTTGGGGGCGATCACCGGATAACATCATCCATAAATCCTGTACTGCAGGGCCGTTTCGAGCATCGTCTAAATCAACAAATTGGGGACCATCTCGCCACAGTATGTTACCGGCATGGCAATCTCCGTGTAATCGGATTTGTGATAAATTATCCATTTTAAAACGTTTTTTTGTTTCAATAATTAACTGCTCTAAAATGGTCATAAAGGCAGTTTCTAGTGCGGGTGGCACCATGTTGCTATCAATAATATGTTGTTTGGCTAAATCTAAATATTCTTCTGTACCAATCGATGGCCGGTGTTTAAATAGCTGCTTTTTTGAGGTTAAATGAATGCGGCCTATAAATCGGCCCATCCATTCTAAGTGCTCTAAATTGTCGTTTTCAAATGCGCGCCCACCCACACTTGGATACACACAAAATAGGTAACCATTAAATTGGTGCAGGGTTTGGTCGTTTATTTTAAGCGGTGCTATCATAGGCACTTCTGCTTCGTCGAGTTGGCAAGCAAATTCATGTTCTTCTAAAATTTGTGCTTGAGTCCAGCGGGCAGGGCGATAAAATTTGACCACATACCGTTTGTTATTTTCTGCAATAAATTGATATACCCGATTTTCATAGCTGTTTAGGGCAATTAAACCTGATTCTGGGCGTATACCGATAGATTCTATCGCATCTAAAATATGGTCTGGAGTGAGTGAAGCAAAAGAAAAGTTATCAAGTGAATCGGCTTGCATAGAATGTCTTTAATCAAAAAATAAAAGCCATAATACACAAGCCTAGTAATAAAGGTAAGTTTAGATTACTGAGATAAGCATTTAACTCGGTTTAGGGGTTAAATGCTTATTTAAATTAACGGCCTTTAAAAAAACGGCTTTCTTCGTACAGAGTAACTGGTTTGTCTTGCCCTGATTTCATGGTAATCACAAAATAGAAATCATTTCGGGTATCACTTAATAAGCTGGGATCAACTGCTAAAGTAACCGGGATGCTTTCTACTTGACCGGCAGATACGGTAATTGATTTTTCACCAATCCATTTATATTCACTAGCTAATTCACTGAGTGATAAATGATAGGTAACTGTGGTTTGTGATTGATTAAGTACTTTTAAGGTGTACGTGTTTTCAATTTCACCACTAAAGTTTTCTCTAAATAATTGATTTCTATCTCGGATAATATCTAAATCAAAAGGCGTTCGCGACAAGAGTGTTGTTGTAAACAAGGCAATGAGCACAACTAAAATAATGCTATAAGCAAATAATTTAGTTCTGAACAGACGGGTAAATCCACCTGATAGTTGGCGCTCTGTGGTGTAGCTAATCAACCCTCTTTGGTAACCC
Organism: Catenovulum adriaticum; assembly: GCF_026725475.1. Classification (NCBI taxonomy): domain Bacteria; kingdom Pseudomonadati; phylum Pseudomonadota; class Gammaproteobacteria; order Alteromonadales; family Alteromonadaceae; genus Catenovulum; species Catenovulum adriaticum. The sequence goes on from NZ_CP109965.1 coordinate 293,251, forward strand.
ATTTTATCCATTACGCCATCGCAGGCATCAATACAAGCACCGCAATTTATACATTCGTATTGCAGTCCGTTACGAATATCTATCCCGGTAGGACACACCTGAACACATAAATTGCAATCAATGCAGTCACCTAAACCTAGAGTTTTTGGGTCGGCTTTGCGTGATCTTGGGCCACGGTTTTCACCTCTAGCTGGATTGTACGCCACGGTATAAGTGTCTTTATCAAACATGGCTGATTGTAATCGGGCATAAGGGCAAATATGGGTACACATAATTTCGCGCATCCAGCCTGCATTACCATAGGTACAAACGGTAAAAAATAGCACCCAAAAACTGACTAGCCACCCAGCAGAAAAGGTAAAAAAGTCGATGAACAAATGACCTATCTCAACAAAATAACCAATAAAAGTTAAACTGGTGAACAAACTAAACCCTATCCAACAAGCGTGTTTGGCTATTTTTTTAAACGCTTTTTTACCTGTCATAGGTTGTTGGTCAAGCTTCATTCGTTGATGCCTTGTCCCTTCTATTTTTTCTTCAAACCAAATAAAAATAAAAGTCCAGACGGTTTGAGGGCACATATAACCGCACCATACGCGGCCAATAAAGGTAGTCACTAACACAAGTGCAAAGGCGGCAATAATAAAAATAAAGGCTAATAGGAGTAAGTCTTGTGGCCAGAACGTAACGGCAAAAATACGAAATTGTTGATTGGCTAAATCAAACAAGATGGCTTGCTGCCCTTGGTATTGTAACCAAGGCAAAATTAAAAATGATAACATGCATACCAGCCCCATTCGCTGGCGAACACTTTGGTATATGCCTTTTACGGCTCTAACATAAATTCGGTTTCTTGCGTTACCTGCACCATCAGACTTAGTTTTAGCGGGTTGAATTTTTACGGGGTTGCTGGAATTAGGAGAGGTGTCTGATTTTACTTTGATTTGCTCACTCATTAGGTTGCTCTAATCTCAATATTACAAACGAATAGAATGGACTAAGTATAACGCGAAGGGCAGGGTGAGGCGAAACATAATTGCACTAATTTGGACTGCCATGCGCTAGATCAATTTAACCGCTTTACTTAGGATAAAATATTGATTGGATGCTTTGTTTGTTTGATTTAAGCTAATGCTCTAATTACTGAGCAAGATTCATTTTATGGTATAGTGAGTTAGGTTTTGTTTATTTCGTTATCGTTACGTTTTTAGAGGTAGTAATGATTAAAAAATTAATTTTCTGGTCATTTTTGCTGCTGGCGGCTATACAAATTTGGAAAACACCTGAGTTTCAAAAACTTAAAGATGAAAGTATCGATAAAGTTTGGCACTTAGCGTCAGATACGGCTGCACCAAAGCAACGGAATAGCGCGCAGCGGTTCGCCTATAAAATGAAATACTGGCGAGAAGATTTTTCCGAAAATGAAAAAGCTTTTATTAATGAGTTATCGAAAAACCAAGTTCAATTTAATCACTTTGTCACGGACTATTGCTTTGAAGCTAAGCTGTACCATCCTAAATTAACGCAAGCTAATTTGTATGTAAGCTGTGAAAAAGCAAAAGAAGTATACACACCCTAACTTAATTTTGTATGTTTTAAATCAACCCGAGCTAGAGGTTGATCTGCAAATGTAACTTGGTTACGCCCTGCATTTTTTGCTTGATACAATGCTTGATCAGCTCGTTTTAATAAGGGCTCGGTATGTTCGCCAGGGCGTCTTATTGCACAACCTAAACTAATACTAACATGTAATATTTTGCCAACATTGTTATGCCCACGGGCTTGCTTTCCGGTTTGGTGATCTTTGGGCCGGCTGGATTGTCTAAAAACCAATGGGTAATTGGCAACTCGCGCCCGGATGTACTCTAATCGTTCAGCAATAATTTCAGGATCATCGTGATTAAAAACTAACGTGAATTCTTCACCGCCATAACGATATGCTTTTACGCCCCGGGTTTTAGATAATATTGACGCTATAAGTTTAAGTACCTGGTCGCCTACATCGTGCCCCCAAGTATCATTAAATTTTTTAAAATGGTCGACATCCAGCATAGTGACAGCGCTGCGTTTACCTAAACGACTTAAATGGCCTAATAAGGCTCGTCGTTGAGGTAATTGGGTCAATTCATCTATATAAGCGAGTTTGAGCATTTGTCCGGATAAACTCACCAGCAAACAGAAGGTAGCGGCAAGTGTCATCCAACCAGACATGTGTGCTTGTTCAATATAAATATAAAACAGCATGATAGAAAACCAAGCGGCAAACTGGCTATATTCTTGATTATTTGAGTGACGTAAGTATAAGAAAGCAACACCGCTTAAACTAATAGTGACCACCATTAATAAGAAAAACCAGCTATACCGAGCGGTTTCATTTATAGGTTCAATGAAAAAACCAGGCGTATTTGGTGTTATTAATATGCTTTCTAAGCCGAGCCATTGCATGCAAAGTGGTAGCAGGAATAATCCACTTAAAAAGGCAAACCCTATTCTGGTTGGTAGTTGGGGCGTTTTAATAAACTCTAAACCGAGTATTAGCACACTAAATATAATAGGCAAAAAGTAGTAAATAGCTGCAGCTTGTGGGTTTTCTAAAGGCTGCTGCAAGGTATTTTGCACCACAATGTAGTGACTAGCAATTAAGCTTAGGCTATACAACCAACGCCATTGCCGCATTAATACCGACAATGAAATCGTTAAAACAAGTAGGCAATAGACAGCAATCGGAAATGATCTGGCTAAAAATTGGCTAAATTCGGGTGCGATCCAGTGCAGGCCAATGATCAAAATTAAAGGAAAAAATACAAACAGTTGCACTCGAACCTCAGTTTTCGCAATTTTATTTAGCAAGGAGAATATCACTAGCTGATATCTTTTGTGAACCCTGTCACATTCTAAAAGTGTTAATAAATTAGCTCGGAATAAATCGTAATCTTGATTCGTTAACTGGATGACATTAACGCAAAACAAGAGGATTTAATTATGAATAATTTAACTCACACCAGCTTACTGCTTGCCGCTATTTCATTTACTTCATTGTCTGCGATGGCACAAACCAGTATTAGTGGTAGTTATCAATTAGGTTCGCAAAACCAAATTGAAGCGAACCAGAATAATGCCGCGTCTCAATTAACCGTTGGTTCAGAATCAGACATGCAAAGCTCAACAGAGTTTAATTCGGCAAATTCAGAAACTGTTGCGCAAACTGATGCTGAATCAAGCTCAACTGTAAATAACGGCATGAACATTACCTCAATGGGCTCTCATTCAACGGACAATAACTCAATAAACAATAACTCAGCAGACAGTAGCTTAAACACTGATACTTTAGATGAGAATACACCTGATTCAACTCAGGTCAATGGAGCAGGCTCAGCTGAATCTAACGCTCAATTAATAAGTAATACTAATGGTCAACTACAAGCCACCACAGATGTTCTTCATGAGCAAAGTATTGCGCTTGGCGAAAATGTATCACAAACACTACACACTAGTGCGGATACCGCGCTACAAACCTCACAGCAAGTGAGTTCTACTATTGAAAGTTCAGTATCTGAGCAAGCCAATGCTGCTATTGATGCTGGTTTAGCGGTTGGAAATCAAGTATCAGCTCAGGTCGCAGAGCAAGTGACAACGGAAGTCGTTAATCAAGTTGTTTCAGATAATATTTCGCAAGCTTTAAATTTAACCGCAGAAGAAAGCGTTGAAAGTTCAGCTGAAAATAGTGTCAGTAATCAAGTGAATGCATCGGTTGCAAATGAATTAACTAATAGCATTGAAACTAGTGTGGAAAGTTCAGTAGAAAATACGCTGGAAAGCACAGTAAGCGAAAATGGGTTGCTTTAATTTTCATCATTGCGAACCAGTAGCTGCGTGTCGGTTACTGGTTTTTTCAGCTTTTAATTTGAGTGACGAGGTACAAAATGAATATTCAAATTAAACTTTATAGTTTAGCCATTTCTTTATTGAGCTTTGATGGGTTTTCAAGCGAATCAATTCATACTAATTTTTCGTTATCTTCGGGTTTAGAGTACGATAGCCAATTAAGTGTTATTGAACTTGATCAACTCACTGAACAATCAGACACTGCGGTAAAATTTAAAGGTAAAGCTAATTTAAATTGGCAGGCTAGTCCAAGCGTACAAGTAAAAGCAGGTTATGCGTATTCGACCAAGCAGTATCAAAAATACGATGAGTTTGATTTAACCATTAATCAAATATCGGCGGATGTGAGTAAAAACTTATCTCATTTTAAATTGGGTACTCAGTATTTTTTGGCCGATGCCGATTTAGCAGATAAATCATTTTTGAAGCTACAGCAAGCCAGTTTGTATGGCAGTAAGCTTATTAATAATCGTTATTTTTTCCGCTTAGCGACTCACTTTAAACACAAATCATTCGCTCTGGTTAGTCAGCGAGATGCCAATGCTATAGGTGCCTCGGCTGATGGTTTTATCTTTTTTAATCAAGCTAAAAGTTTTGTTTCGTTGAGTTTATCTACAGACAGCCAGTCAGCTAATGATAAGACATTCGATTATGATGAGTTTCGTTTGCAAAACCAATACTCTCATCAGTATCAAGTTTGGGGGTTAACTCAAAAAATACAGCTAGCATTAAGTTACTTGGAACGAGATTACCAACATGTCACACCCAGCATAGCGCAAAAACGTTTCGATATTCGTCAATCAGCACACTTATTATGGCAACTGAATTTAAACTCAATTTTTAGTTTACATACTAAACTTGAATATGCAGATTATCAGTCTAATATCGCCAGCGCTGATTACACCGAGCAATTAGCATCGGTGAGCCTAAGGCAGGCTTTTAAATATTAAAAGCGCTTATTTAGCTTTAGATTAGTTGCTCTATATTTATTGGGGTAGGGCAATTAAAGTTAAAAAAATGATTTGGTAGGGTTAATGGATAACAAGCCATGACCAAACACAGAATCTTGACCTGGTTTGCCTAAATCTTGAGCGAGTGAAATCAGGTGGGCTAAATAATTTGGATGTTTGTGTTTTTCACAGGCGACAAATGCGCTTACGACAGGAGCAGCCATTGAGGTGCCAGTTTGTAAGCCAAAACCATTTAATGTTTCGTCTATTGTTACCGTTTTAACCGCCACCCCTAATGCCGCAAAATCGATATAACTTCCTTGGTTTGCCCAGCGATAAATTTGCTGGTTGGCATCGACTGCGGTTGCGCTAATTACGCCTGAGTAAGCTGCTGGATACATAGCTTCAGCCGTTGGGCCTTGATTACCTGCGGCGGCTACAATTGCCACTTCTTTTTTTAACACCTGTGAGATGGCCTGTGCTAACACTTGGTTATCTGGGCCAGCTAAACTCATATTGATAACACTGACTTGTTGTGACAATAACCAATTAATTCCTTTGATTAAATTAAGCACGGTTGCGCCTTGAGCATAAGTGCTTTGTGCATGAAACACACCAGCAGAATAAAGCTGCGCATTAGGTAATAAAGCAGGCACTTTTTTAGCTGAGCTAATGAATAGGGCTGCGACCGCACTACCATGTTCTTTAGGCTGTGGGATATTCGTTGTAAGAAAAAGTTGTTGTTTTATTTTACTTTTTTTAAAGGCTAGGTGGTTTAATTCGATAGCTGTATCTAACATGCCTACTCTAACCGGCGCTGGACAAATAGAAGCTTTTGAATCGGTTGGTTTTAAATGCTCAGTTGCAGGTGGCGGACTTTGTTTTTGCGCATTATAAATATGGTTTCTATCCAATTTATTAAGCAAACTAGTCGGTAGTATTTTTTTCAGCGCAAGGTAGCTATCAAGCGAGCTATCTACTTTAAAACGTACCAGAGTGGTATTAAGTTGGCTAAAATAGGTTTGCTCAATAATGTTAAGCTTAACCGATTGGCTAAGCTGCTTTAATGCAGCAAGCTCAACGGTATTGAGCATAACGAGCCACTCTTGTTTGACCGCACGCCAACCATTTTCAACGTTTACTTCAATAAACTGAGTTTCACCTTTTTTATTTTTAATATTAAGCTGAGCAGGTAATTTTTTGAGTCTATTAGATAGTGTTTTTAAGTGTTGAGATTCTATTTTTTGTTCAAGCGTATTTATTTTTGTAGGTAAGTCAGCGTCTTGAATCGGTTTAATAACAGGTAGATCAGGCGATATAATTTCAGCGTCAAGCGATTGTTCAATCGAGCCTAATGTATCTAGTTGGCTATCAATTAAATCAGCATAGCTAACATGGCTTAACAGTATATTGGCGAGTAACGCCAAACGCGTTAGTTTAATTAAATTCATAATGCTCTTTAACAGTTATTGGTTATACCATAGTATAAAGAACGTTTAAGCAGGGGAATTTATTCCGTAAAAAATTTTAAAAACATTGGAATAAATCAAAATTTAAACCGTTAACTTAATAATGATGACGCTTATTTACGAGAAACTATAATGAAAAAAGACCTAATCCGGTTAATCCCTATGATTCGACGATTTGCTTTTTCGTTGACAGGTAATCAGCATGATGCGGATGACTTATTGCAAAATACGGTAGAGCGATTGTTAGATAAAGGTGTGCCGGATGATGTAATGTTAGAAAAGTGGATGTTTAAAGTCTGCCGTAATATTTGGATAGATGAATACCGCGCACGAAAAGTCAGGCAAAACGCTGTGTTTTCAGAGGTACTAACCGAATACCAGATAGTGGACGGCGAAGCCGAACAAACCAGTCAAATTAGTTTAAATGAATTAAATCAGGCAATGGATATTTTGCCTGATGAGCAAAGGTCGATTATTTCATTAGTCGCATTGCAAGGTTTTTCTTATAAAGATGTGGCTGAAACTTTAGCGATTCCTGTTGGTACTGTTATGAGTCGGCTAGCACGAGCAAGAGTGAGTTTACACAAGTTAATTCGCCATGATCAAAGCAAAGGAGAATTGGCATGAGTACCCCTTTAAAACCGAATACTGAAATAACGGATGAACAATTAAGTGCTTTTTTAGATGCCGAGTTAGATGATGCTCAGATGGAGCAAATTCGAGAGTGTATCGCAACGGATGATAGTTTAGTTAGCCGAGTTGAAGAGCTCGCTTTAGCTGATAAATTAATTATTGAGCATTATGCTAAAATTAATCAGCGGCCTTTGCCTGAAACCTTACAGCAGATGTTAGCGGCATTACCTGATGATTCGCAAGATACATCATCAAGTAATGATAAAGTGGTTAAATTATCGGCTTGGCAGTCGTTTAAACGCTCGTCAAAATCACAGTTAGCTATGGCTGCGAGTGTGGCTTTACTGGCTGGTATGAGCTTATCTCAACTTTATATGACCAAGCCCGTGGAATCACAATCACCATTTACAATGGCAAATTGGTCGCAAATTAATAATGTTCTAAATGTTGAACCCAGTAACAAAGTCATTAATTTAGCTGGTAATCAGCTACAGGCCAAACTAAGCTTTAAAAACAAACAAGGCCAATATTGTCGGCAATTTGAAATTTCAAACCAAACGCAAGTTCAAAACAATATAGCTTGTAAAATGAATAGCCAATGGCAACTGACCGCTAGCTTTTATCAGGCTCAAAATTTGCAGGCAGAATATCAAACGGCCTCTGCAAATGGCGTATTAAAACAAGCTATTGATAATATGGCTCAAGGTTCGTTTTTAAATCGGCAGGCAGAGCAACAAGCCATTAAAAACGATTGGTCCACATCAGAAAAATATTAATTAAAAAGGAAAAGCGATGAAGACTATTATATTTAAACCATTTTTAATGGTGACCTTAACTTTAATCGGGCTGATTGGGTGCGCCTCTGGCCCTAAGTACAAACCAGCTGAAAACTCAGGTTATGGCTACACAGATAGTAAAATTACCTCAGACAGATACAGAGTGGGTTTTAAAACCAGAGGAGATGATAAATTAATGGTGATGGATTTTGCTTTATTACGCGCGGCTGAGTTAACAAAACAACAAGGTTATGAATGGTTTGTGGTGAATTCAAGAGAAACTCTGATTGACCAAAAGTCAGTGGGCCCTCGTTCGAGTGTCGGTGTGAGCACAGGTCGTGATATTTATCGGTCTTGTGGTGTTTTAGGTTGTAGTACTCATTCAAGACCGAGCAGTAGTGTTGGTATTGGGCTTAATTTTGGCGATGAGAGCAAAGTAATTGAAAGCATTATTGAAATTAAGATGGGCAAAGGCACTGAACCTGAAACGGCTGACAGTTACCCTGCAGGCGAATTAATGACCAATATTAAAGCCAATTATAAAATCGATTAAAAGTACTATTAATAATGTAGCTGTCTACACATTTCAACTTTTCATTTTAAAATACTTTGGCGTGGGTGGGGTAAGTAACGCTAGATGCCCCATCTAGCGTCAATCAATAGTTACTCTGCGTTCTACTCAATACTGCACTCAATACTTTAACTACGTTCCTCCCAACTTTCTTTAATTATATAATGCCTGACTTATGTAGGTAATTTTGTAGGTAAGGTAAATTGCAACAAGTATTAGTAAATTCTAACCATATGTTCTAATATTCAGCAATTTTCAGTTAGCTTAAATTTTTAATCTATTTAATTTTTAATGAATGATCTATCAAATTACTAGGGAAGGTTTTGCAAATGAGTAAATTCTTTAAGTCGCTATTTATTGTATTTGTTTTATTACAAGCAATTAATTTGGCTCAAGCCGCTTCAGTTAAATCTGCCTATGAGAACCATCAGAGCGATGTGCAGGTTAAAGGCAGTGGCACTGTTATTCGGATACTGAAAGATGACAATCAAGGCTCGCGTCATCAAAAATTTATTCTAAAGATGTTATCCGGGCAAACCATTCTGATTGCACATAATATCGACCTGGCGGGGAGAATAGATTCAATAGCTAAAGGGGATAGTGTTGAATTTTATGGCGAATATGAATGGAATCAAAAAGGAGGGGTCGTTCATTGGACTCATCATGATCCAGCAGGTCGTCATGTTGGCGGGTGGTTAAAGCATAACGGTAAAATGTATCAATAATTTTATAATAAAAGTATAAAATTAAGCAGCCAGATTAATTTGTAACTAACTCACATTACTACCTAACTTAAATTCGATTTAATGAATATGTTTCAAAGGGTCTTTTTTACGGGGCTGCGTTAAATTCCTTTGCATAAACCCCATAGCTGAGGAAGGTCGAGTGATAAGCTTAAATAATTCAATTAGCTAGGATACACCTTAACCCGAGTTGAGGTTACCGGTAATACACCCTAAAAATAACTGACGTCAAAAGTATAATTTTCTCGTAACATAAACGCAGGAGATTCTGCATGAAAACATCAAAATTTAGCGACAGCCAAATCCTGGCAATTTTAAAACAAGCGGAAGCCGGTGCGCCGGTTCCGGAGCTATGCCGCGAGCATGGCATGAGTTCGGCTACCTTTTATAAATGGCGCGCCAAGTTTGGCGGCATGGATGCGTCCATGATGGCCCGATTAAAAGAGCTGGAAACCGAAAATGCACGGCTTAAAAAGATGTATGCCGAGGAGCGACTAAAGGCTGAAATCCTCAAAGAGGCCATCGAAAAAAAGTGGTAAAGCCGTCGCGCCGACGGGAGTTGGCGCAAAAGGCGGTGCAAAACCATTCCATTGCCATCAAGTTAGCGTGTTCCTTGTTTGGGATTAGCGAAACCTGTTATCGCTATCAGGCCAAACTGAGTGACGAGAACGCGCTAGTTGCTGACTGGCTGCTTTGGCTAACGACAACTCACCGCAGTTGGGGCTTTGGTATGTGTTTTTACTTTTTACGTAATGTGAAACGTTTTGGCTGGAACCATAAGCGGGTGTTGAGGATTTATCGGGAGCTGGAGCTTAATCTGCGCATAAAGCCTAAGAAGCGCTTAAAACGGGATAAACCTGAAGCACTTGCTGTGCCTGAGTCGATAAACCAGTGTTGGTCTATGGATTTTATGCATGACCAGCTTGTTGATGGCCGCAGCTTCAGGCTACTCAATATCATTGACGATTTTAATCGTGAGGGTCTGGCGATTGAAGTAGACTTCTCGCTGCCAGCTGAACGTGTTGTCCGCACTCTCAATCAAGTTATTGAATGGCGTGGAAAGCCCAGGCAAATCCGCAGTGACAATGGCCCGGAATATATCAGTGCGTTATTGGCTGAGTGGGCTGAAAAACATGATGTTGAACTAAAATTTATCCAACCAGGCAACCCACAGCAAAATGCTTATGTGGAGCGGTATAACCGCACCGTTCGCTACGAATGGCTGAACCAGTATTTATTCAGCAGTATTGCCGAAGTGCAAGATCATGCGACAGAATGGCTATGGTTTTACAACAATGAACGACCAAACAAGGCAATTGGTGGCATACCACCGAAATACAAACAGGCTTTAATAACGCAACCTTCTACTTTTAGCGTCAATTAAAAATGGGTGTATTACCTACCCACATTTAAGAACCGCATAAAAAAAGCCTTTGATGTTAAATCAAAGGCTTTTTGCTTATGTAAATTTAAAAATGGCTTGTCTAACGAATACAGTTAAATTAACAATCTGTATCTTCAGCGTTAGCGCCTTCTTTCGCATCTTCGCATAAGTCTTCTGCTTTGTTGCCTGCATCTTCAAATGCTTCATCCATCTTTTCGCCTGTTTTTTCAGCAGGTCCTTGTTCACAAGCTACTACACCTGTTACAGCAAACATTACAAATAAAACTTGCATTACGATTGATTTAATTTTCATACCTTAACTCCTTGTGTTGGATAAATAATATTAACAAACTAAAACTTTGGTATAGTAAGTTATAGTTTAGAAGACTTACCTCGTAAAGCACGAGATATGAGCGAAATGCCCAATAAAACAATAAAAATAAAAAATATAATTTTAGCTATGCCTGCCGCTGCGCCAGCAATACCGGAAAAACCTAATACAGCAGCAATTAAAGCAATTATTAAAAAAGTTACACTCCAACTTAACATACATACCTCCGTTTAACTAACGTCTGTTTATTACAACTTGTAACTCAGATACCGCTTATCCCATCTGGTTATGTTGTCGTTTGTGTTTACTTAGTCTCTTTCTCTAAAGCTAATATCGTGCCAATATGCTGATTTGTTGTTAAGTTATTGATTTTAAGGTTTGTTTTTTATTTTTATTTTTAAGGGGGAGGTTTTTACATTTATTAATCAGACCCGCTACTTGCAATAATTACAGTGAAAAAGTAATTATTTCACTGCGCTATGCGTTTGAGTTAATACTTGGTGCAATTTGACAGATAGATTACAATATCAAGCTATTTAATTTCTGATTTAGGTCATACCATGTTGCATGTTGTACTTCATCAACCCGATATTCCGCAAAATACCGGTAATATTATTCGCTTGTGTGCTAATAGCGGGTTTAAATTGCATTTAATTGAGCCGCTGGGATTTGAATGGGATGACAAACGCGTAAAACGTGCAGGTTTGGATTATCATGAGTTCGCAGACGTTAAACGCTACCCCAATTTTCAAGCCTGTATTGATGAAATAAAACCTAAAAATATATATGCCTGTACAACGCATGGAACTCGATACCACTCTGAGGTGTCATACCAAGCGGGTGACATGCTTTTATTTGGCTCTGAAACTAAAGGATTACCAGTTGAAATTCGCGAAGGTATGATTGCTGCACAAAACCGAGTTTTGCTACCTATGATGCCTGATAGCCGGAGTTTAAATTTATCAAATTCAGTGGCTATTTTTGTGTATGAAGCTTGGCGACAACTCAGTTTTGAACAAGCAAAACCCGCACCTGGTTATGTAAAATAGTGATAAGAAATGGAGTAATATTGTTCGAGTGATAATATTATTCGGGCTATATAAGGAAATCGAATTGAAAAAAATACTAATTAACTCATTTTTGCCTGCTTGTCTATTGGGCTTATTCTCTTTGCCCGCAGTCGCAGTTGATGATACGGCTGAGTCCTCTATTCTATCGAAAAATAATTACACATATCAAACTTCTCAAAACGCTTGGTTTAATAAGCCTGCGAAATTAGATTGGGTAATCGCCTTGTCAGCTCAACAAACTGATAGCGACACCTTTTATGATTTAAATATCGCTATTCCTTTATTTGAAGGCTTTAATCAAGTTAATGATTTAAATTTGTTATTTATAAACAGGCTTGTTTTTGGTCGCTTAGATTATGATTATCGTAGCTACGATTATAATGGTAGTGATTATTTTGCTTATGAAAATGCGGTTAGAATGAATGTACCTATCAATAAAAATTGGCATTTATTTATTGAAGGTGGGGTAGATACAGGGCGGCTGTTATTTGGTCAGGTACTCGATATTAATACTGACGACTCGCGCCGTTATGAGGATTATCAACTTGATTACAGCGGCACTTTAGGAATGGGGTATAGCCATGCTCAGTGGGGGATTAATTTCGTTGTCCGTCATCGAAAAATCCATTTTGATCGCCCTTATAGTAAAACTTTATATGGCTTAGAGTTTGTTTATGGTTTTTAAATAAACATTAAGGGCAAAAATGCTTTTGCCCTTTTATCTTTGCCTTTTAAAGCTACAGTTTATATTAAAATTTAACTCTCTCACTTCTTGCGTGAGGCAATAAATTTAATACGACAATTAAGCCCTAGTCTTGTTTCGTCCAGTTGTCGGAATCAGCAAAATCATTGTTAAATGTAATGTTGCTCAAATCAACTCGATAATCTTCTAACGTTGTAAACCCAGCAAACATTGTATAGTTTCCAGCTCTATTACATCCTGTTAGTGTTAAATTTGATTTAAATACACTCCGGTTGGAATCTGGCTGAGTTAAACGACCTTCCCATTGGCAACCTGATTGATCTGATCCTGTAATATCACCTTGAGTATTTATTGCAAAACTACTAATCCCGTCTTCTGCAACCCAGTTGCCTGCTAAGGTCGTAAAAGGCGCTTCTAAGTAAGTGAGACCTGAGTATAAAGTTGAGTTGGAAACAGATCGCCCTGCGGCTTCTTTTTTCGTCACTAAATTATACTCATAAGTGTGTAGCTCCACTGTTTCAGAGTAGTCTTCAACGCCATTAAGTTCGGTGCTGTGGGCTAATCCTATAGAACTGATATTTTGTTTAAAGCTACCATCCGCATTATATAAACGTCCTTCAGCATTTAGGCGTTTTCGATCGCCTGATAAATTATAAATTAAAAATGAATGGCCTTTGTGAACTATGGCTAATGTTTTATCTATTAAAATAGCTGCCCCATCGGTTTGTTCATCTTCTGTTATTATTCTATCTGGGGTGTAGCCTCTTACCGATAGATACACTCCAGAAACTGGCATACCGTCTTGAATGCCAAAGGGGATACCATTGTCGTTAGCAGCATCGTTACCATCCGAGCTACCTCCACCACATGAAGCCATTAACGCACATGCAATGAAAGCAGGTACTAATTTATTATCCATTAATTTTATTCCAATTTATGATTACTTTTTGAAACAAAGCAAATTTTAAACCGTTTTGATAATACGCTTAGCATTCAAAGGCATATAGAATAAAGGTAAATGGAATAAACTTTAGGTGTAAAGTAAATTGACATATCTATTCTAAGTATCAGATTTTAGGACGGTAATTTAGAGCCAGGTACCCCAAAAGATTGGTTAAAGAGTACAAATACAAGTGAATTCGGATGCATCTTTAATATGAAATGTTAGTTGATTTATTTTTGATTATTCTTATTCTGCAGCTAAGTTGTCTCACGTGAAAAACAACGCCTATGGAGGTTTAAATTTTCAATGTGAAAGTCATAGGACCATCATTGATTAGGCTAACTTTCATGTCAGCTTGAAACTTGCCGGTTTGTACTGATAAACCTTGAGTTTCAATTTGACTGGCAAAGTCTAGGTATAATTGATTGGCAAGTTCTGGTGATGCTGCATCGGAAAAACTTGGACGCATGCCTTTTTTAGTGTCAGCGGCTAACGTAAACTGCGATACCACTAATACTTCGCCACCTGTATCGTTTACACTGAGGTTGGTTTTACCTTGCTCATCTTCAAATACTCTATATCCGGCGACGCGCTCGGCTAAGCGTTTCGCTTTTTTTTCATCATCTGTTTTTTCGACGCCTACAAAAACAAGTAATCCGTGATTAATATTGGCAATGATTTGTCCGTCTACCATGACACTGGCTTGGGAAACTCTTTGTAATAAAGCAATCATGTTTCTAGTTTTTCCTGTTCTTTAAAGTACTTCATAAAATCGTCAGAGGCCTGACAGCAAGCTTTGGCAATGGCTATTTCGCCTAGGGAATGTCCTGCTTCAGGTACAATTAATAATTGGCTACTTTGCCAAGCCTGATTAAGTTGCCAAGCTTGACTTAAATCACAAACCGCATCATATCGGCCATGAATTAAGGTTGCTGGAATAGATTCTAGCTTATCGATGTTATTTAATATTTGGTTTTCGGCAATAAAGCATTGATTTTTAAAGTAATGGCATTCTAATAGCGCCATAGCCATTGCATGATGCGTTTGAGTGGCTTGCTCAGTTGCTTCGTGGCTAAAATGTAATTTTGCAATTTGGCTTTCCCAAGCACACCAAGCTTTAGCGGCTGTTAATTGTTTAATTTGATTGCTGCTAGTAAGTTGAGCTAAATATTCATCTATGATTTGTTCGCTAGACTGTGCTGAATTAGATAAAAACTTTTTAAATTCATGATAGTAATCAGGGAATAATCGCGCGGCTCCTTGGGGTTCATATAGCCAAGCTAAATCTTGTTTGCGAGCTAAAAAAATACCTCTTAATAGCATGGCGCTAACATGTTGTGGGTATTGTTGAGCGTATAGTAAAGCCAGCGTTGTTCCCCAACTTCCGCCAGCTAATAAAAATTTATCAAGCTGGCAATGTTGGCGGATAAGCTCTATATCTTCAATTAAATGCTCGCTGGTATTATGGTTAAGTGATAAAAAAGGCTTAGATTGACCACAGCCGCGCTGATCAAAAATAATAATACGGTAATATTCAGGATCAAAGAGCCGCCTAAATTGGTTACTACTTGCACCTCCCGGACCGCCATGACAGTAAATAACTGGATAGCCATTTTGATTGCCAGACTCTTCTAAATAAATCTGATGCCCGTCAGTAGTCGGTAACCAAATTTGTCTATTTGCTTTAATTTCCGGGTAGATGAACATAACCATTAACCTTTCGCGTTGGATTTATTGAGTATAGATCCTGGTTTATTCTTTTTATTAAAATCATCTAATACACAGGTAAATTCTGCGCCAAATAATACAATCAGCCAGTTAAAATAAACCCATAAAAAGAAGATCGGAATGGCCGCTAATGAACCATAGATAACCTGATACGTCGGGAACAAGCTAATATATAAACTGAATAAATATTTAGATAATTCAAACAATAAGCTGGTAATAATAGCACCAATAATGGCAACGTTACTTGAGGGAGAACGAATTGGCACAACTCGATATAACAATAAAAAATATAAAAATGAAAACATTATTGGTAAAGCGGCATTTAGCCAATTAGTTGGCAACCAACTGGCAACTTGCTCTATCCATTCAAGTGCCATAAAAGCGCTGGTAGCAGCTACACTAATACCGATAAGTATAGGGCCTAAAATAATAACTAATAAATAAATTAATAAATCTTTCCAAAAGGGTTTAGTTTTGTCGGTGACAAAAATACGGTTGAGCTCTTTATCTATATTTTTGAGTAGCATAATCGCGATAACAACTAGTGCTGCTAAGCTTATGCCTGTCATTTTGCCTATATTATCCATAAATTTAACCAAATGATTTTGCACCTCGGCTCCAGTATTTGGCACAAATTGATTAAATAAAAAGTTTTCAATCAGATGTTTTGCATCTTCAAATATATCAAGTGCGCTAAAAACACCTAATACAACTGTGATAAAGGGAACAAAACTCAGCAAGGTTACAAAAGCTAAATGTCCGGCAATAACGGTGAGTTCGTCTTTTTGGCATTTTTGGGTAACTTGAACAACAAATGCCCAAATTGATTTAATTGTGTCTGTGAGTCTAGTTGAAAATTCCATCTTAAATTCAGTCTTCGTTTTGTCAGTTAATTTTAGTATATCGAAAAGCAGCTACAACAGACTATACTGAAAGAAAAATATAATTAAAGTGGAATTCTATATGTCGTACCCGCATTTATTTAGCCCTTTAAAATTAGCACACTGGCAACTTAGTAACCGAGTTGTGATGGGCTCAATGCATACCAACTTGGAAGAAGCTGATAATGGGTTTACTAAGTTGGCACAATTTTACAAAGAACGAGTTAATGGCGGGGTTGGATTAATTGTCACGGGTGGAATATCTCCCAATAAAGTGGGCGCCCTTGCGCCTAAACAAGCTTTGATGGCAACCGCTGAAGATGCTGATAAACATCGTCAAATTACTGAATCTGTTCATCAAGCCGGTGGGTTAATCTGCATGCAAATATTACATGCAGGACGTTATGGTTTTCATTCAGCTATTGTTGCGCCGAGTGCCATTCAGGCACCAATTAACCCTTTTATACCTCATGAACTAACCTCACAAGAAGTTGATTCTCAAATCGATGATTATGTTAATGCAGCCAAGCTAGCGCAGCAAGCTGGTTATGATGGTGTGGAAATTATGGGATCTGAGGGGTATTTAATTAATCAGTTTTTGGTTAAGCGAACGAATCAACGAAAAGATAAATGGGGTGGTGATTTTAATAATCGTTGCCGGTTTGCACTTGAAATAATTAAACGAATTAGAGTTCAGGTAGGAGAGCAGTTTATCTTAATCTACCGTTTATCTATGCTAGATTTAGTGGAAGATGGTGCAACGTTCGATGAAGTTATTCGTCTTGCGAAACAGGTTGAAGCCTTAGGGGTTGATTTGCTAAATTCTGGCATTGGTTGGCACGAAACCAGAATCCCTACCATTGCGGCTATGGTACCCAGAGCTACCTTTGCGCAAGTTAGTCGGCAAGTTAAACAGCATGTTAATATACCTATTATTACTAGTAATCGAATTAACATGCCAGACACGGCAGAACAAGTACTGGCAAATGGTTGTGCCGATTTAGTTTCAATGGCTCGGCCTTTTTTAGCTGATAGTGAGTGGGTCAATAAAGCAAAAAATCATCAAACTAAATTAATAAATACTTGTATTGCTTGTAATCAAGCCTGTTTAGATCAGGTGTTTGAAGGCAAGTTAGCATCTTGCTTGGTTAACCCTAGAGCTGCACATGAAACAGAACTTAACTTTGAACCAACCAAACAACCAAAAAAAATTGCGGTAGTGGGAGGTGGGGCTGCAGGCATGGCTTTTTCTATTTATGCCGCTCAGCGCGGCCATCAAATTAGTTTATTTGAACAGCAAAGTGAATTAGGGGGGCAACTTAACTTTGCGAAAAAAATACCAGGAAAATCTGAATTTTACGAAATGCTTAGGTATTTTAAAAATAGTTTGGCGCTGCATAATGTAAAAATATTTTTAGATACTTGCGCTAGTTCTGAAAACTTGGCTGATTTTGATGAAGTTGTGTTAGCAACTGGCGTTATACCGCGTGCAATTGCATTGGATGGCGCAAGTTACCCTAAGGTGGTGAGTTATGCCGATATTTTATCTGAAAAAGTTAAACCCGCTAACTCAGTTGCCATTATTGGGGCAGGTGGGATTGGTTTTGATGTTGCAGAATACGTAAGCCAATTTAATACGGCGAACGTAGAGCCGAGGGCCGAAAGCGATATTGCTCAATTTGCACAGCAGTGGGGGATTGACTTGAGTTTATCTAGCCGAGCCGGGTTAAAACGCACTTCAGTGGACAAAAGTGGTCAGCAGGCAAACAAAACTATCTATTTGTTGCAGCGAAAATCAACCAAAGTGGGTGCGGGGCTAGCTAAAACCACGGGTTGGATTCACAAAGCAGAATTGAACCAACAGGGCGTTAAAATGCTAAATGAGGTTGAATACCAAAAAGTAGATGAGCAAGGTTTACATATATTAATTGGCAAAACACCACAGATATTGGCTGTTGATCAGGTTATAGTGTGCGCTGGGCAGGAATCTTTATTAAACTTAAGTGATCAAATTGTTCATCAGCCCGTACATATCATTGGCGGAGCGTATAAAGCGGCGCAACTAGATGCCAAAAGCGCTATTAAACAAGCTGCAATATTAGCCGCTTCTATTTAAAGTGAGCTTATCGTATAGCAAATGTGTAATATCTCACATCTCAAGTTGTTTGGTATTTGCATAAGTTTATTAACTTGGTTAGCTTATAAATAACTTAAATACTAATAGCTTATAATGTAACCTGAATTTAGGATAAGAAGTTAGCTAGAGTATTGAATTTATTGATGTTAAATAAACCTTAATATTTTAGTGCGATATTTTTGGTCACCCAAAGAAAATTTGTGTGTCAATAACAAATAGATTTACCTAAGTAGTAAATAAAAAAGTAGTCAATAAAAAAATAGCGATTAAAAGCAACTTGTTATCCAGAATTTAGGTTAATTACTAAAAGGGTCTTATTCGGTGAAGCCAAATCAATTGCGCAGTGTTAAACCATGTCATTTCTTAGGGTTAATCTTTCCTTTTCTTTTAGCGGCTTGCTCTGGAATGCCAGATCAAGCTCAGTCTGAACCACAGCAGCAACAAAATACTCAGCACAATAAGCCTTCTGAACCTATTAAGGTAACCACCAGTAAAGGCACTGCCGAATTAGAGCCATTAATTGTGAGCTACGAAGAAAAGCAAGACTTTGAAGATCCGTTAGAATGGTTTAATCGGCCTGTCTTTGAATTTAATGATATAGCTTATCGGTATGTATTAGTTCCTGTTAGTAAAGGTTACTTAGATTACACCCCTGATATATTTAGAGACGGTGTGAGCAACTTTTTTAACAATATAGACGAACCCTTAAATGCGATTAATTATGCTATTCAGTTAGAAGGTGGGTTAAGTGGAAAAAGCCTAGCGCGCTTTTTTATTAATAGTACAATCGGTATTTTAGGTTTATTTGATCCGGCAACGAGTTGGTTTGATATTGAATACAAAGATACCAACCTAAATAATACATTAGCGAATTATCAAGTGGGTCATGGCGCATTTTTGGTATTGCCTTTATTAGGGCAGACCGATGTGCGTAATGGTTTTTCAACGTTAACCGAAGGGTTTGCCAGTCCAATTAATTTAGCAACTAGCAATCCGGATAGTTTATACATTCAAGCTTATGCCAAGTTTCACGAAATAGCGCCAACCGCAGTTAATTACCCAGAATTAAGAAATCAAAGTGATGATCATTATACGTTTTTTAGAAACCTGTACTTGCAAAGTGTATTAAGAGATCAAGCTTTTAAATTTCCTGATAAAGAAAAATCTGAAAACGAAAAATCAGTTAAACCAAATAATAAAAATAAAAAAGGTATGAACAATGAATAAATTTGCAGGTTTTATTACTGGTTTTTCAAAGTGGATATTAGCTGCTTTTATTTTGTTAGCCGCGGTACTAGCTTGGTTTAGTCAAAACTTTAAAATTGATGCTTCTGCCGAAACTTTACTGCTTAAAAATAATCGTTTGTATATTGAAACTCAATTAATGAACAAACGATTTTCACCTCAAGAGTTTATTTTGGTTGCCTATGAAGCAAAAGATTCGGCTATATTTTCAGAGCAAACCTTTCAAAATATAGATCAAATGATGGGTAAGTTTAAAGATTTAAAACGAGTAGATTCAGTCACCTCTATTTTGAATGTACCTTTATTATCTTTAATGCCTAAACTCGATCCGGATCTAAATCCTGATGATTTAACTTGGCAGACTCAGCAATACTCAGCTGAAAAAATGAAGTCAGTGTTCACTGACCACCCTTTATATACAGATTTATTAGTTAATCAAAAGCAAAGTGCGACCGCGATTCAGGTGGTATTTAAATCTAACCCTGAACTTGAAAAAATTCAAAATAAAATAGCCGATCTTAAAAAGAAAGTATTAAATGACGAGTTTACCGAGGCCGATCAAAAAAAGGTTGATCAATTAAATAAACAAGCTGAACCTTTAGTTGCTGAACTAAACAAGCAGCGCCAAGATGAAATTTCAAAAATATATCAAATAACCGATACCTATAAAGATCAGGCTAATATTTATTTAGGAGGGCCACATGTTTTAGGGTTTCAGTTAATTCAAATAATTCAAAGCGACTTGGTTTTATTTGGTAGTGCGATTGGTTTAGTTATTTGTTTGTTGTTATGGATATTATTTCGCCAGTGGCAGTGGATTTTTATTCCAATTTTTTGTTGTGCGGTTAGTGTGATTATGACGGTTGGCT
This sequence comes from Catenovulum adriaticum, assembly GCF_026725475.1. Taxonomy (NCBI): domain Bacteria; kingdom Pseudomonadati; phylum Pseudomonadota; class Gammaproteobacteria; order Alteromonadales; family Alteromonadaceae; genus Catenovulum; species Catenovulum adriaticum. Next base: position 313,569 of record NZ_CP109965.1, read on the forward strand.
TGTTTGGCATGCTGGACATGAAGACCACAGTAATTTCATCTAATTTTATTGCCTTGCAACTGATATTAACCTTAGCCATTGTGATTCATTTAATGGTGGAGTACCGGCAAATTTCTGCTCAACATAACGATTTAAATCATGCTGAGCTTGCTCAAAAAACTTTTTTAGCTAAATTTAAACCTTGTTTTTATGCGGGGTTAACCACGTCAGTTGGCTTTGGTTCGTTAATTTTTAGTGGAATTCAGCCAGTTGTTGCGTTCGGCTGGATGATGATAGTAGCCATGTTAGTCTCTATTACCGTAAGTTTGTTATTATTTCCCAGCTTATTAACCTTATTGAGCCCCGCGCACAAACCGCTGGAAAATCGATTCTCAAAAGCCATTATTCGATTTTTTTCTTATATTGCTGAGCAGTATAAAACCTCAACTTTTATAGTCGCGGCACTGATTATTGTGTTCGGTGCAATAGGAGCTGCGCGATTAGATGTCGAAAATAGTTTTATTAATTACTTTAAATCTTCAACTAAAACCCATCAAGAGTTAAGCTTTATTGATCAAGAGTTTGGTGGCTCTACGCCTTTTGATTTAGTGTATCAATTGCCTGAAAGTGAACAACAAAATGATTTAGCAATCACTGCCCAAGGTTTGCAAAGCATGCAAAAAATTCAGCATGTTTTAGATCAGTATGAGGCAATGGGTAGTACTACCTCAATTGTAAATTTTGCTAAATTGGCAAAACAAATTAATGATGGCTTACCATTAACTGAATACGAACTATCGGTTATCTATAATTTGTTAGATAAATCACTGAAAAAAGAATTGCTAGGTGCTTATTTTGACCCAGATACTCAACAATTAAGAATTAGCAGCCGAGTGCAAGACACAACCCCAGGTTTGAACCGTGCAGAGTTGTTAGAACAAATAAAACAAGATTTGGCTGCGGTGGATATTAAGCAAGATAATTATACCTTAACGAATTTATTTGTATTGTATCAGGATATATTGCAGCGCTTGTTTAAATCTCAAATATTAACTTTGGGCATAGTATACGTTGCACTATTTTTTGTACTTTTATTAATTTTTAAATCTTTTAAAGTGGCTTTGATTGCATTAATTCCTAATGTGATATCTACTTTAGTGGTGCTTGGCACTATGGGCTGGCTAAAAATCCCGTTAGATTTAATGACCATTACTATCTCGGCGATCGCAATGGGGATAGCAGTAGATGATACAATTCATTATGTGCATCGTTATTTATCTGAGTCTGAATCACACGATGCGAACCAAGCCATGCATAATAGCTTTCAAAGTGTTGGCTTTGCTTTGCTATTTACGTCACTCATTATCACCTTAGGTTTTTCACTGCTGAGCTTTTCTGACTTTGTACCTAGTATCTTATTTGGTTTATTAACTGGCTTGGCAATGATGATGGCTCTGATTACTGATTTAACTTTATTGCCTGCAATGTTATCTCGATTTGTAAAAAGTAAATAAGCAGCTTATAACTAATAAGTTGCTTTTATTGTTGAGGTGGGGCGCAATAAACTAACCGCCTCTTAATTCAATTAGCTTAGATAGGATTATGGCACCTATTATGTATTTGGCGTATTAGTTAAATGCCCCAAGCAGTTAAATTTTTATTCATTATTTGGGCTCCTCAGCGCATGCGCATTTTAGTTTATGCGCTGTTTTTGAGTGTTTTAGTCATGAGTACAGCCATCAGCAATATTGAGCTTAATTTTAATCAGTTTATCCAACTGATTAATACAAATTACGGATCTAGCCGAGTTGATGTTGCGAATAAATGGCAAAAAATAATTTTGGGTTCAGCCCATTTATCAGAGCAGGAACAGGTTGTTTTAATTAATCGTTTTTTTAATGCTCAATTACTTTATCGTACAGATTTACAGCTTTGGAAAACAAACGATTATTGGGCGACACCTTTAGAAACCTTAGGCAAAGGCCAAGGCGATTGTGAAGATTACGCCATCGCCAAATACATTAGTTTACGGGCTATGGGCATAGCAGAAGATAAATTAAGGCTGGTTTATGTTAAAGCTAAATTAGCTGGTCAGGTAAAAACTCAAGCCCATATGGTATTAGGTTATTATAAAACGCCTAATGCAATGCCACTCATTTTAGATAGCTTAGTTAACCCAGTACTGCCTGCCAGCAAACGAGCTGACTTAAAACCTATATTTAGTTTTAATAGTGAAGGATTATGGTCAAAAAATAGTAAAACGAGTGTCGCCAAACCAACTGCTCGTTTATCTCATTGGCGAGATGTGATTGAGCGTTCTAAACTACAAGGAGTATCTTGGTGACGAGGGTTTTGTTGAAAAGGATATTTTATGTCTCTCATTAAACAGTTGTGGCTTGCCATCATTATTATTGTATTAGTCAGTTTTTGTGGCAGTGTTTTAATAAGTATTTTATCTGCTAAACAGTATTTTGAGCAGCAATTATATTTAAAGAATGTAGATAACGTTAATGCGTTGGCAATGACGCTTTCACAATTGGATAAAGACCAAACGACTATTGAATTATTGGTCGCAGCGACTTTTGATACAGGTCATTATCAGCGCATCGAACTCGTTGACCCAGACAATAAATCGATTGTTAATTTACGCTACCAACCTCCATCTGAAACACCTATTGATTCAGGCGATGAAAATATCGATACAACGGAACGAGCGCCCAGTTGGTTTGTTAATTGGATTGATTTTAATATCAAGCCGGGTGTCGCTCAGGTCAGTGATGGTTGGAGCCAATATGGTACTTTGTATATTGAAAGCCATAGTGAATACGCCATTTATTCGCTCTGGCGTAGCTGTATTAAGTTATTTTTGAGTTTTTTATTGGTTGCTTTAGCCGCAGGGTTTATTGGTTCAAAACTATTGAAACATATTTTGAAACCCCTCAATAACGTGGTTGATCACGCGACGGCCTTAGGCAATAAACAATTTATTATGTCTCCTGTGCCATCAACACCTGAATTTGCTGTTGTTGTGCAAGCTATTAATACTTTATCTGTTCGATTTAAAAAGACGATAACCCAAGGTAATAAACGGCTAGAAAAAATGCGCTTTCAAATGCAGCACGATAGCTTAACCGGCCTTGCCTCTCGGAATTACTTTATGGGGGCACTATCGGCTTTAATTAGCGATCAAAATCTTTATCAAGGTCAATCTGCACTTTTTATTATTAAGCTTTGTAATTTGGATAACTTAAATCGGAATTTAGACAGAACTGATGTTGATGAACTGATTTGTGAAATTTCAGAATCTTTGATTTTATTATTAGAAGATTTAAATGGTCGTTATAACGATAGCCATATTGCGAGGTTAAATGGCTCTGAGTTTGCGATTTTATTTACGGTGGCGGCTGATATTTCGTTAATTAGAAAAAATTTAATAGAGATGCATCAGAAAATAGCTGAAAATTACCGGCAAGAAGTTGATGTAGTCATTGTTCACGCTGGTTGTTATATACAAAAACAAAGCAGTATATCTGCTATGTTAAAGCAGTTAGATTTAATGCTGAAAAAGGTGCAAGATAATCAAGCTATTGCTGGTGCCCTTGTCGAGCAAAATGAAGCTCATATTCTTAAACCTGAAGAATGGAAAAACGCAATTAACGAAGCTTTATCAAATGAAGCAATAGAAATTTTATCTCATCCAGTGATGAAGCAAGGGGATGAGTTATCTCATATGCAATCTATAGTCGGGCTTAATATAAATGATGAAGTTCATATAGGCGGTTATTATTTACAATGGGCACAAGAACTAGGTTTGCTTGAAAAAATCGATTTACTTGCGCTGACTCGAACTTTAAATTCAATTCAGCCTTTAGTTTCAGATAATATTTCTTTGCTTATTTCAAAAGCGAGTATGACAGATGCTGTCACACGTTCGAGGATTATCGGGCTACTAAATCAGCACCCAGATAAAGTCCAGCATATTTGCATTGAAGTGAAAGAAAGTTGCGCCATTGAATCTAAAGCTGTATTCGTTGAATTTTGCCGAGCAATTAAAGCAACCGGTGCTAAATTTGGTTTACGCCAAGTTGGCGCTAATTTTTCCAAAGTACCGAAAATTCATGAACTGGGACTTGATACAATTAAAGTCGATTGTGCTTACGTTCATAATATTGCGAATAACCAGTCGAACCAGTTTTACATTCGTGGCTTATGTGCTTTGGCGCATTCTATTGGCATTGAAGTTGTTGCCGATGGCATTTCCTCTCCGCTGGATTCTGAATTGATTTTTGAAATGGGGTGCGATGCCATTGTTCCTAATTTTCAAGATAACGATTTAGAAATGCTGTAACAGGCAAGGTGTCGGCTAAACGCTATCTAGTTTGTGTACAGTAACGCCTTTTGTTGTAAGAGCCATTCGTTTTATTGTGGAAATTGAGCATTGGGAATGGACTGTATTATGGCGATGTACGACCATCAGCATTGATCCCTTTTTTCCAATACGCACTTGCAGCAAAATTATTTAAGTTGTGTTCATTACTTAAATAATTTTTAGTAATTCTAACTTGATGTCCTTCGGCTCCAATAAATACTTGAGTGTCTGTCGGTAACTTAGGTAGAGCTGCGAGTTGCTCTAGCAGTTGATTACTGTATTCATCTAGCGCATTATCGATAATCCAATGAACATTAAAGCCAGTGAGTGTATTTATATTGCCAGTAGGTATGTCTTTTTCTGTTGGTACGGTAATAAAAATATAACTAAGTGCATCTGGTGGGATCATATTATTATAAGCGGCAATCGCATTGATTGACGTTAGATCACCAATAAATAGATAGTTACTTGCGGACAAGTTAGTTAATTTTCTTGGGCCAGGGCCAGCTATTTTTAACTCGTCTCCAATTTTAGCTGTTTTTGCCCAATTGCTTGCAGGACCATTATGACAATTTATGACAAAATCCAAAGAGAGCTCTTTGGTGGTGGGATTAAAGTTTTGTATGGTGTAGGAGCGTTTAATTAGCGTGTTTTCGTCTTCCGCGTTAACGCCCGGCGCGGTGGGGTTAGCATCAGGAATTAATACCTTAATATAAGCTCCAATTTGATCTTGAGGAAAATCACTTAACGCTTCGCCTGTTAAAATAATTCTTCGCAAATGAGGTGATAAATCAATAATTTGAGTTACTCGAGTTAGACGAATTGCTTTTTTCATGTTGATTCCTACTCCTATTTGGTGTGTTGTTTAGCTGGGTTATGTATTTAGTACAAACGAAGCGAACAACATTTTGAATTGATATCTTTAAATAACGGTACAAATAAATCTTTTTCTTTTACTAAAAATGCCGACCTATCAAGATAAATAATGTTTAGATGCGCACTGCTCATAAGGTTGATAAAGTCTACTATATTCATTTGGTAGACATTGTCAACTAATTTGAAGGGTGATTTAAATTTTTGTAATTAAGTTATGAAGCAAAATGAGTGTTCAAGAATCAATCGTAAAATTAATACAAAGCTGTAAAATGTTATTTAACCTCAACTCAGTTTAATGAAGATGTTTCAAACGGCTTTTTTCACGGGGACAGCGTTAAATTCCTTGGCAATACGACACCATGGATGGGGGAGGTATAGGTAGAGCGTCGTTGGAACTGAAGTCGAGGCTAGCTATTGACGCGCTAATTTGCCGTGTCCACGTCAATGAATTGGGGTTATCAGCATTGCATATCGATATTTTAATATAGTGCAAGCCATTTCTCAGAGTCGATGTGTGGCAAATAAAATTGCTCAAGTTATGAAAAGAGATCAAGCTCAAATTGCGCTATTGAGTATAATCAGCAGTAGGGATCTGGTGGTTCAGCAAAAGTTAGAACAAGATATATCAAGTGAAGATTTAGCTACCTTCAACCGAGTGGTGAAAGAGATGACAAATAATTTAAGCAGTGCTGCTAAAATTTTATGTTAGCTTAGGCTTTTAGTAATAGCATTAAATGCATCCTGTCTTTAACTTTTAATTTATAGAAAATGGACGTTAAGTGCTCTTTAACGGTTCGTTCTGTAATATTTAAAGTGAGCGCCACTTGTTTATTACTTTGACCGGTAATCACTTGAGTGGCGACCTCTAGTTCACGTTTTGTTAATTTTTGTAATAACTTTTCTTGATTAGCAGCTGGGGTTGGCGCACTTTTAGCTAACCTGCCCACTAAATTTGCTAGCAAACCACTGGGTATCCATAATGCACCGCTTTGAATTGTGGCACTAGCCTGTTCAATAATATGGCTACTGGATAATGCCTCGAGATAACCTCTCGCACCAGCCTCTAAGGCTTGGCAGAGCTCTTCAACAGTTAATCTTTTAGTCATCACGACCACGGGAGTGCCCTGCGTTTCATACTTTCTGATAATGGTTAGCCAATTTGGAATACCAGCTAAAATCCAACAAATTTCAGTCTCTTGAAAAGTTGCGATATCGTTTTTTTCAGCAACGATTTGAGCGATCGGACAAGCTTGTTTCCAGCGAGGTGACACTAAGTTTTTTTCAGTAATAAATAAATGTCGTTTCATCGTTCTGTCATTGCCTGTGAAGTCGCGCGTAAAATAGGTTTCATTAAATATTCTAAAATAGTTTTTTTGCCAGTGATAATATCGACCTGAGTAGTCATTCCTGGGATGATTGAGAACTGCTCAGCAAGTTTGGTTGCTTTAGTTGTGAGCCTGACAAGATAAAAAGTATTATCTTTTTCGTCAGTAATAGTATCTGGGCTAATGTGCACCAATTCAGCTTCTAAGCCTCCATAAATGGTAAAGTCATATGCACTAAATTTTATCGTTGCTGATTGTCCAGCTTTTAAAAAGGCAATATCTTTAGGGGATATTTTAGCTTCAACCACTAATTGGTCGTCCAGAGGAATGATTTCAATTAAATTACTGCCCGGTTGAATGATGCCTCCAATCGTATTAACAAGCATTCGTTGAATTGTGCCTCTTACCGGAGAGCGAATTGCGGTTTGTGTGACTTTATCTGCCAGTCCTGATTTACTTTCTCTAAGTGCATCTAACCGGATAATGGTTTCAGATAATTGATTATTCCATTTATTGATGGCACTCAGTTCTATTTCTCTTATTTTGTTGCTGGCTTGGCTAATAGCCGAGCGGCTTTTATTAATGGCTGCTTGCGCTCGTTTTATTTCCCCCTCTAATTCGATAACTTGGCGCTCTAATCTGATGATATCCATATCTGATACAGCGCCTGACTTTAATAAAGGCTTAGTAACTGAAAGCTCTCGTTTTACTAATTTTAAACTGCTGCTGTATTGCTCTTTAGCAGCCAGTGACTCATTTAAATCTTGCTGTTTTTGTTCTACTTGTTTTTGTTGAATTTCAATTTGTTTATCTAATCCTTCTAAATTTGAGTTGTAAATAAGTCGTTCATGCGCGACAGCTTGAGGTGCGTTTTTAATTAAAGTTTTTGGAAAAATAGGCGTTGTTTTTGAGGTTAAGGCTTTCAAGCGCACAACCTCTGCACTTAAAGAAAAAAACTGAGTTTGGTTTTCTCGTAAACTGGAGATAAAGCGAGTTGGATCTATTTCAATTAATAAATCTCCTTTATCAACTGTTTGACCCTCTGTTACTAAAATATCTTCTATCATGCCACCATCGTAAGATTGAACAACTTGCAGTTTATGTGATGGTATTACTTTACCTTCCCCTTTGGTTATTTCGTCTAATTGGGCAAACCCAGCCCAAACAATCAGGCAAATTAAACTAAGCACAATGATATAGAGCAACTTTCTAGCATTGGCGGGTTCTTGTTGAATTTGTTGCCATTTTGCATCGATAACCCAGTCTTTGCTGTCAGCTGGTTTTATCCATTTATCGAAAAGTTTAGATAGCCACGAAGACTTATCTGCTTTATGTTGCGTTAGCTTGGATATGCTGTTAAATCCTTTTTGTTCTAAGCTATCTTTATTTTTTTTATCTTGGCTCATGATGCTTTGCTAACCTCACCATTTCGTAATGATAAAATCACTTTTTCTTTTGCCCCGTCGGCAACTAATTTACCTTGGTCTAAGACGATCACTCTGTCTGCTAACTCCAATAAAGATGATTTATGCGTAATTAAAATGAGCGTTTTTTCTGCAGATAGTTGTTTGAAGTTGTGAATTATTTTATGTTCACTTTGGTGATCTAATGCACCCGTTGGTTCATCTAGTAAATATAAGTTTGGATTGTTGATAATGGCACGAGCAATGGCAATTGATTGTCGTTGACCACCAGATAATAATTTTCCTTGTTCCCCCACGGGTAAGTTTGCGCCGTCCGGGTGAAAGTGAATAAGTGTATCTAAATGACTCATTTTGCAGGCTCTTAAAAAATCATCATCAGAAGGTTGTCCAAATGCGATATTAATGTTGTCTTTGAGCGAGCCATAAAACAGGCAAATATCTTGCGGAACATAGCCTATGTTATGTCTAAGTTCAAATGGGTCTAATTGTGAAATTTCGATGCCGTCAATTAAAATACTGCCAGATTCCGCTTGGTATAAACCCATTAATAATTTTTCAATTGTACTTTTACCCGAGCCATTTTTACCTAAAATGGCTATATGTTCTCCAGCTTTTATCTTAAAGCTGACATTGGCTAAAGCGTGTTTTTGTTGATCTGGGTATTTAAAATAAACATTTTTAAATTCGATATCACCGTGAATAACAGGGTGACTCAGATAAGATTTATCATGAGGTTTTTCTATTGGTTTATCCATGATTTCATCAAGTGAGTTCATGGAGGTTGCTGCGTTATGGTATTGAGAAATTAATGCAGCAGTTTGACTTAAAGGCCCCATGGCTCGAGATGATAATAAATAAGCAGCTATTAACCCCCCTTGGCTTAATTCACCTTCAATAATTAAATATACACCTGTAATAATAATTGCAATTCCAACGGTTTGCTGCAGCCAAGTTGCCAAATTATTAATAGATACTGAAATTGAGCGAATTTTTGCTGTGATACTGGCTAGTTCAATAGTGGTGCTTTCCCAAGTCTGTTGAGTTTTCGACTCAACATTAAAGCTTTTTATTTCATCAATATTATGAATGCTTTCTACTAATGTGGCGTTGCGCATCGCGCTGGCTTTCATTGAAAGTTCGGTTAATTCATGCATTTTATGTTGAGCGGATAATGCATATAAAAAAATAAAAATAGCCCCAAATATAATTGGAATAATAAGTTGGGGACTAATTAACGCAATAATAGTGATAAAAATGAGCACAAAAGGTAAATCAACTAAAGCCACTACTATCATAGAACCGCAAAAGTTACGTACGGATTCAAAAGCTTGAACGTTAGTTGCAAATGAGCCTGCTGAAACGGGGCGATTAAGCAATTGCATCCCGAGTACATTTTCCATAATGCGAGATGAGGCTTTAATATCGATACGACTCGCTGCTAGCTCAACAAAATAATTTCTGACCAATCTTAAAACTAAATCTGCGCTTAGCGCAATAATAACGCCAATCGCGAGTACCCATAAAGTTTCGGTTGCGCTATTAGGCACAACTCGGTCGTAAACATTCATTACAAATAGCGGCATTGCGATTGAAAAAATGCTAATGACCGCCGCACAAATAATTACATCTCGGTAAAGTGGTCTGCATTCTTTGACAATACTCCAAAACCAACTGACGGGTTTATCTGTATTTATATCGGACGTTCTGTTGTCAAAATGAAACTCAGGTCGAATATATATGAGCTGTTGAGTATAAGTTTGCTCTAGCTCATTCATTGCAACTTCAACGACTGAGTGATCTAGCTCGGGGTAAATAACATGTGCAATTTCTTGGTTAGATTCTATTTTGATTAATATGCAAGCTTGGTTATCTTTTAGGAGTAAAATAACGGGTAGTAGCTGTTTATTTATTTGCATTAAAGCTCGGCTCGCTATTTTGCTAGTAAACCCAACACGTTTTGCAGCTCGGCTGAAATTAGAAGGTTTAAGCTCACCGTTTTCTAATGGCAAGCCCGATAAAATAGATTGACCAGCAATATTAATATTATGATAGTGGGCAATCGCTTGTAAGCAGTTGTATAAAATGCCGCCTGAGTCGTCTTGAATAGAGTTACTCATCAAAGTCCTTGTTGTAGCCGTTTACTTTGTATAGCGAGCAGCGTTGAGCATCACTCAACGCCGAATTATTGTTATCATGAGCTAAAAGCTATTTTTTTTTATAGCCTGCTGAAATTCCGCACTTACTTTTGCCTCTATTCTTCTATTTATAGCATTGGCTCTAGATGTAATTTCATTGATTTTTGGTTGCTCTTCACCGTAGCCAATTGAACGAACTCTATTTGGAGATACGCCGTAAGTTCGGGTTAATACATCTGCAACGGAGAATGCGCGTTTTTCAGATAGTTTTTTGTTGTAGTTTGCATCACCATCAAGCGAACTATGTCCTTGAATCTCAACAACAGTTTCAGGATATTTCTCTAAAAAATCCGATAGCTTTTTTATTTCTAAGTAATATTGTCTTTGAACTTCTGACGAGTTAGATGCAAATGGAATTTTGATATCAACAGAAACCGTTTCGTTTTTAAACAAAGTACAGCCACGTGCATTAACTCTGTCATTAGGTGAGGTATCAGGGCAAAGGTCAATTGAGTCGTAAACTCCGTCTTTATCGGTATCTGTCGTATCTGGTTTTGCAATTTCGCGTGGTTCATGTGGTTCATATTGACGCATTGCTTGGTTGATATCGTAAGTAGGACACGCTGAGTTAGGATCAAACTTTATAGGCTCATCAGTTAACTGATTAACTGAGGGGATTTCATTTGGGCTAACATTTAATACTGGTAAAATTTGTCCCATTTCGGTTAAAACACTGAGTTGTGCAGTTAATTTATCGTATTGAGCGCTAATGTATGCTCGGCTAGACTGGAAGAACTCATTTTCTGAATCTAGCACATCTAGCAAGGTGCGCTGACCTATATCAAATTGGTCTTTATAAGCTGTTTTAACTTTGCTTGAAGCATTTCTGTGGTTTTCTAAAGCAGGGAGTTGTGAACCAATAACACGGATATCATTGTATGCGATCTGTACATTCTGTCTGATTTCCTGACAGGCCTGATCTCGTAAGTCTTTCGCTAAATTAACATCTTGATAAGCTTGTTTGATTGATGCTTTATCTGCGCCGCCTCGAAATAAGTTGTAACGAATTTCAATACCGACTCGACCTTCAGTTCTATCTTCGTCAAAACCAAATTCATCTCTGTCTTCTATACCATAACGGGCGGTTAAATTAACGCGGGGGTGGTAGCCAGACTTTCGGCTTTTAGCTAGAGATTCTTGTGCTTGGATATTGTACAAAGTTGCATAAAACTTAGGGTTATTTGAATAAGCTTGATTGAGTACTGACTTGATTTTGTTAGGAATATTACTCGATGGTACAGAAAAAGGGGTCATGTTTTTGGGTGGCATTTGCCCAATAATTCGTAAATATCTAGCTATTACGTCATGCAAGTTTGATTTTTCAGTTAATAAGTTGGTTTGGGCGAGTGATAAACGGCCCGTGATTTGCTCAAGATCGGCAGCTCGAGAAACACCAGCGTCGACACTTTGCTTTATTTGATTAAATACAGCTTCATGCGTTTTTAAGCTGTCTTTGGCAATGAGGGTGAGTTGTTTAAATTTAAGCACATCTAAATAGGCTCTGGCTGCTTCAAATGCTGTTAAATTCGCTTGTTCCATTAGTTCAAAATAGCGGACTACTTGAGTATTCTCAAAACGAGCAACGTTATTACTGGTTTCAAAACCATCGTATAACATTTGCGTCAAACTGATTTCAGCACTATTTGTTGAGAAGCTGTCGCTGTTACCATAGTTTTGTTTTTGGTAACCAATGTTGGCATTAAAATCTATGGTGGGGAAAAATCCAGATTCTGCTATTTCAGTGCCTTGAATAGCGCTTTTAAACGCATGCCATTTTTCTTGTACCCTTGGATTTTTATTGATGGCTTGTTGAACTTGTTGAGTGATTCCTTGAGTTTGCTCTGCGAAGCTTAGTGGTGATACTAATACGGTGGTAGTTACTGTGAGTGTACGTATTAAATAGTTAACTGCATACTTAATTGAACAAGTCATACGGTTTCTCCGAGTATGATTCACTTACAAATTTCCTTGAATTTAAAACTTAGAAAACAAATTCACATTCTGCAAATTAATTTTTTTATTAACTGCAATTTTATTATTTTTGCTTTAACTGGACTTTAGTCCAATAGATATCCGGTCAAGCACTTCTACACTTAAATTATCATATAGGTTGAATACCCCATTCAGCCTAGAGTCGTTTAATTAACGGATTTGGTGAAGACTATGAATGAAGTTATTGCGGTTGTTGTAGAAATTCAAGGTGATTGTTTTGTGCAAGGAGCAGGTGGTGAGCTTACGTCACTGGAGGCAGGTAGTCAGATAGTACAAGGCGAAACCCTTATTACTTATCAAAACTCGTTTATAACCCTTAATTTCGGTGAAGACCAAATTACGATTCCCGAAAATCAAATCATAGAAATTACGCCTAATTTATCGACAGCAGCGATTATCGAACGATTAGAAAGCCAAGTAGATGAATCCAGTATAGATGAAACCTTTTCATGGCTTGAGCAATTACCTTATCAAAATGATGAAAATTCAGAGAATGTCCCGCAACAACAGGATGATGCGACTGATGAGCAGGGCGTTGACGATTTTTTAACGGCTCTGTCTGGTGACGGCGATATTCTTTCTCAATTGGAAGCAACCGCCGCGGGTGGTCAAGCAAACGGCGGTGGTGGTGGGGTTTCTTTTGTTCGCTTATTACGAATTGCCCAAACCACTGAACCACTTAGTTTTCAGTTTAATGCGGATAATGATCAAACTACACCTTTACAGCAGAATTTTGCCAATGACACTGCCGCTATCACAGACATTCAAGTAGAAGATTTATCTTTTAATATTGATCCTCTCGGCGATATAAATAATCCAACACCGACAATTACAGGTAGTTCAACAGCTGAAGCAGGCAGCCAAGTTAGTATTTCTATAATAGATAGCGATGGTCAAACTCAAGTGTTAACAACTGAAGTGGATGAAAATGGTAATTGGTCTGTTGAAGCTGATACAGACTTACCTGAAGGTGAGTTCTCTGTTGACGGTTCAATTGAAAGTAATAACGGAAATGTAGCGACCAATGACGGAGATACAGAAACAGGCACTATCGATACGACACCCCCTATTGTAACAGTTAATGAAATTGGCGAGATCAATGACCAATCACCAATTATAAGTGGCAGTAGTGATTTAGATGCAGAGACTCTTGTTACCGTAGTGATAAACGATAGCGCAGGCGCAACTCAACAACTAACAGCTGAAACAGATGGTGATGGTAACTGGTCAGTTGAGGTTGGCGTATTACCTGAAGGAGAGTTTAGCTATACAGTCAGTGTATCTGATCCTGCCGGCAATATAACGCAAATAAGTGGCAGTGGTGAGGTCGATTTAACTGCACCTGTGATTAGTATTGATGAGATCGGTGTGATAAATGATGCTACCCCATTAATTATTGGCGCTAGCGACGCAGCGTCTGGCAGTGTTGTTGATATAACTGTAACTGATTCCCTTGGAACTGAACAAAATACAACCACTGAGGTTCAAGCAGATGGAAGTTGGCAAGTTGAAATGGGTAATGAATTAAGTGAAGGTGATTTTACTGTATCTGCGTCAGTTTCAGATTTAGCGGGTAATCAAGCTAATGCCCAGCAAAATGGCACTTTAAGCCTAGCCGCACCCGAATTAACAATTAATGAAATTCCCGTAACTAATGATTTAACACCGAGTGTGAGCGGAACCAGCGATGCTGGTCAAGGTACTAGTATTAATATTGAAGTAACCGATGGTGCTGGAAATATTCAAAATGTGACAGCTGAAGTGGATGAAAATGGTGGTTGGTCAGTTGAGGTTGCTGAGGAATTATCCGAAGGGGAATTTACGATAGAAGTAAACGTGACGGAAAATGGGGTCACAACCACGCTTAGTGAAACTGGTGAAATTGATGTTACACCGCCCGTTATGAGCATGGATGAGATTGGATCAATAAATGAACAACAGCCAACACTCACGGGAAGCTCTAATCTGCCGCCAGCTAGTTTAATTACGATTGTGGTGACTGATTCACAGGGTAATGAGCAAACTTTGTCAGCCGAAGTCGATCAGCAAGGTTTATGGCAGGTTGAGGTGCCAGCTGCGATAAGTGAAGGCGAGTTTTCAGTTGGTTTAAGTGCAGCAGATAGTGCAGGTAATACAGGTACAGCGCAAGCACAAGGCGAAATAGATTTAACGGCGCCAGAATTGAGCGTGACAGAGTTAGGTACAATCAATAATAACCAACCGACAGTGAGCGGAACCAGTAATGCAACTGTGGGCAGTGAAATTCAAATTAGCGTGATAGACAGCGAGGGTCAAACTCAAAGCATAGACGCATTAGTAACAGGAGATGGCAGTTGGTCAGCACAGTTACCCTCAGCGGTTGCTGATGGTGAAGTTGAAATTAGTGCACAACTCAGTGATGAAGCCGGCAATCAAAGCAGCCAAAACATCACCTTTTCAGTCGATACCCAAGCACCCGGTATTAGCATTAATCCACTTGGTGAAAATAATGATAATACACCACAAATTAGCGGTATTTCAGATGAAGTACAAGGCAGTGAAATTAGCGTTACCATTACAGATGTCAATGGAGATAGCCAAACGCAAGCCGCGACAGTTGACGAGGACGGAAACTGGAGTGTAGAGGCGGACCAAGCTTTAGCCGAAGGTCCTTATAGTGTTAATGCAAGTGTAACAGATAGCGCAGGTAATACAGGTACAGCGCAAGCACAAGGCGAAATAGATTTAACGGCGCCAGAATTGAGCGTGACAGAGTTAGGTACAATCAATAATAACCAACCGACAGTGAGCGGAACCAGTAATGCAACTGTGGGCAGTGAAATTCAAATTAGCGTGATAGACAGCGAGGGTCAAACTCAAAGCATAGACGCATTAGTAACAGGAGATGGCAGTTGGTCAGCACAGTTACCCTCAGCGGTTGCTGATGGTGAAGTTGAAATTAGTGCACAACTCAGTGATGAAGCCGGCAACCAAAGCAGCCAAAACATCACCTTTTCAGTCGATACCCAAGCACCCGGTATTAGCATTAATCCACTTGGTGAAAATAATGATAATACACCACAAATTAGCGGTATTTCAGATGAAGTACAAGGCAGTGAAATTAGCGTTACCATTACAGATGTCAATGGAGATAGCCAAACGCAAGCCGCGATAGTTAACGAAGATGGAAGTTGGACAGTCACCGCAGCTGAATTAGTGGATGGTGATTTTACCGTTACAGCCAGCGCTACAGATGCAGCAGGGAATCAAACCCAAGTTAGTGCTACGGGCACGATTGATACCCTAGCGCCAACCATAGAAATTAATCCTATCGGTCAGGTCATTAATACTCAGCCAACCATTACCGGTAGCTCAAATGTAGCGCCGGGCAGTGACATATCCATCACGGTGACAGATTCAGCGGGCGTCATTCAAACTGAAATTGTCCAGGTTCAAAATGATGGAAGCTGGTCAGTTGAGCCGGATAATGCGCTAGCTGAAGGTGATTTTGAAGTAAACGCTTCAGTGCGTGATAGTGCAGGAAATGAAGGAACAGACAGCGAGTCTGGCAACCTGAACAGTAGTGGGGTCGAACTCAATATCAACGCCCTAGATAGCACAAATGATACTACGCCAACAATTAGCGGAAGTACAAGCGCAGCTCAGAGCTCAGATGTGGTCGTTATAGTAGTGGATAGTGGCAATACCAGCCAAACAATTACAGCACAAGTTGATGAAAATGGTAACTGGTCAGTCGATGTATTGGATGAGCTTGCAGAAGGCGAATATGAAGTTACAGCGCAAATAGAAAGCAACGGTGTTATTAGCGAAGCAACAGAAACAGGTCAAATAGATACTACAGCACCAGAATTTAGCATTAATGCATTAGCAGATACGAATGACACGACCCCCACCATAGAAGGGAATAGTAATTTAAATGCAGGAGATACAGTTAATTTAACCGTGGTGGATAGCGAAGGCGGCACACAGCAGGTTGAAATTACAATAGGACAAGAAGGGCATTGGCAAGTCGCAATACCAACTGAATTACCAGATGGAGAATTTACGGTAACAGGCAGCGTAACAGATGCAGCGGGAAACACTGCCACGGCTAGCCAAGCGGGTTTAATAGATACAGTGGCGCCAGAATTATCAATTGATTCGATTGGTCAAACCAATGATGCAACTCCAGTCATTAGTGGTGACAGTAATTTAGCAGCGGGTTCAATAGTCAATGTCAGTATTACTGATGCGCAAGGGGGTAACCAAGCTTTAACCGCAGAGGTTGGTGATAATGGTCAATGGCAGGTCGAAGTAGTTGAGGATATAGCACAAGGGGATTTCACGGTTACAGGACAAGTTTCAGATAGTGTTGGTAATCAAACCACAGCTTCACAATCTGGTACTTTTAGTCTGACTGAGTTGCCTGAAGTCGCCATTAACCCACTTACAATTACAAATGATGAAACGCCACTAGTTGATGGTACAAGTACCGCGGGCACAGGTGCGATTATTAATTTAGTTGTGACTGACAATGCAGGCAGCCAGCAATTATTAACGAGTGAAGTTGACGAGGACGGAAACTGGAGTGTAGAGGCGGACCAAGCTTTAGCCGAAGGTCCTTATAGTGTTAATGCAAGTGTAACAGATAGCGCAGGTAATACAGGTACAGCGCAAGCACAAGGCGAAATAGATTTAACGGCGCCAGAATTGAGCGTGACAGAGTTAGGTACAATCAATAATAACCAACCGACAGTGAGCGGAACCAGTAATGCAACTGTGGGCAGTGAAATTCAAATTAGCGTGATAGACAGCGAGGGTCAAACTCAAAGCATAGACGCATTAGTAACAGGAGATGGCAGTTGGTCAGCACAGTTACCCTCAGCGGTTGCTGATGGTGAAGTTGAAATTAGTGCACAACTCAGTGATGAAGCCGGCAACCAAAGCAGCCAAAACATCACCTTTTCAGTCGATACCCAAGCACCCGGTATTAGCATTAATCCACTTGGTGAAAATAATGATAATACACCACAAATTAGCGGTATTTCAGATGAAGTACAAGGCAGTGAAATTAGCGTTACCATTACAGATGTCAATGGAGATAGCCAAACGCAAGCCGCGATAGTTAACGAAGATGGAAGTTGGACAGTCACCGCAGCTGAATTAGTGGATGGTGATTTTACCGTTACAGCCAGCGCTACAGATGCAGCAGGGAATCAAACCCAAGTTAGTGCTACGGGCACGATTGATACCCTAGCGCCAACCATAGAAATTAATCCTATCGGTCAGGTCATTAATACTCAGCCAACCATTACCGGTAGCTCAAATGTAGCGCCGGGCAGTGACATATCCATCACGGTGACAGATTCAGCGGGCGTCATTCAAACTGAAATTGTCCAGGTTCAAAATGATGGAAGCTGGTCAGTTGAGCCGGATAATGCGCTAGCTGAAGGTGATTTTGAAGTAAACGCTTCAGTGCGTGATAGTGCAGGAAATGAAGGAACAGACAGCGAGTCTGGCAACCTGAACAGTAGTGGGGTCGAACTCAATATCAACGCCCTAGATAGCACAAATGATACTACGCCAACAATTAGCGGAAGTACAAGCGCAGCTCAGAGCTCAGATGTGGTCGTTATAGTAGTGGATAGTGGCAATACCAGCCAAACAATTACAGCACAAGTTGATGAAAATGGTAACTGGTCAGTCGATGTATTGGATGAGCTTGCAGAAGGCGAATATGAAGTTACAGCGCAAATAGAAAGCAACGGTGTTATTAGCGAAGCAACAGAAACAGGTCAAATAGATACTACAGCACCAGAATTTAGCATTAATGCATTAGCAGATACGAATGACACGACCCCCACCATAGAAGGGAATAGTAATTTAAATGCAGGAGATACAGTTAATTTAACCGTGGTGGATAGCGAAGGCGGCACACAGCAGGTTGAAATTACAATAGGACAAGAAGGGCATTGGCAAGTCGCAATACCAACTGAATTACCAGATGGAGAATTTACGGTAACAGGCAGCGTAACAGATGCAGCGGGAAACACTGCCACGGCTAGCCAAGCGGGTTTAATAGATACAGTGGCGCCAGAATTATCAATTGATTCTATTGGTCAAACCAATGATGCAACTCCAGTCATTAGTGGTGACAGTAATTTAGCAGCGGGTTCAATAGTCAATGTCAGTATTACTGATGCGCAAGGGGGTAACCAAGCTTTAACCGCAGAGGTTGGCGATAATGGTCAATGGCAGGTCGAATCTGGTGATTTAGTCGATGGGCGTTTTAGCGTTGTAGTCACTGCTGAAGATGTAGCCGGCAACCAAAGCTCAGCAGAACAATCGGGTATACTCGATACACAAGCTTACTCATTGACTATTAATGACTCAGCATTTACCCATGATACAACTCCAGTAATCAGTGGTCAGTCGGATGCAATTGCAGGCACACCTGTGCAAATCGAAGTGGTTGATTCACATGGTGTAACTCAAAATATGGTGGCTCAAGTTGCTGATAACGGTAGCTGGATTGCCGTTATTTCGAATGAGCTAAGTGAAGGTGAATTCACCATTACCGCAAATATAATTGATGAGGCTGGCAATGAAAGCACTGCGAATTCGGTTTCTTTTTTAGACTCTGTTAAGCCGACCTTAACTATTGATGTTCCCGCTATTTCTAATGATACGACTCCTCTGATCTCTGGAACAAGTGATGAGCCAGTTGGTTCACAAGTGAAATTAATGATCACTGATTCAGCTGGAACTGAGCAAGTTTTGGTTGCAAATATATCTGAAGATGGAAGTTGGCAAGTCGAGTTGGAAAATGTACTTCCAGAAGGCGAGTACCAAATACATGCAAGTATTGAAGATCAAGCTGGTAATTTAACCACTGCTCAGGCTCAAGGCGAAATCGATACTAGCGCGCCAATTATAACCATTGATGCATTGAACGATACAAACGATGTGACACCCGTTATAAGTGGCACAAGTAACCTTATTAATAGCTCGCTAAGTATCAGGGTCACAGATGCCACTGGCAATATTAGTAATTTTGATGTTAACACAGATGATCAAGGGAGTTGGGAGCAAGAGTCACCAGTAGCCTTAAGTGATGGCCAATTTAATGTTTTAGTTCAAGGCGTTGATAGTGCAGGTAATGAAGTGGTTGAAAATGCAGTAGGCAATATTGATACCCAAGCGCCTAGCTTATCTATCGATACCCTAGGCATTTTAAATGATACAACCCCGATAATTTCTGGTTCATCAGACTTACCTGCTAATAGTGTGGTGACTCTTGTCATTACAGACTTAAATGGTGAAAGCCAGACATTACAAGCGAGCGTTGACGAAAATGGTGACTGGCAAATAGAAACAGAAGCAGCGTTAAGTGATGGTCAATTCGAAGTACTAGTGAGAGCAGCAGACACTGCTGGAAATTTAACATCAGTAGGAGCCGAAGGGGAAATTGATTCAGCGCTACCAACTATTGATATTACTTCGTCTTTGATTGTAAATGATAATATGCCTCTCATTTTTGGTAATAGTAATGCGGGTGAAAACCAAACAGTCACACTCATTTTAACGGATGCAGATGGCAATACTTTTACTCAGACAACACACATAGATTCGCATGGTAAGTGGCAATTGGAATTGGAGCAACCTATTGCCGAAGGCAGTTTTGATATTGAGGTAACGACTGAAAACCTTGCTGGAAGCCAAGCAAATACAAGTGCTGCAGGGGTATTAGATACGACAGCACCTGAACTGACAGTAACCCTTAACGAGTTGTCTAATGATCCAACCCCATTAATTAGTGGTACAAGCTCTCTTGCGGGATCAGAAGTTACAATTAATATTATCGATGAAGCTGGAAATGAACAGCAGCTTATAACTCAAGTTGATGATGATGGTAACTGGCAAGTGGAGAGTAGCGTTTTATCCGATGGTGAATTTAATGTATCGGCAAGTATTACAGACAGCGCAGGCAATTCAACACAGGTAGTGGACTCTGCTACGATTGATACTTTAGCTTACCAGCTTTCATTAACACCGTTAGGGGTCGTTAATGATACAACCCCAATTATTTCTGGTGAATCAAATGCACCTGTTAATACATTAATTGAAATAACTGTAATTGATTCCAGCGGCCAAGCGCAAAATTTTACGGCGCAAACGGATAGCAATGGTAATTGGCTAGCTGACGTACCAAATGAAATGGCCGAGGGCGCTTTTACGGTGGAAGTTTCGGTTACGGACTCAGCAGGAAATCAAACCCGCGCTGAGCAAACGGCTAATTTAGATTCAACCGCACCTAGTATTAGCATTCAAGCGATAGGTGAAATCAATGACTCAACCCCTTTAATTGAAGGTACAAGCAGTGTAGCGAATGGGGCTGTTACCGTTGTGATTAACTCTGTTGATGGAACAACTCAAACATTCAACGTAACAACCAGCGATGATGGTAGCTGGGATGTACAAATTGGTTCAGCTTTAGGCGAAGGTGATTTTGAGGTTAGTGCTTCTATTACGAATAATGGACAAACGAGTCAAACCAGCATAAATGCTACTATTGATACAACACCGCCAAGTATAGAAATATCTGAATTCTCAGATACTAAAGATACTACGCCTGTTATTCAGGGGATAACAAATGAGCTTCCAGGAACTCAAGTTGAAATTACGGTAATAGATGGTTTGGGTGGTAGTCAAAACTTTATTGCAACGGTAGGAGATTCAGGACAGTGGCTTGCAAGTGTACCGAATGAACTTGCAGAAGGTGATTTTAGTGTAACGGCCCGTATTACTGATGCAGCGGGTAATATCAGCACTGCAAATGCAACGGGAACACTCGATTTAACGGCACCAGAGGTTAGTTTAAATAATGTCGGAATAACCAATGATTCTACACCTGTCATCTCAGGTAGTTCAAACTTGGCCTTTGGTGGTTTTATCAATTTGGTTATAACTGATGCATTAAACAATGAATATTCAATGCAAACCTCGGTCGATTCAAACGGGGGCTGGAGTGCAACGATAACGGATATTTTAGCCGAAGGTCAGTTTGACATATCTGTTACGGCTACAGATGCTGCAGGAAATCAAACTACGATAGATGGGATTGGCGAGCTAGATATAAGTGGCCCCGAAATTGAAATAGACGAATTAAACCTAATTAATGATACAACTCCTTTAATTTCAGGGCAAAGTGATTTAGCTGTAGGCGAAACGATTTATATTCAGGTTGTAGATGCGGATAATGTTAGTTACAGCTTAGATACTCAAGTTGATAGCAATGGTAATTGGTCAGTAGCAACGAATGATGCATTGGCTGAAGGTGAGTTTAGTATTACGGCGAGTGCGACGGACGCAGCAGGTAACGAGGGATCTGCCACCACAACGGCTGAATTAGATGTAACCCCTCCAACACTTACAATTGACTCGGTAAATACCACGAGCGATGTTACGCCTGAAATTAGTGGTGTAAGTAATGCTAAATTGGGTAGTCAGGTAAATATTACGGTAGAAGACAGCGATGGGAATGTGCAGCAATTAACCGCAAATGTGTTAAGTGATGGCCGCTGGAGTACTGAAACACAAAACTCTTTGGTAGACGGCGATTTTTCAATTATTGCTAGCGTATCAGATGACGTTGGTAACCAAGCAACTGCCTCTAGTTCGTCAAATATTGATACTCAAGCACCAAGCCTTGTTATTAATGATATTGGTGTAACTAATGATGCGACACCATTATTGTCAGGTTCTTCTGACGAGCCCGCAGGTACTGTGATTAATCTAACGATTAATCCAAATAGTGACGACGAACAGGTACTTCAAACAACAGTTAACGCTGACGGCAGTTGGCAAGTATTAGTAAATGATGAACTTACAGAAGGCAACTTTGTCGTTAATGCTAGTGTGACTGATGTCGCTGGCAATAAAACCAGTATATTTGCCAATGGCGAAGTAGATATTACCCCACCAGAAATTCGAATTGATGAAGTGGGTATAACTAACGATACGACGCCGATTATTTCAGGGATTAGTTCGGCGGGTATGGGACAAATTGTGAGTGTAAATGTAGTTTCTAATGGCATTACACAAACTTTAACCGCAGAAATTAAAGCTGATAGTACTTGGAGTATCGAAGTGCCATCTGCATTAGCCGAAGGCGAATTTAGTGTTTCGGCTGTCGTAGCTGATCAAGCCGGAAATGCGATCAGTGACAATATGACGGCTGAAATAGATACGACAGCGCCAAGTTTAATCATTGAGTCTACGGGAGCTGAAGGGGACAATACGCCTACTATTTCAGGCACGTCCAATGCGGTAGAAAACACTGTAGTTAATCTAGATATTATTGATGCAGAAGGAAATAAGCAAACTCTGGAAGCAGTGGTAGATGCTACAGGTAATTGGCAAGTCGAAGCAGAAACTGAACTGGTAGATGGAGAGTTTTCTGTTAATGCCAGTATTAGCGATCTTGCTGGAAATACAGAATCTGCTAATGCAGTCGGTAATATAGATACCACACCACCTTTATTAACACTCGATCTAGATGCCAACTTAGATACGATAAATTCCATTTTAACTAATTTGCTTTCAGGGAAAACTGAGCCAGGAGTGGATGTAACCATTAGAGTTGGAAATTATGGGGGAGAATTAGTTGAAATTGGAGTCGCTACCGCGGATGCAAACGGCGATTTCACCCTCGATATTGATGCAGATTTATTAACCGGCGAAGGCATTAGTGAAGGCACCCTAGTCATTGAAGCCAGTGTCGCCGATGCCGCGGGGAACGAAAACGTGGTCGATATTGATGCCGTATTAGATATTACCCCACCGAATTTAACCCTAGACCCACTGGATGATGTGATCAACTCAGTGCTCACCCAAACCTTAACTGGCAGCACCGTCGCGGGCGCCAGTATTATCATTAAAGCCGGGGTGGTGGGCAATGAATTAGTTGAAATTGGAGTCGCTACCGCGGATGCCAACGGCGATTTCACCCTCGATATTGATGCAGATTTATTAACCGGCGAAGGCATTAGTGAAGGCACCCTGGTTATTGAAGCCAGTGTCGCCGATGCCGCGGGGAACGAAAACGTGGTCGATATTGATGCCGTATTAGATATTACCCCACCGAATTTAACCCTAGACCCACTGGATGATGTGATCAACTCAGTGCTCACCCAAACCTTAACCGGCAGCACCGTCGCGGGCGCCAGTATTACCATTAAAGCTGGGGTGGTGGGCAATGAATTAGTTGAAATTGGAGTCGCTACCGCGGATGCCAACGGCGATTTCACCCTCGATATTGATGCAGATTTATTAACCGGCGAAGGCATTAGTGAAGGCACCCTGGTTATTGAAGCCAGTGTCGCCGATGCCGCGGGGAACGAAAACGTGGTCGATATTGATGCCGTATTAGATATTACCCCACCGAATTTAACCCTAGACCCACTGGATGATGTGATCAACTCAGTGCTCACCCAAACCTTAACCGGCAGCACCGTCGCGGGCGCCAGTATTACCATTAAAGCTGGGGTGGTGGGCAATGAATTAGTTGAAATTGGAGTCGCTACCGCGGATGCCAACGGCGATTTCACCCTCGATATTGATGCAGATTTATTAACCGGCGAAGGCATTAGTGAAGGCACCCTAGTCATTGAAGCCAGTGTCGCCGATGCCGCGGGGAACGAAAACGTGGTCGATATTGATGCCGTATTAGATATTACCCCACCGAATTTAACCCTAGACCCACTGGATGATGTGATCAACTCAGTGCTCACCCAAACCTTAACCGGCAGCACCGTCGCGGGCGCCAGTATTATCATTAAAGCCGGGGTGGTGGGCAATGAATTAGTTGAAATTGGAGTCGCTACCGCGGATGCCAACGGCGATTTCACCCTCGATATTGATGCAGATTTATTAACCGGCGAAGGCATTAGTGAAGGCACCCTAGTCATTGAAGCCAGTGTCGCCGATGCCGCGGGGAACGAAAACGTGGTCGATATTGATGCCGTATTAGATATTACCCCACCGAATTTAACCCTAGACCCACTGGATGATGTGATCAACTCAGTGCTCACCCAAACCTTAACCGGCAGCACAGTCGCGGGCGCCAGCATTACCATTAAAGCCGGGGTGGTGGGCAATGAATTAGTTGAAATTGGAGTCGCTACCGCGGATGCCAACGGCGATTTCACCCTCGATATTGATGCAGATTTATTAACCGGCGAAGGCATTAGTGAAGGCACCCTGGTTATTGAAGCCAGTGTCGCCGATGCCGCGGGGAACGAAAACGTGGTCGATATTGATGCCGTATTAGATATTACCCCACCGAATTTAACCCTAGACCCACTGGATGATGTGATCAACTCAGTGCTCACCCAAACCTTAACCGGCAGCACAGTCGCGGGCGCCAGCATTACCATTAAAGCCGGGGTGGTGGGCAATGAATTAGTTGAAATTGGAGTCGCTACCGCGGATGCCAACGGCGATTTCACCCTCGATATTGATGCAGATTTATTAACCGGCGAAGGCATTAGTGAAGGCACCCTAGTCATTGAAGCCAGTGTCGCCGATGCCGCGGGGAACGAAAACGTGGTCGATATTGATGCCGTATTAGATATTACCCCACCGAATTTAACCCTAGACCCACTGGATGATGTGATCAACTCAGTGCTCACCCAAACCTTAACCGGCAGCACAGTCGCGGGCGCCAGCATTACCATTAAAGCCGGGGTGGTGGGCAATGAATTAGTTGAAATTGGAGTCGCTACCGCGGATGCCAACGGCGATTTCACCCTCGATATTGATGCAGATTTATTAACCGGCGAAGGCATTAGTGAAGGCACCCTGGTTATTGAAGCCAGTGTCGCCGATGCCGCGGGGAACGAAAACGTGGTCGATATTGATGCCGTATTAGATATTACCCCACCGAATTTAACCCTAGACCCACTGGATGATGTGATCAACTCAGTGCTCACCCAAACCTTAACCGGCAGCACAGTCGCGGGCGCCAGCATTACCATTAAAGCCGGGGTGGTGGGCAATGAATTAGTTGAAATTGGAGTCGCTACCGCGGATGCCAACGGCGATTTCACCCTCGATATTGATGCAGATTTATTAACCGGCGAAGGCATTAGTGAAGGCACCCTGGTTATTGAAGCCAGTGTCGCCGATGCCGCGGGGAACGAAAACGTGGTCGATATTGATGCCGTATTAGATATTACCCCACCGAATTTAACCCTAGACCCACTGGATGATGTGATCAACTCAGTGCTCACCCAAACCTTAACCGGCAGCACAGTCGCGGGCGCCAGCATTACCATTAAAGCCGGGGTGGTGGGCAATGAATTAGTTGAAATTGGAGTCGCTACCGCGGATGCCAACGGCGATTTCACCCTCGATATTGATGCAGATTTATTAACCGGCGAAGGCATTAGTGAAGGCACCCTAGTCATTGAAGCCAGTGTCGCCGATGCCGCGGGGAACGAAAACGTGGTCGATATTGATGCCGTATTAGATATTACCCCACCGAATTTAACCCTAGAACCGCTGGATGATGTGATCAACTCAGTGCTCACCCAAACCTTAACCGGCAGCACAGTCGCGGGCGCCAGTATTACCATTAAAGCCGGGGTGGTGGGCAATGAATTAGTTGAAATTGGAGTCGCTACCGCGGATGCCAACGGCGATTTCACCCTCGATATTGATGCAGATTTATTAACCGGCGAAGGCATTAGTGAAGGCACCCTGGTTATTGAAGCCAGTGTCGCCGATGCCGCGGGGAACGAAAACGTGGTCGATATTGATGCCGTATTAGATATTACCCCACCGAATTTAACCCTAGAACCACTGGATGATGTGATCAACTCAGTACTCACCCAAACCTTAACCGGCAGCACAGTCGCGGGCGCCAGTATTACCATTAAAGCCGGGGTGGTGGGCAATGAATTAGTTGAAATTGGAGTCGCTACCGCGGATGCCAACGGCGATTTCACCCTCGATATTGATGCAGATTTATTAACCGGCGAAGGCATTAGTGAAGGCACCCTGGTTATTGAAGCCAGTGTCGCCGATGCCGCGGGGAACGAAAACGTGGTCGATATTGATGCCGTATTAGATATTACCCCACCGAATTTAACCCTAGACCCACTGGATGATGTGATCAACTCAGTGCTCACCCAAACCTTAACCGGCAGCACAGTCGCGGGCGCCAGCATTACCATTAAAGCCGGGGTGGTGGGCAATGAATTAGTTGAAATTGGAGTCGCTACCGCGGATGCCAACGGCGATTTCACCCTCGATATTGATGCAGATTTATTAACCGGCGAAGGCATTAGTGAAGGCACCCTAGTCATTGAAGCCAGTGTCGCCGATGCCGCGGGGAACGAAAACGTGGTCGATATTGATGCCGTATTAGATATTACCCCACCGAATTTAACCCTAGAACCGCTGGATGATGTGATCAACTCAGTGCTCACCCAAACCTTAACCGGCAGCACAGTCGCGGGCGCCAGTATTACCATTAAAGCCGGGGTGGTGGGCAATGAATTAGTTGAAATTGGAGTCGCTACCGCGGATGCCAACGGCGATTTCACCCTCGATATTGATGCAGATTTATTAACCGGCGAAGGCATTAGTGAAGGCACCCTGGTTATTGAAGCCAGTGTCGCCGATGCCGCGGGGAACGAAAACGTGGTCGATATTGATGCCGTATTAGATATTACCCCACCGAATTTAACCCTAGAACCACTGGATGATGTGATCAACTCAGTGCTCACCCAAACCTTAACCGGCAGCACAGTCGCGGGCGCCAGTATTACCATTAAAGCCGGGGTGGTGGGCAATGAATTAGTTGAAATTGGAGTCGCTACCGCGGATGCCAACGGCGATTTCACCCTCGATATTGATGCAGATTTATTAACCGGCGAAGGCATTAGTGAAGGCACCCTGGTTATTGAAGCCAGTGTCGCCGATGCCGCGGGGAACGAAAACGTGGTCGATATTGATGCCGTATTAGATATTACCCCACCGAATTTAACCCTAGAACCACTGGCTAGCGTGATTAGCTCGACTTTATCACCGGCATTGACTGGGGTAACTGAAGCGGGCGCGACTGTGAATGTGGCAGTAAAAGCTGGCGGAGTAACAGAAACCACGCTCACCACAACGGCCGATGGCAGTGGCAACTTTAGCTTAGCACTTAATCCAATAGTCTTATCAGGGATTGATGATGGTGCACTGACGTTGGAGGCCAGTGTTTCGGATGCGAATGGTAATATAAATACCACCAGTGTCGGCGCCAATTTAGATATCACAGCGCCAAGCCTTAGTTTAAATCCACTGGCTAGCGTGATTAGCTCGACTTTATCACCGGCATTGACTGGGGTAACTGAAGCGGGCGCGACTGTGAATGTGGCAGTAAAAGCTGGCGGAGTAACAGAAACCACGCTCACCACAACGGCCGATGGCAGTGGCAACTTTAGCTTAACACTTAACCCAACAGTCTTATCAGGGATTGATGATGGTGCACTGACGTTGGAGGCCAGTGTTTCGGATGCGAATGGTAATATAAATACCACCAGTGTCGGCGCCAATTTAGATATCACAGCGCCTATTTTAAATGTCGATGGTTTACTTGATGGGTCATTGACTGGTGTCATTAGTACCGTGCTGTCACCTGCCTTATCTGGTTCAACCGAAGCAAATGCGAATATTACGCTTAGCGTCAATGTGCTTGGTGCTTTATCTGAAGTAACAACTTTACAAGCAGATGCAAACGGCGATTTTTCTATCGATTTAACCGCAGGTTTATTTGAAAACATTACTGATTTAGAAGATGGTGATATTAGTTTACAACTAGCGGTGGAAGATGAAGCCGAGAATAAAACGACTTTAGATATAGGGGCTGATTTAAATATAATACCGCCAACCTTAGAGGTCACGTCAATAGATGTTATTGATCTGGTTGCGCTTAAATCTACAACAATTTCAGGTACCTCAGATGCGGAGGAGGGTACAGAACTTACAGTTTCTGTTGAGTTGCTTAGCGCTTTAACTGTAGAACTAGGCACCGCTTTGGTTCAATCTGATGGTAGCTGGACTATTACAGAGCTCAGTTTATTGGATATTGCTAACATTACAATATCTATGGAGGATGGTGATGGTAATCTCGCCACATTAACTGTAGATGCTGATGATGTTGGTACCGCCGGTCGACCTATGCTGGCTACAAGAGGGTTTGTTGATGACGATTTATTATCAAATGATGAAAGTATTGAAATAAATTATGCTGATGACGCGGGGCAAATCTCAGGTGATGAAGTCACGAGTTTAACACTTAATGATTTATTAGCTGATAATGCTGATGATATTTTAGGCAGTGACAGCGTAAGTTTAAGCGGGCAACAAGATGTAAGTTTAGGGTCAGCCCCAAGTGAATCAGGTTCACCTTCTAGCAGTGCAGATGAGGAAATCATGCGTAGCATGTCAGATAGTAAGTTAGATATTTAAGGTGTGAATCTTTCGTTCAGTTCAAATTATAAACAAAGATAAATGCGCATTCGCTCATCGATTAAGTAAAATAAGCATATAATGTAATTTTAAATTGCATTATATGCTTGGTTTTAATTTATTTAAACACATTCGGTTAACCAACCGAATCTCCTCATTAAGTAATCTTAAATTCTTTTTTTGTTTACTTTTAATCCAGATAAAAATAAATTCAGCCGTTAACTTGGGAACTGTTAGTTTATCCAGTACAATTCGCCAATGAGTTTAATTGCGTATTTATAAAATGGGATCTGGATGGATATTACAAATTTAATTGATGGCTTAAATGACAAGCAACGCGAAGCCGTAGCCGCGCCAGAGCAATCAATGTTGGTATTAGCGGGTGCTGGTAGTGGTAAAACCCGAGTGCTGGTGCAAAGAATCGCGTATTTAATGCAAGTTGAAAATATCTCCCCACATTCTATTTTAGCCGTTACCTTTACCAACAAAGCGGCTGCTGAAATGCGCAACCGAGTTGAAGACTTATTACAAACCTCAGTACAAAGCATGTGGATAGGGACATTCCATGGCCTCGCTCATAGAATGCTGCGTTTGCATTACGCTGATGCTGGTTTACCTGAAGGTTTTCAAATACTAGACTCAGATGACCAGCATAGGTTGATTAAACGTATTGTTAAAGCCATGGAGCTAGATGAAAAAAAGTGGCCACCTAAGCAAGCTATGTGGTACATCAACGGTAAAAAAGATGAAGGTTTGCGCGCCCAACATATAGAAACCTATGGAAATCAACAGGAAGAAGTTTGGAAAAAAGTGTATCAGACTTATCAGCAGACCTGTGATCGCTCTGGTTTAGTTGATTTTGCTGAATTACTCCTGCGAGCTCATGAGTTGTGGTTAAAGCAGCCTCAGCTGTTAAAGCATTACCAAAACCGATTTAAACATATTTTGGTCGATGAGTTTCAAGATACAAATAATATTCAATATGCTTGGTTAAGGTTATTGGCCGATGCTGATAACCATATGATGATAGTGGGTGACGACGATCAATCAATTTATGGCTGGCGCGGCGCAAAAGTTGAAAACCTACAGCGCTTTTTAACCGACTTTCCAGATGCTCACACTATTCGTCTAGAGCAAAATTATCGCTCAACCGGTACTATTCTAAAAGCAGCTAATACCGTTATTAAAAATAATAGTGATCGTTTAGGCAAAAGCTTGTGGACTCAAGCCAGTGATGGTGAAACCATTACCGAGTATGCCGCTTTTAACGAATTAGATGAAGCAAGATTTATTGTTGGACGAATTAAAGATTGGTTTAGCCAAGGTAATAAATTAGCAGAAAGTGCCATTTTGTATCGAAGCAATGCTCAATCTCGGGTATTGGAAGAAGCTTTGCTAATGGAAAAAATTGCTTATCGTATTTACGGCGGCTTGCGCTTTTTTGATCGGCAAGAAATTAAAGACGCACTCGCATATTTAAGAATCATCAATAATCGTCAAGATGACGCCGCATTTGAGCGTATTGTTAATACGCCAACTCGGGGGGTCGGTAATAAATCGCTTGAGCAAATTCGTCAATTTGCTCGTCAGCATTCGGTTACATTGTGGGATGCCGCAACAGAAATGCTCGAGAAACAACTATTAGCAGGGCGAGCGGCCTCAAGTATTAAAGGCTTTGTACAGTTAATTTCGCAAATTGATAATGAGATAGACGATTTACCTTTATATCAACAAGCAGACGCAGCGATTAAAAAATCAGGATTGTTACAAATGTATCAATCTGATAAAGGTGAAAAAGCGCAAGCTAAAGTTGAAAATATTGAAGAGTTAATCACGGCTTGTCGGCAATTTGATAATACTGAACCGGAGTTAACCGATTTAAGTGCATTTTTATCACACGCGGCACTAGAGTCTGGAGAAAACCAAGCGGATAAACATCAAGATGCGGTTCAGCTAATGACATTACATACAGCGAAAGGGTTAGAGTTTCCATTGGTATTTATGGCGGGTGTTGAAGAAGGTATGTTTCCAAGCTTGCAAACCACAGAAGAATCAGGTCGAATGGAAGAAGAGCGTCGGCTTTGTTATGTGGGTATGACGCGCGCAAAGCAAAAATTATATATTACGCACGCTGAAACTCGACGTATTTACGGGAAGGATCAATATCACTCTCCGAGTCGTTTTTTGCAAGAGATTCCAGCTGATTGCATTGAAGAAGTTCGTTTAAATAATCAGGTGTCTCGGCCTAGTTCAGCCGGCCGTTTTAGTCAAACAGTAAAGACTGAATCTTTTAATGAAACTGGTTTTAGTTTAGGGCAAAGTGTTTCACATGCTAAATTTGGTCGAGGGGTTATCACTAATTTTGAAGGCGCGGGTAATCAAAGCCGAGTTGAAGTTAGTTTTGATGATTTGGGGTCTAAATGGTTGATGTTAGCTTATGCGCGATTAGAAGCCTGTTAACTAAGTTTGAAAAGCGAGCTTTTTTTCAACGAAATAAGCTTCTATAATCTTTAAAAATGAGTCACTTAGATTCAAAGGATAAGGGTAAAGTTTGGATAGTTTAATACCTATGTTAGTGATTGAAGATAGCAAGCCTATCGCCTCTGTTATTAAACACATTGCGTATAAAGCTGGCTATCAAGTTGATATCGCATCCAGTTATGCTCAAGCGCAAGCTTTATTAAAGTCGAACAAAACTTATCAACTGGCATCAGTCGATTATAATTTACCGGATGCACAAAATGGTGAAGCTGTAGATTTAACCTTATCTCACCAAGTCCCATCTATTGTATTAACAGGCAGAGTCGATAGTGAAACTCGGGAGTTAATTTTAAAACGCTCCGTTATTGACTATATTCCTAAAGAAACAGCTCAAACTTATTTATATTTGGGTAAATTGCTGAGCCGCTTGCAAAGCAATAAAAAGGTTAGAATTTTGGTTGTGGATGATTCTAGCTCAGCTCGGTCTTATATCTGTAAATTATTAAAACGCCATCATTTTAAAATTTCAGAAGCTGAAAATGGAGCCCAAGGGTTAGTTAAACTGCAGCAGTTTTCGGATATTAAACTGGTGATTACTGATCACGAAATGCCTGTAATGAGTGGTATTCGGTTTGTTAGTGAAATTCGAAAACGCTACGAGAAAGATCAATTAGCGATTATTGCACTTTCTGGTGCCAATGCGAGTGCTTTGTCGTCTCGTTTTATTCAAAATGGTGCTAATGACTTTCTCCCTAAATCATTTTGTTTAGAGGATTTTTATTGTCGGGTTAATCAAAATATAGAAAATACAGAGTATGTTAATCAAATTCAACGGCTTGCAAATATTGATTACCTGACTGGTTTAATCAATCGCCAGTGTTTTTTTCAAAAAGCCCCTAAATTGATTAAGCGAATTAAAACAAACGAACAAGCGTTTTGCATTGCTATGCTCGACATAGATCATTTTAAACAGGTAAATGATCAATACGGGCATGATGCCGGTGATAAAGTGATCAAAGCAACTGCTGATTGTATGACTGATTTTTTTGCCGCAATTAAACATACGCAAGATGAGCCTTTAATTGCACGTTTTGGAGGTGAAGAATTTTGTTTATTTATATATGGCCAAGACTTAAAAACATTAGTTAAGCAAATTGAACAATTACGGAAAAAAATAGCAAAAGTGAAAGTAGCTTTTGAAGATAAACTAATTCAATATACGGTGAGTATAGGTGTAGCTGTCGAGGTTAGTATGCTAGATGTTATGATCACCCAAGCCGACAAAGCGCTTTATCAGAGTAAACAAAGTGGGCGCAATAAAGTTAGTTGGTAAAAGACTTTAATTAAGCCATTAGCCTCTTACAAAGCAAACTTGAATTTAAGTAATAAATGCAGCCCTGCAAGGTTTTATTATATGAACAACACGATATTAATTGTAAATGATAATGCTGCAATAGCTGCTAGAGTGAGAGCAATAGCAAATAAATTAGGTTTTGAATCTATTCATGTCGCTTCTTATTTCCAACTTGAAAAAGTACTTTCTGTTGAGACTCACTTTTTTTGTGCTTGTGTCGATTTTTCATTACCAGATGCAAAAAGCGGAGAAGCCATTGATTTTTTAATTAGTCAAAATATTCCCAGTTTTGTACTAACCAATCAATTAGCTGATACGACTCGTGACGCTGTATTAAGTAAAGCTGTGGTTGATTATATAGCGGCAGAAACCATTCATTCATTTGATTATATTGCTAAGTTATTATTAAGGTTAAAGCATAATCGAGATATTCGTATTTTGATTGTGGACGATGCTTTATCAGCCAGAAATTACCTTAAAAAATTGTTATTACGGCATAACTTTAAAGTTAGCGAAGCTTCTGATGGGGCAGAAGCTCTGGCTTTACTAGAAAACCAGCCAGATATTAAAATGGTGGTCACAGATCAAACGATGCCCAACATGACAGGCATTGAGTTGGTGCAAAAAATTAGAATGCAATATAGTTTGGAGCAATTGGCTATTATTGCGATTTCTGCCACACCAAAAAGCATTATTGCGGCCCGTTTTTTAAAAAATGGAGCGAATGACTGCTTAAGTAAACCTTTTAATCCTGATGAGTTTTATGCCCGAATTTTTTGTAATTTAGAATATATTGAGCATGTCGCAGAGGTTCAATTTGCAGCCAATCATGATTATTTAACTCGTCTTTTTAATAGACGCTACTTTTTTGAGCGAGCAGGAGAGATCACTCAGCATGATAACATTTCTAATTCAGCATTAGCCATTATTGACTTAGACCACTTTAAGCAAATAAATGATCAATATGGACATGATGCCGGCGACAGCGTTTTAAGGCAAACTGCCCAACGGTTAGAATCTCATTTTAGAGGCAACTTAGTTGCTCGCTTTGGTGGTGAAGAATTTTGTATTTTATTGCAGCAGATGTCGCCGGATGAAGCGCTTGGAAGGCTTGAATTTTTTATTCATCATTTAGAGCACTTTGAAATGGAAATTCCTAATAACAGTATTAGTATTACAGCGAGTGTTGGATTTACGGTATGTCAATCAAACGAGCTTGAGAAATTAATTAAACAGGCTGACATTGCATTATACCAAGCCAAAAATAATGGTCGAAATCAGGTTGTTGAGTTTAAAGGATAGCTGTTATTTAAATTATAGTTATTATCCTCAAAAATATTAATCTAGACATTAAAAAAGCCTGCATTGACTTGTTGCTCAGTGCAGGCTTTTTCTTTAATAGCTAGCAATTTACAGCAATGCTTGCTATTCAAATTTTTGTTCACGGCTCAAAAGTGCAATAGCCGCTTCTTTTGGTGGTTTATTTTGATATAAAACCTGATAAATTTGATCAACGATCGGCATTTCAACCTGCATTCGCTGGGCTAACATATAAACTTCTTTGGTATTACGGTAACCTTCTACCACCTGACCAATATCAGTTATTGCCTGCTCAACATTTTTACCTTGCCCTAAAGCTAAACCAAAACGACGATTACGAGACTGGTTATCAGTACAAGTTAACACTAAGTCGCCTAATCCGGCCATCCCCATAAAAGTTTCTTGTTTTGCACCTAATGCTGCGCCTAAACGACACAACTCAGCTAAACCTCGAGTAATTAATGCCGTTCTTGCATTTGCACCAAAACCTATTCCGTCAGCCATGCCTGCACCAATAGCTATTACGTTTTTAACCGCGCCACCGAGCTGAACCCCAGTAAAATCATTGTTTTTGTAAACTCGAAACGTGCGTTCACAGTGTAATAAATTTGATAAAGTTTGAATAAAATCACTACTGGTCGAGGATACAGAAACTGCGGTAGGCAAGCCTGCTGCCATTTCTTTTGCAAATGTAGGTCCACTGATAACCGCCAAGGTTGCAGCTGTACCTAATTGTTCTCTTGCAACATCTTGTAACAATCGACCCGTGTCAGGTTCAAGCCCTTTTGTTGCCCAAGCAACGGATGCATTATCTTGCAAGTAAGGCTTTATTTTAGCGAGCATATCGGCAAATGCATGGCTAGGAACCACGAGCAAAATGTTTTGGCTTTGACTCACCGCTTGAATTAAATCAGACTCAATTTCAAGTGATTCAGGAAACACTATGCCAGGTAAATAACGGCTGTTTTCTCGGGTTGTTTGCATTTGTTCAACTTGATCTTGGTCTCGTGCCCACAATAAGGTTTTATGCTGGTTACGAGCAATGCAAATGGCTAATGCGGTGCCGTATGAACCGGCACCGATGACAGTAACGTCATAGTTTTGTTGTGTCATATATTATGAATCTAGCTTTTGAGACTCTTCTTCACCCGCTTCAGCTTGTTGCTCTGCAACTTGCTGCATATAGCTTGCAAATAAAGCATCAAAATTAACTGGCGCTAAATTAAGTGGTGGAAAAGTACCACGATTAACTAAATTTGAGATCGCTTCACGCGCATACGGGAATAAGATACCTGGACACATTGAGCCAATCGTATGAGCCATTTGTTGTGGTGGTAAGTTCGCAATGGCAAAAATACCCGCTTGTTCCACTTCAACTAAAAATGCAGTTTTATCACCTACTTTTGCAGTAACGGTAATTGATAAAACCACTTCGTAGTTGTCGGCATCTAACTTTCTAGATTTGGTGTCTATATCCATTTG
Organism: Catenovulum adriaticum; assembly: GCF_026725475.1. Taxonomy (NCBI): domain Bacteria; kingdom Pseudomonadati; phylum Pseudomonadota; class Gammaproteobacteria; order Alteromonadales; family Alteromonadaceae; genus Catenovulum; species Catenovulum adriaticum. The sequence continues at coordinate 348,869 of NZ_CP109965.1, forward strand.
CACTTCAGGCTTCCACGCTTCAGCGAAGATTTCTGGTGAGTTTGGTGTTTCAAATGAAATATTTTTTGCAAATACACGTTGAATTGAAAACTGTGCAGATTCTGGAGCGCCTGCTTCTGGAGTTTGTTCTGCCATGAGAATACCTTTGTTATATTTAAGTGTTGAGAAGGCGATCAAGCTCGCCTTGAGCTTCAGCTGCTAGCAGTTCATCACAACCACCAACATGATGCTCATTAATAAAAATTTGTGGCACAGTATGCTGACCACTGAGTTTAATCATTTCGTCTCTTTTTTCTGGCTCAGCGCCAATGTTAATTTCTTCAAAATCAACTGACTTTTGAGTGAGTAGTGCTTTTGCTCTAACACAAAATGGACACCATGTTTTACTATAAACAATGACTTTAGCCATAATCAAATCAACCTTTTGCAACTGGTAAGTTAGCATTTACCCAAGCATTCATACCACCGTCAAGAATATTAATATTCTCAAACTCAGCTTGAGCTAATTGGTTTGCAACCTTGCTGGCATTCATGCCAGCGGCACAAACAATAATAATGGGGCGTTTTTTATACTTTTCAAGCTTCGCGTTTTTACCGCCTTCCACTTGGTCTGCTGTTAAATTAAGCGCGCCCGCTATGTGACCCTTGTTAAAATCTGCTTGGCCTCTAATATCAACAATACCAGCGTCTTCTTTATTGACTAATAAAGTTAATTGTTGAGGATTTACTTTATTAAAATTTGAAAATTTAGACTGAAATACTGTGTATACCACAGCAAAAAATAATACAAACCAAATCGCACTTAAAAAAGGGTGGTTTGCAAAAAATTCAATGTACTCTTGCATGTTTGAACCTGACTATTTATAAATTGGCATGAATTATACCCAAACGGCTTCAAGATACCAGAAGCAGTTGTCAATCAAAGTTAAATGTACAGGGCAAAGATTAAACTAAAATAAATTTATCTCAAAAATAAAGAAAATTATTGAATAAATCCTTAAACAAACTGATTTGTTTTATAAAAATCGGTAAAATAAAGATAATTAATACGAAAGTAACTAATAGGACACAACGATGACTATGAATAAAAAACCGCTCGTACTTATTATTATGGATGGCTGGGGCTATAGTGAAAACCCAGATAACAACGCGGTAATGGCGGCTAATACGCCAAATCTTGATCGTTTAACTAAAGAGTTTCCAAGCACTTTAATTTCAGGCTCTGGTATGGATGTTGGTTTACCAGATGGTCAAATGGGTAACAGTGAAGTTGGCCATGTTAATTTAGGTGCAGGCCGAGTGGTTTACCAAGATTTCACTCGAGTGACTAAAGATATTCAAGAGAAAACTTTTTTTGAAAACCCAGCATTAGTGAATGCGGTTGATGCAGCAGTAAACAATGACAAAGCTGTGCATATTATGGGCTTAGCCTCGCCAGGCGGTGTACATAGCCACTCAGACCACATTGAAGCTATGATTGCACTTGCGGCTCAACGTGGAGCAGAGAAAATTTATTTGCATGCCTTTTTAGATGGCCGAGATACCCCGCCACGCAGTGCAAAAGCAACATTAGAAAAATTTGAAGAACAATTTAAAGCGATAGGTAAAGGTAGAGTTGCTAGTTTAATTGGTCGTTATTTCGCGTTGGATAGAGATCAGCGTTGGGATCGTGTGCAAGCTTGTTATGACTTACTTACTTTGGGTGAATCTGAATTCACAGCTAAAACGGCGGTTGAAGGGTTAGCTGCAGCTTATGAACGTGACGAAAACGATGAGTTTGTTAAAGCGACAGCCATTGTTGATGAAGCTGGTAATGCAGCTAAAGTTGAAGATGGCGACGCAGTTATCTTTATGAACTTTAGAGCCGACCGTGCTCGTGAAATAACCCGTGCTTTTGTTGAAGCTGATTTTTCTGGCTTTGATAAAAAAGCAGCGCCAAAATTAGCCGATTTTGTGATGTTAACTCAGTACGCCGCTGATATTAAAGCGAATATCGCTTACCCACCAACAGCACTGGTCAATGTGTTTCCTGAATGGTTAGAAAAGGAAGGTAAAACTCAGCTTAGAATTTCTGAAACTGAAAAATATGCACATGTGACTTTCTTTTTCAGCGGTGGCCGTGAAGATGAATTTAAAGGCGAAGAGCGTATTTTAGTGCCATCACCACAAGTGGCAACTTATGATCTTCAACCAGAAATGAACTCTGTGTTATTAACCGATAAATTGGTTGATGCGATTAAATCGCAAAAATTTGATGCGATTATTTGTAACTATCCAAATGGTGATATGGTTGGTCATACTGGTGATTTTGATGCCGCCGTTAAAGCGTGCGAAGCTGTAGATACAGCAATAGGACGAGTGGTTGAAGCTTTAGCTGAAGTTGGCGGTGAATGTTTAATTACAGCCGATCACGGTAACGCAGAACAAATGACAGATCCAAAAACCGGCCAAGCGCACACCGCTCACACCAGCGAACCAGTGCCGTTTATTTATTTTGGTCGTGATGCTGAAATTACAACAGATAAAGGTGTATTAAGTGATGTTGCACCCACTATGTTGCACTTGATGGGTATGGAACAGCCTGAAGAAATGACAGGCAAAACCATAATGAAGTTGAAATAAGTTAAAGATTGTATGAATCAATCGATAATTTATTTTGCTGTATAATAAATCCTATCTAAATATCAAAGAACAAACAGCCAGCTTGTTTAGTGGCTGTTTGTTCTTTGTTGTATTGGCTTTTTTTATACCTTCAGCTTATGCCGATAAAGCGGCGCAAACTCGACAAAAACTAGAGCAAGTTCAACAACAAATTTTAGCAACTCAAACTCAGTTGAAAAAAACCTCAAGCGATCATCAAGCAATAGAAAAATCACTAAAAGATACAGACCAAGCAATCGGCCAAGTGACAAAACGATTACGTCAGACAGAACAAAAATTAACCGACATAAAACAAAGAATCACAGCGCTTGAAGCACAGCAAAAAGAATTGGAACAAATAAAACAGCAACAGCTAAAAATGCTTACGGGGCAAATTAAAAGTGCTTATCAAATTGGCCAACATGATTATTTAAAAATGATGTTAAATCAAAACTCGCCAGCTAAACTAGAGCGGGTTCTAACCTATTATCAATACCTAAACAAAGCCCGAATTAAAGAAGTTGAAAAACTCAAACTTACCGTTGTAGCGCTTGAAAAAAACAAACAAGTACTGACAGAAGCACAGCTTGAGTTTGCAAAGTTACTCGACACTCAAAAAAATAAGCAAACAGAATTAGTTAAATTAAAACAAGCTCAAAAACAAAATTTAGCTCAGCTTGCGAATATTATTAAAACAGACCAACAACAGCTAGCGGCATTAAAGCAAGACGAAAGCGCATTGAGCCAAGCACTAAAAGCTTTAGCAGAAGCAGTTGAAGCTTTACCCAAGCAAACTAATTTTAGTGGTTTAGGTCAAGTCAAAGGGCGGCTGTTATGGCCAACTAAAGGTCGTGTACGGGATTATTTTGGTAAGCGAAAGTCAGGAGAGTTACGTTGGAAAGGCGTTGTTATAAATGCTTCCGCTGGACAAGTTGTTAATAACATATATGCAGGGCAAGTCATTTTTTCTGATTGGCTAAATGGGTATGGTTTAGTATTAGTGGTTGAGCACGGTGATGGTTACATGAGCTTGTATGGACATAACCAAGCCCTTTTAAAAGATGTAGGTGATACGGTTCACGCCGGTGAACCTATCGCACTAGTAGGACAATCAGGCGGACAAGCAACACCTAACTTGTATTTTGAAATTCGTTATCAAGGCAAGCCACTTGATCCAACAAAATGGTGTCACTGAGTTAACACTTTTCAGCCAAATTATGATGGCTAGATAGCCTTGCCAGCAGGCATTTGATAATATTGAAATATTCGATATAAGCGCAAACGCTGCTGTATATATATGGTAGTAATGTAATTAGATGGGTTGCATTGAGGCAACAACAGGAATAAAAATGACAGATATTGTAAAACTGATCGCTGCAGAAATTGGGGTTCAAACACAGCAAGTAAATGCAGCTGTAGAACTATTAGATGGCGGAGCCACGGTTCCTTTTGTTGCTCGTTATCGTAAAGAAGCAACGGGTGGATTAGATGACACTCAACTGCGAACATTAGAGTCAAGATTAGGCTACTTACGAGAGTTAGCGGACCGCCGAAGTGTTATTTTACGCAGCATCGATGAGCAAGGGAAACTGACTGATTCGCTTGCTAAATCGATAGAGCAAGCACAAAGTAAAACCGATCTAGAAGAGCTATATTTACCTTACAAACCTAAAAGACGTACTAAAGGTCAAATCGCGATTGAAGCTGGTATTGAGCCTTTAGTTGATGAAATTTTAGCAGACTTAAATACTAACCCTGAGGCATCAGCTCAACAATATATTAATGCCGAGCAGGGCTTTAATGACGAAAAATCTGTGCTAGAAGGCGCTCGTTTTATTTTAATGGAGCGCTTTGCAGTTGAAGCCCCGTTACTTAAAAAAATTCGTCAATATTTAACTCAAAATGCAACGATAGATGCCAAAGTGATTAGCGGAAAAGAAAAAGAAGCGGCTAAGTTTAGTGACTATTTTGAATTTAGTGAAGCGGTAAAACAAATCCCTTCGCACAGAGCTTTGGCCATTTTTAGAGGTCGTAACGAAGGTTACTTAGCGTTGAGCTTAAATGCTGATCCAAATAAACCAGAGCAACAAGTTGGCTCTGTGGTTGAAGTTATGATTGCCGAATACTTTAACTTTACCTGGTCTGGCAGAGCAGCTGAAGCCTTTTTAAAACAAGCAATTAGCTGGGCATGGCGAGTTAAAATTCAAACCCATATGGAAACTGAATTATTTGCTGACGTTCGAGAAAAAGCAGAATCAGAAGCGATTTCTGTATTCGCAACTAACCTGAAAGATTTGTTAATGGCGGCACCTGCTGGTGATAAAGTAACTATGGGGTTAGATCCTGGGATTCGAACTGGGGTAAAAATTGCGATTGTTGATAAAACGGGAAAGTTACTCGATACGGCAACTATTTTTCCACACCCACCACAGAACGCTTGGGATAAAAGTAAGCGAACACTTGCCAACCTAGTTAAGCAACATAAAGTTGAGCTCATTAGTATTGGTAATGGAACGGGTTCTCGTGAAACTGATAAACTAGTTACTGAATTACTTAAACAAGAACCTGAACTTAAAATTAATAAAATTATGGTCAGCGAAGCGGGTGCGTCTGTTTATTCGGCATCTGAAACGGCTGCGATTGAGTTCCCAAATTTAGATGTTTCATTACGTGGCGCTGTTTCTATCGCAAGACGTTTGCAGGATCCATTAGCTGAATTGGTAAAAATTGAGCCTAAATCTATAGGTGTTGGCCAGTACCAGCATGATGTTAACCAAAGTGCGTTGTCTAAGTCGTTAAACTCTGTAATTGAAGATTGCGTAAATGCCGTTGGGGTTGATTTAAACACAGCTTCAGTTCCTTTACTCACTAGAGTATCCGGTTTAACAAAAACGATGGCTCAAAATGTGGTTGATTTTAGAGATGCTCAAGGGCGTTTTCAGTCACGTTCAGAACTTAAAAAGGTATCACGCTTAGGGCCAAAAGCGTTTGAGCAGTGTGCAGGCTTTTTGCGAATTATTGGTGGGGATAATCCACTAGACGCCTCTTCAGTTCATCCTGAAGCTTATCCTGTGGTTGAAAAGATATTAGCTGCCAACGATGAAGTAGTGACTAGCTTAATGGGTAATAGCGCTAAGCTAAAAGCTTTAGACCCTAATGAATATACTGATCAGCAGTTTGGTTTGCCGACCGTTAAAGATATTGTGGCTGAGCTTGATAAACCTGGCCGAGATCCTAGACCTGAATTTAAAACTGCTACCTTTAAAGAAGGCGTTGATACGATTAATGATTTAGTCGTGGGGATGACACTGGAAGGGGTTGTGACTAATGTAACAAATTTTGGTGCTTTTATTGATGTGGGAGTCCATCAGGATGGTTTGGTGCATATTTCGGCGATGTCTGAAAACTTTATTGATGACCCTCGCAAAGTTGTTAAAGCAGGTGATATTGTTAAAGTTAAGGTGATTGAAGTAGACGCGCCGCGTAAACGGATTGGTTTTACAATGAGACTCAGCGATAAAATTGATAATACCTCTAAACCAGACAGAACCGCTACTAATAAGCCACAAGCTAAAAAGCCAGGACAACGACCTGCACATGCTAAAAGTGGTGGTCATAAAAGCCATGGTGGAAATGGAATGATGGGTAATGCCTTTGCTGAGGCCTTTGCTAAAGCTAAGCAAAAATAAACAAACAAAAAAGGCGCTGGTGAAGCGCCTTTTTTGTTTACGCGTTTGCGGAAAAAAATTAATCTTTGGCTGGGATATTTTCTTTTAAATACTGAAAAATTTGCCGTGCTGATTTAGGCGGTTTGCCCTGACTTGCTTCTTTTTTCGCCTGACGTACCAGTTGACGCAATTTCGCACGCTCTAACACAGGATTATTTTCAATTACTTGATTTATTTTACTGTCACCTTGATTGATGATTTCATCACGCATTTTTTCCAGTTGATGAAAATGCTGATTAGCTAATAAGTGTTGATTTTCTATTTTTGCGATAGCCATTTTTATCGAATCAGCATCGCCAAATCGTAATAACTTACCAATGTAATTTAACTGGCGATTAAACGCGCCTTTTTTATTGCGAATTTTATCTGCTTCGGCAACAGCTCTGGCGAGCTCGCCGTCAAGAGGCAGTTTTTGTAAGTTAGCGGGCGACAGGTTAAGCATGGTTTCCGCCAGTTTTTGCATGTCTTGGGCATCACGTTTTAGCTCAGACTTACTTACATAAATAATTTCTTCATCTTCATGCGCTGGGTTTTCTTGCCAATCGTCTGTCATAATTTTGCTTCTATTGATAATGGTTGTTTCTGGATAGGTATTTTACCATTAACTGAATCGTTTTGTCTTTGTTATCCCAAAATGAGATTAACAAGATTCACTGTTAATCAATCAGAATACTAAATATCAGTTAACTAAGATATTTAATTTATTGAGCTTAAATAAAATTTAACTACATTATCAGTAAGGTTGCCAGCGAGCTGGCAGGGAAAATAGCGACTAAAACGTAATTTGTTATCTAATGTTTAGATTAATTAGTCAGCGTTGAGGCGATTTGATGTGGTAACTTGTGATTAGCGGCTTGAGTTGGCTGCAAGTTGTTTGCTCTTTTTAGTTGTATAGCTACTGATAAATCAAGCATTTATGTTACACTAAACATCATTATATCAGTTCAATTATGGCCCATTATTATATGCTTGAAGAAATGAATCAGGTTCGCCAAGCGGTTGAAGATGCTCTCGCTTTGGCCAAAAAGCTCGGTGCGACCGATGCTGAAGTCTCTATGTCGAAACAACAAGGTTTATCAGTTGGTTGTCGGTTACAGGAAGTTGAAACCGTTGAGTTTGATTATGGCGGCGCTTTGGGGATTGCGGTTTGGTTTGGTAAACGTAAAGGCAGCGCGTCAACCTCTGATTTATCTAGCCAAGCATTGAAAAAAACAGTTGAAGCCGCTTGTAATATAGCTAAATACACTTCAGAAGACCCTTGTTCAGGTATTGCAGATCCTAGCTTGATGGTCACCGAAATTCCCGACTTAGATTTGTATCATCCGGCTGATATTAATTCAGACAAAGCCATTGAAATTGCACTTGCTTGTGAAAAAGCAGGGTTAGATCAAGATAAGCGAATTGAAAACAGTGATGGTGCGTCTTTTTCATCTCATCAGGGTTTTAAAGTATATGGAAACAGTACTGGTTTAGTGGCAGCTTATCCAAGCTCTCGGCATAACTTAAGTTGTGCTTTGATTGGCCGAGATGGTGAAGATATGCAGCGCGATTATGCGTATACATTGTCTAGGGTATTTGATCACTTAGATTCACCTGAGCAGGTAGGTAAAGCGGCAGCAAAAGAAGTGTTAGCACGTTTGAATCCTCGAAAAGCGGCAACTGCAAAAGTACCTGTTTTGTTTAATAGCGAAATTGCCAGTAGTTTGTTTGGTCACTTTATTAGTGGTATTAGTGGCGGTAATTTATATCGTAAAGCTTCTTTTTTATTAGATGCGCTCGATACCCAAGTATTTCCAGAGTGGCTTAATATTGTTGAAGACCCTTTTATCAAACAAGGCTTATCAAGCCGAGCGTTTGATTCAGAAGGCGTCGCAACACATAAGCGCAATATTGTTGAAAACGGCACGCTCAATACGTGGTTACTAACATCATACGCGGCTCGTAAAATGAATTTAACGGCTACCGGCCATGCTGGCGGTATTCATAACTGGTTAATTAGTTCGGGCGGTGGCGATTTTGCAGCCATGCTGAAAAAACTAGGAACGGGTTTGTTGGTTACCGAAATGATGGGGCAAGGGGTTAATGTTGTTACCGGTGATTATTCAAGAGGTGCAGCTGGCTTTTGGGTTGAAAATGGTATTATTCAATATCCAGTTAGTGAGATTACGATTGCAGGAAAATTAACTGAGATGTTTAAAAACATTGTTGCAGTCGGTGATGATATTGATACTAAAGGTAGCATTCAATGTGGCTCTGTGTTAGTTGAAGAAATGCAGGTTGCGGGCAACTAATCGCCCGCTATTTTAATGCAAATAACGATTGTAAAATGATTTCAAATAAAAAACGCTCAATTAGACCTGAAAAAGTACTCATTGTAGATGACTCTCGGATTATGAGAGATTTTTTAAGAAATATGCTGGTTGAGCTAGGCTTTAATCACTTTATCGAAGCAAGTAGTGCTAGAGATGCACTATTTAAATACGAAGTTGACCAACCTCACTTTATTTTTTTAGACATTGAATTGGGTGAGGATAATGGTTTAGATATTTTTAAAACTATTCTTGATCAAGATAAAGAGGCTAAAGTGACAATTATTTCGGCCCATTCTACTGTAGATAATGTAAAACAGGCGATGCAGTTGGGAGCAAAAGGTTTTCTGGTTAAGCCATTTAACCCAACAAAATTAGTCTCAGCGGTTAAAAATATGAGTCTGGTTTAACTAACCGCCATTTAAGCTAAGCATGGCGGGTTATAGTCAATAAAGCGCTCCTACCAGCTAGCTAAGCAATAAAGCTGCACTGCCTAAAAAGGCAAAAATACCAATAATATCAGTTACTGTGGTTAAGATGACACTGCCAGCCAATGCAGGGTCTATATTAAATTTCTTTAATAATAGCGGGATTGTTACGCCCGCAATACCAGCGGCAAGCATGTTCATTAGCATTGCAAACGCGATAACCGCCGCAAGCGTGATATCTTGTTTCCAAACGCCAACAATACCAGCAATAAGTACAGCCCAAATGATCCCGTTTAAAAAACCGATGGTAAGCTCTTTTAGTAATAGACTTCTGGTATTTGTTGGTAATACTTGGCCCAGGGCCATTGCTCTAATGACTAGTGTTAACGTTTGATTACCAGCTACCCCACCCATGCTTGGCACTATGGTATTTAAAATAGCTAATACGGCAAGTTGACTTAAAATATCTTCGAAAAAATTAGAAACAGTGGCAGCCAACAACGCAGTTAATAGATTAACGCCTAACCAAATTGAACGCTTTTTAGTACTTTGCACTACGGGCGCGAAGGTATCTTCTTCATCATCGAGACCCGCCATGCTCATCATAGAGTGCTCAGCATCTTCACGAATAATATCGACCATATCATCAATGGTGATCCGGCCTAATAAATGATTTTGCTCATCGACGACTGCAGCTGAAACCCAGTTGTAACGTTCAAATTGCTGTGCAGCTTCAGTTTCAGGCATAGTGGCAGCAATTGGGTTAACTTCTGTATTCATTAATTGGGCAATTAATAAATCAGGTCTAGATGTGACAAGCTGGTTTAAGCTAACTTCACCAATTAAAATATCATCTTGATCAACCACATATAAACTGTCGGTATTTTTAGGCAACTCCGCACGCATTCTTAAATAACGCAGTACAACTTCTACGGTTACGTCTGGTCTGATCGTTACCGTATCTGTATTCATTACCGAGCCCGCAGTAAATTCTTCGTAGGCTAGGGCGGCTTCTGCTCTGTGTCTATCTTGATGATCAAGTGAATTTAGTACTTCTTGGTAGAGTTCATCAGGTAAGCTTCGGAGTACTTGTGCTAGGTCATCCGTGTCCATGCCTTCGGTTGCTTCTGCAACCGCTTCTGGCATCATTTGACGAACAATGCTGGTTCTTACATCTTCACTGAGTTCTTCTAGTATTTCACCGTGAAACTCTGAATCAATTAATTGCCAAAATGCAAAACGGGTTTTTACAGGCGTTGACTCTAAAATAAAGGCAACATCAACCGCCGGCATATTATGCAGCGCATTACGAACATGAACAAACATTCCGCGATTTAACGCCGCGGTTAATTCAAGTAATGTTTGATTAGATAAGCTATGCTCGTAGGCTTCTGGCATTTTTCTTGTTATGCTCCCGGTGCAGGTTAAGAGAGGAATGTTTGTTCTATGGCGATTTCAAATGCTTTGTCTATAGTCTACCTAAAGTGTTAAAAAATGGCTATATAAGAAATGCTTAGATAACCTTAACTCGGGTTAAGGTTGTCTATTATTCGCCTTCATTAAATCTGGCGTTTATTAAATTTTCGACCGCATCAAGCGCTGCCGCTGCATCTTCGCCTTCACATTGCACTTGAATTTCACAGCCTGTTGCGCCAGATAATAATAACAATCCCATCACGCTGTTGGCGCTAGCCGTTTTACCTTCGCAGGTAATTTCAATTTTGCTTTGGTAAGTTTGAGCCAGTTGCACTAGCTGAGTGGCAGCTCGAGCGTGTAAACCTAATTTATTTTTAATAAAAAGCGTTTTAGAGGCTTGGTTCATATGGTTTTTCTTATTTAGTGTTTAGATTGCTCACGATGCACAATAGAAACGTCTGATTGTGATGCGGCAAAATACCAGCCCAGTTCTTCAGCAATATAGACAGATCTATGCTTGCCGCCAGTACAGCCTATGGCTACAGTCACATAGCTGCGATTATTTTGTTCTAGCATAGGTAGCCAAGATTCAATACAGTCAGTGATTTTGTTGATAAAGCCTTTGACTTCATCATGATTTTTTAAAAATGCTTGGACGGGTTTATCTAAGCCGGTCATGGGCCTGAGCGATTCATCCCAATGAGGATTAGGTAAAAAGCGGGCGTCAAACACATAATCAGCGTCAGTAGGAATACCATATTTAAAGCCAAAAGATTGAAAAACCAATTTTAAATGGCCTGCTTTTTTATTTAATACTTTGTTCGTAATTATTTTATTTAAATCATGGATGCTAAGTTCGCTACTATCGATAAAAAGGTCGCTTATTTCTCTAATTGGGCTTAACAGCTCACCTTCTTCTTTTATGGCTTCATCCAAACTTAAACTGGCTTGAGTGATAGATAAAGGGTGCATTCGTCTAGTTTCAGAATAGCGTTTAAGCAAAGTTCTGTCGCTGGCATCCATGTAAACAACAATAATATCACTGGATGCTTTAAGTTGAGCAATAATTTGAGCTAAATCATGCTGCCAGTCTGATAAGTTTCTGATATCTAGGTTAAGTGCAACATGTGTATATTTACCTTTTAATGCTTCAGGTAAAAATGGCAATAATTGTATTGGGATATTATCAATACAATAAAAACCAGCGTCTTCTAGTTGGTCTAGCGCGGTCGATTTTCCTGAGCCTGAACGGCCGGATAATATGACAAGCTGTTGCATTATGCTTATTCCGTAATAGCTTGATATAGCTCTTGGTTGGTTTGTGCTGTTCTGATTTTTTTTAAAATCGCTTTGTCAGAAAGTTTTTCTGCGACAGCCGCAAGGGATTTTAAATGCGCTTTACATTCTGCTTCAGGTACTAGTAAGGCAAAAAATACATTCACTGGTTGGTTATCAATTGCATCGTAGCTAATTGCAGTTTCTGCTGTTATTAATACCGCAACCGTTTGATCTGAATGAGCTAATCGGCCATGGGGTAGGGCAATGCCATTACCTATACCTGTGCTGCCTAACCGTTCACGTTGCATAAGCGCATCTAAAATTTCTTGTTCTGGAACTGCGGTGAGTTGCTTAGCCGCAATTTGACTGATGAGTTCTAGTACTCGTTTTTTACTGGTTACAGGGACTGCACTAGCAGTGCAGTCCAAGCTTAAAAAAGATTGAATATCCATTAATGATGCTTCATTTTCTCTTTGTGTTTAATGACTTGTCTATCAAGTTTATTGATAAGGGAATCAATTGCAGCATACATATCGGTATGCTCGGCATTGGCGAATACTTCTCCGCCTGATAAGTGTAAGGTTGCTTCAGCAGTCTGGCTTAGCTTCTCAACATTCAGGATAACATGCACATTGTTGATATGATCAAAATGGCGTTCTAGCTTGGCAAACTTGGTATCGACATAATCACGTAATGCAGTTGTGATATCGACATGATGACCAGTTAAATTGATTTGCATAGACTTTTCCTTCTGGTTTACAGCCTACAATAGGCTTTTTCGTTGATTAGATGGCGGAATAGATAGCGACTCTCGGTATTTAGCAATGGTTCTACGAGCCACTTTTATACCTTGGTCGGCTAGCAATTCAGCTATCTTGCTATCACTTAACGGCTTTGCTGGGTTTTCAGCAGAAACAAGTTTTTTGATAAGTGCCCTAATCGCGGTCGATGAACACTCCCCACCGTTTTCAGTGCTGACATGGCTTGAGAAGAAATACTTCAATTCAAAAATACCGGCTGGAGTATGTAAGTATTTTTGCGTTGTTACTCGTGAAATAGTTGATTCGTGCATTTCTACTTCTTCGGCAACATCATTCAGCACCATAGGTTTCATGGCTTCTTCGCCATGTTCAAAAAAATCTTGTTGTTGTTTTACAATACAACGCGCAACTTTAAGTAAAGTCTCATTTCGGCTTTCTAAACTTTTTATAAACCATTTGGCTTCTTGCATATGTGAGCGAATAAACTGGCTATCGGCCGTATTACGAGCTGTTTTTGACATAGCTGCATATTCTGCGTTTAACCTAAGTTTAGGCACACTTTCTGGATTTAGCTCTACAATCCATTTATTTTTTATCTTTTTAACTGAGACGTCAGGCACAATGTATTGAGCCTCTTCTGCGACAACGCTATTACCCGGTCTTGGGTTTAACGATTGTATCAGCTTCATGATTTGTTTTAAGTCATCTTCTTTTAGCTTGGCTTTTCTTAATAACGTTCGATAATCACGGTTGCCTAGTAGGGCAATGTAATTTTTGATGACTAACTTAGCTTCATTTAGCCATGGTGTGTCGTCAGCGAATTGGTTTAATTGAATTAATAAGCACTCTTGTGTGGTTCGAGATGCGACACCTATCGGGTCAAATACTTGAATGCGTTTAAGTACGCACTCTACCTCATCTAACTCTACTTCTTCATTGCCTAAGCTTTCTAAAATATCTTCTGCGCTGACAGTCAGGTAGCCTGAATCATCAATTGCATCAATGATGGCTATGGCGATGCCACGATCGAGTGGAGAAAAGGGGGTTAAATCCATTTGCCATAAAAGGTGATCTCGGATCGAGTCTATGGTTTCGCCTTGGTAAACGGTATCTTCATCTGAGCTGTAGTTGCTTGAACTTGAATTACTGCTACTGCCTTGAGTGAAATGGTCGTCCCATGTGCTATCAGTTGGTAGTTGATCGGGAATATCCTGATTAGTCATTTCATCATGACTATCACGAACCGAATATTCATCTTGTTCGCCGTTTTCTTGGTTGTTATTTTCTTTGCGGTTTTGATCTTCTTTTTGTTTTTTGGTCTGGTTATATTCTTCAAGCGATTCGAAGTCGTCCTGTGGTTCATCCGTTTCTAAAAGCGGATTGCCATCAAGCGCTTCTTGAATTTCTTGTTGTAGGTCTAACGATGACAGTTGCAGTAGACGAATCGCCTGCTGCAATTGAGGAGTCATGGTTAAATGCTGACCAAATTTTAACTGAATTGATTGCTTCATTATAATTTAAACTGCTCGCCTAAATATACATCTCGGACTTGCTGGTTGCTTAGCACTTGTTCTGGGCTGCCCGATGCAATAAGTTGCCCTTGACTCACTATATACGCTTTTTCGCAGACATCCAAAGTTTCTCTCACATTATGATCGGTAATTAAAACGCCTAAGCCTCTTTCTTTTAAATGAGTAATTATGCGTTTTATATCAATTACAGAAATAGGATCAACCCCTGCAAAAGGTTCATCTAATAAAATAAACTGTGGATCTGCGGCTAATGCTCTGGCTATTTCAACTCTACGCCTTTCACCACCGGATAAAGACATACCTTCACTATCTCGGATATGGGTAATATGAAACTCTTCTAGTAACTCTTCTAGTTTATCTTTCTTTTGCTGCTGGTTTATATCTTTTCGCATTTCTAATATGGAAAAAATATTTTGGGTAACCGTTAATTTTTTAAAAATAGATGATTCTTGTGGCAAGTAACCAACGCCTGAGCGTGCACGTTCATGCATTGGGTAATAGGTGATATTGGTATCGTCTATTAATACTTCGCCTTGGTCATTTTCGACCAAGCCAACAATCATATAAAATGTGGTTGTTTTACCGGCCCCATTTGGCCCTAGTAAGCCAACAATGCTGCCAGAATCGACAGACAAAGAAACATTTTTTACGACTTGCTTTTTTTTATACGCTTTTGCCAAATTATTTGCAATTAACTGTGCCATTAATCATCACTTTTTGGAGTTAGTACGGTTCTGACTCGGTTACCACTAGTTTGTTCGGATGAAGCCACTAATTTTTGGAGTGTTAAATTATATTCAATTTTATCACCACTCACTTGGCTACCTTGCTGTGCAATTTGTGCGTTACCCGTTAAGGTTAATATTCGATCGTCTACTCGGTAATGAATTTGATTTGCTTTGGCTGTTAGTACCGCGCCGTTTTCAAGCTCTTGTTGATAGTGCGCAGGGCTACCAGTTGCAATCAATATATCTTGATCTTGTTCAGGGTTTAGGCCTTTCAAAACTTGCAATTTGGATGATTGCATCAATAAAGAACCTTGTGACACTTCCACTTTGCCACTAAAGGTTAAGGTATTAGTTTTTATATCTAATTGTTGATTTTGCGCATCAATAACAATATTTTCCTTAAAATCTGATTCAAGGGCAAAGCTATTAAAATGTAGGGCAATTAGGCCTAGTACGAGCTGTTTATTTAACAAGATAAGTCGCCTGAACATGTTGAGTTAATTCAAATTCTTTAGTGTTTAGGTTGCCTTTTAATCCTTTTCCAGAAACCTTTAATTTATTACCTTGGGCATTCACTTGTGCTTTGCTGGTAATTGTATGTTGGGTTAAATCCATATTAAGCCGCGACACATTAATTTCGTTTAGCCAATCGGTTGGTTGAGTCGATTTAACTAATACATTGCCTTCAAGTTCCAAATGGCGGTTATCGTAAATACCGCTTTCGTTTGCTGTGAGTACCCAATTTGATTCTTGCATATCTGAATATAAAACATATTCAGGGTGCTGAAAATAAGTAAATTCAAGTTCTTGGTAATATTCGAGGTTTTCAGCTTTTAGTTGCGTTTGTTTGTTACCTGTTGAGTTATATGTTACCTGAGTAAATTGTTTTATTTGATAATCAGGCTGGGTAACTTGCTCCACTTTATTGGGCGTTAAGTCTTCAGTTGACCATTGACGCCAAAAATACTGACTAACGGCGACTATGACTAAAACAGATAACAGCAATTGCTTCATACACTCATACCTTGCGCTTGAGCTAATATACCTCGAGTTTCTAATAATATATCACAAGCTTCCCGCACAGCGCCAAACCCACCACGAGTTTTAGTGGTGTAATGAGCTAACGATAAAATAAGTGGGTGAGCATCGGCCACGGCAATGGCTAATCCGACTTTTTGCATAACGGTTAAATCGGGAACATCATCTCCAATATAGGCTACCTCATCGGCGCTTAATGCAAGTTGCTGACATAATAAGTCAAAAGCTTTAGTTTTATCTTCTTGGCCTTGATATATATGCTGTACCCCTAATGATGTCATGCGTTTTTCAACAATATTGGATTTTCGGCCGGTAATGACGGCAACTTGAATACCTGCATTAATGATAGCTTTGATTCCAAATCCGTCTCGCGTATGAAAGGCTTTAAGTTCTTCGCCTTGGTTTCCAAGGTAAATTCGGCCATCTGAAAATACGCCATCAATATCACAAATTAATAATTTTGTTTGTTGAAATTGATAGGCAACGTCAGGTGTAATAAGACCATAAATGGTGTTAGATATCATTAATCAAATTTCTCATTGTTAGTTTTGAATTAAATAACCTTAGCTTTTAATAAATCGTGAATATTAATAGCCCCAACTGGTTGATCGTTTTGATCTATCACGATAAAGCCATTTACCTTTTTATCTTCCATTAATTTAAGGGCTTCAGCCGCTAGCATATCTGGCGTAACCGTTACTCCACCAGTTGTCATTACTTTTGATATAGCGGTGTCGTGTATATTGATTTTTTTATCTAAAGTTCGGCGTAAATCACCATCGGTAAATATACCAATGAGTTTATTTTGTTGGTCTATTACTGCCGCAAAGCCTAAACTTTTTTGTGAAATTTCAAGTAACGCTTCAGCAATAGTAACCGTTTGATTGACCACGGGTAATTGCTCGTCGGCGTGCATTAAATCTTTTACTTTTAGGAGCAATTTTCGTCCGAGAGAACCTAATGGATGAGAAAACGCAAAATCTTCAGCTGAAAAGTTGCGAGCATCTAGCAGGGTGATTGCTATTGCATCTCCCATCACTACCGCTGCAGTTGTACTCGCGGTCGGGGCGAGACCAAGCGAGCAGGCTTCTTGATCAGCTTTTACTAAAATATGAACATTAGATAGCTCAGCTAAACTCGATTTTTTATTGCTAGTGAGTGCAATCATTTTTGCGCCAATACGTTTTATCACGGGCACTATGGTCATAATTTCATTGCTTTCACCTGAATTTGATAAGGCGATCACGATATCCTGTTTGCTTATCATGCCTAAATCGCCATGACAGGCTTCAGCCGGGTGAACAAAAAAAGCGGGCGAGCCTGTACTGGCTAAAGTAGCTGCTATTTTACGAGCAACATGACCTGATTTACCAATACCAATGACTACAATTTTACCTTGGCAGCTTAACAATAATTCACAGGCTGTTATAAAGTGCTCATCCAAAGATTGATAAAGTTTTTTAACGGCATCTAACTCAATATCTATAACTTGTCTGGCACTTGTTAGCATATCAGCTTGTTGAGTATTGTAAGGCATTAGCTAGCGCCTCCAAACAACATGTATTGATAGCCTATAAAACAGGCAAATAAAATACCGCCTTCAACCCTATTAATACTGCGCGGTCCTTTAATGCCAATGGCCATTGCAATTAACATTATAGTGACCCCTATCATAATCAGACCATCACGAGTTAATGCTGCAGGGTCAATTGCGCCAGGAGCTAGAATCCCAGGGATGGCCAAAACGGCTAGCGCATTAAAAATGTTTGAACCAACGATATTACCTAGTGCTAAATCGTCTTCACCTTTCATTACCCCAGTAATAGATGCGGCTAGTTCTGGCAAAGAAGTACCAATCGCGATAATTGTTAAACCAATGACTAAATCGCTGATTCCAAAATATTTAGCAATGACAACCGCAGAATCAACTAAATAATTAGAGCTGATCAATAGCAGTGTAAGCCCTGCAATAAGCCAAAATATAGATTTACCTGTAGAAACGCCCTCTGGTACATCATCACTGAGATCATCTTCTAATCGATCTATTTGATTTAAAGGGGTTTTATGGATAGATGAATAAGCTAAATAACCTATGGTAATAAAAAAAAGTATAGCGAGTGTAATCCCTTCCCATAATGCCAGCGTATAATCAGCTAGAAATGCAACGGCGATAGCGGATGTTAATAAAATAATGGGTAGTTCACGGCGGATAGTTTGTGAGCCTACAAGTAAAGGTTTAAACAAGGCTGTCAAGCCGAGGACTAAGGTGATATTAGTAATGTTAGAGCCGATTACGTTGCCAATTGCGGTGTCAACTTTGCCAGCAACGGAGGCTGAACCTGCCACCATCATTTCTGGAGCGGAGGAACCCATGGCGACTATGGTTAAACCAATAATCAGTGGCGATAATCCTAAGTTTCTAGCAAGAGCAGCAGCACCGTAAACGAATTTATCTGCGCTCCAAACCAGCAGCGTTAAACTGACAAGTAAAATAAGGGATTGTTCTAACATATTAACCTTAATGAAAACAGCATTTGTATTGATTAGCTGTATTATACTTAAATCACTATAAATTTCAGAAAATACTTATTGTTATTATTTCAAACCGAGAATTGAAAAAATAATTCATTTCAATTGAAATTATTTTAAATATCAATAGGTCTGACAGTTATGTTTTGAAACTTTTCTGATTAAAAGAAAATTGAAAAAAAGATAAGAGAACCAGTTCAATTCAACGCATAAAAGAGCGTTTTTTATTGCATAATTTTGATAGAATGGCGGGATGCTTAAGGCAAAGCCATTAATACAAAGGAAAATCAATGTCTGAAAAAGCCTACGTCGAGGTGAAGAATGTAACCTTTTCGCGTGGAGATAAGGTGATATATGACGATATTAGTTTAACCATTCCCAAAGGTAAAGTGATAGCTGTAATGGGCCCTAGTGGTATAGGTAAAACCACTTTGTTGCGTTTAATTGCAGGCCAAATCAAACCAGACAGGGGTGAAATTATTGTTGATGGTGAAAACATCCCAGCGTTAAAACGCAGTGCTTTATACGATGCTCGAAAAAAAATGAGTATGTTATTTCAAAGTGGTGCACTGTTTAGTGAAATGAGTGTGTTTGAAAATGTAGCTTTTCCAATTAGAGAGCACTGCAAATTACCAGAAGATTTAATTAACGCGATGGTTTTAATGAAGCTTAACTCGGTTGGCTTACGAGGCGCTGCCGATTTAATGCCAAGTGAATTATCGGGCGGTATGGCCCGTCGCGCTGCCTTAGCCAGAGCGATAGCACTTGATCCCGAACTGATTATGTATGATGAGCCATTTGCAGGACAAGATCCGATTTCAATGGGCGTGTTAATTCGCCTAATTCGCGCACTAAATGACGCGTTAGGGCTCACCTCCATTGTGGTGTCGCATGATGTGAATGAAGTTATGAGTATTGCCGATTATGCCTATATTATGGCAAATCAAAAAGTGATAGGTCAGGGGACACCTGCCCAACTCGCAAAAGATGATTCTGCCTTGGTTCATCAATTTATGAGTGGCGAAGCTGATGGCCCCGTTCCTTTTCATTATCCAAGTGAGCCTGTCGATAAGCAGTTAACAGAGGTATTTA
Organism: Catenovulum adriaticum; assembly: GCF_026725475.1. Taxonomy (NCBI): domain Bacteria; kingdom Pseudomonadati; phylum Pseudomonadota; class Gammaproteobacteria; order Alteromonadales; family Alteromonadaceae; genus Catenovulum; species Catenovulum adriaticum. The sequence goes on from NZ_CP109965.1 coordinate 368,348, forward strand.
AATGATTCTTGATTGTGTGGCTAACATCGGCAGAAAAGGCTTAGATACCTTATCGACAGTAGGTCGAGCCGGGTTAATGTTATTTAATTCGTTATGGGCAGCCCCTAATGTCAGCCAAAATGGACCGTTATTAATACGCCAGCTTTATGTGGTTGGGGTTCAATCATTTGCAATTATCGTCGTAAGCGGACTTTTTATTGGCATGGTATTAGGCTTACAAGGGTATACTATTTTAGTGGGATATGGCGCTGAAAATAGTTTAGGGCCTATGGTGGCCTTGTCATTATTAAGAGAGCTAGGGCCTGTTGTTACTGCGTTATTGTTTGCTGGGCGGGCTGGTTCTGCGTTAACTGCGGAAATAGGATTAATGAAAGCAACAGAGCAACTGTCGAGTATGGAGCTAATGGCTGTTGACCCACTGCGGCGTGTAATTGCCCCCAGATTTTGGGCAGGTTTTTACAGTATGCCATTGCTTGCTTTTTTATTTAGTGCTGTTGGCATCTGGGGGGGCTACCTTGTTGGTGTCCAATGGTTAGGTGTTGATGAAGGTAGTTTTTGGAGCGTAATGCAGGCATCGGTTGACTTTAACCGAGACATTTTAAATGGATTTATCAAAAGTATTGCGTTTGCTATTGTCGTTACTTGGATTGCCATCTTTAGAGGCTATGACTGTATTCCGACATCCGAAGGTATTAGCCGAGCTACAACACAAACTGTCGTACATGCTTCGCTTGCCGTTTTAGGACTTGATTTTGTATTAACCGCTTTAATGTTTGGAGATTAACAAGATGAACAACCGAAAATCAGAAATTGGGGTTGGACTATTTATTACTGGCGGATTGATTGCGCTATTATTTTTAGCTTTACAAGTTGCGAACTCTGGCTCAATTGGCAATGGTGAAACTTATATCTTGAAAGCTAAGTTTGATAACATAGGTGGCTTAAAGGTTCGTTCACCCGTTAAAGTGGGTGGCGTTGTGGTTGGCCGAGTGGCTAATATTGAATTAGAAAAACTGGTTCCTGTCGTGACTATGGAAATTTCTAAAGATTATGAGTTTCCGGAAACCAGCTCATTAAGTATTTTAACCGCCGGTTTGTTAGGTGAACAGTATTTAGGGTTAGAGCCAGGCTTTGTCTTAGAAGATATGGATATAGGCATGCTTAAAAACGATGAATACATTCAAGATACGAAATCAGCATTGGTACTTGAAGAATTAATTGGTCAGTTCTTATTTGGCCAAAGTAATGAAGATTAATGGGGATTCAAGATGAAAAAAATATTTAAAGCTTGTTTAATTGCCTGTAGCTTAGCCAGCATTCCTGTGCTTAGCAGCTTTAGTGTTAATGCCGCGCAAACACAGCAAGCAGATCCTTACGTTTTATTTGAAAATGTAACCCAGCAAGCCTTTGATCGATTTCAAACTGAATGGCCTAAAGTTCAAGATGATCCAGAGCGTTTAAAAACCATTATTCGTGAAGAATTATTGCCATACGTCGATTACGAATATGCCGCATTTAAAGTGCTTGGTAAACATGTGAGAGATATCAAATCTGAAGACAGACAAGCTTTTGTTGATGCGTTTAAAGATTATATTGTTACTGTTTATGCACAGTTATTTAAGCAGTACAAAGAAACGCAAAAAATAGTTGTTGAACAGACCAGAGGTTTAAACGGCGATAAAATAGTTGTGGTGAAAAGCCGAATTGTTGAGCCTGGTCGTCCAGATATTAGTGTTATATTTAAACTTATTTATCGTAATGATAAGTGGGGTGCATTCGATATGGAAGCTGAAGGCATTTCAATGCTTAACACTAAACGAAAAGAGATTGGCGCAGCCATTGATCGTGTTGGTATAAAAGCTATCATTGACGATTTAAATGATAAAGCCGCGCAAAAAATAAAAATCAATCAAAAAGAGCCTAACAATGATTAAGCTCGCTGAAAAACAAAATAATCACCACTTTTGGCAGTTGGCAGGAGAATTAACGCGTTTTGCTGACTTATCTCATTTTCCTGACTTGCCATGCCCTGACCAAAAAGATGTGGATGTTTGTTTAACGGATGTCTCCAAAGTTGACACCGCAGGGTTGGCTTACTTAATAAAGCTACAAGCCCAACTTGCTGAAAAGAACATTAATATTCGTTATTTTGATGCAAGTGATAACTTAAAAAAACTAGCTAATTTATACGGAGTATCAGAGCTCCTGGGAATGAAGTAATATGAATTTAGATGAAGTAATTGAAAGAATAACGCCCATGATTGCAGATGCAATCGAGCATGAAGAATTAATTATTGGTCATGAAGATAACTACTTTCTAACCATTACGATTGTATCAGAAATATTTGATGGCTTACGTCCTGTAAAGCGTCAACAAATGGTGTATCAACCTTTGAATGAACTAATTGCCGATGGCACTATTCATGCCGTAAAAATTAAAGCGATGACAGCAGAAGAATGGCGTTTACATAAAAAGCTTAATTTTTAATTCACGAGGCAAAATACCAACATGGACAAATTTGTTGTAACTGGCGGTAAAGCCTTGCAAGGCGAAGTCAGAATTTCGGGTGCAAAAAATGCGGCTTTACCCATTCTTTTTTCGACCATTTTAAGTGATAAACCTGTCACCTTATCAAATGTTCCGTTACTAAAAGACATTAAAACGACTTTGCAATTATTGAACGAGTTAGGGGTTCAATATAAAGCAGAAGAAGATTCTATCGTATTTGATGCTAGTGAAATAAATTCAACTATTGCACCATATGATTTGGTTCGAAAAATGAGAGCCTCTATTTTAGCACTAGGGCCATTAGTCGCTCGTTGTGGTGAAGCCAAAGTGTCTTTACCTGGTGGTTGTGCAATTGGTGCTCGCCCTGTTAATTTGCACATCAATGGTTTGCAAAAAATGGGTGCTGAAGTGATAGTTGATCATGGTTACATAGTAGCAACTACTCATGGTAAAAAATTACAAGGTGCGCAGATCTTTTTTGATACTGTAACTGTAACTGGGACTGAAAATTTAATGATGGCGGCGGTATTAGCCGAAGGTCAAACGCTACTTGAAAATGCAGCACGAGAGCCTGAAATCGTTGATTTAGCCGACTGCTTAAATGCGATGGGAGCCGACATACAAGGCGCAGGTACAGACACTATTGTTATCAATGGTGTCAACTCATTAACAGGCTGTCAGCACTCTGTACTCCCTGACCGCATTGAAACTGGTACTTTTTTAGTGGCTGCAGCCGTTACGGGTGGTAAGGTTACTTGTACCCATACAAGCCCTAAATTACTAGAATCTGTTCTCGCTAAATTAAAAGAAGCGGGCGCCGAAGTAAGCTCAACTGATAATACGATTAGTTTAGATATGACGGGGCGTGAATTAAAAGCCGTTAATATTAAAACAGCGCCACACCCAGCCTTTCCGACTGATATGCAGGCGCAGTTTACCGTGTTAAATTGTGTTGCTAAAGGCACAGCCAGCATTCATGAAACCATTTTTGAAAATCGGTTTATGCATGTTCCTGAATTGCATAGAATGGGCGCTAATATTGAATTAGAAAGCCATACGGCAATTGTTAAAGGGGTTGACTCATTAACGGGAGCTGAAGTGATGGCAACAGACTTACGAGCGTCTGCTTGCTTAGTGATTGCTGGATTATTTACAACGGATGAAACAACAGTTGCTCGTATTTATCATTTAGATAGAGGCTACGAGCAGCTTGAAGTTAAATTAACTGCTTTAGGCGCCGACGTTAGGCGTGTTGCTGGGTAATTCTGAAATTGTAACCTTTAATTGTAACCGAGAACCTTTACGTAATATCGTTATAGGTAGCTCGGTTCCAGGTTTAGTTTCTGCAATGAGATCCAGTGTTTGTGTTCGCCCGGTGACTGCCTGATGATCGATTTCAATAATGATATCATTAGGCAATATCCCCGCTTTATCTGCTGGGCCATCTGGTTCAACCATAGTGACAATAATACCAACTGGTGTGACTAAATCATCGCTGGTTTGAACAAAGGTTTCTTTACCAGATAAACCTAAATAGCCTCTTACGACTCGCCCATCTGTTGCTATTTTTCGTAAAATAGTTAGCGCTAATTTAGCTGGAACTGCAAAAAATATCCCTTGTGCTTGATTATTTCGTCTGGCAGACGCGTAGTTAAATGAGTTAATACCAACTAAATAGCCATCACTATCAACTAAGGCGCCACCTGAATTACCATCATTTATGGCTGCATCCATCTGAATAAAGTCTGCATAATTAGAGCTAAGACCAGCTCGACCTGTGGCACTAACAATACCTTGGGTTATGGTTTGGCCTAAATTATATGGATTGCCTATGGCTAATACTAAATCGCCCGCTTGAGAGGTTAAGTTTGGATCAATTGGCGCAACGGGTAAGTTTTCACTTTGAACATATAAAACGGCTAAATCAGTGTAAGGGTCGCTGCCTATTAACTGAGCTTCAAACTGCCTACCATCTTGTAACGCAACTAAAATTTGTTCCGCATTTTTTACCACATGTTCAGCAGTTAAGATAAAACCGTTTGACGAGACAATTACCCCAGATCCTAAAGTTCTAATCGCTCTTTTGCTGTTATAAAAACGCTCATCAATTTCGAAGCCTTGAGTGTAAATATTAACTACTGCAGGCGCCGCACGAGCTACCGCTTTTGCAAATGATATCGGTTTTCTTGGAGCCGACTTTTCACTAAACAGAGACTGCCATAAAATATTATTTTGACGAACCTCGGGTAGTGCAGCAAACAATACAATCGTTAAAATTACAGCTATGGCTAAGGTGTTTAAAATAAATTGTAGTGTGCGTGATACTTTTAGGGGCATTACAAAAGCCTTAAATAAAAGACCCGGCAAAGCCGGGTCATACAAGGTAAACTTGAATGTAGCGTTGTTTTAATTAACGGATTACCAGATAAAGCTGACTGCGGCCGCGCACTACATTAAGTGCAATAATACCGTTTTGATCTTCTAGCTTATCTCTTAAATCAGCTAAGTTTTCTACACGCTGTCGGTTTACCCCAATAATAACATCATCTTGCTGTAAACCAATAGCGGCAGCTGCACTACGTTTATCTAATGCTTTAACTTCAACTCCTGCTTGGCCGTCTTGAGTTTTTCCATTTGTAAGTTCAGAGCCTTCAAGTGCAGGGTGGATCACAGACGCTTTAATGTTATCGCCTTTGGATTCGCGTAAAGTGACCGGAATGGTTATTTTATCACCGTCACGAATAACGCCTAATTTAACTGTTGCACCTGCGCCCATGGTGCCAATTTTTGCTCTGAGCTCAAAGAATGAATTCACTGCTTTACCGTTAATGCTAATGATGGCATCACCGGGTTTTAAGCCCGCTTCTTGTGCGGCAGTATCTTCAAATACCTGACGAACAATAGCGCCTTGTGAGGTTGATAAATCAAAGGCTTTAGCAATACCCGCATCAATATTATCGCCAGAGATACCAAGTACACCGCGTTTAACTTCGCCAAACTCAACAATTTGTTTAACCAAATTGTTCATCATATTTGAAGGAATCGCGAAACCAATACCCACATTACCGCCATGAGGGCCTAAAATAGCGGTGTTAATACCAATTAACTTTCCGTCTAGGCTGACTAAAGCACCGCCTGAATTACCGCTGTTTATAGCAGCATCCGTTTGAATAAAGTTTTCATAGCCTTCAATTCCAAGACCGCTTCTGCCCAGTGCGCTAACAATACCAGAAGTGACGGTTTGACCAATTGCGAACGGGTTGCCGATGGCGATGGCAAAATCACCGACACGAAGCTTATCTGAGTCAGCCAGTGGAATATCAGTTAAATCCTCAGCTTCAATTTGCAATAAAGCCACATCTGTTTCTGAATCTGAGCCTAATTTTTTTGCCTCGTATTGTTTACCATTTTTTAAAGTAATTAAAATTTCATCCGTATCAGCAATGACATGATGGTTGGTAACAATGTAACCTTTTTTTGCATCAATAATAACCCCAGAACCAGCGGTTTGGAAAGGTTGCTCTTGCATTCGGGGTTGAGCATTTTGTCCAAAAAAACGCCTGAAAACTTCTGGTATTTGTTGTTTATTTTGTTTCATCCCTGTGGCTGAAATATTAACCACTGCTGGAGTGGCTTTTTCTAGCATTGGTGCCAGCGAAGGCGTTTCTTGTTTGTTATTATCAAACCAAGGAATAGCCGCATTTGCTATTGGCGTAACGGCGAGTGCTGCGGCTAACATAGTGGCTTTAAAAAAAGTTAAACAGTTTGCTTTCAATGTGAATTCTCCTGATAAAAAATGAAATTGAAAGGGTTGTTACTCATTTAAAGACATAAACAATTAAAAAAAAGTTCAATCCTTATTGCTTATTTTCAGCTTCAAACCAACCCATTTTATTTTCAGAATAATCAAGTGGAATCGCTTTAGTTGGCGACTCTAAGTCTGCTTTTTCTGATGATTTTTTTGATGCAGTTTGGTTTAGTAATTCACTAATCTCAGGGCTAAAAAACGGAATGTATTCTTTATTGTCTTGCTTTTCGGTTAGCGCTGTAAGCTGTTTTTGTGAATCACTAGCGGCCGTTTGTGCTTGTTGCGCAATATTTTGCATCGCATCATTCACTGACGTTAAATAGTTGTTTACTTCATTTTTGAAGCTTTCTTGCGACTTCATATGCTTGTCTAGTTCAGCTTCTAACTCTTGTTGCTTACCTGTTAATGCTGGAATGATACGTCCGGCTGCAAAACCTGCTAAACCGCCAACTAAAAAAATAACTACGCCTGTTAACCATGTCATGATGAATTACCTCAAAAAAAAGATTAGCATTACACAATCTATTTATAAAATATAACGAACTGTCGATTTAACTAATTATGACAACTCCAATGAAGCAATACCAGCAAGATTTAGCAACAGGTAAACTTGTTGCTGATCCGGCACAGGCAGAAGCTGTAGAGCTATTAAATAATTTGCATCAACAATTAAGTGATTCTATTAACGTACCAAATAATTGGATTACTAAGATTAAATATTTATTTTCCTCTGCAAAAAATCAAGCTTTAGACGGGCTTTATTTTTGGGGAGGCGTTGGTCGCGGTAAAACCTATTTAATGGATTTGTTTTATCATAGCTTACCATTTGAGCAGAAATACCGCGTGCATTTTCATCGGTTTATGCATCACATTCACCAGCGCCTGAATGTTTTAAAGGGTCAAAAAAATCCGCTTGAAGTGATTGCAAGTGAATTAGCGCAATCTTATCAAATAATTTGTTTTGATGAATTTTTTGTTTCTGATATTACTGATGCTATGTTATTAGCGGGTTTAATGGAAGCCTTGTTTGAGCGTAATGTGGTTTTTGTCGCAACCTCAAATATTCCGCCCGATCAGTTATACAAAAATGGCCTGCAACGCGCACGTTTTATGCCCGCTATTGAACTAATTAAAAAACACTGCCGAGTGATGAACTTAGACAGTGGAATTGATTACAGAATGAGAGCTTTAACTCAAGCTGAAATTTACCACTCACCATTAGATGAACAAGCAGACCAAAACTTACACACCTATTTTAAACAGCTTGCAGTGGGTGACATTAAAGCAGATAAATCAATTGATATAGAGCACAGAGCAATACAAACCCGTTTTTTATCACAAGGTATGGTGTGGTTTGATTTTTATCAGCTTTGCGATGGTCCTCGCAGCCAAAATGACTATATTGAAATTAGTAAGTGTTTTAACACAGTACTATTAAGTGGCGTTAGGCAAATGAGTGAACAGAATGATGATATTGCCCGACGTTTTATTGCTATGGTAGATGAGTTTTACGAGCGTCATGTGAAACTTATTATTTCGGCAGAAGTTGAGTTAACCCAACTTTATACTCAAGGTCGACTTAATTTTGAATTTAAGCGCTGTATTAGCCGGTTGCAAGAAATGCAATCGCATGAATATTTGGCATTAGCGCATTTGTGTTAATTTTGAAAAAATTACACTCTGGCACGTAAAAAATTGAGTATGAACGTTATGATTAGTGACTCATTTTATTTTTCCATATAAAAAACAATTGAGTAAGTAATTGGCATGCTTTTAGCTTCTTCAAAAGTGTATTAAATCAATATTTAATTTTACTGAGTAAAGCTTAACGAAGGAGGCTGTTATGAAACTTACCCAAACTCAATCTGTTATTACGGCGGCATTATTAAGTGTTTCTGCAATGTCGGTATCAGCTAATAATAACTGGGAAAATGAAGCAAAAGACGCTTGGATAGATGGAAAGGCTGAATCAACGTTATTATTAAATACTAATCTAAACTCATTTGACATTAATACAGATGTAAAAGATGGTAGGGTCACTTTAACGGGTAGGGTTGATAGTGAAATCGACAAAGCACTTGCTGAAGAACTGGTTGAAAATTTAGAAGGTGTTGAAGATATTGACAATGAAATTACGGTTCAAAGTGAAAGTGACGTTAAAGATGAACCGAATGAAATGTTATCATCGTTAAAAGATTCTAAAGTAGCCAGTGTTGTTAAAACCCGTTTATTAATGGAAAGTGAAGTGAGTGGTACCGACATAGATGTTGACTCAAAAAACGGCGTGGTTATTTTACAAGGCGAAGTTGACACTAAAGCGGAGCAAGATTTGGCTATTGCTATTGCAAAAAATACCAACGATGTAAAAGAAGTTATTGATAATATTGAGATTATTAATTAATTACTAGGTTTTATTTTATAAATCTTACTTACTTTGCCAGCCGAGAACTTGTTGCTCGGCTGGTTTTTTAGTGCTCTATTTTTATGCGTTCTGTGTAATTGAATAAAATTAGTCCAAAAAAACTTCAATTTTACGTGATCTTTTAATATGCCTCCTATATAATGCGCGCCTCCCACCCGGTTGACAGGCTAATAATTGGCCTTTGACAAATTCTCGAAGGGGTTTTTGACATAAACTAGGGGAGACATTTTGGTCTCCAACTGTGGAATTTTTAAGTATTTAGGTTAAATTCGAAATGACAACTTTTTCTGCAAAGCCTGAATCTGTTAAGCGCGACTGGTATGTAGTTGACGCTGACGGTAAGACTTTAGGTCGTTTAGCAACTGAAATCGCAACTCGCTTACGCGGTAAACATAAGCCAGAGTATACTCCTCACGTAGACACAGGCGATTATATCGTCGTTGTTAATGCTGAGAAAGTAGCTGTAACAGGTGCTAAGCGTAGCGATAAAACGTATTATTCGCATTCTGGTTTCCCAGGTGGAATCAAATCAATTACTTTTGATAAGTTAATTGAGAAAAAACCAGAAATGATCATCGAGAGCGCTGTTAAAGGTATGCTTCCGAAGGGTCCATTGGGTCGTGCAATGTTCCGTAAACTTAAAGTTTACGCGGGTGCTGAGCATAACCATCAGGCACAACAACCACAAACATTGGACATCTAATCCGGAGAGACTACTATGGCAGAAACTCAATACTATGGTACTGGTCGTCGTAAAAGCTCAACAGCTCGCGTCTTTTTAAGACCAGGTACAGGTAATATTACAATTAACAAACGTACAATCGAAACTTATTTCGGTCGTGAAACTGCTCGTATGGTTGTTCGTCAACCGTTAGAGTTGCTTGAAATGTCTGAAAAATTCGATTTATACATCACAGTTGCTGGTGGCGGTACTACAGGTCAAGCTGGTGCTATCCGTCACGGTATTACTCGTGCATTAATGGAATTTGATGAGACTTTACGTCCTTCATTACGTCAAGCGGGTTATGTTACTCGTGATGCACGTCGTGTTGAACGTAAGAAAGTGGGTCTTAAGAAAGCTCGTAAGCGTCCACAATTCTCAAAACGTTAATACGTTTTTTATGCTTATTCAAAAAAACCCGGTTTTACCGGGTTTTTTTTTGCAAATACCGTTAGGCAATTAGGTTTGTTATTTATCAATGACCACCTAAGCTGTATGTAAAAGCACCCAAGTTAGCGATATTAGTTAGTAAAAAGTGACGTTTATGATTTAGATCAATTCTAAACATAGCTTTTTTTACTGTTTTTATGGGATTTCCTTGTCAGTTATCGGGTTTTTTTTATATCATTCGGTATATTTTTCACCTCGTGCCTACTAGGCGGATCTTTTTTAGTTGATATGACGGATTTTTTTCTCAAAAATTCCCATGACAACCAAAAAATTCTGTCAGCGGGTCGTTAGTTTTTAGAATCTAGTCTCGGAGAAGATTGAATGAGTAATGCGCCTGTTAATAACGGTCGCCGTCGCTTCTTAACCGTCGCAACTTCGGTTGTTGGTGGGGTGGGTGCTGCCGGAGCAGTTGTACCTTTCATCGCGTCCTGGAACCCAAGTGCTAAAGCAAAAGCTGCCGGTGCACCAGTTGAAGTAAATATCAGTAAACTGGAAGCGGGCCAAATGCTACGTGTTGAATGGCGTGGTAAGCCAGTTTGGGTTGTTAAACGCACAGAAGAAATGTTAAAGGGCTTGGCTGAACACGAAGATAAACTTCGTGATGCAAACTCTGAAGTTGAACAGCAACCTGGTTATGCTCAAAATAGAAACCGTTCTATTAAGCCTGAAATTTTTGTTGCCGTGGGTATTTGTACTCATTTAGGTTGTTCTCCACAATATTTGCCAGAAGCATTTGCTGAGCAAGTTGTAGGGGTTGCTTCTGGTTTTATGTGTCCTTGTCATGGCTCTAAATTTGATATGGCAGGCCGTGTATTTCAAAGTGTACCTGCGCCAACTAACTTGGTGATTCCACCGCATAAATATTTAGACGAGAACACAGTTCTTGTTGGTGATGACTCGGGAGCAGCATAATTATGTGGAAAAATTTACTTGATTGGATCGAATATCGAATTCCAATGATGCGCGTTGCTAATATGCATGCGCTTCAATATCCTGCACCTAAAAACATGAATTTTTGGTATGTTTTTGGTTTTATCGCGACAGTTGTTTTAGTCAATCAAATCGTTACAGGTATTTGGTTAACTATGAACTACAACCCAAGTGCAGAAGGTGCATTTGCATCTGTTGAATATATCATGCGTGATGTTGATTATGGCTGGGTGTTGCGTTACATGCACTCTACAGGGGCATCTGCTTTCTTCGTCGTTGTTTACCTGCATATGTTCCGCGGTATGATGTACGGCTCTTACCAAAAACCACGTGAATTACTATGGTTATTTGGTATGTTCATCTATTTGGCTCTAATGGCTGAAGCTTTCATGGGGTACTTGCTACCTTGGGGGCAAATGTCTTATTGGGGCGCTCAGGTTATTATTTCTTTATTTGGGGCAATTCCTGTTATCGGTGATGATTTAACGTTATGGATTCGAGGTGATTATGTTATTTCAGGGGCCACGTTAAACCGTTTCTTTGCTTTGCATGTAATTGCACTGCCATTAGTTATTGTTGTTTTAGTCTTCTTGCACATTGTCGCATTACACGAGGTGGGGTCAAATAACCCTCAAGGGATTAATATCAAACACCCTAAAGGGTCACTAAAAGAAGAAGAAAAAACTAAGCATAAAATCCACGAATACTATACGTCTAAGTACGATATTATTGATGATGTAGTGCCTTTCTTCCCTCATATTGTATTAAAAGATTTGGTTGCGTTTACTATTTTCTGTGCAGGTTTTGCATATGTCATGTTTTTTAATCCAGAGATGGGCGGTTTTTTCCTTGAGCCACCAAACTTTGAGCCAGCAAACTCGTTAAAAACTCCTGAGCATATAGCCCCAGTATGGTACTTTACGCCTTTTTACGCCATTTTACGTGCGGTTCCAGATAAGCTATTGGGCGTGCTTTTAATGTTTGCTGCAATTGTTATGCTTGCGTTATTACCTTGGTTAGACCGTTGTAAAGTGCGCTCAGTAAAATACCGTTGTGGTTTACATAAAATTAATTTAGCTGTTTTTGTGATCAGCTTCGTTATTTTAGGTTGGTTAGGGATTAAACCTGCAACACCTACTTATACGTTAATGTCTCAATTCTTCTCATTTACTTACTTTGGCTTCTTCGGTCTATTGTGGTTGTATAGTAAAAATGAGAAAACTAAGCCGTTACCAGCGAGAATTTCCAAATGAAGAAACTATTAGTAGCATTGATTGCCTTATTGCCTAGTTTAGCTATCGCAGCAGGTGGAGGCTTTAGTTATCCGTTAGAGGAAGCTCGAATTGATTTAGAAGACAAAGCATCGTTACAACGTGGTGCTGCGTTATTTATCAACTATTGTTTGGGCTGTCATCAAACTCAATACCAAAGATATCAACGTACGGCTGAAGATTTGGGTATTCCACTAGATTTGGCAAAAGATAATTTAATTTTCAGCGACCAAAAAATTGGTCAAAAAATGACAAATTCAATGCCAAAAGAAGGTTCAGCTGCATGGTTTGGTAAACAGCCACCAGATTTAACTTTGGTTGCTCGTGTTCGCAGCCCTGACTGGATCTATACCTACTTAAAAACTTTTTACGTTGATACTAATAAAACATTCAATGTAAATAACGCAGTATTTAAAGATGTAGGTATGCCTCATGTGCTTCAAGATCTACAAGGAACACAAGAAGCAGAAATGGTCTACGATACCGTACATGGTAAAGAAACTTTGGTTGGCATTAAACTGACCCAAAAAGAACCTGGTTCATTAACACCTGAAGAATATGATCAGGCCGTTAACGACTTAGTTAATTATTTGGAGTATGTTGGTGAACCTTCTAAGTTAGATAGCCACCGAATAGGTACTTGGGTACTCGTATTTTTAGCTGTATTTTTTGTCTTCATTTATTTATTGAAGAAAGAATATTGGCGTGATGTACACTAAGTAGGTCTTAGTGTGCAGCAAAAATTAAATTGGGGGCGATAGCCCCCATTTTGTGTTTATACAAAAGGCACTGACGGTTAAATCAAAAACTGTTATCCTATGTCTATGTCATAAGCAAACCTAAATGGTGAGCTTATTGTTTGTTACTTTGGAGGATTTTCATGGCTGTTGCTGCCAATAAACGTTCGGTAATGACCCTATACGCAGATGCGACGTCATTACATAGCCATCAAGTTCGTATTGTTCTGGCTGAAAAAGGAATTAGTGTCGAGATTAAGTTGCTTGATCCAAATAACAAACCGGAAGAGTTATGGGAGTTAAACCCATATGGCTCAATTCCGACGTTAATTGACAGAGAGCTCGTATTATATCAATCAAATATTATCATGGAATATTTGGATGAGCGTTTTCCTCACCCACCATTAATGCCCGTTTACCCGGTTGCCCGTGGTAGCAGTCGATTAATGATGTATCGTCTTGAAAATGATTGGTACAAGCTGATTGAAAGAATAGAAAATGGGAGCGGTGAAGATGCAGCATCAGCTCGTTCAGAGTTACGCGAAAGCATTTTAGCCATTGCGCCAATCTTTAATGAAACACCTTACTTTATGAGCGAAGAATTTAGCTTAGTTGACTGTGTTTTAGCGCCGTTATTATGGCGTTTACCTAAATTAGGTATTGAGTTAATTGGTCAAGGTAGTAAAGAAGTTAAAGAATACATGGCACGTGTATTTGAGAGAGAATCTTTCCAAGCGTCATTAACTGACGAAGAAAGAGATATGAGACACCAATAAGCGCTGAGTTTTATAATGAAAATGACCTCATGTAAACCTTATCTAGTTCGTGCAATTTACGACTGGATAATGGAAAATAAATGCACGCCGTATTTATTAGTGGATGCAGAATTTCCAGGGGTTCAAGTCCCTTTTGAATTTGTTAAAGATGGCCAAATTGTCTTAAATATTTCATCAGGGGCCACAGGTGGCTTGATGTTAGGCGATGAGGAAATTGAGTTTAATGCCCGTTTTGGCGGTGAACCTAGACATCTTATTGTTCCTTTATCGGCTGTGCTTTTTATCTACGCAAAAGAAAACGGTGAAGGTATGCCGTTTCCGCCAGAGCCTAAACCAGAAGTTTCTGAGCAAGCAGATGAACCTAGCTTAACCTCTGTAGATGGTCAAGCTGGTTCAAATAATGCAGATACCTCAGATAAAGGCCGAGACAAGCCAGCTAAAGTGAGTCACCTTAAAGTCATTAAATAATTTATATTATAAAGTGAAAAGCCAGCTGAAATGCTGGCTTTTTTGTTTTTGGTATAGGTTAAATTTTTGACTTTTCAGTATATGGAGGCCACCCCATGGCTTTTCCTGCTAACATATGTAAATGAATATGGTAAACCGTTTGTCCGCCGTTTTCATTGCAGTTCATCACTACTCGGTAGCCTTCATCAGAAAACCCATTCTCTTTAGCCAGTTGAGCCGCTACCACATATAAATGGCCGATTAACGCTTTATCTTCATTCTGTATATCATTAATGGTAGCGATAGGCTTTTTGGGAATAATTAAACAGTGAAAAGGGGCTTGAGGGTTAATATCTTTAAAAGCCAGTGTGAGTTCATCTTCGTAAATAATATCGGCAGAGATTTCTTTATTAATAATTTTAGTAAAAATAGTATCGCTGGACATAGTAGCTCCTTGCGGTTAGCGTAATAAATTAAGAGTTCAGATTAACTCAATCGATTATTTTGATTAGCAGATATCGTTAATTAGTTTACTATAATAAATATCTTAGAACATATTTTTAAAACATAATCAAAAGAGTGGAATAGAATATGACGCAACATTTTGACTTTTTAGCTATTGGTGGGGGTAGTGGTGGTATTGCAAGTGCAAACCGAGCTGCAAAATTAGGGAAAAAATCCGCAGTTATTGAAGCTAAGTATGTAGGCGGCACTTGTGTGAATGTTGGTTGTGTACCTAAAAAAGCCATGTGGTACGCTGGCCAGATTGCAGACGCGATGAAATACGCACCTGATTATGGTTTTTCATTATCTGATATTTCACTTAATTGGGGAAAGTTAATTGAAAATAGGCAAGCTTACATTGACCGTATTCATGCTTCTTACAGTCGTGGATTTGAATCTAACGGTGTTACTTTAATTAATGGTTTTGCTAAATTTGTTGACGCCAAAACAGTAGAAGTAAATGGTGAAAAAATTACCGCTGATCATATTGTGATTGCAACGGGCGGTTATCCTGCTATTCCGGAGATTCCGGGCGCCGAGCATGGTATTACTTCTGATGGTTTTTTCGAATTACATGAACAACCTAAACGAGTAGCCGTTATTGGCGCTGGTTACATTGGCGTTGAGCTCGCTGGGGTAATGCATGCGCTTGGCTCTGAAACTCATCTTATCGTTCGTAAAGAAAAACCGCTTAGGGAGTTTGATCCTATTTTGGCTGATACTTTAGTTGAAGTGATGGAAACTGAAGGACCAAAACTTCATAACTTCTCTAACCCTACAGCAATTCAAAAACAAAGTGATGGCAGCTTGGTGGTTGAGTTTGATAACGGTGAATCATTAACGCCAGTTGATTCAGTGATTTGGGCTGTCGGTCGAAAGCCCGCCACTGAGCAAATTAATTTGAGTGTGACTGGTGTTGAATTGGATCAAAAAGGTTTTATTCAAACAGATGAGTATCAAAATACTAATGTGGCGGGTATTTATGCGGTAGGCGACAATACAGGCAGAGCCGCTTTAACACCAGTAGCTGTAGCAGCAGGTAGGCGGTTATGTGAGCGTTTATTTAATAACAAACCAGAGAGTAAACTAGACTATAATGATATTGCAACTGTGGTATTTAGTCACCCTCCAATCGCGACTGTTGGTTTAACTGAACCAGAAGCAATTGAAAAATATGGTAAAGATAATATTAAAGTTTATCGCTCGCAATTTACTGCTTTATATCAGGCAATGACTTCTCACCGACAGCCAACTAAAATGAAATTGATTTGTTTGGGAGAAGAAGAAAAAATCGTTGGTATTCATTCCATTGGTTTTGGCTCAGACGAGCTAATTCAAGGTTTTGCGGTTGCCTTTAAAATGGGCGCAACCAAAGCTGATTTTGATAACACGGTTGCTATTCACCCAACAAGTGCCGAAGAATTTGTTACCATGTAGTACTTTATTGTCGTTACAAAAAAGCAGAAACTCACTTAAGTTGGTTTCTGCTTTTTATTTTTTTACGTATATTATTCTTACCCACTTCCTGCCTAATATTTCATTTTTATTTTGATATTTTGTGTTTGCTTAGTTGATTCTTTGCATAAATTTATGCATACGTATGCATAAACTGACGCTTTTATAACCTGTTTTTTTTGTGAATAAAAATTAAGACACAATCTTAACTTATTGTTTTTTAATTGTTTTATGGTTTATTTTATTTTTGCTTTATGTGTTAAAAATGTAAATCTTGTAATTTTTGTGTTTATGAATACGTATGCATTTGTTTGTTGTTAGTCCTACTCCAAGGCTAATATAAAGTTAAGTTTGAAGCGGTTGAGCATCAAGCACATACACACTTAGATTCAATTTGTCGATACGGCAGGGGATAACACATGAAACAATTTAAACCGAGTTTATTAACGCTGGCTTTAGCGACTTCAGGGTTAATTTCAGCTAACAGTTATGCTGCAGAAAATGATGGTGCTGAGAATGAAGTTGCAGAAGTCATTCAAGTACGTGGTATTCGTGGTAGTTTAATGCGCGCACAAGCGGTGAAAATGGATAGTACCTCTGTCGTTGAAGTTATTTCAGCAGAAGATATTGGTAAATTGCCAGATTCATCTATTGCTGAGTCATTAGCTCGTTTACCAGGTTTAGCTGGTGAACGACGAAATGGCCGTACCAGTGGCTTATCTGTACGAGGTTTTAAAGAAGACTATGTTGGAACGACATTAAACGGTCGAGAAGTATTAGGTATAGGTGATAACCGTGGTGTGGAGTATGACTTGTACCCATCTGAAATTATGAGCGGCGTTACTGTTTATAAATCACCAAACGCAACCTTAACAACTCAAGGGGTTGGCGGCACCGTCGATTTACAAACAGCCCGTCCGTTGACATCAGAAGCTTATATGGCTGTTAATTTAAATTATGAAATGAATGGCAAAAAATCTGCAAATTCAGATTTTGATGACAAAGGGCACAGACTAGCCCTAAGTTTCTCTGACAAGTTTGCGGATGATACAGTTGGGTTAGCTTTATCTATCGCTTCGACATCTTCACCAAGCCAAGAAGAGCAATTTCGCGCTTGGGGCTATAATGATGCAGATCCTGCGAATTTTGCTGACGATGTAAACGTAGCAGAAGACTCAACCGTTAAATTTTTTAATGGCCAAGATTCATATGTTCGCTCTGCTGTATTGGAAAGAGATACTTTTGCAGGGGTTTTACAATGGGCACCGACAGAAGATTTAACGATCTCGGTTGACGCACTTTATATAGACTTTCTTGAAGAAGAAGTTAAACGGGGTGCCGAGGAACTCTTAGGTAATGATTATGTGATTAATGCGATTGAAGGTAACGTGGCAACAGATGTTACTTTTAATGACGGCTTCCACTCTGTTATACGTAATGATGCTCGTGTTAAAGAAGCAAAATTAAAAGCGTTAGCGACCAACTTTGATTATCAGTTAAATGCCGATTGGAATTTAAAGCTTGATTTGGCTCGTTCAGAAACGGATAAAACATTAACAGATATAGAAAGCTATTCAGGTGTAGGCCGTTCAGGTGCAGGTGATAAACCAAAAACCATTCGTTCATATCAATTAACATCAACTGGCGCGACTTTCTCAGATCAACCCGGCTCACCTGATTTAGGTGATTTTGATCTAATTAAGTTAGCAGGTCCTCAAGGGTGGGGCGGCTCACTAGCGCCATATGCAGACACAGCGTTTGCAGATGACACTTATACTTATTTTGATGGTCAGGATGGTTTTGTAAACGAGCCAGTTTTTGATGAAGAACTCACAACACTTCGCTTAGATGCGATTGGTTACATTGAGTGGGGGATTTTTAATCAAGTTAGCTTTGGTGCGCATTATTCAGATCGCAGTAAAACTAAAGACAATGGCGGTTACTTTTTAACAGCACCAAATTGGCCAACCGCAGCAGCCATTCCTGATGAGTACCGAGTCGGTACTGCAAATTTAGATTTTATCGGTGACGTTTCGGTGGTTGCTTATGATAGCATTGGTATGTACCAAGACGGCTTTTATACAAAATACGATGCAGCTGAAACAGAGCCTGATCGTGAAGGTGATAGCTATACAATAGATGAAACCTTAATTACTTTGTTTACAAAATTAGACTTAGAAGCTGAGGTAGGTGATATTTATGTGAAAGGTAATCTAGGTGTCCAAGTTGTAAATACGGATCAATCAAGCTCTGGTAGAACTTCGTTTATTGACCCTGCAAACCCAGGTTTTGTTAAATTGGAAGATGTCAGTGACGGCGCTGAGTATACAAAAGTATTGCCTAGCTTAACGCTAAACTTTGAACTGACAGATGATCAAATTGTTCGTACAGCCATCTCAAAAACTTTAAGTCGTCCTCGTATGGATGACCTTCGTCCAGGTAGTGGTAAAAAGTTCAAATTTAATGCAGATAATGTAAAAGAAACGACCAATGCTAAAAATGGTCCTTGGGAGTCAAAAACGGGTAACCCAACTTTGCGTCCAATTGAAGCAAATCAATTTGATTTAGCTTATGACTGGTATTTTGCGGATGACGGTTTCTTATCTGCGGCTTTCTTCTTTAAGGACATCACTAATTGGCATAAAAATGTCGAAGTGGTAGAAGATTTCTCTGAGTTTTACATTGAAGATTATCACTTTGTAATCGAAGATGGAGAACAAGTTAAGCCAACACTATTTGACGGCATCTCATCAACTCGAGCTGATGGTTTAACTGGTTATGTTAGAGGCTATGAGTTGCAAGCAACAGTGCCCATGAGCTTAGTGTCAGATACTTTAGATGGGTTTGGTATTGTAGCGAGTGCTGCATTTACACAAGGCGGTTTAAGTGATGGCTCTGCAATCCCAGGCTTGTCTGAAGAAAGCTATCAATTAACAGCTTATTATGAAGTTGGTGGTTTTGAATTTAGAGTATCTGGCCGTAAACGTAGTGACTTTACAACGGAAACTTATGGTGGCAGTTTGGCTCTTACACCAACTGAAGATGCAGGTTCAGAACTCTGGGATGCGCAAATCAGTTATGACTTTGGTAAAGCAGGTATTGAAAGTTTAGAAGGTTTATCTATCTCACTTCAAGGCCAGAATTTAACGGATGAAGATACGGTTCAATTTGCAAATGGTGATCCGCGTCAAATTACCCAATACCAAAGTTTTGGAGCGAACTACTTATTAGGTCTTAATTACAAGTTTTAATGACAAGTTTTAATTTAGCCTAAGTCTTTATTTAACTTATATTAAAAACCCTGCTAGCCTTTTTAGTAGGGTTTTTTTTTGGATAAAATAATGGATAAAACAATTCAAAAAGTAGTGATTGTTGGTGGTGGGACCGCAGGTTGGATGACAGCCGCCATGCTGAAAAAAATATTGGGTAATACAATTGAGATTGAGCTTGTCGAATCAGAAACGATTGGCATAGTCGGAGTTGGCGAAGCGACCATTCCGCCTATTCAGATCTTTAACCAAGTATTAGGTTTGAATGAAGCTGAGTTTTTAAAAGCAACTCAAGCGACGATCAAACTCGCCATTAAATTTGATAATTGGCGTGTCAATGGCGAATCTTATTATCATACATTTGGTGCCCCAGGCAAAAGTTTGGCTTTTTGTCCTTTTCATCACTTCTGGTTAAAGGGAAAAGCATTGGGTATTCAAGATGACATATGGCAATATGATTTTAACTACTGGTGTGCAAAGCACAATAAGTTTGCCAAGCTAAATGCTCAAGACCCTGTTTATGATTTGCCTTATGCTTATCATTTTGATGCCACCTTGTATGGCCAATATTTGCGTCAATTTAGTGAAAATTTAAAGGTTAAGCGCACTGAGGGCATTATTAAAAAAGTTAATACGAACTCAGCTACAGGGTATGTGGAAACGCTTCAGCTTGAAAATGGTGAGTTAATTAGTGGCGATTTGTTTGTTGATTGTTCAGGCGCAAGAGGGCTATTAACACATAAAACATTCAACACAGGTTATGAAGACTGGAGTCACTGGCTGCCTTGTGACAAAGCTGTTGCGGTACCGTCTGAACGTTTTGTGCAAACCTTACCTTATACCCGTTCGATAGCCCATAAAGCGGGCTGGCAATGGCGGATTCCTTTACAACATCGAAACGGCAATGGGCTGGTTTACTCCAGTCAATATTATACGGATGATGAAGCGGAAAATTTATTGCTTAATAATTTAGAATCTAAACCCCTAGCCGCCCCTAAGTTTATTCAGTTTAGAACTGGGAGAACACTCAAACAGTGGAACCGAAACGTGGTTGCGATTGGGTTGTCTAGTGGTTTTTTAGAGCCTCTAGAATCTACCAGTATTTATTTGATTCAATCGGCAATTGTGCGTTTGTTAAAGCTGTTTCCGCATCAAGGCATTAATGATGAATTGGTTGGTGAGTATAATCGGCAATCAAAGCTTGAATATGAATTAATTCGTGATTTTATTATCCTGCATTATCATCAAAATGAACGCACAGATAGCCAATTTTGGTTAGACATGCAACGGATGGATGTGCCCAGACGTCTTAAACAAAAAATGGCACTTTTCAAACAAAATGGTAGCGTATTTCAAGATCAATTAGATATCTTTTTAGATTCATCCTGGATTCAAGTGATGCTAGGGCAAGGGATTGAACCGAACGATTATCATCCATTAGTCAATGCGTATTCAGATGAGCAATTAATTCAGCTATTGGTCAATATGAGAAATGCTAAAGCAAATCCGGTTGAATCAATATCAACCCATGATGAATTTTTGAAAAGCATGGTGTAATCAGCAATGGATAATAAAATTTCACCAACTGCAATAAAAAAACGCTTAGTCATACTGGGGGGCGGTACCGCAGGTTGGATGGCTGCCAACCTATTTGCAAAAGAGTTGTCAGAATTTTTTGATATTTATGTCGTTGAGTCGCCCGAGATTGGAATTGTTGGTGTTGGTGAGGGGTCAACGCCAACACTAAAACGGTTTTTTGAGATGCTGAACATCGCTGAATTTGAGTGGATGGCAAAGTGTAATGCAACTTATAAAACAAATATCCGTTTTACTGGCTGGAGTCCGCAATCTGGCGTCAGTAATTACAGCCATCCTTTCACGACCCAGGTTGACGTTTTTACTAAAAAAGCATTTCAAGTAAATTGTTTAACCCGCCGATTAGGCTTGAATGTGAATACTAAGCCTGAAGATTTTTTCTTAAATGGGGTTTTGGCGAAGCAAAATAAACAACCAGTTTCGCCAGAGCACTTTCCATTCAAAATAGAATATGGTTATCATTTTGATTCTTATTTGCTGGGACAATTTTTAAAAGAACATGCGATTAAACTGGGAGTGACTCATTTACAGCAAAAAGTGATTGATGTTGAGCAAACAGTAAGTGGTGATATCGCAGCGTTATTACCCGAACAGGGTAGTAAAATTATAGGGGGCTTTTTTGTTGATTGTACCGGGTTTGCTAGTCTCCTGATGCAAAAAACACTCAATGTCGGGTTTAAATCTTTTAAAGATAATTTATTTAACGACTCGGCTGTTGTTGTACCCAGTACCATGGATGATAAGGCCTTGGTAGAAACTCAATCTATCGCACTTTCAAATGGTTGGGCCTGGAAAATCCCACTAACAAACCGCTACGGCAATGGGTACGTTTATAGCTCTGATTTTATATCAGCAGAACAAGCGCAAGCTGAATTGTTAAATTTAGTTGGCGAATCAGCCAACCAAGACAAAATTAAACATTTAAAAATGCGAGTGGGTCAACTGGAGGCGCATTGGAAAAATAACTGTATTGCACTGGGGTTATCTCAAGGGTTTATTGAGCCATTAGAAGCCACCGCGCTTCATTTAGTTCAGGTTTCTATTGAGTTGTTTATTCAGCACTACAAAGAAAGCGAGTCTACTCAACATCAGCAAAACTATAATACAAAAATTAAAGACCGATTTGAGCGTGTCAGAGATTATATTGTTGCTCATTATAAATTAAATACTCGAATAGATAGTGAGTATTGGCGAGCCAATCAAGCTAATATGGTTTTGTCAGAGTCGTTGCGACACATTTTAGATGTTTGGTTTAGGCGTGGCGATATTGAAAAAGAAATTGAACGGCAACAATTGCAAACTCACTTTAATGCACAATCTTGGCATTGTTTGTTAAGTGGTTATGGCGCTTACCCTCCGCTTGCCAAAAAACAACCCGCCTTAGGTAAAGGGGATTTATATCTGGAAGAAAATATAAAGTCTTTTTTAGACCGTTGTGCATTAAATTTTTAAATAGTGAGAATGAATCAATTCAGTTTGACCGGAGGCAAAACAGGATTGATTCGGTATTGGGACGAGCCAATTATGATATTCCTGGTTTAACCAGTATTCAACCGCTTGAACTATTTTGGCAAAAACCTTGTGTGGTCGACTCTGAATTTTTTGAAGTTTATAAAGAGGCGTTAAAAGCGCACACGCAAATTAATGGCAGTTTTTATCGCAATATAGATTTAACTTGTACCCAAGTAATCGAATATTTACAATTAAATCAGGTTAAAGTTGAAAATGTGTATCAAGCTCCAACTCAAGTTGACGTTATAGAAAAGCCAGCTGTCATTGAACAAGCCCCATTAAGAGCTGTTAATTAAGTTAATTTAACGGCCCGTTAAATTAACTTAAAAAAGCAGCTTGTTTTAAGCTGTATTTTATCGATTGAATGGTTACAATGCTTATTCTTAGCTCGAACAGGCGCTATTAATCAATATGTTAGTTAAGGCTGCATCGCTTCTTATTATTAACATAAAAAAGTTAGCCTAATTCTATCGCTCTAACTCTTATATTTTAGGCCACATAAACTATGTCTGAACAACTAACCAGTCAACAAATCGAATTTGCGTTTTACCGTGAAGTTGCGGAAAATAAAATGCTTTATACCATTATTGATGATAAAGGTATTCCAACACCCACAAATAGTGAAGGCGAGTTGGTGATGCCTTTTTGGTCTAACCAACAAAATGCACTTAATTTTATTGAGCAAAGCTCTGGCTTTAATGGGTTTAAAGTATTTGAAGTAGACTGGGAAACTTTTAGTGAAAAATGGATTCCTGGCATTGCAAAAGATGATTTAATGGTAGGGTTAAATTGGCAACAGGCAGAAGCTGAAAACTGTGTTAGTGAAGTTGAACTGCTTCTGCAAGGTGTGGTTCAGTGTTTAAAATCTCAGCCTATTAAACGAAAATAAACTTTTAATACATGTGCAAGTCAACTTAAACAGTCCCTTTTTTAATGAGAAATAAGTAGGGCTTTTCGTTGGTTTGCATCGCCACTAACGTGTGATCCATAAACCGACAAAAACTGGGTATATCTCGTGTGGTTGATGGATCATCTGCTTTAATTAATAACGTTTCACCAGTGGGCATTTTCCGTACTGCTTGTCTTAGCATCATCACGGGTTCAGGGCATAATAAGCCTAGCGCATTTAACTGGTGATCGGCTTGTTCAAATGGGTTCATTACGCTTATTTCTGGATTTCTAAAATGAGTTGCTTAGTTTAATCACCCTTGCCGTGATATCCAAGTCAAATGCGCTTAAATTGAGGTTTTAATGAAAAAATTATTAGTAATAGGTTATGTATGGCCTGAACCTAATTCATCAGCAGCTGGTCGCTACATGCTAAATTTACTCCATTTTTTTATTAAATTAGATTATAAAATTATTTTTGCGAGTCCCGCAGCAGAAAGTGATCACAGATACCCCTTTGAGCAGTTGGGCATTGATAAAGCGGAGATAAAACTTAACTCAAGTTGCTTTGATGATTTTATTACAAAGCTTAAACCGGATGTGGTGTTATTTGATCGCTTTATGATGGAAGAGCAGTTTGGCTGGCGAGTGGCTAAGCATTGCCCTAAAGCTATCCGAATGCTCGACCTGGAAGATTTACAGTCTCTTAGAAAAGCCCGTAAAACCGCGCTTAAACAGCAACGAGAAGCAGATTTTAGTGATTTTCAATCTGACATAGGTTTGCGCGAAATCGCGGCCATATGGCGTGTTGACTTAGCTTTTGTTATTTCACGTTACGAAATGTCACTGCTGATTAATGAGTTCAACCTGCCTGAGCAAAAACTGTTTTATTTACCTTTTACCTTGGAGAAAGTGCCAGCCTTATCTGCGTTAGTCTCTTTTGAGCAAAAGCAAGATTTTATTTGTATTGGTAATTTTCGGCATGAGCCAAATTGGGATGCGGTGTTATATCTAAAAGAGCATATCTGGCCTAAAATTCGTGCCCAATTAAAAACGGCTCAGTTACATATCTATGGTGCTTATCCACCTAAAAAAGCAACCCAATTACATAATGAAAAACAGGGTTTTTTGGTAAAAGGCTGGGCAGAAGATGCGATGAAAGTTATGCAACAAGCCAAAATTTGTTTAGCGCCACTTAGGTTTGGTGCCGGTTTAAAAGGTAAACTCTTTGAGGCAATGTTAGCTGGTACGCCTAGTGTAACAACCTCAATAGGGGCTGAAGCTATGTCAGCTGAGTTGCCTTGGCCAGGCGCAATTTATGATGATGTTGACAAGTTTGCAAATGCTGCGGTCCAATTATATCAAGACGAAACTCAATTTCGAGCGTGCCAAGCACAAGGGTTAGACATTTTAGCGACTGAGTACTTAAGCCAAGCTTACTTTAGTCAGTTTGAAGCTAAATTAGAGCACTTAGCTGAACAGTTAACGCAACACAGAGCTAATAACTTTATTGGGAATATGCTAATGCACCATTCAATGAAAAGTACACAATATATGGCTCAGTGGATTGAAGCAAAAAATAAATAACTTAATTTTAGTTTGATGCAACTAATGAATGCTTAAGCGTCTTTTAAAAAAGCTCTTAGCTGAATTTGATTGCCATCTGAATCGCAAATATTTGCAACTGAAAACAAAGGATTTGACCAAACCCCTTCCAATGATTGACCACCCAAGGCTTCAGCTTTTCTCTGAATCTCTTCGAGATTATCCTCAGTTAGAAATAACTTAACCGAATTAAGGTTATTTTCGGGTATGGTAAACGGTGGTACATGAATGACAATATTTAAACTACCTTGCCCTAAACTAATTAAGTCTTTGGTTTCTAATATAATTTTCATTGAAAAGAGTTCAATATAAAAACTAGCAAGAGATTTTATATTATTTGAGTATATTAAAATGCCATGCTTGGCTGGCCCGTTCATTTTGTCTCCGTGTACAGTGAGTGCTTTTTAGTTAATTAATTTAAATTCAGGTTAATTAAGCTCAACTTGAATATTATCAATTAACCGAGTTTTCCCCAAGTAGGCTGCAGCGATGATAACGAAGGCTCTGGTATGCTGAGTGGCAGCTTGTAAGGTATCTCGGTTTAGCACCCGTAAATAATCAGGCATTAATCCAGCCGCTTTTACTTTTTGTTGAGCCTGTTCACTGAGTTGCTCAAAGTTTTTATTACCTTGTTCAAGCTCGGTTTTCAACTGAGTCAAGGTTTGATATATCACAGCAGCTTGTTGTTTTTCTTTAGCTGATAAATAGCCATTTCGACTACTTTTAGCTAGCCCTGACTTTTCTCTAACGGTTGGTACACCTATCACTGTTACGGGAATAGATAAGTCTTCAACCATGATTTTAATCAGCGCGAGTTGTTGAAAGTCTTTTTCACCAAAACAGGCAACATCTGGCTGCACTAAATTAAAAAGCTTATTAACAATAGTTGTCACCCCTTGGAAATGTCCGGGGCGAGAATCTCCACAATATAAATTAGATAGCTCTGGTACTTCAACCCAGGTTTGCTTAGCCAGCCCTTTTGGATAAATGATATCTGGTGTTGGGGTAAACAATAAATCTACGTCAAGCGCTTGTAAAGCTTGGCTATCGTCAGTTAAGGTCCTGGGGTAGGCATCTAAATCTTCGTTTTGGCCAAATTGCATTGGATTTACAAAAATACTCACCACAATTTTATCGGCTTGTGCTTTAGCGGCTTCTACTAAGCTCAAATGACCTTGATGTAAATTGCCCATGGTTGGCACAAATCCAATGGTTAAACCTTGTTTTTTCCAATCTGAAATTTGTGCTCTAAGTGCAGTAATTTGGTTAATAGTTTGCATAGTTAATAGTTTACATAAAAGTAAGTTACTGATGGCTAAGTATGGGTTGATTATATTTGGCAGTGGCAGTGAGCAAAGTTAAACCATTTTTTGGGACTTGGTTTAACAATTGGCTTAACTCCATACCGCAAGGAAGTGTTAATTCAGGCGCTAACTCAGCAAGCGGATACAATACAAATTCACGGGTTTTCATGCCGTAATGTGGTACGGTTAATCGCTCATTTTGAATTTGCTGTTGGCCAAATAAAATAATATCTAAGTCAAGGGTTCTGGCGCCCCAGCGTTCAGCTTTACGTTCGCGGCCGTGATCTTGCTCTATTTGCTGTAATGCATCTAGCAATTCAAGTGCGCTAGCAGACCAATTTAATTGTACTACGGCGTTTACATAGTCTGGTTGATCTTGTGGACCCATAGGTTTACTACCGTATAACGACGAGACCGAAATATCTGCCGCACTAGGTAGTGCTTGCAACGCTAAAGTAGCTTGTTTTATTTGAGCTAATGGGTTTGCTAAATTACTACCTAAACCTATATAACAAAGAGTCATGATTCTGTCTTTTTAGATCGTCTTGGTTTACGCTTACGAGAACGTTTTTGCTCGTTTACACCAATCTGGCTCAATAATATTTTTTGTTGAGCTTCATCACTTTGTTGGATTTCTGTCCACCATTGACCAATATTAACCAGTTCACCTTGTTCAACCTGAGATCTGAGTAATAAAAAGTCGTAAGCAGCTCTAAATTTGGGGTTTTCTAATAGTTTTAAACAACGTTTGCCAGCTCGTTTTTCTAAGCGCGCTTGCATAAACCAAATTTCTCTTATCGTACTTGAAAAACGTTTTGGTATGACGACATTGTATTGGCCGCTATCAAGTACCGCGCTAATCGCTAAAGAGATAGCATCGTGTTCAGGTACGTCTTCGTCTAAATAATGTTGTTTGCCTGCTTCTACTTCATACCAGAGTAGTGCTGCAAATAAAAAGGCAGGGGTGATTCTTAAGCCTTTATTAATTCGAGCATCTGTATTGGTTAATGCTTGACAAATAAGCTGGTAAGTTTTGCTTTCAGAGTGTTCAACAGCTTGGGCTAAATTTGGGAATATTTGCTGAAATAACTGGTATTCAACTAGTAATTTAAAGGTATCTAAACCTTGGCCAGATAATAATAGTTTTAAGCATTCTTCAAATAGACGCGCTTTAGGAATATTTTGTAATAACGGAGCAAGCGATTTAATAGGATCGCGAGTGGGTTCGGTTATTTGCATATTCAGTTTAACGGCAAAACGGATAGCTCTGAGCATACGCACCGGATCCTCACGGTAACGAGTTTCAGGATCACCAATTAAATCTAATTGTTTATTTTGAATGGCGTCAACGCCACCCCAATAATCATGAATGCTAAAGTCGGCGATATTGTAATAAAGTGCGTTAGCTGAAAAATCTCGTCGCTCAGCATCTTCATTTATGCTGCCGTAAACGTTATCTCGCAGTAGTTGCCCATGTTCTGATTGTTTGCCGGTTTTTGCATCGTCATCGTGGTGTCCACGTAAAGTTGCCACTTCAATGACATCTCGGCCAAATACGATATGCGCTAATCTAAACCGTCGGCCAATTAAACGACAGTTATTAAACAGCCCTTTGATTTGCTCAGGTGTTGCATTAGTTGCAATATCAAAGTCTTTTGGTTGCAAACCTAATAATATATCACGCACACCACCGCCAACTAAATAGGCGTCATATCCGCCATCTTTTAAACGGTATAATACTTTTAGTGCATTCTTACTGATATGCTTGCGAGATATATTGTGTTCAGATCGTGGGATGACTCTTAACTGGCTTTTATAATTAGCCGATTGATTTTTGCCCATTATTTTTTTACACAAACCGATTACGCGACTGATAATAGCTTTGCCCTTTAACTGTTAAAACTGGCGCAATGATATACCAGACAGACAAAAATGAGAATTTTTTAAGCATGAATTTAGTCTATAAGCGAAGATTTAATCAATATTCGTTAATTTTTGGGGACTTTGTTCAATTGCCAATGGTGGATACCCCAATTTAAAATTTCTTGATTTGACTCTAATTTGAGCTCTTTCGGTGGATTTTGGCCTAAACGTGAAAGCACTTCGACTAATAAACTCGCAGAGTTTTTGCTATCTAATGCAGGTGCGCCGGTTTGTTTGCTTAGCTTACGACCATCTTGACCTAAAATAAGCGGAATATGTGCATAATAAGGCGGACTTATTTTAAGTGCTTGATATAAAGCCAGTTGCCAAACTGTGGTGTCTATTAAATCCTGGCCTCGAACAATATGAGTGATGCCTTGAAAAATATCGTCCAGTACAACAGCTAGTTGGTAAGCAAACAATCCGTCTCTGCGTCGAATAATAAAGTCCTCTGCAGATCTTGCAGAATCTATAACAACCTGGTTGTGAATTAAGTCGTGAAATTCGTTAAATGGATTGTTATTAACAAAGCGGATTGCACTGTCTTTTGTTGGAATGTTTAGGTGGCGACAGTGGCCATTATATATACCACCTGAGGCTCTAATGTGTTTTCGTGGGCAGCGACACGCATAAGCTTGCTGCCTAGTTAACCAGCGTTCAAGTTGCTTTTGGTAATCATCTAAACGGTCGCTTTGAAATAAGACTGGTTGATCAGAAACTAAATTAAAATCACTTAACTGTTCAATTATAAGTTCATCAGCGCCGGGCATTTCTCTGGGTGGATCTAGGTTTTCCATACGGATAAGCCAAGTGCCTTGATTCGCTTTGGCGTCTAAATAACTTGCAACGGCAGCTATTAGCGAACCTAAATGTAGAGGACCAGAAGGTGAGGGCGCAAAACGGCCTATATATGGTTTCATGTAGAATGATTAAGACAAGTGAAATTGAACGCCATAAGCGGTTCAATTTAAAAGATAACTAAACAAAAAATGACCTTGATTTGGCCCAAGGTCATTTATTAATAAACGCAGCATTATAATCCTGCGTTTTGTTTCTCTTTAATTTCAGAGAGTGTTTTACAGTCAATACATAAATCTGCAGTTGGTCTCGCTTCTAAGCGACGTATGCCTATTTCAACACCGCACTCTTCGCAAAAACCAAAATCGTCATTTTCAATTAACTGTAGCGTTTTTTCGATCTTTTTGATCAATTTACGCTCACGGTCACGAGTTCTTAATTCTAAACTAAATTCCTCTTCCTGCGACGCACGGTCAACCGGATCCGGAAAATTAGCAGCTTCATCTTGCATATGGTGCATGGTTTTATCAACCTCTGCACGTAATTGGCTTCGCCATGTGGTCAGTATTTTTTTGAAATGCTCTAATTGCTGTTCATTCATATACTCCTCACCAGCCAATGGTTGGTAAGGTTGTAGACCTGCCTGAGCTATTATGCCAGTTGCTTTATTTTTTGTGCCAGCGGGCATCTCACTTCTCCTAATCAATCGCCAGCTTATTGCTAGACGGCTATCTATATCAAAAAGAATCTGAGTAAGCAATCTAAAAAATTAACGATTATTAATTTATAGCTTCAAATCGTTGATAATGCACTCAAACCATTCATTAATAGCAGAAATTTTAAACAACTTGGTCAATAAACGTAAATTCTAGACAAATAGGTAAACTAAAACACTTTTGTTACTTGGTATGTTGATTTACCCATTATCTAAAGTTTAAGTTAAATGAATTCTGCGATGTGAGCCTTATATTGGGATTAACTTTTATTTTTAAATAGGTAAAATGAAAAAACGCCTCTTAAGAGGCGTTTTTTTGAACGGTTAGCTGCTTCCTGTGGTGCGTCCTGCTGATTTCCATGGATTTAGTCTCCGACTAAAACTCGCATCCAGCGTGTCCTTTTCCTTTTACTTTCATCCTGAATGTCTGGCATCTTGCCTAGTCCTTATTTTCCCTACTTCCTTTGTTTGCGTCCTGCGATATAAATACTAGACGAATTGGCTATTTGTTCCAGCACCTATACAAGATATATATTTAGCATAAATTCACGTTGTAAACTAATATACTTACTAAACAATTAGTTAAAGTGTGAACTAGGACTATTTCCACGTGTTTTAACCGTAAAGGCTTTCACTGAGTGAAGATATCTCTTACAGCTTGCACAGCGAATGACTAATTCTTGTATGTACTGCACTGTGAATTATTTTAGAGATAAGGGATATTTTAGGGAGAAAAGATGATGAGCGTATTATTAGCTCATCATCAAATTTGTGGATGTTATTGGCGTATGCCTTCGACATGTAAATCTAAATAAACATGAGTAGAGGCTGGGCCTAAATTAAAATCAATACCATAATCTTTTAATGCAAACTCAGTAGTACCACTAAAACCAGCGCGATAACCACCCCAAGGGTCTTTACCTTCACCTATCTTGCTCGCCATAATGCTTAAGTCATTGGTAACACCATTTAGCGTAAATTTTCCTTTAATTTCAAACTTTCCATCTTTTGCGGGCGTAATAGATGTGCTTACAAATTTAGCAGTTGAATGTTTGCTGGTATCTAAAAAATCTTCACCGCGCAAATGTTTATCTCGTCTAGCGTGGTTGGTATCAACACTACTGGTATCTATGCTGACTGATACTTTAGCCTGTTCAAGGTTATCTGGTTCATAGCTAAATTTGCCTTCAAACTGGTTGAAACGACCTTGTAGCCAACTGTAACCAAGGTGTTTTACTTTAAAATTAATTGAGGCGTGAGCACCTTTCTGGTCGTCATCTATAACATAGTCTGCGGCAATTGCAGAATGAGATAAGGTCATGCCAAGTAATGCAGCCGATAACAAACTGGTTCGTATTTTACTCATAACTCTTCCTTATTTTAGGGGGGTGATACGTTTAATAATGTGATCTTTATAAAAAAACTGATGTTGCACAAAAGCTAATATGTGCAGTATTACCGTGCAGATGAGCAAGTAAGCCGTATATTGATGGACTAAGCCTGCATTGTCTGCCTGAATATCTCCATAGCTTATTAAGGCTGGTACCGAAAACCAATCAAATACAAGGACGGGTTTGCCACTGGCGGTAGACATTAAATAGCCGCTGACTAGTATAATAAAAATACAAACATACATTAATATATGAGTAAATTCAGCTGCTTTATGTTGCCATTTTGGGATATTACTGACGGGTTCCGGCTGTGTTTGAACGCACCGGGCTATAATTCTGACGAATAGAATTATAAATAACAGTATTCCTAGGCTTTTATGTATATCTGGTGCGCGTTGGTACCATGTGTGGTAATAACTTAATTCCACCATCCAAATACCTAAGATAAATAAGCCTATTATTAAAGGTGCTGATAGCCAGTGGATGATTTGAATAATAGTGGAATGAGATTGAGGTTTACTCATTTGGTTTCCTGTAAATATTTAGGTGCATATAGCGGTTGAATAGTTTGCTAAGTTAAGATTGACTCTCGAACAAGTTGAGAGTTCAGTTTACTTAATTTAGTAATTAGTTAGTATTGCTTACATTAGCATTAGTTGCGGTTTATTTGAGTTATATTTTTTTATTATAATTGTTATATTTTCATTGGCAATTTTAGATTTTGGGAGCAATTTCTTTTTTTTTATTAAAAATTAGAGAAAAAGCTAATTTAGGCTTGAGATATAAATCGCGGCATAGCATTATCTTCTAAGGCGAAATTTAATTTATAACAATAGGGAACATGACTATGGTACAAAAGTGTTTATTTCCAGTAGCTGGCTACGGAACTCGATTTTTACCGGCAACAAAAGCTCAAGCAAAAGAGATGCTGCCAATTGTAAATAAGCCTTTGATTCAATATGGCGTAGAAGAAGCATTAGAAGCTGGAATGCAGCAAGTAGGTTTCGTAACAGGCAGAACGAAGCGTGCGATTGCAGATCACTTTGATATTTCATATGAATTAGAGAATGAAATTTCAGGTAGTAGTAAAGAGTGTTATTTAGAATCTATTCGTTACGTTATTAATCATGGTATTTTCTCTTATACCCGTCAACCAGAAATGAAGGGCTTAGGCCATGCTATTTTGTGTGGTGAGACATTAATTGGTAACAATCCGTTTGGGGTAATTTTAGCGGATGATTTATGCTTACCTGAAACCATAGGTGGCGAAGGTGTTATGTCACAAATGGCTAAAATTCATGAAGAAACTGGCTGTTCAGTGGTTGCATTAATGGAAGTACCTGAAGAAAACATTTCAAAATATGGTGTCATTGCAGGAGAAGACATTGGCGGCGGTCGATACCAAGTCAGTAATATGGTTGAAAAACCAGCAAAAGAAGATGCGCCATCTAACTTAGCTATTATTGGCCGTTACATACTAACACCTGATATTTTTGATATTATTCGCAGTACACCACCTGGCAAAAATGGTGAAATTCAATTAACAGATGCTCTTTTAGCGCAAGCTAAACAAGGTAAAGTTATTGGCTATAAATTTAAAGGCACACGTTTTGACTGTGGTAGTGTTGAAGGTTTTGTTGAAGCCACTAACTATGTATTTGAAAACATTTACTCTAAGTAATCTTAACTCGGTTTAATGACTCGGTTTAATGAATAGGTTTCAAACGGCATTTTTTTGCGGGGACTGCGTTAAATTCGCTTGCAATAGGCTAGCTATTGATGCGTGGATTTGCCTTGTCCACACAAAAAATTCTCGTTAGAAACCATGCAGAGCTATAAGGTTAAATCATTCAATTAGTCAGGATACACCTTAACCCGAGTTGAGGTTAAGGTGTATAAAGTCTACTTTGAGCTGATATAAATAGTCCAAACGCAATTAAATGTGTTTGGACTATTCACTTAATAAATAGTCGACCTCAATTGTTCTTCCCCCGTTCTTATAATCAAGTTTGTCGCCCAGTTCTGCGATAAGGGTTAACCCGCGACCATGTTGATCTTTTTGGTTTAACATTTTATTAAGCAAGCAGGTATCAAAGCCTCTACCACTATCCGTAATGGCTAGCCGAACGGTTTTTTCAGTTGGTAAATAAGTGACTTCTAGCTTTAAAAAGCCATCTTGTAAATTTTCTAATGCATTTTGACGCTGACTATAAAATTCAAAAAAACCATCTTCTGCATCTTTTAAATTGGAGTCTAATTCTAATAAGCCGTGATCAACCGAGTTATTGTACATTTCTGCTAATAGCAAAAAGAGCGTCGAACGGTGTTTTTCCATGCCACTAAAAGCAGAGATCATATCAATTACTTGTGCTATAGGATCTTGTGTTCGAATATCATCCGGCAATAATTTTAATTGAATACCCCAGGGTAATTGTGAAATTTCATTTTCATCTTGTGGTAAATCATCCTCCGCAGCTAGACACTTTAATTGTGCGATGGATAAATCGTCAGCTTGTTCCGTTGTGCCTCGAAAATGATCTAAATGAGCAATTAAATCTTTTAATTCAGCTTTTGGATTATGCTGATAGAATGTTTCAAGCCGTTGCTCACCAAACATTTCATCATTGTGGTTCATTGTTTCTGTCACCCCATCAGTAAAAACCAACAGACGGTCATGTGGTGTGACATCACAATTAACCATGGTAGATTCAAACTCACTCCCCTCCAAAATACCAAGTGCCATATGCTGAGGCATTATTTTTTGCTTTAGCCCTTGGGTATCATCAATCACAAAAATTTCTGGCATGCCTCCTGACCAAATAGAAACGGCCTTTCCACTGTTTGAAAGCTCAATGATGGTGGCAGCACAAAACATATCATCAGGTAATAAATTGAGTAGTTGGGTATTTATGGTTTTAGCAATATCGCCTACGATTTGACCTTCGTTTGTCATCGAAAAAAACGTTTGCGCAGTTGGCAAGGCACCCACGGCTGCTGCCAAACCATGGCCCGTAAAATCACCTAAAAATACATACGTGCCGCCTAGTGGACTTCGGTTTGTTAAAAATAGATCGCCGTTAAACATTGAAGCGGGCGACAAATAGTGGCTAACAATTTCGTCTAGATATTGATTGTTAGAAAAGGCATTAGAAAAAATATGCTCAACAATAGCGTGTTCACGTTCGGTTTGGTTTTGATGATATTTAAGTGTGTTTCTTTGTTCCAGTAATCGCTGAGATAGCTCACGGGTGCGTGCGTGAGCTTTAATTTTGGCCGATAACAAAACTTTATCAAAGGGTTTAGTTAAAAAATCGTCACCACCTACTTCAAGACATTGCAGCATTGAATCTTGGTCATCTAACGAAGTAATAAAAATAATAGGTAAATGCAAATCACCCGAGAGGGTTTTTAATATAGGGGCGGTTTCAAAACCGTCCATTACTGGCATGATGACATCCAGTAAAATGATGTCAGGCTGAGTTTGCTCAAAGGTTTCTAATGCATGCTTGCCATTTTCGGCATGAAAAACCTGATAGCCTTCTAATTCAAGCATATATTGAAGCATGGTGCGGTTTAGCTCTTGATCATCCACTACCAAGATTCGCATAAGAGGACTCTCCTTGTAAGCGATAGCATTGAGGTAATAAATCTCAGCGAGTTATGTAAATAGTTAACGTTAGATTTAATCAATATTAAATTTTTTATCAAAGCGAGAAATTTGCAATATCTTTTTTATCTGCGGGCGGCAATTACTAATGGTAATGGATGAAACCTTATCACCTAAGTTTTTTTGCATGTTAAGTAACATGCCTAAGGCTGATGAATCCATGTATTCGGTATTTCGTAAATCAATGATTACCTTGGGTTTATTGTCACCAATATCTTGATAAGCAGCTCTAAATTCTTGAACTAAATTAAAATCGAATTTACCATCAATTTGAATTGTAAAAGTTTCTTTATCGGCCGAAAGGTTTTTTGTTAGGCTCATATTGAGTCTTCCTTTTTATTATTCCATACAATAATTAATTAAATTGAGTTTAGCAGCTAGAAATCATTTGTGAATGGCGAGGTTAATATTATTTTACTAAAGTGCGAACTTTAAAAATTAACAAAATTTAAATAGAAAATAGTGACATAAGGGGGGAGTGCAGGGTATAACTATTTAGATATCTAGCATAATAAAGGTGTGCCTATTTTTATGAGTCAATTAGCTCCTGAAGATTTATCTATTTTGTTGGTCGAACCATCTCCAGTTCAACGCAAAGTGATTATTAAACATTTACAACAAGAATCTATCACTCAAATAGAGCAAGCTGAAGATATTCAATCCGCTCAAGCTTCGGTTGCTCAACATGTTCCAGATTTAATTGTTTGTGCGCTTCACTTTAAAGATGGTACAGGACTCGAACTGTTAAACCATATCAGACACCAAAATACATCTGCTGATGTGCCTTTTATGTTGGTTTCAAGCGAATGGCGAAAAGAACAGTTAGAAGAATTTAAGCAAGCGGGGGTTGTGGCTATTTTACCCAAACCTTTTGACTCGGCTCATTTAGCAACAGCGATTAACTCAACCATTGATTTGCTGTCTAATGATGAATTAGAGCTTGAGCTATTTGACGTGCACGATGTACGTGTATTATTAGTGGATGATAGTAAACTGGCTCGAAACCACATTAAACGAGTGTTACTCAATTTAGGCATAAAACGAATAACAGAAGCAGAAAATGGAGCTCAGGCTAAACAAATATTAATAGATAATATGTTTGACTTAGTGGTGACGGATTTTAATATGCCAGAGCTAGATGGCCGCGAATTAACCGAGTACATTCGTCAGCAAAGCCAGCAATCGCATATTCCAATTTTAATGGTCAGTTCAGAAGCCAACGATGCTCATTTAGCGCATATTGAACGTTCAGGTGTGAACGCGATCTGCGATAAGCCTTTTGAACCTAACATGGTTAAAAAAATACTGTTTGGCTTATTAAACCAATAATAGTGCAGCCCTGATAGCCGCATCTAGTTTATTTTTTGCCCTGTTTTTTAGACAAAATGCAATTATTACTTTTTAAGCTTGGCTGGCAATGATAAACTACGCCGCCCAATTAATCTGATTCAGATTATATTAGGGTATAGGTAGCCGTTTTGGTCGCGAAGTGGCTACATTTCATTTTTTATCGGAGTATATTTATGTCAACTATCGAATTAACCGCAAATGTGCGTAGCGATTTGGGGAAAGGTGCGAGCCGCCGCCTACGTCACGCAGATCTAATCCCAGCTGTAGTTTATGGCGCTAACAAAGATGCTGTATCTATCGCTTTAGAACACCGCTTAGTAATTAAAGCACAAGAGCAAGAAAGCTTTTATTCTCAAGTTATTAATTTAGTGATTGACGGTGAGAAAAACGATGTAATCGTTAAAGATATTCAACGTCATCCGTTCAAGCCAAAAATTATGCACGTTGACTTTTTACGTGTTGTTGCTGGTCAAGAAATTCACACAACTATTCCAGTTCACTTTGTTAATGAAGACAAGCCAGCTAAAGCTGGTGGTGTAGTTTCTCACCACGTAACTGAAATTGAAATTGCTTGTTTACCAAAAGACTTACCAGAGTTTATTGAAGTAGACGTTGCAGCACTTAAAGTGGGTGACTCACTACATTTAACTGATGTTACATTGCCTGCAGGCGTTAGCTCAGTTGAATTAGCTAAAGGCGAAGATCACGATGTTGCTATCGTAACTGTAGATAAGCCTAAAGCTTCAGCAGCAGACGAAGACGACGCTGACGAAGCTGAAACAGACGCTGAATAATATCGGGTCTATACCTGATGACAGAGACTGTTAAATTAATCGTGGGCCTGGGAAATCCGGGCCGCGAATATGAAAGAACTCGCCATAATGCTGGAGAGTGGTACGTCCGCGAACTAGCGCAAAGATATAACGCTCAACTCAAACTCGATCCTAAATATTTTGGTTTCACGGGTTTAATTCAAATTAACGGCCAAGACCTACGTTTACTTATCCCAACTACTTTTATGAATAGAAGTGGACAAGCGGTCGCAGCTCTAGCTCAGTTTTATAAAATTCCGGCAGAACAAATTTTAATTGCCCATGATGAGTTAGATATACCCCCTGGTGTTGCAAAATTTAAACGCGGAGGCGGCCATGGTGGTCACAATGGTTTAAAAGACAGCATTAGTCGACTGGCAAATAATAAAGATTTTTTACGTTTACGTATTGGAATTGGACACCCAGGTCACAGAGAACAAGTAACCGGACACGTTTTAGGCAAAGCGCCAAAAGTTGAGCAAGAAGTAATAGATGCCGTGATAGACGAAGCGGTGAGATGCACAGAAGTTTGGTTTCGCGATGGATATACCAAAGCGGTAAGCCGATTACATAGTTTTAAAGCATAAGGTTTTTAGATATGGGTTTTAAATGCGGTATCGTCGGTTTGCCAAATGTCGGTAAATCAACATTATTTAATGCATTAACAGAAGCGGGCATTGAAGCCGCTAACTTTCCATTTTGTACCATTGAGCCAAACACAGGGGTTGTACCTGTACCTGATCCAAGATTAGATGCCTTGGCTAAAATTGTAAATCCTCAGCGAATTTTGCCTACAACTATGGAATTTGTTGATATTGCAGGTTTAGTTGCAGGTGCTTCTAAAGGTGAAGGGTTAGGTAACAAGTTTTTAGCGAACATTCGCGAAACTGACGCAATTGGTCATGTGGTTCGTTGTTTTGAAAGTGACAACATAGTTCACGTTGCAGGTAAGGTAAACCCTGCAGAAGATATTGATACTATTAATACTGAACTTGCCTTATCTGACATGGATACTTGTGAAAAAGCCATGCTGCGCGCTGCTAAAAAAGCGAAAGGCGGTGATAAAGATGCTAAAGCTGAATTAGAAGTATTAGAAAAGCTAAAACCAGTTTTAGACGAAGGTGAAATGTTACGTAGTGTTGATTTAGAGCCAGAAGAAAAAGCGGCTATATCATACTTAAACTTTTTAACGTTAAAACCAACCATGTACATTGCAAATGTAAGTGACGATGGTTTTGAAAATAACCCTCATTTAGATGTCGTAAAAGCTATCGCTGAAAAAGAAAACGCGATAGTTGTACCTGTTTGTGCTGAAATAGAAGCTGAATTAGCAGACTTAGACGCAGATGACAGAGCTGATTTTATGGCTGACTTAGGTTTAACAGAGCCAGGCTTAAATCGGGTTATCCGTGGTGGTTACCAACTATTAAATTTACATACTTATTTCACAGCAGGTGTTAAAGAAGTGAGGGCTTGGACCATTAAGGTAAATTCAACCGCGCCACAAGCGGCTGGTAAAATCCATACTGACTTTGAAAAAGGCTTTATCCGAGCTGAAGTGGTTGGCTATGATGACTACATCGATAATAATGGTGAATCAGGCGCAAAAGACTCTGGTAAATGGCGTCTTGAAGGTAAAGATTATATCGTTAAAGATGGTGATGTCATTCACTTCCGATTTAACGTGTAATTATAACTTTACATTCGAATTATTAAAAAAGCCGCTGTAACAGCGGCTTTTGTGTTTTTAGGCTGAGCTAGATTAAGTTAGGTCGATATAAAGTACACACAAACTGTTGGCTGGTGTGTACTTTATAATCGTTATAGGTTGAGTTAAGCAAATAGCCTGCCGATACCTTTATTAATTTGAGCGGGTATGCATATCCTCATCCACTTGAATATAATCAAGCTTTTTTGGTTTTTTCGGCTGTACTAATTGATCATTTTTAGCTGCAAAACTTCGGAAACGATAAAATCGATAGCCAACTTCTTTTATATGTTTAACTAGTTCAGGAAATGGTTTGTCAGCCAAATCAACAATACCTACATTATAATTTTCACCGTCACCACGCCCAGTTGGCGGTTGCTCGGCGTACTGAAACCAATGCGTACCAACAATGTATGGGTTAAGTAACGCGCTATCTAAATATTGAGTATATAATTCAGCGCGATGAGACTGGCTATTAGCTGAAACCACACCTAAATGCAACGCCCCACGGTCTAATGCGCCAAAGTGAAACTCGCCAATCAATATGGGTTTATCTACGTCTTCAGGCAAGCCTACATTCGTAACCTCGTATTGATATTTATTCATGCTGATCACATCGGTATATTCAGCCGCCGTACTAATAACGGTATCGCTGTTTGCCCAAGCTAAGCGACACCCTAAATAAAGCGCATTAGGCGCAACTTTTTTTAGCTCAGCACGCACTGTTGAAAAGTAAGTAGTGACAATTTTTTTATAAAACGCACTTAAATCTGACCAAGCTTTACTTTTATTTGGCGCGTTTGTTGAGTTTAATAAGGCATCCCAAGAGTTATAGTTTGAACCCCAAGTTTTATTCAAACCAGCAATACTCTGGTATTTGCTTTTAAGGTCTTTAACAAATTCTATTTTTGCTGGTTGGTCAGCAGGGCTCTCTAATGTAGCAATAGCAAGTGAGCCTTCAGCGCCCCAAGATAATTCATTTTCAATAAAAAAGCCTAATAGCCAAGGAGCATCTACGGTGTGCTCGCGATTAGATAGCGCTTTTTTTAATTGCCGTTTAAAGCTGGGATCAAATACATCGTGAAACTTACCCCAATAGCCTTTAGAAGCTTCAATTTTTTTGGTGCCGCGTACCCAAACTGTTTCTGTGTAAGGCGTAATGCCATCTGTCGTTAAGCGTCGATCTGAAGCCACGCCTAACGTATTCATCCCCCAACTGCGGATTCGAGCATGAGTTACTTGGCCAAATTCTTTGCGCCAGTCTGAACCATATTTTTGATACAAATTAGATGCTGTAAAATTATAAGTCTCGCGCTGCGCTAAGGTTTTGTAGTACCCGTGAGAAGCTCGTCCCGCTGTCGAATAAAATTTTCCATAAGGAGAATCTTTTTCTGGTAACCACTCAAAATAAGATTCTCGATCTGTAATGCCCGTTGTTGCTGTACCAGCATTGACAACGCCAACCCCATGAGACCAAAATAGACGGCCATTTGGATCAACAAACCACCAAGCATCGTTATGTTTTTCAGTTCTAAAATAGCCGGTCGCTTTTAACTGAGGGCCGTTTTTCCATCCGCCATATTGATTAAATTCTGCGGGGCCAGGTTCAGTCGAAAGTGCTCTTTTTTCGTCTTTAGCTTGCTGCTGTAAATCATCAACTGAGAGTGTTTTATCTGGCCAGTGGGCATGTTTATATTGACCAAAGCGATCTATAAATGGCAGGAAACCTTCGGGGTCAATCCAACGAACCGGATTTGTCGCCCGAATATTATCAATTAATAATTTATGCTCGTTGGTCGGATAGTTAATTGTGACTTTAACTTGATCAATCGCACTTAAATCTGTTTTAGCTTGGCCGGGTGCTGCACGCATGGCTAAAAGGTTAAGTGGTTCGCTAAAGCGCCAAGGTGTTGTGCTAATATCATCTGAAACGGTTTTAGTTTCGCCTGGAGCTAAATCAAAGCGGATTTCCATTTGCCATGCTTCCATACCATCTTCAGGGTTGCCCACTTTAAAAATAATTCTTGCTGGATGTTCGCCCACATTGGTGATGTCCATTTTCACGTGATAATAGTTGTTTAAATCCCAATTCCCATTTGGACGTTTAATGGTGACACCGGGAGAGCCTGAGTGCATCCCGGTTTCAAGAAGCAACTGACGTGAGCCTTGTTTATTTATCAAGCTCACCTTTGCATCATCAGTTTTTAATGCACTTAGCTCAAAGTTCTGTTCGAAATCGAATAAAGTAACACTGTCAGGCACTGTCTTTGTTAGTGGTTGCGCCACAAGCGTACTCGTTGAGATTAAACCTGCCGTAAAGCATGCTTTGACAAGCCGAGTAAAAGTAAAACTTTTCATCACTCATACCTTTCTATTATATAAATTTGAATTAGGATCTTTCTAACACTAGGAGGTTATAAATACTCGAAGTGCAAAGAGATATTTTTATTATGTATACAGTAAATTGTATACATAATAATGCCTGATTTAATTTAAATGCAAATTTCTTGTTAAAAGTGTTTTATGGTGGTGAAGCGTATGATGGATTGGGTATTATCACAGAGCAGGGATTTTATCTTAGTTTTCAAGCATGGAGTTTTCATTTTTCATGAAGATCTAATTGAACGTAAGTTTTAAGGTTAATACTGCTCTTTAGTATTAAATATGCTTAGAAAATTAAACTTGTTAATGGTGCGTTTATTTAAATAGAACAACGTAAAACGGTCTGAATTGTACAAGGGGGTGTTAGCGTAAGTGTTCGGCATGAGTTTATAAGCTGGTTAATTAATGCAATTAATTGACGTTTCAAGTGTTCTGATTGATATTTAGACAAGAATTGTTGTTTTTTTGAGTGTTTGAATAAAAAGTGCAAAAAGAAGTGAAATTCTTTAAAAAAAGGGGTTGACGAGTAGGGGGCAGATAAGCATAATACGCGCCACTTGCTGAGAGGCAAGCTGTAGTGGCTACATAGCTCAGCTGGTTAGAGCACATCACTCATAATGATGGGGTCCCAGGTTCAAATCCCGGTGTAGCCACCACTACTTTTTATGCGGACGTGGCGGAATTGGTAGACGCGCTGGATTTAGGTTCCAGTATCGCAAGATGTGAGAGTTCAAGTCTCTCCGTCCGCACCATAATGATGGGGTATCGCCAAGTGGTAAGGCAGCGGGTTTTGATCTCGCCATTCCCAAGTTCGAATCTTGGTACCCCAGCCATTTTCTAAAAGTAGTTTTTCACCCTTTGCTGGGGTATCGCCAAGTGGTAAGGCAGCGGGTTTTGATCTCGCCATTCCCAAGTTCGAATCTTGGTACCCCAGCCATTTATCTTACTTTAGCTTTACACTCCCTTGTTTATTCATATCCTTCTTGAAAATTCTAAATTCTAAATTCTAAATTCTAAATTCTAAATTCTAAATTCTAAATTCTAAATTCTAAATTCTTTAGTCTAATTCAGCTTGATGTTCTATTTGCTTGGCTTTATGAAATAAGCGCTTATGCGCGATTGCTAACAACAATAAACAGGTTGATGCTGCAACGGCATATCTTAACTCAATTGCCAAGTTATGATTAAATACAGTGCTGATTAGCTCAATACTGATAACAACATATATTAATCGACGCAAAAAGTGCTCTTTTAACACGGTTAGCATAAAAGCCCCTAGTGGCGCGCCAATTGCTGCAACCAAGCAAGCTGCCCACCAGCTATTTATAACAAAATCAGACAAGGCAATAGGATTAATAAAAACAAACCAAATAGATGCGCATATTGCATTAAACGCCATGAGTACAACCGTGCTTGGAATCGCTTCTTTGATTGGATATTTAAGTACGTAAACTAGAATAAAAAATAAAACAACATCCGAACCAGAACCAATACTGGCAGATAAAAAACTACCTAACAGCGCCGTAGCAAAAAGAATTAAAGGTTTAAACTTTAAACTGTGTTGGCGAGCATGCAAGCTATGGTTACAAAGCCACAATACCCAAGCTGTTATTAAAATAAACTCACTAAAAGCAAACCTGAGCCATTGCGCACTTAAACTGGTTTGCTCTAATGCAAATGGCAACACAATAATAGCCGCCGGAAAGCAATAAACCAGCAGCTCCCAATGAATTTTTACTCGTCGGCTAATTAAAAATAAAGAAGCAAAGCCCATCCCAATTGTTTGAATGGTTAAACTAAAGTATTTGGCGTCTATCGCATTAACATTAAAAACTTTGGTTAATACAGGAAATGCGACAGCGCCTCCGCCTAGTGGGGTAACTCCTGCAACAAAAGAGCCGAATACCATAGTTGCAGAGGCAGCCCAGTATTCGTAATACAACTGACTTAGTGCCATTGGTTTATCGGCAATCAACCAAAATGAGATGAGGCCAATAAGCGCAAAAGGATATAGCCAGATGCGCTTATTTTTGATTAATTTCATATTTTAAGTTTTGCATACGGATTCGAGTTTGCTTAATTTTGCAAACTCTAAATAAGTTGGCCGCTTCAGCCATATTTTGTTTAGTAAAGAACAAGCTACGGCAATGAGACTCAATAAATTGATTATAATATTTATTGGCTTTTTTAAATTCATATAAAGCGGCTTCATTTTGTAATTTTTGGGTGATAGCTTTTACTTTATCTTCGCTTTCGAGTTGCCAAGCTTTGAGTTCTCGTTCAACTTGTTTAACGGCTTCATCTAAACAGATAGAATAGACTATTGCTTGATGTGATTTTTTATCACAGTTATCAATTAAAGGCGTTTTTATTTGGATTGTGTCGGCTATTGCACTAAAGCTTGTGATAGCGAAATATAAACTGAAACAGAAAATAAGGTGTTTTAGCATTATCATGCTTTTATTTCTCCCAAAGCAAGTTTAAGAATAAGTTGTTTAAGTGGAGTTATATGCTCTACGCTGCTTAGCGCCTGATTCCGCAACCAACTAACCAGTGGGTTTTTCTGATTAAATGAATAAAAGACCATATCCATTGCCGCGCTCATTGTTTGCACATCTAAATTACGTTTTATTTTGTATGAGCGCCAGTGCGTATTATTTTGCAACTGGGCTAAATCGGTCTGAAATTGCTGAATTAAGTGGGTTAATAGGGCAATATCTCTAATGCCGACATTAACCCCTTGCCCAGCTAGCGGATGTATGGTGTGAGCTGCATCACCAACTAAAATCATCCCCTGATTTACCGGATTTAAAACACTCATTTTTTGAAGGGGGAAACTGGCTGAATCTATGAGTTCAAATTCACCTATATGCGCATTAAACAAGTGTTTTAATTGTTGTATTTGCTCAGCCCGAGACGCTTTATTAAGCTGCTTGATATGACGTGGTTTTTGATAAACAATTAAACTGGCAAAATTTTGGTATAAAGGTAAAAACGCAATGGCATTACCTTGCTCAAATCGCTGCCATGTATGATTCATTTCAACTGGATGTTTTAATTTAACACTGGCGCTATAACAAGCTTGTGGGTATTGCCAGCCTTGTTGTGAAAAGCCACCTAACTGCCTGATTTGAGAACGGGCGCCATCTGCCGCGATGACCAATTTACTTTTAAGTTGAGTATGGTTGCTTAAATTCAAATTCCAAAGCTCATCTGCAAACCAACAAGATTCAATATCAGCTTCAACTACCGGAAACTTATTTTGTAATAACGCGGCATTTTGTAGATTCGAATTTTCAACAAAGCAGCCTAAAGCATCGATATGTAAAGATCGAGCATCAAAATGGCAATGGCTTTTTGCTGATTCAGCGACACTGAGCTGTTGGTAGTATTGAATTCGTTGTTGTGCTAAGTGTGGCCAAATGCCTTGTTGTGCTAGCCAGTCAACTGAACCTTGGCTGATTGAGGAAATTCGTAACTCAGGAATCTCAGCTTGTTGATCGTAACAATTCATTTTTTTGTCGATGAGCAATGCATTGATATTTAGCTCAGACAGAGCTGCCGCTAAACTAGCGCCAACCATACCAGCGCCAACAATGATTAAGTCATAAATAGAAGTGGTTGAGTTTGGCTCAGTCATTGAAAAACCTGCAGAATAATAAAGTTTTTACTTTACCATAATTCAATTCAAACGGCTGATTGATTTGTTTAAATTATTATTGTTGATGTAATGACATTAATAAACGATCCATTGCTCGGTAGCCAAGAGCTTGAGCTATGTGAGCTCGGTTCAGCTGTTCTTCCTGTTTCAAATCTGCAATTGTTCTGGCAACTTTTAAAATTCGGTGATAAGCCCGAATCGACAAACCTAATTTATCAATGGCGGTTTCTAAAAAATCAGCATCTTCCATGCTTAACTTGCAATATTTATCTAATTCTCGGTTAGTCAGTTCACA
Source organism: Catenovulum adriaticum (assembly GCF_026725475.1). Lineage (NCBI taxonomy): Bacteria > Pseudomonadati > Pseudomonadota > Gammaproteobacteria > Alteromonadales > Alteromonadaceae > Catenovulum > Catenovulum adriaticum. The sequence continues at coordinate 413,254 of NZ_CP109965.1, forward strand.
GTTGAGTTTATGTTGTCGGTTGAGTTGGATTTGTCGCGCTTGAATTACTCGATTTTTGATCACTTGGCTAGACTCGCCACGGTCCATGTTTTTTTGTAATGCGCCTTTTGCAAGTCGGCTCACTTCAATTTGTAAATCTATTCTATCTAAAAAAGGGCCGGAAATTTTACTTAAATAACGCAGCATTTGATCTGGGGTTGAGCGCATTTTTTCATCATTATAATGACCGCAAGGGGATGGGTTTAACGCGGCAATTAGCTGAAATTTTGCCGGAAAATCAACTTGGCGAGCCGCTCTGCTAATCGTCACTTTGCCAGATTCTAACGGCTCTCGCAAAACATCTAATACTCGCCTTTCAAACTCAGGTAATTCATCCAAAAATAAAACGCCATTGTGTGCTAATGAAATCTCTCCCGGTTTAGGGTTACTTGAACCGCCCACCAAAGCAACCGCTGAGCAGGTATGATGCGGACTACGAAAAGGACGAGTTTGCCAGCTATCAATATCAGCAGCTCTACCCACTATAGAATGAATTGCGGCTGTTTGCAGGGCTTGTTCTTCATTCATGTCCGGTAAAATACTGGCTAAACGTTCGGCCAGCATGGTCTTTCCGGTACCGGGCGGGCCTAGCATGATTAGGTGGTGCCCACCAGCTGCACAAATTTCTAAAGCTTGTTTTGCATGTTGCTGACCAATCACATCTTGCATATCTATATGAAAGGTTTTTGTTTTAGGTTGCGGTATTTGTTGAGTTAACGGGAGTAGCCTTTGGCCAGCCAAATGATGAAATACATCTAATAATTGGTTCGCGCCTATCACCTGAGCCGATTTTATATGGCTAGCTATTTGTGCATTTTGTTCCGGTAAAATCACAATTCTGTTGGCGTCTTTACAAGCCATTGTCATTGGAATCTCTCCTATAATGGGTCTGAGTTCACCCGACAATGCAAGCTCCCCTGCAAATTCATAGTTAGCGAGTTGATCGCCCGGCAGTTGGCCGCTAGCAGCTAAGATACCTAAAGCGATAGCTAAATCGAATCGACCTCCCTCTTTCGGCAGGTCGGCAGGCGCTAAGTTAACCGTAATTCTTTTATCCGGAAACTCGAAGTGACTATTGATAATGGCACTGCGCACACGATCGCGTGATTCTTTAACTGACGCTTCTGGTAAGCCGACGATAGCGAAACCGGGCAAACCGTTAGATATGTGGGCTTCTACTGTAACTAAAGGTGCATCTATTGCAATTCTGGCGCGGCTATATATGATGGCTAATGACATAAACATCCCTGTTTAACCTAATTTTAGGTTTTTTGTTGAAACTGATTAAATAAATCCCACCTAGTAATTGAAGCAGATGGAATTTATTTAGCCAGTTTCATATTCACATTGTTCAACACTGGCTAAGCTTAACTTAGCTGTCATAGTATAATTTGGTTTTGTAGGTTAGCATCTACTCCAATATCGTACGCAGTATCTGTTACGAATAAAAAAGAAAAAATTAAATAAAAAAGAAATAGATAGAAAGAAACGAAATTAGAAGGGAAATAAATAGAATGAAAATTACAAATAAAATACCAACCAACCTGATTACTGGTTTTTTAGGTGTGGGGAAAACAACAGCAATACAACATTTATTAAAACATAAACCAGAAAATGAAAAATGGGCCGTATTAGTTAATGAATTTGGTGAAATAGGTGTCGATGGCGCCTTGCTACAAAATAGTGGTGCCCAAATTAAACAAGTTCCGGGTGGCTGCATGTGCTGTGTGCAAGGGGTAGGCATGCAAGTTGGGTTAAACGAACTCATTAAACAAAACCCTGACCGCATTTTAATTGAACCCACTGGGTTGGGGCATCCTAAAAAAATAATGGAAACTCTACAAAACGAAATATTCAGCAAGTACTTGGCGATGCGTGCCACTATTACAATGGTTGACCCCGCGACATTAGATGATCCTAAGTACTTAGAGAATGAAAACTTTATTGCTCAGGCACAAATCGCCGATATTATTGTTGCAAACAAAGTTGAACAAGCCAGTAGCGAACAGCTAGAGCGCTTTACTGACTGGAGTGCTAATTATCCTAATGCGAGCCAACTTGGGCAAATTAGTTTTGGCCAGTTATCACTTGAGTGGTTAGATAAACCCGCGAAGGTAAATACTAGTAGTTTGGTTCAAGCCAAACAACATAAAGGTGTAAGTGAATCCGCGGTAACTGAGTCGCTTGAATTGCCAAAAGGTCAAAACTGGGTAATGCGTTCACATTTTGCTGATGGTTTTTGGAGCTATGGTTGGCTAATTGCCTCAGATATCGAGTTTGAATTGGTTGACTTATTAGATTGGATTGCACACGTTAAAGCAAATCGAGTTAAAGCTATCGTTAAAACCAGTAAAGGCATTTTAAAAATTAATGCTGTGCAAGACGATGTTAGATTTGAACCTTGTCAGTTAAACGGATTGGCAAAATTAGAAATTGTAATAGATAGACAGTTAGATAACCCAAGCTTTGAAACCCTATTGGTCTAGGCGTTTCAAAGCCTATGGCCTAGCCTTCACCTACCTGCCTCCGTAAATTTTAATCTTTTATTACTTGATTTGCCTTTTTTTTGCACTAAAATGACGAAAAGTCAAAATGTGACGGTTTGTATAATATGGGTCTTTGGTTAAATCATTTACAGCATAAAAAGCATGCACAAACACAAGGCAACCCATCTATTTATACGCAAACAAAAGTGCAAAAAATAGCAGAACGGGAAACTGAGCTTATCCAGCTGGCACATCAGTTAGTCGATCAAATTGGTTTTGCTAACCTTACTATGGACAAACTAGTGAGTGCGTCAATTTACTCCAAAGGGACTATTTATAATCACTTTGGCAGCAAAGAAGATTTATTAGCTGCACTTGGAGGGTATTCGATAAGTTTTATTCTTGAGCTGATGGAAAAAGCAAGCTCGTTTCCTGGTTTAGCTCGAGAGCGCGCTTTAGCACTTAATTTTGCTTATCAACTCTATACTCAATTAGAGCCAGCGTTAAGTATGTGTGTATTGTCATGTAAAACACCCACCGTAATCGATAAAGCCTCAGCCAAGCAAATGCAGAATTTGCAAACCAAAGAAATGGAAATCTTTGAGTATATAGATCAAGTATTTAATGATGGAATTGCCGATGGCAGCTTACCGATTAACCCTGAAATTTCTCAGCAGCAGCAAATCGCTTTATATTCGTTTTCTGGTTGGGCTTTATCTTTTGGTGCCACTACTTTAGCCAGTCAAAGTGAAGCAACTTTAGGCGTCACCCGGCTTAAGCAAAATAATTTATTATTACAAAGCGTTAATTTATTATTAGATGGCATGAACTGGCAGCCTTTGTCATCACAATTGGATTATCAACAAAGCTGGGGAAACATCATTGATTTTTTCTCAGATTATACTGCTATGCTAAACGGAACCGAACAGTCGCCACAGCGCACTGAGGAAAAACAATGAAAAATTATATTTTAAATAGGGTTGTAGTTAAGCCAAGCTGGACATTGGTTTTAAGCTTACTATTAGTGGTGCTGATGGCTTTTGGCGCTAGTAGCTTGTATTTTCGCGGTGATTACAAAGTATTTTTTGGCCCAGAAAACCCTCAGTTACAAGCATTTGAGTCTATGCAAAAAACATTCAGTAAAAATGATAATGTCACCATCGTTTTAGAGCCAGAGTCTGGTGATGTCTTTAACCCGAAAGTATTGGGCTTAGTGGCTAAAATAACTGAAGATGCATGGCAGACGCCCTTTTCAACCCGAGTGGATTCAGTTACCAATTACCAACACACCGAAGCCGAATACGATGACTTAATGGTTGATTATTTAGTATCTGAATTTTCAGATGTTGAAATCACACAAGAAATGGCTGACAAGACAAAACAAGTGGCGCTAAACGAGCCTTTATTGATTAATCGTATGGTCTCGCCATCTGGCCATGTCACTATGATAAACATCACTGTTCAATTGCCTGATAAGCTTGATCAAACTCAAGAAGTGGTTGAAATTGCCAATTTTGTTAGAGGTATCGTTGCTAAATATCAAACGGAATACCCTGATATTAATTTTCATCAAGCGGGTATTATTATGATGAATAATAGCTTTGTTGAAGAGTCAAAAGGCGACATGATGACATTAATTCCGCTCATGTTTTTAGCTGTCTTACTCATGCTGGCTATTTTATTACGCTCGCTGTTTGCGACGTTAGCTACGCTGTGTATTATTATCACTTCTATTGCATCTACCATGGGTATAGCTGGTTGGCTTGGCATGTACTTATCTACCGCGACCATTAATGTGCCTACCATAGTGATGACACTCGCGATTGCTGATTGTGTGCATATTATTGCATCAATGAATTATAATTTACGGCAAGGCATGAATAAACAACAAGCGATTGCCGAGGCGTTGGAAATTAACTTCTCACCTGTGCTAATTACCAGTGCAACGACAGCAATTGGTTTTTTAACTTTCAACTTTTCAGATGTGCCTCCGCTAAGAGATTTAGGTAATTTAGTGGCTGTAGGCGTCATGTTGGCATTTGTTTTAGCTATTACTTTATTACCTGCGTTGTTAACCATATTACCAATTAAAATACCTAAGCAAACCCAAGGTGAGCTTGGCAAAATGGATAAGTTTGGTGATTGGGTTATTAATAAGCACAAAATTTTATTGCCCATTACTGCTGTATGTATTTTAGCTTCAGCTGCGTTAGTACCGCTTAATCAAGTCAACGACGTCCCGAATAAATATTTTGATCAAGAAATTAAATTTCGTCAGGCATCTGATTTTGTCGATGAAAATTTACAAGGCGTTACCATGCTTGATTTTGAACTATCTAGCGGTGAATCGAGCGGAATTAACAACCCTAAATTTTTAAAAGCGGTGGGGGATTTTACGGCTTGGTTAAGAGCGCATGAGTCAGTCGATCACGTGGTGAGTTTGAGTGATACATTTAAACGCCTAAACAAAAATATGCATGGTGATGATACTAGTTATTATAAATTGCCAGAATCTCAAGAGTTAGCGGCGCAGTATTTATTAATGTATGAAATGTCATTACCGTACGGCTTAGATTTAAACAACCAAATTAATATTGATAAATCAAGCATGCGCGTTAGCGTGACTATGGATAATTTAGGTTCAAAAGAAATAGTAGCGATAGAACAAGCCGTTGATACTTGGTTTGAAAAAAATGCACCTTTTATTGATGTTAAGGCTGCGAGCCCTTCACTGATGTTTGCGCATATTGGTGAGCGCAACATGAAAAGTATGTTAGTGGGTAGTACACTGGCATTAGTGTTGATTTCAGGTTTACTTATTTTTGCCCTTAAATCTTTTAAATATGGTTTTATTAGCTTATTGCCAAATTTAGCACCTGTTGCAATGGGGTTTGGTTTTTGGGCTCTGTTTTCGGGCGAGGTGAATTTAGGTTTGTCGGTTGTGACCAGTATGTGTATTGGTATTGTGGTTGATGATACAGTTCACTTTTTAAGTAAATATAAACGCTCGAGAGAAAAAGGAAATAGCGCAGAACAAGCGGTACGCTACGCTTTTAGTAGTGTCGGCAGAGCCTTATGGATTACTACTTTAGTATTGTGTACCGGTTTTATGGTTCTGGCTCAATCAGCCTTTGCACTCAATGGTGATATGGGGCTATTAACAGCCGTCATTATTTTATTGGCATTAGCGGTCGACTTTTTATTTTTACCTGCGTTTTTGTTGGTATTTGATAAGACGGTTTATTCAAACAGGAGTTTAGACAATGTTTAAAGCAAAAAAACAATCCAGCTGGCTTAAGCTGATTGTTGCATCAAGTTTGGTATTAATAACAGCCAGTTTTGCTAGCCATGCAGAGCCAGCTAATAAAGGGCTAGAAATTGCTAAAGAACGCAAAGCCAGAGATCAGGGTTGGGGTGATTCTGAGTCAGTGTCGTTAATGGTATTAAAAAATGCCCAAGGCGATGAAAGCGTGCGTGAAATGCGCATAAAAGCATTAGAGGTACAAGGCGATGGAGATAAAGGGTTAACGATATTTGATGAGCCTAGAGATGTTAAAGGTTCTGCTTTTTTAAACTTTTCACATGTCAATAAACCTGATGATCAATGGTTATATTTACCCGCATTAAAACGGGTAAAGCGTATCGCCTCACGAAATAAATCTGGCCCTTTTATGGGCAGTGAGTTCGCATACGAAGATTTAGCTTCATTTGAAGTCGCTAAATATACCTATAAGTATTTAAGAGATGAAACCGTTAATGGTGAGCTTTGTTGGGTGATTGAATCTACCCCTACAGATAGATACTCAGGTTATACGAAGCAAGTCACATGGATTGACCAATCAGAGTATAGAGTGCAAAAAATTGATTTTTATGATCGAAAAAAATCATTATTAAAAACGTTAATATTTGATCAATACAAGCTGTATTTAGATAAATATTGGCGCGCACATAAAATGACAATGACTAATCATCAAACCGGTAAAAGCACAGATATGATCGCCAAAGAAATTAATTTTAAAGTTGGCTTAACAGACAATGACTTTAACCAAAATAGCTTACGCCGAGCGCGCTAAATAACTATTTTAAACGCTGTTTGAGTAGCGGGTTAAGCGACCCGCTACGTTTTACCTTTATCTCACTCAACATTGACACTCAGTTAAACGGGCACAATATGATTAAACCAGCCGCCTTTATTTTATTAAGCATAAGCAGTTTGTTACCTTTTAGTGCTAGCCAAGCGGTAGAGTATGAATTTATCGGCTCCCTTGGCGCGCAAGGGCGTTACTTTACTGAACAAGCGAATGATCCACAGCAAACAAAATCTCAACTTTCAGTATTTGCAGAGCCTGAATTGTATTTACAGTGGAACGATGGCGATGATTCATTTACCGCAAAGCCATTTCTTCGGGTAGATTCTGCGGACGACGAACGAACTCATTTTGATATTCGAGAAGCGGTTTGGCTGCATGTGCAAGATGATTGGGAGCTTAGAGTTGGTATCAACAAAGTATTTTGGGGTGTGACTGAAACGTTACACTTAGTTGATATTGTTAATCAAACCGATGGCGTTGAATCATTTGATGGCGAAGAAAAATTGGGGCAGCCCATGGTGCAGTTTTCGTTATTTAAAGACTGGGGCTATTTAGACGTTTTCATTTTGCCTTATTTCAGAGAACGAACATTTGCTGGGGAAGAAGGCCGTCTTCGAGGCCAATTTAAGATAGATACAGACAGCGCGATATATGAATCTTCACAAGAACAAAACCATATTGATTTTGCAGCCAACTGGCGAAATACCTATGACTTTTTAGATTTAAGTCTTAATGTTTTTAAAGGGACTTCAAGAGAACCTGAATTTGTTGCTAAGTTAGATTCAACTGGTGAACCCACTGGCGAGTTAATTCCATTTTATCCTCAAATCACCCAGTTTGGTGCTTTGGTTCAATATGTTAATGAAGCTTGGTTGTGGAAATTAGAAACGATTAACCGAGGTGGCGATACCATTGACGATTATAATGCCATGGTGGGTGGCTTTGAATATACCTTAGTGGGGATTGGCGACTCTACGACAGATTTAGGCTGGGTGGTTGAATATGCTTATGATGAAAGAGATGCAAACGAGGTCGCGACCCAAAATGATATTTCATTAGCTGCCCGAATTGTTATGAATGACATAGATTCCACTGAAATCTTAGCGGGTTTTAGCCAAGATTTAGAATTTAGCGATAGCCGCGCTTTATTCATTGAAGCCAATACTAGAGTGGGAGATTCATCTAAACTCATTTTTGATATGTGGCTGTTTAGCGGCGATGATCCGCAAGATATTAGCTCGCAATTTGAACAAGAGGATTTTGTGCAGCTTTCTTACGAGTGGTATTTTTAATACCGCTCAAAAATAATATTTTAAATAAATGTCGGCTAGATATAAAAATGTCATTAGGGTAAGTTAACTTGTGTTTTTATATTTACGGTTTTAGGTCTAAACTGAATGGTAACGCATTTTGATGAAGGAGCAGAAAATGTCAGCTATATCGGGTTATACGATTAAAGTGATTCAACAGCGTATTGAAGTAAGAGTTTGGGGTGAGTTTGATTTAGCGTTGGCTAAACAGCTTTATGGTGAACTTAAACAAAAAGCCAGTTTAATTAGTGATAAAGACTGGGTTGAGTTAATTGATTTCTCTAAATGGCAGTTAGCCACCCCAGCTTGCTTTGAATTAGTTGAACCTTTTTATTATTGGGCAAAACAAAACGGCCTGTGCAAACGAGTTGTGATAGTGCCAGCTGGTGAAGTTAAAGGGGTAGTGCAAGAGGTAGTTAAAACGCTTTCACCTATACCAACCTTTTATTTTGATAATTATAAGGCTGCTATGTCTACTTTATATCAGCCTGAATTCACTGCAAAAGAAGCTGCATTTGGAGTTTAAGCTGTCTTTAATAGAATGCGGCTTGATGTCAACTTAGTTGCCAATAGCCGGAATCTTCTGGTTAATTCACATTAACTACTCATTCACCTTTTAAAGGCTGTAGCAACAAGCTAATCATTTTTATCTAATCATCTCTGATACCAGAATAATTTGGTTATTACTGTTTTTTATGGTGTATTTGGGTTTTGAGGTAAAAAGCCAATCCATATCTTAACTATCGTTCAAACTTATTTCTCAAATTTATTGTTCAAATAACGGCGTTAAACAATGGGTAGAATATTTGCTCACCCTTAAAGGTTTGCTTAGCGGTTCGGTTGGGCGGTAGCTCAATTTGCTTAGGTGCGGATCAGTCATTATTTTAAACTGATGTTAGCTGCTAAACCTCATTTTAATATTAGGGACTCAACACTACTTGGCTACAAAAAATCGAAAGCTAACCTTGAGGTATGAGAAATAATAAGAAAAGGGACCCTTTTCAAAGCTACTTATATTAACACTGAAGTCAATACAAGTAGCTTATTGTGACTAAAGTATTGGCAGTTTAACCTATTTTAGCTTTATCAAATTTGGCGATATTGTCTTGTGTCAATTTATCTTCAATTTCGTCTACTGGCTCTGCAAAATCTAATTTGGATAGCTCAGCTGACTTGCCTTTAAATGCTTTTGCAAATAAATCTTTATTGCGCGCAATTAAACGACCAATATCATCTAGTTGGGTTTCATTTAAACCGGGAACATTTTCATTAACTGCATTAGAAATCGCTTCTGCAAGTTCTAACATTTGATCATGTGCATCTGCATCTTTTTTACTGGTAAACATTTTTCCGTCCCGATCACATTGCCATAGTGCTCTAACTGCCATTTTATTCACCTTTAAACTGGATTAAGTTATGTTTGCTATACAGTGTATTTTTTTACTTTACCAATTAACTGGTTATTTGTACAGTTAATTGTATTGGTAATTTTAGAGACTTTAATTGAAGTAAAATTAAAAATACTCGCTGATATCCAATGATTTTTGCTTTTCGCTTAGTTTATTAGCTATGCTAATATTAACCTAATCATAGCATTGTATTGATTAAAAACGTCATTTTTGATTGAAAATTGAACAACTAAGCAATTATTCATGCGAAAAAGAAGACAACTCGGCTAAACTTATTTAAAGTTTAGGGATCTGACATTACTTAAAAACGATTTATTCCTTTGGTCAAACATTCCAATATAAAAGTTGCTACAGCTGATCTTGAATCTTTATATCGTATTTTTACGGTAGCCGAAGCGCCAGATTCAACATTAGGCCAGATTGAACGTGAAATATCAGAAAACCTAGCTGGTTTTTTGAATGAACGTATTGTTGCGCGCGCAGTATCATTGGCTGATATTGAACGTGATTTTAGCTGCTCTGGTATGCCTGAAAAACCAACTTTTGTATCTGAACACACTCAATTTTTATTAGATAAACTTGTCGCGAACTCAGTTCACACTGCCGCGCCTAGTTTTATTGGTCATATGACATCTGCCTTGCCTTATTTTATGTTGCCGCTGTCAAAAATTATGATCGCGTTAAACCAAAATCTCGTCAAAATTGAAACCTCAAAAGCTTTTACACCGCTAGAGCGCCAAGTGCTAGGCATGATGCATAATTTGGTTTTTGAGCAAAACGACGATTTTTATCAAACCTATATGCATTCTGAATCTGATTCATTAGGTGCATTTTGTTCGGGTGGTACGCTGGCTAATATTACTGCACTTTGGGTAGCAAGAAATAATCTATTAAAAGCGGATGATCAATTTAAAGGCGTTAATCGCGCGGGTTTGTTTCCGGCGTTAACACATTATGGCTATAACGGACTCGCAGTGTTGGTATCGGAGCGGGGTCATTATTCGTTAGCTAAAGCTGCAGATGTATTAGGTATCGGCCGTGATAATTTAATTGCTATACATGTCAATGGCGAGCACAAAGTGCTGGTTGATGAAATGCGGCAAGCGGCGAATGAACTTGAAAAGCAAAACATAAAAGTGATGGCGATTGTCGGGATTGCTGGCACCACTGAAACCGGCAACGTTGATCCACTCAACGAACTTGCCGATTTGGCGCAATCTTTAAATTGCCATTTTCATGTTGATGCGGCTTGGGGCGGCGCTACTTTATTTTCGAAAAAGCACAAAGCCTTATTAAAAGGCATCGAAAGAGCTGACAGTGTAACAATAGATGCGCATAAACAAATGTATGTGCCTATGGGCTCTGGGCTGGTTTTATTTAAGCGCCCTGAGCTAGCCAGCGAGATAGAACAACATGCTGAATATGTGTTACGTAAAGGCTCTAAAGATTTAGGCTCACACACGCTTGAAGGCTCAAGGCCAGGCATGGCAATGTTAGTTTACTCTGCACTTAAAGTCTTGGGTCGTCAGGGCTATGAATTATTGATAAACCGGAGTTTAAAACAAGCTCAATATTTTGCTGATTTAATCAATCAACAAAGTGATTTTGAATTAGTTTCAAAACCTGAGCTGTGTATTTTAACCTATAGATATGTGCCTAAAGCAATTCAGACTTTATTAGCCTCAGCCGATGAAACCTTACAAGCTGTGATTAATGAAAAGTTAGATGATTTAACCCGTTTTATTCAAAAGTGTCAGCGTGAAGCCGGTAAATCGTTTGTCAGTCGGACACGGTTAAGTAGCCAAGTTTACTCGAATCAAACCATTACAGTGTTCAGAGTGGTATTAGCTAATCCATTAACCACAGAAAAAATTCTGCAAGATGTATTAGCTGAGCAAGCTAAGTTAGCTCAACTAAGCCAGTTTGCATTGCCAGAGTTAGCGCAGTTACTTAAAGAAAGGCAAGTGAACCATTACCAGTAACTTATAAGTTGCGGTTATGAGTTTGACTTACTAACACTTTTTCTAAGATCTGCCATGTAAGCGGACTCTTTTGGCACTTTTAACTCAGCTAATAACCCCTGTATATAATCATCGGGTGGCGGAAGCTGCTCAGCAAATTTCATATTGGTGCTAAAGCGAATAATTTTATCTTGCTGAACGAAGAAATACACATAGTTGTGCATATATAGCTCATCGTGTAGGTGGATTCGGCTTTTGCCTCTTAATCCTTGATATTTTTGCTGCCCAAATTCAAATGAAACTTCATCAATATCTTCTAAGCTTCGCGATTGGTAACCTTTCTCTTTTACTAATTCATCTAGGTTTTGGTAGGCTAAAACGGCCTCGTCCATTAAGATGCTGGTTTGATTTTGCCAATTAAGTTGACGGATGGGGTAGATAAAAACGTTAAAAATATCTAACTCATAAAACCGGCTTTGATAACTTAACCTTGTTCCAAATAAAGGATTATCTGACTGATCTTGCTCCATAAAAACCAGCTCCTCGGTTTGTTTTGGATAAGACAGTTGAGTTTTGTAGTTACTACTTGGTAAGGTTTGTTGATTTGCACATGAGGTTAAACTGGTTAAACTTAACGTGAGCAAAGTTAATAGCGCAGGGACAATACGAAAAATCAAAATTTAACTTACCTTAAATCATCATAAAACAAAGTTTAATAGTACCTAATTATAAATAAATTATCTTGTTCTAATTGTGGCCTGTCATACAAGCTCGATAAAATAATTAGCAATCAATGGCTATATTCTGCACACTTATTGCTAATTAGCGTATACTTGCAAGTGAAGTGCTTACCAAATTAAAGTAAGCAATGACAATGATTAAATAACTAAAATTAAATAACCAAAAGAGAAACATACCTAATTAATGAAATTAACAAATCAAACTAATACTCTCAAATATCATCCGCTATTAGCAGAGAAACTGGTCGCCTTGGTTGAAAAGCAAGACCAAGCAATGAGTTATCTTGCGCTGTGTGAACAATTAAACATTCATGGTTTAGAAGCAGAAAAAGAACTCCAAGCTTGTTTAACCGCAGTGGAACAAGAGGGTAGAGTTGTGCGTGATAAACAAAACAATTACGCCACACCTGAGGTATTAGGTTTGCATGTTGGTAAAGTGATTGGCCACAAAGATGGCTTTGGCTTTTTACAACTTGCAAAAGGGGTTAAAGATTTATTTATTCCCCATCACCAATTAGAAACTTTATTGCATGGCGATTTAATCTTAGCCAAGCAATCAGGTACAGATCATCGCGGCCGTAAAGAATGCCGTTTAGTTCGCGTTTTACAATCACGAACCGAACCTTTAGTCGGTCGTTTATTTGTTGAGCATGGTATTGCCTATGTAATGGCTGATGACAGCCGAATTACCCAAGAAATTATTATTCCAAACGAGCATAAAAATGGTGCTCGAAATGGCCAAATGGTCGTTGCTGAATTAATGACCCGACCGAGTAAGCGAGTCAACGCAACTGCAAAAATAGTTGAAGTGTTGGGTGAACACATGGCTCCTGGAATGGAGATCGAAGTTGCGCTTCGCAACTATGATATTCCGCATCAATGGCCTAAAAAGCTAGATAAAGAGCTAAAAGCTTTTAGCGAACAAGTGCCTGAAAAAGCAAAGTTAGATCGGGTTGATTTACGCGATTTACCACTTGTCACCATAGATGGTGAAGATGCTCGAGACTTTGATGACGCGGTTTATTGCGAAACCAAACGCTCAGGCGGCTGGCGACTATGGGTTGCTATTGCGGATGTAAGCTATTACGTTCGCCCAGGAACCACGTTAGATGACGAAGCCCAGCAGCGCGGCACATCGGTTTATTTTCCTGAACAAGTTGTGCCTATGTTGCCCGAAAAACTATCAAACGGACTTTGCTCGCTTAACCCTCAGGTTGATCGTTTATGCATGGTTTGTGAAATGACAGTGAGCGCGCGCGGTAAATTGTCGGGTTATAAATTTTATCAGGCAGTTATCAACTCTCATGCACGTTTAACTTATAATAAAGTGAGCGCTATTTTAAAAGGGGATGAAGCCTTACGTGAGCGATATCAACATTTAGTACCACACCTTGAAGATTTAAATCAAATGTATGCCAGCTTAAAACAAGCTAGAATGGAGCGTGGCGCAATTGAATTTGAAACACTTGAACCTAAATTTGTGTTTAACGCGCAACGTAAAATTGAATCAGTAGAAATAGTGACTCGTAACGACGCTCATAAAATTATTGAAGAATGTATGATTTTAGCGAATGTTGCCGCAGCACAGTTTATTGATAAGCATCAAGCTCAGGCGTTATATCGAGTTCATGATAAACCCGACAGTGAAAAACTATCTCAGTTTATTCAATTTTTAGCTGAGTTAGGTATCAGTTTAACCCTAGATGGCGATATAGAACCAACCGATTTTAAATCAGTTGTTGATAAAATAGAGGGACGACCTGATCAAGAGTTAATTCAAACCATGTTGCTTAGATCAATGAAGCAAGCTAATTACACGCCAGAGAATATTGGTCATTTTGGTTTGGCACTCAAAAATTATGCGCACTTTACCTCGCCAATTCGTCGCTACCCAGATCTTATTTTGCACCGTGCAATCAAGGCTATTTTACTTAAACAAAATAATATTCCCCAAGGAAGTGGTGAGCATACCTATAATCCAACTGAAATGGAGGATTTAGGCGATCATACTTCAATGGCTGAACGACGCGCTGAAACCGCAACTCGCGATGTTGCTAACTGGCTTAAATGTGAGTTTATGCAAGATCATGTTGGTGATGAGTTTGAAGGGGTGATTTCAGCCGTGACCAGCTTTGGTTTTTTTGTGCGAATTAATGATCTTTTTGTTGAAGGTTTAGTTCATGTCAGCACACTGCAAAGTGACTTTTACATTTACGATGCAATTAAGCATCGTTTAATTGGCGAGCACAAACGCAAAGTGTACAAAATTGGCGATGAAGTTGAAATTAAAGTGATGTCTGTCAATTTAGAAGATAAAAAAATTGATTTTGTGCTTAATGATTTAGAATCTCAATCAGCTAAACCAAGTCGCCCAGCTAAATATGGTAAACGTAAAGCTAAAAGCTCAAAAGCTAAAAAATCAAAATCGGCAGACCATAACACTTCGTTTGAACCAGCTAAAAAAAAGCCAAGCGGCAGTAAAACTCAGCAGTTCATGGCAAAAGATAATGCTGGAAAACCAGCAACAGACAAACCTAAACGAGGCAAAAAGCCTAAAGCTTCTAGTACAAGCAGAAAGGCAAACGCCAATAAAAAATCAACCCCAAAAGCAAATAAGACTAAGCGGAGATAACATTGAGTAAGTCAGAGTTAATTTTTGGTTTGCATGCTGCAGAATCATTAATTGAAAGCGCACCACACCGATTTATAGAAATTTTTTGTTTAAAAGGTCGTAATGACGATAGGTTAAACAAGATTATTAGCATTGCGCGTAAACACGGAATTTCTATTCAATTTACTCAGCGTAAAACCTTAGATGATAAAGCCAAAGGTGAGCAGCACCAAGGGATTGTTGCTCGTGTTCAACCAACACCTGCGCTTACTGAAAATGATTTAGATGCTATTTTAAAACAATCGAATAAGCCTGCGTTTTTGTTGATTTTAGATGGGGTAACCGATCCTCATAACATAGGCGCTTGCTTGCGCACAGCAGATGCGGCAGGTGTAGACGCCGTTATTGTACCTAAAGATAAATCAGGTAGTTTAACCGCAGTTGCAAAAAAAGTAGCTTGCGGAGCGGCAGAAGTGGTGCCTTTTATTCAAGTAACTAATTTAGCGCGAACTTTGCGTGATATTCAGCAGCAAGGAGTTTGGGTAGTAGGCACCGCGGGTGAAGCAACACAAACTTTATATCAAGCAAAATTAACAGGCCCTATGGCACTTGTTATGGGCGCAGAGGGCAGTGGAATGCGCAGATTAACGCGCGAAACCTGCGATGAGCTTATTTCAATACCAATGTCGGGTAGTGTTTCAAGTTTAAATGTTAGTGTTGCAACAGGCGTGACATTATTTGAAATGGTTCGCCAACGACAAGCGGCAAAATAAATTTTTGTTTGAACTATTCGCTTAGTTTAGACGAGTCTAAATTAGGGCGTGTTGATCTTTTCTGTATGACTTTGCAGCGAGTTGTGCGGTATTTATACAATAAAGCACGATTGTGGTGTAGTTGTTCTACATAAATGAGTGCTAAGGCAGTAGAAATGCCGCACAAACGCTGCCCGAGGGGTTCGTCCTAAACGCTTTTTACTCTTTGTTGCTGATTTTTGACTTAGCCCACTAGGCCTACAAACCAGCGCCGCGATTAAAAAGCGTTTAGTTAGAACAAACTTTATACAGCAAAGTTCAATACGCCCTGAGCGTCATTACTGCTACCTGCTATTTCTCACCATTTACTCTTTTACTATTATATGCAGTTTAAAAAGCCTTCAGCTCTCTATAAAAAATTTTATCGAAATGGACCAAATCATCGTAGTGGCGCCGATGTTTCGTTTAGAGATATTGTCAAAATATTTGGTTTTAAAACGGCCACTGTAGGCGCTTGGGTAACAGCCGAAGAGCAACAAATAGCTGCCAATCTTTTTTTTGATGCTTTATGCGATTTAATGAGTATTTTACAAGTTAATGAGCAAGTGATTTCATTGAAAGGCACTTTATCTATTGCATTTGGGAGCGGTGGTCAAAAACATAGTTCGGCTCATTATAATTCAGCGACCAAAACACTGGCACTTGCAAAAAATGCCGGAGCAGGTTCGCTAGCACACGAATATTTTCATGCCTTTGACCATTTTATTGCAACCCGCTTTTTAGGCTCTGCCACCTCAAAAGATTTTGCATCTGCACTCTGGTTAAAAAAGCACGATGTCATAGAGCACCCAATTAATCGCTTACTGGAATCTTGTTACCAGCATATCTTTTTGCAACATAAGAGCCATGATCCCAGCAAATTATTTATGAAAAGTGTGCAGGCTGATAAAGTATTAGGCTGTTATTATTATGCCATGCCAGAAGAAGTTGCGGCCCGTGCTTTTGAGTCATATGTGGAGAGCCAAAGTGTTAAAAATGCTTTTTTAGTGCACGGAACCACGCAATCACCAGAAGCAAAATTGGGTATATACCCATCTCACGACCAGCGTAATATCATCGCGTATCATTTTTCTAGATATTTTTCTACACTAGGTCAGGCATTAACCCGGTAACGCTTTAGTCTGAACCTAACACTCCGCAAATTGAGATATTTTAGAGGTGGTGGTTATTTCTCCTTGGGTGATTTTAGCCATTTTCAAGATCGTAAAGGCTTGATTTTATGCATAAACCAAGCCTTCTGAGATTTTCCAATTCATTCAATCATATCGCACTTTTACACATCAAACCGTTAGGTAATTCTTCGTGTATATGCGGGATTGAAGCTTCTGATTGTTAGGCGAATCTACTATTTCATATGTATTGGGTTTAAATAGACCTAACCCAAATATGCAAGCCTCACCTCGCCAATTTAACTAATTTAGTCCTACCTTGCCAGAGCTGGTTCGTATACTTGTACTTATCTTCTTAGTTGGCTTGTTGATATTTATCTGTATACTTATTTAGGTTGAAGTTAACCGGTTACATTTTGAGGCTGTGTATTCAACCGTCCAAAATGCATGTTGTGTTTTTGCTCACAATTATTGGTTAGTGCTTCTTAATTATTATTGAAACAGTTTAAATTAAGCGAGATAAAATGTTTTCTAAACCCATTAGATTAAAAAATAACTTTCAAAATTACGATTGGGGTACTTTTAATGAAATCCCTAGAATATTAGGGATGGAAAAACCAAACACTGAGCTACCATTAGCCGAATTATGGGTGGGTGCGCATCCTAAATCACCATCGTTTGCTGTTGATGAAGATCAACCTTTGGATGCATTAATAGCGTCAAATCCTATTGAAATACTTGGCGAAAATGCAAGTAAAATGGGTAATAAGTTACCTTACTTATTTAAAATATTATCAGCTCGCAAAGCGCTATCAATCCAAGTACATCCGACTAAAGCGCAGGCTGTTGAAGGTTATACTCAAGAACGAAAAAATGATATAGAGGGTAATCACGCACAATGTAACTACCAAGATGATAACCACAAACCAGAATTAATTTATGCGTTAACTAAATTTTCAGCCATGGCGGGTTTTAGACCAAATCGTGAGTTGGCCAAGTCGTTACGTTTATTACAACATGAACAATTTGACCAATGGGCAGATACGTTAGCGATAGGGACATCACGAGATGTGGAAGCTTTCTATGGTTGGTTGTTGCATTTGGATTTAGACTTACTCAAAGATCTAGTTGAGCATGCACTCGACATTGCGAAAACCTCTGAAGTGAATGAACTTAAATGGTTGGAGAGTTTATATCAATTATATGGGATTGATTTAGGTATCTTTTTTCCATTAATTTTAAATTTATTTGAATTAAAACCAGGTCAAGCATTATTTTTAGGCGCAGGTTGTCCTCATGCTTACTTGCAAGGTACAGGGATTGAAATTATGGCAAACTCTGACAATGTTTTGCGGGGAGGGCTAACATCTAAACATATGGATCGTAAAGAGTTAGTTAAAATTACGCAATATACTGAGCAGGCTAATTGTATTCACCCGCAGTTAGGTGAATTAACCCAGCACGTTAGATCGTTTGAAATACCCTGTCCAGATTTTCAGTTTGAATTAATTAATTTAAAAAATGAAACGCATTACATTACGTCATCCAGTGCTTCAGCGGAGTTGTACTTTGTTGTGGAAGGTCAGTGCGAAATTTTAGGTGAGTGCTATCAGCAGGGTGAATCATTTTTAATGCCTAGTGCACTCAAAGCTGCGGTTATTACTGGCCAAGCACAGATTGGCCGAGTGTATACTCAATTCTAAAACCGCTTAAATAAACCTGCATTGTTAATTCGATATCCGTAACTCAACACAGAATACAATAATAAAGTCATCTATTGTATTCTGTGTTTAATGCGCTGCACTTTAACCGCTAAATTGAACCACGCTGTCACGTAAAACAAATTCATGTTTTAAAATAAATTCTTGTTGAGTTGGCGGTTTACCATCCAAAATTTGTAACAATAGTAGCATTGCCTTTTTACCCATTTCTTCTGCGGGTTGGCGTATGGTAGTCAATGCGGGGTCTGTATATGTGGCAAAATCTAAATCATCAAACCCAGTAATTGAAATGTCTTGGGGTACGCGAATATTATGTTCTTTAAATGATTTAATGGCACCGACAGCCATTAGGTCATTCATAGAAAACACTGCTGTTGGTCGTTGGGAGAGTTGGGCGAAGTAAACCCCTGCATCATGCCCAGACTGCATGGTAAAATTACCTTCATATAACAAACTATCATCAAAATCGATACCCGCTTTTGCTAAAGCTTGTTTATAACCTTTTAACCTGTCCCTGCTATGGGGATTATCGCTTAGCCCCGATATACAGCCAATTTTACGGTGTCCCATTGAAATCAAATAATTGACAATCGAAAACGATGCTGCAATGTGATCCATTCTCACCGATGCGTACGGTGTGTCGCAAGCACCACAGGCTGCAACAGCGCTGATATGAGGGTGAGGTAACAATTCTTGCTCTGGTATATGTGGACTTAGCTGAATAACACCGTCTGCTTGTCGTGTCTCTACCAGTTTTAAATAATCAGCTTCGCGTTCTTTTGAATCTCGAGTTTCGCCTAACAAAATATTGTAACCGTGTTTTT
This sequence comes from Catenovulum adriaticum, assembly GCF_026725475.1. Taxonomy (NCBI): domain Bacteria; kingdom Pseudomonadati; phylum Pseudomonadota; class Gammaproteobacteria; order Alteromonadales; family Alteromonadaceae; genus Catenovulum; species Catenovulum adriaticum. The sequence goes on from NZ_CP109965.1 coordinate 432,367, forward strand.
GACCGGTTTCTTGAATAGCTCGAATAACTTTACTAAAAAACAAGTTAGCGAAATCTGGTACTAAAACAACCACAGCGTATGATTTAGTCGATCTGAAGTTTCGTGCCATCATATTGGGGCGATAACCCACTTCATCTACTGCATCCATTACTTTTTTCAGACTACTTTGAGAAACTTTATCTGGGTTAGTAAATGCACGCGATACAGTGGCAATAGATACTCCAGCTCGTTTCGCAACTTCTCTTATATTACTCATTTAACTTCCATTCTTTATATTTTTATTGTTTTACTTATTAATTGTTTCAATTTACCAAAGAAACAAAAACAATACTATCGGTAATTTTTAGCTGAATAGCTTATTTTAAAAGGCGTTAACCGGTTTCTTAAATTGGTTATTAGACTATAATCGGTTAACTGGTTATTTAATTGAATTGTGTAGTTACTTAAACCGGAGTGGATAAAATAGATAATATAAATTCTATTTTATGTAGCTATAACATTTAAGACCTCAAAAACGTTGGGTTTTTGCCAGTTTTCTTCCATTTTTAAGCAGTCAAAAATAATAATTAATGAAACAAGTTAATCTTTCAACTTTTGACCTTTTGAGATACTCAAAATTATTTTCGTCTATATATGAATAGCTTGCAATAATTTTTTTATGTTTATTATGCTAATAATTAACATTTAAGCGTTAATTTAACAAATCTTGATGTAATAAAAATGTTTATTCGAAACTTTTTCTGTTACTTTTTATGGAACCTGTGCTATTATTTTTTAAAATGTAACCGGATACAATTTTAAGTGTGTTAGTCATTGTTACGGTTGTACTAGCTAATAAAATGTAGAGCGAGTTTATGATAGAAACCCAGCAGTTAAAATTAAAAGAAAAAGTTGGATATGGCTTAGGTGATTTTGCTTCATCTATGTTTTGGAAGATGTTTTCTGTTTATTTAATGATTTTTTACACAGATGTATTTGGTATTTCTGCTGCTGCCGTAGGCACTATGTTTTTAATCACTCGTATTTGGGACACCGCAAATGATCCGGTAATGGGGATTTTGGCTGATAGAACCCATACACGTTGGGGTAAATTTAGACCTTATTTAATGTGGGGTGCTATTCCTTTTGCATTAATTGGTGTACTTACGTTTACGACTCCCAATTGGTCAAACGAAGCTAAATTAGTATACGCTTATTGTACTTATACTTTAATGATGATGGCTTACACAGCAGTTAATGTACCGTATGCGTCGTTACTTGGCGTTATGTCTGCTAATAGTAATGAGCGCACCCAATTAGCATCGTTTCGAATGGTATTTGCATTTGCGGGAAGCATATTTGCATTTATTATGGTGGATCCCTTAACAGGTTTTTTCACTAATTTAACCGATATCCCTGATCCTCAGACTGGTTGGATGCTTACAATGATGGTATACGGCTGTATTGCCGCTGTTTTATTTTATCTCACTTTTGCTTGGACAAAAGAACGTATCAAACCACCGGCATCACAAGACAGTTCACTTAAAAAAGACTTTAAAAATTTAGCCACCAATAAACCTTGGTTTATTTTATTAGGCGCGGCGCTTGCAACACTTATCTTTAATAGTATGCGGGACGGTGCATCCGTTTATTATTTTAAATACTACATTCAATCACCTGAGTGGTCATTTTTAGGTTTAAGCTTTGGTATAACCACCGTTTATTTAGTGTTGGGGCAAGCCGCTAACATTATTGGAGTGATCTTGGCACAGCCTATTTCAAAAATTATTGGCAAGCGTAATACATTTATGTTTGCGATGTTTATCGCCTCTATTTTAAGTTGTTTATTTTTCTTTTTAGATGAAAATCAGTTAACCCTAATTCTTATTTTGCAAGTGGTGATAAGTGCATGTGCAGGTATTATTTTTCCACTACTTTGGTCGATGTACGCTGATATCGCGGATTACGCTGAATACAAAACAGGGCGCAGAACAACCGGACTTATCTTTTCATCTTCATCTTTTGCACAAAAAATGGGGTGGACTTTAGGGGGTGCTTTAACGGGTTGGACACTCGCGTATTTTGGTTATGTAGCCAATGCCGATCAAACTGAATATGCCAAAGAAGGGCTTAGGTACATGGTCAGTTTTTTACCAGCGGTAGGCGCACTGATCTCTGCGATATTTATGATTTTTTACCGATTAACAGATGTGTATATGGTAAAAGTAAATCAAGAATTACAGTCAAGAAGAATGCAAAATTAACGAGTATCGGCTTGGTGTTTAAGGCAGTTTGAACACCAAGCCATCTTAAAAAAATCTAACTTAAATTTCTGTTACAGCTATTTTTTAGTTGTGATGTAACCGGTATTATTGGAGTATTTTTCATGAGTTCATATATTCAGCAAGTAAAATCCTTAATTTCAGAGCAGGAACGCTTATTAACTAAACCTAATTCAGCAAAAGCTGGTGGTAACCGTATTTATCAACGGTGGGCCAATCCTATTGTTACTCGCGAGCATGTTCCTGTGCATTGGCGATTTGATTTTAATGAAGCGTCAAATCCATTTTTATTAGAAAGACAAGGTGTTAATGCGACTTTAAATTCAGGCGCAATTTATTTAGATGGAAAGTATTTATTAGTGGTTCGTGTTGAAGGCGATGATCGTAAATCTTTTTTCGCAATTGCCGAAAGTGACACTGGTGTAGACAATTTCCGTTTTTGGTCACATCCAATCACCATGCCAGAGACAGATTGTCCAGATACAAACGTTTACGATATGCGCTTAACTCAGCATGAAGATGGTTACATCTACGGTTTATTTTGTACTGAACGTAAAGATGAAAACTTTCCAAACGATCTATCAGCTGCGGAAGCTCAGTGTGGTATCGCGCGAACGAAAGATTTAGTCAATTGGGAAAGATTACCTGACTTAATTACTTATTCAGGCCAGCAACGTAATGTGGTACTTCACCCGGAGTTTGTGGATGGCCAGTACGCCCTATATACCCGCCCTCAAGATGGCTTTATTAGTGTTGGTAGCGGAGGTGGTATTGGTTGGGGCTTATGTAAATCAATGGAAAATGCTGAAATAAAACAAGAAGTTATTATTGATAATAAAGCCTACCACACTATTAAAGAGATCAAAAATGGCCAAGGCCCAGCACCAATTAAAACATCTGAAGGTTGGTTACACCTAGCCCATGGTGTACGAAATACAGCTGCAGGCTTACGGTATGTCTTATATATGTTTATGACAGAATTAGAACGCCCTTGGGTGATTACACACGCACCAGCTGGACATTTTATTGCACCAGAAGGTGAAGAGCGTGTTGGTGATGTGTCTAACGTGGTTTTTGCAAATGGCTGGACGTTAAAAGATAACCAAGTGAATATATACTACGCGTCATCAGATACGCGTATGCATGTTGCTACAACGACTTTAGATAAACTTATTGATTATGTAAAAAATACACCTGCGGATGGACTAAGGTCTGCGGCGTCAGTTGAAGTCAGAAATGATTTAATTAATAAAAACTTAACTATATTGGAAACTCTATAATATGTCGGTATTTAGCAAGCTAGAAATCACCAGCTTGCTTACAGAGTTCCAACAGGAACTCTGTAATATTGCAGATTGGTGGATTGATCATGCTATTGATGAGCGCAATGGTGGATTTTTTGGACAAGTAAATGCCGACGGTACCGGTGTAGATACAGCTGATAAAGGCATTGTTATGCACGCTCGTGTTTTGTGGTTTTTTAGTGAGGTGTGTCATTACGTAGATAATGCCCGCTATCGCGCTGCTGCAAACCGTGCATACGATTATATCATTCAACATTTTGACGATCCTGAATACGGTGGGGTATACTGGTCGCTCAATGCTAAAGGACAAGTCAATGACGATAAAAAGCAAACCTATGCTCAATCATTTGCTATTTATGGCCTGAGTGCGTATTACAAATTAACGGGTAATCAAGCCGCCATTGATAAAGCATACAACTATTTTAATTTGTTACAAAAGCATTGCCATGACAATGAAAAAGGCGGTTATTTAGAGGCTTTTAATCGTCAATGGGGCGAAATTGGCGACGTACGTTTAAGCGAAAAAGACGACAATTTCCCTAAAACACAGAATACACATTTACATGTAATGGAAGCCTTTGCCACATTACATATGGTAAAACCTACTGCTGAAAGTGCATTGGGACTTAGCCGGGTTATCGAGTTTTTTGACCAAATCATCGTTGATAAATCTAATAAACATTTACGCCTATTTATGGATATGGACTGGCAGGATCACTCTAAAGCCTATTCTTATGGCCATGATATTGAATGTAGTTGGTTACTGTATGAAGCCTTAGTAGCGTTAAATGACCCATTTTTAATGAAACGTGTAAAACCCTTGGTTTTAGATATGGCGGCAACAACCCTTGCAGAAGGGATGGGTGATTTAGGGCAGGTGTGCGATGAATTTGAAATATTGCCTAAACGTAAACATCAAGAGAGTTGTTGGTGGGTGCAAGCGGAAGCAATGGTGGGGTTTTTATATGCGTACCAATTAACTGAGCAAAGTGAGTACTGGGATGCCTTTCTCAATATTTGGGCGTTTATAAATGAATTTCATATTGATTCAGAGCATGGGGAATGGCATTGGATGGCGACTCGCGATCAAGATTCAAACTACAGCACTTATAAAGCTGGTTTTTGGAAAGCCCCTTATCATAACGGTAGAGCTATGATGGAAATTATAAAGTTGCTTAACGGTGGTGGGGAGTAAATCAGCGGCGAACCATTCCAGTTTAATTCAGGCAATATATTTACGGCTAAGCAAAATGACTTACTTATTAGTTACCGGTTTAGTCGTAAAATTCCGCTTAAGTTGCAGTCAATCCATGCATTTTTCACGTAATGCAGCCTTACCCCTAGCAAATTTATCGCTTTACCAAGGGATTTCTTCTCCGCTAAAGCTAAAGAATTTACCCGTGTCATTTGAGCTAGTGCTATCAATGAGTTTTAGCAGACATTGAGCAACGTAGTTGGCTGAAAAGAGTTTTTCGGGATTTACATTCTTTTGAAAAGGTTGAGATAACTGTGTATCGGTTGTACCCGGATGAAAAGCTAACACACAACAGTTTGGCAGTTTGTACTGCCATTCGATACTGATGGTTTTAATTGCCATGTTTAGCGCTGCTTTAGAACACCGATAGCTAATCCAACCACCAATGCGATTATCTTCAATGCTGCCAATTTTAGCTGAGATAGAAATAAAATGGGTTTGTCGGTTAGTTTTCAGATGTTTCGCAAAATACTTTCCAAGTAAAAGGGTAGGGATAGTATTTGAATTAAGGTTGTGCATAAAAAATTCAGAACTAAATTCATTAATTGATTTCTCGGGCATTTTCATTTTATTGGATAAATGTAAAAAACCTGCGGCATTAATAAGAATATCTAAGCTGTCTATCCGGATAGCCAGTTGTTTAATGGCCAAGTCTGATGAAATGTCGGTTTTAAACCATGTTAAATTGGGGTGCTCAATTTGAGGGTGGTTTGTATGGTAAGTCGCGTACAACCTGATATCGTCATGCGAGCTAATAATTCGCTGTATAAGCGCTGAACCAATTCCGCCTGTGCCGCCAATGATAAGAACTTTCACTTATTTTACTCATGAGTTTGGTATACATAGAGCATAGAGTATAGATAGAAATCCAGCTAACTGGCTTTTGAAATAGTACACAGTTAGATTCAAAACAATACTAAAAATAATACAGAATCTTAAAGTAAGCTAAGTAAATGCGCTGTATCTACTCGGTGGGGGATTACCGGGGCTTTTAACGAGGAAAGCTGTAGCCTATTATTTATAATTGGCTACAGCCGGTTTTAACCCTTTAAAGAAAAAGTTATAAATTAAAGATTAAAACATGATCGCTATTTGCGGATAGTAAATTATAGCCAGCATTTGTTGATATAAATTTACCCGTTTCACAATGGTAAATCGCATTTAGATTGCTTAAAGCCGAATGGCCGGTTAACTCAAACGTTTGTTCAGCGTTGGTTGGGTTGTTTACATAAACAAATATTTGATTGCCATTATTAACAGCGTAAGTAGTTAAATGACTGTTACTGTTATTTAACTGTATTTGGGATAGTGTACCCGTACTTGTTTTAAGCATTTTTTGGTTAATGGTTTTAACGTGGTTAAAATAAGGGGTTGTATTATTTTCGTCAAAATATTCCCACCACCAAGTGAGTGGTGCAATTGGCGTTGGAGAAAATAAGCCATACCATAGGCCTCGTTTAAAGTCGTTAACCATTAACAGTTTGTAATCGTTAAAGTTTTTGCTCCAATCCCACTCCGCGCTAAATTCGCCAGCAAAATAAGGCTTGTTGTGTGCTTGGGTGTATTTGTTGATTACTTCCGGAATGCGATCGGTAATTTTATACAAATGCGATTGGTTAATATCTATGTTGGGTAGGTCAAATAAACCCGCAACGCCACGATGAGAAATACTGGTAGTCACAAGGTGATCATGAACGTCGATTTGGGCTAAATAATCACTCATTTCGCGATGCCAGCTAGTAATGATTTCATCACTAATTTGTTGCTCTTCACCATGGTACATTACATTGTCAATTTCGTTAAAAAATTCCCAAGCTGCGATTTGTGGCGAATAGCTCCACTTAGCCACTAAAAACCTTAGTTTGTCTTTGTAGCGCTGTTTTGCGATTGGGTTAGTGAAAAAATCGGTGGCTGATTCAGCTGGACCACCATTGGCTTGATTGTAACTATTAAATGCCCAACCATCACCCGTAAATCCGGCATGACTATCCATAGATAAAATAATTTTCATATCATATTGAGAAGCCAGATCAAGTAAATGATCCATGCGTGCTACGCCACTTGGGTTAAAACGCTTGGATGAATTTTGGTAACGAGAGTTGTTATTTACAGTTTGGTAATCAACCGGTAAATTCCAGTAAATCATCCAGGTACGGATTAAGTTTGCACCTTGGTGATTTAATGTTTTAAGCATGTGATCATAATTAAAACGACTATCTTCGTGCAACGCTTTAAAATAGCGCGAATCGTCTTCATCACGTGATTCCCAGCCAAAATTTTCGCCTATACCTCTGAACAAATCACCGTTATCGTACTTAAAAGTCCATTGGTCATTGGCGCGTAAAAAGCCCTGTAAATTGGTTTCTTTTACGTTAAAAGTTTTCTTTTCACTTTGCACCTGCTGTCCATCATCGGTTAGGTGCGTGCTAACTTGATACTGTCCAATTTCTGTAGGGGTAAATTTAAAACGCCATGTTGCCTTGGTTAAACTGCTACCTTCAACAAAATAACCTGGCAATTTCTTTGTGGTACCACTTGGTGTAGTGATGGCTAAATCGACCGCTACATCTTGTGAGTCATACGGATTTTGCCACTCTGCAACCACTTGGCTATCAATGATAATAGGCGCATATTGGTCAGAGTTTGCTTGTTGAAACGCAGGCGATTCAAGTGATTTAACTGCAATACCTGATTGATAACTTGCACAACTTGCAAGCGCAAAAATTGGTAACAACGTAACTATTTTTTTCATAACATACCATACATAAATAATGTAAAAAGCCTAGTGTTACTAGGCTTATAGTCGAAAATTGGGTTTAGAAACTACCTCTTAAACCAACTGTGTAACGCGCTTCAAAGATATTTTGGCTCACTTTCATATCTGCCCATTGCGCGTAAGATTGCTCATACTCTTTGGTTAAGTTTTGGCCTTGTAAATACACTTGAATATTATCGTTAAAGCTATACGAAATTGAGGCGTCAACAAAACGAGTTGGCTCTACAAATAAAGCGACACGATTTGAGTTGCCGTTTACTTGTTCAAACATTTTTGTTTGTATGTAGCGATCACTGCGGTAGTTATATGCAATACGGGCTTCAATACCGTCTCTTTGGTACCATAAAATTGCATTAACTTGTTCTTTCGATATACCGCCCATGACCATAGATTCGCCATAAAAATCGGTATCGCCCCCTTCACCATCGGTATAGGTATAGTTTATGTTTGAACCTAACCCATCTAAAATACCGGGTAAGAAGTCATAAGCTTGTTGATAGCCAATTTCAAACCCTTCTAATGTTCCGCCATCGCCGTTTTTAAGGGTAAAGTGATCTAAACCATCATTACGAACCACCCCATCAGTGTCAGCAATACCATTTATCGTTGTTTGGAAACCAGTAGGGAAGCTATCTATTTCGATGCGGTAAGCCCCCAAGTTAATAATCCCTTGTTCATTGAAATACCACTCAATACTGGCATCATAGTTAGTTGAACTCCATGGATCTAAATTTGGATTACCCGTTGTATTGACTTGAGTTGCAGAAAATACTCCTTCTAACGTTGGGTGCGATACAAAAGTTGTGGATGAACCTTTACCTAAAATATTGGCATCTAATTGAGTTAAGTTTTCAGTGTATGAAAATCGCAATTTTAAATCGTCGCGGATATCAACCGAAAGGTTTACGCGAGGTAAAAAGTCGAGCGTTTCAGTTTCGGTAATTGTTTTACCAACCCTGGGGTCAGGTGTACCTAAAATGCTTTTGTATTCAACTCGACCAACTTCAAGCGTACCTGCATTGGTTTGCGTATTGTAACTGGTTACAGTACGTTTCCGGTTTACTGCTTGCACCCCTACATTTGCAGTGAACGGTAATCCTAATTCGCCTTCTAAATTTAACTGGACATAACTCGTTGTTGACTTATCTTCAACTTCATATGTATTGTTCCAGCGGTTTGCACGGATATTACCCGGATAAAGTGTATTTTGAAAACCTAAAACATCTTTCATTTTCTCGGTGTCGATAAAGTAATAGCCTAATTGCGCAGGGTCAATAGAGCTATAATTACCTTCGTCATCTTTTGAGTAAATATAAGTTGTCGCAGGGCCAAAATCAGAAATCTCTTTCACGTAACCCATGCCAAATAAGTTTTCAAACGATACGTCTTCTGCACCCGTAATCGTGTCGCCGCCATTGGAAATAGATGCACTAATATCTTTCCATTTGGCATAAGCTGTTTCTAACTCACCATTTCTATCATTTGCTTGTACAGGTGCAACTAAGTCGTAGTTGACTGAGTCGACATTCCACTGACCGTATCTTGCACCAAACTCAATAGATGCGGTATCAACAAAGCCAAAAGAATTTTCGAATTCATACTTGCTGTCTAAACGTAGTGCATCTAAATTTGATTCATCAATGGTATTTTGATCTGAAAAAGTTGACACTAATGTGTAATTACTGATGTCATATCCCAATTCAGCAGGAAAGGCGAAAGCTGGATACTTACCTTTAGTATCTACTAATACGGTTACATCTTCCGGGCCCATTCCATTCGGATTAACTGGCGCGGTAACGCCATCTGTTCGGGTATTTCGGTTAACTGCTGACTGAGCTCCTGACGTGGTATAAGCATCAACAAAGTTTCTCATGGTATCGTTAGTGGCTTCGCCATGGATAAAACGAACCGTTGTCGTCAAATAATCAGATAGGTGTAAATTAGTTTGTAAATTAAAATTTAAAGATTCTCTTTCACTGACTACCGCTTCGCCGTTTGATTTTATCCGAGGTGCGTTGATTTCATATGTAATAGGTGTAATTAAGTCTCGACCTGATCCATCAACACTAGGCCCACGGTTAACAAATTCTAACGGAGTAATATAGTCTTGGTTTTTACTCCAATTATTGTCAATAACTAAACCATTTGCGGTATCATAATTCGTCATTTTTGTATAAAAAACGTCGGCTAGTACTTCTACATCGTCGTTTACAATATATTGGAAAGTTGATGAGAAACCGGTTCTTTCTCGCTCTGCGATTTTGTTGGTGATGCCGTAGTCAATATTACCAAAAATTTCAACTTGCTCATCAGTGCCATCACTATTGCCGTCAAAATCGTCAACAAAGCCTTGCCAATAATCACTCCACATTCCATAACGATAATTTGCTAAGGTTGAATCAGAACGCGTGGCTGTTGCAATAAAACCAAAATCTTCGCCTTTGTAACCCACGAAGCCCGTTACTTTTTTACCGAGCTCATCGGTATAATTGCCGTCAGAAAGTTCGCCAGAACCAACAAATGTCCAACCGGTTTTTTCCAACGCTAGTGGGCGGCGACTTTTTAAATTTATTGTGCCTGAAATACCACCAGCCATTAAGTTAGCTTCTGCTGATTTATATACATCAACACCGCCTAATAATTCGGCTGGTATATCACTATAGTCTGGTGTTAAGCCTGTTATTGAACCGGCGCTTATAAATTGCTCGCCATTTAACAATGTTGTAACTTGAGATAAACCACGGACGTTTATTTGCGCCCCTTCACCTGCTGAACGTTGAATTTGGATACCGGTTACACGCTGTAATGTGTCAGCTATTGTAATATCCGGTAACTTACCAATATCTTCAGCAGCAATTGATTCAACAATTGAATTAGAAAATCTTTTATTCTGTATTGCTGCAATTGTCGAACCACGAATCCCTTTAACTGTGATTACCTCTGTTTCTTCGGTTTGCGTCTCAGCGGCAAACGCGAGACTGCTCGTAGTTAACTGGACAAATACGGCTGTTAGACTGGTTGCAAGAAGCGTTTTCTTTAAGTTCATAATAACTATTCCACCATTTTTAACTTATATAATACCATTTTAGCAGTAAGTATAATGTAACGTTTATTTGGAACCGGTTACTTACTTTTCGCTAAAAAAGATGCTTTTCGGCTAATTCTTAAAGGAATTTAGCTGAATTAAGCAAGGTATTCAACTATTTTTGCATTAATAAGTAAAAATAATGTTATTTATACTTAAATAAAAGGAAAAGGTAAATTTTGTGTTAATTTTAAATTGTAACGGGTTTCAGTTGGTGGTATTGTTATTTCATCTAGGCGTACCCATTTGCTTTTTTGGGCTGTGTCTTGGTTTGATTATTCCAATTAAAATCGGAGCTGAAATGAAAAAGTTATTAAATTTAAGCCTTGCAGCTAGTTTATTATTTGCGTTAACAGGTTGTGGCAATGAGGATCCTAAGGTTACTTATATTTCTGATGCTGGAAACGGCGGGGCTGACGGTGGCTCATTGCACGGGCCAACCTTAGAACCTGTCATGCTAAATTACCTAAATGAAATTAAAGGCAGTAAAACCGTTGTAGGTGTACATAATGATGAAAAAGTTTTAGAAAACAATCCGAGCTATTGGTCAAAAAAAGCGGCCGAATTGACGGGGAGTTGGCCTGCATTGTGGGGGATGGATTTTGGTTTTGGTGAAGCAGGGGTCGGTTTACGGGCATCGTTAGTCAGTCAAGCAGAGGCTGCTTGGCAGCAAGGTGCGTTGGTGAATGTGATGATGCATGTTTGCCCACCAACAACAAATGAAGATTGCGGTTGGGAAGGTGGTGTGTTAACCGATTTAACCGAAGCTCAGTGGACCAGTTTATTGACCGAAGGCGGAGACCTTAATAATGCTTGGAAAGTAAGGTTAGATAGTTACGCGAAAATTTTCGAATCAATGAATCAGCGTGGTGTTCGTGTATTATTTAGACCTTTTCACGAAATGAATCAAACCTTATTTTGGTGGTCTCTGGCAGGTAAACCAGAGTATACCGTAAAATTATATCAGCTAACCCATGATTATTTGGTTGACGACAAAGCGCTTACCAATTTAACTTTCACATGGAATTTACAAGATTTCTCTACATTAGAGGCTGATTTAGATGCCTATGATCCAGGTGCCGGTTATTGGGATATTTTATCACTAGATAATTACAATACCGACGGTAAAGGCTTCTCTCAAGAAAAATACGATTTATTACTTAATAAAGCGGGTGACAAGCCAATTGCATTAGGTGAAGTGGCGACTTTACCTACACCTGAAATTCTTAAGCAACAGCCTAAATGGACATTTGTAATGAGTTGGGCTGAATTAACTTTTATTGATAATTCCGATTCTTCTATTAAAGCACTTTATAGCGCAGACAATGTTGTTACCCTTGAAGATAAAGCTGGTTGGCCTGGTTTTTCTGGAGATGATCGACTTGTACTAGATATTCCCGGTGGTATAACTCCGCCGGATGACAGTACCCCAGCCGAACCTTTAATTATATTTGAGGATACAGCAAATGGCTGGACAGCCGGTCAAAGTGACAAAGTAACTCACGAAATTATTGAAGGTGATGCTGATCATGGCAAGGTTATTCAGCATACTTATACAGCAGGTGAGACGGTTAGTGAGTTTATATTTGATAGCCCTCAAGATTTATCTGACTACGCAAACGGTACAATTGAATTTGATCTTAAAATAGTGAATCAACCAGCAGGTATTGAATACTGGGCATTTAAAATAGATTGCGGTTGGCCATGTGGTACAGGTGACGTTGATTTATCAACCAATGCAAATGGCGTTACGCCAACGGTAGGTGAGTGGCAACACTACAAGTTTTATATTAGTGATTTGTTAAAGTTGAATGCTGATAACGCACTGGAAATTGATTATATTACTTCGCCCATTGTGATAGTGCCGCAGCCTTGGAGCGATGCGCAAATTGGAGTTGTTATTCAATTAGACAATATTAAATATACTGCGGGTGTGGTAGAGGCTCCTAGCGTTGCTGACAAAGCTATTTTTGAAAATGAATTACCAGATGAGTGGATGGTTGGTCAATCTGGTAAAGTAACGCAAGAGTTAGTTGACGGTGATGCTGAACACGGCAAAGTTCTCCAGCATACTTACATTGGAGGAGAAACCGTTAGTGAGTTGATATTTAATGAAGCGCAAGACTTATCAGCCTATAAAGACGGGAGTATTCAATTCGATTTAAAAATAGTTAATCAGCCATCGGGTATTACAGGTTGGTCATTTAAAATTGATTGTGGTTGGCCTTGTGGTACAGGCGACGTTGCACTAGAGAGCAATGTTGCGGGTACAACCCCTAAAGTTGGGGAGTGGCAACGTTATAAATTTAGAATTGCTGATTTATTGACGTTAAATGGGGATAATAGTTTAATGATTGATTACGTAACCGCGCCTTTTGTGCTTGTACCACAACCGTGGAGCAGTGAACAAGTTGGTGTTGTCGTTCAACTAGATAATATTGTTTATTCAGCGGATTAAATGGATAAGCCGGTTATTATTTGAAAGTTAAATGTAACCGGTTTTTAGGGTAGGGGTTTTATGAAAACTAATTTACAGTGTTTTAAGGCGTACGACGTACGTGGCAAGGTACCACAGGCGTTAAATGAGCAGATAGCTTACGAGATAGGTAGAGCATTTGCGGTTGAATTGAACGCGAAAAAAGTGGCAGTGGGGCACGATATTCGGTTGACTGGACCGGCGTTAACTACCGCGCTTATTAAAGGGTTAACTGAACAAGGCTGCGATGTTATTCATATTGGCCAATGCGGTACCGAAGAAATTTATTTTGCTGCGCAAACCCTAGCGGTCGATGGCGGTATTTGTGTGACCGCTAGTCACAACCCCAAAGAATATAATGGGATGAAATTTGTACAACAAGATGCCAAGCCTATCTCAAGTGAGCAATTACTGCGGATTAAAAATTTAGCGGAAACTAAAGAATTTCCCACTACTACGGTTATTGGCACAGTCACTAAAGTTGATTTAAGCAGTCAGTATAAAGCGCATTTATTGTCTTACATTGATCCTGCACTATTAACGCCCTTAAAAATAGTAGTTAATGCAGGTAATGGTGGGGCAGGCGCTATTATCGATTTATTGGAAGATGCGTTGCCATTTACGTTTATTAAGTTGCATCACGAAGCTAATGGGCAGTTTCCAAATGGTGTACCAAATCCTTTATTACCGGAAAATAGAGTTGTAACGGCGAAAGCGGTTGTTGAACATAAAGCAGACTTGGGCATTGCTTGGGATGGTGATTTTGATCGGTGTTTTTTCTTTGATGAAAACGGCCGTTATATTGAAGGCTATTATATGGTGGGATTATTAGCCGCCGCACAGTTAGCTAAAACACCTTCGCAAAATATTATTTATGATCCAAGATTGTGTTGGAATACTCAAGCAATTGTTGAGAAAAACGGTGGCCATGCCTACGTGAGCAAAACGGGTCATGCTTTTATTAAAGAAACCATGCGTGAAAAAAATGCGCTGTATGGCGGAGAAATGAGTGCCCATCATTATTTTAGGCAATTTGCTTATTGCGATAATGGTAATATACCTTGGTTAATTTTGGCAGAAATGTTGTCGCAGTCAAACGTGAAATTATCCGGGCTAGTGGAGGAGCAACAGCAAGCTTATCCTTGCAGCGGCGAGTTAAATTTTACCGTAACTGACGCACAAGCTGTTTTGACAACGCTAAACGATATTTATAGCCCAACTGCGTTAAAAATTGAGTTAACCGATGGTTTAAGTGTTGAGTTTACTCATTGGCGTTTTAATGTACGGGCATCCAATACAGAACCTTTATTACGGTTAAATATTGAAACCCGAGCAGACACCATTTTGCTAAATGAAAAAACAGCAGAGCTAACTAAAATTATTCAAGCTTAACTTTGGTTTAGAAGCATAAACGTTTAAACAGGGATGTTTTATCAGTATAACCGTTAAAGGCTAAATAATGAGATATTTAAGTTTTTTGTTGTTATTCACGGTATTTAGTTTACAGGCTCAACAAATAAAACACACACGAGTCGACGATCTTAAAAGCCAATATTTTATAGCGTTAATTGAACTAGCATTGGCTAAAGCCAATGTTGAGCAACAATTTAGCATTATCGAATCTAGTCAAAATTTTAATCAACAACAGCAAGTTGAGCGGATTAAAAATGGCGAATTATCAATTATGTGGGCAGGCACTCAGCCCGATTACGAGCATAATTTATTACCAATACGCATACCGTTAATGAAAGGCTTGCAAGGACATCGTTTGTTTATTATCCGGCCGGATCAGCAAGCTGCTTTTTCAAAGGTAGATAGCTTATCAGCTTTAAAAACCTTAAAGGCAGGACAGGGAAGGTTTTGGGGCGATACAGAAATATTAAAGTTTTCAGGTTTACCTGTGGTTACTTCGGTAAAAAAAGAAAATTTATTTTATATGCTAGAAGGCGGTCGTTTTGATTATTTTCCTTTAGCTGTTCATGAACCTTGGGATGAAGTACTCAACAGACCGACATTAGGTTTAATGGTGGAAAAACACATTTTATTGGTTTATCCAATGGCGATGTATTTTTTTGTGAGTCGCGATAATCCTGATCTGCACCGGTTAATTGTACAAGGTTTAGAGCAAGCGATCGCGGATGGAAGCTTCGATGAGCTGTTTTACAATGCGCCGCACATTAAAAATGCACTCAAGCTTGCGAAATTATCTCAACGTCAAGTCATTCGTATTCCTAACCCCACATTAACAGAACAAACCCCACTAAAACGTAAAGCACTATGGCTAAACTTAGAAAACCAGCCATAACTGTAATGATCTATGGGAACCGTGGGATTTAGAAAAAGTGCCAGCATGGAAATTTTGGAAGTCGCCAAAAAAACAGGCTGCTAAATTATTTGCGAAAGCCGGTAGAAATGAAACCCACAGCAAAACCGATTTTGAATTTGTACCTGTAAGTGCACAAAGTAACACTATGACACTAACTTACCTCAACACCCCAGTTAAAGAACATGCTGTCGTTGTATTAACGCCTAATAAGGAACAAATAAAATTAAGTACAGACCAACAAGGAAACATGACAGTGCCAACCAAAGAAACAGGCTTATATGTTGTTTCTAGCGATTACCCCATGGCCGGGGAAACAGTGATAGCTGGTCACAATGTTGATAGTACATATAACATCACTAGTATTACGTTTTGGGTAGATTAATCAGCTAACGTTATATCATAAAAAGGTTGGCGGGCCTTTAAAATCAAGGCCCGCCAATTAACCTATACATAACAGGTATATTTCAAACAATATAACAAAAAGAGGTCGTTCAAAAACGTTCAGTTGTGTCTGTATCCTGCTCGGTATCAATTAGCTTCACTGCTAAGCTTAATAAAATGTTAAACAAAGTACCGCATTGTATATTCTGTAAACAACCCGATCTAAGCGCTTTTTTATTTGGGTCATTCTTATTGGGATTATTACCATCCCTTTGGCGGTTTTGTGTTACCAAAAGCTTAAGTCGTTTAGTTTATCTGTTGGTATGTTTTGTTGTGCAAAGTACCAAGATGAGGGGGGGAGTGTGGGGGGATAGCTTAACGGACTGGCAAGTGCTTTATTTAAAAGCTCAATAATTAGCTTTTGTTCTTGCTGTTCAAAGTGAAGCTCTGTCGCTAATAAGCTTTTCTTTACGATTAAATAGTCATTAGGTTTGGCTGTGTTTTTGTATTGTTGCCAGTTAAAGCGGGCTTGGCGGATTAGTACGGTAGTTTGCTGACTAAATGCTAATACAGTTTGTAGTAAGTCGTTTAACTGGTTTTGAGTAAATTGATAACCTTGATTTTGCAATATGCTTAATATTAAAACCAAATTTACGTTCGCTTGATAGTTATTTTGTAAGTTTAGGCATAGCGTTTTGATATCTGCTTGTTGATATAAAGCGCAGGTTTGCTGCCAAATGTCGTTAATATCGATCTTTTGTTTATTTAAACCTGCGTTTTTCATTGTGTCGCCTTAAGACTGGTCAAACTCAGTTTGTGCATTTTCTAATGCTTCTTCAGCATACATCCAAGATTCTTCAGCTTTTTCTAATTCGCTTTTAACATTGGCTTGGCTTTTTATTAAATCGGTTAAAATTGATTTATTTTCGTCTGTGTAAAGCTCAGTATCGGCTAGTTTAGCTTCAATATCATCGAGCTGTGCTTGTAATTTATCTACAATTTTACTGTATTTATCAATTTGTTGGCGTAGTGGTTTGGTTTTTTGTCTGAATTCAGCTTCGCGACGTTTGGTTTCTTTTTTATTGGCCGCCGAATGAGCCTTGTCGTTAGTTGTTTTATCATTTTGTTGGCTGCTTTGCTGCTCTGTTAGCCATTTTTCGTAATCTTCCAAATCACCTTGAAACGGCTCCACTTGACCATTATCAACCAAATAAAAATCATCGCAGGTGCTGCGTAATATGTGTCTGTCATGCGAAACAATAATCATAGCGCCTGCAAATTCTTGTAATGCCATGGTTAACGCAAGACGCATGTCTAAATCTAAATGGTTTGTTGGTTCATCTAGCAGCAGTAAATTGGGCTTTTGCCAGACTAATAAAGCTAATACTAAGCGGGCTTTTTCGCCACCAGAAAAATTTTCAACTTTATCGAGTGCTTGATCGCCGTTAAAGCCAAAACCGCCTAAAAAATCACGCAGTTGCTGTTCTGTTTCTTTTTGCGCTAAACGAGCTAGGTGTTCAAGTGGTGAATCTTTTACTCTTAATTGCTCCAATTGGTGCTGCGCAAAATACCCAATATTTAGGCCGGCGCTGGCGGTATGCTCGCCTGAAAGCGGTTTTAAATCACCGGCGAGTAATTTGATTAAGGTTGATTTACCCGCCCCATTTCTGCCGAGTAAGCCAATTCGGCTACCCGGAACTAAATTGAGTTTAATGGTTTCTAAAATCGTTTTATCCGGATAACCGGCACTCACTTGTTTGAGTGAAATAAGCGGGTTTGGATTTTTTTCTGGCTCTCTAAAGCTAAAGTTAAATTCACTATCGACATGCGCAGGCCCTATAACTTGCATTTTAGCTAATGCTTTTACGCGCGATTGAGCTTGTTTAGCTTTACTGGCTTTCGCTTTAAAGCGGTCAATAAAACTTTGCATGTGCGCCCGCTCTCTTTGCTGTCGTTCAAACATGGCTTGTTGTTGCTCAAGCTTAGTCGCGCGCTGTACTTCAAATTGTGAATAATTGCCTTTATAGGTATGAATTTTTTGTTGCTCTATGTGCAATATTTGCTGGCAAACTTCGTCTAAAAAGTCTCTGTCATGTGAAATAACCACTAAAGTACCAGCGTATTGATTTAAAAATTTCGCAAGCCAAATGACAGCATCTAAATCAAGGTGGTTAGTTGGCTCATCCAGTAGTAACAAATCAGACCGACAAATAAGTGCTTGCGCTAAATTTAGCCGCATTCGCCACCCACCTGAAAAATCAGAAACGGGTGAATGTTGCTGTTTTTCATTGAATCCCAAACCTGCTAATAATTGCCCAGCACGCGCGTAAATAGTGTAGCCGTCTACGTGTTCCATTTTTTCGTAAAGCTGAGCTAATTTTTCACCGGCTTGCACTTGGGCTTGCTCTTGTTCTGCTTTGGCGATTGATAGTTCAATTTGGCGGTATTCTTGGTCGCCATCAATTATATATTCAATAGCGGTTTGTTCTAAGGCTGGTGTTTCTTGTTTTACGTTAGCAATAACCCAGTTGTTAGGTATGTGCAGTTCTCCTGCATCCACTTGTAAATACTGGTTAAATAATCCAAACAAGCTAGATTTACCGCAGCCATTTTTACCAATAAGACCCACTTTTTGGCCAGGGTGAATAACAGCACTAGCTCCTTCTAATAAAAAGTTCTGGCCACGTTGTAAGGAAATTTGTTGTATTGAAATCATTTATTACCGCAATTTGAGTGATAACTTTGAGATAGCGTAGTAAATCAGGCTATTATTTGCCTTGTTTTACAAATCAAAGTTGAAGTTATAGGGCTATTAAACGCTATGTTACTGGAATTAGACATGATAGTTAAATACACTCTTAACATATCTTTTAGCAATCAAATATATGGCGGCAAATTATGAAGCATAAAAAGCGTTTTATAGCAGGTGCTATATGTCAGCAATGCAAAGGACAAGATACGCTAATGTTATATAAAGAAAATGAAGTTGAAAAAGTTGAGTGCGTTGACTGCGGAGATATTAAAAGCCAAACCGATGCACAAGTAGCCGCTTCAAGTAAAAGAGAAGGTCAGGTTATTGGCTTATTTAAACCTGAATAATCATCCAATTTTAATACTGGCTTGAAGTCCAAAATTGCCTCAAGCCGTGATTATCTAAAGACTCATTTATTTATCTGTGTGCTGCCCAAGGATCCCAAGGTTCGTCTTGATCACGGTGGCTTCGTTTAGGATTGCTATTTTGTTTGTATGGGTCGTTACTGGCTCTATTGCTTGATCTATTCCTTGAGCTATTGTTAGGCTGGCTGCTTCTTTGTTTGGGTGGTGGCGCTTCACCTAACACTAATTCAATTGGCTGACGTGGCTTTTGGTGTTCTGGCACTATGCGCTCTCGAGGGGGCAGGGCATAGTTAGTATCATCTGGTTTTGGTAAATTTTTGTATTTGTATAAATAAAAAATCTCTAATTTTTCGCGCGCCCAAGCGGTCTTTTTTAAAAATTTAATGCTGGATTTAATGCAAGGTTTTTTATCAAAACATTTTATTCGAGTGTATTCGGCTAAAATTTCAAAACCATAATGTTCAACAAGCTCAGTTACTAAAGTCTCTAGCTTTAATCCGTGCAGTGGGTTATTTAAATAAGGATTTGTGTCTGTCATGCCATGGCCTTGTTTGCTTTGTCACTAATAATAAGATTATACCGTAAGCTGTGCTTTTAATTTGCTTAATTTGAAAAAAATTAAATTAATAGTAGACACAAGCCTATTATGTCTATAAAGTACTCATCAGCTAGAAAGAAAGTCTATAATTTACATCCTACATTTCGTTGTATTATTCGTAACACTCGTCCTGCAGTTTTTAAATCCAAGTCTATATTTTTCATGCAATTCGAGCCTCTTGAGGCAATATTATTTTTAAATTTCAGGATATTATTATGTCTAATACAACTACTGGTACAGTAAAATGGTTTAACGAAGCTAAAGGTTTTGGTTTCATCGAGCAAGAATCAGGTCCAGACGTTTTTGCACATTTCAGTGCAATCTCTAGCGAAGGTTTCAAAACTTTAGCTGAAGGCCAAAAAGTTCAGTTCGTAGTATCACAGGGTCAAAAAGGTCCTCAAGCTGAAAACATCGTTGCTCTTTAATTAGTAACTGATATTTTCAGAGGGTAAACCTAACGGGTTTGCCCTTTTTTTATGCCTAAAATAAACTCGTATTTACCCGCCTGAAACCCCCTGATAAAAAGTAAATAAAGATAAAATAACTAATACCCAAGCAAATATTTTTAATATTATGTTTGTATTTAATTTATTTGATAAAATTTGTCCTAAGTAGCTGCCCAGTATCCCAAAGCCTGAAAAGGTACTTATTAATATCCAATTTAGTTGTATTGAGTTAACGCTAAATACATAAAAGTATTGGCAAAATGCAATGCTTGAGTTGGCAAAAATCAAGACTAAACTAGTCGCGACTGCGTTTTTTAAGGGTAGGTTTAATAAAATAATGAAAGCTGGCACAATTAAAAATCCGCCTCCCACACCTACAAACCCAGTGATAATCCCAATGAGCAAACCGACTGTAACAATGATTAAGTTTGAAACGGGTTTAGACTCTGTTTTAACTGGTTTAAGCATTTTTATGCCGGCAATGAGCATCACCAGAGAAAAAACGATTAATTGTACATTATTACTAACATAAGCGCCTAAAACTGCACCAATGTAACTGCCAATTAAGCTGGGCATTATAAAGCGATTTAAAGATTTCCAGTCAATTAGCTGTTGTTTGTAGTTGTTAATAGAACTAAATAAACTAATGAGAGCGACAATTGCTAAAGCGCTTGCTATTGCGACCTTTTCATCTAGCTGAAAGCCAAAGATTAAAATAGGGACAGTTAAAACTGCCCCACCAGAGCCTAGCAAACCTAAACTGATTCCAATAAAAGTCGCACTGAATAATATCAAAAGCATAATTATAAACTCGCTAAATTAGATTTGTATATCGTACATTATTAAATTATAATATACAAAGTTGTGTGGAATATATTTTATGAGGTGAGTATGAGTAGTGTACAGGTAAAAGCTTTTTTTCATTCATTAACCAGTACACTGAGTTATATTGTGTACGATGCGGAAAATTTATCTGCGGCTATTATTGATAGTGCGTTAGATTATGATGGTGTATCGGGTCGTTTGGCGACAGAATTTGCAGATACGCAACTAGCGTTTATTAGCGCTCACCAGCTTAATGTAAGGTGGATACTTGAAACACACGCTCATGCTGATCATTTATCCGCGGCTCATTATTTAAAAACCAGCTTGATGCAAAGTGGGCAACTTTCAAAAGTGGCCATTGGCGAAAATATTGCTCAAGTACAACGAACTTTCGCTGATATTTTTGATTTAAATGAGCAAGATATTTCAAAAACTGGCGCTGAATTTGACTGTTTATTACAAGATGGGCAAGCGCTACCGTTAGGACAATTTACGATTGAAGTATTATCGACGCCAGGACATACACCTGATGGTGTTAGTTATTTAGTCGATGGTAATTTATTTGTGGGCGATACTTTATTTATGCCGGATGCTGGCACTGCAAGATGTGATTTTCCGGGTGGAAGTGCAAAAACGTTATATCAAAGTATTACGCGTATTTATGCTTTGCCAGACGATACAAAGATCTGGATGTGTCATGACTATCAACCTAATCAGCGTGAGCTGGCTTATTTAACCAGTGTGAAAGAAAGCAAAGCAGCCAATATTCATGTTAACCAAGATACTGGTATCGATAGCTTTGTCGATATTAGAACACAACGAGATAACACATTGGCGGCACCAAAATTATTGTACCCATCACTTCAAGTGAATATTAAAGCGGGTGCTTTACCTGAAAAATCAGCGAGTGGAAAATCTTTTATTAAAATACCTATATTTAACGCTTATTAATATTGGCTCTCACTTCAGCTAAATCAACTTTTGGAGAATATAAAATGACAGAATTTACCCCAATAGAAGCTTCAATAGGAGGCATGTTAATCGCTTTGGCTGCAATTATTATGTTGCTGCTAGTTGGCAAAGTGTCGGGAATATCCGGGATTTTTTCGCGCTTAATAACCGGCTTAAACCAACCGGAAGTAACCGTTAACCGCTTTTGGCGTGTAGCATTTATTGCAGGGTTAATCATTAGTCCATTGCTTGCTCAACCTTTTGGGTTTTATTTACCAGTAGAGTTAGATGCATCTTGGCTTACTTTAGCTATTGCGGGGCTTTTAGTGGGGTTTGGCAGTAAGTTAGGCTCTGGCTGTACCAGTGGACATGGTATTTGTGGGGTGGGGCGATTCTCTAAACGTTCTATTATCGCGACTTGTACTTTTATGGCAAGTGCGATTGTAACCGTCTTTATTGTAAAGTTAATAACAGTAGGAGCTTAATGTGAAATCTATAATCCAGTTGATAGTTGCATTATTATCAGGTGTTATTTTTGGGATTGGGCTGATAGTGTCACAAATGGCTAATCCACAAAAAGTCTTAAATTTTTTAGATATTAGTGGCCATTGGGATCCCAGTTTAGCCTTTGTTATGGGATCTGCGTTAGTCGTTTTTATTAGTGCTTATCATTTATTGATTAAAACGCGTAATAAACCCATTTTATGTGACAAGTTTGATTTACCTGCTAACAAAAAGATAGACAAACCTTTGGTGCTAGGTGGCATGATATTTGGTGCTGGTTGGGGGATTGCCGGCATTTGCCCGGGGCCAGCATTAGTGAATATATTAGGTGATACAAGTAAAATTTCGGTATTTATTGTCTTTATGGCGCTAGGCATGTTTTTAACTAAATATGTTAATATGGCTAAATAAACTCTGTAACCGAATAGCCTTAGTTATTTTTTATAGATAACCTAGGCTTGTTCTTTGATTAAGTAGCTATGACAAAAATGATAGACAAGAATGCATTTGCACAGTTAGAGAAAAATGCTGAACAAGCGGAGAGCCTGCTAAAAGCATTAAGCAACAAACATAGGTTAATGATTTTGTGTTTATTGGAAGAAGGTGAGCTTTCTGTTTCTCAGCTAAATGATCAAATTAGAATATCACAGTCGAGCTTATCGCAAAATTTAGCTTGGTTAAGGCGCGAGCAATACGTGAAAACTCGGCGCGATGCTCAAACGATATTTTATCGTTTAAACGATGCTAATGTCAGCAAAATTATCCATGTTTTACATAGCATTTTTTGTCAGCCAGGTTAGGCTTAGGGGTTAATTATTCGAAAGTCATTATTTATATTTAAGCTTTAATTTTAAATTAAATATTCACTCGATTTGAGTTAAGTTTGGCTAAGTTTACACTTGATGGATAAAAAAACACCAATGCTTGTAATATTTCATCGCTTTACTATGGTCAGGCTTCGCTAAACTCGCTACAATACGCGGTCATTTTCCCGTTGGTTAATTTTTGGGCGTTTTTAAATGGGCAAAAAGTTATATATTAAAACCTGGGGCTGCCAAATGAACGAGTACGACTCGCAAAAAATGGCAGACCTATTAGATTCAACTCATGGCTTTTCAGTCGCTGAACAAGCAGAAGATGCAGATGTGATTTTATTAAATACCTGCTCTATTCGTGAAAAAGCACAAGAGAAAGTATTCCATCAACTTGGTCGATGGAAAGAATTAAAAGTGAATAAGCCTGATTTGGTAATTGGTGTTGGTGGTTGTGTCGCTTCGCAAGAAGGGGATCACATCCGCCAGCGTGCGCCTTTTGTTGATATTGTATTTGGCCCTCAAACTTTGCATCGTTTACCTGAAATGATTAATCAAATTAGGGGCGGTGAAAAATCAGTTGTTGATATTAGCTTTCCTGAAATTGAAAAATTCGACCGTTTACCAGAGCCTAAAGCAGAAGGCCCGAGTGCGTTTGTTTCTATTATGGAAGGCTGTTCTAAATATTGCACTTTTTGTGTTGTGCCTTATACCCGTGGTGAAGAAGTATCGCGTCCGGTAGATGATGTTTTATACGAAATTGCGCAATTAGCCGATCAAGGTGTACGTGAAGTTAACTTGCTTGGACAAAATGTGAATGCGTATCGTGGTGAGCATTTTGAAGGTGACGTTTGCCATTTTTCTGAGCTGTTACGTTTAGTTGCCGCAATTGATGGCATTGACCGTATTCGATATACCACATCGCACCCAGTTGAATTTACCGATGATATCATTGAAGCTTACAAAGATATCCCAGAGTTGGTTGATCATTTGCATTTACCGGTTCAATCAGGCTCAGATCGTATTTTAACTTTGATGAAGCGCGGTCATACGGCCATTGAATATAAATCAACTATTCGAAAACTTAAAAAAGTGAGACCCAATTTAAGCATGTCGTCTGACTTTATTATTGGGTTTCCGGGTGAAGGTAATGCTGAATTCGAAGAGACAATGGACTTAATTGCTAAAGTCGGCTTTGATATGAGCTTTAGTTTTATATACAGTGCCCGCCCAGGTACACCAGCTGCAGATTTACCTGATGATGTCAGTGAAGATGAAAAGAAACAGCGTTTATACTTATTGCAGCAACGTATTAATCAGCAATCTTTGCAAATTGCACGTGGCATGCTAGATACAGAGCAACGTATTTTGGTGGAAGGTCCGTCTAAAAAGAATCCAATGGAGCTTTGCGGCCGTACTGAAAATAATCGAGTTGTAAATTTTGAAGGCCCACATACTTGTATTGGTCAATTTGTGGATGTCAAAATTGTGGATGTATGGACCAACTCGTTGCGGGGTGAGTTGATTCGCACCGAAGATGAAATGAATCTTAGAGTTGAAACCGCGCCAGCACAAATTTTAAGTCGAGCAAAACAAGAAGCACCGGATGAATCGGGTGTGGGTGTATTTGTTCCTAATTAAACTGTGTTAGCTTTGCAAAAAATACAAGCCTGCATTTGTTTCTTTGACAAATGCAGGCTGTTTTGTCTTTAATATACCAGTACGGTATTTTATACCAATTTTTTAAATTAATTTTTAACACCAAGAGGGTATTGCTTTTTGAGTAGCCAAATTGAATCATTAGAAATTTTCCTTGAACCTGCCGACCGTTTTCGACTTGCTAGTTTAGCTGGCCCATTCGATGATAATTTAAAATTGATAGAGCGCCGCTTGGGCGTGGAGTTAAGTTATCGGGATAATGCGTTTAAAATTACCGGTAAAGCGCAAATTAACTTAGCCGTGGCTGAATTATTACGTAAACTTTATGTTGAAACACAGGTGGTTAAAGGCAAAGCGGCAGAGCTAGATTCAGAGCAAGTTCATTTGGCAATTCAGGAGCTTAATGTTCTTGAGCAATTAACCGATCAATCTGATATTGGTAAAGAAGCTTTTATTAAAACCAAACGTGGGGTTATTAAGCCTCGGAATCCTAACCAGAGTAAATACGTTAATCAAATTCTTAATAGCGATATTAGCTTCGGTGTTGGGCCTGCCGGTACAGGTAAAACCTATTTAGCGGTCGCTTGTGCTGTTGATGCGCTAGAGCGACAAGAAGTGCGCCGTATACTATTAACACGTCCGGCGGTTGAAGCAGGTGAAAAATTGGGTTTTTTACCGGGTGATTTAAGCCAGAAAGTTGATCCCTATTTACGTCCTTTATACGATGCCTTATTTGAAATGTTAGGTTTTGAAAAAGTTGAACGTTTAATTGAGCGTAGTGTTATAGAGATTGCGCCTTTAGCTTATATGCGTGGCCGTACTTTAAATGATGCCTTTATTATTTTGGATGAAAGCCAAAATACCACGGTTGAGCAAATGAAAATGTTTTTAACTCGAATTGGTTTTAACTCCAAGGCTGTGATTACAGGTGATATTACACAGGTAGATTTACCTAAAGGTCAAAAGTCTGGTTTGCGTCATGCCGTTGATGTATTGGCTGATGTTGAAGATATTAGCTTTAACTTTTTCCGTTCTCATGATGTAGTACGCCACCCTGTCGTGCAACGTGTGGTTGATGCCTATGAACGTTGGGAAGAGATACAAGAGCGTGAAAAAATAGAAAAAGCTCGTTTACGGCGTGCTGAGCAAGCTGAAAAAGACGAGCAAAACCAATCATGACAACGTTAGATGTAGCCGGAATACCACTTGAGCTCGATGTACAACTTGCATATAAAGGTAATATACCTGAATTAGAACAATTTACTCTATGGGCTCAGGCTGCATTAGTTGAACGAGGTTTAGATTTAACAGAACTGTCGATTAGAATTGTTGAACTAGCAGAAAGTCAGCAATTAAATCACGATTATCGTGGAAAAGATAAGCCGACCAATGTATTGTCGTTCCCGTTTGAAAATCCTCCGGGGATTCAATTGCCGCTAATAGGCGATTTGGTCATTTGCGCGGACGTTGTTAAGCAAGAAGCTAAAGCGCAAAATAAAACCGAAACAGCCCATTGGGCGCATATGGTTATCCATGGCTGTTTACATCTTTTGGGTTATGATCATATTGAAGATGATGAAGCTGAATTGATGGAAAGCATGGAAAAACGTATTTTGTTGCAATTAGGGTTTGACGATCCTTATAAAACTGAACAAACTACAGATTGTTGATTGACAGAGAATAAACTTTATATGAGCGAAGACAACCCTCACTCTAGTAACGGCTCCTCGAACAAATCTTGGTTAGATAAAATAGGCCAGATTTTTACCGGAGAGCCGAGAAACCGTGAAGAACTACATGAAGTATTTGAAGAAGCCGCCGAGCGAGCTTTAATTGATAACGACACCAAAGAAATGATTGATGGGGTTTTGGATATCGCAGAAATGCGTGTGCGAGACATAATGATCCCAAGATCACAAATGGTGACGATTGAATTATCCCAGCCTGTTGAAACTTTTTTACCGATTATGATCGAATCAGCGCATAGCCGTTTTCCGGTTATTTGCGAAGATAAAGATCATATTGAAGGAATATTATTAGCAAAAGATTTATTAGCTTATGTTTATCACAATGGGTTTGATAACTTTAGCTTTGCTGAATTACTGCGCCCTGCAGTGGTAATCCCTGAAAGTAAACGCCTTGATATTTTATTAAAAGACTTTCGTAAAGAAAGATATCACATGGCTATTGTGATTGATGAATTTGGCAATGTATCAGGTTTAGTGACCATTGAAGATATTCTGGAACTCATTGTTGGTGAAATTGAAGACGAGCACGATGCCATTGAGCCAGAAGATATTCGACGGGTCACTCGCTATGTATATGCGGTAAACGCATTAACTGAAATTTCAGAATTTAATGGCTACTTTAATACGGAATGGAAAGCCGATGATATAGACACCATTGGTGGGTTGGTTACTCAAGCTTTTGGACACTTGCCAGCAAAAGGTGAGTCGGTCGAAATATACGGTTTTAATTTTAAAGTAGTTAGCTGTGATGGACGCCGGATTAATCAATTGCAAATGAGCATTCCAAAAGAAGAACCTATTGAAAAGGATAGTTTGAGTTGACGCTAATAAATGCAAAACGAGTTAGTTTTGGCCTAATGCTGGCTGGTGCTTTGAGCTCTTTTGCATTTGCACCTTTTGATCAATATTGGTTAATTTATTTATTATTTCCTTTGTTGGTTAGTTGTTGTTTTTTGGCTACGCCCAGAGCATCAGTGCGCCATGCATTTTTCTTTTCTTTGGGCTGGTTTGGATCTGGCGTTAGTTGGATATACGTTAGCTTAGATCAATATGGTGATGTGCCTCCATTAGGCTCTGTAGCTATGATAGGGCTTTTAGCCGCTTATTTAGCCTTATATTTTACCGCTGCCATTGCGCTTAGCCACTGGTTAAAACGATATACTCGATTTGCTATTTTCACCTTGCCAGCCACTTGGCTATTGTTTGAGTGGCTTCGAAGTTTTGTTTTAACGGGGTTTCCTTGGTTATCTATTGGTTATAGTCAAACCCATTCCTTTTTTGCCGTGCTTGCGCCATATATTGGTGAGGTGGGGATTAGTTTTGTACTGATCTTATTATCTTGCTTAATGACCGTTGCCGTTTTTCCAAGTTTGATAGCAAAAAATTTAAATGCTATGCCTGCCAGTCCGTTAGGTTTTCAAACGGCCGTTAAACCTGTATTTGCTATTTTGGTTGTTTTATTGGGTTGCTTGCTCACGCCTTATCCTGATTACCAAACAAGCAGTCAAGCGGCTAATCAAGTTAACAAGCAAGTTAAACTGGCGATGGTGCAAGGCAATATTGCGCAGGAAAATCGCTGGGATCCTGAATATTTGTGGCCTGTAATGCTTAAATATCAGGATTTAAGCCGACCAGTTTATGCGGACTCAGACATTGTTATTTGGCCTGAAGCTGCCGTGCCGTCGGTAGAGCCAGCCGCGCAAGATTATTTGATGAACTTAGACAAAGCCGCAGCTTATAACCATACAGCAATCGTAACTGGAATTATTAATTATCAATATGGGTCAAGAGCTTATTTTAATAGTGTGATTGTTTTAGGGAATAAAACAGGATCAGACTCAACTTCAGGCCATTATCAATATGGTCATGCAAATCGTTATAACAAACACCACTTGCTACCTATTGGCGAATTTATCCCGTTTGAAGATTGGTTGAGAGGGATTGCTCCTATTTTTGATTTGCCATTTTCATCTTTTAATCGGGGCGATTATATTCAAGCCGATTTAATCGCTAATGGGTTTCATATGACACCCGCCCTTTGCTATGAAATTGTTTTTCCTCGACAAATAAGAGCAAATTTAAAACCAGATACTGATTTTATTTTGACCTTAAGCAATGATGCGTGGTTTGGTTCATCACATGGCCCACATCAACATTTAGAAATCGCCCAAATGAGAGCATTGGAAATGGGCTTGCCAGTTGTTAGAGTGACTAATAATGGGATTACCGCGGTAATTGATCATTTAGGGCAAATTAAATCAGTGGCACCGCAGTTTTCTGAGCAAGTGCTTAAATATAAATTAGACATTGTGCGCCACCTGACGTTTTATCGACAGTATGGCGACTGGCCAATGTATGGTTTTGCGGTACTATTATTTATATGTTGTTTTATTCCGGTGTTTTCACGAGTGAATGAAAAGTGCGACATTCAAAATGACTAAATTTTTTTGTTAGCACAAACGATAAATAAACATCAATCGAGTTTAGGGCGCTGTGCTACGTCGCCTAAATTCATGATGCTGGCAATTAAAACATGGGTGAATTTGTTGGGCGTGTGATATTTTAATTTTTTCACCGCAGTTTGTGCATTCTAAGATCCCAAACCCAACTTCTTCACCCGCTAAATAAATACCGTTATGTGCCGTGTCTGAACTAAACTCTCGCCATTCTAATTGTGTTTTATCTGTCATTTCAGCTAAATTTTGCCATAGTTGCTCTTTAACTGATAAGTAATAAGGAGACTCGTTAGTTTCTCTTTGATAATCCTCGTAAAAGCTAGCTAAATCGCGTTTTAAATAAAATAAGCTATTTTTTAATGATTCTTGATGAACCTCAACTCCGGCTTCAATCCAATCTTGCAATAAATCTACGCCTTGTGCCATTGAGCGAGTTTCATCTTCGCTGGCTTGTTTTAACCAAGCTGAAAATTTGTTCAATAGTGATTTGTAGTTGCTAGGTTTGTCCATATTTGCTCCTTCGGCTTTAAAATAAGCGCTTTTTTCAATATTTTGAGTATAGATTAGTATTCCAGTATTGGCGTCTTGATTGCGTGTAAGTTATCCTATGCACATTTACGATAAACAACTATTAATGAGTACTTGAGGCTTAATTGGTCAGGATCAAGTATATTGGCGTCAAGTTTTACTGAATTTTCGGATCTAAGTGAATGCAAGAACAATATAACCCGCAAGAAATAGAAGCAAAAGTCCAACAATATTGGCAAGAAGAAAAAGTATTTGAAGTTAAAGCAGATGACTCAAAAGAAAAGTTTTATTGCTTATCAATGTTCCCATATCCAAGTGGTAAATTACACATGGGGCATGTGCGTAACTATACGATTGGTGATGTTGTTAGCCGCTATCAACGAATGCTTGGTAAAAATGTAATGCAGCCAATGGGCTGGGATTCATTTGGTTTACCTGCCGAAAATGCGGCTATTAATAACAATACAGCGCCGGCAAAATGGACTTATTCTAATATTGATTATATGAAGCACCAACTAAAGCAATTAGGCTTTGGATATGATTGGTCGCGAGAGCTTGCCACTTGTACACCTGAATATTATCGGTGGGAGCAATGGTTATTCACTAAATTGTATGAAAAAGGCTTAGTGTATAAAAAAATGTCGACGGTTAATTGGGATCCTATTGATCAAACCGTTTTAGCGAATGAACAGGTGATAGATGGTCGAGGTTGGCGTTCGGGTGCTTTAGTTGAGCAAAAAGAAATTCCGCAGTGGTTTATTAAAATTACCGACTACGCCCAAGAGTTGTTAGACGACTTAGATACCTTAGATGAATGGCCTGAACAAGTTAAAGCGATGCAACGCAACTGGATTGGCCGTTCAGAAGGGATTGAGATAGATTTTGAAATTCCAGCAACAGAGCAAAATAAACAAGAGCAATTTACGGTTTATACCACGCGCCCGGATACCTTAATGGGCGTGACTTATGTTGCCTT
This sequence comes from Catenovulum adriaticum, assembly GCF_026725475.1. Taxonomy (NCBI): domain Bacteria; kingdom Pseudomonadati; phylum Pseudomonadota; class Gammaproteobacteria; order Alteromonadales; family Alteromonadaceae; genus Catenovulum; species Catenovulum adriaticum. Next base: position 462,851 of record NZ_CP109965.1, read on the forward strand.
GGCTGCGCAGCATCCACTATGTATTGCTGCCGCTGTTAATAACCCTGAATTATCGGATTTTATTCAAAGCTGTAAAAATGCGAAAACAGCTGAAGCAGATTTAGCCACCATGGAAAAATTGGGGATAGATACAGGCTTACGTGCAAAACATCCAATTACAGGTGAAGAAGTTCAAGTGTGGGCTGCTAACTTTGTATTGATGGATTATGGCACGGGCGCTGTTATGTCGGTTCCTGCCCATGATCAGCGAGATTTTGAATTTGCACAAAAATATAGCTTACCTATTAAGCAAGTGATTCAACCGGCAACAGGCTCGGATCTCGACGTTGATTTAACAAAAGCTGCTTTTACCGAAAAAGGCGAGCTGGTTAATTCGGCTGAATTTGACGGATTGGAATTTGATGCAGCCTTTAAAGCGATTGCTGAAAAGCTCGAAAGCTTAGGCAAAGGTAAAGTTACCGTGAACTTCCGATTACGCGACTGGGGTGTGTCTCGTCAGCGTTATTGGGGCGCGCCAATTCCTATGATGAACCTTGAAAATGGTGAAGCTGTACCTGTACCAGAAGATCAATTACCCGTTATTTTACCTGAAGATGTAACCATGAACGGCGTTACGTCGCCTATTAAAGCCGATCCTGAATGGGCCAAAACAGAATATAACGGCCAACCTGCTTACAGAGAAACCGATACCTTTGATACCTTTATGGAATCAAGTTGGTATTACGCTCGTTATTGTTCACCGCAATCAGACGATACTATGTTAGACCCAACAGAGGCTAATTATTGGTTACCTGTAGATCAATATATAGGTGGTATCGAACATGCGATTTTACATTTGTTGTACTCACGTTTTTTTCATAAATTATTACGTGATGTTGGTTTAGTTAAATCAAACGAACCATTCGATCGCTTATTATGCCAAGGTATGGTGTTGGCCGAAACTTTTTATCGTGAAGATGAGTCAGGCGCTAAAACTTGGTTTTCACCAGCCGATGTTGATGCGCAGTACGATGAAAAAGGTCGGATGACCAAAGCGATATACAAAAAAGATGAATTACCGGTACAAAGTGCAGGTATGGGTAAAATGTCAAAATCTAAAAATAACGGTATTGATCCGCAAACTGTAATTGAGCAGTATGGCGCAGATACCGTCCGTTTATTTATGATGTTTACCGCACCACCAGAGCAAACGCTTGAATGGGTAGATTCAGGGGTTGAAGGCGCAAATCGCTTTTTACGTAAATTATGGCGAGTGGTAAATGAACACCTTAGTGCAGATGAGCTAACTGAATTAGATTTAAGTCAATTGACAGGCGAGCAAAAAACATTGCGCCGCGAGCTGCATAAAACCATTAAAAAAGTGACTGACGATATTGGTCGTCGTCAAACTTTTAATACGGCCATTGCAGCTATTATGGAGTTTATGAATAAACTCGCTAAGTTTAAAGCGAAAACAGCGCAAGATAATGCGCTTGTTCGTGAAGCATTAAATAGCATTGTATTGCTATTAACCCCAATTACGCCGCATATTTGTCATCAATTATGGCAAGAGCTAGGTAATGAAGGCGCAATTGAAACCTCACCTTGGCCTCAAGTTGATGAGTCTGCATTAGTCGAAGATGAAAAATTAATTGTGGTTCAAGTAAACGGTAAATTGCGCGCAAAATTTAGTGTACCGGCTGATGCCTCAAAAGAAGACGTAGAAGCAAAAGCCATGACTGACGAAGATGTGACTCGTTTTATCGACGGTAAAACAGTGCGTAAAGTCATTTATGTGCCGGGTAAACTGCTTAACATTGTTGCTAACTAACTTTGGTTGGATTAATGAATAAGCTCGTATCAAAACGTTTAGCAACTCAGTTGGCTTTGCTTAGCTTGGTTGCTACGTTTTTGTCTGCCTGTGGTTTTCAGCTTAGAGGCAGTTACGCTGTGCCACCTCATATGCAATTTATTTGCTTAGATGATGGCGGGCAGTATAGTTTAGGTAAAGCGTTAAAATCACGCTTGCAGCATAGTAATGTTAGTATTATTTCAGACAAAGCGACCTGTGTGTTGTTAACTGTGGTTGATGCCGATATTGAGCGCAGAGTTTTATCATTATTTCCTAATGCACAGGTGGCTGAGTATGAATTAAATTACTCGGTAGATTATACCATTCAATACGCAGGAGAAGCTGAATCTCGGTTGTTTACCACTAAAATAGCGCGCGATTATCAAGACGATCCAGAAGCCGTATTAGCTAAATCAAAAGAAATGAAAATATTACTATCTGAACTGCGTCGACATGCCGCAGAGCAAATTGTATTGCAGCTAGCCTCATTGGATAATCGCTAATGCGTGTTTACTTTAATCAGCTAGAAACTCAGTTAAAACAGCCGTTGCCAAACTTAATTTTATTGTTTGGTGATGAGCCTTATCAGCAACAGTTAGCACTGGATAAAATCCGCGCTGAATGTTTGGCGCAGCAAATTGATGAGCGCTTAGTGTTTCAAGCTGATGATAAATTTAATTGGCAGCAAATAATGGACGAAGCTTTAGCTTTGTCGTTATTTTCGAGTCGAAAATTGATTGAAGTTGAACTTCCAACGGCTAAGCCTGGTCGCAGTGGTAGTGCGTTTTTACAAGAGTGGGCTGCACTGGCAGACAATGAACATACCTTGTTGCTTTGGGGTGGTAAACTTGGCGCAGAGCAAACTAAAAGTAAATGGTTTAAAACAACTGAAAAAACCAGTTGGTTTATTCCGGTTTACGATATTGAGCGTCACAATTTACCTAACTGGTTTAACCAGCAGTGTCAGCAGCATCAAGTTCAGCTTACCCCAGATGCCTTACATTTAATGTGTGATTTATATGAAGGCAATTTATTGAGCGGCGCTCAAGAAGTGAGCCGTTTATCCTTAATTTATCCTGAACAATTAATTGATATTGACCAAATTAAAGCGGTAGCCTCAGATCAATCTCGGTTTACTGTATTTCAATTAGCTGATGATTTACTAAAAAATAATCGGCAAAAAGTGGTACAAATTTTAACTCGATTACAAGGTGAAGATTTAGAGCCAGTTATTGTCACTTGGTTATTGCAACGCGAAGCTGAAACTTTAGCGCTGCTAGCTATTGCACAGGCCAACGGTCAATTCGATGCCGAATGTAAAAAACAACGAGTTTGGGACAACCGAAAAGGTGCTTACCGTCAAGCATTAGCTCGGCTCAATTTGTCTATGATTGAGCAAATTTTAAAAGCCATTGGTCAGTTTGAAGTGGACTATAAATCAACCGGATTAAAGGCGCCTTATATTCAATTAGCACATATTTGTGCTTTGTTCTCGGGCGACCCAGTGTTGTTTAATTTTAACCAAATAATGCTTGAAAATGACCTTGATTAACTCTGAACAACCTTTACCAATTGCCATTTATTTTGGTGGTACTTTTAATCCTATCCATCATGGACACTTGCAAGTTGCGTTAGAAGTGAGTGAAACTTTAAATGCGGATTCTGTGCATTTATTGCCTAACTATTTACCCCCGCATAAAGCATCGCCTGACGTATCGGCTCAGCAAAGAGCGAAAATGTGTGAATTAGCGTGCTTGTTAGATCCAAAATTTAAATTGGATAGCCGCGAGTTAAATTCAGCTGAGCCTTCGTATACCATAGCGACATTAAAGCAACTTAAAGCTGAGCACCCTAATCGCGCTCTTTGCTTTATGATTGGAATGGACTCACTACAAACATTAGACACTTGGCGAAATTGGCGCCAACTGACTAAATATTGTCATTTAGTTGTTGCAGCACGTGGTGGGTATCCGGCACAGTTTAATGAAAATGTGCGCCAGCTATTAGCCTCAAATCAAACATTTAATCCGCAAGATTTACAAACAAAACAATCCGGTTGTATTTATTTAGTTGAAACCAGTGAGCTGATGATTTCAGCGAGTCAAATCCGCCAGCGATACCAAAAGCAACAAAATTGCCGGTGTTTGCTGCCGGATAAGGTAAATGACTATATAATACAACATCATCTTTATACTCATGTTGACCGAGCGTAAAGATGATTAATTTACATTAATGAACAGAGAGTAAAACCTTTTGCAAAGCGAAGAAATGAAACAATTTATTACTGAAAAAGCAGATGATATGAAAGCTCGAGACATTATAGAGCTAGATTTAATCGAAAAATCAAACTTTACCGACACTATGATAGTTTGCTCTGGCAACTCTAAACAGCATGTTCGTTCAATTGCACAGTATGTCGCAACAGAAGCTAAAAATGCTGGACACCAACCAATGGGGATTGAAGGTGAAGACGTAGGAGAGTGGGCATTGGTCGATTTTGGAGCCGTTGTATTGCACGTGATGACAGATGAGCAACGTGAACATTATCAAATAGAAAAGCTCTGGCAGGTATGAAGCTTCAGCTGATAGCCGTTGGACAAAAAATGCCGGCTTGGGTTGAGCAGGGATTTAGCGAATATCAAAAGCGATTTGTGCGCGACTTTTCGTTAGAACTCATAGAAATACCTGCGGGTAAACGTGGCAAGAATGCAGACGTAAAACGGATTTTAGAAAAAGAAGGCGAACTCATGTTAGCCGCGGTAGGGAAGGGTCATAGAGTTGTGACCTTAGAGGTGACAGGCAAAGCTTGGACCTCTCCTCAATTAGCTCAGCAAATGCAAAATTGGCAACTTGATGGTAGAGATGTCAGTTTATTGGTAGGTGGCCCTGAAGGTTTATCGCCTGCTTGCATTGCCGCTTCAGAGCAAAAATGGTCTTTATCGGCCCTAACTTTGCCACATCCAATGGTTCGCATTATTATTGCTGAGAGTTTGTATCGTGGCTGGAGTATTAATCAAAACCATCCCTATCATAGAGAATAATCGATGCTAAATTGGCGCAGACGAGTTGCAATTAGAGATCATTTAGCCGAGGCAAATTTATTTGCTCGGCGTGCAATTGTTGCCATTGTGGTGGTTATTATCCTGATAGCCAGCTTGATTAATAATTTATATTATTTGCAAGTTGATAAGTACCAAGATTACCAAACTCGTGCAGATGGCAACCGTATTAAAGTTCAGCCAGTTGCGCCAAATCGAGGTTTAATATACGACAGGTTTGGTCGAATATTGGCGGAAAATTCTCCCTTTTATAGTTTAGATATTGTACCCGAAGAGGTAGATGATCTTGATCATTTACTGGCTCAAATTGGTGAGTTGATAGAATTAACGGATGATAGCATTGAAGATTTTAAAAAAAATGTAAATCAGCAACGCCGAAAATTTAAACCTGTTACGTTAAAATCTAAATTATCAGAGCAAGATACAGCGGTGCTTTCTGTCCACCAACATAAGTTAGAAGGCGCTTATATTGAAGCCAGACTAAAACGGCATTACCCCTATAAAGATCTCACAACGCATGCGCTTGGCTATGTTGCTAAAATTAATCAACGAGATGCCGACAATTTAGAGCTTGAAGGGAAAAGTGCCAATTATGAAGGCACCTACGACATCGGCAAACTGGGTGTTGAAAAATATTATGAGTCAATATTGCATGGTGAAGTTGGTTATCAAGAAGTTGAAGTTAATAACCGCGGCCGACCCATTCGTACTTTATCTCAGCAACCGCCAGTGCCAGGCCAAGATTTAATTCTAAATCTAGATATTGATATGCAGCAACTTGCTAAAGATTCGCTGGGTGATCGCCGAGGCGCTATTGTCGTGCTCGATGCAAAAGACAATGGCATTTTAGCTTTGTATAGTAACCCAAGCTATGACCCTAACTTATTTGTGCACGGTATTAGCAGCAAAAATTACAAAGCATTATTAGATAACAAAAGCCGCCCTTTAATTAACCGAACTACGCAAGGGCGTTACCCTCCAGCTTCAACCATTAAACCCCATATTGGTTTATTGGGTTTAGAAGAAGATTTAATTACCACTAAAACCAGAGTATGGGACCCAGGTTATTATCAAATTAAAGGTATAGCGCATAAATACCGTGACTGGAAAACGTGGGGTCATGGCTGGGTAGATATTTACCGTGCGATTGAAGAGTCTTGTGATGTTTATTATTACGATTTAGCCATACGTTTAGGCATGGATAAAATATCTGATTTTATGACTCAGTTTGGTTTTGGTGAATTAACGGGCGTTGATATTTATGAAGAAACTAGCGCGACTATGCCGTCACGTGAATGGAAATACGGCCGCTTCCGTCAGCCTTGGTATGCGGGTGATACCATATCAATTGGGATTGGTCAGGGTTATTGGACATCTACACCATTGCAATTAGCCACTGGGGTGAGTGTATTAGCAAACGAAGGCCAGCATTTTGAACCTAAATTATTAAAAGCTACGCAAAGTTTAACGGGCACTTTACCTGTACCCGCGCAAGATCGCCCGCCAGTTCAAATGAAAGACCCAGATAATTGGCAAATTATAAAAACAGCAATGCAAAACGTGGTGGAAAAAAATACAGGTACAGGTCACCGAGCATTTGAGGATGTTCATTACCATGCAGCCGGAAAAACTGGTACTGCTCAAGTGATTGGGATTGCGCAAGACGAAAAATATGACGCTGAAAAAATTGCAGAAAAGTATCGTGATAATGCGCTTTTTGTTGGTTTTGCACCGGTTGCCGACCCCGATATTGTTGTTGCTGTGGTTATTGAAAATGTAGGTGGGGGCAGTAAATATGCAGCCCCTGTTGCTAGAAGAATGATGGATTATTATTTTGAAAACTATCAGGAGACCCAACCGTGAGCGCTCAAGTTGGTGGCAAAATTAATATCTGGCAAAAAATTCATATTGACCGACCTTTACTGGCGGGATTACTAGCCTTATGCACCGTTGGCTTGTTTATTATTTATAGCGCCTCGGGCCAAGACTTTGATTTAATTGTCAGACAGTTAACTCGTATCGCGCTTTCGCTGGGTGTTATGTTTACTGTAGCCCAAATACCGCCAGCGGTTTATCAAAGGTGGGCAGCGCCATTATTTATTGCTGGCTGCGCTTTGCTAGTCGGTGTGTTAGTTTTTGGCGTAATCGGTAAAGGCGCTAGACGTTGGATTGATATTGGTGTGACTCGAATTCAGCCTTCGGAATTAATGAAACTTGCTGTGCCTATTATGGTTGCTTGGTTTATTGCGCGAAAACCGCTGCCGCCTAAAATTAGCTATTCGGTTTATGGCTTAATACTTATTATGATCCCAACTTTATTAATTGCAAAACAACCGGACTTAGGCACCTCGTTACTAATTGCCGCCTCAGGCTTGTTTGTTTTATTTATGGCTGGTTTAAGTTGGCGTTTAATAGGTGGTTTTGCTGTGTTGGTATCGGCATTGGCACCTGTGGTTTGGTTCTTTTATATGCACGATTATCAAAAAAACAGAGTATTAACTTTTTTAAATCCCGAAACCGACCCATTAGGCGCTGGTTATCATATTATTCAATCTAAAATCGCAATAGGCTCCGGCGGTTTATGGGGGAAAGGTTGGTTACAAGGCACACAATCGCAACTTGAATTTTTGCCTGAACGACATACCGATTTTATTTTTGCTGTTTTTTCAGAGGAGTTTGGCCTATTTGGAATATTAGCCTTATTGACCCTTTATTTATATGTGGTTTTACGTGGCATGATTATTTCAGTTCGAGCGCAAGATGCCTTTAGCAAATTATTAGCTGGCAGTATTACTCTAACTTTTTTTGTTTATGTGTTTGTTAATATGGGCATGGTATCAGGTATTTTACCTGTTGTAGGTGTGCCTTTACCTCTAGTAAGTTATGGTGGTACTTCTATGCTTACTTTGATGGCAGGTTTTGGTATTTTAATGTCGATTAGTACACAGCGAAAGGTATTTAATGGCTAATTTTTTTAGTAAATTTGTAACCTTATTTTCAAATGGTCATTGGTTGATTTGTGTATTATGCCTGTTTGGGCTGGTCGCCTGTGGGAGTACACCTAAAAATAGAAATGATGGTCGGTATCATATTTCACAAGATATTGCGCCAGATCGCTTACCTCAAGCGCATGAAATGATAGACCCAACACCAATCCATGAGCCGCCTAGTCGCGGTGGTAATAAAGACTACCAAGTACTAGGCAAACATTATAAAGTGATTAAAAATGCAGAAGGCTTTAGCGAGCATGGGATTGCGTCTTGGTATGGTAAAAAATTTCATGGCCATTTAACCTCAAACGGCGAAACCTATAATATGTTTGAGATGAGTGCGGCACATAAAACCTTACCACTACCTACTTATGTGAAAGTTACTAACTTAACTAACCAAAAGCAAGCAGTGGTGCGCGTAAACGATAGAGGCCCATTTCATCAAGGGCGGATTATTGATTTATCATACGCCGCAGCTTATAAGTTAGGCGTGACAAAAACAGGCACAGCTCAGGTTAAAATAGAAGTGTTGCACTCAGCTCCTGGTTTTTATATTGAAGTTGAAAAAGGGCAACAACAAACAGAGTTAAATGATAAATCAGCAGCTATTGCCGCGTTATTTCAAATTCCCACAAAAATTGTCAAAAAAAATGAAACTTTTCGTTTAATTGCAGGGCCAATAACTGAGCAAAAGCAAGCGAAAGCATTGGTCGCAGACTTAATGAGGTCAGGTTACCCCAGCGCTAAAATGTATTTGCCTACAAAAGCTAATTACGAAGTTAATTAAGTCGCATAGTTTGCATTATTCTAAGTTCAATTCGATTAGCACTGTGAATCAAATTCAGACTTGTTATAATCAATTACATACTTAAGCTTGCTACGCGAACAAGCTAATAGAGCACCACTTAGGTGGATAATAATAACCCTGTCAATCAATTAAGAATAATTATGAAATTTTTTAAAAGCATACTCTCCATTGCCTCGACCTGTTTACTTTTGGTTCACTTCCAAGCTTCAGCAATTACCCCAACGCCACCTAGTGTGAGCGCGAAGGGCCATATTTTAATTGATTACAATACGGGTTATGTTATTTCTGAAGGTAATGCAGACATGCAACTTAATCCCGCCTCATTAACCAAAATGATGACGAGTTATGTTATTGGTTTGGAAATTAAATCAGGCAATATTAAGCCCACCGATATGGTTACAATAAGTGAAAATGCTTGGGCTAAAAACTTTCCTGAATCATCAAAAATGTTTATTGAGGTTGGCAAGCAAATCCCGGTTGAAGATTTAAACCGAGGTATTATTGTACAATCTGGCAATGATGCTTGTGTGGCAATGGCTGAGCATATAGCTGGTACAGAAAGTGCCTTTGCTTCGTTAATGAATGCGCATGCCGAAAAATTAGGGATGAATGCATCGCACTTTGAAAATAGCCATGGACTAACCGCATCGGATCACTATACCACCCCGCGTGACATGTCTAAATTAGCTGTAGCTTTAATTCGGGATGTGCCAGATGAATATGCGGTTTATAGTGAAAAATCTTTTACCTTTAATGGTATTAAGCAATATAACCGTAATAGTTTATTATGGGATAAAAGCTTAAACGTAGATGGAATTAAAACTGGGCATACAGAGGCGGCCGGGTATAGCTTAATTACTTCAGCGACCAAAGGTAACATGCGTTTAGTTTCTGTGGTGATGGGGACGGAATCTGAGCGAGCTCGTAAAGAAGAAAACAAAAAACTATTAAATTATGGTTTTCGCTTTTTTGAAACGATTACACCATACGAAGCGGGTAGTAAATTTGCCGACCAACCAATTTGGATGGGCGCTAAAGACACAGTTAAATTAGGCATTGCACAAGCAACTCAAATTACGATAGCTCGTGGTCAGCGTAAAAATTTAGAAGCTAATATTCAGCTTGATCAAGAATTAATCGCGCCATTGAAAAAAGGTACCGTGGTAGGTCAATTGTTTTTAACCGTAGAAGGTAAAGACATTGCTAAATACCCATTGGTTGCATTAGAAAGCATTGAAGAAGGTGGTATGGTAACTAAAGCTATCGATTATATTAAAATGCAGCTTAAATAGCGCAAAAAAACAACAAAGTATTTTTACAAAAGCGCAGTTAAAATAAATTTTAACTGCGCTTTTTATTTTTTAATTCAGGCTGTTTTTTTATATAATGCTCAACCTGATTTTAGCTAGTTCATATTCATATTTATACTGGCTATAAATAAACAAAACAGCAAAAATCCATTTAATGGCTTCATATTTTAGTATGATAGCCATTCGCAACCTTTGTGTGAGTTTTATGAAAACTAAGTTTGATGAATATTTAGAGTTTCCGTGTCAATTTCCGTTTAAAGTATTAGGCTTAGCGGATGATCAACTAATTGATAAAGTGGTGGCTGTGGTACAGCAGCATGCACCGGGTGATTACAGACCAACTTCAAAACCAAGTGGTAAAGGCAACTTCCAATCGGTCACCATCAGTATTCAGGCTCAAAGCAAAGCACAACTTGAAACCTTATATAAAGCATTGGCAGAAATAGACACCGTACGTATGGTGATGTAATTTAAATCCAATCTAATAGGCTGAATTTTGAAAAAAACAGAACAACTGATTGTTCGCCAGTTAGGGTTAAAAGATTACCAGACGACTTGGCAATTAATGCAAGACTTTACCCAGACGCGAGATGATAATACTGCCGACGAGCTTTGGTGGGTAGAGCACCCTAGTGTATTTACGCAAGGTCAGGCGGGTAAAGCAGAGCATTTATTGGTGCCAGGCGATATTCCTGTTGTTCAGGCTGATCGTGGCGGTCAGGTCACGTACCATGGACCCGGTCAATTAGTCGGCTATACGCTGATTAATATTCGCCGAAAAGGTATCGGAGTGCGGCAACTGGTCAACATCTTAGAAAACAGTATCGTTAATATTTTAAAGCCTTTTAATATAGAGGCTTATCCTAAAGCGGATGCACCAGGCGTTTATGTTGATAACTGTAAAATTGCATCACTGGGTTTAAGAATTCGCAGAGGCTGTTCTTTTCATGGTTTGGCTTTGAATGTAAATATGGATTTATCGCCCTTTTTGCGAATTAACCCCTGTGGTTATCAAGGACTTCAAATGACCCAAACTAGCCAAGTGAACGGGCCCGATACAACACTGCAAGCCAGCCAATTATTAACCCAAGAGTTCAAACAACAACTTGCTTATCAAGAGCTTGTTGAAAAGGTAGGATTTGATAATGAATAAACCAGCTCGCCCTCAAGCCGGCGTCAAAATGCGCGATGAAGATAAAATGCGCTTAATTCCGGTGCAAGTGATTCCGACAGAAAAATCAGAAATGCTCCGAAAACCGTCTTGGATCAAAATAAAGCTACCGCCAACCACTGAAAAAATTGATCACATTAAAAAGACCATGCGCAAAAATAATTTGCATTCAGTGTGTGAAGAAGCTTCATGCCCTAATTTGGCTGAATGCTTTAACCATGGTACAGCTACCTTTATGATTTTAGGGGATATTTGCACACGTAGATGTCCTTTTTGTGATGTGGCTCATGGCCGACCACTTGCCCCCGATCCAAACGAAGCTGAAAAATTAGGTAAAACTATTGGTGAAATGGGACTAACTTATGTGGTTATTACCTCAGTTGACCGTGATGATTTACGAGACGGCGGTGCACAACACTTTGTGGATTGCATTGATGCGATTAGAAAATACAGCCCTACCATTAAAATTGAAGTGCTAGTGCCCGATTTTCGTGGTCGAATGGATGTGGCGCTAGAGATATTAAACACCAGCCCGCCAGATGTATTTAACCATAATTTAGAAACCGCACCGCGTTTATATAAAATGGCCAGACCAGGCGCTGATTACAAATGGTCTTTAGAGCTATTACGTAAATTTAAAGAAGCTAACCCAGATGTACCAACCAAATCAGGTTTAATGATGGGGATGGGCGAAACCAACGAAGAGATAGTTGAAGTTTTAAAAGATTTACGTGAACACAACGTTGATATGCTGACATTAGGTCAATATCTTCAGCCATCAAAACATCATTTACCGGTTAAACGTTATGTACACCCAACAGAGTTTGATGAGTTAGGTGAAATTGCAAATGAGTTAGGCTTTAGTCATGCAGCTAGCGGCCCTATGGTGCGTTCAAGCTACCATGCCGATAAACAAGCGGCAGGTGAAGAAGTCAAATAACTTAACTTCAACTCACTTCTACGATGAATAAAAAAATCCGAGTTATGCTCGGATTTTTTGTTTGTGGGTTAACTGCTTAGTCGTCTCGGGTTAATACTTCTAACAGCTCGATTTCAAATGATAGGTCTGAATTTGCAGGAATTTTATTGCCAATCTCACGTTCACCGTAGGCTAAGTGTGCAGGAACAAATAGGTTTCGCTTACCACCAACTTTCATGCCCATCATACCCTGATCCCAGCCTTTAATCACCCGACCCGTACCTATCACACATTGGAAAGCCCGACCTTTATCATAAGATGAATCAAACTGAGTACCATCGGCTAAAAAGCCACGGTATTGCACCGTAATTAAAGCCCCTTTAACCGCTTCTTTACCTTCACCAAGTGCCACGTCTGTAATTTTTAATTCGTTCATTTATTTTATCCAAAGCTATTATATTCATAATGCATAATAAAGGGATTTTAGTAGATTGAAAACTTTATGGGCTTGTAAAGTTAAATCAGCTATTTATGACAGAGTAAGCGCTTTTTTCAACGATGCTAAATGTATATTAGAATGATAGATCCAACGATATTAGTTGTATGAAAACTAAACAAGCATGATTTACCTTGCTATTTAGTCATGCTAATTGAAGTCTGTTATTACTTGATGCAATATGGTCTAAGCGATCTTTATACCTAAATTAATTTAGTGATGTTGAGTTTATTTAAGTATAAATTTTATCAAATTAAGGATGTTAATTATGGCTAAAAAAATTGTCATTGTGGGTGGAGGGGCTGGTGGTTTAGAGCTGGCGACTAAACTAGGCAATAAATACAAAAATAACGCATCAGTAGATATTTTGTTATTAGATAAATATCCATTCCATATTTGGAAACCTTTATACCATGAAGTGGCAACAGGCTCATTGGATGTTGATATGGATGGCGTCGATTTTAGAGCACATGGCGCTAATCATCACTTTGAGTTTCAGCTCGGTGAATTAAAAGCATTAAACAGAGAAGATAAAGCTATTACGCTTGAAGCTATTCATAGTCAAACAGGTGAGCAAATTGTGCCGGAGCGATCCATTGCTTATGATTATTTAGTGGTGGCAATCGGCTCTATTACCAATAATTTTGGTACGCCGGGCGTAAAAGAGCATTGCTTAACTTTAGATACCACAGGCGAAGCGGAAAAGTTTCACCAAAAAATTCTGAATGAATTTTTAAAAATAAAAGTCGCGAAAGATAATCACCCGCTAAAAATTGCCATTGTTGGGGCTGGCGCAACCGGTGTTGAGTTAGCGGCTGAGTTATTTAAAGTCACCGATTTGTTGAAAGTTTATGGGTTTAATAATGTGAATCGTCATTCAATTGAAGTTAGCATTATTGAAGCTTCTGATCGAATATTGGGTGGGCTACCTGAGCGAATATCAGACTCTGCAACTAAAATTTTAACCCAATTAGGCGTACAACTTAAAACATCGACTAAAGTACAAGAAGTACTTGAACAGGGCGTTTTAATTGATACCGGCGAAACACTTGAAGCAGATATTACTGTGTGGTGCGCTGGGGTAAAAGGGGCTGATGTGTTAAAGAATTTAGGTGGATTAACGACTAATAGAATTAATCAAATTGAAGTTAACTCCTATTTACAAGCTAGCGAAGATGAATCTATTTTTGCGCTGGGAGATTGTGCCAGTTGCAAACAAGAAAATGGTCAATTTGTACCGCCCAGAGCTCAATCAGCTCACCAAATGGCAAGTACCGTTAATCAAAATATACAGAGATTAATTAGTGGTAAGCCTTTAGTTAAGTTTGAATATAAAGATAAAGGTTCACTGGTTTCATTTGCTGATTATAGCTCGGTTGGTTTTTTATCGAGTATGACCAATAAAAAAGTATTTGTGGAAGGCTCTATCGCTCGTCATTTGTATGTTTCTTTGTATCGTTTACATCAAGCTGCATTACATGGCTATTTTAAAATGATGTTATTAGCTGTGGTTGGGCGTATTAATCGCAGGCTTAGACCTTTACTCAAGCTGCATTAAGTTAAGTTGCTTGATAAGCTTGCCTTTTAAATAAGCTAAATGGCTAAAAAAAAGGATAGTTTTAAATCCATTTGCTGAACTATTGGCTGACTTTGCGTAAAATATGCGAAGTCATTCAACCTCAACTCAGTTTAATCAGGGAGTCTTAATGAGACTAATATCCGCTTTTTCCTATTTTTTTAAAATTTTATTCCAAGGCGAAGCAAAAGCACTGGCAGTGCCATCTTCTCAATCAACGGCTTCAGCATCTGACAATACAGAGTCGGCTCGCCCAGAGTTTCAAATTTCGCAATCACCTGCCGTTCAGGTCTTAAGCTTGTTTCAAGCTAACGGCCGTTTAATTGATTTTTTACAAGAAGATATTCATCAATATGGCGATGCCGATATTGGCGCCGCGGTTAGAGATATTCATGCAGGCTGTCGCAAAGTGCTTGATAAGCACTTTGATGTTCAACCTGTCATCGCTAAAAATGAAGGTGACAATGTTGAATTGCCAGCGCAGTTTGATCCATCACGAATTGAACTGGTGGGCAATTTAATTAAAGATAACGCAACTGAAACTGGGGTTAAAGGTCAACTGGTCCATAAGGGATGGGCTGCGGTTAAAACCAATTTACCAACAGTTGCAGCAGGGCAAGATGAAACCATTATCAAAGCCGCCCAAGTTGAGGTGAAATCATGAGCCAATATGTTGTCGGTATCGATTTAGGTACCAGTAATACCGCCTTATCCTACGTGATAAATAACGAGCAAAGCGGCGAAAAAATTCAAGTCATTGATATGCCTATTCCGCAAGTTGTCGCTGCAGGTAGTGTGGAAGAAAAGCCTTCTTTACCTTCAACCGTTTATCTTAGCTCAGGCGATGAATTGCCGCAGGGGGCGCTAAACTTACCTTGGCGAACGGAAGAAAACACAGTAGTAGGTTATTTTGCGCGTGAGCAAGGTGCCAAAGTGCCAACTCGTTATATTCACTCGGCTAAAAGTTGGTTTTGTTATTCAGGGATTGATCCTGAAAAAAAATTATTACCACCCAACACACCAGAAAAAGCGATTAAACAATCGCCTGCTGATATTGCTAAATTAATATTGCAGCATTTAATTGAATCTTGGAATGAAAAAGTTGCAAAAGGGGACCAGCAACAGGCGCTAACCGAGCAAGAAGTCACCTTATGTGTGCCAGCCAGTTTTGATGCAAGAGCGCGTAATTTAACAGTAAAAGTAGCAGAAGAATTAGGGTTTCATAACCTTAAATTGTTAGAAGAGCCGCAAGCTGCTATTTATAGTTGGATAGCCTCTATGGGACGCGATTGGCGCAACCAAGTAGAAAAAGGCGATTTAATGCTGGTGGTTGATGTGGGTGGTGGCACCAGTGACTTTTCATTAATAGCGGTAACCGAAGAAGAAGGTGAGCTGCAATTAAGACGTGTCGCCGTTGGTGAACATATACTCTTGGGTGGCGATAATATGGATTTATCGCTTGCCCATACTGTCGCTCAAAAGCTTAAAAAACAAGGCCATAAAAAATTAGATGAATGGCAGTTATCAGCATTAGTTCAGCAATGTCGAGTCGCAAAAGAAGCTTTGTTATCTGACCCTGAATTAAATCAATGGTCATTGACTATTTTAGGCCGAAGCTCTTCTGTTATAGGTGGTTCAGTGAGAACTGAATTGACTCGCGAAGAGTTAAATCATTTGTTATTGGAAGGCTTTTTCCCACAAGTTGAATCTAGTTCTGTTCCTAAAGAGAAACGACGTTGGGGCTTTAAATCAAGTGGGTTGCCATATTCAAGTGAACCAGCCATAACTAAACACTTAGCTAAGTTTTTAACCCAACATGCTGAATTGCTTGAACAGGTTTTGCCTGAGCGAGCTTACAGCGAAATGATCATTCCAACCAAAGTTTTATTTAATGGCGGTGTATTTAAAGCGGCTGTATTACGTGATCGAATTATGCACCAATTAGATATTTGGGCTGATGAGCAAGCTGTGGAAGCGCCTATGAGTTTAACCTCCACCAGCTTTGACTTAGCCGTGGCTAATGGTGCAGCTTATTTGGGTATGGCACGCCATGGAAAAGGGGTGCGAATAAAAGGCGGCAGTGCGCGCAGTTATTATATTGCAATTGAAAGCGCAGAGCCAGCGATACCTGGATTTGAACCTCCAGTGCAAGCTATGTGTATTGTACCTTATGGTATGGAAGAGGGGAGTACACATGAAATTTCCGGTGAAGAAACTGAGTTGTGTTTATGGACGGGTCAAATAGGCGAGTTCGACTTTTTATCGAGCACACTGCGCAATCACGATCAAGCGGGTGAATTGTGTGAAATTGATGAAGATGAATTGGAATTTCATAAACCAATCGAAGCCGAAATTAAAGGTGAAGAGCGCATCGCTCCTATTGATTTACGCGCGCATTTTACTGATATAGGTGTACTTGAACTTTACTGTGTCGATCGAGAAACAAAAATCGCTCACAAAATTGAGTTTAATGTGCGTGAGGTAGAAGGTGCGGAAGATGAGCCTGAAGTTGCTTTATCAGAGTAACTTTCTATAAGCCGTTTTAAGCGCCACTTTAAACTTTTACTTAGTGGCGCTTTTTACTATCGTGTTGATAACGGTTTTTATAGTTTTTTAATTTTTATATTTTTAAATTCAACCGGTTGTCCTTCACTTTGAAAACCAATATAGCCAGAGGTTAACATCGTCATATTTTGCCATATTTTTGGATCCTCACCTTTAATTAAATTATCTTTTGTTGCAAACGGCTGAGCATATTCCAATACAATTTCACCATTAATAATTTGAGTGATTTTGCCATGATTAACAATTAATTCAGCTTGAACCCATTGATCCATTGGGTAGGTTTTTGAGCTAGATTTTAAACAATGTTCACCATAGAGCTTACCATTAAATTCAATTTCGGTACCCGGTGAACACATATTTCCAGTTGGTCTTGGTTGGCCGGGGGCTAACTCTGCCAATAATTGCATTTCAACGGATATCGGCCAATTTTGATCGGTTAATATCGAATCTGGCGATTGGCTATAAAACATAACGCCACTGTTTCGTTTTGCATAACTTGGCGCACTATCAAAAAATTCACCACTAAACTTGTAATCAAATACTAAATGAAAGTTCTCAAAAACTTGATTATAAAAAAGGTGGCCAAATCGTTCATTAAATTCTGTATATTTGTCGTAACGAATTTTTAGTAAACCCTCTTCAGCTCTAAAAGTTTGTGCATAATTATCACCGGTTTTATGGTGATTAATTTTAGCTGTCCAGTTATCTAAATTTTTACCATTAAAAAGCTCAATCCATTCACCTTTTTGAGTTTGGTTTGCGCACCCGAGCAAACCTAAGGTTAACATCATGGCTGCACTTGTTAATTTGAGTGCTTTTATATTGTTTAACATGGCGATCCTTCTCTAATACCGATTAGTTTTTTATATAAGTTAGTGCGATAATCATATTTTTAGATTTATGCCAATCAAATATGACAAAACCTAACGCCACTATAGGATTAATTAACCCTAAAAGTCCAACTAATGTCGGTGCTGTAATGCGAGCGGCTGGTTGTTTTATGGCTGATGCTGTTAATTACACAGGGCAAAGATATCAGCGGGCTGCTAAATTTCAAACCGACACAAAAAATCAAACTCGCCATATTCCATTAACTGGAGTTGATTGTTTGGTACAAGCTGCACCGCAAAATGCCAAAATTATTTGTGTTGATTTAGTTGAAGGGGCGACTCCGTTGCCTGAATTTGAACATCCAGAAAATGCTTGTTATATCTTTGGTCCAGAAGATGGCACCATAGAGCAACAGGTAATCGATCAAGCAGATTATGTGGTTTATATCCCTACTCAAGGATGTTTAAATTTAGCCATGAGTGTGAATGTTGTTTTGTACGATAGAGCCAGTAAACTCAATACCATAGAAGCCAGCGATGAACTGGTTTGCAACAGCCGGGATAGAAATAATAAAGTTAGGGTGAAGTCTTAATTTTTGAACGCCCTCGATTTTAATACAAAACAACAAAAATCCCACGCTTGAGGTGGGATTTTTTGATTTTGGTGTTTATCGCGATATCGCCATTGTCGGGTGCACGCTACGCGCTTACCCGACCTACAAATTACAAATGAGCTGTTTTATTTTGCTTGTTCACGGGCAATTGCGCGATAAGCAATATCATCACGGTATTGAACTTTGTCCCAGCTGATTTGCTTAAGTAGTTTATAAGCTTTTTGCTGAGCATCGGTAACTGAGTTGCCTAATGCCGTTGCGCATAGTACACGGCCACCTGCTGTTACAACATTGTCGTCTTTCATACTGGTACCAGCGTGAAACACTTTTTCGCCTTCTAGTTCTTCTGTTGGTAAGCCTGAAATGACATCGCCTTTATTATAAGCGGCTGGATAACCACCGGCTGCCAGTACCACACCTACAGACGGTCGAGGGTCAAATTTAGCTTCTTTACCGGCTAATTCACCTTTTGCACCGGCTAAACAAAGTTCAACTAAATCAGATTGCATACGCAACATAATTGGCTGCGTTTCTGGATCGCCAAATCGACAGTTGTACTCGATTACTTTAGGTGTGCCGTCAGCTGTTATCATTAAACCGGCATATAAAAAGCCAGTATAAGCATTATCTTCTTTTGCCATGCCTTTAACGGTTGGATAAATAACTTCATCCATAATGCGTTTATAAATGGTATCTGTTACCACTGGCGCGGGCGAATAAGCTCCCATACCACCTGTGTTTGGCCCTTTATCTTCATTAAACGCACGTTTGTGATCTTGGCTGGTTGCCATAGGCACTACATTTTTACCGTCAACCATAACGATAAAGCTAGCTTCTTCACCTTCTAAAAACTCTTCAATAACTACTCGGTTACCCGCATCGCCAAAAGCATTACCTGCTAGCATATCTTTAACTGCGTCTTTTGCTTCATCTAATGTCATGGCAACGATCACACCTTTACCAGCACATAAACCATCAGCTTTAATCACAATAGGTGCGCCTTTTTCATCAAGAAAAGCTAAAGCTTCATCAATCTGAGTAAAGGTTTTATACCAAGCGGTTGGAATATCGTGGCGTGCTAAAAAGTCTTTAGTGAAAGATTTTGAGCCTTCTAATTGTGCCGCTTTTTCAGTTGGGCCAAATACGGTTAAATTAGCTGCTTTAAATGCATCAACCACACCAATAACCAGCGGAGCTTCAGGGCCAACAATGGTTAAGTCAATGTCATTGCCTTTTGCAAATTTAACTAATGCTGGGATATCGTCAACGGCAATAGAGACATTTTGTAATTTTGGCTCTAGCTCTGTGCCTGCGTTGCCTGGCGCAACATAAACTGCTTTAACTTGGCTAGATTGAGCCGCTTTCCATGCTAATGCATGTTCGCGACCGCCGCCGCCGATAACTAAAACTTTCATGATGTATGAATACCTCTAAATTTATTTCGGTTTTCGAAATTTTAATGTAAACCTGTCGCTCTCGCCAATGGCAAGGTAATCCGCTTTATTTTTATCACCTAAACGTAAACTCGGTGGTAGTGTCCAAACCCCTTTTGGGTGAATGGCGGAATCTTGATTATTGGCATTAATTTCACTGCTGGACTCTAATATAAAACCAGCTTGTAGTGCCCAACTAATGGCTTTGCTCATTTTAACATAACCACTTTTTTTATTGGCAATTTGATCAAAATTTTCTGGCATTTGATGATCGACCACACCTAATACGCCACCGGGCTTTAACGCTTGATAAAATGCTTTAAAAGATTCAATCGCGGCTTTGTCTTCGCCTCGGATATACCAATTATGTAAATTACGGAAAGTCAGAACTAAATCTGCACTATTTTCAGGTGCAATTTTATGATGAGTTTGTGGATTAAACTCGGTTAGCTTTACATTTTTATAAGCTGCATCGTCGGCTATTTTTTGTTTAAATTTAGCCAGTGAATTTTGAAAATATTTAACTTGTGAATCTTGCGGGAAATGAGCCGCGTAATATTGTCCTTTAGCTTTCAAATAAGGCGCTAGTATTTCACTATACCAGCCGCCACCGGGCCAAATTTCAACTACAGTTTGATCGGGTTTGATTTCGAAAAACGTGAGCGTTTGTTTTGGATGTCGATATTGGTCGCGCTGAATATTTTGCTCGCTACGTGTTTTTTCATTTATCGCGCTCGTTAATGGATCTGCACTGACAGTAAAACCGGCAAGCAAGCCCATTGCACCAATGACACTTGAATAAATATAAGTTGTTAGTTTCATTTTGATTCCCTTTGATTAAATGCTTAATTGAGTGTAACACCATATTATTAAATCACAGGCAATAAAAAAGGCCAGCAAGCTGACCTTTCAAATTTAACTCGGATTGAGTTGTTAGTTTAGACTCGCTTAGTGACGGAAATGACGCATGCCAGTAAAGACCATTGTCATATCGTGCTCGTCTGCCGCGTTAATAACTTCTTCATCACGCATTGAGCCACCAGGCTGAATAACCGCTTTAATACCAGCGGCTGCAGCTGCATCTATACCATCACGGAATGGGAAAAATGCATCTGATGCCATGACTGAACCTGCAACTTCTAGGTTTTCATCAGCGGCTTTAATACCAGCAATTTTAGCGCTGTAAACTCGGCTCATTTGACCAGCACCAACACCGATAGTTTGATTGCCTTTTGCATACACAATGGCGTTTGACTTAACGTATTTCGCGACTTTCCAGCAGAATAATAAATCAGTTAATTCTTGTTCGCTTGGCTGGCGTTTTGAAACTACTTTTAAGTCGTCTTTTGAAACCATACCTTGATCGCGGTCTTGAACTAATAAACCACCGTTAACGCGTTTAAAATCACGTTCAGTTGTTTTGTCTGACCACTCTCCACATTCTAATACCCGAACATTTTGTTTCGCTGCTAAAATCTGTTGTGCACCAGCTGAAACTGAAGGTGCGATAATCACTTCAACAAATTGACGAGAAATAATCGCTTCGGCCGTGTCAGCATCTAATTCTTGGTTAAACGCAATAATGCCCCCAAATGCTGACGTTGGATCAGTTTGGTACGCTTTATCGTAAGCACTTAATAGGTTATCACCTAAAGCGACACCACAAGGGTTAGCGTGTTTTACTATAACACAAGCTGGTTCGGCAAATTCTTTTACACATTCAAGTGCCGCATCGGTATCCGCAATATTGTTGTACGATAAAGCTTTACCTTGTAATTGATTGGCAGTTGAGACGGATGCTTCTTGCGCATTCGCTTCAACATAAAATGCAGCTTGCTGGTGGCTATTTTCGCCGTAGCGGCAATCTTGTTTTTTAATAAACTGCGAATTAAAGGTACGTGGGAATTGGCTATTTTCAGCTTTTTCGTTATGGTAATCCGGTACCATTTTACCAAAGTAGTTAGCAATCATGCCATCGTACGCAGCTGTGTGTTCAAAGGCTGCAATCGCTAAATCAAAACGAGTTTGATAAGTTAATGAACCTTGATTGTCTTTTATTTCAGCTAATACGCGATCGTAATCACTAGCATTAACAATAATAGTCACGTCTTTATGGTTTTTAGCCGCAGAGCGAACCATAGTTGGGCCGCCAATATCAATGTTTTCAATTGCATCTTCTAACGAGCAGTCAGGGTTTGCAACTGTGCTGGCAAATGGATATAAGTTAACAACAACCATATCGATACCGTTAATACCATGCTCAGACATGACAGCGTCATCTTGACCACGACGACCTAAAATACCGCCATGAACTTTCGGGTGTAATGTTTTTACACGACCGTCCATCATTTCAGGAAAACCTGTATAATCTGATACTTCAGTGGCTGCAATTTGATTTGCTTGAAGTAATTTGAAAGTACCACCAGTTGATAAGATTTCAACGCCATTAGCAACTAATGAGCGTGCAAATTCAACAATACCAGTTTTGTCTGAAACACTAATAAGCGCACGTTTGATCGGGCGAGCTGTATCCATTGTTAATTAATTACCTTGTTTTAAATGAGAACGGGTTAAATTTTAACCCTTTTATTTGTAAATTAGACTGACGGAAACGAAAAAAGCACCCTAGGGTGCTTTCGTTCAAAACTCAGTGTTTAGTTCATGCCGTATTTTTTTAACTTTTTACGTAAAGTGCCACGGTTTATACCTAACATATTAGCAGCGCGAGTTTGGTTGCCGCGAGTATAAAGCATAATTTCTTCTAATAAAGGTGCTTCAACTTCTGAAATAACAATATCATAAAAATCATCAATATCTTGTCCGCTTAACTGAGACAAGTAGTTAGTGACAGCTTGTTTTACAGACGCACGTAATGGCTTTTGAGTTTGTTCTTGAGCAGTGGTAACTGTACCAGTAACTAATTCAGGAGAAACATTTTGTTCAAACATATTAACGACTCTTCTCTAATTTATTAGGTTATCAAAAAATAATGCTAAGCTATCGAGCTGGCCAGAGGCACTATCGATGGCATTAAATTCGCGGCGAAAATCAGTTTCTACCGCTAAAGTTTTTAAGTACCAAGCCACGTGTTTACGCGCGGTTCGGTAGCCTTTTTCATTTCCATAAAATTCGTGCATGGCTTGCACATGCAACAAAACCATATCGCGTATTTCAACAATGCTGGGTTTACTTGTTACTTTACCCGTTTGCATTAGCTCGTTAATTTCACGAAATAACCAAGGGTTACCTTGAGCACCTCGGCCGATCATAATTGCATCGGCACCCGTAAAATTAATGACATCTAATGCACGTTGTGCTGTGCAAATATCACCATTGGCAATCACAGGTATAGACACATTTTGTTTAATGTCTCTAATTGTTTTAAATTCAGCTTCACCTTTAAACATACAGGCTCGCGTTCTGCCATGAACCGCTAAAGCTTGAACGCCTGCTTGCTCAGCTATTTGAGCAATTTGAATGCCGTTTCGGTTATCGGGTGACCAACCTGTGCGAATTTTTAAAGTCACAGGTACAGAAACTGAGTTGACCACCTTATTTAAAATTTGTTCAACTAACTGCGGATCTTGCAACAATGCAGAACCTGCTAGTTTTTTATTTACCTTTTTTGCTGGGCAGCCCATATTGATATCAATAATGTCTGCACCGTTCTCTGCATTATGCTGGGCTGCCTGCGCCATTAATTCTGGATCGCAACCTGCAATTTGTACCGAACGAATACCAGTTTCACCTGTGTGATCCATTCGTAACCGAGATTTTTCTGTCGCCCATACGCTAGGATTACTCGACAGCATTTCACCTACCGCCAAGCCAGCGCCGAGCTCTCGGCAAATTTGACGAAAGGGTCTGTCAGTAATTCCGGCCATTGGCGCAAGAATAACTGGATTATTTAAAGTGTAATTACCAATTTGCATATCTATATTGTTTGGTTAAAACACCATCAGCTCAAAAAGGGCGGCTAGTTTACGGATTTTTTGTAAGAGTGCAAAGCCTATTTTTTAAACAATCTGGTTTTTTTTATTGTCAAGTGATCAGAGTAAAAAGCAAGCAAAAAAATGACAGAAATATGAAGGGAATTTTGACTATTTTGTAAATTTATTGTTGTTAATGTAGCTAAAATGCTTAATTAGACTGGGTTGAGCAAAAGCTTGATAAGCTATTTTATAGCGTTTTTTATTTTGAAAGCGAAATTTTAAGCATAAAAAAACCGCAACAAGTGCGGTTTTTTACTAAAGCGAGATTGGTTTTAAATTAACCAAAATACTAAAAATATCGCAAAGCTACTTGCGGCAAAAAAAGCGTATTCAATCCGAGCTATTTTTAATGCATCTGCGTTATCAGCTTTTTCAGTTGCACCTAAAAAACTAAAGGTAATAAACATAGCTAATGCGAGTAAAGTCACGTTAACTTCAATTGCGCTAATTAAATTTTCCATAGGGGGTTTAGCCTAATCATAAATAAATATCATATCTAATGCGCGTATTGTAATTAAGCTAAGGTATAAAAAACAAGTTTATTTAGGATAAAAAACAAGCCAGATCAAAAAATAAGCGAAAAAAGGAAAATTAGGCCTGCTAAATATGAAAACAGGCACTATTGACGCTTGGCTAATTGAAAAATTTACAGGGGACATTGTTAAAGTTAATTAAGTCCCAGCCATTTTGTTGAGTAAGTGAGCTAGAATAAGGCTAACGCATTATTTATTCCAAGGTATATGAAAGCCTTATTTTAAACCGCTTGGGGTTTTATACAGCGGAAGTTAGCTTTGATATTATATCTTGAAATGTATTTTGGTACGGCTTTTGCGCGTGGTTATTATGGTAAAGCTATAGATTAAATATAAAGGAGCGAGTCATGGCTATTTCTGAAAAAGCACATCAATCTGCAATTGAAATTATAAACCCTGCCAATAATGAATTTGTGCGCCGTTATCAAACAATGTCGCAAGCACAGCTTCATCAAGTGATTGATTCAGTTAATGACGCATTTAATGGCTGGCGAACATTTAGTCTTAAACAGCGCGGCCAATGTTTTAAAAAAGCTTCAGCATTATTAACCGCTCAAAGTACTGAGCTTGCTAATTTAATGACCCAAGAAATGGGTAAGGTACATAAAGAAGCGCTAGGAGAAATTAAAAAGTGTGCTTGGGTATGTGAATATTACGCGGACAAAGCAGAGTCATTTTTGGCTGATGAAGAGATTGAATCTGATTTATCAGAAAGTTGGGTGAGTTATCAACCCTTAGGTGTAGTGCTTTCTGTTATGCCATGGAATTTTCCATTTTGGCAAGTATTTCGTTTTGCGGCACCTACCTTAATGGCAGGCAATGTGGCTTTACTTAAACATGCCCGCCAAGTAACGGGTTGTGCTTTAGCGATTGAGGCTATTTTTGAACAAGCAGGTTTTCCAAAAAATGTATTTAAAAGCTTATTAATTTCAAGCGATGAAGTTGAATCAGTTATTAAACATAAAGCGGTTAGAGCGGTTACTTTAACGGGCAGTACGAACGCAGGTAGCAAGGTTGCTTCAACCGCTGGCAAATATATAAAAAAAACAGTATTGGAATTAGGCGGAAGCGACCCTTATATCATATTAAGTGATGCAGATATTCAATTAGCTGCAGAAAAGTCTTGTCAAAGCCGAATGATAAACGCAGGGCAAAGCTGCATAGCTGCTAAGCGTTTTATTGTACTGGAAGATGTTTATGATGAATTTCTTCAAGCTTTTAAAGCGCAAATGCAAAATAAAGTAATGGGTGATCCTAATCATCCAGAATCAGATTTTGGACCACAGGCTAATTTGGATTTAAGAGATATACTACACCAGCAAGTGACATCGTCAATTAAAGCTGGCGCTAAATGTGTTTTAGGCGGCGAAATTCCGGCTAAAGCGGGCGCTTGGTATCCGGCAACTATACTTAGCGAGGTTCAGTCGGGCATGCCTGCTTATAATGAGGAATTATTTGGCCCGGTTGCCTCTGTTATTAAAGCAAAAAATATTGAACATGCGATTGAAATTGCCAATGATTCAGAGTTTGGTTTGGGCGGTGCTATTTTTACTCAAGATATAGCTTTAGCTAAAAAACTCGCTAAAGAGGCTTTAGATACAGGGACTGTTGCAATTAATGATTTTGTAAAATCAGATCCAAGATTACCATTTGGCGGCGTTAAAACGAGTGGGTATGGACGTGAACTGGCTAGTTTTGGGATTAAAGAGTTTGTGAATATTAAAACAATTGGCGTTGCTTAAACTGATAATTTGAGTAGATTATTACTTGTATTGCGTAAGCTGGTTTTGCTTTAAACCAGCTTGCATATCCGACTCCTAAGGAAAATAGAGAAAAATATCGCGAAACAATACTTGAATATTGCTTATGTAACTATGCAATACATAAGTTATGAAAAGGCAAGTGAACACTTTCATAAAAGCAGCGCAAAAAACATCTAATGGCTTAACTATTCTAAAAATACGCGAGAGGTCAACAGACCCTCGTCTCTTATCTCAATTATTGCATCCTATTTACTCTCAGTGATAAAACTCCGTTTGCTTAAATTAACCTAGCTTATTCAGCCAAACGACGATTTGGGTTTGATTATTTTTGTCAGTTTTTATTAAATATTGCAATCTTAAGTAAATATGCGCAAGATCAGCGGTTATATTTAAGTCAGCAAACAGTAATATGTCTAAATTAAAATCCGAAGTATCTATTTCAAGCTATGGCATTTATACCCAATGGGATGCAAAATCTAAAAGCTTACCTAAAATTAAAACCTTTACTACTGAGGTTATCGCCGAGGTAGATGTAGAGTTTGGGATGATCATCAATTTTAAAAAAGCGAAAGGGGAAAAGCTTAAATTTTGTATTTATCATCCTGATATTCCAAATGATGATGGTGAGGTTATGCCCCCATTTGAAGGTGAAGAATATGTGGGGAACAATAACTGGGATTTTTATTTAGGGGACACTATTTGGCCTCCAGTCAATAATAAGTTAGGTGATTGGCGGATGACAGTTGAGCTAAAAGGTAAAATTGTTGCTGATAAAACTTTTGCGTTGATTGAAGAAGAAGAAAAAAGCGAAGCTAACTTTTGGAAAAAACGTGGCTTTTAATGTGCTGCTGTGTCTCACTGTGATGGAATGAATGTATGGCTAAAATAGCAGTAATGCCTTATGCCGGGGCACGTAAATGGTTATATAAAGAAGTTCACGGGATAGAATCTTTTGCCGATGAATTGGATTTAAGCACTATATCGGCGGGTGATAAAGTATATGGCGCATTATCGGTAGAGCAGGCTGCAGCCATCTGTGAAAAAAACGCTGAGTATTTCCATTTATCTGTTTCTGATCCTCGTTTACTAACCTCTGAATACGATGTGTTTCGAATCGCTAACCCAAGTTTAGATGCTTTTTTTGTCAATGGAACCAGTGAAGCGGTATTGACTAAATGGCTGAAAAACACCGCTGATGTAATAAAGCGTAAAGTATGCCAATTGTCTAGAGACAAGATACCTCTGCGAGTCGCTGATATTAAATTAGCCTTGTTTGCCCTCATTGCGGCTTCAGCTATTGGTATGTTTGCTAATGCGTTGGGTGGTGCCTTATTGTTTGACGTTCATGTTATAAACTGGTTTGGCAAAGATCAGGCGTGGTTAAATCGGCATTTTAGTTTGTATTGGATAATCGAGTTAATTTTTTGTTTTTTGTTATTTTTGTGGGCATCATGGTCTTTGCGTGTTCAAGCTCGCCAATGGGTGCCGCTTAGAGATGTAAAAAGAAGAGAAGCCGATCAAGCTTATGCCGGTTTAGTGCTTACTTTATCTAGTGGTTTTAGATTTGAGCAAAGAGATGGGTGCTGGTTTTTTATAAAGCAAAAACATGGTTTTTCCAGTGAGGTCGAATTAACGGGTGATTTACAGCAAGATATTGAATTGCTCATGCCGCTTAAAATTCAGTGGGAGCTTATTTTACGCATTGTGCGCGCTCAGGCGTGTCATACAAACACCAAATTAAAGCGAGTGATGCTGTTAGGTTCTCAAGATTGTAGTATTAAAAATAGAGAAGGGGTCGTTGAGCGAATATCTGCGGGGACTTATCCGGCGATAAATAACGCGCTTCAGGTTTTAGCAACTTATCCTGAATTTAAGCAAATTCAATTTGAACCTTATCCGATACCGATCCCTCCTAATGATGTTGAAGCTTATTACAATGCCTACTTAAAAATTGCAAAAAATTGGCAGCAGCTTCATGACTTACCTGAAGAAGATATCTTAATTGATATCACCGGTGGTAAATCATTAAACAGTGTGGCGGCAGCACTAGCGACATTACATAATAAAATGCAATTTCATTATATTGATACCAATAATTTAAATGATGTTTTGGTTTATGCAATGGAATATCGTCAACAAAATATTAATTAGATTTATCATACTATATAGGAAAGCCATTGTTTTCAGTTTCAAATTCGTTTGGGTTATCCGTTAACACACGCCAGTTTATTCACTGGCCAGATCATGCTGATGTATTTGACCCTTCTCAACCGTTTTTAATAGTTGGTGCGGGCAGTAATTTATTGTTTATAGACCCTGAATATCAGGGACAAATTGTAACTGCAAGCGATCAAACGTTTAGCTACAGCGAATCAGATGCTCATTATATTGTTACCTTAGGTGCTAGTCTAAACTGGCATCATACTGTTGAAAGGCTCATTAAATTGGGCATGTTTGGGCTTGAAAATTTAGCGCTAATCCCAGGAACCGTTGGCGCCGCACCGGTGCAAAATATTGGCGCTTACGGTGTTGAATTTAGCCAATTTTGTAGCTCTGTTACTGGCATCGATCTAATCACAGGTCAAAGCCAAACATTATTGAGGACTGATTGCCATTTTGATTATCGAGATTCTATATTTAAGCATCAATTAAACGATCGATTTTTAATTACCCAAGTTAAATTGGCATTACCAAAGCACTGGCAGCCAAATTTAAGTTACGGTCCGCTTCAAAAATTAAGCAATCCAAGCGCTAAAAATATCTTTGAAACAGTTTGTCAGGTTAGACAAACGAAGTTACCCGACCCAAAACAGTTAGGTAATGCGGGCAGCTTTTTTAAAAATCCAGTTATTGATTCACAGCTGTTTGCAAAACTACAACTAACAGACCCTGATATTCCTAATTATCCGCAAGCCAATGGGCAAGTTAAAATAGCCGCGGGCTATTTAATTGAACGGGCTGGGTTGAAGGGGACAAGTTATAAACAAGCGAAAGTGCATCAAAACCAAGCGCTGGTTTTAGTTAATCAAGGCGGTGCCAGCGGTGAGCAAATCTGTTATTTAGCGGCAAAGGTTAGGCAAAAAGTATTTGAGGCTTATCAAATTAGGTTATCACCTGAAGTTAGATTTATTGGTAAAACGAGTGAAATCGATTCAGAAGCTTTGTTGGAATCATTAATGAGTACGGGGCAAGTTAAATGAATATAGATGAATTATTAAGTGCCCTTGCAGACAAAGGCTTTCATTCAGGGGAAGATTTAGCAAAGCGATTTTCAATTTCGCGAGCGGCAATTTCAAAATGGATCAGTAAATTAAGAATGGCTGGGTACGATATTCACTCAGTACCGGGGAAAGGCTACTGTTTTGCACCTTATGTGCGTCCACTTGAATCATCAAAAATTGAGCAAGCGCTGTTAAACCATGTACAAGTGATTTTAACCGCCGAAACAGATTCCACCAACGAAGATGTAAAGCGTGCATTTAGAGCTAACCAGACCACTTTACCTATATTGGCAACCACTGAAAAGCAAACAATAGGTCGAGGCCGACGAGGACGGGTATGGCATTCACCTTATGCGCAAAATATATATTTAAGTTTGGGGCTAAAATTAGATGTGGCCATTAGTGAGTTATCAGGTCTAAGTATTGTTATTGGCTTAGCGGTGGCAGATTTATTACAGCAGCAAGGTTTACCGGTTCAGCTAAAATGGCCGAATGACATTTATTTGGAAGGAAAAAAACTGGGCGGTATTTTAGTAGAACTTGAAGGTGCATTTGAGCCACCTTGCAATGTTATTATTGGTTTAGGGCTAAATGTGAATATGCCTCGCCAATCACAAGAAATTGACCAACCTTGGCAAAGCTTGTCTGAATTCCAAGGGCAGATAATTGACAGAACCGAACTCGTTATTCAATTGTTTAAACAGTTAACGACTTATATTAGTCAATTTTGTGAAAATGGGATGGCCGATTTTGTTGTTAAATGGCCAGCATATGACTTATATCATCACCAAAGTGTTCAGTTAATCAGTGGTGAGCAAGTGAAAACCGGTATTAATATGGGAATTAATCACCAAGGTGGGTTAGTGATGCAAGTGGGTAATGAAGAGCAGAGCTTTAACGGTGGTGAGGTTTCGTTGAGGCCCCTATGAGTATTTTATTGGTAGATGAAGGTAATACCCGAGCAAAGTTTGGGTTAGTAGATAAAACTGCCACCAGTTTTAACGTTAAAATACTAAGCTTTGATGAGTTAGCCCAAAATAAAATTACAGAGGTTATTTTTGCAAGTGTTAAATCAGCAGATAACTCTATTTTAAAGCAAGTTGCAAAGATGCTTCCCAATGCCAATATTAAACAATTACAAACGCAAGCAAATGCATTTGGTTTGAAAAACGCTTATCAAGTTGTAAATCGGTTGGGTGTTGACCGTTGGCTAGCCATGCTGGGTTCTAAAACTTTAACTTCCAATGCGTTTATGGTTATAGATGCGGGGACAGCGGTAACGATAGACGCAGTGACAGCGCAAGGCCAACATTTAGGTGGTTGGATTTTACCAAATGTTACTTTTAGTGCACAAAGCCTAGCAAAACGTTCAGGTAAAATCGAATTAACAGATAAGTATAACCCAGCAATTAATTTAGGAAATATAACTGAAAGGTGTATTTTTAATGGATTGTACGCCAGTCATATCGCTTTAGTTAAATCACTCGCACAAGATTTAACAACGAAATATCAGAAAGTTGATATTTTTTTAGCCGGCGGCGACTGTGATATTTATCAAACTTTATTAAAATCACAAAAAATTCAGGCGAAAATAGAAACTAACTTAATATTTAAAGGCATGGGTTTATTTATTAACTGAATGCTGTGGCGCTTGATTTGCTTATAAAGTATTCAGTTTTTTAGAGGGAAAACCGACAAATTGATTGAAATCTGTGCGAACAGTGAAAAAAAAGCTTTTTTATTAAAAAAAGGGTTGCAACGACCCAAGGGTTTCAATACACTTCGCATCACTTTTTGACAGGGCCGACTTAGCTCAGTTGGTAGAGCAACTGACTTGTAATCAGTAGGTCGCCAGTTCGATTCCGGCAGTCGGCACCATCAAAAATAAAAAATTCGGAGGGGTTCCCGAGTGGCCAAAGGGATCAGACTGTAAATCTGACGGCTCAGCCTTCGCTGGTTCGAATCCAGCTCCCTCCACCATATTCACAGTTTGAGGTCTACTGCTTAGGATTTTGCGGGCATCGTATAATGGCTATTACCTCAGCCTTCCAAGCTGATGATGCGGGTTCGATTCCCGCTGCCCGCTCCATTTTTTCGCTGATATAGCTCAGTTGGTAGAGCGCACCCTTGGTAAGGGTGAGGTCCCCAGTTCAAATCTGGGTATCAGCACCATCCTAAAGTTTCTCTTACCGTGGCGTGTATCAATATTAAAACTGAATAGACAGTTTTAATCACAACTAATTGAGGTCTTGGAAGTGGCTAAAGAAAAATTTGAACGTACGAAACCGCACGTTAACGTTGGTACAATTGGACACGTTGACCACGGTAAAACGACTTTAACAGCAGCAATCTCTACAGTACTAGCAAAAGTACACGGTGGTGATGCTAAAGATTTCGCATCAATCGATAATGCACCAGAAGAGCGTGAGCGCGGTATTACAATCAATACTTCACACGTTGAATATGATACGCCAAGCCGTCACTACGCGCACGTAGATTGTCCTGGACACGCGGATTATGTAAAAAACATGATCACAGGTGCAGCTCAAATGGATGGTGCAATCTTAGTAGTAAGCGCAGCAGATGGCCCAATGCCACAAACGCGTGAGCACATCTTATTATCACGCCAAGTAGGTGTCCCTTACATCATCGTATTCATGAACAAATGTGACATGGTAGATGATGAAGAGTTATTAGAATTAGTAGAAATGGAAGTACGTGAATTACTTTCAGAATACGACTTCCCAGGTGACGACTTACCACTAATCCAAGGTTCAGCATTAAAAGCTTTACAAGGTGAAGAAGAGTGGGAAGCAAAAATTGTTGAATTAGGTGAAGCGTTAGATTCATACATTCCAGAGCCAGAGCGCGATATTGATAAGCCGTTCTTGATGCCAGTAGAAGATGTATTCTCAATCTCAGGCCGTGGTACAGTAGTAACAGGTCGTGTAGAATCAGGTATCATCAAAGTTGGTGAAGAAATCGAAATCGTAGGTATCCGTGATACAACGAAAACGACTTGTACTGGTGTAGAAATGTTCCGTAAATTGCTTGACGAAGGTCGAGCAGGTGAGAACATTGGTGCATTATTACGTGGTACTAAGCGTGAAGACGTAGAGCGTGGTCAAGTATTATGTAAGCCAGGTTCAATCACACCACATACTAAGTTTGAATCAGAAGTATACGTACTTTCGAAAGATGAAGGTGGTCGTCATACGCCATTCTTCAAAGGCTATCGTCCACAGTTTTACTTCCGTACAACGGACGTAACAGGTGCGGTAGAATTACCAGAAGGCGTAGAAATGGTAATGCCTGGTGATAACATCAAAATGGTAGTAGAGTTAATCTCTCCAATCGCGATGGACGAAGGTTTACGCTTCGCAGTTCGTGAAGGTGGCCGTACAGTTGGCGCCGGTGTTGTTGCTAAAATCGTTGAATAATTTATTATTTAACGATTAAAAAAGCCCCGCAAGGGGCTTTTGTGTTTTAGTTTTTGCAGGGGTGTAGTTCCAATTGGTAGAACAGCGGTCTCCAAAACCGATGGTTGGGGGTTCGAGTCCCTCCACCCCTGCCAGATATGAACCTCGCTTAAGGCGGGGCATTTTTGTCTATACCCAAGTAACTTTAGGGTATCTAAATCCCGTAAAGGTTTTTGTATGAGCGTAGAAGCAGAAAAGCAAGGGAGCAGTTTTGATTCCATTAAGTGGATTTTAACAATTGTGATCCTAGGTGCAGCAGTTTGGGGTAATCATTATTATACTGAGCAAGTTTCAGTTCTTTGGCGCGCATTAGGCGTAGTTGGGGCTGTTATCGTTGCTGGGTTTATTGCATTACAAACCACAAAAGGTAAAGATGGTTTTAGCTTTGCCAAAGAAGCTCGCACTGAAGTTCGAAAAGTAATCTGGCCTACTCGCGAAGAAGCCTTGCGTACGACAGTTATTGTCTTAATAGCTACGGTTATTATGTCATTGTTATTATGGTTTCTAGACGGGATCATGGTGCGATTAGTTTCATTTTTAACTGGATTAGGACTATAAACCATGTCAGAACCTAAATTAAGATGGTACGTTGTACAAGCATTTTCAGGCTATGAAGGCCGAGTGTCTACAACGTTAAAAGAGCATGTAGCGTTGCATAACATGGAAGAATATTTCGGTGATATTTTAGTACCTACCGAAGAAGTCGTTGAAATGCGTGCAGGCCAAAAGCGTAAAAGTGAAAGAAAATTTTTCCCGGGTTATGTACTAGTACAAATGGTGATGAACGATGATTCATGGCATTTAGTTAAAAGTACTCCACGCGTACTTGGCTTTATCGGTGGGACGAGTGATCGCCCAGCACCCATTTCAGATAGTGAAGCACAAGCTATTTTAAATCGCTTACAAGAAAACCATGATAAGCCACGTCCTAAAACCTTGTTTGAACCGGGTGAAGTGGTTCGTGTTAATGATGGTCCATTTGCTGATTTCAACGGTGTTGTTGAAACAGTTGATTATGAAAAGAGCAGATTGAAAGTGTCAGTTTTAATTTTTGGGCGTTCAACGCCTGTAGAATTAGAATTTTCACAAGTTGAAAAAGGTTAAAGATTAATCTATAATCCGCGACCCATTCTTAGTCGGGTAGCCGTAAAGTAAGTGTCCTCGCATTTACTAGGCGTAGACCCATAATAGAGGTAAATTTAACATGGCAAAGAAAGTACAAGCCTTAGTTAAGCTGCAAGTTGCAGCTGGCATGGCAAATCCGAGTCCACCAGTTGGTCCTGCGTTAGGTGCGCAAGGTGTTAACATCATGGAATTCTGTAAAGCATTTAATGCCCAAACAGAGAGCATTGAAAAAGGCTCACCAGTTCCAGTTGTTATTACTGTATATAATGACCGTTCTTTCACTTTTGAAACAAAAACGCCACCGGCTTCTTTCTTATTGAAAAAAGCATTAGGCCTTAAGAGTGGTTCATCTAAACCACATGTTGATAAAGTAGGTACGGTTACACGTGCTCAATTAGAAGAAATTGCTAAAGCAAAAGAACCAGATTTAACTGCAGCTGATATGGATGCAGCAGTTAAGACAATCGCTGGTAGCGCGCGTAGCATGGGCATAGTGGTAGAGGACTAATTCAATGGCTAAATTATCTAAAAAAGCACGTTTAATCCGTGAAAAAGTAGAACCAACTAAAGCTTACGATATTGATGAAGCATTAGAGTTGTTGAAAGAATTTGCTACTGCGAAATTCGTTGAAAGTGTAGATGCGTCTGTCAATCTTGGTATTGACGCTCGTAAATCTGACCAAAACGTACGTGGTGCAACTGTATTACCTCACGGTACTGGCCGTAGTGTTCGTGTTGCTGTTTTCACCCAAGGCGCTAATGCAGATGCAGCTAAAGAAGCTGGTGCAGATATCGTTGGTATGGATGACTTAGCTGATCAAGTTAAGAAAGGCGAAATGAACTTTGACGTTGTAATTGCTTCACCAGACGCTATGCGTGTGGTTGGTCAATTAGGTCAAATCTTAGGTCCTCGTGGTTTAATGCCAAACCCGAAAGTGGGTACAGTTACACCTAATGTAGCTGAAGCAGTTAAGCAAGCTAAAGCAGGTCAAATCCGTTATCGTAATGATAAAAACGGTATTATCCATACTACTATCGGTAAAGTGGATTTTGATAACGCTAAGCTTAAAGAAAACCTTGAAGCATTAATCGTTGCATTGAAGAAAGCTAAACCATCTTCTGCTAAAGGCGTTTATGTTGCTAAGGTTAGCTTGTCTACAACTATGGGCGCTGGCGTTCAAGTTGATCAAGCTGGTTTGTCAACACAAACTGCTTAATACTTGCTCAAAAAGCTTTACTTGGCCGCAAAGTTTAGTTAAACTTTGCGGCCAATTTTAAGGTCGTGCCTTTATGGCTCACGTCCCAGACCGTAGGTGCAAATAGTTAATCTCTGATTTTATTGCTTAATTTCCTACGTAGACGGTGAAGGAACCTCGAAGAAGATTTATACCCTCTTCTGGACCTAATCCGTAAATCATTCCCAATCCATTGTTGATTGGGGTAATTACAATCTAGATAATATCTAGGATATCCAGGAGTTACACTAATGGCATTAGGACTCGCAGGCAAAAAAGAAATTGTCGCTCAAGTCAACCAAGCTGCCACTGGTGCGCTTTCTGCAGTTGTTGCTGATTCTCGCGGCGTAACTGTTGCTGATATGACTGCTTTACGTAAACAAGCTCGTGAAGCAGGTGTACAACTTCAAGTTGTACGTAACACATTAGCACGCCGTGCAGTTGAAGGCACAGAATACGAATGTCTTAAAGACTTATTCGTAGGTCCTACTTTATTAGCTTTTTCTGCTGATCACCCAGGTGCAGCAGCTCGAATTCTAAAAGAATTCGGTAAGACAAACAAAGCTTTTGAAATTAAGGGTGCTGCTTTTGAAGGCGCTGTAGCTGACGTTGAATTATTAGCGTCATTGCCGACATACGAAGAAGGTTTAGCGAAGCTAATGAGCTGCATGAAAGAAGCAGCAGCTGGCAAACTTGTTCGTACTATTGCAGCCGTACGCGATCAAAAAGAGCAAGAAGCTGCTTAATTGTATCGTATGCTGCTTAGCATATTATTTTGTAAAATATTTTATTATTAGGGTAAAGAGTCATGTCTATTACTAAAGACCAAATCATTGATGCAATCGCTGAAATGTCTGTTATGGATGTTGTAGAATTAGTTTCTGCAATGGAAGAAAAATTCGGCGTATCTGCTGCAGCTGCTGTTGTTGCAGGTCCTGGTGCTGGCGGCGAAGCTGCTGAAGAACAAACTGAATTTGACGTTGTTCTTAAAGCGGCTGGTGGCAACAAAGTTGCTACTATCAAAGCTGTACGTGCAGCAACAGGTTTAGGCCTTAAAGAAGCTAAAGCTTTAGTTGATGGTGCTCCGGCTCCAATCAAAGAAGGCGCTTCTAAAGAAGAAGCTGAAGAGCTTAAGAAAGCACTAGAAGAAGCTGGTGCTGAAGTTGAAGTTAAATAAGCTGTTTATTACAGTTTATTAGCCGTAACTGGCAAGGGCTGGCGCTTGTAGAGTGCCGGCCTTTTTGCGCTATAGAGCTTTGCGTTAAAAAGCTCATTTAAGTCGATTAAGATTGTAGCTCAACCACCACTTATTCAATTAGTGCCTGATTGACCTTGAAATCAGCAAGCTGAGGAACCCCATGGCTTATTCTTATACCGAAAAGAAACGCATTCGTAAGGATTTTGGTAAGCGTCCGCAGGTTCTGGATGTACCTTATTTGCTTTCCATCCAGTTAGACTCTTTCCGAAAATTCATTGATGTAGACCCTGATGGTCAATATGGTCTGGAAGCTGCCTTCCACTCTGTATTCCCGATCGTTAGCTACTCTGGCAGCTCTGAGTTGCAGTATGTCAGCTACCACCTAGGCGAACCCGTATTTGATGTTAAAGAATGTCAAGTCAGAGGGGTAACTTATTCTGCACCCCTTCGTGTAAAACTCAGATTGGTTTTATACGATAAAGAAGCTCCTGCAGGAACAATAAAAGATATAAAAGAGCAGGAAGTCTATATGGGTGAAATCCCATTAATGACTGAAAACGGGACTTTCGTAATTAATGGTACTGAGCGTGTTATTGTATCTCAATTACATCGTTCACCAGGTGTATTCTTTGACCACGATAAAGGTAAAACACACTCATCTGGTAAAGTTTTATATAATGCACGCGTTATTCCTTACCGTGGTTCATGGTTAGACTTTGAGTTTGACCCTAAAGATAACTTATTTGTACGTATTGATCGACGTCGTAAGTTACCAGCCTCAATTATTTTACGTGCATTAGAATATACAACTGAACAAATTTTAGATCTTTTCTTTGACTCTGTCGTATTTGAAATTAAAGAAAGCACTTGCATGATGCAATTGGTTCCTGAGCGTTTGCTTGGTGAAACTGCTGCTTTTGATATTAATGACAGCAAAGGTAACTTAATTGTTGAGAAAGGTCGCCGTATTACCGCGCGTCATGTTCGCCAATTAGCGAAAACCAATGTAGCTGAGTTAGAAGTACCAGTTGAGTACTTACTTGGCAAAATATTGAAAAAATCTTATGTAGATGAGTCAACCGGTGAAATTATTGCCGAGGCCAACTCTGAAATTACATTAGAATTGTTAGCTGAACTGGCAAAAGCTGGTCACAAAGTGATTGAAACTTTATACGTCAATGATTTAGATCATGGTGCGTATATGTCTGAAACTTTACGAGTTGACTCAACCTCTAATCGTATTGAAGCGTTAGTAGAAATCTATCGTATGATGCGCCCAGGTGAGCCACCAACACGTGAAGCGGCTGAAGGTTTGTTTGAGAACTTATTCTTCAACGAAGACAGATATGATTTATCTAGTGTCGGTCGAATGAAATTTAACCGTCGTGTTAAGCGTGAAGAGTTAGTTGGTTCTGGCATCTTATCCAATCAAGATATTATCGATGTAATGAAAACATTGATTGATATTCGAGATGGTAAAGGTGAAGTAGATGATATTGACCACTTAGGTAATCGTCGTATTCGTTCTGTCGGTGAAATGGCTGAAAATCAGTTCCGTGTTGGTTTAGTTCGTGTTGAGCGTGCTGTTAAAGAGCGTTTAAGCTTAGGTGATTTAGAAAATTTAACGCCTCAAGATTTAATTAATGCTAAGCCTATTTCTGCTGCGGTTAAAGAGTACTTTGGTTCTAGTCAGTTATCTCAGTTTATGGACCAAAATAATCCATTGTCAGAGGTGACTCATAAACGCCGTATTTCTGCATTAGGTCCAGGTGGTTTAACACGTGAACGTGCAGGCTTCGAAGTACGTGACGTACATCCAACTCACTATGGTCGTTTATGTCCAATCGAAACCCCAGAAGGGCCAAACATTGGTCTAATTAACTCATTAGCAAGTTATGCGCGAACTAATGATTTTGGTTTCTTGGAAACACCATATCGTAAAGTAGTAGACGGTCAGGTTACAGAACAAATTGAATACCTCTCAGCGATTGAAGAAGGTAATTATGTTATCGCTCAGGCAAGTGCTGCTGTTGACGATGACAATCGATTATCTGATGAGTTGGTAAACTGTCGTCATAAAAATGAATTTACATTGATGAATTCTGACGAAGTTCAGTATATGGATGTTGCTCCACAGCAGATCGTATCTGTTGCTGCATCACTTATCCCATTCTTAGAACACGATGATGCGAACCGTGCATTAATGGGTTCTAACATGCAACGTCAAGCTGTACCAACATTAAAAGCTGATAAGCCTTTAGTCGGTACGGGTGTTGAAAAAACAGTTGCTATCGATTCTGGGGTAACGGTTGTTGCTAAACGTGGCGGTGTTATTGATTATGTTGATGCAAGTCGCATCGTAGTTAAAGTCAATGATGAAGAAACCGTACCGGGTGAAGCGGGCATCGATATTTATAACTTAACTAAATATACACGCTCTAACCAAAATACTTGTATTAACCAAAAACCAACGGTTGAAATGGGTATTCCAGTGGTTCGTGGTGACGTATTGGCTGATGGCCCATCAACTGACTTAGGTGAGTTGGCATTAGGTCAAAACATGCGTATCGCCTTCATGCCCTGGAATGGTTATAACTTTGAGGATTCAATCCTAGTTTCAGAGCGCGTTGTTGAAGAAGATCGTTTAACCACAATTCACATTCAAGAATTAAGCTGTATCGCTCGTGATACTAAATTAGGTCCTGAAGAAATTACTTCGGATATTCCTAATGTTGGCGAGTCAGCTTTATCTAAATTAGATGAATCTGGTGTGGTTTATATTGGTGCTGAAGTGAAAGGCGGCGATATCTTAGTGGGTAAAGTTACCCCTAAAGGCGAAACCCAGTTAACACCAGAAGAGAAACTACTGAGAGCAATTTTTGGTGAAAAAGCATCAGACGTAAAAGATAGTTCTTTACGTGTTCCTAATAGTATCAGCGGTACTATTATTGATGTTCAAGTATTTACGCGTGATGGTGTTGAAAAAGATAAACGCGCTAAAGAAATTGAACAGATGCAAGTTGCTGAAGTGAAAAAAGATTTATCTACTGAATTTAGCATCTTAGAAGATGATATATTCGCTCGTGCACGCACATTATTGATCAAAGCTGGCCAATCTGAAGCTGAGCTTGATTCAATGGATCGCACTAAATGGTTAACACAAAGCTTAACTGATGAAGATCAGCAAGCTGAGTTAGAAACCATTGCAGAGCAATATGAAGAAACTCGTGCTGAATTTGATAAAAAATTAGAAATCAAACGCAATAAAATTACCCAAGGTGATGACTTAGCGCCGGGCGTATTAAAAATAGTTAAAGTTTATTTAGCTGTTAAACGTCAAATCCAGCCTGGTGATAAAATGGCGGGTCGTCATGGTAACAAAGGTGTAATTTCTACCATCTTACCAGTTGAAGATATGCCATATGATGAAAATGGTGATGCGGTAGATATCGTATTAAATCCATTAGGTGTACCTTCTCGAATGAACGTAGGTCAGATCCTTGAAACTCACTTAGGTGCTGCTGCGAAAGGTATTGGTCGTCAGATTAATATTATGTTGCAAGAGCAAAGAGAGATTCACGAGTTACGTAACTACATTCAAAAAGCATACGATGTAGGTAATTGCCGTCAGCAAGTTGATATTGCAAGTTTCACAGATGAAGAAGTTCTTCGTCTTGCAAGTCATTTAAAAGCGGGTTTACCTATGGGTACACCTGTATTTGATGGTGCAAAAGAACCTGAACTTAAAGAATTGTTGACACTTGCTGGTTTACCAACAAGCGGCCAAATTCAGTTATGCGATGGTCGTACTGGTAACCCATTTGAGCGTCCGGTTACTGTTGGTTATATGTACATGCTTAAATTGAATCACTTAGTTGATGATAAAATGCATGCGCGTTCAACAGGTTCGTACAGCTTAGTTACTCAGCAGCCATTAGGTGGTAAAGCTCAGTTTGGTGGTCAAAGATTCGGTGAGATGGAAGTTTGGGCACTTGAAGCTTACGGTGCTTCTTATACACTACAAGAAATGTTGACAGTTAAGTCAGATGACGTTAACGGTCGTACTAAGATGTATAAGAACATTGTGGATGGAAACCACAAGATGGAACCAGGCATGCCTGAGTCTTTCAACGTATTGTTGAAAGAAATCCGTTCTTTAGGTATCAACATTGAATTGGAAGAAGAGTAATCTTCTAAAAAGGCTAGGAGCCGCAAGATTACTTGCGGCTTAGGATTTTAACTCCGACTGGAGAATCAGCGTGAAAGACTTACTGAAGTTTCTCAAGCAACAGAACAAAACAGAAGAATTCGATCGTATTCGAATTGGTTTATCGTCACCTGACATGATTCGTTCATGGTCATTCGGTGAAGTGAAAAAACCTGAAACTATTAACTACCGTACGTTCAAACCTGAACGCGACGGCTTGTTCTGTGCGCGTATTTTTGGCCCGATTAAAGACTACGAATGTTTGTGTGGTAAATACAAGCGTTTGAAGCACCGTGGTGTAATTTGTGAAAAGTGTGGCGTTGAAGTTACCTTGACCAAAGTACGTCGTGAGCGCATGGGTCACATTGAATTGGCAAGCCCGGTTGCACATATTTGGTTCTTAAAATCATTACCGTCTCGAATCGGCTTAATGCTTGATATGACGTTACGTGATATTGAACGTGTACTTTATTTTGAATCATTTGTAGTCACTGAGCCTGGCATGACTTCGCTAGAGCGCAGTCAGTTATTAAATGAAGAAGATTACCTTGATGCGTTAGAAGAATACGGTGACGAATTTGACGCTAAAATGGGTGCTGAAGCCATTTTAGGGTTATTGGATAACATCGATCTTGAACAAGAAATCAAGATGATGCGCGAAGAGTTACCAGAGACAAACTCTGAAACTAAGCGTAAAAAAATTACTAAACGTCTTAAACTAATGGAAGCTTTCCATCAGTCAGGCAATGATCCTCGCTGGATGATCATGACAGTTTTACCTGTTTTGCCGCCTGATTTACGTCCATTAGTACCGCTAGACGGCGGCCGTTTTGCAACGTCTGATTTGAATGATTTATATCGCCGTGTGATTAACCGTAATAACCGTTTGAAACGTTTATTAGATTTAGCGGCACCCGATATTATCGTTCGTAATGAAAAACGTATGTTGCAAGAAGCGGTTGATGCATTATTAGATAATGGTCGACGTGGTCGTGCAATTACGGGTTCTAACAAGCGTCCTTTAAAATCTTTGGCTGATATGATCAAAGGTAAACAAGGTCGTTTCCGTCAAAACTTACTAGGTAAACGTGTAGATTACTCTGGCCGTTCTGTAATTACAGTAGGTCCAACATTACGTTTACACCAATGTGGTTTACCGAAAAAAATGGCACTTGAGTTATTCAAACCATTTATTTACGGAAAATTAGAGCTACGTGGTTTAGCAACGACTATTAAAGCAGCTAAAAAATTAGTTGAACGTGAAGCACCGGAAGTATGGGATGTGTTAGACGAAGTTATTCGTGAACATCCGGTATTATTAAACCGTGCGCCAACACTTCACAGATTAGGTATTCAAGCATTTGAACCTGTTCTAATTGAAGGTAAAGCAATCCATTTACACCCACTCGTTTGTGCGGCTTACAACGCTGACTTCGATGGTGACCAAATGGCGGTTCACGTACCGTTAACGTTGGAAGCTCAGTTAGAAGCTCGTGCGTTAATGATGTCAACCAATAACATTTTATCACCAGCAAACGGTGAGCCTATTATCGTTCCGTCTCAAGACGTTGTTTTGGGTCTTTATTATATGACTCGTGACAAAGTGAATGGTTTAGGTGAAGGTGCTGTATTTAAAGATCC
Organism: Catenovulum adriaticum; assembly: GCF_026725475.1. Classification (NCBI taxonomy): domain Bacteria; kingdom Pseudomonadati; phylum Pseudomonadota; class Gammaproteobacteria; order Alteromonadales; family Alteromonadaceae; genus Catenovulum; species Catenovulum adriaticum. The sequence continues at coordinate 504,847 of NZ_CP109965.1, forward strand.
TAAAGAAGCTGAAAAAGCATATCGTACCAACAATGTTGAATTGCACAGCCGAGTTAAAGTTAGAATTACAGAAACCCTAACAAATGATGCAGGCGAAAAAGAAACGGCAACTCGTATTGTTGATACAACTGCTGGTCGTGCAATATTATCGTTAATTTTACCAGAAGGCATGTCGTTTGATTTAATCAACCAGCCAATGGGTAAAAAGCAAATTTCTCGCTTGCTAAATGGCTGTTATCGTCAACTTGGTTTAAAAGATACTGTTATCTTTGCTGACCAAATTATGTATACAGGTTTCCATTTTGCAATGCTATCAGGTGCCTCTGTTGGTATTGATGATATGGTTATTCCTGATGCCAAGAAAGATATTGTTGATGCGGCTGAAGCTGAAGTTACTGAGATTCAGGAGCAGTTCCAATCTGGTCTTGTAACAGCGGGTGAAAAATACAACAAGATTATCGATATTTGGTCTTCTGCCAATGAACGCGTTGCTAAGTCAATGATGGACAACTTATCAAAAGAAGTTGTTAAAAACGCAAAAGGCGAAGATGAAGAGCAAGACAGCTTTAACTCAATTTATATGATGGCGGATTCAGGCGCTCGTGGTAGCCCAGCTCAGATTCGTCAGTTAGCAGGTATGCGTGGCTTGATGGCAAAACCGGATGGTTCAATCATAGAAACGCCAATTATCGCTAACTTCCGTGAAGGTTTGAACGTACTTCAGTACTTTATTTCTACTCACGGTGCTCGTAAAGGTTTGGCTGATACTGCACTTAAAACCGCAAACTCAGGTTATTTAACACGTCGTTTAGTTGATGTTGCTCAAGATATGGTTGTATTGAGCGAAGATTGTGGTACTGAAGATGGTACTGTAATGCGTCCATTAATCGAAGGCGGTGATGTTGTAGAGCCACTTCGAGAGCGTGTATTAGGTCGTGTTGTAGCAGAAGATGTATATCTTCCAAATAGCAATGAAGTACTTATCCCACGTAACGTGATGATTGACGAAGCTTTATGTGATCAATTAGAAATTAATTCAATTGATGAAGTTAAAGTTCGCTCAGTTATAACTTGTGATAATGACTTTGGTGTTTGTGCTCAGTGTTATGGTCGTGACTTGGCTCGTGGTCATATCATTAACCAAGGTGAATCCGTTGGTGTTATTGCGGCACAATCGATTGGTGAACCGGGTACACAGCTTACCATGCGTACATTCCACATTGGTGGTGCAGCATCAAGAGCGTCAGCTGAAAACAGCATTCAAGTTAAAACGGATGGTTCAATTAAATTAGCTCGTGCTAAATTTGTAACGAACTCAGATGGAAAAATTGTCATTACTTCACGTTCAAGTGAATTAACGGTAATTGATGAATTAGGCCGTCAAAAAGAACGTTATAAAGTACCTTACGGTGCCGTAATGAGCAAAGCAGACGGTGAAGCAGTTTCGGCTGGCGAAGTCATTGCTAATTGGGATCCGCATACGCATCCAATTATTACCGAGGTTGAAGGTAAAGTTCAGTTTGCTGATATGGTCGATGGTGTTACTATTACCCGTCAAACCGATGAGTTAACTGGTTTATCTAGCATTGTGGTTATCGATCCGAAAGATCGCACAGGCTCAGGTAAAGAAATGCGCCCTGCGATTCGATTGGTTGATGAAAAAGGTCAAGCGGTTAACATGAGCGGCACAGATATGCCAGCTCAGTACTTCTTGCCTGGTAATGCATTAGTTAACCTTGAAGATGGTGCGCAGGTACAAAGTGGTGATGCGATTGCACGTATTCCGCAAGAGAGTTCGAAAACTCGTGACATTACGGGTGGTCTACCTCGAGTAGCTGATTTATTTGAAGCGCGTAAACCGAAAGATCCAGCTATCTTAGCTGAAATGTCTGGTACTGTGAGCTTTGGTAAAGAAACAAAAGGCAAACGCCGTTTGATTATTACCGCAGAGCATGGTGCTGTTCAGCACGAAGAAATGATTCCTAAATGGCGTCAATTAAATGTGTTTGAAGGTGAGCAGGTTGAAAAAGGTGAGGTAATCGCCGATGGTCCTGAATCACCTCATGATATTTTACGTCTACGTGGTACTTTAGATGTTTGTACCTACATCGTAAACGAAGTACAAGACGTATATCGTTTACAAGGTGTAAAAATCAATGACAAACACATTGAAGTAATTGTTCGTCAAATGCTACGTAAGTGTGTTATTACCGGTGCTGGTGATTCACAATTCTTAGAAAGTGAAACAGCTGAAGTCGCTGCGGTTAACATTGGTAATCGTGAACTAGAAGCTCAAAATAAAGAGCCAGCTAAATTTGAATACCAATTATTAGGTATTACAAAAGCTTCACTTTCAACTGAATCATTTATTTCTGCCGCCTCGTTCCAGGAAACAACTCGAGTGTTAACTGAAGCCGCGGTAAGTGGTAAGACAGATGATTTACGTGGTTTGAAAGAAAACGTTATTGTAGGTCGTTTGATTCCTGCAGGTACAGGCTATGCTTATCATCAAAAACGGGCTGCAAGCCGAATGAAAGTTGCTTTACCTGAAGTAGAAACTCAAGTGACCGCAGACGAAGCAGAAAAAGCCTTGACTGATGCATTAAATGCAGATTTCAGTGGCAATCAGGACTAATGTCATTATTTATCGCATAAATTAGCAGAATAATCGCTAAGGTTGTGCGTTTTATTTGACAGTTCATTCCTTGACCATTAAAATTCCGCGTCCCTGAATTATAGGGACGCGGATTTTTCATTTTAAACGCTAATAGAAACATAGTTAGGAGCAGTTGATGGCAACTATTAACCAGCTCGTGCGCAAGCCTCGTGTAAAGCAGATTACTAAAAGTAATGTACCTGCTTTAGAAGCTTGTCCACAGCGACGTGGTGTATGTACTCGTGTATATACAACTACACCAAAAAAACCAAATTCGGCATTACGTAAAGTTTGTCGTGTTCGTTTAACCAACGGTTTTGAAGTAACTTCTTATATCGGTGGTGAAGGCCATAACTTACAAGAGCATAGTGTTGTTCTTATTCGTGGTGGTCGTGTTAAAGATTTACCCGGTGTGCGTTATCACACTGTACGTGGTTCATTGGACTGTGCAGGTGTTGCTAAGCGTAGAAAAGCACGCTCTAAGTACGGTGCTAAGAGACCTAAGGCTTAAGGTACTCCTATCCGAGTAAGGCCAAGCATCATTAAATATTAGTTTTGGGTTATCCCTGAAAAAATTGGAGTATTAAAATGCCTAGAAGAAGAGTTGTAGGTCAACGTAAAATCCTACCAGATCCTAAGTTCCATAGTGAACTATTAGCTAAATTCGTAAATGTCGTTATGTTAGACGGCAAAAAATCAATCGCTGAAAAGATTGTTTACGGTGCACTAGATATCGCAGTTGAAAAATCAAGCAAACAGCATGTTGAAGTTTTCGAAAATGCGCTTGATAATGTTCGTCCTGCAGTCGAAGTTAAGTCTCGTCGTGTTGGTGGTTCTACCTATCAGGTTCCTGTAGAAGTTCGCCCAGTTCGTCGTAACACTCTTGGTATGCGTTGGTTAGTAGAAGCTGCTCGTAAGCGTGGTGAAAAATCAATGTCTCAGCGTCTAGCTGCCGAAATTATAGACGCGTCAGAAAACAAAGGTTCTGCTGTTAAGAAACGTGAAGACGTTCACCGTATGGCAGAAGCTAACAAAGCATTCGCTCATTATCGTTGGTAATTCCAAACAAAAAGGATATGTGTCGTGGCTCGTAAAACGCCTATTGAGCGCTATCGTAATATCGGAATTTGTGCACACGTAGATGCTGGTAAAACAACTACCACAGAACGTGTGCTTTTCTATACCGGTTTATCTCACAAAATTGGTGAGGTTCACGATGGTGCGGCAACCATGGACTGGATGGAGCAAGAACAAGAACGTGGTATCACTATCACTTCTGCCGCTACCACGACTTTTTGGCGTGGTATGGATGCGCAGTTTGACGATCACAGGGTAAACATTATAGACACACCAGGGCACGTCGATTTCACAATTGAAGTTGAACGTTCTCTGCGTGTACTTGATGGCGCTGTTGTCGTTTTTTGTGCATCATCTGGTGTTCAACCTCAATCTGAAACCGTATGGCGACAAGCAGATAAATATCATGTACCTCGTATGGTATTCGTTAATAAAATGGATCGTACGGGTGCTGATTTTCTTGCTGTAGTTGGACAGATCGAAAAGCGTTTAAACGCAACGCCTGTTCCAATTCAATTGCCAATCGGTGCAGAAGAAGATTTCAGTGGTGTAGTTGATTTAATCAAAATGAAATATATCAACTGGAATAACGAAGACCAAGGCACTAGCTTCGTATACGAAGATATCCCGGCAGATATGGTAGATGAGTGTGAATTGTGGCGAGAAAAATTAATTGAAGCGGCAGCTGAAGCTTCTGAGGACTTGATGGACAAGTACTTAGAAGGTGAAGAATTAACTGAAGCTGAAATTAAACAAGCCCTGAGAACTCGCACTCTAAACAACGAAATAGTTCTATGCACCGCCGGTTCTGCATTTAAGAACAAAGGTGTTCAAGCAGTATTAGATGCTGTTATTGAATATATGCCATCTCCGGTTGATGTGCCTGCAATAAAGGGCATTAATCAGGATGAGTCTGAAGGTGAGCGTCATGCAGATGATAATGAACCTTTCTCAGCATTGGCATTTAAGATTGCAACCGATCCATTTGTCGGTACATTGACTTTCTTCCGAGTTTATTCAGGTGTTGTAGGAACAGGTGATGCTGTTTATAACCCGGTTAAATTTAAACGTGAACGTTTTGGCCGTATTGTACAAATGCACTCTAACAAGCGCGAAGAAATTAAAGAAGTTCATGCGGGCGATATCGCAGCAGCGATTGGCTTAAAAGATGTGACAACCGGTGATACCTTGTGTGATCCGAATCATATTATTACGCTTGAACGAATGGAGTTTCCTGAGCCAGTTATTGCAGTTGCAGTAGAACCAAGAACTCAAGCAGACCAAGAAAAAATGGGTATTGCTTTGAGCAAATTGGCGGCTGAAGATCCATCGTTCAGAGTTGAAACTGACGATGAAACAGGTCAAACTATCATTTCAGGTATGGGTGAGCTTCACCTTGATATAATCGTGGATAGAATGAAGCGAGAATTCAAAGTTGAAGCAAACGTAGGTAAACCTCAGGTTGCCTATCGTGAGACTATTCGTTCAGCGGTTGAAGTTGAAGGGAAGTTTGTTCGCCAATCTGGTGGTCGTGGTCAATTTGGTCATGTTTGGTTGAAAATAGAACCTCAGGAAGAAGGTGCTGGTTACGAATTCGTTAACGAAATCGTAGGCGGTGTTGTTCCGAAAGAATACATCCCTTCTGTCGACAAAGGTTGTCAGGAGCAAATGCAATCAGGTGTATTGGCGGGCTATCCGGTGCTTGACGTTAAGGTAACATTATATGATGGTTCATACCATGATGTTGACTCTAACGAAATGGCATTTAAAATTGCAGCGTCGATGGGCTTCAAAAATGGTTGTTCTCAAGCTAATCCAGTATTACTTGAGCCAACAATGAAAGTTGAAGTGACAACACCAGAGGAATTTATGGGGGATGTTGTGGGTGACATTAACCGACGTCGAGGTATGATCGATGGTATGGATGATGGCCCAAGTGGTATTAAAGTTGTTAGAGCTAAAGTGCCCTTAGCAGAAATGTTTGGTTACGCAACCGATTTGCGTTCTCAAACTCAAGGTCGCGCGTCTTACTCTATGGAGTTTGACTGTTATGCCGAAGCTTCAAAAAATATCACTCAACAAATAATCGAATCTCGTAAATCTTAGTAATCAGTTATGACCTGCTTGCAGGTCATCTTAAGAAAGGTAATTAAAAGTGGCTAAAGAAAAATTTGAACGTACGAAACCGCACGTTAACGTTGGTACAATTGGACACGTTGACCACGGTAAAACGACTTTAACAGCAGCAATCTCTACAGTACTAGCAAAAGTACACGGTGGTGATGCTAAAGATTTCGCATCAATCGATAATGCACCAGAAGAGCGTGAGCGCGGTATTACAATCAATACTTCACACGTTGAATATGATACGCCAAGCCGTCACTACGCGCACGTAGATTGTCCTGGACACGCGGATTATGTAAAAAACATGATCACAGGTGCAGCTCAAATGGATGGTGCAATCTTAGTAGTAAGCGCAGCAGATGGCCCAATGCCACAAACGCGTGAGCACATCTTATTATCACGCCAAGTAGGTGTCCCTTACATCATCGTATTCATGAACAAATGTGACATGGTAGATGATGAAGAGTTATTAGAATTAGTAGAAATGGAAGTACGTGAATTACTTTCAGAATACGACTTCCCAGGTGACGACTTACCACTAATCCAAGGTTCAGCATTAAAAGCTTTACAAGGTGAAGAAGAGTGGGAAGCAAAAATTGTTGAATTAGGTGAAGCGTTAGATTCATACATTCCAGAGCCAGAGCGCGATATTGATAAGCCGTTCTTGATGCCAGTAGAAGATGTATTCTCAATCTCAGGCCGTGGTACAGTAGTAACAGGTCGTGTAGAATCAGGTATCATCAAAGTTGGTGAAGAAATCGAAATCGTAGGTATCCGTGATACAACGAAAACGACTTGTACTGGTGTAGAAATGTTCCGTAAATTGCTTGACGAAGGTCGAGCAGGTGAGAACATTGGTGCATTATTACGTGGTACTAAGCGTGAAGACGTAGAGCGTGGTCAAGTATTATGTAAGCCAGGTTCAATCACACCACATACTAAGTTTGAATCAGAAGTATACGTACTTTCGAAAGATGAAGGTGGTCGTCATACGCCATTCTTCAAAGGCTATCGTCCACAGTTTTACTTCCGTACAACGGACGTAACAGGTGCGGTAGAATTACCAGAAGGCGTAGAAATGGTAATGCCTGGTGATAACATCAAAATGGTAGTAGAGTTAATCTCTCCAATCGCGATGGACGAAGGTTTACGCTTCGCAGTTCGTGAAGGTGGCCGTACAGTTGGCGCCGGTGTTGTTGCTAAAATCGTTGAATAATTTTTGTTATTAATAACGAAAGTTACTACGTAAAAAGGCGCCTTTGGCGCCTTTTTTGTTTTACAATAATAAGTTAACCTAAGTCGGGTTAATTGTTTTATTCTTCTATAAATACGAGTACATAGGCTGCTTTATGTTAAAAAAATCTGGCAAGTTATCTTGGCCTGAGAAGGTTGCAAAGATAGTAAATCGTTTTGGAACCTGGCGTGTAAGCTTGTTTTTTTTAGCTCTGGCTTTAAGCTTTACAGCCTTTGAAGTAACCCTGCTAAATTACATCTTATATGGTGAAGTAGTTGTTAGGGATTATATCGATCCTGTTTTGCTGACATTATTGACAATGCCTTGGGTGCTCTACTTTATGTCAGAGCTAATTCGTCGGTTAGAGCGCTCTAGAGAGCATTTAACACAGGTTATAGAGCAGCTTGAAGCTTTGCGTAAGCAAGATAAAGCATCAGCATCAAATTTACGCCACAATATTCAACAACTCAATTATGAAATAGAAGAACGTAAGCGCGCAGAACTTCAACGCGAAGAGGCTATTCGATTATTAAAACAACAAATAGAAGAGCGTCAACGCACTCAGCAAAATTTATATGAACAATCTATTTTGCTACGATCAGCTTTTGACTGTTCACCTGATATTATTTATTACCGTGATGAAAACGGCCGTTTTTCAGGTTGTAACCGCTCATTTGAGGAATTAACCGGTAAGACCGAAAAAGAAATGATAGGGCTAACGCCATGGGACGTTTATTCTGAAGATATAGCAGAGAAAGTAGTGGCTTCTGATCGTGAGGTATTGGCCAGTAATGCAAGCTTAACTTATGATATGTGGCTTACTTATCCTAGCGGTAGTAAAAAATTATTTTTAATCAAAAAAGTGCCTTTTTTCAATAATGAAGGTAAACGAATTGGTTTGCTTGGTTTTGGCCGAGATATTATGGAAAAACAGCAAGCTCAAGAAGCGCTTGAAAAAGCCAGCCGAGATAAAACAGCTTTTATTTCAACTATCAGCCATGAATTGAGAACACCATTAAATGGGATTGTTGGAATTAGCCGCATTTTAAAAGATTCTAAGCTAACCACCGAGCAGCATAACCAAGTCAGCACCATTTTTGCCTGTGCAGTTACTTTGGGTAATATTTTTAACGATATTATCGATTTAGATAAAATAGAAAGAGATAAATTGGCCATTAATTTAGAGCCAGTTGATTTGTCAGGTTTTGTTTATGAGTTAAACAGTGTCGCTACCTTAATGGCTGAGCAAAAGCAGCTACACTTTAGATTTCGTTCGAATGTCCCAGAGGATCGCTGGGTGATGGCCGATCCAACGCGTTTACGACAAGTTTTGTGGAATTTGCTTGCGAACGCGGTTAAATTTACTTTAAAAGGCGATGTTGAATTTAATGTCGATTGCCATATTCGAAATACCTTTGCTTGGTTAGATTTTGAAATTGTTGACAGTGGTATTGGTATACCGGATAAAGAGCTAGAAAATATATTTACCATGTACTATCAGGTAGATAGAGAGGAAGTGAGAGCAGGTACAGGTACGGGCATAGGCTTGGCTATATCTAAAATTTTGGTTGAATCTATGGGCGGCCAAATTGAGGTTCACAGTGAAATAAACCAAGGAAGCTCATTTTCAGTATCACTTAAATTGGATTTAGCTGAAGCACCAGATACCGCTGGCGATAGTAATGTCAGTGGTCTTAATATCTTGCTGGTTGAGGATGTTGAATTAAATGTAGTGGTTGCAAACTCTATTTTGACTAAGCTGGGTCATAAAACGACAGTGGCTAAAACAGGTCAACAAGCTATTGATAAGTTTAACCAGCAGAGCTTTGATATCGTCTTGTTGGATATTCAATTACCAGACATGACAGGGTTTGATGTTTTAAATCACTGGCAAACGCTTGATGTTACTTTACCGCCTATTGTAGCGCTAACGGCAAATGTGATTAAAACCAGAGATGAATATTTAAGTAAAGGTTTAACGGATGTGATCGCTAAACCTATTAAAATAGATAATGTACATAAAGTATTCAACCGTTTATTTGACCAAGATGATGTGATAGATGTGCAGGCTGAAACAGTGAAAGAAGAAGCCACATCTAATATTAAAAGCATAGATAAGAGTATCTTGGATGTGGAGTTTTTAGAGCAGTTACTTGATACCATAGGCTATGATTTAATTGAACAAAATGTTGAATTGTTTGAAAAGCTGATAGCGGAATATATGGATATTTTGAATACTAATTTGTGCGCCAAAGACCAAGAAGAAATTGGCAAGCAAGCACATAAAATAAAAGGGGCAGCAGCTTCAATGGGCTTAAAACGAATTCAAAATGTTGCTAATCAAATTCAGTTAACCGACACGCCAGCTTGGTGGGAAAATTTAGATGATAGAGTGGAGCAGCTTAAACACGCTTGTAATAATGACTTAGATGTGCTGAAAAATTGGATTAATACTTTGTAAGATGAGTTGAAAGGTTATGTAGCATTAGCTCATTATGATTGGATAAAAAAGCAGCCTAGGGCTGCTTTTTTATACCCTAATCATATGCAAATCGGTTAAGTTACTTCTCAACCTCTCCACAAAAACGATAACCTTCACCATGAATTGTTGAAATAATTTCAGGTGTATCAGGAATTGACTCAAAATGTTTACGTAAGCGGCGAATGGTTACATCAACCGTTCTATCGTTTGGTTTTAATTCACGACCAGTCATTTCTTTAATTAACTGTTCACGAGTTAATATTTTCCCAGGGTTATCTAACAATAACTGTAATGCGCGGTATTCACTTTTTGGTAAGCGCATGCTTTCTTGATGAGGTGAAACTAATGAACGGCTATCACAATCAAGTACCCAACCGTTAAAACGATATTCACTAACGGCTTCTGTTGGCTCATTCGGTGCAACTTTAGTGCGATTCATTAAGTTACGCGCACGTATGGTTAATTCTCTTGGGTTAAAAGGCTTAACTAAATAGTCATCAGCGCCAATTTCAAGACCTAAAATACGATCGACATCGTTATCACGGCCTGTTAAAAATATTAAACCCATGCTTTTAATTTCGCGTAATTCGCGAGCTAACATTAAGCCGTTTTTACCAGGTAGGTTAATGTCCATGACAACTAAATTAATGTCATTGTTTTTAAGCAAAGTGTGCATTTCTTCGCCATCTTCAGCAGCGAATACGTTATAACCTTCTGCTTCGAACAGGCTAACAAGTGTATTGCGGGTGACCGCTTCGTCTTCTACGATTAGGATATTATGTGTTTGCATGATTTATCGTCTTATGTTGAATAAAATTATTTTATTTCAGTTGATTATAGTGACTAGCAGGCAATCTCTCAATCCATTCCGGCTGATTTATTGAATTAATTGGCAACTTTTTAACATTTTCATCAGGCGCATGCAAAAATGCAGCTTAATTCCTTAAGTTACTGTGCTTTATGTATATCTAAATCTAATGGAATTTCTATTAAAAAATAAATTCCTTGGCCTAGTTCACTGGTAACAGATATTTGTCCTTGTAGTGCTTGAGTGACTAAATTATAGACTAGATGCATACCTAAACCGTTGCCACCAGAGCCTCTTTTTGTTGTGACAAAAGGATCGAATATTTTATTTTTTAGCTGCTCACTAACACCTTTCCCATTATCTTTATATTCAATCAACAGTTTATTGTTTTCACTTTTAGCTTTGATTGATATCGCTCCTTTCTCGTTATGATCAAACCCATGAATCAAAGAGTTCATGATTAAATTTGTTAGCACTTGCTGTAGGGCGCCAGCTTGAGTTGATACTTCTAATTCAGGATCACAGTCAACATTGACCTGATGTTTTGTTGTGTGAAATTTAGGTTTTAGCGATAAAAAAACATCATCTAAAAAACTTTTTACTTTAAATAATTGACGCTTTTCATGTATTTGATTCACTGCAAGTTGTTTAAAGCGAGTAATTAAATCAGCCGAACGATTTAAGTTACGGTAAATTATCTCTAAACTTTCATTACTCTCAGTTAAAAAACGAGTTAATTGGCTTTCGGTTAATTTTTTTTGTGAAAGTGAATCTTGTATTTCACTAAGTCTATCTTGCATTAACGTTGATGCGGTAATTCCAAGCCCCAAGGGGGTGTTAACTTCATGGGCAATCCCCGCAACCATATCGCCAAGAGAAGCCATTTTTTTATTTTCGACCAATTGACTTTGGTACTCATGTAAAGTGGCTAGTGTGTCCATTAACTCTTTGTTTGAATCTTTTAGCGCGTTGGTCCGTTGTGATATTTTGTTTTCAAGTGTTTGGTTTAATATTCTAACTTCCTGTTCTGCTTGCGCTTGCTTTTTTAGGTTGAATTGAATTCGGTCTAACATTGTATTGAAAGCGTTACTTAACCCATTTAATTCAATTAAAGTTTGTTTAGGTGCTCTAATCCCATAATCTTTTGCTTTGGCGACATGTTTAAATAAAGAAACAAGTTGGCTGATTGGTTGAGTTATCGAGTTTTGCAGTTTAAGTGCCAATAATAATGCAATGACTAAAGATACGATTAATACGCTGAGTTTTATATAAAGGCTGTTGTTTATAGTTTGATTAAGCGCATCAAGTGATAAGCGCATACAAAGATAACCAATAGCGGCTGCTTGTTGATTAATGGCTTTGCAAAGCATTAAATTATCGCGACTAAAGTTGGGTTGGAAAAGGTGCTTTATATCTTTTATCGTTAATGTGAGTAGTTGAGTATTTTTACGATGATAGCCAGCAAAAAAAGCAATTTGTGAGTCCGTTTCATTCTTAATATAAATTTGTACATTTTTAAGATTGCTAGCTGTATTTAGGTGAGCTAAACGGGCTTTTTCTTCTATACTATTTTTATTGATTAAGTTTGGTATAGCGCCAGCGCTAATAATGTTGGCATATGAGTACGCTTGTTCAAGTAACTGGGCTTTTTTTTGTTCAATATCAACTAAACCATTAATTAAAAACCCAATTAATAACGCACTACCTGATATCAAAATGATCATGTTGACAATGCGGTATTTTATTGAATTAGACAAGCTACTTTTTGTGCTCAACATAAGTGAAGGAATTTATAATTTAATTGATTAAGTTTATGTCAATTTAGCCGATTAACAAGCCTTCTAAAATATTCATGTAGCCGCTTGTCACGTTTGTATAAAAATAAACTGTTCGTTTATCCTTCATTGTTTTATCGGTTTAGTGTTTCACATACCGAAAGGAGCATGAACATGGATCAACTATGGTACCTTTACACTAGAACTATTTTTTTGATGGAGCAGCGGCTTAACGCTCAAGCCAGTTTTGCCATTATTACGGCATACAACCCATTAGGTAGTATATGTACAAAAAATACGAACCAAAGATTAGACAACCGTTTACAAGCAGATATAGAGTTGCTTAAAGCCCCTTATCGAAAATTATGGGGGTGCTCACCTGAATTTGATCATTTTGAGCACAGCTGGGCCGTTATGACGGACAAAGGAACGGCAATAAATTTAGCGAAAAAATATCAACAAAATGCAATTTATTGGGTTGAAAGAGGGTACCTTTTTTTAGTCCCATGCATTTTAACTCAATTTAAAGTTTTAAATTTAGGCGAGTTTGAAAAGCGATGCCAATATCAGTTAGCTAAATGCGGTCAGTAGGCGAATAAAGTATAGAAATTATTAATTTGCACAAATTTTCATTAGCGTTCTCCGGTAATGAGTTTGAGCAAATCCTCTTGGCTGAGGCCATATTGGGTTTGAGTTTTTTCTAATTTTGAATTTAGCTGCTCAGAGCGATTTTCGGTTTTGTTAAATACGCCTTTAAAGTCGCTTATACAAATACAGATTGCTTTATCTTTATATTTTGGGTTGCTCGTTTCAATTGAACGAATAATAACATGCGGACAAATGGTTTGGCGTTTATCGGCTTGAATGCATTGCTCGTAGTTAGCCAGTAACGTTGGTGAAATACATAATAATCCAAGGCTTAAAAAGAGCTGATACGATGGTTTGATGAATATCATAAATTAAAAAAAGCTTAAGCTGATATGCCAGCTTAAGCTGATAGGGTTAGTTAATTGAACGATAAAGCGCTTCATATTTCATTGCAGAGTCATGCCAATTAAAGTGCGTTTGAATTGATTTTTTTCTTACAATGTCAAACGTTTGAGGATACTCATGATAAAACAACAAAGCTTTACGGATACAGTTTAGCAAGGCTTCACTGTCGGGGCGATCAAATACAAAACCATTGGCGTTAATGGGATCAGCTTCTAAATCAATCACTGTATCTTTTAAACCACCAACAGCACGAACAATAGGCAAAGTGCCGTAGGCAAGTGAATACATTTGATTTAACCCACAAGGCTCAAATAGAGACGGCATTAAAAAGAAATCGCTGCCAGCAGTTACCAAGTGAGAAAAGCTTAAACTAAAGTCATTCATAAAAAAGAATTTATTGCGATGACGATCGCTAATGCTCTGTATTTGCCTGACAAGCTCAGGATCACCAGTTCCAATTAATACCAATTGAACATTATGATGCAAAATATTTTTAATGATAGGAATTAAGTAACTAAATCCTTTTTGGTCGGTGATTCGACAAACCATCCCAATCAAAGGGATATCGCCGTCGACTGGTAAATGACTATGCTGCTGTAAATTAGCTTTACAAAACGCTTTGCCATTCATATCTTCTGCAGAATAATTGGTGGGGATCATCGTATCCGTTTCAGGATTCCATTGCGTATAATCACAACCGTTAATGATGCCTACTAAATCTTGTGAGCGGCTACGAAACAAATCCCCCATATGGTGAGAACCTAAATCTGTTTGTAGCTCTTGCGCGTAACTAGGGCTTACCGCGACAATTTTAGTTGCGTACTGAACACCTATTTTTAAATAGTTAATGTTGCCATGGTGAATATCTTCATAATTAACCCCACTTTTTTGTAAAAATGGAACTGAATCTAATGCAAATACGCCTTGAAATGCCCCATTGTGAACCGAAAGTACAGTTTTAGCTTCCGCTAAATATTCACTGTTTGACCAATGTTTTTTTAAATAAAATGGAATTAAACCAGTATGCCAATCGTTACAATGAATAATGTCAGTTTTAAACTCTAATAGTTGAGCCAGATGCAGTGCCGCCATGCTAAAAAATGCATAACGTTCACCATTGTCATCATAGGCGTGGTAACCATCGCTATAAATCCCTTTACGAAAAAAATAATCTGGGTAATCAACTAAATAGACTGTCACACCGTGTAAATCTACTTGTTTAACATTATAGTGATATAGGCTATCCCCAGCATGTAATGTGACATTGGTTAAAATCGTTTTTGCATGTTCAACATTGGAACTGGTTTGGTACAAAGGAGTAACGATGCGAACATCGTGGCCTACCGATTTAAATGAAAGCGGGAGTGCTTTAGCAACATCTGCTAAGCCCCCGGTTTTCGCAAGGTCTTCAACCTCTGATGATACAAATAATATATTCATTCTGTTAGTCGTTAAATCCTACCCGAGTGCCTTTTGGAACAGTGACAACGCCGCCTTTTGAAATGGTGAAACCGCGCTTTTCATCTTCGTCATGATCAAGTCCAATTTGAGTACCTGCAGCTAAAGAAACATTTTTATCTAAAATCACTCGATGCAGTTTACAACCTTCACCAATTGAATTATTGCCCATAATAACGCTTTCGGTAATAGATGAATTAGGTTCAACTAAAACTTCGAAACCTAAGACCGATTTTTCTACTTTTGCGCCTTCAATAACACAACCAGATGCGATTGAGCTATCGCTTATTTTGTTCGGTTCTCCTTTAGCACAGCTATATATTTGCGCTGCAGGTAAGGTTGGATGAAAAGTTCGCATCGGCCATTTAGGATTATATAAGTCTAATGCACTGTCAGAATCTAAAAAGTCCATTGATGCTTGCCAATATGAATCTATTGTACCTACATCACGCCAGTAGAATGGATCACCTCGTTCACCTGGAATTTGATTATTAGCAAAATCGTATACATAAACATTACCTTGGGCCATTAACTTAGGAATAATGTTTTTACCAAAGTCATGTGATGAGTTTTGATCTTTAGCATCATCTTTTAACTCTTTGTATAACACTTCAGGGTTAAAAACGTAGTTGCCCATAGAGATAAGCGCGACATCTGGATTGCCAGGTAAGCATTTTGGATTTGCAGGCTTTTCTTCAAAGCCGATTAAACGACCAGCATCATCAATTTCCATTACTCCAAATTGGTGAGCTTCTTCAATTGGAACGCGAATGGCTGCAACGGTTAAATCTGCTTGTAATTTTGCATGGTAGTCGGTCATTTGACGGACGTTCATTTTGTAAATGTGATCGCTACCAAAAATAACAACTTGGTCAGGATCGTGAATTTCGATTAAACGCAAATTTTGGTAAATTGCGTCTGCCGTGCCTTCATACCATCTTTTTCCCATGCGCATTTGAGCTGGGATGGGGTCAATAAAGTGATCAGTCAGGCCCGAAAAATGCCAAGCTTGCCTGAGATGAATATTAAGTGACTGAGATTTAAATTGAGTTAAAACGTATATCTTCAGAAGATCAGAATTTACGAAATTATTTAATACAAAGTCTACAAGTCTGTATTGACCTGCAAACGGAACTGCTGGTTTGGTGCGGGTCTCAGTTAATGGAAATAACCGAGTGCCGGCTCCACCAGCCAAAATCATAGATAAAATCCCTGCCATAGTCATGCCTTGAAATAGTTGTAATGACCATCACCGCTTATGAACTCACTTTGAAGCTACACGATTGAAAAGTGCAGCTAACAAACAACAGTCAGTTAACACAAAGCTGAAACATAAGCTGTTCCGGCCTTAATTAAGGTTAACGATTGTAAGCACAATAAAGCTTAAATTTATTGTCCTCAGCTATCACTTCTACCAAATCAAAATGGTTTTGTAAAATTTGAGGATACTTCAAAAATCTATTCGCAACCAAGTACAATTTTCCTGATGACTCCAGTTGCTTACCACATGCTTTTATAAAGGCCTCTGAAATATAGTAGTCTATTTTTAGCCCTGTGTGAAAGGGGGGGTTAGTAAAAATATAGTGATATTTTGATGAAATTTTTTGTAAACCGTTAGACAAGTAAGTTTGCCCGGCTAAATTATTACAGTTTAAAGTCTGTTTTGTCGCTTCTATTGCTAATGCGTCAATGTCACAAAAGCTGAGTTGTGTATCCGTGTAATACTTGCGGATAAAGCTACCAATCACCCCGCAACCACAGGCAAAGTCTAATATTTTACCTGATATATTTTCAGGTAAATTATTTAACAATAGCTCAGTTCCTTTATCGAGTTCGCCGTGACTAAATACGCCGGGTAAGCTAGCCACTTTAATTGACTTTTGTTCAATTTCATAATTTTTAAATACAAAATCTGTTGGTAGAGGAGAGTTGCCGTTAGGTAAGCCTTGGTACAGTAGGCAATGTTTACCAGATGCTAATTTTTGCAAGTTTGATAATTGATTGGTTAGTAGTTTTTGGCAAGTTTTTATGCCACTTCGATTTTCACCTACTAAGTAAATTAACGTATCTTTACTTGAATGTTGAGCTAACATAGATAAAAGCCAAACTGCTTTTTCTTTTGCTTTTGGAAAGAATACAATAATCTTGGTAAACTGACTAAACTCTGGTGTTTGGGGCCAAATGACTTGCTTATCTTGTGTCGCGCTTATTTCTCTAAAACTCCAAAGTGTACATTCAGCAAAACTCGGGTGATTAATATCTTGTACTTCTAATGGATCAACGATTAAAGTGTGCTTATCTATATTGTCAGATAAATGCTTTAGGATTAATTGGCTAGCAGGGGACAATGATGACATCTTTATATATAAACCTTTGCTGAAAATAACTATAACAATATCGGTATTATATTCATGAATACAGTAGGACGCTGGTTTTTTCTTTGTTTTTTAATTGGAGTGAGTTTTTTACTCGGTTTTGCGTATGTAATCCAATCTCATTTAACCGAGTATTTTAAACAAGAAAAACAACAATTGATGGTAGCTCAAGTCGGCCTTGCAGAATCTCAAATTCAAGATTTGTTACAGCAAGAGCTACAGGAGCTGGGGATTTGGTCTGCTCATCCACTCGTATTAGAATTTGCCAAAAAACAAGTGAAAAGCAAAATGTCAGGTGATGGCAATGTCGTTAGTATTTCCGAAATGAATTATTTTGCTTTTTTAATTGAAAATGGGGTGTTAGCCGATCCAAATTATATCGACTCATTTTTGTTTGATGCTGACGGCGTGTTTATTTGGGGAGCTGAAGGTCAGTCTGCGGATAACATTTCTAATACCCAAGGGTATCATAATTGGTTGAATAGAATTCAAGATGGCTTGTCAGCTGCTTTATTTGTTGAGCCCGTTAATAAGTCGCCAACAACGAATGCAGTGGTTCCTATTTTGTTTGGGGTACCGCTTATCGATGATGGGCAGGTTATAGCGATTTTAGCGATTGAACTCGACGCTAAGCCTAGGTTGCTCAATATATTAAAAAACGCCCGGTTGAGCTCACAAAGTAATGTGAGTTTATATAATCAATTTGGGGTTGATATTTTATCACTTGAAAATTCAATTCTAGATTCCGAATTGGTTTTAGCTGATTTATTGGAAAACTTGGACGCACAAACGTCTATCTTTCAATCTTCGGCTAATATGTTTGCATGGCGCTGGAATAAAAATCAGTCAATAGGCGTATTATTACGCATCTCAAACCAAAGTATTAATCAATCACTACACAAAATTCAAATGGGTATTGTAGTACTGGTTTTTGTTGCGATCAGTGTTTTAGTTGCTTTGTTACTAGTGATTGTTGTTAGCCGAGGAAAACTAAAATATGAGCAAATTAATGTTGAGCGGCATCGTACTCGATTACTGCACGTACAAGACTTATCCCATGTTGCTTGTTTGGAGGTAACTTTACCTGCCAAAGAGATCATTTGGAGTAGTGGCTTTGAATTTATTTATGATCTGTTCCCCGGCGAAAAAAACTCACCATATTCTTTGCTAAATAAATTATCTCTTGAAGCACAAGCTCAGTATTTTGACTGTCTATTGAAAGTTAGAACCGATCACGTTGAGCAAGAAATAGAATTTTTTTACGAATTCCCAAATAATAATCCTAAGTATTTACTCGTTAAGTTTTTCCCGCAGGTAGATGAAGATAATCGCACAGTATTGGTGTTAATTTCTGATATTACTGGGCAAAAATTAAAGCAAAAAGAAGCAATTCAAAAAGAAAAGGAATACAGAGACCTTATTATTCAAAGTGCGCATGATGGTATTTTAAGTGTTGATTTATCAGGTAAAGTTACATTATTTAATCAAGCCTGTGTCAACTTATTAGGCTATCAAGAAGAAAACTTGAAACGTATGCCGATTCATCAACTAGTGTATGCAAGTGAAAACGCAGCTAATACAAAGATTATGCAAATATCAGGTTCAACAAAAGTCTGGTTAGCCTGTCAAGACGGTCGGCGTTTACCTGTTGATTTACGAGTTAGCCCTATTATTCAAAATGGTCAAGCCGTGGGGGCTGTTTACTTATTCAGAGATATTTCTGAGCAAATCGAGTTTGAGAAAAAGTTAACGGCCAGTGAACAAAGGTTTAGGCGTGTAATTGAAGGAACTTCAGATGCGACATTTGATTGGGATATGGTTAATAATCAGTTGCACTGGAACAGCCGTTACTGGGAAATGTTGGGTTACACCAAAGCTCAAGCCAAAATAAATTCAACGCAAGATGAACATACTTGGCAAGAGGCCATTCACCAAGATGATCTTGATAACTTTATCAGCGCAATACAGGCTCATTTAATTTTTGGCAACTTGTTAGATGTTGAGTATAGAGCGATTAGAGCGGATAAAAAACAAATTTGGTTGCGAGCCAGAGGCCAAGCCGTTAAAGAAAATGGTCGTTTTCTATATCTATCTGGGACGATTTCAGATATTTCTCAGATGAAGCAAGCAGAGCATGAAAAAACCATGCTTGAGACCCAGTTAAGGCATTCGCAAAAAATGGAAGCCATTGGTCAGTTAACGGGTGGTATTGCCCATGATTTTAATAATATATTGGCTTCTATTTTAGGGTATGCTGAATTAAGTTCAGATATGCTGGAGTTAAATAAAACCGATAGAGTTCAGCCTTATTTAGAACAAATTATTCAATCCGGAGAAAGAGCTCGCGATTTGATAAAGCAAATGATGGTATTTTCGCGAAAAGAAACACAAGTGCTAAAAAAGGTCGCCATTACTGAGTTGTTAGATGAAGCTAAATCGATTGTACGGCCGATAATACCTTCTTCAATAGATGTTGAATTAATTCATAATGCAAGCGTTAATTTGCAAGTTGATCCGGTTCAATTTCAACAGCTTTTAATTAATTTAGCGATTAATGCCAGAGATGCGATGCCAGCAAAAGGTAAGCTTAGCATTATAAGCGACATCAGTATGAACCAAGGAGTTACTTGCTCATCTTGTCATGAATATTTCTCTCAAACCTTTGTCAAAATATCGGTTCAAGATACAGGTAGTGGGATTGACCCAGAGACCTTGAAAAAAATATTTGATCCTTACTTTACATCTAAAGGATTAGGAGAAGGCACTGGCATGGGGCTGTCTATTGTACATGGTATTGTGCATCAGTTAGGTGGACACATTAGCGTGAGTTCGGTTTTAGGCGAAGGCACTCAATTTGATGTTTATTTGCCGTTTGAGTTGCATGATTCAAACAATGAACAACTAGCCTTAGCAGATAAACCACTCGCTTCACAACAAAACCCAGCTCAGGCGGAATATAAAATTTATATTGTGGATGATGAGATTTCTATTGCACAATTAATTGTTCAAAAGTTAAAAATTAAAGGCTATCAGGCTGAGTACACAACCGATAGTCAGCAAGCATTAACTCATTTGTTAGCACATCAATCTGAATATGATTTATTAATAACAGATCAAACTATGCCGAAGATGACAGGGGTTGAACTAGTTCAAGCTTTATTTTCAAATCAAATTAAAATGCCCGTTATACTCTGTACTGGTTATAGCGAAAACGTAAATGAAGAGAGTGCAAAAACACTCGGTATTTATGAATATTTAGAGAAGCCGATTCAATTTGACCGACTTGAGCAAGCAATTGGTGACGCACTGAAAGAAAATCTTGTCTGACCTACAAAATAAACATATCAAATAACAATTTTGATTATGGAATATGAATAGAATCCTTTATTCTAAGCATATAATTACTTAAACATTCTGATTATAGAAGCGAGTACCATGTTAGAACATAGATTAACTCACTTAAAACAGCTTGAAGCTGAATCAATTCATATTATCCGTGAGGTTGCAGCTGAGTTTGATAACCCAGTTATGCTGTATTCAATTGGTAAAGATTCATCTGTTTTATTACATTTAGCACGTAAAGCATTTTACCCTGCAAAAATTCCATTTCCTTTGCTTCATGTTGATACCACTTGGAAATTCAAAGAAATGATTGAATTTCGAGACCGTATTGCAAAAGAATATGGGTTTGATTTGTTAGTTCATATCAACCAAGAAGGCATAGATATGAATGTTGGTCCTTTCAGTCATGGGAGTGCTAAACATACAGATATCATGAAAACTCAATCACTTAAGCAAGCGTTAAACAAATATGGATTTGACGCCGCATTTGGTGGTGCACGCCGTGACGAAGAGAAATCACGTGCTAAAGAACGCGTTTATTCTTTCCGTGATAAAAATCATAGATGGGATCCTAAAAACCAACGACCTGAGCTTTGGAACATATACAACAGCAAAATAGATAAAGGCGAAAGTATTCGCGTATTCCCACTATCTAACTGGACTGAACTTGATATTTGGCAGTATATCTACCTTGAAAGCATCGATATTCCATCACTTTATTTTTCAAAAGAACGCCCAGTGGTAGAGCGTGATGGCGTCAAGATTATGGTAGACGATGAGCGCATGCCGCTTGAGCCAGGTGAAAAACCAAGTATGGAAATGGTTCGTTTTAGAACATTAGGTTGTTATCCATTAACTGGAGCTGTTAATTCAGAAGCAGCAACCTTGCCTGAAATTATTCAAGAAATGCTATTAGCAACAACATCTGAGCGCCAAGGTCGAGTGATAGATAGCGATTCGTCAGGCTCAATGGAGAAGAAAAAAATCGAAGGGTATTTCTAAACTCGATTTTATAACGGATACAGACAAAGGTTTACTTCATGCAATCAACAGGCAAATCGTTTGATTTATTTAATGGTGATGCAGATGGCATTTGTGCGCTGATCCAACTGCGCTTAGCTGAGCCAAAACAGGCAGAACTAATCACAGGCGTTAAACGAGACATTAAGCTCGTTGAAAAAATATCGGTACAAGCAGGTGATGAATTAACTGTGCTTGATATCTCGATGGATAAGAACAAATCTGCCTTGATAAAAGCGTTAGACGCAGGTGCAAATGTATTATATTGCGATCATCATTTTGCCGGTGATATTCCAGAGTATGCAAATTTAAAGGCGCTGATTGATACCAGTGCAGATACTTGTACTAGTTTACTGATTAATCATTACCTGTCGGGACGTTTTGTAAATTGGGCGATTACGGCGGCGTACGGTGATAATTTAATCCATGTTGCAGATGAGCTAGCTCAACAAGTTGGATTAACCCAAACCCAAGCTGAGCAATTAAAGCAGTTAGGGATTGCAATCAATTATAACGGGTATGGTGCATCAGAAGATGATTTACATATTCATCCGGCGGAGCTTTATCAATTATTAGTCAATTTTGATGACCCGCTAACGTTGATTGCCCAAGATGCGGAAATTTATCAGCAGTTAATTAGCAACTATACGCATGATATGTCCAAAGCTGAACAAGCCAAGGTTATCCACCAAAGCTCAGCAGGTAAAATATTATGTTTACCTAATAAAGCGTGGGCAAGGCGAGTCTCGGGCGTGTTTGGCAACGATTTAGCCAATCAATCTCCAGCACTTGCACATGCGGTATTAACTGAATTAGCAGCTGGTGGTTATTTGGTCTCAGTTCGTGCACCGAAAGTGAACGCAAAAGGCGCGGATGAGTTATGCATGAAGTTTGAAACTGGCGGTGGCCGAAAAGCAGCAGCAGGTATTAATAAACTTGCTGATAACGAATTACAAAGATTTTTTGCTGAATTTGATCAGCAATTTACAGTTTAAGAGGATTTCTTATGTCACATCAATCTGACTTGATTGAAAAAGATATACTGGCGTATCTCAAAGAGCACGAAAATAAAGAATTATTGCGCTTTTTAACTTGTGGTAGCGTAGATGATGGTAAAAGCACTCTAATTGGCCGTTTGTTACATGACTCTAAAATGATCTATGAAGATCAACTTGCTGCTATTACACAAGACAGCAAAAAGTCAGGTACGACAGGTGATGAGGTCGATTTAGCTTTATTAGTTGATGGGTTACAATCTGAGCGTGAGCAAGGGATTACCATTGACGTGGCTTATCGTTATTTTTCAACGGCGAAGCGTAAATTTATTATCGCGGATACGCCGGGCCATGAGCAATACACTCGCAATATGGCAACAGGTGCTTCAACTTGTGATTTAGCGATTATTTTAGTTGATGCACGTGAAGGGGTTAAAACCCAAACTAAACGTCATAGCTTTATTGTTTCATTATTAGGTATTAAACACGTCATTGTTGCAATCAACAAGATGGATTTAATGGACTTTAGCGAAGATGTTTATAACGAAATTAGAGATGATTATTTAAGCTTTGCGCAAGAGCTTAATATTCCAGATATTCGTTTTGTACCCATGTCAGCATTAAAAGGTGATAATGTCGTTTCTAAAAGCGAAAAAACACCTTGGTTTGGCGGCGAAACCTTAATGGAATTATTAGAAAGTGTGCAGATTGTTGCCGATCGCAATCTATCTGATTTCCGTATGCCAGTCCAATACGTTAATCGCCCTAACTTAAACTATCGTGGTTTTGCTGGCACGATAGCGTCAGGTGTGGTTCGCAAAGGCGATGCAATTACCGCAATGCCATCAGGCAAAACTTCAAAAGTTAAATCAATTGACACCTTTGACGGAGAAATTGAAGAAGCATTTGCTAATATGTCAATTACCCTGACATTAGAAGATGAAATTGATATTAGTCGTGGTGATGTGATAGTCGCAAGCGACAATGTCCCCGCGGTGACTCAAGCGGTTCGAGCTCATATGGTTTGGATGGATGAAGACGCCATGCAGCCTGGTAAGCTTTATGACTTTAAATTAGGAACTAAAACCACGAGTGGTCAGGTTTCTAAAGTCGATTATCGCATTAATGTTAATACCATGGCACATGAAGACGCTCAAGGCCTTGCCTTAAACGAAATTGCAGTGTGTGACGTTCAATTAAACGCACCTGTCGTTATTGAGCGCTATGACGCAAACCCAGGCTTGGGTAGTTTTATTGTGATTGATCGTTTTACCAATGTAACCGTAGGTGCGGGTATGGTGGTTGAAGCAACTCAAAGCAATACGTCTAATCAACAATTTTCTGAATTTGAAATTGAATTAAATCAATTAGTTCGTAAGCATTTTCCGCATTGGCAGGCGCTTAACTTAAGTGATTTAATGAAAAAATAAATTCAGCTAAATAAAATAGGTTTAGCGTATTCATGTCGATACAACAGGCTGCTGTTGCAGCCATTTTTGTCGTGACAATTGGCGCGCTGGTGTTTTCTCGCTGGCGCGCGTCTCATATCTTTAGCGGCACTTTATTAGCATTAATTGCCAGTCAATTAATTGAAATTGATACTGCTTTAAATAAAGCGATTAATCCTGGGGTTATCACGCTTATTGCATTAATGTTGGCATCAAGGGCCCTTGAACGTACCTCTTTATTAAAACTATTTGCCCGTAATGCCTTAGAATCAAACGAATCAAAATCTTTAATTAAGTTGACTGGCTTTTCGGCATTGGCTTCGTCATTTTTAAATAATACTGCAGTCGTTGCAGCCTTGATTCGACCTATTAAAAAACAAAACAAAATAGCGGCATCTAAATTATTATTACCATTAAGCTATGCAGCGATTTTGGGCGGCACAACCACATTAGTGGGAACATCAACCAATATGGTTGTGAATAGTTTCTGGATGGATGCAGGCAACCCATCTTTAGGTTTTTTTGAGTTTTTTCCAGTCGGTATTGCGCTTTTAGCTTCGGGGTTATTAGTTTTATTGCTAAACCGAGGTCGCTTACCAGACATTCAAATTGAGCAAGATGAAAAACAGTATTTTGTCGACGTTAAAATTAAGCCAGAATCGCCTTTAGTCGGCAAGAGCGTTAGTGACAATCAGCTAAGAAGCTTAAATAGTTTCTTTTTAGTTGAGATTATCCGCCGTGGTCAATCGATTAGTCCTGTAAGACCCAGCCATATTATTGAGCCAGATGACAGACTTGTGTTTAGTGGTGAAATTAGCCATATTGAAGAGCTTCAAACGTTACCCGGTGTCAGATTATTTGCAGAACATACGGGGCTAATGAGCGACAATTTAATTGAGGTTGTGGTTGCTAGCCATTCGGGGTTGATTGGAAAAACGTTAAAATCAGCAGGCTTTAGAGCTTTATTTGATGCCGCAGTGGTTGGGCTTAAACGTAATGGTTTGCAGGTGCCAGGTAAACTCGGTGAAATGCAACTTAAAGAAGGCGATAACTTGCTATTAGCGGCGGGCCGAGACTTTAAAAGCCGAAAAAATTTGGATAAACACTTTTTTATTATTTCAGATATGATTGTGGAACAGCCCTTATCCACAATTAAAAACCTAATTGTGCTAAGCGGATTTGGATTAATAATGGGGTTAGCTATTGCTGGCGTGACCAGTTTATTAACTGGATTGCTTTATTTTATTGCGGTTTGCATTGGCACTAAAGTGATTAAAACTTCAGAGCTTAAGCGTTTGTTTCCATTTGATCTATGGTTAATTATTACAGCGGCTTTAACATTAGCTGAAGCCATGACCCAGTCAGGGTTAAGTGACAGTGTCGCACATTTATTACATCAGCTATTTAGTCAGCAATCTGTTTGGGTAGCATTTATTGGTATTCTAATCGCGACGTTAGTACTGACTGAATTAGTCACTAACAATGCAGCCGCGGCTCTTATGTTTCCGCTATCAATGAGCTTGGCCCATAGTTTTGATGTATCAGCGATTAGTTTTGTCATGGCTGTCGCTTTTGGTGCCAGTGCGAGTTTTTTAAGTCCTTATGGCTACCAAACTAATTTATTAGTATTTAATACAGGCGGGTATCGATTTATCGACTTTATCCGTTATGGTTTACCGGTTTCTATTGTTTATGTAGTAGTGACGGCTGTATTGGTACCTTACTTTTTTCCTTTTTAAGGTTGTAACAAATGAAAGATGAAAACATTGTTTGGCATCCAACTCATGTGAGCCAAAAACAAAGAGCAGAACAAAAAAATCAACGTCCTTGTATTTTATGGTTTACCGGCTTAAGTGGTTCGGGTAAATCAACGGTGGCAAATGCGGTAGAAAGCAAATTGTTTGAAGCTGGCAGCCACTCTTATTTATTGGATGGTGATAATGTTAGGCACGGAATTAATAAAGACTTAACCTTTACTGATGAAGACAGAATAGAAAATATTCGACGAATTGGTGAAATTAGTAAATTATTTATTGATTCAGGCTTAATTGTATTAACTGCTTTTATTTCACCTTTTCGAGCTGACCGAGCTATGGTGAGAGAGTTGGTGGGCGATGCTGAATTTATCGAGGTGTTTATTGATACACCTATTGAAGTGTGTGAACAGCGAGATCCTAAAGGTTTATATAAAAAGGCACGTCAGGGTGAAATTAAACACTTTACTGGGATTGATTCACCTTATGAAGCACCAGAAAATCCTGAAATAGTCGTCAAAACGGCTGAGTTAAATATTGAAGAATGCGCTGACTTTGTTTTAGATTATTTGAAACAAAATAACTATATTTAATAATTAACTCAAACAAAAAACCTGCAACCTAAGTTGCAGGTTTAATGTCATCTAATTGATATTTATCAATCATAGCGTACAAAGTGGGTCGAGTTACGCCAAGTAACTCCGCCGTTTTTGACATGTTTTTCTCTGCTAAGTTGTAAGCTTGTCTAATGGCATTTGATTCAGCTTTTTCTCTGACTTCTCGTAAATTAAGTGAACCTAAGTCATTGCTTTTATCGTTAGACTCGCACATTAACCCTAAGTCATCGCTAGTAATAAAAGCGGTATCGGCCATGACCACCGATGATTTTAATTTATTTTGCAACTCTCTAATATTACCAGACCATTTGTGAGTTAACATAGCTTGTTTTGCATCATCGCTGAATCCACGTATCGATTTATTAAATTGCTGGTTATAACTGGTTAAAAACGATTGAGCGAGTAATAACACATCGTTCCCGCGCTCTCTTAATGGTGGGATATTAATTATTAACTCACTGACTCGGTAAAACAAATCTTCCCGGAAAGTTTGCTCAATTGACATTTGTTGTAGGTTACGGTGAGTTGCACAAATTACTCTGATATCAACGGGGATTTCTTGTCGTCCACCTACCCGTTCAATTACACGTTCTTGTAAAAAACGGAGCATTTTTGCTTGCAGTGGTAGCGGCATATCGCCAATTTCATCTAAAAATAAAGTACCACCTTGTGCGGTTTCTATTTTACCTTTGGTTGTTTTAGAGGCGCCAGTAAAAGCGCCTTTTTCATAACCAAATAATTCACTTTCAAGTAAATTTTCAGGAATAGAAGCACAGTTTATCGCCACAAAAGCTTTATCCGCTCTGTCGCTGTGATTATGAATTGAGCGGGCAAATACTTCTTTACCCGTACCGCTCTCACCTAGTAAAAGGGTGGTGATTTCTGTTTTAGCTATTTTTTCAGCTCTTTTAGTTGCAGCCAATATAGTTTCACTATTACCAATAATCGCGCCCAACGCTGGATTGACTTTGGCTAATCTTCGGTTTTCTTGTTCAAGCCCAACTAGATTAAAGGCGCGTTGAATTATGGTATTAAGGGTTTCAACATCAATCGGTTTTTGGTAAAAATCATAAGCCCCTAACTCAATTGATTTTAGTGCATGTTCTTTGTCTGTATTGCCCGTAATGACAATGACTTTAGTATTGGGAGCCAGAGATAAAATTTCGGTTAGTGCTGCTAAACCTTCAGAGGCGTTGGCAGGGTCGGGGGGCAAACCTAAGTCTAATGTAATTACTTCAGGTTCAAAGCGTCTGAGCTGCGCAATGGCGCTGGGTCTGTCGTCTGCAAATACAATGTCATAGTCTGACAGCCCCCATTTTAATTGTTTTTGAATGCCTTTGTCATCATCTACTACGAGTAGCTTTGCCATTAATAAAGTCCTTGCTGTATTTCGCCTGTCGTTGGCATATTTGGTAGCTCAATAATAAATTCAGAGCCTTTTGACTCGACTGAATTTACGCTGATAACGCCGCCTAATTGTTCGATATAAAGCTTAGCGTCATGTGCGCCAATACCCATTCCAGCATTCCCTTTGGTTGTCTCAAATGGTTTGAATAATTTGTTACGAATAAATTCAGTAGACATACCGCAACCAGTATCTTTGATTATGATGCGGACAACTTCCGGCTCTGTTTCTATGCTGATTTCTACTTTTCCTGAATCATCCGTCGCGTGCTGAGCATTGTCTATTAAATGATACAATACATTAGAGAATTTTTCAGTATCTAGTGCAAGTTCTGCTGTTTGCTCGGTTATTATTTTAGGTTCAGGTTGCAGATTTGAGCAACGCTCATTAATTAATTGAGACAACAGTTGAGTGATTTCTACGGTATTTTTAATTTGCTGCTCATCATTAGTTTTATTCATTAATTGAGCGAGCATTTTTTCCATTCGCTGCTTGGTATAACCTAAAGTTTCAAAAGTATCGTCAATAAACTCTGGGTTATGCTTATGCTTTTGAGCATTACTTAATATCATGTTAATTTGAGCAAGTACATTTTTTAAATCGTGAATGACAAATGCTGACATTCGACTAAAAGCGGCAAATTGGGCATTTTCGGTAACCACCTGATTAGCCTCATGTTGAAAAATATAGTGACCAACCTGATTGGTTACGACCGTCATATAATCTCTTATTTCCCAATTAAAGTGTAATAAATCGCCAGCCGAGTTATTTAAGCACACTAAGCCCCATAGCTTTTCCTGTTGATAAATGGGCACAATAACGTGAAAAGGACATTCACTAATCAGCGTTTTATCTATGACTAATTGAGGATATTTAGCCGGGTGTTGCTGATAATCTTTTAAATCAATTACCCAATGTTTTTGTTTGATATAGTCCAGAACGGGTTTTAGTAAAATTGGCTTGTTAGCTCGACTATGGCAATGGCTAACAATATTTTTTGTCGCAACACACTCGAGTTGTTGATTATTTAACTTATAAAGTGCGCCCTGATCATATTGAATTGAATTAATAAGAACATCCAAACTGCGATCATAAAAATTTTGGGTACTATTTAAAGGTGTATTGAGTTGGTTGGTTAGGTTTAGCCATTGAACACGATAATCAAATCGGTTAGCAAAAAAGTTTTTTTCTAGAAATACACGAATATTGCGTTTTAAACCCTCAGAAATAAATAAGGCAAATAAAACCACAAAGGCCAATACAATAAAAATCACTTGGATCATACTAGACCATTGAGATTCAATGCTTTTAATATAGTAGCCTGTTATTGCCATTAAACATAAATAAACACCAGAAGATAACAATAGACTACTTTGAAAAACCATTTCTCTTGATATATATACTTGAATACCTAAAGTTTTACTTCGTTTAATTGACCAAAGTAACAAAGGGGCTAAAAAGGCATGTAAATACCCACGAGCTAGCCACATATCTTTATCAACATGGGCAATCAAACTAGCATCAGAGAAAACAATAAAGTCGTAAATTAATAACGCACCAAAAGCTAAAATGATAGGCTTGAGCCCCCATAAAGCAGCTTTGGCTTGGCGAAATAGAATTTCAAGTAAAATGAGTAGGGCTACTGTCATCGCAAGATAGCCTATATAAAACCAGGCAGAACTCACTAACTGATAAGCAGCTAATATGGGAAAGATAACGGCAGTTGAAAATATAATGATGCAACTTGGTTTTTTTATCAAAGAAAGATAGCTGGTTGTTTTACGATTTAACAGGCTAATCAATAATAAACCAATGGAAATAATACGAAGACTTTCAGCCCAGTTTAACCACCAATTTGAGCTAAAACTTAAGTTGGTGGTAAGGTAAGCGATGGACCAATGAACACCAGATAACGTGAATAAGATTAGACTTTTATGAGTGAGTTTGCTTTTTTGGTTACCCGTGTTGGCAATAGACATCAGCATTAAAAGTGCAAGGTACGAGAATAATGCACATGCATAACCCAGCCAAGAGAAAATTTCCATTTTGTCATTGTTTTTAGTTGGTGGTAATATAAATACTAACTAAAATAGGCTATAACTTATACATATATTTTCGAAAAAAATCAGTGTCTGTTTTTTTTACAGTGCATCTAATTAATAATTTTTTAATTACCAAAAAGTTATATTTTTCATGAGCTTTTTGGTGTTGGTATGTTATTTGCATTTGTTCTTTTATTAAAAATGAGCTAAATCAAAACTGAAATTTATTTGTCTGCTCAAAAGCTAAAAAAGGAAGCGGAACGATGTCTAATAAACCTGTTGAACAGAAAGCAGAGATAAACTCTGAACAAGCTAACGCTAGTGGTCGCCGTAACTTTATAAAGAAAGGTGCGTTAGGCGCAGCCTTGATTACAACTGTAAGTAGTAAATCTGCCTGGGCTACAAATTGTAATTGCTCTGGTAATTTGTCAAATAACGCTTCAGTGCAAGATAACTTTCAAACGTGTGACCAAATTTATGGTTATAGTCAAGGTGCTTGGGGTGGTAACGGCGGTGGCGATGCTGTCGTTGTGTCAAACTTCATTGGCACCTATTATGGTAATGGCGTGACGTTACCGAATATGACGTTGGAAGAGTTATTTTTTAATAATGCTTATTTGATTGGTTTGCCTTTATCAAGGCTCGATTCAAAAGCAGAAGCGAAAGCGATTTATAAAAATAATAAACTTCCAAGTGGTTCAGGTTCTTG
Source organism: Catenovulum adriaticum (assembly GCF_026725475.1). Taxonomy (NCBI): domain Bacteria; kingdom Pseudomonadati; phylum Pseudomonadota; class Gammaproteobacteria; order Alteromonadales; family Alteromonadaceae; genus Catenovulum; species Catenovulum adriaticum. Next base: position 535,161 of record NZ_CP109965.1, read on the forward strand.
GAGCAAAGCTCAGTGGGTTGCTCATACGCTGGGGTTAACAGCCCAGTATGTATTAAGTAATTCAAATAAATTCAAAGGTGAATGGCGCCAGCGTATTACCGCCGCGTTAAACGCCACGGTTTGGGCTATTATGCTAGATGAAACAACAAATAATCCTGAATCTGCTATTTGTAGTACAGTCGGAGATTGGTTTTATTATCCACTGACTTTATCTGCTATTTTACAAACGAACGAATCGACTTTATCTGGATATCATAATCATCCATAGTCAAGCCTTGTTTAGCAATAGGTGAAAAGAGTGAGCGAATCAAATGTTTGTTATTGCTTAATGCAACATTATGCACTTGAACCTATAGGCGAACTTAGTGCTGTCTTTGATAGCTTTACCGGAGAAACACACTTTGTTTCTCCTCCTCTGTCTGATTTATTAAATAAAAAACCGCACAGCCCCTTTACGCCATTTCGTTTGCGACAGCCAGTTACAGATGATGATTACATTTTAGAGCAACAGTTGGCATCAGCGATTAAGCTCGGTATGATTAAAGCAATTTAATTTGATTGAAAGGATTTTTTCGTTTGTATTCTAGTTCTCTTGTATTAGGTCCTTTTAAGTTTAAAATAAACTCATCCATTAAAAGTGTAAAAAACGAACTAGAGCTTTTATATCAAGATTTTACACCTGTAACCACTAATGATTTTATTGATTTTAACATCGATATTAGCAAACCAAATAATTTCAGGCGTTGGATAAAACCCCAAGTTAATTTTGTTGTCGATGAGCATTATCCATTTAAACCTTTACCTTTAGATCATGCTTTTCCGATGCTTGAATGGGGTATGAATTGGTGCATTGCGTCTAACGCTCATCAGTACTTTATCTTACACGCAGGGGCTGTTGAACGAAATGGCTGTGTCATCGTATTACCAGCCCATTCAGGGGCAGGAAAAAGCACACTTACAGCCTCTCTTGTTTATAGAGGCTGGCGTCTTTTTTCAGATGAACTCGCTCTTTTTTCGTTAAAGGATAAGCTCGTTTACCCCCTGGCAAGGCCGATAAATTTAAAAAATCAATCAATTGAAGTTATTAAAAATTTTTTACCTGAAAGCATATTTAGCCAAGTAGTGAAAGACACCCACAAAGGAACAGTTGCTTTGCTTAAACCACCTAAAGCCAGTGTTGAGCAATCTAAAATTCCTGCTGCGCCGTCTCATTTTATTTTTCCTAAATATGTAGAGGGCAGTTCTACAAAGCTTAAACCTTGCTCTGTCGAGTATGCTTTTAAACAAATTATCGAACAAGGCTTTAACTACCATATATTAGGTGAGGAAGCTTTTGTTTTGATTAGCCATTATTTAAGAAACTCGCCTACCTACACATTAGAATATAGCGATTTTGAGCAAGCTAATACTGTATTAAGAGGGTTAGTTGATTAATTATGTGTATTTTAATCAAAACACTAAAATCACCAAAATCAGTAAATAACTTTAGTGCTGAAGAATGGCAAACACTAATGCTACAAGCCAAGAAATCAAATTTATTTGGTCGTCTGAGTTATTTGTTGAAAGCGAGTGACCTTCCCATTCCAAACTCATTACAATGGCATTTTGACGCCTACGACAAAAAAGCACGAATGCAGCAACGTCAAGTAAAGTACGAATTTAAAATACTTAACGAAACGTTTAAGCCATTTTCGTCAGGTTATAAATTGTTAAAAGGTGCTGCGTACATAGCGCATGATTTAGCTAATGCTCAAGGAAGAAGCTTTTCAGATATAGACATACTGGTTGAGCGTAAAACCTTAGGTGCGATGGAATTGAGGTTGCGTATAGCGGGCTGGCTTAGAACTGAAATAGATGACTACGATGATAAATATTATCGTGAATGGATGCATGAAATCCCACCTTTGTTTCATAAAGACAGAGCAACAGTGTTGGATGTCCACCATAATATTTTACCAAAGACAAATAAGCATCATTTTAACGCTGAGCAATTTCAGTATCAGACAGTAGAGATCGAAAATATTGGATCTGTAACAACGCTCACGTACCTTGATATGTTTATTCACTGTGCCGTTCATTTAATGACTGAAAGTGAATTTCATAATGGACTGCGAGATATAGTTGATTTGGACAGTTTAGCGACTGAGTTTTCTAATAAAAATACAGACTTTACAACTGAGCTTTATCAACGCAGTTTGGAACTGGGCGTTGAATCTTATGTCTATTTAGCACTTAGGTATGTAGCGGGCATTATGGAAAATCCGTCAGCCAAAAAAGCGCTAGAAAATTTTAAATCCACGTCTACCAGCCATTTATGGTTGTGGGATTTTGCTTTTTTTAATGTGCTGAAACCTGACACTCATGACTGTCGCAACTACAAGACTTTTATTGCTAAATTTTTACTGTATTGGAGAGGTCATTTAAATCGTATGCCATTGCATTTATTGGTGCCTCATTTATTCAAAAAATCCTACATGAAAATAAAAGACAGCTTGGATAAAGGTAAGTCGATAGAAGGCCAACACTTGCCATAAACGCAGCTGTATAGCACGGTTAACTATAGCTGACTGTGCTTTTTTAATAAATTTTGTAAATGTTCGGCTGGTATTGCGTAAGTAATTCCGCTGGGATCAGTTAGAGCTGATTCTTTACTCGATTTTATAAACACTTTATTTATAACAGCTAGAACCTTACCTGTCTTTTGGTCGTATACTGGACTTCCACTATTGCCTGGGTAAGCTGTAGCATCTAGCTGGTAAGTCAGAAACGGTTTTTTCAGGCGTTTTAGTGCTGAAATACTAAGCTGATTAGCATTTGCAGCGGGTGTTACAACAGGGGTGACAGCTGAAATTATTCCTCTGTGTGTAACAGGGTACAGACCTAATACAGCGCCAATTGGAAAGCCGGTAAAAGCAATTTCAGTACCAGCGGGTTGTGAACCTCTAGCTAATTTTAGCGGCGTAATATTAAGGTTATTGGAAGTACTTATTTTTAATAATGCAAGATCATGAGCGGCATCGTAAGTTAACACGCTAAAATCGATTAATTTAGGGCGGTTACCTTCGCCGACAAATATAACCCGTTTTTCATTTTCTTGTATATTTAAATCATCACTGATTAAATGATAATTTGTTACAATTAAATGATCACGGATAAAGAATCCGGTGCCTTTTAATTGAGCTCTCGGGCTACCTAAAGGTTTATAAGTGCCAATCCCAACGACGGCTGACTTTACACTTTTTATAGTGTCGACCAAATTGGCCAGAGCTGAAAATGAAACTAAATAGAAAAAAACAACAAAGGCTAGTTTTATCATGGGCCTTTCCTTACAATGATTTAACTTTTTACATGGTAATGGAAAAGACTGCATAAATGGAATTTTTATTTTCCGTAAAAAAAATACTGGGGGTGTTGATCTCGCCTTTGCCAGTGTCTGTGTTACTGCTAATCGCGGGCAGTGTTTTATTATTAAAAACTGCTCAGTTTCAATATCGTAAATATGTAAAAATATTTATTTTCAGTGGTGTAGGTTTGCTTATTCTTGCAAGTTCGCCAATTACCGCATTTTATTTGTTGAGACCGATAGAAACAGCCTATCCTAAATATCAAGATGAACTAAAAAAAGTAGATAATATTGTGGTGCTAGGTTGCTATCATAGTTCAGACAAGCAACTACCAGATATTGCCAATGTTCACCCATGTTCTTTATATCGTTTAATTGAAGCGCTTAGATTGTCGCGTGTTTACCCCTCAGCTCAGTTATATTTAACTGGGTGGCAGAGTGATGACGAACACAAAATGAGCCACCCTGAATATTCTGCTAAAATTTTAATGAGCCTAGGTGTTGATAGGCATAGAATTACCGCAATTGAAGGGAGTAAAGATACCGAAGAGGAAGTTCTGGTGCTAAAACCAGTACTAAGACATAAGCAAACTTTAGTTGTTAGTTCGGCAAGCCATTTTTATCGAGCTATGAAATTATTTGATGCCCATAATGTAAAAGTAACCCCAGTTCCAATTGAGTATTTAACTCATAAAGGTGGTCCTTGGAGCTGGCGTTTATTAATACCTGATCCTGACGCTTTACAAATGACGCAAAGAGCAATTTATGAATATTTAGGCAATATTTGGGTTAATGTTAAATCAGAGTTTGAACCTAATGACTGAAAAAAAACCACCAATAAACAAAAGCACAATGAAAATAGTGCCCGTTTTTTCTGGTGGAGGTACTCGCCTACCTGCCTATATTGGTATCTTAAAAGCACTTCATGAATTAAAAATTGAATTTAGCAGTATTGTTGGTGTCTCTGGAGGCAGTATTATTTCAGCTTTATACTGCTCAGGAATGAGTATTGAGGCCATTAAGCAGCTCGCATTAAACACCAACTTTAAACAGTTTAAAGGCTATAGTTTAATTCGTTTGATAAAAGATGGAGGATTAAGTTCAGGCGATAGTTTCGAACACTGGATGGATAAGCAACTTAACGGCAAAACATTTTCTGATTTACCTCATGATTTAAATATTTTAGCGACTGATGTGAATGGGGGCGGGCCGGTTATTTTTAATAAAAAAGTATCACCCAAGCTTAAAGTATCTAAAGCTGTACGTTTTTCGATGTCGATACCACTCGTGTTTAGCTTTCAAAAATATCAGGATCATATTTTAACAGATGGTGCCATTTTAGCTGAAGATGCTTTGTTTAACGATTGGGCCGGAGATGGTACGCCTACGGTTTGCTTTAGACTTAAAAGTAAGCCTCAAAGTTTAAAACAGCAAAAGTACTCCATGTTTCCACTAAAAAACTATGTACTTATGCTTGTTAAGACTTTTATGACCGCTGTATCAAGAGAATATGTTCAAGCGGAACATTGGCATAGCACGATAGTGATTGATACAGGCGATATATCACCAGTTGACTTTGCTTTAACTGAAACGCAAAAAAATGCTTTGTATAAAGTGGGTTATTTAACGGCTATGTCAATTATTCCTAAAAAAATTATAATCCCTATTAATTCCTAGCTATACTTTTTATCTAGCTTTACGGGCAGTAAATCGACTATGCTAAATGTAGTCACATATAAGAATAAATAATTAGATGTTTGGTGGATAACATGAAAACCTTAAAAAAATATGCAGACAAGCCGATAATCGGCCCTGTAATAAAAAAAGCGATGCAGTATTTAGCAAATAGAGAAATTGATAGCATTGCTAACCACTTTTCAAAATTCTTAAGCCCCAAACTCGCCTATTCACCCGAGCTAAAAGAGCGAGTTTATAAAATAAGACATAACGTTTATTGTGATGAACTATCTTTTTTAGAAAAGCATGAAAGTGGGCTTGAAACTGATCAATTTGATGACCATTCGCTTCATTGTGCGATTGAACATAAACCATCACATACGTTTGCCGGAACAGTCCGGTTGGTTTATTCGCCAAATGAAACTAAAAAATTACCGATTGAAGCTTATTGCGCCAATTCTATTGATAAAAATGAAGTTCATCCAACAGACTTTAGACGCGATCAAATATTTGAAATATCTAGGCTAGCGATACCTTCTCATTTTAGAAGACGAAATACAGATAGATTTAAAGGTTCAGCGACAGGTGTTATTAATGAACAGGTATACTCTGAAGCTGAATTACGTTGTTTTCCTTTTATTGCAATCGGCTTATATTTGTCCGGTGCTGCATTATCTCAACATGAGGGGATGGAGCACTGTTTTGTAATGATGGAGCCAAGATTAGCAAGAAGCCTTAGGTTTGTAGGTATCCCATTTAAGCAAATAGGTCCTACGGTCGATTATCATGGGAAAAGAGCGCCATATTACATTAACAATAAAATTTTAATGCAAAGTTTAAACTCTGGTTTTAAAAAGCTTTTATTTAAGATTGAAGACGAACTAGAGGAGCAGTTTATTGCAGCTCGGCAATTTAAAACCGAATTTCCGAGTAACCCACCATCACTAAAGACGACTCATAACAATAGTTTTGTCGCTTTAAATGGTGAGCGTTTGTTTCAAGTATAAGTAAAGGGTTAAACATGTTTGAATATCAAAATGCGTTTTCCAGAAATATTGGTTGGCTAACAAACGAAGAACAACTAAGTTTAAAACAAAAAAGAGTTGCTACCGCAGGTGCTGGAGGGGTTGGCAGTGAACATATAGTGACATTATCTCGATTAGGTGTCGGGAAATTTAACATCTCTGACTTTGATGAATATGAAGTTCATAACTTTAACCGTCAAGCTGGTGCTTTTATGTCGACAGTTGGGCGCCCTAAAGTCGAAGTGATGGAAAATGTTGCAAAAGATATTAACCCTGAAGCTGAAATAAAAAGTTTTCCAGAAGGGATATTTGAGCATAACGTCGATGAATTTTTAGAAGATGTTGACGTTTACGTTGATAGTTTGGATTATTTCGCCTTGCAAGCCAGAAAACTGGTATATAAAAAATGCTACGAGAAACAAATCCCCATCGTGGTTGCTGCGCCAATTGGGATGGGCGTCGCGTTGCTATGCTTTACGCCTGATAGCATGGATTATGAAAGTTATTTTCGTTTTGAAGATTGTAAAACCGAAAACGAGCAGCTCGTCAAATTTTTAATCGGTCTGACGCCTTCTTTAATTCAACGTAGTTATTTGGTTGACCCTTCTACTAGTGATTTCATTGCTCAAAAAGCGCCTTCACTACCTATGGGGGTCAAGCTATGTGGCGGGGCGGCAGCTTCTTATGTTTTAAAACTATTATTAGGCCGAGGTGAGGTATTAACGGCTCCCAGAGGTCTACACTTCGATGCTTATAAAAACAAATTAGTAAAGACTTGGCGTCCGTGGGGGAATCGGAACCCAATTCAAAGGCTTATGTTTTCAATCGCTAAAAAAATAGTATTGAAAACAAAATAAGATTAAAAAGTAGAATAGTGTTGTGCATATCAGCTGTACTAACAGTATTCTACTGGCCCTTTTATTTTTAAGAACGTTCAATAATTTTATCTTATCTAACCACCAATCTGTTGACTTGATGCTGCTGTTTAACCTAAATCAACACATCTATTTTATACGAGAGCGCTGTTTATAAATGTAACCTCGAACGGTTTTGCTCAAACATAATGCTGAGGCTCACATACGCTAATATTTCATGTATTATTTTAATGGCCTTTTAACTCTATAATTAGATCACCTTAATAGAATTAGCGAATTGGATATTTTTAATTCATTATAAAACCGTAAGTTAGAAAGCTCCACGTCACTAATATTATTTAGGTGTCTATTTTTTTTACAATCCCACTTCATTCGTTTTTTCACCTAATCTTAAGGCACTGATATACCGCCATTTTGCGAGTTTGGCACAAGCTATGCGTGTGTAATTACGTAACTTGTTTACAACCATAGAGAAGGATACTTAACATGAAAAACTTTACACGCCGTACTCTCGCAACATTGGTACTTTCAAGTGCTATGATTGGAACCAGCGCTCAAGCTGCAATCGTAACGTCTTGGAATTATCTCAATGAAGCGGGTTTTATTGATGCTTCACCTAGTGCAGTTGTTGAAAGTGATTTTCAGGCTCAAAATGTTCTAAGCCAAGATACCAACCGAACTTTAACTTGGGGTACTGCTGAGGTGCCAGCGGATGGACCAAGTATGCTGACTGTAGAGGAAGGTCAAGGTGGTGTTATTGATACTGTAGTAGCTAATACCCCATTAATGGATTCTGATTTTGAAAGTGGTACAACTGTTACGCACAATAATTATAGAGTTGGAGGTTCTGACCTATTAGAAAGTGCGATTTTGTTAGATGGTTTGCGTTTAAGTATTGATGATTGGGAATTGGCTGATTCAGTTCCACCAGAAACTTCAGCGATTGAGATTGGGATTGGCTTTGAATTTTTGGAAACGCCTAACAGACCTAATGGCGATGGCACTTTAGGTGGAACCTGTATTGATGGAAGTGCTGCAGGTACCGATATCAATGATACAGATCCAAACGAAGGTTTTGGCTGTGATGACTATTTTATTTTAGAGCCGATTCCGGGAGTGGACTTTACGTTTAATGATGGCGGTGATTTAGATCCGAGTAATGATTACGTTGAATTTGTCATCGGTTTTGATTTAAATAGCATTTTAGCCCCAGGTTTTGCGGCAGCGAACAACCTGCAAACTCAATATGAAGTTGTCACTCGTTTAACAGGGTTAACCGTTACCACCGATTATTGTGGTAGTCAGGGCGTTCCTTGTGTCGGTTTTGCTACGCAAGAGTTGCGTGATAATGAATTGTTTGCTGACTTTGCAGTACGAGCAGTTCCTGAACCTGAAACAGTTGCGCTATTTGGTATTGGCCTTTTAGGTTTAGGTCTTACTGCAAGACGTCGCCGTAAATAAAGAAAGTATTATTTTCTTTTCAACAAAAGACCAAATAAGTCTCCTTATTTGGTCTTTTTAGTTTACATAACACGATTTTTTAAATTTATCTTCTTAAACCCAATATCAATCAATTAGTTCACTAAATCTCGTTATCTCTGCTTTGCCTAAAACATTTTCCACTCACCTCCAATTATAAATAAAGATCAACACAGCTCATAGTATTTAGTCGGTGCTATCGATTTATCAAGAACCTCGCTTATTCACACAAGATGTATGGATACACAAAAGTAATAAATGTGAAGGGCAATGATATTCAGTGCTGCAACCACCAGCATTGATTTGCTTTACTCACTAAATTTAAGACTAAATATTATATATCAGCATATTAATCTGGAACTTATCGTGTCAATTTAAAATATTTAACCTCAATTCGGGTTAAGTTGCATTCAAACTAATTGAATTATTCTTCTTGTCAGTAATTTTTACAGCAGGTATATTTCAATACAGAGGTTTAATTGTAATGTATTGATTTTGTTTGTTTATTTTGTTTTGGCACAGATGGTGCATTGAATTGAAGTAACAAAAACATTTTATAGTTTAGTACTCAAAGGAATAAATGATGAAAAATACAATTCTTGCTGTGTCTGGTGCTTTAGCGTTGTTGAGCGGTGTTGCAAACGCTGCAATCATCACGACTTGGGATTATAATAACCAAGCTGGTTTTACGAATGATGTAACGCCTGGCTCAGTTAACAAAACTGGCTTTCAAGCTCAAGACGTTTTAGATCAGGATACTTATAAAAAATTAAGCTGGGGTGATTCGATTGATAACTTACCCGTTAGCTCTTTAGTCGTTGATAGCCCTAAATCAGGTAGTTTAACAACTGTAGCACTTGAAGATACACTTCAAGACAGTGATTTTGTTGAGGGTACTCATATGACTCACAACAACTATCGTATCGGCGGTCCTAGCTCTAACTATTTACAATCAGCAACATTACTAGACGGTTTACGATTAACTGCTACAGGTTGGGATGCTGGTACAGCTTTTCCATCATTACCTGGTAACTCTATTCAAATCGGTTTAGGTTTTGATTTTATTGAAACACCAAATCGCCCAGATTCAGGTATTTGTGTTGACGGAAATGTGGCTGGAACAGATTTCGATAATGTAGATCCTAACGAAGGTGCTGGTTGTGACGATTATTTCATTTTACAGCCTAACCCTGATTTAGTTTTCACCATTGATCCGTTAAAAGAAATTGTTGAATTTAAAATTGTCGTTGATTTATTAAACTATGGCTTCCCACCAGCTTTAGCTGCTTCATTAGATTTAAACACAGTTTATGAAGTGACAACTCGTTTAACTGGCTTAACTATTGTTGATGATTTTTGTGGCAACCAAGCTACACCTTGTGTAGGTTTTGCAACCAAAGAGTTAGAAGAAAACACATTGTTAGCTGAATTCGCAGTTCAAGCTGTTCCAGAACCTGCTTCAATTGCAATTTTTGGTTTAGGCTTATTTGGTTTAAGCATAGTCGCTCGTAAAAAGCGTCAAGCTTAATTCCCAACTGGCATTTCAAAATATCAAAAAACCTCACATTAGTGGGGTTTTTTTGTATTTGTACTAAACAGGTTAATCTAGTTTAATAGAAGTACCGATAAACTCTTTGGATACTATGGTTATTCCTACTGAATAGACCAACTTTAAGCCAAGTTAGTCGTGTCTGAAATGGAGTTTTTAATGAATCTTAAGCAATCTACATTACTCGCTGTACTGTTTTTCTTGTCAGGTTTTTCCCAAGTTGTAGCTGCTGTGCTACAAGACAATGAAATTGTGGTGGATGGTATTTCATACCCATCTTTTAAAGCTGCGGAAAACTCAATTCAAGACTATAGTACTATTTACTTGGGGCCAGGTATTTATAGTGAAGGCCTCCATATCCGAGCCAATCATGTTTGGTTAACCGGAAGCCAAAAGACCCATTTTGTCGATGCAGCAATTGAAAACAAAGCTGCGATTGTTGTTTCGGGTAAAAATGTCACAATTGAAACAATAGAATGTAGTGATATATCTGTTTATACCCACAATGGGGCTTGCATTAGACAGCAAGCAAGCGGATTAACTCTCAGAAATGTCTATTTTCATGATAGCGAGCAGGGCGTTTTACAAGCTCATAGCACTGGTGATCTTACTATTGAATTCAGTCGCTTTGAACGATTGGGAGATTCTGGCAGGGCGCATGCTGTCTATAGTCACGGTGACAATCTAATTATCCGCGATAGTGTATTTATTGCCTCTAAAGATCAGGGCCACGAAATAAAATCGCGGTCAAAAACAACCCTGATTGAAAATACATTAATCTCTTCTCAGAACAGTGACGATAGTCGTTTAATCGATATTTCAGACGGTGGTCAGCTAATTATAACTAATTCAATTTTGCATCAAGGCGCGCAATCAGTGAACCGCCAGGTAATAGGTTTTGCGCTTGAAAATATGGGGAGAAAAAGGGAGCAGAGTATTGTAATAAAAGACTCTTTGATTGTAATGGAAAGAATTAAAGGCAACGAATTTTTGGCATTGAACTCAGATAAAAAATCACAGATAAAATTAGATGTGAGTGGTAATGTGTTAGTCGGTGCATTTTTAGATAGTGAAAACTATCAAGCACTCAACCGCGTGTTTGAAAGCAGGACTGATGCTAATATTGCCGCAGATAAATTACCCAACATTCAGCAGTTACCCAATTTACTAAACGCTTATAGAGCTCTGAAATGACAAAAAAAATTATTTTACTAATATTGTTATTATGCCTAAGCGTTTTGTTGGCTCGCTGGTATTTTTATACAGACTTATATGAGTTAAATATTAAAGCTGCCAAATATACAGAGCTTAATATTAATAAAAATAAAGGTTGGAAAGTTAGCTTATTAAAATTAATTGATGTTAGTCGTGCTGTATTACCTGAATATCAGCCTGTTCATATGGAAAGGTTAGATACGAGCATTGGTTATAAAAATAAGTTTTTAGATAAGCAAAAAGAGGATTGGCGTTTTATTTTTGATTTTTCAAATCAAAATGAAGTTAATCAGAACTCTATTATTGTTGAAACCAAACAAGCATTACAGCAGGCTATTTCAGATGTTAAACCCGGTACTGTTATTTATATGGCGCCAGGACGATACCTGATTAATAAAACCGTAAAGTTGGATCAGGCAGGGTTTGAGAATGCACCAATTGAATTAAAGTCATTAAATGAAGAAGAACCCGCAGAGTTGGTTGTGGTAACACAAGAAGGTTTTGTTTTAACAGCACCCTATTGGATTTTCTCTAATTTACGTTTTAGAGGAGATTGCGAGTTTGATACTCATTGCGAGCATGCATTGCACCTTGCAGGTAATGCTAAATATGCAGTTATCAGAAATAGCGAGTTCAAAAATTTTAATGCCCATATTAAAGCCAACGGTAATTATTCGGGCCAGTTTCCAGATTTTGTGTTGGTGGAAAACAATAATTTTACAAATGAGTGGGTTAGAGAAACTAAAAATCCTGTGACGCCGATAGATGTAGTCGGTGGCAGCAACTGGATCGTTAAACAAAATTTTATTGCTGATTTTGCAAGAAAAAATAAATCGAAAATGTCCGTTGCTTATGGTGCTTTTTTTAAAGGAGCAGGAGAAAATAGCTTATTTGAAGAAAATTTAGTCGCCTGTTCATGGAAACTTGATTATCAATCTGCTCTAGATGTTCGTATCGGTTTATCTATCGGGGGAGGTGGTTCTGGTAAGCGGTTTTGTCGGGATAAAAATTGTAATTTTGAATATAAAGATGGAAAGATCCATAATAACACTATTCTTAATTGCAGTGATGTAGGCATTTATTTAAACAAAGCTAAACAAAGCCAAGTGTATAATAATCTTTTGCTTAGTACGTTAGGTATTGATGCTAGGTTTCCTTCAACTAGTGCAGATATTTCAAATAATAGCCTTAATGGACGTATAAAGAGTAGAGACAATGCGAGCACCGTATTGGTAGATAATCACATATTATCTTATGAATTTCATAGCTTAAATGCTAATTAAAAAACAACAGTATAATAAAAAGAGCGATTATGATTGAAGGTTTATTGTTATTAGCAAACTTAGTGGCTGTTATTTTAGTTTGTCACTATGCAAACCAGCAGGAACAAAAGGAGTTGGATTCTAAAGGAAAAGACGATGCGTGATATAGTATTAGTATCTTGTTTTTTCATTATTTTATATTTTTCTTTTAAGCGCCCTTTCATTGGTGTATCCATGTGGCTTTGGGTTAGTATGTTTTTCCCAAATGGCTGGGTGTATGGTTTTGGGCGTAGCTTTCGCTATAGCTTAATGGTTGCTGGCGTCGCTATTTTAGGATATTTCTTGCATGAGAAAGATAAAATCGATTATTCAAAAAGTATTATGGTCGTCGCTTTTATTTTTTTATGTTGGACGTTTTTAAGTTCCTTATTAACGATTAACTATGGGTTCATTGTTTGGCCTGAATTTACCAAATTTTTTAAAGTCTTTTTATTGTTTGTATTTATTCAACTTATTTTTAAAAGGCAGCTTCATTTTGAAACCATGGCGTGGGCGCTTATTTTTTCTGTTTCATTTTATGGGGTAACAGAAGGGCTAAAGTTCATTTCTTCCTTTGGTAACCATATTATTAAAGGGTTGGGGGGACACATACTGCAAGATCGTAACTATTTAGCGTTAGCGATGAATATGGTACTTCCATTCTTATTTTACTTTATTCGTAAGCCAGGTTTACATCCCCAATTAAAATTGATTTTAATTGGTATCTTTGCGTGCAATGTTATTGCTATTTTGGGTAGTTACTCCCGCTCAGGTTTAATTGGCTTAATTGTTATCTTTTTTATGCTGACTCGTTATTCTAAACAGCGGGTTAAAATTTTAGTGGTAACTAGCATTATTGTCATTACCGCAATTCAATTTTTACCTGATGCTTGGTTTGACCGGATGAATACGATTGAATCAGCAGCACAGGACGACGCATCATTTTTAGGCCGCGTAGCCGCTTGGAAGGTCTCGGCTGCTATTGCATTTGATAACCCTTTGTTAGGAGGCGGTTTTAAAGCTGTTGAAAACTACGATATTTGGCTCGAGAAAATGTACAAATATTCAGGGGGATTTTTAGGTGAAATTGATGATTATGGGTATGCGAAAGCCGCTCATAGTTTATATTTTCAATTGCTGGGCGATCATGGGTTTGGTGGTTTATTTATATACTTGTTTTTACTTTTTGTGACTTATTTAAAGCTTAGAAAAGTCATTAAAAGCCATGACAAAAATGAATGGCCCAGACAGTATGCGGAAATGATGATGATATCATTTGCTGTTTATGTCGTAGCGGGCTCCACGATTAGTGTTGCGGTAACAGACCATCCATTTGCTATGTTTGCGATGGCGAGTTGTTTACCAATTAAACCAAAGCAAAATAAGCAAAACATATATTCGGCACACTAATTTGTAAGCTGACGCTCGATAAAAAGCGTCAGCTTACATTTTTCAAATATACCTATGATAGATCGCGCTTAGCTTCATCCACAGGCGGTGGAAGGTTCACACTGTACAGAATACTTCTATACAGTGTTAATTTAGTTACAAACCCTCTCTCATGTTTTCAATGGATTTTTGTTCAGTTGGATTTTTGCTTTTGAGCCCAGTTAACAGAGCTTTTGCTTCTTGAGCTTTTCCATCTTTAATGAGTATGTTGGCTAAATTCAGTTTTAGAGCGACCACGTCTGGGTGCTTTTTAATGCCTTTCGTTAGTACATCTTGAGCTTTAGCTATTGATCCAGTGCGGTATAGGGCTAAACTGTGAGTATCTATAACTTCCACGTTATTAGGTGCTAAATCGTAAGCAATACTTGAGTACTCTAACGCTTTATTAGGATCACCATGAGATAACACCAGCCAAGCTATATTGTTATAAGGTGCGCTATCTTTTGGATTATATTTAGTTAACAACGTATATTGGTCTACAGCTTTTTGTGGGTCACTATTAACAAACTGCTCCGCTAATAGTTGACGAATCACCAGGTCTGACGGTACTTTTTCAAGATGGTCATATAAAAATTGAATCGCTTGCTTGTCTTGTTGCATGCGTTTGTAGCAAGTAAATAGCAATAAAGCATTTTCACTACTGGATTTGAGCTTATATAAGCTTTTTAATCCAGATTCTGCCGCTTCATATCTTTGTTCATAAAAAGCGATTTTGCCTTCATACGCTTTAGTGGCGCTTGGGTAATTCCCCAACTTGTTCAATTCAGCTAATTTAGTTTTGGCTTGATCTAATGCTTTTTTCTCAATTAAAACTTCAATTTCTAGCATTCTAAAATGGATACTATCAGGCGATTTAACCAAATAGTTTTGAATGAGTGATAAAGCTTTGTCGTACTTACTTTGAACTATTTGCATGTTGATTAATTTTAGCACTGGTGTAGGTGAGTTCGCTCTGCGAGCTTTCCATGCTTTATAAATATCTTCAGCTAATGAGTATTGTCCAGTTAATAAATAGGCATCTCCTAAAGCGTTATAATGCAAATCAGGCTTATTCGAAGCTTTATCTGATTCCAATTCTTTAATAACGTTATTGTATTGTTTTGCTTGCATCAATTGCGAAACATAATAATATTTTACGGAAGCGTTATCTGGATTGCTTTGTTTAATATCTTTTAACTTTTTAAGCGAGCGGTTAGCTTTGTCTTGTAACAACATCACGTAGCGATAAAGTCTTAACCCAGGTAGATAGGTGGGGGCAGCTTCAATCATTTTTTGAGCTAATTGCTCTGCTTTATCATATTGTTGCTGCTCAACTAAGCGAGAAGTTTTATAAAATAGTGATGCGGCATTTTTTGGATCAATCTCTAAAGCTTTATCAAAAATCTCCTGTGCTTTTTCTGCTTGCCCTGATAATCCATAGGCTGTCCCCAATGCATTTAAAGCCATGATTGAATCCGGCTCTTCTGTTTGCCATTGGGTTGCTAGTTCAATTGCTTTGTCGAATGCTTTATCTTCAATATAAGTCGAAACAAGCAGCTTTTTGATATTTTTGTTATCAGGATCTAGCTCTATCGAACGTTCGAAATCTTCAATACCAGATTTATCGTTTAAATAGAGTTTTAGTAAACCCGTTTGAGCCAATAGGCTTGGACTATCTTCTGCTGATTCTGCCTTTTGGATTAAAGCTTCAGCTTGGCTTATATCACCGCTTTTTATCAACTCATAACCAACGGATGTCAAAAGTTTACTATCTTGCTCATTCAATTCTGATTTAGCTAATAATTGATCCGCCGCTTCATTGGTATAACCTAATTGCAACCGCAAAAAGGTGATAATTTGATTCATCTTAGGGCTGTCTTTAAACAGGTCAGGTACTTTTTGTAAGTGATTGTAAGCTTGCTCATAGTTTTTAAGTTCAAAGTTACTTAAACCTGCAATAAGGTTTAATTTATTTGAATTTAAGTTTCTGGACAATGCATATTCAGAATCTGTTTTAGCTGCTTCATAGTCGCGTTGATGGTAATTAATAATCGATCTTAAGTAATGAGCGTAAGGTTGAGTTTCATCAACTTTTAAAATTTGCTTAATGACATCTGATGCTTCATCAAAATTATTGTTTTCAACCATCGCATTAGCGAGAAATAGTTTAGCGGGATGGTAAAGTGGTTGTTTATCCGAAAACTTCTTAAATAGCTCTACCGTTAAATCCATTTTTCGGTTTAAAAAGTAAATGTGAGCGGCGTTATAAATGACAAATAAATTATCCGGTGTTTTTAATAATTGTTGTGTGATATAAGCATTTGCTTGTGGAGCTTCTCCAGCTTCAACATGAATTAAAGCTTGTGCTATGTCAGAATATTTTTTGTTAGTATTCGCAGCTTTCTTTAGCCGTGCTAGCCCAGTCTCGCGTTCACCTTGTTTTAAATTGGCGATTGCAAAATAGATATTGGCTAGTTGGCTACCATCTTCCGACATAGTGCTAGGGTTATTTTTGTATACTTCTTGAGTATTTTTTAAATCTTCCGTTAGATGATAAATTCGAAACAATGACAACACCGCATTTTCGTCGACTTGTTTTAATTCAACGGCTCTATAAAGTTCTTTTTCAGCCAGAACCAAATTACCTAAACGCGCGTATATTTGTCCTAATTGCATGCGAGTATCAGGGTTTTCAGGATTGATTTGAATCGCATTTTTCAAGCTTATAATGGCGGCTTGATAATCTTTAGACTCAACTTGCTGACTTGCCTGTTCTACATAATCAGTCTCAGATGCCGGAGTACAAGCGGTTAATAATCCGATCATTAAAGAGCATAGTAATTTTTTTTGCATCTTATCCTCGATATTCCATTTTGTATGTCGTTAAGCATATCAATTTGTTAGTGTTTTGTGTTGAAAATTATATGTTTAATTTTATAGGCAATAAACAATAATCGATTTTGTATACTGCTTTTAAAAAAACGTGTACTTTGCATCTGAATTACACGTTCAGAGAATGATGCTTTATAGCGAGCGTACCCGGCCATAAAATCGTAGTGGGTAAAAGCTTGCTGGGCAAAATGGCAAATGGCTAAATAATGACAACTAATGCCTGACTTTAGTTTATTGTCGCTGAAAGTTTGTAACCCAGACATATAAAAATAAGCTTTTTGTCTATAAGTGAAAAAATATAAATAACCTAGGTTTGTATCACCTGCATCAATTTTCAAAATCTGGCAAAAATTAGGGTGCTGTAAAATAAGCTGATGATGAAACCTAACAAAATCTGAATTATTGAAACCTTTGCTAGAACTTAACCATTTAGTTTTATGTAGCTCTCCAAGTGCTTCAAGGTATGCTTGTTTGTCAGACAGAGTAGAGGCCACACTTAGCTTTAATTCACCAAACTTACGAAACGCTTGATTAGACCGTTTTAATTGCCGTTTAAAGTTTTTAGAGAGGTGCTGCGGGAGTTGCGTTGAGGCTGAGTCCTTCGGCCAATTCATTAATTTAGTTGAATAGCTAGGCTGTTGCCATATTTCCTTTTTCATTGCGCAATTTATCATGCTGATTTTATCACTCACACTAACACCGAATTCAACCTGATTTATTGAGGGTTGTGTTAATAAATAATCGATAATTGCTTGATGTGCACTCAGTTCATAATTGGGCAAAACCAGCGCTTGGTTGTATTCAATCCAAATTTCATCTAAATGAGAGTATCCAGTTTTATGCAAATATGCGGTTTTGCCAAATCCTACTTTAATATTTTTATTGTCAGTTTCGCAAACAATGGCCAATGCAATCAATTTTTGATTATCATAAACTCTAAATAACTTAGCTGAATTCACAAGTGTAGATAACCAAGTACTAATCCAAGGCCAAGAGACAAAACATTCTACCGATTCACATTTTTGTTCTAATTGTTGCCATTCGTCGGCAATTTGATTGGGTTCAAGCAGCTCGCTGGTTTTTATATTTAGCATAGATTTATTAGGGTTGCAGTATAAATAGGAGACATAGATTCCTTTGTCGTATTTTTGATTATTTTAATTTACTTAGTCTGCTTTTACATTATCAGTAGCTATGTTACTTTTAGAGCAGGAATTCACAATAATAAATACAACAAAAATGATTAAATTTTCGGTTGTTATACCAACATATAATCGAGCTGAATTATTGCTAGAAACGCTTGATTCAATCTTATCTCAAACATACCCAGTTAATGAAATTATTGTTATTGATGATGGGTCATCTGATGATACGCAAGCTCAGGTTGCTGCCCTTAATCATCCCTTAATTCGATACATTAAACAAGATAATACTGGACAAAACATTGCTCGTCATAACGGGGTATTAAAGGCTAATTATACTTGGGTTGCTTTGTGTGATAGCGACGATTTATGGACGCCGGATCATATTGCTCGTTTGGCTGATTTGATTGAGTTTTACCCAAGCTGCGACTTTGTATTTTCTAATTTTTCAGAGTTTGGTAATTCATCGAGGTATTTAGATAAATTTGCCAGTGCGCCAATACATTGGCAAACTTCATCGTTTTATCAAACTCAAGATGATTTTCGGTTATATGATGGAGAATTGTTTTATCAGCTGCTTGATTTTACGCCTATATTTCCGTCCACTTTGGCTTT
Organism: Catenovulum adriaticum; assembly: GCF_026725475.1. Taxonomy (NCBI): domain Bacteria; kingdom Pseudomonadati; phylum Pseudomonadota; class Gammaproteobacteria; order Alteromonadales; family Alteromonadaceae; genus Catenovulum; species Catenovulum adriaticum. Next base: position 553,702 of record NZ_CP109965.1, read on the forward strand.
TAAAAAAGAGAAATATATTGCATATAATGCGATTTCTGCCAACCTTAAAGGGCAAAATTTGGGGGCAGAAGATTTTTATACAACTTTGATGTTTGCAGCTAAGGGAATACTTGCTTCAGATAGCAAAATTACGGCTAAAATTCGCAAACATGATGAAAACCATTCTGGTAGTAATCTAAAAAATATGGAAGGCGAAATTTTGATCATTGAAGAAATTTATCGGCAATTAAATCAAGATGGAATCAATAATATCCAATTCGCTAAAATTGAACCATCTATTCAATGGCGATTAAATGCTTTGGCTTATCACTATTTTCAAAATAAAGATAAAGCGAATTTTAATCGTGTTTATCATCGCTTGCCTTTTAACTTTAAGTTATTTTTTAAAAAATATGCATTAAAATGGATGGCATAATAACAACTGGTTATAAAAGCATTCACAAGAAACCATTGATTGGGTTATTTTTTCTGAACGGATTAAATTTATTTATAAAATAATTTCATAAAGTTAAGACAAATAATGCCATTTTTTAATCACTGTACCCGAAAAATAATTAGGCAAGGAGTTTATTTTTAACTATGTTTATATGGCCCTCATATCTTGGCGGTATTAAACAACAGTTGTTAATTTCGGAGTACTAAATTATGTTGTCCCTAACCCCTGCCTTAAGAACCTGCAAAGGTGCCTTAATTGCAAGCTTAGCGCTATTTTTATCAACCCAGACTGCTAAAGCAGATAATCAAACCAATTTCCCAGATCGATTTTATTCTGAGCAGGTATTAAATTTACCTATCGAAATAAAAGAAACGGCGGGAGTGGGCGTAGAAAATTATCCTGTTAGTGCAGTTATTCCACTACCACGCGGTCGGTATTTTAACTTATCAGACTTTCGAATGGTGGATGTTAATGGACAAACTATTGCAGCCCAATTTGAGGTTGTTAATTTGTGGTGGGCTCAGGATCAAAGTTTACGCCATATAAAAGCTTATTTTAATACCAGTGTAAATGCATTTTCGACCGCTAACTCAGGTATCGCAACATACTATTTAAAAGATGATGCAAACCAAGCCATTCAAACTTCTGGTATTAAAGTGACAGATTCAGACAGTGTTATTGAAGTTAACACAGGCCCGTTAAAATTTGTTGTTAATAAAGGTTCATTTAACCTTTTTGAACAAGTGTGGCTCGATAGTAACCAGGATGGCAATTTTAGTGATAACGAACAAATGTTGCAGCAAAATGCTGAAAAAGGTGGTGTTTTTACTGGTCGCTTAGATGGAGATATTCAATTAGATTCCTCACGAAACGATATTAACCTAGTTATTGAAGAGCAAGGGCCAATGCGGGTCGTGATTAGAGCCGAAGCTTTAACTCATTTTCGTTCAACTACAGATCATGAACATGGTTTTGCAGTTCGTATTTATGCCTATGCGAACCAACCTTTTGTAAAAGTTGATTATCAATTGCAAAACTCTTCTAAAGATAGCCAATATGCTTGGCCTTTATATTTTGAAGATATGCGATTAAAACTTCCTCTTAAATTTGACGGGCCTGTGCAAGCAACCATTGCGAGCGAACAAGGTGTCTTTAACCAAGCTATTGAATCTGGTATCGAACTAGCTCAAAAATCACATAATCAATTTGAAATTCGCACTATAGATAACGCTCAAGTTTTACAAACTGGCTCAACGCCAGAAGGCTTTTTAGATGTTAGATCGGGTAATAAAGGGGTCACCAGTATTATTCGTAATTTTTGGCAAACTTGGGCTAACGGCCTTAGTTTTGATCAAAATAACTCGTTAGATTTACAGTTATTTCCAAGTTGGAGTGCCCAGTGGGTAAAAGACAGCGATGCAGAGTCAGGATTTTCACTGAGTGATACGGGGCTTTATTGGTTGCAAGATATGCAACATGTATACAAAGAAACACTGATCAATTTTCATGATGGTTCACAAAACCTTGAAGAAATTAGACATTTAGCTAAAACGTTTCAGTCATACCCTGTAGCCACGCTACCGACAGCTTGGTATCAATTTACACAAGTAACGTTGGATATGGGTGGAACGATTCCATTTGATGAACCTATTACCGATAAAGACGAGCGCAATTTAAATCTCAGCAATGAAACCGTTTCAACTAAATATTATGGCTTTAACTGGCTTAACTTTGGAGCCATAGAGCCAGGTTATCGAGTTCGTTCTTGTACTACTGGTGGCTGGCCTCACGGCCGCGGAGCATTGATCGCTACAGAAAATCCCAAGGATTATTTTAAAGCCGAATTACACGCATTAAGCGAACTAAATGTCAGACCACAATGGATTGCAGATTATACTCATGACCAAGATTATCCTCGTCTTAAATTATCAGACAACGCCTACTGTGGTGGTGAATGGCGAGCTTTCAAAAACCATGAAACACCAACTCGAGCCGCTAATTATTTAGACGGAACCTTTGACTATTATGGTGCGCGAGATGAAGCACATGGCTGGCATTACCATGTTGAAGAATCTTATTACTTCACCGGCAATTTATGGGTTAAAGACTGGTATCAGTTTATCGGACAGTATAAACGCGCAAAAATGTTAATGCTTGACCCCTATCCAGACTATTCACAACGTGCTTTAGGTCATGCTTTGGCAACTGCACTTCAGGCATATCGAGTCACTGGCGATTTAGATTTACTGGATAAAATTGGTTCTTATATTTCGTATCAGCTAAGAAGACGTGTGGTACCTGAAACTGGTGGTATTAGAAACAATAACGATCAAGATGCCGGCTTTATGGCTGGCTATTTAATGCACGCCGTTATTTCTTATATGGATGAAGTCAAACATGCTGATCCACAAGCTTGGGCAGAATCGTTTCAATTATTATCTGGGGTGATGAATTGGAATTTACAATATTGTCATTTTTGTTATCACTCAAGTGTAACGAAAGAAATAAACGGGCGTTCTAACGGGACAAGTACGTCACTCATGGATCCTCAAGCTTGGTATGCTTGGACAACAAACAAACCCGAATTTATGGCGCAGGTACTAGATTACTTAAATTCTGGGATTAATGGTGGACAGAAGCCTTACAGTGAACCATTAAATTGGACGGGAGGCTACTTAGGGCGATTTATGCAAATGGCCTATAACAACCAGAAAGTGGATCAGGTAGCGCCTGCTAAAATAGAAAATTTAACCGCAAGCTTAGTGGCAAACGACATTATTGTTGAATGGGAGCGTATCCCAGACGCAGAGCGATATCACTTAGTTTGGGATTATAAACCGATTGAAATTTCGCCCACTTTTGATGGCAGCAAAACGAACTGGTTTGCGGCTAATGTGATTGCTGTGGATGCTACTGACGACCAAACGCCTTCAGTCACTATTCAAATAGAAAGTGGTGATATTTATATTGCCGTGTTTTCTTTTGATGCAGCAGGGAATATGAGTGAAATTTCGCAACCTATTTACCAAAAAGGGCCAATTGACAGCGTGCAGCCTACTGCAGTGACAAGTATTAGTTTGAAGGTTGAAGATGCGAATAAAGTGCAATTAAGTTGGCCCGCAGCTCAAGATAATATCGGTATTGCCAGTTATAAAATATTAAGAGATGGCGTTGAGATAACCCAAACAACCCAATTGTCTTATACGGATACTCAGGTTGAATATGGGAAAACTTATAACTACCAAGTTATCGCGATGGACACAGGCTCAAATGAAGCAGCTTCTAGCTCGTATAGCACAACCGTGATTGACGGTAATAATTTACCGCCGGATATCCGTATTGCGAATGAAGTTTACGTAAATATTAATCAGGCTGCCTTATTAGATGTATCAGATAGCATTGAGCCAAATGCGAAAGATCAAAATCAGCCAATTGAAAATTCAGTAACAAGCAGCGGTTATGACGAAATAGTTAAGGTGCTTTGGGATTTAGATAATGATGGCGTATTTGGTAATGAAGACGGTGAACCAGAAACAGCGCAAATAAATGTGACTTGCTCAGCCCCCACAGGTCAGCGTCAAATTCAAGTAAAAATGATAGATAGCTTTGGCTTAGAAAGCATTAAAAAAATTGATCTAATCGTTTTATCTGAGTATGCCAATAGCCAGAAATTTATGATTACAGCAGACACCGTATTAGATGGATACAATGCCAACGCGAAAAAGAAAAACTTAGGCGCAGCCACTGAGCTAAGAACTTGGGGAGATGGTATTCGTCGGTCATTATTTAAAGCGGATATTCAGCTGCCAAGTGGGGCTAAAATAATTAAAGCTAAGCTACATTTATTTACAACGCGTATTATGTACCCTAAAGACCTTAATATGGTGCTTTATAAAGTAACAAAAGACTGGGTTGAAGGAAATGGTACGGTAACCAATGCAAATGATGGTGCAACTTGGTATGAGTTTGATTACGCAGATCACTATTATTCACAGCAAAATGATTGGCAAACACAAGGCGGTGACATTGATCAGGTAACTGATTACGGCTTGGGCGCTAACGGATTAGTTGCCATGTCAAACATTAAAGCAAAAACGTGGAGCGAGTTTGATATTAGCAACCTTGTTAGGGAGTGGGCTGCTACTGGTAATAATTACGGTGTGTTATTGAAAGGGTTAACAGCTGGCACTGATGCATTTTATGCATCAAGTGAATATAGTGATGCTCAATATCATCCGTACATAGAAGTTATTTATGAAAGTGTACCAGTTGTTAAACTAAATAATTACTCAATAACCAGCTATGGAAAAGAGCAGGACAAAAACGGCGGTATACAAGTGGACAGCCAAGGTTATCATTTAGAGTTAACAGGAAACACTTGGAAAAAAATTAACCTTGCCAGTAAAATTACAGAAAACACAGTATTAGAACTGGATTTTACCGGAGACAGCTTGGCAGAGATTCAAGCAATAGGCTTTGATAATGATGACGTGATAGACCCTAGCAGTGTATTCCAGCTTGCTGGAATACAAGAGTGGGGCTATAACCAACATCAACCAAATGCCAAAGGCCATGTAAAAATACCGATCGGTCGCTATTTTACAGGACAATATGAGCATTTGGTGTTTATTAATGATAACGACAATAATGATCAAGCGGTCAGCGCGACTTTTAGCAATATCAAAATTTATGAGCAAGCTTTAAGTGAATTTAACAATCAGGTTTTATTTTACCCGGGCAATTTAGTTTCGGTTGAAACTGAGCTGACAGGAGAATATAAAGTAAGTTCAGACGGCAGTGAAGTTACGGTTGAAGGCGATACCTCGTTGAAGATGTCGCTGCCTTATCATGTAACTGCCGATACTCAACTGGAAGTAAAAGTATCAGGTATTGATAATTCTAGCTTGGTTGGTATTGGTTTAGTTAAAGGCGATTCGCTAGATCAAGAGACGGTTTTTCAGCTTGGCGGCAATCAAAGCTTTGGTATACAGGAATATAAAACAGATAATGGCACTGGCCTGATCAACTTTACGATTCCCGTAGGTGAATACTTTACAGGCGAAATGAAGTACCTTGTACTGCTAATCAAAGCACTGGACGGTTTGACAACCATACCTGTTGTTATTAAAGATGTTAAGTTAGTGGAAATGTTTTAATTGTAACCATTTTTGCTCGTACGAGTGTGGTTAGGTTTTTGCCACACTCTTTTGGCATTTTTCCCAGTAAAATTATACTTGAATTTATTTCGGCGGCTTTGGTAAATCCTAGAAAAGCTATGCTTAGCAAGAATCAATGACAAAGATATCAGAAATTTTAGGAGATTGTAGAATTATCAATCCATTTAATGTGATTTGTACTGATAATTTTGATTGCAAAACTTTAGAAGGTGGAAAAAATTTATTTTTTGACAATGGACATTTCAGTGCTTACGGGGCATTGAAAGTGTGGCCTTATATTGAGGGGAAATTAAGAAAGGGTATTCCGGTTCAATGATCAGGAAATGATCGATAAGTGACCACTTTACCAAATATCGCAGGGCTAATGGTTTATAGTCAAGAACGCATTTTAAATCTTATCATATATTCTAGCTGATATAGTAACCTGACGCGTAGAGGTTTAAAATTATTCGCCAAATTGATAAGCAAATGTTTCAATATCTTTCAAATACATATCTTCTACTATCTTTTTGCTTTCCTCATCATAGTATTCAGTATAATGTTTTCGTTTGTCGTTACTTTTTTTAAATTCAAAAGAGAGTATTTTTTGTAATCTTGATTTTTTCTTTGAAGAGTTTATATGTGGGAGTTCAGAATCGTGGAAGCCTAATTGGTCACATACATAGTCAAAATCAGTTTGAAGTTGTTCAAATTTACCAACAAAATCAACAATAAGGTTTCCGGAATCATCATGCAAAAAATCATATTGGGGTAGTAAATGACGATAGGCATCTGAGTAACTACTTTTGTCCGGTAGTCCTTCTATAAGGAATTCCTTAAAGGATAATTTTTTGTGATAATCACGATAATTATATTCAGAAACAATCCGTGACCAAGGGTTCCTCACAAATGAAAATTTAAAATAAGCCTCAAATTTATCTTTTCTTATGTGGCCACAGTTTACGTATTCGTCCGCTGTAAGGTGTGCTAATCTTTCAGGCCCCATTTCAGGTTTAGGGTTGTACCTGAGGAGTAAAGGTGCTCTATCTTTCCAAGACAAATTATGATGTTTTAAGAAAAAGTGCTCTACGCTTTGTCCTGCAGCCTTGGGGATGTGTATAAATATGCATTTGTATTTATTAGATATCATATTAATCTTATTTTGTTGATTATAAACAAGTGGTAGTGGAAATTCTTTGCTCTAGGATAGCCACTGGCTATCCTAACCAATTTTACTTTAATAATACCCTTTTTATTTAGTACCACGCAGTAGGGCTCTCTTCCATTAAGTTTAAAGCAGAATACCTCAGAAATGAGTCGAAACGTTATTTTCATATGACAATATAGATTGAAAAGGACGCACACGAGGCTCATTTAATCCAGATAATTAAAGTCTTTCATTTGCGTTTTACATAAATGAGAGATAATTAATTTATCTAGTTTGGGTATATAACCGACTTGACTTTTTTCATGTGAAGAGCCGACTTTATTTTTAATTATTCCTCTATCTACGGGCTGCTCTAAGTATTGATCTAACTTGTCAAGCGACTTCGGCATAAGTAAATCCTCGTAACGTACTAGAAAGCCACCGACATCTGGACAAACACGTTTAAAAGAACTACTTAGTTTGTTCCATTGTTTGGAGTACTTCACAGCGGTATTAACGGGTTTGTCAGGGTATTCATCATACCAATGTTTTCCAAGTTTATTGTACGAAGAGTAGGCGGTCAGAGGATCTCGAACAATAAAAATGAATTTGGCATTTGGATATAATAGCTTGAGAATGTAACAGATATCAGCTTCCCACCTGACCTCTTTTATACCCCAATTATCACAACCTTTAGCTTTAGCAGGAGTAGCAAGCCATTCATATATATAGGCTTCCATTGCTTTTAAAGTGTATTGATATTTAGGCGTGATGTTTGCAATCCATTTTTGGCTAAGATCTTTGGAGTAGCTCTCTGAAAAAAAATATTCGTCCCGCGGGTAGTTTCCCCGAATTGTCGATAATGGTTTAATTAGGTTTTGTAATACGCCAGATTCACTCAACGGCTCTCCCCATATGAAGTAATTGGCCGAGAGAACAAGACGTTGCAATAATGTTGAACCGCTGCGCCAACCTGCAGAAAATAAAAAAACTGGTTTTTCATCTATGTTTCCCGTGTAAATTGGAGTTGATTTTTTAGACAGTATTTGACTTATTTCTTTCAGTGTCAATTCTTGATTTTGTGAATCCTGTTGGTACGCTAAAAATGTATTTGTACCAATAAAGGTATCTTTTAGGTATTTTATTATGCTCATTCTATGCTGCTCTTTGTTATTAATTGGTTTCTCAGTATTGATATGAGATTACATAGGTTTACGTTTTTCTGTGTATTTAAAACTATTGATTATATTTATAAATGCAGCTTGTCTTTTTCCCTATTTTATCCCAACAAAGCTGTTTCGCTGCTTCTAAATTCACCAGCCCTCGGCTTTGCGACTCTGCTTTAGTTGCGCTTTGTAGTGCAGGTAATAGGCCCGAATTATCATCAAAATAAATAACCCCTTCATCAGGAACACACCCAAATATACTAGCGGAATCGGGCAGTATTAATGCTTTACCATGTGTCATTGCCAGTATGGTTGAACCTGAAGTAAGTGTTTTAGCAAATGGTAGAACAATATAATCAGCGATGTTTAGAATATCGGCAACGTCTTCATCTTTAATAAAACTAAATTCAGTAATGATATTTTTATGGTTATCAATTAAATCTAATAAAACTTGTTTGTATTCATCAGAACTGGGCTTGCCAAAAATTAATAATTTGGCATCTTCAGCTTGGTGTTGCTTGAAATTTTCAATCAGGTTTTCGACACCTTTATAAGGCCGGACTGCGCCAAAAAATAAAAACACATTAGTTTGTGGTGTTAACTGGAATTTTTGTTTAAATGCTTCAGTTTTGTTTGCACTGGCATAGCAATTGTCATAGTTTCCATGGGGTATAACCTGTGCATTTTTTAGTGCATCAGACTGATAAAAATCGATAAGTAGTTCTTTAGCTTGCTCACTATGAATTATTACTTGGCTGACGTATTTAGTTAATAAACGCCGAATATATATTTCTCGATTTTGGTCGTGTCCTTCGTGCGCAGTTTTGTTGTGTATGGTCCAAATTATTTTGGTTCCCCGAGCACGGCAAATTAAACAATCCAACATGAGTAAAAAGCACTTTATTCTAAAAATCAGCCCGTTTCTTGACCAAGCAAGCCTTCTGATAATTTCTGTGATCCAGTGTAAATGAATAACATCTGGATTATTATTTGAGTTAACTAGCTTGTTGAGCAGAAATAAGCCTTTTGGATAATTTGCATAATTTACTTTATATCCATTTTGTTCAATGCTGTTTGCAAGCAAGTTTTGGTATGGGTTGTCAGTACTATAGTCTGGTGTAAATATAACTGTTTTTTGCGTATTCATCGGTTTTCTCTGCTTAAACTAATTTCTTTTTAACAGCGATTAGTTTGTCTTTTATAAAATCTAGTAAAGTCAGTGCGGCGCTAAATTCAGTGTGGTAATTTTTAATCCAATGGGTCATATATCGACTGACAAAATAATAAGCTGGCAATGCTAACATTAAAGTAATTAATAAATTGAATATTCTGGGAAGTTCAAAATAGACACTTAAAATCATGTATTGAGGTAAAGCACACAGACAGCTAATCGCAAGATATCCAATTAGTGAAAGGTAAATGCTGGCCTGCTTAATTTGTACAAAGCGTTTGATATAAAGTACGTTAATTATTAACGCAAAAGGAACAAATGCGGCTCTGATCATTGAAAACTCTTCAATTGTGACACCATAATTCACGGACACTAGCATGATCACAAGTATTAATAGGGTCAAGAACGCATTAAAAAATACAAAACGCTTAACCAAATCGTTTGCTAAAAATGCATTAGCCAGCAGTTGAGCGAAACAGGTAAAATAAGCGAGCGTCAAAAATGATTCAAAAATTGGTAAGGCGACTAACCATTTATCCCCTAATAGTAGTGAAACAAATACATCCATAAATAAAAATACCCCAACAAATATAGGGCTAATAATTAATGCCAGAGCGATAATGCCTTTTTCTATGTCTGAATTAGAGTTATTTGGTGCACTGCCTTTATTTTTACTTAATGCTGTAAGCATAATGTTGCTGAGTGGAGCATAAATTTCTTGCATGGGCATACTGCCGTTACTTTTACCTACTTCATAGAAGCCAACTTGAGAGGTATCAAAAAACTTGCCTGCAATTACAATATCTGCTTTGCCACGAATATAGCCTACAAACACTTCAAGAATCAGCCATTTAGAAAAATTCCAATTTTCTCTTAAGCCTTGTAACCTAAATTTAGGTACGGGCAATTTCATTGTGTAAGTTCGTAATACCATGAGTAAAACAGATGCTAATACCCCATAAATAATGGCTCGGTAATCTTGAAAATAAAACGCAAACCCAATATTGATAGCAACACTTAAAATTTTCACCAAAATATTTACGTTAACGACAGGTTTGTAATTGAGATCTCGCATAAATCCAAAAAAATAGATATTTTGGAGGGATTTAATGGATAAACAAATGGCGTACACCCAAAGCAGCTCAGTAACGACAGGGGCGCCATAAAAATTACCTATCGGCCCAGACAAGCAGACTAAAAGTACTGCCATTAAATTCAAATTGATAAACCTAAATGTAAAGGTGGTATTGTAAATGTCGTTATCTATTTTACTTTGTTTTAATATGTACTTTTGCGTGCCTAAATCACCTAAAGATACAAACAGTTCATAAACGACAGCAGCTAGCGCGATTAAACCAAAGTCTTCAGGAGCCAACAAGCGAGCCATGATTGCCGTGCTGGCGATACCCAAAAAACGCACGGCAAAATTGCCATAAACACTGAATAGCGAACTGGAAACTAACAGTTTAGTTGACATGGGCTGGTGAAATCTCTTGGTTAAATATTTGAGTTAGCTGGCGACCACAGGCTTGTTCATTGCGATCAAGTCTGGCTTGCTTCAAGTTTTCTTTAAAAATTTCTGTTTGTGTACAACTGGTGGTTGTTAGCTGTTTGATTAATCGATCCATTTCTTCTAAATTGTCACACAAGTAGCCAATTTGACCATGTTGGTTAAAAAGATTTTCTGTATATTCATTTTTTAACGTGATCATTGGGATGAGCATATTCATGCAGTCGATCATCACGCCACTAGCGGCAAATTGATAGTAGTCATATCGGAAGGGCAAAATCACAAAATCACAGCCCGTAAGCGTTTGATAAAAATCGTCGTAACTTAATGGTTTTTCTAAAGGCCCCATAGCAAGTTTAACTTTGCCTGAAAAATCATTTTTATAGATATTTTTAATGTCGGTTGTGATGGCTTTAAATTTTGCTTGTGAATGATTTTGGCTCGCCAACTTTAAAAAACGGTCGAATCCTTTATCTAAAGTCGCAGTTCCAAAATAGCCGAATGATAAATTGTCACCCGTTTTGTTAAGCGGTGCATCGGGTTTATCTTGGTAAAATGTGGGATGTGGCAAACATTGAATCGACTCTGACAAATGTGGCAATAACTTGGTTAAGTTATTTTTAATATGTTGTTCAAGCACAATTATTTTAGTATATCTAGGATTGATACGGCTTATTGTATATTTGTAATCTAGCCATTGTGGTAAAAGTGGGCTGACTCGCTTGTTCTCTTTTACGGTACTGAGCTCGCCGTGAAACAAAAAATAAAAATTAAACTTTTTAAACCGAAAGAAATTCACTATTTTAGTGGCCCAAATGCAGGCAGGGGTTGTTTCTAATATAAAAAAGTTATTTGCTTTTGTCTGATTATTTATTTTTAAAAACGCTAATATGAAACGCCATATGCTGATAAAAAAAGATAAGCGATAAGGCTTACGTACATCTACATTATAGCTTTGTACTAAGTTGACATGTGCCTCGTTAAAATAATCTAAGTTTTGTTTATAGTAGTTTTGGTTGCAGTAGAAATTTATTTTTTGATTAAGCGCGCTGTGTATGGATTCACTAAGTGCCACATTAAAAGCGACATGTCGTTTCCCTTGTGCAAATAAATCTAAAACTGCAATATTTTTATTAGTCATTCTTTTCTTAATTCGCGTTAATATTTTGTATTATGGTTTGATAAACCTGTGCGGCATTGCGTTCGCTGGAAAATTGCTTAGCTTTTGTTATTGCGGCATATCTAAGCCCTGCTAAATTTGAGTAATTGTTGAGTATGTAAGTTAAAATCTCAGCTAGTTTAGCAGGATCATTAGGTGTTACTAAAAAACCGTCTGTTTTATCGCTAATAATATCTAAAGGTCCGCCTTGATTACTGGCAACTACAACTAACCCAGCAGACATGGCTTCAGCAACAACTCTTCCAAAAGGTTCGGGGTCTGTTGATGCATGTATTAAAATTTGAGCCTGCTGATATACTTTGCTGATATCGTTTGCAAAAGGGACTAATTTTATTTTGTCTTCTAGTTGGTATTTTTTAATTAGGGTTTCTACTTTTAGTTGTTCATCGTTTGCAGGCTCTATACTACCAACAAAGTCTAAATAAATATTGGGATATAGCTTAGCTATTTTCGCAAAAGCATGAACAACCACTTGTTGGCCTTTCCATCCGTAAAATCCACCAACCATGATCATTTTTATTTGTTTAGGCGCATTGGTTTGGATAACGGGCGCTGTTTGCAGCGTAATGCCGTCGCAAATTAATTGATAATTTGTTTTATTTTTAGATACAGCTTGCTGAATAGAGCTTTGTATCCAGCTTGAAATCGCAATATTCTGTGTCGCATTGTCGCACACCCACCGAGACAATTTTGATGGGGTCATATTGCCTCTTATGTGCATAATATAAGGTATACCGAGTAGCTTAGCAGCGATTGCCACATGGTAGCAGTTATAAGGATCGTTATTTAAATGCACGATTTCAGGTTTAACTTTATGCAGTATTATGATACTAAGGATGGTTTTATTAATGCTGTCCCAAGCAAAACTGAATAGGCTAGCGAGTTTACTTTTGTTTTGTATAGAGCGTATTTTTAGTTTGGGATAAACTAGTTTTTCTCCAAATTTATCGTAAATTTGATACTTTTCGTCGTGGGAGTTAACGCAAACTATCGGTGTATAGTTTTCACTTTTAGGCCAGTTCTCTAATATTTCCGCTAACGCTAAGCTTGCACCACCAAATCCTTTTCCATTTTCGACAAACAATACTTTTTGTTGTTTATTTGAATGCAATTGTGCTGAAACGATAAAGCGTAAAAAACTCATTTTAGCGCTAGCAGGCGCACTCATTCTCGGGATCTCGTATAAACTGTTTGCGTGTTGTTCAAATGGTGTATTGCAGGTGGTAAAAGCGTATTTGTAACCGGACCGTTTTATTAATTCAATGGTTTCTTCATTGTAATCATACCCGGGTTTACCATTTGGAAATGCAAATAAACTAACGGGCTTGTCTATGAGCATTTCTAACCTGGCTTTGTCTTCACTCAACTGATTAAGCGCAACTTGTCTTTCTTCTAAAGCTAAAATAGGGTGGTCTAAAGTGTGAGAGCCAATCAGCATACCATTATCAGATAGCATTTTAATTTCATTTTCACTAAGCATTAAATTATCTGAGCTACTTTCAACTTCAAAAGATAATTTGCGGCATAGTTGCGTAAGCAGCTGATGCCGTTGACGGAGTGTTTGATATTTAAATAGTTGTACTAATTTATTAAAAGCAACTTGTTTATCTTGGGCTGATTCAATAGAGATATCGCCTAATTCAAATTCATCAACATTAATTTGTTTTAGTGGACAACGCATAATGGCTAAATATAGCCTGTCGTTCCACATTAATTTAGTACCATTATGGTTAGATGAAATAAAAAAAGCGGCGTTTAAGCCGTGCTTTTTTAATAGCGGCATTGCTAAGGTTAAATGGCTTTTGTAACCATCATCAAATGTAATGGCGACCGCGCGATTTGGCAGTTTGTTTTGCTGACTTAATTCAAGCGCTGTAGTTAATGGCATTGGATTCATAAACTGGCGTAAAAACTTGAGTTGTTTGTCCAGTGTTTTGTAATGAATGCCGGGTAAGGTGCTATTGTTATCACAGATATTATGATAATTGATAATGAGCAATTTATTGTTTTGGCGATCCATATTATTTAGTGTCACGAATATATTGAGATAAATGGGTGTAATAAATGGCTTTGTTTAGAATATCTAAGCGATCATTTAAATAATTTTTATCAACCCTCATTCGGATTAGCTTAAGGTTATGTTTAGTGCGATTTAGTATATTTTGATTACTGTCAGATTTAATGATGTATCTGAGGGCTTTGTAATTAAATTGGCGAATAGCTTGCTGGTATTCAGGCAGAAGTTGTTTTTTTCCTTCAGCGAAAGGCACATCTGCTGCATTTGGGTAGCCTGCGATAATTGCTCTGGTGTGAAATTGAGTATCTTCTATATATTCAAATGGCAGAGAAGTTAAAAAATGATAAAGGCGAGTTAATAAAAACGGAGCCACTGCAACACGACCTTCACCCATTATATTCCATGTTGACAAACCTATCTCTCGTCGGGTCCGGTTTCTTAAATAAAATTCAGCGATTGGGTTTTCATAACCTTTTAGTGATTCCAGTTCAGTTGCAATTTTTTTGACTATTTTGCTTCTGTCCATAAAGGGTAAAAGCTGTTTATTTAAAAATTTACTATAATTAGGCGCTTTGCTGGTAATATCTTCGGCAATGGCCAACCAGTTTTCTTGTTTGCGCCATGCGATACGCTCTGGAGATAAAAAATGACCAGCGGATAATACATCACCTGCGATACCATCATAAATAAAACTGATTTTTTGCTTGGTAAAGTATTGGTGTAAAGGCAACATCCACGCATGTTCGTCAGCACAAAACGAGGTCATATTATTTTTTTCTATTTCATCATCAAATAAATCTTTGCCTAAAGGTGTGGTTACATGCTCTACGTTGAGTGCGTTACAAAGATTTTTAGCCGCCGCGAGATCATCGTTATGCTTAGGTGGAAAACAGGCGCAAGTTGCAATTAAATCTATTTTTTTATTTTGTTTTAATAGTTCAAGCAATATATGACGAGAATCTCTGCCACCTGACAAAGGCAATGCGAGCTTTTCATTATGGGTATCAAACTCAGCCATCACCTCTGCAAAGAGCTCTAAATAGGTTTGCATCGCTTGCTCGTAACTACCTGTGTAGGTTTTAGGTATTTGCAAACGTTTTAGGTTTGTTGTCTTAATGCCTGATTTGTCCCAGCTAATTTGACTGTCTCTTGGGAGGCATTTGATCGTCAAAAATGGAGTTTGATCTGCTAAGTAGTAACCTAGCTGTAAAAAGCTGTTTAAACCGTCAATATCAAGTGGCTGTTTCCCCACTCGTTTTATGATATCAATAATATCGGTTGCTACGATAATTCGATTATTGGTTGCATAGTAATAGGTATTAATTAGCCCAAATGCTGACGTTTCAATATTGAGGGTCTGGCCATCAAATTGCCATTGAATATATTCACCTTCGCCTGAATCCTGTTTATAACCAGCAAAATAAGTAGTTTGACCCTGGGGATTATACATTTCACCATCACATTGAATGTCTATCCATGAGTTATTAAAATGAGCTGATTTCATGTGAGTCATCGTTTATCCTTAATTTGCTTATTTATTTTTATGCATTTTATAAGCGGCGAGACGACCGAGTGTTTCGTGATAATCCCAGTTTAATTTTAGTTTTCTATCAGGGTTAGACTCGAACGCAGATTTTACTTTGCTTACTAATGCTTTACTAAAGAGGTACCTTGGGTAACCTTTAAAAAACGGGCCCGTATAAGGTTGGTACTTTATTTCTAAATAAGCTTGCCCTCTACCAAACTTCTCGGCTCGTCCGTCAATCCATTTTAAGCTCATTTGATTCGGATGTATAATATGTTCAACATTATTTTCACTGCTAAAATAAGCCTTTGCATTAAATTGAGTGCTCATTCTAATGTTAAATTCGGTTTCACTTCCCATCCCGTAGCTGGTGGGTGAAGGGCCTGTATGTTCGTCAAATAAACCGTGTTTGAAAAGCTCGGCTCTGACAAGCATATTATTGCCAAATACCTCTCCAGCATCAACAGGACCGGTCGGCAATTTGGATTTCGACTTTGCAAAACAAACCATCTCTACCCATTCAAGTGTTAACCAACTTGGCTTTTCTGTTGGATATCTGGGGTTTACACGGCCGCCATAAATTTGATATTCAGGTTGCTCAGTTAAAATTTGATACCAATTTTTAATAAATTCAGCATTTGGAATGACATCATCATCTGTAAATAAAAATACGTCGGTTTCTATTTGTCTTACAGCGCTGTTTAGCGCTGTGTTTTTACCTGCTTTTTCTTCATACAAATAGGTTAATGGCAGCTTGTTTTGAAAAGATTCTATAATCTCTTTGCTATTGTCTGAACTGGCGTTATCAACTACATAAATATGAAAGTCTAATGTATTAGGAATCGTTTGTTGAGTGTAACTGGTTAATACTTCTGGTAGCGTTTTACTGCCATTATGGGTTGCAATTACAAGTGATAATTTCATTCATTCAGCCTTTTTATACTAAGCGATCAATTATTTTTTTACTGGCTAAAAAACGTTTTAAAGCTTCTTTGTATTTAAATTTGGTTCTGCTTTTTATTTCTGCATGACTAAAATATTCTTCCACATGACTACTACCTTGATAAGCTTCAACCGTATCTAATTGAGAAAGCCAACTGTTATCCGGTTCATAGCCTAAATCAATTAATGAGGGAGTAATATCACCATGCAGTTGTATTTGCTGCTTGATCCTAGGCAGGTGGTTTTGCCAATTACCTATTCCTTTGGCATCGATAGGACGAAACTCTTTTAGTGCTTTTTTTGATTCTTCGGATGGGTTAGCGTGCAAATGGTATTCTGAAAATAAATGATTGCTTTGCAAACACGGAATTTGAGACTGTATTTGACGTTGTATTTCATCCGGTTTTTTCACAAAGTCTTCGTAAATCACGGGGATAAAACGAGGATGTTTTTGATATTTTTGGACCTGTGGATAAAAATATTGCCAATACCTCAAAGTCGACCAATAAACCGTTTTATTTTTATTATGGCGACTTACAACGGAATCTCTGGGGTCTCGAATGAGGCAAATAACATACAGCTCAGGATCAACAATAAGTGAAGGCCAAATCACAAACAAATCAGCAGGGTGCTTAGTTAATAATATATCGGCATGTTTTTTGGGTCTGAAAAAAAGATTATCTTCATGCTCAGTACTCAGGTCGATATTAAAGCAGGTAGACATTGCCTCAGCTAGTAAGGTTGTACCTGTTCTTGGGCCAGTTCCTACTATATGTATTTGTTTCATTGTTGGTCCATTTATTTGTTACGCAGACGGTGTATTGTATTGTTCAAACAGTTGATAAGACCTAGTGCCTTTTAAAATATCTTGAATGGCCAACTGATCTTCTGCTGGTAACTGTTTGCGCCACTTCATTGCTGAATGCAGTGGATCTTTTTGAATACTATAATACGTTTCCGTCTCACTGGAGGTTGTTTCTAAAACGTATTGTTCAATTTCTCCGTTATCTTTAAGACCTAAGTGGTCATATATTTTTTTAAACTCTCTTTTGGGATCGCTGCAAATATCTTCATAGATAAATAACTTTATGTTGTCATTATTTTTTACATCGTTTAACGCTTTTTCATTGTAAATTAGCCAGCGTACGGCGAGCCTTTGCGCCGGCGTTAACGCTTTAAACTGATCCATATCAAAATTGAGCGCTTTTCCTACTGATGAATTGACTAACTCTTCCATTAATCCGAATGCTTGATAAATGGGTAGGTTGTCTCCAAACTCATGGCTGCTAATGCCTCTCAACTCTGAATTGATGACACCACAAGGATGACGAACGACATAAGCAATTGGCATTTCCGGATTTGCTTGAGCAAGCACATTTAGGCGAGCTGGCGATTCAATTGATTTCCAGAAGATCACATTGTCTTGGCTTTTTGGAAGACTAATTGACGCTTTTTTAATATTAATTTTTTTAAATAAGCTATTCGCTATTTTAGCCAAGTATATTTTAGCTTTGTTAGTGTTCAATGCGATACTTGAAAGCTTTTCTTTTGGATAAAACGGTAAACGGCCGATCACTTTTAACGATTTATTGTTTATGATGCCGGGTAAATACTGACGCACAGTATCAATATGATTTTCTACTTCGGTGTCTTCGATAAAATGGGGTATGTTTATTTTTTCTTCACTATCGGGCTCATGAAAGTAAATTGTATTTTTTTGTCGATCAACGCCTTTAGCAAGCCAAGTGGTTCCCGATCTTGGCATTCCGACGAGTAAAGCTTGTTTCATCGTTGAGCATCCTGTGTTTTTAGTTTTTTAAATAAAGTTATAATATGCTGGGCATTGGCTAACCAAGTTAATTTTTTTTGGCTGATGGTTTGTGCCGCTTGTTCAGCAAGTTGTTGACTAAGGTTTTTATCGCTTAACATACGGGTTAAACAATCACTAAAGGTGGGTGTTGAGTTGCTATTGAATAATAATGCGTTTTGCTGATCAACAAGCAACTCACGGATATTCGGTGTATTGGGCGCTATTATGGCTTTGCCTAATGCTAAATACTCGAGCATTTTTAGTGGTGAAGCGTACGCGACTACATCCGGTTGAAGGGCGACGTCAACTTGTGACAGCCAATCAGGCATACGATTTCGCTGGATGATGCCGGATATATATATTTGTTGACTCAAGTTTAATGATTCAGCCTGTGCCTTTAAGTTTTCTACTGCTGGTCCATCCCCTATAATCATAAAAAATAGCGATGGATCATTTAATTTTGCCATGATCTCTAAAACCCGGTCTAAACCATGCCAGTCTCTAACAAAACCAACAAATCCGATAACGGTTTTATTGGTTAAGTCGGGTAATTCACTCGGTTTTTTGGTTGGTGCTAAAAACTTTGCTTCGTTAATACCGTTAGGAATAACCTGGATTTTATCTTCGCTGACTCCAATTTCTCGAATGTAATCGGCTAATACATTGGTAACAGGTAGAACTTTGTTGGCATTTTTCCAACAATAATGCTGGCTCCATTTAGCGAGCCAGTCCATGCTGATGCCATTGTATTTTTTACGCTCTTGGTAGAGTGGGGCGTTTACTTCTAGTAATAAAGGTAAATTAAAAAGCTTGCTTGCCCAAATACCCGCAGGTAGAAAAAGGTTGTATCTTTCGTATATAGCATCGGGCTTGTGTTTTATGATCGCTATACTGAGTTTCAACAAAGCGTAAAAAGCGTAAGTAAATTCCAGCAATTCATAAATAAATTGTGGTAGCTTGGCTTTTAGCGCATCGACAAATCCGCCATCGCTGCCAAAATCACTGTTTTCTGCAACTTTTGGAGCAACTAAAATAATTTGCTGGTTTTCTTGTTTAAGCGCATTAATGATTTCTTCAACATGCACATACTGACCATCTTTAGAGGCGATTCTGTGGTGGTATAGTATTTTTAAAGGTTTATCTGTCATGCTGGTTTCCGTCAATAATACTGCTAAAAATTTGATATTGTTTGTCAGACGTTTCTGCCCAACTAAATTGCTCGGCGTATAAACGTGTTTGCAGTCGGTTTGGTGGATTGTTTAGTAAAGTTTTAATACCTTGCTCTATTGAGGCTGAGTCTCGCTCAACTAAAATACCAGCTTCAGGACTGGCGACCACTTCGGGAGTTCCCCATATATTCGCCGCTACAACTGGGGTTCCGCTAGCCATAGATTCAAGTAGCACATTTGCCCAGCCTTCACGGCTTGAGGCTAATACAAGCGCATCTGCACTGCGGTAATACTGGCTTAATTTTGCTTGTGGCAAAGCGCCTAAAAAACTCACGCGATCGGTTAACTTTAGTTGTTTAACTTGTTGCTCTAATTTTTGTTTGTCAGGGCCGTCTCCGGCAATCATTAGGTGGCAATCAGGTAAATTTTTAATGGCATCTATAACTAAAAAATGGCCTTTTCGTTCAATTAGCCAGCCAACTGATAAAATAAGTTTTTTGTCAGCAAGGTGTTCTTTTTTTAGCTGTCGTTGGGTTGCCTCATCCGAAGGGGTAAATAGACTTAAGTCAACCCCGTTTCTAAGTACAGATGTTTTATTTTCATTTGCGCCTAAGCTGACCATTTCATCTTTTAATGCTTTGCAGACGGCCATTAAATGATCTGCTTTTTTAAATACGCTTTGAATTAGGCGTTTAGGTTTTTCTTGCTGTGGAATTAAATTAATATCAGTGCCACGTGCAGTACAGGTAAAAGGGATATTTAGTTCCTCAGCTACTTTCGCAATAGCAACTCCGTCGGGGTAAAAATAATGACCATCAATCACATCAAATTTTTGACCTTGAAGCTGTAACCGTTTAATACACCTTTTTATACTGTGAGCCATTAACCAAGGGGTCAGTAACATACCAATTTTAGGAATCACCAAATATTTAGGATGGTAAATCGTAATACCGTGGCGCTCTTCTTTTGTTTTTACACCAGCAAACCTCGCATATTCACCAAAGCATGTGTTTTTAAACGGAAACCAGGGAACGGGTGCAATGACACAAGGGGTAATTTTTGGGTAATCTTTGACTAAGTTACGCAAGCGGGTTTCGACAAATACTCCATGCTTAAAGTCGCGATTATTAGGGTATAAGCTGGATATTGTCAGTAACTTAATGTTATCAACTTGCATATGATGATGCCTCCCGTTTTAAAAAGAGACCAAGCATCATAATCGTCCATAATGAAGCTGAATGATCGCTTTGTCCTGATTGATGCTGTTGATTCAATTTATTTAATTGGTGGCTGTCAAAAATGCCTATATTTTTAAGCTCAACAGAGTTAAGCGTTGACTCTAGTTTATTTTTAAGTGGGCCACGTAGCCATTGCGCTAAAGGAATACTAAAGCCCATTTTTTTACGATATAGGTTGTCATGCGGCAAGTGAGGTTCGAGCGATGACTTTAAACTGGCTTTGCCTTCGCCTTGTTTAAGATTCAGCTCTGATGGTACTTTAAATGCCCATTCTACAAAAGTATGGTCTAGCATGGGCACTCTTACTTCTAATGCGTGTGCCATGCTGGCTCTGTCTACTTTAGTTAAGATGTCGCCTGTCATCCAGGTTTTAAAGTCTAAATACTGTGCCATTTTAAGAGGATCTTTAAATTTCTTACCGTTTAAAACTTGATCAAATACCGCCCGTGAGTCGTAGCCATTTAGTTTTTGCTTAAATTGTTTGCTGTAAAGTTTATTTCTTTCGTCACTTCTGAGTTTACTCATACTATTTAAGTAAGCATGCGCGCTAGACATGCCTAATGATTGAAAGGTGGTTTTGGCTCTTAAATATTGAGGTGCCCAATCTGCTTTAGGGTAGAGTTTACCTAAGGTTGTAAAAATGGGTTTACGTAGCGCAAATGGTATTTTGTTTCGGGCTTTTTCTTCTTGTAAATGTAACTTGTAGCGACGATAGCCAGCAAATAATTCATCACCGCCGTCCCCAGATAAACAAACAGTGACATGTTTACGTGCCATTTCACATACGCGATAGGTTGGTAGGGCTGAACTGTCTGCGTAAGGTTCGTCGTAAACTTGAATAAGTTTATCAATTAAATCAAAATCTTGGTGATTAATGATTTCTACCCTATGTTCGGTTTTATATCGTTCGGCGACCAGTTGTGCAAAATCAGTTTCGTTAAATTCAGGCACATCAAAACCAATAGCGCAGGTGTTAACTGGCTGGTTTTGTAGTTGAGACATCATAGCTACAATGGCGCTTGAATCCACACCGCCAGATAAAAATGCACCTAAAGGAACTTCTGATACTAGGCGTAAATCAACAGCGGCTTTTAAACGATTAATCAGCTCTTGATTAATTGTTTGGGTATCTGTGTAAGGCGCTTCCTGCCAAGGTAAGTCCCAATATTGGATTTGTTTAACCGTGTCTTTATCCGATTTTTTAATATGGAGATAGTGACCTGCTTGTAACTTGTGCACATTTTTGTAGATACATTTTGGGTCTGGAATATAGCCTAATGTTAGATAATCTTCTATTGCGCGGGGATCTATCTCTTTGGGACAAGCTGGGTGTTGCTTTAATACTTTAAGTTCTGAACCAAAAATAAGTTGGTTATCAATTAGCGCGTAATGTAGCGGTTTTTCACCAATTCGATCGCGTGCAATAAAAAGTTCGTTTTTGTTATTATCCCATAATGCAAATGCAAACATACCGTTGAAATGTTCAAGGCAATTTACACCCCATTCTTCCCATGCATGAACTATAGTTTCTGTATCACTGTGTGTTTTAAAAGTGTGACCAAGCTTTTTTAATTCTTCTGCAATATTTTGAAAATTATAAATTTCACCATTAAAGACCACAACCACTTGTCCATCTTCATTAAAGATAGGTTGGTGACCACCAGATAGATCAATAATAGATAATCGTCTGTGGGCTAAGCCTACACCGTTTTGGTTATAGTAGCCTTGATCGTTTGGACCTCGGTGTTGTTGAGCGTTATTCATTTTTTCAAGTAGAGTTTGCTCAATTTTTTCGTCAGGCGTGAATGATAAAATGCCGGCAATTCCGCACATATGATGGTCCTATTTATAAATTCGCTGATAACTGCTAACCATGCTTTGCTCACTGAAGTTTTCCACAACGTCTTTTCTTGCTGTTATTTTCATTTGTTGAAAATCTTCAGTCTTGGATTGGTAAAATATTTTAAGCATGGCATTTGCTAATAAGTTAGCTTGTGCTGGTGGTACAAGTATTGCCGTGTGTTCTGATACAATTTCAGATATGCCACCGACATTAGTACTAACAACGGGTAAACCTGTAGACATGGCCTCAAGCATTGTCATAGGAATGCCTTCCCCTAAAGAAGACATGACAAATACATCAAAGGAATGATAGACATTTGCCATATCATGCCTAGCACCGGCAAACCAAATATTAAATTGTGTATCGGCTATTTGTACTTGTTGCTCGAGCTGAGTACGAAGCGGACCATCACCAATTAAACTTAATTGTGTGCAATTTGCAAAACTAGTATCTTGCTCGCATGCTAACGTAAATGCACGAATAAGTAACTGATGATCTTTAATTGCTTGTAAGCGCCCAACGCAGCCAAATACAAACTTATCTTGCTGGCTTTCATCTAATACTGACTTACGGTCTGATACTTGATACTTTTCGGTATCAACTCCGTTATAAATGAGCTGACATTTGCTTGGGGCAATATTGACAGTTTGCATCAACCATGAATATAAGTCGTCAGATACACAAACAAATTTATCTAAAAAAGGTGAAATAATTTGCCGTAATTTTTGGTATTTTTTGTTGTTACCTTCTGGGTCGTATATGTCTCGCCCATGCTCAGCATGAATACGTTTTGGTATACCTGCGATTAAACCGCAAATTTGATACTCTAGTGTGGGTAAATTATAGCTGTGCAGTACATCTGCTTTTAGTTTCCATAGTTGTTTAAATACCAACCAAAAGGCTTTCCAGCTATGACCTTCAGGTTTTTTGATGGAATATAAGTCGACGTCGCGCTCAATTAACTTTACAAATTCATCAGAATAGTCTGTGAGCGCAATAATGGAGTGTTTATATTGAGTAGGTGGCATGGCGTTGATGCAATTGACCATAACTCTTTCAAGCCCACCAATGTCTAACCGGTAAATTAAATGAACTATATGTTTAGGTTTATTCGGTTTCATAATTTATGTCTAGCTGTTTAAATCTGTGCATTAAGGCTGGCCAATTTTGCTCGTCGAAATCTTTGCTAATTTGCACAGCAATAAAATACCCAGCACCATGTTGATGTAGTAATTTACTTTTTAACTGGGCTATTTTCGTGCGTAGTTTGTCGCTACTTTGCTGTTGTTTTACTTGATACCAGTATCTGACTTTTATTTTGTGTCCCTGTACTGTGACGAGTGTTAATTCGGTATAGCTTTTGTTATTTAGCTTAACTTGATGGCTG
The DNA here is from genome assembly GCF_026725475.1 of Catenovulum adriaticum. Taxonomy (NCBI): domain Bacteria; kingdom Pseudomonadati; phylum Pseudomonadota; class Gammaproteobacteria; order Alteromonadales; family Alteromonadaceae; genus Catenovulum; species Catenovulum adriaticum. Next base: position 577,399 of record NZ_CP109965.1, read on the forward strand.
TCGAATAATGTCCATCTTTCAATGTCGAAATGGCGGTGTAAACCACTAACTAACTCGTGTGATGAATTGTCGTGGGTATATTGCGCAACATAAACAGAGTTACTCTCAAGTTTACCTTGAGCTTGAGCGTGGGCGTCTGTAAATATAGGTTGCCATGTTAACTCGTTACTTAGTTCGAAGCCTGGGAATATTTGTGAGATTTGGGTTTGTAAATTAGCTTTTTGGATTGAATCTGATTTTTTTAAGTAATTTAAATAACCAGCAGTTGCAACCAAAGTAATGGCAATTAAGCTGACTAAATAAGGGCTAACGTTTAACGAGCCTGTTTTATGTTTAGACGAGGTTTTATATTCTGGCTCAGGATCTCGACCTATCTGACCAATCCAAAACAATAATAAAATGATAAAAGCAAAAAAGAACCAACCATAAATTAAGTGATCGGCGCCAGTTGCATACTTCATATCAGAGTAGTGGCCGATAACAATAATACCAAATGCTCGAATACCATTAGCCAAAATTGGCAAAGTGCAAGCGATTAGTACAAATAAGGTTCGCTTCCACATTTTTTGATAATTCAGATACGCATATAAACAGCCCAAAGCGACCGATGCGATTAAAAATCGAATGCCTGCACAAGCTTCTGCGACTTCAAATGTACCGTTGGGTATATATAGATATAAACCTTCTTGGTATACTGGGATATTGATTAAATTTAGAAAAAATACACTTAGCTGAGCCGTAATATTCTGTAATCCAGGTACAAACTCTTCACCAAAAGGGATGGCAAAAATTAAGTAGCCAAGCGGAAAAGCTATTTGAATAACAAATCTCCAACCAAACAGGCTGGTGATACCAAGTAAAAGTGTTAAGTAGGCACATAATTGAGTTAATAAATTAATACCCAGTAGCGTAAAAACGATAAATGCGCCTTGGATTAGTATTAAAGGTAGCAGCCAAAACCATTCACTTTTTTGTAGCCGGTAATCTAAACCATGCCTTTTTTGCCAGAGTAAATAAAATACAATCGGCACAATAAAAAAACCATGTGTGTAGGTATTTGATTGATACCAAACCTGCACCATATTAGATAAAGCAGAATAATAGCTTAACAACCAAATGAATAATAAACCTAGACAATAACTGAAGAATTTTTGATTTATTTTCATATCCATATGCCTTCAAATTTACTCAATAAAGATTTGATCAAAAGGCTTTAAGACGGCCTGCCATTGATAATGTGATTGGATAATTTCGAGATTAGCACTGCCAACTTTATCTAAACTTTCTTGATCTGAAAACAGTGTTTTTATTACTTTAATTGTTTCTTGTTCATCATCCTGAATGTACTGTTTTTGTATGAAAGGCAATTGAATTCCTTCTGCAGCCATGCTGGTCATTACAACGGTTTTCGACATTGCCATGGCTTCTAATACTTTATTTTGAATTCCTCGTGCAATCCTCATTGGGGCAACGACAAGCGTGGCTGCTTTAATATAAGGCCTGACATCTTCAACTCTGCCTGTGACGTTAACGCCTTCCAGACGACTAAGCGCTTTTACTTTTTCGGTTGGATTGCCACCGACAATATTAAAGGTTAATTGAGGAATCTGTTTTTTTAATTCAGGCCAAACGGCTTCACAAAACCAGACCACAGCGTCTACATTAGCCCAGTAATCCATTGCGCCAGTAAAACAAATACTAGGCTCTGATGTGATTAAAGGTTTTATACCACTGGCATTTGTGTTGAAGTATTCAGAATCAACGCCGTTTTGTATTGCATGCACTTTATTTGCATTGGCTTCACTTTGACGCTGTTTAAAGTGTTCGGCTTCATCTTGCGAGACAAAAATACTGGCCTGAAAATGGGCACAAATATCATTTTCGTATTGCGCTAATCGTTTGTATTCTCGGTGGTAAACCCAACGCATAATCCCGCGTTTACCTTGGGCATACTGTCGCCATTTATCTGAATCTACATCTACAAAATCGATAACTTTGGTCAGAAAGTTATAACCTGGACGCTCTAAATATTGTGCCATCGATGAAGAGTAAATAAATGCTTTGCTGAGCTCAATGTGAGAGGCAACCACTTGCTCCACCCAAGCTTTCATTTGCCAGTCGGCGTAATAGGGGATGGTAATTGGATTACCAGTTAAAAATGCTGTGCAGCCTTTAATGGTAGCTCGCTTTTTTGGAAGCGGCAAAATACAGCTGGATTTGCAATAGGGTTTTAACGCATCAAGATATTGCCAGTCATTTTCGTCGTCAACAAAAGCGCCTAGATAAATATCGTACGACTGACTTAAATATTTCAGAATATTAAATGAGCGTATCTTATCGCCTTTGTTTGGTGGAAAAGGGATACGATGGCATAAAAACAATAAAGGTTCCATCCATGTATCTCCCTTAACCTAAATACTTAGACAGAAAAGGTCCAAGTTTTTGACTTGCCCACAACGGCAGTTTTTGCCACATTTTTATAAACATTTTATATTTAGGATTATTAGGGCTTAAATTGGGTAACTCAGTGGCTTTTACTAAATAATATTGATAATACAAAGGCTGAGGCTCCATGCCCCAATGTTTTTTGTATTTATAGGCACCTGAATCATTTTTACTGCGCCCAAAATCAAAACGAGTGCATTGTTTATTATTGGCTGCATGACACATTAACGCATAGTACATTAAATCGTTACTTTTTAACTGTCTAGCTTCGCTCAAACCGCCACCGTAGTATGGCAACACTTCATTTTTATAATAAAAACTCATGACGGCCGAGACCGCTTTATTGTTACTTTCTACCGTCATTAATTCACACTGTTCACCAAATTCTTGTTTTAAATTTTTAAAGTATTTAGCTGGAAATACAGGAGTGCCTAAATTACGTACACTTTCCGCGTAGATATCGTGAACATGAGTGACTTTAGCATCAAAGTTCGTTGTTAAAGGCTCTTTCAGTGCGTGGCGAATAACTGCTCGCTGCTTCTTTTTTATGCCCGCTAAAATAGCTTCATCAGTTTCTCCTAATTCGTAAGTGAAATAGGAATGCATGCTTTTAGTGAGAAATTTATCGTTGTGTTGTGGTGCTTGGTATCTTAGTTCGAGATAATCAACATTTAGCTCTTTTGCAAGTTCAATAGCGTGCTCTTCAAGCGCTTGTTTGCTCTCGTTTGATTCAGCTATGACACCGCCATATACGCAAAAAGGGGTTGAAACTAATGAATGTCCAAACAATTTGCTTTTTAGTTCAACTAAAGGCAACACACCTAAAATATTGCCTTTTTCATCTTCTGAATACAAATACCAGCATTTATGTTGATAAGTGTTATGAATAACGTTTTGCCAGCCAGCTAAATGAAAAAAAGTGCCTTCAGGGTGGTTATGGACAAACTGATCCCATTTTTCTGAGTTGGAGTTTACCGCTAACTTTTGAATCGACGCCATTTTATCGCTCTTCTTTTAATTTTTTTAAGCTTGTAATGGTTAGTACCACTGAGCTTGATGGAAATGTAGTTATTATTTTATTTGATAAACATCTTTCATGGTTGACCAGTGATATCTTTTTAACAAAGTCGCTAATCTAGATTCCATTTTATCTAAGTTTAAATAATGCCTAAATTTAGATTTAAACGGAGCATCTTCAACCCTAGGCTGCTTTGGATCTATTTCCCACGGGTGAAAATAAAACGAATAAGGTTTTTGTTCTTTTTCATGATATTTATCAACTAACGCATGCGCTAAAAAAGTTGGGTATAATCTAAAATAACCCCCACCACCTATTGGCAGCTGTTTACCTGCTAATTTTAAAGTAGGTACTGGAATTTCAGTGATTCCTTCTGATCTTTGATATTTAAATCTAGGCCAATGTGGTGTGCCATATAAATCGTGTTTTACAGGGTAGGTACTAGAGCTATATAAAAAGCCTAATTCTGTTAATACTTCAAAAGCCCATTCGTTTGATTCATCTATCGAGAAACTGGGTGCTCGATACCCTAAAACGGATGCCCCAATGGTATCTTCGATATGTTTTTTAGAGCGTTCTACATCTGCTTTAAATATTTCTCGAGTTTGAGTGGTTGCCCGCCGGTGAGCGTAACCATGGCTGGCGACTTCATGCCCACGATTATGAATATCTTTAAGTAATTGGGGGTATTTTTCACCGACAACACCTAATATGAAAAAAGTTGATTTACAGTTATTTTCATCAAATAAATCTAATAGGCGGTAAGTGTTTTTTTCGACTCTATGCGGAATTTTATCCCAATCATCTCGACTAAATTGTTTTTCAAAAGCCGAAACGTGAAAATAATCTTCCACATCAACTGTCATTGCATTAATAATACTAGACTTTTTATTCACAGTTTAACGCCCTTTGCCAAACAAAATAATTTCAAAGGTTCTAAGTAATATTAAAATATCGAACATAATTGATCTGTGTTTAATGTAATAAAGGTCATATTTTAGTTTTTCAATTGTATCTTCCGATGTGGAACCGTAAGGGTATTTTAATTGCGCCCAACCCGTTAGCCCTGGCTTTACATTATGTCTTTGGTTGTAATATGGGATGTCTTTAATAAATTGAGTAACAAACTGAGGTCGCTCAGGTCTAGGGCCAACAAACCCCATTTCACCGCGGAATACATTAAATAACTGTGGAAGTTCATCAATCCGGTATTTACGAATTAATTTACCTACTTTAGTGGTTCTATCATCATTCTTTTGTGCGAACTGTGCGCCGGATTTTTCAGCATCAGGGCCCATACTTCTAAATTTTATAATTTTAAATACTCGTCCATCTAGGCCCACACGTTCTTGTTTATAAAATACAGAAGCACCAGTTCGTCTGCCGTCTTCAATGTAAATTAATAAGGCAGTAATCAACATCAGCGGCCATGTTAGTAAAAATACTAATAGGCCCATAAAGGCATTAAATAAATAATCAATAGAATCTCGCAGGTGGTTATTGGTGTGAAAGCCGTTAGAGTAGATGACCCAACTTGGATAAATTAAGTTGACTGCTACTTGTCCGGTTTCACGTTCAATAAAATCTAGAATATCTGTTATTTCTATACCACGGATTTTAAAGTTAAATAACGCTTCGAGAGGGAGTGCATTTCGTCTTTCATCACATGCAATAATGATTTCTTGAATGTCATTTTCGATAACAAATTTTTCTAGATCTTTTTTTACATCAAGCTCGATAATATTTTCATTAATAATACTATTTTGTTTGTCGCCTTGCAGGGGGATAAAACCCACAAGATTGATACCTCGTCGGTCAGCTCTGCGTCGCATTCTTCGCTCAATAATTGACGCTCGTTCACCTGCACCTATCACCAATACATCTTTTCGCGAGAAGCCAAACCATTCATTATCCATAATGATGTATCTAAAAGCTGAAACTCCAACAATCCCAGCTAAGGCGGTATACGGAACAAAAAATGGATTTAATTTAAGACTGGGGATGATGTTTAAAATAATGGCATCGTGGCAGAAGTAGGCTAAACCTATACTGACCAATATTCTTCTAAAAATACCGCGTATTGATTCTCGTAACCTTAGTTCATAAAGCCCCACTGAAAGTAGTGAAAGTTGAGCAATAACAACAAAGATGAGTACATTAACAATATGAACTTGAATACTTTCAAAATCATTAAAGGGGTGATTAAATGATGATAAGTAAAGCCCAATGTACCCAGCGATACATAAGATTGTTGTTTCTATTATGATTAAAGGTTTGATTTTCTGGTGTGTGTGACCAGAGTAGGTGTAAGCCATGCTTGTTATAATTCCATATCACTTTGTGCATTATAGTAAGGCTAAATAGTAAGACTAATATTTAAGCTTAACTAGATCTCAAATAGATTTATATTATTGGCGCACAACGCTTATCCGACAGCAAATTTAAAAAATTACAGATTGGCGTGAGTTTTTAAGTTTTCAGTATACTATGCTGTGTTACGAACAACAACAGACTTTAAATGATATTAAAATTATACTTATATTTCATATCCAAGAATATCACTATTAATTTTATAATCTTATCTAGGCAATTAAACTAACATAAGCTTAAACTTTTGCATATTCAACTGCGTCAAAATAATTTAACTTCGATTGTTTGATTGATTTAATTTTTGATTCCTCTATTATGATCTAATAGCTTAAAATTAATTCGATAATATTGACTATAAGTAAAGGAATAACAAAATGCTGTGTACGAACAAGCATATAGCCCGTATCGCATTAGCCTGTGGTGTGGCATACACGTTAATTAGCTGCTCGGCTAATTATCTCCCCCCAGCTACAAATCACCCATCGAAAACCACCAATATCAACGCTTATAATTATTTAATTGGTCCTGGCGACAGTTTAAGTATATTTGTATGGCGTAACCCAGATATATCAGGATCTTTTACAGTTAGACCTGATGGTAAAATTACCACGTCTTTGGTTGAGGATATCGAAGCATCTGGAAAAACACCCACTGAGCTTGCGCGTAGTGTTGAACAGATACTTGCAACTTATATTAAAGATCCAATAGTCACTGTTAGTGTTAATGGTTTTATTGGCCCACTAAGCGAGCAGGTTAGAGTGATCGGTCAAGCTTCGCAGCCCATGGCTGTTAGCTATCAAGAAAATATGACACTACTTGACTTAATGATTCAAGTGGGCGGCTTAACACAGTTTGCAGATGGCGACGGCGCTAAATTAGTGCGTGTAGTAGAAGGCAAACAAGTAACCTATGACGTTGAAATTAATAGTTTAATTAATTCTGGTGATATCAGCGAAAATGTTGATTTATTGCCTGGCGATATAATAATAATACCAGAAGCTTGGTTTTAACTTTTAGCTTGATATTTTGAGGTTTCGTTTTTAATGGATAACATTCAACAAACGCTGGATGAGCTTTTTGGCTATCTAAAAGGCATTTGGATCAAAAAGCGTTTTATTATAGTTTGCACTTGGCTGATTTGCCCTATTTCATGGTTATATGTCGCTAATATGCAAGATGTGTATCAATCATCTGCCAAGGTTTATGCTGACACTCGCTCAATATTACAACCTTTATTGAGAGGTTTGGCACTTCAAACTAATATAGACCAAGAGTTGCAATTGATGGCAAAAACATTGTTGAGCCGTCCAAATTTAGAAAAAATTGCACGTAATACAGATTTAGATATAACGGCTCAAAATGCGGTGCAATATGAGTCACTTATTAATATGCTGAAACGAGAAATTTCTTTTCGTGCTTCAGGTCGTGAAAATATTTATACGATTAATTTTGAACATCAAGATCCGAATGTCGCAAAGCGTGTAGTTGAAGAAACTTTAACTTTATTTGTTGAATCAACCTTGGGCTCAAACCGCAAAGACTCTGATACAGCGAACAAATTTTTAGATTCTCAGATTTCTGAATATGAAAGACGTTTAGCGGCATCTGAATTGAGACTGTCTGATTTTAAGCGCAAGCATAATGATGTTTTAGTTGAGAGTTCTGGAGGCGTTTATGGCAAATTGTCTTCGCTCAAAAGTCAACTTGAAAACAATGAGTTACAGATTCAAGAAACGGAATCTCGTTTAGAGCAATTAACGGGTGCTCTTCAAAAAACAAAAGATTCTTTGTCTACGTCATCGTCAACGGGGAACTTAATTGAAACTCAATATGACAGTAGAATTGAAACGTTGAGACAGCAGTTGGATGAGTTATTAATTCGTTATACTGTTCGGCATCCAGATGTAATTGAAACTCGTTCTATGCTCACATCGTTAGAAAAAATGCGTAACCAAGAAATTAAAAGCTATCAACAATCATTGGGTGATGAGCCAGGTGATGCAACCAACGTGAAAGGTCGAGTTGGTGAAGAAATGGCGATAACGATGCAAAATTTAAAGAATGAATTGGCATCTTTGAAGGTTAGAAAGCAGTCGTATCAGGAAAAAATCGCGAGCCTTGAAGGTAAAATGGATTTAATTCCCCAAATTGAAGCCGAAATGGCTGGGCTAAATCGAGATTATGGTATTACTAAAAGTAAATATAATGAGCTACTTAGTCGCAGAGAAGCCATGCAGATGTCACAGCAAGCAGATTTGCAATCGGATGACGTGCAGTTTCGTGTAATTGAACCACCTCGAAAAGCGCTTGAGCCTTCAGGCCCAAATAGACTGCTATTTAATGTCGCAATATTAATTGTTGGTTTTGGTTCAGGTATTGCGTTGGCATTTTTAATTAGTCAGTTACAGCCTATTGTGTTAAGGCCATCTCAATTAACTCGAGCAACAGGGTTTCCTGTCTTTGGTGCTATTTCGCACGTTAGTATCAAGCAGCTTAAACAAGTTGAAAACAAAAAACTTATTGTGTTCTGGGTTTCTAACAGCTTAATTCTTATTGGTTTTGCTGGATTTATGTTGTTAGATGCTATGGGCTACCGGCTTAATAGTGAATTTATGTCTAAGTTGTTTTCTGTGGCGACTGAGCAAGTGAGGTCTATTTTCTAATGAGTACCATTGAAAAAGCTTTGGCTAAGCAAAAACTTGCCGAGCAAGAAAAGAAAAAAAATCAACAAGTCGAATCAGAAACGTTGCAAGAAAAATCGTTTTCAGCTTCTTCAACACCGGTTGATGCCGAAGCGAGGGTTCAGCAAGTTGAAACTCGACCTAGTAATACGTCGGAGAAATCAGTAACGATTCCGCTGGACACTATGGATCAGCAAGGCTATGTGTCGCTTTCTTCAAATAGAAAACTGATTAACGAAGAACTTAGAGCGATTAAACGCAAAGTAATACGTAACGCGTTTGGTGGTTTGGCGAAAACTTTACAAGCTTCTAATTTGATTACTGTAACAAGCACGAGGCCTGGAGAAGGAAAATCGTTCACGGCAATTAACTTAGCTTTGAGTATAGCTCTCGAGCAAGACAAAACGGTACTTTTGGTAGATGCAGATGTTTTAAAACCTTCGATTAGTAAAAAATTTCAAGTAGAAGATTCAGTCGATGCGGGTTTGATGGAATTTTTACTTGAAGAAGTCAATGACGTCACCGACATTATGTATAAGACCAATATTGATAATCTCAGATTTATTCCTGCTGGTAGGCCAAGTCATTTATCTACAGAATTACTGGCGAGTGAAAAAATGGCGCTGTTGGCAGAAGAGTTTGTAAAACGTTACCCAGACAGAATCGTTATCATGGATGCGCCGCCTCTATTAGGGATTAACGAAACTGCGGTATTAGCTAATTTGGCAGGGCAAATCTTAATCGTAGTTGAAGAAGAAAAAACGCATCTAGGTGAGCTTAAGCAAGCCGTTGAACAACTGGATCAAGAGAAAGCAATTGGCTTTGTGATGAATAAAGCTAAAAAGCAAGACTCAACTACAGGATATGGATATGGCTACGCGTATGCTTACGCCTCTGAAAAATAATTTTTTACTGCTCACATTGCATTCGCGAAGGGTTTGGTTTGTAACTGGTTCTTTGATTTGTATGACAGCAAACGCCGGCGATCTTCAAATTAAACCCGCGATGAGCGTAGATTATTATAAAGTTGATTCAAAAAGCACAAGCCTAACTGGCTCTGAGCAAGATGAGATCAAAGTAAACGAGCAGGTTATTAAGTATACGCCGTCTTTGGCTATGGTTTATGAGAGTCGTAAGCTAAATATATCTAGTTATGCGGAGTATATTAAAACTCAGCATAAAGAAGAAGCAGAGACTGACTCTGAATTTTTGAATTATAATTTAACAACTGATTTGGAAATACTTGCAGATGCTTTGAATTGGCGGTCTACTATTAGTAAATCTCACCGTGTTGCCGATTCACGCCTTGGATCATTTAGTGATGAAATAGTTGGCAGTGAAAATTTAACGGGTGTAACCAATTTACAAACCGATTTAACCTATCAAATTGTTAGTCAGCACCAGTTAAATTTATTGGCAAATGTGTTTTATCGACAAACCGAAGCCGATGATACGGTAGAGGCTGACTTAACCGATAGTAATTATTCAGTAAATAACTTCGACACAAGTGCTAAAGGTGGGTCTGTAACGCTTGGTAGTGGTCCGCTTAATCAAGGGGTTGGGTGGAACGTCAATATGGCTGTGTCTCAGTCAGACAGAGCAAACCAAGAAGATTATACTCAATCTAGTTTTTCCACGGATCTAGATATCCCTCTTTCGAGTTCATTTGGTTGGGTTCTTAATGCTCGAATTGATAAAAATAAAATAGATAATGATACGGCACTAAGTGATGGCTTATCTTACCGGGAGTATGGTACTGGCTTACGTTGGAGTTTTACTCGTGAGAGTTACATCAATTTATTAGCTTACCGTTCAAAAACGGGCGAACAGGAGACACAGAGTTATATTGGTGGTGAAATTAATTGGATTCCATCATCAAGATCATCGCTTATGTTCAGTGCAAACCGAAATCAATTTGGTGAAAATTATCAATTAGATGTAAATCAAAATAGCCGGTTTTTTAAAACTCGAGCATCTTACAGTGAAGGTGTTGATATTAATTCTAGGCGGCAGTTTGTTTCCGGTGTTGTAGGGTCATTTGTTTGTCCTATCGAGGCCATCGATTTTACCCAATGTTTTCAGCCTACCGATCCAAATTATCAGATGCAACCGGGTGAACAACAGTTCGATATTATCGGACAGGACATAGAGTTGAATGACGAAGTGGTTAAATTCTCTTCAGGAGCGTTAAGCCTAGGGTATGATAACACTCGGAAGTTAAAATTAAACATTAGCTATGTGTACAGTCAGCAACGAGGGCTAGAAGGGCTTTCTGTCGGAAATGATCGTAAAACACAATCTGTTACATTAGCAGCAAGTTATGCTATTTCTCCCAAGACTCGCGCGGTTGCTAATTTGCGACGGAATGAAAATACGTATGAGTCTGACGCAGGAGACCGGGTTGATAAAAATACCTCGCTTTCCTTTTTTATAAATAAACAATTATCGCAGTATTTGTCTACACAAATTGGTGTGTCTAGAAGAGAACGCGACTCTAATGCCGCGGGTATTGAATCTTACGATACTCGGTTTAATGCACAAATAAGTTATCAGTATTAACCATTACGGTGTTAAAAATTGAAAGGTCCATACAAATTAGCCTTTCAATTTTTAGCTGTTTTATTGCCGCTATGACGTTTTTAACGACTTGATAAACTGATCTGACTCATCAATTGATTTGCCCATCTCTTTAATTAAGCCATCGACATTCCGCTGAATATTAAGTAACTCTCCTTTAAGTGAACTAATTGCGCTCGCATTTAGGTTATGCTTTAAAAATAAAACATTGTCGTTAAAGGCGGTTAAAAATGGCTTCATTTTATCTTCTGCTTTACGCATTGAACGAATTAGCTTGCTGTATTGGCGTCTGGTTTCCCTGAGTTGCTCTGCACTTTGCTGTTTGAGTCTGGCATTGCTATATTCTTCAAGTTCATCTTGCCATTCGTCAAAAAGCGCCTGAGCAACGCTGTCTACTTTTTCGATACGCTCGCTAACTGCTTCTGCAGCCTCTTTACTCTCGTTATACTCATCGTTAAGTTGGTTATATACTTTTTCAAGTTTTCCACCATCAAATTGAACGGTTGATTTAAACTGCTCTAGCGCAGATTTAAATTGTTCTTGAGCATCTTTTTGTGAATCTTGAGCATCTTCAACGCGATCGACTAAAATATCTCTTTTGTGATAGCCTACTTTTTCCATCGCTGAATAGTAAGCCGACTGACAGCCGACTAATAGCGAAAAGCTTGATGCTATTAATAGTGAATTTTTCATCAATTTTTCCTTATCTTTGATTGCTTTTCATCGCTTCGATTAATTCTTTTTGGCGCTTATCAGATTTTGCACTGTGTACTAAAAAAAGTGCATGCACTATCCCTGGAATATAAAAAAATAAACACAAAAATAAATTTAGTAACGCAAGGATAGGTCGTCCAACAAATAAGACGGCAATAGGCGGTAGTAAAATAGCGAGAAGATATAACATATTGTATTCCTGGTTATTATTCTATTGAATTAATTGTTGCCAAAGTTGGCTTCGACTCGTAAAGCGATACCATAAGTACGTTCAAACTCTCTGTAATCAGGAAAGTGTACAAAAGGTTCAACTTCAAAGTATATCCACTTTCTGATAGCTTGGCATCGGTAACGTGCAAAAAAGCCTTTATTATTGTAGCGATAGCCTTGCTCTATCTCGCCTGTAGCAAAAGCACCACCGATAATCGCGGACTGGGTATTTAGTTGATAATAATATAGTAAGCTTTGACGCCAAGTTGGACTATCTTCATCTTGAATACTTTCCCAGCTATTGGTTTGTCTTAATAAACCACGTTCAGTTTTAGCGAGTTCAAAATCTAAATTCACTCGGCTCGCCCAGCCATGATTTAAATAATAGTATAGTGCAGGCTCTAATTCTATTTTTAACCAATTCAATGGAGTGAAGCTACGTTTGTAGCGTGTTTTTATATATAGATCAGCACCTTTAGCAAAGCCAATGCGACTCGAAATGTATTGGTTATCTTTTAAACTGTGGGTCACTCTTATGGCTAAATTGAGCTGTTCTTCTCGTTGTGTACCATTGGTATCGTTAATGGCTTCATCTGTGATGCTTTGCTCATTGTTGTCATCATAATCTGAAACAATAATGTCCCATTTATTTTTTAAATTGGGCAGTTTAGCTCGCAACCTTATTTTACTCTCAAAACGTTGCCAGTCACCTTCAATGGGAATTAAACCTAAACGAACTTTAGCGAAAGCTTCAGCTTGTTCAGTTGCATTACTTTGCTCGAAAAAATCGTCGATCCAGTTAGCACTTGCATCAATTGAGTGGGTAACTCCGGTTTGTACATTATCTAGCCACCCAATTTGCTCTTTCGCGAAAATGTTTTGATTAAACAAAATGGCAAATATGGCAAGAGTTGTTGGCAAATACCGACAAGTTACATTAATATACGGCGCAATGGCTAAAGAAAATTTAATAGGGAATATCATTTTTATTGATACCCCTGCAAATAGCAAACTTGATTAAAACAAGCTTAGCTAAAATTATAACTACAAGATAACGATAGGAGTCTTTTATGCTCGGTGGCATTAGTGTTTGGCAATTACTCATTATATTAATCATAGTCGTTTTATTATTCGGCACCAAAAAATTAAAAAATATGGGTCGTGATTTAGGTGGTGCATTGAGAGGTTTTAAAGAAGAGTATAAATCGGACGAATCCAATTCAAAAGAAGAGGATGACAATTTGTCTGAAGAGACTCATAAAAACATTGAACAACAAAATGCTAAGAATGTAGATCAAACTCAACAAACAACTGAACAAACCTCAAAAGAAAAGTAGATTATTGATGTTGGATATTGGTTTTTGGGAATTAGCGCTGATAGGTATATTAGCTTTGTTAGTTTTAGGACCTGAACGCTTGCCGAGTGCATTGCGTTCGGTAGGTAAAGCTGTGCGTACAGTTAAGCAAACTGCAAATCATTTAAAATCTGAGTTTAACCATGAACTGAGAGTCTCTGAGTTACATGAACAGCTCAAACAGGCTGAAGCAAAAGGTATGCAAAATTTAACTGAAACTGAACAAAATGCGGTGGCTGAACTTCAAGAAGCAGCTCGCTCAGTTAATGCTTCTATTCAACCTGAATCACTGGAAAATAAATCTGAATCTAACTCAAAAGAATCAAAATAATGAGTGAGCAACAACCTTTAATTAGCCATTTAACCGAGTTAAGAAACCGTTTAGTTAAAACTATTTTAGTGATACTAGTGATTTTTTTAGCATCAGTTGGTTTTTCTAATCATATTTATCATTGGGTAGCTTTGCCATTAATTCAGGCATTACCTGAATCTACCAGTATGATCGCAACAGGTGTTGCAACCCCATTTTTAACCCCATTTAAACTGACTTTAGTTTTGTCTATTTTTGCCGCTATGCCTTATGCACTTTACCATATATGGGCATTTATAGCGCCTGCACTCTATCAGCATGAACGCAAGTTGGTTGCGCCTTTAATTGCCAGTTCTTCATTGCTGTTTTATTTGGGGATTGCATTTGCTTATTATGTTGTGTTTCCGCTAGCGTTTCCGTTCTTTGTTGGAGCTGCGCCGGAGGGTGTTACCGTTTCAACCGATATTAATAGTTATTTAGATTTTGTCTTAAAATTGTTTTTTGCATTTGGGGTTGCGTTTGAAATTCCAATTGCCACCGTGTTAATGGTTTGGACTGGAATGACTACGCCCGCTGATTTGGCACAAAAACGCCGCTTTGTGATCGTGGGGGTGTTTATTGTGGGTATGTTGCTAACCCCGCCAGATGTTATTTCTCAAATATTATTAGCTATTCCAATGTGGTTATTATTTGAAGTAGGCGTGATGATCTCACGTTTTTACTATAAGCCAGATAATGATGAAACCGAACCTGATGAACAGGATCTAAATTAGGGATGTTAATCCATGCAGCAGTTTGAATCGAAAAAGACTCAACATATAATTTCAACTGAGTTGCAATGTACAACATTAGCTTTAGAAAACTGTTTTGATATTGGGGTTAATTTAACCAATACTCAATTCGAAAATGATTACGAGCTGCAAATTAAACAAGCTAACGCTGCCGGTGTTTCACACTTGTGTATTACTGGTACTAGCGAGCAAGAGTCTATTTTAGCGGCTAATATGGCGCAGCAGTATGAGCAGGTTTACGCCACTGCTGGCGTTCACCCGCACGATGCTAAAGATGTGTCTGATAATTATCTGAATGTATTAAAAGATCTCTACCAAAATAACGCTTCAGTCAGAGCAATAGGTGAATGTGGGTTAGATTTTAATCGTAATTATTCACCACAAGAAATTCAAATAAAGGTATTTAATGAGCAATTACAGCTAGCAAGTGAATTAAATGCCCCTTTATTTTTACACCAAAGAGATGCTCACCAAGCTTTTTTAAACCAGTTAAAAGCGCAACGCAATCAACTTAAACAGATAGTAGTGCACTGTTTTACTGGCTCACAAGCTGAATTAGAAGATTATCTTGAATTGGATTGTTATATTGGTATTACTGGCTGGATATGCGATGAACGTCGCGGGCAAGATGTTTTAAAGTTAGTCAGTCAAATTCCCAATGATCGTTTATTGATTGAAACAGACGCGCCTTTTTTAATACCACGAAACTTAAAGCCTAAACCTAAAAGTAGAAAAAATTTACCTTGTTATTTACCGCATATTGCCGAGCAAATCGCAAAGCAAAAACAGCTCGATGTCGCAACCGTGGCGCGTCAAACATTTTATAACAGCTTAGCCTTTTTTAATTTAACGCAAGGGACCATCTAATGACCTCCTTGACATTAGCTTTAATGTCTATGGTGTTTATCCTGCTACTTGTTAACAGTGCTTTGTGGTATTTTTTAAAACAATCTCGATTTGCTATGAATGCCATGCTAGCACTGATTGTTTTAAGCTTAAATATGCTGGCTTTTGTGTGGCCATTATACGGAGCGAAGGTACCTGAAGTGA
Organism: Catenovulum adriaticum; assembly: GCF_026725475.1. NCBI lineage: Bacteria > Pseudomonadati > Pseudomonadota > Gammaproteobacteria > Alteromonadales > Alteromonadaceae > Catenovulum > Catenovulum adriaticum. The sequence goes on from NZ_CP109965.1 coordinate 592,920, forward strand.
CTACCTTAAATAGGGTGCAAAGCATTTTATCCGGCGGGGTTTATCTCTCTTTGCTTATTCAGCTCGTACTAGCGGTGAGTCTTTTAGTGCGTCGGCCAATGGTATTGATACGCGAAAAAAGATTGCATATGAGTTGGTTAATTAGCTGTTTACTTGTGGTGGTTAGTCTTGTTTTACTTAAATCTTATTACCCGCTTATTATTACTACTGGGCTGAGTGTTATGTTGGTAATAACGGTGTTTTTTCAATTTAAACTGGCTTTTAAAGATGAGTATAAATGGCCTGTTTTAGGGTTTGACGCCTTTTTATTCGCTGCAATTTTTTTGAATTATTGGTTGGTCCAATCGGTGCAGTTTTCTCAGTTTGCACTAACCAGTTATAACTTGAGCATGCTGATATATGTATTTGCTAGTTTGTTGTTTATTTGCCAGCAATATAGCGATGCGACCAAAGCGCAGAAGTTGGAAAGAGAGCACCAGCTTGAATTGCTCTCTAAGCAAAAAATGTCCGCTCAAAATCAACTTGCAGCAGAGCATGAGGCTTATCAGCAGCTTGAAGTAGAAATGCAAGCGCGAAATTTTGAACTTGAAGTCACAATGCGAGAACTTCAAGAGCAAAATAAAAAGCTTGAGCAGCTCAATACTCAAGATGCGCTCACTGGTGTTAAAAACCGGCGTTATTTTGAACAAAGAATTTTATCTGAATTTAGACGAAGCCGCCGTGAAAAAGCACCGCTGAGTTTAATCATGGTTGATATAGATAGGTTTAAATCGATTAACGATAATTATGGCCATTTGGTGGGCGATCAAGCTATCCGGCAGACAGCTCGGTTAATGCAGCAGCAATTACGTCGAGTATCAGATTGTATTTGCCGATATGGTGGTGAAGAATTTGCAATTATTTTACCGATGACTGATAGGCAAGGAGCAAAGCTCTTTGCCGAAAACCTTCGTTCACAATTAAATAGCGAACCATTGGTGACGAGTGATGTCAGTCTAACCATTACCGCCAGCTTTGGCGTCGCAACTTTATATGCCAATGATAACAATAACGAGGGTGAATTAATTGCTCAGGCAGATAAAGCGCTTTATCAAGCAAAACAGCAAGGACGTAACCGAACCGTCTGCGCTGAACAGAATGTTGTTTTAGCATTAAATGCAAGTCAACTCTAACTGTATCAACTTGTAGAACGAATATTCCATTTTAGATTTATTTTAGAGGTCGTACTCAAATGAACTTTTCTCAATTTCCTAATTCACGTAAGCGTAGAATGCGCAAAGATGCCTTTAGCCGAGATTTAATGGCCGAGAACCAACTAACCGTAAAAGATTTAATTTATCCTATGTTTGTGGTTGAAGGTAAAGACAGAACAGAAACCGTTGACTCTATGCCGGGCATAAACCGCCAATCAATTGATTTGGTATTAAAGGAAGCCGAAACTTTAGTTAAGCTAGGGGTTCCCGCAGTCGCTTTATTTCCGGTCACGCCTATTGAAAAAAAATCATTGATGGCTGAAGAAGCTTATGCTGAAGACGGATTAGCGCAAAAAACCGTTAGAGCGCTTAAAAGCGAGTTTCCTGAATTAGGGGTAATTACAGATGTCGCACTTGACCCTTTTACCACTCACGGACAAGACGGTATTATTGATGATAACGGTTATGTATTAAATGACGTCACCACAGATATTTTAGTTAAACAAGCTTTATCTCATGCTGCAGCAGGCGCTGACGTAGTTGCCCCTTCAGATATGATGGATGGTCGAATTGCTGCTATTCGTCATGCGTTAGAGAAAGAACAACAAATTAATACTCGGATTTTAGCTTACTCAGCAAAATATGCCTCGGCTTATTATGGACCATTTAGAGATGCAGTAGGGTCTGCCGCAAATTTAAAAGGGGCAGATAAAAAAACGTATCAAATGGATCCAGCAAACAGCGATGAAGCTTTACATGAAGTCGCAATGGATATCGCTGAAGGCGCAGACATGGTTATGGTTAAACCCGGGATGCCATATTTGGATATTATTCACCGTGTTAAACAAACTTATAAGGTGCCAACATTTGCATATCAAGTATCTGGTGAATACGCAATGCACAAAGCGGCTATTAATAATGGGTGGTTGGCCGAAAAACCTTGTGTATTAGAATCATTATTAGCTTTTAAACGGGCAGGTGCCGACGGCATACTAACCTACTTTGCAAAGGATGTTGCAACTTGGTTAGCTCAAGACAACTAAATACAGGCAAACCGACTTAGCCAATTGAACTTTGTCACAAAGCTTAAGTCTATACCCAAGCAATTTGATATAAAAGACTATTAAGTCAGGGTTAACAGCAGTAAAATAGCAAATAATAGCGAATCTAATTCAGATATAGGTTTAATCTAAATCCAATTGAGATTATCATGTTGGGCTATTTTAGACTGCGGTCTATTACATTAAATGTGTCGACACCATAGATTAGTTAAGCTTACGAGACATTTTGCTTGCTTATAAAAACTAATTAGCCGACACAAGTATCGAATATTTTTGTTTATTTTGGCTCAACTAAAGTCAGAATAAGCGCTTTATTTTTAGAGTTATCAACCTAAAAACAAAGTTAAATGAATTAATTTAAGAGCGTAACTAAAGGGGTGCTCATGAGCATTAAAAAAATTGGATTGTCTGCATTGGTAATGGGCTCAACGCTGATCGCAGGCTGTGGTAGTGATTCAGGTGATTCATCAAACACTTATTTAACGTATTATAACTTATCTCCAAATAAAGCCTCTGTGTTGTTATATGATGATGACACTTTAATTTCGGTTGTGGGTTATGAATCAACTTCTTCTCTTAAGACACTTGAATCAGGCACCAATAAGATTGAATTGAAAGTTGAGGTAAGTGAAGATCTTAATGAAACTTTATATGAAGAAGATATTAATTTAGGTAAAGATAAATTTAATTATCTTATCTCGTTCAATGACCTAGGCGAGGATTCAGCAGACAATCTACCTGTTTTATTTAGGTTTGATAACAAAAGTGGCGATATCGACGAAGAAACGTTCGAATTTAACTTAATGCACTTAGCACCTGAAATAAGTAGTCTTCATGGTGAAATCACAGTCGAGTTTGTGAGTACAGAAGACTATGCTGCAGCTGTTAACGATGGGAACGACGATGATAATGATTACACCGTTTTAGAAAGCTTTAATGTTAATTTTAAAGAGAGCAAAACGCTCACCATTGATGATGACGCTGAGAAATATTACGTTATTTTGAAAGATTCAGAAGGTACTCAAATACTACGTTCAGCTAGTATCGCGTTTGGTGAAAGCCAGTACTTTTTTGCATTAAAAGACTCAAAATTGAACGATACACTCATACCTTCATTAGCTCGTATATATAATTCAACTGGTGCAACATTAGAGTTCCGTGATACCTCATTGGAATCTTATTTCCGTATTTACAATAGCGCTGATGCTTTAGGTGAAGTAAGCTTAAAACTAAATGGTGAAGCACTAACAGATGACGAAGGTAATGAGTATGTTCAGAATGTAGCTCCTGATACTTTAAGCTTATTTGGAACACTTGAACCTGAGAATGTTGGTACTTACAATGTTACATTGCAGCACGACGACTGTTCAGAGGCTGAAGATGCACCGCTAGCAGACAAGTGTAGCAGTTCGCCGTATTCATTTAGAAACGGTGAAGATAAGACCATTGTTTATTACCGTGGTGAGCCAAATGATGATCGCCAAACAGAATTAGAAAACATTGCATTTTCAAATACAAATAGAGCCATTACCGATAATCACCAAGTTACTTTTGTTAACTTATTAAATAACCAAGGTGATGATGCGGTTGATTTTTATTTTGTGAAAAAAGGTGAATTTATTGACAATAGTGCTTATAGCTTAATTCAACGTGAGCTAGGCGATATTAATCGCTTTGTCATTCCATCAGGTACTTATGATATTTATTTAACTTATGATAATGAAAACGATGTACCTGTTACCTTGGCGAGTGAATTTAATGTAGAGTTTGGTTCAGATGAAGGTGACCAATTAGGTGACTGGATTATTTTTGCAGAACCTGCGAATGATCAAGCTGATGGATCTGTCGATGTTTCCGTATCTGGGCGTGATGCTGTCTTAAATCGCGTACCTATGAATGATACTGCTGCTGAAGCATCTAAATCAGAATAATTAAATTTAGCTAATATTAAGCTCAAATTTAACAAGCCTGCTTTTAGCAGGCTTGTTGTTTTATAGCATTCAAACCTTATTTTAAAGAAATTTAGCTCAAGTAATCGATAAATCTCTTTAAAAACCCCTCTATTTTACCCCAAAATTTAGTTATAATCGGCGCAACTTAGTATCATCACTTTAATCTAAAAAATTATTTTATCCAAGCTCGGAGAATTCTTGTGGGTATGTTTAAACAATTGAATAAAACGGTTGCCGTGGCTGCATTATTTGTTGCGCCTTTAGTGCAAGCAAATGACATGAGCGTTGACGCAATCAAAGACAGAATTAAGCCGATAGGCTCTGTGCATGTTGCGGGTGCTCAAGCCGCAGGCAGTTCTGGTGGCGCTCGTTCAGGTGAAGATGTATATAATGCAAGTTGTACAGCTTGTCATGGTGTAGGCGTTTTAGGTGCACCTAAGCCAAACTCAGATGACTGGACACCAAGATTAGAAAAAGGCATGGATACTTTATTAAAACATGCTATCGAAGGTTTTAACTCAATGCCACCTAAAGGGACTTGTATGGATTGTAGCGACGACGAAATAAAAGCTGCAATTGAATACATGGTTGAAGGTGTATAGTACTTTTAGCTATAAATTTAAGATTAAAACGCCGCTTAATTAAGCGGCGTTTTTGTTATATCTGGCAATGTAATTAACCTTAACTCAGGTTAATGAATATGTTTCAAACGGCCTTTTTCCACGGCGACTGCGATAAACTCCCTGCATACAGTCCCATGAATGGGGGAGGTAGAGCGACGTTGGAACCAAAGCCGAGGTTAGCCATTGATGCGTGAATTTGCCTTGTCCAGGCAAAGATTTTCGTTAGAAACTGTGCAGAGCGGTAAGGTCAAATAATTCAATTCGTTAGAATATACCTTAACCCGAATTCAGGTTAATTTATTCTTGAGCATTTTTACAAAACAAGCTCGTTTTAAATTTTCGCTTTTGGGTTTTTCACGATAAGAGGTATGATAAGCTGGTCAGACTTGAAACGGGCGTTTTAATTTAACGTGCAAGAATAGGCTGTTAAACGGAATAAATCTATATATTGCGACAGGTTTTACAAAAATATTTTTTTTATTTCGTTAAATTATTTGTATTACTGTCATTTTGCTATTTAAAAGTCTACAAATAAATAAAGCCTGATGTGCTTATGCTGAGATAAATATAAAACGATTCTATATGAATCTGGATCAGCTAAGGTAACGGAACATGTACCGACAGCATAGGTTCAAGTTAACTTATATTTATTTCAATTTTATGACCATTTTATTTTTGTAGTGAGTTAATCCATTGGCTGCTAAACAAAATTTTAGAAACCGACAACTAAAAAAATTACTGAGCTTAAAAAGAAAAGCTCAGGATGTTCATGCGTGCTTATTAGAGATTGCCGATTTAACTCGTTTTGCTAATAGCCCTGAAGATTTTTATTTTCAATTACACGAAATTATTGGCAGTGTTATTAAAGCGCCTAATTTGTATGTGGTATTTAAAAACTCAACGTCAAAAGAGTATGAGTTTTTATATTATGCTAGCCAGCAAAAGCCTACTTTTGAAATTCCTAAAATACCTACGAATGTTATTGAATTAGGGCTTACGGGCTATTTATTACGTACACAAAAACCTTTATTGTGCGATGCCCAAGGTTACCAAAACTTGCTGCAGCAAGGCGAAATTTTACAGCTGGGGCAGCCTGCGTATAGTTGGCTGGGGGTTCCTGTTCAATTGGTTTCTGGTGATACGGGTGCTTTAGTCATTCAAAGCTATGATCCCAACGTTGAGTTTACACAGCAAGACTTAGCAATTTTAGATATATTATCTGTCCATATTACCCATGCAATAGAGCGGCTTAAACAGCAAACACAACTTGAGCGTGAAATTTTAGCTCGTAGCAAAGCTTTACAGACCGCCAAAAAAACGCTTAAAAATGAAGTTAAAGATAAAACACAATATCAATATATGCAGCGTTTATTATTGACGTTAAATGAGTCGTTTGATTTTAGTTTGCCTATCGAAAGTTTACATCAGGCGATTACTGATGTAATTCAAAAAGTATTTAACCCTGATATGCAATACATTGCACAGCGGCAAGTTGATGGGCAATGGGGATTTTCCTTTGTCGATAATCAAAATATTAAAATGCTGGATGCTCATAATATTTTTATGCCTTTTAATGAGTATTTTAGCTTAGACCCTGTTCCTTTATTATTATCCCAAGTTGAAATTAACCGTTTAACTGAATTGGGCGCGCTGAATATTAACCAGCAGCAACAAAAGGAATTGAATAATTATACTTGGGTTGCTGCGCCTTTATATCGACCTACAAAATATGGTCAGCAGATAGAAGATTTAAGCTATAGTGAATCTTTATCTTGTATTTGTATGGTGCGAAAAGTCCAGGCGGGGATACCGGATAAGCAAGGCTACCAGCACCATGATGTCGAGCGGTTTCATTTTTTAGTATCTCAATGTAATTTGTTACTGCAAAAGTGGGATGCACAGCACGGGTTGCACCAAACTCATTTTGAACTTGAACGTATTATCGAAGAGCGAACTCAAGATTTAAATTCGGCTAATGTAAATTTGAATCAGCAAATAACCCAAAAAGAGCAGGCACAAGCTCAACTTTATCATGATGCAAATCATGACCATTTAACAGGTTTACCTAATCGACAATTATTTAATCGCAAGTTATTAAATGCTTTAGCGCAATTTCATGTAAATCCGTCAGCTGAATATGGCGTTTTATTTATAGATTTAGATCGTTTTAAAATAATAAATGATACTTTTGGCCACTTAGTCAGCGATCAGTTTTTAATTGAAGTGAGTCGAAGAATTAAAAGCTGTCTTAGTCAGCATGCAATACTGGCAAGGATGGGAGGCGATGAATTTGTCATTTTATTGCAATCGCAACAAGTTGTTAAAGTGGCTCAAAAAATAGCACAACAAATCTTAGATAATCTTAATACTTGTTTTAATATTGAAGGCCATGAAATTTTTGCAGGCTGCAGTATTGGCATTACTTCGTCGGAGCAAAACTATCAAAAACCAGCTGATATTTTACGTGATGCTGATACCGCTATGTATCGCGCTAAACATTTAGGAAAAGGTTGCTACGTATTATTTGATGAGAATTTACATGATACTTTAGTTGAGCAACTGGCGCTTGAATCCGCTTTAAGAATAGCGATTAAGCAAAAGCAATTTAATTTGGAATATCAGCCTATTGTTAATTTGTTGGCTAACGAAATAGTTGCACTTGAAATTCAAATTCATTGGCAACACCCTGAACAAGGCTTAATTCCAACCCGAAAATTTATTCAATTAGCTGAACAAACTGGCCTAATATATGACATAGATATGCTTTCGCTTGAGCAAGCGTGTGCGTATCTGCATGAACAACAGGCAACATCGTGCAATGCCTGCACTGTGATCTCGGTTAATTTAGATGCTTTATTTTTAGAAAATAAAACGTATTTAGAGCCACTATTTAACTACTTGCAGCATAGCGGACTTGATTTGCATTACCTCGTATTAGAGTTTAGTGAGACGTCTATTAAGCATATGGATCTGGCTATTCAATCTATTGATAAGTTGACTCAGTTAGGTGTTCGGGTTGCCATTGATCATTTTGGTGCTCGTTCTGGGTCTTTATCCTTGTTATTTGAAGCAAAAATTGATTTTGTTAAAATAGATAAAGGATTAATTCAAAACCTGCATTCTCAAATAGATAAGCAAAAATACGCCCAAACTATTCTAGCAATAGGGCAACAGCATAACATTATTATGATTGCAGATGGGGTTAATAGCGAACAAGCCTTATTAAATGCTCAGTCGATTGATTGTACATTTGCACAAGGCTCAGAAATAGTTGAACCTCAGCCCGTATCAAACATTCAACAGCAAGGGTCTTATTTTAGTAAATCACGCAAATTTGCAATGTGAGCCTGGCCTTTTTCTTTACGTACAGCTTCAGGCTCTTTTACTTTTTTTCGTTCCCATTTCAAATCATCCTGAGGTAGCTCATACAAAAATCGACTGGGTTCTGGTTTTATAATTTCGCCAAATTGACGGCGCTCTTTGGCTAAGGTAAATACTAATTCTCGTTGCGCTCGTGTTATGCCAACATAGGCTAGTCGCCGTTCTTCTTCAATATTGTCTTCGTCAATACTCGCTTGATGAGGCAACAAGCCTTCTTCTGCGCCCACTAAAAATACATAAGGAAACTCTAGTCCTTTAGATGCATGCAATGTCATCAGTTGAACTTGATCGGCATCATCATCGTCTTCACCTCGCTCCATCATATCGCGCAATGTGAGCCGGTTAACTGCTTCTTTTAGCGTTAGAGGTTCATCATCGTCATTTCCTTCCAACATACCGGTTAGCCAAGTAAATAGTTGACTTACATTTTTCATACGCATTTGGGCGGCTTTTCCGCTAGGGGAGGTTTCGTATAAATATTCTTCGTAACGAATACCTTTAATTAAATCTCTAAGCGCTGAAATAGCATCCCCGCGTTGAGCTCTGTCATCTAGTTCTACCATCCAGCGAGCAAACTGCTGAACGGTTTCTAGTTTTTTGCCAGTTAAATCTTCTGCTAATCCATTTTCAAAGCAAGTTTCAAATAAACTAAGGTGAGCTTGATTGGCAAAAGTACCAACTTTTTCAAGTGTCGCTGGGCCAATTTCACGTTTTGGTACATTCACAATACGCAAAAACGCGTTATCATCGTCAGGGTTAACGAGCAAACGTAAATAAGCCATAATATCTTTAATTTCTGCACGCGAGAAAAAAGAGGTGCCACCACTAATTTTGTATGGGATGCGGTTGGTCATTAAACTTTTTTCAAATACGCGTGATTGATGGTTTCCGCGATACAAAATAGCGTAATCTTTAAATTTACTTTTTCTCATGTATTTATGAGCAATTAATTCAGATACCACGCGCTCTGCTTCGTTTTCTTCGTCTTTAGCAATTAATACCCGAATTGGATCGCCATACGCCATTTCACTAAATAGAGATTTGTCGTATACATGAGGATTATTGGCAATCAAAATATTAGCTGCGTTTAATACACATTGAACTGAGCGGTAATTTTGCTCTAATTTAATAAGCTTTAACCGAGGAAAATCAGTTTGTAGTAATACTAAATTTTGAGGTTTAGCGCCACGCCAGCTATAAATTGATTGGTCATCATCTCCAACAACGGTAAATAACCCTCTGCTCCCAACTAATTGCTTAACCATTTCGTATTGGCTGGTATTGGTATCCTGATATTCATCAACTAACAAATAACGAATCTTCCGCTGCCAACGGTTTTTAGCTTCTTCATTATATTTTAATAGTAGCGTGGGTACTAAAATTAAGTCATCAAAATCAAAGGCGTTATAGGCTGTCATTTGCTTAGCATATTGTTGATAGCACTGAGCGAAAAATGTCTCTTGTTCATCTTTGGCTTTTTGGAGTGCTTGCGGAGGCAAAATTAAATCATTTTTCCATTGTGAAATTCGGTTTTGCAATTGATTTAGTAAGTCTTTGTCACCTTGCAGGCTTTTTTCAGTTAGATCTTTTAATAAAGCTTTACTGTCTTGATCATCAAACAAGCTAAAAGCGGGTTTAATGCCCAAAGTTTTATATTCTCTTTTAATAATATTTAAACCTAGGGTATGAAAAGTTGAAACCATTAAACCTCTACCTGCACCTTTAGGCAAAGTGGCTGTCGCGCGTTCGCGCATTTCTCTGGACGCTTTATTCGTAAAGGTCACAGCTGCAATTTGATTAGCTTTATAACCGCATCGGGTAATTAAGTGTGCGATTTTGTTGGTAATCACTCGGGTTTTGCCACTGCCTGCGCCAGCGAGTACTAAACAGGGACCTGTAACATAACTGACAGCATCGGATTGGGCGGGATTTAACTTCATTTAGAATACTCAGGCAGCAAAAAAACAGGCGCAGATTGTAGTCATTCTTGCAGGCTTAAGCAAAATTTATCGCAAATTAGCTTTATTGTTTCTCGCCACGCTTTTATTGGGTATAATATGCGCCTCTTGCCAGCAAGGAATATACGACAATGAACCAGAATGAAAAAAAACAAGCCGTCGCCCAAGCCGCAATCGAATATGTTAAAAAAGGCACTATTATTGGTGTCGGTACTGGTAGTACGACTAATTATTTTATTGATGCGTTGGCACCGATTGCCGATCTGCTTGAAGGCGCAGTTTCTAGTTCAGAAGCTTCGACTAAACGGTTGGAAGCATTAGGCATTACCGTTTTTGATTTAAATGAAGTGGCTTCACTTGATATTTATGTTGACGGTGCCGATGAAGTAAATCCACAAAAACATATGATTAAAGGCGGCGGGGCGGCATTAACACGCGAAAAAATCGTTTCAGCTGTGGCTAAACAATTTATTTGTATTGTAGATGAAAGCAAACAAGTTGAGGTAATGGGGGCATTCCCTTTACCTGTTGAAGTGATTCCGATGGCACGTAGCTATGTTGCTCGTGAAATTGTTAAGCTAGGCGGCGACCCTGTTTACCGACAGGGCGTTGTAACAGATAACGGAAATGTTATCCTAGACGTACATAATTTAAAAATTACCGATCCGATTGCTCTTGAAAATAAGTTAAATCAAATTGTTGGTGTAGTGACTAACGGTTTATTTGCCGAGCGAGGCGCTGATGTTTTATTGGTGGCGAGCGATAATGGCGTAAAAACTTATTGATAAAAAAGATGCAGTTTTTTTTTCAAACGATATAATTGCAGGCTCTCTTTAGACGTCTAGCAATCCAAACGGCCAAATGAAATGAGTAAATTCTCCCTAGCGAAAGATAAAATCAAAATCCTTCTGCTTGAAGGTGTACACCAAAGTGCAGTTCAAACCCTAAACAATGCGGGTTATACCAATATTGAGTATTTAAAAACGTCATTAGCTGAAGAAGAGCTAATTGAAAAAATTAAAGACGCTCACTTTGTTGGGTTGCGCTCACGTACGTTTTTAACTCGTAAAGTATTACAAAGTGCTGAAAAATTAATCGGTATTGGTTGCTTTTGTATTGGCACTAACCAAGTTGATTTGCAAGCAGCAAAAGAATTAGGTATTCCGGTATTTAACGCACCGTTTTCAAATACTCGAAGCGTTGCTGAGTTAGTTATTGGTGAGATTTTATTATTATTACGTCGCATCCCTGAAAAAAGTGCTCAAGCACATCAAGGTGTTTGGAATAAATCAGCAAACGGTTCTGTTGAAGCTCGTGGTAAAACGTTAGGTATTATTGGTTATGGCCACATAGGTACACAGTTAGGCATTTTAGCCGAAACTATTGGTATGAACGTTATTTTTTATGATATTGAAGATAAATTACCATTAGGAAACGCTAAGCAAGTTGCCGATTTAAATGAAATGCTAGCGCAAGCTGATGCGGTTTCTTTACACGTACCTGAAACAAAAAGCACACAAGATATGTTTGGGGCAGAACAATTTGCCGCAATGAAAAAAGGTGCAATGTTCATTAATGCATCTCGTGGTACGGTTGTTGATATTGAAGCTTTAGCTCAAGCGTTAACTGGCGAATCACCGCAAGTAGGCGGCGCCGCGATTGATGTATTCCCAGTTGAACCAAAATCAAATGCAGAAGAATTTGTATCGCCATTACGTGGTATTGGTAACGTAATTTTAAGCCCACACATTGGTGGCTCTACGTTAGAAGCTCAAGCTAATATTGGGATTGAAGTTGCGGGTAAATTAGCTAAATACAGTGACAATGGTTCAACTTTGTCTGCTGTTAATTTCCCTGAAGTATCTCTTCCTTCGCATGAAGGTCGTAGCCGTTTATTACATGTTCATCAAAATAAACCGGGTATTTTAACTAGCATTAACCAAGCGTTTGCAGATAAAGGTATCAATATCTCTGCGCAATATTTACAAACAACCGCAGATATTGGTTATGTGGTGTTGGAAGTTGATTCAGACGATAGCCAAGCTGCATTAGATCAGTTAAAGCAAATCGACGGTACTATTCGTGCGCGTGTTTTACTTTAACGAATAATTGAACTGTTTGTGAGATTTTAAAAGGCGCCTCAGGGCGCCTTTTGCTTACATGGAGGTAAGTACTTGGAATTTGTCGGGAACAAAATTCCGTGCTTACATGGAGGTAAGTACTTGGAATTTGTCGGGAACAAAATTCCGTGCTACATGCACGTAGGTTGGGCCGAGAGTAGCGAATCCCAACCCCTTTTAAAATTAATACAACAAACTATAAAGCTTACGGCGATATTGGGTTGCGACAGGGTCTCCTTTAGCCATAGTCGCTAAAATATCCATTAACATCTTTTTCACTTCACCATCTTCGGCATGTAAATCTTTAATTAAAATTGGCATTAATAATTCAAGCGCTTCTTCATTTTGTTGAGCTTGATGCAATTGAGCAGCCAGCTTCATACTGATATTAGCGTTACCAGGTTGTGCGACGAGTGATTCTCTTAATGCTTTAATTTCAGGGGATTCTGCAGCTTCTTTATTAAGTTCAAGCTTGGCGACTAAGCTGTGATAATAGTCATCTTGGTCGACCATTCCTACTTCCGCTAGTAGGCTTTCAGCATCATTGTTTTGTCCTAAATTTAATAATACGTCAATGAGTTGCTTTTTGGCATCGGCGCGATCAGGCGCTAGTTGATACGCTTCTTTTGCAGGTACTAACGCATCTTGATAATTATTCTCACTGAGCAGCTGAGCAACTTGCTGAATTAATTTATCTTCTGGTTTAGGCAAGTAGGGTGATAAAAACTCGATAATTTGTTCGTGGGTCTGCTCACCGGCAAAGCCGTTTAGCCCTTTACCATCTTTAAACAAAATTACAGTGGGTAAATTTTGTACGCCAAACTGCATAGCTAATTGTTGCATTTGCTGGTCATCACAATCGACAATAGCAAGATTTAGATCATTTACGTACTGGCCTGCAACTTTCACTAAGGTTTCAGATAAATTGATACTTTCGCCGCTGCGTTGAGTTGTAAAATTAATAACAATTAATTTCTCTTGGCTGGCGGTGATAATTTCGTGCTGAACATTTTCAGCTGTAATTTGGATAATGTTATTATTTGCTTGTTGATTTAAATTAAGGCTGTCCACGTTAATCCTATTTGTTCATCATTCGTATTCACGGGTTATTAGTAGAATATATTAACGAGAGGCAGGTTTAACAAGGTTTAACGCAAAAGAAATTATGAAAGTGAATTTCTTTTGGCCATCTTATTTAATTTTAGATATTGCTGTTTTCATCGCGATAGTTGGAATGTTTATTAAAGGTAATATCTTATGCGCAGCATTTAACTTCACAGCAGCTCCTGGCATTCCCCAAACAATACTACTGGCTTCATCTTGCGCAATCGTTTTGCAACCTGCTTGTTTCATTGCTAATAAGCCATTTGCGCCGTCTGTGCCCATGCCGGTCAAAATAATTCCGGTAGCTTTACCTCTCGCTTGTTCAGCCACGGAATTAAATAATTTATCAACAGCTGGTCTATGCCGGTTAACCAAAGGCGTTTTTTCAAGCTGGCAGATATAGCCGTGGTTTGTTTTTTTTATGATTAAATGTTCATCACCAGGTGCAATATAAACATGTCCAGCTTCTAATAATTGGCCGTGGCAAGCTTCATGAACTTTCATATTAGCGAGTGTATCCAGGCGCTTAGCGAATGAAGTTGAAAATATGGGAGGAATATGTTGGGTAATAACCACTGGACACATTTGAGCGGGAAATTGAGTGATAACTTCTTTAATCGCTTCAGTGCCGCCAGTTGAAGCTCCAATTGCAATGATATAATCTGGATTAAATTTTAGTTCGCTTAAATCTTTAGCTTGAGTTATTTGCGGCGCTTGCGTGGCTTTTTTTATTTTAGATTGAGCCGCCGTCCGTACCTTTTCAATTAAATCTTCAGCGTATAAATTAAATTCTGCCATTACATTCACTTTTGGCTTAGCAATATAGTCTAGCGCGCCTAATTCAAGGGCTTCTAGTGTCGCAGGGGCTCCGGCTTCAGTTAAGGTTGATACCATAATGACAGGCATTGGCCGTAGGCGCATTAAATTTTTTAAAAAAGTGATGCCATTCATTCTTGGCATTTCAATGTCTAGGGTCAGCACGTCGGGGTTTAGCGTTTTTATTTTCTCTCTTGCATCATATGGATCTTCAGCACTACCCACTACTTCAATGTCTTGTGTATTAGAGAGAATTTCTGTTAATAAACCTCTAATCAAAGGTGAGTCATCTATGACTAATACTTTTATGCTCATGGTGTGTTATCACTCATATTAGACGTTTTGATTTGTCATGTATAAAAATAGGCGCTAGGGTTAAAACAACTCAATATCGCTTTGAATCTCGTTTTCTTCAATATCATGCAAGTAAATTTGTTCTCGTTGACGAATTGTATCGTTGTGTATGCTGCGTAAGCGTTTCATTTTGGCGACTCCAGAATTCGGGTGAAACATGATTTTACGAGGCCAAGGGCCGCCTACATCGTGAGCAATAACAGGGATTTCTTCGGTTTGTAGATATTGACGGACAAAGTGGATATTGCTGGTGCCTACCTCTGACATCTTGGGCACTATTTTACCGCCACCAAATACTTTTGCTACTAAGTTACTCCTGTGTCCGCCATTTTTAGTGATTTCATTAATAAGAAATTCCATTGCCCAGTGGCCATAACGGCACGTATAACTGACATCAAGCTGCCAGCCATCGTTGCCATGATTATCGCGCTTTATTGGTAACATAAAGTGATTCATTCCACCGATACCGAGTTTTTCATCCCAAATGCAGGCAGAAATGCAGGAGCCTAAAACAGTTGAAATGAGTTCATTATTTTTACTGACATAGACTTCCCCTGGTAAAATTTTGGCTATAACGATATGGCGTCGTTTATCAGCAAAACGTTTGATGTGCTCAAAACCTTTAATACATGGCTGAATGTTTAGCACGACGACTCCTTTAGTTGATATATTGTGTGCCCCAATGGCGTAAAGTTAGACACTTCTCGGCTCATGGTTTCGGAATGGCCTAAAAATAAATAGCCTCCAGGTTTTAGCAAGTTAGCATATCGTCGAATTAGATTGTTTTTGGTTTCGTTATCAAAGTAAATAACCACATTGCGACAAAAAATAATATCGAATTTTCCTTTGATCGGCCATTTTTCAAGCAAATTAAGCCGTTTAAAGTGGATATGCTGGGCAATGCAGGGTTTTATCTTATATTGGTCTAGTTGCTTGTTATAAACAAAGTTAGTTCGTTTGACTGTCTCTGACAAACCTTCGAGTGATTGGATTGGGTATATGCCCGTAGTGGCTTTCGCCAATACGTTTGAATCTAAATCAGTAGCGAGGATTTTTAAATCCCAGGTTGATTTGGGAAACGCGTGGGCCATTG
This sequence comes from Catenovulum adriaticum, assembly GCF_026725475.1. Lineage (NCBI taxonomy): Bacteria > Pseudomonadati > Pseudomonadota > Gammaproteobacteria > Alteromonadales > Alteromonadaceae > Catenovulum > Catenovulum adriaticum. Next base: position 608,575 of record NZ_CP109965.1, read on the forward strand.
TTATCGCAATTGAGTATGGCTCTTCACCGCTGGAGCAACCTGCAGACCAAACTCTAATTCGATTAGTGTGTTTTGATTGAGCTAATAACTTAGGAATAACGGTTTGTTCGATAAAATCAAAGTGATGTTGCTCTCGGAAAAATGACGTTAAATTGGTGGTGATCGCATTGATGAAATGACTGAGCTCTTCACCATCTTGAATAGCCAAGAGCTCACAATATTGATCAAAATCACTAAGCTTAAGAACCCTTAAACGGCGCGATAAACGAGAGTAAACCATTTCTCGTTTATGTGGCCCTAATACGATCCCTGAAGATTTATAAACTAACTCTTTGATAACACTGAAATTGTTATCTGTCATCCTGAACTCACGGTTTTCCAATGGCTACCTGCTAACTTAATTTAGATTCCATTCTAGAATAGAAGTTTTTGCCTGTTTTACCAGTTTTTAACCGTGCAAAATCTAACGCATTATGTCTGCAGCGCGTTTTAACAACTCAGAGCCTTGAGGATATTGACGTGCATTTTCACTTAAAAAACGACGCCATAAGCGAGCTTTTGGTTGGCCGTTGAACAACCCAAGCATGTGGCGGGCGATATGCCAACTGGTCGCGCCTAGAGCTGTTTCTCGTTCCATGTACTCACACATAGCTTCAATAACATCAAAGCGAGTCATTTTGCTGGCTGGCTGCGCATAAACTTTTTCGTCAACTTGCTGCATAATAAAAGGGTTTTGATATACGCCACGACCAACCATAACGCCATCTATTTTGGTTAAATGCTGTTGCGTTTGTTCTAATGTTTGGATACCGCCATTAATACTAAAAGTGAGTTCAGGAAAGTCTTGTTTTAACTGGTAAACCCTTTGGTAATCTAAAGGAGGGACTTCGCGGTTTTGCTTTGGACTTAAACCTTTTAACCATGCTTTTCTTGCATGGACGATAAAGTGCTCACACCCAGAATTTTTAACCGTATTAACAAATTGCGTTAAAAATTCATAACTATCAAACTCATCAATTCCGATGCGAGATTTGACGGTAACAGGTAAATCACAAGCTTGCTGCATTGCTTTCAAGCAATCGCTAACCGTATCAGGTTCAGCCATCAGGCAAGCGCCAAATCGGCCATTTTGAACGCGATCAGATGGGCAACCAACGTTAATATTAATTTCATCATAACCATAGGTTTGTGCTTTAACAGCGGCTTTCGCCATATCGGCTGCATCGCTACCGCCTAGCTGTAAAACGACGGGATGCTCTGATTCATCAAATTGTAAATAGTCGCCTTTGCCATAAATTATTGCACCTGTTGTGACCATCTCTGTATATAAAACGGCTTTTTTTGACATAACTCGGTAAAAGTAACGGCAATGGCGATCTGTCCAGTCGAGCATGGGTGCCACAGAAAATTTGTGATCTATTGTATTTACAGCTGGATTCATAAATATATTTAAAGCCTAATCAATATGGTATTCATTTTAATGCGAGACCGCATTTTACCTTATTCTTGCTGGTTTACGCCAACGATTTGCGCAAATCCGTATTTTTAGCCAGTTCAATAAATGCTCTAATATGCTCGTTTAAATTGTCTTGTTTACGAACACCTAAATGAATTTTTTTATGGATGCCTGCTTTGCCTAGACGAACCGCTTTTATTGGATGTGTTTTAGCATACTCGTTCGCCAGCCATTGGGGTAGGGTAGTAACTCCACGGTTTGCTGAGACCATTTGTAAAATGATTTCAGTGGCTTCTAACGATTTGTGCTTTTTTGGCCGGCAATGAGCGGGTAATAAAAATTGTTGGTATATATCTAATCGTTCAATTTCGACAGGATAGGTATACAAAGTTTGATCAGATAATTGCTCGGGCATTAAATATTCAAAAGTGGCTAGTGGATTATTTGCACTCATTAATAATACTTGCTCATAAGCAAATACAGGTTCAAATAAAATTTGTTCTTTAAAGATAGGATCAGGCGTAACTAAAACATCTATATCGTGGTTAAATAAAGCTGCCATTCCACCAAATTGGAATTTTTGTTTAACGTCAATATCAACACCAGACCAATCTTGTAAAAACGGTTCAACCACTTTTAATAGCCATTGATAGCAAGGATGGCATTCCATACCTATATGTAAAGTGCCTTTTTCACTATCGGCATATTGTCTGAGCACTTCATCAATTCTTTCAAGCTGAGGCAATATACGCTTAGCTTCACTGAGTAAGTATTCGCCGGCTTGAGTCAAGCGAATGGCCCTGCCTTCTTTAACCCACAGTGGCGTACCTTTTTGATTTTCTAACTTTTTGATAGTGTGGCTTAAAGCCGACTGAGTCAAGTTTAAGCTATCAGCTGCTGCTGTTAGCGACCCTTGAAGCTCAACTTCTCTTAAAATTCGTAGATGGTTTCTTTCAATCATTTTATTATGAGTATTATTTGTGAATAATTAAAAATATACCATTTTTATTCATAGATTAAACGCTCTAGCATGATTTAATTTAATAAGCAGAGACAAATAATGGCATCAACTCTGAATTTAGGATGTTTAATACTGTTAGTGAAAATTAGCATTACCGGTTGTATAAAAGCATTTTGGAGAGGTGGGATTGTGATTGAGTAATACATAAACGTTGATTTAAACACTATGCTGTTAAAGCTGGTGCGGTAAAATTAGGTTACTGAATTAAAGTAACGCCTGCGCTTATTTGGGCACTTTAGGCACAGGCTCAATTTTTTATTTAACTTTAACTAGTTGAGTGGGAGTAATTATCATATCGAGTGGCACGTCCCAGCTTTCTGTCGGAAGGTTATCGACTTGTTGGCAGTCGTGCGCTAAACCAATTTTCTGTTGTTTAGGGTGTACATGTGCAAAACTTCGGTCGTAAAAACCACCCCCCATTCCCATTCTGTTTCCGTTACTATCAAAAGCAACCAGTGGCATAAATACATGAGTTAACTCAGCGGGTGGACAAATAAATTGAACGTCTAGCTGCGGTTCTGGGATGCCAAATTTATTATTAATGAGCGAAGTATCAGGATTATATTTTAAAAAAGCGAGATGGTTTCTTGCAAAAGGATGTAGCACGGGCAAAAACACCTGTGCATCTATTTTCCAAGCATGTTCAATAATGCCTTGTGGATTTAATTCGCCATCGTTTGCCAAATATAATGCAATTTTGTCGTTAGCTTGAATAAGTTGCTGTTCTTGTATTTGTTTGACAATGGATTGCTGCGCTAATGTTTGCTGTTTAGCTGTTAAAGCCTGTCGTTGCTGGCGAATGGTTTGGCGAATGGCTTGGCGTTTTAAGTTACTTTGCATAATTAGGCGTTATTTCTTTGGTTTTGTGGTTATGATAATAGACATAAATGTAGTAAATCAAAAATATTGGATACAAAAAAGCCGACGTTAAAGTCGGCTTTTTATGATTGATTTAGTCGTACTTATACTTCTAAATAATCTAAAATACCTTCGGCTGCTTTTCGGCCTTCATCAATTGCCGTTACAACCAAATCGGCACCGCGAACCATATCACCACCAGCGAAGATTTTTTCGTTAGAGGTTTGATATTTAAAAGTATCTTTAGGAGATGCTTTTACGCGATCCCATTGGTCTAACTCGACACCGTATTCCGCTAACCAAGGTGCTGGGTTTGGTTGGAAACCAAAAGCTATTACTACCGCATCGCAGTCAATAACATGCTCTGAACCTTCAACCTGTTCAGCACGGCGACGGCCGTTAGCATCAGGCTCACCCATTTGAGTTTTTATAAATTCAACTCCGACAGCTTTACCTGTATCGTCTACTTTGACGCCAATAGGCTGGATGTTGAATAAAAACTCTACGCCTTCTTCACGTGCATTTTGCACTTCACGACGTGAACCAGGCATGTTTGCTTCATCACGGCGATAAGCACAAGTTACACTGGTTGCTTCTTGTCTAATGGAAGTTCGCACACAGTCCATCGCGGTATCACCACCACCTAACACGATGACTTTTTTGCCTTTCATGTCGATGAATTCTTCAGGTGATTTTTCAAATCCAATTTGACGGTTTGTATTTGCGATTAAAAAAGGTAGCGCATCATATACACCATTAGCATCTTCGTTTTCGAATCCGCCTTTCATGTATTTGTATGTACCCATACCTAAAAATACTGAATCGTATTGGTCAATTAAATCTTGGAATTGAATGTCTTTACCAACTTCTGTGTTTAAAACAAATTCGATACCCATCTCTTCAAAGATTTGGCGACGTAATGTCATCACATCTTTTTCAAGTTTGAAGGCTGGAATACCAAAAGTTAACAAGCCACCGATTTCAGGGTATTTGTCAAAAACAACGGCTTTAACACCATTTCGAGCTAATACATCTGCGGCAGCTAAGCCTGCAGGACCCGCACCAACGATAGCCACTTTTTTATCAGTTTTAACTACGTCAGATAGGTCAGGGCGCCAGCCTTGTTTAAAAGCAGTATCAGTAATGTATTTCTCAATTGAACCAATAGTAACGGCACCAAACTCATCATTTAGGGTACAAGCACCTTCACATAATCTGTCCTGAGGACAAACTCGGCCACAAACTTCAGGCAAGCTGTTAGTTTTATGAGAAAGCTCTGCAGCTTCCCATATACGGCCTTGGTTGGCTAAATCTAACCATTGAGGAATATAGTTGTGAACAGGGCACTGCCATTCGCAGTATGGGTTACCACAATCTAAACAGCGATCTGCTTGGCCTGCGGTTTGTTCACCACTCATAGGTTCGTAGATTTCTACAAACTCAATTTTACGCGTTTCGATCGGCTTTTTTGGCGGATCGATACGCTCTACATCCATAAATTGATATACGTTTTTGCTCATCAGATTCTCCTTACTTGATCTCAACTCTTAGCTCATCAGAAGAACGACTGATGTGACCAAGTAAGTTATTTACGTCATTTGCTTTTGGTTTAACCAATTTGAATTTAGGCAAGTATGCATTAAAGTTTGCAAGCATTTCATGCGCTCTGTGGCTACCTGTTTCTTCAAAATGATGGTTAATTAACCCACGTAAGTGTTCAACTAGAATTGTTTTATCTGCAAAGTCAGCAGCTTCCACAAGTTCTTTGTTTAGTTTGCCTGTTAGGTCGTCGTTTTCGTCTAAAACGTAAGCAAAGCCGCCAGTCATACCTGCGCCAAAGTTTACCCCAACAGAACCTAAGATTACCATGATACCGCCTGTCATATATTCACATGCGTTATCGCCGGTACCTTCAACAATAGCCGTTGCACCAGAATTACGAACGCCAAAACGTTCACCTGCTCGGCCAGCTGCAAATAATTTACCGCCAGTGGCGCCATATAAACAAGTGTTACCAATAATCGCACTTTCGTGAGATTTAAAGCTGACACCTTTATGTGGACGAACAACTAGCTTACCGCCAGCCATACCTTTACCAACATAGTCATTTGCATCGCCGGTTAAAATTAAGTTTAAACCGCCAGCATTCCATACACCAAAACTTTGACCAATAGCGCCTGTTAAATTAATGGTAATAGGAGACAGATTCATGCCATTGTTGCCATGAAGTTTTGCAATTTCACCACTTAACAACGCACCTACCGAACGGTCTGTATTTTTAACCGAGTAGCGGAATAGGCCGCCTGATTTGTTGGCCACTGCCGATTGGCAATCTGCTAATATTTGTTTGTTTAACACACCTTCATCAAATGGTGGGTTTTTAGCTTCAGTACAGCGGCGAGCTGTTGCTGCAGATGGCACGTTATCTACTAATAATGGAGATAGGTCTAAACGCTGTTGTTTAACGGTTTCACCTTCTAAAACTTCTAATAGATCGGTGCGGCCAATTAAATCATCAAAACGTTTAATACCAAGCGATGCCATAATTTCACGGACTTCTTGAGCAACAAATTTGAAATAGTTTTCAGCCATTTCTGGTAAGCCGTGGAAATTATTTTCACGTAACTTCTCGTCTTGAGTTGCAACACCAGTCGCACAGTTATTTAAGTGGCAAATACGTAAATATTTACAACCTAACACAACCATAGGGCCTGTACCAAAACCAAAGCTTTCGGCACCTAATAATGCAGCTTTTACAACATCTAAACCAGTTTTCAATCCACCATCTGTCTGTAAACGAACTTTATGACGTAAGTTGTTTTCAACTAAAGCTTGTTGTGTCTCAGCTACGCCAAGCTCCCAAGGAGAACCAGCATATTTTACTGAAGTTAATGGACTGGCAGCCGTACCACCGTCATAACCTGAAACAGTAATTAAATCAGCATAAGCTTTGGCAACACCCGTTGCAATCGTACCCACACCAGGTTCTGATACGAGTTTAACTGAAATTAAAGCTGACGGGTTAACTTGTTTTAAGTCAAAAATTAACTGCGCTAAATCTTCAATTGAATAAATATCATGGTGCGGTGGAGGCGAAATTAAGGTTACACCCGGTACAGAGAAACGTAATGTCGCAATGTATGGATTTACTTTATCACCTGGTAACTGACCACCTTCACCCGGCTTAGCACCTTGGGCTACTTTAATTTGGATAATGCTTGCATTAACCAAATAATGTGGTGTTACACCAAAGCGACCCGAAGCAACTTGTTTGATTTTTGAATTTTTCAAAGTACCAAATCGTTTTGGATCTTCACCACCTTCGCCTGAATTCGAATTACCGCCTAAACGGTTCATCGCTATGGCTAATGCTTCGTGAGCTTCTGGGCTAAGTGCACCAATTGACATGGCCGCAGTATCAAAACGCGGGAATAAATTATCCGCTGGTTCAACATCGTTAATATCAATCGCCTGACCTGCTTTAATCGCTAACAAGTCACGGATTGTTGCAATAGGCCGTGTATTAACTAAGTTTGAAAAAACTTGGTAGTCGGTATATTCGCCAGACTGAACCGCTTTTTGTAAAGTGGTGACTACATCAGGGTTGTATGAATGATATTCTTCATCATGAACAAATTTTAACAAACCACCGTGAGTCATTTTTTTGCGTGGTAACCATGCAATGCGATCAAGGTTGATAATGTCTTGTTCAAAATCGCTGAAATTAGAACCTTGAATACGACTAGTGACACCACGGAAACATTGTTCCATTACTTCACTGTTGATACCAATTGCTTCAAACAATTGTGAACAACGGTAACTGGCAATAGTTGAGATACCCATTTTAGACATAATCTTAAATAAGCCTTTACCAATACCTTTACGATAGTTACTAATCGCTTTTTGTGGTTCAATCTCTAGAGATTTATTCTCAACTAATTGCTCAACTGTTTCGTAAGCTAAATACGGATATACCGCAGTAGCACCTAAACCAATTAAGACTGCAAAGTGGTGAGAATCACGTGCAGATGCAGTTTCAACAACGATATTACTGTCACAACGGATATTGGTATCTAATGACGCTTGTTGTAAAGCACCCACTGCCATTGGAGCTGGAATTGGCAACTTACCTTTTTCTATATCTTTATCTGATAAAATCAAGATAACTGCATTGCGCTCTTTAACTGCTGTAATTGCTTCATTGACCACACGCTCGATAGCTTGCGATAAATTTTCAGCTTTCGGGTCATAATTTAAGCTAAAAGTTTCAGATGCATAGTATTTATCATCTAATGCTTTTAATTGAGTCATATCTGTATTGGTTAATACAGGTGATTCGAACAAGACACGATGCGCGTGACCTGTTGTTTCACTAAATACGTTTTGCTCACGACCAATACAGGTTTGCAAACTCATTACATGGTTTTCACGTAACGGGTCAATTGGCGGGTTGGTAACCTGTGCAAACATCTGACGGAAATAATCGTACAATGTACGTTGCTTACGAGAAAGAACCGCCATAGGGGTATCGTCACCCATAGAGCCAACTGCTTCTTGTCCGTTTATAGACAATACTTTAACAACTTGGTCAATTTCTTCGTAGCTGTAATTAAATAGTTTGTGGTAAACCGCTAATTGCGCATCATCATAATTTCGATGACCGGCTTTACTGGTTTCACAAGCTTCGTATGGTGTTAAATGTTGGATGTGTTCATCTAACCAAGCACGGTACGGATGGCGATCTTTTAAGTCTTGATCGATTTCATTAGTTCGCCATAGCTGACCGCTTTGGGTATCAACCGCTAACATTTCGCCTGGACCAACACGACCTTTTTCGACAACTTCGTCTGGTGAGTATTCCCAAATACCAACTTCAGACGCTAATGTAATGAATCGGTTTGAGGTAATAACATAACGAGCAGGGCGTAAACCGTTACGGTCTAAGTTACAAGCTACATGTCGACCATTAGTTAATACGATACCTGCTGGACCATCCCAAGGTTCCATATGCATAGAGTTAAACTCATAAAATGATTTAAGCTCGGCTGACATATCTGGGTTGTTTTGCCAGGCAGGTGGCACTAATAAACGCATCGCACGGAATAAGTCCATACCGCCAGCTAATAATAGCTCAAGCATATTATCAAGTGACGATGAATCAGAACCTTCTGTGTTTACATAAGGTGCTGCGGTTTTCATATCCGGTAAAATTGGAGATGAGAATTTACTGGTACGTGCAGCGGCCCATTGACGGTTAGCCTTAATGGTATTAATTTCACCATTATGTGCTAAGAAACGGAAAGGCTGTGCTAATTTCCAACGTGGAGATGTGTTAGTTGAGAATCTTTGGTGGAATACACAAATAGCTGATTGCATACGAAGGTCAGCAAGATCTTCATAAAAAGAAGGCAAATCAGCCGGCATTACCAAGCCTTTAAATACGGTGACTAAACCAGATAAAGTGGCAATGTAAAAATCTGAATCATCAGTTACACGCTGCTCAATTCGACGACGAGCAACATATAAGCGTCGCTCTAAATCGACATCTTTCCAGCCGCTTGGTGCATTAACAAAAATTTGTTCAAATCTAGGTAATTGCGATGCTGCAATTTCACCCAAAATCTCAGGGTTGGTTGGCATTTCACGCCAGCCCACTACACTAAGAGTTTCTTTTTCAAGTTCCTCTTCTATAATACAGCGAGCAGATGCAGCTTTTGCTTCATCTTGATTTAGGAAAATGGTACCTACGCCATAGTTAGCCGCAAGCTTCCAGTTATTTTCTTCAGCGATTGCTCTAAAGAAAGTATCTGGCTTTTGCATAAGCAAGCCACAACCATCACCTGTTTTACCATCAGCAGCAATACCACCGCGATGTTTCATTCGATCTAACGCGCTAATCGCGGTACGAACCAATTTATGGCTCGCCTCGCCATCCATATGCGCAATTAGGCCAAAACCACAGTTATCTTTTGTTTGGCTAGCGTCATATAGTTTCATCAAAACCTCCGAGGCCCACGGCTTTTCCGCTGGCTAAATCGAGTTATATAGATATAACTCGATAGCTTAGGCTCAACCATGTAATTTTCATTCAGTAATATTTTCGACAGAACCTAATACAATAACTATTTATTATAAAAAGGTCAATCTCAGACTTGTGCCGTTCTTGCCAATAATTTAATAAATAAAACTAGGAAGAACTGCCTATTAATGCCTAACTTCGGCAAATGTGTTGCTAATATTAGCTTTCTTGCTGTTAACTTGATTTTTCCATTTTATCCTTATCTTTTCTTTATAGTGATATGAATAAATAATCTTAGTGAATATTTATTCTATACTAGTGTATAAATATTTAATAAGGAAGGTATCCGTTCTCGATACCTTTAGTTGAAACACTAACAGCATCATGAGCGTGAAGTGATTCAAAATGATTCACTCGAACCCAGAAATCTGTGTAAGCTTCAATTGAGTTTAAGGCGTGCTTTAAACGGCGTCCTGCATCTTCGCAAAACATTAAGTTTTGCCCGTTCAAGCGTGCAAATTCTTGTTCGTCAGCGCGTTTAACCGCAGCTTGTACAGGTGTCTGTAATGCACCTTCAACAAGATTAACTAAATCAGTAATTGGAAATTCTTCAATGGTAGCGCCCAATTTAACTTTCACTTCAGCAGTGCTGCGTTGGCTGTGAGGCGTAGCAACGATACCTTCTGTTGTACCTAACCACTGATGAACTTGTTTACTGTCTACCAGACCATTGTTGTCAAACTTTTCTTCAAATGCCTTTTGAATCAGTTGTCTGGCCAGAGCCGCAGAGCAAGGGCAAGTTGATGAATAAGGGACATCAATTTTCATTTCAATATGCGTTTGATTATCACGAACACAACCTGTAATGGTAATTGGATAGGCTTTCCAGCCTTGTTTACCGCTGATAAGTGATTTACGACGCATATGGTAATCAAAGCTAAATTTGATAAATGCTTTATCGCTAAGCTCTTCATGGCTTTCTATAAAATCAGCTAATAGCTTAGTTAAAGATGTTTTGGTCAAGCTACCATCTGTTGAAAGCTGATCTAAAAGCAAATATAGCCTAGACATATGAATACCTTTGGCTTTAGCTTGGATTAAATTTACAAAGGCTTCGACTTTTGCGCTAACCGGGCGCATAGCCTCTCCCTTGGCTTCAATCATCAAAGGCACTTCAATTTCACTCATTCCAACCCAATCTAAAACACCTTCAGTTTGTGCTGAGGATTGGTTGGCTACGTCAGGCATAGAAGTTGGCATTTATTCTCCAAATTAACTTGAGTTACGAACCCGTTTGAAAAAAAGGGCGCACTTTATACCACAAAATTGCGTATTTTGATTCGATTTTTTTTCAAAGTTACGCGAAGTGGCTTTATATCGGCTATTCTACCATCGCTCTGAGTATCCTAAAACCTATGTTTTATAGTGATTTATTGTGCGTATCAAAATTAGCAATAATTCAACATAAGATTAAAATAAATGATTAATTTTTAGCTTCTATGAGCCTGTACGCTACATTTTGGGGAGTAGGTTATTTAATCATTAACAAAATAGAGTAAGTTTTCGCTTTGTTACCGAACGATATTAAGATGAAATCCATGTTCTATCTCTGCAGATACGTTGACAAAAAAACACGGTATTAAGTACATAATTAGTAGTGCTTTAGTACCGGTCGTTATGTTATATAGCTATATAGCAACCTAATCTTAAGTGCTTAAATTTAAGCCGTTATTGCACAGTTTTATGTGTAAGTCGCGCTGTGTTCACCAATGGTAAAATAGTAAGAAGCGCTAATAGCTAATACTAGTAATAAATGAAAGGTAAATAATTTAATAATCAAATAGACGCATGTTCACGTACACCTTTTAGATAAAAGCTATAAAGATTAAATTGGTAAAAACGAAAGCATAAAAGCATAGAAAACATAATAGTATTTGATACTTTTAGCAGTAGGTAAGCAGTAGGTAAGCAGTAGGTAAAGTGTGGCAAACGGGAATCCCAGTTTAAAAACAATTATTTCTTTATTAAAGATCCCGTATTAATTTTGCCTGATCGGGAATCAATAGTTGCATTCGCTTTATTTGTTTGTATAATACGCGACCACTGCTTATAGAGTTAGAATTTTTAAGACATTAAGCGGCACGTTATTATATTAGCTTAATGATACATTTTTTTAGTATCGCCATAATAATGTGATTACAACGACTCCAATTGAGAGTCAACACTACATCGAACTCACCCACTTACCTTAAGAGGTACGGTAGGGCGGGTTTAATTTATTTCGTTCTTTATTTACTGGAGCTTGGTCAATGCCAAATCAAAGAATTCGCATTCGATTGAAAGCATTCGATCATCGTCTGATTGACCAATCAACGATGGAAATTGTTGAAACAGCTAAGCGTACCGGCGCACAAGTGCGTGGTCCGATTCCTTTGCCTACTCGCAAAGAGAAATTCACTGTTTTAGTCTCACCTCATGTTAACAAAGATGCACGTGATCAGTACGAACTTCGTACTCATAAGCGTATGCTAGATATTGTTGAGCCAACTGAAAAAACAGTTGATGCATTGATGAGATTAGACTTGGCTGCAGGCGTTGATGTTCAAATCAGCCTTGGCTAACCAGCAATTTGAAAGTAAGAGGTTATTAACATGGCTATTGGTTTAGTCGGACGTAAAGTTGGTATGACTCGCATCTTCACTGAAGATGGCGCTTCTGTACCAGTTACGGTTATCGAAGTTGAAGCCAACCGTGTCACTCAGGTTAAAACTGTCGAAACTGACGGTTACCGTGCACTTCAGGTTACCACCGGTACTAAAAAAGCAAATCGCGTAAACAAACCTTCAGCAGGTCACTTTGCTAAAGCAAATGTAGAAGCTGGTCGTGGTTTATGGGAATTTCGCTTAGGTGATAACGAAGGCGAGGGCATTGAAGTTGGTGCTGAAATCAAAGTTGACGTCTTAACTGATGTTAACAAAGTAGATGTTACTGGTACGTCAAAAGGTAAAGGTTTCGCGGGTACAATTAAACGCTGGAACTTTAGCCGTCAAGGCGAAACACACGGTAACTCAATTTCTCACCGAGCACCGGGTTCAATTGGTCAAAACCAATCACCTGGTAAAGTTTTCAAAGGTAAGAAAATGAGTGGTCATATGGGTGCTGAGCGTGTAACGACTCAAAACCTTGAAGTGGTACGCATCGACGCTGAACGTAACTTAGTATTAGTTAAAGGTGCCATCCCAGGCGCGACTAATAGTGACGTTGTTGTTAAACCGGCTGTTAAAGCATAGTCAAAGGAGACAGATGATGGAATTAGCATTAAAAGACGCATCTGGCGCGCTTACAGTTTCTGAAGCGACCTTTGGACTTGAGTTTAACGAATCACTCGTTCACCAAGTAGTTGTTGCTTACGCAGCAGCTTCGCGTCAAGGTACACGTAAGCAAAAAACTCGTGCTGAGGTGACTGGTTCTACTAAGAAACCATTCCGCCAAAAAGGTACAGGTCGTGCTCGTGCTGGTACTGTAAAAAGCCCAATTTGGCGTTCAGGTGGTGTGACTTTCGCAGCTCGCCCACAAGATCACAGCCAAAAGGTAAACCGTAAAATGTACCGCGGTGCAATCCGTAGCATTTTATCTGAATTGATCCGTCAAGATCGTTTAGTGGTAGTTGAACAGTTCTCTGTTGAAACACCTAAAACTAAAGCACTTGCGGCTAAGTTAAACGAATTAGAATTGAAAGATGTTTTAATCGTAACTGAAGAGATTGAAGAGAATTTATTCTTAGCGGCTCGTAACTTAGTTAAAGTGGACGTTCGTGACATTCAAGGTATCGATCCAGTTAGCTTGATCGGTTTTGAAAAAGTATTAATAACTGCTGGTGCGGTTAAGAAGCTTGAGGAGACGTTAGCATGATCAGTCAAGAACGTTGTCTAAAAGTTATTTTAGGTCCACACATCTCTGAAAAAGCAACAGTGACAGCTGAAAACCAAAATACAATTGTATTTAAGGTATTGAATGATGCGACTAAAGCTGAAATCAAAGCAGCTGTTGAACTACTTTTCGAAGACGTGAAAGTTGATAGCGTACGAACATTAAACGTGAAAGGTAAAACTAAACGTTTTGGTGCTCGTTTCGGTCGCCGTAGCGATTGGAAAAAAGCTTATGTCACGTTAGCCGAAGGCAGTGAATTAGATTTCATTGGCGGCGCTGAGTAACAGGAGGATATGAATCATGGCTATAGTTAAGTGTAAGCCTACATCTCCGGGTCGCCGCCACGTAGTTAAAGTGGTTAACCCTGAGTTGCACAAAGGTGCACCATACGCTCCTTTGCTTGAAAAGAACTCTAAGTCTGGTGGCCGTAACAACAATGGTCGTATTACCGTACGTCATGTTGGTGGTGGTCACAAGCAGCACTATCGTGTTATCGATTTTAAACGTAATAAAGATGGCATTCCAGCTAAAGTAGAACGTTTAGAATACGATCCAAACCGAAGTGCAAACATTGCATTGGTTTTATACGCAGACGGTGAACGTCGTTATATTCTTGCACCGAAAGGTGTAAGTGCTGGTGACGCAATTGCTTCTGGTGTTGATGCTTCAATCAAAGCAGGTAATGCTTTACCAATGCGTAACATCCCAGTAGGTTCAACGGTTCACGCGGTTGAATTGAAGCCAGGTAAAGGTGCTCAAATTGCACGTTCTGCTGGTGCGTATGCACAAATTGTTGCACGTGATGGTACGTATGTAACTTTACGTTTGCGCTCTGGTGAAATGCGTAAAGTATTATCTGATTGCCGAGCTACTATTGGTGAAGTTGGTAATGCTGAGCATATGCTTCGTCAGCTTGGTAAAGCTGGTGCTTCACGCTGGCGCGGTGTGCGACCTACAGTTCGTGGTGTTGCAATGAACCCTGTTGATCACCCACATGGTGGTGGTGAAGGTCGTACTTCGGGCGGTCGTCATCCTGTATCTCCTTGGGGTACACCAACTAAAGGTTACAAAACGCGTAAAAATAAGAGTACTGATAAATATATCGTACGTCGTCGTTCTAAATAATTTTGTGAGGAAACACCATGCCACGTTCTCTCAAGAAAGGTCCTTTTATTGACCTACACTTGTTGAAGAAGGTTGAAACAGCGGTGGAAAGTGGGGCCAAGAAACCTATTAAAACTTGGTCACGTCGCTCAATGATCATACCTGATATGATTGGTTTGACCATCGCTGTCCATAATGGCCGTCAACACGTTCCTGTGTTTGTAACTGATGAAATGATCGGTCACAAATTAGGTGAATTTGCGCCAACTCGTACTTATCGCGGCCATGTCGCTGATAAAAAGGCGAAGAAAAAGTAAGGGGTAAATGATGGAAGTTTTAGCTAAACATAAATTTGCCCGCCTTTCTCCACAGAAAGGTCGCTTGGTCGCTGACCAAGTGCGTGGTTTGCCAGTGAGTCAGGCGTTAGACATCTTGACGTTCAGCCCTAAAAAAGGTGCAGATTTAATCAAGAAAGTTTTAATGTCAGCTATCGCTAATGCGGAGCACAATGAAGGCGCAGATATCGATGAATTATCTGTTGCTAAGATCTTTGTGGATGAAGGTCCGGTAATGAAACGAATTCGCCCTCGTGCGAAAGGCCGTGCAGACCGTATCATCAAGCGCACCAGCCACATTAGTGTGGTTGTTTCAGATAGCGAGGAGAATAAGTAATGGGTCAGAAAGTACATCCTACCGGTATTCGCCTTGGTATCACGAAACCATGGAGCGCTACCTGGTATGCAGGTTCTAATGAATTCGCTTCTACCTTAAGCAGTGATCTTCAAGTACGTAAATACTTAACAGCTGAGCTTAAAAAAGCTTCTGTTTCACGTATCGTAATTGAACGCCCTGCAAAAAGTATTCGTGTAACAATCCATACGGCTCGTCCGGGTATTGTTATCGGTAAAAAAGGTGAAGACGTTGAAAAATTACGCCTAAAAGTTGCTAAATTAGCTGGCGTACCAGCACAAATCAACATCAGTGAAGTTCGTAAACCAGAACTTGACGCCCAGTTGGTTGGTGAAGGTATTGCAAGTCAATTAGAGCGTCGTGTTATGTTCCGTCGTGCAATGAAACGAGCGGTACAAAATGCAATGCGTTTAGGCGCAAAAGGTATTAAAGTTGAAGTAAGTGGTCGTTTAGGCGGCGCTGAAATCGCTCGTTCAGAGTGGTATCGCGAAGGTCGTGTTCCATTACACACTTTACGTGCGGACATCGACTATGCTACAGCAGAAGCTTTAACTACTTACGGTATTATTGGTATCAAAGTTTGGATTTTCAAAGGCGAAGTACTAGGTGGTTTGCCATTGACTAACCAAGTTGAAGAACCAAAGAAAAACGACCGCAAACCTAAGGGTAAAAGTCGTAAGCCGCAAGGAGACCGATAATGTTACAGCCAAAAAGAACCAAGTTTCGCAAACAGTTCAAATTGCGTAACCGTGGTAATGCTACTACCGGTAACAAAGTAAGCTTCGGTACCTATGGCTTGAAAGCTACAGAGCGTGGTCGTATGACTGCGCGTCAAATTGAAGCAGCTCGTCGTGCTATGACTCGTCATGTTAAGCGTCAAGGTAAAATCTGGATCCGTGTGTTCCCAGATAAACCAATTACTAAAAAGCCGCTTGAAGTACGTATGGGTAAAGGTAAAGGTAGTGTTGAATATTGGGTTTGCCAAATTCAACCGGGTCGCGTTTTATATGAAATGGAAGGTGTTCCAGAAGCGCTTGCTCGTGAAGCTTTTGCTTTAGCAGCTGCTAAGTTACCATTTAAAACAACCTTTGTAACTCGGACGGTGATGTAATGAACGCGAACGAATTAAAAGACAAATCAGTTGAAGAATTGAAAGCTGAACTTTTAGAGTTGTTACGTGAGCAATTTAACTTACGTATGCAAAAATCAACAGGTCAACTTTCACAAACTCACTTACTGAAGCAAGTTCGTCGCAATATTGCACGTGTAAAAACTGTGTTAAATAGCAAGGCAGGTGCGTAATGAGCGAAGCAACTATTCGTACACTTCAAGGGCGTGTAATTAGTGACAAGATGGATAAATCAATTGTTGTTGCAATTGAACGATTCGTAAAACATCCAATTTACGGAAAGTTTATCCGTCGTACAACTAAGATCCATGCTCATGATGAGAGCAATTCTTGCAGTTTAGGCGATATC
The DNA here is from genome assembly GCF_026725475.1 of Catenovulum adriaticum. Lineage (NCBI taxonomy): Bacteria > Pseudomonadati > Pseudomonadota > Gammaproteobacteria > Alteromonadales > Alteromonadaceae > Catenovulum > Catenovulum adriaticum. The sequence goes on from NZ_CP109965.1 coordinate 625,131, forward strand.
GTAAGTATTCGCGAATGTAGACCTTTATCTAAGAAAAAATCTTGGACTTTGGTTGAGATCGTAGAAAAAGCTTAAGTTATTGTTTTAGCTGTTATTTTTAAAAATGATCGGGTTCATTTGAATCCGATCATTTTTTTATCTATGAAAATAAAAAAGATGTGGTATAATGCCGCGCCCTTAGGGCAGCCAGCCCCAAGATGTTGGGTTTTTTTTATTAAGCGGAGCACGAAATGATCCAAATGCAAACAATGCTAGGCGTTGCTGATAACAGCGGAGCTCGTAGCGTTCAATGTATCAAGGTTCTCGGTGGTTCGCACCGCCGCTATGCAGGTATAGGCGACATCATTAAAATTACTGTTAAGGAAGCTAATCCTCGCGGTAAGGTTAAAAAAGGTGACGTTTACAATGCGGTGGTCGTTCGCACCAGAAAAGGCGTTCGTCGTCAAGATGGCTCTTTGATCCGTTTTGATGGTAATGCAGCTGTTTTATTAAACGCACAGCATGCGCCAATCGGTACTCGTATCTTTGGCCCTGTAACACGTGAATTACGAACTGAAAAGTTCATGAAGATCGTGTCATTGGCACCAGAAGTATTATAAGGAGCTAAACATGGCAGCTAAGATTCGTAGTAATGATGAAGTAATAGTAATTGTAGGTAAAGACAAGGGTAAGATCGGTAAAGTTACTCAAGTTTTATCTGCAAGTGAAAAAGTAGTTGTTGAAGGTATTAACGTTGTTAAGAAAGCGGTCAAGCCAAACCCTCAAACGGGTGAGCAAGGCGGTTTACAAGACAAAGAAATGCCTCTTCATGTATCTAACGTAGCGATCTACAACTCGGAAACGGGTAAAGCGGATCGTGTAGGTTTTCGTATTGAAGACGGAAAGAAAGTTCGTTTCTTTAAGTCTAATAACGAATTAATCTAATTTTGTTTGGAGTATAAACGATGGCGAAACTGCATGATTTTTATAAAGATACAGTTGTTGCTGAATTGACCAAACAGTTCGGTTACAAAAGTATCATGCAAGTCCCTCGGATCGAAAAGATCACACTTAATATGGGTGTGGGTGAGGCTCTTGCAGACAAGAAAGCACTTGAGTTCGCAGTTGCTGATATGACAGCTATCTCAGGTCAAAAACCAGTTGTTTGTAATGCTCGTAAATCTGTAGCAGGCTTCAAAGTCCGTGAGGGCTATCCAATTGGTTGTAAAGTAACTCTACGTGGCGAGCGTATGTGGGAATTCTTAGAGCGTCTGATTTCCATTGCTATCCCACGTATCCGTGACTTCCGTGGCTTAAGTTCAAAATTGGACGGCCGTGGTAATTACAGCATGGGTGTACGCGAGCAAATTATCTTCCCAGAAATCGATTACGATAAGGTTGATAAAGTACGTGGTATGGATATTACCATCACTACGACTTCAGCTTCTGACGAGGAAGGTCGTGCGTTGCTGGCTGCCTTTAACTTCCCGTTTAAGAAATAGGTGTAGAGTTATGGCTAAACAATCAATGAAAGCGCGTGAAACTAAGCGTGCAAAATTAGTAGCGAAATATTCAGATAAGCGTATTGCTTTGAAAAAAGTAATTAGCGATGTAAATGTATCTGAAGAAGAGCGTTGGGCAGCAGTATTGCAATTGCAATCACTTCCACGTGATTCAAGTCGCTCACGTCAACGTAACCGTTGTAACGTGACTGGTCGTCCGCATGGTTATTTACGTAAATTTGGCTTAAGCCGAATCAAAGTACGTGAAGCTTGCATGCGTGGTGAAATCCCTGGACTAAGAAAAGCAAGCTGGTAAGCGGCTACAGACTGGAGTAACGAATTATGAGCATGCAAGATCCAATAGCGGATATGTTCACCCGCATTCGTAATGGTCAAGCGGCAAACAAAGTAGCTGTGACCATGCCTTCATCAAAACTGAAAGCATCAATTGCTGAAGTTTTAAAAGCTGAAGGTTATATCGAAAATTATGCTGTGGCTGGTGATGTTAAAAAAGAACTTGAAGTCACATTAAAATATTTTGATGGTGAGAAAGTTATCGAGTCTATCTCACGTGTAAGTCGTCCAGGTCTTCGTATTTATAAGAAGGCTAACGAGTTACCAAAAGTGATGGGCGGTTTAGGGGTAGCGATTGTATCTACTTCTAAAGGTATCATGTCAGATCGTGCAGCGCGTAAAGCGGGCATGGGTGGCGAAGTCATCGGTTACGTAGCGTAAGGAGAAATAAAATGTCTCGAGTAGGTAAATCTCCTATCGCTATTCCTGCAGGCGTTGAAATAAATATTGCAGGTCAGGACATCACAGTGAAAGGTGCTAAAGGTGAATTAGCTGTTAGCATTAACGCTGCTGTTGAAGTGGTAAACGAAGACAATGTATTACGTACATTACCTCGTGACGGTTTCGATGACGCGCAAGCGCAAAGCGGTACTGCACGTGCAATCATTAACAACTTAGTTGTTGGTGTAACCCAAGGTTTTGAACGCAAATTGCAACTAATCGGTGTTGGTTATCGTGCAGCTGCAAAAGGTAATACATTAAACTTAACTTTAGGTTTTTCTCATCCGGTTGACTTCGAAGTACCAGCAGGTATTCAGATTGAAACCCCTAGCCAGACAGAAGTTTTGGTTAAAGGTGCTGACAAGCAGTTGGTTGGTCAAGTTGCAGCGAAAATCCGCGCTTTCCGTCCACCAGAGCCTTATAAAGGTAAAGGTGTTCGTTACGCTGATGAAACTGTACTTCGTAAAGAAGCTAAGAAAAAGTAAGGTAATACGATGGATAAAAAAGCATCTCGTCTTCGTCGCGCTACCCGCGCACGTGCGAAAATTAAAGAGTTGGGTGCAAACAGACTGGTCGTTCACCGTACGCCACGCCATATTTATGCACAAGTAGTTGCAGCAAATGGGTGTGAGGTTCTGGCTTCTGCATCAACTGTAGAGAAGACCATTCGCGAAAGCATCAAATATACTGGTAACGTTGAAGCAGCTAAAGTAGTTGGTAAAGCAATTGCAGAAGCAGCTTTAGAGAAAGGTATTAACACAGTAGCGTTCGATCGTAGTGGTTTCCAATACCACGGTCGTGTTCAAGCTTTAGCTGACGCTGCTCGTGAAGCTGGACTTCAATTCTAGGGGTAGATAATGGCTAATAACGCAGAAGTTAAAAACAACCCAGAGTTGGCAGAAAAACTCATCGCGGTTAACCGTGTATCTAAAGTTGTTAAAGGTGGCCGTATCTTCAGCTTCACAGCATTGACTGTGGTAGGTGATGGTGCAGGTCGCGTTGGCTTTGGTTACGGTAAAGCACGTGAAGTTCCTGCAGCTATTCAAAAAGCTATGGAACAAGCTCGTCGCAGCATGGTAAATGTCGACTTACAAGGTAATACTTTGCAACACCCGATAAAAGGCCGTCATTCAGGTTCACAGGTTTATATGCAACCTGCATCTGAAGGTACTGGTATCATCGCTGGTGGTGCAATGCGTGCGGTTTTAGAAGTAGCAGGTGTACATAACGTACTTTCAAAATGCTACGGCTCAACCAATCCTATTAACGTTGTTCGCGCAACAATCAAAGCATTAGCAAATATGAAATCGCCATCAACAGTGGCAGCTAAGCGTGGTTTGAGCGTCGACGAAATTTTGGGGTAAACAATTATGACTGGTAAAACTGTAAAAGTGACTCAAGTCAAAAGTTCTATCGGACGTTTACCTAAACACAAAGCAACGTTACGCGGTTTAGGTTTACGCAGAATTAATCATACTGTTGAGTTGGAAGATACTCCAGCTGTTCGTGGTATGATTAACAAAGTAATCTATATGATTAAAGTGGAGGGGTAATTATGTATTTAAATACACTGAGTCCTGCTCCAGGTTCAAAACCAAGTGCAAAGCGCGTTGGTCGTGGTATTGGTTCTGGCTTAGGTAAAACAGGTGGCCGTGGTCACAAAGGTCAAAAATCACGTTCAGGTGGTTCAGTAAAACCAGGTTTTGAGGGTGGTCAAATGCCACTTCAACGCCGTTTACCTAAGTTCGGTTTCACTTCACGTAAATCTTTAGTGTCAGATCAAGTTACCTTGAATGAAATTGCTAAAGTTGAAGGTGATATCGTTGAACTGGCTACGCTAAAAGCAGCTGGCTTGGTTAAAAAGCATATTCAAGCAGTGAAAATTGTAAAATCAGGCGATGTATCTCGTGCTTTAACTGTTAAAGGTTTAGGTGTGACTAAAGGTGCTCGTGAGGCTATTGAAGCTGCTGGTGGTAAAATCGAGGAATAATTGATCCATGGCTAAACCAGGACTGGAATTTAACAGCACGCAAGGCGGTTTATCAGAACTTAAACGAAGATTATTGTTCTTATTAGGAGCAATTGTGATCTTCCGTGCCGGTTCTTATGTTCCTATCCCAGGGATTGACCCTGCGGTACTTGCGCAACTGTTTGAGCAACAAAAAGACACCGTGTTAGCAATGTTTAACATGTTTTCAGGTGGCGCATTAGAGCGTGCTTCCGTGTTGGCGTTAGGTATTATGCCTTACATTACTGCCTCTATTATTATGCAGTTAATGACGCATATTCATCCTACTTTTCAAGAATTGAAAAAGGAAGGTGAAAGCGGGCGTAAGAAAATTAGCCAATACACACGCTATGGTACATTATTGTTAGCAATTGCCCAGTCTACAACTATAGCCAACAGCCTGCCCAATATGGTGCCAGGCTTAGTGATTAATCCTGGATTTACTTTCTACTTCACCGCTGTAGTGAGTCTAGTTACAGGGACTATGTTCCTAATGTGGCTAGGGGAGCAGATAACTGAGCGCGGTATTGGTAATGGTATCTCTATGATCATCTTTGCTGGTATCGTTGCTGGTTTACCGACTGCGATTGGTCAGACTGCTGAACAAGCGCGTCAAGGTGAACTACCTCTAATCTTGTTATTGATTATTGGTATTATTGTCTGTGCGGTAACTTACTTTGTTGTATTTGTTGAGCGTGGTCAGCGACGTATCGTTGTAAACTACGCAAAACGTCAACAAGGTCGAAAAGTTTACGCAGCGCAGAGCACGCATTTGCCACTAAAAGTAAACATGGCTGGTGTAATTCCACCAATTTTTGCTTCTAGTCTTATGTTGTTTCCGGGTACAATAGCGACTTGGTTTGGCCAAAGTGACAGTGCGTTTGCTGAAGCAATCGCTCAAATAGCCATAGTGCTATCACCAGGACAACCTTTGTACATGATATTGTACGCAATAGTGATTGTATTCTTTTGCTTCTTCTATACAGCATTAGTGTTTAATCCACGTGAAACAGCAGACAACTTGAAAAAGTCGGGTGCATTCATTCCGGGTATTCGTCCGGGTGAGCAAACTTCGCGTTATATCGATAAAGTCATGACCCGCTTAACACTAGCAGGCGCTTTATATATAACTTTAGTTTGTTTAGTACCTGAATTTATGATGGCAGCTTGGAATGTACAATTCTACTTTGGCGGTACTTCATTATTGATTATCGTAGTTGTTATTATGGATTTTATGGCGCAAGTGCAAACTCATCTGATGTCAAGTCAGTATGAATCTGTTCTGAAGAAGGCTAATTTAAAGGGTTATGGCCGGTAGGCTGTAACGGTTAACGGAGTCGGAAAATGAAAGTTCGTGCATCTGTTAAGACCATTTGCCGTAATTGCAAAATTATTAAGCGAAATGGTGTTGTGCGCGTGATCTGTTCAACAGATCCAAAGCATAAACAGCGCCAAGGTTAATATATTTTAGACGAAAATCGTCTTTTTATTTGAAATCTAGTCTCGGCTTGAGTATCCTTACGGGCTTTTCGGTCGAGACTAATAATTTGGAGTGCATACAATGGCCCGTATAGCTGGCATTAACATTCCTCTACACAAGCACACAGTAATTGGCTTAACGTCAATTTACGGTGTAGGCAAAACCACAGCAAAAGCAATTTGTGCTGCTGCTGGGATCGCTGAAGTTACCAAGATCAAAGATCTTGATGAAGCTCAGCTTGACTTGCTTCGTGAAGAGGTTGGTAAGTTTACTGTTGAAGGTGACTTACGTCGTGAAGTTTCAATGAATATCAAGCGCTTGATGGATCTTGGCTGTAACCGTGGTTTACGCCACCGTCGTAGCTTGCCTGTTCGCGGTCAAAGAACGAAGACTAACGCACGTACGCGTAAAGGTCCTCGTAAGCCAATCAAGAAGTAAGCAGGAGAGTGAATAATGGCTAAAGCACCAGCTCGTAGCTCGCGTAAGCGCGCAAAACGACAAGTTGCAGATGGTATGGCTCATATCCATGCTTCTTTCAACAATACGATCGTAACAATTACAGATCGCCAAGGTAATGCTCTTTCATGGGCAACAGCTGGCGGTTCAGGTTTCCGTGGTTCTCGTAAATCTACTCCGTTTGCAGCTCAGGTTGCAGCAGAGCGTGCAGGTACTGCTGCTCAAGAGTACGGTTTAAAGAATTTGGAAGTATTTGTAAATGGTCCAGGTCCTGGTCGCGAATCTGCGATCCGTGCATTAAATGCAACTGGATTCAAAATTACAAATATTACAGACGTCACGCCAATTCCACATAATGGCTGTCGTCCACCGAAAAAACGTCGCGTTTAATTTGTTCCTCAGATAGCGGAGAAAGAAGATGGCAAGATATATAGGGCCAAAACTCAAGCTCAGTCGTCGCGAAGGAACAGATTTGTTCTTGAAAAGCGGCGTTCGTGCAATTGATTCAAAATGTAAAATTGATACAGCACCAGGTCAACACGGCGCTCGTCGTGGTCGTTTGTCTGACTATGGTTTACAGTTACGTGAAAAGCAAAAAGTACGTCGTATTTACGGTGTATTAGAAAAGCAATTCCGAAACTACTATAAAGAAGCTGCACGTTTACAAGGTAATACAGGTGAAAACTTGTTACAATTACTTGAAAAGCGTTTAGACAACGTAGTATACCGTATGGGTTATGCTTCAACTCGTGCAGAAGCTCGTCAATTGGTTAGTCACAAAGCAATCACTGTTAATGATCAAGTTGTTAACATCGCATCATTCTCTGTGAAACCAGAAGATGTAGTCGGAGTTCGCGAGAAAGCTAAGAAGCAAGCGCGTATTCAGTCAGCTCTTGAGCTTGCTGGCCAACGTGAGAAGCCAACTTGGGTCGAAGTAGATGCAGAGAAAAAAGAAGGTGTGTTCAAGCGTTTGCCTGAGCGTACAGACTTATCTGCTGATATTAACGAACAGCTAATTGTTGAGCTTTACTCTAAGTAAAGTTATATAAAATAGAGAGGAAACGATGCAGGGTTCTGTTACTGAGTTCCTTAAACCAAGATTAGTCGATATTGAAAGTCTTGGTCCTTTTCGTGCAAAAGTGACTTTAGAGCCGATGGAACGCGGTTTTGGTCACACTTTAGGAAATGCGTTAAGACGTATATTATTGTCTTCTATGCCCGGTGCAGCAGTAACCGAAGTGGAAATCGACGGTGTACTGCATGAATATAGTACCAAAGAAGGGGTGCGAGAGGATGTAATTGAGATTTTACTTAATTTGAAAAGTCTTGCTGTTCATATTGAAAATAAGAACGAAGCAACTTTAACCTTAAGTAAAAAAGGTGCGGGCCCTGTTACTGCAGCAGATATCACCCATGATGGTGATGTTGAAGTTAAGAATCCCGACCACGTCATTTGCAATCTTACCGGCGACGCAGAAGTTAATATGCGTATTAAGGTAGAGAAAGGACGCGGTTATGTTCCAGCTTCAGCTCGTCGTTCCTCTGAAGAAGATGATCGTCCAATTGGACGTTTGTTGGTCGACGCGTCTTTCAGCCCGGTTGAGCGTATCGCTTATGCGGTTGAATCAGCACGTGTTGAACAGCGCACTGACCTAGACAAATTGGTCATCGATATGGAAACGAATGGCACGATTGATCCGGAAGAAGCAATCCGCCGAGCTGCTACGATTCTGGCAGAACAGTTAGACGCATTCGTTGAATTGCGCGACGTTTCTGAACCAGAGCGTAAAGAAGAAAAACCTGAATTCGATCCAATTCTGTTAAGACCAGTTGACGATCTTGAATTAACTGTACGTTCTGCCAACTGCCTAAAAGCAGAGCAGATCCAATACATTGGTGATCTTGTTCAGCGCACTGAGGTTGAGTTGTTAAAAACACCTAACCTTGGTAAAAAGTCGCTTACTGAAATTAAAGACGTTTTGGCCTCTCGTGGCTTGTCTTTAGGTATGCGTCTTGAAAACTGGCCTCCGGCTAGTATCGCTGAAAAAGACTAACCAATTCTACATAGTTATTGGTAGAAGGATAGCATTATGCGTCATCGTAAAAGTGGACGTCAGCTTAATCGAAACAGCAGTCATCGTACTGCAATGTTTAGTAACATGGCGGGCTCTTTAGTTCGTCACGAAATTATTAAAACTACATTGCCAAAAGCGAAAGAACTGCGTCGTGTTATCGAGCCGCTGATTACACTAGCTAAAAAAGATAGTGTTGCAAATCGCCGTTTAGCGTTTGCTCGTACACGTGATAAAGAAGTTGTTGGTAAATTATTCTCTGAGATTGGTCCTCGTTATGAGTCTCGTCCAGGTGGTTATACTCGCATCTTAAAATGTGGTTTCCGCACAGGTGATAACGCACCTATGGCTTACATCGAATTGGTTGATAGACCAGAAGTTGATGAAGCTGAAGTAGAAGCAACAGAATCAGCTGAATAAACTTATTTAGCTGATTATTAAAAAAGGCGCCTTAGGGCGCCTTTTTTGTTTTCCTAGTGCAGTTAGCAAACTTGTCAGACTGGAATAAACTGGCGCACCTTCACCTAAACGAAATCCAATTCTAATCGTAATGGCGATCTAACATATCAAGTTTTGTATTTTGTCCATCCTACAAATCTAAGCCGTCACTAGATTATCAACAATGACCTGAAAATATGGTTCGCAATACTCAGTAGTTATATTTTTATCGAATTACGATTCATAACATGATTCAAAGCAGACACATAAACTCGATTACGATTTGATCTGAAGCAATACCGGACAAAAATTATAGGTAGTAGCAAATTAGAACCATTTAAACAGCTCTTAAAAATAACAGGCGAGATAATTGTGAACCGAAAATGTATGGGCAATAAATGAAGCTTTGTAATCTTCAATATGGTGAATTAACTAGTAGGTAGGAGGCTTATATGCATTCGAAAAAAGCGCAGAATAGAGCGCCTTTGATAATTCGCTATGCAGCTGATACGCCAATCTTTAATCTAGGTTATAAACCACAAAATATGTGTTCATTCAGGCCTTAAAATAGGAGTAAAGGGTGTGATTTTAGCTTAACGTGAATAGCCCCAAATGTAAGTGAATTATTAAAGCGAATTTTGTTTTTACTTAGACATCAAGGTAAAAGTGATTTAACAAAATACTGATTTTGATATTTAGTCTAACGGTTTAACATTTATGAAGTTGGGTATATTTGAAAAACTATAGCTGATAAATTCCAATTATTGGTTAATAAGTGGTTACCATTTGTATAGCGTATTTAATTGTTCCATTTGTTTAAGATACAATTGGCTGTTTTGCTTAGCTTGCGTTAACTGCCAAGTTTTTAAATTTTCAGTAAGTTTTTTGACTTGATCTGTTAGCTGATATTCAGGGGCAATATTTTGTAAAGTTAAATAGTAACTGCTTGCAGTTACCGGATCCGGAACTTCACCATACTGGTAACGTATCGCTAATGTTAGCACGGCTTCTAAGCTACCTTGTTGCCTTGCGTGCTCAAGCCACATCAATTGTTTTTTGTAATGAGCTAATACGTCTTCTTGTGCCTCTTTTGTCGTTATTGAAGGCTGAATATTAGGTAAATGCGATAGTAATAAATCACTTTGGATACTGACCTCAGTATTTTTAGTATTTAATGCCAATTTTTCTAACATCGAATAAACAGGGCTAATTAATTCTACTGGTGCACCTTGGCAGTTTGTTATTTGTTTTTGCTTGGTAATTGAGATCTTAGCATTTGGCTTAGTTTGCTCAGTTTCTTTTATTATTTTTAAGTAGCCTTGTTGTGCGTATCGCATAAATTGAGCGCATTGTGCGAGTGCAGCTAAGTAAGCAAATTTAGATTCATCATCCGCCTCATTGAAGTTAAACTCGTTAGATAATAATATCACTGATCCAGTCATCGCTTCGATTACGGCGATATTTTTTATGGTGACAGTTTTAGGTGCGGAGGCTGGAATTATGACTGTTTTTTCGGATTTACTGAGTGACAAATCCGAGGGGGAGTTCGCCACTGGAGATTTTTTAACTTCATCAACATTTTTTGTTGAAAAAGCCGCGGGTTTTACTTTGATAAAGGCTGAATTTTTTGTTGCTATCTGCGTGGGAAACAACCAGTTTAATAAACTGATAATGGTTATTATCAGTAAAATTAAAACTGACCAACGAATGATTTTTATTGATAACATTGTTTAGCAGCAATCAGCTGCCCCAAATTTTAGCAACGGCTCTATTATTACCTAATATGCCAACTACTAGGCAAACTAAGCTTGCTAAGCCGAAAATGATAATTGGAATAAATTTGCCTGATTGATCGCTTGGCACAAGATAAAAAATGCTGATAGTTAATAGTAAAAATAGTACTCCAACTATATTTAAAATAATGCGATTTAATGGCTTGTAGTTAAATGCTTTTGTGCCTTGTTCGAATTGATTCAGGATAGGCGAAAATATCCCTCTGGCTATTGTTCTCATGCTGTTGCTCTACTATTTTTTGTATTGATATAAGTTAAAAAGTCATCTTGGCTGAGCGGCTTACTGATTAAGTAACCTTGACCATATTCACAACCTAACTGGTTTAATGTGGTACGTTGAGCATGCGTTTCAATGCCTTCAGCTACCACCTTCATCTCTAACCCTTCTGCCATTTTTATGATTGCGTTGACGAGTGCCGAATCAGCCTTATCTGCTACAATATCACGAATAAAAACACTATCTATTTTTATTTTTGAAATATACTGGCGGTAATGCTTCACATAACTTAAAGCTGAATAGCCAGTCCCAAAATCATCAATAGAAATTTTAACCCCTAATTTACTCAACGCATTTAAAATAGTTTGAATACCGCTTTCTGAATCATTATGCAATAGCGATCGTTCGGTAACTTCTATTTCAAGTTTTGTTTGAGTTAAAGGGTATTTTGTTAGCAAACGGCTTAAAAATGCTATTAAATCAGTTTGTGCAAAATCTAAAGGACAAAAGTTAACAGTGCCAAATAAATTAGGGCAATATGATTCAAGTGAATGTAAAAGTTGAACTGTTTGAGTTAACACAAAGCGGTCTATATTAACTATATCACCTGTTTCTTCAGCCAGTGCAATAAAAATGTCAGGTCTTACATGTCCAAATTCAGGGTTATACCAACGACATAAACTCTCAAACCCAAGTAATTCAGTATTATCAATTGAAAAAATAGGTTGAAAATACACGCTAATTTCTTGGTTTTGAATAGCTGACCCCAGCGAATTTTTTAATTTTGACTTAAACATGAGCGAATCAAACATTTCAGCAGAAAATTGTTTATACTGGCTTTTACCTGCAGATTTTGCTTCAAACATTGCTGTATCAGCATTAGCGATTAACGCTGTTGCACTAAGAGCATCGGTTGGGTAACTAGCGATACCTATGCTGCAACTAAGTAGTAATTTATCATTGTTAATATGGTAAGGGGCTTTTATCGTATTAATAATGATGCCAGCTAAGTTCTCTAAAGCGACACCATTTATATCGACGATAAACATAAATTCATCACCACCAATGCGGGCCACATCAGCCGGGTAGGATGACGCAATATTATTTAGCCTATCTGCAACAATTTGCAAAATCTGATCGCCGACCAAATGTTGGTGGGTATCATTTATTTCTTTAAAACCATCTAAATCAATAAACATCAACGAGAAGTCAGAATTATTAGCCTTTATCTTATTTTCTAATAAGCTAAGCCCATAGCGGCGGTTAGGTAGTCCAGTTAAATCATCATAGTTAGCTTGATATGTTAAGTGGTCTTCGAATTCTTGTTTGGCTGAAATGAATTTACTGGTATCTAATTTAAGTCGATTCAAATTATCGACGATCATACTCAGTTCATCTTTGATGCAAGGATGTCGATTTAAATTAATATGCTCATTTGAACTTGCACTGACATTGTATTTTTTTAAACTGCTGGCAATTAAAAATAAATGCCGAGATACCATAAAATCAAAGAGTTTTATTAATATTAAGGTAATCATCAAGGATGATAAAATATAAACTATCGCAATATAGACTAATGAATCTAATATATATTGATCGAGTGCGATATTGTTTAACCAAACACAAAGCTCTCCTACATTTTCATTTTGGTAAATAAGTTGGTGTATATAAGTAGGCTGAGAGGCGCTTTCGCCAACCAAATAAACTTCAGAAGTTTCGCTTGTGACTTTGGCGGCAGAAACAAAAGGTAGTTGCGTTAACCCGTTAACAATAAATTGTGCGGTTTCACCTTTAAAGCTCCATAATGCCTCGGATAACGGCTCGATAATAATATTAATGTTTTCTTGTACATCATTATTTACTTGTGCATGAAAAGTTTGATATTGAAACGCACTAAAAATACTAATAGCCAATAAAGTAGTGGCTAGACTAGAGCCTAAAATGGCTAATACGACTCTGGCTTTCAAGGATGTAAGGGATAGCTTTTTTAGCAGGGCGTAACAAGCCGCAAACATGGTTTCTCTCTTTTATTATGAGCATACTTGATTGATAATAGTGAAATCGTTAGCATAAATCTAATTTTCTTTAAAATTCGCATCTTGTTCGATTATTTATCGTTTCTTATTACCATGACTGTTACCGGAATTATTTATGAATAAAAGCTTAATCACTAATTTACTCGCAGCTGTATTAACTGCCATAGGATATTTTTTAGATAACCCAATGGTTTTGTCTATTGGCTTATTTGCGCTATCTGGCGCTTTTACAAACTGGCTTGCAGTGCATATGTTATTTGAAAAAGTGCCGGGGCTATATGGTTCAGGGGTAATTGAAGATAGATTTGAAGAGTTTAAATCTGCCATTAAAAATTTAATGATGGAACAATTTTTTACTCATCAGAATATTGATAATTTTCTAACTGATCAACAAGGTCATGCTAATCACTTTAATTTTGCGCCTGTAATAGAAAAAATAAACTTTGAACCTGCTTATGACTCACTAGTCAGTACGGTTAATGAGTCTAAATTTGGCAGCATGTTAGCGATGTTTGGTGGCGCTTCTGCAATCGAACCATTGAAAGAGCCTTTTATTGAAAAAATCAAACTTAAGTTAATTGAAATTAGTCAAAGTGATGAATTCAATGAATTATTAAAAGATTCAGTTGAGCAACCTAGTGTTATCGAAGAACTAAGAAATAAAGTCGAACAAATTGTCTCTACGCGATTGGATGAATTAACGCCTAAAATGATTAAAGCCATAGTGCAAGACATGATTAAACAGCACTTAGGTTGGCTCGTTGTTTGGGGCGGCGTATTTGGAGGGACTTTTGGTTTAGTGGCAGCTTTAATTTAAAAATCAACGATAAAATTAAAATAGTATAAAGAGTTTAATAGATGAGCTCTTTATACTGATTAGACTGTTTCAAAAAAGTCAGTTAATTTTTGTTGCGTCTGTTCTATTTCATTATTATCCAGTGGCGCTACAAAAATAGTGTCATCACCTGCAATGGTACCCAATACCCCTAAATCATGATTTAGCGAATCTAACATTCTTGCTATCAGTTGCGCTGCACCTGGAGACGTTTTAATAATGATAAGTGATTGGTTTCTATTTACACTTAATACGAGTTGCTTTAATGGACTTTCAGTTGTGGGTATGCCTAGTTCAGGCGGTAAACAGTAAACCATCTCTTGTTTTGCGTTACGAGCCCTCACAGCTCCAAAACGGCTTAATAGCCTAGACACTTTAGATTGGCTTACATTATCAAAACCTTGCTCTTTTAATGCTTCAACGATATCAGCTTGTGATGAAAAATTTTGTTCTTTTAATAAAATTTTGAATGCTTTTAATAGGTTGTCTTGTTTATCTAACTGAGTCACTTAGTTATCCATTTACTATTTAAATTGCTAGCACGTACAAAGTTGAAATGTGTTAAGTTGCGCTATTGAGAGTTGAAAGTACCGTGTTTTTTATGCTTTTATTTCGACCTCAATGAAAGCATAAAAAACGCCAGTTTATCATTTTAACTTAAGATTAAGTGATTTAGTGTTTAATTAAGTTAATTAAATGGCTCGGCAACCACTTTATTACGGCCACTTTTTTTGGCTAAATACAATAATTCATCAGCCTTTTTTTGTAAACTTTCAACTGATTGTTCGCGGCTGGGAATTATGCAGCTTACACCTAAGCTTACGGTAACCTGTTTAGCTTTAGCGTATTCGTGCTCTAAGTTAAGTGAGTAAACTGCTTGGCGAATGTTGTCGGCAATTGTGCGTGCAAAAGCGAGTGTGCAATCAGGCAATAAAACGACAAATTCCTCTCCGCCATATCGGGCGACTAAATCTGAATTACGTTTTAACTGGCTCGCAGTGATAGCTGCAACCCGTTTCAACGCAACATCTCCCTGAGCATGCCCATAATTATCATTAAATAGTTTAAACTCATCGATGTCGATCATGACCAAAGATAAAGGTAGACCGTCTTTAATCGCTCGACGCCACTCAACTTCAATCCTAGAATCGTAATGGCGGCGATTCGGGATTTCTGTTAAACCATCAATTAATGCCAATTTTTCTAATAAATCCGTTTTTTGTTTAAGCGCGATTTGATTTTTTACTCGGGCATTAACGACCGGTAAATTAAAAGGTTTCGTTATGTAGTCCATCGCACCTAAATCTAATCCTTTAGCCTCGTCTTCTGCGCCGTCTTTTGCTGTAATAAAAATAACAGGAATATTTTTGCTTGAGTCTTGTTGGCGCATGGCGACTAAAACTTGATAGCCATCCATATCGGGCATTTGGATATCTAGTAAAACCAAATCAGGTGGATCATCTGAGTTAACAATAGCGAGTGCTTTTTGGCCGTTAGTGGCAGTTTTAATTCGGTAGTTAGGCGTTAAATTCTGCGCTAGTACTCTAACGTTAATCGGCTCATCATCGGCAATTAAAATAGTTGGCTTATCTAATATAAACGTCATAATTTGATAAATTACTTGCGATTTAAGGCTAAAACAGCGTTTAAATCTTGGTTAAATGTATCTAGCAGGTTTGGGTTGACAGCTTCATCTTGTCTAAGAGATGTTTCTAACGCTTTTGCAGAAACAAATAAATCATTCATGCTTAGGTTACCGGCAGCGCCTTTGATGGAATGAACTAAATGAGATGCTGATTCTAAGTCGCCCTGGTGAATCGTTTGAGTTATAGTGTCGCTAGAAGTTTGGTTATCAGTAATAAATTTATTAATTAGCATATCTAATAAGGCTTCATTACCTGCTAAACGTTCCAGTGCTTGCGTTTTATCTATTACCATAATATTTATTAAGACCTGAGCAAAAAATCCATATAAAATGAGTATAACGATATTTAGCCGAGTTTTAAGTTTATTTTATTAAATTAGGCTTAAATTATGAAATTAAAACAGTGTATTGCTCAAAATGAATCAAAATTTTAGTTCAAATGATAAAGTTGAAAACCCATGTATTGGTGATTGCCGATTAAATTTAGCTGATATTTGTATTGGCTGTGGGCGCTCAAAAGATGAAAAACTAGATTGGATAATATTATCTCAAGCAGAAAAGTTTCAAGTGGTCAATAAAGCCAAGGTTAGGCTTGATAAACTAAACTCAGGCAAAGAATGAACTGAGTTTAGTTTTCAAGAAGCTTTGAGCTTACAGGTTGTTTTCTGCAAAAGAGGCGAGTCGAGAGCGCATAACACCAGCAATATGCACGGTTGCACTACCTTCAAAATCTTTAAATCGTTCAACAATATAGGTTAAACCAGAGGTTAGCGGGCTTAAATAATTGCTATCAATTTGAGCTAAATTACCGCAACAAATGAGTTTGGTGCCTTCGCCTGCTCGAGTTATTATCGTTTTCAGTTGTTGTGAGGTCATATTTTGGCACTCATCTAAAATTACCACTGATTTTTGAATACTACGCCCGCGCATAAAGTTGACGGATTTAAACTGAATGTTTGCTTTTTCCATAATATAACGCATGCTACTATCACGACACTCATCGTGGCGGTGTAAGAAATCAAGCGCATCATTGATGGCCCCTAACCAAGGTGCCATTTTTTCCTCTTCGGTTCCAGGTAAAAAACCAATTGACTCAGCTATTTCAGGCGTATTTCGGGTGACTATTATTTTTTCATAAATGCCTTTTTCAACCACCATTTCAAGTGCTGCAGCCAAGGCTAATAAAGTTTTGCCGCTGCCAGCTGGTCCGGTTAATAAAGTGAGGTCAATATTGGTATCCAACAACGAATCAAGCGCCATCGCTTGGTGAAAATTTTTAGGAGAGATGCCCCACGCAGTTCGTCCCATCATGCGTTCATAGCCTAAATCTTTTAGCCGAACATTCGCACTATCATGTTCAACGACCTTGCCCGCAAAATGATGATTTTGGTCAAAAACATATTGGTTGATAAAAACGGTTTGTGGTAAAACTTCACGAGCCACTGTGTGTACGGTTTCGCGGCCGGATGTTTGACTGTCACAGTTAGTAACGCTTTCCCAAAATTCCCCTTCAACCTCAACATAGCCTGTGCTCAAATATTTGATATCAGAAATAAGTTGATCGGTTTTGTAATCTTCAACTCGCTCTAAGCCAGCCCCTTTAGCTTTTAAACGCATGTTGATGTCTTTTGTAACTAATACGACTTGGCGGGGAGACTTTTCTTTTTGTAAATGCAGTGCAGCATTTATAATGTGGTTGTCGTTTTCGGGGCCGGGTAAGGTAACTAATTCTTGATTTAAAAGGTGATCTGGAAAAATAGCTAGGTTACCAGTAGAACTATGATCCGCTGAATATTTAGCAATGCTCACACCTTGCACTATGTCTTCGGGTGGAGCATCTTGTAAAGCTTCTTCCAATGCTCGAATTGCAATTCGGGCATCACGGCTAACATCTTTTTTACGATCTTTTATTGCATCTAGCTCTTCCAATACCGTCATTGGAATATAAACATCGTGTTCTTGAAAATTGAGAAAAGCAAAAGGTTCATGTAAAAGGATATTTGTATCTAAAATATAAATTTTGGTGTGTGCTTCGCTCATTTTGCCTCCAATGGCCAATCTGGCGGTTGATGGGATATTTACGTTATTGTATTTAATTAAGCCCTAAGCTTTACGCGGTCGTGGTATGTCCTATTTTTCCCTATAACTTTACTATTAGACTAAATTTTGATCTGAGCAAGCATTTTTTAATTTATTTTCAGATAGCTAACTCGTTTGTTTGTTTTTTGAACAAATTTACGATCTTTTTAATATTATTGATGGCTCAAAAATAAAAAAGATAAATACGATAGTAAATAAATATTTCACAAAAAGGGCCAGCTTGTTCTTTAATTAAACAGTTGGTTCAATTAACTGGCGTTAAGTGTAATTATTCAGTGAAAGCCAATGCAGCTTTAGGTAACATACGCGGCCAGATTTGAGGAGTGAGTTTAAATAATGAGTGAATTTGCATTAGGGCAACGTTGGATTAGTGATTCAGAATCTGATTTAGGCTTAGGAACTATAGTTGCCATGAATGGCCGTCGAATTTCTATGTTATTTCCTGCAACTGGAGAACAAAGAGAATACGTGATGGACAGTGCGCCTTTAACGCGAGTGAGCTTTAATCCGGGAGATAAAGTTGAAAGCGCCGAAGGCTGGAGCCTGACGGTTGCACAAGTTGTTACTGAAGATGGGGTTAATATTTATCTTGGTCAAAGGGACGATAACAGCGAAGTGGCTCAATTAATTGAAACCCGCTTAAACCATCACCTTAAATTTAACAAACCACAAGACCGATTATTTACCGGACAAATTGATCGTAATGACTGGTATAGCCTTAGATATGATTCGCTACGATTACAACACAAATACCAAACGCATCCTTTAGTAGGACTTGCTGGTGCAAGGACATCGCTAATTCCACATCAACTTCATATTGCTAAAGAAGCAGGCCAGCGTATAGCGCCGCGTGTTTTGTTATCTGACGAAGTTGGACTGGGTAAAACGATTGAGGCTGGGATGATTATCCATCAGCAAATTTTAACCGGTCGTTCTTCACGTGTTCTTATTTTATTACCTGAGTCATTACAATATCAGTGGTTGGTTGAGATGTTGCGCAGATTCAATCTTAAATTTGCGATATTTGATGAAGAGCGTTGCGCAGAATACCAAGCCGACGATGAAAACCCATTTGAAACAGAGCAATTAATTATCGCGCCTATGGCGTTGTTAAGTGAATCTGAAAGCCGTTTATCACAAGCTTTAACAGCCCACTGGGATTTAGTGGTGGTAGATGAAGCGCATCATTTAAAATGGAGTCAAGACGAGGTAAGCGATCAATATGCAGCAGTTGAAAAACTAGCCAGCGTATCCGCCGGGTTGTTGTTGCTAACCGCAACACCTGATCAACTAGGTCATGAAAGTCATTTTGCTCGGCTTAGGTTGTTAGACCCAGATCGCTTTCATAGCTATCAAGCATTTGTTGATGAAGAATCTGGTTATCAAGCGATAGCTGATTTAGCTAAAACCTTGGTGTCAGAAGAAGATTTAACTGCACAAGAAATTGAGCAGCTCGGGCAAATACAATCAATTAATATTGATGACAACGCAGCACAATTAAATAATAAAGAGCCCGAAATTCGCCAAATCGCTCGTCAAAAATGCTTAAAAGGCCTAATTGACCAACATGGCACGGGTCGAGTGTTGTTTAGAAATACACGAGCTTCAGTTAAAGGTTTTCCAAAGCGTTGTGTTTTACCTGTTAAATTAGATCTTCCGCAAGAATACAAAGCAGCTTGTGATTGGTGGTTAAATCGCAATGCAGACGCGATTTCACAAAATCAAGTTGACGAAAAGTTAGTAGCGCCTTTATTAACGCCTGAATTTTTATATGAAAGCGCTATTAACGACGAAATTGAATGGTGGCGGGTGGATCCCAGAGTTGACTGGTTAAGTGAACAGGTAAAAGAGAATAAAACAGATAAATTTTTAATTATTTGTGCGAGAGCCTCTACCGCCTTAACATTAGAACAAGCAATTCGTGTAAAACATGGTATTAATGCGTCTGTATTTCATGAAGGCATGAGCATAGTTGAACGAGACCGAGCTGCGGCTTGGTTTGCTGATCAAGATGAAGGTTGCCAGTTACTCATTTGTTCAGAAATTGGCTCTGAAGGTCGAAACTTTCAATTTGCACGTCACTTAGTTTTGTTTGATTTACCACTTAACCCTGATTTACTTGAGCAGCGAATAGGTCGATTAGACCGAATTGGCCAAAAAAATGATATTCAAATACATTTGCCTTATTTTGAAGGAAGCGCTAGTGAAACTATTTTTAAATGGCAACACTATGGCATTAATGCTTATGCGCAAACCTGTCCAGCAGGCATTCATGTATATGAACAGCAAAAAGAATTTTTGTTGTCTATACTGGGCCAAAATAATCATAACGATGATGACCTAGCGCCTTTAATTGAAAAAGCTAAAGTTCAAGTTGAAACTTTAAATCAGCAAATGGAGCAGGGCCGAGATATATTACTTGAGATTAACTCAAAAGGTTTTGATGGTGAGGCCATTGCCGAGCAAATTGAAAAAATCGATGACGATACCGAACTGGTCGCTTTTATGTTGCAGGTATTTGATGTTTACGGTGTTTCGCAAGACGATAAAGGCGATCGATGCTTAGCAGTTAACCCAACAGATCATATGCTCGAACCTCATTTTCCTGAATTAGGCGATGGTGGTATGACAGTAAGTTTTGAACGCGATGCGGCGCTTGCACGTGAAGATGTGCGTTTTATTAGCTGGGATCATCCAATGGTTCAAGGCTGTTTTGAAATGATTAACGCAGGTGAAATAGGTAATAACACTGTTAGTTTACTAAACAATAAAGCATTGCCTGAAGGCACTTATTTAGTTGAGCTTATTTACGTGGTTGAAACCAGCGCCCCAAAACAATTACAGCCGGGTCGTTTTTTACCGCCAACACCAGTGCGCATTTTGCTAGATAAAGCGGGTAACAACTTAGCCGCTAATGTCAGTTTTGATAACTTAAACAAGCAGCTAAAACCTGTGGGTCGGCAAGTGGGATCTCAATTGGCAACGGCACTGCAAGTGCAGGTGCACGAGTTAATCGTTAAAGCACAGAGTATAGCTGAATCGGCTTGTGGTGAATTAATTGAACAAGCGGTAGAGTCTATCAAACAAAACTTAGGTGATGAATATCAAAGGCTTGAATCATTACAGAAAGTTAATCCGAATATTCGGGCCATTGAGTTAGAGTCACTTGCTCAACAGCAAAGTGAGCTGGTTGAACATATTCAACAAGCTAGGGTTAAATTTGATGCGTTAAGGCTAGTTGTAGTGAGTCATCAAGCATAAAGCGACGCAAAGTTAACGGTTATCCCAAGGCAGTTTTAATGCCTTGGGATAATTTCTGATTAACTGGTTCCAAAGGGGAGATTATTAAAGGTACAATAACCTACAGATATAATTAGCGATTTAAATTGAATGCATTTTGTTTATAACCCGCCTCAAGAACCTATATTACCTATTCTTTATCGTGATCAAGATATAGTGGTATTTAATAAACCCAGCGGTTTATTGTCAGTAAGAGGTAAATTGCCGGAACATCAAGATAGTTTAGAAGCAAGAGCTCAGCGTGTTTGGCCAAAAATTGGTATAGTGCACAGGCTAGATATGGCGACTTCAGGGCTAATGGTTTGGGCGCTTAATAAACCAGCTCATTCGCATTTAGCTAGACAGTTTCAAGAACGACAAACTACTAAGCGTTATATTGCACGTGTATATGGACAAGTTGAAGCCGAGCAGGGGATGATTGAACTCCCGCTTATTTGTGATTGGCCTAACCGACCTAAACAAATGGTGGCGCACGTAAATGGCAAAAAATCGAGCACTTTTTGGCAAGTGTTAAGCCGCGATAGCGAATCAACGAGGGTGATATTACATCCTATTACTGGCCGCTCACACCAATTACGAGTGCATATGTTGTCAATTGGGCATCCTATTTTGGGTGATAGACTCTATGCGCATTCAAACGCATTAGAATTAGCACCAAGATTACAGTTACATGCTGAGGAGCTAGGTTTTACTCATCCGGTTAGCGCTGAAGTACTTAATTTTACGGCACCTTGCCCATTTTAGTGGTTGCTGAGAGACTTAAGATGAAATCCACGACTAAAATTGGATTTGGTGACCCTAAATTTAAGATTGCTGTTTATTTTGAACACAGGCCGCCTATTGAGCGTTATTTAGCACAAACTGAGCTAACGCCATTAACTAAAGGCGAACTCAATTTTATTTTGGCCAATACCAGCAATAATTGGCGTAAAATTTTTAATTGTTTTGCCAAGCTGTGTTTTGCGATTGAACCTAACAATTGCAAAACTTGGCAATTGCTTCGTGACACTCAGCTATTATCCGAAAATCAAAACTTTGCACTATTATTTTCAACGCCTGATTTTTCAAAAAGCGCTACAATTCATATTATTAGCGGCCGTACATATGCTGCTAAACTCAATTTTCCGTTTGAACTCACTTGGCTTTCTCCTCACTTTGCGATAAATCAAAAACATAAACTGATTGTTGCGCCCTATTTTGATTACCGTCAATTATCTAACGAGCGACTAGATACCTTAGTTAAGCTAATTAAAGGCTTTTAGGGCTTTTTGTACGGTTTTGTTCATTTTTGTAGTGACTGGGTGTTTTTATAAAATTAAGAATGATTGAAGTGTAATTGCGCGACATAAATGAGCGATAAGAGGTTGCCTGCATGGGTACAGGTACTTAGCGGGAGTAGGATGCGGTAACTGGACTCGACTTATATATAATTGCGATGCTACAAGCCTCGCCCCACGATCTGAAAGCGCTCAGTTAGAACTAAACTTGTCCAAGACAGATCAATACGCCCTTGCGTTTATATGAATTTTTCTTTATTTATTGATTAACTGGCCGATAAGTAAATTAATAAACTTTAGTTTGAGTTACATAGGAAGCATTGCAAAATGTTTAACTGGTTTAGCGGCCCAAATAAGCGTCACTTACAAATTATTCTAGGTTTTAGCTGTGTCTGTTCTATAGCTACTGCCGCAGAGCTTAGCCATAGCCAAAATCAGTTAGCGGATTTAACTCGCTATTTTCCAAGTGATGAAGTGAAAACGGTACAGGCTGGCGAGCAAAGTATTCCGGTAATGATTAGTGAACAAAACGGCCCTCACCCTAAAGGCAGTGCTATTTTATTACCGGATATTGGTTTACAAGCCTCTCAAAGTTTTGCTGATTTACGCTTATTATTAAATGATTATGGCTGGATAACTATAGGTAGTATTGCGCCTGATAATGGCGCAGGTGTTTGGCAGCTTGATGATGAACAAGCAAAAGTGTTAACAGGCCAACCAACCCTAGGTGCAGAGCAAATTAAAGTAGCGGATAGCGCGGCGATTAAAGATCAATTAAAACTTATTGTGAATGCGCTTAATACAGAAGCGCAAAACTATATTGGTTTGCGCTTGCTGGTGGCTCAAGGCGCAACGGCAGGTTGGTTAATTGAAAGCTTAACCGCTGGTGATATACCTATGCCTGATGCACTGGTGCTCTTATCGCCTTATTTACCCGAGTATTACCTGAATAAAAAACTACCAGCTAAAATAGCTAAATTAGATTTGCCAATATTAGACGTATGGTCAAAACATGATAACCGCTGGGCATTAGCCACCGTAAAAAATAGGCAGCAAGCGGCTCGAAAATACTTAACGATGCATTATCGTCAACGGCAACTCTTTGGCTTATCTGGATTATCCGTAAGGGAAAACCGACTCGCAAAAGAAATTTACGCTTATATGACGTATTTAGGCTGGTGATTTTTATTTTTTGTGTTCGATACAGTAGAATTCATATAGCCAACTTTGAGCGTACCAAATTAAAGTCAGAGTTAAAGTTCATTTTTATGATCGGAGAATTTAATTGTCTAGTATAGGTATAACTACTCCCGCACTTCTGTTTCCTGCTATTTCGTTATTATTATTAGCTTATACCAATCGATTTTTAGTGATTGCAGACTTAACTCGTTCTTTATATAAGCAATATAAAGAAACTGAAGACGGAAATATGCGAGCGCAAATTGAACATTTAAAATTGAGAGTTAAACTCATTCGGCACATGCAGCTTTGGGGCGTGTTTTCATTTATTATGTGCACTTTAGCAATGGGATTAATGCTGGTTAAACTAGAGCTATTTGCTAATCTCAGTTTTGGTTTGAGTTTGGTGTCGCTGGTGGTTTCTTTAGTTATTTGTTTTATTGAAGTATATATAAGTAGTTATGCATTAAATAAACAAATTGAAAATATTGGAAAACACCGGGGTTAAGGTGTTTTCCATTTTTAAATTATCTACTCAGCGATTTGGTTTGCGTGTTCACTCGCCCAATGAATTGAGTCATGATAAAAATCAGGTACTTTATTAGCGTCGATGCCTAATTTTGATATTAAGGCATTGGCGTCATCCCATTGCGCTTTTTCGTAATGCTGTACCAAACTTAAATAATCGGCCAGTATGCCTGTCTTTTTGATTAACGCGGTTTTAATATCTTCAGATAAAGGTAATTTATTCATGACGCTTTCGATAGGTTCATCTAAAATTGCATCAATGACAGACAGCATGCCAGTTAAAAAGGCGGTGGAAGGGTCGCGTAATTTTTGATGTGATTTAGCAATAGCTTCACAAAAATTAGCTCGTCCCATCGATAAACGGATTAGCTCTACTGGTTTGCTCGTGTTTACTTGCGCTGCAAATAGCACAGCTAAGAATTTTTTCAGTTCGGCTTGGCCTAAAACCACAATCGCTTGGCGAATGGTCTCAATGTCATTTCTTCGTTTAAATGCGGCTGAATTGGCATACCGTAATAATTTAAACGACAAAGTTACGTCACGTTGAAAAATAGTAATAATACTATCTAAATTCATTTCAGATTTAGATGATTCGTACAATAGCTCGGCTAAACTCATTTGTGATGGGCCTAACGCTTTACTTTGCATCATTTCTGGTTCACTAAAGAAATAGCCCTGAAAATAGGTAAATCCTAATTCAATTGCATGATTAAATTCTTCGTGGCTCTCTACCTTTTCAGCGAGCAGCTCAATGGCAAAGTCAGAAGCTGCTTTTTTTATTTCTAAAATTTGCTCGTTAGTAGATGTCCTAAAGTCAACTTTAATGATGTCAACATAGGGGAAAAAATGTAGCCAAACCGGGTTATGTACGTAGTCATCTAGCGCTATTTGGTAACCCGCTTGCTTTAGCGCTTGTACGCTTTGTAAAAGTCTTTTAGTGGGTCTAGCTGTTTCTAATAGTTCAACAACAAGCTGCTCTTTTGGAATGAGCTGTGGATAACCTTTAATTACAAGCTCGTCTGAAAAATTAATAAAAGCTGGATGGTGGTCGGTAAAATCTTCCAAGCCCAAATTAAATTGACTAGCTTCAATGAGTTTAGAAGTTGCCTGATCGCCATCTACATTTGGAAACGCATTTACAATGCTATCTCTAAACAATAGCTCGTATGCGTATAGTGCTTTATCTTGAGTAAATATTGGTTGGCGAGCCGCGTAAAAAAACATCCTTTAATCCCAGTTTATCTGCTTATAAAAATTTTTGATTTAAATATGGTAATGAGTCAAATGCCAAAATTGCATTATTCTCATTATTTAACTCTAACTCAGGAGCCTTGTTTATAATGTAGAGAACGTAAATTGTTACTTTGAAATAGTATTATTTCTCTGAGTTAGAGATAATGATTAACACTTTGATAATCTAACGTTATGTTAAGTAAATCAAGCTTTTTGTGAACTTATAGCATTATCTTGTTAATTTATTCATGTGTGGCTTGTATACTCAAAACGTAGAAGCAATTTAACTTAATCAGTCATCGCTATTTCGATAAATGGGCGACAAGTTATCTTATAGATTGGTATCAACAAGAGGTATAAATAGCAATGGCAGGTGAACAAAAAGCTAAATTGGGTTTGGCTTTAGGAAGTGGCGCAGCGCGAGGTTGGGCATTAATTGGCATTCTTAAACAACTGGACCTAATGGGCTTAAAACCGGATGTTATTGTTGGATGTTCAATTGGATCTTTAGTTGGGGCTGCTTATTGCACTGAAAAATTAGACGATTTAGAAACTTGGGTTCGTACTTTAGATACTTGGCAAGTAATTCGCTTACTCGATTGGGGGATGGGACAAGGCGGTATGGTTTCCGGTAGCAAGCTATTTACTCAACTTGAAAATACCCTAGGTAGCACTAAAATCGAAGACTGTTCAACGGAATATGCAGCGGTGGCAACTGAATTATATACTGGACGAGAGCATGTATTTAGCGAAGGCTCTATGTTAGATGCGATTAGAGCATCATGTGCTATTCCCGGTGTATTAGCTCCGCAATTTATTAACCAGCATTGGATGATAGATGGCGCTGTGGTTAATCCCGTGCCAGTGTCGGTATGCCGGGCAATGGGCGCGACACATGTGATTGCAGTAGATTTAAACTCAGGTAAACCTCAACCTTTGTCCAACCCGCATGATATTTTATATACAGATGCAAATGAAATTGCGCCAGAGCTTCACCCAGACCAGCCTAATAAATTTCAAGATTTGCTGGGCAATAGTAAAAACTTTATTGATAATATTATTAAAAAACGCAAAGCATCTGCAGAACCTTCTGCACCTGGATTTATGGCTGTGGCGAATGGTGCAATTGATATCATGCAAAATCGAATTACTCGTAGTCGCCTAGCGGCAGATCCGCCAGATATTTTGATCCAACCAAAAGTCACCCATATTGGGATTATGGAATTTAACCGAGCGCAAGAAGCCATTGATATTGGTCAATCGTCAGTAATGCAAATTTCACATTTATTAGATGAGTACGTAGGGCTATTTAAATGAAGCAAATGGCCTGCAAATTTTGTGATTGTTTATTTGACGCGCCAGCGATTAGTCACAATGAAGCGGCTTTTTGTCCTATGTGTAAACAAAAACTGATTCAGCGGCCCAAATATAGCTTACAGTTTTGTTTATCATTTGCGATTGCTAGTTTATTTTTGTTTGTTTTGAGTAATGTGTTTACCTTTTTAGCAATAGATGCTCAGGGTCAGTATCATCAAATGCTATTAGCTGAAGCGAGCTTTGTTTTTTGGCAATATGACCAAGTTTTATTGGCTATTTTAGTACTTTTGGTTGTTTTACTGATACCTTTAGGTTTAATTATTAGTTTAATTTATATTTTATGGCCATTGTTATTTCAACGCAAAATAGCGGTTGGTACTTGTCGCTTAGCCCGCATTATTTTTCAGTTAAAAAACTGGAGTATGGTGGAAGTATATTTAGTAGCTGTATTAGCGAGTTTGACTAAATTAACGGCATTGGCCAGTATTGAGTTTGGCATTGGTTTGTGGGGGTATATTAGTTTTACAATTTGTTTATCGGCGACTTTAACTAATTTAGACCGGCACCGATTTTGGCGTTATTTGGATAAAGTAAAATGTCATCAAAATTTAAAACAGCAAAATCAGAACACTTAGCTTTATGTTTGGTGTGTCATCAATTAAATCAGGCGCAGCACGGACACTGCTCACGGTGTGGTGGTGAAGTTTATGTGCGCCAACCTCGTTCTTACGAACGCACATTAGCTTGGTTAGTCACATCTATTATTTTGTATATACCCGCTAATATTTATCCCATAATGTCTACCGTGGCATTTACTCGGGTCGAACCCAATACCATTGTAGGTGGTGTAATTGAGCTTTGGCAGCAAGAGTCGTATATCATTGCGATGGTTATATTTTTAGCTAGTATAGTCATTCCGATTGCTAAAATTTTAGTATTAATTTGGCTGTGTTTTTCACTAAAATTAGGGCTTAAAACCCACAAAAAAGAGCGCACTGTTATTTATAAATACACAGAATTGATTGGCCGGTGGTCGATGATTGATATTTTTGTGGTTGCGATTTTAGTTGCATTACTGCAACTAGGAGGCTTTATGGTTGTTGAGCCGGGGATTGCCGCGTTATCCTTTGCTGCTGTGGTGATTACCACTATGCTGGCAGCAGAAGCATTTGATCCTAGGCTAATTTGGGATGTTAAAAACGAACCAACAAAGGTTAACTCACCTGATGTGATGGAGTAAAATGAATAATCCGATTGTAAAAAAAAGAACTCGTTTGTCATCTGTCTGGCTTATTCCATTGATTGCAATGATTACCAGTATTTGGTTTGTTACTCAGCATTATTTGCAGCGAGGCACAGAAATTGAAATTCGCTTTGAGAACGCAGAAGGTATTGAAGCAGGGCGAACTTTAATTAAAACCCTGAATGTTGAAGTGGGCGTTGTTACCCAAGTAAAAATTAATCAAGATTCACAAACCGTTACTGTGCTGGCTAGAATACAAGCTCAAGCTGAAGACTTACTCAGACAAGATTCTCAGTTTTGGGTCGTTAAACCCAGAGTTGGGTCAAAAGGTGTGTCAGGTTTAAGTACTTTGTTTTCAGGGGCTTATATTGAACTAGAACCTGGTAATGATTACCCGGGAAAAACCAGTTTTGTTGGTTTAGATAACCCACCGCTAACGCCTGCGAATAAAGCGGGTATCAATGTATTTTTAATAAGTGATAGCGCAGCGTCTCTTAATGCAGGCGATCCTGTTTTATTTAAAGGATTTGAAGTGGGACAAATTACCCAAGTTGAAATATTAAATGAGCAGAAGCTTAAAACGCGATTATTTATTGAGTCACCCTACGATAAAATGGTGACTAGTAATACACGGTTTTACAATGCGAGTGGAATATCGTTGCAAATTAACGCGCAAAGTGTCGCTATGCACACAGATGCAATGGAAAGCACTTTAATTGGCGGTGTTGCTTTTGATTTACCAAAATCATCAAAGCCCGGTCGGCAAGTGGTTGATGGCACTGAATTTAATTTATATGATAACCGGCAAGCAATTGAAGCCCATCCATTTGAATATTCAGTTGATTATTTATTGTTATTTGATCGTTCAGTACGTGGGTTAAATGTGGGTGAAGACGTTGAATACCGAGGCATCAAAGTTGGTAGTGTAATCGATATTGCTTTTAAATATTTACCTGAAAAGCAATTTGAATCAGCACAAAATCCTAAAGTCCCAGTGTTAATTCGAATTGATCCCGGTAAAATTATTGCTCAAGATAGTCCAGCAGCGAGAGGGAAACTGACTAAGCTGTTAGAGAAACACATTAATAAAGGGCTAAAAGCAGCATTAAAAACGGGTAGTTTAGTAACGGGCCAAAGCTTTATCCAATTAGACTTTTACCCTGATTTAGCCCCCGGAAAAATGGGGAAAGCGGGGCGTTATCATACCATTCCTACGACAGCAGATGATTTAGATAGTTTAATATCGGGCATGACTGCATTTACGCATAAGCTGAATCAATTACCACTTGAGCAAACCGTGAGTGGTTTAAATGCAACGATAGCACAAGTGAATCAAACTTTAACCACGGCGAATAACACTTTGGGTAGTGTTGATCAGCTTGCGAACTCTACGAATAGTTTGTTAAATTCTGATGAGATCAAAGCCTTGCCTGCGCAGTTAAAGGAATTAATGGCAACAGCTAACAAAAGCCTTGCTCAACTGTCACCTGAATCTGAGCTAGCTAGTGAACTCAGTGCGACTTTATCCAAGTTAAAGTCTACGCTTAATAGCGTGCAGCGAGCTGCAGACACGTTAGAACAAAAACCGAATTCTGTCATCTTTGGTTCAGATGATCAGGTTGATTATGTACCGGGAAGCCAAAATGAGCGTTAAACATATTTTTTTATTTAGCTTAATGATGACTTTGGTAAGTTGCACAACACCTAAACCCAAAGTAACTTATTATGCTTTAGACTATACTCCAATTAAGCAAGTATTAACCCCTTGGGTTAAAGTTGATGTTCAGTTGCCAGAATTTTTAAAGCAAGAAAATATTGTGATCGAAAGTGCAAAATCTGAACTTACTTTTGCGCATTATCATCGTTGGGCTGAACCGCTTGATGAAATGGTTGAGCGATACATCAGCAACCAGTTATTGTTGATGCAAGTGGATACAAAAGGGCAAACAAAGCGAGCCTTAAAACTTAAGATTGAACGTCTAGTTGGTAGTGTTTCCGGTCAAGTCTATTTGTCTGGTTATTGGCAATGGAATAACGCTACTAATCAGCGGCATTATTTTGATATCATACAAGAACAAAATAAAACAGGATATCAGGCCTTTGTGTTGACGACATCCGATTTATTACGTGAATTAGTCGCTCAAATAAAACAGTCTAATCGGAACTAATTTAGCTAGTCGCTAATCTAGTAACTAGCAGAGTTGCTTGCTACACTAAAAAGATGGCTGCTAAAAAGTGTTGCGGCCTCAAAAAGCGCCGATACATTGTGCGTAAGTTGAGTTAAAGGGATGTGTGAGCAAAGTAAGTTAATATAATGGACGAAGGATGAAACAAAAGCGATTGGTTGCAAAGTTAAGTTTAATATTTGTATTGCTCAATTTTATATGCGCAAGTTCAGCTTATGCCTTGATCAATCAACCTGACGAAGAAAGCTTACGTGCAGCCATGGTGATTGGCATTTTACGCTTTACAAAATTACCACTTGAAGCCGATGTGACCAAAATTCAAGTTTGTACGGTCGGTCAGCCGTTAGTTGAAAAAAAATTGGGTAGCGTTATTTCAAGCCTGCGTGTAGCTCAAAAAAAACTCACCTTAACTAAAATAGATTCTTATAAACAAAATACTGATTTTTGCCATGTCATTATTGAAGGCGAAAACGCTTTAGCGACAGAGCAGACATTTAAAAAACTGAGCCAACATAAACGAAAACCCTTAATTGTGTGCGATGGCTGCGAGCATGGATTGAATTATTCTGCGATTGAAATCTTTAAACGTAATAGTGGTATCGGTTTTAAAGTGAATTTAGTATTGGCGAAACAAAATAATATTGTTTTTAGCTCATCATTATTAGAGCTGGCTACTGAAATTAAGGGCAATTAGCGATGGCATTTAACAAGCACTCGCTAAAACTCTCCATTATAAAACGATTGGCGATTGTCATCCTGTCTTGTTTTATTGTTCTTGGTACTGTTTTATCTTTTGTGGAGCGTGAGTTAGTTAAAGAAAAGCTAGTAACTGATTTAAATGTTATTGCGAATATTTTGGCTAACCGAACCAGCGCAGCACTTATTTTTAATGATAAAACCGCTGCCACCACTAATTTAGAAGCAGCGCAATACCACCCATCAATAGAAAAAATTTGCTTATACGATCAGGCTGGGCAATTTTTTGCCAGCTACTCAAACCAGGATAACGCTTATCAGTGCAAACCTTCTAATGCGCTAATTGATTTAAGCGGCCATCAATTTACCGACGATCAACTAATAGTAAATATGCCCGTTATAGAGCAAGGTGACATGCTGGGAATACTGAACATACACTCAAATTTAGGCTATTTACAAACAACTCAAGCCAATATACTCAGTATTTTATTTGTTGTTTTAATGGTGTCTTTACTTACGATCTATTTATTGGTCAATCATTTACTAAAGCGAATTTTATCGCCACTTCAGCAATTACATGGTACCGCACTTAGCATTACTCAAAATGTTTTTTCACAAACTCGCGCAACGAAAGTGAAAGATGATGAAGTGGGTGAGTTGGTCGATGTGTTTAATAATATGTTAGATAGTTTGTCTAACGAGCATGAACAATTACAATTTTCAGAACAAAGATTTAGAACGTTAACCGAAAATGCGCCAATTGGTATATTTTTACGCGACCAGAACGATACTTATTTATTTGTAAATCAGCGATGGCAGCAAATGACGGAGTGCCGATTACCACTTAATTATCAGGACTATTGCCAGCAAATAGATGCCAATGATTTATCGCGTGTTGTTAGCACAGTAGATGCAGCCAAAAAATCTAAGCAACCGTTAGTGATCGAGTATCAATACTGTTCATTTGATGGAGAAGTTAAAACTTTTTTAGAGCAATTAGCCCCTATTCATTTACAAGAAAATCAATTTGCTGGCTACATTGGTACTTTGTTAGACATTACTGAATTAAAGCAAGCGCGGGCAGATCTTGAAAAGCTTGCATTTAAAGACCCGCTAACCGGGCTAGCGAATAGACGCTTTTTTAATGACCATTTGCAACTTGAAATTGCTAATGCTGCAAGATTAAAACAAAGCATGGCTGTGCTTATGTTAGATTTAGACCATTTTAAGCGAGTAAATGATAGCTTAGGGCATGAGTCTGGTGATGAGCTATTGCAAACTGTGGCTAGCAAATTAAGCCAATTGCTGTCGGCTGAAGATTTAGTATCCCGCATGGGCGGCGATGAATTTATGATTTTAATCCGAGATGCGCATGCTTTGTCTCAACTGGATAAAATAGTCAACGAGATATTATCTCATGTCATTACGCCAATGGAGCATCATTCATTATTAGACGTGACTGCATCTATCGGTGTTGCCGTTTACCCTAAAGATGGTTTAACGGGGGCAGAGTTAATTCGAAATGCTGATATAGCTTTGTATAAAGCAAAAGATTTTGGTAGAAACCAAGCGGTATATTTTAGTTACACCCTAGATGCAGAAATAAAAAATAAAATTAGATTAGAACAAAAACTACGTCAGGCATTAGCCGATGATAAGCTCATGGTATATTTGCAGCCACAATTTAACTTGCAGCATAATCGATTTTATTGGGCTGAAGCTTTAGTGCGCTGGGTTGATGACGAAGACGGGTTTATTCCACCAGATATTTTTATTGCTTTAGCAGAAGAAAGCGGTTTAATCCATGAATTAGGCTTAGTGGTACTTCGACAAGTTTGTCATTATTTAGTTGAACATGAGTTACTACTGAAAAGCTTAGGGATCGAAGGGATATCAGTTAACTTATCAGGTAATCAATTTTTTGCGAAAAGCTTTATGCCGCAAGTTAAAGCGGTTCTGAACGAATATAAAGTTAAACCAGAGCAATTGGAGTTTGAGCTAACTGAATCCGTGTTAATGGAAAATACCCAGCAAGCGATTGATGTAATGCAACAACTACGAGAGTTAGGTTGTCGTTTATCAGTTGATGATTTTGGTACGGGCTATTCATCGCTGGCTTATTTAAAACAGTTCCCAATCCATTGCATAAAAATTGATCGCACTTTTATCCGAGATATACCAAATGATCAGCAAGATATTGAAATTGCCAGCGCTATTATCGCGATGGCTCAAAAATTAGGATTAGAAACCATTGCTGAGGGCGTTGAAACTCAAGAGCAAAGCGACTTTTTATTAGCTCAAGGCTGTTATTGCATACAAGGGTATTTTTACGCCAAGCCTATGCCTGTTAGCCAACTAAAATCTCTTAAGCGTTAACTTTAACTTCTAACCCTTGGCTAAGCTTTCAGCAATAGCCTCGTGTATAATCTCGCCTGCTTGAATATTGAGCCCAAGTTTTAATTCTGGCAGTTTTTGTATTGCGTTTTGCAAACCTAATTCAGCAATAGCCTCAATATATTGGTAAGTAACATTGGTTAATGACTCTGTTGCACTAATCGGCACAGCGCCAGGCATGTTACTAACACAGTAATGGACAATGCCTTGTTTCACATAACTAGGTTCTTGATGTGTGGTTGCCGTTGAGCTTTCAAAACACCCGCCTTGATCAATAGCAACATCGACTAACACCGCACCACGACGCATATGTGATAGCCAGCTTTGAGGGACTAATTTAGGGGCTTGCTTACCAGGTAATAAAACTGAACCAACAATTAAATCTGCATTTAATACACACTGTTTCAAGTTTACTGAATTAGAAAGCAAACAACAGACTTGGTTTTTGTAATGACTTTGAATCGCTCTCAGTTTATCTAGATTTGTATCTAGTATTGTCACGTTAGCTTGCGCGCCTATTGCCATTTGAAGCGCGTTTTTACCGACCACACCTGCGCCAATAATCACTACGTCAGCTGGTTTTACACCCGCTAACCCAGATAACAATTTACCCATACCGCTTTGGGGCTTTTCTAACATTCTAGCGCCAGCTTGAATAGACAACCGACCTGCAATTTCAGACATAGGGTACAACACAGGAAGTTGACCATTACTCATTTGAATGGTTTCATAGGCAATACAGGTAGCGCCAGAATTACACAAAGCCTTTGCTAAATCAGGGTTGGCTGCTAAATGTAAAAAGGTAAATAAAATATGGTTCGGCTTTAATAGTGAATACTCACTCGGCTGGGGTTCTTTTACTTTAATAATGAGTTCAGCATTTTGATAAAGCTCTGCTTGGTTAACTATTTTTGCGCCCGCATCTTGATAGGCTTCCTCCAACATTTGAACGCCAGATCCAGCATTGTTTTCTACCCAAACCTGATGCCCAGACGCTAATAAAAGTGCAACATAATTTGGCGTTAATCCTACACGGTATTCACTATTTTTAACTTCTTTGGCTATTCCTATTTTCATTTTATGCCGCTCCTTTTAAAGGTAAAGAAAATGCTCGAGACGAGATAACATCTTTAATTAAGCTTGGTTTTTATTTACCTTCTTGTCCATATATCTGGCTTGTAAATTATAAAATTTATTTAATATTGGATAGCTTTTGTAGTTGGATCACAATAACTCTTGATCAAGGATGTGAATTTTGTTCAATCCTGTTTAGAATAGGGCAATATAAAATGTCAGTCTGATTCGACAGGGTCGCTTTTTAGAAACTCATTTAATTTCAAATTCGATGTCAGCACCAGACTTCAAGTTATAAAAACAATTTTGTAGTATTCGTCAATTTATTAAACGTTAAGGTATAAAAATAGTTTGAATCGCATCAAGCCAAAGCAATCATTAACAGGTATTCAGCGCTTACTGGAAGTTGGGTTAATTACCTCAGCTGGCTGTGCCTTATTTATTCTCATATCACTTATTTCATTTAATCCACTGGACCCAAGTTGGAGTCAGTCCGGTTATAACGTGCCCATTCATAATTTAGCTGGGGCCGCGGGTGCTTGGCTATCGGATTTATTGTTTTTCTTTTTGGGCTTTGTTGCTTATTTAGTCCCTATTTTCATCGCTTTTATTGGTTGGGCGATATTTCAGCAAAAACCAAACTTTTTTGAAATTGACTATTTAGCGCTGGGTTTACGAGTAATTGGCTTTGTTTTATTGCTAATTTCAAGTACTTCTTTATCTAGTTTAAATTTTGTTGATTTATTTGACTACTCATCAGGCGGCTTATTGGGTGATTTAATTAGTCAGTCGATGCTGCCTTATTTTAATTTTGTTGGCACAACCTTATTGTTGCTTTGTTTTTTCTGCACAGGCATTACGTTACTGTTTGGCGTGTCTTGGTTGTATTTGGTTGATAAAACCGGTGAATATTTAATTTTTGGCGGCGAATATACTTGGCAAAAATTGAAAGCTTTTACGCAAGGTGAATTTAAAGCGAGCAAAGAATCAACTGAAGATGAAGCTTTTGTAATCGAACTAAATGATGATGAAGCGGATAAAAAACAAGCTAAGCAAAAGGGCGTTGCTAAGCTCAACTATCGCCAAGATAAGCAAAAAGTCGAGTCAAATTCAGAATCTAATGATGCAGCACTGGCAAATGATTTTTTTAATCAATTTGCTAATGAACCAACTGATGAACCTGAAATGACCTTTTCTGCTGAAGCTTCAATGGAAGCTGATCGCCAACAACACGCGGATGAAAAACCAAGTGGTATTAGTAAATGGCTTAAGCGAGCTAAACCTAGTAAATCAGAGAATGAAACTCAGCAGAATAAACAAGCGGATGAAAAGCGCGATTTAAATAATGATTTTATTGAACCTGTGATTGGCGATTTGCCTGAAGTCGACGATGACGACATGCAAACACGGTTACCGCTAGGGCAGCAACAAGGCAAACAAAACGATTCGGTGAGCGCTGTGCAAGAAACCAGTTCACATGTCGTTAGTTCAAAACAAGCGTCACAAGATTCGCCATATAATCAAGCTCAGCCAAGCGCCCAGCCAAAAGCCAATACCAGCTCGCCTACCTCAAACGGAGCAGCTCAAGAGCAGAACAAAAAGCCGCTGTCGCCTGCGCACCAGCAATTAAATGAATTAATTCAGGCGAGTATGGAAAAAGAGCAACAGCCGACAACCGTCTTACCATCATTTGAGTTGTTAGATAGACCCGATAAAGCACAAAATCCAATTACTCAGGAAGAAATGGATGCTGTGAGTGCTTTAGTCGAAGCCAAATTATTAGATTTTGGGGTGCAGGCTAAAGTGATGGGGATGTATCCAGGACCTGTGATTACTCGGCTTGAATTAGATTTAGCACCTGGAGTCAAAGTTTCTAAAATTACCAATTTATCAAAAGATATAGCGCGCTCGTTATCAGCTGTGAGTGTGCGTGTAGTTGAAGTTATTCCGGGTAAATCTTATGTGGGGTTAGAGTTACCAAATAAACACAGAGAAATTGTTCGTTTATCAGAAGTAATTGAAGGCCATGAATTTGATAAAGCTAAATCGCCATTAACTATGGTGCTTGGGCAAGATATTGCAGGTAAACCTGTGGTGGTTGATCTTGCAAAAATGCCTCATTTGTTAGTAGCTGGTACAACGGGTTCGGGTAAATCGGTTGGCGTTAACGTGATGATTTTAAGCTTGTTATATAAATCAACGCCGGAAGATGTTCGTTTAATTATGATCGATCCCAAAATGTTAGAGTTATCAGTTTATGAAGGCATTCCTCACTTATTATGTGAAGTCGTTACCGACATGAAAGAAGCCTCTAACGCCCTGCGTTGGTGCGTTGGTGAAATGGAAAGACGTTATAAATTAATGTCTGCCTTAGGTGTTAGAAACATGAAAGGCTATAACACCAAAATTAATGATGCGATTGAAAACGGTAATCCGATTCGCGACCCTTTATGGAAGCCAGGCGATAGCATGGACGAAGAAGCTCCATTTTTAGAAAAACTCCCAGCCATTGTCGTGGTTATCGATGAATTCGCCGACATGATGATGATAGTGGGTAAAAAAGTGGAAGAACTAATTGCTCGCATCGCTCAAAAGGCACGAGCCGCTGGCATTCATTTAGTGTTGGCAACTCAGCGTCCATCGGTTGATGTGATTACTGGCTTAATTAAAGCGAATATCCCAACGCGAATGGCGTTTCAGGTTTCATCTAAAATCGACTCACGAACTATCTTAGATCAGCAAGGGGCGGAAACCTTATTAGGGATGGGGGACATGTTATATTTGCCTTCGGGTACAGGGGTACCAACTCGGGTGCATGGTGCTTTTGTTGATGATCATGAAGTGCATGCGGTCGTAGCTGATTGGAAAGACCGTGGCACACCTGTTTACATTGATGGTATTTTAAATGGTGATTCATCTGAAGAAACTTTATTGCCGGGCGAACAGGCTGAAATGATGGCAGATGAAGAATCAGATCCTATTTATGATGAAGCCGTTGCTTTTGTAACTGAAACTCGCAAAGTTTCAGTCTCTAGCGTTCAACGTAAATTTAGAATCGGTTATAATAGAGCCGCCCGAATTGTGGAACAAATGGAAGCGACTGGGGTCGTAACTACAGCCGGTCATAATGGTGCGCGTGAAGTTTTGGCGCCACCACCACCTAAATTGGATTAATCATGCTAAAAAAAATTAACGTTATCTTTCTTGTATTAGTGAGTTTTATCAGTTTTCAATCAAATGCAATAGCCAATAGCGCTGCAGAATTACTAAAACAAAAACTAGGGCAGCTATCAGGATTTAGTGCTCAATTTGAACAGGAGGTTACCGACAGAGACGGACAAGTAGTCCAGCAATCGCACGGTTATGTTGAGCTTATTCAGCCCGACAAATTTCGCTGGGTAACTGCAGAACCAAATGAAAATACGCTTCAATCAGATGGTGAAACCGTTTGGTTTTATGACCCTTTTGTTGAACAGGTAACTGCATATTGGTTAAAAGATACGATTCAATCTAATCCTATTTTACTGTTGCTAAAACCAAATTCAAATGCATGGGACGCTTATCAAATTAGCCAGCAATCAGAATCTGTGTTTAGCATCTCAACGCAGGATGAACAAAGTCAGGTAGTGCAAGTTAAACTAGTCTTATCTAATAAAAATGCGCTATCTAGCTTAAGTATATTAGATAAGCAGGGGCAAACCAGCGTTTATCGTTTTAGTCAATTTAGCGCCCAGCAAGCTAGCGATTTTAGTGATACTCATTTTAATTTTGAATTGCCAGCTGGTGTTGAGTTAGATGACCAACGACAATGAAGCCAATCTATTTGACAGTGTAAATGCACCACTAGCTGCACGAATGCGGCCAACAAAGCTGGAACATTATATTGGTCAATCACATATTTTAGCGCCGAGTAAACCTTTATATAAAGCGATTACGGCAGGTCGAGTTCATTCATTAATTTTATGGGGTCCACCAGGCACGGGTAAAACCACGTTAGCCGAATTAATTGCTCGATATGTTGATGCTCATGTTGAGAGACTATCAGCGGTAAATGCAGGGGTTAAAGATATTCGCGCTGCGATTGACGCGGCAAAGCAAACCGCAATGCAAAGTGGTCGAAAAACGGTTTTATTTGTAGATGAGGTCCACCGTTTTAATAAGTCACAGCAAGACGCGTTTTTGCCTTTTATTGAAGATGGTACCGTTATTTTTATTGGAGCCACCACGGAAAACCCTGGATTTGAATTAAACCGAGCTTTATTGTCTCGAGCTCGAGTTTATTTATTAAAAAAACATCAGCCATCAGAACTAAAGGTTTTACTTGAACAAGTCAGGCAAGATCCGAGTAGAAGCGAAAGCGCAGCCAGTTTACTGTTTACCGATAAAATAGCAGACCTACTGATTGATTACGCCGATGGCGACGCCCGGCAACTGTTAAATCAGCTTGAAATATTAACCGATTTAATTGAGCCAAATGTAAGTGGTGAACGAGTTGTCGAAACTCAGCATATTGAAACTCTGTTGCAATACCGAGTCGTTGCCGCTGATAAAGGTGGCGATTTATATTACGATTTAATCTCGGCTTTCCATAAATCGGTGAGAGGCTCGGATCCTGATGCCGCGTTATATTGGTATGCGCGAATGATAACTGCGGGTATTGATCCCTTATATGTTGCTAGACGGTTATTGGCCATTGCCTCGGAAGATATTGGCAATGCTGATCCCAGAGCAATGCAAATTGCCATTAACGCTTGGGATTGTTTTACCCGAGTAGGTCCAGCCGAAGGTGAACGAGCAATTGCGCAAGCGGCTGTATTTATGGCTTGTGCACCTAAAAGTAATGCTGTGTATACGGCATTTAAAGCCGCACTTAAAGATGCTAAAACGCACGCCAGTTATGATGTACCGCATCATTTACGTAATGCACCAACCTCCGTAAATCAAGCTTTAGGGCATGGAGCAGAATACAGATATGCGCATAATGAAGAAAATGCTTATGCCGCCGGTGAAGTTTATATGCCCGCGGAGCTTAAAGACCAACAGTATTATTTCCCGTCAACACGTGGCCTTGAGAAAAAGATTGGTGATAAATTAGCTTATTTAGCTGAGCTAGATTCAAACAGCAGGCAAAAACGTTATGAATAGCGCAGTTACTTATTTATTTATTGGACTTGGCGGCGCCTTTGGCGCTTGCTTGCGTTATTTTCTGTCGCAATTAATGCTTGTTTGGTTTGGTAAAAGCTTTCCCTTTGGTACACTACTGGTCAATGTCATAGGCTCACTGTTAATTGGTTTATTATATACGCTAATGACACAGGGGTATTTTCAGTTAGTTCCTTGGAAAACATTTATTGGTATTGGCTTTTTAGGTGCATTAACCACTTTTTCAACCTTTTCGATGGATACTTTTTTATTGGCGCAGCAAGGCGATTGGCTTAAAGCTGGTTTAAATGTTGTGCTAAATGTAGGTATTTGTTTAATCGCTGTTTGGTTGGGTAGTAAACTAGCCGGTATCAAAATATAATTGGCTTAAAATTAAAAGATATTAAACAGATAATTGGATAAATAATGTTAGATCCTAAATTTTTACGTAATGACTTGGCACAAACTGCTGAGCGATTAAAAACCCGAGATTTTGTGCTTGATGTTGCGCAAATTGCAGAGTTAGAAGAGAAACGCAAAGCGTTGCAAGTTAAAACTGAGCAACTTCAAAATGAACGAAATGCTCGTTCAAAATCAATAGGTCAAGCAAAAGCCAAAGGCGAAGATATAGCGCCATTATTAGCTGAAGTAGGCGAATTAGGTGAGCAACTCTCACAGGCGAAAGAAGATCTAGCCCAAGTATTAAAAGAATGGGATGCTGCAGTATTATCTATACCTAACTTGCCGGATGAATCTGTACCCTTAGGCGAAAGTGAAGCTGAAAACGTAGAAATCAGTCGCTTTGGTGAATTACCAACATTTGATTTTGAGGTTAAAGACCATGTTGATTTAGCTGAAAACTTAAACAAAGGTTTAGACTTTGAAAGCGGTGTTAAATTATCTGGTTCTCGTTTTGTGGTAATGCGTGGAAAAATTGCACGTATGCACAGAGCGCTGACCCAATTTATGCTAGATCTTCATACTGAGCAGCATGGTTATCAAGAAACCTATGTACCTTATTTAGTGAATTCTGACAGTTTATACGGAACAGGCCAGCTGCCTAAATTTGGCAAAGATTTATTCCACACTCAAGCTGAAACGGAACATGGGTATGGTTTGTCGCTAATTCCAACGGCAGAAGTTCCGTTAACTAATTTAGCGCGTGATGAAATTTATGACGAAGACGAATTGCCTATCAAGTTAACGGCACATACGCCTTGTTTTCGTTCTGAAGCAGGTTCTTCAGGGCGAGATACTCGAGGTTTAATTCGTCAGCACCAGTTTGATAAAGTTGAGTTAGTTCAATTAGTCAAAGCTGAAGATTCATTTGAAGCACTTGAAAACTTAACTCAAGATGCTGAAAAAGTGCTGCAATTGTTAGAGTTACCTTACCGTAAAATGATTTTATGTACGGGTGACATGGGCTTTGGCGCGACGAAAACTTATGATCTAGAAGTTTGGTTGCCAGCGCAAGATTGCTATCGTGAAATTTCGTCTTGCTCAAATATGGTTGACTTTCAATCTCGTCGAATGCAAGCAAGAGTTCGCCGTAAAGGCGCTAAAAAACCAGAACTATTACATACCTTAAATGGTTCGGGTTTAGCGGTAGGGCGCACTTTAGTAGCCATTTTAGAAAACTATCAGCAAGCTGACGGTAGTATTAAAGTGCCAGCTGCATTACAGCCGTACATGGGTGGGCTTGAAGTTATTTCTGGTTAAACATGGCTAGCGAATAGCCTAATTTTTATTGTTGTATTTTATTTGTTGGCAGTTGAGTGAAGGCTGTCGTTACATAGAAGTAATAAAAATGGCAAAAACTAACTCACCAAACGTAACCGCACCAGTGAAACTTTTTTTAAAAATGGTTTACTGGGCAATGATAGGTGCGATTGGCTTAAGTGTTGTATATTTAGCATTTGAAGCTTATTTAGTTTGGTTTTATAGAAACTAATAAGCTCAGCACCGAATGTAGTAATTAAAGCAGTTGCGCGTTTACGCCAGCTGCTTTTTTTGTTTTAGTGCATTTAATTAATTCAATTAATTTAGCCAATCTCAACTCGGATTAAGCCGACATTGATCAGACGATCATTCAATAATTTTATTTTTAGGGATCGTCAGATCCTCTTAAAAAACATAAAATAGCACCTCAATTTAGTGAGGTGAATATGAAATTAAAAATCAAACGGTTAGATCATCATGGCATTGTAGCAGGCGTAATTGACGACTTGAAACTAGTTGAATTAATAGACCAATATTTACCTCAAGATGAAAAGCAAGAGATAACACCAGGTGAAGCGGTTAAAGGCATGATTATGAACGGGTTGGGCTTTTCTAACCGACCTTTGAGCCTCACACCACAATTTTTTGAAAATTTGCCAATGGAGCATCTTTTTAGACAAGGAGTCGAGGCAAGTCACTTTAACCGTCACAAATTAGGACGCACACTCGACCAATGCAGCGACTTTGGTTGTGACAATCTTTTTGCTCGTATTGCCTATCAAGCTTGCCAAATAGAGCAAGTCGACACCCAATTTCAATCTTTAGATACAACAAGTTATTCACTTACAGGCCAATACAATATAGATGATGAACAAGAAGATGAAATTCCAATTCAAATCAAACATGGATACAGCAAAGACCATAGACCTGATTTAAAACAAATCGTGCAAGAGATGATTGTTACGCAAGACGGCGGCGTCCCTATGCTCAGTAAAAATTGGGATGGCAATGCATCTGACAGCACTATATTTAGAGAGCGTGCCAGCGCATTGGTAGATACATTCAAAGCAAGCGATGCCCCCAAATTTTGTATAGCAGACAGCAAATTTTACCACAAAGAAAATGCCGAATTTCTCCAACAAATTCGATTTATCACTCTCATTCCATCCACGATAAAATTAGAAAATCAGTCCATTTCAGAAGCGTTAACGGCCAATGATTGGACACGTATCAACGACAACTATCAATACAGACCGCTTAGAGTTGAGCATATGGATATTGAGCAGCGTTGGCTGGTTGTTTACTCTAACGCAGCAAAAGCACGTGCACAGAAAAGCATCGAAGGTTTAGTGGCTAAAGAGCGCAAAGCATTGGATAAAGCCCTATTTCATTTGCAAGCGCAAAGATTTGCTTGTGAAACGGATGCACAAAGCGCCTTAGCAGTATTAGATAAAAAGCAAAAATACCATAGTTTAAGCATTGCTGAGTGCAACGCACATAATCAATATGAAGGAAAAGGCCGACCCAAAAAAGATGCGGTGGTTCAATCAGTGCAATGGCAACTTATCGGCCAAGTGACCGAAGATAAAGCCGCGCAACAGAATTACGTCGAACAAAAATCTTGTTTTGTATTGGCAACAAATGCCTGTGAAACTGAGTTAAGCGATGAATGCGTTTTTGAGCGCTACAAAGCGCAATCTCATGTTGAGCGAGGGTTTAGATTTTTAAAAGACCCACTATTTTTTGTCTCGTCACTTTTTATAAAAAAGCCAAGCAGAATCGATGCCTTGTTGATGATTATGACGCTGTCGTTATTGGTTTATAGCATAGGTCAAAGACGGTTACGTGCGAATATGGCTAAAGCGCAAGTAACCATTCCAAACCAGATAAATAAACCAATTAGCAATCCAACTTTACGTTGGGTATTCCAGTGTTTTGAAGGTGTAAACCTAG
The DNA here is from genome assembly GCF_026725475.1 of Catenovulum adriaticum. Classification (NCBI taxonomy): domain Bacteria; kingdom Pseudomonadati; phylum Pseudomonadota; class Gammaproteobacteria; order Alteromonadales; family Alteromonadaceae; genus Catenovulum; species Catenovulum adriaticum. The sequence goes on from NZ_CP109965.1 coordinate 667,728, forward strand.
TGCAGCTTGATACCCACTATGACTATGAGTTGGTGCATGTGGATGGGATAAATGACGTGAGGAATAGTGTAATCCAGCAGCTCGCAGGATGTGCTGAACGCTACTATAAAATTAATAATTTTGAGCTTGGGGTCTGATCAATGTCGGATTAAGGGGTATTTTAACTAATTGAATTATCTAATATTATCGCTCTGCATGGTTACTAACAAAAATTTCTTGCGTGGACAAGGCTAATTTACGTACGCGCCAATAGCTAGCCTCGGCTTTAGCTCCAACCACGCTCTACCTCGCAAATCCATGAGATCGGTAAGTGAATATAAAGCAGTCCTCGTGAAAAAGGCCGTTTAAAACATATTCATTAAACCGAGTTTCGGTTAAATACACTTAACTGGTTTAGGTAAACCCGCAATTCGGGTTGCTTGTTTGGCTGGACCTTTTGGAAAAAGTTTATATAAGTACCGGCTATTACCTTTGTCTTCGCCCAAAGATTTTTTTACGGCTTTGACTAAAATACGCATTGCTGGGCTGGTTTGGTATTCAAGATAAAAATTTCTGACAAAATGCACGACTTCCCAATGATTATCTGAAAGTTGAATATTTTCAGCTTCCGCAAATGCCTCAGCTAATGTCTGAGTCCAATCTTGATGGTTTTTTAAGTAGCCGTGTTTATCTAATTCGACTGATTTTAGCGGTTCAGTTTTACACATAATGAATTTGAATTACCATTTTATATTGGTTTGAAACTGGCTTGCTAAATCTACCCAGTCTGTATAGCTAATGAGTTTAACATTATCTTGCACTAAATTAATTGCTCGACTTTTAATGTCATCTGCTAAGTAGCAAATGTTATTGGTGTTGATTTGGTTGTAGACTCCATCTTGGCTAAAAACAACTAAATCATCTTCGGCTAGCAGGCTTGCCAACTCCGATTTTTCATCTGCACTGAGAAGTTGGGTAACGTGATATAAAGTGCTCATATTAATACCTAATATTAAACGAAAATAGTTTAAAAACTTAATACTCTATTTTGTGATTTTAACTTTTGATGCCATTGAGAGGGGGTTAGCACTGTTACATCAATAGCCAGTTGTTCTGGTGTTACATTTAATTGCGCCAAGCTGGGTTGGTAAACATAAACGGCTTCAATGTCGTACAGCTCAAGTAATTTAAATGCAGCCGTATAAGTTTTGCGGCCAGCTGGTTCGCCTGTCAATTCTTTGAGTAGCTGTTGAATACCTAAACCTTTAAAAAATAATTCAACGGGTTGTTCAAATGTTGCCAAGGTGAGGGCAAGTTCTAATCCATCTTGACCCGCTTTATTTTGAAAAGGGGATTGTTTAAATAAAATAGCATGAGTTGGTTGCATTAAAACTGTACCACCTTATCGCATTTGGTTTGTAGCGTGACGTATTCAGCCAAACCTGCAATGGTAAAATTGGGTGCAAGGTTATATTGGCTATGGCCGTGATATTCAGCTTCAGATTGATCTAAAACCCCGCGTCTTTGAGCCGCTGCTGAACAAACTAATAATGGAGTCTGAGTTTTGGCAGCTAGATCACTCCAAGCTTGGGTTAAATCAAATTCATCGCTTGGTTGGGTTCTAAGCTGGTTGGCTATTTGCACTGCATCGCCATAAAAGAACACTGCGGTTAATTGATTGCTTTTATGCTCAATGATGCTGCTCGCAAACTGATAAGCACTAAAGCTCGCCTGGTTATCGGCAGGCGCTGTGATAAAAAGAATAAATTGGGTCATTACGCGGCTGTTATATTAAAAAACATATATCTTATTTTAATCGACATTGAAGCCCGCTACAAAGCCAATTTCATTTTGCCAAGCAAGTGAGTTTATTAGGCAATAAAAAAGCCGAGTAGGGTAACCCATACTCGGCTTTTAAAGCGTTAATTAGAGTGATTAATCATCGTTACCAGCAAATGCCATTAATAATTGTAATAAGCTCACAAAAATATTATAAAGCGATACGTATAAAGTGACAGTCGCTAAAATATAATTGCGCTCACCACCACGAATAATTGAGCTGGTTTGCATTAAAATTGCGCCTGAAGAAAATAGAATAAACATAGCGCTAATGGCTAATGAAATCGCTGGAATTTGTAAAAACAAGTTTGCGATAACCGCCACAATTAAAACCACAAAACCCGCTGTCATCATGCCGCCTAAAAAAGACATATCTTTTTTAGTGGTTAATACATAGCCAGATAATGCGAAGAAAGTTAATGCTGTGCCACCTAATGCCATAACAATTAAATCACTTTGGCCTGCACCAGCAACCATTGAAAGAATTGGGCCTAAGGTGTAACCCATAAAACCTGTGAACGCAAAAACCGATAAAATACCAGCTGAAGAATTAGCTGTTTTATGTACTAAAAACATTAAGCCATAAGCGCCAATTAAAAATACAGCCCAGTGTGGATGAGGTAAGTTCATAGCACCGGTAATGCCAGCAACTAACGCGCTGAATGCAAGTGTCATAGCTAATAACGAATAAGTATTACGTAGTACCTTATTCGTTTCTAAAACTGAAGTACCGCTCTGTTGAGCATAAGTAGTACGATTTTCCATAATAGACCTCTAGTTAAATTTAATTCTTATAAAGCTTCTGTTGATAGATTAGATCGTTAAAAACAGCTTTTGTTCACTCTATGCTACAGAATATTGCACCTGTGTCTATTAATTTCAAGTGTTTTATGACATTTTATGTCTAATGCAGCAGGTTATTTAGAGAAAAGGTTTATTATCGGCTTTTGTTGTGTGTTATTTGTGCTAATTGCGTGTTCTATAACCGAATGAACAGAAAAATAGAAAAAAATTAAATTTGTCCTTTACAAGGGCTCCTAATCTCCTTAATATGCGCCCCGTTCCTTACGGAGCAACCACAATGCGGTGAGGTGGCTGAGTGGTTGAAAGCACTGGTCTTGAAAACCAGCGTACGTTAATAGCGTACCCAGGGTTCAAATCCCTGCCTCACCGCCATTCTCTCTCTTGTTAGTTATCGTTTCTTTATATTATATTTCTTATTTTCAGTCATTTTTAATTCTTTATCTTTTCCGTTTGCCTTAAATTTATTTCTTCTTGTCGCATTATTCGTACTTAATTTGAAAACATAAGTTATGTTTGCAAAATGTTGTATATTGTAAAAATGACTTAGTATGATGAATGCAGCGATTATGAGCGATCAAATTCACGAACAAAATATATTGCAGTTGGAGTCTCAAGCATTCGAGCGACAACGCAAGCAATTCTGGACCCTACAAATTACTGGTTGGTTGGCTTATAGCTTAATTGTTTTTTTCGCTATTGTTCACCCGCAATTTGGTGATCCTGCATTTAATTTAACCGGACAATTGTTTAATTTGGCGGTAGAAACACTCAGTGGTTTTACTTTGTCTTATTTACAATGGATTTTAATTCGTAAAATTGTTCACTTGCCACTTAGGCAAACTTTGAGCTTAAGTTTTTTATCCGCTGCTGCTTTAGGGCTTATTTATAACGTAATTAAACTAGGTAGCTATAAAGTTATTGTTTATCAGCAGCAATGGAACCATGAATGGAGCATGCTAGAGTTTGGTGGTTGGCTGATGTTTTCATTAACGACTATGTTTGTCTGGACCGCTATATTTTTTATCATGCTTTACAATACTAAATTGCAAAAAGAGCATGAAATGCTGTTACGTGCGCAAACTTCAGCAAAGGATGCGCAATTGCAAATGCTTAGATATCAATTAAACCCACACTTTATGTTTAATACCATGAACGCAATTTCTACGTTGATCTACAAAGCTGAAAATGACAAAGCCAACGATATGTTAGACAAGCTGTGTGAATTTTTAAGGTATTCATTGGATAAAAATGCTAAACCTCAAACCACACTTAGCAAAGAACTTGAGCTATTAAATATTTATTTGGCTTGTGAAAAAATTCGCTTTGGTGAGCGTTTACAAGTAGATACTAATGTGGAACCCAGTGTACTTTCATGTAGGTTACCCAGTATGTTACTGCAGCCTTTGGTTGAGAATTCAATTAAATACGCAATTGAACCTCGTAAAGCGGATGGTAAAATAAAAATTAGTGCTCAACCAGAAAATAAGCAATTAGTGATTCAAGTAGAAGATAATGGTTATGGGCAGACGCACAAAGTAAATAAAGGTTTTGGGATTGGCATGAGCAATACGAAAGCGAGATTAGATGCTATGTTTAATGGACAATATACGATTGAGATGCTGGAAAATAAGCAAAAAGGAACCAGTGTGATTATTAAAATGCCCTGTGAAAAAGATTAATGAGCAATAAAATACTAACAGCGGTGATTGTAGACGACGAGCCTTTGGCGCTAGAGGGCTTGAGCTTAAGACTAGCCAAAATTCCTGAAATTAAAGTGATAGGCGAAGCTGAAAATGGCGATCAAGCGATTCAGCTATGCCAGCAGTTACAGCCCGATGTATTGTTTTTAGATTTACAGCTGCCGGGTCTTAATGGAATTGAGGTGGTGCAAGCGCTGCAAGCCGATACATTGCCTATGATTGTATTTGTGAGTGCCTATGGTGAATATGCAATAGATGCGTTTGAACTTAACGCAATTGATTACATATTAAAGCCTGCTAATTTAGGGCGTTTGCAAAAAACAGTTGAAAAAATTTTAGCACGCTCCGCTCCGCAACATAACGAATCTGAAAAATTTAGATTATTAAATGCATTAAAAGAAACTTCAGGTATTTCAGTATCAGAATTAGAAAATTGGTTAAAATCAAGTTCAAACTCGCCATTGCCTACCCAATTTGCAACCGAGCTCGTGATTAAAAATAGCGATAATGAAAAAGTTTTTTTACCTGTTGCAGATATTCGCTGGATAGATGCCGCGGGTGATTATATGTGCGTACACACCAAAAATGAAACCCATATTGTGCGCATTACGATGAAAAAACTAGAACAAGAGCTCGATGATAAAATTTTTAAACGGATCCATAAATCAACGTTAGTGAACATTAACTTTATTCAGCGAATCAAAGGTTTGCGTAATAGTGAATCTATTCTTGAGTTAGGTGATGATGTCCAGCTAAAAGTGAGCCGTAATTATAGCGCCGCGATTCAAGCGCTCATTGAATCCAAACAACTTTAAATTTTTTAACTTTCCCCTTTCATCTTAAATTTAGCTCACTTTGTCGTAATTTATTTCAAAAACTTAGAGTTGCCGCATCCTCAGAGCCATATAGCGCATTTAAATTGAGCTAAAGTTAATTTTATATCAATATTAATTTAACAATCTAATAACTAAAAATAATTTTAATTGTTAAATAACCCTTACGATGGAAATGCCAGTACATCGTCAACTTAGGTAGAGATATTATGAAATTAACGACTAAAAATTTAGCAATAAGTTGTGCTGTTGTTTCAGCGAGCACTTTGCTGGGATGTGGAGGTAGTGTTGAAACCAATACTGATACTTCTAATTACACGCCAGAAGAAACTTCAAGTGCTTGGGAGTTAGTTTGGTCAGATGAATTTGATGGCAACCAAATCGACAACCAAAAGTGGTCTCATGAAGTAAATTGTGCAGGTGGTGGCAATAATGAAAAGCAATGTTACACAGATTCTGAGCAAAATGCCTACGTAGCTGACGGTCAGCTTAATATAGTTGCACTACCAGCAGGGGAAGATGCAGAAAAACCCTATACGTCAGCGCGATTAGTGACTCAATATAAAGCTGATTTTAAATATGGCCGTTTTGAAGCAAGAATTAAATTACCGAGTGGACAAGGCAGCTGGCCTGCGTTTTGGATGATGCCAACTAATTCTGAATACGGTGGTTGGCCTCGTTCTGGTGAGATTGACATTATGGAAGCTGTCAATCTAAAAGTTGAAGATGCCGAAGGTAATGTTGAAAACCGGATTCATGGCACTTTGCATTACGGACAAGAATGGCCGAATAACGATAGCAGCGGACAAGCTTATCAGTTTCCAGAGGGTTTAAACCCAGCAGACGACTTTCATACCTATGCTGTAGAGTGGCAAGAAGGCGAAATACGTTGGTATGTAGATAATAATTTATATGCCACTCAGCGCCAATCACAAGTACGTTATAACTCAAAAAATCAAGCGGTTGGGTTAGCTCACCGAGGTTGGTATACAGAATATTACAATACCCAAGGTGAGCTAACGACTTATTGGGGGAGCGCACCTTACGATCAAGAATTTTTCATGATCCTAAATTTAGCGGTCGGCGGCGATTGGCCTGAGAATGTAAACAACACAGGTATCGACGCTAGTGCATTTGAAAATGGTCAAAGTTTAGAAGTTGACTATGTTCGGGTTTATCAATGCAGTTTAGATCTAGAAACGGGTGATGGTTGTGGCACTTTTCCTCAAAATTATTTCCTAGATACAGATAATGGTGGCGTTTTGGTTGAAGGCGCAGCACCTATTCCATCACCGCCATCAACAGGTGTGGCACAAAATTTAACGATTTTTGACGGAACGGCTAATCCAAATTGGCCAGCTTGGGATTGTTGTGGCGGCTCTACACCGACAGTGGTTAACGACGCTGATAAAGGTGATGTTATGGAGTTTTATGTTGGCGCAACCCCTACGGTAAACGGCTTTTTATCCAGAGCTGATGTGGTTGATACCGAATCTGGCGGAAAAGTGCTTCCGTTTGATGCTTCGCCTATGGCTGAAACAGGTAAAATTAGCTTTGATATGAAAGTCACTTCAATGCCAAATGACACCAGTGCTGCATGGTCAATCAAGTTAGAAAGCGTAGGGGCAACAACAGAAGCAAGCTTTGATTTATCGGCAAGCAATGAAGGCCAAGCCCCTCGAGCCGGGCAATGGCAAACTTACACCTTTGATTTAAAAACCTTGGCGGATGCCGGATTAGATTTAAGTGCGCTTGAAGTGATCATGGTATTTCCTGCTTGGGGCGCTGGAGAAGGTGCCGTTTATCAAATTACAAATTTAACCATTGAGGGCGCTAACTCAGCATCGCCTAAATTGAACGTATTCGAAGAATCAGCAAAAGACACTTGGCCTTTATGGGACTGTTGCGGTGGTACAACCCCTATGGTGATAGATTCAACCGATCCTGAACATGGCATGGTAGCAGAGTTTTCAATTGGCTCAGAGCCAACTGTAATGGGCTTTATTTCACGAACGGCCAATTTAGCTGAAGGCGTTTCACCCGCTCCTTTTGACGCAACTGGGATTTTATCAAATGGGGTTATTCAGTTTGATATGAAAGTCACGTCAATGCCAAGCGACACCAGTGGTGGTTGGTTATTTAAGGTTGAATCGAATGATGGTGATACTGCGGTAGAAATGGCGCTCGACGCCAGTGTTGAGGCGCAGTCGCCAGTCGCTGACCAGTGGCAAACTTATACTTTTAATTTATCTGATTTGGCCAATGCAGGTTTAGATGCCAGTGCGATTGACGTATTGATGATATTTCCAGCATGGGGCACCGGTGACGGAGCTATCTATCAGGTAGACAACGTGAATATATACGATCCTAATGCAGTAGATAGTTTTGCCGGGCATATGTTATTTGCTGATGAGGCTTTAACTGATTGGTCAATTTGGGATTGTTGTGGCGGTTCAACACCAGCGATTGTCAATGATGATACTGAACATGGCATGGTTGCGGAATTCTCTATTGGTGCAGAGCCAACCGTAATGGGTATTAACGCAGATGATGATGTGTATTTAGATGTTTCTAATTTATTAACTAACGGTATTGTTCAGTTTGAAATGAAAGTGATTTCTATGCCAAATGACGCTGAGGCAGCTTGGTTATTTAAGATTGAGTCTAATGATGCTGCAAGTGCGGTTGAGTTAAACTTGTCAGATAGTCAGGAAGGCGCAGCACCAGTGGCTGGGCAATGGCAAACTTATATTTACTCATTACAAGATTTATTTGATGCAGGTTTAGATTTAAGTGCAGTTGATGTGGTGATGGTGTTCCCTGCTTGGGGTAGCGGTGAAGGTGCAACATACCGAATCGACAATATGGTGATTAAGCCGCAAGAGTAGGCAGTAAAATGAGCGGCGAGACTAAGCCGCTTACAACAATTACTTAATCTAGTCTAATAAATTTAAAGAGTAGCAAATTATGAATACAAACAATTTTTATAAAAAACCATTAGCGACTTGTGTTTCAGCAATTATTGCAATGAGTTTTAGCAACCAAGTTATGGCCCAAGATAGTGAAAAAGCAGAAGTTGATGAAGTTATCACGGTAAAAGGCATTAGAGGCAGTTTAATTCGCTCAATGGATTTAAAGCGCGATACTTTTGGGGTCATGGATGCGATTTCTGCTGAAGAAATGGGTAAATTTCCAGACACTAACTTAGCTGAATCTCTACAACGCATTACCGGTGTTACTATTAGTCGGTCAAACGGTGAAGGTAGTGAGATCACAGTGCGTGGTTTTGGTCCTCACTTTAACTTGGTGACGTTAAATGGCCGTCAAATGCCGGGAACAGGTTTTACCCGTTCTTTTAACTTTGAAAACTTATCATCTGAAGGGGTTTCAACCTTAGAAGTAATGAAAACCGCTCGAGCTGAAACTCCAACAGGTGGTCTGGGCGCAACCGTAAATATTGTAACGCCTAAACCATTACAATCACCTGGGCAAAAAGTTAGCGTGATGGGCAAGCTAATTAATGATACCTCTAATGTGGCAGGTGATGATTTTACGCCAGAGTTTGCCGCTTTATACAGCAATACATTTATGGATAATACTTTTGGTGTTGCGGCGACTGTTTCATACCACCGACGAGACTTTCAACAGCAAACGGCTAATATTCAAGGTTGGCACGCCAATGTTGAACTCCCCAGTGAGCCAAATGGCGAGGTGATTGATCATAGGCCAACCGATTCAGAAGGTAACCCAGTTGCAGCTTATACCGATAAAGATGGTAATGCAGTGGCAGGTCATTTTTTTCCAAAAGACATGAATTATAGTTATAGCGATGTTCAGCGTGAGCGAATCAATGGTCAAGTTACCTTACAGTACGCACCAACTGAAGATTTAACCATTACCACTGACTTTACCGGTACGTTAGCCACTACCGGGGTAGAAACAACAGGTTGGGGTATTTGGAATAACTTTGGTGGTAATATTAATGCTTATGAATTGGATGAAAATGGTACAGCCGTTTTTGCTGATATTGCCGGTGACGATGGTTCATTTACCATGAGCCGAAATACCACAGAAGTAGACTCGCGTTCAATTGGTTTAAATCTTGACTGGCAGCTCAATAGCGACATTCATGTTGAGCTTGATATGCATGACTCTATTAGCAAAATTGATAATGGTAAAGATAAAGGAATAAAAAGTAACGGCCAAGTTATTTTAGGTTCGGATAAGCTTGAAAAGAAAATTTATGATTACCGAACCGGTGAAATCCCGCATTATGAAATCTTATGGAATAACGGTACTAATGAGTTAGCTGCGAATGAAATTGACTCTAATTTTGGTCAATTTACGCATACGCCAGGCGAATCTAAAGTACAGCAGGTTCAGCTAGATACCACTTGGGCGAATCCTGAATATAGCGCGTTAGCAAAAATTAAAGGGGGGGTCTCTTATACTAAACAAACCCTTTCAGGCAGTAATGCGTGGAGTGGTTTGCTAGGTAAGCCTGGCTTTAACCCCAGTTTTGCGAATATTTTCCCATCAAGCATATTTACTAAGCAAGATACATCGGGCTTTTTAGATGAGTTTGCAGGTGGTGGCAGTGCACTTTCGCCTAATTATTTTTATACCTATGACTTTGATCAGGTTTTAGCAATTAAACAAGCTTATTTGACTGCAGATGTAGTTGGGGAAAGTGATGCCTTTATGCTTGGTATTTCAGAAGACGCCCCTCAAGATTTAGTTGAAGAAACTACAAGTGCACTTTATCTGCAAAGTGAATGGTATTTTGATGTGATGGACTTTCCTGTGCAAATTAATGCAGGTATGCGTTATGAAAAAACAGATGTTATTAGTCCATCTGAAAGCCGAATTGTTGAAGACGTGGTTTGGTCGACCTCATCAGAGTGGATTACTAATTTTGCCGGTGATGGCGAGTTTCAAAGAGTCACTAATGAAGGGGGCTACGACGTATTTTTACCAATGCTCGACCTTAAAGTTGATTTAACCGATGATGTTGTTGGACGTTTTTCGGTAGGTAAAAGCATGACTCGCCCTGAGCTTGGTTTTCTATTAGGCGGTGAATCTTATACCGGTAGCCCTAAACTCGGGACGAGAACAGGTAGCCGAGGCAACACTAACCTTAAGCCTTATCAATCAACCAACATTGATTTGTCAGTTGAATATTACTATGAAGAAGCCAGTTACATGTCGCTTGGCTTATTTGCTAAAAAAGTAGCTGACTGGATTGATACGACAACGGTCGCTGTCACTTTAGATGGGGTTCATGATGTTTATCAAGGCGAACGATATAATGAAGCCGTGTCACAAATTGAAGCCAATGGCGAGCAAGCAACCGACTCTGCCATTCATGCTCAATTAATCGCCAATGGTTACGGTAATGATGCCGATGCGATTGAAGCCGATCCTAGTAGTGACCCGTTATTGGTTTGGTCTGTTACCTCACCTGAAAACGTCGAAAAACGTGAAGTGTATGGTGCAGAAATTGCTATTCAACATATGTTTGGGGAATCTGGCTTTGGTACTGCATTTAATGCAACCATCGTTGACGGTGATGTGACTTACGATCCCAGCATATTAGATACGCAAACGGTTTTGCCGGGGATTAGCGATTCAGCTAACTTCCAAGCTTTTTATGAAAAAGACGACTTATCAGTTAAATTTACTTACGCCTGGCGTGATGCTTATTTAATTGGTCAAGGCCAAGATCAAGGGTCTTCTGAAGCACCTCCACAGTTTGCCAAAGCCTTTGGTCAGTGGGATGTAAGTGTTAATTATGACGTAGATGAAAACCTGACGGTATTTTTTGATGGCGTTAATATTAACAATGAAACAGAGCAAGGGTATGGTCGGTTTGAAGAGCAATTCTTATTTGCCCGTCAATATGGTCCCAGATACACCTTGGGTGCTCGTTATAGCTTTTAATCTATAAAAGCTATACCCCGCTGGGTTAGTGTTAGCCAGCGGGGCTACTAGCTTTTAACTATTTCAATCCTCATGATTTTAAATTTATCAATTAACTTTGCTGTTTGGTATTAATCGATCCTAGCGGAGTTGTGGTCAGGTACAAGGCTTTAGTGTTGTTGGCTAGCGCAAAACGACTTGATTGACATCAAGCCAATAACCTTGTTTACGAAGGTAACTAAAATGAAAAAACTTAAACGCATTACTTTGGCAGTCACTGTGGCATGTATATCGGCTTGTAGTCAAAGCTCGATCTCGCCAGAAACGACTGATGCTAATAATGAGGGTCAACCACTTTGGCCTAAAATTGATTCAGCCATTAAAAAAGATCCAAAAATTGAACAAAAAGTACAAGCCGTACTAAAAAATATGACATTAGAGCAAAAAATTGCGCAAATGATTCAGCCAGAAATTCGTGATATTAGTGTTGAAGATATGCGTAAGTATGGCTTTGGTTCATATTTAAATGGGGGAGGCTCATTTCCAAATGCGAATAAACATTCTACTACGCAAGATTGGATTGAGTTAGCCGAACAAATGTATCAAGCGTCAGTTGATGACTCAATGGATGGCAGCACCATTCCAACTATGTGGGGCACTGATGCTGTACATGGCCATAATAATGTCATTGGTGCGACTTTATTTCCACACAATATCGGCTTAGGCGCCGCTAATAATCCTGCATTGATTGAAAAAATTGCAAAAGCGACCGCTCAAGAAGTGATGGCAACTGGGATTGATTGGGTATTTGCCCCTACGGTTGCAACGGTACGAGATGATCGCTGGGGTCGAACTTATGAAGGGTATTCAGAAGATCCTGAAATCGTAAAGCAGTATGCCGAATCTATCGTGAAAGGCTTGCAAGGTAGTGAAAAAACCGGGTTTTTAGGTGATGAGCAAGTCATCAGCACAGTGAAACATTTTGTTGGTGATGGCGGCACTATAGATGGAGTTGACCAAGGCAATAACACCACTTCAGAAGCTGATTTGTTTAATATCCACGCGCAAGGTTACATGGGGGGGTTAACCGCAGGTGCACAATCTGTGATGGCTTCGTTTAACAGCTGGAATGGTGAAAAAATTCATGGTAGCCACTATTTATTAACTCAAGTTTTAAAAAATAAAATGGGGTTTGATGGTTTTGTTGTGGGTGACTGGAATGGACACGGCCAAATAAAAGGCTGTACTAATGAAAACTGCCCACAAGCAGCCAATGCCGGTTTAGATATTTATATGGCGCCCGGAAACTGGAAAGCTTTGTATGAAAATACTTTGGCACAAGCTCAATCAGGCGTTATACCTGAGTCGAGAATAAATGATGCAGTGACAAGAATTTTACGGGTTAAATTTAGAGCTGGTTTATTTGACAAACCCAGCCCGGCAAAACGTGTATTGGCTAATAAACCTGAGCTTATCGGACACCCTGAGCATAGAAAAGTGGCAGAGCAGGCTGTTAGAGAGTCACTGGTGTTATTAAAAAACAACCAGCAATTATTACCGCTCAACCCAAATATTAATGTATTAGTAGCCGGCGATGCGGCTGATAATATTGGTAAGCAGTCAGGTGGTTGGACAATTACTTGGCAAGGCACGGGTAACCAAAATTCCGATTTTCCGGGTGGTAGCTCAATTTACGATGGGATTGCAGAGCAAGTTAAAGCCGCAGGTGGCTCAGTAGAGCTTAATGAAAATGCAAATTTTACCAAAAAACCTGATGTTGCTATTGTGGTGTTTGGTGAAGAGCCTTATGCAGAAGGGGTTGGAGATCGAGCGCACCTTGGCTACCAACTAGACTCCAAAACAGACTTGGCTCTACTCAAACGTTTGAAAGCGCAAAACATCCCGGTGGTTTCAATTTTTATTAGTGGTCGCCCAATGTGGGTTAATGCTGAGCTGAATGCAAGCGATGCATTTGTTGCCGCATGGTTACCCGGTTCAGAAGGCAGTGCTGTGGCAGATGTCTTATTTACTGATAGCTCAACCCAAGTGCAACATGATTTTGTTGGGAAGTTGTCGTTTTCTTGGCCCAATAGCGCAACGCAACAAGTAAACCGGTTTGATAAAAATAAAACCGCGTTATTTGATTACGGCTATGGTTTAACTTATCAAACTCGCAGTAACAATACAGCGCTGGTTTCAGGTCAACTAAATGAGGTGTCAACACTAGCATCAAACAAAACTAATCAACTGAACTTGTTTGATGGCAAAGTGGGCAACGTATGGGAAATACGCTTATTTAATCAGTCTACTGAAAAAACGATTAACTCAAATTCAGAGCAACTTAATGGAGTTTACTACCGCACCATTGACAGATTCATTCAGGAAGATGCGTTTAGAGTTAGATTTGATGTTTCGAATAAAGCAGGCATTAAATTTGAACTTGTGGGGGATTTACCCGATTTTTTCTCAACATTAGCCAAGCAGCAAGCTAATTTAGTACTGGATCTTAAACGAGAAAGTGAAGTTAACGCACCTGTTTTTATTTCTATGAGTTGCGAAAAGGATTTGACTTGCAAGTCAAGTGTCGATATTTCGAAGGGGTTAAACAAACTTGGATTAAATGAATGGCAAACTTTATCAGTTAGTCCAAATTGTTTTGAAGCGGCAATAATGAGCGATAGCCAATTAACTGTGCCTTTTGAGCTAAATAGTTTAGCTGAGCTTAATTTATCAATTAGTCAAATTGAACTTTCTGCTAAAAAATCTGAAAAAAATCATATTTCATGTAATTAATTCAGGTTAACTGCTCGCTTTACATTAGTCAAAGCAGCAAACTCGCCAAGTTAAACCTCATTGTTTTTAAACGACAGTGAGGTTTTTGTCTATTTTATCTACTATTCACCGAGCGAATTTAGTTTATTTGGCTAAATACGCAATCTATTCTTTACTTTTATAGCGGATTTGTTAAAAATCTGGATATATACATACTCACATATTGCTTAGGGTTATTTGCTTAAATACAATTTATTTAACTGACCTAGGTTCAATTTTGTTGAGTAGTTTTGGGTGATAACATGCGTTTTAAAACTTTTGACTTGGCCAGTGGGCTCCGGAGTTCATTTGATTAATATATTATTAGTAGATGACCATGAATTAGTGAGGACAGGGATAAGTCGCATTTTAAATGAAGTTCGAGGGATAAAAGTGGTTGGTGAGGCACAAACAGGCGAAGAGGCTGTTAAATTTTGCCGAGAACATAATCCACATATCGTGCTCATGGATATGAATATGCCGGGGATAGGTGGCATTGAAGCTACCAAAAAAATTGTTCGTTTTTGTCCTGAAACTAAAGTGATCTTTCTAACGGTACATGCTGAAGGGCCGCTACCTTACAAGGTAATGCAATTAGGCACAGCAGGTTATTTGACTAAAAGTGCTTGCCCTGACGAAATGATAAAAGCGATTCGTTTAGTGCATTCTGGGCAGCGATATATTGCACCTGAAATTGCTCAGCACATTGCATTATCACAATTTTCTGGTCAGGACGATAATCCTTTTGATCTATTATCAGAGCGTGAATTGCAAATCATGCTGATGATAACCCGTGGCGAAAAAGTGCAAAATATTTCAGAAAAACTGAGTTTGAGTTCAAAAACCGTGAATAGCTATCGTTATCGCATGTTCGAAAAACTTAAAGTGAGTGGAGATGTTGAATTAACGCATTTAGCCATTAAATATCATATGTTAGATACCAGCAGCTTATAAAATTAAGCTGCTCAATTATGCTGTATGAGTTATGCAATATAAGCATAAGTTTAATAAAGCATAAAACGAACTCATACTAAACTTTTTGATTAAATCCTCGTATTATACTTCATAACTTTTTGGCCGAACCGGATATTTTTAGTGGCAAAAACTGAGTTTGACTACCAATCTTTTTTAAAAAATTTAACCCAACAGCCCGGCGTTTATCGAATGTACGATAAGGCGGGTGATATTATTTATGTGGGAAAAGCAAAAAACCTTAAAAAACGAGTGCCTTCTTATTTTCGCGATAACTTAAGTAATGCTAAAACAGTTGCTTTGGTTCGTCAGATTAATCATATTGATGTCACTGTTACCCATACTGAAACTGAAGCGCTTATTTTAGAAAACAATTATATTAAGCAGTACATGCCAAAATATAATGTTTTGCTACGTGACGATAAATCTTACCCTTATATTTTGGTATCCGACCACCAACATCCACGCTTAGCCTTTCATCGCGGAGCGAAAAAGAAAGCAGGGCAATATTTTGGCCCATATCCATCAGGCGGAGCGGTGCGAGAAAGTTTACGGGTAATGCAAAAAGTATTTCCGGTACGCCAATGTGAAGATAGCTATTATCAGGCACGTACGCGGCCGTGTTTACAGTATCAATTAAAAAGGTGCTTAGCCCCTTGTGTTGAAGGTTATGTCTCTGACAATGTATATTTGGAGCAAGTACAGCTGGTAAAATTGTTTTTACAGGGTAAAAGCCAAGAAGTTATTAATTTATTGGCTGACAAAATGGAATCGGCCAGTCAATTACTCCAATTTGAAAAAGCAGCGCAATACAGAGACCAGCTTACCGCATTACGTAAAGTACAAGAGCAGCAATATGTTACCGGTAATCATAAAGCGTTAGATATTATTGGGTTTGCTTATCAGCATGGCGTGGCTTGTATTCATTTATTATTTATTCGCGAAGGCAAAATTTTGGGTAGTAAAAGTTTTTTTCCTAAAATGCCAAAACAAGCTGAAAGCGAAGAGATATTAACGTCGTTTGTCGCACAGTATTATTTAAATCAAGACGATGGTCGCCAACCGGGCAAAGAAATTGTTTTACCGCACGAAATTGCAGAGCAGCAAGGGTTACAATCAGCAATACAAGAGCTCTATCAACAAGCCGTGCAGCTCGTTGTACCCACCCGGGGTGAAAAAGCTAAATATTTACAGTTAGCTTCAACCAATGCACAAAATGCGGTGAGTACTCGGTTGACGGAATCTTTATCTATGCAGCGCAGATTTGAAGCGCTTGATTTAGCATTAGAATTGTCTCAACCTATTGGCCGAATTGAATGTTTTGATATTAGCCATACGATGGGTCAGCAAACAGTTGCCTCTTGTGTTGTTTTTAATCGAGATGGTCCATTAAAGGCCGATTACCGAAAATATAACATTGAAGGCATTACGCCAGGCGATGATTATGCCGCTATGGCTCAAGTATTAGCTCGGCGATATAAAGATTCTCAACCAGACAATAAGATACCTGATGTTGTTTTTATTGATGGGGGCAAAGGCCAGCTCGCGCAAGCAGAGTCTCATTTTGCAAATTGGACTGGAAAAATGCCATTATTAGTTGGCGTCGCAAAGGGCGTGACTCGAAAGCCCGGGTTAGAAACATTAATTATGG
Source organism: Catenovulum adriaticum (assembly GCF_026725475.1). Taxonomy (NCBI): domain Bacteria; kingdom Pseudomonadati; phylum Pseudomonadota; class Gammaproteobacteria; order Alteromonadales; family Alteromonadaceae; genus Catenovulum; species Catenovulum adriaticum. The sequence goes on from NZ_CP109965.1 coordinate 684,236, forward strand.
CTGGCAGTCATCAAATTTTAAATTTGGAATCTCATTCTCCCGCACTGCATTTAATTCAGCACATTCGTGATGAGTCACATCGTTTTGCGATTACTGGCCACAGAGTCAGACGGCAAAAAGTTAAAACGACATCATCGGTTGAATCTATTCCAGGTATTGGGGCCAAACGGCGCCAAGCACTGTTAAAATATTTAGGCGGAATGCAAGAACTAAAAAATGCTTCTGTTGAACAAATAGCGAAAGTGCCAGGTATTAGTGCTAAAATCGCGGAGGTGGTTTTTTCATACTTACATGACAAACCCCATTAAATAGTGCGACAATAACGCCAACTTATACAGGTTGAATGATTAGATGTGGAATATACCTAATATATTAACGGTGTTTAGAATAGTTTTAATTCCGTTTTTTGTACTGTTTTTTTATTTCCCCGTAGCTTGGGGTGCTTATTTAGCGGCCGGTGTTTTTGCGCTTGCTGCGGCAACCGATTGGTTAGACGGTTATTTGGCAAGGCGTTGGCAGCAATCAACGCCTTTTGGTGCGTTTTTAGACCCAGTCGCCGACAAGCTCATGGTAGCCACCGCTTTAGGTTTGATCGTTGAACATTACAATGTGTTTTGGATCACCTTGCCCGCCATTGTGATGGTGTGTCGTGAAATTTTAATTTCGGCGCTACGAGAGTGGATGGCAGAGTTGGGCAAACGAGCTGCGGTTAAAGTTTCTAATTTGGGCAAATATAAAACTTTTGCACAAATGGGGGCTATATTTGGTTTGTTAATGCCACTCACTGGAATGCCGTTTTGGTTTAGTATCGGATTATTTTATATTGCAGTGGTTTTAACTTTTTGGTCTATGCTCATTTACTTAAAAGCAGCTTGGCCAGAATTTAAAGTAAATTAGTTTTCAAAGCGTAAAAATGGCTGTTTTTAGCGCGGATAGCTGTTTTATTGAGCGGTTAGAAAAAATATTGAAATTAAGTGTTGACTCATTCTCAATACTTTGTAAAATGCGCCTCGTTTTCAGGGATGCTGTGAAACATAAACTTTGATAGTTTTGCTTTGTAGTTCTGGATAAATGTTGCGGCTGTAGCTCAGTTGGTAGAGCACGACCTTGCCAAGGTCGGGGTCACGAGTTCGAGTCTCGTTAGCCGCTCCAATAGTTTAGCTGATGCGGCGGGTTGGCAGAGTGGCCATGCAGCGGATTGCAAATCCGTCTACCTCGGTTCGACTCCGGGACCCGCCTCCATAAACTGAAAACAAAAATTGTGTCGCCCGGGTGGTGGAATTGGTAGACACAAGGGATTTAAAATCCCTCGCTCATAGAGTGTGCCGGTTCAAGTCCGGCCCCGGGCACCATTCTCGTTTAACAGAGCGTGAATGGAGCAAACAAATGTTGCGGCTGTAGCTCAGTTGGTAGAGCACGACCTTGCCAAGGTCGGGGTCACGAGTTCGAGTCTCGTTAGCCGCTCCAAATTTTAAGCTTTTTAGCTATCTGTATTGTGTCGCCCGGGTGGTGGAATTGGTAGACACAAGGGATTTAAAATCCCTCGCTCATAGAGTGTGCCGGTTCAAGTCCGGCCCCGGGCACCATTCCTTTTTGATGGAATGCTGCAATAAAATGTAATACTTATCTACTATGCGGCTGTAGCTCAGCTGGTAGAGCACGACCTTGCCAAGGTCGGGGTCACGAGTTCGAGTCTCGTTAGCCGCTCCAAATCTTATTTTATCTCTCTTGTTTTCTATTCTTCATTTTTATCTATTATGCTTAATATTTTGGATTTAGATCCTAGCTCCAAGATCTTAGTTCCTAGCTCCTAAACTCTATCTTTTATTAAATGATGGATCGGGTGTCCCTTTAAAGCAGTTTAAAATGTAAGGGTAGCTTTCGGTAATATAATATCCGTAAACTCCATTGTAAGTCACGCCGTTACATTCATCCAAGTCGCCAGCCCCTGGCACGTACTCATAATCATCTCTAAATGTACCATCATATATGCCGCCAGATTCTGCTTCACCAGAAGGACGTTCACCTCATTTTAACTGATAACTTGAAACAGCTTTACGAATGATGCCTTTATCATCAATAAAAGGTCCAAATATTGGGAAGCCATCAGCTGCAAAGCCAATTACCGCAGAGCTGCTATTTGCATTTGTTTCATACATGGCGTTTGGGGTACCATGGTAATGGTAAGTACCGTCAGGTTGTGTATGAGCGTTGTGAGAATCAACATTAAAGTTATTCGCTTCATGTATCGGATCATATCGCCACGGTGTTGACATATCGTTACAGCCAATTTTTCCGTCACCAACACCATAGCAAGCTGCTGCGAGTAAATCGACTTTTATTCCGTTCAGTAATAGCGCGTTATCAGTGACTAAAGATAATGCCGTCGTTTCATCGGCCAGTGTTGGATTAGTGGTTACTTCAAACTGATCATTTTGTGGTGATACTTGATTAGGAAAGCGTCTGGCACCATCATTAAAATCATGGTTTGGGATGGCATTTGTATTAAATAAGCATTTATCGTCCGTTAAGCTAATTGTAAAAGCACCTTGGTAAGCAATCATTTCATTTATGTCGTATACATCTGACATGTAAGTATTGACGTAAGATGCACAATTAGCGCTACGATTGTTAAAAGTCGCATAGGTAATGTCGATTGCTGAGTTTTCATGACAGACTAACACATCAAGCTGGTTTTTTAACTGAGCAAATGCAGTTTGCCCTTCGCTAGTTAGGGTAGGGTTACTGAGTAAATTATCCGTTTCCACCAAATCATCAATAAGTTGATAAAACTCCATGTCGTTATCGGAATACTTAATTAGCTTATAATGCGGTTCACGAATGGCATAGCTCATACCTGTAGTGCTTTGATAATTGCTAAAAACAATGTTGCGCTCGGCTGCTGCGCTAGAATCAAACAATAAATCGTAAAAACTATGACTGTCGTTAATTGAATGCAGCTCAATACCTGCCATTTCAGCTATGGTTGAAAATAAATCAGCACCGGATAATAAAGCGCTTTCGTATTCGCCTTTGCGGGTAATAAGATCACCGCTAATGATAAAAGGCACATTAATACCGCCTTGATATAAAGTGCCTTTAGATTGTGTTTTACTAAATAACCCCGTTTCCGGCTCAATGATTCGCTTGGGCGTTCCATTATCTGACATATAAATAATGCTCGTATTTTTGCGTGTTTGTTCGGGGAGTGAGTTAAGTAAACGTGCAATTTCATGATCCATAGCTTCAATTGACGCTAAATAATAATCGCGTGGATTATTATTTATGTCGGCTTGGGTTCCGCTCAAATCGTTTCGGCTATGTAACTCAGCAGGCGGTAGATGAAATGGTGCATGTGGCGCTGCATAAGTAAGCCAGCTAAACCAAGGGGGTATCTGCAGGTTGCTGTTTAATCCAATTAATGGCTAAGTCTGTAATTTTTTGGGTATGGTATTGAGTTTGCTGTGTTTGCTCGCCATTAACGGTTAATGTCCAATCAGTATAGCTACTTAAATTTGTCAGCGAGCCTGCGTAGTAATCTACGCCAAATTGGTTGGGGCGAGCTGCTTCATCGGCTGGACTTAAATGCCACTTTCCAAAAAAGCCAGTTTGGTAATCTTGTGTGGCAGCTTGGCTTTTAAGATAAGACTGAATGCTTTGTTCAGTTAAAGATAAGCTCGCAGGCACCGAATTTACGCCGGTATGAATACCGTGCTTACCTGTTAAAATTTGTGCGCGGCTGGTTGCACAAGCGGGCGTTGTCCACATATTGTCAAAAATGATTCCATTTTGTGCGATTGAATCTAACGTGGGTGTATTGGGTAAATCTAAGCTGTAGTTATACTGCGCGGAGGCATCTAAACCTTGATCGTCGCTAATAATTAATAAAATATTGGGTTTAGAGGAAGCTGTTTCAGGAGTGGTATTACCATTATTTAAATTATCAGTATTGTCTGTATCGGGTATGTGTTTGCTGGTATTGCATCCTGCTAATATTAGAGCTGTAAATAAGGTGACTGCTAATTTATTCATAAGAGTTTCCGGAGTTAATGTTAATCCAGCAGGTAGCTTAAGTTATACCTACAAATAACCTCACGGCTCGTTAGGGACTATTTTACGGTTTGGATGAGTAATTTAGCCTTGTTAACTAAGTTTAGTTAAGTGAGCGATAATACATAGCCAATGCCGGTCGAGTCGTGATTATTTACAGCTTAGCAAAAACAATATGAGCTAAAGATGAGTGAGTTAAAATTGAGTTGAGTGAGTTGTTGATGGTCGAACTTTAGGAATAAAAATTTAAGTGGGTATAGGAATAAATTGGTATAGGGTAATAGTGCTTAAATTAACAGAAGGGGAAATAAATTTAAGCAAATGCTGCGATCAATAAGCCGTTTTCTTTGTCCGCTAAAATTTTTGATTGTTGGATAACTTCAACCGCATGCTTACGGCATTTACCACATTGGTCAGCAACATCCATTTGTTTTCTAAGATCAGCCAAGCTATCACAGCCGTTTTCAACTGCTTTTTTAATCGCTTTATCTGTAATGCCGTTACATAAACAAACGTACATAATTACCTCTCTTAGTTAGTAATCTCATTATAAATGAGAAACGTTCGTATTAGCAACAGTGTTTTTTAAATTTATGACAATTTTGTCATTTAATGCGTCGTTTTAAGCAAAAACTTTTGTAGATGATCGAAAAAATTAAAAATTCGCTTTTAAATCCTTGGTTTTTAATAATCCGCCCATATAATCTTTTCACATATTGGTTGTTTGCAAGTAGCAAACCAATCAATTTATTTCCACAAAAATACGTATGGAGAATTATAATGTCAGTATTAGTAGGTCGTCCCGCTCCGGATTTCACAGCCGCTGCCGTTTTAGGTAATGGTGAAATTGTTGAAGATTTCAAATTAAGCGAAAAAATCAAAGGCAAAAAAGCCGTTATTTTCTTCTATCCATTAGATTTTACTTTTGTATGTCCTTCAGAATTAATCGCTTTTGATAAGCGTTTTGCTGAGTTCCAAAAGCGTGGTGTTGAAGTAATTGGTGTTTCTATCGATTCACAATTCACTCATAACGCATGGCGTAACACAGCAGTAAACGACGGTGGTATTGGTCAAGTTCAATATCCTTTAGTTGCTGACGTTAAGCACGAAGTATGTCAAGCATACGATGTTGAGCACCCAGAAGCTGGTGTTGCTTTCCGTGGTTCTTTCTTAATTGACGCTGACGGTGTTGTTCGTCACCAAGTAGTTAACGATTTACCATTAGGTCGTAACATCGACGAAATGCTACGTACAATTGATGCATTAAACTTCCACGAAGAGCATGGTGAAGTTTGTCCTGCTGGCTGGCAAGAAGGTGATAAAGGTATGGACGCAAGCACATCTGGTGTTGCTTCTTACCTTTCAGAAAACGCTGATAAACTATAATTTAGCTCAGCCCTAATTTAGGGTTAGTTTTTATAGTTAAATACCAGCTAAAAAACCGTTTGGTTTACGCCAAGCGGTTTTTTGTTTTTGTGAGCGCAAATTTTTTAATTTGTTCTATACTTTACTTAAATAACCTGAGTTTAGGCTATTTAAAGTTAAAATTGTTTAGATATAAAAAAACTGTGCTTGAGGTATCTATCTAGCCGGAGTCTTGAATGTTAAGGCTCCGGCTTTTTAATTTATTTAAGATGAACTTGAAAGTGAAATTAAAATTGAGGTTAAAAGTTTAGATTAATTAAAAAATCTAGAGTAGGTCAACATAAAGCTTAAGCTAGCATCTCGCTCCGTTAGCGGGCTATCAGTAATGGCATCGTCATACCAAGTGTGGTTGATTCCCGCGCGGACAAAACCGCCATACATAGGACTAGAGGCTGAAAAGCCAACACTTTTATTAAGCGCTGATTGACCTTGATAAAACGCTCTGTCAGCCGTTGCTTCACTTGCTCTAACACCATAATAATAATCTACATTGTGGCTATCTAAATAAGTTAACCCTATGTCTGGGCCAAAACTAATAGGCCCATAACGGTATGATTTAGCCACTTTAAAGTTAGCCTCATAACCGTTTGAGCGTGATAATACATCGGCTCTGAGCTTAGCAGATAAATGCCAGCCTTTAGGTTTGTAATCAACCCCTAAACCAGCATCCATTGAAAACTTACGTTCTTCCATTCCTTCAAAATAATCACTGTCTGATTCATCGAAGCCTTCAAATCGAGGGGCAACTAATGCGGATACTTTAACTTGGTTATGTTGATACAATTTATAACTAATAAAAGGCCCATAAACACTTAATTTATCCCCCTGATAACCAAACAATGGCAGGGGTACAACTCGTTGTTTGTAGCCTTTATAAATTTCACGTTTGACCGCTACACCAACCCCATAGGTAAAACCTTGAGGTGCGCTAAACTGACGTTTAGGTGAGGGGGCCTGTTTAGCCTGAGTGCTAAAACAGCTAAAAATCAGCAATAAGCTGGTGGCGGTTAGCGTTTTTTTCATAAATTTTATTTCCGTTTAACGTTTAAGCTATCTTAAATTCAGCTACTAATATTAGGTGATACGGAGAGAATATAACTTTAGTTTGAAATTGTGTTGTAAATATTACCACTATTCAAGTAATTCAAGCTCACTGACACTACAATCAATTGATAAAATCGAGCTAATTTTTTTGCAATAATTCAAGCTGGCTTGTTGATTGTTTAATTGAGCAAAAACTAACGTATAACGACTCGTAGTAGAGTTCAGTTTGTATGTTGCATCAATCAGTTCACTTGCTTTAAGTTTGAGCTGTTGCCAGTATAGATTTAAAATAGGCAAAGAATCAAAGCTTGGTCCTATTACAGCATATATCGTTTTAGCTTGATATTTTTCTAAATGGATATCCATGCCATTAACAATTTTTCCTTCACCAGAAAATTCAATTAATTGTGCTTGATGAGGCTTAAGTTGTTTTTGTTTAAGATAATGATCAGCCACTTTAATCTGATATTCGCCAGGTGGAATATCAACAAATAAATAATACCCATCAAATTCACTGTCTGTGCTGGCGATAACTTCATTTTCTTTATTTAATAATTGAATTGGTACATAAGTGGCTGGCTGGTCGCTGCTAGCCATAAATACAGTGCCTTCTATTTCGCTCGACATGACAATAGGCACATCTAGCATATCAACATAACCATCTCTTGGGGTAATTGAAATACCTTTATGGCTGGGGATTGAAAATGGATCGGGTAAGGTTGATTTATCTATTGTTATATCTGTTGTTCGACCCGAGCTTAGCGAGCGTAATAAAGCCAAGCCTAGCTCATTGGTATTGCTGCGACGGCCACCTTGTAAAGCCGCGACTTTAACACCTTCAAGCGGTTTTTCACCTATGTCATATTGGCCATTTAAATTTTCATCTTCAAACACACGTACTAAAACAGAGCCGCCTCTAGTGAGTGATATTTTATTTAAAAAATAAATATTTTCTTGCGCGTGGTAGCCAAAACTAAAGTTAGAGGATAAACCTAAACGCCATTTATCTTCACTGTCATAATCAAAATAACTGGATAAACGAAAGTTATCTTGGCTCCAAGTTAAATTAGTTTGAACCGACTGGTAATCAGTTGTGTTGAGTTGATATAAATCCAACTCGGCAGAAAATGTATTACTCAGCGGATATGAAAACTCAGCACGATAAGCGGTTATTTCGTTAACGGGTTTAAGTGAATACAAAGCACTAAAACGGGTTGATAAACGATAAAAGCGTTTTTGCAATTGAAGCTGACCATAACTAGTATCTGTCTCAAACTCTGAATTAGCGTTGTGTTGCCAGCTAATTTGATTATTTAAATTAAGCCAAGGCGTATAAAGCGCTAACGAGTTATTAAACCTTTGAGTTTGCGTATTGCCTGAATCGTTTATTGATAAGTTATTTTGGTGGCGTAAATGAACCCTGTCGTACGAATAAAGATTGCCGCCCACACTTGCAGAGAATACTTGATTATTTGAGCCCTCAGAGACATGACGAGATTGATAATTTAGGGTAACCGCTTGATCGCCAAATTTAGTACGTAAAGCGGAGCGTAAATTACGGTCTCCGTTTTCACTGCCATCAAAGCTGGTACTTAATATAGCCCGATCAAATAAATTAAACTGGCCGCCAATCGCATATTGATTATCTGTAGTGTTATTAACATCAATATTATCATCAGCCCCTAAATACAAACCGTGGCCGACATAAAACGATGCCCAATCGCTAAAGCCATAATCGTAACGGCCAGAGAGCAACCAGCCGCCATCCCGATAATTTTTATCTAGCACTTCATCAAATAGTTGCCGGCCTTGTTGCGTTAACGATAACTGATAAACAAATTGATTATCTTCAACCGGGTTTTGATTCACAATAATTTGCTTAGATTCGGTTTTCACTTGGCCTTGAGGGCCATAAAAAATGAGTTCAAACTGGTTATCGCCATATAGTAATTCAACATTATTAAATTCGTAGCGACCATTGTCATTACTTAAACTCGATTCTAGTAAAATTTTATTGCGGTAAAGCTCAACATCCCAACCGGGTTGAATATCACCCGAAAAGCTGGTGGTTTCGTTATTAATTTCACGAAACAAAGGGCGGTTACTAAAATTAATGCCTCGGCTAACGGAAGTAATGCTGTTATAGCCAATATTAATGGGTTGCACATCGCCAAATTCGTACCGGCTGGCTTGCAATGGGCCAAGTAAATTTTTGTCGGTGGACTCTTCAAATAAATTGAGCCGCACATCGCTAATATTGGCAGAACGGTTAGTTTGTTCGTTGGCTCTAATAAAATAACGGCTAGATAAATAAGCCAAATCATGCGCACCCACCACTGAGGCAGTGGTGCTGGTATTGCCAGTACTGCGATTTGAATAAAAAATTTGCGCATCTAACACAGGAGACGAAAATAATTGATAGCTTGTTTCCCGCCAAGGTAAACTGGCTTCAGAGGGCACGCGGTGGCTGGAGCGAGTTAATTTATTTTTACGTGCCAGTCTTTGTTCTATCGGTAAGGTTTGTGCTGATGAGATATCGAGTTCCAAATTACGGTAGTCAATATCCAGCTCTAGTTTAAACCACTTTTCCAGTTCAGCGAGTTCAATGTAAATATCATCGTCAATTTGATAATTATCAGCTGAAATTGTGTATAAATTATCGCCACTTTGAATTTGTTGATTTAATAAATTTAGGTTAAGTGAAAATGTTTGCGCTTCGTTAATGTACCAACCCGAAGCCGTTTTGTTATTCAGTGAAACTTCAATCGCAAAATCCAGTACATCTGCTAAATTTTGTAGGCCAATTAAAGCGCCTTTTTCACTTTTTATCGCAAATACATCCGCTAATTGTAAATTGCCTAGTTTAATTAACAGCAGTAAAGGCTCACCGGTCGGAATACCTGAATTGTTAATTTGTACCTGCTCGATTTGAGCTTGTGTTTGAGCCGTGGTAGCTGGGGGTTCTTGCGCCGCAAGATCAAAAAAACAGCCTGCTGCAAACACAAACAAGCTGCTTATTAAGCTGAGCTTTAAAACAGGCTTTGGGTGCGTCATTTAATAATTAGATTTGACGCCAAATCAAAGGTTTTATTAATAAATACTTGGCCGTTAAATTCTTTTTTACCTATATATTCAACTCTTAAGCTGCCTTGTTTTGCATTAAAATCCGGCCAATCTAAGCTGAGTTGGTATTGGCTTTGATCTGGGTAAATATTGTAACCATGTACCTGAGCCACAACTTGTTCGGCAGCGCCCGATGTTGGCTTCCAATAAACCAGCATATTGCCTGTAGTGCTATATTTGCCGGCTTTATCTATAGTAAGTTCTACTTGTGCTGAAGTATTTTGCTGGTTTTTTATAACTTGAATTTTGTTTATATCAACACTTGCGTCAACGCTACCTTGGCGTGCGATGACTGGAATAGTGAAAGCCAGTAGCGTCTCAATTTCTATTTTTACTCCAGAATTTTCTGAATTGTTAGTTTTTTTCTGAATTGGGAGCGGCTTGAATGCTAAGTGTGATCTATATTCTGAATCCGTTAAGCTTTTTGGTCTGCGAAACATTAGTCTTACGGATTGCTTTTCATTTGGTTGAAGTGTTACTTGTCTTGGACTAACTCTTAACATAGGGCTGGCGAGCTTAATGTCAGAATTAGCGAATCCATTTTTTTCTAAAGTTTTATATCCTCCTATGCTTTTTGCTATTTTTTCTTCCCACTCTATACGATAAGTCCTAGTCTGGTTAGTTGGGTTAATTAAAGTTACTTTTGCTGAGCGTTGCCTTTCATCTAAAACAACTCTGGTCGGAGAAATTAAAAGTTGTGCTTGGGTTATTTCACTCATAAAGCAAAGCAATAAAACTAAAAATCTTTGTTTTTTAAACAAACTCAAAATTCTATCCTTAATTAATAATTCAATGTAATTCTAAAATTAGCTGTATATTCGGTATTTAAATATATTTTGTTATTGCCGGTTGTTTTGAGCACCGCACCAATATAAATTTTAGCTTTCCCAGTACTATCGGTAGTTATGGGCGAGGGCAAAATAGTTACGGTATCTACTAAGAATTGTTCTGTATCATTGATTTGGGTACTTGTCGTTGTGGTTAACGTATCAACTTGTATATTAACTTCTTTATATGGTGGTAAGTTAGACACTAAAAATTCAGCATTTTGTCCTGATTTTATTATCCATATATGATTATATGCTTTCATTGTGCCTAAAGGGGATACCTCAATATAACTAACTCCATCGTTTTTTCCCACAACTATAGTGCCAAAGGTTAAGGGCTGAATCATATCAAGTTGAGCAAGGCAAACAACAGGAAGCAAAAAAATTGAGAATATAAAAATTTTCATATGATTTAAGTCAAAAACAAAGAACGACTTTGTTTTTGACTTCTGAGCTAAATTTAGTAGTCAACTGCTACAGTATAACTACCAGTGTATGTACCGTCATCATACGAGGCATTATCGTTAGTAGTATCTAGGCTTGTATCAACAGTAATTGTTGCGCCAAGATTAAAAGACAAAGAGCCGTCTGCGCTTGCACGAACTTGAGAACCGGATGCAAAATCAGTGTTTGGGTTAGCACCAGTTGTGACATATCCAGCAAAATCAGACATGGTAAATACAGGAGTTCCGGGGGCGCCTGTTGTAATACCGGTGGAGTCAGCTGTTACAGTGACTGTTAGTAGAGCATAATTAGCAGCTCCCCCGACACTAAAAGCTCCGGGTTCACCATCTTCTAAACTTTGGATCACTGAAGTATCACCTTCTTCTGCTGTTACACCGCTACCATCAGCTGCAATAATTAAAGATGCAACTTCTGATTCTGCACCACCAGAGATGTCTGTTGCTAGTTGTGCGCGAATAGTACCAAAGTTTAGAGACGCATCCTCTGTTATTGTTAGTGCATTTTGAACAGTAACGGTAGCGTCAAACGTTTCTGTAACAGCCATTGCCCCATTTGCTACAAATAAACCAGCTAAACCTAAGCTTAATAGTTTTAATTTCATTTTGTTCTCCTAAAAATGATACAACTTATAAATTCTATAAATGATTGAAACTAAAGGTCTGAGTATAGCCAGAAGAGTATTTGAGCGCGCCTTCCGTTGCTAAATTCGCCACTTAGTCTATTTGTTTATCGACCAAAACTGGTCGGACTTTAGTATTTTGTGATTTAAGTCTCATTTTGTCAATTTAAAACTGTTCACCTGTGTATTTTTTCAGTAGGCAGTTTTGCTGGTTTTGCTTTAAAAAAGTGCAGGTTTTTAATGCTTTAGCTTTAGAATAAGGACCAATTTTTAGCCGAATAAAATTAATATTATCTTTGTTGACACTTTCTAAAATAGGGGTAACGGTTTGGCTTAAATCAGGAAATTTAAGTTTAAAATTATTCCAAGCTTGTTGGCTTTGCTGTTTTGAGGTGAGCGATGCAATTTGCACGGCAAAAGCGGGGGGTGTCGCAGAGATTGTTTTGGCTGTTGTATTAGTAATCGTTGTTTGATTATGTTCGGGCGTTACTTTTTTTACAGCGGGCATTTGTGCAAGCGGTTTGGGTTGCTTAATTTTAATAATTTGAGCTTGATTATCGTTAACCGTTTTAAAGCCAGTGAGTGAATTTTGCTGACTAATAACATCAATTAATAAATCTAAATCAGCTTCTTTTTGCTTAAAGTTAGCAATGGTTTGCTGATCTTGTTTATATTGAGTCTCTAACTCTGTAATGCGTTGGGTTAAGGTTTCAATTTTAGCTGATTGTTGCTGGTTAATACTTGAGCAACTTACCAAGTTGAGGAATGCTAAGGTCAACAGGCCGTACTTAAATATTGAGGGGCAAGTAAACTTAATTAAATTCCGTTTATACTTCATTTTTATGCTTTAACCTCAGCAAACCTATTAACAATAAAGTCGCAGTTTAAAGATATATAACTGGTTTGACTAGTGAGTTTGTGTGAAAATATTTAGCTTTTTCTCGCTCTGGTTTGATATTGTGTTTTCTTACCCTGAGCTTAGATCTTTGTTGGTGGAATTATTTCTGTTATGAAAACAGCACTTGCTCAAGTTAGTTTATCCGCGCTGCAACACAATTTAGCACAAGTAAAACAAATGGCGCCCGAGAGTCAGGTGATGGCGGTTTGTAAAGCGAACGGCTACGGACATGGGTTAATTGAAGTGGCACAAGCATTAAATAAAGCCGATGCATTTGGGGTTGCCAGAATTGAAGAAGCTTTTAATTTAAGAGCCGCTGGCATTAATAAAACCATTGTCTTGTTAGAAGGTTTTTTTGAAGCGAAAGATATTGCCAGTATTGCGGTTAATCATTTTCAAACTGTTATCCATAATGAAAAGCAATTAGCTGAACTAGAGCAAGCCGCTACTGAACTTGAAATTGGTATTCCGATAAAAGTGTGGCTTAAAATTGACACTGGCATGTCGCGTTTAGGTATTCATGTTTCTCAAGTGGATGAATTTGTTTCACGTTTACAAGCTTGTGCTTGTGTTCATCCTGACTTAGTTTTAATGACGCATTTGGCTTGCGCGGATGAATTAAATAACAAATATAACCAAACCCAGTTAATGGCCTTTAAACAGGCAAGTAGTGCTTACTCATTTTCGCATTCAATTGCTAACTCCGCTGCGACTATGGTGCTTGACCGTGCCAAACAAAATTGGGTGCGGCCGGGCATTATGCTTTATGGGGTTTCTCCTATTGAGGGCGAAACCGGACTTGAGCGTAATTTAAAACCTGTGATGACCTTATCTAGCCAACTTATTTCAGTTAAAAAAGTGGATGCGAATACACCAGTGGGATATGGCGGAACTTGGGTTACGCCGAGCAAAACGATACTGGGTGTGGTGGCGATTGGTTATGGAGATGGTTACCCAAGACATGCTAAAAATGGCACACCTGTGTTAATTAATGGCCGAATAGTGCCTTTGGTTGGCCGGGTTTCTATGGATATGATCACCGTTGATTTAGGCTGTGATAGCCAGGATAACATAGGGGATAAAGCGGTTTTATGGGGGGCAGGTTTACCGATAGAAAAGGTAGCCGAATCAGCTGAAACCATCGCCTATGAAATTTTATGTCAACTCACAACAAGAGTTAAATGGAAATATATCTAAAATTTGTGGATTGTGTCGCAATGTAAAATAGCGTATAAATGTACAAGGATCGTACAGTCAGCCGCGCTGACTAACTGATAACTGTTTTAGTAATATATAAAAACGATAACAAATATCTGTAGGGAAGACGTAGATAAATGAATCAGTATCACATTTTAATTGTGGACGATGTCGCAGATAATATTCAAGTTGCGATGAATATGCTAAAAGAGCAAGCCTATCAATTTACCTTTGCTCTAAATGGCCAACAGGCACTCGATATGTGCCAGCAACACGAATTTGATTTGATTTTACTGGATATTATGATGCCGGTTATCGATGGTTATCAAGTTTGCCGACAACTCAAAGACAACCCTAAAACACACAATATACCCATTATATTTTTAACCGCCAAAGTCGATATAGATTCAATTTCAAAGGGCTTTCAGCTGGGTGCGGTAGATTATATAACCAAGCCATTCCACTCTGAAGAACTGATCGCCCGAGTTAAAAATCATTTAGAGCTATACACCGCCAGACAAACATTAAATCAGCTAAATTGCCAATTACAAACCAATTTAATCCACAAAGAAAAGCGATACGTGACTGAATTAGAAGACAGTCAAAAAGAAATGATTTACGTATTGATGGAATTGATGGAAGCAACCTCTGATGAGACTGGTAGCCACATCCAGCGTGTTTCAGAATACTCAAGTTTGCTAGCAAGTTATTATCCCAGTTTAACCGCAGATGATTGTGACACCATATTACATGCCGCCCCGATGCATGATATTGGTAAAATTGCGATTCCACCTGAAATATTACACAAGCCGGGTAAATTGACCCCTGCTGAACTCGAAATTATGAAAACCCATACCACCAAAGCACATGATATTTTACGCATGTCTAAACGTAAATATATCAAAGCGGCAGATGTGATTGCATTGCAACATCATGAAAAATGGGATGGTTCAGGTTATCCGCAAGGTTTAATCGGTAAAGATATTCATATATTTGCACGTATAGTTGCGCTAGCCGATGTGTTTGACGCGCTTATTCATAAACGAAAATATAAAGATGCTTGGCCAATTGAAGAAGCCTTAGCTTATATAGTGGCGCAAAAAGGCAGTCACTTTGAACCTTTGCTGGTTGAATTGTTTGTTGACCATTTTGACGAATTTTTAAAAATAGCGAAGCAACATGGCTAGGCTTTTTCTGATGACCATTGGATGGTTAATGGCTTTTTCGGTACAAGCCATTGAATGGACTGAAGCAGAAAAAGATTTTCTCAAAACCTCACCAGTAATTACGTTAGGGTCTGATTTTGCTTGGCCGCCGTTTGACTTTGTTGATAAGCAAGGGGTTCATAGAGGAATATCTTCGGATATTTTAGCGCTTATATCAGCCAAAACGGGTCTTCAATTTAAAGTTGAATCTGATATTTGGAACAACACAATGGAAAAAGTTCATCGCCAGCAAGTGGATGGACTAGTTTGTGCTGCACCCACACCTAAACGTGAAGATTTTCTCTACTTTACAGAACCCTATGCGGTAATGCCGTTGGCGATAGTCACCCAAAATACTAATACTCAAATTAAGTCTATTTCGGCTTTAAACGGGAAAATTGCAGCCATAAACAAAGGCTCGTATTTGCATGAATGGCTTAATAAACATCATCCAAACATTAACTTGTTATTAGCTAGCTCGAATATTGAAGCCGTTGAGGCGGTATCATTTGGCCAAGCGGACGCTTACTTAGGGAACATTGCCGTTGCCACCTATACAATTAAAGCCAGTTATTTAACTAACTTAAAAGTCGCTGCCAAAATTAATGAGCTGGCTACTCGCACCGCCATTGGCATTAGTAAACAAAAGCCAATTTTATTTTCGATAATGCAAAAAGCATTAAGCGATATTAGCTTAGATCAACATTTGTTTATTCAAAATAAATGGTTTCATGAGTCATTAAAACCAAAATTAAATTTAACCCAGCAGCAACAAGATTGGATTAAAGAACACCCTGTGATTAAAGTGGCGTTTGATAAGTCGTGGCGTCCGTTCGCTTTTTTAAATAACGATCACCAACCGGTCGGCCTTTCAGTGGATTACCTTAACCTTTTAGCGCAAAAAGTGGGTTTAAATATTGAATATCAAGCTTACGACTGGCAGCAAAGCTTAGACAAAGTGAAGCAAGAGGAAGTGGACTTAATCATAGCGGCTTATAAAACTGAAGACAGGCAACAGTTCGCTCAATTTTCAGAGCCTTATTACGACGCAATTACTTACTTTTTTATTCGAGATGATATTAACGCACACAACCTTGATGATTTAGCCGGCAAAACTTTAGCGGTGACTCGAGGCCATGCGTTTATTAGTACATTTAAACGATTGTACCCTGATATTAAAGTACTAGAAACTGAAAACATAAACCAAGCCATTGAAGCGGTTATTAATAAAAAAGCCGATATTATTTATGAAACCTATGCGGTGTTAACTAATGTATTAAATCATAAAGGTATTAAAACTATTATTCCGTTTCGTTCGGCAAAAGACAGTCAGCTTACGCAGCTTCATTTTATGTTAGGGAAAAATACCGGAGAGTTAGCAGCAATTTTGAATCAAGGCATAAACTTGATGACTCGACAAGATAAACAAGCAATTGAACGAAAATGGCTTGAATTGAAATTGCAGTTAGAAACTTCATTTTTATTTAAAGGGTTAAATAAAGCTGAGATTGATTGGATGCAGCGTCATCCTAATGTGGTGTTTTCAGGAGATCCAAACTGGTTACCTTATGAAGGCGTTAACAGCCAAGGTGAATATACAGGCATAGTTGCTGATTATATAAAGCTATTAGCAGAAAATAGTTTGTTAAAGTTTGATTTTATCCCCACCAAAAGTTGGCAAGAGACTTTAGCTTTATCACAAAAAAACGTTGCAGACGTTATCTCTGGTGATATTGATGATGTTACGCTCAAGAAAAATTATCGGCCAATTAAACCTTATTTAAGCAACCCAATTGTTATTGCTACTCAAGAAAACGCAGGATTCGTTAATAATTTAGCGGACTTGAAAAGCTATAAAATTGCAGTAATTAAAGGGTATGGATACACGCATAAAATTTTAGCTCAATACCCGGGTTTAAACTTTATTGAAGTATTGGATGCAGAAGCGGCATTGCAAGGCGTGAGCGATGGTGTATTTGATGCGGCGTTACTGTCATTGGCCAAAGCTAGATACTTATTAATTCAAGGCGATTATTATAATGTGAAAGTGGCGGGTAAAACGTCGGTCGATATGAAAGTTACACTGTTTGTTGATAAAAACAAACCTATGTTACATCAAATTTTAGATAAAATGATGCAACATTTATCAGAGCAAAATGGTAATGAAATTCTTAACCGCTGGACTCGTTTAGAACTGAATAAGCCTATTGATTATACGATAATTATTAAGGTTATTTTGGTGGCGGTAACCCTATTATTATTTATTGTATTTTGGAATTTAAAGCTTAAAAAAGAAATAATCCAACGCAAGCATACCGAACATCAACTCGCGATAGAGAAAAACAATTTTAAAGCTTTATTTGAACAAGCCGCTGATGCTTATATTTTGTTAAAAGATACAAAAATAACGGCATGTAATAAAGCAACTCTAATTTTGTTTGGATTACGGCACCAGTCTGAATTGCTTAATACCGAATTAATCGAATGGGCACCTACCTATCAGTTTGATGATAACAGTAGTCGAGATAAGCTGAATAAAGCTTTGAATGTAGCGATTCAACAAGGTGGTAATCGGTTTGATTGGCAATGCTTGCCAACTACAAATCAATTATTTTGGGTCGATATTGTTGCAGTGCCTATTCAGCATCAGGGCGAGTCTTGTTTATTTTTAACCTTGCGCGATAAAACCGAACAAAAACGATTAGAAACTCGGCTAAAAGACAATCAAAGTCAGTTAGAGTTATTGCTAAATAATTTGCCTTTAATTGTGTTGGTTACCGATTTAGACGGCAACATATTATTGGCAAACCAAAAAGCGTTAGATGAATATCGACTCACGGCAGAGCAAGCAACACAATTAAATGTGAGCGATTATTATTACCGTGAAACGGATAGAGACCGCTTAGTGTCCAGTTTAAATCAGGGGCAAGCCGTGTATCAACGCATTCTTGAAATGAAAAAATATGGCGGTGGGGTCAAATCAATGATGGTTTCTGTGATCCCGCTGTTATTTAATAATCAGCATAGCTTATTAACCATAGCAGTTGATTTAAGTGAGCGGGTTGAAATGGAAGCTCAGCTAACGCAAGCTAAAGAGTTAGCTGAATCAGCCAATAAAGCAAAATCTGAATTTTTAGCTAATATGAGCCATGAAATACGCACCCCGATGAACGCGATTATTGGTTTTACTGAACTGTTAGATGCGCAGTTGCAAGATGATAAACTCAAATCTTTTGTTAATGTGATTCAATCGGCCGGAAGTACTTTGTTAATGCTGATTAACGATATTCTTGATCTCTCAAAAATTGAATCTGGCAAGCTTAGAATTGAACATAAAGCGAATAGTATTGCGAGTATATGTGAAGACGTAAAAAGTGTATTTTTACTTAAAATTGAACAAAAAGACCTTTTATTTACCCTAGATGTCGATTCAAATATACCCGAATCTATTTTAATTGATGCCACTCGACTTCGTCAGATTTTATTTAATTTAGTCGGCAACGCCGTTAAATTTACAGAGCAGGGGACAGTCTCTTTAAGTGTAACCGCACAAAAGGTTGAAACCCACACCTCCAAAGTAGATTTGCTTATTCAAATAAAAGATACTGGTATTGGTATTGCAAAGTCACAACAAGAAAAAATATTTAATGTATTTGCACAGCAAGAAGGTCAGGATGTGCGAAAGTTTGGAGGCACTGGTTTAGGCTTATCTATTACCAAGCGTTTAGTTGAAATGATGGGAGGGGAAATTAGTGTCGCTAGCCAGCCTAATAAAGGCGCTTGTTTTTCGGTATTGTTTAAAGGGTTAGATATTGCCGCTGTGGCCCAGCAGAAAACGGTTGACACCTCATTTAATATTAATCCAGATACTATGATATTTGAGCCAGCTCGTATTTTGGTGGTAGATGATATTGAAAATAATAGAGCCTTACTTAAAGGCAATTTTGAACAATCTAAATTAACCGTGCTTGAAGCTGAAAATGGACTGCAAGCGACAGAAATTTGCCAGCAACAGGCATTAGACTTAATTATTATGGATATTAGAATGCCGGTGATGGATGGTTATCAGGCAGCAGAAAAAATTAAAACTCAGTTTCCTAATTTACCCATCGTTGCGTTAACGGCGTCTGTTATGCAGGATGAATATGATCAAGCAAAACAAAAATGGTTTGATGATTATTTACGAAAACCCATTTTAAGAACGGACTTATTCGCGACTTTAAGTAAACATTTAAATTATACTCAGCTAGAATCTCCCCAAACAGAGTTTGACGGCTTTAAAGTTGAAACCTTATCCGTTAATGAAAAAGAAAAATTAAAGCAAATATTAAACGATGATGTGCAACAGGCCTACCAGCAAGCGGCGAGTAATAATCAAGTCAATGAAATAAAAGCCTTTGCTAAGCACTTAGCTGAATTAGCGATTCAACACCAATGTTTAGTGTTAGACCGCTACTCTAGTTTGCTGCTGGCGAAAGTTGATAGCTTTGATATAGCGGCCATGGGGTTACTGTTAAAACAATTTGCTAAATTATTACGAGAAATCGATTTAACTGATTGATAGTTTAAGGTTTTAAAAAGACAGATTTTTTATATGTACTTGAGCTTGTTGTTGAATTGTTTGTACTGGAATAGTGGGTACTATCATTTGACCTTAGTTGAATGCTTATCGGTTTTTTTAAATTTGAGCTTTGGGTTAAAACCACTTGCTTGCTCGCTAAAATGGCTTGTGTATCAGCGCTGATTAAATTCATCTGTAATACAGAGCTAATCTGATTATCATTCGTTTCGAGCGAAAATAGGCGACTATTTAGTTTGCAGCTTTGGGTGCTACTGACTGCTAATCTCATCACTTTAATGCCTAATAATTTAGCTTGGCTGATTAATGTCTGATGTACTAAATTTGGGTACGCTCGGTGATGCGTTGGGCTTTCAACGGGTGGAATATAAAGTACTAATCCAGCAATTTGTTGATCGGTTAATTGACAAGCTAAATCGATTAACCCTTGTCTTATCGGCAGTGTTAATGGTTCTAAAGCGGCAGACGCTTGTTGATCTCGGGTGATTTTTAATGCTTCATTATTTCGACAGCTTTGGCTTAATGCCTGCATTTGTTTGGAGATAACTGGTTTTGAAACCGCGGGCGATTCTGGCTCGCTCATCTCACTTGTTTGTGGTTCTTGGGTCTCATTTTGTGAAAATAAATAACCTGGAGACGTCATACAAGCCGTTAATACAATTGTGCTGCTGGCAAGCAGGATATAAGGTAAGTTTTTTAAATTCATAGTCGCATCAATCAATTTAGGTTATGTGCAAGTTTGCTGGGTTAATTATTTTTCGGTAACCAGTGCCCTTACTTAAGCATTTATACAAGCAACTATAATGCCAGTTAAAACGTCAAAAATTCATCGTTTGGCTATATTTTTATTTTTATCTCGTTAAAATACGCGCTCTTTCCCCCATGCAATTCAGTGTTGGCTAATGATACATTCAGATAATTCTCAAAATACAATTGAACGCCTGACGCTTGCCCCTATGGAAGGTGTGGTCGATCATTTAATGCGTGATATGTTAACGCAAGCAGGTGGTTTTGATTTATGTGTTACTGAGTTTATCCGAGTGACGGATGCGTTATTACCAAAGCGAGTTTTTTATCGGCTGTGCCCTGAATTGCATCAAGCGGGCAAAACGCCATCCGGTACACCAGTACGTATTCAATTATTAGGTAATGATCCTGAGCTGCTTGCTGTTAATGCCCTAAGAGCCATTGAGTTAGGTTCGCATGGCGTTGATGTTAATTTTGGCTGCCCGGCTAAAACGGTGAACAAATCAAAAGGAGGAGCGGTTTTACTGCAAGAGCCTGAAACTTTATTTAAAGTGATGAAAGCGATTCGGGAGACAGTGCCTAAGCCACATGTGGTCAGTGCTAAAATTCGTTTGGGTTTTGATGATGCGCATTTATTTCATGAAAATGTAAATGCTATCCAAGCAGCAGGTGTTAACGAATTAGCGATTCACGCCAGAACAAAACGACATGGCTATAAACCACCTGCTTATTGGCATGAAATTAAAACACTTGAAAGTTTTTGTAAAATGCCAATAACAGCCAATGGCGAAATTTGGAATGCAGAGGATGCTCAGTCTTGTATAGCTGCTTCAGGCGCTCATAGACTTATGCTGGGGCGAGGCGCTTTAGCTGTACCTAATTTGGCAGCTTGTATTCGTTATGGCGAAGATATAATGCCTTGGGATAGAGTTTTAGGGTTATTGCAACAATATGCGGGCTATGAAATTAGTGGGGATCAAGGCTTATATTATCCAAATAGAGTAAAGCAATGGCTGACTTATTTACGCATTGCTTACCCACAGGCTCAAACTTTATTTACTCAAATTAAAAAGCTCAAAACAAAAGTTGAAATTTTACCTTATTTTGAGCAGTCGGTTAGCTAAACTGGGTGTTAGGAATAAGCAGCTACTTTATCTGCTTCTACTGTTCCTAATAAATTCATGCTTTCTTTAGCAAAGCCAGCCCCTATTTCTTTATGGTAATTAAATACCGTATCTGCGCCTGCTTTTAATAAAATTTCGCCTTCATCAGCGTATTGTGAAATGGCCGCAATACGTCCTTGATAGTGGCTTAATTTTAACTGGGCTATTACGTTTTTCATATCGGCCAGAGCGGGCAGGGCAATCATTACTAATTTAACTTGAGCTAGGTTAACCTGTTGCCAAAATTCAATATCTTCAGCGTCAGCTAATGCAACATTTCGATGATGGATTTTATGCTTTTCGATTCTGTCTGAATCTGCATCTATACCCCATACCTTATCGCCAATTTGATGAGCCAGTGCGTCATAACTCCCGCTACCTACACGTCCCATACCTATCACTAATACTTCGGCAGATGTTGGCATGTTAGGGCAGGTGTTATTGACGGTTTCGGCGCTTTCGAATTTTAATAAAGTGTCTTTGTATCGACTGAAATAAAGATGAGCATGTTTAAAAACAAAGCTGCTTATAACAAAAGACAAGGTAACAGCCATTGCAATGGCGACTAACCAGTCCGAATTTAACCAAGCTTTATCAACACAAATTTTAGCTACAATTAGGCCAAATTCACTAAAATTCATGAGCGCCATTGCAGTCAAGAAACTCGTTCTAGCGCGTAATTTGAGTTTAACGAGAATAAAGAAAAAGATACCAAATTTAATTGGGATCAATATCGTAAGGGCTAAAGCTAAACTTAAGGTTTCAAGTGTGGGCAGTGCCGTAAAGCCAATGGATAAGAAAAAGCCAATTAAAAATATGTCTTTAAAATGCATTAACGATTTATAAAGTTCGTTTGATTTAGCGTTAGAACTTAATAGCATTCCAACTAATAACGCGCCTAAATCCCCTTTTAAATTAAAAGCATAAAAGAGTTCATATCCGCCAAATGCAAGGCAAAAGCCAACTAAAGGTAATAATTCACCATGACCTGATTTTTCAAGTAAACGGCCTAAGTAAGGCTTTAATGGGAGGAGTAAAATTAAACTCAAGGCCCATATGCTAGGTAGCACACCCAAAGCGGCAACTAAAAATATAACCGCAGCAAAATCTTGAATGACTAAAATGCCTATTGATACTTTACCGTGGCGAGTTTTGAGTTCACCGGTTTCTTCTAGCATTTTTGCAACACAAACTGTGCTTGAAAAACTCAACGCAAAGCCTATAAGCGCCGCTGTTTTCCAATTCACATCAAACAAGTTAATGGCACTGATCACGCCTAGTGCTGTGGTACCAGCAGTCACTATTAAGGTAATTAACAAAATAGGTAAAATTGAACCGCCTAATACCACGGTATCAGTGATATCTTTTATTCTAACTTTTAACCCAATAGTAAATAGGAGTAAGGTAATACCTAAATTGGCAAAAGTTTCTAAGTTTGAAATTGGGGTGAGGCCATATGCGTTCATGGCGAAGCCGGCAATTAAATACCCTATCATGGGCGGCAAGCCAATTTGTTTTAAGCCAAAGCCAAAAACAAAAGTTATAAGAATCCAGTAAAAATCCATTCAATCAAGCTATTCAAAATACGTGTAAGTTTATCTTAAATCAGTCAGGCTAAGAAAACAAAGCATCTCCACTATTTATCTGATCTAGCGCAATTATGAGTAGTATTTTAGGTTAATTATTGATGGTGAGGTGGTAACCCAGAGGTGGTCAGGTGAAAAAGCAGAAGGGAATCTTCTGCTTTTAGTGAATTACTCAGCGTTTGCCGCTTTAAATTGGGCGCGGATGCATTTTTTCATCCATTGTTTGCGTTCTTCTTTTGTTACTTTTTCTGCTTTTGCTTCGGCTTTACAGACTTCCATAAAAGCTTTACGGTCTTCTTTTGACATTTTTGGCTTATCACCTGCAAAAGCATTAGCCGAGCAGAGAACAATGATTAAAGCTGAGCTGATTAATTTTAATTTCATAACTGAATACCTTTTATAAAGTAAAACAACTAAGAATGATTAGCTAGTTTATTGCCAGTTATGTTGTTGTTTGAGTTGAAATTGAACTAGTCTCGCTTCATTCAACCTGTGCAAAACAAATAGCGTTTTCATCTTGCTTGAGCCATTCGATTATCGAATCGCAAATGACTTATATCAAAAATTGCAAAACGCGCTATTTAATTTACATTAAATTTACATTTTCAAGGTGAGCTCTATTTTACTGGCACTATTTTTTAGGAGAACTTAGTTTATTTATTACCACGGAAGCGGCAAAAAAGCCAAAACTGCCAGTTACCACAGTACTAGCGCCAAAGCCGGTGGCACAATCTAGCCGAGTGGGGCCATTCGTGTCCGGTTTTTGCAAACAAACTTCGCCTGCTGTTGTTGGATACTTGAGTTGTTCGGTTGAATAAATTGCATCAACACCAAACTTTCGTTTCGGATTTTTAGAAAAATTAAAATCACGTCTTAATTGATTGCGTACTTTCGCCAATAGTGGATCTTGAATGGTTTTGGCCAAATCAGCTATTTTTATTTGGCTAGGGTCAAGCTGGCCCCCAGCACCACCTATGGTTACAATTTTTATTTTATTACGTTTGCACCAAGCTATCATGGCCGTTTTTGCTTTCACGTTGTCTGTCGCGTCAACGACATAATCTAAAGTTGTGCTAAAAACATCACGTACATTTTCAGGGGTGACAAAATCTTCTATCTCATTGATGATGCAATCGGGGTTGATCGCTCTAACGCGATTAGCCATAGCCTCTACTTTCGACTGACCATATTGGCCAGTTATGGCATGGAGTTGACGGTTAGTATTAGATACACAAATATCATCTAAATCGAATAAAGAAAGTTGTCCAATCGCAGTGCGAGCTAATGCTTCAACTACCCAGGTGCCAACGCCACCTAGCCCTACCACGGCAACATGAGCTTGACTTAATTGATTGACGCCTTGGTGACCATACAAACGCTGGCTGCCATTAAAACGATTTTCAAATGTGTCTGATCTCATGTTGTTTCCTGAAAGTTTGGGCGGTAAAAGCGGTATTATAACGAACTTAGATTCGCTTGGGTATCATGCAATCTCAGCTTGAGCTAATCAGGCTAAGTTGCTAACTTAGCCTGATTACAGCTAACTACTTTTATAAGGATAAATTATGCAAATAAATATGGAAGATTTAAGTCCGGCGAAGGCTTATTTTTTGATGACTCAAACCATTATCCCTCGTCCAATTGCGTGGGTTTTATCTGAAAATCAAAACCAAAGCTTTAATTTAGCACCTTATTCATTTTTTAATGCGATTAGTTCAGATCCGCCATTATTAATGTTTAGTGCTGGAAAAAGAAGAGAAGGCAGCGATAAAGACTCATTAACTAATATTCAAAGAGCCGGAAAATGTGTAATTCATATTGCAAATAGTAATCAAATTAATCAGGTTCACCAAACTGGTACCGCTTTAGCGCCAGAGCAATCTGAAATTGACGAATATAATATTGAGCTGACGGATTTTTCTGAGTTTTCATTACCACGAATCAAAAACTCTCCTATTGCATTTGGTTGTGAGCTATATCAGATAGATGAAATTGGCAATAAACCAATGTCATTAGTATTTGTTGAGATTAAACAAACTTATATTTGTGAGCAAATGGTGAGTATTACTCAGGACGACAAGCTGAAAGTGGATAGCCAAAAGCTTGATCCGTTAGCGCGTTTAGGCGGACTAGAATACTCAGCTTTATCAGATGTTATCTTACCTAAGTAATGTGATTTATAAACAAAAAGAAACAAGCTAAATTTAATTAATTTAGATTAAACATTTAAATTAATAGCATGAAGGTCTAAAATTGCGCGCAATATACAAGATACAGGTTAACAAACGATGACAAAAATAGGTATATTTGGCAGTAATGGCCGAATGGGACGTGCATTAATTGAAGCATGTAAGTTAAACGACGAAGTTGAATTATCTCAAGCGATTGTACGCGATACCTCAGCGTTTTTAGGTATGGATGTTGGCGAAATAGCAGGTATTGGCAAGTTAGATATCCAAACGGCTACTTTATCAGAACAAGCTGAATTAGCCGATGTTTATATCGACTTTACTTTACCTGATGCCAGCATTGAAAATTTAAAATGGTGTGTTGCGAATAAAAAGCCAATTGTTATAGGCACTACAGGTTTTAATAAAGATCAGTTGGCACAAATAGATGAAGCAGGCCAGCAAATTCCGGTTGTGTTTGCTGCCAATATGAGTGTTGGTGTTAATTTACTATTTAAGTTATTAGAAACCACGGCCAAAGTCATGGGTGATTATACCGATATTGAAATTTGGGAAGCACACCACAGACATAAAAAAGATGCGCCATCAGGTACAGCTTTGGCTTTAGGCCAAGTTATTGCTGATACTTTAAAACGTGATTTAGATGAATGCGCCATTTATGGCCGCGAAGGTAACACGGGAGAACGCGATCCAAATACGATTGGTTTTGCGACAATTAGAGCAGGTGATATTGTCGGTGAACATACCGCGATGTTTGCCGATATTGGTGAGCGTATTGAGATTACTCATAAAGCTTCGTCACGTTTAACCTTTGCTAAAGGAGCGGTGCGCGCAGCCAATTGGTTGGCAAGTAAACCTGTTGCAAAATACGATATGCAGGATGTACTTGGACTGAAAAGCTAACTGTTGCTTTATTCACCAAGCTTAAATTTGCCAGTGTTGAGGTTGAGCACTGGCTTTTTGCTATGTAGGGTAAATAAAATAATAATAGTTTGTTGTTTTATAAGATGATTTTTTTGAATTTTAGTTAATATTGAATGAATTAAAGCGATTGGCTGTATTTTAAATAAAAGGTTTGTTTTGTCTGTTTAGTTAAAAATGAGCTGATAAAGCATTATTTCAATCAGTTTTGTAAATTTCATTAGCTAATTTCAGTTAAATCATCTAGAATAGACAAGATTTATCTACGCGATTTTTTAATCGCATTCGCAGAATTCTGAAAACGGGCAGCTGTTTAAATATAGCACCCGTTTTTTAATGTTCAGGAGGTCGTTTTGGCTGAAACCGCCTTGTTAGTACTTGAAGATGGTACTGTATTCAAGGGCACCTCAATTGGTGCTGAGGGGATGTCAGTTGGTGAGGTTGTATTTAACACTTCAATGACTGGTTATCAGGAAATTTTGACGGATCCATCGTACGCGGAGCAAATTGTTACTTTAACATACCCGCACATTGGAAACACAGGCACAAACTCAGAAGACCAAGAGTCTGATAATGTTTGGGCTAAAGGCTTAGTGATCCGTGACTTGCCTTTATTGTCGTCAAGCTTTCGTAATCAACAAACTTTAACTGAGTATTTAAAAGCACGTAACATTGTTGCGATTGCTGATATAGATACCCGAAGATTGACACGTATTTTACGTGAAAAAGGGGCTCAGAATGGTTGTTTAATTACGGGAGAAGATGAGCAAAAAGCATTAGAGCAAGCAAAAGCTTTCCCTGGATTGAAAGGCATGGACTTAGCCAAAGAAGTGACTACATCAGAAACTTATCAATGGAACGAAGGCACTTGGCAATTAGGGCAAGAAACCTATGCTGAACCAAGTGATAAACCATTTAAAGTGGTTGCCTATGATTTTGGTGTGAAACACAATATTTTACGTATGTTAGTGGATCGCGGTTGTGATTTAACAGTTGTTCCGGCTAAAACACCGGCCAGTGATGTACTAGCAATGAACCCAGATGGGATCTTTTTATCAAATGGTCCGGGCGATCCACAGCCTTGTGATTATGCTATTGAAGCAATTAAAACCATCTTAGAAACCGATATACCTGTATTTGGGATCTGTTTAGGTCACCAATTATTGGCGTTAGCAAGTGGCGCTAAAACGGTTAAAATGAAGTTTGGTCATCATGGTGCTAACCACCCAGTTCAAGACTTAACGTCTAAAGTGGTAATGATCACCAGCCAAAACCACGGTTTTGCAGTAGATGAAACAACTTTGCCTGATAATTTAAAGGCAACTCATAAATCGTTATTTGATGGATCACTGCAAGGTATTCACCGCACAGATAAGCCAGCGTTTAGTTTCCAAGGGCACCCAGAAGCAAGTCCGGGTCCACACGAAGCAGCAGACTTATTTGATCACTTTATCGAGCTTATCAAACAAGCTAAATAAACGAGCCAAACAGAGATACTACAGATGCCAAAACGTACTGATTTAAAAAGCATTTTGATTCTAGGTGCAGGGCCAATCGTAATTGGCCAAGCCTGTGAATTCGACTATTCAGGCACCCAGGCCTGTAAAGCGTTAAGAGAAGAAGGTTATCGAGTTATTCTTGTTAACTCTAACCCTGCGACTATTATGACTGACCCTGAAATGGCCGATGCAACTTATATCGAGCCAATTCACTGGGAAGTGGTTGCAAAAATTATTGAAGAAGAACGCCCAGATGCAGTTTTGCCAACTATGGGGGGCCAAACAGCCTTAAACTGCGCACTTGATTTAGATAAACATGGCGTTTTAGCTAAGTACGGTTGTGAGTTAATTGGCGCAACCGCTGATGCCATTGATAAAGCGGAAGATAGAAACCGTTTTGATAAAGCAATGAAAGCCATTGGTTTAGAAACGCCTAGAGCTGAAATTGCGCACACTATGGAAGAGTCTTTAGACGTGTTATCACGAATTGGCTTTCCATGTATTATCCGTCCTTCATTTACTATGGGTGGCTCAGGCGGCGGTATTGCATACAATATCGAAGAGTTTGAAGAAATTTGTACTCGTGGCCTCGACTTATCACCAACTAACGAATTATTGATTGATGAATCACTCATTGGTTGGAAAGAATATGAAATGGAAGTGGTTCGCGACAAAAACGATAACTGTATTATTGTTTGTGCGATTGAAAACTTTGACCCTATGGGTGTTCATACTGGTGATTCTATTACCGTTGCGCCAGCTCAAACATTAACCGACAAAGAATACCAAATTATGCGTAACGCCTCTATGGCGGTATTGCGCGAAATTGGTGTTGAAACAGGCGGTTCAAATGTTCAATTTGGTATTAATCCTGATAATGGCCGTATGGTTATTATCGAGATGAACCCACGTGTTTCGCGTTCATCTGCCTTGGCGTCAAAAGCAACGGGTTTCCCAATTGCAAAAATCGCAGCCAAGTTAGCAGTAGGTTATACCTTGGATGAGTTGGATAACGATATTACCAATGGTAAAACCCCAGCCTCATTTGAACCATCAATTGACTATGTTGTAACTAAGATTCCTCGCTTTAACTTTGAGAAATTTGCCGGCGCAAACGACAGATTAACAACTCAAATGAAGTCGGTTGGTGAAGTGATGGCGATAGGCCGTAACCAGCAAGAGTCAATGCAAAAAGCATTGCGCGGGTTAGAAATTGGTGTATCTGGTTTAGATCCAATTATCGACTTAAAAGCGTCAGATTCGCAGGCTAAAATTCGTCATGAATTAAAAGAGCCAGGTGCTGAACGCATTTGGTATATTGCGGATGCTTTCCGTTCTGGCTGGACTTTGGATGAAATTTTTGCAATTACAAAAATAGACCCTTGGTTTTTAGTGCAAATTGAAGATTTAATTAAATCTGAGCAAGCTATTTCTGAAATTGGCATGGCTGGCTTATCACATAGCTTCTTATCATCGTTAAAACGCAAAGGCTTTGCAGATAAGCGTATTGCTGACCTAATTGGTGTGGCCGAAGGCGAAGTTCGTAAAAAGCGTCAACAGTTAAATATTTATCCTGTTTATAAACGTGTTGATACTTGTGCTGCTGAATTTGAAACTTCTACTGCTTACATGTATTCAACTTATGATGAAGAATGTGAAGCGAACGTAAGCGATAAAGAAAAAATCATCGTATTAGGTGGCGGACCAAACCGAATTGGTCAAGGTATCGAGTTTGATTACTGTTGTGTTCATGCTGCTATGGCCCTTCGTGAAGACGGTTACGAAACGATTATGGTTAACTGTAACCCTGAAACGGTTTCAACGGATTACGATACGTCTGACAGATTATACTTTGAGCCAGTTACCTTAGAAGATGTGTTAGAAATTGTACGCATTGAAAAGCCAAAAGGCGTGATTGTTCAATATGGTGGTCAAACGCCACTTAAATTGGCAAGAGATTTAGAAGCTGCTGGTGTGCCTGTTATTGGTACATCGCCTGACGCAATTGACCGCGCAGAAGACCGTGAACGTTTTCAGCATGCTGTTGAGCGTTTAGGTTTAAAACAGCCGCCTAATGCCACGGTTAAAACCATGGAACAAGCAATTGAAAAAGCTGCAGATATTGGCTTCCCATTGGTTGTTCGCCCATCTTATGTATTGGGTGGCCGTGCAATGGAAATCGTTTATGACTTAAACGATTTGAAACGTTATTTAAATGAAGCAGTTCAGGTGTCAAATGACTCACCTGTATTGTTAGACCGTTTCTTAGATGATGCTATTGAAGTGGATATTGACGCAATTTGTGATGGCGAAAACGTTGTTATTGGCGGCATCATGGAACATATCGAACAAGCGGGTGTTCATTCGGGTGATTCAGCCTGTTCATTACCGCCTTATTCTTTAAGTGCGGATGTTCAAGACCGTATGCGTGAACAAATCAAAAAATTAGCGTTAGAGCTTAATGTAATTGGTTTGATGAATACACAATTTGCAGTTAAAGATGACGAAATTTATTTAATTGAAGTTAATCCACGTGCTGCACGTACAGTACCTTTTGTTTCTAAAGCGACCAGTATCCCGTTAGCTAAAGTAGCAGCGCGAGTCATGGTAGGTCAGTCTTTAGCTGAGCAAGGTGTCACTAAAGAAGTGATTCCACCTTATTACTCAGTAAAAGAAGTAGTGATTCCGTTTAATAAATTCCCAGGTGTTGATCCAATCTTAGGCCCAGAAATGCGCTCTACCGGTGAAGTCATGGGGGTAGGTGATACTTTTGCTGAAGCGTTTGCTAAATCTTGTTTAGGTGCTGGTGAAACGGTTCCTAAAAAAGGACGCGTACTAATTTCTGTTCGCGAAAGCGATAAAAAGCGTGTTGTAGAGCTAGCAAGTCAATTAACGGCTATTGGCTATACCATTGATGCCACTAAAGGGACTGCGAGCTTACTTGAGTCGGCAGGTATTGAAGCTAGAGTCGTGAATAAAGTATCAGAAGGTCGTCCACATATTGTTGACCGTATCAAAAACGGTGAATACGACTATATTGTGAATACGACTGAAGGTCGCCAAGCGATTACAGACTCAGTGCCTATTCGACGTGGCGCATTAAGATATAAGGTTAACTATACAACCACTTTAAATGCGGCGTTTGCGACTTGCATGGCGCATGCGGCAGATGATAGAAATACGGTTAATTCTGTACAATCATTACATAAGCGAGTGGATATATGAGCCAGTACCCAATGACAGTGAAGGGTGAAGCATCACTCAGAGCTGAATTGAAAGAACTAAAAACGGTTAAGCGGCCTGAAATTATTGCTGCGATTGCTGACGCTCGTGAACATGGTGACTTAAAAGAAAATGCCGAGTACCATGCCGCACGTGAACAGCAAGGTTTTTGTGAAGGTCGCATTCAAGAAATTGAAGCTAAATTATCAAATGCTCAAGTGATTGATGTAACTAAAATGCCAAAATCTGGCCGTGTTATTTTTGGTACTACAGTTACAATCGAAAATGTAGATACAGGTGATGTCTCCACATATCGGATTGTAGGTGATGATGAGTCTGATATTAAACAAAATTTAATTTCAGTAAACTCACCTATTGCTCGCGCTATGATAGGTAAAGAAATAGATGAACCCTTTATATTGAAAACACCCAGTGGTGAAGTTGAATATGAAGTGGTAAAAGTTGAGTATATTTAACACTTAATATAAAAAAGCCGACTCTGTCGGCTTTTTATTTATTTGTGCTTTGAATAAAGGCAAATATCATTTATTTTTTAGGTAATTGAATTTTTTGCTCTTCACTTGGTCTGTATAGAATCACAGTGTGGCCAATAATTTGTACCTGAAAAGCTTGAGTTTCACGGACGATTGCGTCTATGATGGACTTTTTAAGATCTCGTTCATCAGTTGGAACCTTTACCTTTATTAATTCGTGGTGACTTAATGCAAGGTCGATTTCGGCGATAACACCTTCTGTTAATCCATTGTTGCCTAGTTGCACAATAGGTTTTAAAGAATGGGCTAAACCCTTAAGGAATTGCTTTTGTTTAGTAGATATATTCATTATTTCACTTTTTTAAGATGATGTAGCTTGAATTTATTCTATTTTAACGCCATCTACACTTTATTACTAATTAAACCAAGCTAGAATTGTGCAGAAAAAAAAATCCGCCAGTAGTCAACGCTGGTTAAAAGAACATTTTGATGACCCATATGTACTTAAAGCCCAGAAAATGGGGTTAAGATCACGTGCGGTTTTTAAAATTGAAGAAATAGACAGTAAAGATAAAATATTTCGTCCTGGGATGACAGTCGTTGATCTTGGTGCAGCTCCAGGCGGTTGGTCGCAATTTGCGGTTGAAAAGGTAGGTGCTGATGCAGATGTGATTGCTTGTGATATATTGGAAATGGATCCAATCGCAGGTGTTGATTTTCTGCAAGGCGATTTTAGAGAAGAAGTTGTGCTTAATGCGTTATTAGATCGTATTGGCGGTAAAAACGTAGATGTATTACTATCGGACATGGCACCGAATATGAGTGGTAATGATACAGTGGATCAGAATCGTTCTATGTATTTGGTTGAGCTTGCATTTGATATGTGTCATCAAGTTTTAAAGAAAAATGGAAAGTTCATCGTAAAGATTTTCCAAGGCGCTGGCTTTGATCAATATTTGAATGAAGTGCGTAATGCATTTAGCCAGGTAAAAATTCGTAAACCAGATTCTTCTCGGGGTCGTTCTCGTGAAGTGTATATAGTTGCATCTGGTTACAAACATTAAGTTGAAAAGAGGTTAGTGTCTTGAGTGATATGGCAAAAAACTTAATTTTATGGGTCGTCATTGCTGTTGTTTTGATGGCTGTTTTTCAGAGTTTCTCACCCGGTAGCGGTGGTGAACGCAAATTAGAATATAGTGCTTTTGTCAAAGAAGTTGATCAAGGCATGATCAGTGAAGTGAAAATAGATCCTTCAACTGGCACTATTGTTGGGCAAAAGCGTTCTGGCGAAAAATTTGAAACCATTTTCCCCATGCGTGATGAAAAAATATTAGATGAATTATTGGCTAACAATGTAAAAGTAGAAGGGGTTGAACCTGAAGAGCCTAGCTTGTTAGGCACTATTTTTATTTCTTGGTTCCCAATGATCTTATTGATTGCAGTGTGGATTTTCTTTATGCGCCAAATGCAAGGTGGCGGCGGTAAAGGCGCCATGTCATTTGGTAAGAGTAAAGCTCGCTTAATGGGTGAAGATCAAATCAAGACTACCTTTTCTGATGTTGCAGGTTGTGATGAAGCGAAAGAAGATGTAGCCGAACTCGTTGACTATTTACGCGACCCAAGTAAATTCCAGAAGCTAGGCGGTAAAATACCTAAAGGTGTTTTAATGGTAGGGCCTCCAGGGACTGGTAAAACATTATTAGCTAAAGCGATTGCTGGTGAGGCTAAAGTCCCTTTCTTTACCATTTCAGGTTCTGACTTTGTTGAAATGTTTGTGGGTGTTGGTGCATCTCGCGTACGTGATATGTTTGACCAAGCAAAAAAATCAGCTCCTTGCATTATCTTTATTGATGAAATAGATGCGGTTGGTCGCCAGCGTGGTGCAGGTTTAGGCGGAGGTCATGATGAACGTGAACAAACGCTTAACCAAATGTTAGTTGAAATGGATGGTTTTGAAGGTAATGAAGGTATTATCGTTATTGCTGCAACTAACCGACCAGATGTACTTGATCCTGCTTTATTGCGTCCAGGTCGTTTTGACCGCCAAGTTGTGGTTGGTTTACCGGATGTTCGTGGTCGTGAGCAAATTTTGAAAGTTCATATGCGTAAAGTTCCTTTAGGAGATGACGTAGAAGCTTCGCTAATAGCACGTGGTACACCAGGATTTTCTGGTGCGGATTTAGCTAACTTGGTTAATGAAGCTGCATTGTTTGCTGCTCGAAATAACAAACGAGTTGTCTCAATGGACGAGTTTGATCGAGCAAAAGATAAAATCATGATGGGCGCTGAACGTAAGTCAATGGTCATGAGTGAAGAAGAAAAAGCAATGACAGCTTATCACGAGGCGGGGCATGCAATTGTTGGTCGGTTAGTACCAGAGCATGATCCGGTTTATAAAGTATCTATCATTCCACGAGGTAGAGCTTTAGGTGTGACTATGTATTTACCTGAGCAAGATCGAGTGAGTCATAGTAAACAGCATTTAGAAAGCATGATTTCAAGCTTGTATGGCGGTCGTTTAGCCGAAGAAATTATTTACGGCGCAGATAAAGTCACAACAGGCGCTTCAAATGATATTGAACGAGCAACCGAAATTGCCAGAAAAATGGTAACGCAATGGGGTTTATCGGAAAAGCTAGGGCCAATCTTATATGCTGAAGAAGAAGGTGAAGTCTTTATGGGACGAGGTACTTCAAAATCTTCAAGCATGTCAGATGAAACAGCGAAAATCATTGATACTGAAGTTAAAGGTTTATTAGACCGAAATTACCAGCGTGCACAAACAATGCTAAATGAAAATATTGATATCTTGCATTCAATGAAAGATGCATTGATGAAATATGAAACCATTGACGCCAAGCAAATTGATGACTTAATGGCACGAACTGAAGTCAGAGAACCGCAAGATTGGGGTAAAGACAATCAGCCACCATCATCAGGTAATTCTGGCTCAACTGGCCAGAGCACTAAAAGTGATGATACAGCTGACAGCTCAAGTTCTGACGAACAAACAGCCAAATAAAAATAGGCTAGTTTAATAAAGCCCCATTTATGGGGCTTTATTGTTTTAGACCTGATTAATAAATAATATAGTCCACGTCCAACCTTTCTAAACAATGAAAATAAATAAACTAATCCAACAGTCAACAAAACCCTTAGTGATGGGGATTTTAAATGTTACTCCCGATAGCTTTAGCGATGGTGGTCAATTTAATTCAATTTCACATGCCTTAAAACAAGCAGAACATATGCTTGATCATGGGGTTGATATAATTGACATTGGCGGAGAATCAACCCGCCCTGGTGCCTCTTATGTTGAAATAGAAGAAGAGAAACAACGAGTTTTACCCGTTATTCAAGCGATTAAAGCAGAATTTGATATTGCTGTATCACTTGACAGCTACAAGCCTGAATTAATGCAAGAAGCCATTGCGTTAGGGGTTGATTTAATTAATGATGTCAGAGCATTAGAAATGCCGGGCGCACTAGATATTATTGCGCAAAGCAATGTTGAAGTTTGTTTAATGCATATGCAAGGTAACCCAGTTAGTATGCAGGCAAACCCGACATATGATGATGTCATGGGTGAGGTTTATCAGTATTTGCAAAAACGCTTAGCTGCTTGTGCTGAAAAAGGTATTAATAAGCAAAGAATTATTTTAGATCCCGGGTTTGGTTTTGGAAAAACAACCAGCCATAACTATCAGTTACTCGCTGAACTTGAACAATTTAAATCACTTGGTTGCGCGTTACTATCAGGTTTATCCAGAAAATCAATGTTGGGTGCCGTAACTGATAAACCGCCAGCTAAAAGGCTGGCAGCCAGCTTGGCTGGAGCCGTTATCTCAGCTTTAAATGGCGCTGATATTATTCGTGTACACGATGTTGGACAAACAGTTGATGCGCTAAAAGTGGTTGATGCGATGCAAAAAGCAAAAGGAGAAAAACAATAATGAGTAAACAATATTTTGGTACCGACGGCATTCGAGGTGAAGTAGGTAAAGGCTCAATTACACCTGAATTTGTGCTTAAGTTAGGTTGGGCTGTTGGTAAAGTTCTATCAAGCCAAGGCAACCATAAAGTTTTAATAGGTAAAGACACGCGTATATCAGGCTATATGCTCGAATCAGCGCTTGAGTCTGGTTTATCTGCTGCAGGCGTTAATATTGGTTTATTAGGGCCAATGCCTACTCCGGCAATTGCTTATTTAACCCGCACCTTTAGAGCCGACGCAGGGATTGTTATTAGTGCTTCGCATAATCCTTTTCAAGATAACGGGATTAAGTTTTTTTCAAAGCACGGCACTAAATTAGACGATGAGTTAGAACTAGCAATCGAAGCAGAAATTAATAAACCTATGACTATTGTAGAGTCTGGCTTATTAGGCAAAGCAAAACGAATTGAAGATGCGGCTGGTCGGTATATTGAGTTTTGTAAAAGTCGCTATCCTTCAGATATGTCGTTAAAAGGACTCAAAATTATTGTCGATTGTGCCAATGGCGCAACTTACCATATAGCACCTAATGTTTTACGAGAATTGGGCGCTAATGTGATTGAAATTGGCTGCACTCCAGATGGGGTTAATATTAATGAAAATTGTGGCGCCACAGACCTAGCCGCATTACAAGAAAAAGTCATTGCCGAGCAAGCTGACATTGGTTTTGCGTTGGATGGAGATGGCGACCGATTAATGATGGTCGATCACAAAGGTAATGTCGTTGATGGCGATCAGCTTGTTTTTATTATTGCTCGAGATGCACTTCGCCGAGGTGAAATGCATGGTGGTGTTGTCGGTACTGTGATGAGTAATTTAGGGATGGAAATTGGCGTAAAACGTCTTGGTATTCCTTTTGCTCGCAGTAAAGTGGGGGACAGGTATGTATTGGAAGTACTCAAACAAAATGGTTGGTTTATTGGCGGCGAAAGTTCAGGCCATATATTAAACCTGCATAGCACCACAACTGGTGATGGTATTATTTCAGGCTTACAAGTGCTGCGTGCAATGCAAAACTCAGAAATGTCACTTTATGAATTATCACTTGGTATGGAGAAATTTCCACAAAAATTGATCAATGTGAGATATCAAGCTGGTCAAGAGCCGCTCGAAAATGAATTAGTTAAACAAGCTGTTGCCGACGTTGAGACTAAATTAGGCGATACCGGACGAGTTTTAATGCGCAAGTCTGGTACTGAGCCATTGATTCGAGTGATGGTTGAAGGTCAAAATTTAGACGATGTGGAACGTTTTGCGCAAGAAATAGCAGATACCGTTAAGCAAGCTCTTAATTAAGTGTTTTTTTGCTTGTATCACAGGGCGATGATAGTTACAATCACGCCCGCTTTTAAACGGAGTAGCTAATGACAAAAAGAATGCCCGTTGTTGCAGCAAATTGGAAAATGAACGGAAGTCGAGCATTAGTTGACCAAATTCTGCGGCAAGTTAAACAATCAGGTGTTTGTCAGGACATCGAAGTTGTAATTAGTCCACCTGCTACTCTTTATAGCTATTTTGATCAGCAACGAAAAAATGATTCTCTTGAGCATGTTTTCTTAGCAGCACAAAATATCAATGAATTAGATAGTGGTGCACTTACTGGTGAAATATCGGTTGGTTTAGCCAAAGAAAGTGGTTGCCAATGGGTTATTTGTGGTCACTCAGAGCGACGTTCGCTTTTTAACGAAAGTTCGAAAGTCACAGCTCAAAAATTTATGAAAGCGCTAAATGCAGGTTTAAAACCTATTTTGTGTGTTGGTGAAACCACTGAAGAACATGAACAAGGTAAAACATTTAGCAGCTTAACCGCACAAATAGAAGCTGTTTTACATCTAGGTGGAAAACAAGCTTTTAAAGATTGCCTGATCGCATACGAGCCTATTTGGGCTGTCGGTACAGGTAAGGCTGCACCGCCAGAAATGGCACAGGAAGTTCACCGATTCATTCGTGGAATGATAGGTTCGATTTGTCCTGAAACAGCAGCTAGTGTCAGAATATTATACGGTGGTAGCGTTAAACCTGAAAACGCTGCGG
Source organism: Catenovulum adriaticum (assembly GCF_026725475.1). Classification (NCBI taxonomy): domain Bacteria; kingdom Pseudomonadati; phylum Pseudomonadota; class Gammaproteobacteria; order Alteromonadales; family Alteromonadaceae; genus Catenovulum; species Catenovulum adriaticum. The sequence goes on from NZ_CP109965.1 coordinate 721,517, forward strand.
CTTTGTTTAGCCAGCCAGATATTGATGGCGGTCTAATCGGTGGGGCCAGTTTGGTGCCTGAACAGTTTATAAAAATATGTCAATCGGCATAGGTGAATTAAATGTTTGAAGTTTTAATTGTTGTTTACATTATTGTCGCGGTAGCACTTGTAGGTTTTATTTTAATCCAACAAGGTAAAGGTGCTGATATGGGCGCTTCATTTGGATCAGGCGGTTCAAATACCGTTTTTGGTTCATCAGGTGCAGGTAATTTTTTAACTAAAACAACAACCATACTAGCGACAGCCTTTTTTGTTTTATGTTTAGTGTTAGGCGGTATTACAGCTAAACAAAAAGGCGAAGGCGATAACTGGAATGATCTTGAAGTACCAGCAGCTGAAGAAGTTGTAGCGCCAGGTTCTGAAGATGTCCCAGCCGCTGAAAGTACGCCTTCTGAAGTACCACAATAAAGGTTTACATAACCAATAAATATTTTTAGCCGTGGTGGTGGAATTGGTAGACACGCCATCTTGAGGGGGTGGTGAGCATAGCTCGTGCGGGTTCAAGTCCCGCCCACGGCACCAAATATTAAACAATACTTAATGAAATTATCCTTATCTAAATTACTTCAACTCAGGATATATAAGTATTAAGTTTGAATTTACACTCTGTAATCACTATAATGCTTGCCAATTATACAAGCTAGTTAGTCTGATGCGTCTTTTAAAGTAAAATAAAGTCAAGTTCATCAAAGTGAAAAACAGTTTGGTTTTTTAAACTAATTATCTTTACAGCGAGTCAGCTGTATAAATAAAGGCAAAGTATTTCGCAGGATACTGCAAAGCTAAATTGAGTTTGCAAAGTTGAGAAAATGGTATAATTTTCATTCAATTATCTGCAACCACTTTTCAGGAAGAAATTTGGTAAGCATTAAGTTTTTATTTAATGCTTAAATTATTGGGTCTAATGTTTTTTAACCTAATAATTTTAACCGGTTTTATTATTTGAGAAGCCCCGGTCGCAAGTCGGGGCTTTTTATTTTGTATTTTTAAATATTGAGGTCATATAGCTTGGCGAAACAAGAATTACAGCTCGAATCTGTTGTTGAAAAAGCGGTAGCAGTAACAGGTTTTGATTTGTGGGGCATTGAACTTGTCCGTGCTGGTCAACATTCAATACTGCGTGTTTATATTGAACATCCAGATGGTATTAGTGTCGATAACTGCGCAGAGGTAAGTCGGCAAGTGAGTGCCGTTTTGGATGTTGAAGATCCTATTACTAATGAATATACACTCGAAGTTTCGTCGCCTGGCTTAGATAGGTTATTGTTTAAATTAGAACAATATGCAGCGTATAGCGACCATCAAATCAACTTAAAAACTAAAATGCCTATAGATGGCAGACGTAAATTTAAAGGGTTATTGAAAGGCACAGAAAACGACTCCATAGTGATTGAAGTGGATCGTGAAGAGTATGTGATTCCAATAAAAAACATAGACAAAGCACAAGTGGTTCCCCAATTTTAATGGAATCTAATTAACGAGGCTGAATAATGAATAAAGAGATCTTGTTAGTAGCGGAAGCTGTATCAAATGAAAAGGCGGTTCCTCGTGAAAAAATTTTTCAGGCGCTGGAATCTGCTATTGCAATGGCGACTAAAAAGAAATACGACGGCGAGATTGAAGTTCGAGTGAGCATCGATCGCAAGACTGGTGATTTTGTTACTTTCCGTCGCTGGTTAATTGTTGGTGAAGATGGTACAGGCTTAGAAAACCCATACGCTGAAATTGGTTTAGAAGCAGCTCAGTATGAAGATCCTACTGCTCAACTTGGCGATTACGTCGAAGATGAAATTGAATCAATTAAGTTTGACCGTATTACTACTCAAACAGCAAAACAAGTTATCGTACAAAAAGTTCGAGAAGCAGAGCGAGCTCAAATTGTTGAAGAGTATGAAGAACGAGTTGGCGAGCTTTTAACAGGCGTTGTTAAAAAATCGAGTCGAGATGCCGTCATTCTTGATTTAGGCGGTAACGCTGAAGCGATTATTCGTCGTGAAGAATTATTACCACGCGAAACATTCCGTCCTGGTGACAGAGTGCGTGGTTTATTATACGAAATCAGACCTGAAGCGCGTGGCCCTCAGTTAATTATGAGCCGCACCAAACCAGACATGCTGATTGAATTATTCCGAATTGAGGTTCCAGAAATTGGTGAAGAAATGTTGGACATTCGTTCAGCCGCTCGTGATCCAGGTTCAAGAGCTAAAATTGCAGTTAAATCAAATGATAAGCGAATTGATCCTGTAGGTGCTTGTGTTGGCATGAGAGGTTCTCGGGTACAAGCCGTTTCAAGCGAATTAGATGGTGAACGAGTCGATATCGTATTATTTGATGATAACCCTGCACAATACGTTATTAACGCAATGGCACCAGCCGATGTTGCGTCTATCATCGTAGATGAAGATAAACGTACAATGGATATCGCAGTAGAAGAAGATAATCTTGCGCAAGCAATTGGCCGTAGTGGTCAAAATGTACGTCTAGCTAGCCAATTAACTGGCTGGGAACTTAATGTTATGACAGTGGATGACATGACACAGAAGCATCAAGCTGAAACTGATAAAGTGATGAACTTATTTACTGAAAAGTTAGATATAGATGAAGACTTTGCAACCGTTTTAGTTGAAGAAGGTTTCTCGACACTAGAAGAAATCGCCTATGTTCCAGTTAACGAATTACTGGAAGTCGAAGGATTTGACGAAGATATCGTTGAAGAATTACGCGAGCGAGCAAAAGCAGCATTAACAACATTAGCATTAGCTAATGAAGAGTCTTTAGAAAACACAGAGCCAGCCGAAGACTTGTTAAACTTAGAAGGTTTAGATCGCCATCTAGCTTTTGTTTTAGCGAATAAAGGTATTTGCACGTTAGAAGACCTTGCAGAGCAAGGTATTGACGACTTATCAGATATTGATGAGTTGGATGAAGAAAGTGCAGGAAAATTAATCATGAAAGCCCGCAACATTTGTTGGTTTGACGGCGAAAACGAAGCTGAGTAATAACGGCGGAGGTATAACTGAATGTCAGAAGTATCAATTGATAAGCTTGCCACAGATGTAGGTACATCAGTCGACAAATTAGTTCAGCAATTTGCAGAAGCTGGGATCACTAAAACACCCAGCAGCCAAGTTACCGAGCAAGAAAAGCAAACTTTGCTTGAACATTTGAATAAACATCACGGTGGCCAAGATAATGTGGCTAAGCCGAGTAAAATGACCTTACAACGAAAAACCAAAAGCACGTTAAGTGTTGCTGGCAATCACGGTAAGTCTAAGTCTGTTCAAGTTGAAGTTCGCAAAAAACGTACTTATGTAAAAGCAAGTGAACTAGACCAGAAAAAAGAAGCTGAAGAGCAAGCTAAACTTGAAGCTGAAGCGCAAAAAGCAGCTGAAGAAAAAGCGAAACTTGAAGCCCAAGAAAAGGCTAAAAAAGAAGCTGAAGAGCAGGCTAAGCAAGAAGCTAAAGCTAAAAAAGAAGCTGAAGAAAAAGCGTTAAAAGCTGCGGCAAGTTCAACTAAGCCAGTAGAAAAAGATTTAAAAACGCCTTCAAGCAAAGTGGCTCACACTAAAATAACCACGGATGCACCTCAACCTACGCGTAAAAAGCCAGTTGAGACTGCAGAAGAAATTGCTTTACGTGAGAAAAAAGAAGCTGAAGAGCAACGCAAAGCTGAAGAAGAAGCAGCTAGAATCGCAGAAGAAGCGAAAAAGTTTGCTGAAGAAAATGCTGAACGTTGGGCTGCTGAAGAAGCTCGCCGTAAAGCTGCGGAAAAAGAAGAAGTGCATGTGCATACATCAAAACATGCACAAGAAGCTGAAGCAGAAAAAGACAGACAAGAAGAAAAATCTTCACGTCACCGCAAGAAAAAAGCATCTAAAAAAGATGAAAAAGCGGAAGCTATGGCGAGTCGTCGTGCACCTAAAGGCAAGCGTAAAAAAGTAATTACGCCTAAAAATATGCAGCATAGCTTCCAAAAACCAGTTTCGCCGACAGAGCGAGAAGTGAAAATTGGTGAAACCATTACAGTTGCTGAATTAGCTGCAAAAATGGCCATTAAAGGTACAGAAGTAATCAAAGCCATGATGAAAATGGGCGCTATGGTGACCATTAATCAGGTTATTGACCAAGAAACCGCGTTATTAGTGGTAGAAGATATGGGTCATAAAGGTGTTGCAGTTAGCGAAAATGCGGTTGAAGAAGATTTATTAGCAAATCGTGGTGAGCAAACTGAAATTAGGCGTCGCCCTCCAGTTGTTACTGTTATGGGTCATGTTGACCACGGTAAAACATCATTACTTGATTATATTCGTCGTGCAAAAGTAGCCTCTGGCGAAGCGGGCGGTATTACTCAGCACATTGGTGCTTATCATGTAGAAACTGAAGGCGGAATGGTTTCTTTCTTAGATACTCCAGGTCATGCTGCGTTTACCTCAATGCGTGCACGTGGTGCAAAAGCAACCGATATTGTTATTTTGGTTGTTGCTGCAGATGATGGTGTTATGCCTCAAACTGTTGAAGCTATTCAGCATGCAAAAGCAGCTGAAGTTCCTTTAGTTGTGGCGGTGAACAAAGTTGATAAAGAAGAAACTGATTTAGAAAGAATTAAAACTGAATTATCACAACATGATGTTATTTCTGAAGAATGGGGTGGCGACATTCAATTCTGTTATGTCTCGGCTAAAACAGGTCAAGGCATTGATGAGCTACTAGAAGCCGTTTTACTTCAATCTGAAATATTAGATTTAGACACAGTTCACGATGGTTTAGCATCAGGTGTTGTGATTGAATCTCGCTTAGATAAAGGGCGTGGTCCGGTTGCAAGTATTTTAGTTCAGTCAGGTAAACTGAAAAAGGGTGATATCATCCTTTGTGGTTTAGAGTATGGCCGAATTCGTGCAATGAGAGACGAAAACGGCAATGATATAGAAGAAGCTGGTCCATCTATTCCAGTGGAAATCTTAGGTTTATCAGGTGTACCACAATCTGGTGATGAAGCAACTGCTGTTCGTGATGAGAAAAAAGCACGTGAAGTATCGCTTAAACGTCAAGGTAAATTCCGCGAAGTTAAGTTAGCGCGTCAGCAGAAATCTAAGCTTGAAAACATGTTCTCTAATATGACCGAAGGTGATGTTAAAGAGTTGAACTTAGTCGTTAAATCAGACGTACAGGGTTCACTTGAAGCGATTTCTGAATCATTACTTAAGCTTTCTACAGATGAAGTTCGGGTTAAAATCATTGGCTCTGGTGTTGGTGGTATTACCGAAACCGATGCTTCACTTGCAGCGGCATCTCAAGCTATTATTTTAGGCTTTAATGTTCGTGCGGATGCTACTGCACGCCGCATGATTGAAGCTGAAAGTATTGAGTTACGATATTACAGCATTATCTACGACTTGTTAGATGAAGTTAAGAAAGCAATGAGCGGTATGCTTGACCCTGAATTTAAACAAGAAATCATTGGCTTAGCTGAAGTGCGTGATGTGTTTAAATCACCTAAAATTGGTGCAATTGCTGGTTGTATGGTGACTGAAGGTCTTATTAAGCGTAACAATCCAATCCGTGTATTACGTGATAATATTGTAATATATGAAGGTGAATTAGAATCATTACGCCGCTTTAAAGACGACGTTCCAGAAGTTCGCAACGGTACTGAATGTGGTATTGGTGTTAAGAACTACAACGATGTTCGAGTGGGCGATATGATTGAAGTATTTGAAACAGTTGAAGTTAAACGTCAACTGTAAAGACTTCGATTTTTAAATGATTAAAAGGGCCGAAAGGCCCTTTTTCGTTTTACACTATACTAAGGTATTTGAGAGTAAGTATTTCAGATTTTTGGTATAAACCCTTAATATAGTTAACCAGAATTTTCAGATTAACTATATCATTGTGAATAACTAATTAGGTGAATGAAATGGCTAGAGATTTTTCTCGTGCAGAGCGAGTGGCTCAGCAAATTCAAAAAGAGGTTGCTCAAATTTTACAGCGGGATTTAAAAGATCCTCGAATTGGCATGGTCACTGTTTCTGCAGTTGAAGTGTCAAGAGACCTTGCTTATGCAAAAATTTATATTTCTGCCTTATTACAAGAAGATGAAAAAGCTGAAATAGCAGTTAAACAGTTAAACGAAAGTGCGCCTTTTGTTCGATCTGTTTTAGCTAAATCGATGCGGATGCGTGTGGTACCTAACATTAAATTTTATTTAGATACCAGTGTTAATGAAGGTATTCGCATGTCTAAACTGGTTGATGAAGCGATTGCGACAGATACCAAAAAAGCAAAAAATAATGCGGGTGACGAGGACGATTCGGTTGAATAAAAAGGTAAAATTTAGGCCACTTAATGGCATTATTTTATTAGATAAAGCAAAAGGTTTGTCTAGCAATCGAGTATTACAAAATATACGATTTTTATATCAAGCTGAAAAAGCCGGCCATACCGGTGCGTTAGATCCATTAGCAACCGGTTTATTACCTATTTGTTTTGGTGAAGCAACCAAGTTTAGTCAATATTTGTTAAATGCTGATAAAACTTACCAGGTAACAGCTAAATTAGGTGAGCGAACTGACACCTCAGATGCGGAAGGTGAAATTGTACAAACTCGATCTGTTAATGTAACGCCCGAGCAAATAACTGAACAGGCACTTAAGTTTAAGGGATGTTCTGAGCAGCAGCCTTCAATTTATTCTGCATTAAAATATGAAGGCAGGCCGCTGTATTATTATGCCCGTAAAGGCATTGAAGTTCCTAGGCCTGTTCGTCAAATTGAAGTATATGCCTTAACGGTTGATGAAATAGATTTGCCTTATGTCACAATGACCATCGCTTGTTCTAAAGGGACATACATCCGAACGATTGTTGATGATTTAGGTGAAAACCTAGGTTGTGGTGCACATGTTACTGAGCTCAGACGTACTCATATTTCAGGGTTTGATAGCGAACATATGCTAACGGCTGCAGAACTAGAACAATTATCGGCCGACCAAAGAGACAATGCGTTGCTGGCAGTTGATGCCGGTATTAAACATATTCCGGTATTGGTTCTAAACGAGCAGCAAGCAGATAAGCTACGTAAAGGACAAAAATTTGCTATGCCAGAACAAAGTGCAGCGCTTTACCGTGCTTACACTCAGGCAGATAACACGTTTTTAGGTGTAGTAGAGGTATTAGACCATACCAAAATTGTGCGCACTAAACGTTTACTCAATACCGCGAGTGCATTAGCGGAACAAAAAGCTTCTCGTACATAATTTTGGCGATTTAGCCTACAAGCAAAAAAGTAATCGCTAATGCTTGTAATATAGTCGCTTTAGGGTAAAATCTGCGCCTCATTATTTCAACTCAGATTATCTTGTTGAAATACCCTAGGATTGCTGGATTAGTGATCGGCAACCCCTAATTTTTGTTGGAGAACATTATGTCACTAACTAACGATGAAAAAGCTGCAATCGTAGCTGAGTATGCAACTAAAGAATCTGATACAGGTTCACCTGAAGTTCAGGTTGCTTTATTAACGCACCGTATCAATAAGTTACAAGGTCATTTTTCTGATCACAAGAAAGATCACCATTCACGTCGCGGTTTAATCCGTATGGTTAACTCACGTCGTAGCTTGTTAGATTATTTAAAGCGTAAAAATGTTGAACGTTATTCATCATTGATTAAACGTCTAGGTTTACGTCGTTAATTTGCCAATTATCGAAAAAATTCTAAAAAAAGGGCCTTTTGGCCCTTTTTTTTTTGTTTATCTGCACAACATCTGTACTTATTTGCTAAATTGTTCCGTATAATTAGCTCGAAATTAAAGACAAATTGCAAAGTAAGCGTAAAGGAAATTTATAGTGACTCCAATAACTAAATCGTTTCAATATGGTCAACATGAGATCAAATTAGAAACAGGCGTAGTAGCAAGACAAGCAACAGCTGCTGTAATGGCAAGTATGGACGACACAACTGTATTAGTCAGTGTTGTGGCAAAAAAAGAAGCAGAGCCAGGTCGTGATTTTTTCCCGTTAACGGTTAATTACCAAGAAAAAACTTATGCTGCAGGTAAAATCCCTGGTGGTTTCTTTAAACGTGAAGGTCGTCCAAGTGAAGGCGAAACATTAACCGCACGTTTAATCGACCGTCCAGTTAGACCTTTATTTCCAAAAGACTTTACTAATGATGTACAAATCGTAGTAACTGTAATGTCTGCAAATCCTGAAATCTCAGCTGATATCGTATCTTTAGTGGGTGTTTCGGCGGCTTTATCAATTGCAGGTATTCCATTCCAAGGCCCAATCGGCGCAGCTCGCGTTGGTTATAAAGACGGCCAATATATGCTAAACCCATTAACCAGTGAATTAGCAACTTCAGACTTAGACTTAGTGGTTGCGGGTACTGAAAATGCAGTACTTATGGTTGAATCTGAAGCCGCGATTTTATCTGAAGATACTATGCTTGGCGCTGTTATGTATGGCCATGAGCAAATGCAAACTGTTGTTAAAAATATCAACGAATTTGCAGCTGAAGTGAATACACCAAAAATGGATTGGCAACCCGATCCGGTTGATAGCGTTTTAGTTGAAAAAGTATCAGGTTTAGCACAAGCAGGCTTTAACGATGCTTATCAAATCGCAGATAAAGGCGAGCGTAAAAACGCAGTTAATGCTTTAAAAGATAAAGTATTAGCAGAGTTAGTATCAGAAAATGAAGAAATCGATACCGATTTAGCCGGTGATATTTTAAGTTCAGTTGAGAAAAAAGTAGTTCGTAGCCGAATTATCTCAGGTGAACCACGTATTGATGGTCGTGACCCTACAATGGTTCGCGCACTTGACGTTCGCACTGGCGTTTTACCAAGAACTCATGGTTCTGCATTGTTCACCCGTGGTGAAACTCAAGCAATTGTAGTGGCTACTTTAGGTACAGAGCGTGATGCACAAAATGTTGAAAGCTTAACGGGCGATAAAACAGATCGTTTCTTATTCCACTACAACTTCCCTCCATACTGTGTTGGTGAAACGGGTATGGTTGGTTCACCTAAGCGTCGTGAAATTGGTCATGGTCGTTTAGCTAAGCGTGGTGTTGCTGCCGTTATGCCTGATGCCACAGAATTTCCGTATACAGTCCGTATCGTATCTGAAATTACTGAGTCAAACGGTTCAAGTTCAATGGCTTCTGTTTGTGGTTCATCATTAGCGTTAATGGATGCTGGTGTTCCAATTAAAGCGTCTGTTGCTGGTATTGCAATGGGCTTAGTTAAAGAAGATGAAAACTTTGTGGTACTTTCTGACATTTTAGGTGATGAAGATCACTTAGGTGATATGGACTTTAAAGTAGCAGGTTCTACCGAAGGTATTACCGCACTTCAAATGGATATCAAAATTGAAGGTATCACCAAAGAAATTATGCAAATTGCATTAAACCAAGCGAAAGCTGCACGTTTACATATCTTAAACGTAATGGATGATGCAATTGGTGGACACAGAGAAGAAGTTTCTGAATTTGCACCACGCATTTATACTATCAAAATCAGCCAAGATAAAATTCGTGATGTGATCGGTAAAGGTGGCGCAACGATTCGTCAGTTAACTGAAGAAACAGGCACAACGATCGAAATTGAAGAAGATGGTACGGTTAAAATTGCAGCAACAGGCAAAGATAAAGCTGATGCGGCAATCGACCGAATTAAAACCATTACAGCTGAGGTTGAAGTAGGTGCAATTTATGACGGTAAAGTCATGCGTTGTGTTGATTTTGGTGCTTTTGTTGAAATTTTACCAGGTAAAGAAGGTCTGGTTCATATTTCTCAAATCGCTGAAGAGCGCGTTAATGCGGTGTCTGATTACTTATCTCAAGGCCAGCAAGTTAAAGTTAAAGTACTAGAAATTGACCGTCAAGGTCGTGTACGTTTAACAATGAAAGGCTTAGAAGAAAAGCCAGCTGAAGCTGCAGAAGCTCAACCAGAATAAACTCGTTTACAGACTTGTTTATAACCTAAAGGGAAGCTATTAGCTTCCCTTTATTGTTTCTAGTTGTCTCGAGTTAAGGTTAGCTAATCTTTTTTACACGATTAGCATGAGTTTTGTATCTGATCCTAAACTCTGGCACACTCATAAAATTATAACTTGGATGGGTTGGTTTATGTCAATTTTAACAAAAGTAGCAATTTGGCCGTTGTTAACTGGGGTTTTGTTAGCGGGCTGCGCAAACCAGTCAATCCAAACAACACCCGATTTAAATAAAATAAAGCCAGTTACGCATACACTTAAACAACAAGTTACGATTAAACGTTTATCGGATTTATTAAGTGACCCTGCATTTAATCAAATTGACAGAGCCGAAATCTACTTTCAGCGAGGGGTGTTATACGATGCGATTGGGTTATCACACCTTGCATATTTTGATTGGTTATATGCCCTTGAGCTGAAACCTGATTTAGCTGATGCTTATAATATGATAGGCATTTATTATTTGCGCCAACAAGAATTTAGTCGCTCATATGAATCATTTGATTCAGTTATCGAATTAGATTCGTCACATCAATTTGCTTATTTTAACCGTGCGATTGCCTTATATTATGGCGGTCGAGCGAAACTAGCTGAAATGGATTTTGAAAGCTTTTACCAGTTTGACCAAACCGATGGGTTTAGAGTGTTGTGGTGGTATTTTGCTAAACAAAGTTATGATCCTCAGGCTGCTAAAAAGCAATTAGCAACTCAGACTAAAGCATTAGATACCAATAGCTGGAGTGCTCAAATAGTGCGCTATATCCAAGGTGAATTATCTGAAGCTGAGTTATTGAATCAAGCAGAGCAATATGCAGCAGAAGGCACACAAAGTATTAACCAAAATTTGTGCGAAGCGTATTTTTATATTGGCAAAAAATTGAAGTTAAAGGGACAAAAGCAAGCAGCAAAAACGTATTTTAAAGCTGTTTTGTCAACTCAAGTTTATGAATTTATTGAATACAGGTATGCTCAGCTTGAACTAGAAATGCTAACTGTCGATGTTGATAAAAGCTAAATTTTTTTTACCTTTCGTTATTGGTTTGGCCAGCGTATTAGCTGGCTCGGCTTATTGGTATTTTAGCTTAGGCTTTTATCCCACTATTGATAAAATTACCACCAGAGCAAACAGCGGACTATTACAGTTAACGGCTGCCGAAATAGACTGGTACAACAATTTATCCCCTCATGAGCAGCGTAATTTTCATCAACAACTCAAACAACAAACTAACTGGCAAGCGGTTACTCAACTAAACATTCCTCAAACTATGGCGCAAGACTGGGCCAATCAACAGCATTTAATCAGCCAGTGGTATTTATCAAACCACAGCGAATCTTCGTTTGAGCGTCATTATTGGCTTAAAAAGCTAGCAAACAATCACAAAGCAGATCATTATGCCGCTAAAGCCTCATTTAAATTAGCACAAATGAATCAGCAATCGGCCCCACTAGTGGCAGATACTTGGTATAAAAAAGCTTTATCATTAAATCAAGATGCTAATTTTAAATTTGAGTATGCTAAATTTCTCATTGAACAAGGTGAACCAGAATCTCAATGGGCTTATTTAATTAACAATAACCCGTTAGCACAAAACTACACTCAAACCGAATTAGTCACTTACAAGTATGATTTTACTCAGGTTTTGAAAGCATTAAACAGTAAAGTCCACCCAGCTAATTATGACACTCATGCTTTAATTAAATGCCGCAAACCCATTCAGTTACTTGCCAGCAATTATCAGCAGTTACAAAAGATTCAATATAGCTTACAAACACTACTTGACCTTGATTTTTTTGCGGAGTCTAGCTTTTGTATTAGTGGTCATCATTGGTCGAAAAATATACCCACGAAAACACCAGAAATTAATGATAAGCGACTTCAAACCACACATTGGTTGATTGAATCACCAAACCTAACAAGAGCCTATCGGCAAGGGCAATTTATTTTTATGCCGCGTGAACTTAATACCCAAGTACTAGGGCATGAGTTAGCACATTGGCTAGGGCTAGAAGATGAATATTTACTAAATGAAGATAAAGCCCGCCAAAGGTGTGCATTAAATGTTGACCAATTTGGCAAAAAATTGGGCCATAATTTGGTCGTAATAAAACCAAGTTATTACTTTAAATCGAAAAAAAAATTGCTAGGCTGGATGGAGCAAACTGTACCTTGGTTTGATTATATAGAGCAAAAAGATAACTGGATCGTTAAAGAGCAAGCCGGTTATCGTATTCAATATCAACGAATTGGAAGTGCAATTGGGTTTTACCCAGTACCAACATGTAATAACCTTGATCTCATTTCGTTAAAACCTATCAGCAAAAATACCTTTATGCAAAACCATGAGTATTATATTCCAAATCTATATAAAAAAATAATTCTTCATAGTGGCGACATTACAGACCATTGACTAAGGTTGAATTTAACTAATAAATGGAGCGAAGGATAAAGGATATGAAACGTTTAATACTCTCAATTGCATTACTTACTAGCTTAAATTCAATTCAATTTAATGCCCTTGCAAACGAAACCTCATCGAACAGCACGGAAGTTGTCCAAACCGAAGACAAAAAAGCCAAAATCAACATAAATGACGCGACATTGGCTCAGTTAACGGCCGTTCCTGGTTTAGGTAAATCTAAGGCGCAAGCTATCATTAAATACCGTGAAATACATGGAAATATTACAGATGAAAAGCAACTTAAATCAATTAAAGGGATAGGGAAAAAAACTTTAGCCAAAATAGTTAAAAAATTTGAATTAGGTCAATAAACTCGTTTGCGGTTTTTATAATAAACGATACAATGGACAGTGAAAATTAAAGTGGCATGGTCGTCACAAAAAAGACACTTGCAAATTTAGCAAAACTGTTTTTAAATCAGGCTAAGTTTAAAAAATCCTTTCAGATCTCAAAATACAAGGAAGCTGAAAAAATGAAATTAACGTTTAAGCACACTGCTTTATCACTAGCCCTAGCGGGTTCATTTGCATTAACTGGTTGTAACTTTATTGGCGACGGCGATGCAGTTTTTACTGATCCTACTATGACAGTCGCTTTTGATGGTGCTGCTATTAAAGGTCCTTTAGCCGGAGCAACTGTTTCTGCATATTTAAAATCAGACACTAATCGTTCAAATGACTTATTAGCTGATCAAGACATCCAAACAGATGCAAACGGTGAATACGATTTCACTTTAGACGTGAGTGGCGATGTTGTTATTGTTGTAACTGCTGATAGTGATACAACTATGGTATGTGATGCACCTTCAGGCTGTGGTAGTGTAGCATACGAAGATGAAGTTCAAGCGACAGATCTTACTGGTGTAAGCTTGTCATCAGTGGCATATGTATCTTCAGGCCAATCCGTATCTTCAACGCCTGTTAATACATTAACGACATTAGCAGCTGAAATTGCAAAAGACGTTCCTAATGCAACTAAAGCACAATTACAAAAAATTGTTTTAGATTTAGTGGGTTTAACGGAAGAAGAGCAAGATGGCATTGATATTTTCTCTTTAAAATTAGTTGACGGTACAGATGTAGCTTCGCAATCAAACGCTGTTGTTAAAAAGCTTTCTGCTTTTAACGCTGCTTTAGCTCGTGTTGATACTAACTCAGGCGAAACAACTTTATCGAATAAACTAACGGCTATGGCTAACTCTGTAAAAGCAGTTGCCGCTGCAAATAAAGACAATATTGCTGAATTACAAGCTTTATTAGATGAAGTTGCGTCTTATGTGAAAACTGCCCAAGAAGAAGCTCAAGAATTAGATGAAGATCTTGAATATGAAGATCCAGCTATTGAATTAGAAGATGGTGGTGAATTAACCAGCACAGGTACAGGCACTGGCACTGGTTCTGGTTCAAATTCTGGTGGTATTAACTAAGATTAGTTTTTAACTAAACTTTAGTAGTTTAACAAAATCAAAAATCCTCGCTTTGCGGGGATTTTTTGTATCTGGATTTTAAAAATCGACATTGCATTTCAAGCTTAGTTAACTCACCTCTATTTAACTTAAACCCAAGTCAGCTTGATTCAAGCTATTTCCAGTCACCTCAATTCACGACCGCTGCTTAAATCAAAAAATTAAACCGTATTGCCATAAAAAACAAAAAACTAAAAGGAAGGCAGTTGGCTAGTTGCAACCACTCCACAGTTATAAGCTCAATCATCGCTTTTTATTTAAAAATCTTAGGAGAGTCGTTAACTGTCAGGCATAAAAAAACCCAGCGCAGGCTGGGTTTTTTAGTTGTAATAATTAGCGACTAATTTAGATAGAAGCTTTATCTACAATCGCTTTCATATCAGTCATATAGCCACGTAACTCTTGACCAACCCATTCAACCGGATGGTTGCGGATTTCGTCATTTACGCGTACTAATAGTGCGTTATCAACTGTATTTGATTCAGGCGCAACATACTGACCAATAAAGGCTGTGTCTAAGTCTTTAACAAAATCAGTTAATAATGGCACGGCTGCGTGAGCAAATAAGTAACAACCATATTCAGCAGTATCAGAGATAACAACATTCATCTCGTATAATTTCTTACGAGCGATGGTGTTAGCAATTAACGGCGTTTCATGTAATGACTCATAATAAGCAGACTCTTCGATGATGCCTGATTCCGTCATTGCTTCGAATGCTAATTCAACACCGGCTTTAACCATAGCAACAAAGAAAATGTTGTTATCAAAGTATTCTTGTTCATCGATAGGTGCATCTTGAGCGGTTGATTTTTCAAATGCAGTTTCAGCTGTTTCTGAACGCCATTTTAATAAGTTAACGTCATCATTTGCCCAATCTTCCATCATGGTTTTTGAGAAGTGACCTGTGATGATGTCATCCATATGCTTGTAGAATAAAGGACGTAAAATATCTTTTAATTCGCCAGCTAACGCAAAACATTCAATTTTTGCAGGGTTAGACAAACGATCCATCATACCTGTGATGCCGCCATATTTAAGCGCTTCAGTAATCGTTTCCCAACCGTATTGGATTAATTTAGAGGCATAACCAGGTTCAACACCTTCGGCAACCATTTTGTCATACCCTAAAATAGCACCTGTTTGTAACATACCACAAAGAATGGTTTGCTCGCCCATTAAGTCAGACTTAACTTCAGCAACAAAAGACGACTCTAAAACACCAGCACGATCGCCGCCAGTAGCTGAAGCGTAAGCTTTAGCCCACTCTAAACCATGGCCTTGCGGATCGTTTGCAGGGTGTACTGCGATTAATGTAGGTACACCAAAACCACGCTTATATTCTTCACGTACTTCTGAACCTGGGCATTTAGGTGCACACATAATAACCGTAATATCATCACGAACTTGCATGCCTTCTTCAACAATGTTGAAACCGTGTGAGTAAGCTAAAGTTGAACCTTGCTTCATTAATGGCATAACAGCACCCACAACAGCGGTATGCTGTTTATCAGGTGTTAAGTTACAAACTAAATCAGCTGAAGGAATTAATTCTTCGTATGTACCAACGGTAAAACCGTTGTCTGAAGCATTTTTCCATGAAGCACGTTTTTCAGTAATGGCAGCTTCACGTAAAGCGTATGATACGTCTAAACCAGAATCGCGCATGTTTAAACCTTGGTTTAAACCTTGAGCACCACAACCAACGATAACGACTTTTTTGCCTTTTAATGCATTACAACCGTCAGCAAACTCGCTGCGTTCCATAAAGCGACAACGACCTAACTGGTCTAATTGCTCACGTAAAGTAAGCGTATTGAAATAATTACTAGCCATGATTAATCCTTAGCTGATTGATATAAAAGAAAATTGTTTCGGTATATTCATAGACTTGCTTTCGCATAAAATAGTCTAAACCAAGTCAGTGACAGTTTACTGACAAGCCGAATGGCGCATACTTTACCGCATTACAAATGTTGCTTAAAGTGATATATTTAAAAAACAGTATTTCAGTTTGTGAAATACTGTTTTTTAAATATGCGACTGATAAAAGCTTGATTTAAGTTAATCAGCAAACCACTAAACTTTGGTCAAAACGGGTGCCTCTTGGAATTAAAATCACTACGTTGTTTTATTCATTTAACTGAAACTTTGCACTTTGCGCGAACCGCAGAGGCAATGCATACCAGCGCACCAACATTAAGCCGAATGATTAAAAAGTTAGAAGATGAAACGGGTTGTGTATTACTTGAACGTGATAATCGCAGCGTGGTGTTAACAGAGGCCGGTATTCAATTTTTAGCCTTCGCACGGCAAACGCTTGATGCTTGGCACGGGTTTAAACAACAAACTCAAACTTCGGGTAAAGAGCTAAAAGGCCAGCTTAAAGTATTTTGCTCAGTGACTGCCTGCTATTCACATATCCCGCCTATTTTAACGCGGCTAAGCCAAGCTTACCCAAAAATTGAGATTTTGTTAGAAACAGGGGCGGCCTCTTTGGCTATGCGTAAAATAGAAGAGGGTTCAGTTGATATTGCGTTATCGGCACGACCCGAACATTTAGCCAATAATATGGCATTTCATACCATAGATAATATTCCCTTTTCATTAATAGGCCCTAATTTTGATTGCGACACCTCAAATAAAATAAAACAAACAGATACTGACTGGCAAAGTATTCCATTTATTATGGCGGATGCCGGTTTAACACGAAGCCGAAGTGATAAATGGTTTCGCTCGCATCATCTAAAACCTAATATTTATGCCACGGTCACAGGTCACGAAGCGATTGTTTCTATGGTGGCTTTGGGTTGCGGAATAGGGCTTGCGCCTGATATTGTGATTGAAAACAGTCCCGTTCGTGAAAAGGTCAAAAAACTAGAAGCCGGTACCGATATAGAGCCCTTTGAATTAGGGGTGTGCTGTTTACAAAAACACCTAGTAGAACCTTTAGTCAACGCATTTTGGCAAGAAGCTGTCATCGAAAATACTTAACCGTTTTGAGTATATGTCGCAAATTGAAAGTTATAAAGTTAATAAGGTTAGTATGCAATTTAATAATCGTTATGCCAAGCAAATGGCAGGTCATTACGCTGAACAACCACCTATGGGGTTAAGCCAGCCACAGCTAGTTTGTTATAATGATGAGCTGGCCAATTTTTTAGGCTTAGATAATCAGCTCATTAGTAAAGATGATTTTTTACAAGTGTTTAGTGGCAATAAGTTGATAGAGGGTATGCAGCCGCTTGCTCAAAAATATACAGGACACCAGTTTGGTCAATACAATCCTTTGCTAGGAGATGGCCGCGGATTATTATTAGGCGAAGCGATAGCCAGTGACGGGTTAACTTGGGATTTGCATTTAAAAGGCGCAGGCCCAACACCTTATTCCAGAGGTGCTGATGGGCGAGCCGTTTTACGCTCATCTATTCGTGAATTTTTAGCCAGCGAAGCAATGTATCATTTAGGTATTCCAACCAGTCGGGCTCTCGCCTTAACGGTGGGTGATAACCCGGTTTATCGCGAAACCCAAGAGCAAGCTGCTATGTTAACCCGCGTGTGTCGCTCGCATATTCGTTTTGGTCATTTCGAATATTTATTTCATACCAAACAAGGTGACGCGTTAAAGCAGTTGGTTGATTTTACAATTGAACAGTATTTTCCAGGTTGCTTAAACGCAGACAAACCTATATTGGCATTTTTTGAGCAAGTGATTAAGGATACGGCCAACTTGATAGCAAAATGGCAATCGGTTGGATTTTGTCATGGTGTGATGAACTCAGATAATATGTCTATTTTAGGGTTAACGTTTGATTATGGTCCTTATGCTTTTTTAGATGCTTATCAAGAAGATTTTATTTGTAATCATTCTGACCACACAGGCCGTTATGCATTTAATCGCCAGCCGAGTATCGCTTTATGGAATTTAAACTGTTTAGCTCATGCATTATCAGAGCTGTTATCTATCGACGAGTTACGCGCTGCTTTACAGCAATACGAACCTCAATTTATAAAATATTATAGCCAAAACATGCAGGCAAAATTGGGATTAACACAATTTGAATCGTCAGATAAAACTTTATTAGGCCAACTGCTAGATTTAATGCAAGTAGAACAACTAGATTTTACCAATACCTTTAGATTATTATCAGAGTCGCCAGAGCAAGAAAAACTATTGGCTTGGTTTGGTGCCACAGAACAAAGCACTGAGTGGGTTAATGCGTATCTACACAGAGTTACTCAACAAGATTTACCACAAGCTGAACGTTTAACTCAAATGCAGCAAGTTAACCCCAAATACGTATTGCGAAATTATTTAGCGCAAAATGTGATTGAAGCCGCCGAAAAAGGCGACTTTACGCCAGTTAATGAGTTATACCAAGTATTAAAACAACCATTTATCAGCCAAAGCGGCAAAGCAGATTACGCACAAACCCCGCCACAATGGGCTAAAGAGTTAGCAATATCATGCAGCAGTTAATCCAACTAGACTTTTCACCCGTTGCGCCAGCTCAGTTTCAGCTGGCGCAATTAATCGCAACTCAGGACACACCCAATGCCGTTATTTGTCACTTTACGCATTGGCCGCAGTGGAGCCAGTGTCAGCAGGCTTTAGAGCAATGGTTGATTGAATCTGGATTTAAAATACAGGAAGTAATTTTAGGTGCAGATCGCATTACTTGGCGGGTTTGCTTGTTGCAAGAAGACTTTTATTTTCATTTTGAAGATTTATCTGAATCTACTTGGTTTGAAAGTGATTGCTTTGATTCAGATGACTTTGAAATAGATCCGTTACAAGCAGGCCAGCTAAAAGCTATGAATGTTAAATTAAGTGAAAAAAAGGTTAACGCTTTATCAGTTTTTAGCGTGTGGTTACTAGATTATTTTAACCAAAAGCAGGTATAGTAAATGACTAAACATAAGCTTGAGCGGTTAGGCTACTATAAAAATGGTAAATAAAATAAACAGCGGTGTGCTTATATTTTTATGGATGATATTTATTGGGCTTATTCACCCAATAAAAACAGCCGTAGCGGCAACTAATCCTGCTGAAAAACCATTTATTCATAAACACAACTCAGTAGTTGACCTAAATAACGTATTGAACGGCGCTCAAAACTCGCTAACCTTGGGTACTTATATTCAATATACAGAAGCTAAAAATCCGCTCACTATTGAACAATTAGTAAATGGCGATTTAAATCTTAATTGGCAAAATACCGAGCGTTCAACCCTAGCGCTACCTAGAACACCAAACCCTTATTGGCTTAATTTTACGTTGCTTAATTCACAAAAGCAGTCAACACAAGTTTATTTATATTTAGATTATGCGTTGCTTGAACAAATCGAGGTTTACCAATATAACTCAGCCACTAAAGCACTCACTACAATAGCCACTAGTGGCGTGAATCAAGCTTATTATCAACGTAGCTTTGTCCATCGAGCCTTTGTTTTTCCCTTAAACATAAGTGCTAATACTCAAGCGCAAATTTTTATAAAAATGAAAAGCGAAAGCTTTTTTTTATTACCGCTGCGTTTATATACCCAACAAGGTTTTATTGAAAAAGAGCAGCAATTTAATTTAGCTTTTGGTATCGCGCTGGGCATTTTAGCGGTCATTATCGCGCTGTCTGTTTTTGTGGCCGTAACTTACCAACAAACCAGTTTTATTTATTATGCCTGTTACAGTGTTAGCTTTTTTGTTTTTTATAGCGCGCTAAAAGGATTTGCGCTGGAATATTTGTGGCCTGATCAAGCTTATTTAAGTCAACCCATTAGCTTTTTTGCCTTAATTGTTGGCTTAGGTTTTCTTAATTTATTTAGCATTAGCTTTTTAGGGTTAAAAAATAGGGCCTACTGGCTTTATACCACGTTATTTGCTGTCTCATGTGGGTGTTTTGTTTTCAGTTTTGTAAGCTTGTTTTTACCGCATTATTATCGAATATCACTGGCGATCAGTATATTTATGCTCAGCTGTATTTTAATGCTCATTGCGGGGCTAATCAGTGTAAATAAAATGATGGCGAGTAAAGGCTATTTATTCTGCTTTGGGCTTATGAATGGCGCTGCGTGTTTATTTGTGGTTAGTCGATTTGGTTGGGTTAACTATAGTTTGATGACCGAATATAGTTTAATTGGCTCACAATTTTTAGCATTTTTTGTGTTATTTACTGTGTTAACAGAACGCATTAAACAATCACGAAGAGAAACACTTTCCGCTCAACTTGATGCAATGCATCATTATCAGCAGTTTTATAATATTTATCAATATGCAGTTGAAGGGCACTTTACCACTACTGTAGATGGTAAAATTTTGCACGCAAACAAAGCATTCTGTGAATTAATAGGTTATTCAAGCTTGCAAGATTTATTAGCTCAGCATACCAGCATAACTGATTTTTATGTTGATTTAGCCGTGCGAAAAAATCTAGTTGAAAACGCCCAAGATAAAGGGAGCGTTTTGCATTTTGAAGCCCAGTGGCAAACAAAAGATAAACAAACAATTTGGGTTTCATTGTGCTTAAGGTACCAAAATGATGCGGATGAAGGCGGTATTTTAATAGGTTCAGCAATAGACATTAGTTCTAAAAAGAAAGCAGATGCGCGGCTTGAATTTATTGCTAAGCATGATTCGCTTACAGGGCTATTAAATCGTCTTGCTTTTGAAAATTTGGTTACCGAAGTGATAAAGCGCAGCCAAACTAAACAAATATTACATACCTTACTTTACATGGACTTAGACCAATTTAAGTTAGTCAATGACACGTGTGGACATAAAGCGGGTGACGCCATGCTTAAACAGCTCACGAGTGAACTAAAAATGGTACTGGATAAAAAAGGTCAAATTGCTCGTTTAGGCGGCGACGAATTTGGTGTATTAATTCCAAATAAAATTGATGAACAAGCCCTGCTTATTGCCAACGATCTAAAACAAGCGGTACAAGATTTTAGGTTTTTATGGGGGGAACAAGTATTTACATTGGGCGTTAGCATAGGAATGATGACCCTAGGTAAAAGTATAGATAATTTTGAAGATGCACTCAGTATTGCAGACACCGCCTGTTATGCCGCAAAAGATAAAGGGCGTAACCGCATTCACGCATATTCGCTTACAGATAAAGATGTAAACAACCGCCATGACGAAATGCATCAAGTTGGCGAAATCAAACAAGCACTAGAACAAAACCGCTTTTGTTTATACGCACAAACTATTTTATCAATTCAAACAAGGGCTAAATTAAAACACTACGAAGTATTATTAAGAATGATAGATAAAAACGGTCAAATTGTCCCGCCAGGGCTGTTTTTACCCGCAGCCGAGCGCTATGGTTTAATGCCTAAAATTGATCGCTGGGTGATTAATCATTATTTTAAATGGCTCAATGAGCACCCTGAGCAACTTGAACAACTTGGGCAATGCGCCATTAACTTATCAGGTCCTTCATTAGCTGATGAAGACATGCAAACCTTTATATTAGACTGTTTTGAACGTTATCAAATTCCATTTAATAAAGTATGTTTTGAAATTACAGAATCTATGGCGATTCAACAATTAGATGAAACACTTGAGTTTATTGCAGTATTTAAAAAGCTAGGATGTATTTTTGCATTGGATGATTTTGGCAGTGGTTTTTCATCTTACGGGTATCTTAAAAACTTACCAGTTAATAACGTAAAAATTGATGGAGGATTTGTCAAAGACATGCTTCAAGATCCTATTGACAAAGCCATGGTAACGTCTATCAACGAAGTTGCGAAAGCAATAGGGATGGGCACAGTAGCCGAATATGTTGAATCAAAAGATATTTTAATTGAGCTACAAAATATTGGCGTTAATTACGCGCAAGGTTATGCTATTGCAAAACCTAAACCTTTATCTGCTATGCTCACTAAAAATAAAAAGTTGGAAACCGTTGAAAGCACTTAATTTTTGTATTTTATTATGTAGCCTATTGTTTAGCTATTACTCAGCTGCTAACGAACAGTGCAGTGTGTTGGCTTATCATAGCCAAGCTCAAGTTGATAAAGTGGTTGATGGTGACACCGTTAAACTAACCTCTGGTCAATTGGTGCGATTAATTGGTATTGATACACCTGAAATTAACCATAAAAATAAAACAAAATCTGAGCCGTTAGCATTGCAAGCGAAACAATATTTAACTGAATTAATTGGGAAAAATAAAAAAATTAATCTAGTGTTAGATAATGAGTTAGTTGATTCTTACAATCGAATGTTAGCGCACGTGTTTAACCATAAAGATGAAAATGTGCAGCAAAAATTAGTCAATAAAGGCTACGCAGATGCATGGGTATATGGCAGTAATAGCTTGTTTTGGCAATGCTACCGCCAAGCGGAATTAAGCGCTAGAGTCAATAAATTGGGTATTTGGCAATATCCAAAATGGCAACCCAAACGAGCCAAAACAGTGGCAAAAAGCCAAGCCTATCAACACGAATGGGTAGGGCAATTAAATCGAGTTTTTAATAAAGATCAGGTCTTGTGGTTCGTGTTAGATGAAAGATTATATGTTGGCATTCGCCAGCAAGACTTATATCAGTCATTTAAAACCATAGATTTCACAAGACTCATTGGCCAGGATATCCATATCCAAGCCAGTGTTTTTTATAAAGACAAACATTGGCGAGCTTATTTAAGTAAACCTTGGCAGTTAACGTTAGGAACGCAATTAAATTAACACTGTGTTGACCTTAATGCGGTATCAAAGTGTCAATCTACACATTCGTTATTAGGCTATTCAATAGCGTCACGAAAATAGGAAAGATTATATGACAGATTTTCGTCAACAAGCTTTAGATTATCACGCAAAACCTCGACCCGGAAAAATTAGTGTAGAGTTAAGTAAACCCGCCGAAACCATCAAAGATTTATCGTTGGCATACAGCCCAGGCGTGGCCGAGCCAGTCAGAGAGATAGCCGCTAATCCAGAAGAGGCCTACAAATATACCGCTAAAGGCAATTTAGTTGCGGTTATTACAAATGGTACCGCAATTTTAGGGTTAGGCAATTTGGGCCCATTAGCTTCAAAACCGGTAATGGAAGGCAAAGCATTATTATTTAAACGATTTGCAGACTTAGATGCCATCGATATTGAAGTAAAACACAGAACAACAGAAGAGTTTATTAATACGGTTTCAAGTATTGCAGACACATTTGGCGGCATCAATTTAGAAGATATTAAAGCACCAGAGTGTTTTGAAATTGAACAAGCATTGATTGAGCGCTGCAGCGTGCCGGTATTTCACGACGACCAACACGGCACCGCCATTGTTACGGCAGCTGCCATGTTAAATGCGCTTGAAGTTCAAGGTAAAGCTATATCTGACGTCATTATTGTTTGTATGGGCGCAGGTGCCGCGGCCGTTGCTTGTATGGAGCTGTTAATTCAAGTGGGCGCACAGCGCGAACGCATTTATATGTTAGATCGAAAAGGGGTTATTCATACCCGTCGTGAAGATTTAGCAGAGCATAAAAAATTGTTTGCCAATAATACCGACCGGCGAACCCTAGAAGATGCGCTTTCATGCGCAGATGTATTTGTTGGAGTGTCTGGCCCTGATGTACTGCCGCCTGAAGCATTAAAATTAATGAACCCAAATCCTGTTGTGTTTGCTTGCTCTAATCCAGATCCTGAAATCAAACCAGAGTTGGCACTAGCAGCGCGCAAAGATATTATCATGGCAACTGGCCGCAGTGACTACCCAAATCAAGTGAATAATGTATTGTGTTTTCCTTTTATTTTTCGGGGAGCTTTAGATGTTCGAGCGACTGAAATAAATAATGAGATGAAAGTAGCCGCGGTACATGCGATTCGTGAACTCGCAAAAGAAACTGTGCCAGAAAGCGTGTTAACCGCCAGCGGTGTTGGGCATTTAAGTTTTGGCAAAGATTATATTATTCCTAAACCCATGGACCCTAGATTATTACAGCGAGTGGCTCGCGCTGTTGCGGTGGCAGCGGTTGAATCAGGTGCAGCACAAGTTGAATTACCCGAGCATTACATGCTTTAAATTTAGTACTTGTAAGCACCGTAAATGTGGTTGAAAGCAACGAGAGCTTAGCACCTAAGCTCTCTAAGTTTACAATTTTTAAGTTAGCAAATTTGAATGTAAAACGTTTTCCTTGTTCATTTATCCATCTACGATTAAAATAGAGGCTTTAAAATTGACGTAAGTAGTTGGAGTAGTAGTCAATGTCTTCATTTGAAACCTTATTAGGTACGTTAGAATCTATGCAGAATGTTCGTTTAAGCACCGCTAAAGAACACTATGGCGCGCAACATCAAGCTTTGCCGTTAGTCATAGTTGAAACTGAACTTTGCGATGCCGTAATTGCTATACAAGGCGCTCATGTTATTGAGTTTACCCCTAAGCAACAATCGCCTTTATTGTGGGTGAGCCCAAAAGTAGAATATAAATCGGGTAAAGCGATTCGTGGCGGTGTTCCTGTTTGTTTTCCTTGGTTTGGTGAAAATCAATTAGATAAAAGCCAACCTAGCCATGGCTTTGTAAGAAACAGAGATTGGCAGCTAAGCAGCGCCATTGCCCAAGCTAACGGTGATATAGAACTAACCTTAAGTTTTTCAAGTGATGATTCAACATACGCATTGTATCCATATCATTTTAAAGCAACCTATAAAATTACTTTAGGTCGAAAGTTAAAGTTAGCATTAACTGTTGATAATGAATCAGAAAAAACCATGCCAGTCAGCTTTGCGTTGCACAGCTATCATCCGGTAAAAGATTTAGCTCAAACTCAAATTGAAGGCTTACACTGGACTAGCTTTTTAGATAACACTCAATCTTACCAAGCTCATATTCAACAAGGGCCGGTCGAATTTAAAGGCGAAGTTGATCGTATTTATCTAAACGTTCCAAACGACCAAGTGATTAAAACCGAACCTAAGATTAAATTATCAAGCCAAACTTGTAATAGCGCTGTGGTATGGAATCCAGGCTTTGATAAAGCAGATTCAATGGGTGATTTAGGGGGCGAACACTATCAAGAATTTGTTTGTGTTGAGCGCGGTAATGCGTTTTCTGACAGCTGGTATTTAGCTGCGAACGAAACAAAAACAGCTGAATTAGAAATTTCTCATACTATTTAACGAGTTGCCTATGTTGACTGCTTTATTAATTGATCATGACGGCACGCTTGTTAATTCGGAGCCTTGCCAACACCAAATTTGGCAAGCAATTTTAGCTGAGTACGGAGTCGATTTTTCGTTTGAAGCCTTTATCCCACGGATCGGCATTCCGGGCGATGTTACGGCTGAATATTTAATTAAACAATATAAATTGCCAGTTTCGGCTACTGAATTAGCGTTAGTGAAAGAGCAGCGCACTAACGATTTTTTATTAAATCAGCCTTTTCCATTAATGCCGGGCATGGTTGAATTATTAAATTGGGCAGTTAAGCAAAAGCTAAAAATAGCCATAGTATCAGGCGCAGAGCGAAGCAGTGTTTTACGAAGTTTGGCTTTGCATGAAATTGATGATGTGGTTGATTTAGTGGTTGCGGGTAACGATGTAAAAAATAGCAAACCCGCGCCAGATGCTTATTTATCAGCTGTAGAGCAACTTAAATTAAACCCTGAACAAGCAATAGCCATTGAAGATTCTGAAAGTGGTATTCAATCAGCAAAATCAGCAGGTTTAACCTGCTGGGCGATTAAGCATGATTTTACCCAAGTAGAAAAACTAAAACAGGCCAATCAGGTATTTGAGCACCACCTACATATTTTACGTCAGCTCGCTAAGCTAACAAAATAAACAAGGGTTCATTATTTAAAGCAATGCTATTTTACAAGTTGCGTTTTGCCTAAATAATGAATCGCAAACATTGAAAACCCAGCACAAAATGCAATAGTAATACTGACTGGCCACAAAGTTTGATTATAAAAATAACTGACAACTGCACTAATAATAGCGCCAGAGGCATATTGAATAAAACCAAAAGTGGCCGATGCAGCTCCTGAATTATTTGGAAAATAATTTAAAAAACAAGCTTGTGCATTAGGTCCAATTCCACTAATTGCGCCAACCGACAGCGCAAATCCTATGATAGAAAAAGCAACTTGATGTGGAAAAAGGGTAGCCCCTGTTAATAAGATAAGTGCCCCTGTTATTTGCATTGCAAAAAATACTTTCAATAACGTATCAGGTTCAAACTTATTTAACAAAAAGCTGTTTAATCTATTATTGAAAATGATAACGACAACATTAACCGAAAATACCATCGAAAACTGACTGGATGTTAATTTAAAATATTCCATATAAATTAACGGGGAGTTAGCCAAAAAAATCATTAAAACCGAATAACCAAAAGCCTGAGCAAGCACATATTTATAAGCTTGCGGGTGGCTTAATATTTGTTTAAATGACATTTTTTGTAAGCTTTTGGCGTTATCTTTTCTCGGTTTTTTGAGTATCAATTTAGTGGCAAGTGCAGTCATGGCCGAAAAAAACGCTAAAAAGATAAAAATGCCGTGCCAATCGGTAAATTTTAAAATACCCGCCCCAATGCTAGGTGCAATGGCAGGTGCTAACATCATTAGTAAAGCAATAAACGACAAAAGCTTAGCTGCCTGAGCACCCGATACATGATCTCGAATAATAGCAGGCACACACACAGCAGAAATACCACCGCCCAAAGCTTGAATTAAACGATATAGCCAAAGCAGCTCAACATTTTGCGCCGTAATTAATAAACAAGATGCGAACGAAAATATAAGTAAACCGATTAACATAAGCCGACGACGACCATACTTATCAGATAAAGGCCCACCTATTAATTGCCCAAATGCCAACCCCATTACATATAAACTCACTGTCATGCTGACAAGCTCAGCCTGTGTATTTAAATCATCTGCAATTAAGGTAACGGCAGGTAAATAAGTATCAATGGCGAGCGGCGATAACGCAAAAATACAAGCAAGCAGTATGGTTAATTTTAGAGGGATTGGGTTTGGCATTCATGGCTCCAGTTATCTTACCGGAAAGATAATATTTGGTATTTATCTTTCTGGCAAGGTAAACTGAAAATGAGCTTATATTAGATTGGAAACTTTTATGTACAACAAACGTGAAACTATGACTCACTTCATCACCAACATTCAAAAAAACTGGCCAGAAATTAACTCACACTTTAACCCTGAGTTAGTTAAAATCCATCGTTTGCAAGAATACTTACAACAAGACATCGCCAATGTATTAGTTGAATATAAGCTACAACAAGCCGATTTTAGTGTACTAGCTGCACTACGGCGAAGTGGTAAGCCTTACTGTTTAACACCAACTGAATTGATTCAGTCAATGTTGTTTAGTTCGGGTGGGTTAACAAAAGTATTGCATAGAATTAGTACGAAAGGGTTTATTGAACGCTTGGATAACCCACAAGATAGGCGCAGCAAATGGGTACAATTAACACCTGCCGGAAAAGTTTTAGTTGAAAAAATTATGCCTGAAATACAGCAATTAGAAGCCAGTCACAACGCATTGACCCCAGCTGAAAAGCAACAACTAAACGAGCTACTAAATAAAATGTTGTTAAACTGGGAAACGCCAACTCGAGCAGAGTAATATTAAAGCGGGTTGACGATTAATGTGCAAATTTTTTTAACACTTAAAAAACCAATAACTGCTCTTGCGGTATCTTTATTTCCACTATTCATAGTGCGCCATGCCTAAAAATATGGGGATTACCGAGCCACCCAGTGGTCAATAGGTAATAATGATCTTTTAGGCAACTTTTCGGTTGTCGAATCCAAGTTAATCAGCAAAACAATCTACTTCGTATGTCATTATGGCTGTCAGGTCACCATCGTCTACAACAAACCCATATATAGGCTCTCTTAGAGCGGTTTTACCACAAGCTTGTTTTCGTATTAATCCATTAAAACCCACGTAGATTGAATCGAACGAAGTGAATCTCAACAAATTAGTCAATCCTGCCAAAATGTTGGGTGCGCCTCTGGCTTAGCCAACCTACCTCATATACAAAATTTGAGTCGCGTTAATGTCTGCTTATCACCAGCCATGTTGAGGTAAGCATAGCGTGACAAATTCAATTCAAAAAATCAGCAAAGCAAAACCAAAGCCATACAAAGTAGTGCATTGGCCATGCACTAAATGCAAATTAGGCGAGTTAAAGCTGTATTACCAAGCCCGAAAGTTAACAGAGCCAGTATTAACTGGCTAAAGCTTTTAGGGTAATAAAGCCTATAAAAAACAAAACCCATTAGGTTAGGTAAAGCCTTGTTGAGCCTATAAAAATAAAGTTGCAATAAGTATGCTAATTGGCTTAAATTACCGTTAATTCAACGCGCAAACTCAAGTTAAATGGATTGATAAAATGCAAATCACAAGGAATGAATTTGGTATATCGACTCAGCTTGAAAAAGCAAATGTCTCTAGCATAAACCATACAACAGCGTTGTTTGCCCGTTCAAAAAATGATTTATTCACACAAACTAGGTGTGCATGAATACTGAAGTGTTTTATGTGATTTACAAAGTTTTGCAGTAATTCTATAAAGTGAGGATGTTTTATGTTTAAAGAAGTTGATGGAGAAATTAAACAAACAAGAGCATCTAATATTGATAAGCTTTTAAAAGTACTTGTTAGCCAAGAGTTTGAAAGAGCAGAGTATTTTAAACTTCAGTATCAAAAATATAATGGTCAAATACCAATTCAAGAGTGTGATAAATGGAATAATAGTTATTTAATTTGTCAAACTTTCACAGCAATGATTCTTGAAGCGTTTTACTATGATTATTTATTCGAAAAAGAGTCTAAAGATAGAGCAGATAAGAAATGTAAGCAACCATTGGCTCGCTTTGTCTATTTAGCTAAAACATATTTGAATCAGCCAGAAATTGAAAAAAGCGATCTATACTTCAAATTAGAAGCACTTAACAAACTCCGAAGGCACTGGGTTCATCATAAAAGCACTAAACTTGGAAAATACTCAAATCCAGAACAGTTTTTTAGCCCAAGCGAGTGTATTAGCTTAATAATCGAGGTTTTATCGATTTTTGAAAAATACGATGACACTTATATACTTTCATCAATTATTAGAGAGTCTCTAATCTCAGTACAAGAGGACGTAGAAAACAACATAAATTCGATTAAAATTAATACCACGTAAAACATATAAGCCACCCAGCGGTCAATAGGTAATAATGATCTTTTAGGCAACTTTTCGGTTGTCGAATCCAAGTTAATCAGCAAAACAATCTACTTCGTATGTCATTATGGCTGTCAGGTCACCATCGTCTACAACAAACCCATATATAGGCTCTCTTAGAGCGGTTTTACCACAAGCTTGTTTTCGTATTAATCCATTAAAACCCACGTAGATTGAATCGAACGAAGTGAATCTCAACAAATTAGTCAATCCTGCCAAAATGTTGGGTGCGCCTCTGGCTTAGCCAACCTACCTCATATACAAAATTTGAGTCGCGTTAATGTCTGCTTATCACCAGCCAGCCGACATTAAATAACAAATGCTTGAACTTCCGATTTTAGCACCTAACAGTCGCTATTTTATATTGAGTTTGCGTTTCTGCTAAAATGTAATAAATTTAGATATAAGATAAATATAATATCAGCCACAAAGCGTTTTTATAAAATGATACTTGTAATTTTTCAGGGGATGATTGGATCAACAAAAAATAAAAATTGAGGGTGGTGGCCGAGCCAGCTACACCCCGGCACATGAGTCATTCGCTGTGGCTGCTCCCTTCCGGGCCTGACCAAATTCACAAACTATCATTGCGGGGGAACCAACAAGGCCACCATAATGTGAAGCCCGCATTATCCATATTAAGCGGCGCTGATCAAGTGCTATTTGGAATTCTTTGCTTATATTTAAATTAACTGCTTAAAAACTCACCTAAATTGAGTTATTTAGTGTGATTTGCTTGTGCAATATGCGCGCGCTCACGTTATAATTGCTCGCATTTTTATCCTGTATCATATTTTAAGAGTGCCTCCATGCAAAGCATTACAATTCAACCTATTTCACATGTTAGTGGCGAAGTGACCATTCCCGGCTCTAAAAGTTTATCAAACCGAATTTTATTATTAGCCGCGTTAGCCAAAGGTGAAACTCATATTACTAATTTGCTCGACAGTGAAGATATTAGCCACATGCTAAACGGGCTTAAGTTATTAGGCGTCGATTATCAGTTATCAGCCGATAAAAGTGAATGTAAGGTTCAAGGGTTAGCTGGTGCAATTAAATATAATGGCAGCGCCGAATTATTTTTAGGTAATGCAGGTACGGCGATGCGCCCGCTAGCGGCGGCTTTATGTTTGGGTGAAGGTGAATTTACGTTAACCGGTGAGCCAAGAATGTTTGAACGCCCCATTGGTCACTTAGTTGATGCACTCAGACAAGTTGGTGCTGATATTGAATACTTAAAAGATACAGATTACCCACCGCTTAAAATTCAGGCCAGTGGTTTGCAAGGTGGACAGGTTGAAATTGATGGCAGTATCTCGAGCCAATTTTTGACCGCGTTGTTAATGGCGGCGCCTTTGGCGCAAGGTGATATGGAAATTAAGGTAAAAGGTGAGTTAGTTTCAAAACCTTATATTGAAATTACCTTGCATCTAATGAAGCAATTTGGCATTGACGTTGAAAATAACAATTATCAAACGTTTAAAGTTAAAGGTAATCAAACTTATCAATCACCCGGTCGAGTTTTAGTTGAAGGCGACGCATCTTCTGCTTCTTACTTTTTAGCTGCTGCGGCCATTAAAGGCGGTACGATTAAGGTTAATGGCGTAGGTTTAAAAAGTGTGCAGGGTGATGCTAAATTTGCAGAAGTGCTTGAACAAATGGGCGCGCAGGTTGAATGGGGCGATGAGTACATTCAAGTGACTAAACAAGGCCCTTTACAAGCGGTTGATGTTGATTTAAATCATATCCCAGATGCTGCAATGACAATTGCCACCGCTGCTTTATTTGCGAAAGGGACTACGGCAATTCGTAATATTTATAATTGGCGAGTAAAAGAAACCGACCGTTTGTATGCAATGGCAACTGAGTTAAGAAAAGTAGGCGCAACGGTTGAAGAAGGTAAAGATTATATTGTTATTGAGCCGCCAACTGAAATCACAACCGCTGCGATTGATACTTATAATGATCACCGAATTGCAATGTGTTTCTCGTTAGCGGCCATGGGCGCTAACCCTATGATTATTAATGATCCTAAGTGTACGGCTAAAACCTTCCCTAATTATTTTGAGTTGTTTGAGTCTGTTGTACAGCGTTAAACTCAGTTTTAATAAAAAATAAAAAGAAAAGCCAAGCGATGCAAACCGCTTGGCTTTTTTGTTTAACTTATCTTAATGCGTCACTTTATTTGTATTTTAAGGTTACACTTAATCTTGTTATGCCTTTATTTTTAAAAGTTAGCAGGGCAGTGAAACTCGATTAATTGATTTGTCTCTGGGTGGGTAATTTGTAAATGCATGGCATGTAAACATAATCTGTCACTGGCATTTTTAATTGATTTTGGCGCATAGAAATTATCACCTAAAATAGCATGTCCTAAAGTTAACAAATGAACTCTCAGTTGATGAGTGCGGCCGGTAACAGGCTTGAGTTCAATTAAACTCGATGCAGGATGAATTTGTAAAACACGATAATGAGTGAGTGCTTTTTTTCCTGAATCTAACGCCACTTTTTGTAACGGCACCCGCGTTTTA
Organism: Catenovulum adriaticum; assembly: GCF_026725475.1. Taxonomy (NCBI): domain Bacteria; kingdom Pseudomonadati; phylum Pseudomonadota; class Gammaproteobacteria; order Alteromonadales; family Alteromonadaceae; genus Catenovulum; species Catenovulum adriaticum. The sequence continues at coordinate 753,213 of NZ_CP109965.1, forward strand.
TCGGCGATTAACGGCCAGTCCATTATGCCGCTTAACGGTTGTGGTGTGCCTGCGACCTCGGCTAAATAAGTTTTTTGAGTTTGTCTGGCTTCAAATTGTTTTTTGAGGTGAATTTCGGCTGCTTTGGTTTTTGCAAATAGCAATATGCCTGATGTTTCGCAGTCTAACCTGTGAACTAAAAAAACTTGGGGAAATTGTTTTTGTAATCGGGTTAGTGCGCAATCTTGAGTTTCGGGTGCACGACCGGGGTTAGACAACAAACCAGAGGGTTTATTAATAACCAGTAAGGCATCGTCTTGGTAGATTATTTGTAATGGCGCTTGGGGCGGTTTATAAATAAATTTTTGCATAATTAGGGGTTAACTAACCTGAATTGTTGAATCACAAATTGATTTTTAATGGCTGTTTTATCTTAATACTTAGTTAAACCGGTATTCAAACTGATATTAAAACAAGCTATTCCACCAACCGATTAAACTTTACTTAAAGCCTATAAATTCAATGTATTCGTTAACGTGTTAGCAAACGCGTGTGAATTTTTATCTTATTTTTTAGTTATAAATTACTAATAAAAATAAACGCCTGCAAGCTTTTAGGTTAACTATGGCATGGACTTAAGCAGAACGGTTAATGATACAGTAGCTAATTGCATTTTAAAAATTGAATTAGTAAAAACGAATGTCGATATTTTGACCGAATGTTGAATATTGATGCTTTTAATTGTTATTGGTTGATTAATTTAGACACAATACCCTAAATTGGTTTGAACCAAGTTATTCAATTTTTTAGGTCAATTTAAAAATTTTATAATAATAACCCGCAAGGGACTATATGTGTTCTCCTAAGTGTACCCCTCAAGTTTGTGCGGCTTGAGGGGATTTTTTTGTCTGGTGTTACCTGGTGTTAAGAAGGGGTAGCTTGTTTATAGTGTTTTCATGTATTCAACTAATTGCCATCTTTGCGGATCGCTTAGCTGCGTTGTCGCGTAATTGTGTCCGGCATTACTATTGGCGACTTTGTCGGTTTTAAATTCAAAACCTAAATAACCGCTGCTAATAAAACCTACTTTTTTGGGATCATAATATCGGCTACCCACGGTAAATTGATTTGGCCTGCATTGGGTTTGTATATCGTTATCCGCTTCACATTTAGGCAGTAGTAAATCGTATAAACTGGGCACTGAACCATTATGTAAATAAGGAGCCGTTGCCCAAATACCATTGAGTGGCCGAGCTTTATAAGCCAGTAAAGATGCATACGGATTTTGGGTTGTATCAGGCTGATAGTCGCCGCGTTTCACACTGCTTTTTATGGTGTTATCAAATGCGGTAACCATTAAGTTGTAAATCCAGTTAAAAAAGCGGGTTGGGGCCCATTTATCTGGGTCTGGTGTGGCAACAACATTTTTGGTGGCTGAGGTTAATATACTGGCAACGGCGGCTTCTTCTTGAATCAATATATTGCCCACGTCGGTAGATAAATAAATGCCTTCTAAGATGCCACTTTTACCTTGGTAAGTTGCACCATTTAACGCCATTTTCCGGTCGGTTTTTATATTATCGAGTTGGGTCATTTGCGCGACAATTTTGCGTGATGGGTTGTCGCGTTCAATGTTTTGATGACAGCTTTGGCAATGTTGGTTAAATAATTTTTTACCGAGTTTTGCTTTTTGCTGATCAATTTTAGGTAAAACGGTTTCCGGCCACTTTGGTGAGGTAAGTTCCGCTAACTGAGATTCTAATAAACGTAAATTATCCACATCAATAGAAGAGCGAAAGTTAATTAATTTACCATTTTCGTTTTGTTTTGACTGGCCGCCAATCCAAGTTGCCAAACTAGAACGATCGGTTTCTTGCCAGTCTAATGTGGCGAATACGCCCATGACTTCACCTGAATTTCGGCCAATGGCCCCTACGCCTGAATTGGCCGCTATGCCATTCCACTGTACATAATCATGCTGCGCGATATCCCATAAGAATGGATATGAAACAGGTGCATCTGGTTGATTAAATAGGGCTTGTTTAAGCGTTTTGAGTTTGGCCAGGTCTTGAGGTAATTGATTATTGTGAGCCGTTAAGTGAAAAGTTGAAACTAATTTATCAAATAGGTGCACCATGTCGGTAGAGCTAATTAATTGCTGAGCTAACTGTTGCTTTAATTGTGCTGCCATCTCGGCGTCAAAGCTTTGCTCAATGACAGCTGTGAGTTGCTTTTTGTTGATAACGTGCTGCAATACGCGGTTATAAATACGTCCAAACGCATCTAACCTAGCGTATCCGTATGAGTGTCGCTGGTATTAATATAATTGTATAAGCTGATTTGTAGCTGGTAAAAAGCTAAATCTTTAACGATAGCGGTTTTGTTATCATAATTAATATCTAGCGCTAATACGCGCTCAACAAAGCGTTGTTGTTTTTCAGCTGAATTTAAAGTCATGGATAACGCAACTTCTAACTCGCGCATAAAACCATCCATGTTAGCCATAGCAGGCCCGCCATCAATTCTAATTGCGGTGTCTTGATAAACGATTTGGCTGGTATGACAGGCGGCGCAGGTAAACCCTAAATAGCTTTTATTTTGGTATTCATCTTTCACCATTCCTAATGGGAGAGCATCTGGGTTTAATTTGGTTTTTTGTTGGGGAATATATCTAAATTGATCAATATGTTGGTTGTCGCGAAAAAGAGATTGAGAGTTGGACTGCTCTAAACTTAAGAAAAAGTCATAAGGTAATAAATCTGACCCTTGAGTGGCATTGTAGTACCACATGCTTTGCGCTGGCGACCAACCTTGCCAATTTTTACTTGTTTCCCAATTTTTAAAATCTGGGCTTGGATATATTTTTTGATAGTTATCTAAAAACTGACTGTTGTTAACTATATCTGCGCCGCGGTATTCGTTATTGTCTTTAAATCTTTGGTAGTGTTTAATTTTGGCTGAAATGGCAATTACAATCGCTAAAATAATTAAGCCAATGGCTAGCCATTTTGTTAGCTTGCCCAGCTTTGAAAGGGTATGCATACTAACTCCGTTTATTAGGGCGTGTTGATCTTTTCTGTATGATTTTACAGCGAGTTGTGCGGTATTTATACAATGAAGCACGATTGTAGTGTAGTTGTTCTACATAAATGAGTGCTGAGGCAGTAGAAATGCCGCACAAACGCTGCCCGAAGGGTTCGTCCTAAACGCTTTTTACTCTTTGTTGCTGGTTTTTGACTTAGCCCGCTAGGCCTACAAACCAGCGCCGCGATTAAAAAGCGTTTAGTTAGAACAAAATTTATACAGCAAAGATCAACACGCCCAAGTAATATTTTTATCCTGCGGAATATTATACCCTTTTCAAAATTAAATCCGGTTAATTTTTATAACATTATTGGCAGCCAAAACAGGCTTAATTGACAGCTTGCATCACAGACACAATATTTTTAGCGACATCGTCCATTTTTTGGCTATTGTCCATCGCCATTTTTCGCAGCGTTTTATATGCTTGATCTTCAGACAGCCCTTTATGCTGCATTAATATACCTTTGGCTTTGTCTATCCATTTTCGGCCATCGAGTTTGCGCTTGGTCTCGATAAGCTCACTTTGCAATGATTGTACTTGTTTGAACCGCGCGATGGCGACTTGTATTGTCGGGCCCACATGATGGGGCAGTTTGTCGCCAACAATATAAGCATTAATTTGTGAGTTAAGTAATTTTTGGATCATAATTTGGTCTGAAAATTCAGTAAAAACCACCATAGGTTTAGGATCAATTTGATTAAGAATAACTAAACTATGAATGCTTTCGTTACTGAGTTTGTCCACATCTAAAATAATGACATCAGGAATGACCTCATCAACTACTTTTAATATTGAGCAAGTCGTTAGCCTTGGATAAACATGATAACCACAGGTCAATAATGCATTTTGTAAATCATGGTCATAGTGAGGGTGTTCTATTAATAATAAAACTTTTAATCCGTTGCTATTATTTGATTTATATTGATTTTGCATATGCTCTTAACAGGTTTATTGATCACTTAAATAAGGCTAAGCAAAAAGTGCGCCTAATGCTTATTTTAAAGCTGTAGGCGGTTATTTTAGCGGTTTTCATTCAGCATGGGCTCATATTGGTGAAACGTTTTGCACTGAAATACGGCAATTTGCATGAATATAGTCAAAATACGTGCGTTGGTTTGTGTATGTGTTTTGAGTTTATGGTAAGTTTTATTGTTAAGCTTTAATCTAAACAATATTGCACCCAAAAAATCAACAGACCCAATCACATGCAGGCGTTCGTCCCAAAGGTGCATCCGTTCTTTATTCGGAAAGTAAAGCTGCATTAAACCATATGACCAAATTATTGGCGTTTAATCTTTCTCCACACATTCGTGTTAACGCGATAGTTCTGGGGTTAATACGCCAATGACAGACAATTGGAAGACGCTCAGACATTATGGAAAAATAAATCGCCTATGAAACGATACGCAGAACCTGAAGATATTGCTGGTATTGCGGCTATGTTGTTTGAGATCTCGTATTTAACGGGAAAAATTATAATGGCAGGTGGTGGGCTTAATTTGGTTTAATTTGATTGTTTTTGGTTCTTTTATGAAATATTATTACTAAGTTATTATATTTTACATTAACAAGCTCATGTTAAATGTTATATTATCTTCTAAATTTTGTTGTGATAATAATCATAGGACACTTCAATGGCACAAATAGAACAAACAGCAAATAGTAAATTTGTTGGCACACAAGCAGAAAACAAAGCATTTATTATTTTGATTAGTTGCATTGCAACAATAGGTGGCTTTTTATTTGGCTACGATAGTGGCGTGATCAACGGAACGGTTGAAGGCATTAAGGTTGCGTTTAATTCTGACTCAGTTAATACCGGCTTTAATGTTGCGTCAATGTTACTAGGTTGTGCTGTAGGCGCTGCTGCGGCAGGTCGGTTAGCTGATGTTTATGGCCGCAAAACTATGTTAATTATTGCGGCTCTTTTGTTTTTATTGTCAGCATGGGGTACAGGTATTTCAACGGATTCTAGTTGGTTTATTTTTTACCGCATTGTTGGTGGCTTAGCAGTAGGTGCAGCCAGTGTAATGACACCTGCTTATATTAGTGAAGTTGCACCAGCACGCTACAGAGGCCGTTTGTCTACTATTCAACAAGTGGCCATTATCTCGGGCTTAACCTCTGCTTTTTTAAGTAACTATGTACTGGCGAATATTTCGGGTTCGGCATTAAATCCGTTGTGGCTTAACTTTGAAACTTGGCGTTGGATGTTTTGGGTTGAGTTAATTCCGGCTAGTATCTTTTTGCTAGCGTTATTTTTAATTCCTGAAAGTCCTCGCTTTTTAGTTGCTCGTCATAAAGATGAAAAAGCCCTAGCTACTTTAACTCGTTTATATGGTGAGCAAGAAGCTAAGCAAAAGTTATCTGAAATTCAACATACCGTTTCGCAATCGTCAGATAAACCTAAAATGTCTGACTTGTTAGACTCTGCTACGAGCAAAATTAGACCCATTGTTTGGGTTGGGATTGGTCTTGCGATTTTCCAGCAGTTTGTTGGCATTAATGTGGTATTTTATTACGGTGCGGTATTGTGGCAATCGGTTGGTTTTTCAGAGAGCGATTCGCTATTTATTAACATTTTATCGGGTTCATTAAGTATTGGCGCTTGTTTAGTCGCAATTGCTTTAGTTGATAAAATTGGTCGTAAACCATTATTAATGATTGGTTCAATTGGCATGGCGGTGACTTTATCTGTTGCAGCTTATGCCTTTAATACTGCCACAATAGGTGAAAGTGGTCAGCCTCAATTATCTGATTCTATGGGTACGCTAGCGCTTATTTTTGCTAATTTGTATGTTATTTTCTTTAATATGTCTTGGGGCCCCATTATGTGGGTAATGTTAGGCGAAATGTTCCCTAACCGCATTCGAGGATTAGGTTTAGCTGTTGCAGGCTTTTTCCAATGGGTTGCAAATTTTGCAATCACAATGACGTTCCCAATTATGTTAGGTTCAGTTGGTTTGGCAGGCTCGTATGGCTTTTATGCAATATCGGCAGCTATTTCAGCCGTCTTTGTTTTCAAGTTGGTTAAAGAAACCAAAGGTAAAGAGCTTGAAGAAATGCAGGGTTAAGCTACAAACTTATCGGTTAATTTTAGCTTGTTAAACAATAAAAAAGCCGCTCATACTTGAGCGGCTTTTTTTGTTTTAAGGTTAATTCCGTAACAATCTGTTAGTTAATGTATTAAAAACGCATTCATTAAACTGAGTTACGGTTGCGTAAATTTAATCTACTTTTTTATAGATTAAATCCCACACGCCATGGCCTAAATTTTGGCCACGTTTTTCAAATTTAGTTAAAGGTCTGTGTTCTGGCCTAGGCACATAATCACCATCGCTGGCTACGTTTTTATAGCCAGGCGCAGCATTCATCACCTCTGCCATATGTTCGGCATAGTTTTCCCAGTCAGTAGCCATATGAAATACACCGCCAATAGAAAGTTTTTGACGTAACAGCTCAACAAATTCAGGTTGTACAATACGGCGTTTATGGTGACGTTTTTTATGCCAAGGATCAGGAAAAAACAATTGCACTGTATCCAAGCTGTTATTAGCAATCGAATCTTTTAAAATCTCAACCGCATCGTGTGAAATTAACCGTAAATTGGTTAAGCCTGCATCGGTTGCTTCTTTTAAGCAAGCGCCAACCCCTGGGTGGTGAACTTCAATTCCGACAAAGTTTTTTTCAGGTGCTGCTTTTGCCATTGCAACAAGCGAACCGCCCATACCAAACCCAATTTCTAAGGTAACCGGGTTATCGTTACCAAACACGTCATGCCAATTGTATACGCTGGTTTGGTGCTCTAACCCCATTGACGGCCAGTATTGGGCAATGGCGGCCTCTTGGCCTTTGGTTAATCGGCCTTGGCGTACAACAAAGCTTTTTACTTCGCGAATCACTCGGCCATTATCTACTGCTCTTTTGAGCCTGTCTTGAGGCGTTTCACTCATATTTTGTCCACTATCGGAAAATTATAATTTTAGGGTGTTCATACTCCCTGTCTTAGCGGAGCGATCATAGCGCATATTATTGTGATCTAAAAAGTAAGTGCAAGTATATTTGACTATACTTAGCTTATTTATTGGCTGAGGGAATGTTATGGGTCAAAAAATTGTTCAGCAGCATTTTTCTCACTCAGACTTTGTTCAATTTAGAAGGCGTCTTGTTGAACAACTAAAACAGCTTAAACAGATTATAAATGCGCCTGCTTTTGGCAAATTGCCTTTAAAAATAGGGGCAGAGTTAGAGCTTTATTTAGTCGATAAACAAGGCTATGTAGCTAATCAAAGTGAAGCCGTTTTAACAAAGCTGGATGATCCTTTATTTCAGTTTGAAATTAATCAATATAATTTAGAGCTTAATTTAGCCGCCGTGAATGCCCTTGGCACTCCTTTTAGTCAGCTTGAATCGGCCATGCTACATAAATTGGCTCAGCTTGAATCTGTGACTCAAAAGCTTAATTTAGATTATGCCGCTATTGGTATATTGCCTAACTTAAAGGCGGGTGATATTGATATTGCTAATATGACAGATCAACTCAGGTATAAATTGTTATCTCAGCAATTATCTAATGCACGCGGTGCGCCCTTTAAAATTGATATTCATGGCGAAGAAAACATTCACTTAGATTTAAATGATGTGACAGCCGAAGGGGCTAATACTTCGTTTCAGGTGCATATGATGGTACCGCATAATGAATTTGCACAAGTTTATAATGCTATTTTGTTAACCCAGCCGCTGGTTACCGCTATTAGTGCTAACTCGCCCTTTTTTTTAACTAAAAAAGGCTGGCAAGAAACACGCATTGCCCTGCTAAAGCAATCGCTAGATTGTCGGATACCAGATATGGTTCAGCATAAATTACCGTCTAGAGTAAATTTAGCCTGTGGTTGGTTGCAACAAGATGCTTGGCAAATATATGCCGAGGCAGTGGCTTTATATCCTATTTTATTGCCTTATTTAACTGAGCCAGACACTGCGACCAGCACTTTGCCGGAATTAGCTGAATTAAATTTACATATGGGCACGATTTGGAGTTGGAATCGTCCGGTTTATTGCCCAAATGATAAAGGGCATATTCGGATAGAACTTAGAGCTTTACCGGCAGGCCCAAGTTGTATTGATATGACAGCTAATGCTGCGTTTGCGATAGGTTTAGCTTACGGCCTTAGAAATCAAAGCCCGCAAATTATTGCAATGATGCCATTTGATTTTGCCGATTATAATTTTTATCGCGCCGCGCACCAAGGGCTAGATGCTCAAATCATGTGGCCAGATTGGGAGCAGTATAAATTAGTTCAACAGCCGATAAGTCAAATTATCCGCAGCTATTTAGCGATTGCTCAACAAGGTTTAGTTGATTTAGGAATCAGGCAAGATGAAGCAAAGCACTACCTGAATGTGATTGAAAACAGATTAAGCAGCGGCATGACAGGCGCACGCTGGCAATTAAATTGTGTTGAGTATTATCAAAATGAATATCAAACACACTACCAGCAGCATTATGAGCCTCAAGTTGCTAGAGAGGTTGCTTGCCGACAAATGCTGCAAGATTACATTCGGTTATCAAAATCAAATCAAGCGGTTAGTCAATGGGAGCGGATATGGAAATTGAATTAAATAAACTTAGGTACATTAAGCTTGAACGCGAATCCTTGCCGGATGAAGCCGAGGCTTGGTTAAGTGAACTCACTACTGGCGTGGTGATTGATATAAAAGGCATACATTGCCATAAAACGCGGGTGCTATCTGCGCTTGTTCATGGCAATGAGCCTTCTAGTTTTTATGCGATTCATCGTTGGTTAAAATCAGATAAACAAGCTTATTGCAATGTACGCTTTGTGATTGCCTCGGTTGAGGCCTCTAAATGCGAGCCTTATTTTAATTTACGCTATGTGGATGGTGAAACTGATTTAAACCGTCAGTTTGCAATTTTACCTGATCAGCTAAATGAAGCCAGCCCAGCGCAAATTAGGGCAGCAAGTATTAAACAAGCTATTTTAGAAGTAAAACCAGAAGCGGTGATAGACATGCATAATACGTCATCTGCCAGTCCGCCTTTTAGTGTGGCAACGCGAATTGATATGCAGGCACAAGCGCTTGCTTCATTTTTTTGCCAAACGATGATTTACACGCGCCTTAAATTAGGCGCGTTAATGGAGCAAGATTTTAATTGCCCCATTGTCACTATTGAGTGTGGCGGGGCTAAAGATCAACAAGCACATGAAATGGCCTATCAGGGATTAGTTGAGTATTTATCAGCCGACGACTTATTTAGTGGTCATCATTTTAAATTAATCGATATTATAGAGCATCCGCTTAGGTTAGAGATCTTGTCTGGCTTTAGTTTGGCTTTTGCTCAGCATCAGCATGCTGATGTAGATGTCACTTTAGTCGCTGATATTGAACAGCATAATATGGGGGTAACCCGGGCGGATTGTTTTATTGGCTGGAGCCGAGTTGGCACGGATGCTTTTGCGGTAAAAAACGAAGCTGGTGAAGCTCAATCAAGCCAGTTGTTATACTGCAAAAATGGCGAGCTGTATACCAAACAGCCACTACGCATTTTTATGGCAACCAGCCATGTGGTTATTGCGCAAAAAGACTGCTTATTTTACGCAATATGTTGTGAGCCAGATTGTTTAGCGGATTAATGTCGCGTTTTTATCTCGCATAATAAAGGCATTTCGTTAATGATGTTGGTGCAATTTCCATTACGAACTTTGGCTTTTCGGCAAGTGGAAACTGTCCAGCTTACTTTATTCATATAGTCGTGATTAGACGGCACTTTGTTACATATATCAGGGCTTTTTTCTGCATTTTTAAAGCAGCTATTTAAAAAGTTTTTTAGAGCAACGGTACAGTTTGAATCTCGACAACTCTGACTTTTATCAATAACTGTATCTAAACAAGCTTGTTGGTTATTTGTTTTAGCATATTGGGCGCCATCAACTCGGGCTTGTTCCGTTTCTTCGGTTAACATTTGGCCGTTTTCCTGCCAATAAAAATAAAACGATAAAAAAGTCAGTAGCGCAAATAAGCCTGCCAAGGCCAATAGTAAATAACGGTTTTTAATCATGGTAATCCAGTTCTAAATTAAGTTGATATAAACGGTTCGCAATTAAGCCTGAAGCGGATATTGGCTGTGAAAGTTGTAATTGAATTAATTCATCAGATATTTGAGCTAAATAGCAGCTTGAATACTGAACCTTTTCGTATTGCCTTAATTGTGCAATTTGAGGCGGGGATAAGCAAGTAGATAAATATTCAAATAAATGCGTATCTAACCATGTTACAGGCTTGGATATCAAGCAGCGCAGGAGCCTAAGCAAAGTGCCTTGTGGGTTTGGGTTTTGGGATAAATTTAATTTTAAAATGCCTTGGTTTAAATCATCAAAATAGTGGGGCGCAAGTAATAATTTTTGATTGGATAAGTCAAATAAAGCGGCATCCCAATTTGTGATGGTTGTTTTTAATAAGGCTTGTGGCTGAGTCAATTTAACCCAGTTTTGTTTAAATGCCCAAGTTTCTTCAAGTGGCCAAATGTCTAGCCACCATTTATCGCATTTAACTCTGTAGCCACCAAATTTGTTGGTATGTACTGGATGCGACTGTTTAATATCGCGCATTATTTTTGCCAATTCAGGAGCGGGGCAATGCACAACAAAATCTAAATCCGAATTAAAATAGCGAATACCGTCCAGCGCAAAGTCTCGAATTGCACCGCCAAATAAATAAACGGGGCCCCCATGCGAAAGTTGCTCAACCAGTTGGGCTACCTGAAGTCGCCCAGCATTGTGCGGGGCGTATAAAAAGCGTTGAATTCGTTGACGTAAAATTGAAGACGATGTAGCAATTTTAGTCATTTAAATGTTGTAGCTCATTGTATAATTGAATTAAATAGTTGTCTGTCATTCCGGATACGGCATCCGCTAATAACTGGGCTTTTCGGTAATTTAAACTAACATGGCTTTCTTCAGCAAAAATACGGCGATAATTTTCTGAAATACGCTGATAAGCATATTTGCCAAATAAACTGTGATTTTTTTCGTGTTGCTCGTTTTCAATGCCTAGCCATAACATATCCATAATACCGGATATGTAGTTATTGCCTTTAAGCTCTAGCTCCAATACAGATTTATGTTGATATCCATGAATGCTGTCAAACTTTTTCATGGTTTTACAAAATTGATTCGCTGCGCTGTTATCTAACAGTTCATAACCGGGCTTGATATCACCAGCTAAAATTTTGTCAATGTCGTTTACAAACGTTTCTAATAAGGCTTGGATCATAGCACTGATTGCATATACTCGAAACATTTGCATTGAAACTTCATTTAGCTCTTTTGGGCTAATACTTGAATTTTTAAATGATTTGTTTTTCTGCTTAGCGCTGGTTAATATTTTTTTAGTGATTGTATCATCTGGATTATGATGCTCTAAAAAATCGACTATATCGGAAAAGGAGGCAATGTCTTTTTTAACAATATCTTCCGCATCTAAAACTGAGTAGGCGATATCGTCACAGGCTTCCATTAAAAGCGTAAATGGGTGGCGAATGCCTTCTGCTAACCCGGTTTGTTGCCAAACATCTTCAACAATATGTTGCTCTGATTGAAAAAAGCCTGATTTTTTCCAGCCATACGCTTTACAGTGTTGGCTGGAAATTGGGTATTTAATCATTGATGCTAACGTAGCATAGGTTAAATTTAGGCCAAATTTGTCGTTTAAAACCTGTAAGCGTGTGACCAGCCTAAAGGTTTGAGCGTTACCGTCAAAGTTAATAAAATCTTCTGAGTCGGGATGATTGATAGTGCCAAAAATGTTTTCTTGGTGGCGCTTAAACCAATTTTGGATGGCGATTTCGCCTTGATGTCCAAAAGGGGGGTTACCTAAATCATGAGCTAAGCCAATGGCGGCTAATAAAGCAGGGACACAACGTTCCAATTCACGACTAGCGTGTTGTGAAAATACTTGTTCTCTAAAGTCAAACGCGAGGCGGATGCCAATGCTGCGGGCTAAACTAGACACTTCGTGACTATGAGTCAGGCGATTACGAACACTATCGTTGCGCTCAAGTGGAAACACTTGAGTTTTATCGGCCATGCGCCTTGTTGGTGTAGCAAATAAAATGCGATCATAGTCGCGCTCTAACTCAATGCGACCATTAGCAGATAAGGTTTGGCTCCCTTGTCCGTGAATATCTTTTCGGCGTAAACCGTTTAAAAGTTGAGCCCAGTTGAGCATGTTGATATTCCCTATTAATGCAAAGTTATTATCCTGAGCTAAGTTGTCTGAAAAATCAATAAAATGCTTAATTTTCATACGGGTTATAAAGTTAGCTTGTCGCCTTTCTTAATTGTAAATTGCAGTTATACTTTGGATAACCTTTGCGTAAATTTATTTAAAGGCCTTGAAAGGAAACAAAATGTCATACAACAAGCCGCAATCTCAAGATGAAAAATGGTGCCACAGAGCAGAAACTACTAACTTATTAGCGTTATCTATCGCGCAAATTCATATGAGTTTAACCGAAGGTGATAATTCAATTGATACGCTGACGGAATCATTTCAAAAACTTGCCAATTTTTGTATAAAAGTAGAAAATTTGGCAAAAGAAGATAAAGCTGAACAAGGCAATCAAGAAATTATTAGATTAGCTGAAAGCATGTCATCACAAATTAACGAAGCCATTGTGGCATTTCAGTTTTATGATAGGCTTTGCCAGCGATTAGAGCATGTTACAACTAGTTTAAATGGACTAGCCGATTTATTAAAAGATGATGCTCATTTAACGTTACCGGATGGCTGGTTAGATTTACGAGAACAAATACGGCAGCAATACACAATGCAAGCCGAGCATCAAATGTTTGAGTTAATAATGCAAGGCCACTCTCCAGAACAAGCGCTAGAACAATTTAAAGCCTTATTGCTCGTTAATAATAACCAAAATGATATTGAGTTGTTTTAGTTAGTTGTATTTTTATTGAGCGCGACAGACTTTGAACTGCAAACTTGGTTGCGGCCATTTTGTTTTGCTTTGTATAAAAATTTATCAGCTTTTCCGATACTGTCTGTTATTGACCGATTTTCAGAAAGGGTTGAAACGCCTATACTCAGGGTGATTTTCGTCGAGCTTTTGCCGATTTTAAACTGAATGTCGGCTATTTTTTCGCGAATATTTTCAGCCGCAGCTTCTGCACTGTTTAAGTTGGCATCGGGTAATAAAAATAAAAACTCTTCGCCTCCCCAGCGTGATACTACATCTTGTTGGCGAACCATGTTTTTAAAGTGTGTTGAAAGTTGCGTTAAAATAATATCTCCAGCTTCATGACCATAGTTATCATTAACCTGTTTAAAGTGGTCTATATCGCATAATAATAGGCAGGCAGTGTTATGCGAGCGAGAAATTCGGGCATATTCAATTTGAATTTTATCCATCATATCTCTTCGATTAGATAAACCCGTGAGTGCATCGTGTTTTGCCATTTTTTCAAATTTTTCACTTAATTCTTTAATATTATTTAAAGAAAGTTTGCGCGAATACTCATAACAGTAAGATAAAAAGGTGACCGTTAAAAATGAATATATAAGCCTGAGTTTAAAGCTAACGCTATATTCAGTGGCTAACAAAGCGCCGTTATCATAAAACATCAGTAATATGGCTAGGCTAATGAATACAAAAATGTTAAAAAGCCCAACAGATAAGCCCCCTAAAAAAAGTGCCACGGGTGGAATGATATAAATCCAAAGTGGCCCCGTGTTGTCAACCCCCCCACTATAGATTAAATAGAGCATTAAACTAGATAAGGCGATTAATACACCTGTGGCAGGCTCTTTGTGATGTTGAGTTGTTTTTAGGTAAAAATGACCACCATAAAAACATATACAAGCCAGTAATAAACTACTGGCGAGTAGGTAATTGTCATGAATTAAGGCGTTGCCACCCATAATAGCAGTCACGCTAGCACCAACTAACGAGAATAAATTAAGGATAAATATCCTTCGCATGGCCTCTTGATCGGCACCTTTGGGAATTCCGCTTTCACAATATTTAATCAAATTATTTTTAAGATATGACCACACAACTATAATCTTCTGCTAATGAATGCTTTGAGCTAAGGTAACTTATTGGACCCGCTCGATTATGAGATAAGCTTACGTTTTGCTTATTAAACCAATTGAATTTTCATTAATTACTTTCCTTGTAATGATTAATAACTAAGTCGTTTAATATTTTTAAGTGCATTTCTATATTGTTTATCAGCTTATTTTAGCGGTAACAGAATAAAAATCCCATTTTTATTTGTTTTTTATTTGTTAATAACTGCATACGTATGCAAAGCATTGTCATTTTATAGCTCAATTATTTGAATAGTTGACTGTTTTTAAAGGGTTTTATGGCGTTTTTGAAAGGGGGGTGTTTTATTGAATACGTATGCAAAGCTATACCCCCCTGACCAATTTAAGTCTATTATTTGTGAAACATTAATTTAACAAATAATAATGTTTTGTTTGATGAACATACTTTTATTCATGGTATTTCATTTATTCAAATGACAATTGGGGAGTTCCTATGTCTTTATTCAAGCCTAACACACTAACTATCGCGTTATGGGCTGCAGGTTTAACCATGCCAGCTATCGCTTATAGTGCAGAGAGTGAGGTTGAGCAAACTACGCTAGAACAAGAAGAATCAATAGAAACCATTACTATTACTGGTTTTCGTCGTAGTTTGATTGACTCAATTAACACAAAACGTTTTTCAGATACGGTTTCAGAACAAATTTCAGCAGATGATTTAGGTGCCTTGCCAGATGTATCTATATCAGATGCTTTAACGCGTTTACCGGGTATTTCAGCGGTACGAACTAACGGTCAATCTGGCGAAATTAACATTCGTGGTTTAGCGGGTGGTTTTGTGTTTACCACATTAAATGGTCGTGAGCAGGTGTCTACTAAAGGTGAACGAAATATTGAGTTTGATCAATATCCATCTGAACTTATTAGTTCGGGCGCTGTTTATAAATCGCCCAAAGCTTCACTGATTGAAGGCGGTGTTGCGGGCACGGTTGAGCTTACTACAGCAAGCCCACTAAGTATTAAAAATGACTATAAATTGTCTGCTAATGCGCGAATGATGAAAAATGATCGTTCAAGCGAGATTTATGATGCCGACGGTACAGGGCATAGATTAAGTGTTTCGTATCAAACTAAGTTGTTGGATGACACTTTAGGGGTTGCTGTTGGCGCAGCACGTTTATATCAACCTAGTGTTTCAACTCAATTTATAGGTTTAGCTTATAACGAGCGTAAAGAGCTTGATTTTGATCAAGCCGAACAAGAACGAGATGAAGCACTTGGCTTAGAAAATCCAGGGCAAGAGTATTTAAGTGAGGGAATGGAGCTGCAACACAGAGGTGGCGCCGAAACTCGAACAGGATTAATGGGTGTTATTGAGTATGCACCCACTGATAATTTTGTGTTAAAAGCCGATTATTTTAAATCTAAATTTGATTCAGAAGAATTTGCTCGCGGCCTACGCATTAAATTTGAGCCAGATGATGCCGGTATTAATAATCCTGTTTTAGAAGATGGCGATTATATGATTGGCGGTACTATTAGTCGTTATTCAAATGGTTATACCCGTATTGAAACCGCTAATGACAACAATAATAAAGAAAACAGTATTACGAGTTATGGCGTGAATGCCGACTGGTTTATAACTGATAATTTACAAGTTCAATTTGATGTATCTCATTCAAAAGCGGATAGCGATTTTAGAAATGGTTTGCTGTGGAGCTTGATTGCTGAAGATGCTAATGCTGACTCACCCGTTACTGATAAAAATTTGTCAATTAACTATCAACTCAACGGTTTAGACTTACCTGATTTAGGCGTTAATCAAGGCGATAAACTGACCGATATTAATCATTTAATGGTTAGTAAATATGGGATTTATCCTTACATTTATTCAGATCAGGTGGATGCAGTTAAATTTGATTTAACTTACACCCTAGATAATGATTTTTTCTCGTCAATTGAATTTGGTGCACGTGAATCTGAACGCGAATATACCGCTAAACGACAAGTGTTTGAGTACGGTAGTGATGGTGAATTTTTAACTGAAGAAGCTCCGCTTAAACTAACTGATGATATGGTTCATCAAGTTGATTGGGAAGGTGAATTTTCATACTTTCCAAGCTATTTAGCAATTGACATGGATAAAGCGCTTAATGCTTGGTTTCCATCTGGCGTACCTGAACCAGTACAAACCTGGGGTAACGCACCGGGTGTTGATAATCAAGACGATATTACCACTAATACCGATTACTCTTGGTCTATGGTGCAAAGTGGTAATGTATATGAAGACGTATTTGCCGCATACGCTATGGCAAATATAGATACTGAGTTTTTAGGTGTTCCTGTAACTGGTAATTTAGGCGTGCGCATGGTTGAAACTGAGCAATCAGCAACCGAGCTAAAAAACGTAGATGGCAACTTAAAAGCTGGTGCTCAAAATATTAAAGATGAAGCTGGGTTGATTAATACTGAGTATAGTAAAGAAGTTCGTGGAATTAAGTACACCGATTACCTGCCTCAGCTTAATTTAAACTTTAAAATTACCGACAATGATCAAATTAGGGTTGCGGCTGCTAAAGTCATGTCTCGCCCTCCAATTCATCGTTTAGCGGCGCAAAGCTCATATAACATTAATGCATTAACAGGTGAAGTCACTGGGAGCGCAACAAATAACCCAGAATTAAAACCTTTTTATGCAACTCAGTACGACCTATCGTTTGAACGTTATTTTGATGATGCATCAGGGTCGTTAGCGGTTGCTTTGTTTTACAAAGACATTGAATCAACTGGTATTCAAGCTGTGACTTTAGAAAACTTTGATTTTGAAGGCTATGGTTTTCCAATACCAGACGCAATCGAGCAAGAAAGCGGCGCTATGTTAGAGACGACTAATGGTGATTTTGAAATCGCTTACAATGATGACAATGGCGGTTACCTGCGTGGTTTAGAAGTGTCTTTCACTAAAATTTTTGTTGATTTACCTGAATTATTTTCCGGTTTAGGGGTGAATTTAAATTATTCGTATACCGAAAGTGAAATTGACCAATTGCAAAATGTGGATGGTGATACTTTTAGCACTAGCTTACCAGGCTTATCTAAAAACTTATTTACGGGTACGGCATTTTGGGAGTATCAAAATTTTGAAACTCGGTTAAGCGTAAGGTATCGCGACAAATTTGTTTCTGATCAAACCGCTCGAGATACTCAAATTGTTAATTACGACGCTGAAACTGTGCTTGATTACCAGGCCTCATACAAACTAACCGACAGCCTAAGTGTTTTATTTCAGGCCAATAACTTAACTGATGCACCCACTAAAAGTTATTTTGGCACTGAAGCGAAAACCGGCACCATTCAATACTTTGGTCGTCAATTTTATCTAGGTGTGAATTACGCTCTGTAATCTCGTCAAACTGAAACAAATTTTAGGAGTTTAGTATGAAACTAAATCAACATTTTTCAATTTTGCCCCTCGCGGCATTTGTTAGCATGTCGCTTGTTTCTTGTGGCGAGAGTGAAGACATTCAATCAGGCGCAGTTTTATTAACTTGCGATACGCCTATGGTTGCTAATGCAGCTGGTACCGAGTGTGTGGCACCAGAAGCTAAAGTTTGCCCGTTTCCATCTGTGCCTGATGCCACCAATGAAGTATGTGTAACAGGCCCTAACCCTGAAATCGGCTTACCTGCGATTACACCAAATGAAAGCCAGGCTATTTTATATTACAACCGAGGTGCAGACGATTATAACGGTTGGAAGCTACATACCTGGAATAACGAAACTTGCGATTCGTTAGCAGATACTTCGGTTGCTAGCAGTTGGAATGACGGTTTAATTCATAATGGTGTTGACCCAGTTTTTGGCGCTTATTGGATTTTAGATTTAAAAGCCGAGCATGGGGATTGCATTAATTTTATTGTGCACAAAGGCGATGAAAAAGATCTAGGTAGCTCAGATAAAAAATTGGATTTAACTCAGCCTGAAGCAGATTACGCCCGAATGGGATTTGCCTTCAAATCTGAAACGACGATTTTTAAATATCCACTCAAATCTTTGGGGGATAAAGCATTAGAAATTAGCGAAAGTGCGGCGCATTTAATTGATGCCAACACCTTGGTTTGGGACTTGGATACTTTAGAAGTGGCTGAAGTTAAACTTCATCACTCTGCCATGGCGGATATTGAAGTTGCTGACTCTGTGGTATCAGGCGATACCGTGAGCTTTACTGAAACAGATTTAACGGACGCTCAAATTGAACGTGCCCCTGTGATTAACGCGTGGGCGGCATTTGCTAATGATTTAACGGCGGATGAAGCTAAAAACTTATTAAAATCGCAATTGGTGGCAGTTGCTTATGATGCAGATGGTATCGCGATAGATGCAACTTGGGTGCAAACTGCAAAAGCCTTAGATGCGCTTTATACCATGGCAGATAATGACGCCAACGAGGCTGTATTAGGAACAGTTTACGAAAACGGTATTATTCAAAATTCGGTTTGGGCACCCACTGCACAGCAAGTTATGCTTAAAGTCTATGATGCCAATAAAACTGAACTTGCCAGCCATGCAATGAATTATGATGAGGTGACCGGTATTTGGTCTTATCAAGGCGATAGTGCGGATTTAGACCGAAAATTTTACCAGTATGAAGTAACTGTTTATCATTATACTAATCAGCAAATTGAAACCTTGCTAACCTCAGACCCTTACTCAGTAAGCTTATCAACCAATGGTGAGTTTTCTCAGTTTGTTAATTTAAATGACCCAGATTTAAAACCTACAGATTGGGAAACACATGCAATCCCAACCATTGAAAATATTGAAGATGCGGTTTTATTGGAAGCTCATATCCGTGATTTCAGTATTAACGATGAAACGGTATCAGCTGAAAACCGAGGTAAATATTTAGCTTTTACTGAAACAGATTCAAATTCAGTTAAATACTTAAAACGTTTGGCAGATGCTGGGGTAACTCATTTTCATATGTTACCCGCTAATGATATTGCCACAATTGAAGAAGACACTGCTTCTCGAATTGATTTAACTAACAGTGTCGCAGAGCTTTGTGAAGTAAAAACCGACGCAGCTATTTGCGGCGTTGAAAATGAAACTGATACTCTGTGGCAGGTATTAGAAGCTTACGTTGATGATTATGAGCCTAAAAAAGCACAAACTTTAATTACTGAAATTAAAGATATTGATGGTTTTAACTGGGGGTATGATCCACATCATTTTAACGCACCCGAAGGGAGTTATGCTTCAAATCCGGATGGCGTAACGCGAATTATTGAAATGCGTGAAATGAATCAGGCGTTGCATAAATTAGGTTTACGCGTGGTATTAGATGTTGTTTATAACCATACCAGCGCATCGGGTTTATGGGATAACTCAGTATTTGATAAAGTGGTACCGGGTTATTATCACAGACGTAATGAAGTGTCAGGCAACGTTGAAAACTCAAGTTGTTGTGACAATACCGCAACTGAAAACCAAATGTTTGATAAGTTTATTCAAGACTCATTAGTGTTATGGACAGAGGCTTATAAATTTGATGGTTTCCGCTTTGATATTATGGGGCATATTCCTAAATCTACTTTATTAGAGGCCCGCGATAAAGTGGCGGCAATTGATCCTGATACTTACTTTTATGGTGAAGGCTGGAATTTTGGCGAAGATGTTCAAAATGACAGATTATTTGAACAAGCTCGTCAGGATAATATGGGTGGCAGCGAAATAGGCACCTTTAACGACAGACCACGAGATGATATTCGAAATGCGGCACTATTTAACCAAGATGGCAGTTTAGATTCGCAAGATTATATCCGCTTGGGGCTAGCTGGCACTTTGGCTGATTTTCCATTAATGGGTAATTTAGGAAACGTTGCAACGGGTAGTAGTTTTGCTCGAGCGAGTTATGCACTTGATCCAGCCGATGTGATTAACTATGTATCTAAACATGATAATGAAACTTTGTGGGATCAACTGCAATATGGCTTACCAGAAAGCTACAATTTAGCCGAGCGGGTTAGAGCACATAATATTGCAGCGAGCATTCCTGTGTTAAGCCAAGGTATTCCATTTTTTCAATTGGGCGTTGATTTAATGCGCTCAAAATCAATGGACAGAGATAGCTATAATTCGGGCGACTGGTTTAACTACATTGATTTATCTATGCA
The DNA here is from genome assembly GCF_026725475.1 of Catenovulum adriaticum. Lineage (NCBI taxonomy): Bacteria > Pseudomonadati > Pseudomonadota > Gammaproteobacteria > Alteromonadales > Alteromonadaceae > Catenovulum > Catenovulum adriaticum. Next base: position 773,538 of record NZ_CP109965.1, read on the forward strand.
GCAACACAATTGGAATATTGGTTTGCCGCCTGCTGAAAAAAATGAAGAAAAATGGGATGCGATTGCTAAGCTTTTGTACGCAGTAGATAAACCAAGCAGTTATGAACTTGAGATGAGTGCTAACGTGTTTGCTGAGTTTTTACAAATTCGCGACCAAAGCCCACTGATGCGGTTAACCAACGCTCAAGATATTATTGACCGTGTGGGTTTTCATAATGTGGGTGCGCGTCAAACTCAAGGGTTAATTGTAATGAGTATTGATGATGGCTCCGAGTGGACTGATATTGATCCTAATCTTGACGCTATGCTTATTGTGATTAACGGCTCAAATATCGCGCAATCTCATACCATCGCCACAGCGAGCGGTTTTGAACTGCATTCCATTCAGCAGAACTCTTATGATTCGGTTGTAACAGGTGCTTCATTTACCCAAGGCGAAGGTGAAGGCACATTTGATGTTCCGGCATTAACTACCGCTGTCTTTGTGAAACCTCAAGGCGATGCGCAAGGGGCGGGTTTATCAGCTCAAGCTACTCAAGGTGCACCAGATGTCGTGCCTTTTGGTGATACGCCAGTGTATTTAAAAGGCGATATGAATGGCTGGTCTAATGAAATGCAGCTAAGTTATGTAGGCAATGGAATTTACCAAACACGTGTTGAGTTAATGGCGGGTCAAAGTTATGGCTTTAAATTAGCAGACGCGGATTGGGCATCTATTATTTATGGTGCAGCTGAAGGTGCTGACGGGGCAGTTGCGGAAGGCACCGATAAAACCTTATCGCTTGGTGGCGGAACGGGTAATTTAAGTTTTACTCCAGATACAGATGCAACTTATATCTTTAGTTTTGATGCTTCTGATAAAGATGCCGTTGTATTAAATATTGTAAACGAAGAACCGTTTGTAGGCGTAGATGTGTTACTTAGAGGTGATATGAACGGTTGGAGCGAAACGGATGCTTTTGTTTATCAAGGTGGGCGTATATATATCTTAAATACTAGCTTAGCTGCGGGTACATACGGCTTTAAAATTGCTGACGCGCAGTGGGGCGAGCTTGGGGTTAATTTTGGAGCGGAGTCTGAGGCGCAAGCTCAAGTTGAATTAGCTGAAGCAGAGTATTTAGCAAGTACTCAAAATAACTTAAGCATTACGTTAGCAGAAGACGCTGAGTTGGTTTTCATTTTTGATATGACCAATTTAGAGCCTAAATTAAGAGTTTATAAAGCAAACTTTTTCGCTGACACACCAGTATTTATACGCGGTGGCATGAATGACTGGGGAGAAGTGGACCAACTTAGTTACAACAACGATGGTACTTATTCAGTTGATTTGACACTAGCAGCGGGCGATTATGAATTTAAAATTGCTTCTGCTGACTGGTCAACAGTTGACTTAGGTGCGGTCTCAGAGAATGTAGCAAATGTTGAGCTAGCCGTAGATGAGCAGTTGGCATTTAAAGGCGACAACATGACATTTACCGCTGATTCAGATGGGATATATCGGTTTTTAGTTGAAGGGCCGGATGGGGCAAATCCAAATTTAACGATTAGTTTATTGCCTTAGTGTTGCCTTAGTTTTAGCTAAACTTTGCTAAGCCGCCTACGGGCGGCTTTATCTATAATCTTTTAAACTTTACTAGCCAAAGCGTTAATTTTTATGAATTTATTAAGAAAAAATTTATCTTTAACCGTTATTAGTAGCGCATTCGTTTTGTCTGCGTGTGCGGTTAATAACAAACATACTGAGCCGCTTGAAATGTCTAACAATGCGCAAAAATCAGTTAATAAACACGTGGTTTATCAGGTATTCACGCGTTTGTTTGGTAATACGAATTCCACCAATAAACCTTGGGGGACGATTGAAGAAAACGGGGTCGGTAAATTTAATGATTTTACGGATAAGGCCCTATCTGAAATAAAACGCCTTGGGGTGAGTCATATTTGGTACACAGGTGTGCCGCATCATGCTGTGATTAACGATTATACTGATTATGGAATTAATTTAGATGATCCGGATGTAGTTAAAGGCCGTGCGGGTTCACCTTATGCGGTTAAAGATTATTACACGGTTAACCCTGATTTAGCAGAAGATCCAGCTAATCGTTTAGCTGAGTTTGAGGCTTTAATTGAGCGTACCCATAAGCAGGGCATGAAAGTGTTAATTGACATAGTGCCAAACCATGTGGCGCGCAATTATCACTCTTTGGCAAAACCCACAGGCGTGCAAGATTTTGGCGCAGCGGACGATACCTCGGTTGAGTATGCACGTGATAATAATTTTTATTATGTGGTCGGTGAAGACTTTAATGTACCCGAAGCCCAAAATGGTTATCAGCCGTTAGGGGGTGAAAAACATTCATTGTCAGATGGCCAGTTTGATGAATCACCCGCGAAATGGACAGGTAATGGATCGCGAAAAGCCCAACCAGACTTTAACGACTGGTATGAAACCGTGAAAGTAAATTATGGCGTTAAGCAAGATGGTAGCCATGATTTTGCTAAGCTTCCAGACGATTATGCGGATAAAAATTACCAAGCGCATTATGCGTTTTGGCAAAATCAGGATGTGCCTGATTCATGGATGAAATTTAAAGATATTGCACTTTACTGGACCCAAAAAGGGGTTGACGGATTCAGGTTTGATATGGCTGAAATGGTGCCAGTGGAATTTTGGAGTTATATGAACTCTGCCATTAAAATGGCGAATCCTGATGCTTTTTTATTAGCTGAAATTTATAATCCAAGCGCATACCGCGATTATATTCGCTTAGGTAAAATGGATTATCTTTACGATAAAGTCGATTTTTATGACACGCTAAAACCACTGATGCAAGGAAAAGCAGGAGCTGACAATTTAGTGTCTATCCAAAACCGGTTTGCTGATATTGAGCATAATCTACTTCACTTTTTAGATAACCATGATGAGCAGCGTATTTCTAGCCCTGAATTTGCAGGTGACGCTAATATAGGTAAACCTGCAATGGTCGTTTCAAGCTTAATCAGCTCTTCGCCTATTATGATTTACTTTGGTCAAGAAGTGGGAGAAGACGGTAGCGAAGAAACTGGATTTGGAGATCCTAGTCGCACGACCATTTTTGATTATGCGGGAGTGCCAGCGCATCAAAGATGGATGAATGATGGCAAATTCGATGGCGGTCAGTTATCTGCCAAAGAGGCAGAATTACGTGATTTTTATCAACGCTTGCTAAACTTTACCTTACAAAGTGAAGCTTTAGTTGGACAGTATGCTGAGTTACATAGTGTTAACCGTAGTGCAAACCCTAATTACACTGAGCGACAGTTTGCATTTGCCCGTTTTAATAACAATGAAAAGCTTATTGTGATCAGTAACTTTGATCAAACAGAGAGTAAAGAAATTGAGCTAATTGTACCGCAGCAAGTCATTACTAAAATGGGATTAAGTGATGGTAAATATACATTTACCGATCAACTCTACCATGAGATTTCGGCAAATTTGAATGTGAAAAATGGGATGGGACGAATCAAAGTTAAGCTGGCGGGGTTAGAGTCTTTGGTATTGCTTTACAACAAATAACGCCATTTTGCTTGAGCTTTCAATTGCGAAGTCGGTATTGATGTCAAATGCGCTAAATACCGGCTGGTTGTTAGTTCAAGTTTTTCTGTGTTGAAAATACATTTTGCTGTACGGGTAAGATTTATTTTACTTCATCATTGTGGTTTTCATTTTTCTTCTAATTTTTCAGTTTTTCACAAGGAAATTGCTATATGGCTTTATTTTCTAAAGGTCAACTCGGCCGAACCTGCTTATTTAGCTTGCTGTTTTTTTTATTATCAACTCAGTATGTTAATGCGCGCGATTATGTATCTCATCAGGTGTCGGGTGATAATTTAATTATTCAAACTGATGATGGTCAAATTACTCTGGACTATTTAACTGATTTTTCTGTTGAAGTGAGCTTTGAACCCAATTTAGGCAAGCAGTCGCAAGTGACGGCTTCTTTCAGTCTGGTTGAACAAACTGAGGATGTGAAGGTTCAGTTAGAACAATCTGACAATCAGCTTATATTTAATAGCAAACAATTGAGCGCTGTTATTCAAAAATCACCTTTAAACATTAAATATATTCAGCAAGGAACATTATTAGTGCGTGAAGCGGGTGGGTTTATTGCAAATTCAAATACTCAAGCGCGAGGTATTCAATTTAAACTGGCTCCTAATGAGAAAATATTAGGGGGTGGTGAACGTGTTTTAGGTATGGACCGACGTGGGAACAGGCTGCCTTTATACAATAAAGCGCATTATGGATATGGTACTGAATCAACCCAAATGAATTATGGTTTACCGGCTGTTTATTCAAGTAATCAATACATGATTTTATTTGATAACCCAGCGTCAGGTTGGTTAGATATTGGCAAAACTAAAGCTGATGTTTTGGCGTTTGAAGCTAAGTTAGGACAACTGACTTACGTTGTAATTGCGGGGAATAGTTTTAGTGATTTAACGACTCAATATGTCAATGTTACGGGTAAACAACCGATGCCACCACGTTGGGCTTTAGGTTATATTGCTTCTCGGTTTGGTTATCATAGCGAGCAAGAAGCGCGTGAGACGCTTAATTTATTTGAACAGCAAAATTTTCCGGTTGATGCCATTATTTTTGATCTGTACTGGTTTGGTAAAGATGTACAAGGCCATATGGGCAATTTAGCTTGGGATAACAAGGCTTTTCCAAACCCTGAAAAAATGATAAAAGATTTTAAACAAGCTGGAGTGAATACAGTTTTAATTACTGAGCCATTTATTTTAACGACCAGTAAAAAATGGCAAAACGCAGTTGATAACCAAGTGTTGGCGCTTGATAAAACAGGAAACCCAAAAACATTTGATTTTTATTTTGGGAATACAGGCTTAGTCGACATTTTTAAACCAGAAGCTAAAGCTTGGTTTGGCAATATTTACCATGAGCTTATGCAACAAGGAATAGCTGGTTGGTGGGGCGATTTAGGTGAACCCGAAGTTCACCCAGCAGATACCTTGCATCAAGTTAATGGAAATACATTAGTGGCTGATGCTATTCACAATGCGTATGGACATGAATGGGCGAAATTGGTGTATCAAAATCAGCAGTTAAATTATCCTAATACACGGCCTTTTATTTTAATGCGTTCTGGTTTTGCGGGTTCTCAACGTTATGGCATTATCCCTTGGACTGGTGATGTAGGTCGCAACTGGGATGGATTAAAACCTCAAGTTGAATTGTCACTGCAAATGAGCTTGTTTGGTTTGGCTTACACGCATTCTGATTTAGGTGGCTTTGCGGGCGATAATTTAGATGAAGAGCTGTATCTTCGCTGGTTACAATATGGGGTGTTTCAACCTATTTACCGGCCTCACGCACAAGAAGCAGTTGCACCTGAGCCTGTTTTTCATTCTGAAAAAGTGCAAAATATTATTCGCCAGTCAGTTAATTTGCGATATCAGCTCATGCCGTACTTGTATACGATGGCATTTGAAAACTCACAAACAGGCAAACCTTTAATGCAACCTGTATTTTTTGCATCACAGGCTCCCCAAGATATAGATAATAAATATGACTATTTATGGGGCGATGATTTTTTTGTTTCGCCTATTATCAACAGTGGAGTAACTGAGAAAACGGTAGATTTACCTGAAGGGCAATGGTTTGATTTTTTCACCGATCAAATTTACGCCGGTGGTAAAACTCAAAAGGTGGCTGTTAATTTAGAAAGTATTCCTGTGTTTGTTAAAGCTGGGGCTTTTGTTCCTATGGTTGAAAGGGTAGAGAATGCAGCTCATTATTCATCTGAGCAACTTACTTTACATTATTATCATGATCCTAAAGTGATAAAATCTGATGGTTATATGTATGAAGACGATGGTAAAACAGCTAATGCATTTACCAAAGGCTTGTATGAAAAACTAAAATTTAATGCGACATTTAAACCAGAACAGGCGCAGCTCAATTTTAACTTTAAGCGAGATGTAGGAGCTAAACCTTATCAAGGTATGCCTGAAAATCGAGAATTAACTTTAGTGGTACATCAAGCTGTCAAGCCACGGACAATCAGGGTAAATCAAAAAGATGTGACGATAGCGGCTTCTTATCAGCAATATCAACAAACTAATTCAAGCGCTTGGTTTAACTCTCAGACTAAGCAATTAATGCTTAAAACAAACTGGCATACCCAAGCTGTTGAGATTTCTATTAAATAAAGGTTTTCAACGATAAGCCTAAAAGGTATTTTGCTTTTTAGGCTAATTCACTTGTACACTTAGCTTAGGGCGTGTTTATCTTTGTTTATAACTTGAGCTGAGGTAAAAAATTGTTTTAAGCAAAGCAGAAATAACAAGATTTAGCGACTATATAAATCAAACTTATTCAGTTTTGTTAATAATGAAAATAGCCTATGGCTCTACTAACACAAAGATTTACCAGTTCTCGTTAAACTTGAGTGTAATGAAACCGAAAAGGAGATTTCTATGTTAAAGATGGCAGGGCTTGATCATATTGTGTTACGAACCACAAAGTTAACCCAAATGTTAGACTTTTACTGTGGACATTTGGGATGTACTTTGGAGCGTAAAACCGACGATTCTCTTGGCTTAACTCAGCTTAGAGCAGGTAATACGCTAATTGATATTGTTACTTTTGATAGCAAGTTAGGAAAACTAGCAGATAACCCTCCCGATTTAAACAGTCCTAATTTAGACCATTTCTGTTTGCAAGTGGAAACCAGCTCGATGGATGAAATTTGCCAATATTTAACTCAGCATTATATCCCTCATACCGAGCCTGAAAATCGTTATGGCGCGCAAGGTTTTGGTTTATCTGTTTATCTAACCGATCCACAAGGTAATACGGTTGAGCTAAAGCCCAAAGTAGATGAGGGTTAATCACAAGTCGCTTTTTAGGGCTGATTTGTATGATTTGAGTACCAGTGGACAGTTTTGTAGGCAAGTGCTGGCTTTGTACATTAATTTGATTAACATTAATTCATGATCTATTTCAATGACACCTTTGTAGGAGCCTAATGTGAAAATTTTTAAATATATTGCTACGAGCTTATTGTTTATTTTTGTTGTGGGCTGCCAGCAAGCACCTGAACAGGCTGTAATCAGCGGGAATATTGGCTATTTAGAGCGAATCGCTTTATTACCTAATAGTCAGGCGACAATCAGTTTATACGATGTATCTATCGCAGATAAAAAATCTGAGCTGATTACTGAGCAAACAATCGATCTGAAAGACAAGCAAGTGCCTATTGCTTTTAAACTTGAGTTTGAGGCGGATAAACTAAAAGAGAATGGCCGTTATGCAATACGCGCTATCATTAAAAGCCAACAAGGTCAGTTATTATGGACCACGGATACTAACTATCCGGTTGAATCGACCACGAGCGAACAAAAATTGGGAATGCTGCGTTTAGTTAAAGTGAAATCGCCTGAACAATCACACACGTCGACCTCAATAACTGATCTTACACAATATCAATGTGATGAGTTAAGTGTTCAAAGTCGTTTGCGTGATAATCAGTTAGAGTTGATTTTTAATGGTAAATCTTATTTATTAAATCGAGTGGTGGCAGCGTCAGGTGAAAAATATCAACTTGATAGTGCAGGCCAGCCAGCGATTGATTTTTGGCAAAAAGGCGATGAAGCTATGCTAACAATTGATGGAGAAACACTTAGTTGCCAGTCTGAAGAGCAAAGCCATTCAGATAATAAATTAGCCAATACTCAATGGCAAGTAACGCAAATTAATAACCAAGCTTTAATTGAAAATAGTAAAGTAACTATCAATTTTTCAGAGCAGAAAATTTATGGTAGTGCGGGTTGTAATCAATATACGGCCGACTATCAGTTAAATTCACCTGAAATTAAATTATCAACGATTGCTGTTACCAAAAAAGCTTGTATGGCGGCAGAATTGGCAGAGCAGGAATCTCGTTTTTTAATACTTTTAGGTGAAGTTAAGCAATTTACAACAGGTAATAACAACTTAACTTTACTAGATGGCAGCGGAAATAAACTAATCGCCGAGTAAACTGAGCTTAATAGCTTTCTCGTTTAGTCTGAGGAATCTTATGATTTAAATTATAAGCAGGCTAAATTAGGTTTTTTGAAGGACGTTTGTTTGCCATTTCTACTGTGTTGCCCCACATGGATGTGGGGCAAGCTGACTTTCCAGGAGCAAAAGTCTTTATCGCTTGTTTATCTCGCTCACTAAATCTCAATCGCTATGCCTTGTATTAATACCAAGCAAAGGCTGCAAAAAATTATACCCAAAAGATTATCAGATCCTAATCACACCTTGACCTTTTTTAAATATTTCCTTCTTTGTATATTGTTTCCCTGCACCCAGCGGTTGTTTTAACTGGTATTTTACGAAGCTGGATTATTTATGCTTTTCATCTAAGCTAATGCTTATAAAATAAGTTTACAATGGAGCCGGGCATTAAATGATTAGGTTACATGGGTTTGGTCCGCAATTTGGGTTAATGGATGCCAGTCCGTTTGTGCTAAAAGTGGATATTTATTTACGAATGGCTGAAATTCCTTATCAAGTTCGGTCTAAAATCTCTAATTTAACTAAAGCGCCTAAAGCTAAACTGCCGTTTATTACCGATGGAGATAAATTGATAGCTGACTCTAGCTTTATTATTGAACATTTAAAGCAGCAGTACGGTGATATTTTAGATATTGCTTTAACGCCTCACCAGCAAGCAATCGCCTATTTAGTGAGTAAATCATTAGATGAAAATTTTTATTGGTGCTTTGTGTATTCTCGGTGGATAAATGAATCTACTTGGCTTGATATGAAAGCTTCAACTTTTAGTTTTTTAAGTTTTCCGTTAAAGCACATTGTACCTGTCGTTGCACGTCGGCGGGTGGTTAATGCTTTAAATCAGCAAGGGATAGGCAGGCATAGTGAAACGGAAATTAAACATATCTTTATTAACTCGCTCAATAGCTTAGCTGACTTACTGGGCGAGCAAACCTATTTTTTAGGCGAGCAACCCACAAGCTTAGATGCGACTGCATTTGCGATGCTAGCGGAGTTTATTTTGGCTGATTTGCAAAGTGAATTTAATGACATTGCTAAAACATATCCTAGTTTAGTCAGCTATTGTGATCGAATTTACCAAGCTTATTATTAAACCCATTTAAATAAAGACAACCTGATTATAAGTAACCTCAACTCGGTTGAATGAATATGTTTCAAACGGCCTTTTTACAGGGGATGCGTTAAATTCCTTTATATACAACCCCATGGATGGGAGAGCGACGTCGGAGCTCTAGCTATTTACGCGTATTTTACCTTTGAGCTTATCCCCCCACAAATACAAACTAAGACCGACTAAGATAGCGCTAGCACCGAGTATTAAATTAAGCGAAACGGGTTCATTATTAAGCTGGTTGCCTAAAAATAGAGCAACAACTGGCGTAATTAAGGTAACTAGAGCCACGCTAGAAACAGTTAATTTTTGCAAAACATAATAAAAGCAAATAAACCCGACTAAAGATCCAAATATACCTAAATAAACAATGGCGTAAATTGATTTGGCTTGCCATTGTTCTGGCGTGATTTCAGCGCCCATTATTAACCATAAAGCGATAAATAAAGGAACTGATACCATAAGTGCTCCAACTGTCGTTGCCATCGGATGTATGCTAATGACCACAGTTTTAACCATAACGCCACTGAAGCTAAATAAGCTCACAGCAAGTAAGACACAAACAATGCCTACCCAAGTATGATTATCTGTGGTTAATGCATCTTTAAATATAACGGCTAAGCCTAATAAGCAAATAATTAAAGCCAACCAGCGAGTTGCACTAAAAGGTTTTTCATTGAGGATTTTTTGTCCTGCTAAACCAGATAAAATAGGCGCTAAACCAAAAATAACAGAGATTAACCCAGATTGAATATACCAAGTTGCTAAATAGCTAAATGCCATGCCGCCAAATACCCCAATAGCCGAATAGCTATATAAACTTAAACTGGTTTTGTTAAGAGGTAATCGAATATGAAATAAGCGGATTAAACCCAAACCAATCACTAATGCAATTAGCATACGTATTGCTACAGCCAGAATAGGGTGCATGCTGGCACTGCTCCAGACTATCGCCAATGGTGTTGTAGACCAAATTAATAAAACGGCGGTATAAGCAGCACTTATTTTTGGATTAAAGGGTGTGGCAGCGTGCATTTTTGGATCTTCCTTATTATTGGTGCCAAAAATGCTTTGCAGCTTAAACAAAAAAGCCGCAGTCATTTTTGGCTGCGGCTTTCGAAAATTAATTATTCAACTAGCCACAACAATAGAAAGGCATGCGCATATTAAGCACATTCCAAATCACTCTGCGTGGTTTAAGGTTACAATTGATGAATAACATTTTTAAATAGGTCACGTTAATTTGCTGATGAAAAATGAGTTTGGAGTTTTTTAACCAAGAGGTCAACCATTTTTTATTAATTTATTTTGTCATTTTATGTCAGTTTTAAAGGTTTTTATGGCGGTTTTTTGAGCTTTCGGTGATTTTTTTGCATTTTTTGGAATAAAATTACAGTTTGTGTGGTGATTTGGTATTACCAATATGCTAGTTTTAGCTCAGCTTGTTTAGTGTTTAAATAGTCAGGCGGCAGATTAATCAGCTAACTGAATCATCGTGTTGATACATTATGCAAAAGTTAGATTCTGACTGTGTTAGATTCTGACTGTTAAGTGAAATAAAACTGACCATTTATAGCTAAATGACTTCTGATATAGTGCTAACAGGTTTTTAGTAAAATGATGAGGCTAATTTTGTTAGTACGAAGTGATTTTAGCTATGAAGCTCAGTCAACTCAAAATTAAAGAGGTTTGTTATGCAAAAAGGGATCGATGATTCTTTATTGGAAACAGTTCGTTACTTAGGCAGTGAGCTGGGACAGATTATCCAGCAGCACTTAGGTGATGAATGGTTGGAGAAAATTGAAACGATTCGTAAGCAAGGCAGGCAATCAACATTAGGTGATGCAGATTGTACTCAATCGTTACAATCTTTGTTTCAACAAATGGATGATAAAGACCTACTGACGGTAGGACGTGCTTTTTCTCAGTTTTTGAACTTAGCTAATTTAGCAGAACAAGAACATACAGTTGCTAATTTTAGTGAAAAAGAGCCGGTTACTGAGTTTTTTAATAAGCTTAAAGGCATCGATAAAACTCAAATGTCTTTGGAAGATGCGATTAAAGGACTAGATATAGAGTTAGTATTAACCGCTCACCCAACCGAAGTTACCCGTCGAACTTTAATTTATAAGTATGCTCGTTTAGCAGAGTGTTTGTCTGATCTGCACATTGAAGGGTTAACTGATAAAAAACGTGCCCAAACTGAAGCCCGAATTGCAGAAATTATTAGCCAAGCCTGGCACACTGACGAAATTAGAGCAGCACGCCCCACTCCTGTCGATGAAGCTCAATGGGGCTTTTCAGTTATTGAAAATTCATTATGGGAAGCGGTACCAAACTTTATTCGCAATCTTGATTCACAATTATCAGAACAATTTGAAATTGGTTTACCGTTAAACTCAAGCCTAGTTAGATTTGCATCATGGATGGGCGGTGATAGAGACGGCAACCCGTTTGTCACGTCTGAAGTGACTGAAACTGTTTTATTATTGGCACGCCAACGTGCAGCGAATTTATTTTTGAATGACATCAGCACTTTGTATGTTGAGCTTTCAATGGCAGATGGTAGCTCAGAGTTATTTGATTATGTAGGTCAGGAACAACGTGAACCTTATCGCGCCGCTCTTTCTTCATTAAAAGATAAATTAACCGCTACCACTGAAGGTATTGACGCTTATTTCAATGGAGAGTCTGTTAATCAAAATAACTGGATTAACAAACAAGTAGAACTTACCGAGCCATTAGAGACTTGTTACCGCTCGTTAGTTGAAATGGGGATGTCAGGTATCGCATCTGGGTTATTAACCGATACTATCCGCCGCGCTTACTGTTTTGGTATTCATTTATTAAAATTAGATATTCGTCAGGATTCTGATCGCCACGATCAAGTTTTTAGTGAAATTACCCGTTATTTAGGTTTAGGTGATTACTCAAACTGGTCAGAGCAAGATAAGCAAGCTTTTTTATTGCGTGAGTTAAGCTCTAAGCGTCCACTTGTGCCTCGTAATTGGAATCCCTCTGCTGACGTAGAAGAAGTGCTTAAAACTTGTAATGTGATTGCTAAACAAAGTGAAGATGCGTTAGGGATTTATATTATTTCAATGGCACGTTCACCGTCAGATGTATTAGAAGTACATTTATTATTGCAAGAAAGCGGTATTAAATGGCCTATGCCGGTTGCGCCATTGTTTGAAACATTAGACGATTTAAATAACGCACACGACAGCATGACTCAATTGTTAAGCATTGATTGGTATCGGGGTTTTATTCAAAATCACCAGTATGTCATGATTGGCTATTCAGATTCAGCTAAAGATGCAGGCGCACTTGCTGCGGGTTGGGCACAATATCAATCGCAAGAAGCTTTGGTCGATTTAGCACAAGCGTATGATGTTAAGCTTACTTTATTCCACGGCCGTGGTGGCACAATTGGTCGTGGTGGTTTACCTGCGCACGGTGCTATTTTATCTCAGCCTCCTGGGTCTTGTTTAGGTGGTTTACGGGTAACAGAGCAGGGCGAAACGATTCGTTATAAATTTGGTACTGAGCCACTAGCACAACGTAGTTTTGGTTTATATGCCAGTGCGATTTTAGAAGCATTAATGTTACCACCTCCGGCGCCGCGCGATGAATGGCGTGAAGTAATGAAAGAGATGGGTGCAAGTGCACGTGATAATTATCGAGCGGTGGTACGTGATGATCCTAATTTTGTTGCGTATTTCCGTAGTGCAACACCGGAATTAGAATTATCTAAATTACCTTTAGGTAGTCGTCCGTCTAAGCGTAAACCAAATGGTGGTGTAGAGAGCTTACGTGCTATTCCGTGGATTTTCGCATGGGCACAAAATCGCTTAGTATTACCTTCTTGGTTAGGTGTAATGAAAGCCTTCCAATCAGCAATAGATAATGGCCATTTGGCTGTGATGAAAGAAATGAAGTCTCAATGGCCTTTTTTTGCGTCGCGTTTATCTATGCTTGAAATGGTATTTATGAAATCTGATCAGCATATCGCTGCATTATATGATGAAACCTTAGTACCTGAAGAGTTAAAATACTTCGGCCAAAACTTGCGTGAAGAATTAGCGATTAGTAATGATTTATTGCTTAAATTACTAGAGCAAGAAGAAGTTATGCAAGGCGATGCAGCGAGTAAAGAATCTATGCAGATTCGCGCTTTCTATTTAGAGCCGTTGCATCTTTTACAGGTAGAGCTATTAAAGCGTGCACGAGCGGCTGAAGGTGAAGAGCTAGATTATCATTTAGAGCGAGCCTTAATGGTCAGTATTGCCGGTGTTGCAACAGGTTTACGTAACACAGGTTAATATTTAGCGAATTAAAGCTAAAAAGAAAAAGCCAACTCAATTTGAGTTGGCTTTTTGCGTATAGCCGTTAATAATTTAGCTAAAATTAATTATATTTAACCTGATCTGGATGAGGCGTTAGTTAAAGTATTGAATTTTTTATCCAAAATTCAGGTTATTTAGATTAAGTTAAAACATAAAATAAGGGCTGGTTTCCAATGCTCAAAAGGTTTGTAATGTTGAAATGTAAATTGCTATTATTGATTTGGCTTTTAACTATGAGTGCAACTAGAGCTGAGCCTATGTTGGATGATAGTTGGCGAATCTGGCGACAAGCCAATGACGTTTCCGTGAGCTACCAAAGGGTAAAAAAGAGTGGTGCTTTAGCAATAAAAGCGCAGCTAAATATTAATAATACGACACCAGAAAGTGCGTTAAATTTTATCTCTCAAATTGATCATATCCAACAATGGATGGCTTTTTTAGATAAAGCTGAAGTGGTCGCGCATCATGGTCAAACTCAGATGACGACTTTATTTGAATTTAAAGCAGTTTGGCCCTTAAGTGCTCGGCAAATGGTTTTAACATCTGAGTTTCAATTTACCGACACAGGCTTTAAAATTGTATCGGTAGACCAGCAAGATAAATATACTCACTTGTTAAATGAAACTATTGTTAGCGTACCTTACTCTATATGGCTGCTCACTGACGACAAAACGAATAAAAGCCGTACCTTAACTTACACCTCAATTACCCATTTAAATGGCGATGCGCCTGCCATGCTAACAAATAAAATACTGCTGCGCAGTATGTGGCAAAGTTTTAATAACTTAAAAGCCCTAATAGGAAGAAAAGGTTAAGCTTATAATCTTTCCAAAATCGCTTGGGTAAACTCACTAGTGCCAGATTCACCGCCTAAGTCTCGAGTTGTGCGATCACCGGCTGCTATAGCATCTCTGATTGCGAACCTGAGTTTATCGGCTTTATTTTTCATTGACAGGTGCTCAAGCATTTGAACTGAAGCCAGTAAAACTGATGTGGGATTTGCTAAATTTTTACCGGCTATATCCGGGGCGCTGCCATGTACGGCTTCAAAAATAGCGCAATCTTGGCCAATATTAGCCCCGGGTGCCATACCTAAACCGCCAACTAAACCTGCACATAAATCAGAGATAATATCGCCAAATAAATTGGTGGTGACAATAACATCAAATTGCGCAGGATTCATAACCAATTGCATGCAGGTATTGTCCACTATCATGTCGTTTGATTCTATATCAGGATATTGTGCCGCAATCTCTTTTGCTACTTTTAAAAACAGGCCTGAGGTTGATTTTAGAATATTGGCTTTATGCACCATGGTGACTTTTTTTCGGCCTTCTTTACGAGCGAGTTCAAACGCAAAGGTGACAATAGCTTTAACGCCTTGTTGAGTTATTTGGCTTGTCGCTTGGGCGGTTTCACCATCGTCAGATAAGGTTTGGCCTAAACCAGAATACATGCCTTGTGTATTTTCGCGAATGGTAATTATATCAATATCTTCATA
This sequence comes from Catenovulum adriaticum, assembly GCF_026725475.1. NCBI lineage: Bacteria > Pseudomonadati > Pseudomonadota > Gammaproteobacteria > Alteromonadales > Alteromonadaceae > Catenovulum > Catenovulum adriaticum. Next base: position 788,561 of record NZ_CP109965.1, read on the forward strand.
GCGTGATTGAGTCCCTTTAAATGAAATAACAGGGCGTAGATTAGCGTATAAAGAAAATTGTTTACGCAAAGTAACATTTATTGAGGTGAAACCTTCACCAACAGGGGTTGTTAGAGGACCTTTTAAGACCACCTTATTTTTTTTAATAGATTCAAGTGTCGCGGCGGGTAGTAATTCACCTGTTTTTTCTAAGGCGGCTAAACCGGCGTCTGCATATTCAAATTCAAAACCGCAATCTAATTTTGTTAAAATTTGCACAGCTGATTCGACAATGCTGGGCCCAATACCATCGCCGGGAATAATGGTGATGCGTTGCTGTGTCATATAAACCTCGTGTTCACAAAACGTTAGTGTGCTATGGGACAAAAAAAGTGGTGTTTAAAGCTAGTGTTATCAATGAGAGTGAGCAAGTTTTGCCAAGTTATATTAAGTCGACTCATGCTGTAATTGAGATCATCATAGACGGCTTTGTTTTGTTGGGCAAGATCATTCATTTGTTTTAAATGATACGACTGGTAAGTTATGACGGTGGCAAAAAAGCTTATTTTTAATAAACAGACTGCTTCATTTGCTAGGCTATTTTCGATATCTCTAGGTAACTTATTAAGAGTAAGTTGATTATTAATGAGCGCTTGGCACAACCAACTTGGCTGCCTCCAATTGACCGCGATTTGTTGACTCAACTGAGCATAATTTTTATCTAGTGAAAATATATTTGCTAAATCGGTGGATAGCTTAAATGGAAATGCAGATTTAGTGTTTATTTTTGAATGGTAAAAGTAGGGTAAAAGCGCAAAGCTCACTAATAAACGAGCCGTTTGGGGATTTATTTTGGCTGCATCGAGTGCGATTTGCTCAGCAATATGTTGAGCTGTTAATTGAAAACACTGAAGCCAATGCTTGCTTTGATGATGCTGTGACATCATTGGTTTTTCAATTGTATTTTGAACTAACCAAGGCGCTATCGCGTCGCTGCCTAGCATCATTATTGCTTGATTAACGCTTAAATTGTTTGAAACTTTTGAGCTTTTTTGTTTCGTATAGTCAATTAAATCTTGGGTTATTGTTTGGTTTTTTGATTGATTTAATTGCTTACACATAAAATCAATTGGGTCGTTAGCTTGTTGCAAATTTTGAACTAGCTGCAAGGTAGGTAAATGTGCCGATAATTGAATTTTTGGTATTGAGTTATGTTTTGGTTTTGAATTAAAGTTTAGCTCAAGTGCCGACATATACGAAGGCAACTGGGTTTTGTATAAAGCGAGCAATTTTGTTTGATCAGGTAGGACTGCAAAGTCACTTGGCAATGCCATGCTTAAACTATCCCAATGGCATGTGTGCAAGCTATCTTGTGCATATATAATGGCGTAGTCGCTTTTGTTTTGTTGGTATTTAAAGAGTAAATAGCCAGCTTGATTATGGTAATTAATTAAACTGCCTAACGGAAGTGATTGCCACTGTTTATGTAATAAGTTGAGGTAAAAAGTATCGACTTTTTGAAACCAGTGCCGGCTTAAAAATTTTAATTTGAGTGTCCAATTAGCGAGTTTGGGATACAAAATATCTAAATTAACTAAATGGCAGCAAAAGCTAAACAGGCTTAATGCAATTGGGTTTTGTGGATGATACGTACAGATAATGCGTTGGTTAACGCCTGAACCATCTATAAATTCATATTGATTGGTTAGTAATGAATTGATAAGTAAATTTTGTGTTGTTTCGTTAGTTTCAGGTTTTATAAACTGCGCGGTTTTACTGGCACTCTTATAAATAATGTTAATAAGGGGGTTGGTTTGAGGTTTGTTTTTTATGAGCTCAAACAGATGATATTCAGTTTGGTTGAGTAGAGGGTATATTGCGCTATCTCTAATTGCACTAGCGGTCAACAATTCGATTGCGAGTGCTTTGGGTAAATTAAGTTCGTTAATGAAATTAAGTAATAAAATGTTTGTTTTTAAATATCTTTGTTGATTGAGCTTTAATGGAGTAGGTAAAAAGTAAAAGCTAGAAATAAGCTCAGGAGCGTGATAAAAATCAGTTAACCATTGAGTTGAAATTTTTCGAAACTTAGCTATCCACTGCGTCAGTGATATTGGCTGTGCTAGATTATTGGTTTTTTCTTGTTTCTGGGCTTGAAGTGCATCTTGGTGCAGTTTTTGGTGTGATTTTAATAAACGAAATGTGGATTGAATTAAATCCGCAGTAGTAACAGACATGCTGAGTTAACCTTATATAACCAAGCAACCGGAAGATGCTTTGCGCTACCTATGATGGCATAGATAGCAACTATTTGTATCTCGCTACCAAGGAATTTTTTTACCGTCATAGGCAATAAACTCACCAGAGTTTTTAGAATTTAACTTGGTGATGATTTTGGTCATTCCTTTAACTGATGTTTGGGTATCGATTAACGCGTTTACGCCACCCATCTCAGTTTGAACCCAACCTGGATGTAACGAAACGACATTAATTTTATCTTTTTCTAAATCAACGGATAAACTTTTAATCACAGCGTTTAACGCTGCTTTTGATGAACGATATATATAGCTGCCACCTGAGCTATTATCTGCCATGCTACCCATTTTACTGCTTAAAAAAGCGACCTTTTTTTCTTTACCGGCAATTAAATTAGAGTGGATGGCTTCAATTAACTTTAGAGGCGCTATGGTGTTAATATTAAAGGTTTTGATCCATTCTTGGTGATTAACCTGACCAAATTGGCTCGCTTCACCTTTTGGTCCGTAATATCCTGCATTTGAAATTAAGATATCAATGGGTTGATCTTTTAACATAGACGCCAGCCCAGCGAGTTGCTTATCGTCACTAATATCCACTGAAATGACTTTAACATCTGGGTTGGCTTGACTAAATACTTTGAGTCCATCTTGCGCAAGTGGGTTACGAGTTGTCGCAATGACTTGGTATCCAGCGCTATGGTATTGTTTAACAAATTCAAGCCCAATACCACGATTGGCGCCTGTTATTAAAACCGTTTTTTGCATATTTAATCCTGTACTATTTGATAACAAGGCTTATAAACCGCACCTGGAAGTTTCATTCTACCTTGTTTGATAAACGCTTTTAAGAGATCATCTATCATGAGCATTAAGCTATGGTCGCCGTGTATTTTATATGGGCCGTGCTCTTGTATTTCTTTTATCCCTTCCTCTTTTACATTACCGGCAACAATTGCAGAAAAAGTGCGTCGCAAATTGGCGGCTAAGCTGGCGGTGTCTTGATTGAGCATTAAATTGAGCCCGGCTACATTTTTATGAGTTGGGACAAAGGGCTGTTGAAACTCGGGCTCAATTTTTAGTGACCAATTAAAGTGATAGGCGTCGCCTGTCATCCGGCGGTTTGCTCTTACTTCTGACATATAGTTTTTCATGTGCTGGGCAACTGCAACAGGGTCATCAACAATTATCGTATATAAATTAGTTGCAGCTTCGCCTAAGGTGGCTCGGATAAATTGATCAAGCTCTTCAAAATAAGTTTGGCTTTCGCTTGGCCCAGTCAATACGATAGGTAAACATAAGGTTTGATTGGCACTGTTGAGCATAATGCCTAAAATATATAAAAGTTCTTCAGCCGTACCTACGCCGCCCGGAAAAATGACAATACCATGTGCAACCCGTAAAAAAGCTTCTAAGCGTTTTTCAATATCAGGTAAAATAACGAGTTCGTTGACAATAGGATTAGGCGGCTCAGCGGCTATAATCGAAGGTTCAGTTAAACCTAAATATCGGCCTGTTTTTATTCGTTGTTTTAAATGCGCTATGGTTGCACCTTTCATGGGGCCTTTCATTGCACCAGGGCCGCAGCCTGTGCAAATATTTAAACCACGTAAACCCATTTCGTAGCCAACGTCTTTGGTGTATTGATATTCATGAGAGCGAATAGAGTGTCCACCCCAGCAAACAATCATGTTTGGATCTTTATGGGTTTGCAGGGCACCTGCATTTCGTAAAATATCAAACACATAATGGGTTAGGTGAGCCGGATGGGCTAAATCAATATTACTTAATTCTTTTAAGCGCACGCCGGTATAAAGAATGTCTCTTAACACATCAAACAATAACTCTTGAATACCGGTAATAATTTCACCGTCAACTAATGCGTGGCTGGGCGGGTTGATGAGTTGTAATTTAACCCCGCGTTCGCGTGGAATCACATTAATATCAAAATCTTTAAATTTGTCATAAATTTCAGCGCTGTCATCTGTATCACTGCCGACATTTAATACCGCAAGTGAACAGTTTCTGTATAAGCGATATAAATCACTAGTTGAAGATTGTTTTAATTTATCTACCTCTAGTTGAGACAATAAATCCATTGTGCCAACAGGGTTAATTTCTATGATCATATACACCTCTTGATCTTTGGGAGTGAGCCATCGTTTAGATAAAGATAAATGGAAACTGATCTATCTTGTTAATATGACTTTATTTCTGCCCGATGCTTTTGCTTTATATAGGGCTTGATCGGCTCGATCAAATGCACTTTGTGGTTGGTCTATCGCTTTAAATTGGGTCGCACCCATTGAAATGGTTACCTTTAAATCTGCATTTTTGAATTTAAAAGGTATTTTATTAACGGCTTCACGCAAGTGATTCAATTTGATGTCAATTTCTTTTAGTTTAGATTCAGGAAAAATTAATACAAACTCTTCCCCGCCATAACGTGCTATGTAGTCTGTCTCTCGCAGGCCTTTTTGCAAGGTAGCGGCCACAATTTGTAGTACTCGGTCGCCCACTGAGTGGCCGAATTTATCATTAATTTTTTTAAAGTGGTCAATATCGGCCACAACGACACATAAATCGTGGCTGTACCGCATCCAACGGCGATATTCAAGCTCCATGCGTTCATCTAGCGAGGCTCGGTTAGGTAGCTTAGTCAGCATATCTTGAAGTGATTTAAAGCGTTGTTCCGATAGTTTCTTTTTATATTCTTCAGCTTCGACTTCTAATTCTTTTAAGCGAGATTCCATTTCTGACAAGCTGCCAATTAATAGCTGATGCTCTTGTGATTCCAGTGATTCTTTTTGGTTAAGCGCATCAATAATATCAGCTATGCGTAAGTTGATTTGCTTTTTTAAGCCATCTAAAGTTGTGGCTTTATTTACCTCGTCGGACATTCCCGTTAAGTTATCTTTTAGCTGAGCATTTAACTTTTGTTTTGATTCGTTAATTGACTGAGAGCCAGAGATAGAGGTAGATACTGCCGAATGAACGGAACTTAACGCATCATTTAAGCTAAATAGAAAGCTTTGAGCGGATTGGCGCTCTTCTGTAATACTGCCGACAACTAAGCGAATCACCTCTACACAAGACTCGACTAAACATGCTGCTGAAACATGACTCGATAGGGTGTGTCTTATTTTATCAACTTTATCGGCGTTTTCACCTGAAAACGCAATATGGCTTAAAATATTAATGAGCTCAGCGGAGGCTTTTTGACGAAGTGGCTCAAGTGCTGCTGTGTCATCGGTAGATGCTGGCGTTGCTTCGAGCTCTTTAATTTCTAAAGTTGCAAACTCTTGGTATAAATTAACGAGCTGAGTTAACACGGGGATTAAATGTATATAGCTGTTATCTGGTTGCTCTATTTGTTGAATAACCCCTCGTAAACTTCTTCTAAATTCGTTGGGTAAACCTTTAAATTTTTGCAGGGTTTTAGCTGCACCTAATAGCGCAACTTGAGCTTGTTGTAGTTGTTGTGCGTTTTTATTGCTTTGCTGGTTGAGTAGCTTGCTCAATTCAGTGATGAGAGGTTCTAGTTTGCTAATGTTGGTATTTTTATTTAAATGTGTTCGAAGTTTGCCTAAACGATTATCTAATTCAACATCTAATCCTTTGCAGGTATTCGTTAACTTACCTATAAATGCAGTTAGGCTTGTGAATTGTTTTTCGTAACTTCGCTCAAGGCTCTGGCGAGCTTGAATGGAAGATAATAGTTTCTTTTTTAATAATTCTATTTTTTCGTCAGACACAGAGTTTTCCTGGCAAATTCGATAATATAGCTTATGTATACATTTTTGGCAGCTTTACAAAATTAGTTAAATAGCAACTTATTGATTAATCTCAACCTATTGCAAATAGTGTAGCTTAGATTTTGCAATGAGGTTAAGTTAATTTTTAACTGTTATTGCCTAGCTAGCCGATACCATTTAGTTTGTGCTATTAATTGAGTATGGCTCGCTCTGATTGGGTTGATATCCAAACCACCACGTCGAGTATATCTTGCATACACTAATAGTTCATCAGGTTTAAACTGGTTATTTATATCTGTGTATATTCGTTCGACACAATGTTCATGAAATTCGTTATGATTTCTAAAACCAATCAAATAAGTTAACAAACTGCTGCGGCAAATCTTAGGGCCTGAGTATTGAATTAATACGCTGCCCCAGTCTGGCTGGCCTGTGACTAAACAGTTAGATTTAAGCAAATGTGAAGTCAGGGTTTCGTTCACGTTTTCAGCAGGTGTTTCAGCGGTTAATAATTTTGGGTTATACTCAAATGTATCGATTTCAATGGGCGCGTCATCAATGAGTTCTCCTGAAAATAAGGTAAGGCCTTTTTGGGTGTATTGGTCGAGTGAGTAAATGGTTACTTCTACTTTTTCGCCCGACATAGCGGCTAAATCTTGCTGCATGAGTTTTTTTACGGCTTGCTCAGATTTAAAACGAGTTTGGTTAAAACTATTTAAATATAGCTTAAATGACTTAGATTCAACTAAATTTTCAGAGTGAGCCTGAAATACAAACTCAACAATTTTAACCACAGGCTTGCCTGTAGGTTCTAGCCATGATACTTCATAACCTGTCCAAATATCTTGCCCAAGATATTGTGTGTCAATTTCACCTAAAGTGTCGCGTGCCATTGTTCGAGGTACGGCTTGCAGTAGGGTAGGATCGTATTGATTGGTATAGCTAGTTGTTTTACCTAGGGTTAATTCTTGAAGTAAAGCACTTGTTTTCTGCTGTGACATAAGGCTAAATAACCGTTTATTAATTAAGTAAAAGTAGTTGAATATGTCTGACTCTGTTGAAAGTGCTTTGGCTGGATTTTTCCAGCGACACATTCAGGCCAGTGGTTTAATTGACCATGGTATAATTGAATATGATCCAGAATGGCAAAGCCCTTGTCAATCTGGAAATGAGAATGAAGGGAAAATAAACTGGAAGCCAGTTAAGCGAAGTACATCTGAAAGCTTAAACAATATAGAGATAGCGCTTGAAGTTCAATTGCACCCAGATATCCATTCTTTTTATACCGCCTTTTACGCCCCGACACTTGAAGCTTACTGGCAAGGTGATTTATTGAGTTTAATTCAAGTGTGGAACGAAGATGACTTTGCTATTTTACAAGAGAATATGCTGGGTCATCTAATGATGAAGCGTAAATTAAAACAGCAAGCCAGTGTTTTTATTGCAACAACAGATAATGATGAGTATCTGATTTCTGTATTAAATAAAACGGGCGAAGTCATGTTAGAAAAAGTGGGTTGTGAGCCTCATTTAAAATTAGCAGACAGCATAAGCGAGTTTATTGATTTACTGACGTTTAAATAAAAATTTTGAGTGAGTTAATTTTTAGAGCGCTCGAGTAGTTGTTTACTTAACTCTGCTACTTGGCGTTCTAATTGTTCAACTCTTTGCTCAAGGCTACTGGGTTTTGTTATATCTGGGCTATTAACCTCAAGCTGGCGAGGTTTATTTTCTTGATAGCTTTTTAGATAGTTATCTGGATCTTGCTTAAACGCTGAAATTGCTTTGGTAATAAGTGGAAGTGGCGCTGAGATAATCATTTTATTTTTGATGTTGGCAACTGAAACCTGTTTATTGTCCATGTGCAACTGACAGATAGTTTCAAATACTTGCTGAAGAGCGAGTTCTTGTTTCATTGATAAGGCTTTATGGTTATTTTTGATAATTTAAATATTATCAGCTCGTGTATGGCAGGCCAAGTATTTTGAGTAAGGTGGTAGTGTTTACCTTGGCAAGTGGAAAAATTGCAGAGTAGATATACCCGTGCTACCTCAAGATGCTTGATTTCAGCCGGAGAAAAAAATGCATGAGACAAGGCAAATTGCTGAAGGTATAGTCATTCTACATCAAAGCAATTTAACGCCGTATCAGGCATTTTTAGCCCGGCCCTTTGGGAGCTTCACAGCGCTTACACTACTGCGTTATATTGGTTTGAAAGGTGCCTACATTCCTTTACCTACATGCCTTGTATTGAAAGCGCTGTGATAGCTCTGAAACATGCATCTTGAAGTAGCTCGGGTATACAAAAGCTCGGCGGGAAATAACCGAGCTTTTAAAGCTAATCTTTACTTTAACCAGTTTGGCAATTTAGCTTCATAGGTATCTATATCGCTGGCAAACTGTAAAGTCCAACCAATTGAATCTAAGCCGTTGACTAAACAATGCTTGTGAAACTCATTAATTGGAAATTGATACGTTTGACCATTTACCGTTAAGGTCTGTGCTGGTAAATCAATATCAAATGTAACATTTGCATCTGCTTGCACGGCTTGGAATAATGTTTCTACTTCAACATCTGTTAATTTAATTGGCAAAATTTCATTATTCATGCAGTTGCCGTAAAAAATATCAGCAAAACTGCTAGCGATGACAACATCAAAACCATAGTCTTTTATTGCCCAAGGCGCATGCTCTCGACTTGAACCACAGCCAAAATTTTCACGAGATAACAATACATTGGCACCTTGGTGCTCAGGTTTATTTAATGTGAATTCTGGATTGTCTTGGGTTCCGGCTTCATCTAAATAGCGCCAGTCGTGAAATAAATGTACACCAAAACCGGTACGGTCTACTTTTTGTAAAAATTGCTTTGGGATAATGGCATCAGTATCGACATTTGATTTATCTAATGGGGCAACTTTGCCTTTGATTTGTGTAATACCTGACATTATTTAGCCTCCATTAATTGACGAACATCAACAAAATGACCTTCAACAGCAGCAGCCGCCGCCATAGAAGGACTTACTAGGTGGGTACGGCCCCCACGGCCTTGTCTACCTTCGAAGTTGCGGTTGGATGTTGAAGCACAACGTTCTTCAAAGCCTAATTTATCATCGTTCATTGCAAGACACATTGAACAGCCAGGTAAACGCCATTCAAAGCCAGCTTCAATAAAAACTTTGTCTAACCCTTCAGCTTCAGCTTGCTGTTTTACTTGACCTGAGCCTGGTACCACAATTGCTTCGATTCCCGGTTTTACTTGGCGGCCTTTGGCAACTGCAGCGGCATCACGTAAATCTTCAATACGGCTGTTGGTACATGAACCAATAAATACTTTATCAACAGGTAAGTCAGTTAGCGATTGACCTGCTTGAATACCCATATAATCGAGCGCAGCTTGCGCTGATGCTTTTTCTACTGCATTTGAAAAATCACTGGGTTTAGGTATGGCTTGGTTTACGCCAATAACTTGACCTGGGTTTGTGCCCCAAGTAATTTGGGGTTCAATGTCTTCTGCTTTTAAATTGACAACTGTATCAAATTGAGCGTCTGGATCTGATTTTAATGTTTTCCAGTATTCAACGGCTTCAACCCAAGCATCATCTTTAGGTGCAAATTCGCGCCCTTGTAAATAATCAATTGTGGTTTGATCCGGTGCAACTAAGCCTGCTTTACCACCAGCTTCAATACTCATATTACAGATAGTCATGCGTTGTTCCATTGATAAAGATTCAATCGCACTCCCTGTATATTCCATAACATGGCCTGTTGCGCCGTCCATGCCTATTTTACCTATAATGGCTAAAATAATATCTTTGGCGGTAACCCCAAAAGGTAATACACCATTTACTTCAATTTTCATTGTTTTAGCAACGTTTTGCTTTAAGGTTTGTGTTGCTAAAACGTGTTCAACTTCTGATGTACCTATACCAAACGCAAGTGCGCCAAATGCACCGTGGGTAGCGGTATGAGAGTCACCACATACTATGGTAGTGCCAGGTAAAGTAATACCGAGTTCAGGGCCGATAACATGAACGATCCCTTGGCGTAAATCACCTACTTTGTAAAGTGGTACACCAAACTCTTGGCAGTTATTTTCAAGGGTTTGCATTTGAATGCGTGCCATTGGACTAGCTGCATCTACGGCTAATGATTTGGTTGATACATTATGATCCATAGTGGCAAATGTTTTATTAACCGCGCGAACAGGGCGGTTTTTTTCACGCAATCCTGAAAAAGCTTGAGGTGATGTCACTTCGTGAACTAAGTGTCGGTCAATGTAAATTAAAGGTGTTTCACCTTCTTGTGCACGAACAATGTGTGCATCATAAATTTTTTGATATAAAGTTTTGCCCATTTTAAACTCCGGCTAGCTTATTAATTTGGCTTAAATTGAGGATTAATTAAGCCAAATACTGTCTGGTGATTTTACTTATTTGTTAGCTTGCAGATAACAAATTTGCGATGTAATCACCGACTTGAGATGTCGTTTTTGCTTGGTCTTGTTTTTCAGGTGCTAATAATTCACCTGTTAAATAGCCATCGTTTAACGTTTGAACCACGGCTTTTTCTATTGCGTCTGCAATATCGCCTCGGTTAAAGCTAAAACGTAACATCATAGAGGCTGATAATATTTGTGCAATAGGGTTAGCAATGCCTTTACCTGCAATGTCTGGCGCACTACCGCCAGCTGGTTCGTACATACCAAAGCCGGCTTCGTTAATTGAAGCTGAAGGTAGTAGCCCCATAGAGCCAGTAATCATAGCGCACTCATCTGAAATAATATCACCCATTAAGTTTGAGCAAAGCATCACGTCAAACTGATTTGGATAACGGATAAGTTGCATAGCAGCGTTGTCAATGTACATGTGTTCAAGTGATACGCTTGGGTAATCTTTTGCAACTTCTTCAACCACCTCGCGCCATAATACGCTTGTTTGTAGTACATTTGCTTTATCAATTGAATGAACTTTACTACCGCGTTTTAAAGCGGCTTCAAACGCTATTTTGGCGATTCGGCGAATTTCTTTTTTAGAATATCGCATAGTGTCAAACCCATAGGTTTCTTCACCTTCGCCGCTTCGACCTTTTGGTTGTCCAAAATAAATACCAGAGGTAAGTTCACGCACCACTAATGTGTCAAAACCACTTTTAGCAATATCTTCACGTAGTGGTGATAAAGCTTCTAAACCTGGATATATACGAGCAGGGCGTAAGTTACTAAATAAATCAAAGTGGCCACGTAAGCCTAATAATGCACAACGTTCTGGTTGTTCTTGGGCGGGTAAATTTGCCCACTTTGGCCCGCCAACTGAACCAAATAAAATAGCATCAGCAGCTTCGCAAGCTGCAACGGTTGATTTTGGTAAAGCTTCACCATGATTATCAATTGCAGCGCCGCCGACATCTTTGGCATCAAAATTAAATTTCACGCTAAACTTTTGCTCAGCGACAGAAAGTACTTTAAGCGCTTCGGCCATCACTTCAGGGCCTATGCCGTCACCGGCGAGTACTGCAATTTTCATTGTGTTTTCAGACATTACTGACTTCCTAATTTTAACTTATTTAGCTTGCTCGTTTTGCTTAGCCTGCTTTTGTAATTCAATTTGGTCGGCGCGGTAGGTTAAGTTCATTACATGAACTAATGCTTGCGCTGAAGCTTCTACTATATCGGTAGAAAGACCAAAACCTCGGTATTTTTTGCCTTTATATTTGACTACGATATCAGTTTGAGCTTGTGCATCTTCGCCGCCTGTTTTAGCTGATATGGCGTAGTCTATAATTTCTAACTCTAAATCTATTAGTTCTAATAATGCTCGATAGGTTGCATCAACCGGGCCATTACCCAGAGCAGATCCTGCTATTATATCATCACCAACTTTTAATTTAACCCCAGAAGTTGCAGTTTCGTTCGAACCTGACACTGCAGCTAAATAGGTAAGCTGATAATGCTGCTTGTCCATTTGTTGCTGGTTGCAGTAAAGTAGTGCTTCTAAGTCGTAATCAAACACTTGACCTTTTTTATCTGCCAATTTTAAAAAGCTGGCATAAAGTTCATCTAAACTATAATCCGTCGCTGCGTAACCTAATTGTTCCATCCTGTGTTTAATAACATGACGACCGCTGCGCGAGGTCATATTTAAATCATTGGTGCTTTTGCCGATGCTTTCCGGGGTAATGATCTCATAGGTATTTTTTGCTTTTAAAACACCATCTTGATGTATGCCGGACGAATGGCTAAACGCATTTGCACCAACAATCGCTTTGTTAGGTTGGACTGGCATATTACATAGCTGGCTCACTAAGCGTGATGCATGAAAAATTTCTTTGTTGTTAAGTCGACTATTGGTTTTAATTAAATCTTCGCGGGTATTTAATATCATGGCGACTTCTTCAAGAGCACAATTACCAGCGCGTTCACCAATGCCATTTATAGTACATTCAACTTGCCTTGCGCCATTTTGTACAGCTGAAATTGAATTAGCGACGGCAAGCCCAAGATCATTATGGCAATGAACGGAAATAATGGCTTGATCAATATTAGGCACGCGGTTAAATAAGGTATTGATAATGCCACCAAATTCGTTTGGAATTGTGTAGCCAACCGTATCAGGAATATTAATGGTTTTTGCGCCAGCACGAATCGCGGCTTCAACCATGCGGCATAAATTATCAATTGGGGTTCTGCCAGCATCTTCACACGAAAATTCAACATCGTCGGTAAATTTACGGGCATATTTAACTGCGTTTACGCCCATTTCTAAAACTTGATCAAAATTTCGTTTTAATTTTTGTTCAACATGAATGGTTGATGTAGAAATAAATGTATGGATTCTAAATTGCTCGGCAACACTTAATGATTGAGCACATGCGTCTATGTCTTTTTCAACAGCCCGAGCTAAGCCACAAACTACAGAATTTTTGATATGCTTTGCAATTGTTTGCACGGAGTCAAAATCACCAGGACTTGAAACAGGAAAACCAGCCTCCATTACATCAACGCCTAAACGCTCAAGGGCTAGCGCTATTTGTAATTTTTCGCGCACAGATAAACTTGCTGACAGCGCTTGTTCACCATCACGTAGGGTAGTATCAAAGATTATGACTTGGTCTGACATTGTTCAGCTCCTGTTTTTCGGGCCCGGAATCAGCTACGAATCTAACAAAAAACCCGCGCCTAAAGCACGGGTTTTGTAATGACATTCGGTTAAATAATTATTTATGCCAAGTACAAACCCGCCTATGCAATTTTAGCAATCGCAGTAAGTGAGTTATCAGACATAAAGTTTTCATTTACCAGAACCTTAAATTGAGTTTTGTATTGATCTAACAAATACTATTTGTAAGACCTATTTTGAGTTGCCCGAGCGCCAATGTCAATTGATAATTCAAATTGAACAGCCCAAACAAATCAAGGCTTAGCTAATGGGTTCGAAATTGTTGGATTTCAATATTGAACAGGCCATTTTCTGTAAAATTTATTTAAGTGACTGCTCGATAAATAGTTTAAAGTCTTCCGGGGGCAGGGGTTTTGAATATAAATATCCTTGAATAATATCACAGCCTAACTCTGTTAAGTATTGAGCTTGTGTTTCGGTTTCTACGCCTTCAGCAATTGTTTTCAGCGTTAATTTTTGGCCTAATGATAAAATGGTTTGTACTATGGTTTTTCCATTTCCGCTATCCATATCTTGGACAAATGAGCGGTCAATTTTCATGCGACTAAGCGGCAATTTATTTAAATAACTTAATGAAGAAAACCCAGTCCCAAAATCATCTAACGCAATTTGAATGCCATGTGCTTTTAGTTGATTAAGTACGTTAATAACCGCGTTAGGGTTATTCATTAGAATGCTCTCGGTGATTTCGAGTTCAATTAATTCAGGATTAACGTTGAAAGATTCGATGGTGTGGACCAATTTTTTGGAAAAAGTAGGGTCTCTAAACTGGGCAATGGAAACATTGACTGAAATTTTAATCTTAGTAATACCTAAGTTTTCCAGCTGTTTTATCTCTCTGCAAGCTTGTTCAATGACCCAATCGCCAATTTCAATGATAAGCCCTGAATGTTCAGCAATTGGTATAAAGATATCGGGCGATATCATGTTTCCATTTTCAGTTGGCCATCTTAGCAAACCTTCGCAACCAACTACTTTTGTTGTTTGAAGATCAATTTGCGGTTGAAACCAAAGCTGTAATTTTTGGGCCTTAAAATCAGCTCTAAGTTGTTGAGCCATTCCAAGGCGCCAAGCCATTTTTTGTTCGAGTGTGTCATCAAAGTAGGCGTATTTTTGGGTATTATGTTTTTTAGCATGGTTTAGCGCAATGTCAGCTCGCTTTAGAGCTTGCAAACCTGTTGTGGTTGAATCATCTCGAGATAAAAAACCCATATTAAAATAAACAGGCATGCGTTGCTCTGCAACCATTAGCGGAAAGCTGAATAGGGATTCGATTGATTCTGGATTTAACGTTTCTTTTGAACCTATAATGCCAAATACATCGGCGTTAACTCTGGCCAGTTGACAATGGTTAGAGAACTGTTCAGCTAATCGGTCGGCACAGGCTTTGAGCATTAAATTGCCAATTTCTTGACTTAACCCATGGTTGACTTCTGAAAAATGGCTAATGTCGATTAATGCGATTACATCTCCCATTTGCTCGTTTTGTAAATAATGGTTCACGGCTTTAATAAAACCAGCACGGTTATAGAGACCGCTTAGTTTATCAGTATAGGCGGTTGTTTTAAGCTGCTGGATTAATTTAATATTATCTAAAGCAACTGAAATATTTGATAAAAATACGTCAATATAAGGGCGTTGTTCTAATCGTTGAATGCCGGAATCTAAATAAAGTGCAGCATGATGCTTTTGTCCCGGAATGAAAAGTACAGTGTCATGTTCATTAAGTTGATGATCTTCTTGAGTTAAACATAAACTGACTTGATGAATAATTCGTCCATTGTCAATTTGTTCAAGTGATTGCTGAGTTAATGATTCAAATTCGTCAGTGGCACCTACGACATAAGTTCTATTTTCACTTTGATTAAGCGTTTGAACTAGTAGCAAACCTTGTAGCGGGAGTCGTAATAATTGGCTAAATTGAGAAACTACTAGTTGTACAAATTTTTCCGGCTGGGGCTGTTTTTGAATGTGAGAACTGGCTTCGACTATTTGCTGGAGATAAACGTGATTTTGTTTTATTTGACAAAGTTGTTTGTAACTACGCAGAGCCGAAATAATCGTCGTCACTAATTTACTGCGAGTTAATTCGGTTTTCGTTTTATAATCATTAATATCATAGTCTTGGACTATTTGCTCTTCAGGTGCATAGCCAGGTTGTCCTGTACGTAAAATAATACGGGTATCGTGTTGGTGTAAAACATCTCTAATTTGCTTAATCGCATCTAAACCCGCATTGTCGCTCTCCATTACAACGTCCATTAAAATAATAGCAACGTCAGAATGTTCCCGTAAATAAACAACAGAGTCTCTACCGGAGTAAGCGTGACCAAAAAATAAGCTTTTTCCCAAAATTTTAACGCCCGATAATGCGAGCTGAGTTACGGTGTGGATTTCTTTGTCATCATCAACGATTAATATATGCCAATTATCAGTATCATTAACCTCTTCTTGCGGCTCTTCTTCGTCGGCAAATAAAAAAAGATTATCATTACCGCTAGGGTGTGCGCTCATAATTTACCTATTTTGTTCAGTTGATACGGTGACATATAAATGAATACGATGATTAATGTATATGAGTTTAACCTTGTTTATTTTTAACTTAGGCTGTTTCGCGTTATTTTTATGCTATTTTGACGATAGTGATAACACATTGTATTTAGCAATTGGCAGAGCCGAGTTATGCTCACAATAACGTCAATTTAATTTACCTGATGTTATGCTTGTAATTGAATTAAAAAACTAAATACACTTAAATAGCTTAGAAATGAACTGCTAATAAATAAAGCTAAGTTAAGCAAAAAGGGTCACAAAATTACGATGTTTTTGTATTAGCTAAAGGCTTTTAACCAGAAATTATCGATTAAATTGACAACGGGTGAATAAGGTGAAAATAGACGGCCATTCTAAAGCTAATATAGATTTACAAACTGATAATAAAGCAGTGAAGAAACCCAATCCACAATCAGGTAGTGTAGCGCATGTGCAAAAAGATAATCAGTTAGAGGCTTTTCCCAAAGCAAAAGTGTCGATTGATAATACCGCGAATAATTTATATCGATTACAGCAAATTGCACATAAATTTGGGTTTGATAAAGCTAAAAAAGATGACAAACCATTAAACCTAGAGCAAAGGGCTAATCGACGCAAACGTTTGAAAATGCTGCAAAAGCAACAAAATGTTGAGCAAATATTAGAATTTTCAGCTGAGTATATTGATAGTAGCCGAACCCAAGCAGAAGTCGATCCAGATTGGCTATATCAATTTTTTGAAGCAGCTGAAAGTATTTATGCACGCCCAATGCAGCAATTGTGGGGCAAAATATTAGCCATGCAAACTGCTAAACCAAACCGTTTTTCGTTGCGAGCGCTTGTTACGTTAAAGACAATGACTTATCAAGAGGCGAATATTTTTCAAGCTGCGTGCGCATTGGCAATGACAGATAAATCAGATAAAGGCGGTAAAATTTTAACTGGCTTATATTGCCAGCTTGGGCTGTTAAGTTGGTTTAAATCCGTTAAACCTAAACACCTTAATTTAAGTAAATTTGGGTTGAGCTATCCTGATTTGCTCAGCTTGATTGAACTTGGATTAATCTATTCAAGTGAAATTGAAAGCTCACCTTATCCAATCAACCATGCGTTAGCTCTTGAGAACAGACAGCACAAAATTAATATAAAAGTGAAAAATGATAACACCATCTTGACTTATTATAAGCTGACACAAACAGGAATCGAATTAGCTAGTTTAATTGCCGGAAACGCTAAGCAAGATTATTTTAAACAAATGACTGATACTTTTACACCAGAGCTTGAAATATCGATTAATTCCACCCAAGACAGTTAGTCGACCGTTATTTTTCGAAATTAATAACTGATAACTGTATGGTCAATCGTAAGCTTTTTCTATGCCGAGTTAGCGAATGGTTCCGCGTTTAGGTTTTCTACCTAAAAAATTATTTAAATTTTAGTCAATGTTGTCTTAAAAGTTGTTTTAAACGATAAAGCAACTTTAGCCCGAAATTCCCTGTGGACGGCGTTTGTAGCCAACTCTAAAAATATACCACTGCCAATCCATAAAAATAATTCATTAATTAATGAATTAAAATCAATTTTATTCATGTTAGCTTCAAAGTATAAAACACACTCTGCTCTTAACTTTCGTCAATATCGCTGTGAGATCTTGTTAGATATCGTAGATATACGTAAAGACGACTCATTAGAGAGCTCAGCGCGGTAGATTGGAAAATACACCAAACGTAAAAAATAAATTTAAATTTTATCTCAGGATATTTTTCATGGGATTTGGTTTCGGAGCATTTTGTTCTAACAAAATAGGGTCGCAAATTACGATGAATAAAGACTTCACATTTACGATTAAATATAATTGTCTCGATGAAAATTATCAGCCTTCAGACAACACTCGTATCACAACTAATTTTGCTAATTTAGCCAGAGGAAAGAGCCGTAAAGAGAATTTACGCAAAGCTTTAAAAATGATTAACAATAGTTTTAATGCGTTAGCACATTGGGATAACCCTAAAGGCGAACGTTATTCAGTTGAACTTGATATCATTTCTGTCGATATGAAAATAGAAGGGGAAACTCATACCTTTCCAACGATTGAAATACTGAAAACAAATATAGTTGATCATAAAACGAATAAACGCATTGAGGGTATAGTCGGCAATAATTTTTCCTCTTATGTGAGAGATTATGATTTTAGTGTATTGCTGTCTGAACATAATAAGAATCAATCTACATTTAGTATCCCGGATAATTTTGGCGAGCTGCATGGAAAGCTATTTAAGTATTTTGTGAATTCAAACGCTTATAAACAGCACTTTAATAAACCGCCTGTTATTTGCCTGAGCGTATCGGATAATAAAATTTATCATCAAACTGAAAACCAGCACCCCGTATTAGGTCTTGAGTATCAACCCAATGACACTTCTTTGACTGAGCAATACTTTAAAAAAATGGGCTTACACGTTCGTTATTTTATGCCACCAAATAGTGTCGCCCCTTTGGCTTTTTATTTTGTTGGCGATTTGCTAAATGATTACACAAGCTTGGAGTTGATAAGCACTATTAGCACGATGGAAACGTTTCAAAAAATATATCGACCAGAAATTTATAATGCCAATGCGGTGGCAGGCAAGGCTTATCAACCAAATTTAAAAAACCAAGATCATTCGTTAACACAAATTGTTTACGATCGAGAGGAGCGTAGCAAGTTGTCTATTAAGCAAGGAAAGTTTGCCGAGGAGCATTTAATCAAACCATACCAAAGCGTGCTTGAGCAGTGGTCTGCTAATAACTCACTTAACGAACCTGCTTAACCATTAAAAGGAACAATAAAATTTATTATGAAAATCTTATTACCGACTTCAACAGCAGGCAGTTTGCCTAAGCCATCATGGCTGGCACAACCTGAAAAACTCTGGTCACCTTGGAAATTGCAAGGTGAGGAGTTAATCGACGGAAAACATGATGCATTATGTTTGTCTTTGCAAGAACAGCAACAAGCCAATATTAATATTGTGAGTGACGGCGAGCAAACCCGGCAGCACTTTGTGACGACATTTATTGAGCACTTGAGTGGCGTTGATTTTGAGAACCGTAAAACTGTTAAAATTCGTGATCGTTACGAGGCTAGCGTTCCAACGGTGGTTAGTGCTGTTTCTCGACCAAAGCCAGTTTTTGTGGAAGATGCCAAATTTTTACGCAAACAAACTAAACAACCTATAAAATGGGCCTTGCCAGGTCCGATGACAATGATAGATACGCTTTTTGATGATTACTATAAGAGCCGTGAAAAGCTTGCTTGGGAATTTGCCAAAATTCTTAATCAAGAAGCGAAAGCGTTAGAAGCTGTAGGGGTGGATATCATTCAATTTGATGAACCCGCATTTAATGTATTCTTTGATGACGTTAATGATTGGGGTATTGCCTGTTTAGAGCGAGCAATTGAAGGGCTTAAGTGCGAAACCGCCGTGCATATTTGCTATGGGTATGGTATTAAAGCGAATACCGACTGGAAAAAAACGTTAGGCTCAGAATGGCTACAATACGAAGCGGTTTTCCCCAAACTTAAAAACTCTAATATCGATATTATATCGCTAGAGTGTCATAACTCTCATGTGCCTATTGAATTGTTGGAACTTGTTCGGGGTAAAAAAGTGATGGTAGGCGCCATTGATGTCGCAAATAATATGATTGAAACGCCTGAAGAAGTCGCTAATACGTTGCGAGAAGCACTAAAGTTTGTTGATGCCGACAAACTTTACCCTTGTACAAACTGTGGTATGGCACCTTTACCTCGTGAAATTGCAAGAGGTAAACTCAATGCTTTAAGTGCTGGCGCAGAGATTGTTCGAAACGAACTTTTGCAAACATCGTAAACCAGTGCGCAGTCATTAATATAACTTCTTAGCGGTTTATATTTTTGATTGCTTACATTATTGATTTAACGAGGAGCAATTGCCCCGTTAAATCAGATACTGAACTAAAGGCTAATCAATATCCTATTCGTAAACTTTCACCATGAGCTTATAAAACAAGCTCAGCCAACATGCGCAGGCCAGTGAATAGCAATACCAGCGCAAAAATTTTCTTCAGTTTTATAGCGTCTAATTTAGCTGATAATGATGCCCCTACCGGTGCAAATAATACAGTAAGCGGTACAATACAAAATAAAGCCATTAGATTAACTAAGCCAAATGTGCCAACCGGTGCATCGGCTGGTGTCGTGCCGAATAAAAACATTGTGAGGGCACCCGGCAACGAAATAATAAGACCGATAGCTGCAGCAGTACCCACTGCTTTATGAGCTGGGTAGTTATAAAGTGTTAATAATGGCACAGAGATAGTTCCGCCGCCAATTCCGACCATTGCACTGAAAAAACCAATACACCCGCTCATAACGTTTTGGCCTGCAGTATTAGGCAGTTGTTGAAATAGGGCAGATTTTCCTGTTCTAAATAGCATATTGAGTGCAGATAAGGTCGCTATTACCCCAAATAGCATGGTCAGTATGGTGCCATCAACCCGAGTGACTAACCAACTGCCAGTTAATACACCAATAAAAATAAAAACCGCCCAACGTTTAAGAAGGTTAAAGTCGACATTGCCTTTTTGATTGTGAGAGCGGATGGAACTGATTGAAGTAGGAACTATCGTAGCCAGTGAGGTGGCAGTTGCAATTAACATCGCTGATTCGGGCGATACGCCAAAACTTTGGAATAAGAAAAATAGTACCGGTACTATGACAATACCACCACCTACGCCTAATAGACCGGCTAAAACACCTGCGAATATCCCAGTGGCGGCTAACGCTAAAAAAGTCGATAAGTTGTTTGTAATAAATTCAATTATATTCATTAATGACGGCTGCTATGTTTAATTATTGATAAAGATCTTATCACCAACTAGTTAAAAACGTGGTCGATCATAAGGCGATCTATGATGTAAACGATAAAACTTATTAAATAAATCGTACGAGCTTGCGATATGTTGCTGAAGTTATATTTTTAATCCGTTAATTTTAAAGGTATTTGGCTGATTAGTAAGTGATAAAATTTCATCAATTAATGAAATTTTATCATCATTAAAATAAAAGCCTGAGCAAGTAAAGTTGAAAGCGCCAGTTAAAACAATCACGAAAGGCGGTACATTATGTTTATGTTAATTGCAGTTCAACTATAGCGGTACTAGAGGGGGGAGCGGTCATTGGCTTTTTAGCTTTAAGCGTTGCGGAGCGTCGCTGGTCTTATGTAAGCTGAGACCGACGAGTGACAAAGCCTATGTTTTGAAATGATTAAGATATCAAATAAAAAAGAAATGGTTGCGGGAGCAGGATTTGAACCTACGACCTTCGCTGGTCTTATGTAAGCTGAGACCGACGAGTGACCAAGGCTATGTTTTGAAATGTAAGATATCAAATAAAAAAGAAATGGTTGCGGGAGCAGGATTTGAACCTACGACCTTCGCTGGTCTTATATAAGCTGAGACCGACGAGTGACCAAGGCTATATTTTGAAATGTAAGATATCAAATAAAAAAAAGAAATGGTTGCGGAAGCAGGATTTGAACCTACGACGTTCGCTGGTCTTATATAAGCTGAGACCGACGAGTGACCAAGGCTATATTTTGAAATGATTAAGATATCAAATAAAAAAGAAATGGTTGCGGGAGCAGGATTTGAACCTACGACCTTCGGGTTATGAGCCCGACGAGCTACCAGACTGCTCCATCCCGCGACAATGAGATGTGTACATCCGTTTACTGGCGACTAGAAATCCTTTCTAGTATTTGCATTTAAAAGTGGTTGCGGGAGCAGGATTTGAACCTACAACCTTTGAGATATAAAGTGAGAGCCTGAAGGCGAATTGTTTATATCTACTAACCAAATTGTAAAGTGGTTGCGGGAGCAGGATTTGAACCTACGACCTTCGGGTTATGAGCCCGACGAGCTACCAGACTGCTCCATCCCGCGACAATGAGATGTGTATATCCGTTTACTGGCGACTAGAAATCCTTTCTAGTATTTATATTTTAAAATGGTTGCGGGCGCTGGATTTAACTTAACGACCTTTGAGATATAAGTGAGAGCCTGAGGGCGAATACTTTATATCTACTAACCAAATTGTAAAATGGTTGCGGGAGCAGGATTTGAACCTACGACCTTCGGGTTATGAGCCCGACGAGCTACCAGACTGCTCCATCCCGCGACAATTCTTTTGTTAATCGCTACAACTTAAAAGTGCGTTGCTGCGTAACGAGGCGTGCATACTAATGGATTTGTTTTATATTGCAAGCTTTAATCTTAAATAATATTTCAGTTGCTCAATTGGTAATCAATTTGCCTTGTTTATTATTAATTTTCAGCTTAACTGTAAATTAATAACTTATATCTATATCTTAATTATCTATTTTAGCAGAAATTGTTTAATGGAATATAATTAGATTAACTTTTTAGGAATTAGGTGGTAAGACCACTATATTGTGTTAAAATATTGTAATTGTATATGTAAAGTCTAATTTGTTTAATTAGTATTATCCTACTTGGAGTTGTAGAAGGAGTTAAATTAATATGAGTCGATTTGTACGGTTAAGCACTATAAAGTTAGTGCCTGTTATTGCCGCAAGCTTTTTGAGCGTTTCAAATTCTTTTGCTGCCCAGTTTGATATTGCTGGTTTAGACGTTAGCTTTGATTCTACATTTACGCTGGGCACAAGTTATAGAGTTGAAAATAGAGACTGGTCATTAATTGGGAAAAATAATCATCCCAATGTTCAATGGGCAAACGAGCAAGGTCCTTACAACGCGGTGTTAAATCCGATATATGATCCCGCCGATATTTGGGATCAACCTGGCTCATATTCTGCAAATGGTGACTTAGCAAATTTAAATCATGATCCAGGCGAAGCATTTTCTCGAATGTTCTCAGGAACGCACGAGTTAGATATCAATGCAGGTGACTGGGGTGTTTTTACTCGGTTTATGTATTTTTACGATCAGGCTGCACAACAAAAGAAAGCATGGAAACATCCGTTAACAGGTGAATATTATGACCTTTGTGCTGATAAACAAGCCAAAGAAAGAATTTGCCAAGATTTTCGCTTTTTAGATGCTTTTGTCTATGGCTACTTTGATATTGCAGATAAACCCGTCTCCGTCAAATTAGGTAAACAAGTAGTAAGCTGGGGGGAAAGTTCGTTAATCGCGCATGGGATTAACGCTATTAACCCGGTTGATATATCTCGATTAAAAGCGCCAGGTGCTGAATTAAAAGAAGCTTTTATTCCGGTTGGCATGTTATGGGGATCGATTAGTTTAACGGATAATATTTATTTAGATGCCTTTTATCAGTATGAATGGCAAGAAACTATTTTACCGGCACCTGGTAGCTATTTTTCAACCAATGATTTTGCTGGATATGGCGGCTATCAAAATAATGTGCAAATTGGTTTTACTCAAAACCCAGACATTAATACCGAATATTTGGTGAATCAGCTAAATGGCTCTGTTAAGGGGTATTTAAATGCAAATATTGATGATATTAATAATTTAGTTGGGCAAATTGCGCAGGCAGATGCAAGCCAGCAAGCACAATTAGCCGAACAATTTTATCAAATCACGGCCCCTTATTATTTATACGGTACAAAAACAGCGATTAAAGCTAGAGAAGAAAATGGTGACCAAAAACCGAAAAATGGCGGTCAGTACGGGTTAAAACTTGGGGTTTATTCGCCAGATTTAAATGACTCTGAATTTGGTTTTTATTTTATGAACTACCATAGTCGTCGACCAATTAATTCAGGTAAAGCGAGTAATTTTGAGTTGGGTAGTGTTTATCAGGATATTCAATATTTGTTAAATAATACAATTTCAAATAAAAATTTCCAAAATTTGAATGTATTTACCCAAGCTTATTTAGAATACCCAGAAGACATTAAACTATATGGGTTTAGTTTTAATACCAGTATCAATGAAACAGCACTTGCAGGCGAAATTGCTTACCGTCAAGATGAACCATTGCAAGTCGATGATGTTGAGTTACTTTATGCTGGGATGCCTGAACAATTAGCAAATGCAGGTTTACGTCCAGATTTGGAAGGAGTCTCGCAATTACCAGAAGTACCCTCTGGTGGTATTGCACAAGGTTATATTTTACGGGATACAGTACAGGCGCAAGCCACATTGACACATTTATTTGGTCCAATGTTAGGATCTGATTCGCTTGCCTTGCTAGGGGAGGCAGGTGTTGTTCACATTCAAGATATGCCTGAATACGATGAATTAAGGTTAAATGGCCCAGGCACAGCTCGCGGTGGGGTTTTACCTGTGAATCAAGGTTTAATTACTGGTCTTTCAAATGGGATAGAAACGACGCCTTTCCCGACTGCTTCAGCGTGGGGTTATAAAATTTTAGCTAGATTGTCTTACAATAATTTATTTTATGGTGTAAATGTTCAGCCTAAAATTGTATTTTCGCACGATGTTAATGGCATAACCCCAGATCCTATGTTTTTATTTGTCGAAGATCGCAAATCAGCTGCATTTAGTGTTAATTTCGATTATCAAAGTAAGCTAGCGGTAGAATTAGGCTACAATTCATTTTGGGGCGGAGTTGGTAAAAGTAATGGTTTTGCGGATAGAGACTATGTATCACTAAGCGTTAAATATTCGCTTTAATTTAGCAGTAGTATTGCTAAATTAATTGAAGGCACTAGTTTTTAGTGAGATGAAAAGGATATTCATTATTAAATTTATAAGGTTGTATTTATGAGTGTATTGATAAAATCGCGAATTTCTTTATTGGTAAGCATGGTTGCGCTTGGATTGTCTGGCACAATTGCACATGCAAAAGTAACCGAAAGTGAAGCTCAGCAGCTAGGTCAATCATTGACTGCATTAGGGGCTGAAAAAAAAGCTAATGCCGATGGGTCTATCCCGGCTTGGCAAGGCGGAATTACTCAGCCGCCAGCTGAATATAGCGTTGGGGATCATCACCTAGATCCATATTCAGACGATAAAAAACTGTTTGAAATTACCAGTCAAAATTATAAGCAATATGAAAAACTATTAACGCCGGGTCAAATTGCGTTATTTAATACGTATCCAGACTCTTTTATAATGCCAATTTATCAAACGCATCGCTCTGCATCTCAACCGAATTATGTTTATAAGGCAACAAAAGCAAACGCGTTAACTGCCGAATTAGTCGATTCTGGTGAAGGGGTTAAAGGTGCAGCCACTGGGATTCCTTTTCCTATTCCTAAGTCTGGCCTTGAAGCTATTTGGAACCATATTTTGCGTTTTCGGGGAACCGATATTGCCAGGTGGGGCGGCCAAGCTTCACCAACAGCATCGGGCGATTATACCTTTATTGGTTTTGAAGAAGAGGTAATGACTGATTATTCAAGAGAATCTGCAACGCCAGAAAATTTAGCTCAAACTAACATTATCTCTATGTTTAAGCAAAAAGTGACGTCTCCTTCTCGTTTAAAAGGCACCGCATTATTAGTTCATGAAACCTTAAATCAAGTTAAGCAACCAAGACAAGCTTGGACTTATAACACAGGCCAGCGTCGAGTTCGTAAAGCACCCAATATTGCTTTTGACGCACCTGGTACTGCTTCTGATGGGTTAAGAACAACAGATGAATTTGATATGTATAATGGCTCGCCAGGCCGATATGACTGGAAGCTTATTGGTAAACAAGAGTTGTACATACCCTATAATAATTATGCCCTTCATCAAGAAGGTATTGATTATGATGATATTTTAAAGCCGGGCCATATTAATCCAGAGCTAACTCGATATGAAAAGCATAGAGTTTGGGTTGTTGAAGCAAATTTAAAGTCAGGCATGCGTCATATATATAAAAAACGTGTTTTTTATATAGACGAAGATAGTTGGCAAATTTCTGTCGTAGATACTTATGATAATCGAGATTCTTTGTATCGAGTTAATTTTACGTATGTAATTAACTATTATGAAGTGCCGACTTTATGGAGCACTTTGGATGTTTATCATGATTTAAATTCACGACGCTACTTAGCACTTGGATTAGATAATAACGAAAAAATGTATGACTTTAGTGTCGATTTAGATACAGGGGATTTTACGCCTCAAGCCTTACGACGTGAAGGTTTACGTTAAATCAATATAAAGATTTATAAAAAATGAAATTAGTTAAATGTTTTATATTGATCTTGTGTGCTAATTTAGTCATGCAAGTAGCCAAGGCTGATGCAAAGTTAGCCTTGGTTAAATCCTCTTTGCTTTTAGATATTACCTCAGTCAATCAGCAGGCTTTAATTGCTGTTGGTGAGCGCGGTCATATTTTACGTAAAAAATCAGCCCAACCTTGGCAATTAGTGGCTTCCCCTTCTGATATTACACTCACGTCGGTGACTGCTCCGCACCATAACAAAGTGTGGGCAGTTGGACATCAAGGTACGATTTTAATGAGCCCTGATGCAGGTAAAACTTGGCAAATCAATTTTAAAGTAGATACTGACTCGCCTTTTATGGATATTTTATTTTTTGATGAAAATCATGGTGTTGCGATTGGTGCTTATGGTTTGTTTTACCGTACATTAGATGGTGGAAAAAGCTGGAATAAAGAAGTACACCCAAGTATTTTACTGTTAGATGACCAGACATATTTGGCCGATGTTAAAACTGAATCTGACGAACTTTATAAAGAAGAAGTTGCCGCCCTTCAACCTCACTTAAACCAAATAACATTATTGAACCAAAATCGTTTAATTATGGTAGGTGAATTTGGACTAATTGCCACTAGTGACGACAAAGGTAAAAGCTGGCAACGATTAGATGAGATTTATGTGGGATCATTTTTTGATGTTTCGGCGCAATCACAGGTGATTGTTTCGGGTTTACGAGGCCATATTTTTTACTCTGAACAACCACTAAATCAGTCTACGCAATGGCAATCTATCAAAGTATCCGAACCTGTTAATATTAATACTGCAATTAAATTGCCAGATCAAACTTGGAGATTGTTTGGCAATAGTCAAACGTATTGGAAATGGTCTGTTGGTATGCAGCAAGCAGAGCCAGTTGCTCAATTAAAAAGCAAAGCGATTATCAGCGCTGCTATTTTTGATCAAAAAATATGGCTAGTCGGAGATAAAGGGCTAGAGCAAATCGAATTACCAGAGTCACCCCCCATTCAATAGCAGAGGTTTCATTTGAGCAAATTCATCTTATTGCTGCAAAACTTTATTTTTCGTCAACGTTTATGGGTGATCAGCATTTTTGCTGTATTGACTCTAATTTTTGCTTACTCTGCAAGTCAAATTAAATTAGATGCGGCGTTTACAAAAAACATCCCGCTTAAGCATCCTTATATGCAAACTTACCTTCAATATGCGGATGATTTTGGCGGTGCAAACCGCGTGTTAATTTCACTTTGTGATGAGTCCGGCAATATTTATAACGCAGGCTTTTTTGATAAACTAAAAAAAATTCATGATCAGTTATTTTTTATTCCTGGGGTCAACCGTTCTCAAGTTTTATCTTTGTTCTCCCCCAGTATCCGTTTTACCGAAATTGTTGAACAAGGGTTTACAGGTGGTCCTGTTATTCCTGCTAATTTTGTAAACGATAAGCAAGGTTTGCAGATAGTTAAGCGCAATGTTGAAAAATCTGGTCAGGTAGGTCGCTTAGTCTCTAATGATTATAGTTGTGCTATGGTGACAGCTTTGCTACTAGATTTTGATCCTTCCACAGAGCAGCCAATTGATACGATTGGCTTTGCAAAACAACTTGAACAAGAAATTAGAGGAAAATACCAAACTCAACAACATAGTATCCATATTATCGGTTTTGCTAAAATGGTGGGGGATGTCGCTTCGGGGGCAAAAGAAGTCGTGATGTTTTTTGGCATTGCAATTTTAATTACTGCTTTATTAGTTTATTTCTTTTGTCATTCATTTAGATTGATGCTATTTCCCGTTTGCTGCTCTGTGATTGCTATGGTGTGGAAACTTGGCATTCTTTCCTTACTTGGGTTTGGTTTAGATCCTATGTCAATCTTGTTGCCTTTTTTAATTTTTGCGATAGGTGTGAGCCACGGTGTTCAGATGATTAACGCTATTGGAAAAAATGTGGCTACAGGCTTATCAACACTGGATGCTGCAAAGCTAAGTTTTAATACGTTATTTTTAGCTGGGTTTGTTGCCCTGTTATCAGATTGCATCGGCTTTATTACTATATTAAGTATTGATATTGGCGTGATTCAAGAATTAGCAATAGCGGCTTCTATTGGCGTTGGTGTTATTATTTTAACCAACTTATTACTGTTGCCCGTACTTGTTTCTTATATTAAATTTTCACCACAATATTTAATGAAAGTAAACAAAAGTCGCAGCGCAAAACTTTGGCCTTATTTAATAAAGTTAACACATCATAAAAAAGCAATTAGCGTTGTTATGCTTGCCGTTATTGTGCTGATGTTCGGACTTGTTCAATCTCAGCAACTTAAGGTTGGTGATTTACATGCAGGCGCGCCAGCACTACATGAAGACGCACGTTATAATCAGGATACATTTTTGATCACTGAGAAATTTGGTGTGGGTGTGGATATTTTATCTGTGATCGCAGAAACTGAGCCAGATGCGTGTACCGATTATCAGGTGATGAAAAATATTGATGATTTTCAATGGCGGTTAACTCAGTTACCCGCTGTGCAATCAAGCATTAGTTTAACCAGTGTGACTAAAATAATTACCGCAGGTTATAACGAAGGTAATCTTAAGTGGCAAGTTTTACCAAGAAATAGCGCCACATTAGCCCAATCTGTTTCGCGGGTTGAAACCAGTACGGGTTTGTTGAATACGGATTGTAGCGCCATGCAAATTGTTTTGTATTTGACTGATCATAAAGCACAGACAATTGCACAAGTGATAGAAACGGTTAAACAAGAGCGAGAACACTACCAGTTAGATAATTTGAAATTTAGTTTAGCGTCAGGTCCAGCAGGAGTGATGGCGGCAACTAACGAAGCAGTAAAAGCGGCTCAATTACCTATGATGCTTTATGTTTATAGCGCTGTTTTCATTTTATGTTTATTAAGTTTTAAATCGCTGCGTGCAACGATTGCTGTGGTATTGCCTTTGTTTATTGTTTCTACATTAGCGCAAGCTTTAATGACTTATCTGCAAATTGGTTTAACGGTTTATACGCTGCCCGTGATTGCGTTGGGGGTTGGTATAGGGGTTGATTATGGCATTTATATTTTATCAACTATGAGTGCTAAGTTAAAACAAGGTATGTCGTTAAACCAAGCTTATTTCGAAGCTTTAAAAGAACGAGGCAGTGCGGTTATTTTTACAGGGTTAACATTGGCGATAGGGGTAAGCACTTGGTTATTATCTGCACTTAAATTTCAGGTAGACATGGGCATTTTACTAACCTTTATGTTTATCGTTAATATGCTTGCCGCGGTAATTATTTTACCTGCGTTATGCCGTTTATTTTGGTGGAAACGATAGTTATATGACGTTATATGATGCAAAACGGCTGGCGATTAAAGTTGGTATTGTATTGGCTTGAATTGATTTAACAGGTTAATAAAAAGCCGAATTAATAAATAAAAATATTAATTCGGCTTTTTATTATTAAAGATAGAATGACTACTTATTCGATCTTACAAGGTACACACCAAGCGTAATGTCCTTTAGGATCATTCCATTTATTTAATGTGTGGTATTCAGCAATTACTTGATTGATTTGTTTTTGTAGCTGGGTATTAATTTGTGTCGTTTGCTCATGACCTAACCAGCTACTCGCTTGACCAAATATCTCTTTTACTAATTGTTGCTGAGGCGTTAGATCCTGCTCTATGGTTAATGTTGAGTAATCCCCATCAAGCCCTGCGTGTTCGGCAGCAGATTTCACTGCCTGAGCTAGATTGCCCAACTTATCTACCAAACCTAACTCAAGCGCTTGCTCACCTGTCCATACTCGGCCTTGAGCTATTTTGTTTGCATCTTCAATTGTCATATTCCTATGTTCAGATACCAGTTGTAAAAACCTTTGATAAGCTCTTTCAGTACTTTTTTGCAGTATATCGCCCACTTTTTCATCTAAAGAAATAGTTGGCGTTAATGGCGGCCATTCTGTTGTTTTAACACCATCAGTATGAACACCTAAGTAATCAAGTGTATTTTCGAATGTCATAAACATACCAAATACTCCAATTGAACCAGTAATAGTTGCCGGGTGAGCCCAAATTTCATCGGCACTGCTTGCTATCCAGTAGCCACCCGATGCGGCTGTTGAACTCATTGACGCTATGACAGGTTTATTTGCTGCTTGTAATAAATCTATTTCACGGCGAATGATTTCACTAGCAAAAGCGCTGCCACCTGGGCTATCTATCCGTAAAACGACAGCTTTAACCTGATCGTTTAAACGTGCTTTTTCCAATAGCTTTGCGGTACTATCGCCACCGATTGAGCCGGGAAGTTGTTTTCCATCATATATATTGCCTGCGGCTACAATAATGGCAACTTGCGATTGTGAGCCTAAGTTAATTTTTGGTTTTTTTATAACGCTTAAGTATTGTTCAAAATTAACTTTATTGTAGCTGCGCTTGTTATCTTTCCAACCGACAATATTGGCAATGGTTTGTTCTACTTCTTCACGGTTTTTTAAGCTATCGACCCAATGATTATTGAGAGCATATTGCGCGAAATCATAGTTAGACTCTTCAAATTTATTACGAAATACGTCTAACTCTTCGTCAAAATTATTAATGTCGATATCTCGGCGTTTAGCAACATCCGTTTTATAAATATGCCAAAGTCGTGATAACCAGTCTTTACTTGCGGTTTTGGCGGCTTCACTCATATCGTCTCGAATATAAGGTTCAACGAATGATTTATAGGTGCCAACTCTAAAAATATGAGTTGATACTTTTAGCTTTTCTAGTGCAGATTTGTAATATAGTTGGTAATTACTAAATCCATCTAATAGCACAAAGCCCATTGGATGCAGGATTATTTCATCGGCGTAACTGGCTAAAAAATATTGTGATTTAGTATAATAATCACCAATGGCATAAACGGGTTTGCCGGTTGCTTTAAACTGATTAAGCTTGTCACCAATAGCTTCAAGTTTATTTAAACCTGCACCTGTCATATTTTTTAGGTCTAATACGATGGCTTTAATGCGGCTGTCTGTTTTTGCAGCATCTAGGGTATTTAAAACATCAGATAATAACGTTTCAGCAGGCTGATTCGGGGAACCAGAAGCTTGCATCATAATATTATCGATAGGGTTAACCGTTTGCTTTTGCTCTACAATATTGCCGGATAAATCTAAAAGCAGAGCTGTTTTATCCGGCACGGTGAATGTTTGCTTATCTGTGCTGATAACCACAATGATAACGGCAATAACACCAAAAAAAAGTAAATTTAATAATAGCTTTCGAGTAAAGTTAATACTCCCCCAAAGTGCTGAAAATAATCTAGAAACACCATTTTTTGTTGACATAATAATCCAGTCGGTTGGTAAATTTTTTTATATGTTAACGTGTGTAATTTTAAAGTGGTAGTTTTTTGCCAAGAGAGATCTAAATTAAGCGATTGTTTAAATAGAGGACTGATTTTTTTGCATACGATATACTGCAATTCATTTTAATGGGTTTATTAAGGTTGCTTATTTTGCAGTTAAATTGGAAGCAAATTAAAAAGTATCATGCGTTGACTTTAGTTCGGCTCATCTTTAGTTTTTCGTGTTTATTGGTATTTTGGGTATTTTCGATAACCGCTTTTGAAAGTTATTTGGTAGTGGGGCTTTACTGTCTTAGCCATGCTTATTTGACGATAAAAAATACATCATTTAGCTTATTGCTTTCTCATTTTGTCGATTTAATTGGGTTTAGCATTTTGCTTTATTTGCATGGTAGTGCAATGAATGGAGCTATTTCTATTTTATATATTCCCATAGTATCCGCTTCTTTGTTATTAAAATGGCGACATGCTTGGCTTATATCAATGCTTGCCATCGCTTTTTATAGTGGGTTAATTTGGCAAGTGACTTCAGGTACACACCATCATATGATGGGAGCCCATTTACAAGGTATGTGGTTTACTTTTGTATTATCAGCAGTAGCTATGACTTGGTTTATGTCTGCACAGCGCTCAAGGTTAATTCGTCAAAGCCATGAAATCTCGGAATTAAAAGAGCAACAAATGAGAGATGAGCAAATTTTAGCGGTAGCTACTTATTCTGCTAATACTGCTCACCAGCTTTCAACGCCCTTGTCGACGTTGGGTATGCTAATTGACGAACTTTCATTATTTAATAAAGAGTCTGAAATACCTGCCGATTTACAACACCAATTATCAGAACAGGTGTCGTTTTGCCAGACAATCGTTAAAAATATAGCTAAGCAAGCTAAGTTAAATACGCCCAACCGGTGCCAGGCAAAACAGTTTGTTGAAAAGATTACTCAATTTTGGTGGAATCGACGTAATGAAATCGAATTAAACACGCAATTTGAACTGAGTTTAGATAATGTTGAAATTATGACCGACTTAAACTTAGAAATGGCGATCTCTAATTTATTAGATAATGCGGCTGATTCCAGTTTAGCTCGCCAGTCCAACCAAATTGAGCTGTCATCAAAAGTCGAACAAGATAAACTTATTATTCAAATTCAAGATTATGGAGACGGCTTTGATTTACAACGTATGGCGAATTTAGGTTTAAAGTCTACATCAGAAAAAGCATCTGGAATGGGAATTGGGCTTATTTTAGCAAACGCAGCAATAGAGCGCAGCCAAGGGGAAATTGTTTTGGTTAACAATGAACGCGGCGCACTAACCATTATTAATTTACCATTACTTAGTAATACCATTGGATAAAAGATAGGTTGAGTTTAAATGAGTTATGAAGTCGTTCTGCTAGATGATGATCAAGTGTTTGCCCAGACGTTGCAACGACAATTTCAGCGCATGGATTGTACGGCTAATATTTTTCACGATACTGCTAGTTTGCTAGATACGTTAGATATGTTTTGTCCTCAACTTATTATTTTAGATTTGAATTTAGGTTCAAGTTCGAGCCTAGCGGCCATTCCTCCATTACGTTCTGCTTATCCTAATGCGATTATTTTAATGTTAACTGGTTATGGCAGTATTGCTACTTGTGTGAATGCGATAAAAGCGGGGGCGGATGATTATTTAACTAAGCCAGTTAGTTTTCAAACTTTATATGATAAAATTAAATTGTTAATAGCAGAAAATTCGTCGAAGTCTGAACAGACTAGCATTAGCGAGCAAAACCCCACTTTAAAACCTATGTCAGCGTCTCAATTAGAGTGGGAGCATATTCAAGCGGTCTTAAAAAGCAATCAGGGTAATATTTCACAAACAGCAAGAGTATTGAATATGCATCGCAGAACACTTCAGCGTAAGTTATATAAGCGGGCTCCAAGTTAATAAAGTCACGTAAATTAATCAACGTTTGTTACTTTAGGAAGCGTAATTACATATTCCAATCCTTTGCCGATTTCACTGTTGACTTTTATATCTCCTTTTAGTGTTTGAGTGACTAAATTGTAAACGATATGAGTGCCCAAACCACTACCACCTTGATTTTGCTTTGTTGTGTAAAAAGGAGCAAATAACTTTGCTAGTGCAGCAGTATCCATGCCTTTACCATTATCTAGGTAATCAAGCTGAATTAAATCATGATTTAAATCTGTAATTCTAATATCTATTCTTCCACCCGTAGAGCCTTCAAATCCATGAATGATGGAGTTCATGATTAAATTTGTTAATATTTGTGAGATAGCACCCGCAGGGCAGGACATCTTTATCTTAGCATCGCAGTGAAATTGAATTTTTTGGTGAGTTTTTTTGAGTTTGGGTTTTAACGAGTTTATGACTTCTTGAACATAACTTCCAATCTCAATATCTCGTTTTGCATCACTTGCCTGATCAACTGCTATTTGCTTGAAGCTATTTATGAGTTCAGAGGCTCTTTTTAAATTAGCATCAATTAAATTAATGCTTTCTGTTGAATCTTGCAAAAATCGGCCTAAAGAGTTAGACGTTAGTGTTTTATCTATGTAATTTTGGTTGATTACAGTGACTTGCTCAGACAAAAAACTGGCCGCAGTAATGCTTATTCCAATTGGTGTATTTACATCATGGGTGATGCCTGCAACCAATCCACCAAGGGTAGACATTTTTTCGGTTTCTAATAATTGTTTTTGCGCCGCTTTTAATTGCTGAACATAGGCTTCAAGTTCAGACTGTTTAACCAATAGCGCATGCTCAGCTTGTTTACGGGTTTCAATACCAATGGCTAATTCGTTTCTGCTTTCTTCTAGCTCTTTTTTTTGATTTTCTATATTTAATAAAACTCTGCTTAGATTAGATGTCTTTTTAGCTACTTGGTGTTCTAATAATAAATTTTGTTCATCTAGCTTGGTATTGGCATCAAGTAAATTTTTATTTGCTGCATCCAAACATTCACTGTAAATGTGTAATTGGTCAATTAACTTGTTGTAGGCTTGTTGTAAAATGGTGAGCTCATTTTGCTCTTGCATGTCGATTGATAATTTGGATGCTTCTAATCGTTCAATATCAAAATTTTCAATTTGTTCTGTGAACTCATACAAAGGCTGACGCAATAAGCGCTTAAATGTAAATAATATAATTAAAAATAAACAAATCGTAATAAAGAAAGCTTTAAATAATAAAAATGTTACTGGAACGCTAATCCTATCGAAAATAACTTGCCTAGATGAAAATAGACTAATATCTCCAACTAAAACGGGCTTACCTGAAAACTCAAACACTAAAACAGAAAGGTAGCCAAATAAGCCTCTTGCATCTTTAGTCGTTAAGAGTTGAGCTTCGTCATAATTCACGTTTGATACACGGGGTTCAACATACTTCCCCAATTTGGTAATTATATTGCCGTTTTCATCTCTAAGGACAATGCCTTCTATAACAGGCATAGCAAGCAGTCCTTGGGTAATAGTTAATGACTGCTGTGAATTCAATTCCCAAATCGAGCGAGTTAAACTGCTACTGACCGTTTTTTGCAATACAACGAGCTCATCCTGTATGTGTTCTTTAGTTATATAGTACTCACTAATAATTTGTACTGCCGTAATAATGACAGTTAAAGCGATATATATAGTTAAAACTTGAGTCAGTAGTTTTCGAGAGAGGCTAATCGCTTTCATAAATTCACGATAATAAATAAACTAGATTCAATAAATATAGTTTTACTTATATATATTGCCCATGATTTTTGTTCTTTGCTTTCTTTATTGCTCTATTTAACGGAAATTGTATTTAATATGAAGGTTAAATAAGCATATTGAGTGTTAATTAAGCAAACAAACTTTAATTTCAAATAAATTCAAAAAAAGCGTTGACGGGGTTTAATTAGTCCCTATAATGCGCCCCCAACAACGCAGCAACACGCAGATAAACATCAGCGAGTGAATGCGCAGCTCAATAGAGTTCAAACCGTTGAAAAGGCCTGTTTAACGTTAAATATCAATAACGAAAAATAAAGGCTTGACAACAAAAGAGGACAGCGTAGAATGCGCGGCCTCGCTTCGGTAAGAAGCAGCGGAATATCCGCAACGTTCTTTAAAAATTAGGTAACCTTATTTATCTGTGTGAGCACTGGCATAGATTTGATGAATGAACAATTTATCAATTTATTCAGGCTCACATGAAAATGTGATTTTGAGTTAATTGAGCAAGATTTAAAAACTTTTTTGAAGAGTTTGATCATGGCTCAGATTGAACGCTGGCGGCAGGCCTAACACATGCAAGTCGAGCGGAAACGATGAGAGCTTGCTCTCAGGCGTCGAGCGGCGGACGGGTGAGTAATGCTTGGGTATCTGCCTCGTTGTGGGGGATAACCATTGGAAACGATGGCTAATACCGCATAATACCTACGGGTTAAAGGGGGCCTTTATGGCTCCTGCGACGAGATGAACCCAAGTGAGATTAGCTAGTTGGTGGGGTAATGGCCTACCAAGGCGACGATCTCTAGCTGGTTTGAGAGGATGATCAGCCACACTGGGACTGAGACACGGCCCAGACTCCTACGGGAGGCAGCAGTGGGGAATATTGCACAATGGGGGAAACCCTGATGCAGCCATGCCGCGTGTGTGAAGAAGGCTTTCGGGTTGTAAAGCACTTTCAGTCAGGAGGAAAGGTAAGTTGTTAATACCAACTTACTGTGACGTTACTGACAGAAGAAGCACCGGCTAACTCCGTGCCAGCAGCCGCGGTAATACGGAGGGTGCAAGCGTTAATCGGAATTACTGGGCGTAAAGCGCACGTAGGTGGCGTGATAAGCTGGGTGTGAAAAACCGGGGCTCAACCTCGGCCGTGCATTCAGAACTGTCATGCTAGAGTAAGGGAGAGGGGGGTAGAATTTCAGGTGTAGCGGTGAAATGCGTAGAGATCTGAAGGAATACCGGTGGCGAAGGCGGCCCCCTGGCCCATTACTGACACTGAGGTGCGAAAGCGTGGGTAGCGAACAGGATTAGATACCCTGGTAGTCCACGCCGTAAACGATGTCTACTTGCTGTTTGTGGATTTAATCCGTGAGTAGCGAAGCTAACGCGATAAGTAGACCGCCTGGGGAGTACGGCCGCAAGGCTAAAACTCAAATGAATTGACGGGGGCCCGCACAAGCGGTGGAGCATGTGGTTTAATTCGATGCAACGCGAAGAACCTTACCATCCCTTGACATCCACGAGAGCTAGAAGAGATTTTAGTGTGCCTTCGGGAATCGTGAGACAGGTGCTGCATGGCTGTCGTCAGCTCGTGTTGTGAAATGTTGGGTTAAGTCCCGCAACGAGCGCAACCCTTATCCTTAGTTACCAGCGATTCGGTCGGGAACTCTAAGGAGACTGCCGGTGATAAACCGGAGGAAGGTGGGGACGACGTCAAGTCATCATGGCCCTTACGGGATGGGCTACACACGTGCTACAATGGACAGTACAGAGGGCAGCTAACTAGCGATAGTGTGCGAATCCCTTAAAGCTGTTCGTAGTCCGGATTGGAGTCTGCAACTCGACTCCATGAAGTCGGAATCGCTAGTAATCGCAGATCAGAATGCTGCGGTGAATACGTTCCCGGGCCTTGTACACACCGCCCGTCAC
Organism: Catenovulum adriaticum; assembly: GCF_026725475.1. NCBI lineage: Bacteria > Pseudomonadati > Pseudomonadota > Gammaproteobacteria > Alteromonadales > Alteromonadaceae > Catenovulum > Catenovulum adriaticum. The sequence continues at coordinate 825,420 of NZ_CP109965.1, forward strand.
ACCATGGGAGTGGGCTGCAAAAGAAGTAGGTAGCTTAACATTGGGCGCTTACCACTTTGTGGTTCATGACTGGGGTGAAGTCGTAACAAGGTAGCCCTAGGGGAACCTGGGGCTGGATCACCTCCTTACAAAAATTCATTAAACGTGCACAGTGTTCACACAGATAAATAAACGGTTATCAAATTTAAAGGCAAGCAAAAACCAAACCCAAGTGTTGGGGTGCAATAAACTGCATCAATGCTTCAGTTTGGTTTTTTTAACGGCAACGTTAACATCCAACGCTCTTTAACAATCTGGACAAGAAGTAATAAAGAAAAACGAATTCAATCAAGTTGAATTAGTATTCAAAGTAGCAAGCAGTCCTACGTACAATCTGGATAAACATTCGGGTTGTATGGTTAAGTGACTAAGCGTGCACGGTGGATGCCTAGGCAATTGGAGGCGATGAAGGACGTGTTAATCTGCGATAAGCTATGACGAGTCGATAAAAGACGCTTAAGTTATAGATTTCCGAATGGGGCAACCCACTCTTTTTAGAGTATCTTGCACTGAATACATAGGTGTAAGAGGCAAACCGGGAGAACTGAAACATCTAAGTACCCCGAGGAACAGAAATCAACCGAGATTCCCCAAGTAGCGGCGAGCGAACGGGGAACAGCCGATGAATGATAAATTAGTAGAATGCACTGGAAAGTGCAGCCATAGAAGGTGATAGCCCTGTATATGAAGATTTATCATTCACGCATTAAGTAGGTCGGGACACGTGATATCTTGACTGAAGACGGGGGGACCATCCTCCAAGGCTAAATACTCCCAATTGACCGATAGTGAACCAGTACCGTGAGGGAAAGGCGAAAAGAACCCCTGTGAGGGGAGTGAAATAGAACCTGAAACCGTGTACGTACAAGCAGTGGGAGCAGACTTGTTCTGTGACTGCGTACCTTTTGTATAATGGGTCAGCGACTTATATTTAGTAGCAAGGTTAACCGAATAGGGGAGCCGTAGCGAAAGCGAGTGTTAACTGCGCGTAGAGTTGCTAGGTATAGACCCGAAACCCGGCGATCTATCCATGGGCAGGTTGAAGATTGAGTAACATCAATTGGAGGACCGAACCCACTAACGTTGAAAAGTTAGGGGATGACCTGTGGATCGGAGTGAAAGGCTAATCAAGCCGGGAGATAGCTGGTTCTCCCCGAAAGCTATTTAGGTAGCGCCTCGGACGAATACCTCAGGGGGTAGAGCACTGTTAAGGCTAGGGGGTCATCCCGACTTACCAACCCTTTGCAAACTCCGAATACCTGAGAGTAATATCCGGGAGACACACGGTGGGTGCTAACGTCCATCGTGAAGAGGGCAACAACCCAGACCGCCAGCTAAGGTCCCCAATGCTTATTAAGTGGGAAACGATGTGGGAAGGCTTAGACAGCTAGGAGGTTGGCTTAGAAGCAGCCACCCTTTAAAGAAAGCGTAATAGCTCACTAGTCGAGTCGGCCTGCGCGGAAGATGTAACGGGGCTAAATAAGCAACCGAAGCTGCGGATTTGAACTTAGGTTCAAGTGGTAGGGGAGCGTTCTGTAAGTGGTTGAAGGCAAAGCTGTAAGGCATGCTGGACATATCAGAAGTGCGAATGCTGACATGAGTAACGATAAAGGGGGTGAAAAACCCCCTCGCCGAAAGACCAAGGTTTCCTGTCCCATGCTAATCAGGGCAGGGTAAGTCGGCCCCTAAGGTGAGGGCGAAAGCCGTAATCGATGGGAAACGGGTTAATATTCCCGTACTTTTAATGACTGCGACGGAGAGACGGAGCAGGCTAAACTAGCATGGCGTTGGTAGTCCATGTGAAAGTGTGTAGGTTGGAGATTTAGGTAAATCCGGATTTCCTTAAGACTGAGACACGAGACGAGCCCCCAAGGGGGTGAAGTAGTTGATGCCATACTTCCAGGAAAATCTTCTAAGCTTCAGGTCATTAAGAACCGTACCCCAAACCGACACAGGTGGTCAGGTAGAGAATACTAAGGCGCTTGAGAGAACTCGGGTGAAGGAACTAGGCAAAATAGTACCGTAACTTCGGGAGAAGGTACGCCACGTTATTGTGAAGGGCTTTACGCCTGGAGCGAGAGGTGGTCGAAGTAACCAGGTGGCTGGAACTGTTTATTAAAAACACAGTACTGTGCTAAATCGAGAGATGACGTATACGGTATGACACCTGCCCGGTGCCGGAAGGTTAATTGATGGGGTTAGACTTAGGTCGAAGCTCTTGATCGAAGCCCCGGTAAACGGCGGCCGTAACTATAACGGTCCTAAGGTAGCGAAATTCCTTGTCGGGTAAGTTCCGACCTGCACGAATGGTGTAATCATGGCCACGCTGTCTCCACCCGAGACTCAGTGAAATTGAAATCGCAGTGAAGATGCTGTGTACCCGCGGCTAGACGGAAAGACCCCGTGAACCTTTACTACAGCTTGGCAGTGAACATTGAACCTACATGTGTAGGATAGGTGGGAGGCTTTGAAGCATCGTCGCTAGATGGTGTGGAGCCGACCTTGAAATACCACCCTTGTATGTTTGATGTTCTAACGTTGTTCCCTAATCGGGAATGCGGACATTGCCTGGTGGGTAGTTTGACTGGGGCGGTCTCCTCCCAAAGCGTAACGGAGGAGCACGAAGGTTGGCTAAGTACGGTCGGACATCGTACGGTTAGTGTAATGGCATAAGCCAGCTTAACTGCGAGACAGACACGTCGAGCAGATACGAAAGTAGGTCATAGTGATCCGGTGGTTCTGAATGGAAGGGCCATCGCTCAACGGATAAAAGGTACTCCGGGGATAACAGGCTGATACCGCCCAAGAGTTCATATCGACGGCGGTGTTTGGCACCTCGATGTCGGCTCATCACATCCTGGGGCTGAAGTCGGTCCCAAGGGTATGGCTGTTCGCCATTTAAAGTGGTACGCGAGCTGGGTTTAGAACGTCGTGAGACAGTTCGGTCCCTATCTGCCGTGGGCGTTTGAGAATTGAGGGGGGCTTCTCCTAGTACGAGAGGACCGGAGTGGACGAACCACTGGTGTTCGGGTTGTTCTGCCAAGAGCATTGCCCGGTAGCTAAGTTCGGAATCGATAACCGCTGAAAGCATCTAAGCGGGAAGCGAGCCCCAAGATGAGTTCTCACTGAGCTATAAGCTCCAGTAGGGCCCTTGTAGACTACAAGGTTGATAGGTTGGGTGTGTAAGTGCTGTGAGGCATTGAGCTAACCAATACTAATGACCCGTGAGGCTTAACCATACAACGCCGAATGTTTATTAACATGACGTGAAGTGTGACTGCGCGAATGAATAAACAAACTTGATTGACTCTTTATTATGTATTGTCCTGATTGGTTAATTGACTGAAAAGTGAATTAACAAACCGACTTATGCCTGGCGGCCAAAGCATTGTGGCACCACCTGATTCCATTTCGAACTCAGAAGTGAAACACAATAGCGGCGATGGTAGTGTGGGAGTTCCCATGTGAGAGTAGCACACTGCCAGGCTCTTTATTTTATCCTTTAGGATAAGGTCTAAACAACGCATTTATGCAGTTTAGACATGCAGTACATCCTGTACATAAATAACTTTTTTGACAGGTTATTTTAAATAGATAACTATTTAAAATAAGTTGTTGACTTATTGAAATATAAGCGTATTATACGCGCCTCGTTACAGCAGATTGCTGCTTTAACGACTGTTCTTTAAAAATTAGGTAACCTTATTTATCTGTGTGAGCACTGGCATAGATTTGATGAATGAACAATTTATCAATTTATTCAGGCTCACATGAAAATGTGATTTTGAGTTAATTGAGCAAGATTTAAAAACTTTTTTGAAGAGTTTGATCATGGCTCAGATTGAACGCTGGCGGCAGGCCTAACACATGCAAGTCGAGCGGAAACGATGAGAGCTTGCTCTCAGGCGTCGAGCGGCGGACGGGTGAGTAATGCTTGGGTATCTGCCTCGTTGTGGGGGATAACCATTGGAAACGATGGCTAATACCGCATAATACCTACGGGTTAAAGGGGGCCTTTATGGCTCCTGCGACGAGATGAACCCAAGTGAGATTAGCTAGTTGGTGGGGTAATGGCCTACCAAGGCGACGATCTCTAGCTGGTTTGAGAGGATGATCAGCCACACTGGGACTGAGACACGGCCCAGACTCCTACGGGAGGCAGCAGTGGGGAATATTGCACAATGGGGGAAACCCTGATGCAGCCATGCCGCGTGTGTGAAGAAGGCTTTCGGGTTGTAAAGCACTTTCAGTCAGGAGGAAAGGTAAGTTGTTAATACCAACTTACTGTGACGTTACTGACAGAAGAAGCACCGGCTAACTCCGTGCCAGCAGCCGCGGTAATACGGAGGGTGCAAGCGTTAATCGGAATTACTGGGCGTAAAGCGCACGTAGGTGGCGTGATAAGCTGGGTGTGAAAAACCGGGGCTCAACCTCGGCCGTGCATTCAGAACTGTCATGCTAGAGTAAGGGAGAGGGGGGTAGAATTTCAGGTGTAGCGGTGAAATGCGTAGAGATCTGAAGGAATACCGGTGGCGAAGGCGGCCCCCTGGCCCATTACTGACACTGAGGTGCGAAAGCGTGGGTAGCGAACAGGATTAGATACCCTGGTAGTCCACGCCGTAAACGATGTCTACTTGCTGTTTGTGGATTTAATCCGTGAGTAGCGAAGCTAACGCGATAAGTAGACCGCCTGGGGAGTACGGCCGCAAGGCTAAAACTCAAATGAATTGACGGGGGCCCGCACAAGCGGTGGAGCATGTGGTTTAATTCGATGCAACGCGAAGAACCTTACCATCCCTTGACATCCACGAGAGCTAGAAGAGATTTTAGTGTGCCTTCGGGAATCGTGAGACAGGTGCTGCATGGCTGTCGTCAGCTCGTGTTGTGAAATGTTGGGTTAAGTCCCGCAACGAGCGCAACCCTTATCCTTAGTTACCAGCGATTCGGTCGGGAACTCTAAGGAGACTGCCGGTGATAAACCGGAGGAAGGTGGGGACGACGTCAAGTCATCATGGCCCTTACGGGATGGGCTACACACGTGCTACAATGGACAGTACAGAGGGCAGCTAACTAGCGATAGTGTGCGAATCCCTTAAAGCTGTTCGTAGTCCGGATTGGAGTCTGCAACTCGACTCCATGAAGTCGGAATCGCTAGTAATCGCAGATCAGAATGCTGCGGTGAATACGTTCCCGGGCCTTGTACACACCGCCCGTCACACCATGGGAGTGGGCTGCAAAAGAAGTAGGTAGCTTAACATTGGGCGCTTACCACTTTGTGGTTCATGACTGGGGTGAAGTCGTAACAAGGTAGCCCTAGGGGAACCTGGGGCTGGATCACCTCCTTACAAAAATTCATTAAACATGCACAGTGTTCACACAGATAAATAACTGGTTACTGAAAGAAAGACTTCGTAAGGTCAACAGACCGAATGATGAAAGTCATAAGATAGGTCTGTAGCTCAGCTAGTTAGCACCCCAATCCCTTGTAAAGCGGTGAGGTCGGTTTGCCGACAAGTTGAAGTGAAAGATTAAGTATAGGTCTGTAGCTCAGCTGGTTAGAGCGCACCCCTGATAAGGGTGAGGTCGGCAGTTCAAGTCTGCCCAGACCTACCAATAACGTAGGACGTTGATAAGTTAGAGCGCACCCCGCTCTTGATATTAGCGGTGAGTCGGCTTGGTTATTTCAAGTCTGCCCAGACCTACCAAATTCACATTACTTCTGCGTTATTTTAATACTCGTTTAGCAGGCTAAACGTTCGCATTAAAATGCCTTGAATTAAAGTGAATTACATTTACGAAAAAAGACTGCAAAAATGGGGCTATAGCTCAGCTGGGAGAGCGCCTGCCTTGCACGCAGGAGGTCAGCAGTTCGATCCTGCTTAGCTCCACCACTTTTGCATTATTATATAAAACGAAGTCAGGTACACAGAAACCAAACAAAATAGTTAACGCTAATTATTTTGTTTGGTTTTTTTAACCACGCTCTTTAACAATCTGGACAAGAAGTAATAAAGAAAAACGAATTCAATCAAGTTGAATTAGTATTCAAAGTAGCAAGCAGTCCTACGTACAATCTGGATAAACATTCGGGTTGTATGGTTAAGTGACTAAGCGTGCACGGTGGATGCCTAGGCAATTGGAGGCGATGAAGGACGTGTTAATCTGCGATAAGCTATGACGAGTCGATAAAAGACGCTTAAGTTATAGATTTCCGAATGGGGCAACCCACTCTTTTTAGAGTATCTTGCACTGAATACATAGGTGTAAGAGGCAAACCGGGAGAACTGAAACATCTAAGTACCCCGAGGAACAGAAATCAACCGAGATTCCCCAAGTAGCGGCGAGCGAACGGGGAACAGCCGATGAATGATAAATTAGTAGAATGCACTGGAAAGTGCAGCCATAGAAGGTGATAGCCCTGTATATGAAGATTTATCATTCACGCATTAAGTAGGTCGGGACACGTGATATCTTGACTGAAGACGGGGGGACCATCCTCCAAGGCTAAATACTCCCAATTGACCGATAGTGAACCAGTACCGTGAGGGAAAGGCGAAAAGAACCCCTGTGAGGGGAGTGAAATAGAACCTGAAACCGTGTACGTACAAGCAGTGGGAGCAGACTTGTTCTGTGACTGCGTACCTTTTGTATAATGGGTCAGCGACTTATATTTAGTAGCAAGGTTAACCGAATAGGGGAGCCGTAGCGAAAGCGAGTGTTAACTGCGCGTAGAGTTGCTAGGTATAGACCCGAAACCCGGCGATCTATCCATGGGCAGGTTGAAGATTGAGTAACATCAATTGGAGGACCGAACCCACTAACGTTGAAAAGTTAGGGGATGACCTGTGGATCGGAGTGAAAGGCTAATCAAGCCGGGAGATAGCTGGTTCTCCCCGAAAGCTATTTAGGTAGCGCCTCGGACGAATACCTCAGGGGGTAGAGCACTGTTAAGGCTAGGGGGTCATCCCGACTTACCAACCCTTTGCAAACTCCGAATACCTGAGAGTAATATCCGGGAGACACACGGTGGGTGCTAACGTCCATCGTGAAGAGGGCAACAACCCAGACCGCCAGCTAAGGTCCCCAATGCTTATTAAGTGGGAAACGATGTGGGAAGGCTTAGACAGCTAGGAGGTTGGCTTAGAAGCAGCCACCCTTTAAAGAAAGCGTAATAGCTCACTAGTCGAGTCGGCCTGCGCGGAAGATGTAACGGGGCTAAATAAGCAACCGAAGCTGCGGATTTGAACTTAGGTTCAAGTGGTAGGGGAGCGTTCTGTAAGTGGTTGAAGGCAAAGCTGTAAGGCATGCTGGACATATCAGAAGTGCGAATGCTGACATGAGTAACGATAAAGGGGGTGAAAAACCCCCTCGCCGAAAGACCAAGGTTTCCTGTCCCATGCTAATCAGGGCAGGGTAAGTCGGCCCCTAAGGTGAGGGCGAAAGCCGTAATCGATGGGAAACGGGTTAATATTCCCGTACTTTTAATGACTGCGACGGAGAGACGGAGCAGGCTAAACTAGCATGGCGTTGGTAGTCCATGTGAAAGTGTGTAGGTTGGAGATTTAGGTAAATCCGGATTTCCTTAAGACTGAGACACGAGACGAGCCCCCAAGGGGGTGAAGTAGTTGATGCCATACTTCCAGGAAAATCTTCTAAGCTTCAGGTCATTAAGAACCGTACCCCAAACCGACACAGGTGGTCAGGTAGAGAATACTAAGGCGCTTGAGAGAACTCGGGTGAAGGAACTAGGCAAAATAGTACCGTAACTTCGGGAGAAGGTACGCCACGTTATTGTGAAGGGCTTTACGCCTGGAGCGAGAGGTGGTCGAAGTAACCAGGTGGCTGGAACTGTTTATTAAAAACACAGTACTGTGCTAAATCGAGAGATGACGTATACGGTATGACACCTGCCCGGTGCCGGAAGGTTAATTGATGGGGTTAGACTTAGGTCGAAGCTCTTGATCGAAGCCCCGGTAAACGGCGGCCGTAACTATAACGGTCCTAAGGTAGCGAAATTCCTTGTCGGGTAAGTTCCGACCTGCACGAATGGTGTAATCATGGCCACGCTGTCTCCACCCGAGACTCAGTGAAATTGAAATCGCAGTGAAGATGCTGTGTACCCGCGGCTAGACGGAAAGACCCCGTGAACCTTTACTACAGCTTGGCAGTGAACATTGAACCTACATGTGTAGGATAGGTGGGAGGCTTTGAAGCATCGTCGCTAGATGGTGTGGAGCCGACCTTGAAATACCACCCTTGTATGTTTGATGTTCTAACGTTGTTCCCTAATCGGGAATGCGGACATTGCCTGGTGGGTAGTTTGACTGGGGCGGTCTCCTCCCAAAGCGTAACGGAGGAGCACGAAGGTTGGCTAAGTACGGTCGGACATCGTACGGTTAGTGTAATGGCATAAGCCAGCTTAACTGCGAGACAGACACGTCGAGCAGATACGAAAGTAGGTCATAGTGATCCGGTGGTTCTGAATGGAAGGGCCATCGCTCAACGGATAAAAGGTACTCCGGGGATAACAGGCTGATACCGCCCAAGAGTTCATATCGACGGCGGTGTTTGGCACCTCGATGTCGGCTCATCACATCCTGGGGCTGAAGTCGGTCCCAAGGGTATGGCTGTTCGCCATTTAAAGTGGTACGCGAGCTGGGTTTAGAACGTCGTGAGACAGTTCGGTCCCTATCTGCCGTGGGCGTTTGAGAATTGAGGGGGGCTTCTCCTAGTACGAGAGGACCGGAGTGGACGAACCACTGGTGTTCGGGTTGTTCTGCCAAGAGCATTGCCCGGTAGCTAAGTTCGGAATCGATAACCGCTGAAAGCATCTAAGCGGGAAGCGAGCCCCAAGATGAGTTCTCACTGAGCTATAAGCTCCAGTAGGGCCCTTGTAGACTACAAGGTTGATAGGTTGGGTGTGTAAGTGCTGTGAGGCATTGAGCTAACCAATACTAATGACCCGTGAGGCTTAACCATACAACGCCGAATGTTTATTAACATGACGTGAAGTGTGACTGCGCGAATGAATAAACAAACTTGATTGACTCTTTATTATGTATTGTCCTGATTGGTTAATTGACTGAAAAGTGAATTAACAGACCGACTTATGCCTGGCGGCCAAAGCATTGTGGCACCACCTGATTCCATTTCGAACTCAGAAGTGAAACACAATAGCGGCGATGGTAGTGTGGGAGTTCCCATGTGAGAGTAGCACACTGCCAGGCTCTTTATTTTATCCTTTAGGATAAGGTCTAAACAACGCATTTATGCAGTTTAGACATACCGTACATCCTGTACATAAAAATTTGATGTGAAAGCATCCCAAGATTCAGCCCGATTCGAAAGAGTCGGGCTTTTTTGTTGGTTGACCTAATATTTACCTCCTATCACTATTTAAAGCTTAAGCCTCTTCTAAAATTTTAAAACTATTTGCTAAATTGAGTTTTGGAATGTTATAAATGTAAAAAGAATTAATTGTAGAAAAACGATGAAAAGAATTATATTGCTAATTTTGTTATGTATCAGTACTTCTGTTATAGCAAAAGACTGTGTGATTTTATTGCATGGTTTAGCAAGAGGCGCTGATTCTATGCAACAATTAGAAGATAGCTTAGAACAGTCTGATTATACAGTTGCCAATATTGACTACCCATCTCGTAAAGCAAAAGTTGAATTTTTAGCAGATCTTGCGATCAACGAAGGTATTTATAAATGCCGCCAACAGGGCGCTCAAAATATTAATTTTGTCACGCATTCGATGGGCGGTATCTTAGTTAGGTATTTTTTAGACAAAAAACAAATTGATAATCTTGGGCGTGTCGTTATGTTAGGCCCACCTAACAAAGGAAGTGAGGTGGTAGATGAACTTAGAGATTTAGAAATTTTTGAGTGGATAAATGGTCCTGCTGGCCAACAATTGGGAACAGGTCAGCAAAGTTTAGTGAATCAGCTTGGGGCTGTTGATTTTGAATTAGGTATTATCGCAGGGACTAAAACCATTAATTGGATCTTGTCGACAATTCTACCGAATCAAGATGATGGTAAAGTGACTGTTGAAAGCACAAAAATAGATGGAATGTGTAGTTTTATTAAATTACCTGTAACTCATACTTTTATGATGATGAATGATGTAGTGGAACGGCAAGTTATTTCTTATCTGAAAACAGGTCACTTTGCTCATTCATCAGCTCAAAATAATTTATGCTTTAAATGAGCTAAACTCAATTAAAGCACGTTTGGTTTTGGAGGTTGGAATGAGGTGGCTTAAAGTTTTAATTTTATTCGCTCTAGCGATAATTTGTTATGCTATTGGTAATGTTAAAGGTTTTTTTATTGCTATCCTAATGGGGTTACTATTTGAAGGCTTAATGTGGTTTATCATGTTTAGAAAGAGAAATGATTAATAAAGCATTTGAGTTAATAGATATCAATTTTTTATGTTTTTTGGTTACAACTATGAACTTAGCCGATTTCTAAAAACGTTTTAATTTCATCTATTCTGGCTAAACCATCAGACCACCCTAATTCAATGAGCTCTCGGCAATAATTTTGTTCAAATAATAAATAACTAATTAAACTAGATTTATGAGCCGTATTAGAATTAATGCCGAGAATACGAAGTAATGCCCGAATTGAGAATGGCATACTTTCATAATGCTTTGCAGCTATTTCACTAAAACTTTTACTTGGGTTAATTTGCAAAGTTTGAATGTTTTTAAGCCCCGATAAATTTTGGTATTCCGGTTTTATAAAGTTAAGTGTCTGATTAATACGCTCCATGCGTTCTATGTCACTGGTTAATACATCACTAAAAATAGTATCTAACAAATGACCCACTATGGCACCTCCCGTCGGTGGGATAGCTTTGTCTTCATGGTAGAAAAAACGATTTTTAGGTTGATCCATACCAATAATGAAAATCTTCTCTGCTCCAAGATGAATGGGCGCACTAAGCGGGGCAAGTTGGTTTATAGAGCCGTCACCAAAAAATTCACTATGAAGTTCAACGGATGGGAAAATCATTGGGATAGCAGACGAAGCCATCAAGTGTTCAATTTTTATGGCGCTATGTATTCCACGACGTTTTGCTCTCACCCAGGGCTGGATCTCATCACCCGATTGGTAAAGACAAACAGAATCACCCGAATGGTAAGATGAAGCGGTCACCGATATTGCTTTTAAATATTGCCGTTCAATATTAATTTGAATGCGATTTAAATCGAGTAATTCCTCTAATAAAGATTTTAAAGGTGCGTTGTCAAACCAACTCTCGTTTTTAATAGAAATGTTTTCGTCTCTAATAGGCGAAAAGTTTTTGAGTAAGTTTCGGTATAACGTTTTAAAGTTGCTTTGGTAAACCATATCGGTATGAAAGTTTTTCCAAACCCACTCTAATTTTTTAACACCTAAATGGTAACAAGATGCGTAACAGGATAATGCAGTCGCGTTAATTGCGCCTGCAGAGGTGCCAGATAAAATAGGAAAGGGGAGGCCGTGGCTACGCGGTAACGTTTGCGCAAGTGCCTTTAAAACACCTACCTGATAAGCTGCACGCGCGCCGCCGCCTAATAATAAAAGTCCAAATTTATTTTTATCTGTCATTTATGGTATGTTTTTATCATCCTGTATCTATAATTATACACCTAATTTTATTAAAGCAAGCGTCTCAGTACGAAAGGTAAAATTCCTCCGTTTTGGTAGTATTTAAATTCATTATTTGTATCGATTCTAATGTCCATTACAATTGATTTTGCTGCGCCTTCATCATCGCTATATGTTACTTCTACTTCTTGTTGTCCTGCTTTAACTGCAGGTATAGAAAATATTTCTTTACCTGTTAATTCATGACTGTTAGCGCTTTCGCCTGCTTTAAATTGTAAAGGGAGTATGCCCATGCCAATTAGATTAGAACGGTGTATTCGCTCGTAGCTTTCGGCAAAAACTGCTTTAACGCCTAATAGTGATGGCCCTTTAGCGGCCCAATCCCGGCTTGAACCTGTACCATATTCTTTACCTGCGATAACAATACATGGGGTATTATTCTGTTGATATTGCATCGCAGCCTCATAAATAGACATGGTTTCATTGCTTGGAAAATAACATGTAAAGCTGCCCTCAGTTCCTGGAGCTAATTCATTTTTTAGCCGAACGTTAGCAAATGTCCCTCTAACCATGACCTCATGATTACCCCGGCGTGAGCCATATGAATTAAAATCTTTTGTTTGAACACCTAAATCATTTAAATACTTACCCGCAGGGCTTGTCGGCGCAATAGCCCCAGCCGGAGAAATATGATCTGTGGTAATACTATCGCCTACTTTTACTAAGCATCGAGCTTTATTTATTGCCTCCGTGGGATTAGCATTTGCTGAAATATTTTCAAAAAATGGAGGCTGTTTGATATAGCTAGATTCTGGCCAGTCGTATGTTTTTTCGTCAGATACGTTTAAGTCATTCCAACTTTGGTTACCTTCAAAAACATCAGCATATTTAGTTTTAAATATTTTGTTGGTAACAAAAGTTTGGCTTAATTTTTTTACTTCTTCTTCATTTGGCCATAGATCTTTTAAGTACACAGGATCATTTTGTTGATTGTACGCAATAGGATCTTGGTGAATATTAATTTTCATATTGCCTGCTAGAGCATATGCAACAACTAAAGGCGGCGAAGCTAAATAGTTAGCAGCCGTATCTGGATGAATTCTGCCTTCAAAGTTTCGATTGCCAGATAAAATAGAACATACGGGGAGTTTTGCTATTCGAATTGCGTTGCTGATTTCTTCTGGTAAAGGCCCTGAGTTACCTATGCACGTTGTGCATCCATAGCCAACTAAGTTAAACCCTAATGCGTTTAAATCGTCCATTAAACCAGCATTTTGCAAATATTCGGTTACAACTTGCGAGCCGGGGGCAAACGAAGTTTTAACCCAAGGTTTAGTTGTAATCCCTAATTCTCTTGCTTTTCGCGCCATTAAGCCAGCAGTAATTAATACAGATGGGTTTGATGTGTTTGTACAGCTAGTAATTGCAGCGATAACGATTGCGCCAGGATCTAACGAAAAGGTGTTATCTTGGTATGTTACTTCAATGCCTGAATCTTCTTTTTGAGGCTGGTTTGCATCTAGCTCGTCACCACCCTCTGCTGCAAATTCTGCTTCTGCTGGTTGATCTATGTTGACTATGCGCTGTTCTAACCACAGTTCAAATTGCTCAGCAGCGTGTGCAAGGGGGATTCTATCTTGCGGTCGTTTAGGCCCCGCAATTGAAGGCTCCACTTGGGTCAAATCTAAACTTAGGGTTTCATGATAGCTAGCTTTTGGTGTTTGTTCGTCATGCCAAATACCAAGCTGCTTAGCATATTGTTCAACTAAATCTATTTGGTTTTGGTCACGGCCTGTAAGTTGTAAATAATTGGTAGACTCTTTGTCTAACGGAAATATCCCACAGGTTGCGCCGTATTCTGGTGCCATATTTGCAATAGTTGCTCGGTCAGCTGTGGTTAAGTGCTTGAGGCCCGAACCATAAAATTCAACAAACTTTCCGACTACGCCGTGCTTTCTTAATTGCTCTGTAACTGTGAGCACTAAATCAGTTGCGGTTACACCTTCGGTTAATTCTCCAGATAATTCAAACCCGACTACTTTAGGGACCAGCATACTAACGGGTTGGCCTAACATGGCGGCCTCAGCTTCAATACCGCCAACCCCCCAGCCTAATATTCCTAAACCATTAATCATAGTGGTGTGAGAATCAGTACCCACTAAGGTATCTGGATACGCCCACTGTTCGTTATTTTGTTCTTTTGAAAAAACACAGCGCGCTAAATATTCTAAATTAACTTGATGTACAATGCCTGTGCCTGGTGGTACAACTTTAAAGTTATTAAAGTTATTTTGTCCCCATTTTAAAAACTGGTAACGTTCAGCATTTCGTTTTACTTCGATTTTCGTATTTTTGTCAAACGCATCATCTGTACCAAAATAATCCACCATAATTGAGTGATCAATCACAAGCTCCACCGGGTTGAATGGATTTATTTTTTCAGGATCGCCCTTTAAATCGGCCATTGCATTACGCATTGCGGCTAAATCTACGATGGCTGGAACACCGGTAAAATCTTGTAAAATAACACGCGATGGGACAAACGAAATTTCAATTTGTTTCGGGTTTTGAGTATCCCATTTAGCTAAAGTTTCAATATGGCTAGATTCTACGAAATCAGATGTTTCATGACGTAGTAAGTTTTCTAATAAAATTTTAATACAGTAGGGAAGCCGGTTGATATCATACTCTTTTGCTAGTTTATCAAAGCTAATGGCTTGATAGGTTTGCTTATCGATAGTAAGTGGTTGAATATTGCGCCAATGCTGTTGCATCTTGCCTCCCTAGTGGCTATCTGGTTTGAGTTCATTTAATTGAACGTGTATTAATAAGCTTAAATGACTTAATTAAAATTTGTCTTAATATTTAGCATAAGGGTCAAACGGTGAGTATTCAAGGTTAGCCTAATTATACTTAATGATAGTTTAGGCTTTAAAATGTGCTAATGCATACCAATAGTTATTATTAAGAAGTTATTATTAAGAATTGCTAAAATAAATTGAGTTTAAGTTAACCCAACATATCAATTCAGTTAAGGATCTTGAAATGGATGATAAAGACTACCGACAAGTTGAAGATAGCTTTGGTAAATTAAATATTCCCGTAGATGCACTTTATGGCGCTCAAACGCAGCGTGCCGTTGAAAATTTTAACTTTACAACCAGACGTATGCCAGCTCAATTCATTCGCTCGCTAGCGCTCATAAAAAAAGCAGCTGCAAAAACGAATGCAGAGTTAAATTGTATTCATCCAGATCAAGCGGAATACATTGTTAAAGCTGCCGATGAAATTATTACTCAAGACTATCATAACCAATTTCCGGTAAATGTATTTCAAACGGGGTCGGGCACTAGCACGAATATGAATATGAACGAGGTGATTGCGACATTAGCGCAACAGCTTGCTTCAAAAGCTGGCACAGTGGTAAAAGTACATGCAAATGATCAAGTTAACTATGGTCAAAGCAGCAACGATACGATTCCAGCTTGCATTCAGCTTTCGTCAATGTTGGCGATTAAGGAACAACTCATACCATCGTTAGATAAACTTATTGAAAGACTTGAACAGTTAGCCAGTACTTACCAACATATCGTTAAAACGGGACGAACTCATTTAATGGATGCGATGCCTTTATCACTTGGTGATGAGTTTGCTACTTGGGCATTTCAAATATCCGAAAGCAAACAGCGCTTGCTTGCCATATTGCCTTATTTAGCCGAGTTGCCATTGGGCGGTACGGCAATAGGTACAGGAATTAATGCCGATGCTAATTTTTCTAATTTAGTGTGCCGCCATTTAAGCCAACTAACCCAAACAGAGATCAAGCCTTGTTTAAATCTAGCGGCGAGAATTAGTTCTCAGGATGTCAGCTTACATGCTCATAACGAATTAAAGTTATTAGCGACTATATATATTAAATTGTCTAATGATTTGCGCTGGATGAATTCAGGGCCAAATTCAGGCTTGAGTGAACTACAACTTAAAGCACTGCAACCTGGCTCGAGTATTATGCCAGGAAAAGTAAACCCGGTGATCCCAGAGGCTATCATTATGATGGCGAGCGAAGTAATAGGAAACGATACCAGTGTCACGCTTGCCAATCAGTCTGGAAATTTTCAGTTAAATGTAATGCTACCTTTAATAGCTGATAAGCTATTAACATCAATTACCTTATTGACCGATGCTAGCCAAGCTTTTGCCGATAAAGCGTTAAATGATTTGGTGATTAACGAGCAAAAATTGACTCAACAAGCCAAAGCGAATCCGATTTTAGCAACCGCTTTAAATCCGATTATTGGTTATGATAAAGCGGCTAAAATTGCAAAAACGGCGATGCATGAAAACCGCAGTATTATTGAAGTCGCACTTGAAATGACAGACATAGAACCACAACAGTTAGAAAAATTATTAGAGCCTATTCAGCAGGCGAAACCTCATGGTAAATGAGTAGATAAGTTCAACTCGGTTTAATGAGTATGTTTCAAACGGCTTTTTTCACGGGGACTTTTTTTACAGGAACTGCGTTAAATTCATTTGTATACAACCCCCATGGTTGGGGGTTGTAGAGCGACGCAGGAACCAAAGCAGAGGCTAGTTATTGACGCGTGAATTTGCCTTGCCCACGCAAAAAAATCTCGCTTGAAACCATGCGCCAGGCAGCGCTATGAGGTTAAATAATTCAATTAGTCTCTAACCTAACCGAGTTGAGGTTAGATACTAATTGAACCTAGCTTATGTTTACATCGTCGCAGGGTCTAAATATTGATTTAAATAATTTAGGCTGCGTTCTTCTAACCAATAATGGCCTTTAAATAAAGTACTACCTGAGATAAAGCCAACGTGTCCCCCTTTTTTACTGAGCTCAAAAGTAACAGCTTCAGCTAATTCATCGTTAGATGGGATACTTTTGGGCGATAAAAAAGGGTCGTCCTGAGCATGAATTATTAATAAAGGTTTTTTGACTGATTTTAGAAACTGTTTACCGCTACATTGCTCGTAATAATCTTGGGCATTTTTAAAACCATGCAATGGTGCCGTAATTAAATCGTCAAATTGCCATAAATTTTTAATGGATCTAAACTGTTCAGGTGTTAACTTTAAATAAGGGTGTAAATTGATACGCTGAGTTTTACGTGCCACATTATCCAGTAGCATATCTAATAGATATTTTTGGTATATTTGCGAGCTACCAGTTTGAATATATTGACAGCTTTGGGCTAAATCAAGCGGCGGACAAATTGCAACACTGGCAATAAACGGATTGTTATATCCGGTTTCGCCAGTGTATTTACATAATACATTCGCCCCTAATGAAAAACCAACTGCTGCAAGTGGTGCACAAGGGTAGCTTTGTTCTAGCCATTGACAGATATACGCCAAATCTCCAGTTTCACCTGAATGGTAGGCACGGGGTAGGCGATTGGCTTTGCCACCACACGAACGAAAGTGAAGTAACAAGCCAACCCAGCCATTGTCTCGAATGGCATTCATCATGCCTTTTGAATAAGTACTGTTTACAGAGCCTTCTAGCCCATGTAACACCACAATAATGGGTTTATTTGAATTTGACGCCGGTTTCTCAGTCCAGTTAATTTCTAAAAAATCCCCATCGACTAACTCAAGTTGCTCTGTTATGACAGGGCACAATAAATTTCGGCGCTCAATTTTTTGCCATATAGTTTGAAGGTGCTTATTATTTAGCCACCAAGCGGGCTTAAACTGGCTTTCGATAATCATATAGGGTTCTTTATTTTGATTGTTTTTGTTTTTCTATTAAAAGATCGCCTTTAGAACGTAATTTTTTCTTATCTCGTAGATGCGCAAAAGGGTCGTGTTCATTGGTACGGTTTTTTGGTAGCGACGCTTGTTTAGAATTGGCTTGTTTAGACGCTTGCGTTAGCTTAGTTGCTCGCTTGGATTTAAGGCTATATTTTATATACAGCAAATAACTCACAACGATGGCCAGTATTAAACACCACTTAGCTATGAGCACATAACCTAAATATTGTGTTTGCTTAGTTGTATTTAAATACTCATTTATATCGTGGCTAATAAATTGCAAAATGGTAAGTGCAATAATGATTAACAAACCGAGAACAATTTGTTTGCCAAATTTAAGCCAAATACTGGCTAATATACTGAGCCTTAATAAGGGTTTAAACACGAGCAGCCACCTATTAAATCCACCAACCTAGACCTAGTACCGCAGCCACCGCCAATAAGCCTTTCTCTTTTATTCGGCCACGTATTTTATCTTCTTCTTCCTTTACGATAACTTCTAAATCATCTGGTGCTAATTCATCTGCTTTACGCCCAGCAAGAATAATACGAGAATTTGCCGCCTGAATGGCTGACTCACGGATTTTTTTATCCAAGTTTTTCGAAATACTTTTTACTGGGTTGGTCAATTTCATACAGGCACCGCTCAATTAATCGTTATCACTTTAAGGTTTATAATGACAAGCAAAAAATACATTAGTGATTTTGAATAAAGTGTAGCCAAGCTTTAACCACTTTTTCAAAGTCATCGATGCCACATCCATTTTTCAACGATTCAGGATCTAGCTCGCTCATATCATCTGACTGGTTAGTATCTTCATCGTCAGCTGCGTCTTCAGGATCTTTTAGTTCAGGCTTTTCAAGTGGTGAAGCATTGGTTTGAATGACTGCCTCATCTTGATTTAAATATAGGCTGTATTCAGAGCCAGCAATTTTATGGTCGTTTAATTGGCGTTTCTTTAATTGGGTTATTAAATTAAGCAGCTCAACAATTTGTGTTTTGTCTGTTGCTAATTGATACGTTAACCAATGGCCAAAGTATTCTTGTTCAGTTGAAAACTCTGCTTCAAAATAGCCATCGGGCGTGCGATAAAAGTCGTATTCCACTTGATTCCACCTCAACCAATATAATGACAAATCAAGATCTTAATTTAAAGCTTGAGTCATTTTGGTATTCATTAATTCTAACCGCTAAATTTAACATAGCATAGGCAAAAGAATAAGCGGTTTTTAGATAAGATGTGATCTAAACGTGAGGAAAACGGAAGGACGCGCAAATCTTATACAAACTTGCGCATATTTAGAGTTAACATTGCTCTGAATCTGAATGGGCAATTTTAGTTAAAAATAACCAAACGTAGTAACCGCACAAACCTAATACAATACTTAACCCAAGTAGCGAACCCCAAACTACAGGATCGGCTAGTAACATTTGTAAGCTGCTCATCACTCACCTCTATATAATTTGATTAATTAAACTCAATACAGAATAACCAATTTGTTTACTTAAGAGATGAGCTAGATCAATTTTTGTTATCCGCTAAATGCCAATAGCGCTTAATATTGATTTAGATCAATATATTAAAATTTGGGCTTAAAATAAACTATGTTGTACCTGCGATAAGTTATCAAACACTCGGAAAGCCTGCTTTTCAATATGTGTTTCAATTGGCAATAAATCTGGAATAATAACGGTTTGGCAGCCTGCTCTTATGGCGGCTAAGGCGCCTGGGTTAGAGTCTTCAAAAACTAATGCTTGTTGGGGGGTAATATTTAATTTTTGACAAGCTGTTTGATAACACTCAGGCGATGGTTTGGCATGGGTGACATCATCTCCAGAAATCACCACGTCAAAATCAGCCAAGTAGGATAAATTAGCAAAATTTTCTAAAATAGAAGCCTGTCGTGCTGATGTAACTAAACCTAACTTGAGGCCAGAATTTTTTAAACGCTCGAATAGAGCGGTAAACCCGGGTTTTATTGGCATGTTTTGCGCTTTTTCAGCACTGATATAATTGCGGAAAAACTGGATGAAAGGCGTCATGTCAAAATCTTCACCAAACATTTTTTGTGCAATTTGATAGCACTCAACGGAACGAACGCCGACAAAATCTTGATACATTTGGTGGGTGAAATGCTGGTTAAAGTGTTGCGCGCTGGCAACCCAAGCTTGACTATATAAACTTTCACTATCAAAAATAGTGCCGTCCATATCAAATAAAACGGCTTTTAAATCAGATATTTTGGACATAAGGTGGGTAATTTTATTCCTCTAATTAGTGGTTTATATTCAAGGTTTTAGGTTTTGAACCTTAATTTAAATATTCATTTTAATGTTTAGCTCTTGAGCTTATTAAAACCATTATAATGAGTTAAAAATGTTTGTAATCCATCTTGTTCAAATTTTTTGACGGACCACGCATTCAAACTCAAAAGATGTTCAAATTCTGGCCTCAAAATATAGCAATCGGCTTGTATGTACGTTTGGTCATTTAATTCTACAGGGTGAGAAAGGCGCAGGTAACATTGGCCTTCAAATTTATCTAGTAAAGCAATATCTGCGTCTGAAACATGATAATAAACTAAACCTTGAGTTTGAGCATTTTGGCTGGGAATAATCGCAGGATAAGACCGATTTTTAATACTGTATCTAGCAAAGCCGGCTAGCCTTGCAGGGGTGCTACGATAAGTCTGACTGACAATACTTTGCCAAACTTGAGCGTACATCAAAGACCCATATGTAAATATATTTGTCATTTCATCCCCGCACCAAAATTTAGGTAAGTTATTCGCGAATTACTTTGTGTTTTTCGCCGTTGTCGTTAACTGCTACATAAGTAAATTCACCCTGACATACTTTAAAACTTGCTTTAGATGGCAAATTGCTTCTCAGGACAGGTTCAACCCATACTTCTAGTGTGATTTTTAATGAGGTATTGCCCACGTGACTGACAGTTCCGTAGCAACTAAAAATATCTCCAACGTGGACAGGTTTGATAAAACGTATACCATCAACTGAAACAGTGACAGTGCGACTTTTAGCGACGGCTTTAGCCATCATGCCTCCGGCAATATCCATTTGTGACATAATCCAGCCACCAAAAATATCTCCGTTTGCATTGGTATCTGCAGGCATGGCTTGTGTTCTTAAAATTAATTCGCCTTCAGCTTGTATATCGCCCATTTTTTCCTCGTTTTTTATCAATATCGCTCAGATGGATACTCGTAAGGGTTATCCAGAGTTTAGGTTGTATAACATTGTGACTTATTTCATAGTTTGCTTTAAATAATAAATGTTAATAATGACTATGTCCTCCCTGTTTATGATTTACTTTGCTGTTTGTGTTTAGAGATAACAGGTGAAGTCATCTCGTTAACTTGTTAAAATTAGCTGCTCGTTTTTTTGGAAGTATATAAGAGGTTAATGTGAAATCATTATTGATTAAAGGTGTACGTGAAGGTTTGGGGCGAGTGATCGCATTTATTAGTTTTGTAACCCGCCCCAAGCGTATCAAGCGAGATGAGGCCTCACAAAAACAAGTTAATCTAGATGTGAAAAATTTAGCTTTGTATCAGTTTTATGGCTGCCCATTTTGTATTAAAACTCGTCGAACCATTCATAAGCTTAATTTACCCATGACTTACAAAGATGCGAGTAAAGCACCTTATCGACAAGAATTAGAACAAGGTGGTGGTCGCGTAAAAGTACCTTGTTTAAAAATTGAAGAGCAAGGTGCCGTCCGATGGATGTATGAATCTAATGACATTATTGATTATTTAAACCAAAGGTTTGCTTAATGAATGATTTACCTATTTGGCTGAATACTCAAGCAATAGCCAATGATGAGCTTCTAATGCGGTACTTTACGCAATTAGAAGCTTGGTTAAATTTTCAAGGGATGTCCGCCAATTGGTATTCTGATGAACTCGCAATGATTCATCATAAATTTAAATTAATCGGTTTGTCTGAGTTCGAACATTTAAAGCAAGACGTTATTCAAATTAACGGTCATAAAAGTGAGCAGTTAAGCGACAATCAATGGACTTCGCTTAACTTAAGTTTAAAAAATTCTAAGCAGGATAATTTGCTGTTCCAGGCTATTTATCAGCTCAAAAATCACCAAGTTGAGTTAATAATTGCCTTTACACCAGCCATTAAAACTTTGTGTCAAAATAAAACATTTTCAACAAATGTTTTTAATACGGCTTTGTTTGAGTTTGCGAAGCGGACACGAGAGTTGAGCCTTCAATAAATTTAGCCATATAAGTTTTCAAACCAACTCATTAATATAATTTCTGCCGATTTAGAATCAATTTTTTCTTTAGTTAAATTTTTATAACCGCCCACTTCAAACAAATAAGCTTTTGCATCAACTGTGGTTAACCTTTCATCCCAAGTTTCTACCTGATAACCAAAGCGGCCATGCAGACGATTCGCAAATTTTTTAGCTCTTTGTGTTATATCTTGCTCGGTGCCATCCATATTAAGTGGTAATCCCACTAATAATAAATCGGGTTTCCAATCATTTAATTGTTGTTCTATTAGCGCCCAATTAGGTATGCCATCTCTTGCTTTAATTGCTGGCATTGACCGGGTTGAATAAGACATTTCTTGGCCAATGGCAACACCAATGCTTTTCATGCCAAAATCAAAAGCCATTACGCACCTTTGACCTATAGGGGTTTTGTTTGTCATTTATGTTTCACTTACAGTGTTGTTCAATTTATTTACAAAAGGCTAGCTAATTTAGCCTCTAGATTTTAGTTAGACGTTAGGGTAATTGATTTATGCGTGGCCAATATCGTCACTCATTTGCCATGGTGAAAAGCCTAACTTTTCAGTCGCTTTTTGCCAACGCGCATGGATGGGAGTAGAAAATAGTAGCTCTTTATCGGCTGCGATCGTAATCCAACTGTTTTCAAGTAACTCTTGTTCTAATTGTCCAGCTTGCCAGCCAGCGTAACCTAGACAAATTAAAAAGTTATCTGGCTGATGCTCACCGCCAATCGCTTCTAATATATCTTTCGATGTGGTCACCATTAATTCATCCGATAATTCTAATGAGCTTTTCCAAATATCTTGTGGTGTATGTAAAATAAAGCCTCGCTCAGCACTGACAGGACCGCCTGCATAAACAGGAATATCAGGATCTATGTGTTTATTGTTAGTGCCATCGCTTACTTGCGCTAACAATTCACTAATTGACATTTCCATTGGTTGGTTAATGATAATGCCCATCGCTCCTTTTTCATTATGTTCACAAATGTAGGTAACGCTGCGCGAAAAATAAGGGTCTTGCATTGACGGCATCGCAATTAATAAATGATTTTGTAAACTTTGCATTGTTATCCTAAAAGCTGTTTGATTTAAAATGGGGCTTAATCGATTATTTATTCGTTTAAGGGTGTCACTTGTTTCAGATTATTTAAACTCACAGTTTTACTGATTTCAAAAAATGAGCGGATATAAGCCTTGTTTTTTTCACGTGATTTAATAGCAGCATAAAGCTTACTTTGCATGCCGGATTGCGTTAATGCAATGGTTTTTACTAAACCTTGTTGCTCGTATTCATTCACAGCCCAAGACGGCAGCGCAGCAACACCTAAATCAGCCGTGACCATTTGTAAAATCATTAATGTTTGATCAACTGTTTTAATTTTAGCAGGCTGGCAATTAGCAGGTAGCAATAAATATTTAAATATATCTAAGCGACTTGGTGAAACAGGATAGGTCAGCAGAGTTTGATCGGTTAAATCTTCTGCAGTAATAAATTTTTTTTGTGCCAACGGGTGAGATGGCGATGTTACTAAGACCATCTCAAAACTAAATAAGGGTTCAAAATGAAAATTTTTTGACTCAAATGTATCCGCTGTAATCACTAAATCTAAATCACCTTGCGTTAATCCGGGCATGGCATCAAAGGTATATTCACTATCAAAAGCTAACTCTATCATTGGCCATGCATTATGAAATTGGCTAATAGCTGGCATTAACCACTGAAAACAACTATGGCATTCAATAGCGAGTCTAAGTGTTCCTTTATCTTGGTGTTGTATATCTTGAATCCGAGCCTGAGTATCTAAAATTTTAGGTAAAACATCGTCAGCTAATTTGAGTAATAGTTCTCCTTCAATTGTAAACTTAATAGGTGATGTTTTACGCAGATAAATAGGGTTGCCTACTCGGCTTTCTAGCTCTTTTAGCTGGTGGGACAAGGCCGATGCAGTGGTATGTAGCCACTGAGCTGACTTGGCTAAACTGCCTGTTTGTGCCAGTGCTCTAATGGTTTTAAGGTGCTTAATTTCAATCATGAATTATATTCAACTTTATTTTGAATATGTTGAGATATACTCATTTTATTGTTTATTGCAACATAGTGCAATCCAGTTAAATAATTTAAGCGAATAGACATATGAAAATACACAGCTTGGTTGACTCAAATGCCGCGGAATCATTGAATGAGCAAGTTTTAAACTCAGCATTTCAAATTAAATACCTTCATTGGCATCAGCAAATGGCAGCTGAGATGGATTTACTCACGTTAAATTGCAATGATTTAAACAAAGGTTTAAATCATCCTAAAGCTTGTCTATTAACGCACACATTAGCCATGTTTGGTATTAACCAAGTAGATACGGTAATCACTCAAAAGACACAATTTAAATTAAATATCAATCATTTATTAAATGATATTGCCCAAGCTAAAGTTTATCAAAAGTCACTTAAGATTAATTTAATCGGGCCACTTGAGTTGCTATGTTTAATGAAAATTGAAGATAGCACCAAAGCAGCAGTTTTAGAAAAACTAGTACCGCTATATCAACAGCTGTTAACGGAACTAAACAGTGCGGATGTCGATTGGATTCAGTTACAAGAGTCGGTCTTAACGGGATCAGACGATAATCAACAACTGGAATACGAACAACAATTAATTAAGGTTTGTCAGGCATTATCAACTGTTGAACGACCAAAATTAATACTTAAATCTAGTTTTATTCAAACCTTAATCGAAGAGGGCAGGAAAGCAAGGTTGGATAATCTACTACCTATATTGTCGCTAGAAGGGATTCAAATAAATGCTAGCCACAAAAACTTTAATTGGTCTTTACTATTAACGTTAGTTTCTCAAATTAAGGTTATCTCAGTGGCGGTTGTTCAAGGCGGCGTTACACAAAAAACGAACTTAGCTGACTTACTCAGGCAAATACAGCCGATATACGATGAGTTGATGGATAATTTATGGTTAACCACTGAGTTTTCAGCTGAGCGTAATCTGTTTAACGGGCAAAAGTTAACCGAGCTTAATTTGCTAAAAAGTGCATTAATCGACTATGAAATAGATCCTGTGATAGCTTACAGCAACACTGCTCTAGTCCCATACAGAACTCAGTTACAAGCTTAACTTTGCACACTAAATGCGCTTTTGGATAATTAATTTGCACGTTAAAGGTGCGTTTAATCAAATTGTTAGTGCAATTTGGGTTAAAGCACAAAGCGTTCAATTCAAGCCGGATGTATTATTTAAAGGCGATACGCAATGTATGTGGTTATTTATGCTGATTGGCGCTTATTTTGCTTTCTTTTTATATGGGTAGTCGTCGATTACTTTAAATTTAAAGCTATACATAGGAGTATGCGTTTTCAATGAGCCGGGTTCATTATTTATCGATTGCATTATGTTTAATACTGGCTAGCGTGCTCGTTATTTATATTTCTGTTAAACGTAAAAAAGATAAAAAAAGATTACGCATTGGTTTGCAGGCCATTATTGACGTTAGAAATTTAATGGTTTTGGTACAGCAACATCGCGGTTGGTCCACGGTTTATACGCTAGGTGATATCAAGGCGCAGGAGCAGCTTAGGTTACTTAAAAACGATATTCAGCGGCAAAATACAGCGCTTTCAAAAGCTTATCACTTAACTCAATACGACCGCTGGCAAGCGTATGTTGAGCATTGGCAGCGTTTATCAGAAAAAGCACTTCATTTATCATCCAGCGATAACTTTAAACAGCACACTCAATTGTTGGGCTGTGTATTGTTTTTATTAGAAGACGTTGCTCATACATACTATTTAACCAACAAAGAGGCATTGCCCGATAAGCTACTGTGGCGAGATTTATTGCAATTGTCTGAATTTATCGGGCAAGCGCGAGCTTTGGGCACAGCGATGGCGACTATAAAACAGTTTAATCGTGTAGAGCGAAGTAAATTGATTGCACTGAGGCACCAAATAACTGATTTGTCAGAAAACCTCTACCAAAGGTTATCGGAGCAAAATTTATCTGAAGATTTGGCCAAAAATGTGACTTACGCAAGTAAATGTACACGCTATTTATGTTCAGCGATAGAGCATGAGTTAGTTGAAACCAAAGATATAGACATGGATCGAGATAGTTATTTTCAGTTAGCTAGTGACAGTATTAGTGCAATTAACCAGCTATTTGATCAGGAATTAAAGCGAATTGAATTAACGATGTAAACTATTTTAGGTTGGCTTTTTAATTTGAAAGCGTAACGGTGGCATTCATTAAAAGGTAGACAAAAATCGCATTTGATCCCTTCATTTGAGTATCTCAAGGGATCAAATACAGTTGGTGCTAACTATTTTTCATTTGGGATAATTTTAATTTCTACTCGTCGGTTCATCGCACGATTTTGCTCACTATTGTTAGCCACTAATGGTCGGCTTTCACCATAACCTTGAGTTGCTAAACGGTTTTGATTAACCTGACGATTTAACAAGCCATCTCGTACGCTTAAAGCTCGCATTTCTGACAATCTTTGGTTCATATCAAAGCTGCCTACATCATCAGTGTGACCTTCAATGTATAAAATGGTTTTGTCATAATGCGTTAAAATCCGAGCTAAATCGTCTAAAATTGGAGCAAAGTTAGGGGTAATATTAGATTGGCCAGTTGCAAATGTAATGTTTGAAGGCATCACCAAGCGTAGTGAATCGCCTTCACGAATGACTTCAATGCCTGAATCGCTTAACTCTTGTTTTAATTCTTCTTCTTGGTTATCCATATATTTACCAACTGCACCACCTAAAATAGCACCAATACCCGCGCCTAAAACGGTGCGTTTAGTTGAATGGTTAGATGTTGACTTACCTAAAACCGCACCAGCTGCTGCGCCAATGGCAACGCCTTTTTCTGTATTAGTTGCTGCACAGCTGGCCAATAGGGCGGCTGTTGTGACTGAAACACATATTTTACTAATTGGTTTTATCATCTTACAAACTCCATTATTTGTTTGAAATACAAGATTAATAATTATAACTAATCCTAATTGTTAAATAATACATAATAAACATATACCCGCTATTATAGCGTTAATAACTGAATATAAACTGAATTTTTGCAAACGTATGCACTAAGTCGCACTTTTAATTAACTCTGAATCCATATAATCTATTACTCATTACAAATGCCAAAGCGCTTACCTCAAGCAGCTTATTATTAATCAAACCGGACTCTTTTATGCAAACTCTACCTATCCATACTTATTTGCCTCATGCGAGCCGACTCATATACGGCTGTATGAATTTGGGGGGCAACTGGCAAGCCAATTCACTGCAAAGTGAACATGTTAAAATAGCTTGCAATATGGTTGATACCTGTTTAGAGCAAGGTATTAATATGTTTGATCATGCTGATATTTATTCGCATGGTTTGGCCGAAGCTGCGTTTGGTCAAGCTTTAAAGCAGCAAAATCAGCTACGAGATAGCATGATCATTCAGTCTAAATGTGGTATTCGATTTAGCAATGGGGCAGATCAAAAGGTAAAGCGATTCGATTTCTCAAAAGATTGGATTTTAAAAAGTGTAGAGCAGTCATTAACTCGGTTAAATACAGATTATTTAGACATTTTATCTCTGCATCGCCCTGATCCTTTAATGCAGCCAGAAGAGGTCGCGGATGCTTTTCGTCAATTAAAACAAAGCGGTAAAGTTAAGTATTTTGCGGTATCTAATATGAATGCTTTCCAAATTGATTTACTGCAGCAAGCTTGCCCAATGCCGATTATCGCCAATCAAATTGAAATGAGTTTGGCGCAGTTAGGTTGGCTAAATGAAGGGGTGCACGCAAATCAAACCCGTTTATCTCAAATTGGGTTTAATCCAGGTACGATAGAGCATAGTCGTTTAAATAACATTCAAATGCAAAGCTGGGGCAGTATGGCGCAAGGTTTGTTTGCTGGTGGTGGTAAAATCCAAGTGGCTACTAAGCCAATGCAAAAAACGGCCGAACGAGTCGCTCAGTTAGCGGCAGAGTACCAAACTAGCATTGAATCGATTGTGCTTGGCTTTTTATGGCGACACCCCATGAATATGCAAACGGTAGTGGGGAGTTTAAAACCTGAGCGCGTTAAAGCTTGTGCGCAGGTTGAAAGCATTCGTTTAACACCTGAGCACTGGTATCAATTATTTGAATTAGCACGCGGCGAAGAGTTGCCATAAATAATTAACGAAAAGTGAATGATTTTGACGAATTAAATAAGGAGATTACCGAGTGCAAAAATTTGACGTTATTGTATTTGATTTAGGTGGCGTATTATTAGATATTTCTGGTGTTCAAGCAATTTTAGATTGGCGAAATAATCAAGAAAGCTTACCGGAATTTTGGCTTAAATGGATAAATTCGCCTGCCGTACGTGCATTTGAATCGGGTCAAATGGATGAAGATACTTTTATTAAAAACATAATAACTGAATTTAAATTGCCTATCGATTATCAAACTTTTAAACAATCTTACTCCGGTTGGATAAAAGGAATGTTTAGTGGAGTAGCAGAACTATTAAAACAACTTAAACCTCAATACCAATTAGCCTGTTTGACCAATACTAATACCTTGCATTGGCAAGAGGTGGTTAACACTGGGGTCATTGATTTGATCGATACGCCGTTCGTTTCTTTTGAAATGGGCGAGGTTAAACCTGAAGTGTCCATTTATCAAATCATGCTAGCGCAATTAAATAGGTCACCAGATCGAGTCTTATTTTTAGATGATAATCAGATTAATGTCGATGCGGCCACAGCTTGTGGAATTTGTGCTTACAGGGTGGTAGGGTTTGAGCAAGTAAAGCAAACTTTAATTGAGTTAAATGTGCTCTAAATTGTTGCTCTTGTGCAGGGCTATTTGATATCACGGATACTTTCAATTTCTTCAAAAATATGAGCTTGCTCAGGATTGAGTGGCAACAGAAACAATATTTGATTGCTTAGGGTCTGTTGACGTTTGGAGTACAAATTTTGTTCTAACTAAACGCTTTTTGATCGCGACGCGAGATATGTAGCATAGTTCTTCTATGTCAATATCGAGCACAGCTACCGCATCCTGCTCACGCTAAGTACCTGCATCCATGCAGGCAACAAAGAGCAAAAAGCGTTTAGGACGAACCCGAAGGGCAGCGTTTGTTTAGCATTTCTACTGTGTTGCCCCACATGGATGTGGGGTAAGGTGACTTTGCAGGAGCATAAAGTCTTTATAGCTCATTTATGTAGCCCACTACACGTCAATCGCTATGCCTTGTATAAATACCAAACAAACTGCTGAAAAATTGTACCCAAAAGGTCAACAGACCCTAGGTAACCACTATGGCTTTTTATCTTTTAGAAAACCATAGTGGTTAAGATTTTGCGCTATTATAAGGCAATAATTTACTGCTCTACGCTTATTTCCCAAACGGCTACGGAACCAGAAATTTCATTGCCGATAATTAATAAAGCTTGGCCGGTCGGGCTATCGTTAGCCGAAACAAACTTCATACCTTCAGGCGCTAAATCGCCGGTAATCTCTTCACCTTCAACCAAGCCTCGGTTGATAAAATAATCAACGAAAGTGCTTTCAAACGGATTTGTTATATCGTAAACAAAAATACCGCCCATACGTTCTAAACCAATAAAAGCATAAGTACGTTCGCCTATTTTACCTAAAGTGAGTGCTTCAGGCTCTGGGCCTTTTGCATCTGAGCGAGTATCGCCTTCATTTTCGTCTTCGTTGTTATTAAATTGATTACCGTGTTTCTGAGCCGTGATCATTTCAAAATCATCACCTGAGTCAAACACTAAATCACCATCTTGCGAAAAAATAGAAAATGAACGAGCACCGTAACTATAAAAGTCTTCGTACTGGTTATCCATTTGGTTATAACCTAAAGCCGTGGTAACAATTAATCTGCCTAAACCATCTTTACCACCATTAGCGGTAACCAAAGCTTCAAGGTCTGTGCTCAGTGGCGCTATATCCTCTAAATCTTTTATTCGAGATTCTTCTAAATACGAAAAACAAACTTCTTCGTCATCATCAAAATCATAAAGACCATTAGGATGAGCTTCTAAACACGCGGCTTTATTTTCATCTTCAACTGAACCGCCAGATAATGCTGAATCTATGTATTCACGAGCATCACCTTCGTTTGCAGTTACTACGTAGTTACGTCCATCTACCTTATAACTGGCAATCGTATCGGGCTGATACATACCGTATAAGTGCTGATAAGACTGTAAATTTATTGCATCATCTTTGTCAGATACATCAAGTTTGTAGTTGTTCCAATTTTTAAAGCCTAAACCAAATACTTGTGTTAACTCATTGGTTTGCAAGTTAATGACAGCAATGGCATTATTTTCTTGTAAAGAAACAAACGCGGTTTGGTTATCTTCAGTAATGCTAACGTATTCAGGCTCTAAGTCTTGTGAGACAAGCGTAGTTGCATGAGGGCTAGCAAACTTTACGCCTTGCGCCATTAATGAATCTTGCATGTTATTTAGTGAATCAAACTGAATGTCGGTTGCGGTATCACTTGGTATACCTGCGTTTATTTCAATTACAGAAACAGAGCCAACTGGATCAATTGTATAATCACCGCTAGGTTCACCTTCATTAGCAACCACAGCTTTTTTCCCATCATGGGTAAAAGTAACCATGTCGGGTAAATACCCAACTTCAACTGATTTTATAAACTGAGGTGCTGCACCTGATATATCATAAAAAGCGATATGGCCTTTTTCGCCTGTTGTTTGCGCTGCCATCGCAACCGCTAAAATGTGATTGTTATCATCAATAGCTAAACTGTTAGCATCGCCAGTTACGTCAGATGAAACGTCTAAAGTTTGTAAAATAACTAAATTACTATTGGTAACCACATTTTCTGCTGTTTTAGTTAAAGCTTCTGGGTTGATGTTATTACCGTCAATAATTTCTACGGTGGCATTATCGCCTGAACTATTAATGGCATATATATGACCAGTTGATTTGTGAAAGCTAACGATTTCAGCAGCACCTTCTGGTGATTCAGCATTGAGCACAGTACGGCCTGCTAATTCAAAGGTGAGCTTTTGTGAGTTTGCTGTGTTTTCTGAGTCATCTTTTGTATCTAGTTCAAGGGTGCAAGCTGAAAGCGAGCTAATAATGGCAAGTGATAATATTGATTTTTTTAGCATGGTATTCTCTTTTAATAGTTTTATTAAGCGCGGGCAGGATATAAGTTAGCGAACTTATGTGACATTTAGGTGATGTAAATTTGAAGCAATAATGTCAGTTTTATTGCAGTCGATAGCAGAGAAAAATTATAGAAAGTAACTGATTTGACTTATTATATCGCGTAGAATATTGGCTCTTTTTCTACGAGGTCTTATCATGCTTAATACGTTTTTATCTGACTTAAAACAGCAACCATCGGCAATTGAATTCAGTCAAACCATGAAAGTGATTGAAGCGAATTACCAATTCAACGAAACTGAGTTTAAAAATGGTGATATTGTCAACAAAGCGGGTCAAAATTCAGGCTCATGTAAAATTTTTGCGTTTGCTCAATTACATCAACTTAGCCAAGCTGAAACGTTAAACTTATTTGGTGACTACTACCGAAAAGATGTGCTTGAACACCCTGAAGCAGACGATCATCAAAATATTCGTAACTTTATTCAATTTGGTTGGCAGGGAATTGAATTTAACGGTATCGCATTGAGTCCAAAAGCGGACTAATTCTTATTTCCCCAAAATAGATAAATTTGATAAACAAGGTGTTTTTAATGTTTGGTTTTTTTGAACGACTGGTCAATCCGTTTCCTGAACAGCAGCCAGTTCAGCCACCTAAAACTTTGTACGCTTTTTGTCGTCACTATACTAAAGGCATTGAGATACACCTGTTTATCATGGCATTTTTAACGGCGTGTCTGGCTGTTATTGAAGCTTCGTTAATGGGTTTTTTGGGTCAGCTGGTGGATTTGCTTACCAACTCTACGCCTGCAGAATTTTTTGAAACGCAACAAACGAAACTCATCGTCATGAGTATATTGGTTTTAGTGATTGCGCCTTTAGTTATTTGGTTTCATACCGCAATTGTTCATCAAACCTTATTGGGTAACTACCCGATGATAATACGTTGGCAGGCGCATCGTTATTTACTGGGTCAAAGTATTAGCTTTTTTCAAAACGATTTTGCCGGTCGAGTCTCTACTAAAGTTATGCAAACAGCGCTGGCGGTCCGCGAAAGTGTGATGAAACTGCTGGATGTATTTATGTACGTACTCGTTTATTTTATCAGCATGTTAGTGTTAATTGCGCAAGCCGATATTCGTTTATTAGTACCTATTTTAATTTGGATGGCGGCCTATATCGGCATTCAAATGTACTACGTGCCTAAGCTAAAACGCGCTTCTATGTTACAAGCAAACGAACGTTCTATTATGTCTGGCCGAATAGTCGATAGTTATACTAATATCAATACAGTTAAATTATTTGCGCACACCCAACAAGAAGCGGCTTATGCCAAAGAAGGCATGAATGGCTTTTTACAGACCGTCTACAAACAAATGCGAATTGCCACAGGTATGATCTCGTTTGTTCAGATTAGTAACTATATTTTAGCTTTTGTGATTAGTGCCGTTTCAATTTGGTTATGGAAAGACAATTTAATTACCGTTGGGGCAATTGCAATTGCGGTCAGTTTGGCACTTAGATTAAATGGTATGTCGCAATGGATTATGTGGGAAATCAGCAGCTTATTTGAAAATATAGGCACAGTGGCAGATGGAATGAGCACCCTAGCTAAACCAAGAGAAGTGCAAGACCAAAAAGAGGCATCTGCGTTAGCCGTAACAAAAGGACAAATTAGTTTTAACCAAGTTACTTTTAATTATGGCGATGAACATAGCGTATTTAATAAATTGGATTTAAATATTAAGCCAGGTGAAAAGGTTGGGATTGTTGGTCGATCGGGTGCAGGTAAATCAAGTTTAGTTAACTTATTGATGCGTTTTTATGATATTAATTCAGGCAGTATTGAAATTGATGGGCAAAATATTGCTAAGGTACAACAAGAAACCTTACGTGCTCAAATTGGTATGGTAACTCAAGACACCTCGTTACTGCATCGAACCGTGCGTGAAAATATTTTATATGGCAAGCAAAATGCAACCGAAGCCGAATTATTAACCGCAGCAAAAAAAGCAGAGGCAGATGCATTTATTCAAGATTTAACTGACTTTGAAGGCAATAAAGGTTACGACGCTCAAGTCGGGGAGCGTGGGGTTAAATTGTCAGGTGGCCAGCGACAACGAATAGCGATTGCTCGGGTATTATTAAAAGATGCGCCTATACTTATATTAGATGAAGCAACTTCTGCACTCGATTCTGAAGTAGAAGCCGCGATTCAGCAAAGCTTATATCAATTAATGGAAGGCAAAACTGTGATCGCGATTGCTCATAGGTTATCCACTATCGCTGCAATGGATAGACTGATTGTCTTGGATAAAGGTGAGATTGTTGAGCAAGGTTCACATCAGTCATTAATAGAACAGGGCGGTATTTACGCGCAGCTTTGGGCCCATCAAACCGGTGGCTTTATTGGCGTAGATACAAATTAATTTTTAGGAAAATAAATGGATACCTTGAGCATAAAAAACTATTTATTAGCAAAACCTGATACGCGCGAAGATTATCCATTTGGCCCAAATGTTGCTGTTTTTAAAGTGAAAGGAAAAATGTTTGCGACCCTTTCAGCTCAAGCCGGTATTGATAACATGAATTTAAAATGCGAACCGCAGGAAGCACTGGCATTAAGAGAAATATTTGATGCAGTTAAACCCGGCTACCATATGAATAAAAAGCATTGGAATACTATAATATTAGATGACTCTATTCCTCAAGGTGAAGTAGAAAGAATGATAGATAACTCCTTTTTGCTGGTGGTTAAAGGTATGCCTAAAAAAGACAGGGTTTCGATTGAAATAAAGCTGTAAATTATGGTTGTAAAAAAAACGACATGGTACGTATATATAATACGCGCGAGCGATAATGCGCTTTACACAGGCATTACGACTGATCCTCAAAGGCGTTTGTTAGAACACCAAACGGATAAAAAACGTCAGGCTAAATTTTTTAAGGGTCGCCAAGCCATTTCAATTGTTTATTTAGATAAAGTAGAAAACCGATCAGCGGCGAGCAAAATAGAAGCACAATTAAAAAAGTTACCTAAAGCAAAAAAGGAAGCATTGGTATTTAGTTATAAACCTACTATTGGTTTGGGTGCATGATAATAGCCATTGAGTGGCTGTATGTACCTTTATAAAAAGTGAGTGAAAAATGCGCTTTTGGGTTTTATTATTTTGGTTCGGTATTTCGATATTCAGTTTGCCTACAACTGCTTTGGAGTTGACGGACTCTGAGATAAAACGACCGGAAGAATCCTTTTTATGGCGCAAATTAAGCTTAATTACTGCTCCAAAATCCTTCGCTCTACTTAAGCAGGCAATTGAACACAGCAAACCAGTAGAAACCACACTAGGCCAAGATGGCGCATTTGGCTTAAAGCTAAAGTTATCAAATAAATTAACACAAAATGGCATTTGGTTTGTTCAGCTTCATGCTAATTATTTAGATGTTGGTCAAGCCTATTGGCAATCGGCAGATGGTCAAATATTTAAACTACCGACCTTTGGCCAACTCAACGGCAACAGTATACGTATGTTGCACAGTCAAAGCTTTCAACTTGCACTTAACGCCCAAGAATCTGGTTATTTGTGGCTGTATATAGATGCTAAAAAATTTCCAGTGGCGGTGCAGCCAAGTATTATTCCAGATCAACTTTTTTATCCGAAATTGTTTCAAAATAACGCGGCGTCATTAATGGCAATATCTGTCATGTTAACGTTGGCAACAATCGCTTTATTTGCATTTATTCGCACGGGCCAAATGGTAACCTTGGCTTGTGCTGGTTATGTCGGTTTACATGGCTTGGGTTGGCTAGCTGCCTCTGGAGGGCTTGGTCACTTTTTTTTGCATGGCTATTTTAATCCTGTTTATCTCGGGATGTTGCTATTTCCATTTGCAATTGCTGCGGCGAGTCAATTCACTAAATTGTTATTTTATTGCCAGCTGCAGCACGTTGGTTTAGCCAGGCTTTTTAATACTATGTCCGTGATTTGTGTCGTACTTGGGACGGGAATGTTATTTTTGCCTTTTTCAAGTAGCTATTTTATTGCTCATATTATCGGTATTGTTTGGGTACCAGTGGCCATTTATACGGGGATTGTTATGCTCAACGAAAATGATTTCCGTGCTAAATATTATTTAGTCGGTAATCTTTTTTATGGTGTAGCTTTACTGTTTTTTATTGTCTTGCACGTGACCGATATCAATTATACTGGCTCGTCTGAATTTTTAGTCATTGCTGCTTTGGCTATTGACTGTTTTTGTATTTTATTATCGTTAAGTGAATGGTTACAGCTTCAGCAAAAAGAGTATAAACGCAGTTATGTTATGTCGCGTGTTGACACATTAACTCAAATTGGTAACCGGTATGCGTTTAACGAAGACGTGCAGCAATTACAAGGCCAGCCTTATTGCATTGTATTTATTGATTGCGACGGGTTTAAATCAATAAATGACAAGCTGGGTCATGCTCAGGGAGATAGCTATTTAATTGAAGTTTGTACTTTAATGAAAAAGAAACTAGCCGATGTGGGGGAGATATATCGTGCGGGTGGTGACGAGTTTATATGGTTGGTCAACATAAATGAACAAGCGGATAATGTAGAAGAGTTAACCCGTGTTTTAAAACATTTATTAGAAAATGTTGATGAAGCAATAAAGCAGAGTAAGTGGAATAGCGCAGGATTAAGTTACGGACTGGCAACGAGTATAGAGAGCAATAGTTTGTCTGATTGTTTAACATTAGCAGATCAAAGAATGTATCGACTCAAGCACAGTAAAAAGTGCTGATAACGCGTTAATTTTTAACCTTTACGCTTTTCGTGAATTTTAGGCTCTTTACCTGTGAGTAGCCTTTTGATATTGGGCAGATGACGTAAAATAATTAAAATACTGAGCATAGTAACCGCAATAGTATATTTAGGTTTGAGTAAATAAACATATAAAGGCGCTAAACTAACTGAAATAAGCGATGCAAGTGACGAGTATTTAAATTTATAAGCACTAACCGCCCAGGTAAAAATTAATATAGCGCCTAGTTCAAGCCCAATAGGAAGCATAGCACCAAAAGCTGTCGCGACTGCTTTGCCGCCTTTAAATTTATGATATATTGGAAAGATATGGCCTAAACAGCAGGCAATGGCGACTAAGCCTAATTCAATTGGGGGGAGATTTAAAAAATAAGATCCCCAAAGGGGTAATACCGCTTTAAATACATCAAACATTAAAGTGAGTAACGCTGGTTTCCACCCCGACACTCTATATACGTTGGTTGCGCCCGGATTTCCAGAGCCCGACTGAGTAGGGTCGTTTGTATGAAAAACGCGCTGCGCAATGCGGGCTCCTGACAAAGAGCCTACAAAATAGCTGGCGATCAACAAAACAAACAGCATTATCGACATAGAGTGAGTTTTTTCCTATTAAAAAACAAGGTAAACTGCCTTGTTTTACGAAGCTTACAATATTTGTGAATATAATTCATTACTAGCATTGGTAATTGACTTCAAATTATATAGCGAGTCACATTTGAAGCGACTGGAATAGTTATTTTTAAATGTACTTGGCATACATGATGATAGGGTAAAACAGCATGGATATGGTTTTTATTCATGATTTTGAGCTAACGACCAAAATTGGTGTGTTTGCTTGGGAACATCACATAGAACAAAAATTAATACTCGATTTAGATTTAGCTTGGCCCAACCGACCTGCCGCAGCAACGGACGATATCAACTTAGCATTAGATTACAGCGCGGTGGTGGCTCAAATTCAAATATTTGCCCTGTCACGGCAATTTGAATTGATTGAAACTTTAGCTGAAAAAATAGCAGCTTTGTTGATTGAGCAGTTTAATATTGAATACGTTAAGTTAAAAATACGAAAACCCGGAGCAATTAAAGAGGCGACTGTTGGCGTACAAATTGAGCGGAGAAAATCTTAATGGCTAATATTGCGGTGAGTTTAGGAAGCAATATTAACGCTGAATTTCATTTAAAAACCGCTATTTTTTTGCTGCGCCCTTTTATTAAACAGTTGGTCATTTCACCTGTGTATGAAACCGAGCCGGTTTCAATTGGCGGTGACAATTTTTTAAATATTGTTTTTGCTGGCGAGATTGATTTAAATTTATCCGATACTATTCGTTTGTTTAAAGCTGTAGAGCAACAATTTCAACGTAATCGACAAAAAAGCAATAAAGCTAAAATAACACTGGATCTAGACCTTTTAATTTATGATGATTTAGTGTGTCGACAACCTGTCGAATTGCCTCGAGCTGAAATCCTAAAAAATGCATTTGTATTAAAGCCTTTAAGTGAGATTTTAGCCGACAAATCACACCCAGTTGCAGGCCAAAGTTATGCGCAACTTTGGCAAAAATTTAATAATCATAGCCAAAAAATATGGCAAGTTAATTTTGAATGGAATAATACATGAGTATTTTAGAAATTGTAGTACTGGCGTTATTACAAGGATTTACCGAATTTTTACCTATATCTAGTTCAGCTCACTTAATATTACCCTCACAGCTATTAGGGTGGCAGGATCAAGGCCTAGCCTTTGATGTAGCCGTTCACATTGGTTCACTGGCGGCGGTACTTATTTATTTTAGAAAAGATGTGTGTGAAATATTAGGGGCTTGGTTTACCAGCTTGAAAACCAAACAACAAACGCCCAATAGCCAGTTAGCTTGGTGGATTATTATTGCCACGATACCGGCGTTATTATTTGGTTTGGCGTTTAAAGATATGATTGAGCAATACGCTCGTTCAAGTTTAGTGATCGCGACGACAACGATTGTATTTGGCCTGTTACTTTGGTGGGCGGATGTAAAAGCAAAACAAAATATAGATGTGCCTATGCTCGGTTGGAAAAAAGCGTTAATTATTGGTATTGCTCAAGCTATAGCAATGATTCCGGGAACGTCTCGCTCAGGTATCACTATTACTGCGGGTTTAATGCTAGGGCTTAATCGAACCGCAGCGGCTCGTTTTTCGTTTTTAATGTCAATTCCAATTATTTTAATTGCCGGTGGTTACCAAACACTAAAATTAATTACCTCAAACGAAATTGTAGATTGGACAGCGATTGGCTTAGGAACGCTATTATCGTTTGCAAGTGCCTATACCTGTATTTATTTGTTTTTAGCTTTAATTGAAAAAATGGGCATGCTGCCGTTTG
Organism: Catenovulum adriaticum; assembly: GCF_026725475.1. NCBI lineage: Bacteria > Pseudomonadati > Pseudomonadota > Gammaproteobacteria > Alteromonadales > Alteromonadaceae > Catenovulum > Catenovulum adriaticum. The sequence goes on from NZ_CP109965.1 coordinate 863,463, forward strand.
TGATTTATCGTCTTATTCTAGGGGTAGGATTGTTCTATTTTGTATTAGCTTAATGTGTTTTTAAAGCCCTGTAGTCGGTGTAGTAGGGCAGAAAAAGCAGATAGCTTAAACAGGTCATTAAGTAGGTGTTCGTTAGCTTGTTTAAACTAAAAAGGCGGGATACTTGTTTTGAAGTATCCCGCCTTTTTAGTTTTCTTGGTTCAAAGCCCCGTTTAGTCTTCTAGGCGTCGGGTAAATACTGGTTTATCTGCCGTGGAAAATTCGTCTGAATATTGATATCCAGCTGAATCAAAGTTTAATAAACTTGCTTTTGTTTTAACTTGGTTTTCAATGATATATTTAGCCATTAACCCACGAGCTTTTTTGGCATAAAAGCTAATCATTTTATATTGACCATTTTTCCAGTCTTTAAAGGTGGGTGTAATTAAAGATGCGTTTAATGATTTTACTTTAACCGCCTTAAAATATTCATTTGAAGCGAGGTTCACTAAAATGTCAGATTGAATGGCACTAAGCTGATCGTTTAACTTTTGCGTGATAATTTCACCCCAAAAGTGGTATAAATTACTGCCCCGTTCATTTTCTAACTTAGTGCCCATTTCTAAGCGATAAGCTTGCATTAAATCTAAAGGTTTAAGCACACCATATAAACCCGATAATATGCGTAAATGGGTTTGTGCATATTCAATATCTTTATGATTTAAACGAGTTGCATTTAACCCTGTGTAAACGTCACCATTAAAGGCATAGATGGCTTGTTTTGCGTTATCTAATGTGAAATTTGGATGCCACTGAGCAAACCTAGCGGCATTTAAACCAGCTAGTTTATCACTTATTTTCATCAGCGATGAAATGTCTGCAGGGCTTAACTGTTTGCAAACGTCAATCAGTTGTTGGCTGTATTCAAGTAGTTCAGGCTGTGAGTAGTGTGTATTGGGTGCCTGAGTGTCATAATCTAAATTTTTAGCCGGTGATATAACAACTAACATAATGGTTCTCGCTATTAAAATTAAATTTGGCTGGTATTAACATGTAAATCAAGCATTTGGCCAGGTTGTAGATATTTCTTTCGGTTAATTTTATTCCAAGCTTCAATATCTTTAATAGACACTTTAAATTTTTGTGCAATCCTAGCTAAGGAGTCGCCAGGTCGAACTTTGTATTTAACTTTTTGTGTGTCTGTACCAGGTTCAAAGCCGGTAATCTGGCCGTCTTTTCGTTTAATAATTAAAATTTGACCAGGAAAAATTGATGCATTAGCAGAAAGGTTATTCCATTTGGTAATTTCTTTGATGCTAACTTTGTGTTTTTGGCTTATTTCCCAAAAACTATCACCTGATTTTACGATATATTCAATATCATTAGTTTCACTTGTGCTCACACTTTTAGTTTGTGCTGCTTGTGATACCTCGGCAATTTGAGAGGCGCTAGCATCGTGGCCGGGTATCAGTAAATAACTACCTGCTCGTATATTGTTACCTTTTATTTTATTGGCTTTTCTAATAACCGCCATTGTGGTTTTATATTTTTCTGCAATTTTGCTTAAGCTGTCGCCTCTTTGAATTTTATAGCGAGTCCAAGTCATTAATTCATTGGCCGGTAAGGCTTTAACTTTACGTGCTAATAGCTCAGCTTTTTCAATTGGCAATAAAAAGCGGTGTGGGCCGTCAGGTGAGGTTGCCCATTGGTCATAACCTGGGTTTAGCGCTTTAATGTCTTTTACTGGCATGTCAATTAATTTACCAGCCAACGATAAATCGATTTGACGGTCTAACTCAACGACATCAAGTGTTTGTACGTTTGGTATTTTATAAAGGGTTAAATCGTATTTATAAGGGCGCTTAAAAATATCAGCTAGGGCTAATAATTTAGGAACATAGGCATCGGTTTCGCGTGGTAATTCTAGTGACCAATAGTCAATATTCTCGCCAGCACGATAGTTTTTTTGAATGGCTCTAGCCACTCGACCTTCGCCTGAGTTGTATGCAGCCAGCGCATGGAGCCAGTTACCATCAAACTGTTTGTTTAGCCTTTCAAGATAGTCTAAAGCAGCTTTAGTGGCTGCTATGACATCGCGGCGCCCGTCATACCACCAATTTTGAGCTAAACCAAAATGTTTCGCTGTACCCGGAACAAATTGCCATAAACCAGAAGCATTAACATGAGAATGTGCGTAAGGGTCAAAGGCACTTTCAACAATTGGTAATAATGCCAATTCCATGGGTAAACCACGTTTTTCGATTTCACCGACAATATAATATAAAAAAGGTTCGGCTCGTTTAGCAACACGATTAAGGTAGTCTGGATGTTTGGCATACCAAGTACGCTGAATTTGCAAACGTCGGTTATTGGGGATTGGAAAATTAAGCTGAGCTTGAATGCGTTTCCAAACATCGCCGTAAACTAAAGCTGATTCTTTGTTACTTTGTGTTTGGGGTTCGCTATTTGTAACATCAGAAATATTTGCGAGTTCGTCAGTACTTACTTCGGCTGCAATAAAGTTATTGTTGGTATCTTCACTTGCTGAGTCTGTGACATTAGCGGTTGCGCTTTGTTGTACTTTAGAGAGTTGTTGACAGCCTGATAATGCCAGACAAGCAACTAGTGGAAATACACATTTATACATAACTAACCTTCACCTTAAAAATCTGAGCGGAATGTTACTGATTACTGCTCATTAAAGCAATTAAAAGCGGTTAGCTCCGGCTAAAATCTGTCTTTGAGTGCTCTGAGTGCGGCAAACGTCTCAATTGGCTCGGATACTACTTGACCCCACTTGCTGCTTACTTGTGCTTGAATGCTCGCAATATGGGTTCGAATAAAAGGGTTTATCGCTTTTTCAAGTTTTAAAGTGGTAGGTAAACTTGCTTGGTTGTTTTGTCTCAGTTGTTTTACTTTGTTTGCATGGTTAAGTAATGTTTGGTTATCGGTGTCTATGGTGAGTGCAAAACGAATATTGGCTTGGGTGTATTCATGGGCACAAAAAACTAAAGTATCGTCGCTTAATGCTCGGAGTTTTTCTAAACTGTGTTGGAATATGCTAGCTGTACCTTCAAACATGCGGCCACAACCGACTGAAAATAAGGTATCGCCACAAAATAGCCAGTCATCATTATAATACGCAATATGATCTAAGGTATGACCTGGAATATGGCATATATCAAAGCTTAAATTAAATTCATTAAAATGAATTTTTTGACCGTCAACTAACGAATAATCCGTTTTTGTAAAAGGACTATCTTTTGGGCCATATACTTTTAGGTTAGGATAAATTTGCGTTAACTTTTGTACACCACCCACATGGTCAGAGTGATGATGTGTGATAAGTATAGCAACGGGCGTAATTTGGGTTTGTTGATTTAAATAGTCAATCACGGGGGCAGATTCACCTGGATCGACAATTAAGCAATGTGATTGGTTTTGAATAACCCAAATATAGTTATCTTCAAACGCTTTTAATGCAAAGACTTGATTCATAATTGATTTACTCTAATATTGTTACACACTTAGTTAATTGTAACTGAAGTTGAGCCTTTGATGAAACCAGCACTGCAAGATGCATTATTGAATTCACCTGTAAATTGGCAGGATATGCCACAGGGGAACTTTGTTCAAAAACAAATTGAGCGCCATTTAAATCCTTGGTGGCCGCAAGTGTTTGGATATCATTTGTTAAAAATTGGCCATTTGAGTTCTGAAATTGATACTGCGTATTGTCCAATTAAACATCAAATCAATTTAGCCACTTCAGGTGCAAAACAGGGGGTTATTGCCGATGTACATTATTTACCTTTTTCGGAGCACTCGGTTGATGCAGCGTTATTAGCTCATACGTTAGAATTTACGCATGATCCTCATCAGGTATTACGTGAAGCGTATCGGGCATTAATTCCCAATGGCTATATTTTTATTACAGGTTTTAATCCGTTAAGCTTAACGGGTGTAACTCGGTTTTTACCTAAATTGAGGCAGTCGAGCTTATCCCAAGCTCGTTTTTTCAATCCTAATCGAATTAAAGACTGGCTACATTTGTTAGGTTGTGAGGTAGTTTCTGATCGGCGATTTGTATATGGTTCTTTATCATCTAGCCGTCATGGTCATTACACTAAGCGCTGGATCCCTGCTATTACACATCAATACTTATCTCATTTTGGAGCCGTTTATTTAATTGTAGCTCGTAAACGTGAGTTGCCATTAACCCCGAGTAAACCAAAATGGAAAGTGAAGCCTCAATTGCAACCGGTAGGGCAAGGGGTGCGGATTCGTTCAGGAGTGCATTCAACCTCAAAGCATAGCTAAGTTGCTAATGTGGCTTTAAATATGCTTCAGATGAGGATGTAATATGAAGCATATTGATGATCGAAAAATTTATTGATTAAGTTTGATAACCTGTATCAGATAATAATTTGCTTTGGCTGGCCGCATCACGAGCGAGAATATCACAGCGTTCGTTTTCAGCATGACCAGTATGGCCTTTAACCCACCTCCATTCAACTTTATGATGTTGGCATTGTTGGTCAAGCCGCTTCCATAAATCGACATTTTTAACCGGTTTTTTATCTGAGGTTTTCCAACCTTTCTTTTTCCAGTTATGGATCCACTGAGTAATCCCGTTTTTGACATATTGACTATCGGTTGTGAGTATTACCTGACAAGGCTTGTTTAATGTTTCTAAACCAACAATGGCCGCTAATAGCTCCATACGATTGTTAGTTGTGAGTTGATAACCTTCGCTTAATTCTTTTTCATGATTACCGTATCGTAAAACCGCACCATAACCACCGGGGCCGGGGTTACCTAAGCATGATCCATCAGTATAAAGCTCTACTGTGTTCATTTATTTTCCTTACTGTGATTATCGATTCAGGCCAGCTGTGTGTTAAAATTAAAAGCTGAAACCGGATTTACGTGTATTATACCTAAACAAGTTGCTAGGGTCTGCTGATCTTTTGGGTACAATTTTGCAGCAGTTTTTGGTATTTATACAAGGCATAGCGATTGATGTGTAGTGAGCTACATAAATGAGCTATAAAGAGTTTATGCTCCTGCAAAGTCACCTTACTCCACATCCATGTGGGGGCAACACAGAATAAATGCCAAACAAACGCTGCCCTTCGGGTTTGTGCTAAACGCTTTTGCTTCTTGTTGCTTACAAGGGGAGGTACTTAGCGCGAGCAGGATGCGGTAGCTGTGCTAGATATGGGCATACGACGTGGGATACAAGAGGTAGCGCAATGCAGGCGCATATTGCCGAGAATAACTATGCTACCTATCTGGCGTCGTGATCAAAAAGTATTTAGTTAGCACAAAATTTGTACTCAAAACGTCAATAGACACGAGTGCTTATGCGAGATAATTTGCTTGCATAGATTGAATCCGGAATTGCTATTTTATTATTTATTAATTTTCTATTAGGTTGATCATGTCACGACAAATCGTATTAGATACAGAAACTACAGGGATGAATCAGGCCGGTGGTCCAGTTTATTTAGGCCATCGAATTATTGAGATTGGTTGCGTAGAGGTGGTTAATCGAAAGCTAACCGGTAATCACTTTCATGTTTACATCAAACCAGATCGGAGTGTTGATCCTGAAGCGATTCAAGTTCACGGTATTACGGATGAAAGGCTAGCAAACGAGCCCTCGTTTGCCGAAATTGTGGATGATTTTATCGCTTTTATTAAAGGAGCTGATTTAGTCATTCATAATGCACCGTTCGATGTCGGTTTTATGGACTATGAATTTGAAAAGTTAGGCATTTCAACTAAAACTGAAGATATATGTACCATTACTGATACGTTAGCGATGGCCAGACAAATATTTCCAGGTAAAAGAAACAATTTGGACGTGTTGTGTGATCGCTATGGCATAGATAATTCGCATCGAACGTTGCACGGCGCTTTGCTCGATTCAGAAATATTAGCTGACGTTTATTTATTAATGACAGGCGGGCAAACCGCACTTAATTTATCGTCAGATAGTGGCGATAGCAAAGATGTTGGAAAAATAATTCGTTTAAATTCAGATCGAAAACCGCTAAAGGTTTTATCTGCAGCTGCCGATGAAATAAGTGCGCATCAAGAAAGACTTGATTTAATTGAAAAAAGCGCAGGAAGTTGTTTATGGCGAGGCTAGCTTATAAAAGCTAACAATTAAATGAAGGCAAGTATGGCAAAAATTATTTTATCAATTAAAACCTATGTTCTACTTGCCTTTATCTGTAGTACCAGTTTGGCGCAAAGCCCACCTATTATAAATTCAAAGCCTATTCTCGATAGTGATGAAATAGAGCAGCAAACAGCAAATCAAACATTAGGCCCAATGGATGTTATTCGGCTAGTTGATGCACCTGACCACCTTTCTAGCATCCAGTTGATTCAAAATCGTTTTAGAATAGATGAACATGTTGATGATATTGTGATGGTGTTTTTTCGTAAATATGGTTCAGCCCCCCTCATTTTAATTCGTCCTGATGGTAGTAAGCTTTACGCGCCAACCATTGAGCAAGTTGAAGGTCAGTGGTATGACGATTTAACTTTTGACATGATTCAGTTAAAAAAACCTATGGTAGGGCCTTGGCAAGTAGTCGGTAATATTACGCCCGATAGTAAAATTATGGTGTTGTCTGATGTGCAATTAAAAGCTGAACCTTTGCCTAGTTTATTATTTTCAGGCGAAATTATTAAATTAACCGCATCTTTATTAAATGGTGGAAAACCGATTCAGTACGCTAATTTTAGCGATGTAGTCCAACTGGATGTCACTTTTTTAAGTACCAATAATAATGAATATCAAAATTTTGCTGCCGATTCGGTCAAAGTTGCACAATTTAAAGACGATGGACAAGGGTTTGATGAACGCCGAAAAGACAGTGTTTTTACCGGTGAATTTAAATTAAATGTCGCATCCGGTGAATGGGTACCTAGTTTATTTTTAGACCTAGGGCTATTTAACCGCGAATTATTACTCGATCCTGTGATTTTGCATCCAGTGCCGTTTGATGTGCAAGTTGATACCGCATTAGATGATAATGAGTTGCATAGCTTAAATATTAGCGCGAATACAGAGCTTATTAACTTTAGCTCGTTTGCTTTTAGTGGTGAAATTTTTTATCCAACAGGTGAGTCTCAGCGATTTTCAATTCCTGAAGAAGAAACTGACAAAAAGCAGTTTATGCTGTTTAACTATGGAGCTGGTACTTATAAAGTAAAACTCTCTGCATTTGGCAAAAATAAAAATGGTCGAGATATGATGATTCATATCCCTGAATATAGCTTTAATATAGCAGCGTCCACGCCTGTAGTGGCAGATACGCCAGATCTAGAAGCTCAGCTAGCTGAACAAATTATGCAACCTGTACCTGAGCCTGCGGAGCCTAAAATGTCGGCGACAAGTATTATGCTTATTATTGTTGGCTGTAACCTTGTGATTTTTATATTGGCATTTATTTTAATTAAATATGGTTTTTTAGCTAAAACGCCTTTTTGGAAGCAGATACCAGTTGCCAAGCTAAAATTTTGGTCTAAGAAAAAAAGTCAGAATAAAAACGAGACTAAGCAAGAAAATCAACTAATGGATGATTTTTCATCAGAAAGTGATGATATTATCGACTTAACCTTGCCTGAAGAAACTTAATTCATTTTTTTTGCAAAAAGCAGTTGACTCAACTTGCTTGAGTCCTTATTATTGCGCCCGCTTCTGACGGAGGGGAACCTCAACAAGAAGATTAAACCTTTGATAGTTAAGGTAATGCGGAGTGGTAGTTCAGTTGGTTAGAATACCGGCCTGTCACGCCGGGGGTCGCGGGTTCGAGTCCCGTCCACTCCGCCAACTTTATTGCAATTGGTTTTAATAACACCACTGTGGAGTGGTTGTCTTAATTGGCTAAATTTAAATTCTTTACGGTTTTAATTTATCTAAATAAGCTAAAATACCTAAATTAAAAATATATCGCTGCGGAGTGGTAGTTCAGTTGGTTAGAATACCGGCCTGTCACGCCGGGGGTCGCGGGTTCGAGTCCCGTCCACTCCGCCATTATATTTTTACGAAGTTTGAATGTTTGCTTTTTAGCATACCACTGCGGAGTGGTAGTTCAGTTGGTTAGAATACCGGCCTGTCACGCCGGGGGTCGCGGGTTCGAGTCCCGTCCACTCCGCCATCATTCAACTTTAAATCACTGTCGAGTGAAGCTTTAAAATATTAAGCTAAAACCGAAATGTAAATCATACCACTGCGGAGTGGTAGTTCAGTTGGTTAGAATACCGGCCTGTCACGCCGGGGGTCGCGGGTTCGAGTCCCGTCCACTCCGCCATTTATCTGTTCTTGATAAATATATCCCCCTATATCTTGTTTTAATTATTAAAAATATTACTATTTTTTTGTGCTGCCTTTTTATCAGACTAGTCGAGCTGACTTAACTCTGTTTTTGTATTAAATCTAGATGCGTTAGTACCCGCTCAGTCGGTTAGCTTTTTTTAACACTAGCGGCCAGACCGTTATTCTTGCCCATAGACCAGATATAAGTATTTCTTCAGGTCATTGCCTATAATTTTTAAGATCTTTAAGTTTTCTAGTGAACCTTAATTCGAGTTAAGGTTAGTTATAACGTGAATTTTTAAACCTTGTATATATTTTTCTTAAAGCTATACTTGAATGTCACCTTAGAGGAAACTATGTCTAAAAAATACACGATCAGTATTATTAAGAGTAACTTACTCACCTTCCCAATTTAAGCCGAGCGTAGGCTTTACGCTCGGCAGCTATTCTATTTTTACATCCCCCTTATAAAATTTTTTACTCAGTTCGGTTGGAGAAAAAGCCGTGCTTAATTGTATTTATTGTTTTAAAAAATCTTTAATTTGCCTTTTAAACTGTGCATTTAGAGACGCTAGTTATCAAATTTTAATGAACCCTGTAAAGCTCAGTATTTTTCTGAATCGGTTTGAGTTCAGTCAAACTCATGCGTCTCGGTTAGAGAATAAAATTAGAGTGGGTTGTCGAGTTGTCTTAAAAAATTTAGCCACTCACCAAATTATGAATTTAAGAGTAGTTAGTCCTGAGCAGGCATGTATTGAGATAGGTGACATCTCTTACTTATCAACTTTGGGCTCTGAGTTATTAGGGTGTCAGCGAGAAAGTATTGTTTATGTCGATACTCTTAAACATTCAAGTGCTTGGAAAGTGCTCAGTATTGGACGGTAAGCAATTTTAATAAATCATTAAAAATGGAGGAAAAACCAAACACAGCATGGCTTGGATTTTGAACTGTGCAGTGATTCAAGTTTAGATTAAATAAGTGAATTATTAGGTTGCTAGGTGATTCTTAAGAATCTTATTTTTAAACATTTACTCATAGAAGAATTACGATGGAAAATAAACCCAAAATTATCATTTCGTCAACTGATTTAGCGGAAATTGAACGGCAATTGGAAGAGCGCAAATTACCTGCGGAATTGGTTGATGCTTTGGAGGAAGAGCTAGCTCGGGCTAAAATACTACCAAATAAAGAAATGCCAAATGATGTTGTTGTTATTGGCAGTCAGGTGAAATTCAAAGTGTTAGAAACCGATATGACATTTACTAAAACTTTGTGCCTACCAGAAGACATTAGCAAATATGATGATGGTATTTCGGTCTTTGCGCCTATCGGTTCGGCAATTATTGGCTTGAGTACAGGTCAGCGCATTAACTGGCAAGTCCAGCGGTCGCTGCAGACCGTTGAGGTTGTATGGGTCACTCAATAAGCCAAATTGAGACATTTTAAATATTTCGTGCAAATTTATGCTGAACCACTTATGTAGAAGGTTATTTGATGACATATATTCACCAAACTATAGAAAGCTTAAAGCAAAGTAGCCCTGCGCAGTCAGAGTTTTATCAGGTGGTTGAAGAGGTGTTAACTTCGCTGGCGCCTGTACTAGAAAGTAATCAGCAATATCAAAATCAAGCTATTATTCAGCGTATTGTGGAACCTGAACGACAAATTATGTTTCGGGTGCCTTGGGTTGATGATAATGGTGTTATTCAGGTTAACAAAGGTTATCGCGTCGAATTTAATTCGGCGCTCGGGCCATATAAAGGGGGGTTAAGGTTTCACCCCTCTGTGAATGCCAGTATTATAAAATTTTTAGGCTTTGAACAAATTTTTAAAAATGCATTAACAGGCCTACCCATAGGTGGTGGTAAAGGCGGTGCTAATTTTGTTGCCAAAGGTAAGTCAGATGGCGAGATTATGCGTTTTTGCCAGTCATTTATGAATGAACTTTATCGTCATATTGGACCGCATACAGACGTGCCAGCTGGGGATATTGGTGTAGGTGCTCGTGAGATTGGCTATATGTTTGGTCAATATAAGCGGTTAACAGGGCGATACGAAGGGGTTTTAACCGGTAAAAGCCTACTTTGGGGTGGCTCATTAGCCCGAAAAGAAGCAACTGGGTATGGCACTGTTTATTTTGCAGATTATATGTTGAATGAGCGAGGAGACAGTTTAAAAGGGAAAAAATGTCTAGTGTCTGGGGCAGGTAATGTAGCAATTTATGCAATAGAAAAATTGTATCAGTTAGGCGCATTGCCTGTGAGTTGTAGTGATTCAACAGGAACTATTTATCATGCTGAAGGTATTGATCTTAAATTACTTAAACGGTTAAAAGAGGTTCAAAAACTGGGTTTGATTAACTATTTAGAAACTTATCCGAATGCTATTTTCACGCCGGTTTCAGAGTACCCTCAGGATGGTCATGCGGTTTGGCATTATAACGCAGATGCAGCGTTTCCTTGTGCGACACAAAATGAATTAACTCAAATAGATGCTGATGCTTTAATTGCAAATGGATGTAAGCTGGTTAGCGAAGGCGCTAATATGCCAACGACCAGAGATGCAGTTAATACCTTTTTGGAGGCGAATATTGCTTTTGCACCAGCTAAAGCTGCCAATGCTGGTGGTGTAGCAACCAGTCAGTTAGAAATGGCACAAAATGCGAGCATGCAAAGGTGGACTTTTAACGAAGTAGATGGGCATCTTAAACAAATAATGAAAAATATTTTTGTGAATGCAAATGAAGCTAGCAAAGAGTTTGGCCAGCAAGGGAATTTGGTATTAGGCGCTAATATTGCGGGATTTCGTAGAGTCGCCGATGCTATGATAGAGCAAGGAGTGGTGTAAGCTAACCTCAACTCGGTTTAATGAATATGTTTCAAACGGCCTTTTTTAGCGGGGACTTTGTTAAATTCTTTTGCAATAGGCTAGCTATGACGCGTGAATTTACCTTGTCCACGTAAAAAATACTCGTTAGAAACCATGCAGAGCTATAAGGTTAAATAATTCAATTAGTTAGAATGCACCTTAACCTGAGTTGAGGTTAAGGTGTATTGCTGCGTTAATTGATATAATTAATGCTTAAAGCTTATAACCCGCGAGGCTCAAAAAAATGTGTCGCTTGAGCGATTTTATAACGAGTAACACACAGATGTTCCAATGAGCAGGCACTAGTTATTTAGTTAGCCAAAACTCTTTAGCGCAAAATGTTTTTTTGATGGGTATAATAGGGCGGTTGATACTTTATAAATTTGGGTGTTTTATGAACCGTAAGAAAAAAATTAATACAATTTTAAAAAAACGAGCTAAAAAAGCGAATGCTAAAAATGTCCGTTCAAATAAGCCTAAGTATATTTCAAAAGCGGATCGCGCCGAGAGCCCAACGCTCGAAGCCGAGCAAGCGATAGCTCAGGTTCAAACGCCAGCTTAATTTTTTTGCTCGTTGTATTCATGATGAAACGTTACGGCGCTAATAGCATTCCTGGAATAGTAATAGGTTGATAAACTTTACTGTTTGCTGGGGCTGTTAATGCCTTGGCTGCTGTCGATGGTTTACACTCGCCGTTTTCAAGATAATATAATGCAGCGCTTTGAGCTGGGTCGGCCAGCTGTGCCCAGTCACCAGCTGGGTAATCTGAGCTCACTTCACAACCTGCCTCCAAGCCATTTAAATAATCGGCAAAGCCAAGTGAATTTTCAGTTTGAAAATTAACCGCGAGCAAAGTCTGGTTGCAAATATCATAACCATCTTGTTCACCTTTATTGGCATAAAATCCTACGGGTTTACCATAAGTATCTTGGCCAACTTGAGTGAGGTTTAAATACGGATTTAATCCATTAATGACTGACTCACTGGCGGAGGCTGAGCGGCCATTAGTTAGTACAACCAACTCATTTAAATTTAAACTATTGCTTAGTATTTGATTGTAGCTAGCGCCTTTTTCACTATTGATTAAATCTTCAACGGTAAAGTCCGCATCTAAACTTACGAGGTTTTGATTATGGGTGATATTTAAAAATACTTCGCCATCTAATTTATCCCCTGCTAGGTAAAGCGATAACCTGGCTGCTACACTTAATAAACCGCCACCGTTGTCACGTAAATCTAACACAAAATGGTCAATATTTTGGTTTTTGAAATAGCTAAATGCGTTATCAATTTCATCTGCGCTATTTTCAAAAAAGCCAGTAGGAAAAGACAAATAAGCGACATTACCCGCGTTAGTTGAAATAACTTTAGCAAGTGCAACGGTATTAATAGTAATTTTTTCTTTTTGAATTAATTGGCTAAATTCTATATTTTGAGGCGTAGTCCAAGAAAATCTAAGTGAGTATCCCTGTGTATCTGGACCTAATAAATCAAAAAACTCTGTAAGCTGATAAGGTTCGGATAGCCAATCGACAACTGTCGTTGCAGCAACCATACCTATTTTTGTGATTTTATCACCTCGCTTTAAGCCTGCTACGTCAGCAGGTGAATTTTGGTAAACCTGATAGACAATTAATTCACCGTTAACAGGGCCGAATTCGACACCATAATCTAATCCTGAGCCTGTAATGGTCTCTTCCCAGCGATCCGTTGGAATCGCATAACTAAACCTGTCGCCGGCTGCAACGACATCCTCTAGCAACTCATTGGTATCTGTATAATTGGCAAACGCTTTCTTGGGGATAGATAACTCATCAAGCCATAAGTATTCCAGCGCTAAAGTATCATACCAATAGCTATGCAAACTGTCCTTGGAGCATTTTTCTTCGAGTGTTGATTGAGAAAGTGAATTGTCAGAATCTGAGGAGCCGCCACAAGATGATAATACAGCGATAGTCGCAGCAATAAGCGGTAATTTTAATCCTAAGCGCATTGTTATTTTCCCTAATTTTAGATGTTGTTTTTAGAAGTTAGAGAATAATGCGAGAGAATCAGAGAATCAAGTTAATTGTTACCAATTTGTTTCAATTTTCCGATTAAAAGTGAAAGCTGCCATGCACACCATAAACTTTATTTTCAGCAATAATTTGTGCATGCATACCTGCTGAAATATGACGATTAAAATAATAATCACTGGTTAACTTTAACCCTAAACGGTTTTGTTCAAACTGTTGTGGCATACGATACACCACAGCGCTATAAAGGCGTAACCTTGATGAAAGTTTAATGCCGGTGCCTGCTTCAAGTTGAATGCTATCGTTTGAATTTGTACTAGGTTGGCGTCGTTTAACGGTTTTATCCGTCAGATCATTTTGATAAAGCAAACTGGTTTTTAAATTGACTCTAGCTGAAAATGGATAGCGATAACTAATGCCGGTTAAATGGCTTTGGTTACGCAAATCTACCTGAGCAATTACATAGACTTGTTTTTGTGTTTGTTTGGTACTAGCGCCAGAAATATTAGGCGTTGTTTTAGCCTTTAATGACACGGCTTGATTTGGGTCGAGTTGAAAATAAGCTAAAGTGGATTCTTTATTGGTTAAAACAGTTTTGGATTCAATTGCCTTTACCTGAATGCTAATTAATAGACAGCTAACCAACATCAATACTTTGTATTGCTCCATAGCGTGTGCTCCGCCGTGTAAGTTGACCGTGAAATTTTATTTTATTTTTTCATAACAAAATTAAGTGTAGTCTAAAAACAAAAAACATTGGTTATTTTTTTATGCGATTTATTAGATTTATTGGTAAATGCCTAAGTAGGCTAAGTAGATGGGGCTCATAAACTTACACCGTTTTAGTTAAAAACGGTGTATTTATGGATTGTGTATCGTTTGTAAGATCAAAAACGGTCGGGATTTATAGTTTGAAAAAATGCGTTTTGTATTCAATTAACTCAGCGATAGATTCTTTTATATCATCTAACGCTAAATGTGCGCCTTTTTTCTGGAACCCCTCTAACAATTCGGGTTTCCAACGTCGTGCAAGTTCTTTAACTGTGCTGACATCTAAATTTCGGTAATGGAAAAATTGCTCTAATTCAGGCATATGAATATGCATAAACCGTCGGTCTTGGCCTATGCTATTGCCACACATCGGAGATTTCCCCGCAGGGACATATTGAGCTAAAAAGTTAATGGTTTCTTGGCTCGCAGTGGCTAAATCGGTGCTACTATCTTTACAGCGCTGCGTTAAACCCGATTTACCATGTTGGTTAACGCACCATTCATCCATATTATCTAAAATTTCATCTGACTGGTGAATTGCAAAAACAGGTCCTTCAGCAATAATGTTCAGTTCACTGTCGGTGACTATGGTCGCAATTTCTAAAATTTTATCGGTTGCTGGCTCTAAGCCAGTCATTTCTAAATCCAGCCAAATCAGGTTATTTTCGCTAAATGACATATATGTTCCTAAACAACATCCTTTCTTATCAATGCATAGTGTACAATAGAAGCATCTTAAAAAAGTGGTTAATACGCAATTTGCTCAGCAGCTTAACAAATTGTATGTTAGCTTGATACGATTGCGCCCATTTGGGTTATCTTTCATTATTATTCATTAAAAGTAGCACTGTGGCAAAAAAACAAAAATTAACTAAACAACAACTTAGACGAATGAAGTCTAATCGTAACAAAAAAATTAACGAAACTGAACAAACTCAGCTCGATACTAGTTTGTTGGGAGATAGTTTTGAGGGTCGAGTGATCAGTCGATTTGGCCAACATGCCGATATCGAAGATGAGCAAGGCCAGTTACGACGTTGCGATATTCGCCGAACGATTGATTCTTTAGTCGCCGGAGACGCGGTAATTTGCCGTGAAAATCAAGCTGAAAGCGGTAATCAAGGGGTGATCGAAGCCGTTAAGCCACGATCGTCTTTATTAACGCGTCCTGATTTTTATGATGGGGTAAAACCAGTGGCTGCGAATATTGACCAAGTGGTTATTTTATCTTCAATTCGTCCGGAGTTATCTTTGCATATTATTGACCGTTATTTGGTTGCGGTTGAAAATATGGGCGCTACACCTGTTATTGCAATTAATAAAGCTGATTTATTGACAGATGTTGAAAAACAAACGCTTGAAGCAGAATTGGCTTATTATAAAACCATTGGTTATCAGGTTTATTGGTTGAGTGTAAAACAAGCACAAGGGTTGGCTCAAATAGAAGATGTGCTGGCGGATAAAATTTCTATTGTGGTCGGGCAATCAGGCGTTGGTAAATCGTCATTAGTAAATCGTTTATTGCCAGAAACAGATGCATTAACTAATGAAATATCGGATAATTCAGGTTTAGGTACACACACCACTACTGTGGCGCGCTTATATCATTTACCTAGTTCAGGCGAGTTAATTGATTCTCCAGGGGTTCGTGAATTCGCTTTATGGCATTTGACCGAATCTCAGATATTTGATGGGTTTGTTGAATTTGAGCAATATCGCCACTTGTGTAAATTTAGAGACTGCAAACATTTAGATGATCCTAAATGTGGTTTACGCGCAGCAGTTGAAAATGGAGATATTAAAGCGTCTCGGCTTGAGCACTACCACCGAATTATTCAATCAGTGAGTGAAAACAAGCCATCGTATATCCCCAATAGCTAAATTGGTACTGAACAAGTGAATGAAAATGATAAGGAAACTTTTGTGTCATTAGAAAAAATAAAAATTGGGTTGCAATACTGTACCCCTCAACATGCATTATCTCGACTTGTTGGTTGGTTGGCAGCGTCAGAAAATAAATTGATTAGCCAAACTTTTATTAAGTGTTTTGCTAAAAGATTTAATATTAGTTTAGCGGAAGCTCAAATAGAACACTTTGGTGAGTTTAAGTCATTTAATGAGTTTTTTACTCGTGCGCTTAAACCTGATGCTCGTCCAATTGCTGAATCAAAAACGGCTATTGTGAGTCCGGTTGATGGGCAAGTCAGCCAAGCAATGAAAATAGAGCAAGACTCAATTTTTCAAGCGAAAGGCCATCATTACAGTTTAACAACCCTATTAGGCGGTGATGAAGAAAATGCTAAGCCATTTCAAAATGGCGACTTTGCGACAATATATCTATCACCAAGTGATTATCACCGCATTCATATGCCATGCGATGGTAAATTAAAGAAGATGATTTACGTACCGGGTAAATTATTTTCGGTAAATCACGCTACTACACGTCATGTACCTGAGTTGTTTGCACGCAATGAAAGGTTGGTATGCTTTTTTGATACTGAGTTTGGTGAAATGGCAATGGTTTTGGTTGGCGCTATGATAGTTGCCAGCATTGAAACAGTATGGGCAGGCAATATTACACCGCCAACAGGTGCTCGTACTTTTACTTGGCACTATACAGATAGCGATAATATTACTTTGCGAAAAGGACAAGAAATGGGGCGCTTTAAGCTAGGCTCAACTGTTGTTTGTACCTTTCCTGAAAATACTCTTCAATTTAACGCCGACTTTGGTGCAGAAACTAAAGTAAAACTGGGCGAGTCGATCGCACAAGTTATTTAATAAGGTTTTATGTCGTTACCTACCTCCTCTCAAGCAGAGCAAAAACTTGCTCTGCTACAAATTCATGTTGGCGTTTTATTATTAGGTGGAACCGCTTTATTTTCTAAACTCATTCCATTGCCGGGTGATGCAATTACCTTTGGCCGCGCAGTGATCGCCGGATTATTTTTAGTTATTCTGGTTAAATTGACCGAGGGGAAACTTAAGTTAAATAGTCGACAAGATCTCATAAATGGCATTATCTTAGGTGTATTTATGGCGATTCATTGGGTTACTTATTTTTTGGCTATGCAATATTCAACGGTTGCGACAGGGATGATTGCTTTGTATACCTATCCGGTGATGATTGTTTTATTTGAACCTTTAATGCACAAACAAATTCCTAATAAGCAAGATATAGTGATAGCGCTGGTGGTGTTAATTGGCGTTGTATTATTAATTCCCGATTTAAGTTTAGATAGTGAATATACCTTGGGTATTTTGTTAGGTGTGTTTTCAGCTGTTTTTTTTGCAGCGCGCAATATTATGAATCGTCGTGTGTTTTCACACTACACAGGTACTAAGAATATGATGGTTCAAGCGATTGTTGTGGCGATTATTTTATTTCCATTTGAGTACCATCATTTTTACGTAGGGTTACCGTTATCCACTTGGTTATGGCTTATTTTGTTGGGTGTTGTATTCACGGCATTGCCGCATTCATTAATTGTAAATGGGCTGCGGCATGTTAAAGCTAAAACCATGAGTTTAGTATCTTGTTTATCACCTTTTTATGGGACTGTTTTTGCTATATTTATTCTGGCAGAATACCCCAACCTACAAACCATGATTGGTGGCAGTTTAGTTGTCTGTGCAGCCATGTACGAAACTTTACACGCGCATAAACAAACTTAGGAATCACATGCAAATTATCGCTCATCGAGGTGCCAGCGGCACTGCACCTGAAAATACAATAACTGCATTTCAGTTGGCGTTAGACGCAGGTGTGAGTGGTATTGAATTAGATGTTCAAATGGTAAGTGGTGTGGCGGTTGTACTGCATGACAGGTGGTTACAAAAAACGACAAATGGGATGGGGTTAACACAAGATATTGATCTAGCTTATTTACAAAGCTTAGATGCCGGAGGTGGGCAATCTGTACCTAGGTTAGGTGATGTTTTACAGCTTATTAATGGAAGCTGTTTAGTGAATATTGAGCTTAAAGCGCCAGATTGCGAATTGGCTGTATTAGCTGAAATTGAATATGCGTTAGCCGCGTTAAATTTTTCGGTTGAACAATTTTTGATTTCCTCTTTTAATCACCATAGTTTACAGAAAATCAAGCAGCTTGCCCCTGAATTAAAACTGGGGGCGTTAACTGCCAATTTACCCTTAAGTTATGCTCAATTTGCTACTGATATACAAGCTTGGTCTGTTCATTGTGCCATTGACTTTATTGATCAAGCATTTGTAGATGATGCACATCAACGGGGGTTACAAGTGTGGGTTTATACTGTTAATCAAATTGAAGACATTGATGCGATGCTGAAATTGGGCGTTGACGCAATTTTTACCGATTATCCTAGCCGTTCGATTCAATATTTAAACTCTATTTCTTGTTAAAGATAATTTTACGATCACAACGCGAGGTTCATTTTAGTTATTTTGAGTTGTTAACTAATAACAGCGCAAAAATTTCTCTTAATTTATTAATAACGGCTTTTTTCCCCGATAAATTAAATGTTAAGCACAGTTTTTTCATTTCCCATTGCGATAATAATGCGCGATACAATAATGCGCTTTCAAATTCAGATACTGTGTTTACAACATGGGTGGCGTTATCAATACAATACATGGCTAATGTTGCTTGGGCCGAAAAGTAATTGCTGGCATGAAATGCAAACCCATGAATAAACTGCATATTAATTTGAGCAGAGACTTGTGTCGGCAATTGCGGTATAGGTTTACTACTTAGCCATAACCAGATGAGATCCGCTGGGATATTTTGGTACCTTGTGGTTAATAAATAGCGAATTTGAATATGATTTTGCTGCGCGATATGTTGAAGTAATTGCTTGGCAGGCGCCGACAAAGGACGCATCACTAAACTTGAAAATAGTCCTGTGTTGGTTTCAGCCGTTGTGCTGCTTCTAGCCAAATTAAACTGATTTTTAAGCCAAAATTTAAATAAATTGGCGCTGGTCGCAAAACTACTAGCAAGGTAATCTATGTTTTGTATTGTTGCTTGCTGGTAAAGCCAATTTAATAACTGACTGCCGTGCCCTTGCTGCTGGCATTGAGGGTCTACTGCAATTCTGACGATTCGCCAACCAGCTAATTTTGCAAATTCATCATAGCCAGTTTGGGCGGCAATTAATTGAGGTGTTAAATGGCCATTCGGGCGTCTTTTTCCTTGTTGGCATTCACTCGCTAATGTAGCTGGAAGCGGGCCTTCAATTGATATTAAACATACGCCAATTATTTGTTGGGCTTGATTTTGCATTATACAAACTTGCATATCAGGGCTGTCTAATAAATAACGCAAATCTGATGGCGTAGTACGGTAGTGGGCTTGGATCAATAATCCAAATACAGCTTGTAACTTGTGTTCATGCTGAAGAAGCTCAGTTTTGGATAACCAAGTGATTGAATCCTGAGCGCTTGCAGAGATTAAATTGGGCTCAGCATTTAATAAAAATACACGATTTAACCAATTTTCTAGCGGATCTCCTACTGCCCAACGAATGGGCTTTTCTAAGCTAAATTGGGCAAGGGTATATTGTTTAAGTTTGAGTTGATTAATAAATTTTTTGCTAAATCCTTTGCCTGAACCTTCGTATCCATGCTCGGTTGTGGCGTAAACAATAAAGGGATATATTTGTGCCAATTGTTTTAAAATTTGAGCTGGCAAAGCTGCGGCTTCATCAATAATTAAGACATCATAAACTGGCTTATTTTGTAAAAGCGCATCGGGCGCATTAAAATCAAGCTCGATATTTTTTGGGTCGACTTGTGCTGATATTAAGCTTTTCTTAAACCAAGCTTGGCAAGTTAACGTGCAGTTTTTTGCTGGGGCGGTAATGCAAATAGAGCTTAGGGGCGAGGTTTGACGTATTTTTGCAGCAATAGTACCTAGAGTCGCTGATTTACCTCTGCCTCGCTCAGCCGTAATAATATAATGCCCAGCGTTTTTTTGACTAACCTGGTCGATAATTTCTATTTGGGCAGGTGTTAAATGCGTTATTTTTTGCCAGTTTTTAGAAGGTTGAGTTGGAACGTTAAGCCATTGTGGTGTTAATTGGGTTTGCGCAGATTGTGAAACAAAGTAAGCTTGTTTACTGGCTTTTGTTAATGTTATTAAGCGCTGAATAAATAGCGAGTAGTGAGGTTTATTTTGAGCTTGCCAAGGCATAAACCGGGCAATATCTGGATCATCAATTAAAATATCTTGAGATAGGGTTAATACTAAAACGCCACCCGCCTTAATACTGCCAGCTAATGCACAAATAGCATCTGGATTTAACCCTACTTGGCTGTCTATCCAAATATAGTCAAACTCTTGCCCGAGCCATTGCTGATAATGTTTTATTCCTGCTTGAGTTTGGTTGTTGGTGTGAGTAAAAATTAAACCGTTATTGCCATTAGCCGCTTGACATAATTGAGTCGCTTGTTCCGTTCTCCAAGCATGATCGCCTTGAATTATAACAACACAGCGCCAGCCAGCTTGCTTAAATGCAGTAAATGGAAATAAGGTTAAATTTGACATCAGTTTATCGTTTTTATGCTTTAGTGCATTGTAACAATAATTGCTGCGCTTATCATTTTTTTGCAATGTGAACGGCGACTTAGCGTGAAACAATTTACGGTAAATTTAAGCTATTTTAAAGCTGTCATACTTTTTGGACTTGATTAATAATTGGTTCAGCGATTGTTTTATATGGGCAAAATTAGGTTCGGTTAAACTAAAGCGGCTATTAAATTTAATTTTTTCAGTTGTTAGCTGCGCGGTTTGGATTTGTAAATGCACATCTAAATAATCGATAAATGTTTCAAAGCAAAAAGTAACGGACAAGTCATCGGGTAAGTCGGGGTTTGTCGTATTGTTATATTTAAATTTTTGGATGTAATTTAAAGTTGCTTGTTTATGCAATTTATTTTGGTTAACCCAGCATAGTGTTTGTGTAAAGCCGAGTTGAGTTAGTGCATTTAAAAAGTAAGTCCCTAGTTGGGTATGACGTATAATGAGTGGATAAGTTTGCGTGTACACTTCGCCTGTAGCGGTAAAGAAAACAATATCTAGATTAATTTTATTCGCTGAATTAGAAACAGGGCAATTTAGTGGTAACTCAATGAGATAAAAATTCTGACAATGTTGTTTAGGTTGCAACAGTAGGTTTTTTGCCAAAGTGGGTTGAGTAATCAGTACTTTGCTTTGTTCATAAGTTTGTGCTAATTCGTTAAACTGGCAAGTAATGCGAGCTTGGATTGTTTGAATATACTCTTCGTGTTGCCCACCTTGGGTATATAAGGTTAAGCCTATTGACTGACCAGGGGCGTATTGTGATTGCTCTAACTTGGCGTTAAAAAACGTTTTAGGTTGGCTGAGTTGCTCGATCCATTTTAATAAAGGCATGACCGCTTTCCTTGCTGGTGATGAGTTACCTATTTATTAGAGTAGCAAATTGGCAGTTATCCGCAAGAGGTTGTAGGGCTGATTATTAAAGGTCAGATCTGTATCTCAAAACGTAACAATACGCTTTGAGATAATTAAATGTTTGAAAGTGGAAAATATTATATGCCAAGTTCATCTAATAGGCTGGCATCAAACCCATCATCTGGTTTTTCATCTTTCTTATCTTTTTTAGCTTGCTCGGATGCACCGCGAATAATGTCATCCGGATCATAATCTTCTGGTACAAAATCATGTAATTTAATAAATTCAGTTCTATCCATAGCTAATTCAAGGTAAAAAATATTGCCGTTTTGAGTGGTGAATGTCACACGTCTGGCTTGAGGTCTGTCTAAATTAGTATCAATAGAGATAATCAGCTGTTTATTTACGGTTAACATTTTTGGTTGGCTTTGAGTTATTGAAGTTTGCAACTCTTTGCCAACTAAACTGGTGAAGTCCCCTAAAATCTGATTCAGTAATTCACCCATCACATTACCTACATCATCAGAAGTGTGGCGTGTTGAAAGTTCAGGGAGCGGAATGCCCATATTTGTCATATAGCTTTGGTAAATTTCAATTGCAGCGGCAGCGCTAAAATTAACCACGACTAAACCTGAAAAGCCGCCATCAAATAAAACAAAAGAACCAATATCAGGCTTTAAACTGGTTTTACTTATTTTTTGTACCAGCGCAGAGTAAGTTACCATATTGGCGTTAGCATTTGCTAAAACATCTGTAACTGACTTACAAAGCATCACTAAAATGTCATCAGTGGTGATAACCGTGGTTTTATTATTAGACTTTATTGCTGGTTTATTCATATTGTTTTCCTGAAAATGCAGATAGCGTCACAAGTTGGTTTAGGCACTAGGTTGGTATAAGGTAGGCGCTTAGTGTTTGAAAGGCAAGTAAAATTGAAGATTTGCGAGTGTATTTAAAGTGTTAATACCATGACTCCCTTAGCTTAAAGCTAAGGGAGATTAATTGTTAAATTTTAATCTTTAACTTATTTGTGAACTAAGTTAGTTAACCAGACACTTTGATAAGGTGCTAAAGTTAAATCACTATGTAAATCCTCAATACTTTTTTCATTTATCAAATCAAACCAGTTAGCAGTATCAATTAAGTTAATATCTGTCATCGCGATGGTTTGGGTTTGATCGCTAATATTATAAATACAAAAGATACTTTGTTGTCGATTTTGGCTTTGTCGCCAAAAACCAACCAGTTTTTCACCTAATTGTAGAGTAAATTGCACTGCATTAGGGTGAAATGCCGGCTGCTTGGTACGTTTATCAATTAGACTTTTTATTCGCTTAAACACCTTATGGTGGGCGCTATATGGATTTTCTAGCTCGCTCTCAAGCTGCTCGACAGACCATTGATGGCGATTGATACTGCGGTTGTGGCTGGTATTTTTAACTCGGTCATAATCATTGTTAGTGCCAAATAAACTATGGATATAAATGCCAGGAATACCTTCAAGCGCAAGCATAATGGCATGAGCGCATATAAAACGGTCGATTTGGTATTTATCTGGTCCTTTAAAAGTGCCTTGCAATGCATCAAATAGACTAATATTTAGTTCATAAGGTTTTTGTATCCCGTTCGCGTTACGCCACGATACTCGGCCACCAAATTGGGTGATGGTATTAACCAAGGTTGCTAATTCATCGTCATTAAGTAAACCTTCAGCGGGTCGTAAACCTATGCCATCGTGCGACGCAATAAAATTAAAATATGCTGTGCCCATTTGTGAGGGTGGCATTGTCATCATCCAACTTTTTAGATGCTGGCAATTACCGCTAATTAAGGTGTTGAGTAGTAAAGGTGGAAGCGAAAAGTTATAAACACAATGTGCTTCGTTACCATTACCAAAGTAGCTCAAGTTTTCATGATTGGGAACATTGGTTTCTGTAATGATGACGGCTTCATTTGCGCTGTGTTCAATTAAACAGCGTATTAACCTGATCATTTCATGGGTTTGCGCTAAATGAATGCAGTTAGTACCTATTTCTTTCCATAAAAACGCGACTGCATCCAATCTAAAAATACGGATACCATAATCTAAATACAAACGAATTATTTTGATAAACTCGTAAAGTACTTCTATTTGCCGGAAATCAAAATCGACCTGATCGTGGCTAAATGTGCACCAAACATGTTTAGTCCCTTGAGGGGTAACCACTTCTCGTAAGAGTGGACTCGTTCGTGGGCGTACCACATTTTCTAAATCATCTTCGGGCGAGGCCGTAAAAAAGAAATTTTTGCCTGGATGTTTGCCTTGTTTAAAGTTGTCAAACCATAAGCTTCTGCTTGAGCAATGGTTAATAACCAAGTCAGCCATGAGTTTATAATCTTTTGACAACGCACTAATATCTTCCCATTCACCTAATGAATCGGATACTTTTGAGTAGTCCATTACGGCAAAACCATCATCGGAGCTATACGGATAAAAAGGGAGTAAGTGCAGACTATTAATAGTGCCTTTTAAATGCTTATTGAAGAATTGATGTAAACTATGTAACGGTTTTTCGGTTTCTTTTAGTAAACTATTGCCGTAAGTAATAGCAACAATATCTTCTTGATTCCAGTGATTTTGATGATTAGCTGGTGTCGGAGTATTGTCGTCCAGTCGCATAATACTCAGTAATTGTTGGCAAATTTCTTCGGCATTAAGATGCGGATAAATAAATTGAATGTGGGTAATAACTCTGTGGCTTAATTCCGAATGAGGTTGCGCTGACATAACCATACTCCATCGTTACTTAATTTTATATTGCAAAACACGAATTATGGCCAATCCCGCTCTAAGCAAGCTGGCCATATACTGACTCCTAGTTTAGGTTAACTGAATTCAGCCATATCTTCATCTACGGCTTTTATCATACGCTGGGCAATGTCTGGCACCGCGCTGGTTACTCGGTTCCAACTCGGAATAAAGGGTGTTTCCATTGGGTTGTCTAAAAAGTTTAGACCCGCTTTTAAAATGTTGTGAGCAAACAATTCAACCGCCATTTCTTCGCTGTGAATATCGAAGTCTAAGCCATTAATAATCGCATCGTTACGGTAAGTTTCAACAAAATCGAGAGCGATTCGATAATAGGTTGCTTTAATTGAGCGGAAGGTTTCGCTGTTAAATACTACACCGTTCGTGGCCAGTTTTCTAAAAATGGCTTTTGAAATATCAATCGACATTTTTGACAAACCACCTTCATCATTATCTTTTGAAAGAGATTGATGTTTGTGATCATAAGTATCTGCAATATCTACTTGGCAGAGTCGGTTGTTAGAATAGTTGCGTTCCATTTCAGATAAGACACCAATCTCTAAGCCCCAATCACTTGGAATTCGAATATCATTGATGACATCTGTTCTAAACGAAAATTCACCAGCTAACGGATAGCGATAACTGTCTAAATATTCTAGGTAATCTAAGTTACCGAATATCTTTTTCAATGCACGAAGTAAAGGTGTTACTAATAAACGGCTCACTCGGCCGTTTATTTTGCTATCAGCGACACGGGCGTAATAACCTTTACAAAATTCATAGTTAAAATTTGGATTGGCGACAGGGTAGAGTAAACGCGCTAGCATGCGTCTGTCGTAAGTTAAAACGTCACAATCATGTAATGCGACCGATTCTGATTCGCCAGAACCTAGTACATATCCTAGGCAATACCAAACGTTACGACCTTTGCCTAGCTCCTTGGGCGCTAAACCTGCTTTTTTCAATTCAGCATCTAATGCTTGTAGTCTAGGTCCGTCATTCCAAAGCACTTTTATATTTTGTGGTAACCGTGAAAAAAATTTAAGCGCGTGTGTATATTCTTCTTCCGTAGCTCGGTCTAAACCTATAACAATTTGTTTTAAATAAGGCACTTTAGCTAAATGATCTAAAATATTACTTAATGCTGGGCCTTGCAGTTCTGAATACAGTGAAGGTAATACCAGTGAAAGGGGACGCACTTTTGCAAATTCAACCATTTGCGCTTCAAGCTCTTCAGTTGAAACTGAATCCCTTGATAAGTTATGCAGTGTTGTTATAACCCCATTTTGATAGAAATCGCCCATGAATGCTCCTTTAAATATCCTAATTAATTAGAATGACGCGACATTGCGTAATACCCAAAATTGAAATGAATTTAATTCAGTTATTGATAAAAATTGCCTAGTATGCACAATTTTTCATGTCAAAGTTGAGTGCTTTAGGCTTAAACCGCAAACCTGTAATTTTAGTTTTCCAGTAAGTTTTTAATACCTACTGGGCCTGAATATTCAGTTGATTCGTATTGTATAAATGCAATATGTGCGCCATTGTTTCTTGCCAACCAGCAGGGCCGAATTTCGATGAGTGATAAACCTGTGTTGTTTTTTGCAGTTGTGGAAATGCTTTATTCGATTTTATCCAAATTGATATATCGGCAGCTTCCAGCATTGCAATGTCGTTTTCACTATCTCCCAAGGCTACCGTTATCACCTTTTGTTTAATTTGGTTTTCGTAGTAATTTTTGTACCAGTTTAATGCTAAGCCTTTATTACATTGACCTTGCACTGATAAAAAACGGCCACCTTGTAATGCGGTTAACCCTGATGATTGAAGGTGTTGAATAAATTTTAGTTTTTGTTCGTCAGTATCTTGCCAAATGAGTGGTTCAGAATAATATCGTTGGGCGCTTTGTTTCGCTTGCGTTAAATTAAGCCCTGTATGTTGAATAATTTGTTCATTGTTCCAGTCACTAAAGCCACTAAATTTAAATCCTTGTTGGCGTAGAGTACTGAGCTTTTGTAAAATAGTTTGTCGAGATGAACCTATTTGGTGCAAGTTTTTTGAGTGTGCAACTGATTCTTGATTGTTGCTACATTTTGGTGCGGGTGGGTAAATAGCCGATCCATTTTCAACAATAAAAGGGCAATCTAAACCAATATCTTGATGAAGCTGCGCAACTTCTGCAAATGTTTTACTGGTATTGCAGATGACGGGAAATTGTTTTTCTGCCAACTCATTTAAAGCGCCATTAGCTGCATCCCAACTATAATTGTTGTGATCTAATAAAGTGCCGTCCATATCGGTGAATATGAGTAATGGCTGTTTCGTTTGATTCATTAGTTTAACCCTGTCGTTTTGGTAAATTGCTGATCTTGATTTAAATAAAAAACGACGTCAGCTTCACTGGGCAAATTTTCCAGCGCGTGCTCAGTAAGGCGCTGATAGTGTTCAATAAATCGTTTTAATTCAAGTTCAGACATTACATGAGTTTGACGCTTTGATGTGGCTTTTAATTTATCTTCTTGGCGCTGTCTCCAGCGATAAACACAATCAAAATCGGGCGCTTTTAACATAATTAAATAATCAAATTGCTTGAACAGGTTAGGGTATTGCTGAGCGAGTTGGTCATTTACATAATGCCGCCACTTTGTATTGCTATCTTCTTCACTCTCAAGTCGGTTTATAGGCGTGTATAGGTCGGCTTCTGATTGTGCTTGAACCCCTACGCACCATCCTTCTAAAATAACGATATCGACCGGACCTTGGATGGTATCCCAATTGTTTTTATCTGCTCTGTCGTCCATCGCTTTATCGAATCGAACCAAAGGAACACTAGGGCAGTCAGACCCTAATTTTTTTAAGGTTTGCATAGCTAGCTGAATGTCGTGCGTGCCGGGTACACCACGTGTAATTAACAGTGGATGGATATGCTCAGCTAAATGTTTACGCTCTTTACGGGTGAGATAAAAATCATCAATTGATAAATTAGCGACTTTTAGATGCCATATTTGTGAAAGTAAATCTGTTATAAAGGCCGCCATAGTTGACTTTCCGCTGCCTTGGCTTCCATTTATCGCAACATAAAATGTGCCAGATTTTTCTTTTTGCAATTGCATCAGCCTAGCACATAGCGGTAAATATTCATGCTCAACGATCTCAAAAAAAGAATCAGGTAGTTGATGTGCTTTAATCAAATCCGCGATTAAATGTTGGGCCGGCATGTAATTCTCCTTGTTTCGCGCCTGTATATTTAATTAGATATAGTTTTGCTGTGGTAAATGATAAGCAAGTATATTGCCAGTTTTACAATGAAACTAAATTAAATAACGGTCGTTGAATTTTTTATTCTTAGAAAAAAGCACGAACTGAACTTGAGTTTCTGTATAATACCAGTAGTTTTTATATGCATATAAAGGATGGCTACGTGATTATCCAAACCGAATTTGTCGATATAGATACCCCAACGGGTGTAATGCGAACTTATATATATCGTCCTAAAGCACCAGGTAAATACCCTGCGATTATTTATTATTCAGAAATATTTCAACAAACCGATCCAATTGCTCGTTCTGCCGCAATCATGGCTGGGCACGGTTTTGTGGTGCTAGTACCTGAAGTATTTCATGAGCTAAACCCATTAGGGACAGTTTTAGCCTATGATGACGCTGGTAAAGACAAAGGCAATGCAGATAAATTTGAAAAACCACTAGAATCGCATGATTCAGATACCCAAGCTATGCTTGATTTTGTTGACCAGCAAACTTATTGCACAGGAAAAGTAGGTAGTATGGGGGTTTGCATAGGTGGCCATTTAGCATATCGTGCGGCGGTTAACCCTAATATTTTAGCGGCTTCTTGTTTATACGCAACCGATATCCACTCTAGTACGTTGCCAAGCCAAGCAAATAATGATTCCTTAACCCGTACTAAAGATATAAAAGGGGAATTATTAATGGTGTGGGGTAAACAAGATCCACATGTCCCTAATGAAGGTCGCTTTTTAGTTCATCAAAATTTAATTGATTCAGAGGTGCACTTTAGTTGGCTCGAATTTAATGCGGCTCACGCTTTTATGCGTGACGAAGGATTAGACCGTTACGATCCAGCGCTTGCCTTACAAGTGTATCAAATGTCGGTTGAATTATTTAACCGAACGCTCAAAGCCTAAATTTTAGTAAAGTATAAATAATTATGAATATTTCATTTGAAGTAGTACCCAGAACAGCCGAAGCCACAGTTGACCAACTCAACTTTGTCGCAGAGCAGTTACCCTTTATTGATACCATTAATATACCTGACTTATTACGCTTACCGATCCGCAGTTGGGACGGCGTTGATTATGTTAATCGTAATAAATATAATTTTATTCCGCATATACGCTCGATTGACTTTGATTTAAAAGAAAATAGATTGCAGCAAATTATTGAAGAAAAAGAGCTAGATAAAGTATTAATCGTTACGGGCGATCCACCGCCGGATCGTTCGCACCGCATATACCGCACACATGTAGTGGATATGGTTAGACAAATCCGAAAAGATTTCCCATCCATAGAAATTTACTGCGGGTTTGACCCTTATCGTAGTGGGGTAAAAGAAGAAAAAGATTATATCTACGATAAATTTGATGCCGGATGCGATTTTATTTTATCTCAACCCTTTTTCGATATGCGCTTATTAGATGTTTACGCTGATTTTATCCCTGCAGACAAAGTGTATTGGGGCGTTTCGCCAGTTATTACTGAAAAAAGTAAGCTTTATTGGGAAAACGTTAATAAAGTGGTTTTTCCTAAAGATTTTGAAGCAACTTATGAGTGGAATACCCAGTTTGCGATTGATGTGTTAAAACATTGCCAGAAAAATAATGCTAATTGCTACTTTATGCCGATTAGAATTAATTTAGAAAAATATTTTTTGCCTATCCGTGAGCAAATTCAGTTTTAGCTTCGTAAATTAAAATTTTTATTAAGCCAAAATTTAAGCACAAAAATTAGCTTAAATTTTGGCTTTTTTATTTATTACCGCACAGAGTGTCATACGCTAGTTTTCTTTTTCAGTTTTAGATTTGCGTTGTTGATAAACTTAAAATACTCGACCTCTTGAGCTGATAAAACCGATCTTTTTGATGCATTTTTATTATTTTGGTGCATCTGTATTAGCGTTAAAATAAAAAACTATTGGTCATTTAATGATTGCGATTGCTCGATCTAATGACGAAAATTTGTTTAGGCGCTTTAATAATAGAGATTAAAATAAAATAACCCATGGTCAATTAAATAATTACCCACGTGAACTAATTGGCTGGTTTACTTTATGCATCAGTTAGCTTGCAACGAAGCAATACTAAAATTTAATAATTGAGTGAATTTATTGAAGTTGTGAGTTAACTCTAAAAAATAAACCTTGGCTTTTGATTTAGGTCATCTGTTTTGTATACCATCTGAGCGATCAAATTAACGGCTAGTTTATCATTGGTTTTCGATAGCATAATTAATTAGTCAATTTAGTTTAATATTTTTGAAATTCTTAGCGCTTAGCTTAATCACTACAATTGTTCACGCGTATTAGTTTAATCACTGAAGCCGAGTCATATTGAGTTATTGAGATGAGCTGTCCTTAATCATGATTTGAATGATTTTATTAATTAATAAATAATAGTTAAATTAGGAGGATTGTTGTGGCTTCTAAGGGATTTGTCAGAAACAATATAAATCAGTTCGCGTTTATTTACCGTGCCATAGACTTTTATTTTATTCAGATCAGTTTGTGGTTAGCTTGTCATTTAATGGATGTGCAATATGACTTTTTATATTTTGTTTTAGCATTAACAGCTAATGTCGGTTATTTTTTCACCGCAGAAGCATTTTGGCTTTATCGTTCATGGCGGGCTGGCGCGTTAAAAGAAATACTCTTTTATACGTGTTTAAGCTGGTTTGTAATGTTGTTGCCCGCATTGTTGTTTATCTTTTTCACTAAAACCGCGGATTATTATTCAAGACTCGCCTTAGGCAGTTGGATTTTATTGAGTTTGTTTTCTTTAGTTTCTTGGCGTGTTGTTTTTCGTTATTTTTTATTTGCTGTCAGACGAAAAGGCATTAACACTCGCTCGGTAGGTATTATTGGTGTAACTGAATCAGGAAAAAAATTAGCTCAAGAAATTTTAGAACACCCTGAAATGGGTTATCAATTATCAGCCATTTATGACGATCGACCAGAAGAAAGCTTTAGCAAAACATACCGAGCTTGGTATAAAGGTAATATTGAAGCAGCGATTGAGTCTGCCAAAGTAGGTGAAATAGATGTGCTCTTTATTGCATTGCCCCTTAGTTTAAAAGATCAAGTTGAAAGCGTATTATTGGCGTTAGGGGATACCACCCTAGATGTGCATGTTATTCCAGATTTCTTTACCTACAACTTACTACATTCACGCATGGCTCATGTTGGTGAAATTCAAACGATTAGTGTTTACGACACGCCAATGCGCGGCGGCGCTTCTATGATGAAACGAATAGAAGATGTGATATTAGCAGGTTGTATTTTGTCTGTTATTGCAGTGCCTATGATGCTCATTGCGATTGCAATTAAGCTCACCTCAAAAGGTCCGGTTATTTTTAAGCAAGACAGGTATGGCATGGATGGAAAGCGTATAAAAATATGGAAATTTAGAAGTATGACAGTAACCGAAAATAGCAACGTAGTTACCCAAGCTAAAAAAGGAGATGCTCGTATTACCTGGCTAGGCGGTATTTTACGTCGCACCTCACTTGATGAATTACCGCAGTTTATTAATGTTTTACAAGGCACAATGTCGGTGGTGGGGCCAAGACCACATGCCGTTGCTCATAACGAGCAATACCGCAAAGTGGTTGACTATTATATGCTCAGGCACAAAATGAAACCGGGTATTACTGGTTGGGCCCAAATTAATGGCTGGCGCGGCGAAACAGATACGCTAGACAAAATGCAAATGCGGATTCAGTTTGATTTAGATTACATTCGTAATTGGTCGCTATGGATGGATTTTAAAATTGTTATTTATACCTTTTACAAAGGCTTTGTTGGAAAAAATGTTTATTAATATCAGATAATTTTTGTCTTTAAATGATTATTTTATTCAACCCAAAGTAAAGGATTCTTATGTTAATTTCTGTTTGTATATGCACTTATAAACGCGCGCATATTAGCCAAACGCTGGCCAGTATTAATAACTTAAATTTACCACACGGCTGTGAGATTGAAATTGTGGTGGTTGATAATGATGCCGATTTGTTTGCTAAACCATTAGTTGAGCAAGCCAGAAGTCAGTTAAATTGTTCTCTGCATTATTTACAGCAAACGGCTCAAAATATTTCTGCCGCCAGAAACTTATGTTTAGAAAAAGCCTCGGGTGATTGGGTCGCTTTAATTGATGACGACGAAATAGCCGATCCAAACTGGTTACTTAATTTATATCAAGCCGCCCAGCAGTATCAGGCAGATATTGTTTGTGGGCAGGTTGTTTCTACGTACCCTGCAGGCACAGAACAATGGATTATTGATGGTGGATTTTTTGATCGTAAACGCCATTCAAATGGAACGCAGTTAAGCAGTTGTGCCGCTAATTGCACTTTATTTAAACGAGATAAAATTCAAGATCGCCGGTTCGATTTATCTTACGGAAAAACCGGCGGCGAAGATGCTGAGTTTTTTAATGGCCTGCATAATCAAGGTTGTAAAATTGTCTATTGTGATGACGCCATTGTAAGCGAAGAAGTTGAAGCTAACCGCTTAAATATTCGCTATTTAATTACTCGAAAAATGCGAATTGGCGCTACTTTCAGCAAATATAGATTTGCTCAGAAAACCCTAGGGGAAAAGTTATTTTATATTGCTAAAACCTCAGGCTTAGCTGTGTTGAGTTTGGCTTTTACCCTGCTTTGTCTGCCGTTAGGAAAAGCTGTTTATTACCATAGATTTTTAACCTTTATTGATAAATACGGCAAGTTGCGATTTTTAGTCACAGGTCAAATTAAGGCGATGTATTAAGCATGACAGACAAGGTAAATGAAATGAGTAAACCAGAAAGATATATTGCTTTAGATGGCTTAAGAGGCGTTTGTGCGCTGCTTGTTTGTATTTTGCATGCTCGGTTATTAACTCATTTATATCCACTTGATTTTATTAGAAATGCATATTTATTTGTTGATTTTTTCTTTGTCTTAAGTGGCTTTGTGATTTGTGCCAGTTATAGCCATAAGCTCAATAATTTTAATCAATTAAGTGTCTTTTTTATTAAGCGCTTAGGGCGTATTTGGCCTTTGCATTTATTAGTTTTATTGGGCTTTTTGAGCTTAGAGTTTGCGAAATGGTATGTTGCCAGCCAGTATGCGGTGGACAGTCAGACCAGTGCTTTTTCTGGACGGTTTTCATTAGACGCCTTGTTTACAAATGTTTTTTTAATTCATGCTTTAGGCATACATGATTCGCTAACTTGGAATAATCCAAGTTGGAGTATCAGTGTTGAATTTATCACATATATGGCGTTTGCCGTTATTTGTTTATTATTATTCAGTTTTCGACGAATTTTAGCTTATGTAGCTATTACCATAGCATCACTTGTTATTTTGTTTAATGTGATGCAGACAAATTTAGATCTAACCTACGACTATGGTTTACTCAGGTGTTTTGCGGGCTTTTTTGTAGGAGTATTGGTTTATCGTTTAAAAGCTGTGATCGGGTTAAATTTAAGCTTTATACAAGGCAGTGTTCTTGAACTAATAGCTGTTGCTAGTGTGATTTATTTTGTAGCTGAATTTGGCGCAAATCAATGGTCATTATTAGCACCTGTTTTATTTGGTTTAATTGTGTTTTGTTTTGCAGCAGAAGCCGGTGTGGTGTCTAAATGGTTAAGTGGTAAATGGGTTCAGCTCTTGGCTGTGCTTTCATTTACTATGTATATGATTCATTCATTTATTTTAACTTTATTATGGCGTGTCATTTATTTGATAGACCAAGGTCAGGGCCAGTATATAAAGTCAGTGGATGATGCGCACGGGTACAATCAAATTGTACAGTTTTCGAATTTGTATTTTGCTGACTTGATACTGGTCTGTTATTTATTATTAGTAGTAGCTTCATCTTATCTGGTGTATCGATTTTTTGAAAATCCATGGCGAAAACGTTTTGCCCAGTTTGCACACCAGTATGTGGCCCAATCTGAATCGATAAAAACTGCACCTGTAAAGTCTGAAGGTTGATCAATGCGAGCTATTGAGTGGTTAGATAAGTACGCGTTTTTAATTATTTTACTTTATTGCTTGGGGTTGTTTTCGCCAGAGCTAGCACCCAAAGGCACAATGATGGATACAGAAGCTGAGTACCGCGCAACTTCTATGTCAAGTAGTAATATAACTAAGCAGTTGTTTTGGTTTTTAGCTTTTTTTTATTTAGCCTGGCGCTTGGTTAAATTAAATTTTATGAGTTTACCCGCTCAACGGCAATTGCTTACATTATTGATGATCTCTGGGTTAGCTTTGGCCAGTGTGTTGTGGTCCGCTTATATGACTTACACAATAAAAAGAGCGTTATTTCAGCTTATATTTTGCTTTTGTATTTTTACTTCTTTTTATTTATCCAGATTGCATCAAAGCTATGCTCAATCTCTATTTATGGCTATATGCCTGATTATTTTTATGATTTTTTTGTCTGTTGGAATGGGGGGGGCCTTTGGACCGGATGGCGCTTTAGCAGGATTTAATCGAAGTAAAAACTTATTGGGGCAAAACTTACTGGCCATGTTTGTCATGATGATCTTGTTAATTAAACTGGATGGTATTGAAGTTAAAAAGCTGTACCTTTGTTTAGCAATGATATTTTGTTTTTTAGTTTTGACAGGCAGTAAAACGAGTTTAGCGTTGGCAATGCTATTTATTGGCTTGGCTTTATCCGGTACCTTGATTGCAAAGTTTATTGTTGGGTTTAGTTTTTTGGTATTGAGCTCAGTCTTTATTTTTATTCCTGGGTTGTCATATATTTCAGGTGAGATGTTTCATATTGGCCAATATATGGAACCAGCGGCATTTACTGGCCGGGGGTTAATTTGGGATACGCTTTATTATGACATGGATTATTTTTCTAAAGTGCTTTTAGGTTATGGATATGGCGCTTATTTTGGCGTTGGCGTTATTCCTTATTTTTTTGACGATCCATGGAGCTTCTTGCAACAAATCACGTCACCCCATAATGGCTATTTGGACATGTTTCTGCAATTTGGTGTACTCGGTTGTAGTTTTTTAATTAGTTTATTTATCACTTTGTGTGCAGGCGTTAAATCAAAATGGCTGGCAGGAGCGTTAATTGTGCCGGTGATTTACAGCTTTACTGAAGCTGCTGTGTTTAGGGATCAAAGCATGATGTGGTTTTTAACCATAGTGTTATTTGCTTATATTGCTGACTATCAAGAGGCTTACCAGCAAGTTGACGATAGCGACGACTATGATGATGCTGAGCAAACTGCAATTAAGGAAGTTAGCTTTCCACAGGCTTATAAATAAATTAAAACGAATTGTATGGGAGCACAATGATAAAAATTAACATGGATATCAGCTTAATGATTAACGGTCAAATAAATGTGTCGTTATTAAGTTGGACTTGGAGGAGGATTTATACTGGCGAACATTTAGAGGTTCACGCTTTGTGTAAAAAAGGAGTAGTAAATGGCTAGAATTACTTGGTTAGATTCCTGTCGAGGGATGGCCATCTTATTGTTAATAGCGATTCATTATATTGGGGCTTTAGAGAGTCGGGCTGTTATATCTTTAGAGCTGCTTGAATATATACAAGCATTTTTGCGTGTAGCTACTCCGTTTTTTATTTTAACTTTTGGTTTTACGTATTATGTCGCACACCGAAAGTTGTTGACTAAGAATTCTATTGGGGCTTTTTATAATCAAAAGCTGTGCAAAAGAATAGCTCAAATTTTTCTGGCCCGGCAATTGATTGTTGTTATTTTAGCTTTTAGGTTTCCAGAGCAAGCAAATGGATTGTATGAAATTTTATTGTATCAAAGCTTTTCAATGGGCGGAGAAATCCTGACATTTTATTTGCTCGCCTTAATTGTTGCGCCCTTGAATATTTGGATGCTTAATAAAATTGCGAATTGGCAGTATGTGCTGATTTGGTTAATTGTATATGCTTGTGCATATTACATAGGTACTCACTTTGTAGATTCTGATAGTGCTGGAGTATTAAGGTTATTGTTTTTAGATGTTTATCCGTTTTTTCCTTTAATGTTTCTAGCTGCATTTGGAATGCTAATCGGACAGTTTTATTTTTCTGTTAATTCTAATCAGACTCGGGTAAATGTATTGCTACCCATTGCAATGTTTTTATTGTTATTCGGTGGGACAGGCATAAATGTTATTAGCGAGCAACCTATCCATGATCTAGCCATCGCTTTATTTAAAGCGCCGCCTCATTTTTTATATTTATCGCTTTATGGAGGGGTAACTGTATTGCTCATTTTAATTCTCGCAGCATTAACCGAACATAAGTTGATTCCTCAAACGTTATCTCGAGTTCTTGCTGTGGTGGGCCGTAATACTTTAATTGCTTATGTAGCTCATTACACTCTGTATTTACCTAGCATACTAGCAAAATTATATAAACCGGTTATTTGGCTGGAGGTGGTAGGCTTTATGGTTATGCTGTTTACAAGCTTTGTATTGATATATGTATGGGATACTTACAAAAATAATATGAAATCTAAAACTGTTACAAAGGAACCTATATGAAAGTTGCTATTATTCATGATTGGCTGGTGGTGAATGGCGGAGCCGAAAAAGTTTTACAAGAAATCATTGCTTTGTACCCAACGGCTGATATTTACACTTTAGTGGACTTTTTACCGGAGGATAGCCGGGACTGGTTAAAAAACAATAAGGTTTATACTTCGTTTATTCAAAAACTGCCTTTTGCTAAAAGTAAGTATCGAAATTATTTTCCATTTTTTCCGATTGCGGTAGAACAGTTTGATTTGTCTGAATACGATTTAATTATTTCGTCTAGTTACTGTGTTGCTAAGGGGGTTATTACCAGCCCAGAGCAAACTCACGTTTGTTATTGCCATTCGCCAGCGCGTTATGCGTGGGATTTACAAGCACAGTATTTAAAGGAAAGCGGGATGACTCGCGGTGTTAAATCTGCGGTAATTCGTCACTTTTTACATAAATTTAGAATTTGGGATAGTCGCACGGCCAACGGTGTTGACTTATTTATTGCCAACTCTGAGTTTATTAAAAAGCGAATTTACAAATGTTATCGACGTGAAGCTGAGGTGATTAACCCGCCAGTTAATTTATCTCAATTTCAGTATTGCGATGATAAACAGGATTTTTACTTAACTGCCTCGCGTTTAGTGCCTTACAAAAGAATTGATTTAGTGGTTGAAGCCTTTACCAAAATGCCAGAAAAAAAATTAAAAGTGATTGGCGACGGCCCAGAAATGGAAAAGCTTAAACGACTGGCTCAAGGTCATGACAATATTGAATTAATGGGCTTTCAATCAAATGAAGTGCTGATTAAAACGATGCAGCAAGCAAAAGCCTTTGTTTTTGCGGCAGAAGAAGATTTTGGCATTATACCGGTTGAAGCTCAGGCATGTGGCACACCTGTGATTGCTTATGGCAAGGGTGGTAGCCTAGAAACAGTAGCCGCTAATGTATCAGGTATACATTTTGAAACTCAAACCTTAAGCTGTTTAATGAATGCGATTAATGAATTTGAAAATCAAGGAACAATATTAGATTACGCTCAAGTTCGAAAGCATGCAGAGAAATTTTCAGTAGAATCTTTTAAACAAAATTTATCGACGGTAATAACACGTACGCAGGAGGCAAACGCGTGAAAATATTGCATATCCATCAAGATTACCCCGATGGACGGCCTTTTCCTCATACCAAGGCAGTGCATCATTTAATAAAAGCGGCACAGCAGCAAGATGCATCTACTATGCATTTTGTGCTGTCGGTTAACCGTACCTCAAATCCATTTAAGGTTTCGTTTAAAACGTTTAAGCAAGGAGTCAGTATTGTTTATTGGGCAATCCCTTTGCCTTTTTTGTACGCGCCTAGCTTATTTTTTTGGGCTTGGTTAATAGCTCGAAAATTAAAACGATGTGAATTTACGGCGGTGCACGGCCATAAGTTAACCAGCGAAGGTGTACTGGCTTATCGGTTGAGTAAAGCGTGGAAAGTTCCTTATTTAGTGTCAGTTAGAGGAGGCTCTGATTTACACAATATAGGGCGTTTAGCTGATTGTAAAAAGCTGTTTTCAAAAGTATACCAACAGGCCGCATTTGTTTTTTGGGTCAGTCCGTGGGCGAAGGCGAGCGTAGAGCAAAAACTAGGAGTTGAGAGGGTAGATAAACAAGCCAGGTTTGCCAATATTTGCCAAATTGATCCGCAATTGAAAGAT
Organism: Catenovulum adriaticum; assembly: GCF_026725475.1. NCBI lineage: Bacteria > Pseudomonadati > Pseudomonadota > Gammaproteobacteria > Alteromonadales > Alteromonadaceae > Catenovulum > Catenovulum adriaticum. The sequence goes on from NZ_CP109965.1 coordinate 901,088, forward strand.
TTGCCAGTTGAGCGCAATCAATACCTAACCGTATTAAGTTTTCATCAATACCAGCGCAAAGGTATTATGCCGTTAATTGAAGCTATTTCAGAGTTAAAGCAGGCAGGAACTCAGATTGAGTTGAATGTTTGTGGCAGTGGCAATGACTCAGTTAAGCAGCAATTAATTGAATTGATCCAATCGTTAAATTTAGAAAACCAAGTAAAACTATTAGGGCAACTGCCGCACGATCAATTATTGCAATTAATGAAAAAGAGCAAAGGCTTTTTATTGCCTGCTAAAAATGAAACCTTTGGCATGGCTTATATCGAAGCTTTGTCTTGTGGTTGTCCTATTTTGTATCACCAAAATACGGGGGTAGACGGGTTTTTTGATGCGTTTCCCCTCGGAGTAAAAGTATCAGAGCAAAGTATTGGTGAACTCTTTGTTGCACTAAGACAGCTTGAAGTGCAATACCCTTTATATAAGGCCAATGTACAAAAGTTGATCAACCAAGGATATTTAAAAGAATTTACTGCTGATTATGCGGCGAATCATTATTTAACTCATTTAAAGCAGGTTGTTTAATGATGATAAAAATTGCTTTGTATTATTTAATTTTTGCCAAACTGCCGTCAGCTCGCTTTACCTTGTTATTTTCAAAATGGCGAGTTTGGTACTTTACTCGGGTGCTTAAAATTATGAAATCAGGACCTAATGAATCTATGTTAGGTCACAACATTTACATTGCCAATGGTCAGCGTGTGCAGTTTGGGTACGGTTGTCGGGTGAATGAAAATGTATATATTGAAAAAGCGGATATTGGCAATGATGTATTGATTGCGCCAAATGTGGCCATTTTAAGCCGAATGCATGAATTTGAACGAACTGATATTCCTATGTCTCTGCAAGGATATCGACCTGAAAAAGGTGTGGTTATTGGCGATGATGTTTGGCTAGGCCGTAATGTGATCGTGATGCCCGGTGTTAAAGTCGGTCGAGGATCTATTGTTGCAGCCGGTGCAGTCGTTACCAAAGACGTGGAACCTTTTTCAATTGTGGGTGGTGTACCTGCTATTTTGATTAAACGGAGAAAACAATGACGAAAAAAGTCAAACCCATATTGACAGTTGTTAATGCTGGAGGGCATTTAACGCAAGCACTTTGCATAATGCAAGCAATACCAGAGTTTCATTTGGTTACGTCCGTCAATATAAAAGCTGATACAGGCGCTAAGTCTCTAACAGTGATCAAAAGCTCACAATTTAATCCATTGCGTCATTTTACTAACGTGTTTAAAGCTATTGGTATAATACGCAAAATTAATCCGCAGGCCGTCTTTAGCACAGGCGGACCTATTTGTATTCCTTTTGCTCTGGCGGCTAAATTATTGGGCGTTAAGTTTATTTATCTGGATACTTTATCCCGTGTTGTTGAGCCTTCTCATACTTGTGCTTTTCTATATAGATTCAGATTAGCAGACCAAATTTTTTGTCAATGGCAAGCTGTAGCCAATAAATATCCGAGGATTCAATACCATGGAAAAACCTTTAATATATGTGACCACGGGAACGTGCCATTATAAATTTGACCGAATGTTAAGGTTAGTTAACCAATGTATTAAGCAAATTACAACACCATATGAATTAGTGGTGCAATATGGGAGTTCTTCTAACATTAAACTTTATAATAGTACTCGTCAGACGGAGTTTGTTTCAAGAGACGAAGCCGAAGGTTTTTATAAAAATGCGGCTCTTATTTTTAGTCATTGTGGCATCGGGAGTATTTTTAATTCTATTAAACATGATACGCCGACGGTAATTATTCCTAGGCTAGAGAAATATAAAGAGTTTTCTGATGATCACCAGCTACAAATCGCCCGTGAAATCGCAACGAATCCTTTATTATTTTTATTGGAAGATAATGATCCTAAGGTGATAACTAAATTTATGACTTTTTATCAAGAGGGAGTCAATCATGATAAGACAGAGCGGGATTTAGTAAATTATCAATTGGCGAACCATATTAAGACAGTTTTATATGCGGAATAAATTATGAAATATGTAATTGCGGCAGTGCCTTATTCGGACAATTTAGGGGATGGCATTATTGCAGATAACCTTAGGTTTTACTTTAAAAGTAAAAATATAGAAACTGTAGAAGTTTGTGATATCAGTTATCGTGATCAAGTGCCAAACAAAGCTGGTAAAGCACAAGGTTTTAATTTATTTGTTAAATTACCTAGCCCAATTAGAAAGTTAATGGTTCTGCTGTTTTTTTCACTGAAATATTTACGGGTAGGAAGAGTATATTTGAAGCGCAAACTGGTTGCGGCAGATAAATTGGTTATAGGTGGAGGGCAGTTGATTAGTGATGTTGACTTAAACTTCCCGTTTAAACTTTATTTGTTAATTCGGTTAGCAGAAAAAAACCAAATACCGACTCAAATATTATCAGTTGGGGTTGCTAATAAATGGAGTTGGCTAGGGAAGAAGTTAATGAGCCGAGTATTGCATTCTAAGGTACTAGATAAAATCTCGGTAAGGGATCAAGTATCACGAGACAATATGTTTAATTTTTTTGGTGTTGATTCTGACATTATTCCGGACCCAGCACTAATGAGTGCTTCGCTAAATGAATATACGCAAACGCCTATTAAAAAATTAAACAAAACACTCGGACTAGGGATTGCTGATTTACAGAGTTTGAATTACTCCGGTGATATTAAATCTGATTTAGAGGCTAATTCAGTCGCTCATTTAGTATCGGTAATAAAATTTGCAAACCATCAAGGTTATCAAGTTCAGTTATTTACAAATGGTGCGGCTGAAGACGAAGCTTACCTTTATGATATTGTGCTTGCTCAATTAGTACATACAGACCTGGAGTACTCAGTTCAACCAAGGTGCCAGTCAAGTATTGAGTTAGTTAATTTCATACGCTCCACTGATTTGATTATTTCGCATCGCTTGCACGCTAACATTGTAGCCTTTAGTTTCAAGATACCTTCCTTTTCTGTTGGCTGGGATAGTAAAGTAATTTCATTTTTCAGTTTGGTTGGTTATGAAGATAGGGTGTTTCAAGATTTACAAAGTTTAGCTGATGAGCTACCTAAATTGTTTTCCAGTGATAGCCAAATTGAGTTTGATTTTAATCAAATTGAAACTCAATATGCTAATTTAATTGATGATCCAACATGAATTTAAATCGTGAACTTAAATCGGCTATTGTTCGAAGTTTGCTTGGTAAATATAGCTTATATATTTTTCAGCTTGGTTCGTTAGCCATTTTATCTAGAATATTTACACCTGAAATGTTTGGTGTACTGGCAACAGTGCAGATGCTGGTGATGTTTTTCCAATTAGTGACAAATTCAGGTTTAGCGCCAGCAATTGTTTATCAGCAAAATATCACGATTGACATTAGGGATGGGTTATATAGCTTTACTTTAATATTGGCTGCATTGCTAGCATTTGTATTTTTGTTTATCGGTGAAGCGCTGCTCAATTGGTTATCGTTATCTGAATATCACCTTCTGATTTATGTATTAGCACTAGCTGTATTTTCATCTACCTTATCTATTGTGCCTGCTGCAAGCATTCAAAAAGATGCTCAATTTATCAAAATGGCACAAGCCGAAATATTATCTGAAGTAGCTGCTTTTAGTGTTTGTATATGCCTATATTTTTTAAATTTTGAATTTATAGCCTTAGCAATGAAATTTGCACTAACACCATTTTTTAGAATGGCCTTTTATTATTGGATGGCGGGTAAAACGACTCTGGGCCGTCCAAAATTCGGAAAACAAGTTAATGCTATCAAGCTATTTTATGATTTTGCGAAATTTCAGTTTTTATTTCAACTCGTAAACTTTTTTTCGCGTAATTTAGATACAATTTTAATTACTAAATACTTTGGGGTGACTACGATAGGTTTTTATGAAAAATCTTATCAGATAATGCGCTACCCTTTGCAGGCTTTTACATTTGCAATTACACCAGCGTTGCAGCCCATTTTAACTAAATATCGAGATTATCCAGATAAAATAGAAAGTTCGTATTATCAGGTCTGTTACCGATTGGCACTACTTGGTTGCGCCGTTTCATTTATTTTATTTTGGGCTGCAAGTGATGTGGTTTATATATTATTTGGACCTCAATGGGATAAAACTGCGCCTATCTTAAGTTTGCTAGCAGTGAGTATTCCACTACAAATGGTATTAAGTTCAACTGGCGGTGTTTATCAAGCGTTAGGCAAAACAAATCTTCAATTGGTATGTGGATTATTTTCTGCCATGACTAATGTTGCTGCAATTTGCATAGGGGTTTATTTTAAAGACATTTCCTTATTGTGTTTATTACTAGTCAGCGCTTTTTGTGTTAATTATTTACAGTGCTTTTATGTGCTGCAGTATAAGGTGTTTAGTGCTAAATTTAATTTGCATTTTGGAGTGATTTCACTGTTGTGTTTTTTGCCTTACTTCAATTTGTTTTTTTACACCTATAACGCTCAACAAACAGATTCATATCTATCGGCATTTCAGCATTCAACGCTAGTTTCAATATTGGGTTTTGGGATTACGCTTGTCGTGTTTGTTTGTACTAAAAATTGGTTCAACCGCACTGTATCTATTAAAACATCACTTTGAGTTAAACAGAGATTACCTGTCGGGCAGTTCATTTAGATAAAAATATCTTGTGTTTGCATTTATAGTTCGATGGGTTGGCGTTTTGGTTATTAATTAAGGAGTATCTTGTGTTTCATTTAACCCGCTTTTTGCAAAACAAATTTTACTTTAACTGGCACCCTAAATTAGTCATAACATTGGTTGCCTTTTTTCATTTTTCAATTTGTGCAGAGCCTATTCTTAACACTTGCACTAAAATAGTTAATAACAATTTTAGTGCAGAAAGCGATGGACAAATATTTGATCTTGACTCATATAAAACTATTAACGACGCAATTGATGATTATCAAACCAATGATGTTATTTGCGTTGCCAATCAATCTCAACCTGCTTTTAAAATTCGTGATTTCTCTCCGGAATCAGGAAAATTAACGATTCAGCCGTTAGCGGTTGAGAAAAAAGTCACTATTAGCAATCAAAATTATCGCGGCACAGGTGTCTTTATTGAAAATAGCCGATCGATCGATTTAGTTGGTTTTACCATAGAAGGTGGTTTATATGGGGTTGAGGTCATTGACTCAAGCGATATTAGGTTATCTGATTTGCATGTTCTAAATGTGGGTCAAGAAGCTTTAGTGGTAAAGCCGAAGCACCAAGGTGGCACGAATTTTATCTTAGAAAATAATTTAATAGAGCATACAGGTAAGCGTAATAATCAGTATGGAGAAGGCATTTATTTAGGCGATGGCTCACTGAAAACGCAGCATAGCGTTTCTGATATTAAAGTTCGTAATAATGTAATCCAAAATACGACCAGTGAAGCGATAGATATTAAAATTAATGCGAATAATGTAAGAGTTGAAAATAACGTGATTCGTAATGTGGATCTTAAATTTAATGGTGCGATTACGATTGGAACAGAAGCAGCTTTTTTAAAAGGTGGCGACTATTTTGTGCTGGGCAATGATATTAAAGCAGTAACCAATCGTTCTGGTTACCGCCCGCAGGGGATTGCTGTAGGGCATGGCAATACTCAAATTTTTAACAACAAGATTGAAATTGCAGACGCAAAAGCGATTGCTATATGTTTAATGACGACCTTTATGGATGAGCAATTTAATCAGGTTTGGGTTCAGTCAAACCTTTATACAGGAGAAGGACGTTTGCTGAACCCTCAGTGCGGTAATGGCGGCACGGGTATTTTTAAACCTGCGCAAGTTAGTAATTGGAAAAACCAGGTTGATTAGTCAAAGTTATTGGTGTTAATCAACTTTGGCTCATTTATTTAAGCCATGCAGATCTCGGTAAACGGATTTTTGTAAATTAACTGCTCCGCTTGGGTTGTTACCAGTTTCAGCGCTGCCTGTTGGCCAATGAGTTCTGCAGCTTTATCAATCCCTTGTTTTAAATCTGGTTGCCGACCTTTCAGGTTATGACAATCAGAGGCGATAGTTGAAACTTGATTGTTCAATAACAAAGATTGTGCATTTTGCTGCGCACTCTGCCCAAATTTACCAGTTAAACTGCTCGCCGTAATCTGGGTTAAACAGCCAAGCTTAAGCAGGGCTTGTAATTTTTCAGGCTGCCTGACAAAGGTTTTATTTCGTTCAGGATGCACAATAATCGGCCGGTATTGCTTTGATAATAACCATTGAATTAGATTAAGGTAGCCGGCAGGTAACTCTATTCGCGGGAATTCCAGTAAAAATAATTTAAACCCCTCCATTTCCCCTAAAATAGGTAAATTTTGTTGTTTAACTAATTGGATTATATTTGAGCTAATTCTTAACTCACAAGCTAATAATAATTTAATATTAAGATCAGACTGCTCAACCACTTCATTAAAATTTATAAAGCGTTTGGCTAAGTCGGCTTGATTATTATCATACCGACCTAAATGAATATGCGGCGTGAGCACTTGCGTGGTTACGCCGTTTTGTTCGGCCATCTTGAGCATGTCCATCGATTCATTAAGGCTTCGCGCCCCGTCATCTACATTAGGTAAAATATGGCTGTGTATATCAATCATGTTCCTACCTTAAGTCGCTTGGTAACCATAATATTCTGCTTGATGATAGCTTTCGCCGTAATAACTCATTTTTTTAGGTTCTGCGGCGGTTAAAACGCCACCAGCGATATTGGCGTTTAATTTATTGAGTCGCTTGACGCTTTCTTGAGCGTTTTTAATGCTGGTGCGTTCGGCTCTTACCGCTAAAATGACAGAGTCGCTTAGTTGCGCTAACACGCCAGCATCACTGACCGGTAAAATAGGTGGGCTATCAATAATAATATGCGTATAAACTTGTTTGAGATTTTGTAATAACTGTCTGAATGCAGTTGATGAAATAAGCTCTAATGGGTTGTTTGGAATACTTCCTGCGTGAATAATATCTAAATTTTCTTCGCCTTCAAGCTGGCAGATCGCTTGCTGATGACTCACTCCTTCGCTGAGAATTTCACGCATGCCCAACGGGTTGGTCAGCTTTAATGAATCTGAAATTGAAGGTTTACGTAAATCCAGCTCTAATAATAAAGTTTTATCTAATTGGCTAAACGCTAATGCTAAATTAACAGCCAGGGTTGATTTACCTTCAGATCCTGAACTTGAGGTAACTAAAGTAACCTTGGGTGGGTTTTCAATTTCACTAAATAAAATCCCGGTTCGTATCGTATTGATAGATTCGGCAAAAGTAGATCGGTTGTTGGTTAAGTACTGAACCTCGGGTTTGCCTTCTTTTTTAAAGTTTTTTACGAGCTGAGTAATACCTAATCCAGAAATTTTCAATTTGTTTTCAACATGTTCAGGCGTGTGGAAGCTGCGTTCTAAAGAGGCTCTTAATAACGCGACTAATACGCCTAAAACGAGTCCGACAAACAGGCCAGCTGCTAATATTGCTTTTACATTCGGTTTTATTGGACGTTTAGGCTGGGTGGCCTTATCAATTATTTTTATATTAGAAGCTTCATAGTCACCAGATACATCGGCTTCCATTAAACGGGTAACAAAAGAATCATACACACGGCGGTTTTCTTCCACTTCCCGCTCTAAGCGGCCGAGTTCATAATTGTTACCCTGTAATGATTGTAAGTTTTGTTTATTTTCACGGATAAGTTTTTCAATGTTGGTGACTTGTAATTGAGTTAATCTGTATTGTTTTTCAATATTACTCACTACTTTTTCAGCTTCACGCTGTAAATTTTGACTTGTACTATTTAAATCCGAACGGGCTGCAACCATTTTAGGGTGCTTCTCACCATAGCGTTTTGAAAGCTCTATGACTCGGTTAGATAAACGTGCTTCCTCTGAAACCAGCGCTTTTACACTCGAGTTTTGCATAACTGGGCTGAGCGATAAATATCCATTATGTTTATTTTTAGCTTGCATGGCTTGGGTATATAGCTCTTGTGCTGCAGCATGTTGAGTTTGCGCTTTAATTAATTCTGTATTTAAATTAGATAGTTGAGTATTGGCAATTTGCTGCTGTTGTTGTGTATCGACTAACCCTTGCGTTTTTTTATAAGCTTGAAGTTTGTCTTCAGAGGTTTTTAAGTTCTGTTTAAGTTCGGTTAATTGCTCACTAAGCCAGCTTGCGGTGTCTTTGATTTGGCTCAGACGAGTTTGTAGTCCAAACGAAATGTAGGCATCAGCCACTGTATTTACAATTTCAGTGGCAAGCTCTGGGTTATCTGATTGATAGCTAATATCAATCATTTGGCTTTTTCGTCCGCCTTTTACTTTTAAGCCGGATTGAATTTTTTGTGCTAACTGAATGGCTATTTGTTCATCTGTGCGTGGACTTGGTTTCGACTCTTGAATTGGCTGGCCTATAATATCCGCTTTTAATTGACCAAATAAAGTTGCCAATTTTGTTTTCAAGCCCTTAATTTGGCTGATAATGCCGTTACCTTGTGGTTGATTTTGTTTGGCGAGTTGGGCTTGTTTATAACGGTTAACCAAATCTAATTTTTTGACTACGGCTTCGGCGACGGTACGTGATTGAATAATTTCATATTGAGTTTCGTAAAATAAAAATACGGGTGGACTCATCATGTTTTGACCACCAGATAATGCACTGGGTGTTGTCGGATCGGCTTGAATTTTTACGCTGGCTTGGTAAATAGGCACTGATTTAGCGGCATATAAACTTGCTAGCGCTAAACAGAACAGACCACAAAATAAGATTAACCATTTATTACGTAGTAAAATCATCCAATAGCCCGCAATATCAAATAAGTTGGTATCTTGGTTTTGATTTGCCAGTTTGGTTTTTCTGTTTGTTTGAATATGCATTGAATTTTGGCTCATCGGGTCATCCTTAAAAGAAACTTTCATCAATGGTAATAAGATCACCGGGTTTGACTAAATCTGATAATTTAGCCTTTTTCTCATGATTATTGTTTTCTCTAATCAGTGTTATGTCGTTTCGCGCTGCTCTAGGCGTAAAACCGCCCGCTAATGAAATGGCTTTTTGCACTGTTAGTCCTTCACGGTAGTGATAACCGCCTGGCGATTTTACTTCGCCATTAATATAAAACTGGCGATACTCAATAACAGACACTGAAACTTGAGGATCTTTCAAGTAGCCATTTAAATACAGTGCTGCAATTTTTGATTCCACTTGTGAGGTGGTGAGCCCTAAAACGGAGACTTGACCAATTAAAGGTAAGGAGACAGCTCCGTTTATTGATATTTTAAGGCTTTTGGCACTTAGGTCGGGTTCGTTAAAAATGTTAATGCTAATTTTATCATCGGGTCCTAGTTGGTAGCCTGTTAACTCGTTAGCTTGAAGGTTAACGCTAAGCAAAAGCACTACAAATAAAATAATATTGGTAGACCATTTCATTGTTTAAATTCCATTGTGTGACGTTGATAGTGTGTGGCGCGTAAAATGATTGAGCGATTTATTATTATTAAATATGTCATTAATTTACGAGTGATTAACCGTCTTGATCGTCCTTCTTTAATAATTAGGCAATTATGATACCAAACTCAAACGAGTAATTTTTATTTGGCTTTAATCACTGTGAACTAGTTAAAACTTTGCATTTAACGTTAAGCCAATTTGATTTGCGGTATATTGATTTAATTCATTATCAGCTTTTCGGTTATTAAATGTGTAATTAATTTGAGTTTCTAAGTTATAGCTGAGCTCATAATTAAAAATTAGATTTGCTTGATAGCGATGATTCTCATTAGGCTCTGCTGCCTCTGTATTTGGTTCAATATTATCATTTGGGTTTAACTCATCTTTTAGCATACTTAGATCAATATTGAGCTGACTTCGTTGCGATAAGTTGTAATTTAGGTTTAACTTTAATGAATTTCGAATGTAACTAGGACGGTTTATCAGCGATGATTCTCTGGTTTCACGTTTCGCACTTAGCCCATATTGGCTGTATTCATTGGCGCGCCACAGAGTGGCTACTTCAAATGATAAATTATCTAAATCGCTTAAATTATCAGCTTGATAAGTTTGATTTTGATAACCTATTTTAATTGTACTTTTAGTCTGTTCGGTTAAACGCCATTCGTAACCTGCTAAAAAAATATATTTTTGGCTCGATTTATCAATATAGTCTTCTGTTGGATCGTATTGGTAATCTAGCCAACGAGCTTCTAGCAAAACGCGAGATTTTGGTGCAACCCTGTAATAAAAAGTCGCATTTACACTATTACGATTGTAATCACGAAAAAACTGTTGGTTGTTAGTGTAATTCAAATTTAAGTGTTCACCAGAGATAACTAATTGCCCAGTGCTGGCATAACGCCCATAACTAAATTTGGCGTTAGCGGCAAAGCCTTTCCTTAAATTAAATTCATCTCTAATATCGTTAGGGGCATCGTTACTGCCTGGTGTTTCGCGTTCGTTGTAATAGCGCAATTTAAATTCTGACTGGCTGCGATAGCTGTGATCTAAATCGGCAATAGCAATGATTTGGTGTTCGTTATAATTGAGATTTTCATACTGATTATATTGGTTGTAATCTGCAAAGTAGTTGAGCCTAAAGCGATGTTTACCGGCTAATCCAGTTAATTTTAAATTAGGTGATAAGCGATAATATGTGTCTGTTATTTCTTCATTATCAAGTCTGAAAATGTTGTCATCATAATGCGCACCAGCACTTAAATTACCTGCAAAGCCATTTTGGGGTTCAGCTGAAAGTTGGGACGAGCTGAATAAAACAAGATAAAAGACACTGGGATATAAAGTGGCTTTGCTGCTTGGCTTATTTATAAGTGAGTTATGTGTTATTTGATTCATTGTAATATCCTTTTATTTAATGCCAAATACTGAGCTACTAATGATGCTTTTGGTTTGTTTATTGGCGATGAGCACGTACAAGTACTTTATTTAATAAGCGTATTTAGTCGCGACTTATTCATCTACAAATCATCTGCAAAAAATATACTCAATTTGATTTGAATAATGATATTGGTAAAAAATGACAGCTTTATGCTAGCGTCTGTTTACGTTGCATGTGCAAATTTTGTGCTTACTAAATGCTCTTTTGTTGGCAACGCGAAATATAAGACATTGTTATTCTCGGTAATAGCTTTTGTATTACTCTATTTTCTGTATACCTAAGACCGTTTTTACCAGCTCAAATTATAAACAAAGCGAAATATGCTTTAGCTCATCAGTGACAACAGCGGGTATGATACAGGAGGTAATCTTTATATTTTTTTTTAGTTCGTGACAGGGGTCGAGGATTTTTAATTTGGATGGTTTGGGCTCAAAATTGATAGCCAGATGCTGAAGATTGAGCTGGCTATCAATTTAAGTGTAAATACAAAAATGTAGTAGTGACCGTTATATTAACTCGGCCCATAAATCATATTCGTCAGATGCGATAATTTTGGCTTTTACGACATCGCCTACTTTAATGCTGGTTTCATCATTTAAATAAACTAAACCATCAATTTCAGGCGCGTCAGCAAAACAACGGCCAATCGCGCCTTCTTCATCCACTTCGTCAATTAAAATGTCGTAAGTGTGACCAACACGCTTAGCAAGACGAGATGTGCTGATTTCTTGTTGTAGCGCCATAAAGCGGTGAAATCTTTCTTCTTTAACTTCTTCTGATACAGGGTCAGGTAAGTCGTTGGCAACTGCACCTTCTACCGGAGAATATTTAAAACAGCCAACCCTATCTAGCTGAGCTTGTTTTAAAAATTCGAGTAACTCTTCAAATTCTGCGTCTGTCTCGCCTGGAAAACCAACAATAAAGGTTGAACGAATCACTAATTCCGGACAAATCTCACGCCATTTTTGAACCCGCTCTAAGGTTTTATCAACATTACCCGGGCGCTTCATGAGTTTTAATATACGTTTGCTGGCATGTTGAAATGGAATATCTAAATAAGGCAAGATTTTGCCTGCAGCCATTAATGGGATCACATTATCAACATGTGGATAAGGATATACATAATGCAGGCGTACCCAAATACCTAGTTTTCCTAGCTGTTCACATAAAGTTAAAAAGTTAGTTTTAAGCGGCATGCCATCCCAAAAAGTGGTTTTACCTTTGGTATCAATGCCATATGCTGAGGTATCTTGAGAAATAACCAATAGTTCTTTTACCCCAGCATCGGCCAAACGTTTGGCTTCATTTAATACTTCGCCAATTGGACGAGAGTCTAGATCACCACGCATTGATGGGATAATGCAAAAAGTACATCGGTGATTACACCCTTCAGATATTTTTAAATAGGCATAATGTTTTGGCGTGAGTTTAACGCCGTGATCAGGGACTAAATTTAAAAAAGGATTATGTTTAGGTTTAGCAACATGCTGATGAACTTGTTCAAGTACGTTTTCGTATGCATGCGGGCCGGTAATACCAAGCACGTTAGGGTAAACTTCTTTAATTTCATCTTCTTTGGCGCCTAAACAGCCTGTGACTAATACTTTGCCATTTTCTGCCAGTGCTTCACCAATTGTGTCTAATGATTCTTGCACTGCGGAATCAATAAAACCACAGGTATTAACGATAACCATATCAGCGTCATCATATGATGGCACCACATCATAACCCTCTGTTCTTAATTGGGTTAAAATGCGCTCTGAATCTACAAGGTTTTTGGGGCAACCAAGAGAAACAAAACCAATTTTAGAGCCTTCACCCGAGTGGTTTTGGCTTTGTTGATGCAAAGCTTTTTGTGGGCTTGATAAGGTAGTTGTTTGGTTTTCGGTTGGTTCAGGTTGATAGGTTTCTACTGTCATGATGTTTCGCGCTGTATATGGACTAAATCTGGCGCGATTATACCTTATTTAATCGCGCTGCACATCATTACCAGATAAAAGTGACCAGACAATCCTTTTATACTTTTGGATTTTAGCCCTTAATTTAATTTTAGCGTGTTGGCTTGTTGTTGAAAGTCGCGAATGATATCAGTTGAGCTCATTGCTTGAATGTCGCTGCAATCTGTTTGAGGAGCGGCTGTCAGAACAAGTCCTCGAGGAGGCTGCGTTTGTGTTTTAACAAAAACCGATTGTATTAAGGTTTTAATATCTTCCAGTGACGTTTGTTGAATGGCTTCGCAAATTAAATTTTGTCTTCTGAATTGATGGTCTTTTAACCCTATAGACATCCAATCACTTTGTGCACTGGCATGTAAATTACTTTGTCTGTCAGTTAAATTATAGATAAGGGCTTGTTTAATTGATTGCCAGTCTTGGTCTTCTAACTGAGATAAATATTCAGGCAAGTCATTCAGCATTTGCCGTATTTCAGCAGCAATAGCGGTACTGGAAAATTGACTAGATTGAACATAAATAACTAAACCAGGACAACGATTAATTGGAAAGTAAGCACAGCCAACTAAATAACCTAGTTGTTTTTCGCTGCGCAATACTTGAAAACTAATAGGCGAAAGTAACTCAGTCAGCAACATGTAAGTGGCAATGCTTTTTTCATCAATATCATCAGCTTGATAATAATGCACGACACAACTGCCCTGATGTGGGGTATGCATATGGTAGCGCGTGGCCTGGTTGGGTATTTGGTAGACCCGCCGGTTTACTTCGCTGCATGGTTGGGCGCGGGCCAATAAACTATCTTTTATCGTTTGCGCAAGTGGTAAAGCTTGTGTCATATCCCAGTAGCCAACAAGGTAAGCTTCTAAATTAACTCTCTCAAACAAGTGTACGCTGAACTCGGCAAATTGCGCAAAATCAAGGTCTTGAATACTTTCAGCCAAATCTGGATGCGAAAACTGATTGTTTTGCATCATGTAAGTTAGCTGGTTAAATATTTTATTAGCAGGTTTGATGTGGCCACTATTAAACCAGCTAGATAAGGTGACTTGTTTAATATGTTCAAATTGTTTTTGGGTAAATCGGCGTAATCTAAATTGGCTCAATAAATTCTTGGTAAAGACCGCTTGTTTTTCAGCGTAACCTGAAATATGAATGCGCATGCCAGCTTGATGTGGCGATATTTGATAGTGAATTCCAGCTGCTTGGGCAGGGTAATTTTCTTGAGCGACATCATCCATAAATAGCTCAATAAATAAGCGTGTCATTGCTATCTTTTTGCAGTTACCTTGGCTATTTGGCAGATCAAGCGAAATATAAATATGTCCATGCGGAGCTTGAAACCGCGTTTCTTGTTTAAACCAGATATCCACGCCTTTTTCGGTTAAAATTTTATGTGGTTTGGGATCGCTATAACCACTATTTTTTAAAGGGAGCGTACTTGGCAAATAAGGATTGGGTTTAGGTAATTTAAATAAATTTGTCGCCTGCGCATTTTTCCATTGTTCCATAGATGATTGGCTAAGCGGCTCTACGGTATAGGGCACTTGATACCAGGTTGAAATGCGTGGGGTTGTTTGGATATTTGTTAAAGTATTTGACGATAGCAAGGTTAAACGTAAATTGTCTGGTGTTAATGCACTATAAGCTTGGTTTAGCCATTCAGGGTCTACGCCAGACATTAAATAGTCTGCAACCATAATGTTATCTAAACTGTAATGATGCATTTTTAACGCGAGTTGGCTGGCTAAATCTATTGGCTTTTCGGCATCTTGATAAGCGAAAGCTAACTCACTCAGCTGCTTTTTTTCTTGGTATATGTAATCGCAATAAGGCTGCTCTTTTAAAAAATTAATATAGGCAAATAAAGTTTCGCAAACGGTCTCAGCATGATTAAACCCGTATTGGGTGAGTTGAATACTCAGGTTAAAGTCTTGAGTGGTACCTGTATCTAAACCACCGCCAGCGGTTAAGGAAGTCGCAAGTTCCAGTTTTTTTAATCCAGATAATAAACTGCCTTCGCCCTCATGACCAAACAAGCAACTTAAATAGGTTAAGCTTTTCGCTAAATAATTTTGTTGCTCACTAGGTAATGGAAAACTAAAAATAATTCGGTTGCTTGCTTTAAGTGTGGTGACTTGAAACTTAACGCCTAATTGTTCAGGTAAATAAAGTGCTTGTGGTAATGTTTTACGCGCAGATTTATTGGCTTTTATTTGACTAAAATGAGTTTGAGCAAGTGTTAATAATTCATCGCAAGATTGAGGCCCCACAATGACTAAGCACATATTACTAGCATGGTAATTTTGCTCAAATAAATCAAATAAAGCTGACTGCAACGTTTTAGCATCGGCATTTAGGGTTTGTTTGTTGCCCGTATTAAAGCGAGAAAATGGATGTTTAGGGTTGCTGGTTTCTTTGTGAACTTCGTGAAGTCGGCGGATATCATCTTTTAGTTTTAAATGAAACTCGTGGTCAATTGATTGAACTTCTTTTGCTATCCAATATTCAGAAAATAACGGACAGCTAAAAAGTTGACTAAATTGCGCTAAACTATCGGCTAAAAATTGAGCCGGTATGTCGTAAAAAAAGTTAGTATATTCTAAACTCGTCCAAGCATTGCAACGACCACCTCGTTTTTCTACAAAGTTTTTAAAGCCTTTTTCGGGATCTGGGGTTGTTTGTGTACCCAAAAACAGCATATGCTCTAAGAAATGAGCAAGCCCTAAATGTTCGTCAGGGTCTTGGTAATTACCCGCGTTAACCGCCATCGCCACCCCAGCTTTTTGCTGTTGGCTTTGAACTGTTAATATTTGTAATCCGTTCTCTAATTTACCACTTTTATAATTAGCCAGGTTTTTGTTAACTGTTTTTATCACGAGGGTACCTTAATTTGTATTCAGAGCTCTGGATACGGCTAATTGAGCAAGGGTTTAGCATTAAATATTTTCTCTAAATTTAAGCAATTAAACTATATTTTTTGTAATAAGTGTTTTATTTTAAACTAGAGCTTAATCATTTTAGTTATATGTAGCTAATATTACGCCACTAATTATATTTCGCAACCGGTGACATTCGGTTTTGTTGAGTTAATTGGTTTATTTTGTTTAGTTGCGTTGGGAACCTTTTAGTTATGCAATTATTTATTATTCGCCATGGTGAGGCTGAACTGGACACTAAACCAGACAGTGCAAGGCAACTGAATTTACAGGGTCAGCAAGAGTGTGAAAGCGCAGGTCACTGGATTGGAAAGCAATGTTGTGATTTTGACATAGTCTTAATTAGCCCATTTGTTCGGGCCCAGCAAACGTGGAAAATGCTTGAACAGCAGGGTATTACCACTAAACAGCTTGAAATATTGCAAGATTTGACGCCTGAAAGCGATCCTGAAACGGCCGCTTGTGCCATTAAAGCTTACAGTCAGGGGCTGAAAAAAGTGTTAGTGGTATCACATTTACCTTTAGTTTGCTTTTTGGTTGATGAGCTGGTTGCTGAAACTTGTCCTTTATTTGCGACAGGCTCGACTGCAGTTGTTGAAATTGAAGAAAACGACATTAAAGGTCATTTATTAACCTTAGTATCGCCAAATCAAGCAGAGGCTGAGGTTAACTCAAAAGCTTGTGCCGCTGGACGTTGAAGTTAAACGCTAAATAAAGTCTTGACCTACGTCCAGTAAAACAAGCAGAGCTCCCTTACCACCCCATTCAAGCGGTGCTTGGTGAAGTGCTATCACTGTTGGGTGTTGTACTAACCAATCTGGTGTTTTTTGTTTTAAAATACCGCTACCTAATCCATGTACAATGCAAACACACGCTACATGTTGCTGTTTTGCTTCGTTAATTAATGCTGCAATTTCAAGCTTTGCATGCGCCTGTGTTAAGCCATGTAAATCTAGTATTAATTCAGGATAAAATAAGCCTTTTCTTAGTTGTTTTGCTAAATCACTCGGATAATTATGCTGCACATATTGCATAGGTTTATCGGGGTTAAAGTAGGGCACAAAACTGTCCGAAAAATAAAAGTTGGCGGTTTGCACTGCTTTTTTTTCTATCTGCTTTTTAGGCTGTTTCTTTTTTTTCAGCAGCACAGGCTCAACCTTGTCTTGCTTAAGACGTTTCACCCCAGCCATTTGTTGGATAAAAAATTCAATTTCTTGGTTGTCTGGTTGTGATTTATCAGTCATTTTGTTTAATTCTGGTGTACAATGTGGGGC
Organism: Catenovulum adriaticum; assembly: GCF_026725475.1. Classification (NCBI taxonomy): domain Bacteria; kingdom Pseudomonadati; phylum Pseudomonadota; class Gammaproteobacteria; order Alteromonadales; family Alteromonadaceae; genus Catenovulum; species Catenovulum adriaticum. The sequence continues at coordinate 918,165 of NZ_CP109965.1, forward strand.
TATTATCTAAATTCAGAACAAACTAATCAATGATTGATGACAAACATTATGAAGCCGCTGAGGCAGAGTTAGAAACTGTATTCGATTTTGTGCGCTGGATCGTTTCTTGTTTTAATCAGGCGGATGTCTATTTTGGGCATGGGACAGACAATGCGTGGGCAGAAGCTTATAGTTTGGTTTTTCAAGCCATTCATTTGCCATTTGAGCAGTCCGCCACCTTAGATAGTGCCAAGCTGACCAGTAACGAAAAACAGAAAATTATAAGTTGGGCGAAACAGCGTATCAACCTGCAAAAACCGTTAGCATATATCAGCCATTATGCGACTTTTTGTGATTTGCCTTTTTATGTCGATGATAGAGTGTTAGTGCCTCGTTCGCCTATTTCTGAGCTCATTCAGCAGCACTTTAGCCAATTAATTGAGCCAAGTTCAGTTTCTCGTATTTTAGATTTGTGCACAGGCAGTGGGTGTATTGCGATAGCTTGCGCGCATCAATTCCCTGATGCTGAGGTAGATGCTGCGGATATTTCGTTAGATGCACTAGAAGTTTGTGAAATTAACATTGAGCAACATGGCTTATGGCAACAGGTCATTCCGATTCAATCTGATGTTTTTTCAGGACTTGAACAACAAAAATACGACATTATTGTTAGTAATCCACCCTATGTAGATCAAGAAGATATGGATGATTTACCGGACGAATTTAGGCATGAGCCTGAATTAGGCTTAGCCGCAGGTTTTGATGGTTTAGATATAGTGAGAACTATTTTGGCACAAGCCAGTCAACACTTGACAGACCAGGGTGTATTAATTGTTGAAGTAGGCAATAGTCAAATCCATTTAGAGGAAGCTTTTCCACAAGTGCCTTTCCAATGGTTAGAGTTTGAGTTTGGTGGACACGGTGTATTCGCAATTGATAAAGCGACACTGGTTGAGTATCAAGCTATATTTACAGCGTAATAGATTAAAATAAGAGGCAAATAAATGTCTGGTAATTCAATTGGTAAATTATTTTCAATTTCAACATTCGGTGAAAGCCACGGTCCAGCATTGGGTTGTATTGTTGACGGCTGCCCTCCGGGAATCGAAATCACAACAGCAGATTTACAAGCTGATTTAGACAGGCGTAAACCGGGTACATCTAAATATACAACACAAAGACGTGAAGCTGATGAAGTACGTATTTTAAGTGGTGTGTTTGAAGGGCAAACAACAGGCACTAGCATAGGCATGATTATTGAGAATACAGATCAGCGCAGCCAAGATTATTCAAAAATTAAAGATATGTTTCGTCCTGGGCATGCGGATTACACTTATCATCAAAAATACGGCATTCGAGATTACCGTGGTGGCGGTCGTTCTTCTGCTCGCGAAACAGCAATGCGGGTTGCAGCGGGTGCCATTGCCAAAAAATATTTAAAGCAACAGCATAACATTGAAATTAAAGGCTATTTGTCTCAGTTAGGGCCAATTAAACCTGAACAAATAAAATGGGATTTCGTTGAAAAAAACCCATTCTTTTTTCCGGATGAAAGCAAGATTGAAGCGCTAGATCAATACATGCGGGATTTGAAAAAATCGGGTGATTCTGTTGGTGCTAAAGTGACCGTGGTTGCAGAAAATGTTCCGGTTGGTTTAGGAGAACCTGTTTTTGACCGTTTAGATGCTGAAATTGCGCATTCTTTAATGAGTATTAATGCGGTTAAGGGGGTTGAAATTGGCGCTGGGTTTGAATCTGTTGAGCAAAAAGGTTCAGAACACCGAGATATGCTAACCCCCACTGGATTTGGTTCAAATAATGCTGGTGGTATTTTAGGTGGTATTTCAACCGGCCAGGATATTGTTGCCAGCATCGCGTTAAAGCCAACCTCTAGCATCTCTATTCCGGGTGAAACGATTGATGTAAATGGTAATACCATGGAAGTTGTTACTAAAGGTCGTCACGACCCTTGTGTTGGCATTCGTGCTGTACCAATTGCAGAAGCTATGTTAGCAATTACTTTAATGGATCACTTATTACGTCACAGCGCACAAAATTCGGGTGTTAGCACTCAAACGCCTGATATTGCTAAAAAATAAATACGATTTTAATGTCGTCATTTATTTCGTCAGATAAAGCGAGACTGTCTCAAGTTTATTTTGCCTATTTTACAATATTGGGCATTGTCTCGCATTATCTGGGCTTGTATTTACACAGTCTATCGTTATCCCCAAGTTTGATCGGCATTGTATTAGCGGTGATGACAATCGGGCGTGTTGCCGGCCCTTATATCTGGGCCAACCTTCCTTATTTTAAACACCGACCGGAGAAAAACATTCAATTTGGTTGTTTGTTTGCGTTGCTTTCTTTTAGTCTGATTTTTATCTTCGGCCATAGCCACTTTATTATATTGCTTAGTTTAGGGTCGTTTGCTTTTTTTTGGTCAGCGGTCATGCCTCAACTTGAAGCCATCTCTCAATTTACGCTAAAGGGTGATTCTGGTGCTTACAGTTTTGTACGCATGTGGGGCAGCGTGAGCTTTATTTGTTTAGTTATTGTAGCTGGCTGGTTGTTTGAAGTGTTTGGTATCGTCGCTAGTATTGAAGGTTTTACCTTGTTGTTATTAGGGATATTATTATTGTCGACATTTAGATTACCAAAAGTTGAGCCAATCACCGACGCTGATCAAGGGCATGTTTCTATTCGTGATAAGCTAAAGCAAAAGCCGATTCAAGCTTTTATTGTTTGTTCATTTTTATTGCAAATGAGTTTTGCTGCTTATTATGGTTTTTTCTCTATTTATTTGCAGTCACTTGGTTACACGGGTTATCAAATTGGGGTAATGATAGCTTTGGGGGTGTTAGCTGAAATAGGGATCTTTTTAATCTCAGGCAAAATTGTTAATTGCTTTTCGTTAAAATCTTTATTTGTTTTTTGTTTAGCCATTACTGCATTTCGTTGGTTTACCTTAGGGTTATGGGGTGAGAATTTATTCTTTCTGATTTTGATTCAACTCATTCATGCTTTTAGTTATGGACTGTATCATGTTGCCTCTCAAAAATTTATTCACAATGAGTTTCCAAATCAATCACAAGCAAAAGGGCAAGCTTTGTATTTGTCTTTTTCGTTTGGGGTAGGTGGTGCGGTTGGAAATTTTTTATCTGGTTATAGCTGGCAGTTTGTGCAGCAGCAAACTTATTTATTTTCGGCTAGTTGTGTTTTTATTGCTGCTTTAATTGCGTGGCGGTTTTTAGATACAGACAAGCCAAATGAAAGTACCAATGACGTTTCACACTGATTTAATATTTTTAGCTTGATGTAAGTTGGCATGCTCTAATAATAAGCGACGCATTGCATCTTTATTCTGTGTTAGCTGCTCGCTTCGCCAGCTATATAAATATTGATAATTTTTATAATGGTTTGGGTTAGCCAGTTGTTCAAAACCCATTGCCCAATGTGAATACTGACGCTCGGGCAGGCACCATTCGCCAATTTTTTGTAGTTGGTGGTGGCGATTGTCTGCTGAAATTTTTTGGTATAAAGCCTGTACTTGTGAATAAGTCCCTTCAATGATTTGAAAAAAAGTATGATTACCATAGAGTAAAAAACCAGTCATTTTGTGGGCAAAATTATAATTTTTGGCATGATGCGCAAGCTGGGTAAGTTCTGACTGGCTCATGGGAATGGAGGCTTTACTCCAATAAGCTATTTGGTAAATCAAAATAGACTCCGTATATCATTATCTGTTAAGCCTATATACGGAGCTAAATTAAATTTGGATTACTCGGTTAATGCATCTAGCGTTAAACTAAAACTCGGTAAGAACACATCTAAAAAGAATGGAATTTCAGGTTGAGCCATTTTATCTAGAGTATCTTTGAGCCTGTCTTTAGCGCGTTCAAACTCATGATTGCCCGCGTTGATTTCTTCTACCGTTTTTAAATAAGCAGATAACACATCAGCTGATTTTACAAATTTATATAATTGTTCATCGTGAGCATCTGAGCAGACCAAAGGTTTATAATAACCTTGTAGGCGCTCAGGTAACATATTAACCAGCTTTTGCTCAGCAATTTTTTCTATCTTTTTATATTCTTGAGCTATGTCTTGATTAAAGTATTTGACGGGATTAGGGAGATCGCCAGTGAGCACTTCAGGGGCATCATGAAAAATGGCTAAAGTTGCTACGGACTCTGGGTTTACCTCGCCGTCAAAATATTCGTTATGAATAATTGCTAACGCGTGAGCTATCATGGCTACTTGCAAGGAGTGCTCTTGTACATTTTCAATTTGGGTATTGCGCATTAATGGCCAGCGATTGATTAATTTCATTCTGGCCATGTAAGCAAAAAAGTGGCTTGCGTCGGTCATGATAACTCCTGTTAATCGTTTGCTATTGCTGCCGGTAGCGGCTTAAAAAGCGTTCTAATTTATCTAATGCTTCGGTCAAAATTTCAATGTGGGGTAGCGTAACAACCCTAAAATGATCAGGTTGATGCCAGTTAAATCCAGTCCCGTGGACCATCAGAATTTTTTCTTGTCGTAAAAAGTCCAATATAAATTTTTCATCGTCTTTAATATTAAATTTATCTTGGTCGAGTTTAGGAAATAAATACATAGCGCCTTTAGGTTTAACGCAGGTAACCCCATCAATTTGATTAATACGTTGCCAGGCAAACATAGTTTGCTCATATAAACGACCACCAGGTTCAATTAATTGGTTAATGCTTTGAAAGCCGCCCAGCGCAGTTTGAATTGCATGCTGGCAAGGTACATTAGCACATAAACGCATAGACGCTAGCATGTCTAAACCTTCAATGTAAGATTCAGCAATGGCTTTGTTACCGCTCAGCATCATCCAACCGGCTCTAAAACCCGCAATGCGATAATTTTTTGAAAGTCCGCTAAATGTCACTATAAATACATCATCTGCTAAGCTAGCAGTGGGCGTGTGCGTGGTTTTGTCGTATAGGACTTTGTCATAAATCTCGTCACTAAAAATAATTAAGTTATGTTTGCGTGCTAAATTGATGATTTGTTTAAGTACATCATCAGAGTAAACGGCGCCAGTCGGGTTATTTGGATTAATAATAACGATCGCTTTGGTTTTGTCGGTAATTTTGGCTTCAATATCGGCAACATCTGGATTCCATTCGTTGGTTTCATCACAAATATAGTGCACGGGTTTGCCTCCAGATAATGCAACCGATGCTGTCCAAAGCGGGTAATCTGGGCTAGGTAGCAGCACTTCATCAGATTGATTTAATAAACCATTCATTGCCATTAAAATAAGCTCACTAACGCCATTACCAACATAAATATCTTCGATATCAACACCGGTAATATTTTTTTGCTGGTAGTACTGCATAATGGCGACTCTTGCTGAATAAATCCCTTTCGAATCACAATAACCTTGCGCAGTTGGTAGATTTCGAATGACATCTTTTAATATATCGTCTGGCGCTTCAAATCCAAATGGTGCAGGGTTGCCAATGTTTAGTTTTAGAACCCTGTGGCCTTCTTCTTCTAAGCGTTTTGCTTCTTTTAGTACTGGACCCCTAATATCATAACAAACGTGCTGTAGCTTATTAGATTGCTTAATTGACACCATGAATTTATGTAGCCTTTACTCTTGTTTAATTAATTGCAAATTAACGCAAGCAGGCGAAGTTGTGAAGCTTTAGCTTGATAAAAATAACAAGAAATCCAGCATGCTGAATAAATAATCAAAAATGATAATAAAAAGTTAATTTTTTTTGATTAATTGGTTGCGGTTTTTGCGGGCTAGTGTCTATATTTATAGATAAGCACAAGCAGCTAAGTTAGCTGAAATCTGGGCTAGAGTTTGCATTTAACAGGTTAATAATAAATTTAAGCCTTGCGGAAATGCTAAAAGCTCATGTTTAGGATTTAACAAGGCAATTAAAAATTCGTTTATGTCTGCTTAAACGATGATGATAGAGGAAATGCTATGTCACATACAATGAGAAAAGAGGAAAATGCGCTACATGATAATGAACTGGGTCGAGTGATTCCCTGTAATGAATTAGATTGGTCAGACCCTTTTACTTGGTTAAAACTTGCAATGGTAGATTTGACCAGGGCACCGTTAGTTACTTTATTTTATGGCATTATTTTTACGTTAATTCCGATGGGGATTGTTTATCTAGTGTCGTTGACAGAGAATCACTTGGTAATAGCGCCAGCGTTAGTTTGTTTTATGTTATTAGGGCCTTTTTTAGCAGCGGGGCTGTATGACGCAAGCTGGGAGTTTGGGAAAGGGCGTAAACCCAGTTTATGGCATAGTATTAAAGCAATACACAGAAACTCAGTGCATGAATGGGCTTTTGCGGTATTACTGCTGGTTATTATGATTTTTTGGTTAAGAATAGCCTCATTAATTCACGCTTTTTATCCACCTTTTATCTCTAACGATTTTTCTGAACTGATTCCTTTTCTTGTCATTGGTAGTGGCGTGGGCGCTTTATTGGCTATGTTTGTATTTACCATTAGCGCTTTTACCCAGCCGATACTGATCGAACGAAAAGTGGATTTAATGACAGCGGTATTAAGCAGTATAAATGCGGTGTGGTCTAATAAATTGGTCATGATATTATGGGCGGCCATTATATTTGTGGGTGTGTTGATAGGCTTTTTAACTAACTTTATTGCTTTTATTGTGATTATGCCATTACTTGGTTTTGCGACTTGGCATGGTTATTTGGATACTATTACAACTAAACGCAAACGTAATTTTATGTAAATAAGACGGAAAGTGGTTTATTGGTTAAATCAATATTAGCCAGTACCAATTAAACAAATAAAAAGGCGAATTTTGTATTCGCCTTTTTAGTTTTCAGGGTCATGGAAAATTGGGCGTATTGCTGCAACTTTTCATTCTACTTGCACGGTTTATTCGCTAATTAGGGTAGTACTTTTTTAAAAGGTTTGACTGTTACACTTTGGTAAACACCTGCTTTAATATATGGGTCAGCGTCAGCCCAAGTTTGTGCATCTTCAAGTGAGTCAAACTCAGCAATGACAGTTGAACCAGTAAATCCTGCATCGCCAGGCTCTTCGCTGTCAATTGCAGGGTTTGGTCCGGCAACTAATAACCGGCCTTGTTCTTTTAAATCCATTAAACGTGCTAAATGCGCTTCGCGTGATTTTTTGCGAAGCGGTAAACTGTTTGCTACATCTTGACTAATAATGGCATACCACATCATTAATGCTCCTCTTTTTCCTTGTTGGGGGTCTCTTCTTTGGGTAGGTGAGGGTATAAAAAGGCAATGGTGATCACTGTAAATGCGATTGTTAGCCCCATTAATCCAAATAATTTAAAATTAACCCAAAAGTCTTGCGAAAAATTATAGGCGATATATAAATTAAGCACGGCTAGCGCAGCAAAAAATGCACTCCACGCATAACTTACTTTAGCCCATAATGAGCTGGGTAATTGAATTTCTTTACCTAGCATTTTTTCAATTGGGCTAATTTTAAAGAACGCTTGGCTGATAAATATGCCCAGCGCAAATAAACCATTTACGACAGTTACTTTCCATTTAATAAATTCGTCATTTTGAAAATAAATGGTTAGACCACCCATTAACAATACAATTAAAAATAAAATAAGATGCTTTTTGGGTAAAGTTTTTTCTTTAACCCATGCATAAATTAAATGTAAGCCGGTAGTACCAATTAGCGCAGCCGTAGCCCAATAGATATCAACGGTTTTGTAAACAATAAAAAAAACTGCAATATGGAGGTATTCAAATAAATTTTGCATTTTGTGCTCGATATTCGGTTAGAAAATAAGTGCAGGAAACCACCTGCACTTTAGTTAAAAATGCATTAACAATCGTCTTATTATGTTCGCTTAACCTTGGGTCGCTGCTTTCATATTTTCGACAAATGTTTTTAGCTCATTCAACATTTTGGCTGGATCTGTTAAATTATCTTCAATGATTTTTACCACGGCAGAACCGCTTATTGCGCCATCTGCGCCACTTTCAATAGCTGCTTTTACGTGTTCTGGCTTCGATATCCCAAACCCCAACAAACTAGGCGGCGCATTAAAATTTTTGAGAGCATTAACTATATTTTCAACCGGCATACTGGCTTCTGTTTCTGTGCCGGTAACGCCTGCTCGGCTCAATAAATAGGTGTATCCTTGACCTAGCTCAGCAACCTGCTTGAGCGTTGCTTCGCTGCCATTTGGTGGTGCAATAAAGATAGGTGCGATATCGTATTTTTTGGCAACGCTACAAAAAACTTTACTTTCTCGTGCTGGTACGTCTGCGACTAATACTGAGTCGATCCCAACTTGGCTACAAGTTTGATAAAATGAATCTAAACCTTTAGCAAACACTAGGTTGCTATAAAGTAATAACCCGATAGGGATATCAGCGGTATATTCACGAATTTTTTTAATTATATCGAAGCAATCCGGTAGTGTTACATGTGCATCAATCGCTCGGATATTCGCTTTTTGAATGGTCGGGCCATCCGCAATTGGGTCAGAATACGGAATACCCAGTTCAAGCGCGTCAGCACCACCATCAATTAGTGCTTTAATAATTTCAAATGATTGTTCTAAATTAGGATCGCCAATAGTGACAAAAGGAACAAAAGCGCCTTGGTTTTTAGCTTTAAGCTGTGTAAATAGCGATGAATAACGCTTACTCATAATGTCCCCCTTGTTCTAATACTCTGTGCACGTGCGCTAAATCTTTATCACCACGGCCTGATAAATTAACCACAATAATGGTTTCTTCTGTGGCTTGCTCGGCAATTTTTAATGCATGAGCGAGTGCATGTGATGATTCAAGGGCAGGAATAATACCTTCACTTTTGCACAATAATTGGAATGCATTGAGTGCTTCATCATCATTGGCGGCTACATATTCAGCGCGGCCAATATCATGTAAGTAGGCGTGCTGAGGGCCAACTGCTGGATAATCTAAACCGGCAGAAACAGAGTATGACTCTTCAATTTGACCAAATTGGTCTTGCATTATGTAGGTCATTGCACCGTGTAAAACACCTTTTGTGCCTTTACAAATAGTCGCCCCATGTTTAAGACTTGATAAACCATGCCCGCCAGGTTCAACCCCAACTAATTTAACTGACTTTTCGTCAATAAAATCATTAAACATACCAATTGCATTAGAGCCACCGCCAACGCAAGCAACCACGTAATCAGGTAATCGACCTTCGGTTTTTAATACTTGCAGTTTAGCTTCTTCACCAATCATTTTTTGAAATTCACGTACTAATGTTGGAAAAGGGTGAGGACCAGCCGCTGTGCCTAATAAATAATGACTATCTTCATAGCTGGCAGACCAGTCACGTAATGCTTCATTTACAGCATCTTTTAATGTACCCGAGCCTGCATCAACAGGAATAACTTCAGCACCCATTAATTTCATTCTAAAAACGTTAGGCTGTTGACGCTCACAATCTTTTGCACCCATATAAATTTTGCATTTTAGATCTAATAATGCGCATGCTAAAGCCGTTGCAACGCCATGCTGGCCAGCCCCTGTTTCTGCAATAACGCATTTTTTACCCATACGCTTTGTTAACAGAGCTTGGCCCAGTACTTGGTTTGTTTTATGTGCGCCGCCATGTAATAAATCTTCACGTTTTAAATAAATCTTAGCCAATGGATTAGGCGAAAAATTTCGAGTTAATGTCAGCGGAGTAGGGCGGCCAGCATATTCATTTAATAGTTGTTCAAATTCTATTTGAAATTCAGGATCGTTTTGAGATTTGATAAATTCTTGTTCTAGCTGCTCTAATGCAGGAACTAACAGTTCTGGAACAAACATACCACCAAACTCGCCAAAGTAAGCGTCTAGATGTTGTGTCATAATTTCCTCAATATTATTTAAGTGCGCTAAATGCGGCGTTTAATTTTTCTGCCGATTTAATGCCGGGTTGGCTTTCAACCCCTGAATTTAAGTCAAGACCAATAGCACCTTGTTGTGCTGCTTCTAATGCATTGTCTGGGCTAATACCGCCAGCGAGCATAAATGGGATTTTTAGCTGTTGTTGTTTTATACTTTGCCAGTCAAAGGTTTGTCCGGTGCCGCCCGCAGCAGATTGAGTGCTAGAATCAAGTAACCAACGGTCAATATCAACTAGATTGGGTAAAGCCGCTTTACTTGGATTGTGTGCTTTCCAAATTTTAACATGCTCAGCTAGCTTAGGTTTTAATTTATTGATGTAGGCTTGATCTTCGTTTCCATGAAGCTGAACGATATCTAAGTTTAATGCTTTAGCTGTGTCGGCAATGGTTAAAACCGGAGCGTTAACAAAAACACCTACATAGGCTAAATCTGCACCTTTTTGTATTTGTTTGGCTTGTGCTATATCGATACAGCGAGGCGATTTTTCCGCAAAAATTAGCCCGCCATAAACAGCACCAGCGGCTTTTGCAGCTTGAGCATCTTGTGCTCGGGTCAGCCCGCAGACTTTATTTTCACCCATTACCAGTTTTTGCACTGCTAGGGGCAAGTTATTCTGAGCCATTAGGGAGCTACCCACTAAAAAGCCATTAGCATATTCGCGTAACTCTGAAACATGATCATGGGTGTAAATACCGGATTCAGAAATGACCAATCTATCTTTAGGTATTTGTGGAGCTAAATCGCGCGTCGTTTGCAAATTGGTAGAAAGATCGCGGAGATTGCGGTTATTAATACCAATAATTTTTGCATCCAAGGCAATGGCTCTTTCTAACTCAGATTGATTTGAAACCTCGGTAAGAATATCTAGTTGATATTCATTAGCTAATGTTGCTAGGGTTTTATATTCATCGTCATTTAATACAGATAACATTAATAAAATAGCATCGGCATTATAATAACGAGCTAAATAAACTTGATAGGGGTCAACAAAAAAATCTTTGCATATACAGGGTTGATGCACTTTACCGCGAACATACTCAAGGTATTGGTGATCGCCCTGAAAATATTTTTTATCGGTTAAAACAGAGATACCCGATGCATAAGGCAGGTAGGCATCAATAATTTCATCTAAATTAAATTCCGCGCGGATGAGCCCTTTTGACGGGCTGGCCTTTTTGCATTCTAATATAAAACCGACATTGGCTTTGTTAATAGCATCATACAAGCTGCGATCCGACACAGTTAATTTGTCTTTGAAACCTGCTAAGGGAAAATCAATTTTTTGTTGAGCGACTTCAACTCTTTTGTCTGCACAAATTTTTTCTAATACGTTAGCCATTTGAATGTTCCGCGAATAGTTTTAAAGTTGCCAAGGCTTTACCTGAAGCCATGGCATCAAGTGCTTGTTGAGCACCTTGTTTAAAATCAGTGGCTAAATTTGCCATGACTAGTAAAGCAGATACATTTATAGCTACCGCATTTAAATGTGCCTGTTTGCCTTTGCCTGATAACATGTCTAGGCAAATATTTTTATTTTCATCTGGCGTGCCGCCTTTAATATCAACCAATTGCGCTTGTTCAACGCCAAAGTCTGCGGGGCTTAAAACATATTCTTTAATATCGCCATTAATTAATTCGCAAACTTGAGTTTCACCATGGATCGCAATTTCATCTAGACCAGAGCCATGAACAACCATAGCGCGTTTGGCATTGAGTTGTTGTAAGGTTTGTGCAACTGGCAATAATAACTCAGGTGTATAGACTCCTAGTAACTGAATATCTGGTGAGGCCGGATTAGCAAGCGGCCCTAAAATATTAAAAATAGTACGGGTTTTTAGGGCTTGTCTTACGGGCATTGCGTGCTTTACGCCCGCGTGGTATTGAGGCGCAAAAAAGAAGCAAATACCGGCTTTGTCTAAACATGCTCTGGCTTGTTTAGGGCTAGGTGTTAAATTTATACCTAGTCCTTCTAGTAAATCTGATGAGCCTGATTTGCTCGATACACTTCGATTACCATGTTTTGTCATTTTTAAACCGCAAGCTGCTGCTACAATAGCTGCCGTCGTTGAAATATTAATGGTATCTGCGCCATCGCCACCAGTGCCGCAACTATCGGCAATTAAATAATTTGGTCGTTCAAAATCAAGTGCATTGTCACGCATTGCCTGTGCTGCACCCGCTATTTCTTGTGGTTTTTCACCTTTTACTTTTAATCCCGCTAACATCGCAGATAACAATAAAGGGTCAACCCGACCTTGTACAACTTGGTTAAAAAACGCCAAGCTTTGCGATTTGCTTGAATCTTGGCCGTTAAATGTATTATTGATAAAATCTAACATCAGCTGTCCTTATTATTATTTTGATTCAGTTAAAAAGGTTAAACTCTGGCGTAATAATTTTGAGCCAAATGTTGTGAGTATGCTCTCAGGATGAAATTGATAGCCTAAAACTTTGTCTTTTTGGTTCATTACGCCCATTGGAATGTCATTTACTTTTGCAATTATATCAAGGCAATCAGGTACTTGAGTGGCCATTAATGAATGGTACCGAGCAACAAATAGCGGATTAGCTAAACCATCGAATACGGCGTGTTGATTATGGTCAATTGGAGACGCTTTACCATGTACAATCTCACCTGATCCGCCCACTGTACCACCATAGGCTTCTACAATGGCTTGATGACCTAAGCAAATTCCAATAATTGGAAAATGCCCAATTGTCATTTTGATTAATTCTAGCATGCACCCCGCTTGCTGAGGGTTGCCTGGACCTGGCGATAACATTAACACGACAGGTGTATCGCAGGTCTGCATTTTTTCAAAAATAAGCTTAGCGGACACATTGTTGCGGTAAACCACTAGTTCAAAACCAATAGACTTTAGCTCATCAACTAGGTTGTAGGTAAATGAATCAAAATTGTCGAGTAAAAATACGGTTGCTTTGCTGGCAGACATGATTAGGCCTCCTGAGATGAGATTATGGCATTTAATACAGCCTGTGCTTTGCTGCGAGTTTCATCCGCTTCTGATTGAGCAACCGAATCAAATACAACACCTGCACCCGCTTGCACATGGGCAGTACCATTAGCTACAAACGCGGAGCGAATAACAATGCAAGTATCCATATCGCCATCACTGGTTAAATATCCTACCGCACCACCGTAACTGCCACGTCGCTTTTGTTCGGTTTGACGGATTAAGTCAGCAGCTTTAACTTTAGGGGCGCCTACTAATGTGCCCATATTTAAACAAGCTTGATAAGCATGCAGGGCATCTAAATCCGCTCGTAATTGGCCTTTCACACGTGATACCAAATGCATAACAAAAGAATAGCGGTCAACTTTTTGTAAATCGCAAACATAACGAGTACCGGGTTCTGATACTCGAGCCACATCGTTTCTGGCTAAATCAACTAGCATCATGTGTTCTGCTAGTTCTTTTTTATCGCTACGCAATTCTTGTTCTATTCGGGCATCTAAATCCAAATTAATACTTCCATCGTCATTAAAGCCACGACGTCTAGTGCCTGCAATCGGATAAATTTCTACTTCGTTACTAGATTGTGTGTATTTAACGGCCGATTCTGGCGATGCACCAAATAGTTCAAAATTTTGATCCCGCATATAGAACATATAAGGGCTGGGATTTTGTTTTTTGAGCTTTCGGTAAGCCGCTACCGAATCAGGGCAGGGTAAGCTAAAGGTTCGAGAAGGCACAACCTGAAAAATATTCCCCACCTTAATATGCGATTTTAACGACTCAACAGATTCGCAAAAGTCTTGGTCACTCACATCAACTCGTACATCGTCTAGTGACAATTGGGTAGTTGTTAACGGTGTTTGGTCAGAGGTTAATTGACTTAGTTGCTGTTTATAGTCAGCTAATACTTGGTCGGCATGATGTTGCTCGGCCGTTGAAAAGTTATAATGGATCAACTCAGCAGATTGATTTTGATGATCGCTAATGAGTAAAGTTTCTGCTAAATAAAACACATAATCTGGACAGGTATTTTCACCTTTTTCCACCTGCGTTAAATCTTCAACGACACCAATTAAGTCATAACCAAATACGCCACCTAAAAAGACAGGTGCTTGTGGTTTATCTGTCGCGTTTTTTGAAACGTGATTAAGTTGTAAAATGCTGCGTAGTACTTGAAATGGGTTTGCCGTTTTTAATCGCTCATCTTCAGTTAAATCTTTTATCGGCAGTGGAAATTTAAAAGACACTTGATTATCCGTGCGCTCAATTAAATAATCGCTTAAATGATGGCTGATTTCATCTAGCACCACTTGTCCATTTTGATTAAGTGCAACTAAATCAACTTGCTGTGCATTACATTCTATCCTTACGCACGAATCTAATACTAAAATACTTTTTAAATTATCTTTGCTATCGATTTCAGCTGATTCGAGTAACAAACTGTGAACGTGATCTTTGGCAAGTGATGAATAGACAGCTAAAGGATCTGCGATATATAGGGTTGAAACCTGAGTCGTTGTAAATTGTTTTTTCATATTAGGCTCTAATTAAACTGGGCAAAATTAATAAATACAGGATATGGTTTTTTTGTTTGTCTGATTTTGCCATCGCCAACAACCTAAATTTTTAAACAATAAACTCACTGTGTTCTCTCTTTTATTATTTCTCTGCTAACATCGCTATCAGCACTATTGTACCTGATCCTGAAAAGAAAAAAGCCCGCAAATGCGGGCTTTTTTGTATTTTGTTTATCCAATAAATACAACTCACCCGCATCGATAAGAAGGCCACCACCAAATGTGTGTTAAAGTTGTACAATTCATGTTCAATTCTCAATGGATAAAATAATAGCTCTAATGAAACGCATATTTGTGTTAAAGTCAACTGTTTTTGTTATTTTATTAGGTTGATGGTGTCCATGAAATTTGACTTACATAGTCATACAAACTGCTCGGATGGCGAATTAACGCCTGAAGAACTCGTACTACGCGCTGAAAATAAAGGCATTGATGTACTGGCGATTACTGATCATGATACAGTGGCGGCAATACCATTGGCTAAATCAGCCATCGCGAAACACAATTTAAAATTAAAGCTGGTGGAAGGGGTTGAAATATCTACAAGCTGGCATGGTTTTGAAATTCATATTGTCGGCTTAAATGTTAATTCAGACGATGATCAGTTATTAAAAAATTTAGATGAGCAATTATTAAAGCGAGAAAATAGAGCAGAAAGAATTGCAGAGAAATTAGCAAAAATTGGGTTTGAAAATTGCTTAGAGCCAGTTAAAGCAATAGCTCAAGGTCGAAGTATCAGCCGTGTCCATTTCGCGAAATACCTTTTAAGAGAGGGGCATGTTAGCCACATTCAACAAGCTTTTGATAAATATTTAGCGCGCAGATCAAAAGCTTATGTGGCACCGCAATGGGTGGGTATTGAAGAAGCCATTCACTGGATTCACCAAGCCGGTGGTCAAGCCGTATTAGCGCATCCAACACGTTATGATATGACGAATAAATGGGTTCGAAAACTCATTACTGAGTGCAAATCATTAGGCGCGGATGCAATTGAAGCGGCCTTACCCAGGCAGAATAAAAATGAGCTCATGCAATTACTTAACTATGCTAAAGAAGCGGGGTTAAAAGTGTCGCAAGGATCAGATTTTCATCGTATAACCCCTTATACTGAATTGGGAAAAACATTAAATTTGCCTGATGATTGCCAAAAGATTTGGCAAAATTGGGTAATCGCATAATCACCAAAACGTTAAACCTCAATAAATGGAGCAAAATATGAGTCAATTTTTTTATGTGCATCCAGACAATCCACAAAAACGTTTAATTAATCAAGCCTGTGAAATTATAAAAAAAGGCGGTGTTGTGGTTTATCCTACAGATTCAGGTTATGCAATCGGTTGCCATATTGGTAATAAAGCAGCGCTTGAACGTATTTGTCGCATTCGTCAGTTAGAGCTCGATCACGATTTTACTTTGGTATGTAGTGAGTTATCTGAATTGTCTAATTATGCTCGAGTAGAAAACCAAACGTTCAGAATGCTTAAAAATAGTATACCTGGGCCTTACACCTTTATTTTAAAAGCGACTAAAGAAGCCCCCAAAAAATTACAAAACCCTAAAAAGCGAACGATAGGTTTACGTGTCCCAGATAATAAAATAGTTTTAGACTTACTGGCTTGCTTAGGTGAACCGATAATGTCGTCTACGCTTATTTTGCCAGGAAAAATGTTTGCCGAATCAGATCCTGAAGAGATAAGGGATGTACTTGAACATCAAGTAGATTTGATTATTCATGGGGGGAATTTGTCTGAAACGCCAACCAGTGTGATTGATATGTCAGAAGATGAAGTTGTAATTGTACGCGAAGGCAATGGCGATGTGACGCCATTTCAGTAGCCATTTAATAAGTTAATGAAATGAATCAAGCGAATGAACAAATCGAAATACAGCAAGAATTACCGCTTGCCTATGTTAGGGGTGAAGCGGTTATTGAAAAGCCCGAGGATTTGTTTATTCCGCCCGAAGCACTTGAGGTTATTTTAGAATCTTTCGAAGGGCCGCTCGATTTACTTTTGTATTTGATTAAACGGCAAAAGTTTGAAATTGCCGAGTTGCCTATTCGTCAAATCACGGAACAATATATGGAATATGTTGAAGTGATGAAAGACGTAAACTTAGAATTAGCGGCTGAGTACTTAGTGATGGCGGCCATGTTAGCTGAAATCAAATCTCGAATTTTATTGCCTAAGCTTAAAGTAGAGGAAGAAGAGGAAGCCGATCCGCGAGCGGCTTTAATTAAACAACTACAAGAATATGAAGTCTTTAAACGTGCATCTGAATCTTTAGATAATTTGCCGCGTGACGAAAGAGATTTTTTTCATGCGCCAGTTAATGTCGCTAATAACTGTAAGCCTGTCGTAATTCAGCCTCACGTTGATATTAAAGAAATAGCATTGGCTTTTGCAGCTGTTTTAAAAAGAGTGGATAACTTTCAACATCATCATATTACGCCAGAGGTTTTGTCAACCCGAGCTAGAATGACTAAAATTATGGAAGCGTTAAAAACTGATAATTATATGCCGTTTGGCGATTTTTTTGATATATCAGAAGGTAAGTCTGGTGTTGTTGTTACCTTTTTAGCCATTATGGAATTAGTAAAAGAAAGTTTAATCTTACTAGTTCAAAATCAAATTTATAGCGATATTCATATTCGCCGTTCATCTACCCCCAACGCATCTTATTCGGATATTTAATTTAAAGAAATTAAGCTATATATTGAAAAAAGCCAATTATTGGGTTCATTTCAATAATTGGCTTTTATGTAAGCAAAAATAAGTTGGCTTGTAATTTTATTTAATCCAAGCCAATTAAATAAGCTAACGCTTATCTTTATTTAGCATCTGTGGCTGGGGCATTACTTTTAGCCGTTGCCGCTTCAGCACCACCATATTTACCAGATTTTTGTACCACACCTCTTAAATCAGCAGGTACTGGTTCAATACGTAAAGCTTGATTGATATCAATTTCACCCGGTAATGTTTGCGTCATAGGCGCACTGGCAAAACCAGATAAGCTATGTTTTACAGCGGTTTGCTCTGTTATTTCAATTTTACTTTGCTCAGGGGCTATGTTGTCATCCACTTGCTCAGGTTCAGCGATTGGTTCTGCATTAAGCTCTGAATCCTCTAATGGTAACTTATGCTGAACTTGCTCACTCTCGGGAGTCTGAGTTGTTGGGGCTGGCGTTGTTTCTGCCGGTTCAACAGGTTGAGCGATTATAGGCTCATCAATTGTTACTACTTCTGATGTTTGCTCCTGTTGCTCATTAACCGTTTCGGCTTCTGGCTCATTACTCACGTTCTCAGTATTTTCTAACGGTTGAGTTTTAGTCTCAGTCTGAACTTCAGTTGAGTCATCGCGTTTAACTTCTGCCGTTTCAGTTTGTTCAGGTGAAGCCTTTTGCGCATCAGTCTCACTGGTTTGTACCTCTGGATAACGGCATTCAACCGGATCTTCTGTGACTTCAGCGTGCTGCATTACTTCAAACGCGAGTTCGTTTTGCTGCTCATGTTTTTTATAGTATGCATCATATTTTTGGCCGTTTGAATTTTGCTCGTTTTGATTACGACGGCGACGCTGACTATTGGCTCTAAGGTGTCTAGTGCCACGACGTTGACGATTTGCTTTTGGATCGTTGGTTTTAGCCGCACTATCGTCCTGACTCTGCTCAGTTGTTTTAGGGTATTCACTAAGTTGTTCAACCACACCTTGAGTATTTACAGCTTCAGTATTTTCAGGTTCACTCACATAGGTTTGAATGGCTTGTGTAACTTCGTGCACCTGATTAACGTGTTCTGAAGTTGCATTATCGACTGGCTTTTCAACTGGCTGAACTTGAGCGACTTCAGGCTTTTGAACTTCTTTTTTCTGCTCAGTTGTCGCTTGTTGAACTGGCTGTTGATTAACTTGCGACTGCTTACGTTCAGCTTGTGTATTATTTGCCGAATTATTCGTTGAATTAGCTTGCGAATTGTTATCTACACGAACTTTTCGACGCTGCTGCCGACGCGCTCTGCGCTCTTTTACTTTATCTTCTTGACCTTCACCTTGAGGCTTCGCCGCTCTAGGTTTGCGATTGGCTGGTTTACCTTTATTGTTGGCATTCGCTTTTTGTGGCTTATTCTCGTTAAATTCATTTGAATCATTGTCACGAGAGCGATTATCGCGGTTACCTTGGCTACGTTTGTTGCGTTTATTATTTCGCGGTTTATTACGATTAGGTTGCCTTTGTTTATTAGCTGGCTGCTGGCTTTCAGGCTCAGCTGCTGGCTTTTTATTGTCGCTATTATCCGCGAATAAAGACTTAACCCAATTAAATAAACTACTTAAGATGCTAGGTGATTTTTGACTTGTTTGCACAGGTTTAGTCACTGCAGCAACTGGTTTTTCGTCAACCGTGGGGGCTGGAGTACTAGGCGCAGCAAAGCCTTTTAAAGCAGGTTCTTCTTTTTTATCGAGCGGTTTGATTGATGGAGAGATGGGAATACTCATATCTTCATCTGGTTTTGAGATTAACTTGTAGCTTAACTCATCACCTGAATCATCTACCTTGACACGTGACACTTCGTAGTTAGGCGTGTCCATATGCGGGTTTGGTACAACAACGATGCGAACATCGTGTCCTTTCTCGATAAAACGAACTGCACCGCGTTTTTCATTCAGTAAGTAAGTAGCCACTTCAACCGGGACCTGAGCTTGTACTTGAACTGTATTTTCTTTAATCGCTTCTTCTTCTAACAAACGTAAGATAGATAAAGCAAGCGACTCAGTTGAGCGGACAACACCTGTACCTTGGCAGCGCGGGCAGCTCATATTTGAACTTTCGCCTAAAGACGGACGCAAACGCTGACGAGACATTTCCATCAAACCAAATCGAGATATGCGGGCTAATTGAATTCGAGCTCTGTCAGGGCGTACAGCTTCGCGTAGACGGTTTTCAACCTCACGTTGGTTGCGAGCTGGTCCCATATCGATAAAGTCAATAACAACTAAACCACCTAAATCACGTAATCTAAGTTGGCGAGCAATTTCATCAGCAGCTTCTAAATTAGTGTTAAAAGCGGTTTCTTCAATATCGCCGCCTTTAGTCGCTTTAGAAGAGTTAATATCAATTGACGTTAAAGCTTCGGTTGGGTCAATAACAATTGAGCCGCCGGATGGTAATCTGACTTCGCGTTTGAAAGCAGATTCAATTTGGCTTTCAATTTGATAATGCGTAAATAATGGCACTTCGCCTTGATAAAGTTTAACTCGACTTACAAAATCAGGGCGCACTAACGAAATATGCGCTTTTGCGTTTTCGTAAACGTCAGGGTGATCGATTAAGATTTCACCAATATCACGACGAAGATAATCACGAATCGCACGGACAATAACGTTACTTTCTTGATGAATTAAAAATGGAGCAGGGCGGCTATTAGCTGCAGTTTGAATCGACTCCCAATGTTTAAGTAAAACATTTAAATCCCATTCTAGTTCTTCAAATGCTTTGCCAACACCGGCAGTTCGAACAATTAAGCCCATACCATTGGGTAAAGAAAGTTTAGATAAGGTTTCTTTTAACTGAGTACGTTCATCCCCTTCGATGCGACGAGAAATACCGCCAGCTCTTGGGTTATTAGGCATTAAAACTAAATAGCTGCCGGCTAAACTGATAAAAGTTGTTAAGGCCGCGCCTTTTTGGCCGCGCTCTTCTTTATCAATTTGCACAATAACTTCTTGGCCTTCTTGAACCACATCTTTAATATTAGGTCGTCCAGAAAAGGTGTACCCTTTAGGGAAATAAGTTTTTGCTATTTCTTTTAATGGTAAAAAACCATGTCTTTCTGCACCATAATCGACAAATGCAGCTTCTAAACTAGGTTCTACTCGAGTTATTTTACCTTTATAAATATTTGCTTTTTTTTGCTCATGACCATGGCTTTCGATATCCAGATCATACAAACGTTGCCCATCTACAAGGGCAACACGCAACTCTTCTTCTTGAGTTGCATTAATTAACATACGTTTCATATTGTTTTTTTCACCACAAATGAAACGCCATATCCAAGTTGGAAATATACCGTTATCTGAACTAAGTCACTCTCGCGAGTCTCTTTTTTGTTTGACGTGCAGGCAACTCACTTATCTTGCGGGATCACAAAAACAGTTTTTACTGATTTTGGCTATCGCTGCGAAGGGTCACCTTAAAAAATATCAACAACCGTTTTGTGCGGGTTGTTGTGTTATCTTTATTTTTGTTATGTCAAACTAATAAACGAGCAATTGGCTCTGTTTATTATATTGTCAGTCTGTTCTCTACTTTTAAATTGGGTAATGGCGTTTCTATCAATAAACTTGGCATTCTCTGTTGGGGAGTTGTTTTAAAACAAAACGAACAATTACACACTTCGATTGTTTTAAAAATGCGTTTTTAAATTGAGCCTTATTGAATTTAAATCAATAGCTCAAAATAATGCTGCAACTTAACCTCTTACACAGTCAGAATGTCACCACCAAATAGCGTGTTATCATACACGTTTTTGAAAAACTCTGGTATTAATTAATACCATCAGTGAAAATATAGCAAAGCTCTTGCCATAGCGGCAATCTAAATTAACTAAATATATGAAGATAATTGCATATGAAGACAAATGACCACCGGTCGGTTTATTTTTTGGACATAGATGAGGATAATTCTGGTCAAAGAATAGACAATTGGCTTAAACGAGAACTTAAAGGTGTGCCTACCTCTTTAATTTATCGAATTCTTCGTAAAGGCGAAGTTAGAGTAAATAAAAAGCGAGTTAAACCTGAATACAAATTAAAATCAGGAGATTTATTAAGAATTCCGCCAATTCGGGTTGATGAAAAAAAAGAAGCCGATTTTGTTGCCGGTGATCGTTTAAAAAAAGTCATTGAAGATTCTGTTTTGTTTGAAGACGAAGTGATGATCGTGATTAACAAACCTTCGGGTATTGCTGTGCATGGTGGTTCAGGTTTAAATTTTGGGGTGATAGAAACCTTGCGTCAAATTCGACCAAATGTACATCAGTTAGAATTAGTACATAGATTGGATAAAGACACCTCTGGTTGCCTGATGATTGCAAAAAAACGTTCAGCTTTGAGAAATTTACATGAGCAATTGCGGACAAAAGTGGTGGATAAGCGTTACTGGGCGTTAGTCAGTGGTGAGTGGCCAGCCAAACTTAGACGAGTAGAGTTGCCGTTATTTAAAAATGAAACCGCTGCAAATGGTCGCAATGTTAAAGTTGATCAACAACGAGGTAAGGCATCTCAAACTAGGTTTAAAGTGTTGAGGCGTTTTAATCAAGCTACTTTAGTGGAAGCGTTTCCGGTAACAGGGCGTACGCATCAAATTAGAGTGCATGCTACCGAAAGTGGGCATCCGATTGCATTAGATGACAGATATGGCGATTCAGAATTTGACAAAAAGATGAAAAAAGCAGGGGTTAATCGCTTATTTTTACATGCGGCTTCATTGACTTTTGTGCATCCAAGACGAGAAGAAAAAATTACGATGGAAGCGCCGCTTGAACCTGCTTTACAGCAATCACTTGAAAGATTAGCGAGCGAAGTAAAAGGGAAACGTTAATGAATGAGGTTAAATGGCTGATTTTTGATTGGGATGGTACTTTGATGAATTCAATTGCGCGCATTGTTGCGTCAATGCAGGCTGCCGCCGTTGATGTGAATTTGCCAGTACCGACAGATGCTCAAGCTAAATCGATTATTGGTATGAGCTTGCCGATTGCAATTGAAAACTTGTTTCCAGGAATTAGTCATACAAACTATCAATTGTTGTGTGATGCTTATCGCCAACAGTATGTTGAGAAAAATCTCACCCCGTCACCATTGTTTGATGATACTGAATTTGTTTTAAGTCAATTTAAAAATGCGGGATTTAAATTAGCGGTCGCAACAGGTAAAGCACGCGCTGGATTAGATCGGGTGTTAGGGTCGTCTCAATTAACTCACTATTTTGATGATTCTATTTGTGCAGATGAAAGTGTATCTAAGCCTGCGCCAGATATGCTGGTGACGTTGGCAAAACGGAATCAAATAGAGATGAACCAAGCTATTTTAATTGGTGACAGTGTACATGATCTTAAAATGGCTCAAAACGCCAACATGCGTTCGATTGGCGTTACTATGGGCGCAAATACGGCCGATGAACTAAAAACCTATCAGCCGATTGCCATTATCGACCAGTTAACAGCCTTATTAACTTTGTTTAAGCTCTAAATCGATTGGGTTTAATTTGTGAGTAAAGGCGCATGTAGATGCTGCTTTACTCACTTTAGATTTAAACTAATAATGGATTTAATCCAAATTCAATTAACATTTCGTTTAACGCAATCAATGGTAAACCAATTAGAGTATTTGGATCTCGTCCTTCGAGCTTCTCAAATAAGCAAATACCCAGCGCTTCGCTTTTAAAGCTACCAGCACAGTTTAACGGTTGCTCTTTTTGAACATAAGCTTTTATTTCATCTTGGGTTAACGAGCGAAAATGAACCACAAAAGGTTCAACTATTGTTTTTAGTTGTTGATCAGGTGAAATAAGTGTTAACCCGGTATAAAAAGTTACCGCTTGCCCACTTAACATTGCCAGTTGTTGCAATGCTTTATCTGTTGTGCCGGGTTTACCTAGCACCACGCCTTTGACGACCGCGACTTGATCTGAACCGATAATAAAACTATTAGGATGCAGTTTTGCTCCAGCTTGTGCTTTTAATTGAGCTAAACGAGCAACCAGTTGTTGAGGTTGCTCATTTTCTAATGGGGTTTCATCTGTTTTTGGCTTGCATGTAATAAAGTCTACTCCTAACTTTTCTAACAGTGCTTTTCGAAATGCAGAGGTAGAAGCTAAGACAATTTGACTCTGAGTTGGCATAATTTGACCCTATTTTGTGGTTAGAAAATATTTTTTTACCATGATACGCTATTTTCTCTGATTTTTATTTGACTAAGCAATAGCAGATCGCTAGTATTCGCGCCCTATGCAAAAGGTAAAAATGCCAGTTGAATTAGATCCTGTAAAAAGTGCGCAAAAGCGTTCCGACTTTGTAGGTATATATCAACTGAAAGATTTAACTCGTTTACACGAAATCGTATTGTCTGATTCTGGACAAGTCGATACTGATCTTAAATGTACCTATGATGAGCAAGGCTTACCAATCATGCTCATCAATGCTAAAACGGTTGTTGATGTTTCTTGTGAGCGTTGTGGTGGTAGATTAACTCAAAATTTGAGTGTATCTTCAACCTTTACTCCTAAACTGAGTAGAACAGATGAAGATTTAATCCCATCTGACTATACTCTTGTTGATGTAAACGAATATGGTTTATTAAATTTATTAACTTTAATTGAAGATGAGTTAATATTATCTATGCCGCTTGTTCCGAAACATCCAGTTGATGAGTGCGCAATTCAGGAGCAAGACATGAGTTGGGGGGAGCTTGATGAAGCTGCCTACAAAAAGCCAGCGAACCCGTTTGATGTACTTAAAAGTTTAAAGAATCCCAAATAAACAGGAGATAAGAAATGGCTGTTCAAAAGAGCAAAAAATCTCGTTCTAAGCGTGACATGCGTCGCTCTCACGATTCGCTAACTGCTGCTAGCTTGTCAATCGATAGTACTTCTGGTGAAACTCATCTTCGTCACCACGTTACTGCTGATGGCTACTACAAAGGCAAAAAAGTAGTTTCTGCATAAGAGAGTTTGCTTTGACGAATCTAACGATAGCGTTAGATGCTATGGGAGGCGATTATGGGCCTCCCGTTACCATTCCTGCTGCGCTTAGTGTGCTAGCCGAAAACCCCCAGTTACATCTGCTTGTATGTGGTGATAAATACCAAATACAGCCTTTATTATCTGATATTCCACCTAGTCTTTCCCAACGAATAAATATTGTACATTGCTCGCAAGTAGTTGCTATGGGTGAAAAACCATCTGTTGCGCTTCGTAATAAGCCTGCATCATCAATGCGCGTTATGCTTAACTTAGTTAAAGACGAGAAAGCGCAAGCATGTGTGAGTGCCGGAAATACTGGCGCACTATTAACTATGGCTTATCGGGTTTTAAAAATGCTACCTGGTATTAAACGTCCAGCCTTAGTTACCGCTATTCCCAATGCGGAGGGGCACAAAACTTACGTATTAGATTTGGGTGCGAACGTGGTTTGCGATGAACATATTTTGCATCAATTTGCATTGATGGGTAGTGTGTTGACCGAAAAAAGCGAATGTAAAAATCCTAAAGTTGGTTTGCTTAACGTAGGCGAAGAAGAAATTAAAGGTAGCGAGACGATCAAAAAAGCGGCTAAGCTATTGAAAGAAGACAAATCAATTAACTATATTGGTTATGTTGAAGGGAATGATATTTTTACAGATAAAGTGGATGTTGTGGTTTGTGATGGTTTAGTTGGTAATATTGCAATGAAAGCTTGCGAAGGATTAGCAAAAACGGTTATTAATTCAATAAAAAATGTCGCAAATGACAGTTTGATGAGCAGAATATTTGCAGCAATTGCCTTACCTATGCTAAAAAAGCTTTATCGACAAATGAACCCTGACCAGTATAACGGCGCAAGTCTGTTAGGATTACGCGGTATTGTTATAAAAAGTCACGGTAATGCTTCTAAAGATGCATTTCAATATGCGATTGAAGAAGCAATTAATGAAATTCGCCACCAAGTACCTCAAAAAATAGGTAACAGAATAGAAACGGCGTTAACAGACAGGTCTTAGATAAGTATGTATTCAAAAATTATCGGCACAGGGAGCTATTTTCCTGAGCAAGTTAGAACCAATGCAGATTTAGAAAAAATGGTTGAAACCAGCCATGATTGGATTGTTGAGCGAACAGGTATTTGTGAACGCCGAATCGCCGGACCTGATGAAAATGTAGCAACTATGGGTCATCAAGCTGCGTTAAAAGCACTTGAAGCGGCTAATTTACAAGCTAGTGACATCGATTTGATTATTTCTGCTACCACAAGCTGGGAAAAAGCATTACCTAGTGCTGCTTGCGAAATTCAAAACTTATTAGGTTTACCTGGTGTGCCAGCGTTTGATGTGGGTGCTGCTTGTGCTGGTTTTTGCTATGGCTTAAGTGTTGCTGATCAGTATATTAAAGCTGGTACAGCAAAACGAGTTTTGGTGGTAGGCACTGATGCGTTAACACGTTTGCTTGACCCTAAAGACCGAACGATGATTGTTTTATTTGGTGATGCGGCAGGTGCTTGTATTTTAGAGGCTAGTGAAGATGCAGGGATTATGTCAACTCATATTCATGCTGATGGTCGATTTGCTGATTTACTAGGCGCCGATTTACCAACAAGGGGTATAGAGGCAAGTGTTCACGAAGCATACGGTTACATGAAAGGTAACGAAGTATTTAAAGTTGCCGTAACCAAATTAAGTGAAATTGTTGAAGAAACCTTAAAAGCCAATAATTTAGAAAAATCTGAAATTGATTGGCTAGTACCACACCAAGCTAATTATCGCATTATTAAAGCAACAGCTAAAAAATTAAACATGACAATGGATCGTGTTGTGATAACACTTGATAAACACGGTAATACGTCTGCGGCATCAGTCGCCACAGCGTTAGATGAAGCGATACGAGATGGCCGTATTCAACGTGGTCAAACTATTTTATTAGAAGCATTTGGTGGTGGTTTCACTTGGGCTTCAACCTTAATTAAATATTAATAAGGTTTTAATTAAATTTCGATAATCATATTTTTAATAAAAAGAATGAGAATAATTCATGTCTGATCAAAAAATTGCGTTTGTTTTCCCTGGGCAAGGTTCCCAAGCGGTTGGTATGTTGGCTGACTTGTATGAAAGCCATGAAATTGTGAGACAAACATTTGAACAAGCCTCTGATGCTTTAGGTTACGAATTAAGTAACCTTGTTTTACAAGGCCCAGTTGAAGAGTTAAGTAAAACAGAAATTACTCAACCTGCACTATTAGCTGCTAGTACGGCTATTTATCGTTTATTGACTGAGCAAGGTGCACCAGCGCCTGCATTGATGGCAGGTCACAGTTTAGGTGAATATTCAGCGTTAACATCAGCAGGCGTTATTTCATTTGAAGATGCCATTAAATTAGTTGAATTACGTGGTAAAGCAATGCAGCAAGCTGTTCCTCAAGGTGTGGGCGCTATGGCTGCAATTATCGGATTAGATGATGCTGCTGTTATTCAAGTTTGTCAGCAAGCTAGCCAAGATAAAATTGTTGCAGCGGTAAACTTTAATTCACCAGGGCAAGTGGTTATTGCCGGGCACAAAGAAGCGGTAGAAGCTGCATCGGCGTTATGTAAAGAGGCTGGTGCTAAACGAGCGCTGCCTTTACCTGTTAGTGTGCCTTCACATTGTGAATTAATGAAACCAGCTGCACAAGAGTTGGCGAGTGCGATGGAAAATATTCAATTTTCAGCAGCGAGTACGCCGGTTGTTAATAATGTGGATGTTAAAATTGAAACTGACGCTACCGCAATTCAACAAGCTCTTGTACGTCAATTATATTGTCCGGTTCGCTGGACAGAAACAGTTCAATACTTATCAGCTCAGGGTGTGACTCAATTAGTTGAAGTGGGTCCAGGTAAAGTATTAAACGGTTTAACCAAGCGTATTGTAAAAACATTAACAGCTGTGTCTGTTAATGATCAAAAATCTTTAGAATCATTTATTAACGGGTAAGTTTATGTTTTCGAGTTTAGAAGGACAAGTTGCATTAGTGACAGGTGCAAGCCGAGGGATTGGTAAAGCGATTGCCTTACAATTAGTTAAGTCAGGTGCAACTGTGATTGGCACTGCAACGTCTGAAAAGGGTGCAGCAGCTATCTCTGAATATTTAGCAGATAATGGTAAAGGGTTGGCATTAAATGTAACGGATAATGATTCAATCCAAGCCTTATTTGCACAAATAAAAGCAGATTTTGGCGATATTGATATTTTGGTCAATAATGCTGGTATTACCCGCGATAATTTAATGATGCGTATGAAAGAAGATGAGTGGGAAGATATTTTAACCACTAACTTAACCTCAGTATTTAAACTATCTAAAGCTGTACTGCGCGCTATGATGAAAAAGCGAACGGGTCGTATCGTAAACATTGGCTCGGTTGTAGGTTCTACTGGTAATCCTGGTCAGGCTAATTATTGTGCAGCAAAAGCGGGTCTAATCGGTTTTACTAAAGCGTTAGCAAAAGAAGTCGCGTCACGCAATATTACCGTTAATTCAGTGGCGCCAGGTTTTATCGATACCGATATGACAAAAGAGCTGACTGATGAGCAGAAAAATTCCATTTTTGCTCAAATTCCAGCAGGTCGTTTAGGTCAGCCGGAAGAAATCGCAGCAGCCGTTGCATTTTTAACCGCAAAAGAAGCAGCTTATATTACGGGTGAAACTATTCACGTGAATGGTGGCATGTACATGGCGTAATTGCTGTGTTTTCCTGTAGATTCTTTTTAAATTTACGGGTATCATTTGCGCCATTCGAATGATTTAGTTTGGATCTGGGTTAATTTGTTTACAGGTTAGACCAGTTATTAAAAGCAAGTTTTAACTTGCAACTAACGAATTTATTTTAATAAACTACGGCAAATCTATGCATACTGCATTTTGTCTGAGGGAAACTTAATATTATGAGTAACAACATCCAAGAAAGAGTATACAAAATTATCGTTGAGCAATTAGGCGTTAAAGAAGAAGAAATCACAAACGAAGCTTCTTTCGTTGATGATTTAGGCGCTGACTCTTTAGATACAGTTGAATTAGTAATGGCTCTTGAAGAAGAATTCGATACTGAAATTCCAGATGAAGAAGCTGAGAAAATTACAACAGTTCAAGCTGCTATCGACTACGTAGTTGCTAACAAAGAATAATTTTTACCTCGGGCGGTCTTTTGACCGCCTTTTTTATACCTTTCAAATACTCCTCCTGGGGGCTATCTAGTGTCAAAACGTCGTGTCGTTGTCACCGGACTTGGAATGTTATCTCCGGTCGGTAATACAGTTGACGATTCTTGGAAAGCGTTACTTGCGGGTCAAAGCGGTATTCAGTTAATTGATACGTTTGATGTCAGCAGCTTTTCAACTCGTATCAGTGGTTTGGTAAAAGGCTTTAACTTCGAAGATTATTTACCAAAAAAAGAAGCAAAAAAAATGGATACTTTTATCCAGTATGGTGTTGCAGCCGGCATTCAAGCTTTTAAAGATTCAGGCCTTGAAGTAACCGAAGCAAATGCACATCGTATTGGTGCAGCTGTTGGTTCTGGTATTGGTGGTTTGTCGTTGATTGAAGAAAATCATAGCAAACTGGTAAATAGTGGTCCAAAGCGTATGTCACCGTTTTTTGTCCCTTCAACCATTATTAATATGATCTCAGGTCATTTATCTATTTTATTTGGTTTGCAAGGCGCAAATATTGCGATTACAACGGCTTGTACGACTGGTGTGCATAATATTGGTCACGCAGCACGTATGATTGCTTATGGTGATGCCGATGCTATTTTAGCAGGTGGTGCAGAAGCCGCAACGACACCTTTAGGTTTAGGTGGTTTCGCCGCAGCAAGAGCGCTTTCGTCTCGTAATGATGAACCGACTAAAGCGAGTCGTCCGTGGGATAAAGACCGTGATGGTTTTGTAATGGGTGATGGTGCTGGCGTGATGATGCTTGAAGAATACGAACATGCAAAAGCTCGTGGTGCTAAAATTTATGCAGAGCTTTCAGGTTTTGGTATGAGTGGCGATGCAAATCACATTACTTCACCTCCAGCAGACGGTGCAGGTGCTCAACGCGCGATGGCAAACGCTATTGCAGATGGCCAAATTGCACTTGAAGACGTTGGTTATTTAAACGCACATGGTACTTCAACGCCGGTAGGCGATTTAGCGGAAACCAATGCGGTTAAAAACCTGTTTAAAGATCATGCAAGCAAAGTGATGGTTAGCTCAACAAAATCGATGACGGGTCACTTATTGGGTGCTGCCGGTGCGATTGAAGCGATCGTAACAGTCAAAGCGTTGCAAGATCAAAGTATTCCACCGACGATTAATTTAGATAATCCTCAAGAAGGTTGTGATCTAGATTATGTGCCGCATGAAGCACGACAAGCGAAATTTGATTACGCTTTGTGTAATTCATTTGGATTTGGTGGTACTAACGGTTCATTATTGTTCCGAAAAGCTTAACCTGCAGGCTGAATTGCTAGATTCAGCCATTGATTCAATGTTATGAAACTCATTCAGGTTAACTCCAACCATCATCAAATCAGTGCTTTGAACAGAGCTTTTCAATTTGGTGATGGTCATTTCACTACCTTATTAATTAAAAACCAGCAAATCCAGCTATGGGCTTATCATAAAGCCAGGCTTAAACAAGCCAATACACGCTTATTTTTTCCCAGATTTGGTTTCAAACAACTAGAGCAGCAGCTATCTATTATTGCAAATAATAAAACGACCCCTCAAATTGTAAAAATTTTAGTGAGTCGTGGACAAAGTCAGCGTGGTTATGCAATACCAAATGATATTGAAGCAGAGGTTTTTTTATATTGCTCTGATTACCATAGCACGCATTTTAAATATCCAT
The DNA here is from genome assembly GCF_026725475.1 of Catenovulum adriaticum. Taxonomy (NCBI): domain Bacteria; kingdom Pseudomonadati; phylum Pseudomonadota; class Gammaproteobacteria; order Alteromonadales; family Alteromonadaceae; genus Catenovulum; species Catenovulum adriaticum. Next base: position 948,218 of record NZ_CP109965.1, read on the forward strand.
CAGGGATAGATCTTGCGGTATTAAAAACACAAACGGCTCAACAAGCCGATTTAGCTGGGCTTAAGCATTGTAATAGGTTAGAGCAGGTTTTAATTAAACGTGAGTTAAGTCAACTAATGCAAACCGATGGTTTGGTTTTAGACAGACAACAGCATATTATAGAAACCAGTTTAGCCAACATTTTTTTATATATTAATCACCAATGGTGTACACCTTCACTTGAATTATCTGGAGTCGAAGGCGTTATGCGGGCTTATGTTTTAGATTGGTTTAAACAGCAAAATGTAAATTGCCAAATTAGACCTATTGCTGTTAACGAGTTGGCGCAAACTCAAGCAGGGTTTATTACGAATGCATTATTGGGTTGTACCCCGATTGCACAAATAGCAAATCAAGAATTTGATTTGACCCTATCACAACAATTTGTAGAGCCGGTTAATGAAACTATCTTTTAAATTTTTGATCAGTCTGATTGCGGCTGTATTTTTGACAAGCTCACTACTCATTGCATTTGTCTGGAAAGTTAATCAGGATTTATCTCAAACACAAGAGATTTCATCGCAACTCATTACGATCAAACAAGGTGAATCTTTATATTCATTGCTTGATGAGTTAGCACAAAAAAAAATCATTACGCCAGTTTGGCAAGTTAAATTATTAAGTAAATTAAACCCAGAGCTCACGCATATCAGAGCAGGCACTTTTTTACTGGAAGGTCAGTTATCTAGCCTTGATGTCATTCGAATATTCACTCAAGGTCAGCCACATCAATTTAAAATGACTTTCCCTGAAGGGATTAGTTTTAGCCAATGGCAAGAAAAATTAACACAGCATCAATGGCTTAAGCAGACTGATTATGCAGATAAATTAAGTCAGTTGATTGCTCCATACCAGCATGCCGAAGGTTTATTATTTCCAGATACTTATTATTTTACCGCTAATAGTGATGACTTTTCATTAATTGAAGCTGCATTTGAGCGAATGCAACAAACCCGTCAACAATTAGCTTCGGCTTTAAGTGATGAGCAATGGTATAAAACTTTAATTCTGGCATCTATAGTTGAAAAAGAAACCGCACTTGTTGAAGAAATGCCAAAAGTGGCGTCAGTATTTTATAACCGACTCAATAAAAATATGCGTTTGCAAACGGATCCTACTGTAATTTATGGCTTAGGGACTCGTTATCAGGGAGATATAAAACGCGTACACCTAAAAGAAAAAAATCCGTATAATACTTATCATATAAAAGGTTTAACGCCCACACCTATTGCGATGCCGGGTTTAAATGCAATTAAAGCTGTGATTGATCCGGCTGATACGGATTATTATTATTTTGTGGCAGATGGTAAAGGTGGGCATGTATTTACTACAAATTTAAAAGCACACAATCAAGCTGTAAAGCGCTATTTGAGCTTAACTAAACCATCAGTTAATTCCAAAAATTAAAATGAATAGAGAAAAAATGCAAACAGCACCCTTTATCGTAATTGAAGGCTTAGAAGGCGCAGGTAAAACAACCGCTTTAGGTCATGTTATTGACTGGTTAACTGAGCGAGATATTGAGTTTATTCAAACTCGAGAGCCGGGTGGAACACCTATGGCCGAGCAGTTACGTGAACTAGTAAAAGCCATTCGTGATAATGAAAAAGTGACGGCTGAAGCTGAACTATTAATTATGTATGCTAGCCGAATACAGCTTATTGAGAATGTTATTAAGCCTGCCCAAGCCCAAGGCAAGTGGGTGGTGGGTGATCGACATGATTTATCTTCTCGGGCGTATCAAGGGGGTGGTCGCGGTATTTCTGATACGTTAATAGAGCCTATTCGCCAAGCAGTATTAAAAGGATTTGAGCCTGATTTAACGCTATACTTAGATATTCGCCCAGAAATTGGCTTAGCGCGAGCTCGCAAAAGAGGTGAATTAGACCGAATCGAATTAGAACAAATGGATTTTTTTAATCAGACTCGAGATAAATATTTATCGATTGCGCAAACCGAAGATAAAATAGAAACTGTTGATGCAGAGCAAAAACCAGCTCAAGTGGGCCAGCAAATTAAAACCATTTTATCTAACTATTTTGACAAGGGATGACAGTGAAATATCCTTGGTTAACCGGATTACATACACAGCTCAGCCAGCAATATCAAACTAATCAGTTACACCATGCTTTATTGATTAATGCTGCCGTTGGTGTGGGAAAGCGTCAATTTGCGATGGATTTCGCTGCAGGCTTATTATGTGATAAAAAAACGGGTCAAGCATGCGGGCAGTGTAAATCTTGTTTACTACTTGAAACTCAGGCTCATCCTGACTTTTTTATTGCAGAAGATCCAGCCGCTAAAAGCATTGGTGTGGATTTAATTCGTCAGGTGGTGAGCCGAGCACAGCAAAAATCTCAACAGGGTGGTGCGTTAGTATTTTACATTCCTGATTGCGATAAAATGACCGAAGCATCGGCAAACGCCTTGTTAAAAACTTTAGAAGAACCCGGTCAAGACAAATACTTAATTTTGACGACCGCATCTATCAACCGCTTATTGCCGACCATTTTAAGTCGGTGCCAACAATATGTACTTCGGCCACCTCAATTATCAGAATTAACTAGTTGGCTTGCTGAGCAACATGTAGACTTAGCCAGGTTTGAAACCATTTATCAGCAAATGAATGGCTCACCTTTAATTGCGCTTGATTATGCCAAATCAGATTATTTAGATAAGCAGAAAGCTTTTTTAGCTGACTTTAAACAATTAATTACCGGTCAAATTTCGGCTTTTCAGTTTAGCCAAGTTTTTGATGAAAAGGCGTATAATCAACAGCTCGATTGGTTAAATCAAGCCATTTCAAAATGGTTAGCTGCAAAATTACAATCTAATTCAAGCGATCCAAAACAAGCTGTGAAACGGCTGCTAATTAGCGATTTGAATCTTCAACTCGCGCATGCCAGAGCGCAAATGCTACAATCGGGTATGAATAAAAAAACTATTTTTCAACGTTTATGTTTTAACTTAGTCGACGGATTAAAATATTAATACAAAGGTACTAGAGGCAAACAATGGAAGAGTTAACCGTTGAATTTAACAACGTTCATGTATTGTACAAATGTTATATGTCGTTTTTAAAAGAGGGAGGCTTGTTTGTGGTGACTAACCGACAATATGATTTAGGCCATTCATTAGCCATTAATGTATTATTACCAGAAGAAGAATCTCATTTTGTGGTGACTGGGAAAGTCGCTTGGTTGAATCCGTCAGCATCACACAGTAATGCACCTCAAGGGATTGGCATTGCATTTATTGATGATAAATATAATTTAAAACAACGAATAGAAACCCATTTAGGTCCTTTATTGGGCTCAAATGAAGCCACCTATACTTTATAAATCAAATTTTCGGAGCATTATTTTGTTAGTTGATTCACATTGCCACCTAGATAGACTAAAACTTGAAGACTTGGGTGGCTCGTTAGATAAGGTGTTAACTCAGGCCAGAGCTAAAAATATTGAACACTTTTTATGTGTCTGTGTGACGTTAAATGATTTTGCTCAAATGGCACAAGCCGTTCAACCTTATTCAGATGTATCAATTTCTTGTGGTGTTCACCCTCTATATAAAGAAGAAATGTTTGATAAAGCGGAATTATTAAATTTGGCAAGTCAGGATAAAGTGGTTGCCATAGGTGAAACCGGACTGGATTATTTTTACAGTGAAGAAACGAAACCCTGGCAACAGCAAGCCTTTCGTCATCATTGCCAAGTCGCGGTAGAGTTAGACAAGCCTTTGATTATCCATACCCGAAACGCGCGCCAAGATACCCTAGATATTTTAAAGCAAGAGCAAGCAGACAAGTGTGGTGGGGTATTGCATTGCTTTACTGAATCGTTAGCCATGGCTAAAGCGGCGATTGATTTAAATTTTTACATTTCGATTTCAGGTATTGTCACTTTTGGTAATGCCAGTGAATTAAGAGATGTGGTAAGAGCTTTGCCTCTTGAACGTTTATTAGTTGAAACCGATTCTCCTTGGCTTGCCCCCAAGCCTTATCGAGGAAAGCAAAATCAACCCGCTTATGTACATGAAGTTGCCCAATTTATTGCGGATTTAAAAGGTATAAGTTTGGCTGAACTGGCTGAAATTACGACTAATAATTTTTATAACTTATTTAAACAAATTAAACGGAATAAAGTAGCTTAAATAAGTTTTGTTGTGTTAACGCCCAAGTGTGTTGTACATTGTTAGCTTAGCGTTTGGCTTTAAGCTCAGGCGATTTTAAAACTTGAATTCAAGAAATCATATTTTGACGGCGAATAACTTATAAAATTATGTCAGAAATAGAAATTAATACCGATGGCGTTGAACAACTCGCGCTGCGAAAATTTACAGAAGATGCTTATCTAAACTACTCCATGTACGTGATTATGGATAGAGCATTACCTCATATCTCAGATGGCTTAAAGCCGGTACAGCGCAGAATTGTTTATGCCATGTCAGAGCTGGGTTTATCAGCAGCGGCAAAATACAAAAAATCAGCTCGTACTGTGGGGGATGTTTTAGGTAAATTCCACCCACACGGTGATTCAGCTTGTTATGAAGCTATGGTGTTAATGGCTCAGCCTTTTTCGTATCGTTATCCTTTGGTGGATGGTCAAGGTAACTGGGGTGCCCCGGATGATCCTAAATCATTTGCCGCAATGCGTTATACCGAAGCTCGATTATCTAAGTTTTCTGAAGTTTTATTAACTGAGTTAGGCCAAGGCACGGTTGAGTGGGGGCCTAATTTTGATGGCACGCTTAAAGAGCCTGTTAATTTACCAGCCAGATTGCCTCATATTTTATTAAATGGGGTGACGGGTATAGCGGTTGGTATGGCAACGGATATTCCGCCTCATAATGTGCGCGAAGTCGCTGCAGCCGCGAAATATTTATTAGATCATCCAAATGCGGGTATTGAAAAGTTAATGTCTTTTGTGCCTGCGCCAGATTATCCAACCGAAGCAGAAATTATCACCCCTAGCGATGATATAAGAAAAATTTACCAAACGGGCCGCGGCTCTATTAAAATGCGTGCGGTTTATGAATACGAGCATGGTGAAATTGTTATTAATGCACTACCACATCAAGCATCCAGTGGTAAAGTGCTAGAGCAAATTGCAGCACAAATGCAGGCTAAAAAGCTGCCTATGGTTGCTGATTTACGGGATGAGTCAGATCATGAAAATCCTGTTCGTTTAGTGGTTGTACCGCGTTCTAATCGGGTTGATCTAGATGTTTTAATGAATCACTTATTTGCGACAACCGATTTAGAAAAAAGCTATCGTGTTAATTTAAATATGCTGGGGCTCAATGGGCGTCCACAAGTTAAAGGCTTAAGTACAATTTTAACTGAATGGCTGCAATTTAGGTTAGAGACAGTCACTAAACGTTTGCAGTTTAGACTAGATAAAGTGTTAGCACGTTTACATATTTTAGAAGGTTTATTGGTTGCCTTTTTAAGTATTGATGAAGTGATTCATATTATTCGAACCGAAGATAAACCAAAACAAGTATTAATGGATCGTTTTGAGCTAAGCGATAAACAAGCAGAAGCTATTTTAGAATTAAAATTAAGACAGCTTGCTAAACTAGAAGAATTTAAAATTCGTGCCGAGCAAGATGAATTAGAGACCGAGCGCCAATGGTTAGAATCTATCCTTGGTTCTGAAATTGAACTCAAAAAATTAGTTAAAAAAGAATTAACGGAAGATGCGCAAAAATATGGTGATGACCGACGCTCACCTATTGTTGAACGCAAAGATGCTAAAGCATTAAGTGAAAAAGATTTAGTACCGAGCGAAGCTGTTACATTGGTTATTTCAGATAAAGGTTGGGCAAGATGTGCCAAAGGCCATGATGTGGAACCGAGTAGTTTAAATTATAAAGCTGGAGATACTTATTTATCATCAGCTAAAGGTCGCTCTAATCAAACGTCTGTTTTTATTGATTCCAGTGGTCGAGCATTTGCGACCGAAACTCATACATTACCGTCGGCTCGAAGTCAGGGTGAGCCGTTATCTGGTCGCTTTACCATTGCGGCAGGTGAAAAGGTTGAGCATGCTTTATTGAGTAACCCAGAGCAATCTTTGTTGTTGGGCTCGGATGCAGGTTATGGTTTTGTAACTCGTTATGCTGACCTTATTAGTAAAAATAAAAATGGTAAAGCTGTCCTAACCTTGCCTGCGAATGCAAAAGTACTGATGCCAGTTTATATTAAAAATCCTGATGAACAGCTGGTTGTGGTGATTTCAAATGAAGGCCGTATGTTATTATTCCCATTGTCTGAATTGCCTTGTTTAAGTAAAGGTAAAGGCAATAAAATGATTAGTATTAGCAGTGAGCGCTCACGTAATCGAGAAGAGTTTGTTCGCCATTTAACCGTGATTGGTGAAGATGAATCTCTCGTTTTAGTTGCAGGTAAACGTAAAATGACGCTAAAGCCGAGTGATTGGCAACATTATCAAGGTGAAAGAGGGCGTCGCGGCAATAAATTGCCAAGAGGATTACAACGGGTTGACGATGTTTTTGCTGAAAGTAATACAGCAACAGAATCAACTGAAGAATAAAAAATTGTTTTATTGATGATAAAACCCAGTATTACTGGGTTTTTTTATGTATCACTGTTATTCATTAGGATTTATTGTTTTGTTAGCCATTATTCGAGTTATTTTATTAGGTTTTTTTGTTATTTTTGCCAGTGTGTTGGGTATCTTGTTTTGCTTAATTAGGCCATTTCATGCCAATAATGTTTATTGGTTGGGCCAGTTATTTTGCAAAGCTGCTTGGATTTTAGGATGTAAACTTATTATTCGTCATCATCCGGAAACGAAACAAAATATGCCAGCTGTGTTTATAGCAAATCACCAAAATAGTTATGATATTTTTACCTTATGTGGTGGGGTGTTGCCGTATACGGTGACGATAGGTAAAAAAAGTTTGAAGTGGATACCTTTTTTTGGCCAGCTTTACTGGTTGAGCGGGAATATTTTAATTGACAGAGAAAATCGAAAAAAAGCAATTGCAGCATTAAAGCATTCAGCTACTGTTATTAATAAACGTAAAACCTCTATTTGGATGTTTCCCGAAGGAACAAGGTCATATGGACGGGGCCTATTGCCTTTTAAACGGGGTGCATTTCAATTAGCATTAGCAGCCAAAGTCCCTATCGTACCAGTTTGTATGAGTAACACTCAGGGTCAAATTAAACTGAATCGCTGGTCAAATGGCGCTATCATTATTGAAGGCATGCAAGCCGTTCCATTATCAGATGAGCAGAAAAAAGATTTAAAACATACCTGCGAAAGCTTCCATAGCTTGATGCTAGATAAAATTAATCAACTTGATGCAGAAGTTGCACAGTTAAATCAATCTAAAGGGCTAAATTAATGGAATACCATGACGATCCACAAGCATTTAATGCTTGGGTTATTGAATCTTTATTAGAAGATGGTAGTGATCCTGATGCAGTTTATGAAATTGAGCATCATTTTTCATCTAACAATTTCGATATGCTTGAAAAGGCCGCAGTGGCTTTATTTAAGCTAAATTATGAGGTATCGGATGCAGAAGAGTTCGAAACAGATGATGGGATTGAAATACTCGCATTTGATGCCTTAGGTGAAGTTGAGTTGGATGTTGAAAAATTAAATCAGCAAACTGAACAAATGGAAAAAATTGCTCGCCAGTATAATGTTGAATATGACGGCTGGGGAACTGAATACATACCAATGCCGGATTAGCATTACTTTGTTAAGGGTTGTTTATTGACAACCCTTAAATTACTAGCGTGCAGGCTTATTGCGCTAGCCAAGCTTCGTACGCTTCTTCTATAGAAATAAATCCTTTTTTCTTATCGCTATAAGCATTTACTGTGCCTTTTTTGATGTTGTAAACCCAGCCATGCAATTCCACTTTCCCAAGCGCAAGTTTAGTTGCAACAGAAGGATGTGTGCGCAAATGTTGAAGTTGCATGACGACGTTTTCTGCAATCACTTCATCTAGTTGCTCATGGCCTAAACAGCCATGTTTTGCTTTTACTATTTCGGCAGCCGAGCGGCAGTGACCAATCCATTCTTTTACATGCGGTAAATCTTTTAACGAATCTGGATTAATTGCACCTTTTAGCGCACCACAATCACTATGACCGCAAATTATAATATGTTTAACGCCTAAAACAGCAACCGCAAATTCAATCGATGCTGTCATACCGCCAGTTTCGTTTGTATGAGGAGGAACAATATTACCTGCATTACGACAGATAAATAAATCACCTGGGTTGGTGTCGGTTAGTAAATTAGGGTCGATTCGGGAATCGGAGCAGGTAATGAATAAAACATCAGGGTTTTGGCTATTCGCCAGATCTGAAAATAATTGTTTGCGTTCTTCAAAGCCATGCTCTTTAAATGCCATGACGCCTTTAAAAATATCTTTCATACAAATATCTCTTACGTGTTTTTAGGTAAGTGTATTTTAAAATATTTTTTTTCATGCGTCTTAAATTTTTTAATTTAGGCATGAAGTAATGCTAATTTAGTTTTAAAAACACTATTAAAATCAATTAAATAATTATTTTTTATAAAAATATAAAAAAAATCACAAAAAACGCTAAAGTTTCTCAAGAAATCGCCGATACAGCTATACGAGGGGAAAATTAATTTGATTAAGGTTGAGGGGCCGTTATCAAGTTGTTCCAAAAAGAAAGAGGCGACTCGTTCAGAGTTTAATTTATAGGCGAGCTGTTTTTGTTTAGGTTTGAGGGAACCTAAAGCAGTTCTCAGGAGGTATTATTATGGGTATGTTCGTAAACACTAATGTGTCTTCATTAAATGCACAACGTCAATTAATGAATTCATCAAGTCAGTTAAACACATCTTTTGAGCGTTTATCATCTGGTTTTCGTATTAACCGTGCAGCAGATGATGCTGCAGGTATGCAGATTTCAGATCGAATGACGACGCAAATTCAAGGTTTAAATCAAGCCGTTCGAAATGCGAATGATGGTATTTCAGTGGTCCAAACCGCAGAGGGCGCATTACAAGAAGTAACGACTTCACTTCAGCGTATTCGTCAACTAGCCGTTCAATCTCAAAACGGTATTAACAGCTCAGCGGATCGTACGGCACTGCAAAAAGAAGTATCTGCCTTAAAACAAGAAATCAGCCGAATTGGTCAAAATACTCAATTCGCCGGTGTTGATCTACTAAAAGGCGACTATTCAGCTTCATTTTTAGTGGGCGCAAATGGTGGTCAGACAATTGAGATCTCGTTAAACCAAGCTGGTGGTTATGGTGCTTCTGGTTTAAGTTTAGCAAGTACGGATATTTCGACTGCTGAAGGTGCTTCAGGTGCACTGTCTGATATAGATACGGCTATTTCAACCATAGGTGCTGCGCGAGCAGATTTAGGTGCTTTGCAAAATCGTTTCCAATCAACGATTCGAAACTTAAGTAATGTGGTTGAAAATGTAACTTCAGCACGTTCGCAAATTCGAGATACTGATTTTGCAACTGAAACCGCAGAATTAACTCGAAACCAAATTGTGCAGCAAGCAAGTTTGTCAGTGCTAAGCCAGGCTAACCAACGACCTCAAAGTGCTTTATCATTATTAGGTTAATTATGACCAATAATCGCACAAAATGATAAAGAGAAAAGGTTGGTTAGATCATCACTTTAACCAACCTTTGTTTAACCTAAATTTTGGTTATTTATTGTTTTATGCTTGTCTAGTTGGAGAATCAGATGGATATTCAAACAACGCAAATTGGCAACCAAATTGCTAGTAACTATGCTGATGGTAGTCAATTGATACAAAATAAAGTCAATAATTTGGATGAGGGGGCAGATTCTAACCAAAAAAAATCGGATTTATTGGCTGGTGATCTGGGTAGTCAAAAAAATGTCGTTAATATATCGGCAGAACAAAATAAACTAGCGGAGCAAGCTAAAGTCTCGGCGCTTAATGCCGATAACTTAATAGATGCAGAACAGAATCAAATTGAAACGGCACTAGATGAAGTGACAACGTTTGTCCAAACTCAAAATCGTCAACTAAATTTTTCGTTTGATGAACAGAGTAACCGTTCTATTATTAAAGTAACTGATTCTGACTCAGGTGAAATGATTAGACAAATTCCATCTGAAGATGTATTAAAATTGGCTCAGCGGATTAAAGAATTGCAAACCGATGCTGGTGAAGCAATAGGAGTTTTAATTAATCGGCAAGTTTAAATGAATAAGAGGTTGTTATGAGTGTTTCTTCTATTGGTGTGGGTTCAGGTCTAGATTTGAGTGGTCTAGTACAGCAGTTACTGGAAGCCGAACGTGCACCCAAGCAAGCTCGTTTTGATGAAAGAGAAGAATCACTTGAAACCGAAATTTCGGCCATTGGTCAACTTAAGTCTAAACTAGATGAATTTAAAACATCCGTTGACGAATTAAGAAATAGTTATGATCTTCAAGGCCGAAAGGCTTTATTGTCCCACCCTAATATCAGTTCAGATGATGAAACTGCAACTGGCCCTTTTACCGCTGAAGCTTCTAATAGTGCAGAGAAAGGTCAATATAAAATTGCGATTGAGCAACTTGCCAGTGGTAGCCGTTTAGAGTCTTTAAGTGCGGCAGATAATGGTGGCACTGCTGTTTTTAACAGTTCATCAGATGCAGTCAGTTCAACGGCAGGAACGATGACCTTTACCGCAGGAAGCGATTCATTTGATATTAATGTAACAGCAGGTATGTCGTTGAGTGAGCTTCGCTCTAAAGTGAATGCAGCAGGTGAAGAATTCGGAATACAGGCCAGCATAGTAGATACAGGTACAGCGGATGGTGCTAGATTAGTTTATACGTCCGATAAAACAGGTGACGGTAATGATTTAGTCGTTAGTAATAATAATGCAGAACTGGATAAAATATCCACAGTTAATATGGATGTTACCGCTGCGCAAAATGCACGTGCTACCATTGATGGAATTACCGTTGAGAGTGATACTAATAAATTCGAAAATGTATTGGAAAATGTCACTTTTGAAGCGCAAGAAGTCAGCAGCAAAGATGCACTAGGTGAATTTCAAACATCAAGACTAGAAATTGGTTTTGATAAAGACAACCTTAAAAACAAAGTGACAGACTTTGTTGACAATTACAATGGTATTATGGATGAAATCAAAGCTTTAACTCGGTATGGGGCATCTGAGTTAGAAGAAGATGGTGCACTAGCTGGGGATTATATGGTTAGAGGTATCCAAACAGGGTTGAGTAATATTGTTAGTGGCTCGGTAGATGCTTCAGCGCTTGGCACTTTATTTCAAATTGGTATTTCATTTGACGATGATGGTAAATTAGAAATATCGGAAAGTGATGAGTTTGGCATTGGCAGTGGTCAGGAACTATTAGATGATGCGTTAGACGATAATTTTGATGAGATAGCCGCACTTTTTTCGGATAGTGAAGATGGTATTGCAACTAAAATGTATGAATATGTTAACGAGTACACTACATTTGGCGGCTTGTTAAGAACTCGGGAATCATCTACAAAAGATCAAAAAGACTTACTGTCTGATGAGCGTGAACGCTTTGAATTGCAAATGGCAGACTATGAACAATTACTCCGAAACAAATATATTAATTTAGATTTAACAGTATCTAAATTACAGCGTACCGGTAGCTCGTTAATGGCTGCTTTAGGTTACGGTTAAGCGACAGATAGTTAAAAGTTGAGGTTTTTATATGTATAACCGCGGTATTAATGCTTACAAAAAAGGTAATTTGAAACAGCAAATTGCGCAGGCAGACCCGCATCAACTCACTTTGATGTTAATGCAAGGTGCGTTAGACCGAATGGCCTACGCAAAAGGGGCAATGGAACGAAAAGAGTTCGAAACTAAATCGGAGCATTTATCAAGAGCTTCTGCTATTTTGGTGAATTTAAGAGATACCTTAGATTTTAATGGTGATGAAACGCAAGTAGCCGATAATTTATATGCTTTATATGAATACATGATCAATCGGTTAACGGATGCACATGTTCAAAACAATACCACTATTATGGATGAAGTTATTAACTTAATGTTGCCGATTAAAACTGCTTGGTCACAAATTCCAGAAGAGGCTAAGCAGCAAGCTTACGAAATGCAACGACAACAAAATGCCGCAGTATAAATCATCCGACTTTTCCCACCCATACACACCTGAGCATTTACAAACATTAAATGCTCAGGTGGCAACTGTGATCAATCATGTTCCTTTGGATAGCCAGGCTTTAATGGATTTAATTGATCAGCGGGATCAATATTTACAAACCTATATTGGAGAGTTAAGCGAACAGCTTGAATTAAAGCAATCTTTTATAGAGGCAGAAGTGGCGACCAACGACAAATTAATCTCTATTTGTAAAACTTTATTCAGCTCGACTGAAAAAGAGCTGATTAATTTAAAGAAAGGTCAAAAAGCAGTTCAGCATTATAAATAAAGCTTTCAACCGTAAAAAATAGTATAAGAATGAAAGAATTAAGCCTTTCATAGGTGCAAATTCAAAATAATATATTACAATCAGGCAATCATAAAAATAAATTTACTAGGGTTAAAACAGTGTTCAATAATAAATCGATCTTAATTACGGGCGGAACAGGCTCGTTTGGCCAATGTTTTATTAATTATGTTTTAACTCATTATAAACCTAAAAAATTAATTGTTTTTTCGCGTGATGAGTTAAAGCAATTTGAAATGCAGCAAGTCTTTACTCACTCGCAAATGCGTTATTTTATTGGTAATGTCAGAGAAAAAGATCGGCTAGTGACCGCGATGCGAGATGTCGATTTTGTTATTCATGCCGCAGCGTTAAAGCAAGTACCTGCTGCTGAATATAATCCTATGGAATGTATTAAAACCAATATCATGGGTGCACAAAACGTGATTGAAGCCGCCATTGAAGCGGGCGTTCAGCGGGTCATTGCGTTATCAACAGATAAAGCAGCTAACCCAGTCAATTTGTATGGCGCGACTAAGCTCGCATCTGACAAGCTGTTTGTTGCCGCTAATAATATTGCTGGCTCAGATGGGCCTCGTTTTGCAGTTGTCAGGTATGGCAACGTCGTCGGCTCTAGAGGTTCTGTGGTGCCTTTTTATCGAAAACTGTTAAATGACGGCCGGGTTAAATTACCAGTCACACATGCTGAAATGACTCGATTTTGGTTGAAATTAGAGCAAGGTGTTGAGTTTGTCATAAAGAATTTCCAGCGTATGCAAGGTGGTGAAATTTTTGTGCCTAAAATTCCTTCAGTTAGAATTCTGGATTTAGTAGAGGCGATGAGCGGTCAACGCGAATATGAAACCATAGGTATTCGCCCCGGTGAAAAGCTACATGAAGTAATGGTGCCTGAAGAAGTGGCTCATCATACATATGAGTTTGATGATCATTATGTTATAACTCCTCCGATTAAATTTTTTGAACGCCAATTAGATTACTCTACCAATAAATTAGGGGAGCAAGGTCAGCCGGTTGATGAACAGTTTGAATATCATTCAGGCACTAACCCGCACTTTTTAACGGTAGGTGAATTAAAAGAACTGGATAAAAGCCTTTTATGATCCCCTACGGTAAACACCAAATAGATAACACAGATATTGAAGCCGTAGTTGAAGTATTACAAAATCAGTTTTTAACTCAAGGTCAACAAGTTCCTTTATTTGAACAAGCTTTATGCGATTATACAGGTGCAGATTATGCCCTTGCGGTTAATAGCGCTACCTCTGCTTTACATGTTGCTTGCCTTGCCTTAGACATTGGTAAAAACGATGTTGTGTGGACCACTCCAATCACCTTTGTGGCTTCTGCAAATTGTATCCGTTTTTGTGACGCTACCGTTGATTTTGTGGATATTGATCCAGCTAGTCGCAACGTTTCAGTTGATGTATTAAAACAAAAATTGATTTTAGCTGAGCAAAATCAGCAATTACCTAAAGCCTTAATCGTGGTTCATTTTGCAGGCGTGAGTTGTGAAATGCAGCAAATCAGCCAACTTTGCCAGCAATACGGCGTTAAAATTATTGAAGACGCCTGCCATGCTTTAGGAGGTGATTATCAAAATCAAAAAATTGGTAATTGCCGCTATTCAGATATCAGCATTTTCAGTTTTCATCCGGTTAAGTCTATTACTACAGCTGAAGGTGGCGCGCTATTATCTAATCAAATTGAACTGATTGAAAAAGCTAAATTGTATGCTAAACATGGCGTCACCCGAGATTCACAACTCATGCAAACTCAATTGGATGAACCCTGGGCTTATCAGCAGTTAACCTTAGGTTATAATTATAGGTTAAGTGATTTAAATGCTGCGCTGGGTATTTCGCAGCTCAAAAAACTCGATAGTTTTATTAAACAGCGACGCCAATTAGCTTATCGCTACCTTGAAAAACTTCAGCATTTAGCATTGGTTTTACCGAGTGAGTTGCAACTTAAAAGCAGTGCTTGCCATTTATTTTCAATTGAATTTTTAGCGTTTGATCGCAAACAAGCTTATCTTGCATTTCAAGCTGCACAGATAGGTGTCAATGTGCATTATATGCCGGTGCATTGGCAACCTTATTATCAGCAGTTAGGCTTTAAAAAAGGTGATTTTCCAATCTCAGAGCAATATTACAAACGGACTTTAACGCTGCCTTTGTTCCCTGATATGAGTATTGAACAACAAGACCAAGTGATAGCACTGCTGGAGAATTTGCTTCAATGAAGTTAGCGATAATACCTGCAAGGGGTGGTAGTAAACGTATCCCTAAAAAAAATATTAAAAATTTTGCCGGAAAACCTTTAATTGCGCATAGCATTGAAACCGCTAAAAAAGCGGGGGTGTTTGATGTCATTATGGTTTCAACTGATAGTGAAGAAATTGCCAAGGTAGCAAAAGATTATGGCGCAGAAGTGCCTTTTATCAGACCTGAAGCTTTATCTGATGATTATACGGGCACACGCGCTGTGACCAATCATGCTATTCAACATTATATAGAGCAAGGTCATGCAGTTGAATTTGCTTGTTGTATTTATGCAACAGCGCCTTTGTTACAGCCTGAATTTTTGCTACAAGGACTCACCGCATTACAAGCCGATGTAAGCAAAGCGTTTGCGTTTTCTGTGTGTACTTTTGCCTTTCCGGTTCAGCGAGCGCTTCAAATGCAAGCCGGTGGTACCGCACCTATGTATCCAGAGCATATTGCTAGTCGTTCTCAAGATTTAACCGAAGCTTTTCATGATGCTGGACAGTTTTATTGGGG
Organism: Catenovulum adriaticum; assembly: GCF_026725475.1. NCBI lineage: Bacteria > Pseudomonadati > Pseudomonadota > Gammaproteobacteria > Alteromonadales > Alteromonadaceae > Catenovulum > Catenovulum adriaticum. Next base: position 963,512 of record NZ_CP109965.1, read on the forward strand.
TCGAGGGCGTGATTATTTGTCGGCCAAAAAAATATTTTCTAAGCACAGCCTGCCTATATTTTTACCGCGTCATTTAGTTCAAGATATTGATACTTTAGAAGATTGGAAAACGGCCGAAATACTCTATAAGCTTAACCAAAAATAACACGGCACTTGCCTAAAAAAGATTTATCTTAAAAAAGGTCACTATGAATACGTCTAGCCCATTAAAAATTCTTATTATTCGCTTATTAAATGTATCTGATGTCACCTCTATTGGTGTGCCTGCGCTGCGTTATTTTCAAAAGCAATACCCAGAAGCTGAATTTCATTTTATGACATTTACTCAAGGGGCAGAAGTGCTCAAATTGGCTGATGATTCAGTTAAGCTGATTCATCTTAACAAAAATGATTGGCCGGATAGTTTAATCCCTGCCATGGAATCGTTTTTAGGTCACGCTGAAACTATTATAGGTGAAGGCTATGATCAAATTATTAATTTAGATACCAGCTTTATGGCTTGCTTTTTAACCCGCTTTTTAAAAGATGCAGGTGAGAGAGTGATGGGTAATTTTATGAATCAATCAGTGCAATCATTAGTAGAGCAATTTCAGGCACAGCAATTAAAACCTGAATATGTGAGCTCGCCTAGTCACTATATGGATAGCACCTTTGCATTAATGAGTCGATGGAATACTAAATGGTGGGAATCTAGCTTTTTACCTGAAAATGGTTATCCAGAATATTATTTAGCACATTGTTGTGGCTTTGACCGGCTTGAATTTGATATGAGTCTTAATCTTGACCCAGACTCTAATCTGCTTGCCAAAAAGCAGCAATCATCTAAACAAAAAGCAATTGCACTGAGCACTAATGCACTGCCAAATTACCCCTATTTAACTGAACTTAAAAGTGAGTTAGAAGCGAAAGGTTTTTATGTGTGGTTAGAATCATTAGCTGAAAAACCAGTTCAACAGCAAATTGCCATGTTAGCTGCCACCGACTTACTTGTTACCCCGCCTTCAGAATTTTATTGGTTCGCGAAAGCGGCTAAATGCCCTACGTTATTAATTACAGGTGATTCTGAACCAGCGGTTTTAATGCCTGATTATATAACCGATAAAACACCCGCTTGTGAGGCTTGTATACAAGCAATTCAAGGTCAGCATAGTGATTTGCCTTGCACGTGCATTAAACCTGATGTTTTGGCGGAACAAATTACAGAATTGTTAGCTTAGTTTATTTAAATTTGCTTATTACTGGATTATTACTGGATTATTAGTTGTTTAGTAATTGAATTAAAAAGATAAAAATAATGTCTGCACTCAATAAAACGATTTATATTGGACAAAGAGAAATTAGCGAACAAGCTAAACCCTTTGTGATTGCTGAATTATCAGGTAATCACAATCAAAGTTTTGAGCTTGCCAAACAGATGATTAAAGCGGCGGCTGATGCCGGTGTCGATGCCATTAAATTGCAAACTTATACTGCTGATTCAATGACTTTAAATATCGACTCAGATAATTTTAGAATAATGGAGCCAGATTCTTTGTGGTATGGCAGACATTTACATGAATTATATCAACAAGCTTGCACACCTTATGAATGGCATAAAGCGTTATTTGAATATGCAAACGAACTTGGGTTAATTGCCTTTAGTTCACCTTTTGATGAAGGCGCTGTTGATTTTTTAGAAAGCTTAAATGTGCCTTGTTATAAAATCGCTTCATTTGAATTAACGGATTTACCTTTAATTAAAAAAGCGGCGAGTACAGGCAAGCCTTTAATTATGTCAACGGGGATGGCAACAGAAGCTGAAATTATTGAAGCCATTAATACTGCCAAAAGTGCAGGTTGCCAAGATATTATTATTTTAAAGTGCACCAGCACTTATCCGGCCAGTGCTGGTAATACCAATCTGATTACAATCCAAGATATGCAGCAAAAATTTAACTGTTTGGTGGGGTTGTCGGATCATACTACCGGCATTGGCGTTGCCGTTGCATCCGTTGCTTTAGGCGCCTGTGTGATTGAAAAGCATTTTGTATTAGATAGAACCGCTGGTGGAGTAGATGCTGAGTTTTCATTAGAACCGAACGAATTTAAGGCTTTGTGTGATAATGCTGCAATGGCTCACAAAGCATTAGGTAAAGTCACTTATGGCGGCAGCGCGGCAGAAGAAAAATCTAAATATTACCGGCGCTCTATATTTGTTTGTTGTGATCTTAAAGCAGGTGAAAAGTTAACCACCGATAATATAAAAATTGTGCGTCCGGCAATCGGCTTAGCGCCTAAACACTGGGATCGCGTATTAGGCAAAATCGCCAAGCAGGATATTAAAGCGGGTAGTGCACTTACTGATGATTTATTAGTTTAAAGCGTTGATAATTTGAAAAAATAAGGCAGATGATGAATCAAGCCAAAACCATAGTGTTTCAAGCAGATGCCAGCCCAGCAATAGGCATGGGGCATTTAATGCGCTGCATCGCTTTGGCTCAAGCTTTTATTAAAAATGGAGTCGAGGTTGTTTTTTTAGTTGATGCTCAAACCCAGAAAATAGCTCAGTCTTTACCTGCATTCAGATTTAATCAGATTGAATTTGATCATCAAGCTGTCACAAATCATGCACTCGATTATTTCTTTAAGCTAATGACTTCACATCATATATCGCCTGAATTATTTATATTAGATGGTTACCATTACAGCCAGCATTACCGTGAACAATTAAAGTCTTCCCTGGTTCAAATGAAAACCGATTTAGTCATCATAGATGATAATGGTGGTGAAAAAGCAGGCGACTTAATACATGCAGATATTATTATTAACCCGACATGTCTTCAACATGAGCCTCCTGATTATGGCAGTGTAGCCCCGTTTGCACGGGTATTTGCGGGTGAAAAATTTCGTTTATTGCGTCAAGAGTTTGCAGAACAGCCCATCATTGAGTATGGCAATAGACAAGGCATAGTGCTCACCATGGGCGGAACTGATCCGCTTAATTATTCACAACATTGCCTTGAAGCATTACAAAATATGCAGCTTGAACAGCCTGTAACTGTGTTAATTTCAAATGGCTTTAAGCATAAAAAACAGCTTATTAAGCAAATTGATTGTTTACCAAAAAATTTTAGTTATCTAGAGCAAGCTGATAATATAGCTAAAATTTTTGCTGAAACAGAACTGGTAATATCTGCAGCTGGCGGCACTCAGTTTGAATTATACGCCATGCAAACTCCAGCTATTTTATTGGTTTCATTTGATAACCAATGGCGTAATAGCCAAGCTGCCAAACAACAAGGGTGGGCTGAGGTTTTGGATTGTCGCCAGCAAATTGATTTTGCTCAGCTGAAAAAAGTATTTAGCTTGATTTTTGATACCGCGGCGCGTCAGACAATGCATAAAAAAATGCACGGTGGTCAAGCAAACGGAGCTGAAAATTTAGCACAGGCTTTGTTACTGTTAATCGCCAATCAGGCTAATGAAAAAAATTTAATATGAATAACAATACCCTAAAGTTTATTGAAGCTTATTCAGTCAGGTTAGAGCAAATTGATCAGCAAACCATGCATTTGTTAAGAGAATGGCGAAACCAAGCTGATATTCGAAAGCAGATGGTGAATCAAAACTTGATTACGCCAGCGCAGCATTTAGCTTGGTTTAAACAAATAGAGCAGGCGCATAATCAGCAACATTTTATTATTTATTACAAACAGCAAGCAATAGGCGCCATTAACATTGCAACTGAAGAAGCCTCGTTGCAACAAGCACAAATCGCTCAAGTGGGCTTATATATTACTGAGCCCAAATATAAAAATAATATGCTTGCGTTCGCTCCATCTTTAGCGATTAATGATTATGCATTTCAAATTTTAAATATTAATCAGCTTAAAAGCAAAGTAAGGCAGTCAAACCAGCCAGCGATTAAATATAATCAGCAATTGGGTTATCAATTTAATCCGCTAAACGATGAATTTACAGAAATCACGTTAACGGCCGATAATTATGAACAGGCTTCTAAACAATTAAAAAACTGGTTAAGTAGAGGATAAAGTGTCGACACAAGCACAACTTAAAAACGCATTTGTGAGTGCGTTAGCAATTGATGAAAATGAAGTAAGCGACAGCTTAGCGTATAGTGAACACCCTAAGTGGGACTCAACCGCGCATATGGTGTTAATTGCAGAGCTAGAATCTCAGTTTGATATTATGCTGGATACGGACGATATTATTGATATGAGCTCGTTTGCTAAAGCAAAAGAAATTTTAGCAAAATATGACGTTCAATTTTAATTTAGGTTAAGCCATGAGTAAACGCGTTTTAATTACCGGAGCAACAGGTGGAATCGGTCAGGCTTGTGCCACTTTATGTGCTGAGTTGGGTTTTTCATTAATGTTAACGGGGCGCGATGAAAATAAGCTTGAAGCGTTACAACAAAACTTGCTTAAAACTTATTCAACGCAAGATAATCCAATTTATATTGAGACACATTTGTTAGATATAGGGGTAACAGATAGTCAGCAAAATGAATTGAATAAAGCCCTGTTTATCAAAATTAAAAAATTATTGGGCGGCCTAGACGCTATGCTGCACTGCGCAGGAAGCTTATATGAAAACAGTTTAATGACGACCCAATTAAATGATATTCAGCAGCAATTTCAACAGCATTTAACTTCAAGTATTTTATTAGCTCAATTAGCCAGTCGATTAATGATGAGAAATGCCTTAGGTGGTAGCCTCGTTTTTATTTCATCTGTGGTTGCTAATCAAGGCGCAGCCGGACAAAGTGTTTACGCCTGTGCTAAATCTGGTTTATCAGGGTTAACTAAAAGTTTGGCAAAAGAGCTAGGGTCGCAGCAGATCCGGGTCAATATGGTTGAACCCGGGTTTATTGAAACAGGTTTAGTTGCGCATTATGATGAAAATAAAAAGCAACATATTGCTGAGCAAACTTGCTTAAAGCGGTTAGGTAAGGCGCAAGACGTGGCTAATTTAATGTTGTTTTTAATTTCTGATGCCAGTCATTATATTACCGGTCAAAGCTTTGCGGTGGATGGTGGTTTAACACTGGATCACGGATAATGACATATTTTTGGCAAGATAATTTAGCTAAGCATGCCGGTTTTATATATGACGCAACAAGTACACAAACCGTCTCTTATTCACAGTTAAATCAATGCGTTGAAGTATTTTGTCAATCGTTACCTGAAAAGAAGTCGCTTATCGCGCTTGAAGCTTCCAATTGCTTAGCCAGTTTAATTGCTTACCTTGCATTATTAAGAACAAATCATTGTATTTTATTGCTTGAACCTGAATTAGCTGGAGTACAAAAGCAAACATTACTAGCCAACTATCAAGTCGATTTTAAAGTGGAACTGCCTAGCGATTTAGCGGCACCGATAAACTTAACGGCTGTGCGTCAACATATTCAGCTAGTCGCGGATCCGGCTAATTTACAGCAAATTTCAGGATTGACTTATTTAAATAGCGCGATAGCCCAAGATATTGTTTTATTGTTATCAACCAGTGGTTCAACCGGCAGCTCAAAGTTAGTGAAATTAAGTGCTAAGAACCTTCAAGCGAATAGCACAGCCATTCTTGGTTATTTACCTATTAGCTCAACAGATACTGTCGTGACTAGCTTGCCTATGCATTACAGTTTTGGATTATCTGTTATTCATACTCATTTGCAAGTAGGTGCTAATATAGTGTTAAGCGATTACAGTTTAATGCAAAAGCAATTTTGGCAGTTATTTAAACAATTTGAGCCAAATGGCTTTTATGGCGTGCCATTTAGTTACCAGTTGATGACACAGCTGGGATTGGCTAGGCTCGCACTTAAATCTTGCCAGTACTTTGCGCAAGCAGGTGGAAAAATGTCAGATAGTTTAACTCAAGCACTATTTGATTTTTGTCAAAAAACGCATAAATCGCTTTATATTATGTATGGTCAAACAGAAGCAACGGCTAGGATCGCCTATTTAAAACCTGCTAAATTACCGCAAAAAATTGGATATATAGGTCAAGCAATACCGGGCGGAAAATTAAAACTGATAGACGAAAACGGACAACCAGTTACACAAACGAATCAAACCGGCGAGCTTTATTATCAAGGCGATAATGTGTGTTTGGGGATGGCTCACAACCGACAAGATTTAACTCACGTCAATCAGCAAGAGTGGCTGGCGACAGGCGATTTGGCTTGTTTTGATAAAGATGGCGATTTTAAAATAGTGGGTCGTTTAAAACGATTTATTAAAGTGACAGGCAAACGGATTAATTTAGATGAAGTAGAAGCCATTGTTCAAAATAGCAATAAAACTAAATTAAGCCAGATGCAAACTTGTGTTGTCGGTGAAGATGATCAATTAATTGTCGTGAGCAATTTTACCCTCACGGAACCCGAGTATAGTCGTTTAGTGAATGATTTAGCTGAAAAAATAGCGATACACCCAAAGTATATTCGCCAAGTGCACGTTAATCACTTACCTTGTTTAAGTAATGGAAAGCTCGATTATCGACAACTATTAAAACAGGTTAAATCAGATGTTTGAATTTGATCCACCCATAATAGATTTGCCTGTTTATGGCTTAAATAAAGTAGACAAACAAGCTTGGTTAGACAAAACTTTGTTAAAATTAACGCACTATCACTACCAAAACTGCCTTGAATATAAGCAGCTAATTGACGCTGTCGATAATCCTGTTTCAATAAAAAAAATAAATAAGGCTCAAGATATTTTGCCAGTGGCCGCTAGATTATTTAAGGAATTTAAACTAACCAGTATTGCCAATGAGCATGAATTTAGGCAAATGCGCTCGTCGGGCACCAGTGGTTTAGCTTCTAAAATTGTGTTAGATGCAAGCTCAGCTAAACGGCAAAGCCAGGTTTTGGTCAAAATTTTACAAGCTTGGTTAGGCAAACAAAGACGGCCTATGTTATTAATTGATTCAGCCCAAACCATTAAAACTGCTGGTGGTATGTCGGCCAGAGCGGCTGGTTTGCAAGGACTGTCTTTTTTTGGACGTAATCATTGCTACGCACTGGATGAAAATATGCAATTGGATATTGACAAGGTTAGCCATTTTTTTAATCAATATGCTGAGCAACCTGTTTTAATATTTGGTTTTACTTTTATTATTTGGCAGCAATTTATTCAAGCCTTGCAGCGCCGTAATATAAAGTTTAATTTTAAAAATGCCATCCTCATCCATGGTGGCGGTTGGAAAAAAATGCAGCAACAGGCCGTAAACGATGCTTCATTTAAACAGCAGATAAAAGCTCAGCTGGGTCATGTGAGTGTGAATGATTATTATGGCATGGTTGAGCAAACCGGTACTATTTATATGCAATGTGAGTATGGTCATTTACATGCGCCGGTTTGGTCGGATATTTTAATTCGCCGTCCAGATGATTTGAGTTTGGCAGATTTTGGCGAAACAGGGCTAATTCAAGTGAACTCAGTTTTAGCGACCAGTTACCCAGGCCATTGTATTTTGACCGAAGATTTGGGCACCATCCACGGTGAAGACGACTGCCAATGTGGACGTCTGGGGAAATATTTTAGTGTACACGGACGTGTACCCAAAGCAGAAGTAAGAGGATGCAGTGACACATTTGCTTAAATTTACCGAACAGGTTAAATGGCATATCAAGCCAGCAAATCAACAAGACATGGCGCAAGTAATTGCTCCTTGGCATCCGCTTGTGTGTGAATCTGTATCTGGCTTTTCAGCTTTTGTATTAAAACAAACTGAACTTAGGCAGTACCCTGAAATAATCGCGTTAGCCTATTGGTTTAGAGCATCACATATTAATCAATTAAAGCAATCTGCTACTGAAAAGTTATCAAACACACAAAATTTGACGCCAGCGTCAGGTAAAGTGTTTCATATTGCGCCTGCGAATGTAGACACTGTATTTTTATATTCAGTCTTTTTATCTGTTTTGGCGGGCAATCAAAATATTGTGCGTGTTAGTGAGCGCAGTGGAGACATCACTTGGTTATTAATTGAGTTGCTTAAGCATTATTTAAATACCCCTAAGGGGCTTATTTTAAAACCTTTAATTTCTATTAATCAGTATTCTGCACAGCTTGAAGGGGTGACGGAGCAGCTCAGCCACTGGTGTGATTTAAGAGTGATTTGGGGTGGGGATAACGCCATTGATGCAATTTCGAAAATTGCCCCACAGACGAAACAAATTTGTTTTCCAGACAGATATTCTGTCGCTGTTATCAGTTTAGATATTAACTCAGATATAAAAAGCGCAGCCCAAGCTTTATTAACGGATGTGCTGCCTTTTAATCAACAAGCTTGCTCATCGCCTAAAGCGATTTATTGGTTAAATACCGAGCAAAATATTCAGCAAACATTTTGGCAAACCGTTAAAACATTACTAAACAATACCGAACATCAACTGGGGTTAAGCAATAAAGTTGAGCAACATATATTATTGCAAAAATTGGCAGCAGCATACGCAATTGAGTTAAATGAAAATTGTGGCAATAAAGTTGCATCATTTGCCAAAATACAAAGCATCGGGCCGATTGGCCATTGTAAGGTCAAAAACTTGACTGCAAACATGCTAGCTGAACATTCTGGCAATGGTTTGGTATTTGAAGTTGATATCGAATCTACCAATGAAATACCTTACGCTGAGAAACTGCAAGGTATTAGTTATGCCGGTGAACAAAACTTGGGCTCATTAAAATTTCAGGGGCTGCATAAGCGAACCGTTCCGTTAGGCAAAGCATTAGAATTTAACCCGACTTGGGATGGTGTTGATTTGATTCAAACATTTTTATGGGTTAAGTCGCCAGTAGATAAAATTTGAGGTAATGGATGTTAAAAGATATCCGTATGCATCTGGCTGAAGATGACGATAAGCAAGCGCAATTAGAAACACAATTATCAGAAAAAATACATAAAATACACAACCAAAATGCGACCGCTTTTGCGCAATTTATTCCGTCAATGCTAGCTGACGTTCAAAATGTAACGACTCAAAATATTTCTATTTTTAGTAATAAAAATGGTGAAGTTAATCTTGTCGATTACGGGGCGGGCAGAACTGTATATGGGTTAAATCCAAATAAAGAGATTAGCGCTCAGGTTAACGCTTTTTCTAAACATTGCCCTTATATATCAATAACACCAATCGCCAATACAAGCTCATTTGGTGAAACTAATCCACAAGAAAACCGATTAACTGAATTGAGCAGTTATCAGCAATACCAACAAAGTCCTCCTCTGCCTGAAAAAATGAATGCTTTGGTCGTTTTTGGAATAGGTTTAGGGTTACATATTCAACAACTGGTAGAACAGTATCAAATAAAACATCTCGTTATTTATGAACCAGAGCGCCAGTACTTTCAATGTTCAGCATTAGCAATTAACTGGCAAAAAATATTAAAAACCATGGAAGCGAAAGGCACATCGGTTTATTTTCAACTAGAGAAAGATGGACGAGATATTGTTAGTAATATTGAGGAGTTAGCCGAGCATTACCCGCTTGATGGTTTTTATTTTTACAAGCATTACAACCACCCCGTTTTTGATGCAATTGATAGCGCGTTAAAAAATAAAAATTGGTTATTACTAAAGCAGGAGGGGTTCAATTTTAACTATGCGCCTGATCCAAACCTTTATTTACCAATATGGACTCAAAGCATTGAATTAAATCAATATCATTCGGTTAATGATGAAAACAAATTATTTAACGATAATTTATCTGCATTTAAAAAATATTTTCCAGATATCTATCAAGAATTTTCAAACTACCAACCTAAACATTGGTTGCCAATCCAAGATCATAATGGGGAAATTAATTTAATTCAAAAAGCCTCATTAATCTCATTTTGTGGACCATCGCCTAAATCAGAGGCTCAAGCTAACTTTGAGCACTTCACCCAGTATCCAAATAAAGATGGTTTAGTGCTTGGTTATAGTGGAACCAAGCTTAAAAAATATTTGCACTATCAATTTGTTGAGCAAACCGAAAAATTGCTTAAAGATACTGATGACGATGCAGGCAATTTACCTGAAACGGTTAAATCGCTAATTATGTTTGGTATTGGTCTAGGTTATCAAATTGAAGCCTTATTTGAGCAATGTAATGTTGAAAAGTTGTTTTTGTGTGAACCTAATCGAGACTTTTTTTACGCCTCTTTATTTGCAATTGATTGGAATAAAATACTGAAAAAAGTGGACGAAACGGATTCACGAATATATATCAATATAGGCGATGATGGGTCACACTTATTTAGAGACTTGCTCTCTCAATTTTATTCTATTGGCCCCTATATTCTGGCGAGTACTTACTTTTATCAAGGCTATTACAATGCCAATTTAGTTCGAGCCATTGCTCAGCTGAGAGAGCAGCTTCAAATCGTTATTTCGATGGGAGAGTATTACGATCATGCCAGATATGGCATCGCTCATACCACAGAAACCATTGCCAGAGGTTATCCTTTATTAGAGGCTAAGCCCGAAAAAAAATTAACTAAGCAACAAAAAGAGGTGCCTGTTTTTATCGTCGGAAATGGGCCTTCTTTAGATAATGCGATAGAAACCCTAAAAGAATGGCGTGATCAAGCTATTGTTGTTTCTTGCGGTACCGCTTTAATGCCGCTTCATAAAAATGGCATTGTGCCTGACTTTCATGCAGAGATAGAACAAAACCGTTCTACCTTTGATTGGATATGTCGAGTTGGTGATTTTGATTATTTAAAGCAAATTAGTTTAATCTCTTGTAATGGTATTCATCCGGATACCTGTGATTTATTTAAAGATGTGTATATTGCATTTAAAGAAGGCGAATCTTCTACTATATCAGCGCTTAATATTTTAGGTCGAGAGCACTACGAAGAGCTGAAATTCGCTTTTCCGACGGTTTCAAATTTCGCCACTAATATATTTTCTAAAATTGGATTTAATCAGCTTTATTTGTTTGGTGTCGATTTAGGGTTTGCAGATCAAGAGAAGCATCACTCCAAGCAATCCGGTTACTATAATAAAGATGGCAAAGAAGCTTATAATTATCGTGAAAAAAATAATACCTCAATTGTTGTTCCAGGAAACTTTAGGTCTAGTGTCTTTACTAAGCATGAATTTAAAGTATCAAAAGAAATATTAGAGCAAACGCTTACCAGTCGAAAATTAGATTGTTTTAATACCAGTGATGGCGCCAAAATAGCCGGCACTATCCCACTAACCATAGACAATATTTTGTTAGTTAATTCACAAACTTCCAAGCAAGATTCACTTAACGCCCTGAAAACAATTGCATTTAGTCCAGCCAAGCAATTTGAGCAATACAAAAATAAATTTGACGCTAAATATCAGCAAAAAAACTTAGAGTTTGAGTTAAATGGCATGATAGAACTAGCTAAAAAACCATTAACGAGTTCAACCGATATTGATGAGTTGATAAACAAACAAAAAGAAATGTTATTTGCGTCCTATTCGCATGGTAAGTCTTTATTGTTTTATCTTTTGTATGGAACTGTGAATTATGCCAATACGGTATTTAGTAAATTAAATACCCGAATAAAAGTAAATGATAAGTCTGTGTGTCTAGCTCAGGAACAGTGGGTAGCTTTTTTGAAAACCTGTAACGATGAGCTGCATCTGACGTTAGACAATTTTGATACCTGCAGCGCTATGACGAATCATAGAGAAAGGTCATTTTTGTCGCGTTTAACTCCCAAAAAGTTGGTTATTTATCATTCTTACGGCAACGAAATTGACAGTAGTATTTCTGTTATTAAAGCCAGTTTAGTTAATACTCAAATTAATCAATATTCATCTGTGCATGAAAGATTTCCTTGCGTTATTGAAAGTAAAAGTTCAAAAAACAACCGTAAACTCTATTTTTCTGATGATTATTCGAAATTTAAACAAGCGCTTATAACTAAGAATTCAAATATTGCGCTGATATTTTATCCAAAAGTGATAAGCGATCTGTCCCAAAAAGAATTATTTTTTGCTGGTAAATATCCCCTTGTAGACTTCATAGGGATTGGTTTTTTTGCGTTGAGAGGTTTCGCAATGGCTGGTGAATTTGAATTTATTATTCCTAAACTCTCTTTTTTCGACACGGGTGATAGTCAAAATTCCAATTGCCATGAGTTTATGAAAAAGTGGATCCAATATTTACCTGAATTTTCTTCATATATTGATTTTCCAAATTTAATTGCTGTGCCGAAACGAGGAGCTAGTATTAGCAATTGCATAATGGATAATATCGGGGGCAGAGGCAGGTTACGCCAGGTTCGTACTTTGGAAACCGATCTTATTTTGAGAGTGTATCCGCAGGATATGAGAAGCCGTATTACAAAGCGTTTAGACTATATTAAAGATTAGTTTTTTACTGAGTAATTCGGCTTTAATTTTTTAGGAATAATTCTAGTGGGCAATAAAGAACAAGTTTATATATTTGGTGCGGGCTTGGCGGGCAAAGCAGCTTTGGCTCACCTTGATGATAAAGAGGTGTTGGGTTTTTTTGATAATAATCAATCTAAGGTGGGCACGTTTTTGTGCGGAAAGCCTATCAAGTGCCCAAGTTCTATACCTAGCTTGAACTTTGATTATATTTATATTGCTAGTGAGTTCTTTGAGCAAATTCAATATCAGTTATTGAATGAATATCATGTTTGCGCAAACAAAACTAGGGTAATGTCTGCCAGTGAAATTAAACCTTTCTATTTTGGAGTAAGTACCGAAGCAAGAGATATTTCAGAACAAATTTTAGGTTTGCTTTGTCAGATGCTTAAACAGATAAACGCTACTTTTTATGTGGATGCTGGGACTTTGTTAGGTGTTTATCGCGACAATGCCTTAATCCCTTGGGATGATGATTTAGATTTTGCGTTGCTAAGCTCAAGTTTGGATATAGTCTGTCAAGAGTTAGTTAATATTTTAAATGCTTTACAACAATTAACGGGGGTCGAGTGGAGCGCGAAAGAGCATTTTAGTGCTTGCAATTTTCGAACGGTTAAAAAGGGAACTATAAGATCAATTAAACTAAGACCTACAGGTAATAACGTCTATTTACCCTCTATCGATCTATTCGTTAAATATGTATCTGGAGATTTGATGGATTATGTGTTGGCATCCCGAGGGATTAGTATGCCAAGCCAGTATATTTACAATACTAAAACTTTTGACTTTAAGGGATATGGATTGATTATACCTAAAGATCCCGAAAGGTATTTAGAAGAGCATTATGGGAGCGGTTGGAGAGTACCTATCAAAAAATGGAATTTAAGTATGTTGAGCAATTCAGTATTATTTTGATTTGAATATTCAGTTTTTGAGGTGTCCCAGTGTATAAAAATATAGACTTTGTTATTTTGTGGGTAGATGGAAACTGTACCGCTCATAAGGCTAAACGAGAACGCTATTTAGCTGATTTTAAAATTGACGTTAAACATCAAGAACAATCCACGAGTTCATTAAGGTTTGTTCAGCATGATGAACTAAAGTTCTGCCTTCGCTCCATTAAACGCTTTGCGCCTTGGTATAATAAAATTTATTTGATAACGGATGAGCAGATACCTACTTTTCTTGACGCCAGCAAGTTGCATTTGGATAGAATAGAGATTATTGATCATAAAGAGTTATTTTCCGAAAGTCCACAATACTTACCCACATTTAATTCCCGTGTAATAACGACTCAGTTACATAAGCTTGCTAAATTGAGCGATTATTTTATTTATGGCAACGACGATTTTATACTCGGGTCAAAAATTGAACCGGATTTCTTTTTTGTTGATAATCAGCCAATGCTTTACGTTGAGGAACATGGCATGATGGAACAAGAGAGAGTCACTCTTCATCAACAGGGCGTAATAAATGGTGCTGAGATGATAGGCTATTCCAAAAGTAAGTTTTTTCCAATTAGCCATGGTTTTGTGCCTTTAGATAAAGCCAGAATAAAACATTTAGAACGTCAATTTCCTACGGAATTTCAGAATAACCTTAAGCATAAGTTTAGGCACGAAAGTCAGTTTTTACTCGAATCTTTGTATATTCATTATTGTATAAAAAATCAAGAAGGTATTTTAAAAAGCACAGAGCCTATGGTTCATTTTAGTTTTGAATTATGTCGTATTGGTCAACCAGAAAAAATTAAATTTCTTTTTAATTTAATTAAAAAAGGGCAGCGCAAAATGTTTTGCTTAAATGAATTCCAATCGTTGTGGCCAAGAATTCCGTTTGTCAAAGATTTCCTTGAAGATAACTGCGGTCCACCTATGATAAGTGAAACGCAATAACTAACAGATATACTCAGAAGTGATGCTACACATGAATAATAATACTTATAAAGGAACCGTCGACGCTTTAAATCATATAGAGTCTCAATTACCAGTGCATACCTTCCAAGTTGATGGCATAAAAGTTTGGCCGTATATACGTTTGTCAATAAAAAATAAGATAGATTCTTACTTTTTCATCCAAAAAAGACAGACAGTAAAAGCAAAAATTAAAAAGCCATCGGTGCTGTTTTTAAAACAATTGGGAAATACCGTATTAGCTTTTTGTTTGCTGTTATTTAAATTTCCGTGGTTAACATTTTATAAAAAGAGTTGTACTGATTTATTGGCAGTTTGCTTTAATAGTTCATATTTAGAGGTAGGCGACAAACGGATTAATAGGCATCTAGTTGGACTGCTCCCAGAGAACGGCAAGCAATCACTCATTAATTACAAAGTACTGGAACGTACGGAGCCACGAAAAAAAGTTAAGCAGAAAGGTGGAAATAACTTAAATATTACCTTACTTACCACTGCGATCAACGAGCTTTGCAAGCTACGTATATTATTTGATGAACTACTCAGTAAAAATCAAGACACCTTTGCATTTGTAGACGATATAAATCAGGAACTAGCTTATCTCAATATCCCCGTGAGACTTGAGTGCCATAAAGTCTACAATGAAATTAAAAGGGTTATTTTATTATCAAGTATTTTTGAGAAATATTTGGCTCGTAATAAAATTAAAAAGGTACTTATTATTTGCTACTACAGTTATATCGGCATGGCTGTAATGTTGGCTTGTCGGAAGAGCAATATTCGAGCAATTGAATATCAACATGGTGCACAAACTGAATATCACCCTATGTATACCAATTGGACGAATGTTCCTTCCGACGGATATGAAATGTTACCTGAACAGTTTTGGTTGTGGGGACGGGCGACCCAAGCCATTTTAAATCAGTGGACGGATAAGCAATCTTTCCACACCACTAAAGTTGTTGGAAATACATGGTTGCCTTATTTTAATCGTGCGCTTGATATTAATAAAATACAGAAAAAATCGCCATCTATTAGTGCTGATAAAAAAATTATATTGATTTCACTACAGGGTTTCCCAGGCCACTATAATAGTTTTGTGACACAAGTTATGGAAGGTGCGCCTGATAATTGGTATTGGATTATCAAAGAGCACCCTAGAGCTCCTCTGTCGGAAAAGCAGATTGAAGACGAGTTTGGAAATTTGAAAACGAATAATTGGCATATAGAAAGAAATTTATCAACTTACGAAATGATTAGCACATTACCAATTAGAGTGCATTTGACGGCATTCTCTACCGTTGCTTTTGAATGTGAATTTTATGGAATTCCAACTATTTTTTATCATAAAAATGGTTGGCTAGGATATGAAAATTTAATTAAATCTACGCCTCATTTGCTTTTCGCGTTCGACAAAAAAACCTTAACTTCTAACATTCAAAACGCTATGAAACTGGATGAAATTGAACCGGTTTTCATGGCCAAAGAAGTATCTTTTGTAGTGGAAATTGAAAATCAATTGAATTAACATTAAATACGCTAACTAATTGGAATTTTTAATGTAGAAAGCGAGCTCAGTTAGCGATTTAGGTTAATCTAGACAACAGAAGAATTTTAAATAAACCTCTCTTTATAGATAATTTTACAGTATTCAAAGTTATTAGTGATATAAAGAAGTAGAAATGGTTTATAGCCTCTTTGGTGAGTCGTGATGTTATAGCACCAATACCTCTTTTATTCGTCTATCTATCGATTTTTGAATAGCGCTGTTAAGAAATGCTGCATAGTTCAATCTCCGAGAAAGAGAGGTATTTTGAAAATATGAATATAACACAGATAGCCTTGCTCAGATAACCAGGAAATAGCTTCGAACCGTTATTTCACGGTTATATTTGTACCCGAATTAGTCGTTAAAATCCACGTTACAACTTTTAGGTACTAGGGAAGTAAGCGGGCTATATTATGATATCCATGGACCCCTAGTACAAAATGTGATTTTCTAGAATTCAATTGCTCTGAATATAACACTTATGGATAGAATCTTAAATTGAGTACAAAAACTTTTAATGACGTCCCTAGCATAGATTCTGGTAGCGTATTTATTACCTTCGGTGCTGCTAATTTTTAGCTTAGCTGAGCGGTAGAAAAACGGTAGGGAATAGTCTTTTGATTGGTGTTCATTACCCTAATTGCTAGTATTGTATTCTTTATACTTAAGAAATGGAGTTATAAGCCGATAATTTTATATAGAAGCCTATTAACTGTGTCTGAGATTTATAGAAGAACTTATTATGGTAAAGCATAGAAATTTATTGCCATTCGTTGTTGAGGTTAATGCAAAACTGTCTTCAGCTTTAAAAAAAATAGAACAAAATAAACATAAACTAGTTTTTGTTGTTGACGAAAAAAATGTGTTAGTAGGATGTATCGCAGATGGTGACTATCGTCGTTGGTCGCTAACGCAACCAAAAATCGACTTATCTGTACCTGTCAATCAGGTGATGAATTCGAATTGTATTTCATTTCTTATCGATACACCGACCTCTCAATTGGAGCGTTTTTTAGCCCACACAGCCAAAGTTTTACCACTTGTTGATCAAGTAGGGCATTTAGTCGAGATTTTGGAGTCCGGAGGGCGTTTTTTTGATGTAAATGGAAGGCGGATCTCTGAGGAAGACCCCTGTTTTATTATAGCCGAAGTCGGTAATAATCATCAGGGTGACCTTAAACTTGCAAAGCGCTTAATTGATTTAGCGAAAGAGACCGGCGCAGACTGCGTAAAATTTCAAATGCGTGACATGCAGAGTTTGTATGGAAATGAGAAACATGATGAGCAAGATTTAGGTGCCCAGTACACGCTAGATTTGCTAGAAAAATACCAATTATCTGATGATGAATTAATTGAAGTATTCGATTATGCAAAGTCAATAGGACTTTTGCCTTTATGTACACCTTGGGATATGGAGTCTCTAAACAAGTTAGAGCAATACGGCATGCCTGCCTATAAAGTTGCATCAGCGGATTTTACCAATTTTCAATTGTTAGAAGCCATTGCCAAAACAGGTAAACCTATGTTTTGTTCAACAGGTATGTCTTCAGAGGATGAGATTCTTAAGACGGTGAGTTTTTTAAAGCGTCAACAAGCACAGTATATTTTATTACACTGTAATTCAACGTATCCAACCCCCTTTAAAGATGTACATTTAAATTATTTAAATCGCCTCAAACCTTTATCTAATGGTGTCGTTGGATATTCTGGCCATGAAAGAGGTTTTTTTGTGCCAATTGCTGCAGTCGCAATGGGATGTAAAGTTATTGAGAAACATTTTACGACGGATAAATCGCTACAAGGTAATGACCATCAAGTCAGTTTGTTACCTGAAGAATTTTCAAAAATGGTTAAGGATATTCGTGATTTGGAGATTGCGATGGGACATAGTGAAGAAAGAACTGTGTCTCAAGGTGAGTTAATGAATCGAGAAGTTTTAGCTAAAAGTTTAGTGGCAACTCACCCAATTGAAAAAGGACAAATTATTAAACCTGAATTTGTGGCAGTTAAGAGTCCAGGAAAAGGGATTCAGCCAAATCGTATTAATGAATTAGTCGGCAAAACTGCATATAGAAGCATTAGGTTAGGAGAATGTTTTTTTGAAACGGATATTACAGGTGAAAACCACAAAAAAGAAAATTATCAATTTGATCGACCTTACGGAATCCCAGCCAGATATCATGACTTTACTAAACTAACTTCTGAAGTCGCGTTAGATTTTGTTGAATTTCATTTATCTTACCAAGATCTAGAGTTAGAGCTGTCTAATTATTTACCATATTGTGAGCATCAAAAATTTGCTGTGCACACACCCGAGTTATTTCAATTTGATCATTTATTAGATTTGGCATCGGATGATATGGCGTACAGAGGCCATTCAATTTATCAATTACAAAGAGTTATCGAGCATGTTAATAAGGTCAAGAAATTCTTCCCTAATAACTCAAAGCCAGTATTGGTATTAAATGCAGGAGGTTGGAGTAAACACGGTTTTTTATCTGAATGTGATAAACAAAGAAAGTATGGTTTGGTGGCAGATGCGTTAAAGCAAATTGATCATTCTAGTGTAACGATAGCAATTCAAACAATGCCTCCTTATCCTTGGCACTTTGGTGGTCAGAGTTATCACAATTTATTTGTGCTTGCTGATGAAATAAAGCAGTTCTGTATTGAAACGAATTTAAATATTTGTTTAGACATTTCGCATTCTATGATGGCCTGTAATTATAATGGTCACGATTTGAATGAATTTATTGCTAAAATCGCTGATAAAGTTGTTCATTTACATGTTTCTGATGCTTTAGGCGTTGATGGTGAAGGGATTCAAATCGGTGAGGGGGACGTTAATTTTTCCGAGTTGGCAGCTAGCTTTAATAGTATGCTACCAAATGTACAGTTTATCCCTGAAATTTGGCAAGGGCATAAAAACCACGGTGAAGGCTTTTGGCAAGCTCTGAGCTATTTAGAACAAAAATTTAATAACAGGCTTTGTAATGTTTAGTGAAATTAAACAAAAAATGTCAGGCCCTTGGTACACCATATTTACGCCTTTTGATAAAGACGAAAATATTGATTTTGAGGCACTGGAAAAGTATTTAACCTTTTTATATCAAAGAGGTGCTAGAAGATTTTATGCTATGGCATATAACTCTAGATATTCACAGTTGACACATGCAGAAATTTTATCGCTTAATGAATTTTGCATTAAAACACTCAAAAAATTAGATAAAGACAACATCGTTATTGTTGGTGACCCAATACATTGTTCGACAAAAGAAAGCTTGGAATTTACATTACATGCCAAAGAACATGGCGCGGATTTAATTTCATTAATTTTTAGGGAAAAACATTTTACAGATGATCAGGTTTTAGAGCATTTTGATTATATCGGCCAAAAATCCGATTTCCCTTTACTTGTTCATGAAATGCCATTTTTATCCGGTTTTGATGGTGTGCAAATGCATTGGCCTGTCTCATTGTTAGAGAATTTACCAAAAGTACCACATATTGCTGCGTTGAAAGAAGATGCAAAAGATTTTGATATTACATGCAAAGCGCTTTCCTTAGAGCCTAATATTAAAGTGATTATAGCGGGTGGAGGTAAAGCCGCGTTTCGTAATTACCGACCACATGGTGCGGATGCTTGGCTAAATGGTATCTCTATTATAGATGCTAAAATTGCGGAAGTATTTTGGAAAGCCTGTATAAACGGCGACGTTGCAACCCAAGATTTTATTATAAATGAATTAGAACAGCCTTTTTTTTCAGGCGTTGTTAAAAAATATGGTTGGCATCGCACAAATAAAGCATTGCTTCAAGCCGCTATATTAATGCACAGAAGAGATAGAATGCCACTTAAGCATTTATCAGATACAGAATTTCTAGAAGTTCAAAATATTTATAATGAAATAGAATATAAATGGAAAACTTGGGAGTCTAAGAAAGGATGAAAACAGTTGCAATTGTTCCTGCTCGTTCTGGTTCTAAACGTTTATCAAATAAAAATATAAAAATGCTTGCAGGTAAACCTTTAGTTGTTTGGACCCTTGAAGCATGTATAAATTCGAAATATGTAGATCAAGTTATTTTTTCAACTGATTCCGAAGATTATTGGCAGCTTGTTAGCCAATATATTAAATCAGACAAGTTGACGCTAAGTTTAAGAACAGCTGAAGAAGCAGGGGATAAAGTCAAAATTTTTGATTATATAAAATCAAATTTCCGAACTATTTTTCCGTTCGATACAACTCACTTTTTATTGGCATTACCGACTATGCCGCTAAGAGAGCATACGCATATCAATGAAGCAATTGAACTATCATTAGATAAAGATTTAGGTGTGTTTTCGGCTGTTGAATATGATGCTCCTATTTCTTTCGCTTTCTATCAATCTGATGATACACACTGGGAAGCTGCTTTTGAAAGTTGCCCTATGAATACTGGTAACACTAGAAGCCAAGATCAAAAGACAGCTTATCACCCTAATGGTGCTATTTATTACTTGCCACTATCGTCACTTGAAAATGAGCACTTAATGTCGTTCTATCAAGGAGCAACGCCATACATAATGGACAGAAAGCAATCTGTTGATATAGATACGGAAACAGACTTTAGAATGGCGGAAATTCTTTTAAATGAACTTAGTTAGTGCTTTTTTGAATAGGTATTTGTATTTAAGCGACAGGATAAAAGTATATGTATGATTGTGATAATGCGTTTGATTACGAAAATGGTTTTTATTTGACCTGTAATTCTCAACGTATCAGCAAGTTTATTTCACACTATGAACTATTCAAAAAAGCAATGAATTTGAGTGGTGACATCGCTGAGTTTGGTGTGTTTAAAGGCGCCTCTCTAAGCCGGTTTGCGTTACTTAGGGAACTGTTTATGGTACCTGCGAGCAAAAAAATTATTGGGTTTGATGTATTTGGTGAATTTCCTGAAACTCAGTTTGAAGCAGATCAAGCTCTTAGAGACCAATTTGTATCTAGTGCAGGCAGTTGTGGAATTAGCGATAAAGAATTAATGAGTTCTTTGTCTGCTCGAGGATTAGATAAAAATATTGAATTAGTGAAAGGGGATATCATAAAAACACTACCGGAATGGATACTTGCTAACCAACATGCACGTTTCAGTCTTGTTAATTTAGATACTGATATATACGAACCGGCAGTTTGTATTTTAGAGCATATTTGGCCAAAAATCGTAAAAGGTGGCGTACTAATATTGGACGATTATGGTGTTTTTCCTGGTGAAACCATCGCTGTAGATGAGTTTTTTGCGCACAATTCGGTCATTATCCAAAAAATGCCGCATGGAAAGTCACCTAGTTTTGTGATTAAGGAATCATAGTGGAATTTACAAAAAATATTGAAAAAACAAGAAACACTGAAGAACAATTAAATTTTTATGATCAATTTAATCGTTTTTTAAATGAATCACCTATCCCTTTACTTGATAAAATGCGTTCGCCTTCTGTGTATACAACAAGACAGGTCATTACCCGGTTTATTGAAAGGTACGAAATATATAATTTGGTTAAAACTGTACCAGGTAACATTTTAGAATGTGGTGTTGGTAGCGGATATGGGCTGATGACTTTTGCGCATTTATGTAGCATTTTTGAAGCCACCCATTATGTACGCAGAATAATCGGCTTTGATACCTTTGAAGGTTTTGTTGGTTTTGATGAAAAAGATTTCGGAAATAAAACGAAAGCAGAGCACATGAAAGTTGGTGGGCTCAAATTTGATACCTATGAAACATTGCAAGAATCTATTCGACTATATGATATGAATCGCCCGCTAGGACATATAAACAAAGTTGAATTAAGAAAAGGGGATATTTCTGAAACCTTGCCTCAATATTTAAAGGATGATCCTAGTATGGTGGTGAGTCTATTATATTTAGACATGGATTTATATAAGCCGACGTTAGATGCCATTAATTTAATCATTAAACGAATGCCTAAAGGTGCTGTAATTGTTTTTGATGAGCTTAATCATACAGACTATCCGGGTGAAACATTGGCGGTGATGGATTCGCTCGGTATTAATAATTTAAGATTACGTCGTTTTGAGTATTCTCCAATGTTGGCTTATGTCGTTATAGGAGAGTAAATGATGGATAGTCGATTTGAAGAAGATGGTTATGTTCGCTACCCTTCGGCTATTAATGCTGAATTAATGGATGATTATAAACTTGCAATTAAGAACTTGATATTAACCGCCTATGAGAGATTAGATTTTGACCAACAAAAAAAATTTGAACAAAAGTGTCACGATGAATCTCAATTATTTGATCAAGGAATGCTGGCATTATATGAACTAAACTCAAAGCTTTTTCAAATGGTGGTTGACGCGTCAAGTAATAATGTGTGTATGCATAGATTAATCAACTCAGAATCTGTACTTACTCATGCCGCTAATTTGATTGGTACAAAACAGTTGGGTGATTTAATTTTAACACAACCGAGATTAAGAGTTGATTTACCAGACGAATATGCCAGTAACAAAAAGAAAATCCACCTTGGCTTTCACCAAGAAAGTGGTTATTTTAAAATGAATGTGAGTCATTCTACCGGTATTGTGCTTTGGATTCCGATATTTGATTGTTCGCAAGCGGAAGGTGCTTTAAAAGTACTCCAGAGCTCTCACAAAAATGGTCAGGTTGAACATCAAACATGGTATGAAGATCCAGTTAACTTTAAACACAAACGGGCAAGTGTACCGACAGATATCACGGAACAATATACTGAAGAAACGCTAGAAGCTCAGAGCGGCGATATCGCATTTCAGAAATTTCATCTAATACACCGTTCTGGTGATAATATCTCTAATAAAGTTCGTTACACCATAGTTGCACGTTATTCCGATGGGCGAGCGGAAGATTTTAAACCTGTGAGTTGGACATAATTTGTGATTTAAGTGCAGAAACAATACGCATCATTGGGATTAATGTAATATGACATACGATCGTTCTATAAAACTGTTTGATGAAGCTCATGCGCCAGAAAAAATTGATAAAATTTTGGCCAGCCAATCAATTAATAAAGGCAAATTTTTGACATTGGCGCATGCACACTCTTACTTATGTCAGATGCAAGTTATTCACAATCTGAGGGGTGTTAAACGAGTATTAGAGGTTGGTCCAGGAGAAGCTTATTGTGCTAATAACCTCAGAAATTTAGGGTTATGTTACGACACCTTAGATTTTGAAACCACACATTCGCCCACATATGTCGCTGACTTTGCAACATATGAACCAAGTTTTGAGCATTCGCAACTTTATGATTTGACCTGTGCATTTCAGGTATTAGAGCATATGCCTTATGACATGTTCAAAAAAAACCTTTTAAAGTTAAAAGCAATGTCAAATAAATATGTTTTTATTAGTCTACCTTATTCTTGCCGAGGGTTTTCTGTAAATTTAAATATACAGAATGGTCAAAATAACAGGTGGTTACGAAAGTTCGATTTTTATCTAGGTACGAATTTACCCAATCGACGATACAGAACTGAATATATGGAAGAATTCCCATGGGCAGTTCACTATTGGGAGATTGGACGAAAAGGATTTAAGTTAAAGAAAGTATTAAATGACATAGAGTCAGTAGGGTTAACTGTCATCAAGCGGTTTCATTCTCAAAACCCGTATCATTATTTTATTTTGTGTGAGTTAGGTGAAAACATGGCTTAAGCTTGAAGTTCATTGATGATTAATTGACCTATGTTATTAATACGCTATACTTAGCAAACATATCTCGACTGAGGAGCTGTAGTCATGAATGTTAATAATGTATCGTCAAATAATGCTAATTTTTTAGATCAGATTAATAAAAAGCAGGATTCTGTTTTTGAGCAATTAGCGTCTGGTAAAAAAGTTAATCAGGCTTCTGATGGCGCGGCTGCGCAGCAAATTATTGACAGGCTGACGGCTGAATCAAATGCTTATCAGCAATCTTCGCGTAATGCTTATGATGGTATCTCTCTATCCCAAGTTGCTGATGGTGCTTTGCAAGGCATTAATCAAGATGCGCAGCGTATTCGCGAATTAACGCTTCAATCAGGTAGTGGTATTTTAACTGATGGTGATCGCAGTGCGATTCAATCTGAAATTTCGGGCTTACAACAAAATATTCAAGATACCATTAATAATACTGAATTTAATGGCCAGTCGTTGTTTACTCAAGGTAACGAATTTTCATTTCAGGTCGGCTCAGGGGCTGGGCAAACGGCATCGGTTAATACCTCAGATTTAGCTTCACAATTATCAGGCTTGCAAAATATTGATGTGACTAATGGTGATTTAACCAGCTCATTAGAATCGTTAGACAGTGCTTTATCATTTATTGGCGCAGAGCGTGGTGAGCTAGGGGCGCAGCAAAATGCGTTTGAATCTATTATCAATAATCTTTCTACCACTAATGAGAATGTGCAAGCAGCTCAAAGCCGTATTCAGGATACAGATTATGCACAAGCAGCATCTCAACAAGCGCAAAACGATGTGCTTAGCCAAAGCTCAAATGCCGTAGCTGTTCAAGCAAGGCAAAATGAGCAGTCGGTTTTGAATTTATTATCTTAGTTTAGTACGTAATCTAGGTAATCCAGCCCAATATTAAAGTGCACGCCATCAAGCGTGCGCTTTAATGCTAACCATTAATATTTTTGTATTAAAAATCAAATATAAATAAAGTAGCGCTCATATGTACAGCTAGCCTAGTAAATAAGAGCTGTGAATGATTTTTTGTCAAAACGCTGAGCTAATTATATTTTCGGATATCCAACTTTTATATAAGAATCGTTTTTAATATATTTTGAAAGCTAAGCAATAAATATACTTTACCCCCCATAGTTGAGATTTTATACAAAATAAATTTGGTTTTTAACGGACAATTGTCTAATATAGCGGCGTTTTTATTTAGCCATATTTTTAGGAGACATTATGGGTCATCATGAATCAGGTGAAATCGATACTTCCAGTGTAAAACATTTGCACATAGCTACCATTGCCGCAATTGCTTTACCTTTGTTACCAGCTGTATTAGCTTGGATTTTAATCTTTAGTGATTAAAATTTTTAAATGTGCCAAAGGGGGATGATTTTGGCACATAAAATTGAAACTTTTCCAAAGTAGAATATTCAAATTATTATTTTGGAATAGAGTAGGGACATAATAATGAAAATATTAGTTGTAGATGATAACGCAAGCGTACGCGCTGAGTTAGTTAATCAGTTAGCAGATGAACATCAAGTGCATTATGCTGAAAACGGGTTAGCTGCTCTATCGATGACTCAAAGTCAGTCATTTGATTTTATTGTTACAGATTACAAGATGCCACTAATGGATGGCATTAAATTGGTTGAAAATCTATTTGCTGAGTTAGCTTATCAGCCAAGTCAAATTTTGGTGCTTACAACTGATAGTTCTCAAGCGATTAAATTCAAATTAAAACAGCTTGATATAAAATGGTTTGAAAAACCTGTTAGTGCCGAAAAAGTAAACTGTCATATTTCGCAGTGTTGTGATACCGAAGCGGCTTAATCTGTATCGGTCAGTTAATGAATTTATGGTTAAACAAGCTTTAAAGTTGCAATTTTAGCTTATTTTGTTTTAATGCAACGATATTCATTTAAAGATCTTTATATCATGACCGACAGTATTAATTTTGCTCAAATCAGAGACAGTATTAAATCCATTCCTGATTACCCTAAACCGGGCGTTATTTTTCGAGACGTAACGAGTCTTGTCGAAGATGGTGACGCCTTTAAGCAAGCTGTTGTTGCGTTAGCAGAGCCATTTATCAATCAAGGGTTTACTAAAGTAGTGGGCACCGAAGCTCGCGGCTTTATTTTTGGCGCTGCGGTTGCCAATATTCTCAATACAGGCTTTGTGTTAGCTCGAAAGCCAAATAAACTGCCTCGTGAAACCATTAGTCAAACTTATCAGCTTGAATACGGACAAGACGAATTACATATTCATAAAGATTCACTTAACGAAAGTGATAAAGTTTTAATGGTTGATGATTTATTGGCGACAGGCGGCACAATAGAAGCAACGGCTAAGCTTATTAGAAAACTAGGCGCAGAAGTTGATCATGCGGCCTTTGTGATTACTTTGCCTGATTTAGGCGGTGAGCAAAAATTACATAATTTGGGTATTCAATCTTATAGTTTAGTGTCTTTTGACGGAGAATAAATTAATCCGATGAGTTATCAGGCTTTAGCACGTAAATGGCGCCCTCAAATGTTTTCTCAGCTAATGGGACAAGCTCATGTAGTGGCAGCCTTAAGTAATGCACTTAGTAATGACAGACTTCACCATGCTTATTTATTCACGGGTACGCGAGGTGTAGGCAAAACAACAATTGCTCGTATTTTTGCAAAAAGCCTAAACTGTGAAAATGGTGTTACTGCTGAACCCTGTGGTAAATGTCAGCATTGTGTTGCTATTGAAGAAGGACGCTTTGTTGATTTAGTTGAAGTGGATGCAGCTTCAAGAACTAAAGTTGAAGATACTCGAGAAATATTAGACAACGTACAGTATAAGCCTACCCAAGGTCGCTACAAAGTTTATTTGATTGATGAAGTTCATATGTTATCTCGTCATTCATTTAATGCTCTGTTAAAAACTCTAGAGGAGCCACCTCCGCATATAAAATTTTTGCTGGCAACGACTGATCCACAAAAATTGCCTGTTACTATTTTGTCTCGTTGTTTGCAGTTTAGCTTAAAAGCAATGACCTTAAGTCAAATTGAAACGCAACTTACACAAATTTTAAATGCAGAACAAATTCAGTACGAAGACAGCGCATTAGCGCAGTTGGCTAAATCAGCTAATGGCAGTATGCGAGATGCTTTGAGTTTAACTGATCAAGCTGTTGCTCAAGGCAATGGTCAAGTGTTTGAAGCAAATGTTCGAAATATGCTGGGTTTACTTGATGAACAGCATACAGAAAAGCTATTGACAGCTATTTTAAAAAATGATTTTTCTGCAGCCATGGATGCGGTTGAGCAATTATCTCAAGCAGCGGTTGATAGCGAACAAGTACTGATTGAATTAATGAATGCTTTTCACCAAATTGCGTTAATTCAAAGTTTACCTGACTATGTAAAATTAAATGATGCGCTTGCAGATATTTTATCGCAAGCAGCTGACAGCTGGCCAAGTGAGCAAGTGCAACTATATTATCAGGTTTGCTTGCGTGGACGGCGAGATTTACCTTATGCTGCGCACCCACGAGCAGGGTTAGAAATGACCTTAATGCGGTTATTTGCATTTAATCCGGTGAGTATTGATCGTGAAGAGGTATTTACTGCAAAAAAGCAACTAACAAAGTCCGCTGAGTCGGACGTAACTGAATCTAGCACTCACCAAGCTACGCAAAGCCTAGGATCTGATATTAATTCAGATGGTATTAATTCTGGTGGTATTAGTGTAGATGAAAAGACTAAGGTTGAATCACTCGACAATCAGCCGATGCAAACTCACTCAGAGCCAGTTGTTGTTCAGCGGGATAATCATTCAGACACTTCGCCAGACTTGATCAATAATTCAAGTGAAGCTGGGCAAAACACCAAATTAATTGAACAGGAACAGGATGAGACGTCCACGGCTCAGTTAAATGCACAACAAGATCAAATTTTAGATTTAGCACAATCGCAAGTAAATAAGTCAGACGCTGCGTTAGCGCCAGTTTCTACAAATATGTCTGATGAATCGACTAGCACGAACGAAATACAAAGTGAAGCAACGCCTTCAAAATGTGCAAATGAGTCAGAGCCGCTCACTGAGGCCGCCGAATTTTCACCGGTTTCGCAAGAAGAATCTAATTCCAACGAATTTAGCGATTATCCACAATATGATAGCTATCCTCAAAATATGGATACGGATCTTAGTTATCAAAATGACATAGCTTCTTACGCGCAAACTAATGCGTTAAATAGTAGGTCGGATTCTACAAATATAGAGGCTGGCGAAAATCGAAAAGATAATTTCGACAAAGTGAGCGCCACGCTGGATCAACCGGTTAGCTCGGAAATATCCGATATGCTAAGTTCGCTCAAAGCGACTAAATCAGATAAGCGTCAGCAGGCTGAACAAGTTATCGAAAATGATGGCTACGATCCTAATCAAATAAATCAATTAGCGGAATTGTCCGCTAAACAAGCTGCCGAAACCTCTAATCGAGTGCTAACGGATATGCCGCCTTGGGATATGAGCGAGTCGCAAAATAGTGAATTAGCCAATTACCAACCCACTTCTGCTGTACCAAATAATGAAGTGGAATGGTTGGCAACCGATGAACAAGCCCAGCAAGATCGGGCAGCGCGTAATGAAAGTGAAAAATTCCATGCATTAAATATTGATAAAAAAGTGCACCAAGGTATCCGTAAAGCCTACGAAATTGATGAGTGGGCGCGATTAGTCGAGCAGCTTAACTTAACGGGCTTGCAGCGTCAGCTCGCGCTACATTCAACTTACCTATATAACAATGGCGTGGTACATTTAAGGTTAAGCGCAACGCAACAGCACCTAAATGAAGCACATCATTGTCAAATTTTATCAGAAAGGCTGGCCCAGGCATTAAACCAGCCTATTGAATTAAAAGTTGAAATTAGCGAAACGGTGGATACAACACCTTACCAAATTCAACAAGCAATCGAGGATAGCCGTTTAATCTATGCAAATGAATTGATTGACTCAGATAGTCAAGTTCAAGCATTATTGACTCAATTCTCCGGACAAATTATTGCAGGTTCAATTCAACCTGTGTAAATGATTCAGTTTTAAATAATGAAGGTGAAAAATTATGTTTAATAAAGGTGGCGGTGGTCTTGGCAATATGATGAAGCAAGCTCAGCAAATGCAAGAGCGTATGCAAAAAGTCCAAGAAGAAATTGCAAAAATGGAAGTCATTGGCGAAGCGGGTGCCGGTTTAGTTAAAGTTACTATGTTAGGTAACCATAGTGTGCGTCGCGTTAGTATTGATGATTCATTAATTTCCGAAGATAAAGAGATGATTGAAGATTTAGTTGCGGCGGCCTGTAATGATGCAGTGCGACGTGTTGAGCAACAAAACCAAGAACGAATGGCTGAAGTGACCGGCGGTATGCAATTGCCACCCGGTATGAAAATGCCATTCTAATGATTTGCGTTTAACTGATACCCAACTTAATGGAACCAATAAGCCGTCCATAAGTTGGGGATAAATGCAGTGCGTTTTGCACTGCATTTTTATTTAAATCCCTACCATAATGAGTTTATATGAAGTTTTCTCCGCTAATTGAAGAGTTAATCGAATCCTTAAAAGTATTACCAGGTGTGGGCCCAAAATCAGCCCAGAGAATTGCCTTTCAATTATTGGAACGGCAGCAAAAAGGAGCCCGGCGACTTTCCAAAGCGATAGACTCAGCTTTATTAGGGGTTCAACATTGTCAGCAATGTCGCAATTTTGCCGAACACGATGTATGTGATATTTGCAATTCTGAAATGCGACAAGCCAGTGGCCAATTGTGCATTGTGGCATCTCCAATGGACGTTTTAGCCATTGAAGAAACCGCCCATTATAAAGGCCGTTATTTTGTTTTAATGGGGCTGTTATCGCCCATTGATGGTATTGGCCCTGACGAACTAGGGTTAAATTTATTGGAAAAACGGATGATTTCCGATGATATCAACGAGTTAATTTTGGCAACGTCACCCAGTGTAGAAGGCGAAGCAACTGCTTATTATATATCTGAAATGGCAGCGCAATTTGATTTAACCATCACTCGTTTAGCGCAAGGTTTACCGTCGGGTGGTGAGTTGGCTGCAATCGATGGTAAAACACTAGGTCATGCATTCAGTGGGCGAAAATCAATGAGTTAAATCATTACATTGTTAACGTTAGCTGGCTAAGCCGCTATCTTGTTATCGGTTCAAAAATGCTAATATTTTTTATAAATCCCTTGAAAAAGCCGCTCTTACCCCCACTTTGGTTACACTAGCAATTTAAATTGCGAAACCTTATTTATCGCATAATTTTTGTAATTATCTAAATCCAATTTAATCGAATAGAGCGGAGACTTATTCAATGAGTGAAGTTGCACATAAAGAAACGCATGGTTTTCAAACCGAAGTAAAACAGTTATTACAACTGATGATCCATTCTCTTTATTCAAATAAAGAGATTTTTTTACGCGAGCTTATTTCAAACGCATCTGACGCGGCTGATAAATTAAGATTTAAGGCACTTGAAAACAGCGCTTTATTTGAAAACGATGGCGAAGTTCGAGTGCGAGTTTCGGTCGATAAAGAAGCTAATACTATTACAATTAGTGACAACGGTATAGGGATGACTCGCGATGATGTGATTGAGCATTTAGGCACGATCGCAAAATCGGGTACCAAAGAATTTTTTGGTAACTTAACGGGTGACCAAGCTAAAGATTCACAATTAATCGGTCAATTTGGTGTTGGTTTTTACTCATCATTTATCGTTGCTGATAATGTAACGGTACGAACACGAGCAGCTGGTTTAAGTACCGATCGTGGTGTTCAATGGCAATCTGCTGGCGAAGGTGAGTTTTCAATTGCTGATATCGAAAAAGCAGAACGGGGTACTGACGTTATTCTTCATCTTAAAGAAGAAGAAAAAGAGTTTTTAGACGAGTGGAAAGTTCGTTCAATTATTACCCGTTACTCTGACCACATTGGCATTCCGGTTGAAATGTATAAAGAAGGTACACCAGAACAGGAAGTTGAAGATGGCGATAATATCCCTGCTACAGAAGGTGGTTGGGAAGCCATTAATAAAGGTACAGCATTGTGGACTCGTGATAAATCTGATATCTCAGATGAGGAATACAAAGAGTTTTATAAATCTGTAGCGCATGATTTTGATGAACCGCTTAAATGGGTTCACAATAAAGTTGAAGGTAAAACTGAATACACCAGCTTATTATATATTCCAAAACGAGCTCCATTTGATTTATGGAACCGCGATGTAAAACACGGCATTAAATTATATGTGCAGCGTGTTTTTATTATGGATGAAGCTGAAAAATTCTTACCTAGCTACTTGCGCTTTGTGAAAGGTTTGGTTGACTCAAATGATTTACCATTAAATGTATCTCGTGAAATCTTACAAGATAATAAAGCGACGCAAGCGATTCGAAACGGTAATGTAAAACGTGTTTTACAAACCCTAACTCGAATGGCTGATAATAGCCCAGAAGATTACGCCATTTTCTGGAAAGAGTTCGGTAACGTATTAAAAGAAGGTCCAGCTGAAGATTTTTCTAATAAAGAAAAAATTGCAAAATTATATCGTTTTGCTTCTACTCACGCTGACACCGCTGAGCAAAATGTATCATTAGATGATTACATTGGCCGCATGAAAGAAGGTCAAGAGAAAATTTATTATATTACGGCAGATACTTTCTCGGCAGCTAAAAACAGCCCGCATTTAGAAGTGTTCCGCAAAAAAGGCATTGAAGTGTTATTAATGTCTGAGCGTGTTGACGAATGGATGATGAGTCACTTAACTGAATATAGTGAAAAACAGTTCCAACATGTCGCTAAAGCCAATACTGATTTATCGGAAATGGACGATGAAGAAACTAAAAAAGCACATGAAGAAGCTGAAAAAGAATTTCAAAGCTTTGTCGAGCGCGCTAAAGCTGCATTAGGCGATAAAGTAAAAGAAGTTAAAGTAACGCATAAATTGACAGATTCACCAGCGGTTATTACCACGGATGAACATGACATGAATACCCAAATGCTTAAACTATTAGAAGCTGCAGGGCAGCCATTACCTGAAACCAAGTATATATTTGAGGTAAACCCTGAGCATGCATTAGTAAAACGTGTCGCGGATGAATCTGATGAAGCTGCGTTTAAAGAGTGGGTTGAAGTATTATTAGACCAAGCTACTTTAGCTGAACGTGGTTCACTAGATAACCCAGCAGACTTTGTAACTCGTTTAAATAAATTGTTGGTGAAAGTGTCTTAATCCATTATTTAAGCGATATGACAATTTTAAACGCGGCAGGTTAATTACCTGCCGCGTTTTTACGTTTATGTTCAAAGCAAATTTAAGGAGATTAAAGTGAGTCTGGTTCATATAAAAGCATTAGATTTAGCTAAACAGGACAAATGGGAGCAGTCGCACGATTTAATTCAAGATGGTTCTGATTCATTATCGTGTTTAATCCATGGTTATTTACATCGAGTGGAAGGTGACATCGGCAATGCAAAATATTGGTATAAAAGGGCTAATACCCAAATGCCTGATAATACATTACCAGCCGAACTTGAACGCTTATATCAGCTTGCACATAAAACAAATAATTAAGAAAAAGATAGACAAAGTGCCACCAAACGGCATTATTGATTGTTAACAAAGTGAAATATTACAAGGCTTGTTTTTAATATTATAAAATGTGTATAAAAAATTATAAAAGTTCATTTAATGCCGTAATAGTAAGCGCTTTAGCGGTGCGAACGTTTATTTGAGCTTGTATATTTAGGTACTTTTGTGTATTGTTCGCGCAGTTTATTTTTAGCAATTTAGAGGTCGTTATGCGAATCATCTTATTAGGTGCGCCAGGTGCCGGCAAAGGAACTCAAGCGCAGTACTTAATGCAAGAGTTTGGCATTCCACAAATTTCAACTGGTGATATGTTACGTGCAGCTATTAAAGCGGGCACACCACTTGGATTGGAAGCAAAAAAAGTTATTGACGCAGGTCAATTAGTTTCAGATGAAATCATTATTGGATTAGTTAAAGAGCGTATTGCACAACCCGATTGTGAAAACGGCTTTTTATTAGATGGTTTCCCAAGAACTATTCCACAAGCTGACGCTATGTTAGAAAGCAATATTGATATTGATTATGTGCTTGAGTTCGATGTGCCAGATAGTGTTATTGTTGAGCGAATGAGTGGGCGTCGTGTTCATCCTGCTTCAGGCCGTGTTTATCACATTGTTTATAATCCACCAAAAGTGGAAGGTAAAGATGATAAAACAGGTGAAGATTTAATTATCCGTGCAGATGATGAAGCTCAAACTGTTAAAAAGCGCTTAAACATTTATCATGAACAAACTGAACCTTTGGTTGCTTATTACCAAGATTTAGCTGAACAGGGTAAAACAAAATATCATAAATTAGATGGTACTAAACCCGTTGAAGAGATTAGCCAAAAGTTACAATCTTTATTAGGCTAATGATTTATCTGATATAATTAGTGCTGGCTTATTTAGCTTAAATTATCTATCTTTAAAGCTCATAGTGCTACACTATGGGCTTTTTTGTTTTAAAGAGGAGATTTTATGCCACACTTAAGGCTCTATGCGGTTTCTGAAGCGGTCGCGGAAACGTTAAGTGAAAAACTTATTCCTGAGCTTGCACAGCTCACTCAAACTCAAACAGACGAATTTACACTGCAAGTTGTCCAAGGCCAGTTTTATCGGGCAGGACAGCGTTGTGAAGGTAACCCTCAAGTCGAAGTGATTTGGTTTGATCGAGGCTTACATGTCCAAAATCAGTGCGCAAAAGCCATTACCAACGCTTTGTTACCCTATTATAGTGAAACTAATATCCAAGTTGCTTTTTGTGTTCTCGCGCAAAAGCAATACTATATCAATGGCGCTCATTTTTAGTTAGCTGATGAATAAGGGTTTTAGCATGCTGACGTTGGGCTTGTGTTTCATGCATCATCTAATTGTAATCATTTGTAATGTGCGCTAGTAATCTGCAACTAAAGTGATAAATTATTAATAATTGATTATCTCTTCTGGTTTTGCTGTGAAAAAAAGTGTGTGGTTATTATTATCTGTTCTCTTATTCATTACTGCTAATGTGAACGCGGATGATGATAGAGCTGTTCTGAATGTTAAATCAGCTTCTTCACAAGCATCAAACCATAATTATACCCAGATTGGAAAGTGGCACTTTTCAGTGGCTTTTGGTTATGGTTTTAAAAACAACCCTTTAGTCAAAGGCGATGATTTCCCATTATTAATATTGCCATCAGTTTATTATTATGGTGAAAATCTATTTTTTGAAAATGGCGATTTAGGCTATACCTTAATAAGTCATGCTGATTATGCCGTGAGTGCGATTACTCGTTTAAACGAAGAAGTTGTTCACTTTGTTGACTGGCATCCATCCAATATTTTAGTGACATCTTTTGCAAATGATGTAAACAGCGTGCAAAAAAATGCTTCAGGAGATTTTGGGAACGATTATCTTCAACCTGAGAATAACGCTATCTCTAGTCCACGTAAATTGAGTTTTCAACAGCTAGAAAATCGCCAATGGTCGTTAGACGCTGGTATACAGCTAGATTGGTTTTTGACTGATTTTAGTCAAATTAGATTGCGGTTATTAACCGATGCAAGCCAAGTGCATTACGGTGAAAATATAAACTTGGCTTATAGTGCTCAGCATTATTTTCAGAACCGTTGGCAAATAAATTGGTCATTAGGAGTCGACTGGTTGAACCAGCAGTTAAGCCAATATTATTATGGTGTTGATCAGCGAGATACAGTCGATCCAACTTATTTTTATCAAACCAACTCTGCACTTAACCCATATATTAAAGTGTCGCCCAGTTATCAAATTAATCAAACTTGGCGATTAGTCAGTTTATTTAAATACCAATTGCTAGATAATGAGCTTCAAAATAGTCCAATTGTAAAAAAGAAACAAAGGATAACTTGGTTTGTGGGGCTCAACTATGCATTTTAAGCCGCAAGGGGCGTTATCTTGCTGCTTAATTTTTGCTTTTTTTTATTCACTCTTTTTGTCTAAGGGGAGCTGGGCGAATACAGATTTTGAATTTAACGTTAAGCCTAACCGTTGTTTGGTTAATCAGTTAGGTGACTCGTGTCAATTCACTGCTAAATTTAAGTGGCGACTGTCTCAACCTATGGCGGTTTGTTTATGGCAAGAAAAGCGACAGCTCAAGTGTTGGGCTAAAAAAATGTCAGCGGAATATCAAATACAATTAACACTTAGTCAGTCGACTGATTTTTATTTAATTAACGAGCAAGAACAAGTGTTGGCTAAACAATCTATTCAATTGCAGGCGCATCAGCCTGCAAAATATCGTCGTCGTTTACATTCTCAGTGGAGTTTATTCTAAATGCAACATATAGCCTTAATTGAAGATGATGACAGATTAGCCAGTTTAATTGAAAAGTTTTTAGTACAAAACGGTTATCAAGTGAGCCATATTAGTGAAGGTGACAAAGCCGTTAATTTTATTTTACATGCCCAGCCAGATTTAGTGTTGTTAGATATTAATTTACCTAAAATGGATGGCTTTTCGATTTGTCGTGCAATTCGCCAGCAATACACAAACCCAGTGTTATTTTTAACAGCCAAAGACAGCGATTTTGATCATGTTAGTGGCCTAGAGATGGGCGCGGACGATTATATTATTAAGCCGATAGAGCCGCATGTTTTATTAGCGCGTATTCATAATGCGTTTCGGCGCGGTCAATTTACGCAGCCTCACGGTGAGCAAAAGCTTATTTTCGGTGAGCTTGAAATCGAAAAACACTCCCGAATTGTCACTTTAGCCGGCGAGGAGATAGAGCTAACTACTCATGAATTTGAATTATTATGGTTGTTAGCAAGCCATGCCGGTGAAGTTCAAAGCCGAGAATATGTCCATCAGCAAATGATAGGACGCGAATATGACGGTTTAGATCGAAGTGTCGATGTCCGGGTATCAAGGTTGCGTAAAAAGTTGAATGATAATTTAAAAAAACCATATCGAATTGTAACGGTTTGGGGCAAAGGCTATGTTTTTAGTCCAGCGGCCTGGGATAAAAATTTAAACCAATTACTATGACGCGATTATTTGTTAGCTTGTATGCACTAGTGTTGCTAGGGTTATTTGCAATTGGCTGGGGAAGCGAAGCTTTGTGGCGCACGCTTAACCAAGAGAAGCAAGCTGACCCTTTAGCGCAAGCTATGCAACTTATACCTTTAAGTTTATCTCAGTTTCGTTCTCCACGATCGCTCGTTGAGCAATTCGAACAAATTTTTAATAGCCCAGTTAACATTATATCTGAACAGGATTTGGCATGGCCAGACGCCCAAATTCAGCAGTTAAAGCAAGGCATTGCGATTAATAGCTATGATCAAAATGAGTTTCGCACTATTTATCAATACTGGCCAGCTCAAGCCAAAATAATTGAAATTGGCCCAATTGCTCAAGGCAACCATACTGATCAATTACGTTTTATTTTGCGGTCTATTAGTTATTTAGTATTGGCTGTATTTATTGCGGCTTGGACATGGCCACTGTGGCGAGATTTACGCTCATTGCAAAGCACGAGTCAATATTATGCTAGAGGCTTATTTAAACACCAAACTGGAGTTAAAAAATCATCTAGTATTTATCCATTAGCTAGTAGTTTTCAAGCGATGGCTGAACAAATTAGCCAATTGATTGAAGAACAAAGACAATTAGTTAATGCGGTTAGCCATGATCTTAGAACACCCTTATCCAGAATTAAGTTTTCTTTTGGTTTGCTACCTAAAGATACCTTAGAGCAATTACCAGATGTACGTGAAGATATAAATGAATTAGAAAAACTGATTGATGAATTGCTTAGCTACGCTAGATTGGACAGTCAAACTCAAAAATTAAATTTAGATTATGTGCTATTCAACCAACTGATCAGCCATCAAGCCAATAAATTAGCATTACAGACAGATAAGCAGATTCAAGTTCAAATCAAAGGAGAAATAAATTGGTTGTGCGATGGCTATTTAATTGAACGCTGTTTATTAAATTTACTATCGAATGCCTGTCGTTATAGCCAATCCAAAGTTTTGCTCAATGTGTTTTGTAGGAAAAATCAGTTATATATTATTGTTGAAGATGATGGTGAAGGCATTGAACCTAAAGATTATCAAACCGTATTTAAGCCATTTTCAAGGCTTGACTCCAGCCGCAATAAAAATAGCGCCGGCTTTGGTCTAGGGTTAGCGATTGTACAAAAAATTTGTCATTGGCACCAAGGCAATTGTTACTTATCTCGCTCTTTGATGGGCGGAGCTAAGTTTGCGATTTGCTTGCCAAGCATTGAAAGCCCAAGCTCTGAAATGAAACAACACTGAGCTAAAACTTTCACTTTTTATGTTTCCTCTAAGTCTGCCTCGGTTTGTACTTTATAATTTTTAAGCGCTTGAGGTAAATATTTTTTAGCTAAATTTAATTGAATTGGGTTGGTAATGATTGGGTAACATAGCCCAACAACAAGCATAGGAAATAACATCCACCAAGCTTCAAATTGTGCCACCATGACAAAAATAGGAGATAACACCACAAGTTTGGAAATATTTAAAATAAATTTATCTGGCACGGTGAAATGCGCTTGAGCCAATTTTATAATTTGAGCTCTTTGGGTAAAACTGTAAGACTTAAGGTCTGGAATTTGAGATGATTTAAAATAAAATGCCATAGCTACTCTAAAATTGGGTACGGTTAAGTGCTAATATTAACATTTTATTGAATGAGTAAAAATCATTTCCTACATTCAAATTCTGAGTTAAAACGAATACAGAGAACTTTTAAATGTCTATTTTTTATCAGGTAAGAAGAGAGTACGACTTAAGCCATCTAACAGAAGAGCAGTTAACTCAAACGCCATTCGAATTGTTTGAGCAATGGCTTGAGCAAGTGATGAAAATTGAAGCCGTTAAAGATCCAACAGCTATGATACTGGCCACCGTTGATTCTACGGGCTTACCTTCTCAGCGAACCGTATTAATGAAGTCAGTCGATCAAGACGGGCTTGTTTTTTACACCAACAAGCAAAGTAAAAAAGGCCAAGATTTAGCTAATAACCCAAAAGTGAGTGCTATTTTTCCGTGGTTAGTTGCCGAGCGACAAGTTATTTTTTCAGGGCACGTGGAGTCGCTTACAGAAGCTGAAAACGATCAATATTTTGCATCTCGCCCCTTAACCAGTCAAGTCGCAGCGGCGGTATCTGCTCAAAGCCAGCCGATTGATTCACGAGCGAAGCTTGAGCAACTTTATCATCAATTGCTAGCAAAATATCAAGGCGGTAATGTACCAAGACCAGCCCATTGGGGTGGTTTTAAAATTAAAATTAACCAAGTTGAGTTTTGGCAAGGTGGCGAGCATAGGCTACATGATAGATTTAACTACATTAAAAAAAATGGACAGTGGGAGATACAGCGTTTACAACCATAAAACCGATTTTTGCGTTTTTATGCACGTTTGTGACGACAATATAAGTTTAAAAAAATAAGCGTTAGAATAATTTTTTGTGGGTGGTTTGTATAATAAATGTTTCAGTTGGTGGTATTTTGTGCTATTTTTCCGCCTCCTAAAAACGATATTTAATTAACACTTGTATTTTGTGGTCTGATCAGTCAACAATAGACCTACAAATCAGTAGAAGCAGAGAATAATAATAAATGAGTCTTTCTGTCTTAATTTGTGATGACTCGGCATTAGCCCGTAAACAAGTCAAAAAAAGCTTACCTGAAAATTGGGACATTGAATTGCGTTTAGCATCAAATGGCCTCGAAGCCATTAACATGATGCGTGAACAGATTGCAGATGTTTTGTTTTTAGATTTAACCATGCCTGAACTAGATGGAATCTCAGTGCTTGAATTACTCAAAGTAAAAAAGCTGGCAGAGCATGTTGTGGTAATTTCAGCTGATATTCAGCCAGAAATGCAAAAGCGGGTGACTGAATTAGGCGCGTTAGCGTTTATTCAAAAACCAGTCAATCCACAAAAATTAAACCAAATATTAAAAGAATACGGATTGTTATGATTGATATTACTATCACGGAAGAGCAAAGAGATTGCTTGCAAGAATTAATTAATGTCGCCATGGGTCGTGCGAGTGATAAATTAGCTCGTTATTTAAAAACTTTTGTACATTTGCAAGTACCGCATATTGAACTCGTTTCCTCTTCAGAATTACCAACCACATTTGCAGAAACTTATGGTGATGATAACGTTACTTTACTAAGCCAAGGGTTTTATGGGCAAGATGGAATAACTGGTGAAACCTTATTATTATATCGGGCTGATCATACTCAAAATATTGCACAAATTTTGGGTTATGAACCGGGCGAAGTGTCTGAGATGGAGCAATTAACTGATATTAGTTCTATTTTAACCACAACCTTTTTAAACGGTTTGGCCGAGCAAATTGATAATCAAATTGCTTATAGTGCGCCTAGAGTCGTTTCATCACAAGAGGTTTCCATTGAAAGACATTTGCAGGATTTGTCATTTAATTGGGAACTAGCCCTCAAAGTAGCCATTAGCTATCAAGTGACTGATTATGAATTTAATTGCGATATGGTGTTGTTGATTCCGGGTGAAGCGATTGAGAATATTCAACACGTGTTAGATAGTATTTTAGAAGCCTATTAATTATTGGGTCATCAGCTATGCATTCTTTAGTGGTAGAATCACTCAATACAGGTGTGCTTTTAATCGATACAGATTATCGATTGGTTTATTATAATCACTTTATGAAATCTCACCCAGCGTTAAAAAAAGCAGATGCGGTTGGTAAAAATCTATTTGAACTTTTCCCTGAATTACCCGTTAAATGGATGACTCGCAAGCTTGAAAGCGTTGTGATGCTAGATTCACCTGCCTTTAGTGCATGGGAACAGCGCCAATTTTTATTTCAAATGCGACATACTCGTCCGATAACAACCAATAGCGAATTCATGGCGCAAAATATTGAAATGCAGCCAATTAAATCTCCTCAGGGTAAAGGGGAAATTGATCATATTTGTATTATGGTTGAAGATGCGACCGACGTATGCTTTTATCAGCAAAAACTAAAGCTGACACTGGCTGAACTTGAACGCTCTAATCGAACTGATGGCCTGACGCAAATAGCGAATCGGCGATATTGGGAAGAGCGGTTCAATACAGCGTTTTTATCTGCTGTTCGTTACCATGAAGAGCTTAGCTTAATTCTATTTGATTTAGATAAATTTAAACTGGTAAATGATGAATACGGTCATCAAGCTGGTGATAAAGTTTTAATTGAATCTGCAGTGTTAATTCAATCTATGTTGCGCCAGCACGATGTATTTGGCCGGTATGGTGGTGAAGAATTTGCTATTTTATTACCTCATACAGGTTCCAAAGGCGCATACGAGTTGGCCGAGCGAATTCGTCAGGCCTTTGAGTCTCAAGTCATTCAGTATAAGTCACATGAAATCAAAGCTACTTTAAGTATTGGTGTTGTGAGTTATCATGCAGGGGTTCGTAATTACGATGATATGCTCACTCGTGCTGATATGGCGTTGTACCAGTCTAAACGCTCAGGAAGAAATAAAACAACGATTTATGAAGCCGGCTGATTAGCTGGCTGTCTTTATGAATTTTCGTTAAAAACCGTTGACAGACAGCGCCAGATAAGGCACAGTTTCGCCCCATGAAATATAGCGCATTTATTACCATTATCCACATAATTACCATTACCTTTATTTAAGGAGTGGTCACTGGCTAATGCGCTTAATAAATTAATTTTTGCAAAAGCCCGTGACTGTTACAAGTCGCGGGCTTTTTTGTCTGAGAAATAGGAACAAAATTGATGCAAGTTTTAAAATTTGGTGGGTCATCGTTAGCAGATGCACAACGCTATCAAATGGTCAGAGATATTGTTTTAGATAAACAAGCAAATGAAGCTGCAGCGGTTGTCCTCTCAGCTCCTAAAGGTGTGACTAATAACTTAGTCGATTTAGTTGATGCTGCGATTGAGAGTCGAGATATTAGCAGCTTATTAAATCAATTAGACACGACGCTTAGCACAATTATTGAGGCCTTATCTGCTCAGTATGAAAATTACAACAAAGCGCATTTAGATGCTGTTGTCGAACAGAAAATGAGCTTTCTCAAACAAAGATTAGAAGGCATTCAATTATTAGGGGAATGTCCGGATGCTGTAAAAGCTTCAATTATTTGTTTAGGCGAGCTGATTAGTGTTGAAATTTTTGCCGAATTGTTGCGAGCAAGCGAGCAAAAAGCCACCATTATTGATCCCACTAAATTAGTCATCGCTCATGGAGGATATTTAACGTCTCAAGCTGATATTGAAGCTAGCCGAACTAAATTTGCTCATGCTGAATTAGCTAAAGACAGTATTTGGGTTATGCCTGGTTTTTGTGCACAAAACGCAGAAGGTGAATTAGTTACTTTAGGGCGTAATGGCTCAGATTACAGTGCGGCCATTTTAGCCGCTTGTATTGATGCATCGGTTTGTGAAATCTGGACAGATGTAGATGGCGTTTATAATGCTGATCCAAACAAAGTTTATAATGCCCAATTGGTTGACCAGCT
Source organism: Catenovulum adriaticum (assembly GCF_026725475.1). Classification (NCBI taxonomy): domain Bacteria; kingdom Pseudomonadati; phylum Pseudomonadota; class Gammaproteobacteria; order Alteromonadales; family Alteromonadaceae; genus Catenovulum; species Catenovulum adriaticum. The sequence goes on from NZ_CP109965.1 coordinate 1,004,691, forward strand.
TTCGTACCAAGAAGCGATGGAGCTATCTTATTTTGGTGCTAAAGTTTTACATCCTAAAACAATAGGTCCAATTGCTCAATATCATATCCCGTGTCGTATTCGTAATACTTTAAATCCAAGTGCACCTGGCACCTTGATTTCGCAAGAAAGCATTAACTCAAATCATGTTGTTAAAGGTATTTCAACGTTAAATGATGTCACTATGGTGAATGTGGCTGGGCCTGGAATGAAAGGCATGGTTGGCATGGCAAGTCGAATTTTTGATGCGATTTCACGTGCACAAATATCGGTTTTGTTAATTACCCAGTCATCATCAGAATACAGCATTAGTTTTTGTATTCACTCAAGCGATTCAGCTCGAGCTCGTCAAATTTTAAATGCAGAATTTGAATTAGAGTTAAGTAATCAGCTACTAGAAGCAATTGAATTACGTGACCATTTGTCAGTTATATCAATTGTGGGCGATGGTATGCGTTTACATCAAGGGGTTGCGGCCAAATTTTTTGCATCGTTAAGCCAAACTAAAGTGAATATAGTGGCCATTGCTCAAGGATCTTCTGAGCGTTCTATTTCAGCTGTTATTGAAGGCGCTAAAAGCCAAGATGCGATTAAAGTGACTCATCAAAACTTTTTCACAAATTTACATGTAATAGACGTATTTATGGTGGGCTGCGGCACAGTCGGCAAAGCTTTATTAAAACAACTAGAAAGACAGCAGCCGATTTTAAAAGAGCGTAACATTAGCTTACAGGTTTATGGTTTGGCTAATAGCCGTCAGATGGCTTTGGCTCAACAAGGTATTAACTTGTCTGACTGGGAGTCGGCATTAGCTGAAGGTGAGAGCAAATTTACCTTAGAAAACTTGCAACGGTTTGTAGCAGATAACCATTTAATTAATCCTGTTATTATTGATTGTACCAGCAATGACCAAATTGCAGCGCAATACGCAGACTTTTTATCGTCAGGTTTTCATGTTGTTACACCCAATAAAAAAGCCAATACCAGCAGCATGGCGTTTTATCATGATATTCGCCAAGCAGCAGCCTTAACTAATCGTCGTTTTTTATATGAGACAAACGTAGGCGCAGGTTTGCCGGTAATTGATACTTTGCAAAGTTTATTAAGCGCGGGTGATGAATTATCCGGTTTCCAAGGTATTTTATCTGGCTCGCTATCATTTATTTTTGGTAAATTAGATGAAGGTATGACTTTATCTGAAGCAACTGAAATTGCGCGAGAAAATGGTTTTACTGAACCCGATCCTCGTGATGATTTAAGTGGTATGGATGTTGCGCGTAAGTTATTAATCATGGCGCGTGAAGCGGGCATGGAAATGGAATTAGACGACATTAACATTCAGTCAGTATTACCGCCAGAATTTGATGCCAGCGGTTCAATTGATGACTTTATGCAGAACTTACCAAAAGCTGATGCTTATTATAAAGAGATTGCTGAGTCAGCTAAAGCTGAAGGTAAGGTGTTACGTTACGTTGGTTTAATTGAAGATGGCAAATGTCGTTGTAGTATTCAAGCGGTTGGAGCAGAGCACCCACTCTACGTGATTAAAGACGGTGAAAATGCACTAGCGATTGAGAGTGTTTATTATCAACCCATTCCGCTGGTTATCCGTGGATATGGTGCAGGTGCAGATGTAACAGCTGCAGGTGTATTTTCTGATTTGATGCGCACTATGCCATGGAAACGAGAGGTATAAAATGGCGGTAACAGCATATGCCCCGGCATCAACGGGTAATGTCAGTTTAGGTTTTGATATTTTAGGTTTAGCATTAGCCCCTATTGATGGCAGCTTGTTAGGCGATAGAGTGTCAGTAGTTGAAGAAACCCAAGCTTTTAGTCTAGAAAATTCAGGTCGTTTTGCGCATAAATTGCCTGAAGACCCGACTCAAAATATCGTTTATGACTGCTTTTTAGGCTTTAAAGCTGAAATGGCTGAATTAGGTATTGATGTTCAGCCTGTTAAAATGAAACTTGAAAAGAATTTACCAATTGGTAGTGGCTTAGGGTCATCTGCCAGCTCAATTGTTGCGGCTCTTGCAGCATTAAATGGTTTTTATGGCAACCCGCTTAACTCTGAATTATTGTTAAGATTAATGGGTAAATTAGAAGGCCAAATCAGCGGCAGTATTCATTATGATAATGTTGCGCCTTGCTTTTTAGGTGGCTTGCAGCTAATGCTAGAGAGTGAAACTCAAATTAGTTTAAGTTTACCAACTTTTGATGACTGGTACTGGGTTATTTGTTACTCAGGTGCTAGTGTATCAACCGCTGCAGCGCGTGAGATTTTACCCGCACAATATGATAAAGCGACCACTATTGAATTTGGTCGCCAGTTGGCTGTATTTGTTGATGCGCTTCATCGTGGCGATCGCGCTTTAGCAGCCAGTATGATGAAAGATGTTGTGGCAGAACCTTATCGTAAATCATTACTTAATAACTTTGATGCCAGTCGAGCTTATTCACTGCAACAAGGTGCATTAGCATTTGGTATTTCAGGCTCAGGACCAACAGTATTCGCTGCAGTTGATAACTTAAATGCAGCGAATGATATTAAATCTTGGTTAGAGCAAAATTATATTCAGAATGAAAACGGGTTTGCCCACGTTTGTAAAGTGGATACCCGTGGAACACAAGTCTTAGAGGACGAATAAGTGGAATTAGCTAATTTAAAAGATCCATCAGAAGTTGTAACATTTAGCCAAGCAGTTAAACAAGGTTTAGGTCGTAACCAAGGGTTATTCTTTCCAACTAGCTTGCCTAAATTAGACAATATTGACGCTTTGTTAGAAATGCCATTTCAACAGCGCAGCGCTTATATTTTAAATCAATTAATTGGCGATGAGCTAGGTGAAGAAACCGTAGCCGAAATGGTTAATAATGCGTTTCAATTCACAGCACCTTTGGCACACGTGAAAGATAATATATATAGCTTAGAGCTTTATCATGGTCCAACTTTGGCATTCAAAGATTTTGGTGCTCGATTTATGGCCCAATGTTTAGCCCAAGTATCAGGTGACAGTCCAGTTACTATTTTAACAGCCACGTCCGGTGATACTGGTGCAGCAGTGGCCCATGCGTTTCATGGCTTGTCACAAATTCAGGTTGTTATTTTATACCCTAAAGGTATGGTTAGCCCACTACAAGAAAAACAGTTTGCAACGCTTGGTGACAATATTCACACAGTTGAAATTGATGGTGCCTTTGATGATTGTCAAGCTCTAGTTAAAGATGCGTTTGATGATCAACAGATTAAAGATGAACTCCATTTAAATTCTGCAAACTCTATTAATATTGCACGTTTAATGGCTCAGGTTTGTTATTATTTTGAAGCGATTGCTCAATTGCCAAAAGACAAACAAAAAGATGCTGTAATATCGGTACCAAGTGGTAACTTTGGTAATTTAGCGGCGGCTATGATTGCCCAAGCAATGGGATTACCTATTAAACGTTTTGTTGCTTCAACAAATGCAAACGATACAGTACCGCGCTATTTATTGAACGGTTTATGGGAACCTAAGAAAACGGTTTCTACGATGTCAAATGCGATGGATATCAGCTCTCCAAATAACTGGCCGCGAATTGAAGCTATGATGGAGCAAGGTATAGTTGATAAATCTTTGTTAACGGCTGAAAGCGTTGATGAAGATTATACTCATATCGGTGTTCGTCAACTAAATGAATTGGGTTATTTAAGTGAGCCGCATGCTGCTGTTGCTTATAAAGCATTAAAACGTTCATTGAATGATGATGAAGTTGGTATCTTTTTAGGTACTGCACACCCAGCTAAATTTAAAGAAACGGTTGAAAATATTTTAGGTACACCGGTTGCGTTACCCAAAGCGCTTGCTGAAGTTGCCAATAAAGATATTTTATCGGATAGTTTATCTGCTGATTTTGCTACGTTGAAAAGTTATTTATTTACAACGCTTAAAACGAGCTAAGTAAAGTAATTAACGAATCGGCCCCAAAAACGCTCTGCTTGCAGAGCGTTTTTGTTTAATGGCCTGACGCTAGATAATAAATTGCTTTCTAGTACAGACCTTTTTGTAGTACTTGCCTCAATTCGGATTAAGGTTTATTTAAAGTCTATAAATTTAATATTTTAGTTAAGTTCTTACTCAGAATTTAGATTAGAGCGATAATTATGTTAACTTGGCAAACCGTTTTAGCGAGTGAAAAAGAGAAAACTTACTTTCAAAATATTCTTAATTTTGTGGAAACTGAAAGGGCGAATGGAAAAGTCATTTACCCTCCGAAGGATAAAGTTTTCTCGGCTTTTTCGAGTACTGAATTATCGCAAGTTAAGGTCGTTATTTTAGGTCAGGATCCGTACCACGGACCTGGCCAAGCACACGGTTTATGTTTTTCTGTGCAACCTGGAATAAAAATACCGCCCTCTTTAGTTAATATTTACAAAGAGCTTGAGCGTGATATTGAAGCGTTTCAAATACCGGATCATGGCTACTTACAAGCTTGGGCAGAGCAAGGCGTTTTAATGCTAAATACGGTGCTAACCGTAGAGCAGGGCAAGGCGCATTCGCATGCTAAATGTGGATGGGAGCAATTTACCGATGTGGTAATAGATAAGCTCAACCAACATTGTGATGGATTAGTATTTTTGCTGTGGGGCGCACATGCCCAAAAAAAAGCAAAAATGCTGGATACTAATAAACATAGTATCTTGAAAAGTGTGCATCCTTCGCCTTTGTCAGCTTATCGCGGTTTTATTGGTTGCGGCCATTTTAGTGAAACTAATCGAATATTAGTTAGCCAACATCAAGAACCGATTGACTGGCAGGTATAACCTGAAAGCAAACACAATCTGTTGGTTATTTATTTACCAACAGATTAGGGTTTGTTATTTTGGTAGAAGCTATACTCTTTCTAGTTCATCGAGCTGAAAAAACTCGTCAATTTCTTTTAATTCGTGTTCTAAACTACGCTGATCTAAAATGGCTTCAATTTCTCGCCATTTACGTTTTTTCTGGCATTTGCTTTTTTTGGCAGGGGTCGAATAAAAATCGTTATGCGTTTCCATATTATGCTCCATCAAACAAATTAAAGAATTACGCAGCCTTGGCTGACAATTGCAGGGTAATTTGAATATATGAAGCATTTATTAAGCTGAGGTGACAATAGTGCGAATTAATCAATGCTATTTTTTATCCCAAGTTCAGGTTTTTTAAATCCAAGATCGTTTTAATAGCGTAAGCTGTTATCATAGTGACTTTAATTAATTTATCTGTGTTTTAGTTATGCATATTCATATTTTAGGTATTTGTGGCACCTTTATGGGTGGTTTGGCCGTTCTGGCTAAGCAATTAGGTTATCGAGTGACTGGTTCTGACGCTAATGTTTACCCACCGATGAGTGAGCAATTATCCGCACTAGGCATTGAATTAATGCAAGGCTATAGCGCGGATAATTTAAAAGATACGCCGGATATTGTGGTGATCGGCAATGCTTTATCACGAGGAAATCCAGAAGTTGAAGCTGTTTTAGAGCAAAATTTATATTATTTATCTGGCCCCCAGTGGCTTCACGAACATGTGCTCAAAGATAAATGGGTGATTGCAGTTTCTGGTACTCATGGAAAAACAACAACGACCAGCATGTTAGCTTGGATTTTAGAAGCTAACGGGTGTAAACCCGGTTTTTTAATTGGCGGTGTAGCTAATAATTTTGGCATCTCGGCGCGATTAGGCGACTCTATCTTTTTTGTGATAGAAGCTGATGAATATGACTCTGCTTTTTTTGATAAGCGTAGTAAATTTGTCCATTATTATCCTAGAACGTTAATTATTAATAACCTTGAGTTTGATCATGCAGATATTTTTGATAATTTAGCCGCCATTCAAAAACAATTTCATCATTTAATTCGAACCATTCCTGGTAGTGGTTTAATTTTAAAACCTGAATCCGCTGCAATTGATGAGGTGTTTGAAAAAGGTTGTTGGAGTGAAACTGAAAAATTAGCAGCAAACCATGATTGGGATTTTAAAGCGGTTAATTCTGATTTCAGTGAATTTGAACTCTTCAAGCAAGGCGAAAGTGCAGGGGTTGTTAAATGGAATTTGTTGGGTGAACATAACGCGCACAATGCAACAATGGCAATAGCTGCAGCTTATCATGTAGGTGTTCGACCTGAATACTCAATTGAGTCATTAATGCGATTTGAAAATGTTAAAAGACGACTAGAGTTAAAAGGGTGTGTTAATCAAATAAAGGTTTATGATGATTTTGCACATCACCCTACCGCGATAAAAACAACACTCAGCGGGTTAAAAAACCATATGGAAAGCGGACGTATAATTGCGGTTTTAGAACCTAGATCGAATACAATGAAAATGGGTATTCATAAGCATGAATTAGCAGAGTCACTTAAACTCGCCGATAAAGTATTTATGCTACAACCAGAATCAATCAGTTGGGCGTTAGCGGACATAATGCAAGCGTCGGATATTAATGCTTGTATTTATAATGCCTTGCCTGAATTAGTTGATCAAATAGTGAAATCAGCGCAGACAGGTGACAGTATACTGGTAATGAGCAACGGTGGTTTTGGTGGTATTCATCAAAAATTACTGGATAGTTTGGCAAAAAAGGTTAATTAATGTCTGATCACAATGAATTTAATGCAGAGGTCACGTTAGCTTTAACTGGGGCCTCCGGCATGCCTTACGCAATTAATTTATTAAAGGCTTTGGTAAACGCAAACCAAAAAGTGCATTTATTGGTGTCGTCGGCAGCTTTGGTGGTGCTTAAAACAGAAAGCCAGCTCAATGTGCCAGCTAAGCCTGAATTGGCTAGTCGATTTTTTATAGAGCTATGTCAGGCAAAAGAATCACAAATTAAATGCTATGGTAAGGATGAATGGTTTTCACCGGTTGCATCTGGTTCTGCTGCGCCTAAAAAAATGATCATTTGTCCGGCTAGCATGGGCACGGTTTCAGCGATTAGTTGCGGGGCGAGTGATAATTTAATAGAACGGGCGGCCGATGTTGTCATTAAGGAGCAAGGCCAACTTATTATTGTGCCGCGAGAAATGCCGTTTTCACTGATTCATTTAGAAAACTTAACTAAGTTAGCCCGAATGCAAGTAACGGTTATGCCTGCCTCACCAGGGTTTTATCATCAACCTGAAAGCATTGATGACTTAGTTAATTTTGTAGTGGCACGCATTTTAGATCATTTGAAAATAAAACAAGCGCTTATTGAGCCTTGGGGCTATAAAAAATAATTATGTACGCATTAGAAATTAAAAATTTAAAGAAAGTTTATAATGGTGGTGTCGAAGCACTTAAAGGTGTTGATTTGATGGTAGAACAAGGCGATTTTTTTGCTTTGTTGGGGCCTAATGGTGCAGGTAAGTCGACAACGATTGGAATTTTAAGTTCACTCGTTAATAAAACCAGTGGGCAGGTAAAAATATTTGGTCATGATATTAATGACGAGTTAGAGCTGGCTAAATCGCATATTGGATTAGTCCCACAAGAATTTAACTTTAATCAGTTTGAAACGGTTCAGCAAATAGTGGTTAATCAAGCGGGTTACTATGGTGTTAAGCGAAAAGAAGCGTTAATTCGAAGTGAAACTTATTTAAAACAAACAGATTTATGGAAGAAAAAAGACACCCCAGCTCGCAATCTATCTGGTGGCATGAAGCGCAGATTAATGATAGCTAGAGCCATGATGCATCAACCTAAATTATTAATTTTGGATGAGCCTACCGCGGGCGTAGATATCGAAATACGCCGCTCTATGTGGCAATTTTTACGTAAAATTAATGAACAAGGGGTGACTATTATTTTAACCACGCATTATTTAGAAGAGGCAGAAAGTCTGTGCCGAAATATTGCGATTATTGATAAAGGGCAAATAGTCGAAAACACCAGTATGAAACGTTTGTTAACTCAATTAACCGTTGAAACTTTTATTTTAGATTTGGCTGAAGATTATTCTAATATTCAGCTAGAAAAAGTTAAGTACGAGCAAACAGATGCGCATACATTACAAATTGAAATTGATAAAAATGATTCATTAAATCAGGTATTTGATCAGCTTAGTGCACAAAACATAGTTGTAAAAAGTATGCGCAATAAAGCCAATCGCTTAGAAGAGTTATTTGTCAGATTAGTAGAAGCAGGTAGAACGGCATCATGAAAGCAAATTATTTAATTGCATTAAACAGTATTTTATACAAAGAGTGTAATCGATTTTTACGCATTTGGGTGCAAACGCTAGTGCCACCAGCGATTACAATGACACTTTATTTTGTGGTTTTTGGTAGTTTGATTGGCAAGCGAGTAGGGGACGTTAATGGCTTTAATTATGTAGAGTTTATGATGCCTGGGCTTATAATGTTAGCCGTTATTAATAATGCTTACTCTAATGTTTCTTCCTCGTTTTTTAGCGCCAAATTTCAGCGAAACGTAGAGGAGCTTTTAGTTGCACCTGTTCCTACCTTTGTGATTGTCGCTGGCTATGTATTAGGTGGCGTTGCCCGTGCGGTTATAGTTGGCTCACTGGTGACTGTTGTCGCGTTATTTTTTGTCGATATTCAAGTACATAACTGGTTTGTTATTCTTTCAACCTTGTTATTAACAGCTACCTTGTTTGCGTTAGGTGGATTAATTAATGCGATTTTTGCAAAAAGTTTTGATGATGTCAGCATTATACCCACCTTTATTTTATCGCCGCTGACATATTTAGGTGGCGTATTTTTTTCTGTTTCTATGTTGCCAGAGTTTTGGCAGTCGGTTAGCCAGTTAAACCCTATTATATATATGGTTAATGCCTTTAGATTCGGTTTTTTAGGCAGCAGTGACGTGAGTTTGTGGACTGCTTATTCAGTGTTAATTGTTGTGACTTTAAGTTTGTTTTTGCTCGCTATGCGTTTACTAAATAAAGGTGTGGGGATTAGACATTAATGCTAGGTAACTCACGTTCAGTACAAACCAATCAAATAGGTATTCATGAAGATTTAGAAAAAATAGTCGCGCGGCATTTATCGAGCGTTTTTTTAAAGCCGATCTCAGCTCATACGCAAGGGGCATTTGAGCAGGCGTTAGATTTTGTTCAATCAAAAAAACAAGCTGTTATCTTAGATGCCTGTTGTGGGGTAGGAGATAGCAGCCGAAATTTAGCCCAGCTTTATCCGCAGCATACAATAATCGGGGTGGATAAATCTGATGAGCGAATTCATAAAAACCGAACTGAAACTGACCATAATATTATTTTATTGCGTGCAGATTTGAATGATTTTTATCGCTTATTAGCTCAGGCAATTAAACGTAATCAGATACAAATTGCTCAGCATAAAATATATTATCCAAACCCTTGGCCAAAATCAGCTCATATTAAAAGGCGCTGGCATGGCGCGCCCGTTTTTCCCGATTTAGTGAGTGTATGCTCGAATATAGAAATGCGCTCAAATTGGTTAACGTATCTGGAAGAGTTTCAGTTTGCATTAAATCTAGTCGGGATAAAAAGTCAGGTTAAGCCAATTCAAGTAGAGCATGCAATGACGCCCTTTGAGGCTAAATATAATGCTAGTGGACAAACTATTTATCAACTATTAACAGTTTAATATATTCATTGCTGCATAAAATCAAAACATAATAAAAGGCGCCCCTCATTTTAGCGTTGATGGTGCGGGATTTTATCGGTTTTGCAGTTCAATTTTCCTTAGCTATAGTTATATCTAATACGTTTGAAACAAATTTTTAGAACGTTTTTTTGGAGCTGAATCAAAAACAAGTTAAGGCTGATTGATTCAAATTACATTAAAGTTTGCAAACTTTAACCACCCTCTATTATTTAAAAATAAGAGACACACTGATGAATTTTCACAAAATTAGAGTTAAAAGTTCTATCCCAATTGTTTTATTAGCAACCGCTTTATTAACACTTTTTTTAGCATTTTCACATTTAATTAAGTTGCAAGAACAAGCATTAGAAGCACAGTCTAACCAATTTTTAAAAGCGATATCCGTTGTATTAAATGCTGATCGCGATTTATATCAAGCTGAACTTGCTCAAACGAAATTAATTTCTGGTTTGACTGATCCTCAAAGTGCCAAGCAAGAAATCAGTGAAAATGCTCAGCAAGTTAAAAATCGATTTAATGAATACCGGAAGTATTTATCGTCGTACCCAAATGTGGTTAGCCAATTTCAATCGTTTGATCAAGCTTTTGTTGCATGGGAAAACGCGTCAACTGCATTACAGCTAGCGAGTACACAACAACCTAATCAAGATTTATCGTCACTCAAACAAACTGCTGAATTACGTTTTAATGAACTGAGAAGCGTGTTAGATAAAGCAGGTGAAGCTGCAGAAATTCAGGCTAATAAGGTTCAACAAATACTTGAAACAGAAATTACAGCATTTAAAACTACGGCAATGATATTTTTATTCGTTGTATTATTAATTGCTGGTTGGTTTAGCTATAAAGTACCTAAGCTATTAACTGAACAAATTAATTATTTAACGAAACGCGTGAATGAAATTGCATCGGGTGAAGGCGACTTACGAGCCCGAATTGAGGTTAGTTCAAAAGATGAATTTGGTGAACTAGCGACCGAATTTAATCGTTTTGTTGAAAGCTTACGAGAATTAATTGTAACGATATTAGATCAAGCATCTGATTTAACCAATTTAACGGCTACTCTAACCGAATCGTCAGAAAAAACTCGAAGTATTACAACCACGATCAATCAGGCTTCGGACTCAATTGTTAGCGCCGTTCATGAAATGAACTTATCGAATAAACAAATGGCAGAAGTAGCGAACGGCACAGCGACGGAAGCAGATACCTCGAGCCAAATGGCAAAGCAAGGTATTCAGGTTGTTGAGCAATCTAATGAATCTATCAGTCATTTATCTTCAAATATGGAAACAGCGCTGCATAGCTCTTCACAATTACAAAAAAGCTCGGAAAATATTGCTTCGGTCTTAGATGTTATTCGCGGCATTGCAGAACAAACTAATTTATTAGCGTTAAATGCCGCGATAGAAGCTGCTAGAGCGGGTGAGCAAGGAAGAGGGTTTGCCGTCGTAGCTGATGAAGTACGAACATTGGCAACGCGGACTCAAGAAAGTACAAATCATATTCATACTATGATAGAGCAGTTAACGGCGAGCGTAGGTGAATCGGCTCGCTCTATTGCTAACGGAAAACAAAATGCAGATGATACGGTAAGCATATTTCAAGAAGCCAACGAGGTTTTCAATACCTTGCTGCAGTCGTCTGTTAGATTAAATGACATGTCGACTCAAACGGCGCAAGCGACTGAAGAGCAGTCCACTGTGTCTGATGAAATTAGCCAAAATTTATTTTCGTTAAATGAACAAACAACGTCAGCAACTGCAATTGCTGAATCTAGCGAGCAGCTTGCAGCACAAATTAAAGATCTGGCGAATAATTTATCGGATTTAGTCGGTCGCTTTAAAGTGTAGGCATTATTTACTAATGACAATTTGCTTATTAATTAACTTGATTTTTGAATAAGCTGTTAGCTACATAAATTCAGGTTAATTATTTAAACTCAGGAAAGGAATTATACAATGTCGATACAAACAGCGATTCTTGCTGGTGGGTGCTTTTGGTGTATAGAGTCATCTTTCTCTAGATTAAAAGGCGTTAAACAAGCTATATCGGGTTATTGTGGAGGAGAAAAGATAGACGCAACTTATAAGCAGGTTTGCACGGGGCAAACTGCTCATGCCGAAGTGGTCCGGGTTGAGTTTGACGATTCGGTTATAGAATTCCAGCAAATTTTAGATGTGTTTTTCTTTTTACATGATCCAACTCAGCTTAATCGGCAAGGTAACGATATTGGTCCTCAGTATCGTAGCGCAATTTTTTATACTAATGAGGCGCAAAAGCAGCAAGCCTTAGATAAAATATCAGCCTTGGAAGCTTCAGGCCAATTTGAGCAGAAAATCGTAACAGAGGTCACAGAAGCGATGCCGTTTTATCCAGCTGAAGCTTATCATCAGGGCTATTTTGATGAGAATCCTAGTCAAGGTTACTGTCAGTTTATTATTGCTCCTAAAATGGCTAAATTTAGCCAAACTTTTAGTCATTTGCTAGCTGATTAACTTATATTGCTTGGCGCGGAATTTGTTTTATTCAATTGGACTAAGAAGCGCTAGCTAGTCTGGGTTCCGTGTAATTCTGGATAATACAGATGTTTGTTTCGCGCCTTTTGTTTACCGTCTACCTTGTCATTTTTTTCACAAATACCAATACAAATAATGCCATAATAAAACTGCCTGAAAAGGCTTGAATTGCGGCAATTAAACGGCTAATTCCAATGGGGGCGATGTTGTCGTAGCCTAATGTGGTAAATGTAATTACGCTGTAATACAAAGCTGTGACAAAGTGGCTTATATTTTGGCTCAGACTTTGCTCAAAATTAAGTTGCACTAAATGCATATTTTGCTGAATGCCAAATAAAAAATAAGCAAGAGCACAGCCTAAAATAAATACAAAGGAAAAAATAATCACATTAACTGGCTTTTCACCGTAGCCACAAAATAGATCAACCATTTTTGAAATAATGCGAGGCTTTGAAAGAGCGGGCATTTGCATTCTGCGCATTGTGAGTTCTTTATAAATACAATGGCTGGTTAGATCAAATAACCCCTGATGCTCAGCTGCTTTTCTGATATCACGATAAATCTCTTCTGATTGTTGATATAGGTCTTGGCGTTTGGCTGCATCATTTTCATCGATTAGCTCACTTGCTTTTGTTTCTTGAATTAAACTTGTCCCGAGCTGGATGTTATCTATTTTTGTATTGGCGAGTTTAACGCCTAATAAATTAGCTTGCGTTAATTGCGCACAGTGCAAATTCGCATCCGTTAGGTTAGCTTTCATTAAAGAGGCATTATTGAATTTTATATTAAAAAGGTGTGCATGGCTTAAGTTAGCTCGATATAGATTTGAACCAGAAAAATCGTAACCTAATTTGCTATCTTTTTTGACTAAATTAATACCGGATAAATCAGCGTATTTTAATTGCAGACCTTGGGTAATGCCGCCGTTATTAACAAAGCGCTCTAGTTTATCGGCCAGCGCCATACCTTGTTTATCAAAGTTAGGGTCGTGCCAAAAACAAAAACCGTTTCCCATATTCACTTCTTGGCAATAGTGGCCATCACTTGAACTAAATTGGCAGGTGCCAAATTTTTCATCTGCTTGCATCTTTAAATAAACATCCAATCTGTAAACTTTAGTTTAGTTTAGACGTTTATTTGCGTCTTTGCTTATTGTCTTTATCAAAGATTAATTTTTTATATTGTTCATTTAGATCAGCTAGCCGTTGTTGTTGAATCTCAGGTAATTCAACACCTTGTAGATTATGAAACGCTTGTTTTACTTTTTTTAATAAATCATCTGGGTACTTATCTACTTTTTTAAATAGCTGTAAAATGGCTAAGATTAAATTTAATGTTCCTCCTGTGTTCATCGGCGCGCTCTGTAAAGCTTGCTCAAAACGTTGAGCGGCAAGGCGGTAATCGCCTTCTTTATAGGCGTATATCCCCTCTTTATTGAGTTCAGTAAAGGTTTGTTGTTTGTCTTGATTTAAATCTTGCAAATGGGCCAAGCTATCTTTTACAAATTGATTGTCAGATGCTTGGTATTCGGGATGGTTAATAATTTGCTCAGCCATTTCAAACTCGCCAATGTTATACATAATAGATAAAGCATCAAAGCTGAGTTCATTTGGAATGTAATTGTGCTCTAAATTTTGAATGTGAGAATGCAGTTTATAAAACTGTCTTTTAGCCGTTAACAATTTATTATCCAATACCTCAATTTGCGCGCGACAAAGCTCTTCAAATAAGTTGTAGTTGTTTTTTAACTCTTTAATGTCATCATGCCGGCCGCGCTGCAATGCAAGCGATGCCTCTTGTTTGAGTTTGTTTTTTTCATGTTTATCATCACAATGCTGGGCAGCGGTAATTGTGGCTCTAATATAGTTAAAAAAGTGAACGGGATCTTGATAAACCGACTTTCGGCTCATTTCTAAAATCGCGAAACAAGCATCTTTTACAATATCATACATACCATTGAGTCGGGCGATGTCGCATAGTTGATATTGTCGCTCAATTGAATATGGTGATAACTCAACCGCTTTAATCGCCATCTCTAATGCATTGGGAAGCCTATTCATCCCCACCAGTGCTTGCGCGGATAGATCATAAGCGTCTATAACGAGCGGGCTTTGTAAAATAACCTGGTGTGCCAGCTTTGCTGCAAGCGGGTAGCGCTTTTGATACAGATAGGTTCTTGATAGTTGAACTTGCCCCCATGTGTAGGGTTTAACCTCAAGCAATTTGTTTAATAAATATTCGGCTTGGTCGTACAAACCAGCGTTGCAGAGCAATTCGGCGAGTAGATTGTTACAAGCATTGCGATATCGACTGTTCTCGCTGATTAGTGTACGGCATTCGGTGATGGCTCGGGTTGTGTCGCCTTTGTGCATGGCGCTAAATATAAATTTAAGTGCATGTCGCTTTTTGAAAGCTTTTTCTAAGCGTAACTTTAATACGTTTTGTGAAAAAGGCTTCATTAAGTAGTCATCTGGTTGCAGTTCAATTGCCCCTAAAACCATAGGGCGGTGGCTTTCACCTGTAACCATTACGGTTACGCAGCTAGGTTTTAATAATTTTTTTTGCTTGAGCTCTTCAATAAGCTGACGACCGTTTTTTCGGTGTCCACCTAAATTATAGTCAATTAATATGAAATCGTAATCCCGTTCTTTGCAGGCTTGTAGTGCTGCTTCACCTGTGGTCACCAGATTAATTTGCCGAATTCCTAAGTTGACCAAAATACCTTTAAGCATTAATTGAAATGGGCGCTGGTCGTCTACGACTAAAAAATTTTGTTCTGGGTAATTTAAATTGGATGACATAGCAAATAGATGAGTTGAATCAGTGGCTTTAGTATTTACTGAAAAAGCTTTGAGTACAAGCTTGATTCACCGCTAACCTGATTTTTTACTGACACAATATACAAGCTGGAAGGATTAAAAATATAAGCTATAAAAGCAAAAACCCGCCATAAGGCGGGTTTTTAAATAATGGTGGAGGGAGCTGGATTCGAACCAGCGAAGGCGGAGCCGTCAGATTTACAGTCTGATCCCTTTGGCCACTCGGGAACCCCTCCGGAAGTGGGGCGCATACTACCAAATAATTTTGATCTGTAAAGTCTTTTTATTAAAAAATTAAAGTTATTTTTCAAATTGCCGATTAAATGAATAATCTTTATACGAATTGGTTTTTTTATGTCCATTAGCTTTGAAAATCCGCTGAATGAATCTGCTTTTGCTGGTCGTTTGAATCAAGCAGTCAATGCGAATCAACGCTATGATTTTGCACTGACTTTGGCTTGTTTAAGTCAAAATGTGGCGGAGCAGGCCCAATTTTCTTTGCCCGACGGACAAGCGAATGAAGAAAACGATGTTGAATCGCAATTAAAAGCCGAGTTAGGAGTTCATACATTTAATAAATTAGCGGCAGATGATAATGCATATTTAACGGCTGTTAATGCATCATATACCTTAAATCAAAGCGGCATTTTACAAACTAAGTTACTCACTTATCTTCAGCCAGAAGCATTGTCGCAATTTAATGATAGTGAAAAGTTAGATGATACTTTAGTCGCAAATTTAGATCGCCATAGTTTATATCGATTGCAACAAGCAGATGCGCAAAATAAGGTTAACTCAAAACCTGAAGCGGATGCGACTCAGTTGTATGATATTTTAAATAAAATTAATCATGTTCAAGTGGCTTAAACTTTCAGCTGTTAACGTTTAATAATGCCAGTTATGTTCAATTTCTTAGCGCATCTCGCCAATAATAAATACCAACAATCAAATCAATTATCACCTCAATTAAATAAACTTGTCTAAAATGGTCTAAGGTTTGCATTATTGCATTCAGCCTTTTTAACGCTGGATTTTTGACGATATGCAAATCGCTGATGTATTTCAAAAAATTAATTTAAATAAAAGCAGTTTTGACCAAGTCACAGGTCTTGGTGTCGCAATTTTTGTATTAGCGGTATTAGCTATGGTGGTATTACCGATACCAGCCTTGCTACTTGATATTTTGTTTTCTTTTAATATCGCTTTATCGATGGTGGTTTTATTAGTAGTGGTTTATTCATTAAAACCACTTGAGTTTGGTTCTTTCCCTAGTGTTATTTTGATTGCAACCGTATTTCGTTTAGCCCTTAACATTGCATCTACGCGAGTTGTGTTATTGGAAGGCCACAATGGTGGTGATGCTGCAGGTGAAGTGATAGCTTCATTTGGCGAGGTGGTGATTGGTGGTAACTATGCTGTAGGTTTAGTCGTTTTTGCCATTTTAATGATTATTAATTTTAAGGTTGTTACCGCAGGTGCTGGACGTATATCTGAAGTAACAGCGCGCTTTACCTTAGATAGTTTACCGGGTAAACAGATGGCAATCGATGCGGATTTAAATGCCGGTTTTATTACCCAGGAACAAGCAATTGCAAGACGTAAAGAAATAACTGAAGAAGCAGATTTTTATGGTTCTATGGATGGCGCCAGTAAATTTGTTAAAGGCGACGCTATTGCGGGTTTATTGATTATGATCATCAACATTGTTGGTGGTTTAATTATTGGTATGGTTCAACATGAATTAAGTTTTTCTGCTGCGATAGAAATCTACACCATGCTGACGATTGGCGATGGCTTGGTTGCGCAAATCCCCTCTTTATTATTGTCAGTTGCAACAGCAATCGTGGTAACACGTGAAAATAATGCAGTTCAACTTGGCGACCAATTATCAACGCAATTAGGCAATGCTAAAGCGCTTTATATTGCAGCCAGCATTTTATTTGTGATGGGGGTTGTGCCTGGTATGCCACACATTGCATTTTTGTCATTAGCTTTTGCGTTGGCTGGTTTGGGATATTTTATGTCGCAGATGCGGGCCGACAGAAAATCTAAAAAAGGCAGTTTAATGCCTAAAGGCAAATCAACGCCTGCAGGTCAGGCTCAAAATACACAAGCAAATGCTTTGCCCGCTAATAACACTTCAGAACCTAAAGAAATTAGCTGGGATGATGTTCAACCTATGGATGTGATTGGGTTAGAAGTTGGTTATCGTTTGATCCCATTGGTAGATAAATCTCAAGGTGGGGAGTTATTGTCTAGGATTAAAGGTGTACGAAAGAAATTATCTCAGGATATGGGGTTTTTAGTACCAGCTGTGCATATTCGAGATAATTTAGATTTGTCGCCCAATATTTATCGTATTTCTTTAATGGGTGTGGTGATTGGTGAAGCTGAAATTTATCACGATCGTGAAATGGCCATTAACCCAGGCCAGGTATTTGGTAAGCTGCAGGGCATTAAAACTGTTGATCCCGCATTTGGCTTAGAGGCTATTTGGATTACCCCTGAGCAGCGAGAACAAGCGCAAACGTTAGGTTATACCGTTGTTGATTCCGCGACTGTCGTTGCGACTCATTTAAGTCAGCTCTTAACGAATAATGCATGGCAGCTTATTGGCCATGAAGAGGTTCAAAATTTATTAGATATGCTGGCTAAATCTTATCCTAAGTTGGTGGAAGGATTAGTGCCAGACATGCTTAATTTATCAACTGTGGTTAAAGTCTTTCAAAATTTATTGTTTGAAGGCGTCGTTATTCGAGATATGAGAACGATAGTTCAAACCTTAGTTGAGTATGCAACAAAAAGCCAAGATCCCGATGTTTTAACGGCTGCAGTACGTATTGCACTGCGACGATTAATAGTGCAAGAGCTTTCCAGCGGTTTGGATGAGTTACCTGTCATAACATTGGCGCCAGAGTTGGAGCAAATTTTGCATCAGTCAATGCAAGCTGGTGGTTCAGAGGGTGGTGGTATAGAACCTGGGTTAGCTGAGCGAATACAAACCGCGCTATCTCAGGCATCAGAGCAACAAGAAATGAACGGTGAACCTGCGGTTTTATTAACCTCTGGGATATTACGTTCAGTGTTGGCTCGCTTTACCAAACACACAGTAACTGGATTACATGTATTGTCTTATCAAGAAATTCCGGATGATAAACAAATTCGGATTGTGAATTCGATAGGTCAGTAGTGTCAAAATTTTGTCTGGATAGGTCATTTGCCTGTTCTTTGGAGGAAAGATGAAAATTAAACGTTTTGTTGCAAAAGATATCAGAGCGGCAATGCAAGAAATAAAAGCTTGCTTAGGCCCCGAAGCTATTATTATGTCTAATACAAAAGTAGCCGAGGGCGTTGAAGTTGTTGCTGCAGTAGATGAACAGCCTCAGCCTAAAGTTGAACAACCGGCTAAAGCTGCGACAAAACCTACTTCAAGACAAGCGGCATACAGACGCCATAATCAGCCAGAAGATTCTGCTATTTCGGCTGAAGAAGATGTGCAAGTATCCGATAGCTTACAATCATTATTAATGCGTCAGGCCACGCCTGAATTTAAAAATCAGTATGCAAATAAGCAACATGCTGCTGCTCGAGCAAAAAAAATAGCTCAAGCAGTAGAGCAAACGCAGCTCGATAATCATGAATCTATTAACGATTGGTCGTTAAATCATCAAACAACACAAAGTTTAAGCAATCAAACACAACAAAGCACATCAAATACTGGGCAAACGACAGAACGCGAGCTACAATCGATTAAATCAGAAATGGCGGAACTTAAGCATTTATTAAAGCATCAAGTGTCTGGATTAATGTGGCAAGAAATGGCGAGAAGCGAGCCAACCCGAGCTTATATTGTTGACCGTTTAACTCGAATGGGTATAGCAGCGCAAGTTGCTGAACAAGTTGCTAGCTTTATGCCTGAAGGGATTGAAGACCATCAGGCATGGGATAGCGCGCTTGAATTATTAAGTGGGCAAATCAATGTGACTAATAACGACATTATGCGTCGTGGTGGTGTGGTTGCATTATTAGGACCAACTGGCGTTGGAAAAACAACGACGGTAGCTAAACTTGCTGCTCATTTTGCTAAAAAACATGGCGCAGACTCAGTTGCCTTGGTGACAACAGACAGTTATCGTATTGGTGCTCATGAGCAATTACAAACGTATGCTCGGATTATTGGTTGTCCATGTAAAGTGGTTCGCCATGAAGATGAATTAGCCGACACTTTGCATCAATTAAGAAACCGAAAATTAATCTTAATTGATACTGCAGGGGTAGGCCAAAGAGATGTTCGTTTAGCTGAACAACTTGATAGTTTAATGCGATCAACTCAAATTAAAATTAGAAATTATTTAGTATTGCAAGCAACGTCGCAGCAAAGTGTCTTAATGGAAACCGTGCAACAGTTTAAGCGTACTAACTTAACTGGTTGTATTTTCACCAAATTAGATGAATGCATGAGTTTGGGAGAAATTATTAGTGTTGCCATTCAAAATGCGTTGCCAATAGGGTATCTTACGGATGGTCAGCGAGTGCCGGAAGATATTAAAGCTGCAACTGCGCAATATTTAATCGACCAGGCTGCCGGTTATATGGATGAAAATGAATTTTCTCATCCTCACTGGTTTACAGATAGCTCAAGACAACCTATATATAAATAAATTTATGATATTAAATAACCAGTTAGGTGATCAAGCAAGTGGCCTTCGAACAATGAAACAAAGCGCGAATGAAAGAATTAAAGTAATTGCGGTCACCGGCGGAAAAGGCGGTGTTGGTAAAAGCAATGTGTCTTTAAACATGGCGGTTTCGATGGCTCAGCAAGGTAAACGCGTTTTAGTTTTTGATGCGGATTTAGGTTTGGCCAATGTGGATGTTATGTTGGGCTTGCGAGTTGAAAAAAACTTATCTCACTTGTTAGCTGGTGAATGTGAACTTGACGATATTTTAATTACCGGCCCACAAGGCATTAAAATTGTGCCAGCCACTTCAGGTACGCGTAATATGGTTGAACTATCGACTCAAGAGCATGCTGGTTTAATTCGTTCATTTAGTGAGCTTAAACAAGAGTTTGACGTATTAATCGTCGATACTGCAGCTGGCATTTCAGACATGGTGCTTAGTTTTTCACGCGCAGCGCAAGATGTCATGGTAGTGGTATGTGATGAACCTTCATCCATTACCGATGCTTATGCATTGATTAAAGTATTGAATCGTGATTACAATGTTTTTCGTTTTAAAATTGTGGCTAACATGGTTCGCTCTATGCGTGAAGGGCAGGAATTATTCGCGAAGTTGTCTAAAGTGTCCGATCGGTTTTTGGATGTTGCATTGGATTTAGTGGCTATTATTCCATTTGATGAAAATGTTCGTAAATCTGTTCGTCGACAAAAAACGATTGTCGAAGCATTTCCTAAATCGCCCGCATCTATGGCGTTTAAAACCTTAGCTTCTCGAGCCGGAAAATGGCCAACCCCTGAAAGCGCAACAGGTCATTTAGAATTTTTTATTGAACAATTGGTCTCTCCGGGAGTGTAGTCTGTTGTGAATAAAGTGGCTGCTTATCAATCTGTTAATCAAAAACAAGCATTTGTAGAGCTGCATGCTGGCCTAGTTAAACGTATTGCTCATCATATGATGGCAAGGTTACCTGCAAGCGTTCAAGTAGATGATTTAATTCAAGCTGGTATGATAGGCCTGCTTGAAGCGTCAAAGAATTTTGATGGTAGCAAAGGCGCAAGTTTTGAGACGTTTGCTGGAATTCGGATTCGAGGCGCCATGTTAGACGAAATTCGCCGTGGCGATTGGGTGCCGCGTTCAGTCCACAAAAATAGCCGACTTATCGCGAAAGCGATTAATGATGTTGAAAATGAAACTGGGCGTGATGCGCGTGATATTGAAGTTGCTGAAAAATTAGAGTTAAGCATTAATGACTACCATCATATTTTAAATGATGTAAATAGTGGTAAGATTATAGGAATAGAAGATCTTGGTGTTACTGAAGATGTGATTGGTAGCTCTGATGATAAACATCAAGATGAACCATTTGAAGATATTGCTCACGGTGCGTTTCAGAGCGAATTAGTTAAAGCGATAGAAACACTACCAGAAAGAGAAGCATTAGTGCTCTCTTTATATTATGATGAAGAATTGAATTTAAAAGAAATTGGTGCCGTTATTGATGTGAGTGAATCTCGAGTGAGTCAAATTCATAGTCAAGCAATGCACAGATTAAAAGCAAAATTAAATAGCTGGCAACAGATATAAAAATTATTATTAATCCATGAGATAATCTCAGAGGCGGAGGAAGCTTTGGATACAAATATGAAAGTTTTGGTTGTAGATGATTTTTCAACCATGAGGCGTATTATTAAAAACTTGCTGAGAGATTTAGGGTTCACTAATGTCTCTGAAGCGGATGATGGCGCCACGGCATTGCCAATGTTACAAAATGGCGATTTTGAATTTGTGGTGACTGATTGGAATATGCCAGGTATGCAAGGCATTGATTTATTAAAAGCAATTCGAGCGGATGAGCGGTTAAAAAATATTCCGGTTTTAATGGTGACTGCTGAAGCGAAAAAAGAACAAATTATTGCAGCAGCCCAAGCGGGTGTAAATGGTTATATTGTTAAACCTTTTACCGCTGCAACCCTAAAGGAAAAGTTAGACAAGGTTTTTGAGCGTTTAGCTTAATTAGGTATCAGGAGAACACCATTGTTACCTAATGAACCGTTAATTAGCCTTGAAGACGCAAAACAGTTAGTTAGTTTGCTTGAGCGGGGTGAAAACCAAGCCGCTAATGACATTTTGCAAAAAGTGACACAAGCAACGTCTGAAGAGCTGTTTGCTCAAGTTGGTAAATTAACTCGACAATTACATGATTCTTTGGGCAGCTTCCAATTAGATATGCGCATTGCTGATTTGGCTAATGAAGATATTCCTGATGCCCAAACCCGGCTTGCCTATGTAATGGATATGACCGAAAAAGCAGCAAATCAAACAATGGATGCTGTTGATGCTTGTTTACCAATCGCCTCTGATTTAAATAAGAATATTCAAGAAATTATCCCAACTTGGGATAAATTAATGAATCGTCAAATTGAGTTGAGCGAATTTAAGAGTCTATGTTACAGCGTTAATCATATACTGCACCAGTCTGAGAAAGATTCCCAAAGCCTACAAACTCAACTTAACGAAGTTTTAATGGCGCAAGGCTTTCAGGATTTAACCGGACAAGTAATACGCAGAGTTATTGAATTGGTTAAAGAAGTTGAAGATAACTTGATTCACTTATTAACCGTATTTGGCACACCACAACAAGAACAACAATCACAACCAGCCGAACCAACGACAATAAATAAAGGCGCTGAAGGCCCAATTATCGATGCAGAAGAAAGAACTGATGCCGTGGCGAGCCAAGATGAAGTTGATGATTTGTTATCCAGTTTAGGTTTTTAATAGGGGACGAGTTCCATGAGCTTTGATGTAGATGAAGATATACTGCAAGATTTTTTAGTTGAAGCAGCAGAAATTTTAGAGCAGTTATCAGAGCAGCTAGTGGAGCTTGAGAATAATCCTGAAGATGCGGATTTACTCAATGCTATTTTCAGAGGCTTTCATACCGTAAAGGGCGGAGCAGGTTTTTTAGCAATGACAGCCCTCGTAGATGCATGTCATGGCGCTGAAAATGTGTTTGATATTTTACGAAAAGGCCAGCGCAAAGTAACACCTGAACTTATGGATGTTATTTTACAGTCGTTAGACTGTATTAATTTAATGTTTTCGCAAATCCAAAACCGAGAAGAGCCAGAACCAGCTTCTCAAGAACTATTGGATACTTTACATACGTTAAGTGAACCCGAACGTGAAGATGAAAATACTGCGAGTGCTACAATAGACCCTACTGTGGGTGACTCGGATGTTGAATTGTTTGAGCAGTCCGTGGAGGAGTCGAACTTGCCTGTCTCAGACGTAGCTGACAGCCATTTAGAATCTAATTCAATTGATGAAATTACAGATGATGAATTTGAAGCTTTATTAGATCAATTACATGGTGCAAATAAAGCCCCGGGTGCAAGTTCAAATGAACCATCGTCTAGTCAAACATCAGCCACATTACCCGCAAATAATCCTTCAACTCCCAGCCATAATACTGATGAAATTACAGATGATGAATTTGAAGCTTTATTAGATGAGCTACACGGGAAAGGTAAATTTGCTAGCCCTAAAAAACCGTCATCGAATCCAGCTCCACAGGCGAGTCAATCCGTATCAAATAACCAATCATCTGATGATATATCTGATGATGAATTTGAATCACTGTTAGATGAATTACATGGTAAAGGAAAAGCCCCAAGTAAAAGTGTCACACCTGAAAAGCCTCAAGCAAGCGCGCCCAACGTTGCAAAATCTCAGCCTGATGCGGTCAATACCGTTAATAAACCAAATGCGTCTAACGTAAATAAACCTGTAACAAGTCAAGCAAGCTCTGGAAAACCGGCAGCCGCTAGCAAGCCGCCAGCACCAGCTAAAAAATCATCACCATCAGCGCCAGCTGCAGAAACCACTGTAAGGGTTGATACGAAACGACTTGATCAAATTATGAACATGGTTGGGGAGTTAGTATTAGTACGTAATCGACTCGTTAGCTTAGGTGTTAATGTAAATGAAGAGGCTATGTCTAAAGCGATTGCTAATTTAGATGTGGTAACAGGCGATTTACAGGGTGCGGTAATGAAAACTCGGATGCAGCCAATTAAAAAAGTATTTGGTCGCTTCCCAAGAGTCGTTCGTGATTTAGCACGTTCTCTCAATAAAGAAATCACCTTAAAATTAGAGGGTGAAGAAACCGATTTAGATAAAAATTTAGTTGAAGCGCTGGCTGATCCTTTAGTTCACTTGGTTCGAAACTCAGTTGACCATGGTATTGAAATGCCGGATGAGCGTGCCGCGAAAGGTAAACCTCGCAACGGTACTGTGTGTTTATCTGCATCACAAGAAGGTGATCATATTTTGTTAACCATCACTGATGATGGCGCAGGTATGGATCCGGAAAAGCTTAAAGGAATTGCGATTAAAAACGGTATTCTTGATACAGATACAGCTTCAAGAATGTCTGATAGTGAAGCTTACAACTTAATTTTTGCGCCTGGTTTTTCAACAAAAGAAAAAATCTCTGATATCTCGGGTCGTGGTGTGGGTATGGATGTGGTTAAAACCAAAATTACCCAACTCAATGGTTCAGTTGTAATACGCTCTGAACAAGGCTACGGCACTGAGCTTGAAATAAAAGTACCGCTTACTTTGGCAATTTTACCAACGCTGATGGTTATTGTTTCTGGTCAAACATTTGCGTTACCGCTTGCCGGGGTGAACGAAATTATCAACCTAGATTTACAAAAAACGAATACAGTTGATAATCAATTAACGATGATAGTGCGCAATAAAGCGATACCTTTGTTTTATTTACAAGACTGGCTTACACGTCCTAATGCTGAAAATAAGCGAGCTGATCGTAAAATCGGCCACGTAGTTGTACTGCAATTAAGTACACACAAACAAGTTGGTTTTGTGGTGGATTCTTTGATTGGTCAAGAAGAAGTGGTTATTAAACCACTAGACGCCTTATTGCAAGGTACACCGGGAATGGCGGGTGCAACAATAACCAGTGATGGTGGAATTGCATTGATTTTAGATGTACCCGGTTTATTAAAACGTTACGCAAAACGTTAAATCTTTTATCTAGGATTTATGAATGCCAATAAATGTACTGGTGGTTGATGACTCTAGTTTTTTTAGACGTAGAGTTTCTGAAATCATTGAGCAAGATCCTGACCTGCATGTCATTGATACTGCAGTCAATGGTAAAGATGCCGTTGAAAAAAACAGTGCAATAAAACCAGATGTGATCACCATGGACATTGAAATGCCAGTGATGGATGGTATTTCAGCTGTGCGTGAAATTATGCAGCGTCAACCCGTTCCTATTTTAATGTTTTCATCATTGACTCATGATGGGGCCCAAGCGACATTAGATGCGTTAGAAGCTGGTGCTTTAGATTTTTTACCTAAAAAATTTGAAGATATCGCTCGAAATCGAGATGAAGCCATTCAACAGTTGCTATCTCGAATTAAGCAAATATCAAAACGCCGTTTTTTCAAGCGAGCGAATCCGGTCGCAACGCCTGTAACGCATACCGCGTCCGACAAAAGACGTTTTACAACACCAGCTTCATTGTCCACTGATACCTCATTAAAAACATCCACTAGTGTCAGAAGTTCAATTTCGCCTGTTAGAGAGCGAGCCTCTCGTGCCCCTAGCTCTTATAAATTGTTGGCAATTGGTACTTCAACGGGTGGGCCTGTTGCATTACAAACAATATTAACTCAGTTGCCTGCGAATTTTCCGACGCCTATTTTATTAATACAGCATATGCCAGCCGCTTTTACAGCAGCTTTTGCTTCACGTTTAAATGGGATGTGTAAAATTCAGGTGAAAGAGGCCGAGCAAGGCGATGTATTAAAACCTGGCTGCGCTTATCTTGCCCCAGGTGGTAAGCAAATGATGATAGAAGGTAGCGCAAGTGGCGGTAAAATAGTTATCAAGGCGGATGATTCAACGCGACTTACTTATAAACCCAGTGTCGATTTAACCTTTGCTTCAATTGCTAAAATTTATCAAAGTTCAGTATTGGCTGTGGTATTAACTGGTATGGGTGCTGATGGTCGAGAAGGTGCAAGAATGTTAAAAAGCGCAGGTTCAATTATCTGGGCTCAAGACGAAGCGTCATGCGTTGTTTATGGTATGCCTCAAGCCGTTACAGTTGCAGGTATAGCGACACAAAGTATCTCAATTAACCAAATGTCAGCTAAGATCCAAGCTGAAATTTGTGGTTAATATAAGGAGATATAGTGATTGTCTGGACGGTAGCAAATCAAAAAGGGGGGGTAGGAAAAACCACCACCACGGTCACCTTGGCAGGTATTTTAGCCGGACAAGGTAAAAAAGTACTGCTAATTGATACTGACCCACATGCATCACTGACTTATTATTTTGGAATAGATTCAGAAGAGCTTGATAATAGTGTTTTTGATTTATTTTTACATAAACAAAATTTATCAAAAGAACAAATATTACAAACTTTGTGTCCAACTTCGATGAATAATTTAGATATTTTGCCGGCAACTATGGCGCTTGCAACATTAGACCGACGGATGGGCAATCAGCATGGTATGGGTTTAGTTTTAAAAAATACACTTGATTTGTTAGCGGATGAATATGATTATGCATTAATTGATTGTCCGCCTGTTTTGGGGGTATTAATGGTTAATGCTTTGGCTGCCTGTGAACGTATTTTAATTCCCGTACAGACTGAGTTTTTAGCCCTTAAAGGCTTAGATCGCATGATGCGAACCTTATATTTAATGGGGCGGTCGCAAAAAAAGAATTATCGATATACAATTATTCCAACTATGTTTGATAAGCGGACGAAAGCATCATTGGAAGCCTACAAAGAATTAAAACAGCTCTATCAAAATAAAGTCTGGTCTAACGTAATCCCGGTCGATACTAAATTGCGAGATGCGAGTTTAGCACAGCGAGTTCCGTCAGTTTATACACCTAAATCACGTGGTGTATTTGCATATCAAAATTTATTGACTTATATACTGCAGGTTGACGACTAATGAGCAAAGGCACTTTTGCAAACGAAGATGTCATGGAAGAGTATCTTGATGCTTTATTATTTGAATCTGAACCGGTTAATGCAAAAAAAACACCGCAAACAGAGTTTAGTTCAGACACAGTAAAAATAGACGCGAGTAAACCTTTATATCCAACTACCTTGAATCCAGTTGAACATTTATTGGAGCAAGTCAGTAAACACCCAGACGAAATTGAAACGCATACAATTGATACGGCTAATGCACCAGAGCTTGATGAGTTTGTTTCGCCAATAATGAATGAAAGAGACATCCCACTAGCTGATTTGGAGGTAGTAGCCGAGCCACCGGTAGGAGAACCACCTACATTAGCTGAAAAAAAATATCAGGAAGGTGACTTTCAAGCATTATTTTTTGAAGTGGCGGGTTTGGCCTTAGCTTTACCTTTAACGGAGCTGGGGGGGATTCATAACCTAACAGAAACGTCTCCGCTTTTTGGCAAGCCTGCTTGGTTTAAAGGATTAATGGTGAACCGAGAGATGCAAATTAATGTAGTTGACACTGCGCTTTGGGTGATGCCAGAAAAATGTGATCAAGATTTAGTTAACGCTTTGAGTTATAAATATATTATTATGTTAGGAGAAAGTCGCTGGGGATTAGCATGCGAAACCTTGGTTAACACAGTGACACTGAAACAAGAAGATATTAAATGGCGAGCATCAGCTGGCAAAAGACCTTGGTTGGCAGGGCTGGTGAAACAAAAAATGTGTGCCTTGTTGAATGTCGAACAGCTCATTTTGCTTTTAAACAAAGGGCTTGACAGTCAAGATGGTTGATAACAAAGATTCTGGCGGAGCAGAACTATGAGCAATACAGAAAGAAATATCGCAGCCGACGCAGCTGACAGCGAAGTATTACAATGGGTTACGTTCAAATTAGATGAAGAAACCTATGGTATTAATGTGATGCAGGTACAAGAAGTATTGCGCTATACGGAAATTGCTCCTGTACCGGGTGCACCAAGTTATGTGCTAGGGATTATTAATTTGCGCGGTAATGTTGTTACCGTAATCGATACGCGTAGCCGTTTCGGTTTAGAATCAAGCACGGTAACTGATAATTCAAGAATTGTGATTATTGAAGCTGAAAAGCAAGTTATTGGTATTTTGGTAGATAGTGTGGCAGAAGTTGTGTACCTTAAATCTAATGAGATCGACAGCACACCGAATGTAGGCACTGATGAAAGCGCGCGCTTTATCCAAGGGGTATCTAATCGCGATGGTGAGCTATTAATTTTGGTTGATTTAAACAAGTTGCTCAGCGATGAAGAATGGGATGAACTTAATAGTTTTTAATCAGTATGATTGATCTATCTTGGATATCGCTTGGGCTTGCTATATTTGGCTGTTTTTTTAGCGTCTTTATTTTACGTAAACTGTTAAAAAAGCAGGCGTCAGATTATCGAGCTCTGAGTGATAAACATAGTCATTTGGAGCGTGAAAATAAAATTTTACGCCATGAAATCGATGAAATTCGTTCAGGTTCAATTGGGATCGGACAAAGTGTTAAACGAATTCAAGCTATTGTGCTGGATATTGAATCTCGTCAAGGTGAGTTAGAACTTCAAGATCCTGAATCTAAGTTATATACCCGGGCGGCTAAAATGGCAGAGAAAGGGGCAACAGCACAAGAGATTTCAACCGATTGTGAAATACCCATGGTGGAAGCAGAGCTGATTGTTTCGCTGAGACAAAAATCAAATTAAATTTGCATTAATTAAATAAAAAAACCGACTTGCAAGTCGGTTTTTTTGTATTTAATTAGAGCTGAGGTTATTAGGATGAAAATAAATGTTCATAGATCATAAATTATTAAGTGAGGACGCACTTAATGGACTAATCAAAGATTATTTAACACGATGTGATTTTGATAGTTCAGATTTTCAAGATCAAAATACCCAAGTTGAAAGGGTTGTTAACGCGTTAAATCGTAAAGAAATGGTTATTACATGGTCTGAGTTGCATCAAAGCTTCAATATCCAAGATAAACAATCTTTTGATGAAAATGCTTATGAGAGTGACGAGAGCATAGATTATTAACATAAAATGATGCCATTCGTGTTATTAGCACAGTTGACTAAGCTGATATTAAGAATGCAGTTTAGCTAAAGCTTATTGGATGAGGTTGTATTGTATTAAAAATAAGCATATATGTTATGTTCAGCATGGGATATTACAAAGGAGCAAAGATAAATAATGAAAAAAAATCAATTTAGAAAGTTAATTAAAGGCGTCTGTCTAAGTTTTGGGTGCTTGTTATTGGTTTCTTGTCAGCAAAATTCAGGTGCAAACGCTGAACAGTCTAACTTGACTCAATCAAACAAATGGCAAACGTTAGAAACGACAGGTCATGTGCATCCTAGACATGAAGCAGCTTTTGTGGAGTTTAAAGGTGAATTTTATTCGTTGGGTGGACGTAGAATTCAGCCCGTTGATATTTATAATCCGCAAACTCAGCAGTGGCGACAAGGTAGCGCACCTCCTGTCGAAATTCATCATTTTCAACCTGTGGTCTACCAAGATGCGATTATTTTAGCTGGAGCCATGACGGGGCGATATCCTAACGAAACGCCTATAGATAAGATGCTTTATTATTATCCTGAACAAGATAAATGGGAATTTAAAGTAAATTTACCTAAGAATAGATTAAGAGGTGGTGCTGGCAGCGTTATTTATCAAGATAAACTTTATTTAGTAGCAGGTATTCAAAATGGTCACGTAGGCGGTTTTGTGCCTTGGCTGGATGTTTATGATTTTAAATCTAAACAATGGACAACATTAGCAGACGCCCCTCATGCTAGAGACCATTTTCAGGCTGCTATTTTAGATGGGAAAATTTATGCTGTGGGAGGCCGCACTACATCATCTGCAACTAATCAAGTTTTTGATCTGGTAGTGAAAGCGGCTGATGTCTTTAATATTAAAACTCAAACATGGCAAACGTTAAAACAAGGTATACCTACACCTAGAGCCGGTACATCTACTTTGGTAGTTAAAGACGAAATTTGGGTCTTGGGTGGAGAAACAAATCGTCCACCTCCGGCGCATAATGAAGTAGAGATTTTAAATCCGAGTAATCAAAGTTGGCGCAGCTTTACCCCTTTGAATCGAGGTAGGCATGGCACAGGTGCTATTTTGTATCAAGACCAAGTCTGGACATGCTGCGGATCTGGTTCAAGAGGCGGAAGCCCTGAACTTACATCGATAGAGTCGATTAAGCTAACCCAGTAAGCGATATGGATGAATCAATGCATCAACAGATAATGGATGCATTGATTCAGTTTTTACTCTTGCCATTTATGGTAAACCGCTAGAATTTGATCCATTTCTTGAATTAATAAATTGACGAGTGTTGGATCAAAATGAAGTCCACTTTCAGACTTTATTAAATCCATGGTTTTTTCTACACTCCAAGCATCTTTATAGGGACGTTTGCTGGTTAAAGCATCAAATACATCGGCTAAAGCGACAATTCGGCCCTCTATTGGAATATCTTCGCCTGATAGACCATTAGGGTAACCACTACCATCCCATTTTTCGTGATGGGTTAAAGCAATAGAACGGGCTAGCCTTAATAAGTCTGAGTCACCTTCGCCAAGAATATCAGCACCAATATTTGGATGCGTTTTCATGATGTTCATTTCATCATCAGTTAGCTTGCCGGGTTTTAGCATTATACTATCTGCAATGCCTATTTTACCCACATCATGCATTGGTGCTGCATTTAAAATTTGTTCTGCCTGCGCATCACAAAATCCATAAGCTTTTGCTAAAATTTTTGAATAATGGCTCATTCTAATAACATGCATGCCCGTTTCATTATCTTTGTATTCTGAAGCTCTGCCAAGCACCTGAATAACTTGCAATCGTGTTTCTTTAAGCACGTCAGCTTGCACTAAAGATAAATGGGTTCTGACTCGTGCTTTTACGAGTGTTGGAGAAACGGGTTTGGTTATATAATCTACAGCACCCATTTCAAAGCCAGTTGCTTCGTCCATCTCTTCAGATAGTGCCGAAACAAATATAATTGGAATACTTTTATTTTCGACTTGGCTTTTTAGGGTCTTACAAACATCAAACCCCGACATTCCGGGCATCATAATGTCGAGTAAAATTAAAGCGGGCTTGTCTTTATCAATTAATTTAAGCGCATCTTCACCACTTTTAGCAAAAGTGAGTTGGTAGTCTGACTGGAGAATGCTTTTTAATACTCTTAAATTCGCAGGTTCGTCGTCGACAATCAAAATTTTAGGTTTGCTTTCAGGGATTAAGGACATGTTTCCTCCTGAGCAATAATTTGCTGTAATTGAGTTAAATGTTGATGCGCTAGCTCAAATTCAAAATCGTTAACTTCTTCGATAATTTGTTCAATGAGATGTTGAATTTGAGGGGGACTACTGGCGGCTTTAAATTTAGCTAAGATAGAGTCGTCACATTGATTTTGTTCAACTAACCTAATAACTTCGTCGATAACGCCAATGAGGTCGGTTTTTTCAGATAAAGTTTTTGGCGCTACCGCGTGTTTAAAATAATCGGTCACTTTATTTGTTAATTGATGCATTTGCTGCGTGATATTTTCAAGTATACCCATAATATCTGCGGTACTTTGTTGTTTGATTTGCTTTTCTAAAAGCACAAAGTTTTGCATCAAAGCCGGTAATGCTAAATTACCTGTGAGACCTTTTAAAGTGTGTGCGGTTTGGTTTAATTGCGCCCATTCTTGTTTGTCTAAGCATTGTTTAAATGAATCATAAAAATCTATATTATCGGTTAAAAAGCGTTGAATCTCGCTATAGTATTGGTATTCACTTCCCCATAGCAGTGTTCCTTTTTCAACATTCATTAATTCCGTTTTTTGCTTTATTTCTTGTTTTTGATTGTGCTGTACATTAATTCCAAGTACTTGAGCTATCTGTAGCTGGATTTGTTTTAAATCAACCGGTTTGTTAGCAAAACCGCTCATACCAGCCTCTTTGGCTTGTAATCGATCGTTTTCCATCACGCTGGCTGTTAGTGCGATAATAGGAAGCGGAGGTAAATTATTTTGCGCTTCATATTCACGTTGTAAACTTGCCGCTGTAAGTCCATCCATTACTGGCATTTGTATATCCATTAACACAAGATCAATTTCTGTGTCTTTGTTCATTCGCAATAATGCTTGTTCACCATCACGAGCGGTAATGATTTGGTGGCCTTGACGCTGTAACAAAATAGAGATCAAATCTAGGTTTTGTTGAATGTCATCTACGACCAATACTTTAAGTTTCGGCAATTCAATATTGTCTGATTGAATTGCTTGAATACCACATTGATCACTTTTGGTTAAAGGCAGGCTAATGGTAAAACAGGTGCCATTGTTAGGTTCACTTTCAACACTAATGTTGCCGTCCATTAATTCAGTTAATTGATAGCTAATGGTTGTACCTAAACCTGTACCACCAAATTTTCGGCTAATTGAGCTATCGGCTTGTGCATAAGCATTAAAAATATTGTTGAGTTGAGCCTGATCCATGCCAATGCCCGTATCTTTAATAATAAAATCGATTTGACCATAGTCATTTGGTCTGACGATCACATCAATCCTGCCAGTCGGAGTGAATTTAATTGCGTTGCCAATTATGTTGGTTAGGATTTGGCGAATTCTATCAGGGTCGCCTTTATAACAATCAGAGATTTGAGTTGATATATCAATATTTAATATTAACCCTTTGTGTTTAGCTTCCATATAAAGCGTTGATACAACAGAATCTACTTCTTCTATTAAATTAAAATCTCGGATATCAAGCTCAAATTTACCTTTATCTAGCTTAGCACTGTCTAAAATATCATTTAGTAAATGCAATAAGGATTTTGCTGATTGATTAATGGTTTTGAGGTGTTTTGCTTGTTCGTCTGATAGGGGAGAATCGAGCATAATGTCACTAAAGCCAATAATTGCATTCATGGGTGTTCTGATTTCATGGCTCATATTCGCAGTAAACGCGGAGCGGGCCGCTGCTGCTTGCTCTGCATTTTCTTTCGCGATAATAAGCTCTTCTTCCATTAACCGTCGTTCAGTGATATCCATGATGAAGCCGTCTAAACACGGAAATTGAGTCGTTGGATCTAATACTTGGCTACCATATTCTAATAGCCATTTTATATCGCCTGTTTTGGTCAGTATGCGGTATTCAAAGGTATAATGACTGCCTTGCTGATGGTAAAGCATTACATTGGCTAGATCTTCAGGGTGGATTAAATCTTTAAATGAGCGTTTAGGATGAGGTAATTGAAAGTCTTCAGCAGGATAGCCAGTTATACTTTCAACAGCATCGCTAATATACACCATAGGCCAGTCGCCTTTATCTAAACAGCGAAATGCAATCCCTGGGATGTTTGATATTAAAGAACGAAATTTATTTTCATTTTCTCTAAGCGCTGTCTCCATTTTTACCCGTTCAGTTAAATCAGACGCGATTGCAACAAATAAAGTCTCTGAGCCTAAGTCGACCTGTCCAATTGCTACGCGGGCATCTATCATTATTCCATTTTTATGTTTGATGCTCAGTTCGCTGCTTTTCCCAATAAATGAACTATTGTTTAAAGTATCGGCCTGTGCTTGGCCTTCAACTGAATCTGTTTTAAATATGTATGAAATATTCTGTCCTATTAATTCGGATTCACACCAACCAAAAAGGTCTTCAGTTGCTTTATTGGCGCTTAATACGTGACCGTCTTTATCTATTGTTAAAATGCCATCTATTGCGGTATTCATTATCGCTTTTAATCGGTTTTCATTATTGCTGGCAGTTCGGGATAAATCACGGTATCTAAAAATGTAATTTACGGCCAAAACTAAACTCAGAATAATAAAGGTGAGACCAGCAGTCGTCAGGCCTAAATATAAAGATATTTCATTTGGCTGTTTTGAAAGCTCTAAGCCTTCAGGTAAAACAAAACGTGCAGCCGCCATGCCGGTGTAATGCATGCCAGAAATAGCGCAGCCCATAACTACACTGGCAATTAAGGTAATTTGGTTAACTGAGAAGTTAAACCTTGTAGAACCGATTAGAGCAAATCGAACCCATAAAGCTAAAATGGCCAAACCTACCGCAACAATGATAGATAATAAAAATAAGCTTAAATCGTATCTAAGAAGAGGTGCCATCTCCATCGCAGCCATGCCTAAATAATGCATAGTCCCTATACCAGCGCCAACCAATAATCCACCTAAAAGAAGTTTGCTTTTATTTAATTCATCTTCACTAATGATGTTTAGTGCGACCCAAGAAGCAATAATCGAAGGAATTATCGATAATAAAGTGATTAGCCAGTTGTAACTAACGGGCGTGCATAAGCGAAAGGCTGTCATGCCAATAAAATGCATTGACCATACGCCGCCTCCCAGAGCTAAAGCCCCAGTAAATAACGAGATATGGCGGCGTAATTTGGTACAAGCAGAAGCTGCACGTTCAGATACTTTTAACGCCATATGCGATGAAAAAATGGCAATTAATACCGACAACATAACCAGCCAAGCATTATAGTCACCATTCGTGAGTAAGCTTCCTGACGGGATATTAAATAACTTGTCTAAAAAATTCATTTACACAAACAACCTGTTAATTTTATTGTCGAACTACTTTTTATAGAAATAATAACCATATAAAAATATTAATCTAGTATTTAAATTAATATAGCTTACTTCCCCAGTTTAGCTTTCGTCTCAATACACTAAAATAACTATAATCTTCAGGATGAATTAATTTTAGTAGATGAGCTGATTTTTTGACGCGAATTTCGTCACCCTGTAAAACAGGAAGCGCCACATGACCATCACAAGTTACACCTAGCTGAGCTTGTGCTTTATTTGATACAACTAATCTAAGGTCTGAACTAGCATCGACAACAAGTGGGCGATTGGCGAGCGAGTGAGGAAACATAGGTAGTAGGCAAATAGCATTTAAATTTGGGGTTAAAATTGGGCCTCCGCCAGATAAAGAATAAGCGGTTGACCCCGTAGGCGTACTCATGATGAGCCCATCAGCTCTTTGGCTAAAAACAAATTTGTCATTTATATAGACTTCAAATTCTATCATATGAGCGACTTTATCAGAGTGCAAAACAGCTTCATTGACTGCGGTGTTACTGCATTTTATTTGATCATGTCGATGAACTTCTATTTCCAACAAAAAGCGCTCTTCGGTTGAAAAGTGACCTTTAAGTACTTGCTCTAATACGGTTTCACATGCGTCAGGACTAATGTCTGTTAAAAAACCTAAATTACCGCGATTAATACCAATAACAGCCGTATTATAGCGGGCTAACACTCTAGCTGCACCTAACATATTGCCATCGCCACCCACGACTATAACTAAATCACAAATTTCACCGAGTTCAACTAAACTTAGCGCTTTAACTTGAATTTGCTTGGGCGTGGCAACTTTTTGTTCAAGATAAATATCACAACCTTGTTGTGTCAAAAAATTTATTAAAGTATCAACAGTTTGCTGAGTCTCTGAATGGTTGGCTTTACCGACAATGCCAACTTTATTAAATACGCTTGTCATATTTGCTTTTGTTATCCACAGGGGTGTTAAATCGAGTTTAGGTAAGTTTAGCAATATTTAATTGAAATTTATCTATTACACCTCATATAAGTTAAATAAATATTGTTTTTGTATGAACAACAGAGTTTAACTCAATAAGAAGTTTAGGATAATGACTGACGCGACTTTAAATCACAGAGCATTACAAATTTTACGCGTTTTAGTGGAGCAATACCTGAACCAAGGTCAGCCAGTTTCCTCAAAATGCTTAGCTCAAGTTAAATCCATAGCAGCTAGTTCAGCTACCGTTAGAAACGTAATGATGACATTAGAGCGTTCTGGTTTATTGACTTCAGCTCATACATCTGCGGGGCGGATACCCACTGTATCTGGGTTACGGCTTTTTGTTGATGAGTTATTAACCTTAAAAAATTTTGAAGATTACCGACAAGAAAACCGCTTCAATGAATTTGCCAAACAAGTAAAACAAGGTTACATGTCGGCTAGCGAATTATGCGAACAGGCAAATAATTGGCTCGCAAATGCGAGTCAATTAACCAGTGTGGTGTCTATTGCTGATAAGCCAGAAGTTGCCGTTGAAAAAGTAGAGTTCGTACAATTAAGTGATCAGCGGCTAATGGCAATTATTGTGCTTAAAAATGGTGAAATTCAAAATAAAATTATAGATTTAACTCATAGTATTAAAGCATCAGATGTTACTCGAACTGCCGCCTTGATGAATATGGTGTTAGCCGGAAAAACCTTATCTCAAGGCTATCAGAGCTTGCAGATCTTAGCGCGATCAGACGCACAATTAAAATATTTAAGTGATGTTGCCTTAGGCCAGCAAACAGAGACTGATGATAAAGTGACTCAATTAATGGTCGCAGGTCAGAATTATTTATTAAATGAAAGTATTAGTCCTGAATTGAGCCGAGTTCGGGCAGTATTTGAAGCTATATCAAACAAAAATTTAGTGATGGATATAATGCAAAGGTGTCGTGATGAAAATGGCATCAAAATATTTATTGGAGAAGAGACAGGAATTGACCTCTTGTCAGAATGTGCATTAGTCAGTGCGCCTTACCAATGTGATGGAAAAGTGATTGGACGCCTAGCCGTTATTGGCCCTGCAAGAATGGATTATCGTAAAGTAATCCCAATTGTTGATATGACTTCTAAATTATTAACTTCGGCCTTGAATCATACAAGATAGCCCCCATATTTGAGGAAAATCGTTAAGTGAAACCGTTTTGGAGTTTTAAAAAAATGAGTAATGAACCACAAGGTACTCAAGCTGAAGAGCAGGTAGAGGAAACTGTTGAAGCACAAAATGCTGAAGCAGCAGAAGGTGTAGTTGAAACAGAGCAGGATATTCAAATTGCTGAATTGACTGCACAGTTAGCAGCGTCTGAAGCTAAAGTGGCTGAGCAGCAAGATTCTGTTATTCGTGCCAAAGCTGAAGTTGACAATATGCGTCGCCGTACTTCTCTAGATATCGAAAAAGCACATAAATTTGCGTTAGAGAAATTTGCAGGTGAATTATTACCTGTTTCTGATAATTTACAGCGTGCGTTGGACGCGGCAGATAAAGACAACGAAGCACTTGTGCCTATGATTGAAGGTATTGAGTTAACCTTAAAGAGCTTTGACGCTACTTTATCTAAGTTTGGGATTGAAGTTGTTGACCCGCAAACGGGTGATGCACTTAATCCTGACTTACACCAAGCAATGTCAATGGTTCCGAATCCTGATGTAGCCCCAAATGCGATTATTGATTGCTTACAAAAAGGGTACACTATTAATGGTCGTTTATTAAGGCCAGCTATGGTGATTGTTTCGGCTGCAGGTGGGGTTGATACACAAGCTTAGTTTGCTTTAGCTAAATAATCTCAACTCGGTTTAATGAATACGTTTCAAACGGCTTTTTTCACGGGGCTGGGTTAATTTCACGTGCAATAGGCTAGTTATTGACGCGTGAATTGGCCTTTTCCACACAAAAAATGCTCGTCAGAAACTATGCAGAGCTATAAGGTTAAATCATTCAACTAGTTAGAATACACCTTAACCCGAGTTGAGGTTAAATAAAAAATGAGGCCTTAGCCTCATTTTTTATTTAATGTTTCGCTTTAATACGCTTAAATTTTTTGTTCGATTAGATGTTCAAGCTCTCGCATTAGTAAGTCTTCTGAAGCCATGTTTAACTCAACGATACGGCGCAGATGAGTTGCACTATCAATATCCATTTTTTCACATCGCAAACCTAATACTTCAGGTTCAACATGTACAATTTTTACTGACATTTGAACACTCACATTATCAGATTGAGGCAACGTAAAAGTTAGATTAAAGCTATCTTGGTGATTAAGTTGAGATGGCAGTACTTGATCGGGGTGACTAATGAGCGCGCCATTGAGTGATAGATCAATTAATTTAACGGTCCAGTTATAATGTCCATTACTTAAAACCGCATCATTGGCAAAAATAATTCGAGTATAGTGTCTACGTTCAGTCATAAGCTTACTTTTGAATCGCGTGATATCTTTAAAGATAGTTTAAATACAAAAAAGCAGCAATAAATTGCTGCTTTTGAATCTTTTAATCGTTTTATCAGAGCAAGCTACGAAAGCTTCTTATATTTAATTCTGTGTGGATTTAACACTGCATCTTCACCTAATGTTTGCTTTAACCAAGCTTCATATTCGGTATAGTTACCCTCATAAAAATTCACTTGCCCTTCATCTCTATAATCTAGGATATGAGTAGCGATTCTATCTAAAAACCAGCGGTCATGCGAAATAACCATGGCACAGCCCGGAAAATCTAGCAAGGCATTTTCTAGTGCTCGTAATGTTTCTACATCCAAATCATTGGTTGGCTCATCTAGTAGTAATACATTACCACCAGCTTTTAATAATTTAGCTAAATGAACACGATTTCGTTCACCGCCTGACAGTTCACCAATACTTTTTTGTTGGTCGCTGCCTTTGAAATTAAATCGGCTAACGTATGCACGACTGTTGATCTCAAAATTACCAATTTGAATAATATCTTGGCCTTCTGATATTTCTTGCCAAACGGTATTTTTATCATTCATATCATCGCGAAATTGGTCAACACTTGATAATTTTACGGTATCCCCTAAAACTAATTCACCAGAATCAGGCTGCTCAATACCAGATAACATTCTAAATAAAGTTGATTTACCCGCACCATTAGGACCAATAATCCCAACAATTGCACCTTTTGGAATGCTAAAACTTAAATCATCAATTAATACACGATCCCCATAAGATTTTTTGAGGTGGCTCACTTCGATAACTTTATCACCTAAACGTTCGCCAGGTGGGATGTATAATTCATTGGTTTCATTACGGCGTTGAAAGTCTTGATTATTTAGTTCTTCAAAACGTGCCAGACGAGCTTTACTTTTAGCTTGTCGACCTTTTGGATTATGTTTAACCCATTCAAGTTCCTGTTTAATTGAACGTTGGCGAGCATTTTCAGCTTTTTCTTCTTGTTCTAAACGAGCATCTTTTTGTTCAAGCCAAGATGAATAATTCCCTTCCCACGGAATACCTTGGCCACGGTCTAGCTCTAAAATCCAGCCCGCTACATTATCTAAAAAGTATCTATCATGGGTTATAGCAACCACGGTGCCTTCATAGTCATGTAAAAACCGCTCTAACCAAGCAACAGATTCTGCATCCAGGTGGTTAGTGGGTTCATCTAGCAATAACATGTCAGGCTTTTCTAGTAATAAACGACATAGAGCAACACGGCGTCGCTCACCACCTGATAATTTATTAACATCGGCATCCCAAGGGGGTAGGCGCAGTGCATCCGCTGCTCGTTCAAGCATGTTTTCTATGTTGTGGCCATCACTTGATTGAATAATGGCTTCTAATTCGCCTTGCTCTTTTGCAAGTGCATCAAAGTCAGCATCAGGCTCTGCATATTCCGCATAAACTTGATCAAGTCGTTCAATTGCATTTTTAATTACTGAAATGGCTTCTTCAATGTTTTCTCGTACATTTTTATTTGGATCAAGCTGAGGTTCTTGTGGTAAATAACCTATTTTGATCCCAGTTTGCGCTCTGGCTTCACCTTCGATTTCGGTATCAAGACCCGCCATAATTCTAAGTAAGGTTGATTTACCTGCGCCGTTTAAACCCAAAACACCAATTTTAGCGCCGGGGAAAAAACACAAATTGATATTTTTGAGGATTTCGCGCTTGGGTGGAACAATTTTTCCAACCTGCGACATCGTATATACATATTGAGCCATTAATTATTCTTCCATTTTTCAAACAGTTTGAAATGATGTTGATTATTTTAACGGTTGTAGTCTGAGATAGAAACACTTGGGAGCAAACTTAAGCTGGATTTCGCTAAAATTTTTGACTGAATCGTTAAGGTTTTATATGGAGCCTATTAATGACTAACAGAAAAAGCTGAATTGCTTTTATATAAATTTTAATATTTAAAGTTAAAAATTTAAATTTAAGAAAAGGGAGTTAATTTAACTGATTGTATACAGTATTAGTTTTTGGTGAACGACTAATAGTATAAAACATTTGCATTTTGTCGTATATTAACGCCTTAATGAGGCTGGCGTTTAAATAATAAGACACAAAGTCAGTTAAAAACAGATCCTAATATAAATAATAAATATAATAAGAGGCTCGGTCATCTATATGCAGTGGCTCAAATTCCAACTTTTGCACTCAATCTCTGTTAAAGCCAGTATCGCGATTTTTTTATCATGTATGCTAATTGGCGCCGCAGGGGTTTATATGTTTACCCAAGCACAAGATAAGTATATTGAATCTATTATCAGTCGTGATTTAAACGCATCAGCACAGCAAAATGCCCAATTTGTTTCACACTACCTTGATAGCTTGGTTCAATTAGCAAAAATAACAAATAGTCAGGTAAAGCATGCGCTAAACAAGCCAGTAAAAGGCGCTACTGAGCAAACGCTTTTGGTACAACAAACTGATTCAAGTTACCGCAGTACTAAAGACAATACAGGGATATTTTTAGCCGCCAACCAAACACTAAATGAACAAGTAAAACAGCAAGCAAACGAGCTTACTTCAATTTGGCCAACCCTTTCGCCCGTTTTAACACAATCGTTTTCAGCATTTTATTATATTTCAAAATCAGGTTTGACTGTGGTTCAGCCAGCCGATATAGCTGAAAACTTACCCGCTGTTTATGACTTTAATCGCGATTTATTTTACAAGCTTGGTACGCCAGTTTATAACCCCACACGTCAGCCTATTTGGACACCTGTTTATTATGATCAGTTGCAAGACCATTGGATGAGCAGTTTAGTCATTCCTGTTTATTTAGATAATGAATTTTATGGGGTCACTAGTTTTGATTTTTTAATTCAAGATTTAAAAACGATACTCCTAGCTAAAATGCCGGATCAATTAGATAGAGATGCGTTTGTGTTTGATAGCAAAAATAACCTAATTTTTCATCCGCAATACGAATCTATTTTAACAACTGAAAAACAAGGAAATTTTGCAGAGCTAAACAACGAAGCCTCTTTAAATCAAGATATCCATCAAGTGATTCGTTTTAGTTTACAAAATACCAATGATTTATCGGTAAAAGAATATAATTTAAATGGCGAAAAACGATTAGTCGCTGTCACCGCAATACCTCAATTGGGTTGGTATTTTGCATTAACCGATGCGTTTAGTATTGATGAACACCACCTACAGCGATTTAGGCAATATTTATTGTTTGGTGCGTTTTTTGTCGCGGTTTTGCTGTCGTTAATTATTTATTGCTTTCTAAATCGTTATGTTTTATCTCGTTTACGCCACTGTGCAAAAGTATTAACAGAGCATAAACAAGGGCAATTAAAGCTGGGAAAATTAACAGAAAGTTCAGATGAAGTCGGCACTATGGCTCGAACTTTAGAAAGCATGTCTGGTGAAATTCATAATTTAATTGAAGGCTTAAACGAAAAAATACACGAAAAAGAAATAGCTGAATTATCAGCATTAAAGCTTTCTAATGCGGTTAAACACAGTGAAACGGCTATCGCTATTTTAAATAATCAATTTGAAATTGAATTTGTGAATCCTAAATTTGTTGAATTAACGGGGCGTGATGAATTTGAACTGATTGGGGCTCATATTGAATCAGTTGTTGATAAACAAATGCATTGGTTACTAGATATGGCGTATGAGCAATTAAATGACGGACGAGCCTGGAAGGGGGAGCTACTTATTGATCATCCGTTAGGAGAAGGCATTTGGGTATCTCAAACTTTTTCACCTATGACTCAAGATAAGCAAGGCGCAAATCATTTTGTTTCTGCAACCCAAGATATTAGTTTTATCAAGCAAAGCCAGAAAAAAATGGAAAAGCTGGCTTACCATGATCCATTAACGAATTTATATAACCGAACTTTTTTTAAAGCACAATTAACTAAATCGCTTGAAATGACTAAGCGGGGACATTATGCCTTTAGTCTATTTTATTTTGATTTAGATCATTTTAAGCGAGTGAATGACGACTTAGGTCATGAAGCGGGTGATCAATTATTAACTGAAATTGCTAAAAGGCTAAAACAGCGACTCAGAGCCGAAGATACGATTGCACGGTTAGGCGGAGATGAGTTTGCGATTATTATGAGTGGCATTTCAAGTGTTGAAAAAGCGCAATCAATGGCGACTGATGTACAAAATATTATCGCTAAACCGATAAAATTAGCAGCAGCTGAAGTTTTAGTAACAGCGAGTATGGGCATTACCTTGTCACCTAAAGACGCATTAAGTATTGAGGATTTATTACGTAATGCTGATTTAGCTATGTATAAAGCGAAAAATGCGGGCCGAAATGGTTTTTATTTTTATAATGATGAATTAAATAAAGCGCTACAAGAAAGTATATTGTTAGAAAGTGAATTAAGAATTGCCTTAAAAGAGCAAGAGTTTGAGCTATATTATCAGCCGCAAATTGATTTAAAAACAGGTAAAATTTTTGGATTTGAAGCGCTTTTACGTTGGAATCATCCAACCCGAGGCATGATCCCACCTAATATCTTTATTCCGGTGGCTGAACAGTCCGGTTTAATTGTTGCGTTAGGGGAGTGGGTGTTAACAGAAGCAAGCTTATTCATTGCTCGTTTAAACCAAAAACATAATCAATCTTACATGGTGGCTGTAAATTTATCTGCCCGCCAATTTAAAGATAAAAATGTAGCTAACATTATTCAGCATAGTATCGCTCGAGCCGGTATTAAATCTG
Organism: Catenovulum adriaticum; assembly: GCF_026725475.1. NCBI lineage: Bacteria > Pseudomonadati > Pseudomonadota > Gammaproteobacteria > Alteromonadales > Alteromonadaceae > Catenovulum > Catenovulum adriaticum. Next base: position 1,047,180 of record NZ_CP109965.1, read on the forward strand.
AATGGTTAGATATTGAATTAACAGAATCTATGTTAATGGGTGATATTAACGAGGCAATCCATCAAATGCAGGATATTAAAGCTTTGGGTGTTCAGCTATCTATTGATGATTTTGGTACGGGATACTCATCGCTTAGTTATTTAAAACGATTCCCAATTGATACACTTAAAGTCGATCGAGCTTTTATTAAAGACATTCCCCACGACAAAGATGATATGGCCATTTCGGATGCGATTATAGCGATGGCGCACAAATTAAATATGAAAGTGATTGCCGAAGGAATTGAACATAAAGAGCATGTTCAATTTTTAGTTGAGAAACACTGCCAAGTTGGCCAAGGTTATTTATTTAGCCCACCGATACCTGAAAAGCAAATTGAGCTTTTTTTGAATGAAAGCCAAGTGTATCAACACTTGTTTAATCATTAATATTGAGTTGTTTAAAATAATCGCAGTACTTTATTCACAGGTTTAGGCACAATTTATAGAAAAAGGCGGTTAATACAGTTAATAGATAATATAGTGTTCGCTATTTAAAGTTAAGCTCAAATAATGCGCCGCCAAGTTGACTAGTCGTATGCACTTTAAGTTTAGCTTGATAGCTATTGGCCAGATCTTGAACGATAGCAAGCCCAATTCCATGCCCTTGCTCGTAAGTATCAGCTCGGTGGCCTCTTTTTAATATCTTTTGTATTTGGGTATCTGATAGTCCTTTGCCATCATCTGAGACGCAAATTTTCAAAACTTCTTGTTGGCTAATTTCTAGTAATACATTTGATTGGCATGCCTTACAGGCATTATCTAGCAAATTACCTAACAGTTCGTAAAGATCTGCTTCTTCTCCAAAAAACAGACTATTTGTATCAATAGACAATTGAAATTGAATGGACTTTGCTTGATAAATCTTGTTTAAACTTTCAATAATAGCTTTAGCAATGGGTTCAATTTTGCAGCCTAGATGCCAGTTATTTTGCGCGTTAGATCGAGCGCGTTTTAGCTGGTGGTTAATAATTTGTTTTATTTGCTCTAGCTGAGGTTGTATGTTTGGACTCACGTCTTGGCTATTGTATATAACCGCTAGGGGCGTTTTTAAACTATGGGCTAAATCGGCTAGGGTATTTTTATAGCGGCTTCTTTGTTGTTGTTCGGTTTGAATTAAACGATTTAAATTTTTACTAAGTGCATTTATTTCAATAGGATAGGTTTCACTAAGCTGCGCTTGTTGACGGTTTTCTACACTTTTTATTTCTTGATTTAATTGGGTTAGTGGGCGTCTAAACCAAATAATCCACAGACTTTGAACCAAAATAAAGGCAATCGCAATCAGCAAAAGCCAGCGCCAAATGGTATTCAAAAAGCTATCCAGTTGAGTTTGGTAGTCTAGTTTGTGCTTTATAATATGAAAGGTAAAAGGGTAAATTTGCTCGTCTTGTTCAAATTCAACATGCAGTTGCCAGTTAAAATAATCTTGTCCATTAAAATGAATGGAGTTGAATTGGCTCACCCCTATTTGACTTGTTTGCCATTTGATTGGCGTGGTGGGCGCAATAAATGAGTTAGAATGCCAAATAATTTGGTGCTTGTGGCGAATAATCGCATATAAGCCAGAATCTGGTAGTTGAAAACTGGGCGCATCGAGCTCATCAATAATTTTTAGTTTGCCATTCACAATTTCACTCGAGGCCAGCAGATTATAACTATAAGCTTCTAATGCTTGTGCTTGTGATAAGTGAGCTTGGTGTTTAAATGCTTGGTACAAGCTAAGGCCAAATAAAGGCAAAACTAATATGCATACCAGCATATTACTAATCAATAGGCGCTTCGTTAAGCTAATCGTGCGCCAATTAACCATGGCTGAATTTATATCCTTGTCCTCTAACGGTTTGAATATATAAATTAGCTTGTTCTGAGTTGAGCTTTTTTCTGAGCCGCTTTACAAATACTTCAATAACATTTGAATCTCGATCAAAATCTTGTTCATATAAATGTTCGGTGAGTTCGGTTTTCGATATGATTTTTTGTGGGTGGCGAACAAAATACTCAAGTAACTTATATTCATACGCGGTTAAGGAAATAGCTTTGTCGCTCACAAGAACTTGCGATAAATTGGTATCGACTTTAAGTTGATCAAACTGCAAAACAGGGTTGGCTTGTCCAGCTGAGCGGCGAATGAGCGCTTTAAGACGTGCAAATAATTCTTCTTCTTGAAAAGGTTTGGCCAAGTAATCATCGGCGCCTGAATTCAAGCCAAGTACTTTATCTTGCCAAGTGTCACGTGCGGTTAATAATAAAATAGGGTAGGTTTTATGATGCCTGAGTTGTTCAACGAGTGCTAGGCCATCTAATTTAGGTAAACCTATGTCAATTACGGCAACATCATAGTCAGTTTCTTGCGCTAAATACAAGCCCTCTTCACCATCAAAGCTAGTGTCCACGGCATAACCTTGTGCTGTTAAATTTTGATATAAACGCTGATTTAACTGATGATCGTCTTCAACTAATAATAACCGCATAGCTTACTTATCCTATAAATTTATTCTTTTTGCATTTTGCCTGTGTGCGCATTTATTAAAATACTCACCACTCGGCCTGATGGCATTAGCATTTTTATTCGGTAATAGGTTTGCTGTTTTATGCGTGTTTTATAAGCTTTAAGTAATTTGCCTTGGTAAACTTGTTGCACAGAATTAACAGCATGGCGCATGCTCATTGTTTGAGCTTGCACAGGGCTGATCAAGCACAAAGATGCAATTAAGCTAATGGTCAAAAATAAAAGGCGGCATTGTTTAAACATAAACTCACACAATTTATAAATAAAGCTGAGCTAACTCATTGAGATAAGTGGACTCAGCATTTAAAAAACGATTAAAAATAATCTGTTATTCAATTGGTGTAACTTGAACAGCTAAATTTATATACTCACCTGGATGATTTTGAGTATGCGTATAATAGGTTTTACCTTGATATCGGTAGCTTACATCATAGCCTGTCAATTCGTTAATAGTTTGTACATTTTGATGCGAAACTCGACATACTTTTTTAGTAATCGCACCTTTATATTTGCCTCTGTGCTTATTATGTTTATAACGGCCTTTGTTGTATTTCTCTATTCGGTGAGACGCTGCTTTATTTGCAAGTGAGCCACCAATAACCGCCCCCGCTACGGTGGCAACCGGTTTACCATTGCCCTTACCAAATTGATTACCGATAACGCCGCCAATGATAGCACCAATAATTGGCGCCGCGGTGTCATTGTGTTGATTGCGATATTGGGCATGGTTAATTGACCTATATCTATGGCCGTGGTCATATTGTCTATTTGGATAAGTGGTTTCTGTCCAGCAACTTTTTTGTGGCCGCTGAACATGAACTGTTTCGTAGGTGGGCGTTACCTGAATCACTTTTCCTTTTTTTATTTGCTGATCTGAATAAATATCATGATTTGCGAATGCGGGTAACGATAGTAACCCGGTTAGGGTCGCAGTTGCAGCTAAGTACTGAGCTTGAGTTAAAAATTTCATTTGATTCTCCTCGGATTACCGACCTTTTGACCCTATGGTCAAAACGAGTTTAATCAAACTAAACTGAATACAAGCTGAACTGGTTAATTAATCTCGATAGAGTTTTAATAAATCAGCATAGTGATCAATTCGGCGGTCCCGCAAATAAGGCCAAATTCGGCGCACCTGTTCACTGCGCGTTAAATCTAGCTCTGCAATTAATATTTCCTCTTCGCTTTCATTTGCATGCGCTAAAATTTCGCCTTGTGAGCCAGTCATAAAGCTATTACCCCAAAATAAAATCCCTTTGCTTTGTTCACTTGGATCGGCTTCATGCCCAGTGCGGTTACAACTAATAACAGGCACACCGTTCGCAACAGCGTGGGCTCTTTGCGAAATAACCCAGGCGTCTAATTGCCGTTTTTGTTCAGCTTCATCATCATTAGGATCCCAGCCGATAGCGGTTGGATAAATAAGGATTTCAGCGCCTGCCATTGCCATTAAACGAGCTGCTTCAGGAAACCATTGATCCCAACAAACTAAAACGCCTAATTTACCTACCTGTGTTTGAATAGGTTCAAAACCCATATCACCAGGGGTAAAATAAAATTTTTCGTAAAATCCCGGATCATCTGGGATATGCATTTTTCGGTATTTGCCGGCAATGCTGCCATCTGCATCAATTACCACAGCGGTATTATGGTATAAGCCAGCAGCTCGTTTTTCAAAAAGCGAAGCAACAATTACAATGTTTAAGTTTTTGGCTAATTCACCAAGGGTGTTGGTGCTGGGGCCTGGAATGGTTTCAGCTAAATCAAACTGGCTAACGTCTTCGGTTTGGCAAAAATATAACGAATGATGTAGCTCTTGCAAAACAACCAGCTTGGCACCTTTTTGTGCAGCTTCTTTAATTCCTTTAATGCTTTTAGCAAAATTGTGCTTTACATCTGCATTATTACTTTGTTGGACTAATGCGGCAGTTAATGGATTCATGTGATAACCACTCTAAATTAAGATAAATAATGGCTTAAAAAGCCTTTAGGTAATTGCATACTAATACAGTGTAAACTACCAAATTGTTCAATTAAAGCACGGCAATTTATGGGGATGACTTGGTGATTTTTAAAGGTACTTTGCATAATGGTTAATACCATTTCATCTTGTTTAACCCCATAAACAGGTATTAATACCGCCTGATTAATGATTAAAAAATTAGCATAGGTTGCCGGTAATTGCTCACCTTTTGCATTAAACTGAGGCTCGGGCCAAGGCAGTTCAACTAATTGATAATTTTGTCCGCTACTGTTTTTAAATTCGTTTAACTGCTTTTTCATCGCATTGAGTGGCTGATAATGCGGATCATTTTGCTCGTTACAACCCTGGTAAATAATTTGATTATCGGGTGCAAAACGTGCAAGCGTATCTATGTGTGCATCAGTATCATCGCCGGCTAATGCGCCGTGTTCAAGCCATAGCATTTTTTTTAGCCCAAGCTGTTTTAATAGCTGGGTTTCAATTATTTGTTTAGTCAGGCTAGGGTTGCGGTTCGGGTTTAATAAGCATTCACTGGTGACCATTAATACACCTTGGCCGTCGCTTTCAATTGCGCCACCTTCTAACACTAGTGGTATATCTTGGCTACGCTGGATATTAAGTTGTTCAAAAATGGCTGAGTTTATTTGGTTATCTAAGCCAGCTTCAAATTTATTTCCCCAGCCGTTAAAAGTATAATTTAAGGCATTTATTTGATGTTTATTTACCAAGGTAATAGGGCCATGGTCTCGCGCCCAAGTATCATTGGTGGGGGTTATTACCCAAAAAATGGCGGCTAAATTTATTTGAGCCTCGATTAATTGTTGTTTTATATTTTGTTGTAAAGCTAAGTTATGGCAAACCAATACGACCGCTTGAAAACGGGTAATGGTTTTAACGAGCTGGACATAAATTGGCTCTACTTGAGCCAAAATCGGTTGCCAATCGGTTTCTTGATGCGGCCAAGTAAATAACACTGCATCTTGTGGATGCCATTCTGCTGGTAGGCTAAAAGAGGCTTTCAATTTTGTTGTCACTTTTGTTGTCTGCGTTTAATTTGTAAATGGTTTGGTTATTTATCTATGATTATTGATAGTGCCAAGTACTATATGTTTTTTTGTTAACGCTAATTTGACGAATCAGACGCTTGCTGTGCTTTTTGTTGTGCTAATTGACGCAATTGCTTACTTTGTTGGTGTAAGGCCGTTCGTACCAGTATTTCGCGATCTTCTTCCCTTATTTGACTATAAACTAATTTATAGTTAAAGCCGTTATCGATAGGGGTGGCTTCAATAATTTCAGCGTAGCAGTATACTGCACTTGATTCATCTGGAATAAATATTTTTAATCTAAATTTTTGTTCCAGAGGCCACTTTTTATCTGATTGAATGGTTAATCCGCCAGCGCCAAATTCTTGGCTTTGGTAGCGGTCAGATTCGCTATCTTCTTGCATTAAAATATATGATATTATTAAATCAATTTTTTGTGATTGTAAATTTAAAAAATTAATTAATTCGTCAGCCTGTTTACCCATATTTTTAATGGTGCGCAGCGATTCTGCTTCAATTGAGTTAACTTGAGTAGCGAGTTTGAATACAAAAGGCATTTCATCAAGAAAGCCAGCTTTATCAGGCACGGTTTCGTTATCTTTAAATTCAACTAAATTTAGTTGCAGTGAAAGCGAAATGGTAAAAAATTCGCTGTAGAGTGCCTGTTTTTCCACTAATGTCATTGCTGATTTCTCGCGTTAAAGATAATAAACATCATTAATAAATGATAAACCCCAAAGTATTAAGCTTCGTGATAGTTATCCGGTTTTTGCTCAGAAGGTTGAGCAGCGTCGTCTTCGGTTATCAAGATTTGACTACCAATGGCTTGAGCTAATTCAATTCCATTTTGATATTGGGTTGGATAGTTTTGCTTAAACTGGGTTATTTTTTGTATCGCTGGCTCAAATTTAAACTCAGCAGCTAGATATAACCAAGCAATCGCTTTTTCGTAATTTTGAGCAACGCCTTGTGCCGTAAAATAACTTTTGGCTAAGGCGCCCATTGCTTTGTTATTACCTAACATGGCTGCTTGCTCAAATAACTCATTGGCAAGTGTGTAATCTTGGTTGTCTCTTGCTTTAAAAGCACTTTGTAGTAACGAATTAGAGTTATGTTGGGTGATTGGTTCGTTATTAGGTGCGGGTTTTATATTATCTGGCTGCTTGGTGTCTTGCAACGCTGGGGTTATATTTTTTTCAGCGTACGTTGATTGGTGCTGACCTTTTAAGGCAAATAAAATTGCATCATATCGAGCGTTGAGCTGAGCCATAGATTCATGTTGGCTGGTTGCTTGGGTTTGATAAAAATTAATATCTTTTTCAAGTTTTAAAATATTGCGTTTGAGCAATTTAATTTGCTCGGTATGGGCTTGTTTTAAATTAAGTATTTGTTGTTGGTATTGTTCTTCTAATTCAAATATTCGGGTTTCATATTGCTGTTGCAAATTTTGCTGGTTTTCATCTTGAACTTTTTCAACTTTTTTTTGCATACTAGATAGGCTGTTTTCATAAGTTTTTCTAAGTTCATCAAACCAGCGAAATAAGGTCCCCGGAATTTTATCTTTTATAGTAGGATGTGATGAAGATGAAAATAAATGCAAAATTTGAGCTTGGTCAACATAATAAATATCGTTTTCAAGTTTAGAACGAAACGCTTCTGGGTTGTCTTGGTAGCGGCGAATTGTATCTTGAATGATAGCAACAGAAGCGCCGCTAATTTCAGACGCATGTTCTAAGGTTATCCAATTAATTTTGCTATCAGGCATGAATGAATTCGTTATTAAGATGAATAGATGATTAATGCTATCAGTAAATACAGACTCTTATCAATAAACAGCTACTGAGCTTATAAAAAAGATTTACTACTGAGTAATAGACTATTTTGCACTCCGGCTGTCAATAGTCCATCAATCATATTTTTAACTCTATGATCGATATTTCCGATGTGTGGAGCAATATCTTTCAGTGGCCGAATATGTTCTTCTTCAATATGTAACGAATCTTCTACTTTATCGACTACAAAACCCAAGGCGGGGGTTCGTCCATCCGTTGTGGTAAAAACAGTAACAGGTTTGTAAGTGACTGCTAGTTGATCTCGAGCGATTGAAAATAATCGTTTTAAGCTTGCAAGCGTATGTATTCTTTCTTGTTGGATTAATTTAATGGCTTGCGCTTTGTTATTTTGTTCAGTGAGTGCAATCGCTTTGTCGGCAAGTGCATGCAGTTGGCGGTGGGGCGCTTCAATCCGTTTTAAAACATCTAATAAATCTTGGTTTGAGGTTGTAAACTGGGTGTACCATTGCACTAAATCACATTTTTTTGGATCGCGTGTTAAGGTGAACTTTTGCTCTTTTTTAACCGATTCTTCAAGTGTATCTAACCAAATTTCATGTGCCTGTTCTTTTTCACTTAAGACTTGAAGCACGTTATTGTTTTGGGTTTGGGTAGATATATTATTCATTGCTAAACCCAGATCGTAGATCGGAGTTGGTCGTCCCATAAAGTCTTTTACCCCTAGAAAAGATTGATCGTCACTTGGTACAGAGGTTTGATCATTCACAAATTTTTCTGTTAGTAAAATATCTAATATGTTGAAGGCAACTAAGCGGTTACCCACCCTAAAATTAACGACTTCCATTTGGTTTAACTTTTTTAATTTTTAATGCTTTAACTCTAGCCATTGATAAATAATTTACAAGCAAAATTTATGCGATTTGTTCAAAGAGAAACTGAAGCTTAAAACCATAAGCTGGAAAACAGGTTTGGTTATTTTATCCATGCTTTTTTGTCATTTGAAATTAGCTCCGGAAATTGCTTAAGCAACTTTTTTAGTTTAGGGGTAATTCGGGTTTGGCAAAAAGGTTTATCTGGGTTTTGATAATAATAATTTAAAATATCATCGCGTGACGATTTAAAATGAGCAAAGCAGACTGCTTGAGTTAATAGCGGCTTTGTAAATTCGCTTTGACATTTTTTTATAATAGTTTGCGCTTGCTTTTGCTGGTGGTCATTAAAACAATAAACGGCAGATAAATATCGGGCTCTAAGTGCATGTTGGCTGGTGCAACTATGGGTATGTAAGTGTATGTTAATTAAAGTATGTAAACTGATGTCTGACTCAAAATTGACTAAAATACCTTCATAAAACACATCAGGCTCTGTGGTTGTTGAGAGCCAACCCTGTTGTACTTGATTTACGCCTTTTAAGCTTTGAAAAATCGGCTCTGTGCACCAGTGGCAACTGCCGCCTAAACCGATTTCTTGCATATTGTCCTTAGGATGTGTTTGTTGGTTTTTTCTATATTGCCTTACAAAAGATATGGAAATAAAGTGACTTTAAAAAAATTAATGAGCAGTTCTGTCCTAGCGTGGAACTACTCATTATGCGTATTGTTTAGCTTTATTAGTTAAAATGCGTAAGTGAGGCTGGCATTTAAACCATCATCTAAGCCTAGCTGGTAGCCATTGTAATCTTGTGCGACGCGGGTTTGCCACTCTAATCCTAAGCGAACACCTTTTAAGGGACCTGTCTGCTGAGCATAATTAAAACCTAAACCCAAATCACTAAATTGTCCACCATAGTTGGCTTGAATATCAGAAGGGGCGCTGTGACCGTGAGGGCCATTGTAATGACCTTTAATATCTTCTTGAGTTTGATAGCTTAAACGAGCTGAAATACTTAAAGGTTGAAGCACTTGATAAGCTAACCAGCCAGTCACATGATATTTATCGCCAAAACTAAAACCTGAATCATTTTCATCTTCTAGTTTTATATTTGCGCCTAACTGAGCGCCCCAAGACAATGCATTCAAGTGTCCGGTATAGGTAACCGACGGCACAAAATCATAAGTGCCCGATCCTAGTTGCATACCATAATGCGTAAACTGGCCTGAACTATTTTTTTCATCTACTGAGCCAGTCGGTAGGCTAATCCCAAGATTAGTAATCACTTGATGATGCTGGTTTTGATATAGATTAACTAAAGCACTTACTTGCGTATCAGTCCAACCTGAGGTGCCATGTTGATGGCTTGTATGCATATCGTGCATGTCATCCATATGATTCATATCGCCCATATCATGTTGCATAGAGCCACTATCCAACATTGTCATGTCCATATCCATGCTCATATATTGTGGCATGAGCATTAACGTCACTTTGTCGTTTAATGCATACATAAAATCCAGCATATGCATTTTCATGGTCATGCTGGTTGGCGCCATACTATAACCGGCTTGTGTTAATTGCTGATGAGTGATTTTTTCGCTGCCTTGATACAGTTGGTCATAGTTTTGCTGCATAAAACGATAACCAATCATGATTTCACCCGCTTTATGAGTGTGTTCAGCCATTACACCCGCAGGGGCGTGGGAAGCAGGGTTAACGTCTTGACCATGATTTGGATTTGCTTGGGTTACGGTTGAGAATAAAATTAAACTAGATAATGTGGACACGTAAAAATAAGCACTGCGCATAAAACCTCTCAATTTAATCAATTATTAATGTTAATTGATTGAAATTATAAAGGATTTAACCATAAAAAGGATGCGACATATTGTCGCACCTTTTGGTGATATTATTTTTTCGGGGCTCATTTAACGAGTTTTAGTAATTTTTCGGCAATGTCAGTATTGTTCTGAAAACCATTAAATATATCAGCACTTTCACCATAGGCTAAAACGGGCACATCTAACGCAGTATGCCCGCCAGACGTCCATCCTGTGTGGCTTCGAGTATTAATGATATTTTTAATTTGTTTATCAAGCTGGTTAAGTTGTTGTTCTGCTGTCAGCGCTTTATTACTTTTAATTTGAGTAAATGCCACTAACTCACTTTTTTCTAGTACAAAATCTACGTGTTTTTGCCAAGCTTTAGCAATATCAACCGGGACATTTTTTGCAGATGCTAAACTTTTGCTAATGGTTTTGCTTGAGTTATGAACTTGGGCAATAATATTTGGAAACCACTGGTACTGGCTATTTGCACCTAATGACATACCACCCGTCTCATGATCGGCAGTCACCATTACAAGTGTATCTGGATTATTTTTCGTATATTCAACCACTAATTCGAGTGCATTTGCGAAATCTTGCATTTCTGCCATCGCACAAGCAATATCGTTGGCATGTCCGCACCAGTCAATTTGGCTGCCTTCAATTAACAACACAAAGCCATCTTCGCTAGCGCTTAATAAATTTAATGCTTGGCCTGTCATATCAGCAAGGCGCTGGTTATCAGAGTCGATTGCTGATGGAAAGGCGACTGGGTGAAATACACCAATGGCGGGTAAACTTGAAAGTTGGTTTAATTGGCTAAATTCAGTTTCTGTTTGATAACCTAACAGCTCTAATTCTTTTAATATATTTCTGTCATCACGGATTAAATCATTTTGACCTCCACCTAATAACAAGTCCATGACAGGCTTATTATTTATACGGTTATCAACAATTTGATCCGCAATTTGTGGATATTCTTCGCGATTTTTTTGGTGAGCATAAAAACTAGCAGGTGTTGCATGAGTCATTTGTGAAGTAACTACTAAGCCGGTTTTTTTACCTTTTCGAGTAGCTGATTCCATTAAGGTATAAAGTGAATTATGGTCATGATCAACTGAAATTGCGCCATTATAGCTTTTATGATGAGTGGCCAATGCCGTACCTGCAGCGGCTGAGTCGGTCACGAACGTTTTGTCTTTTGGATAGGTCATAGCGACACCTTTCCAAATAGAATCAAAAATAGTTTGTTTTACTGGGTTGTCGGTTGTTTGGGTATGCCAATAGCGAAAAGCGGTTAAATAATTAGGTCCCATACCATCACCTATCATATAAATGATGTTTTTCGGTGCCGCAACAGCTTGACTCTGACACAATAGTAGTGCGGCAAACAAGCAAGATTTTCTATAAAAAGACATGCTATTCCCTTAATAAATATTTGTGGACATCATTTTGCTACTTTGTGCATTAGTTTAGCTGAGAGCTGTGACAAATATAAGCGATTTAAGCTAACAGATGTGGTAACTAAGCAATTGAAAGATCAGTTAATTTAAAGGTCATTTAATTTAGGTTGTTGTTTTTTATATTATTTTATTGAAAAATAAAAAATGTGGATTAATTTAGGTGATTTTGTGATTCAAAAAATAAATAAAAAATCTAATATAATTAGTAATCTAGCCTTGTTGCCGATTATTTATTAAGCTAATATTACCAGCGTTCATTTAGTGTTAAATATAGTTTTTGTGGATAAATATGCAAATATGGGAACTAAATCACTTTATAGCAACCTAATGTTTGGCATATAGCAAACAATAACAATAATAAGCTCAACTATTTTTTGGTGTTAAATTATGAATAAAGCTGGTGGAATAAAATTAACGACAGTCGCTTTAGCTGTAGTAGTTATGGCAGTGTCGGCGTTTATCAATACGTCAAAAGCAGATGACCAAGTCGTCAATCAAAGTGTTGCTGAACAAGAAGAAAATCAGTAATTACTTTAAATTATTGCAGCATTAAATGCATTAAGCGCTTTTAATGCACTGACCCTTAAAAACGTAAATTATTTTGGGTGTCAGGTTTCAATGCTGTGGTAAGCAAGCTATTATTTTGCTATTCAATCCGAGTAGCAAAATACATAGCAGTAAAGAAACCCAGTACAATAATATTAAATACAAATATTACTTTAAACCCTCTCATTCCTTCTTTAATTGTCCAGTTATTATGACGTAAATATAGCCACCATAAACCGAAAGTTAATAAAGGTAATAATGCGAATAATTTAATCATTTGACACCTGTTGATTGGTTAGTATTTTCTTTTTAGCAAGCAAGGCAATAAATAGCAAGGCAGGTAAACCCAATAAACTTGTCCCGATAAAGAAGAGGGTGTAATCAAATGCATCTACTGCAAATCCTGAAAACCCAGCGACAAATTTAGGTAATAACAACATACTAGAGCTAAAAATGGCATATTGAGTTGCGGAAAATTGTTTATTTGTTAAGCCACTTAAAAATGCAATAAAAGCAGCGGTGGCTATGCCAGCACTTAAATTATCAATTGAGATAACGAGCGTTAGCCAAGTTAAATCGTTACCTTTAATAGATAAAGTGACAAATAATAAATTAGTGGCGGCAGCCAGAAGACCACCTAAAAATAAGCAAAAAAGCGTGCCTTTTTGCTTTAAAATGATCCCACCCAATGCCGCGCCGACTAAAGTCATAATCACACCATATACTTTAGAAATAGAAGCGATCTCAACTTTAGTGAAGCCAGTATCTATGTAAAATGGGTTAGCCATAACACCCATTACCACATCAGATAAACGGTAAACGGCAATTAACGCCATAAGTAAAAATGCGGTTTGTCCAAACCGATTAAAAAAATCAGCGATGGGTTGCCAAAAAGCGTTGATTACTCGTTGAGAAAAAGGATGTGCTGTTTGCGTTGATGTATGCTGAGATATCGCCGCGTTAGGCTCTTGGCAGAGCAAGGTTGTAATAATTCCGGGTAGCATTAACAACGCCATAATTTGATATGTTTTTTGCCAAGCTAGATTGCTAAATTCAAGCTCAGTAGGTGCAAACCAAGCTGCAATAACCAAACTACCAGCACCTGCTGTAATCATAGCTATTCGATACCCAGCTAAATAGGTTGCAGCCATAGCCGCTTGTAACTCAGTTGGCGCACTGTCGATTCTAAACGCATCAATTACAATATCTTGAGTTGCGGAGCTAAAAGCCACCGCAAGCGCTAATAAAGAAAATAACCACAGAGACTGTTGTGGATTCGCAACAGACATTAAAAATAAACTGAATGCGATTAATAGCTGAGCCAGTAGCATCCAGCTACGGCGCCGGCCTAACATGCGGTCTAAAAACGGAATTTTTAACTTATCTACGAGCGGGGACCATAACCATTTTATGGCGTATGCCAATGCCACCCAGCTCAACATGCCAATACTAGCTCTGTCTATCCCTGCTTCTCTAAGCCAAAAAGACAGCGTTGAAAAAACCAGTAACAAGGGTAAGCCAGATGAAAACCCTAGGAATAAAAGCGCAATTACTCGTTTATCTTTGTAAGGTGTAAACCAGTCCATTTAAACTCAAAATTTGTTTATTATATTATTAGGTTAGCTTAACAGATTAGGGCCGAATGCCAACGCAATCCATCGGAAAACTGCCATCGCCATTAATATAATTTGAACAAATATTAAGTTCGTCATTAAGCAAAGTATCATGCAGCAAAGTATCTTGTGGCCAAAAACTGATTTGATGAATTAGATGCCAAAATACACGCTCTTTCGCTGAGTAGGGGTCATTTACTGATACTGTTACTTGAGTCCACTCTTCAAAGGTATCCCAAATAAAAATATCAAGCTCGGCATATTCAATACTGTGCGATAAAAAAGCGCGCACATAAAATGCAAGTTGCTTTGATTTAAGATCAATAAATTGAGTTACTCTCACAGTTAGGCCCGTTCAATGAATCTTATATTATCTAGTATAGACAGCAATTAAGGACGTGGTAGTAAAGTCATTTCATTTATTGTGATTTGTTTTACAGGAACGTCGGCCGCACCAAAGGTTTCGTTAAAATTAGTTTCCACTTTTGCAATAGCTTCAACAACAGCTTCCCCCTCTAATACAATGCCAAATACGCAATAACCCCAGTTTCTACCTGGGTCTAAGTTTTGATTATCTGCTAAATTAAAATAAAACTGACGAGCGGCTGAGTGTGGGTCATTCATTCGCGCCATAGCAATAGTCATTCGGTCATTTGTTAGCCCGTTACCACTTTCATTAAAAATAGGCTCACGTTTTTTTAGCTCTTCATAATTTTTATCATAACCGCCGCTTTGGGCGATAAATCCATCAATTACTCGATGAAATACAGTGCCGTTATAATCTCCATTAACCACATATTCGATAAAGTTAGCCACAGTTATAGGTGCTTTTCGACGGTTTAGTTCAACTACAATGTCGCCCATGCTAGTGCTAATTTTAACACTAGGGTACAAATTTGAATCTTGAGTATCGGGTTTTGCAAGCGCACTAAATTGGCTAAAAATAAAAGTAATGGCAATTAAAAGTAATTTAGGAAACTGATATTTCATGGCGAGCCTCGCTGATTTTTTGGTGAAAATATTTTTTAGCCGTCGGTTTTACGGTTCATTTTGTGGCTTTAATAATAACAAATTTTTGGTTAGATGCGACAATTGAACACTGGCCAAATAAATCGGTTAGTGTTTTATGGTAGCCAAGGTGCCGATTACCCACAATGATTAATTCACCGGTTGGTTTTAAGACGCGAAGCGCATCACTAAACATTTGCTGTGCGATATGAGTCGTTATTGTGTGTTGCTGATGAAAAGGCGGGTTACATATGATTAAATCGGCAGACTCGTCTGCTTGTTCAGATAAGCAGTCTTGCCAGACAAATTGACAGTTTGAATAATAGTCAGGGTGATTTTTTAGCACATTTTTTTCAGCTGATTCAATTGCTTGGAAAGATTCATCTGAAAATATTAATCGACTAGGTTGCTGCTCTATTAAATGTAAGCCAAGTACACCATTACCACAGGCTAAATCTATTACCGTTTTGTCTTTTGCCAAAGGTAAGTGTGTAAGCATAAAAGCCGCGCCAATATCTAAACTAGACCGAGAAAATACATTTGCTGCATTTGTAATTTGTAAACCTGTCTCAGTTTGCCAGTTAAGCCACGGGGTAAATGAAGAGTAGGGCGATTTCTGTTTTTGCTGCGCGTTAATGGTTCTGGCTTTTTTTTCAGCTAGGCTGACATTAACTTGGTTAAAGTAGCGGTTAAATAACTTAACAACTGATTTGTTAACATGATTGGCTTTTGCACTAGCGATTACTTGGCAGTGTTCAGGGGCGTTTTGATGTAGGTAAGCCAAGATACCTTCAAGATAATCTAGATTTTTGGGAATTTTGATTAAAACTAAATCAAGTGAATTTAATTCGGCTAAATTATTTTTAAACTGCTGAGAAACAGAGGCGCATTGATTATTTTTCAAATTTTCTATGGTAGCAAGTCGGCCAATTTTTGAATCTTGATAAATATCAAGGTTATAATCTGATAATAAGCAGCAGATGGCTCCAAACTGATCGTTAATAATGGCTAGATTTTTAGGCGCATCATCAATTGCTAATATTTTATCAGCCGTTTTTGCTAACAGAATATCAGCATTATCCCATGCTTGAAGCGGTGAATGAACTGCCTGCTTTGGGTAGCGCCAAAGCGTTAGTTCTGATTTTGATAAACGGCTTGGGAGCCCGTCCAATTGAAGTTGGTGATTATTTTGTGGAAGATTATTTTGCACAAGTCATATTCAAGCTGATTTTAAGTGGCTATAGTCTACTGGCTCTGGCCGATAATAAAAGAGGTCTTATCTATTTTCGATGACAAAATTAATTCAGCCCCAAAGTTTTTCACTTAACAACGCCGAGTTATATTATTTCGAATCTTTATTTGAAACTTCAGTGGCGATGCAATGGTATCAAACGCTTTATCAGGAATTAAATTGGCGTCAGGAAGAGTTAGTGGTGTACGGGAAAACGCATTTAATTCCGCGAATGCAAGCTTTGTATGGCGAACCCGGATTAAGTTACCAATATTCAAAACGACGATTTTCAATAACACCCTGGACTCAAAATTTATTACAACTTAAACACTGTATTGAGCAAGCAAGTGGCGCACAATTTAATTGTGTATTGGCGAATTTATATCGCAATGGTCAAGACTGTATGGGCTGGCATGCAGATAATGAAGCTGAATTGGGACCTAACCCTGTGATTGCCTCACTGAGTTTAGGGACAAAACGTAGTTTTAAATTAAAGCATAGATTAACAAATGAAGTATTTTCATTAGAATTAGAATCAGGCAGTTTGTTAATTATGGCAGGCACAACGCAAGAATTCTGGTATCATTCGTTGCCCAAACGCGCTCGAATAGATCAAGGGCGTATAAATTTAACTTTTCGGTACCTACACGCTTAACAGGAAAGATAAAGACACTTATATGAACGAAACACATCAAACCATTATTGATAAATTATCAGCTAGTTTTTCACCCATTGTTTTAGATGTTCAAAATGAAAGCCACATGCATAGTGGTGATGCGCAAGATTCACATTTTAAAGTGATTATTGTTAGCGATGAATTTGACGGAAAAAGGTTATTAGCGCGCCATCGCTTAGTCAATGCTTGTTTGGCGGATGAATTAGCTGGTCCGGTGCATGCGTTGGCAATTCATACTTACACTCAAGACGATTGGAAAACCGCTCAAGATCAAGTTCCATTATCACCTAATTGTATGGGCGGCAGCAAAAAAGAAGTCAATTAATTTTAACTTATTATTAAATGGAATCATTGTCATTGATGCTCAATTTACTCGCAGCAAAAATAGATGCTTTTTCAGAAGCCCTTGGCAAAATACTTGGCTGGCTTGCGGTTGCTGTTGTTATATTAATGACAAGCACTGTATTGCTTAGATACGGATTTAATTTAGGCTCAATTGCATTGCAAGAATCGGTTATCTATTTACATGCGATTGTTTTGCTATTTGGCGCTGGATTCACCTTAAAACATAATGAGCACGTTCGGGTAGATCTGTTTTACGCAAAATTTTCTGCGGTTAAAAAAGCCTGGGTTAATTTACTTGGCGGTTTGCTTTTACTTTTGCCCGTTAACATTTTTATTATTACGATGAGTTGGTCTTTTGTGATGGATAGCTGGACTATTATGGAATCGTCTAGCGAATCAGGGGGGTTAGCTTTTTTATATTTGCTTAAAACCTGTATTCCTGTGTTTGCGGTGTTATTAATGCTGCAAGGGATAAGTGAAATGATTAAAGCATGGCAAACCATTGCAACTGCTAAATCGTTATCACCTGCTGTTTCTGCTTCAGAAAAAGGCGAGGGATAAAATGGAATATTTATCTTTGCTAATGTTTGTTTTTGTTTGCTGTGTTTTATTAACAGGCTATCCGGTTGCTTTAGCTTTATCGGGTACTGCGCTGTTATTTTCGTTAATTGGTTATTTGCTTGGCGTTTTTGAACCTGCTTTTTTGTATGCTTTGCCAAGCCGAATATTTGGTATTTTGCATAATCAAACCTTGCTCGCTGTTCCTTTGTTTGTGTTTATGGGCATTACGTTAGAACGCTCTAAGGTAGCGGAAGATTTATTAACTTCGATTTCGCAGTTATTTAGCCGTTTTAGAGGTGGTTTAGCCTTTGCGGTTATTTTAGTTGGCGCTATGTTAGCCGCAAGTACTGGGATTGTTGGCGCAACTGTGGTCACCATGGGGCTTTTATCTTTGCCCGCTATGCTTAAACAAAAATATTCGCCTTCATTGGCTTGTGGCACTATTTGCGCGGTAGGCACCTTAGGGCAGATTATTCCACCGTCTATTGCTTTGGTTTTATTAGGTGATGTGATCTCTAACGCTTATCAGCAATCGCAATTAAAGCAGGGTATTTTTTCGCCTGAAACGGTTTCTGTTGGTGACTTATTTGTTGGGGCGATAGGTCCTGGCATATTATTAGTACTCTTATATGTGGTTTATATTTTATTTACGGCTTGGCGTAACCCTGAAGCGATGCCTAAGTTTGAAATAAATGATGATCAGCCAAAACCCACAACAGTTGAACTAATTAAAGCTTTGGTTGCGCCTTTATCGCTTATTTTTGTGGTGTTGGGCTCTATTTTATTTGGTTTTGCAACACCAACCGAAGCTGCAGGTGTCGGCGCGTTTGGGGCTATGATTTTAGCGGCAATGAAAAAACAGTTATTTTCTCAATTAGCTTATACAGGTCAGTCCAGTGTAAGAGTCACCAGTATGGTATTTTTGATTCTAATTGGTGCTTCTATTTTTTCATTGGTATTTAGAGGGTTAGGCGGCGAAGAGCTAATACATTCTTTGTTTGATAACTTGCCGGGCGGCGTATTTACGGCCTGCTTGTTAGTTATGTTAATCATTTTTTTGCTTGGCTTTATTTTAGACTTTATTGAAATTACTTTTGTGGTGGTGCCTATTGTTGCGCCTGTGTTGTTAAGTATGGGGCTAGATCCGATTTGGTTAGGGATTATGATTGCACTTAATTTACAAACGTCTTTTTTAACGCCTCCATTTGGTTTTGCCTTGTTTTATTTAAGAGGGGTTGCGCCCAGCACAATTAAAACCCCGGATATATATAAAGGCGTAATGCCTTTTATTGCTATTCAGTTAGGTGTATTGATTATTTTGGCTATATGGCCCGGATTATCAACTTGGCTGCCAGCGCAAGTATATCAACCATAAATTAGATTAACCGACATTGTATCTACTATAAATTAATCATACATTGAGTGTTTACCATGCAAACAATAATTAAAATGATGACCGCTTTATCACTGGCGTTAGCGTTAACCGCTTGTTCAGAAGACAAAGTTAATCAGTCAGAGTTGAGAGAGTCTTTCAAACCAGTTACATGGAAAATGGTCACAACCTGGCCTAAGAATTTTCCGGGGTTAGGAACAGTACCTGAGCAATTTGCTAAAGATGTGGCAGTGATGTCAGCTGGCCGTTTAAATATTAAAATTTATGGCGCAGGTGAAATGGTGCCAGCGTTGCAAATTTTTGATGCTGTTAAAAGTGGCGCGGCTCAAATGGGCCATGGCGCGGCTTATTATTGGAAAGGAAAAATTCCAGCGGCTCAATTTTTTACAGCGCTACCTTTTGGAATGAATGCACAAGAGATGAATAGCTGGTTTTACTACGGTGGTGGTAATGAGCTATGGCGTGAACTTTATGAACCATTTGGGCTAATTCCGTTGCCGGGTGGCAACACTGGCGTGCAAATGGCAGGTTGGTTTCGTAAAGAGATTAATTCATTAGATGATTTAAAAGGTTTAAAAATGCGGATCCCGGGCTTGGCGGGCGATGTTATATCTAAACTTGGCGCCATTCCGGTTTCGTTACCTGGTGGTGAAATTTTTAGTTCAATGCAAAGTGGCGCTATTGATGCGACCGATTGGGTTGGCCCGTACAACGATCAAGCATTTGGTCTATATAAAGTCGCGCCATACTACTATGCTACAGCTTGGCAAGAAGCGGGCGCTGCAATGGAATTTATTATTAATGAAGAAGCGATGAATGCCTTGCCAAAAGATTTACAACGAATAGTAAAAGTGGCAGCTGAAAAAACCAATGCAAATATGTTGGCGTTATACACGGCTAAAAACAACCAAGCTTTACAAACGTTAATTAATGATCATCAAGTTCAGGTTAAACAGTTTCCGCAAGATGTGATAAAGGGTTTAAAACAAGCAAGTCAAGAAGTGATTGCAGATTTAGTTGCAACCGATCCACAAACCGCTAAAATTTATCAATCTTATAAGTCATTTTTAACTCGCTCTGCAAAATATCACGAGTTAACCGAATTAAATTATTACCAAAATCGTCAAGGCGTAGAGTGGCCATAAATTACTATTTATGGTTGCAACTTAACTGCGTTAACAACAACAGATAATTCATTTATCAGATATTTATAGGACTTAAATTATGGTCATTAAGCCAAAAGTTCGTGGCTTTATTTGCACAAACGCCCATCCAAAAGGGTGTGCCGCAAGTGTTCAACGTCAAATTGAATTTGTTAAACAACAACCTAAGCTAGACAATGCACCTAAAAATGTATTAGTGATAGGCTCATCAACTGGTTATGGTTTAGCTTCACGTATTATGGCAGCCTTTAACGGCGGTGCTAAAACCTTAGGCGTGTTTTTTGAAAAGCCAGCAACTGAAAAACGAACCGGTTCTGCAGGCTGGTATAACTCAGCTGCATTTCAAGCTGCGGCAGAAGCTGAAGGTTTATGGGCTGATAATATTAATGGTGATGCATTTTCAGATGAGTGCAAAGCGCAAACCATTGAAAAAATCAAAGCCGAAATGGGTAAAATTGATTTAGTTGTTTATAGCTTGGCTTCACCTCGTCGTAAACATCCCAAAACAGGTGAACTGATTTCGTCAACGCTTAAGCCAATTGAAAAAGCATACACAGCTAAAAATTTAAACACTGATAAATTAGTGATTGAAGACGTTACCATTGAACCTGCTAATCAAGAAGAAATTGATAGCACTGTGGCTGTTATGGGTGGCGAAGATTGGGAAATGTGGATTGATGCATTAAAGCAAGCCGACGTGCTAGCCGATGGTGTTAAAACGGTTGCGTACACCTATTTAGGTGATAAATTAACTTGGCCTATATATGGTGATGCCACCATAGGTAAAGCAAAAGAAGATTTATATCAAACCAGTGTCAAACTAAACGAAACGTTAGCTAACTACAAAGGCGAAGCATCAATTGGTGTATTAAAAGCCTTAGTGACTCAAGCTAGCTCTGCTATTCCTATTATGCCGCTATACATTTCATTACTTTATAAAATAATGAAAGAAGAGGGCACTCACGAAGGTTGTATTGAACAGGCGTACCGTTTGTTTGCTCAAGGTTTGTATTCTAATGAGCCGTTACAAGATCCTGAAGGTCGTTACCGTATGGACTTACCTGAGCTTAAACCTGAAACTCAAGCAAAAATTGAAGCTTTATGGCCTCAAGTAACCAGTGACAATATTTTTGAATTAACGGATTACAAATCATATAACGAAGATTTCTTGAAACTCTTTGGCTTTGGATTTGAAGAAGTTGATTATGAGCAAGATGTTAACCCAATTGTTGATTTTGATGCTTAATAAACAGGCCGACATTTAATGTCGGCCTTTTTGTTTTATTTTTGCACAATTAGGCTCAGTAGATTAAATATCTATGCATGAAATAAGAGTTTTTTGCTCTATTCTGGTTCATTTATAGATTTTTCGTAGATACGAGTCCCAAAACAATGTTAAAATCCACGGGTTAAATATAAGCGTGGTGAATACGAATTATTTTTTCATTTTTTGCCGATATATAAGTGCGAAAAATGAGGCAACACTTTCTTTATTTTTTTCGTTTTAAACCTTAAAACTAAGTGCAATGAGTATGATAACTATCAAGAAAGGCTTGGATGTTCCAGTTTCTGGCACACCACAACAAGCAATATCTAGCGGCAAAGCCGTAACTAAAGTTGCTATCCTTGGTGAAGAATACATCGGCATGCGCCCTACAATGCACGTTCGTGTAGACGACGTTGTAAAAAAAGGGCAGGTTCTTTTTGTAGATAAAAAGAATCCCGGTGTTAAATTTACTGCACCAGCTGCAGGGATAGTTAAAGAAGTCAATCGTGGGGCTAAACGTGTATTGCAATCCGTTGTGATTGAAGTACAAGGTAATGAAGAGATTACTTTTGATAAAGTAGCATCTTCAGAGTTAGCTAACTTAGAGCGCCAAAAAGTAGTCGACACTTTAGTCGAATCTGGTTTATGGACAGCTTTAAGAACTCGCCCATTCAGTAAAGTAGCTGCTATCGATTCGACCCCATCTTCAATTTTTGTCACTGCGATGGACACCAATCCACTTGCAGCCAATCCTGAAGTGATTATTGGTGAACAAGAGCAAGCCTTCAAAGATGGTTTAGCTTTGTTATCAAAATTAGCGGGTAAAGTATTTTTATGTAAAGCACCAGGCGCTAAAATTCCTGAAGCCGCTAACGTAGATGTACAAGAATTCGCAGGCGGCCATCCAGCAGGCTTAGTGGGTACACATATTCACTTCTTAGATCCTGTCAGCATGGAAAAATCAGTTTGGCACATTGGGTATCAAGACGTAATTGCTTTTGGTTTGTTGTTTACAACAGGTCAATTAAGCACTGAACGAGTGATTGCCTTAGCGGGTCCTTCTGTTAAAAATCCACGTTTAATTAAAACCGTAGTGGGTGCTTCAATTGAAGAGCTAACTGCTGGTGAATTAGCCGATGGCGAACAACGTGTGATTTCTGGTTCTGTATTAGCTGGCTTTAAAGCCAATGGTCCGCATGCTTATGTAGGTCGTTATACTAGTTTAGTATCAGTATTGCCTGAAGGCCGAGAAAAAGAATTGTTTGGCTGGGTAATGCCGGGTTCAGATATGTTCTCTGTGACACGTGCGTACTTATCGCATTTAAGTCCTAAAAAGTTATTTAACTTTACAACCACTACTCGTGGTTCGGACCGAGCTATGGTGCCAATTGGCAACTATGAGCGTGTTATGCCTTTAGATATTTTACCGACTTTATTATTACGTGATTTAATTGCGGGTGATTTAGATTCGGCGCAGGCATTAGGTTGCTTGGAATTAGACGAAGAAGATTTAGCTTTATGTACCTTCGTTTGTCCGGGTAAGTACGAGTATGGTTCGATCTTGCGTGATCGTTTAACGCAAATCGAGAAGGAGGGCTAATTATGGGCTTAAAGTCATATTTAGAAAAAATTGAACCTCAATTCGAAGCCGGCGGTAAATACGAAAAGTTCTATGCTTTATATGAAGCAGCTGCAACTATTTTTTATACCCCAGGTTTAGTAACTAAAGGTGCAACTCACGTACGTGATAGTATCGATTTAAAACGTATCATGATTTTAGTTTGGATGATGACATTTCCAGCTATGTTTTATGGTATGTATAATGTTGGTTTACAAGCTGATATGGCACTAGATGCCGGCGGCGCTTTAGCTGAAGGCTGGAGAACTGACTTATTTACCGCGCTTGGTGGTCAACTAGGTGCTGAATCAACCGGTTGGGGCAGCATGATGCTCTACGGTGCTATGTTCTTCTTACCAATTTATGCGGTCACTTTTATTGTGGGCGGTTTTTGGGAAGTTTTATTCGCATCAATCCGTAAACATGAAGTTAACGAAGGTTTCTTTGTTACCTCTGTATTATTCGCACTTATTTTGCCTGCAACCATTCCATTATGGCAAGTTGCTTTAGGTATTACATTTGGTGTCGTTATTGGTAAAGAAGTTTTTGGTGGTACAGGCCGTAACTTCTTAAACCCTGCATTAGCGGGTCGTGCCTTTTTATTCTTTGCTTATCCTGCTCAAATTTCAGGTGATGCGGTTTGGGTTGCAGCTGATGGTTTTACCGGCGCAACTTTATTAAGCCAAGCTTACACGGGTAGCTTAGATTACGGTATTACGGCTCAGTGGTGGGACGCTTTTTACGGTAACATCGCAGGTTCTGTTGGTGAAGTATCTACCTTAATGATTTTGATTGGCGGTTTAGCGTTAATCTATTTCCGTATCGCGTCATGGAGAATCGTCGCTGGTACACTAGCTGGTTTAGTTATTTTCAGTACGATGTTTAACTTAATTGGTAGTGATAGCAACCCGTTATTTGCAATGCCTTGGTATTGGCATTTAGTGGTAGGTGGTTTTGCATTTGGTATGATGTTTATGGCAACCGATCCTGTATCTGCTTCATTTACGAACCAAGGTAAATTTGCTTACGGTATTTTAATTGGCTTTATGGTGGTTATGATCCGTGTTGTTAACCCAGCATACCCAGAAGGTATGATGTTAGCTATCTTATTTGCCAACGTATTCGCGCCATTATTTGACCACTTTGTTGTGCAAGCAAACATCAAGCGGAGGTTAGCACGTAATGTCTAAAGGAAATGATTCAATCAGCAAAACGTTGACGGTTGTTATTTTATTATGTTTAGTTTGCGCGATAATCGTTGCGGGTACTGCGGTATCTTTAAAACCTAAACAGGCCGAAAACCGAGTATTAGATAAACAAAAAAATATTTTAGTTGCTGCTAATTTATTACCGGATAATGCAACACCAGATGTGATTCAACAAACTTATCAAAATTTAATTACGGCTAAAGTTGTTGATTTAGATACCGGTGAATATGTTGAAGATATTGATGCATCAAACTTTGATCAGCGTGCTCGTTCAAAAGATCCTGAGCATTCAATCAATTTAACCGGTGAGCAAGATGTTGCCAGTATTAAACGTCGTTCAAATAAAGCTTTAGTTTATTTAGCAAAAGATGATTCAGGCGAATTTTTAAGCTACATTTTACCCGTACATGGTTATGGTTTATGGTCAACTATGTATGCGTTTGTAGCGGTTAAGCCTGATGCTAATACTATTATCAACTTAAACTATTATGAGCAAGGTGAAACACCCGGCTTAGGTGCTGAAATTGAAAATCCTAAATGGAAATCAATTTGGGTTGGTAAAGAAATTTACAACGACGATGGTGAAATGGCAATTAAGATCATTAAAGGTGAAGCGCCGAAAGAGTCAAAGCATAAAGTTGATGGCTTATCAGGTGCAACATTAACCGGTAATGGTGTTCAATACACATTTGATTTTTGGATGGGTGAGTTAGGCTTTAAAACTTATCTTGAAAAACAGCGTCAAGGAGCATAAACATGGCCTTTTCTAAAGAAACTAAAGAGGTTTTATTTGGCCCGATTTTCGCGAATAACCCAATTGCTCTGCAAATTTTGGGTGTTTGTTCTGCGTTAGCGGTTACCAGTAAAATGGAAACGACAGCGGTAATGTGTATAGCACTTACCTTGGTTACTGCGTTTTCAAGTTTATTTATCTCTATAATCCGTAATCACATTCCTTCTAGTGTGCGTATTATTGTTCAAATGACAATCATTGCTTCACTCGTAATCGTGGTTGACCAAATCTTAAAAGCATATGCTTACGATATCGCAAAACAGTTATCTGTTTTTGTTGGTTTGATTATTACCAACTGTATTGTAATGGGTCGTGCTGAAGCTTACGCAATGAAGAGTCCACCATTTATGAGTTTCTTAGATGGTATTGGTAACGGTTTAGGTTATAGCTTTGTGTTATTAACTGTTGGCGTTATCCGTGAATTATTTGGTTCTGGCAGCTTATTTGGCTTTGAAATTTTACCACTAGTTTCAAACGGTGGTTGGTATCAACCTATGGGCTTGTTATTAATGCCACCAAGTGCATTCTTCATTATTGGCGGATTTATCTGGGTTTTACGTACTTTCCGTAAAGAACAGATAGAGAAGTAAGAGGACGTTATGGAACATTATATTAGTTTGTTTGTCCGTGCGGTTTTTATTGAAAACTTAGCATTATCTTTCTTCTTAGGTATGTGTACCTTCTTGGCGGTATCTAAGAAAGTAACAACTGCATTTGGTTTAGGTGTTGCAGTTATTGTAGTACTAGGTATTGCGGTACCTGTTAACCAAGTGGTTTATTCAAACCTATTAGCACCCGGTGCATTAGCTTGGGCTGGTTTCCCAGATGCTGACTTAAGCTTCTTAAAATTCTTAACCTTTATCGGTGTAATTGCGGCATTGGTACAAATCTTAGAAATGTCTTTAGATAAGTACTTTCCAGCTTTATACAACGCATTAGGTATTTTCTTACCATTGATTACAGTTAACTGTGCAATCTTTGGTGGTGTTGCCTTCATGGTTGAGAAAAACTATAACTTCAGCGAAAGTGTGGTCTTTGGTATTGGTAGTGGTGTCGGTTGGGCACTTGCTATTACTGCACTTGCAGCTGTTCGTGAAAAGTTAAAGTATGCTGATATTCCACATGGCTTACGTGGTTTAGGGATTACCTTTATCTCAGTTGGCCTGATTGGTTTAGGCTTTATGTCATTCTCTGGCGTGTCGCTGTAAATCCAGAGCAATTAGAGGAATAAACCGTGCAAGAAATTATTTTAGGCGTAGGTATGTTTACCGCAATGGTGTTAGCGCTTGTTGCTATCATCTTGTTTGCCAAATCAAAATTAGTCAGTAGTGGCGATGTCACTATTTTGATCAATGATGATCCAGACAAAGCAATTACCGCTAAGCCAGGCGATAAATTATTAGGCGCTTTAGCAAATGCGGGTATTTTTGTTTCATCTGCTTGTGGTGGCGGCGGCTCTTGTGGCCAATGCCGTGTTGATGTGAAAGACGGCGGTGGGGATATTTTACCAACCGAACTTGATCACATTACTAAAGGTGAAGCGCGCGAAGGCTGTCGTTTGTCTTGCCAAGTGTCAATTAAAAACGATATGAAAATTGAGCTTGAAGAAGAAATCTTTGGGATTAAAAAGTGGGAATGTGAAGTTATTTCTAACGATAACAAAGCTACTTTCATCAAAGAACTTAAGCTACAAATTCCTGATGGTGAATCTGTTCCTTTCCGTGCAGGTGGTTATATTCAAATTGAAGCGCCAGCTCACCACGTTAAATATGCAGATTTTGATATTCCTGACGAATATCGTCCTGACTGGGAGCGTTTTGGTTTCTTCAAGTTAGAATCTAAAGTTGACGATGAAACGATCCGTGCGTATTCAATGGCTAATTACCCTGAAGAAGAGGGTATTATTATGCTTAACGTTCGTATCGCGACTCCGCCGCCAAATAACTTGTCATTACCTTGCGGTATCATGTCTTCTTATATTTGGAGCTTGAAAGAAGGTGATAAAGTGACAATTTCTGGTCCGTTTGGTGAATTCTTCGCTAAAGAAACAGATGCTGAAATGGTCTTTGTTGGTGGTGGTGCTGGTATGGCGCCAATGCGTTCACATATTTTTGACCAATTACGTCGATTAAAATCAAAACGTAAAATGTCATTCTGGTATGGTGCGCGTTCAAGCCGCGAAATGTTCTATGTTGAAGATTTCGATATGCTTGCAGAAGAAAACGATAATTTTGAATGGCATGTTGCTTTAAGTGATCCACAACCAGAAGATAACTGGGAAGGTTACACAGGCTTCATCCACACAGTGTTATATGATAATTATCTTAAAGATCACGAAGCGCCAGAAGATTGTGAGTTCTACATGTGTGGTCCTCCAATGATGAATAGCGCAGTTATCAACTTGTTGAAAGACTTAGGTGTTGAAGATGAAAACATCTTGCTTGATGACTTTGGTGGTTAATCGGATTTCTTTGAATGAAGATGTTTAATAAAATATGGCTAGCGCTTATTGCGCTGGCCTTTTTTGTTTCTTGTACGAAGCAAAATGAATTCGAAACGCTTGCATTGCAAGGTCGAACCATGGGCACAACTTATCATGTCACGCTCGTTGGTAAATCTAATCAAATCGATAAAACTCAGCTTCAAGCTGATATAGACGCCATTTTAGTTGATGTAAATAACAAAATGTCGACTTATCAGTCAGATTCTGAACTCAGTTTGTTCAACCAAAATACGTCTACTGATGCTGTGGCTTTATCTGCTGAGACCGCCAAAGTGATTAGCAAAGCAATAGATATTGGAATGCAAACGCATGGCGCGTTAGATGTTACGGTTGGCCCATTGGTTAATCTTTGGGGCTTTGGGCCTGATGGTCGGCCTAATAAAGTACCTTCAGACAGCAAAGTTGAATCTATCAAAACACATATTGGGTTAGACAAATTAACTTATGATCAAGGTCATTTAACCAAATCTGATCCCAAGGTCTATGTAGATTTATCGGCAATTGCTAAAGGTTTTGGTGTGGATCAAGTGGCTGATCATTTAGAGTCAGTGGGTGTTGCTGATTACTTGGTGGAAATCGGCGGTGAGATGCGCTTAAAAGGCCAAAAGCTAAACGGTGAAAATTGGCGTATTGCGATTGAAAAGCCAGAAAGTTTTGATCGTGCAGTTCAACAGGTGATTGAACCGGGTGATAACGCATTGGCGACGTCAGGTGATTATCGTAATTATTTTGAGCAAGACGGTGTGCGCTTTTCGCATACCATTGATCCAACCACATTTAAGCCGATTAATCATAAATTAGTTTCAGTTTCAGTTATTACCTCAACTTGTATGGAAGCAGATGGACTGGCAACTGCACTTAACGTTATGGGCCCGGAAAAAGCATTTGATTTTGCAAAAATGCATGATCTTGCGGTATATCTGGTGGTAAAATCTGATACAGGCTTTGATGTATTATACACAGAGCAATTTAAACCTTATATGAAGTGAGCTTTATCATGACAACTATTTTATTAGCATTTGGTATTTTTTTAATTGTTGTTGTTGCTATGTCAGTTGGTTTTTTGGTTCAGAAAAAATCAATCTCGGGTAGTTGTGGGGGCTTAGGGGCAATAGGTGTTGAAAAAGCCTGCGACTGTGATAACCCATGCGACAGACGTAAAGCTAAGCTGGAAAAAGAAGCGAAAAAGCAGCAAATGCTTAATGAAAACCGAATTATTTAACTAAGTTTTTTCAGTTATTTTTAGTTTAAAAGCCTGATGTTTATCAGGCTTTTTACGTTTTAAACGAAAATTATTTAGATTAGCCCAATTCACACTATAATGAGTTGCTGTAAATTAGTTCAGCGAAGCATATTTATTAAACCGAGTTGAGGTGATGTACACTAAAGTAATAAAACTTAAAAATGGTAAAGCTTAATGATTAATTTGCGCGATATATTTTTTAGGTGACAGCCCAAGCGCTTTTTTAAACATGGTTATAAAAGCGCTGACAGAGTCGTAGCCTAAGCTATCTGATATTTGTTGCACACTGTATTTTTGCTCAAGCTTTTGCAATGCAATAATGATATGCATTTGGCTACGCCATTTACCAAAGCTCATGCCTGTTTCTTTTTTAATTAGCCGCGCTAATGTTCGTTCACCTATCGCAAGCTCTGTCGCCCATTGTGTTAAGGTTTTTCGGTTATCTGGCTTGTACCAAAGCTGTTTAGCCATTAATTGAATTAGTGGGTGTTTAGATTGCGGAAAGTTAAACCTTTGTACAGGCATTTCTAACAATAAATCAAAAATGACTTGAGCAATGCGGTCAGTTGAACTGTTAGCTTGATAATGTTGATTTAAACTGGCGAAATGGCAAATCAGTTCTTTCACAACCGGAGTAATAGCAATAGTGCAGGTTTTATTGGGTAAACCATGCAGATCAGGTTGAATATATACATGACATAAATTTGCATGCACGGGCGTTCGGTTGGTATGAATTGTCTTAGCTGGAATCCAAATTGCGTTATTGGTGGGCACCATCCACAAATTTGAATCTACCTCACAAGTAACATATCCGCCCAGCACAACAATCAATTGCCCTTTGGTATGGGAGTGTAAAGGCAATTCGGTTTCATATTGGTTTCGCTCAGCTTTGGCAACGAGCGGTTGAGGCATGTTTTCAAAGTGCTGTAAGTCACCCCAATTTAAATAATAATCTAAGACCATTTGTCTGTATTTAGTGATTTAATGTCATTATTTCTAAATTATAAGGCTTTAACTTATTTTATAATAGCAGATTGTTTTTACGCGTATTTATTTTAGAGGTCGACTTTGCAACAAACCCAAAGCCAATCCCCAGCTCAATTAAAATCGAACACCATTAAAACCATGGTATTAGTGGTTGGGATAGTGCTGATTGCGACAACATTAAGAGCGCCAATCACCGGGATAGCACCCGTTTTAGAGCAGGTAATAGGCCACTTTAATTTAACTGCCTCACAAGCCGGTTTGTTAACTACTTTACCCCTTATTGCATTTGCGATTGCCTCTCCCTTAGCAGCGATGCTTGCAAAAAGGTTAGGCTTAGAAATATCGTTACTGATCGCGCTTATTTTTATTGGTTTAGGCTGTTTTTCACGCGTATTTAATTTTCAATCTGTATTATTTATTGGTACTGGTATTATTGGGGTAGGGATTGCGATTGGTAATGTTTTACTGCCTAGTTTAATTAAACGAGATTTTCCTCAAAAAGTGGCAATAATGACTTCTATTTATGTGCTTTCAATGGGGATAGTTGGCGGTGGTTTTTCGGCTTTAGTGATCCCATTGGCTGAATTTAATGAGTTTGGCTGGCAAATATCTTTAGCTTTGTTTTCAATAGTTGTCGTGATTGCCATTTTATTTTGGTTGCCTCAATTAAATCAAAAAACGCCGCCCACACAAAATTTAGTGCAAACCAAAGCAAATGCTAAAATATGGCATTATGCGCTTGCTTGGCAAGTGACCTTTTACTTGGGGTGCAACTCATTATTTACTTATATTATTGTGGGTTGGCTGCCTAGTATATTAATTGAAAGTGGACATTCTGCTGAGCAAGCAGGCGTTTTGCATGGCGTTTTTTTAATTGCGACCGCCGTACCCGGGTTAATTTTGGTCCCACTGCTGGCTAAATTAAAAGATCAACGTGCGCCTGCTGTGGGTATTGCTTTACTTGCAGCTATCAGTTCATTGAGTTTATTTTATTTTCCAAGTTTAGCTTTTTTATTTACCTTGATTGTTGGCTTTTGTTCAGGCGCTTGTTTTATTTTAGGTTTGTCTTTTATTAGTTACCGTACGCAAAATTCGCAACAAGCAGCTGCGTTATCTGGAATGGGGCAATGCTTTGGCTATTCACTCGCCGCGTTTGGTCCTATGTTGGCAGGCTTTTTACACACTCAAATTGGTGATTGGTCGGGCGCTGTTTGGTTATGTGCAGCGGGTAATTTGATTTGTGCAACCGTTGGTTTTTGGTGTGGCCGTAATACTCAGTTACCAGCTTAGTTGTTCAGGGCAAAATCATACTTGAATAATTTTCAGACAAAGATTAAAGGATGAGCCATAATTTTCGCAAAAATGCGGCAACTACATCGCTGTAAGCTTGAATTTTTCGTGATGAAAAATACATTTTGCTCTAACATAATGGCTCTCCTAGATACTACCTACCATATTTCAGAGTGTGATCTGCTTTATTTAGTTGTTGAGCTAGAGCATGAATAAAATCGGTTAATACTTTAATTATGATAAGATTATGCTACATTACCTGTAATTTTATACAGTTTGGTGTGGTCTTGTGTTTGCAGAATATAATTGGTTATTACTTGGCTTAATTGCTTGTGGTGTCGTTATTCAATTGTGGTTAGTATTATTACTGGTTAGTCAGCGCCGTCAGCTACAGCAATTGAACCTTGATAAAAATAATGCACAAAGCCAATTAACTGATTTACGTTTATCGCTGATGAACCAAACGCATGAGCAATTTAGTGCACTAGAGCAAAGACTAAATCAGCAACAAAGTAAACTGCAAGAGCAGCAACATCAGTCTCAACAAAGCGCCTCACGTAGCCACCTTGAATTACTTGATTTAATTAATCGCAATCATGCCGAGCATAGGCAAGAGCTGGCTAAAGCTGTGCACCAGCAAAGCGAAACAGTTTCCAAAAGATTGGGCGAGCTAGCTAATATTACCGAAAGCCGGCTTGATAAGTTATCGAATCGCGTTAACGAAAAATTGAGCGAAGGGTTTGAAAATACCGTTAAAACTTTTAATGATATTCTTAAGCGCTTAGCTTTGATTGATCAAGCTCAGCAGAAAATTTCAGAGCTATCTGGTAATGTTGTGAGTTTGCAAAATGTATTAACCGATAAACGCAGCCGTGGTGCGTTTGGTGAAGTTCAGTTATATAACTTAATTGAAAACACGTTAGCATCAGAGCAATTTGAAAAACAAGCTAAATTGTCCAACGGGCGTATTGCCGATTGCTTATTAAAGTTGCCAGAGCCGACTGGCAATATAGTGATAGATTCAAAATTTCCGCTTGAAAATTATCAACGTATGATGGCTGACGGCATATCAGAGATTGAACGAAAGGCGATTGAACGTCAATTTAAAGCTGACGTTAAAAAGCATGTGCAAGATATTGCTGAGCGTTACATTATTGAAAAAGAAACTTCAGACAGCGCAATTTTATTTTTACCTGCCGAAGCTGTTTTTGCTGAAATTCATGCTTACCATCCTGATATTGTTGAATTTGCTTGGCAAAGGCGCGTATGGTTAACCTCACCCACCACTTTAATGGCGATATTAACCACAGCTAAAGCGGTATTAAAAGACGAAGCGACTAGGCAGCAAGTTCATGTAATTCAGCAGCATTTAATTAAGCTATCGAGCGATTTTAATCGTTTTCAGGGGCGTTTCGATCAATTGGCAAGACATATAGATCAGGCCGCTAATGATGTGAAACAAATCCACACCTCAGCCAGCAAAATTACCAATCGATTCCAATCCATAGAACAAGTCAAACTCGATGAAATAGAGCAAACGTAGGCTAGATAGGCGCCGTGGGCGCGCATCTACGTTACTTTGGTTTTTATGCCAGCGTTTTTATTTCAGGTAGGCGCGAAGCTTGCTCGCGCGATAACAAAAAAGCCCCGTTTGGTTTTAACCAATCGGGGCTTTTAAATTAGGGTTGAGTGGTTAATTAAAGGTTATAACCGCGTTCTTCGTGGCTGGTAATATCCAAACCTTGAATTTCTTCGTCGCGTTCAACTCGAATACCCTTGGTAATCAGGCCTACAATTTTCAATAAAATAAAGCTAACGACAGCGGTATAAGCAAACGTCGCCCCAATGCCAATAAGT
Source organism: Catenovulum adriaticum (assembly GCF_026725475.1). Classification (NCBI taxonomy): domain Bacteria; kingdom Pseudomonadati; phylum Pseudomonadota; class Gammaproteobacteria; order Alteromonadales; family Alteromonadaceae; genus Catenovulum; species Catenovulum adriaticum. The sequence goes on from NZ_CP109965.1 coordinate 1,080,017, forward strand.
TGTACTTGTAGTTGTTCAGCAATGCTAGAGTTATCGCCGCCAAAACCATAGCCACTAAATATGCCTAACTCGGTTGAGCAGAAAATACCGGCTAAAAATGTACCTAAAATACCACCCACACCATGTACCGGAAATACATCTAACGAGTCATCAATTTTCCACTTTTGTTTAATTAAATTGGTGCAATAGAAACAAATTATGCCTGCCAATAAACCTATAATTAGCGCAGCTGCTGGACCAACGTAACCAGATGCCGGGGTAATTGTACCCAAGCCTGCTACCATACCAGTTACAACACCCAGTACAGATGGTTTACCATATTTAATCCATTCAATTACCATCCAAGTTAATGCACCAGTTGCAGCAGATATATGAGTAACTAGCATCGCCATAGCTGCATCGCCGTTAGCGGCAACTGCGCTACCGCCATTAAAGCCGAACCAACCAACCCATAACATACCCGCACCACCCATAGTCATTGTTAAATTATGCGGGATCATGGATGCTGTTCCATAACCGTTACGGTTTTTAATGACTAAAGCGGCTACTAATGCGGCTACACCTGCGGTGATATGTACCACTGTACCGCCCGCAAAATCTAACATACCCATTTCTGCCAGCCATCCGCCGCCCCATACCCAGTGACAAACTGGCAGGTAAACTAGCACTAACCATGCGGAGCAAAATAATAAAACCGAAGAAAATTTCATTCGCTCAGCAAAACCACCCACAATAAGTGCTGGGGTAATAATGGCAAAGGTCATTTGAAACATAAAAAAGAGAGGTTCAGGTAAAGTGCCTGATAAGGAATCTTTAGTGACGCCATTTAAAAATGCTTTTGAAAAATCGCCAATAAAGCCATTGCCTTCGCCAAAAGCTAAGCTATAGCCAGCAATTAACCATATAAGTGAGGCGACACAGGCAATGGAAAAACATTGCATTAAAACCGACAGTACGTTTTTGCTGCGTACTAAGCCTGCATAAAAAAAGCATAGGCCGGGTAGTGTCATAAATAACACCAAAGCAGTTGAGGTTAAGATCCAAGCGGTATCGCCTGTATCTTGGGTATTTGCCAAACTAATGCTAGGCAATAATGCGAGTATTGTTAGTAAATAACGCATGGTTAGCTTCCTATATAGTGGTATTAATAAGTTTAGTTTTGAGGGTGGGTCATTAAATTGCGTCTTCGCCTTGCTCGCCTGTTCTTATTCGAACGGTTTGCTCAACGGGCGCTACAAAAATTTTGCCATCGCCAATTTTATGGGTGCGTGCTGTATTCACAATGGTGTCTATTACTGAATCGACATTTTGTGACTCAACCACAATTTCTATTTTTGTTTTTAATACAAACTCTACAGTGTATTCAGCGCCTCGGTATAACTCTAAATGTCCTTTTTGTCGGCCAAATCCTTTTACTTCCGTCACTGTCATCCCAGTTACATTGATTTCGCTTAGGGCACAGCGAACTTCATCTAGCTTATGGGGTTTGATGATAGCCGTAATTTTTTTCATTATTTAGATTAGTCCACTTTGTAACAAATTGGGGCAATTTTATGCTGAAAAATTCACCTTTCACCATAAAAGCGCGCATCATATCAGAAATATCACCAATGTGGATCCTTATGCACTAAAAAGTTAAAGTTGTTCGATAAATTGTTCTAAAACAATGCATTGCACTATTTTGGGGTCTTGTTTTGGTGCGTTTTTGGGAGGATATTCAGTATTTTTACTATCGACAAGTTTGCAATAAAAAAGTTAATATCATTTAACAATAATATTTATAAAAACTTAAGACTAGCAATTAGAAAAGGAGCTCCTATGTCAGAGTCAGTGTTTCCAGTAAGCCCATCAGTGGCTGAGAAAAGTTTGCTTACTAACGAGCAATATCAATCTTTATATCAAGAGTCTATCGACAACCCTGAACAATTTTGGGCAGAGCAAGCTAAGCGACTCAATTGGTTTACCCCTTTTGACAAAATAAAAAATACATCGTACCAACCCAATCAAGTCTCTATTAATTGGTTTGAAGGCGGTGAGCTAAATGCCAGTGTTAATTGTATTGATCGCCATTTGCCACAAAAAGCAAATCAAACGGCATTAATTTGGGAAGGGGATGAACCAACTCAAGACCAAAAAGTGACATATCAGCAATTGCATGATGAAGTCGCTAAATTAGCTAATGGATTACGCAAATTAGGGGTAGGCAAAGGTGACACTGTTGCGATTTATATGCCTATGATATGTGAAGCCGTTTATATTATGTTGGCTTGTGCACGTATTGGCGCGGTGCATTCAGTTATATTTGGTGGCTTTTCACCGAATGCTATTGCTGATCGTATTGTTAATTGCAATGCTAAATTGATTGTAACTGCTGATGAAGGCAAAAGAGGCGGGCGCTCGATTCCATTAAAGCAAAATGTAGATGAAGCGCTTGCCAGAAAAGATGTGACAACGATTGAACATTGTTTGGTATTTAAACATTTATCTAGCCAAATTAACTGGGATGATAAATTAGATATTTGGGCACACGAGCTCACACACGACATGCCTGCGGTTTGTGAACCTGAGGTGATGAAATCTGAAGATCCTTTATTTATCTTATATACGTCAGGCTCCACTGGTCAGCCTAAAGGTTTATTACATACCACGGCCGGTTATTTATTGTATTCAGCGCTAACCCACAAATATGTGTTTGATTATCAAGAAGGCGATATATATTGGTGTGGCGCTGATGTAGGTTGGATTACCGGACACAGTTATATTGTGTACGGGCCGCTAGCAAATGGTGCGACCCAAGTTATTTTTGAAGGTATTCCAACTTACCCAACCGCTTCCCGAATTGGCGACGTGGTCGATAAACACCAAGTGAATATTTTATATACAGCACCCACTGCAATCCGCGCCTTAATGGCGAAAGGCGACGAAGCTTATGCAACAAACAAACGGACTAGTTTACGCATTTTAGGGAGTGTAGGTGAACCTATTAATCCCGAAGCTTGGGAATGGTATTACAAAAATATTGGTAACAGCCAATGTCCTATTGTTGATACTTGGTGGCAAACTGAAACTGGCGGCATTATGATTACGCCACTGCCGGGTGCGACTGATTTAAAACCAGGCTCAGCCACTCGACCATTTTTTGGGATAAAACCTGCTTTAGTTAATAGTGACGGCCGTATATTAGAAGGTGAGGCAAGCGGTAATTTAGCAATACTAGATTCTTGGCCGGGTCAAGCCCGTACAATATATGGTGATCATGAGCGTTTTGAGCAAACATATTTCAGTACCTACAAAAATATGTACTTTACTGGCGACGGCGCAAGACGGGATAAAGATGGTTATTACTGGATCACTGGCCGAGTAGATGATGTATTAAATGTTTCTGGACACAGATTAGGCACAGCAGAAATTGAAAGCTCGTTAGTTGCACATACTTCAATTGCTGAAGCTGCTGTTGTTGGTTATCCGCATGATATTAAAGGCCAAGCGATATATGCGTATATTACCCCAGTTGAAGGGGTAGAAATGACAGACGAGCTTATTAAACAAATCCGAGACTGGGTTAAAACAGATTTAAGCCCAATTGCTTGTCCGGACAAAATACAGTGGGCACTTGGTTTACCTAAAACACGTTCCGGTAAAATTATGCGCCGTATATTACGTAAAATAGCAACAAATGAGCATGATCAATTAGGTGATACCAGTACTTTGGCTGATCCGAGTGTGGTTGATGACTTAATTAAAAACTGCAAAAACTAAATAGTTGAATTTAAACAAACTCGCGCATACACAATAAATAATTGCATCGACTAACATTAAATGCCTGCTTATGCAGGCATTTTTATATTCTAAACTAACATTCACCCGTTAAAGAGTAAGCTTTACTTGTTTTAGCTTGAATGCGGATCTTGATCGGGGTTTTCATTTAATACGGCAAGCATGAGTACCCAAAAACACAGCACTAAGTTAAATAGCATTATTTGTAAATCGGCAGGCATTAAATAAACAATAGAAACAGCCGGAATCCAAACCATCCAATTTGATAGCACCACAACAGGAATCACTTTGGTAAATAAATGCTTATTAATATGCAGCTGGGTTTGTTTTAAACTAAAGCTATTTTCCATCCAAAGATAAGCGATGCTAATGCTTGGAACCGCCCATAAAGCAGAATAAATAAACTGATCAACGGCGGTTTTTACAGCTATGGTGGCTAAATTATTTTCGTAACCAAATAAGTAGCCTTGTAGTTCATAAAAAAAACTGACCTCAACGCCTTTTATTCCCCAAAAAATCAGATAAAAAACACCAACAAGTCCAATCGATTGATTTTGCTTAAAGGATGAACTAAACCATAAATATAAAAATGGAATAAAACCGCCAAATAAAGCGGTTGAAATAAATACAAAAGCTATCCCATACGTTTGCCTTAACTCTGTTAGATGAGCAAAAAAATAATGAACTTGAGGCAAATAAAAATAGCTAAGCACAATTATGATAGCAAACAGTTGCAAAACCAGACCTGGTATTAAATTTTGTTTTAATGCATGTTTGATTTGGGCAGAAAAATGATGAGCAGACATAAACATAAATATTAAAATGAAAAAGGCGATTTTAGTTTAACTGCTAAGATAAATATCACAAAGTTTAATTTGGTTATAATATTTTATTATTGGCGTTTAATTATCATTATTTTTTTCCCAATTAATTAACACATAATCGCTGTGGATTAGCGCATAGTTTTAGCTTTAAAATGATCGATATAGCTTGGCTGTTACAAGCTAAAAAAAGCTGCTATGATAAATTTGTGCTTGAAAAATTAAATAACCTCAACTCGGTTTAATGAATATGTTTCAAACGGCCTTTTTTCACGGGGACTGCGTTAAATCCACTTGCAATAGGCTAGCTATTGACGCGTGAATTTGCCTTGCCCACGCAAGAAAATGCTCGTTAGAAACTATGCGTAGAGATAAGTTTATATAATCCAAATAGTTAGAATACACCTTAACCTGAATTAAGGTTAAATAGGAATTTATCATGCAGCTTTTATCTATTAATACGTCTAAAAAAAGAAACTTACCTTACGGCAAACGAGAAATAGAAACCGGAATTTTTAAAAAGCCTGTTGCTTCACCAGTCAGAGTCATGCCTGATCATATTGAAGGCGATGAGCAAGCTGATTTAAAAAATCATGGTGGTTTTAGCAAAGCGGTTTATGCCTATGGCTATCAGCATTATGAATATTGGCAAAATAAATTAAAGCGAGCAGCTTTGCCTTATGGCAGTTTTGGTGAAAATTTGACTATTTCTTTGTTAGATGAAAACGAGATACATATAGGCGACACTTTTAAATTAGGTGAAGCGGTTTTGTCAGTTACACAACCCAGAGTTCCGTGTTTTAAATTAGGGCTTAAATTTGAACTGGCCAATATGCCTAAATTGTTTTCTCAGTCTTTACGAACGGGCTTATATTTATCTGTGGTTGAAAGTGGTGACATTTCAGTTGGCGATCGGTTTGAATTAATTCATAAGCAGCAAAATAGCATTTCAATAAAAGACCTGTTTTATGCTTATTTTCATCAGGAAAAAACAGAATCCCTAGATACGCTAGAACAAGCCTTGCAAATAGAAGGTTTATCACCCGAATGGAAAGCCCAAATAGAACAATATTTAGGTTAGCCTAATAATAACTTATACGCAGCTTGTGATTATATAATGTTTAACAGGCTGCTGTTTTTTTAGCGATATAAAGTATAAAAAATTACAAAATTTTTTTTATTTTCCCCTTGTTTTGCATTCATACAACCCCATTTATCTTACATCTAAAAATTACCTGTTCAAAATGTACAGGTTTTTCTAACAACAATAGTGTTAATTAATTTCTCAGGAGAATGGAGAAGATGAATATTCGTCCTTTAAATGATCGCGTTATCGTAAAGCGTTTGGAAGTTGAAACTAAATCAGCTGGCGGTATCGTGTTAACAGGCAGTGCTGCAGAAAAGTCATCTAAAGGTGAAGTATTGGCTGTTGGTAACGGTCGCACTTTAGATAATGGTCAAGTTAAAGCGGTAGACGTGAAAGTTGGCGAAACAGTACTGTTTGGCAACTATATCGAAAAAGCTGAAAAAATTGACGGCGAAGAAGTATTAATTATGAAAGAAGAAAATATCTTAGGCGTAGTTGACGCTTAATTCTTTATTCATATTATCAATTCATTAACAGATTTTAGGAAATTATAATCATGGCAGCAAAAGACGTAAAATTTGGTGAAGACGCACGCGTAAAAATGTTAGCGGGCGTGAATATTTTAGCAAACGCAGTAAAAGTAACTTTAGGTCCTAAAGGCCGCAACGTTGTTTTAGACAAATCATTTGGCGCACCAATGATCACTAAAGACGGTGTATCAGTTGCGAAAGAAATCGAACTTGAAGACAAGTTTGAAAATATGGGCGCACAAATGGTTAAAGAAGTAGCGTCTAAAGCGAATGATGAAGCAGGTGACGGTACAACAACTGCAACTGTATTAGCGCAATCAATTGTAAACGAAGGCTTAAAAGCAGTTGCTGCGGGCATGAATCCAATGGATTTAAAACGTGGTATTGATAAAGCTGTGATTGCCGCTGTAGCTGAATTAAAAGCATTATCACAACCTTGTGCAGATAATAAAGCGATTGCTCAGGTAGGTACTATCTCAGCAAACTCTGATCGCGAAATTGGCGAAATCATTGCAAATGCAATGGAAAAAGTTGGCAAAGAAGGTGTTATCACTGTAGAAGAAGGTCAGGCACTTCATAACGAATTAGACGTTGTTGAAGGTATGCAATTTGACCGTGGTTATTTATCACCTTATTTCATCAACAACTCTGAAAACGGTACAGTTGATTTAGATAGCCCATTTATCTTATTAGTGGACAAAAAAGTATCTAACATTCGTGAGTTATTACCAACGTTAGAAGCGGTTGCTAAAGCTGGCAAACCATTATTAATTATCGCTGAAGATTTAGAAGGCGAAGCCTTAGCAACTTTAGTTGTTAACAACATGCGTGGCATTGTTAAAGTAGCAGCGGTTAAAGCACCAGGTTTTGGTGACCGTCGTAAAGCAATGTTACAAGATATTGCTGTATTAACAAACGGTACCGTTATCTCTGAAGAAATCGGCTTAGAGTTAGAAAAAGCTGAACTTGAAGATTTAGGTCAAGCTAAGCGTGTTGTTATTTCAAAAGACAATACAACAATTATCGATGGCGTAGGTGAAGAAGCTAATATTCAATCTCGCGTTACTCAAATTCGTGGCCAAATTGAAGAATCAACTTCAGACTACGATAAAGAAAAGCTTCAAGAGCGCTTAGCTAAATTAGCTGGTGGTGTTGCGGTGATTAAAGTTGGCGCAGCAACTGAAGTTGAAATGAAAGAGAAAAAAGCACGTGTTGAAGATGCACTTCACGCAACTCGCGCAGCGGTTGAAGAAGGTGTGGTACCTGGTGGTGGTGTTGCATTAGTTCGAGTTGCAGCAAAAATCACTGAATTAACAGGTGATAACGAAGACCAAAACCATGGTATTAAAGTTGCGCTACGCGCAATGGAAGCGCCAATGCGCCAAATTGTTACTAACGCAGGTGAAGAAGCCTCTGTTGTCGTAAGCAAAGTGAAAGAAGGTGAAGCTAACTTTGGTTACAACGCAGGTAACGATACTTACGGTGATATGTTAGAAGCGGGTATTTTAGATCCAACTAAAGTAACTCGTAGCGCATTACAATTTGCAGCATCAGTCGCTGGCTTAATGGTAACGACTGAAGCTATGGTTACCGACGTACCACAAGATGACGCGCCTGCAGCACCTGATATGGGTGGCATGGGCGGTATGGGTGGAATGGGCGGCATGATGTAGTCTGAAAAAGACTATATCTGAACGTTTCATAGAAACTCAGAAGCTTTTGAAAACCCCGTAGGCATTGTCTTACGGGGTTTTTTAGTTTTACATACATTGTCATTTTTTGTTCAATTTTTTATTTTTCCAGACACATTTCATTTAGTTATTTTGCTCAATATTTTTAAGGCAATTGAAGGAGAGGCGCTTATTGGGGTAAGTGGGACGTGAAGCTAGTACTGTCGGTATTTTTATGCTTAGGTTGTGATGAGGGGAGTAATGTAAAACGCAGCAGACCAACATATGCTAAACATATAGTTAAGCCTGCTTTGCGGTGTTAATTATAACTTTAATTAACGCGATCTTTTAGCTCAGCTACAATAGGAGAGGCTGAGTGGCCATTAGATTCAGCCCAACCTAAATCATCAACGTCTTTTAAAGTAGACTTTGAGACTTTACTGACAATATAACTGCCAACATCGTTTGCACTACTTTCCAGCGCAAGTTGAATTAGAGATTTATCGTTACAGCGTAGATCTTTATATAGGCTACGTAACTTAAACCCGCCTGAGCGTAACGCCAAACGTAAACCATGTTTATCATTATTCATTACACTTTTGCAGATAGTGACACCTAGCTCATTTGCCTGAGCCGAATTAACACTTAAACATGCAACGAATAAACTACTAGCGAATAAAAACTTATTTTTCATACGACTTCTCTTTTTACAACATATAGATTATTAAATTTTAAACTTCTGTACAGAGCTTAATAACTGTCCAGATAAGTGTGCAACTTCTTTGCTCGATTCAGAGGTTTGTGATGCGCCTTCTGCATTGCTTTCGACAATTTCGACAATTGACATGAGTTTTTGATTAATTTCTTCACTCACGGTGTTTTGTTCATTAGCAGAGCTGGATATTTCATAACTCTTCTGATTAGCTGTACTAATCGCGCTTGAAATATTTAATAGGGCGTCTGAGCATTGTTTGGCTAACCCAACGACTTCAATTGCTTGTTTTCGACTGCTTTGCATTACGCCAACCGCTTCTTCTGTTCCTTTTTGTAAGCCTTCAATCATGTTTTGGATTTCGCTGGTTGATTGCTGTGTTCGGCTTGCCAATGTTCTAACTTCGTCAGCAACAACAGCAAAACCTCTCCCATGCTCACCTGCTCGTGCTGCTTCAATGGCTGCGTTTAGGGCGAGTAGGTTAGTTTGTTCTGCAATGCTTCGAATTACATCTAATATGCCGCCAATCGCATCAGTGTTAGCACTTAATTGGTCAATTACGGTAGAAGCCGACTCAATTTTTTCTGCTAATTTTTCGATGGTTTCAGCGTTAGAATCTGAGATTCCTCGGACATTTTCAGCTTCAGATGTCACAATTTCAATTTGCTCTGAAGACTCTTGTGCAGAGCGGGCAACTAATTCAGAAGCGGCGCTCATTTGCATAGTTGCCGAGGCAATTTGGTCAACTTGTAGTTTTTGACGTTGGATTTCAGATGCCGTTTTAGTAGTGATTGTCGACATTTGCTCAGCAGCTGATGCAGTTTGAGTAGAGCTTGATGTAATTTCATTAATAACGTCTCTTAGTCCCTCTACAACCAAGTTACAGCTGCGTGCCAATTGACCTAATTCATCGTTACTGCTGTCGTCTAAGCGGGTGCTTAAGTCACCAATGGCAATGTTAGATAATGCTAAGTTAATACGCTCAAGTGGCTTAGTAATACTGCGCAATACTGTAATAGCAATAGCGATAGCGAGTGCTAATGAAATGCCTATTACGACAAAGGTTTTTATTTCTACTGAGGTAATGCTTTCTTGCATTTCTTGTTCTGAATTTTCAACAAAAGCTTCAGACGTGCTCGCAAGCGATTTTAAACTATTAGTCAGTTTAATTAAGCTTTCTTCTGAATTTTGTAGGCTATTAGTCGTGAGCTCATTTGATGTTAGCTGGCTCTCTTTAGCGCTGAGTAACCCTGAGTTTGATGTAAAGGCATCAACAACTTGTTGTGCTGCATTAATAAATTCTTCAGCATACTCTTTAGCTTCTTCAGAGCTGTTAGGGTTATCGATAATAGTGGTATTTAATCGCTGGCTGCTATCCGTTAAATTAGAAAGATATGTATTAACGGCTGATTGGTAAGTGCTAAACATGGCAAGCGTTTTTACGTTAGCTACGTCGTATAAATAATTTAATAATACATCTAAAGTTGATTCGCCTTCTTTGATAATTCGGCTAGCTTGGTCGTTCACGCCAGAATCCATTAAGTCGATAAGTTGTGATAAAGCGGTATCAGCAGCATCTTCAATATCCATTGATTTATCTTTAATAGAAGCTTCAGCCTCAATACTTGATTGACGGTGAGCAAATACATTACTGATTTCTTGTTTATACTGACTGGCAATATCGCCGAGTTTTGCGTGGCCTTGAATATCTAAAGCGTTTAATTTTGTTAGATATTGTTCAAAGCTTTGATCTTCGGTTTGGGTTTTGCTTTGAATTGAATTAAGTTCACTAAGTGAGGTTGCATGGTAGCCGCTTAAGCTTAATTTACTGATAGCGTATGTCACACTTTGCAACTCTGTGCTGCTTTGCTGCATTGGATAAGCTTGTTGGGTAATTTCTTTAGTCGAGCTTGCGATTTCTGAAATACTGGTTAATGAAGAGACTCCTATAAAAACTAATAATGCGGTGATAACGGTAAAGCCGAAGATAATTTTGTTAGCGATAGTAAACTTCATAGATTCAATCATTTAATGTTTTGTGACCAGGCGCTCAAAACTGAAGGTCGGTCAAATATTACGACAAGTATATATTTAATATACATTAGAAATGTAGTATGACAATAAAGTATAAGCCTGTAAAGATAAAAACAACTCAATAACATCTGCAATACATGTACTAAGTTAATCTGTTTTATTTTTAGCGAGACTTGGTTAACCTCGGTATATTGCAAATTGAAGTTAGTTTAACTGTCTGTTTTAATTGTTATTTTTGTTTTTCTCTGTTTGTTAAATCTGTATAGGTTAATTGCAAAAAAATTGTCATGAATAAATTTTTTAGTTAGATTTTTGTAAAATATAATGAGGTTTTTTTGAATTTAGTCCATTGAATTAGTGAAATTTTTGAGGTGATAATTGGTAGTGGAGTTGTTCGGTATCGTTACTAACGTAAATACTAGATGGGTCAATTAAATTTGGACTTAACTGATTTGCACGTTTGATATACCTAATAGCGTTTTGCATATCACCTTCAATCAATGCGCGTTCAGCTAATGATTTTATATAATGAGGATTATCAGCATATAGTGTATGAATGCTTTTTTTAACGGATCGTTTAAGCTCAAACTGCTGAGTATTATGATATAAATTTTGTAAGTTTATTAAAACACTGTAGTTTTTAGGATCCAATTTAATTGCATATTTTAGAATAGACTCGGATAATTCATATTGCTCAATGCGATTTAATAACGCACCCATATTGTTCCAGATGTCTGATTGATTAGGTGCTAACAAAATAGCTTGTCGGTAATAATAATAAGCCAAATCCAGCTCATTTTTAATTAACGCTTCGGATGCGACATTATTTAAATACATGGCTTTTGCTAATTGGTCATTTAAGATAACACCTATATTTTTCGAATCATAAGATTTTTCATTAAAATCGACAATAACGGAAACTCGACGGGTTTTGTGCATAAGTGTATTGATGTGTGATAGCTTTGCTAACAACCCATTGTGAGAATACCAAGCGGGTTTTGCTGAGCTTTCCCTGAATTGACTTTTTAAACCTGCTGCACGGCCTAAAGCAACCATCATCGCCGTTAATGATAAGCAATTCCCTCGCTTTTTGGCAAAAGTGTCACCCGCATTTAAAGTGGTGAACATATCGTAATCAATAATATAGTTTTTCTGATAAAACAAAGTATTATATATCTTTGTTACTTTTTTATCTGGGCTGAGCATTGTTAAATTTAGTGAATCAACAAAAGCTTGCATTTGTGGTGTCACCGTTAAAAAATGAGCTTCGTTAACTGGGGAGTCAGGTAAATTTAATTGAGCAATGGTTATAGGTAAATTTGGTTTTCGTTGTCGGGTAATTAAATGTTCAGGCATTAAACTACAGGCGGGGATTAACATAACTATCATGCTTAGTATAATTGAAAACCGCTTTCTGACTGTTAATAAACAAGCGTGCATTACAACCTCAGAGTGTTCACTGAATCATACTCATTAGTATAGTATTTAGCCTCAATATGAGTGGATTAGTAGCCGATTTTGAAGCTTTTTTAAATTCTATTTCTTTGCTCTATGTTTCGAAATGTGGACACGATCAAGCTAGTTTAATTAATATGAAATGATAAATTCCAATGCTTAAATGGAACTGAGATCGATTATTATTTGGTTTGGTATAATTCGGTTGGGTATTTAGCAACTTTAAGTTGACAAGCTGGCGTGCTAGAAAGCGTATGCGAAGCTAATGGTAAAATTATTAGTAAGTCAATGTACAAACATTACAAGATGCTACTAAATAGGTAATAGGTGAGGCTAATAATTAAAAAGCTAACCCTAAAAATATGCATACCTATTGCTAAATTTATATTTCAGCAAACTTTTATTTGTTTGCTTTTGTATAGTAAGCATGAACCCGCATGCTTACTATATTTATTGCATTATCAAAGTATTGATAAATTGCTATTTGTATTTATTCATCCCAATCTGGCGCAAAATCTGGGGTGGCTTGACGTTCACTGCGATCAAGCGCGTCAATGCGATCAATATCCTCTTTATCTAATTTAACTGAATCATCAAAATTATCTTTTAGGTTTTCACGTTTAGTTGAAGAAGGGATTGTGGTCATTCCATTGGCATTAACCCAAGCTAAAATAACTTGTGCTGGCGTTGCTTTATGTTTGTTTGCTATATCAATAACAACGTCATCTTTTAAAGCTTTGCCCACCGCAAATGGCATGTAAGCTGTTACATGAATATCATGTTGCTGACAAAATGAACGCATTTTAGTGTTTGTTAAGTAAGGATGAACCTCAATTTGATTAGTGAAAATTTCTCGGCTATCCAATGTTTGCATCGCTTCTTTTAGATTCGCAATGGTAAAATTAGAAACCCCAATATGCTTTGTCAGTCCCTGATTTTTTGCTTTTTTGAGTTCGGTTAAGTATTCACTCATCGAGTCGCCAGTTGTTGAGGCAGGCCAGTGAATCAATAACAAATCCACTCGGTCAACTTGTAATTTATCTAAGCTCTCTTTTACGCTCTTAATAAAATTCTTTTTATTAAGATTATCGTTCCATACTTTAGTGGTGATAAATAATTCGTCACGAGGTATATTGCTGTCTTTAATTGCCTCGCCAATTTGTTTTTCATTACCATATATTTGTGCAGTATCAATATGTCTAAATCCAACTTCTAGGGCCATACGAACTGAGTTATATGCTGTTTTACCTTCTAAGCGGAAGGTCCCCATACCTAAATCTGGCATTTCAATCACGTGCATTGTCATAACGGCTCCTTTTTTCGTACTATGAATGTTGCTGTAATATAAGACTGAGGGTCTAAATTGAATTTTCAAGTTAAGTAACAAAAAAGGATTATAAAATGTGAATGAATAGCCAAGTGTATGCTCAAAAAATGCAGTTAGATAGGCTAGGCTTTTACCGCACATGCTATTTTATTTATTACGAAAAAATGAGAAAAAATATAAATTGAGTGGTAACTTTATTTTAGTTAATTAAAACGGTGGGCTTGAGATGGAAATTAATTTGTGGGGATTTTTGAGTATTTGCGTCATTTTTGGTGGTTCAATTGCAATTTTAAGTATGTACTTTAGTTATAAAAAAGCGATGAAAAAACTGGATAATAAAGCTGACTAAATTGATGTAAACAAAAAGGCCGTTATTAATGCAACGGCCTTTGTCGGGTTTATTCAGTCAAGATTATTTGTTTTCTAAATAATCTTGCGATTGTTTAACGCCAATTGGAATTGACTTTGGTTTTAGAGCTTCAGGCACTTCGCGATATAAATCAATATGCAGTAGCCCTTGTTCAAGTTCAGCACCACTTACTTTAATGTGGTCGCTAAGTTGAAACTTGCGTTCAAAATTTCGAGCTGATATACCTTTGTAGATAAATTGTTTTTTACCGTCGTTTTCATCATCTGCTTTTGCTTTTTGGCCAGTGACGGTTAAGGTATTATTTTCAAGGTTTATATCTAGCTCTTCTTCAGCAAACCCAGCCACCGCTAAAGTAATTCGGTATTTATCTTCATCGGTTAATTCGATATTGTATGGTGGGTAACCGGCTGATTTATCGCTACGAGCTGCATCATCCATCATGTTAGCTAGATGATCAAAACCAATAAATGAACGGTATAATGGAGTGAAATCAAAAGTTTTCATATTCATATCCTCACGATTAAGCAATATGTAACGCGTTATTAGCGTTTAAATTTAAATTGTATGCCACCCTATTGGGCTGGCGGTTTAGGCCCGCTATCGGCGCCTATAAAAGATATAAGGTTTGCCTATTTTGTTTTCAAGGTTTTTTTATGATTTTTTTTGATAGCCACTGTCATTTAGATTTATTAGCTGAAAAACTCGATTTACTTCAAGAGCTTAATAAATGCAAAAAAAGCAAAGTTAAGCGAATATTAATGCCCGGTGTTAAAAAAGATAATTGGGGTAAGCTTAAGAACATTCAACAAGTTTATTCAAGTTCGGCTTGTAAATTAGATTATGCATTAGGTTTACATCCGTACTTTATGCCTCAGCATCAATTTGAAGCTGATTTATCTGAATTAGAATCGAGCTTAGCAGGTGATTCAAACTGTATTGCCGTTGGTGAGATAGGCTTGGATTTTTCATTGCCTGATACAGGTGCCTCAGCGCACCAGAATCAAATTTCACTTTTTTATCAACAGCTAAAATTGGCCAAGCAAGCAAAATTAGCCGTAATTATCCATCATCGAAAAAGCATAGATAAAATTAGTCATTTCGTTAAGCAAGCGCATTTTGATTACGGTGGCGTTGTGCATGCGTTCTCTGGTAGCGAGCAACAGGCCAAAAAGTTAATTGATTTAGGATTTAAGTTAGGTATAGGCGGCACTATTACTTATCCCAGAGCCAAAAAGACAAGGCAGGCTATCGCTAATGTAGATGCCGAACACTTGTTATTAGAAACCGATGCACCAGATATGCCTATTAACGGCAGGCAAGGGCAAGTCAATTCACCTGTTTTTATTATCGAAACTTTTAATGAGCTGGCTCGGCTTAAAAAAATAGATAAAACAGAGTTAAGCGATAAATTATGGCAAAATACTTTTGATTGCTTTGCGCGTTTAGGTAGCTAAATCACGTTATTTTTGTATAGCCGAAAACAAATTTTTTGTCTCCGTTCAAATTATAAATAAAGATAAATACGCTCTCTAGATTCAATTAAGCAGTTACTTTGGTCGCGCGGTGACGGTATTTTAATTAAGCTTGGGTTAATTATTAATTATAAAGTGAGCAAAGCTGTGATTAATTATTTTAATCGTTTAAAGTGTTTATCTATTTGAATATAAAATACAAAATATATGTGTTGGCTGTAGTTGTTACCTTATTTGGGTAAAAAATCTTCTTAGTCTAAACTGAGTGTTAAGGTTGTATACCCGTGAAGCTCCCGAAGGGCTGGGTTAAAAATGCCAGATACTGCGTCAAATTATTTTGATGTACGAGCGCATGGATGCGGGAGGTAGAATAACGCAGGAGCAGTTATCGAGAATGATTATATCGACAACAATTTGCCTTGCCTCAAGCATTTTTTCTCTGGCTGAAATCAGTATCTTGAAGCAATACGGGTATATAATGAAAGAGCAGCTTAAAAAATTACTATGGCCTAAATGTCCTACTTGCAGAAAATGGCGACTCATTATTTTATGGGGCATCATTATGATGTTTTATGTTTTGTACGATATAGGTATATAGCGCGTTTGCGCTTTTCAATAACATATTTGTTGTAGGTTGTGATTTATGTCAAGCAATATTGAAACTCAATATATTCGGTCAATCACTAAACACAAAGGTTATAGTTTAGGAGTGTTTAGTGGCTTAGCTTTTGTTGGTTTTGCGATTCTTTATTCAGTATTTTCTGAAGACGCGCAACTGCCGTTAATTTTTTTAATGACAGCCTGCATTGTTGGTTTAGTGATTGCCATTTGTAAGATACAAGAGCCCGACTATAGTTTTATGCTGAATAACCAAGGTTTGTTGTATCATCATAAACGTGGCTTTTTATTAATTGAATGGGATAATATTCAAGGCTTTGGTATTCCAACTATTCACAAAGGACTCGACTTACAAGAATTGTCTTTTGTTGGGGTTAAATTAAAGCAACCTGAATCTATTTTACCAGCCATTAGTTTACGCTTAATTTCACATTTGTTAATTGAACAGAGGGCGACTTTTCATCAATATGTTCGCCAAAATGAAATTAATTTAAGCCAAAGTGCCTCTGAATTATCTTTAAATACAGAGCCATTTAAAGCAAAAAGCGGTTATATTTATAAAGGTTTAAGAGGAATGTTTGCACATAGAATGCAATATTTTAGGCGTTACAGTGGTTATGATATTTTAATTCCTGCTACTGCATTTGACCGCCCAGTGGAAGAGTTTATTGGTTTATTGCGAAAACACCATACAGCTAATTTACAAGCGCAAACCCAAGCTGAAAATAGCCAATAAGTTTGTCTAGATTTAATTCGTTAGGTTGTGGTATGTTGTTAACACGTTAATTACATTTTTTATTCGTTGTAGCCTGTAGGTTGGTATATGTCTGAGTTGGCGTTTGAGTTTGATAAAAATAATAATAAATTATTGCTGATCTCCTCTTGCATAGAAGGGGAAAAATTACCCACAGATGCAATTGTTAGAGAGCAATTTGAGCAGTCTAAATTTCAATCTTTATATTATTTGCCTGAAGAAGCCTCAAAAGCGGTTGCTTTATTGACCCAATACATGACTGCTAAACAATTTGGTAAACCAGTGCGCTTTGTAGTGGCAGAAGTGCGGCCTGCAAAAATAAAGATTCGTTTATCAGCAGATAATATGTCGGCCACTGCGGAGTTAACAGCAGCGTTTGGAGGACAAAACTTAACAGATAAACAAATTGTACGCTGTGCCGCAAAAATGGGCGTGGTGATGGGGCTGGATTTAGAAGCAATTAAAGGTTTAGCAAAAGATGCGCAAGTAGGGTCGCAGGGTAAAACTTATCAGAAAGTGATCGCAAAAGGGCAAATGCCGTTAAATGGCAATGATAGCACCTTTGAGCGCTTGACTAAAACAGCTACAGAACGTGTATTACAACCTCAAGAAACCGATAACGGTAAAGTCGATATGCGTGACTTAGGCTCTTTAGTTTCAGTTAAACCTAATGATCCTTTAATGCGCAGACACCCACCCACAAAAGGGCGAGCTGGGTTTGATGTTAAAGGCAATGCTGTATTAGCTCAG
The DNA here is from genome assembly GCF_026725475.1 of Catenovulum adriaticum. NCBI lineage: Bacteria > Pseudomonadati > Pseudomonadota > Gammaproteobacteria > Alteromonadales > Alteromonadaceae > Catenovulum > Catenovulum adriaticum. The sequence continues at coordinate 1,097,394 of NZ_CP109965.1, forward strand.
CCTGGTGAATGTATCGCATTTGACGTTGGTCCCGGAGCTGTCGTTTCCTCTGAAGATAGTAACCTATTAGTTGCTGAGATTCCCGGCATTCCTTATATATTGGAACAGGGTGCACGGGTTGATAATGTTTTAGAGCTAGAGAAAGTAGATGTTTCTACTGGACACATTAATTTTGAAGGTGGGGTAATTGTTAATGGGGATGTGTCTGAAGGCATGAAATTAAAAGCCAGTGGTAATGTTACCGTGGGCGGTTTTATTGAGAATGCGTCAATTGAAATTGATGGCGATTTAACCGTTATGAAAGGCATTATTGGTCGTAAAATTTCAGATGATTCAGATCCTGAAACAACGGATTACCACTGTAATGTTAAAGTATCGGGCAACCTGTGTGCCAAATATATTCAAAATTCGGCTTTAGTCGTTAAAAAGCAAGTGCAATTTCAAGGTCAAATATTGCATTCTCGGATTTTCGCTCAGAGTATATACGGAGGCACTGAAAAGGCAGCAGTAGGTAAAATTGTAGGTGGTTTTTATGAAGTGACGCAAGGCGTGCGTTGTGCAACCATTGGCGCACTAGCATCCACTAACACTACCTTTCATTTATTTCCGGAATTAGCTCAGAAGCAAGATAAAAAACAAACCTTGTTAAAACTGCGAAAAGAGAAAGAAGATATTTTGTCTGAAATTAAAGCTGCCTGGGAGTTTTTACGAGAAGGCAATGAGCAGGAAAATAAAGCTGAATTAATTGAACAAACCATCAACTCTTATAAAGTGCATGATAAAGAATTAAAAAAGTATTCGCGCGCAGTTGTTCATCTAACGCATCAAATTGAAAAGCAAATGCACAGCGTTTATATCCAAGCGAGTCGAGAATTTTTTAGTAAAACGCATTTAAAATTAGGTCAAGTGCACTTTGTCACGCAAGATGATTTAAAAAATGTGAAATACGGTTTTCGGGATGGCCAATTCACCCGAATTTAGCAAGTATTCACTCAATGCTTGGTCAGGTAAGCTGGCTCAATTATTCACTGAAGTCGTCAAAATAGCTTCCAGTCTTGGCTATTGCTTGAACGAGCGGGTATGCACTGCTCTCGTACGTAATGTTCAACGATATCAGTGATAATTAACGTGCGCTGACGCGGACAGAAAAATCCATAAACATCTTTTTCAAAATCGCTGTCTATAGCGGTCGACATCTTGTACAAAGTACCCACGGCGGTTTCTTCTACTCTAAAGGGCAACTTGACGATAAAGTCGCGCTCTAGCCACCAAATTAAATTCATATGTTCGTCGGTTGCAATGTCAGCCATTCGCTTTCTCAGCGTATCCCCTTCAACAAACCGTCGGTTTTTAAACGGGCCAACCCAATTGACATTGATGGGTTTTACACTTGTACCAATTTGTTTTAACTCGGCAGTTAAGCTTGAATCAGGCCGCTTTAAATCAATAATAAATTGCGCTCTTGATGGATCGCTGAATGAGTCTATTTTGGCCTTAAGCGAGGTATAAAAATTACTAAACCCTTCAGCAGTTTTAGTTCCTGAACTGCGCTGTGCTTCACCACCGCTTAGATTAGTGTCGCGAGATAAAAAAGGAGATTCACTTACCGCAAGGTAAATACCTAAAAATATTAAAATAAGTGCGGCAGTAATATGCCTTATCCAAAACCACATGGTGTGTGTACCCAAATCCTTGTTTGTATCTCTACTCAGGTTGCCAAGATTTATAAAAAATAGCAAGACGATTAAATGCAGAGTTTAATCGTCATTTCAAGCTGAAGTTATTTATAGACCGAAGCTTGTTTTCTGTCTGGCCGAGTTTTAAAACGTCTATGTAGCCACATGTACTGCTCAGGTGCTTTCATAATGCCTTGTTCTATTAATTTATTAAGACGTGTAGCGTCAACTTGGTCGTCGCCACTTGGATAATTATCTAAAGCGGGTGTTAAGGTAATCTTATAACCTTTTCCATTAGGCAACCGTTCAGGCATTAAAACGATTACTTTACAGTTTGATTCTTTTGCAAATAACGTGGTTCCTGTCGTGGTACAAGCTTGAGGTTCGGCAAAAAAAGGCACAAATACACTGCGGCGTCTGCCGTAGTCTTGATCCGGTAAATAATAACAAGCTTCATTATTGGTGAGGGCCTCTAATAAACCTTTTACGTTTTTTGCACCAATTAAGTATCTATTATCTCTGGCTCGGCCTTTATACTGAAAATACTCCATTAGAGGGTTGTTATGCGGACGATAAAAAGCAACACAGGGGTGGGCTTGGCCAAATACACGACCACAAATTTCTAAACACATCATATGGTAGGTAGCAAGTAAAACGCCTTGGCCTGATTTTAACGCATCTTCTAAATGTTCTAAGCCTTCAACGTGAGCGATACGTTTAATGCGCCATTGCGGCCACCACCAACCCATGCTTGATTCAAATAATGCAATGCCGGTAGATTCAAAATTTTTGATCAATAAGCTTTTTCGCGCTTGTTCTGACATTTCAGGAAAACAGATTTCTAAATTACGCGCGGCAATTTTTCTGCGGCTTTTTACCGTAATATATAACAAACGGCCAATTAACTTGCCTAAGCCAAGTTGCAAGCGATAAGGTAACCATGAAATCGTATATAAAATAATAATACCAAGCCAATTGATCCAATAGCGAGGCAATAAAAATGAAAAACTAAATGTAGGCGTATTCAAAATAAATCAATCCAGGTTATGAGTGGCGCATATTTTAAGCACAAAAATACTTAACGGCTAGTTTAAAACTCGATATCTTTTATTTGGCTGGTAATTTTACCATCAGCCAACCGAGTTTTAATGGTTTGTCCTATGGTTACGTCGCGGCTACTTTGAATACTATTACCTTGTTCATCAAAGGTTGCACTGTAACCTCGACTTAATGTAGATAAAGGGCTGTAAGCTTGTAATTTTTCGGTTAAAACAAGGTGTTGGTTGTAATATCGTTTGTAATGATCATGCATTGCCTGGTGGAGTTTTTGCCGCATTTGAATTTGTTTTTGATGCGCAGACTGAAGCCGATATTTGGGATGGTTTTCTAATAACCTTTGTTGTAATCGGGCAAGTTTATTGGTTTTTGTTTTTAGATTATTTTGTAAGTATTGGTTTAGTTGATGCAGTGTCTCATCTAGCCATTGTTGGCGGTTAAGCATTTGCTTAACGGGATCTTGCTGGTTTAGCCTAAGCTCTAAACGATTTAATTGGTTTTGATATCGACTGATGTGCCGCTCAGCATTCATTTTAAGTTGAGTGGTTAATCGAGGCAGTTGATTTTTTTGTCGTAAGCTTGATTGGCATACCATTTCAGCGGCAGCAGAAGGGGTGGCGGCTCTGATGTCGGCTACCAAATCAGCAATGGTTATATCGGTTTCATGACCCACTGCGCTGATGACAGGCAAACGACTGTAATGAATAGTATAGGCTATGGGCTCTTGATTGAATGCCCATAAATCTTCAATTGAACCACCGCCGCGACTAACAACTAATAAATCAAGAGATGTGTTTTGATTTGCAATTTCAATCATTTTACAAATATGAGCACAGGCTTGCTCGCCTTGCACTAAACAGGGATAAATGATGACTTCAATATTAGGCGCTAGCCGAGCCATAATGCTCAATATATCGTGTATTGCAGCGCCTTTAGCCGAGGTGATTAAGCCAATTTTTTGAATATCTTTAGGCAGGCTTTGTTTGGTTTGACTATCGAACAAACCTTCGGCTGAGAGTTTTAATTTTAAAGCTTCGAATTGCTGTTGCAGTTGGCCAATACCAGCAGGCTGCATAGATTCAACAATAAGCTGATATTCGCCTCTGGGTTTATACAAACTCACATTAGCTCTAACTAGAACCTGTTTACCATTTTCAGGTGCAAACTGAACAAATCGGTTGCTGCCTTTAAACATGGCGCATTTTACTTGTGATTGTGCATCTTTTAATGAAAAATACCAATGCCCCGAACTGGCTTTGGTTAAATTTGAGATTTCGGCTTCTAATAATAGCGAGACAAATTCTTGCTCCAGCAAATTTTTGATTTGCTGATTAAGGGCTGAAACTGAATAAATTTGTTGCGAAATTGTCATAAAATAGCGTGTTTTTGCCCGTTTAGTTTAATTGATAGTGATTTTATCAAAGATAAAGCAGAAATTATCTATTTTCATGAAAAATTTAGTTTACCTGAGGCAATAAAGTCGTTAAAATTCTGCCGCAACTATTTATACCTCATGACAATTGGTGAGAAGTTGCAATGCTAAGAATCGCTCAAGAAGCCCTAACGTTTGATGACGTTTTACTTGTCCCCGGACACTCTACTGTTTTGCCTCATACGGCAAACTTAAAAACTCAATTAACTCGCAAAATTAGCTTAAACATTCCGATGATATCCGCTGCTATGGATACAGTTACTGACGCTCGTTTAGCGATCGCGTTAGCTCAAGAAGGCGGTTTAGGTTTCGTTCATAAAAACATGACAATCGAAGAGCAAGCAGCTCAAGTTCGTCAAGTTAAAAAATATGAATCTGGTATCGTTTCCGATCCCATTACCGTTAAGCCAGATATGTCAATTAGCGAAGTGATCGCTTTGTCTGCACAGGTTAAATTTTCTGGTTTCCCAGTGGTTGACTGCGAAAATAATTTAGTAGGTATCGCGACTGCTCGTGATATTCGTTTTGAAAAAAATCTAAATTTACCCATTTCGTCAGTGATGACGCCAAAAGAAAAATTGGTCACTGTGAAAGAGGGTGAAAATCCAGCTAATATTCTAGATTTAATGCATACTCATCGTATTGAAAAAGTATTAGTTGTTGACGATAACTTTAAATTGGCGGGTATGATTACCGTTAAAGATTATTATAAAGCCGCTGATAAGCCAGATGCTTGTAAAGACGAATTAGGTCGTTTACGTGTTGGTGCTGCTGTTGGTGTTGGCGCAGGTACTGACGAGAGAGTAAAAGCACTTGTTGAAGCTGGCGCAGATGTTATTTTAGTTGATACCTCACATGGACACTCACAAGGTGTAATTGATCGAGTTAAATGGGTAAGAGAAAACTTTCCTGACATTCAGTTGATTGCAGGTAACGTTGCAACGGCCGCTGGCGCTGAAGCTTTAGCTGATGCGGGTGTGGATGCGGTTAAAGTTGGTATAGGCCCAGGTTCAATTTGTACTACTCGTATAGTTACAGGTTGTGGTGTACCGCAAATTACCGCGGTAAATGATGCGGCGACAGCGATGGCTAAACGTGGTATTCCAGTTATCGCCGATGGCGGTATTCGTTTTTCTGGCGATGTTGCAAAAGCTTTAGTAGCAGGTGCAAGCTGTGTAATGGTTGGCTCAATGTTTGCTGGTACTGAAGAAGCTCCAGGCGAAGTAGAGTTATTCCAAGGTCGTTATTATAAATCTTATCGTGGTATGGGCTCATTAGGTGCCATGTCACAAAAAGAAGGCTCCAGCGATCGTTATTTCCAAAAATCTGACGAAGCCGATAAATTAGTACCTGAAGGTATTGAAGGTCGTATCGCTTACAAAGGTCCAATTGCTAATATTATTCATCAGCAAATGGGCGGCCTTCGCTCGGCAATGGGTTTAACTGGCTGTGGTTCAATTGAAGCGCTAAATACAAAAGCAGAATTTGTTAAAATTACCTCTGCAGGTATGGGTGAGTCTCATGTTCACGATGTGCAAATCACAAAAGAAGCACCTAACTATCGTTTAGGTTAAGTTGATTAGACACCCTCAATTTTTTATCAGGCTAGCCTTTGCTGGCCTGATTTATTTCTGGAAAGCGGAATTTTTATGAGCAAAAATATTCATCAAAGCCGAATTTTAATTTTAGATTTTGGCTCTCAGTATACTCAATTAATTGCACGCCGAGTTCGCGAAATAGGCGTTTATTGTGAGTTATGGGCTTGGGACGTTACGCAAGAGCAAATCAAAGAATTTAACCCAACCGGTATTATTTTATCGGGTGGCCCTGAAACAGTAACCGCTGAAAATACTCCAAGAGCGCCTCAATATGTATTTGAAGCAGGTGTTCCTGTATTTGGCATTTGTTATGGTATGCAAACCATGTCTCAGCAAATAGGGGGGCAAGTTCAAGGCTCTGAACACAGAGAGTTTGGTTATGCAAAAGTTGAAATCGTAAAACAAAGCCCTTTGTTTGCCCAAATTGAAGATTTAGTGTTAGATAATGGCAACGCAGCTTTAGACGTTTGGATGAGCCATGGTGATAAAGTAGTCGCTATTCCTGCTGGTTTTGAAACCATTGCTAGTACGCCTAGTTGTCCGCATGCTGCAATTGCTAATGAAGAAAAACAATTTTATGGCGTTCAATTTCATCCTGAAGTGACTCATACTAAACAAGGCATGCGCTTATTAGAGCGTTTTGTGGTTGATATTTGTGGCTGTGAAAAGTTATGGACACCTGCCAGTATAATTGAAGATGCGGTGGCTCGTATAAAAGAGCAAGTTGGTGATGACGAAGTGATTTTAGGTTTATCTGGTGGCGTCGACTCATCAGTGACCGCAATGCTATTACACCAAGCCATTGGCGATAAGTTAACTTGTGTATTTGTTGATAACGGTTTATTACGTTTAAACGAAGGCCATCAAGTATTGGAAATGTTTGGTGATCATTTTGGTTTAAATATTATCCATGTTAATGCTGAAGATAGATTTTTAGACGCGCTAGCCAGTGAAGACGATCCTGAGAAAAAACGTAAAATTATTGGACGTGTGTTTGTTGAAATTTTTGACGAAGAATCTAAAAAATTAACGTCAGCCAAATGGTTAGCTCAAGGCACAATTTATCCAGATGTAATTGAATCTGCAGGTTCTAAAACAGGTAAAGCGCATGTCATTAAGTCACACCATAATGTGGGTGGTTTACCTGATGATATGGAAATGGGTTTGGTTGAACCTTTGCGTGAACTTTTTAAAGATGAAGTTCGAAAAATTGGGTTAGAATTAGGCTTACCTTACGATATGCTTTATCGTCATCCTTTTCCTGGACCAGGTTTAGGGGTTCGCGTTTTAGGCGAAATTAAAAAAGAATATTGTGATTTATTACGTCGTGCAGATGCTATTTTTATTGAAGAGCTTCATAAAGCCGATTTATATCATAAAGTGAGCCAAGCATTTACGGTATTTTTACCGGTACGCTCTGTTGGTGTAATGGGCGATGCTCGTAAATATGATTGGGTTGTTTCGCTTCGTGCGGTTGAAACTATTGATTTTATGACGGCAATATGGGCACACCTACCTTATGAATTTTTAGGTCATGTATCGAATCGAATTATTAACGAAATTGATGGTATTTCACGTGTGGTTTATGACATATCAGGCAAGCCCCCAGCAACGATAGAGTGGGAGTAGCTGCTTAGGTGTTGATAATTTTAAAAGCCTCTGCTTAGCAGGGGCTTTTTTTATTCTAAGTTGAGTGCAATTTATCAAAAGTTATGGCCTAGTCGTGTTTGTTCGTAATCAGTATCGGGCTATTTAAAAAAACTGCAACGCCTTGTCACACATCTCCCTTAAACTCGCGTTTTTAATGCGCCCGTAATCAACTAACGGGAAGAAAAAATATACTGGCAAAAGTGTCTTTGTATAATTGTCTACCTGTACTCAAGATATTACGGCGCGTTAGACAAAATTGAACTATTGTTTGCTTACAGCGTACAAAAGGTCACATGCTTAAAAATTTAAATTCATTTTTTAGTTTTAAAAGGAGCAAGTTAATGTCAGATAAAACATATACGCCGCCAAAAGTGTGGAAGTGGGATGCGGATAACGGAGGCCAATTCTCAAATATTAACCGTCCCTTTGCAGGTGCAACACATGAAAAAGAACTGCCAACAGGAAAGCATCCGTTACAGCTTTATTCATTAGCAACTCCTAATGGCGTTAAAGTAACTATCATGCTTGAGGAGCTTTTAGCTGCGGGTTTCACTGGTGCCGAATATGATGCTCACTTAATTAAAATAATGGATGGCGACCAATTTGGTTCAGGTTTTGTTGAACTCAATCCAAATTCAAAAATCCCTGCCTTAATTGATAAAAGCAGCGAGCCAGAAATTCCAATTTTTGAATCGGGCGCTATTTTGTTGCATCTTGCCGAAAAATTTAAATATTTTATCCCGATCGACCCAGCGAAAAGAGTTGAATGTTTATCTTGGTTGTTTTGGCAAGTAGGGACAGGTCCATTGTTAGGTGGCGGTTTTGGTCACTTTTACGCTTATGCACCTGAAAAATATCAATACCCAATAGACAGATATACACTAGAAGTAAAACGTCAGCTTGATGTTTTAGACAGACAGTTAAAGCATAATGAATTTATTTGCGGCGACCAATATACCATTGCGGATATGGCGATTTACCCTTGGTATGGTGCGTTAATTAATAATAGTATCTATGACGCTGCAGAGTTTTTATCTGTTAATACTTATACAAATGTTCTTCGGTGGGCTGAGCAAATTGGAGAACGTAAAGCGGTTCAGCGTGGACGTATGGTTAATAGGACGTGGGGTGAATTAAGTGAGCAGTTGCATGAGCGGCATGACAGTAGCGATTTTGATACGCGAACTCAAGATAAATTAGCTTAAAAGAGCAAGGTAAGCGTATGAAGTTAAGCGTTATTTGGCTGGGGAAACTTTAGAATAAACTCACAACCTTGGTGAGGTTCAGTAATAAGCTGCACTTCACCATTTAGCTGGTTGACCACTAAGTTGTATAAAATAGAAAGACCAAGCCCGGTTCCACCATCTTTACGGCTAGTTGTGTAAAATGGTTCAAATACGCGCTTTTGAACCTCTTTTTCAATGCCTTTTCCGTTGTCTTTACCGCTTAAAATAATCATTTCTTCGTTTTGGTACAAAGTAAAAGTAAATCGACGGTCAGTTTGACCATTTTGGTAGGCGTGATAACACGCATTTTGAATTAAAATAGTGATGATTTGAGCAATACAGCCTGGGACCGAATATAGTTCGATATTTGGTTGGAGATCAGTTGATAGTATAACTTTGTAACTTTTTAATAGCGGTTTTAAGCTGCACAGTGTATTTTCGATATAGCGAGCTAAATTAAAAGTGTATTTTTCGTAGCCAGACTGATCTGCTGCGGTTTGTTTAAAATTTTGAATTAAATCTACTGCACGGGTTAAATTGTTATAAATAAGTTCGTTTGCAGTTTTTATATGCGCTAAGCTTTGCTCAAATTTTGGTTTGCTCAGTTTGTTTGATGTGAGTAGGGTTTCTAACTCTTTTATACTCTCAATGCTGTGGGTAATACCGGTTATTGCAATACCGATAGGCGTATTAACTTCATGCGCTACACCCGCCACTAAATTGCCTAAAGAAGCCATTTTCTCTGACTCTATTAATTTTTCTTGAGTTTGTTGCAAATGTTCAAGGCTATTTTCTAATGCTTGGGTTCTTTGTTTTACTTGCTCTTCAAGATTTTGGTTTTGTTGTTCTAATTGATATTGATATTGGTTACGTTCAAATGCGCTAATAGCTCGACCATATAAATCGGAAATCGCAGCAGAAAAAGTGACTTCGTCCTGGCTCCAAAGTTTAATTTTGCCGATCTCTTCAAGGCAAATAATGCCTATCATTTTCCCCTTGTGGCGAATTGGTATATCTAGCATAGAGCGAATGTCGTTTGGCTTTAAATAAACCTGTGTAAATTCTTTTGTGGCGGAGTCGGTTTGAGCGTCATTGGCGATAATGGCTCGTTCACTATCTAGTTGACTAAAATAATGCGGATAATCGACTCGCTGTAGACTTAAACTTTCAGTTTCAGTTTGATGGAAAGTATCAACCAATAGCTTGCATTCGATAGCACTTTTATTTTCATTGCTTAGCCATATTCCCGCTCGAGGAATATCAAGACCTTGTAATAATGACTCAACAATCAAACGCTCTGCTTGAGTTATGTTGCCCTCATCAATCACGTTTGATTTTGAGACGGTTAATAAAATATTTTCTAAGGAGGATTTCATAAAGACGCCTGCTCAGCAAAAAACTGTTATAAATATAGTCGTAAACCCGTCTAGTTTACAGCTAAGCTGCAAAATAAAAATAAGCTAAATAATTGACCTGAATTATCTATTTTAAGGTTGGTTTCACGTAATCGTTTACTTTTCTGCATTGTGATTGGTTATATTTTATATCGTTTTAACATCTTGGACTCGTATTCAGACTGAGTCTTTAAAATGATAATGAGCCATAATTATTAATAATTAACAGTTGAATGAATCATTATATTTACAGGTTTGTTTTTGGGTTTATTTTGTATATTTAACAGATTTCAAAACAATGTGATGATCGCTCGCTTTGCAAACAATTAAGTGAGTTTTCAGATAAGTGATAGAACAAGTTTACTTTTGTGCGGGGTGGCTCAATTAAGGTGCAACCTTTATAGTTGCTCATACAGTTACCCATGTATTTAACTGAAACGCTAATGGGTTGTTAACTATGGTACTGAGCATTCTTTTGCCGTTTATGTCAAGAGTTGCGGCTTTTCGCTGATAAAATTGTAAATTTTTTCAGTTTGAAGATAAAAACTGGTATATAATTTTCATCAATTTTTGTCGGCGTCTGTGTTTTTAATGGTTAGGCAAGGTATAAAACAATGAACTCTAAGTCAGTGACGATAGAATATATCGCTATCATCAATTTATTTTATTGCCTTTGTGCAGACTAAGTTTGTTTTGTTAACCTGCTCTCTGTTATACTGCTGTCCCGTCGATAATGTCTAATTTTGCTCTATTTTTTCAGGTTCCACATGACAACTAGATTTATTTTTGTAACAGGTGGGGTGGTTTCCTCGCTCGGTAAAGGTATTGCAGCAGGCTCTTTAGCCGCTATCCTTGAAGCTCGTGGTCTTAAAGTGACTATCATGAAACTTGACCCTTATATTAATGTGGATCCAGGTACCATGAGTCCAATTCAGCACGGTGAAGTTTTTGTGACTGAAGATGGCGCAGAGACGGATTTAGATTTGGGTCATTATGAGCGTTTTGTTCGTACCAAAATGACTCAAGGAAATAACTTTACGCAAGGTCGTATTTACCAAGATGTCATTGCACGAGAACGACGTGGTGATTATTTGGGTGCGACCATTCAAGTTATCCCTCATATTACTAATGAAATTAAACGACGTGTCGTTGAAGGTGCTCAAGGTTTTGACATTGCGTTAGTTGAAATTGGTGGCACGGTTGGTGATATTGAATCACAGCCTTTCTTAGAAGCTATTCGCCAGCTTGGTACTGAAATTGGGCGTGAACACGCTATGTATATGCATTTAACCTTAGTACCATACATGAAAGCCTCTGGTGAAGTAAAAACTAAACCAACTCAGCACTCGGTAAAAGAATTACGCTCTATCGGGATCCAACCTGATATTTTAATTTGTCGCTCCGATAATACGATTCCTGGCAATGAGCGTAAAAAAATCTCTTTATTTACTAACGTTGAAGAAAAAGCCGTTATTTCACTTAAAGATGTAGATAGTATTTACCGCATTCCTGCGTTATTGCGCTCACAAGGTTTAGATGAATTAATTCTTCGTCGTTTTCATATTGAATGCCCAGAATCAGATTTAACTGAATGGGAACAAGTTTTATATGAAGAGTCAAACCCAATGGGTGAAGTCTCTATTGGTATGGTTGGCAAATATGTTGAGCTGGCTGATGCTTATAAGTCTGTGAATGAAGCACTGAAACATGCTGGCCTGAAAAATCGTTTAACGGTTAATATCGTTTATATTGATTCACAAGATTTAGAGTCTAAAGGCGTTGAAAAACTCGCAGGTTTGGATGCTATTTTAGTACCAGGTGGGTTCGGGGAACGTGGCACAAACGGTAAAATGTTGGCGGCTCAATATGCACGTGAAAACAAAATACCTTATTTAGGTATTTGTTTAGGTATGCAAATGGCATTAATAGAATTTGCTCGCAATGTTGCTAAATTAGATGATGCAAATAGTACAGAATTTGATTCAAAAACACCGCATCCAGTCGTGGGGTTAATCACTGAATGGTTAAACTCAGAAGGGGACGTTGAAACACGCTCAGACAATTCTGATTTAGGTGGCACTATGCGCCTAGGTAGTCAGCTTTGTCATTTAAAAGCTGGTACGAAAGCGGCAGATGTTTATGGTTCAACTGAAATTTATGAACGTCACCGTCATCGATATGAAGTAAATAACAATTATGTTGAACGCTTAGAAAAAGCAGGTTTAGTTTTTTCTGGTTTATCAGCGGACCGTAAATTAGTTGAAGTAATTGAAATTCCTGATCATCCATGGTTTGTGGCAGCTCAATTCCACCCTGAATTTACATCGACTCCAAGAGATGGTCACTCGTTATTTAAAGGGTTTGTTGCTGCAGCATTTGAATGTCAAAAACAAACTGATAGATAATTTTAATAAATTAATAAAGCGTTAGATTACGCTCTGAATAAATCTTTAAAGAGGAAGATAATAATGGCAACTATTGCAAAAATTCACGCTCGTGAAATTATTGATTCACGTGGTAACCCAACAATTGAAGCTGATGTTACATTAGAAAGCGGCGCGTTTGGCCGTGCAGCAGCACCTTCAGGTGCATCTACTGGTACACGTGAAGCTTTAGAATTACGTGACGGTGACAAAACACGCTTTTTAGGTAAAGGTGTATTAAAAGCAGTAGCTAACGTAAATGATTTAATTGCACCAGCTTTAGTTGGTAAAAACGCTTTAGAACAAGCTCAAATCGATAAAGTGATGATCGATTTAGACGGTACTGAAAACAAAGATAAATTAGGCGCTAATGCAATCTTAGCAGTATCTTTAGCTGTAGCTAAAGCTGCAGCAGCTGAAAAAGGCGTTGCTTTATATGAGCACATTGCTGATTTAAACGGTACTTCAGGCCAGTTCAGCATGCCTGTACCTATGATGAACATCATCAATGGTGGCGAGCATGCAGACAATAATGTAGATATTCAAGAATTTATGGTACAGCCTGTTGGTGCTAAATCGTTCAAGCAAGCGATTCAAATGGGTGCGGAAATCTTCCATAACTTGAAAAAAGTATTATCTTCAAAAGGCTATAACACTGCGGTAGGTGATGAAGGTGGTTTTGCGCCTGATCTTAAATCTAACGCTGAAGCTTTAGCTGTTATTGTTGAAGCTGTTGAAAAAGCTGGCTACAAAATGAATGAAGAAGTAACTTTAGCATTAGATTGTGCTGCTTCTGAGTTCTACGCAGACGATAAATATAACCTTAAAGGCGATGGTAAATCATTTAACTCAACTGAGTTTGCTGATTATTTAGCTGATTTAGTGAGCCAGTACCCAATTGTATCAATTGAAGACGGTTTAGACGAAAGCGATTGGGACGGCTGGAAAGTATTAACTGAAAAATTGGGCGACAAAGTTCAATTAGTTGGTGATGATTTATTCGTTACAAACACTAAAATCCTTAAGCGTGGTATCGAGCAAAGCATCGGTAACTCTATCTTAATCAAGTTTAACCAAATTGGTTCTTTAACTGAAACTTTAGAAGCGATTAAGTTGGCAAAAGATGCAGGCTTTACAGCTGTTATTTCTCACCGTAGTGGCGAAACTGAAGATGCAACGATTGCGGATTTAGCAGTGGGTACTGCGGCAGGTCAAATCAAAACAGGTTCAATGAGCCGCTCTGACCGTGTTGCTAAATATAACCAATTATTGCGTATTGAAGAAGTGTTAGGCGATAAAGCGGTTTTTAACGGTCGCAGTGAAATTAAAGGCCAAGCTTAATTTTAACTTTGAATAAGATTTAAATTAAGCATACTAATCTGTATGATAAGGTGTTTTAATTGTTATCAATTAAAACACTTTTTTTTGTCTGGAGTAAATAACATTGGCAGACTTTCCAATGTTGCAACAACAAGATTTTGCAAGTAACAGTGAACGTTTATTGGATTATGCTCAGTTGTGTAACGTTTTTTACGAACGTGAATTAAAGCTATTAGCACAATGTGAGTTGAGTCCGACGCAGTTAGCAAAAAAGTTAACCAGTCTGCCTTTTTATATAAAAAGAGCAGCAGAAGCGGTTTTGTCGTTAGAAAATCCACTTACGTTAGATGCACAAAATGGCACTTGGTCTGCTAAACAAAAGCGAAAATCCCCAGCAGATAAAATCTCACCCAGTACAAATCAAACATGGCTTCAAAAAAATGCGAAAATTGGTCTAATTTTACCTGTTGCAGTTAAAGATATTGGTCAAGTTCATTACCGTTTGGATTGCATAGATGTGATCGAAGCCGACAAAGTTAGATTAAATGAACATGGATGGTTTAATTTTTTAGGTGAATCTTTAGAATCAAACTCAGTAGAGAAAAAATTGCTGAAAGCGTCTAAAGAAATTATGGTCTCAGCCTGTTGTGGGCATCAATGGATTGGCAACGATATTACTTTCCCTAGAACATTATCGCTGCGAGAATTATTATTAACCACAGTAGTTAACTGGCCTAATTTAAGTAAACCAATGCAATTAACTCATTAGCACATTTAACGGCAGATTTTTGCATGAAAATATTTCGTATTGTTTTAATTGTTTTACTTATAACCTTACATTATCGTTTATGGTTTGGAGATAATGCTTATTCTGAACATTTAGAAATGACGGAAAAAGTGGCATCACTCACCCAAGCAAATGAGGCATTACAACTGCGCAACAAAATAATGATGGCGGATATTCAAGATTTAAAATCAGGTTTGGATGCAATAGAAGAAAAAGCACGCAATGAACTGGGATTAATTAAAAAAGATGAAGTTTTTTATCGAATTGTGCCAACAACTAAAAAACAAAATACAAATAATCAATAATTTAGCTAGTAACAAAATAGCAAACCCCACCAATAGGGTTTTACAATGAATAATATAGCTGTTGTCATTCCTGCAGCCGGTAGCGGTAGAAGAATGCAATCTACTATTCCTAAGCAATACCTAACAATTAAAAATAAAACCGTATTGGAACATACAGTCCAATTGTTGGCGGACATTGAGCAAGTAACAAAAATTATTTTAGTGGTCAGCGCTCAAGACTCTTATATCGCTCAATATCAACATCATTTTCCTGAAAAAGTGACAATTGTGACAGGTGGGCAAGAGCGTGTTAATTCAGTTTTGGCCGGTTTACATGCGTTAAACGCGAATGAGCATAATTGGGTGATGGTTCATGATGCTGCGCGACCTTGTGTTCTTAAAAGCGATATTTTAAAACTTATCGATACTTGTATTGGGAATCAAGAGGGCGGAATTTTAGCCACGCCCGTTCGTGACACTATGAAACGTGAGCAGCCACAAAATGATACACTGATACCTGTGGTAGGTAAAACAGAAGATAGAAGCGGTTTATGGCATGCATTAACGCCACAAATGTTTATGACCAACCAACTTATCACGGCCATTGAACATGGGCTACTAGAAAATAAACTAATAACCGATGAAGCATCTGCTATAGAGTTACTCCAATTACCAGTACGACTCATTGAAGCAGATGAGAGTAACATTAAAATTACTCGAAAGAGTGACTTGGCATTGGCGGAATTTTTTTTGAACCGAGCGATTTAAACAAACGAATAGTAAATTGAGACAATAATGAAAATTAGAATTGGGCATGGCTTTGACGTACATCAATTTGGTGGCTCGGGACCTATTATATTAGCTGGTATTGAAATTGATTATACGCAAGGCTTTCTTGCACACTCCGATGGTGATGTGGCCATTCATGCAATTATAGATGCAATTCTAGGGGCTTTAGCCTTAGGCGATATTGGCTATTTATTTCCTGATACAGATACCCAATTTGAAAATATTGATAGTCGGTTGTTATTAGCGAAAGTTGTAAAACTGATGCAAGACAAAGCGTTTTCAATTGGTAATTTAGATGTGACTATCGTTGCACAAGCTCCTAAAATGGCGCCTCATATTCAAGCTATGCGACAAATTTTGGCGCAAGATTTAAACACAGATTTAGATAATATTAATGTCAAAGCAACCACAACTGAAAAGCTGGGTTTTACCGGACGTAAAGAAGGCATTGCCGTTCATAGTGTTGTGCTTTTGGAGAAACAAGTATGAATTTAGCCTTTTTGCATGGCAAACCAAATGTTGCAGCTAGCATAAGAAATGCTAACGCAGATTTTGAAGTAGAAGAAGTATTAGGTTTTGAGCCTGACGGAAGCGGTGAACATTTGTGGCTATGGGTTGAAAAGTCAGGACAAAATACAGCCTATATAGGAAAACAAATTGCGAAAGCCTTTGGTGTATCAGCCAAAAGTGTAAGTCATTCAGGCTTAAAAGATCGCCATGCGGTTACACGCCAATGGTTTAATTTACACTGGCCAATTAAACAAGAAATCCCAAAAGTCGAATTGGAAGATGCACAAATTTTAAAAGTCGTTCGGCATGGCAAAAAATTAAAAATTGGCACACATAAAGCAAATCGTTTTAAAATTAAAATAAAGTTAGAGCATGCGGCTAACTTAGATGACAGGCTAAATGCCATCGCAAAATATGGGGTGGCAAATTACTTTGGCGAGCAAAGGTTTGGTCGAGATGGTGCTAATTTAGATAATGCGATTAATTTATTTAAAGGTGAGCTAACCGTTAAAGACCGAAAATTGAGAAGCATTTATTTATCGGCGGCCCGTTCTTATTTGTTTAATGAAGTGCTAACCGCTCGCATTAATGCTGATTTATTTAAACCTGTTTTAGGTGATGCTTTTATTTTAGCGGGTTCTAACTCATTTTTTGTACCTGAGGCGATTGATGCTGTTATTAATCAGAGGTTTGAATCTGGTGATATATTGCTAAGCGGCGCTTTGGCTGGTGCAGGTGATACCTTGGTGTTTGGTGAAGTTGCAGCGCTTGAAAGCCAAGTTTTAACTCAACATCAATTATTGGCGAATGGGTTAACGGAAGCGGGTTTAAAACAAGAAAGGCGGGCATTGCAGTTACCAGCTCATGATTTAAAATGGTCATACCAAAACGATAATACTGAATTTTATATAACCGTTGAGTTTGAATTAAGTGCCGGTTGCTTTGCAACATCTGTGCTTAGAGAAATTGTTGATTATGTGGATATTACCCGTTCATGAAAATTTTATTAAGCAATGATGATGGTGTGCACGCTAAAGGTTTAGCGGCACTTTATCACGAGCTAAATAAGTCTCATCAAGTTGTCGTGATTGCACCGGATCGAAATTGTAGTGGCGCTAGTAATAGTTTAACCTTGAGTAATCCGCTTAGGCTACAACAAATGCCGACTGGTTTTTATGCTGTCACTGGCACCCCAACCGATTGTGTAAACATAGGAGTTCATAAATTTCTTGATTTTGAACCTGATATTGTTGTTTCTGGTATTAATCATGGTGCTAATTTAGGCGACGATGTTATCTATTCTGGCACGGTTGCGGCTGCTACTGAAGGCCGGCACATGGGGTTACCTGCGGTAGCGGTATCATTAAATTCTCACGATATTAATGCTGATTTTAAACCGGCTGCCAAAATAGCCGCAAAAATTATTGAGCAAATTCAAAATCATCCTATCCCTGGTGATCAAATATTGAATATTAATGTACCAGCGGTGACTCAGGCAAAAATTCAGGGTATAAAGACAACACGTTGCGGGCGAAGGCATCAAGCCGATTCTATGGTAAAATCGAAAGACCCATTTGGTCGGGATGTTTTTTGGTATGGGCCAATAGGACAAGAAAAAGATGCTGGAGACGGTACTGATTTTGCCGCCATCGCCAAGCATTATGTATCGGTTACACCTTTAACTGTTGATATGACAGCGTACAAGAGTGTTGCTTTATTAGAAAATTGGTTAACCCAAATAAAAATTTAATTGCCATCTATTGATGACACGCTAATAAATGGTAATTGAAACAAAATTAAGGGTTAAGGTTAATTAGTATATTTGGTATAGATTAATCAATGTCATTAACTTTAAATTTAGCTCGAAGTGGAGAGCGCTTAGCGCATCTGTTGATACAGGCTGGGATCACAAACCATCAAGTTTTAGAAGCAATCGCAAGAGTACCCAGAGAAGCTTTTGTGCAACCAGCGCTAACACATAAAGCCTATGAAAATACGGCATTGCCCATAGGTAAAGGTCAAACTATATCGCAACCTGCAATTGTTGCCAGAATGACAGAAATCATTATTGATAATGAGGCACCAGTCAAAAATGTGCTAGAAATAGGCACTGGTTGTGGTTATCAAACGGCCGTTTTAGCTCAATTATTTGATAAGATTTATACGGTCGAACGAATTTCGTCACTACAGTTTCAAGCTCGGCGTTTACTACGCCAATTAGATTTGCATAATATCAATTTCAAACACGGTGATGGATGGAAAGGCTGGTCAAGTAAAGCACCTTACGATGCCATTATTGTAACCGCAGCAGCCGCAAATTTGCCGACTAAATTATTAGAGCAACTAACGGATGGTGGCACCATGGTTATCCCAATCGGAACCGAAGAACAAGTCTTGAAAAGGATAATCAGAACGGGCGATGACTATCAAATAACAGATGTTGCAAACGTTAAGTTTGTACCATTAGTTGCGGGCGATACAGAATAGTAAATCAGCCTTATTTAACTGATTTACTATCGGCTGAAGCTCATCGTAAAATTACATAATTAAAAAGATATTGGATATGACAGTCAGAAAAAGAAAGGATTATTTACTACTAACGGTAAAAGGGATGGCAATGGGGGCCGCTGATGTTGTACCCGGTGTTTCAGGTGGCACAGTTGCGTTTATTACAGGTATATATGATGAGTTGTTAAATTCACTAAAAAAGCTTGGCCCCGAATCACTTAAGGTATTATTCCAGCAAGGCTTTTCTGCGTTTTGGAGTTATATTAACGGTTTTTTTCTACTCAGTGTTTTTGGTGGTATTTTAATTAGCTTAAAAACATTTGCAGCTTTGATTAGTGCGGCAATTGCGTATCAACCTTTGCTCGTTTGGGGTTTTTTCTCGGGCTTGATACTCGCCTCTGTTTATTTGCTAGTTAAGGTTCAACCTAAGTGGCAACTTACCCAATGGCTTGGCTTGTTGAGCGGTATCGGAATTGTGGTTGCTGTATCTTTGGCTACGCCTGCCCAAGTTCCAAATGAGTGGTGGGTTTTGTTTTTGGGTGGTTTCGTTGCTATTTGTGCTATGATTTTGCCGGGTATTTCTGGCAGTTTTATTTTATTACTAGTTGGTTTGTACCCCATTTTTTTAAATGCGATAAATCAATTTAATTTGCTCGCACTAGCCAGCTTTGGCGCAGGCTGTTTTACTGGCCTATTGGTTTTTTCTCGAATATTGGCATGGCTACTTAAGCGCTTTCATCATACTACCATCTCGGTTCTTATTGGGTTTTTAATTGGTTCTTTAAATGTAACCTGGCCATGGAAGCAGGTGGTTTCTTCTACAACCAACCGGCATGGTGAAATCATTCCGTTACAGCAAACCAATGTTTCACCTTTTGAATACGCCCAGCTTACAGGTATAAATAGTCAGTTTAGCTATGTACTAATTTTGGCTATTACGGGTCTTGTATTTGTAATAGGTATTGAATATATTGCTAATCAAATGAATAAAAAAAGCGATTAAACGCTTAAAAAACAAGTTGAATTTTACCCATGAAGGAAGCATTCATCCAAAAACAAATAGTTGTTTTCACTTGTTTAGCGTTACTTTCATGCGCCCAACGTCAATCCCCAGCGCCTGTCGACTCAGTTTATAAAGGCAAGTCTATTCATGATTTTCAGCCTGGTAGCTTAAAACAAACTCAGTACCAAGTTCGCAGAGGCGATACTTTGTATAGTATTGCTTTTCGAGCAGGCAAAGATTTTAGACAACTCGCTGAGCTAAATAACATATCTGAACCCTATTCTATTTATCCTGGGCAATTGATAAAGCTAAATTCGTCAGGTAAATCGAATACTTCTATTCAAAGACAAAAAAGGAATAAAAAAAATACAACAGTAGTTAAAAAAAAGCTTGATAAAAAAAACCGTCAGGAGTATGTTGTTGAACAAGGTAAACAAAATGTTACAAATAATAAATTAACTGAAAAGCAGTTTGCATCTTTTAATTTGAGTAACTGGCAATGGCCTGCTAACGGCAGGATCATAGCGCGTTTTTCCTACAAAGAATTAGGAAATAAAGGGCTAGATATAACAGGGAAGAAAGGCGAACCTATCTACGCAGCAAATTCAGGCAAAGTAGTTTATGCCGGTAATGCGCTTCGAGGCTACGGTAACCTAATCATAATCAAACACTCAGACGATTATTTAAGTGCATATGCACATAATAAATTGATCAGAGTAAAAGAAAAAGATTGGATTAAAGTAGGTCAGCATATAGCAGACATGGGTGACACTGACACTGACAGAGTTAAATTACGCTTTGAAATACGTTACAAAGGTAATACTGTCAATCCGGAAAAATTTTTACCTAAACGATAATTTTTTAGGTAAACAGTTAAGTCAATACGGACATATTTAATAGCAAAAAATGCTATCTTTGTTTTCTTAAAGGGGAATGACAATGAGCCAAGCTAAACGCACCACTAAAACTAATACTTTAACCAACGACAATTTAGCTGTTGTGGATAAAAAGCCTGCCGAAGCTGATTTAAGCAAATCAGAAGATTCATACAAAAACCTTGATGCAACCCAACTTTATTTAGGTGAAATAGGCTTTTCACCTTTATTAAGCGCAGAAGAAGAAGTCTACTTTGCTCGTAAAGCGCTCAAAGGGTGTGATGCTTCCCGTAAACGTATGATTGAAAGCAATTTGCGTTTAGTGGTAAAAATTTCCAGACGGTATAATAACCGCGGTTTAGCTTTACTCGATTTAATTGAAGAAGGGAACTTAGGTCTGATTCGGGCTGTTGAAAAATTTGATCCAGAAAGAGGTTTTAGATTTTCAACTTATGCTACCTGGTGGATTAGACAAACGATTGAACGGGCGATTATGAACCAAACTCGGACAATTCGTTTACCTATTCATGTCGTTAAAGAGCTTAATGTATATTTAAGAACTGCTCGAGAGCTTGCTCAAAAATTGGATCATGAACCAACTGCAGAAGAAATTGCAGCGGAGCTAGATAAGCCAGTTTCCGAAGTCAGTAAAATGCTTCGTTTAAACGAAAAAATAAGCTCAGTCGACAGCCCCATAGGTGGCGATTCAGAAAAAGGCTTATTAGATATATTAACGGATGAACGGTTTGATAGCCCTGAAGAAACTTTACAAGATTCAGATATTAAAACCAGCATTGTCCATTGGCTTGAAGAATTAAATCCAAAACAACGTGAAGTTTTAGCTCGTCGATTTGGTTTATTAGGTTATGAAGCCTCAACGTTAGAAGATGTAGGTAAAGAAATAGGTTTAACCCGTGAACGAGTTCGTCAAATTCAAGTTGAAGCTTTACGTCGTTTAAAAGATATTTTAGGCAATGAAGGCTTATCTATAGAATCTATTTTTCAAATGTAATAAGTGATTTCTCTATAAAAGAAATAAAAAGGCTTTTAATTACTTAAAAGCCTTTTTGTGTTTAAAGCCTTAAATTAAGATAAATTCCATTCATATCGATGCATAAATCAACATTTTGTTTGTTAATTAAGCAAACAAACTTTAATTTCAAATAAATTCAAAAAAAGCGTTGACGGGGTTTAATTAGTCCCTATAATGCGCCCCCAACAACGCAGCAACACGCAAACAAACATCAGCGAGTGAATGCGCAGCTCAATAGAGTTCAAACCGTTGAAAAGACCTGTTTAACGTTAATTATCAATAACGAAAAATAAAGGCTTGACAACAAAAGAGGACAGCGTAGAATGCGCGGCCTCGCTTCGGTAGAAGCAGCGGAATATCCGCAACGTTCTTTAAAAATTAGGTAACCTTATTTATCTGTGTGAGCACTGGCATAGATTTGATGAATGAACAATTTATCAATTTATTCAGGCTCACATGAGAATGTGATTTTGAGTTAATTGAGCAAGATTTAAAAACTTTTTTGAAGAGTTTGATCATGGCTCAGATTGAACGCTGGCGGCAGGCCTAACACATGCAAGTCGAGCGGAAACGATGAGAGCTTGCTCTCAGGCGTCGAGCGGCGGACGGGTGAGTAATGCTTGGGTATCTGCCTCGTTGTGGGGGATAACCATTGGAAACGATGGCTAATACCGCATAATACCTACGGGTTAAAGGGGGCCTTTATGGCTCCTGCGACGAGATGAACCCAAGTGAGATTAGCTAGTTGGTGGGGTAATGGCCTACCAAGGCGACGATCTCTAGCTGGTTTGAGAGGATGATCAGCCACACTGGGACTGAGACACGGCCCAGACTCCTACGGGAGGCAGCAGTGGGGAATATTGCACAATGGGGGAAACCCTGATGCAGCCATGCCGCGTGTGTGAAGAAGGCTTTCGGGTTGTAAAGCACTTTCAGTCAGGAGGAAAGGTAAGTTGTTAATACCAACTTACTGTGACGTTACTGACAGAAGAAGCACCGGCTAACTCCGTGCCAGCAGCCGCGGTAATACGGAGGGTGCAAGCGTTAATCGGAATTACTGGGCGTAAAGCGCACGTAGGTGGCGTGATAAGCTGGGTGTGAAAAACCGGGGCTCAACCTCGGCCGTGCATTCAGAACTGTCATGCTAGAGTAAGGGAGAGGGGGGTAGAATTTCAGGTGTAGCGGTGAAATGCGTAGAGATCTGAAGGAATACCGGTGGCGAAGGCGGCCCCCTGGCCCATTACTGACACTGAGGTGCGAAAGCGTGGGTAGCGAACAGGATTAGATACCCTGGTAGTCCACGCCGTAAACGATGTCTACTTGCTGTTTGTGGATTTAATCCGTGAGTAGCGAAGCTAACGCGATAAGTAGACCGCCTGGGGAGTACGGCCGCAAGGCTAAAACTCAAATGAATTGACGGGGGCCCGCACAAGCGGTGGAGCATGTGGTTTAATTCGATGCAACGCGAAGAACCTTACCATCCCTTGACATCCACGAGAGCTAGAAGAGATTTTAGTGTGCCTTCGGGAATCGTGAGACAGGTGCTGCATGGCTGTCGTCAGCTCGTGTTGTGAAATGTTGGGTTAAGTCCCGCAACGAGCGCAACCCTTATCCTTAGTTACCAGCGATTCGGTCGGGAACTCTAAGGAGACTGCCGGTGATAAACCGGAGGAAGGTGGGGACGACGTCAAGTCATCATGGCCCTTACGGGATGGGCTACACACGTGCTACAATGGACAGTACAGAGGGCAGCTAACTAGCGATAGTGTGCGAATCCCTTAAAGCTGTTCGTAGTCCGGATTGGAGTCTGCAACTCGACTCCATGAAGTCGGAATCGCTAGTAATCGCAGATCAGAATGCTGCGGTGAATACGTTCCCGGGCCTTGTACACACCGCCCGTCACACCATGGGAGTGGGCTGCAAAAGAAGTAGGTAGCTTAACATTGGGCGCTTACCACTTTGTGGTTCATGACTGGGGTGAAGTCGTAACAAGGTAGCCCTAGGGGAACCTGGGGCTGGATCACCTCCTTACAAAAATTCATTAAACATGCACAGTGTTCACACAGATAAATAAACGGTTATCAAATTAAAAGGCAAGCAAAAACCAAACCCAAGTGTTGGGGTGCAATAAACTGCATCAATGCTTCAGTTTGGTTTTTTTAACGGCAACGTTAACATCCAACGCTCTTTAACAATCTGGACAAGAAGTAATAAAGAAAAACGAATTCAATCAAGTTGAATTAGTATTCAAAGTAGCAAGCAGTCCTACGTACAATCTGGATAAACATTCGGGTTGTATGGTTAAGTGACTAAGCGTGCACGGTGGATGCCTAGGCAATTGGAGGCGATGAAGGACGTGTTAATCTGCGATAAGCTATGACGAGTCGATAAAAGACGCTTAAGTTATAGATTTCCGAATGGGGCAACCCACTCTTTTTAGAGTATCTTGCACTGAATACATAGGTGTAAGAGGCAAACCGGGAGAACTGAAACATCTAAGTACCCCGAGGAACAGAAATCAACCGAGATTCCCCAAGTAGCGGCGAGCGAACGGGGAACAGCCGATGAATGATAAATTAGTAGAATGCACTGGAAAGTGCAGCCATAGAAGGTGATAGCCCTGTATATGAAGATTTATCATTCACGCATTAAGTAGGTCGGGACACGTGATATCTTGACTGAAGACGGGGGGACCATCCTCCAAGGCTAAATACTCCCAATTGACCGATAGTGAACCAGTACCGTGAGGGAAAGGCGAAAAGAACCCCTGTGAGGGGAGTGAAATAGAACCTGAAACCGTGTACGTACAAGCAGTGGGAGCAGACTTGTTCTGTGACTGCGTACCTTTTGTATAATGGGTCAGCGACTTATATTTAGTAGCAAGGTTAACCGAATAGGGGAGCCGTAGCGAAAGCGAGTGTTAACTGCGCGTAGAGTTGCTAGGTATAGACCCGAAACCCGGCGATCTATCCATGGGCAGGTTGAAGATTGAGTAACATCAATTGGAGGACCGAACCCACTAACGTTGAAAAGTTAGGGGATGACCTGTGGATCGGAGTGAAAGGCTAATCAAGCCGGGAGATAGCTGGTTCTCCCCGAAAGCTATTTAGGTAGCGCCTCGGACGAATACCTCAGGGGGTAGAGCACTGTTAAGGCTAGGGGGTCATCCCGACTTACCAACCCTTTGCAAACTCCGAATACCTGAGAGTAATATCCGGGAGACACACGGTGGGTGCTAACGTCCATCGTGAAGAGGGCAACAACCCAGACCGCCAGCTAAGGTCCCCAATGCTTATTAAGTGGGAAACGATGTGGGAAGGCTTAGACAGCTAGGAGGTTGGCTTAGAAGCAGCCACCCTTTAAAGAAAGCGTAATAGCTCACTAGTCGAGTCGGCCTGCGCGGAAGATGTAACGGGGCTAAATAAGCAACCGAAGCTGCGGATTTGAACTTAGGTTCAAGTGGTAGGGGAGCGTTCTGTAAGTGGTTGAAGGCAAAGCTGTAAGGCATGCTGGACATATCAGAAGTGCGAATGCTGACATGAGTAACGATAAAGGGGGTGAAAAACCCCCTCGCCGAAAGACCAAGGTTTCCTGTCCCATGCTAATCAGGGCAGGGTAAGTCGGCCCCTAAGGTGAGGGCGAAAGCCGTAATCGATGGGAAACGGGTTAATATTCCCGTACTTTTAATGACTGCGACGGAGAGACGGAGCAGGCTAAACTAGCATGGCGTTGGTAGTCCATGTGAAAGTGTGTAGGTTGGAGATTTAGGTAAATCCGGATTTCCTTAAGACTGAGACACGAGACGAGCCCCCAAGGGGGTGAAGTAGTTGATGCCATACTTCCAGGAAAATCTTCTAAGCTTCAGGTCATTAAGAACCGTACCCCAAACCGACACAGGTGGTCAGGTAGAGAATACTAAGGCGCTTGAGAGAACTCGGGTGAAGGAACTAGGCAAAATAGTACCGTAACTTCGGGAGAAGGTACGCCACGTTATTGTGAAGGGCTTTACGCCTGGAGCGAGAGGTGGTCGAAGTAACCAGGTGGCTGGAACTGTTTATTAAAAACACAGTACTGTGCTAAATCGAGAGATGACGTATACGGTATGACACCTGCCCGGTGCCGGAAGGTTAATTGATGGGGTTAGACTTAGGTCGAAGCTCTTGATCGAAGCCCCGGTAAACGGCGGCCGTAACTATAACGGTCCTAAGGTAGCGAAATTCCTTGTCGGGTAAGTTCCGACCTGCACGAATGGTGTAATCATGGCCACGCTGTCTCCACCCGAGACTCAGTGAAATTGAAATCGCAGTGAAGATGCTGTGTACCCGCGGCTAGACGGAAAGACCCCGTGAACCTTTACTACAGCTTGGCAGTGAACATTGAACCTACATGTGTAGGATAGGTGGGAGGCTTTGAAGCATCGTCGCTAGATGGTGTGGAGCCGACCTTGAAATACCACCCTTGTATGTTTGATGTTCTAACGTTGTTCCCTAATCGGGAATGCGGACATTGCCTGGTGGGTAGTTTGACTGGGGCGGTCTCCTCCCAAAGCGTAACGGAGGAGCACGAAGGTTGGCTAAGTACGGTCGGACATCGTACGGTTAGTGTAATGGCATAAGCCAGCTTAACTGCGAGACAGACACGTCGAGCAGATACGAAAGTAGGTCATAGTGATCCGGTGGTTCTGAATGGAAGGGCCATCGCTCAACGGATAAAAGGTACTCCGGGGATAACAGGCTGATACCGCCCAAGAGTTCATATCGACGGCGGTGTTTGGCACCTCGATGTCGGCTCATCACATCCTGGGGCTGAAGTCGGTCCCAAGGGTATGGCTGTTCGCCATTTAAAGTGGTACGCGAGCTGGGTTTAGAACGTCGTGAGACAGTTCGGTCCCTATCTGCCGTGGGCGTTTGAGAATTGAGGGGGGCTTCTCCTAGTACGAGAGGACCGGAGTGGACGAACCACTGGTGTTCGGGTTGTTCTGCCAAGAGCATTGCCCGGTAGCTAAGTTCGGAATCGATAACCGCTGAAAGCATCTAAGCGGGAAGCGAGCCCCAAGATGAGTTCTCACTGAGCTATAAGCTCCAGTAGGGCCCTTGTAGACTACAAGGTTGATAGGTTGGGTGTGTAAGTGCTGTGAGGCATTGAGCTAACCAATACTAATGACCCGTGAGGCTTAACCATACAACGCCGAATGTTTATTAACATGACGTGAAGTGTGACTGCGCGAATGAATAAACAAACTTGATTGACTCTTTATTATGTATTGTCCTGATTGGTTAATTGACTGAAAAGTGAATTAACAAACCGACTTATGCCTGGCGGCCAAAGCATTGTGGCACCACCTGATTCCATTTCGAACTCAGAAGTGAAACACAATAGCGGCGATGGTAGTGTGGGAGTTCCCATGTGAGAGTAGCACACTGCCAGGCTCTTTATTTTATCTAGATTAGATATAAAACAAAAACTAAAATTAACCAGTTTTTTCTGACAACAATAGCATTGTGGCACCACCTGATTCCATTTCGAACTCAGAAGTGAAACACAATAGCGGCGATGGTAGTGTGGGAGTTCCCATGTGAGAGTAGCACATTGTCAGATCCTTATTCAAACCCGTCTATGACGGGTTTTTTTATGCTTAAAATTTATGTTGTGTAATATGTTATAATGCTATTTTCAATTTAAGTGGCTATAAATTAATGAAAAATTGTTTTCAACTTTTTATTATTCTGACTTGTTCTATGTTGTTATTTGCGTGTTTACCCGCACCACGCCCGAATCCTCTAGCAGAATCCCCAGACTTTCCAATAAAACCTTCTGTTTTGTATGAGACAGTTCAAACTTATTGCCTTGATTGCCATAACCCCGAAAAAATGAAAGGCAATATAGATTTAACACGTGCAGTTGAGGGTAAGTTAAATGATCGTCCTTTTTTATGGTTAGATGTCGCACATGTTTTAAAACATAAAGAAATGCCACCTGAAGATGAAAGGGTAGAGCGTCCGGATGATGAAACCTATTTAGAAGTAAATAACTGGTTGGAAAAACGCTTTGAGCTTAATAGCCGTTAGATAACAAATTAAGGTAATCAATTGCTTTCTAATGGCTATCTTTACTTATCACTTTGTTAAAAACAAAAAGCCGCTTCAATTAAATGCAAATATACATTTTTATTGAAACGGCTTTTTCGATTTTGAATATCAGGTTTTGCTTAATTTATTTTCTACGCCATTGGGTTCCGTTGGCACCGTCTTCTAATACAATATTCATTGCATTGAGTTTATCTCTTGCTTCGTCAGCTTTTGCCCAGTCCTTATTGGCTCTAGCTTCTTTTCGCTGAATAATTAATTTTTCTATTTCAGCAACTTCTTCGTCAAGCTCTTGATTACTACCTTGTAAAAAATCGTTTGCGTTGTTTTGTAACAATCCTAAAATACTAGCAAGATTAACTAATAAATTAGCACTTTGCTGTGCTTGGTCTAAATTGTTTGCTTTTACCTGGTTAACTTCTTTTGCTAAATCAAATAAAACGGATAAAGCAACAGGTGTATTAAAGTCATCATCCATTGCCTCGACAAATTTTTGTATGTGAGAATTATTCTGAGGGTTTGACAAATCTATGGGCGACTGACTTATTTCAATGTCGCGAATAGAGGTATATAAACGTTCAAGTGCGGATCGTGCTTGGTCTAAATTTTCAGTAGAATAATTTAATTGGCTACGATAGTGCCCTGATAATAAAAAGTATCTTACCGTTTCTGGGTCATACTTTTTTAAAACTTCTCGTATGGTAAAAAAGTTGCCTAAAGATTTGCTCATTTTTTCTTGGTTTACTTGAACCATTCCCGAGTGCATCCAGTAATTTACGTAAGGGGTATCAAGCGCACAACAAGATTGAGCTATCTCGTTTTCGTGATGTGGAAAAGCGAGATCTGAGCCACCGCCATGAATGTCAAAATGATTGCCCAGCACAACACTATTCATTGCTGAGCATTCAATGTGCCAGCCCGGACGACCATTTCCCCATGGAGATTGCCAGCTTGGTTCATTTTCTTTAGCCATTTTCCATAGTACAAAATCGAGTGGATTTTCTTTATTTGAATCGGTTTCTACCCGAGCGCCGGCCTGAAGTTGTGATAAATCTTGTTTACTTAACTTACCGTAGTCTTCATAACTATTGACACTAAACATGACATCGCCATTAGTGGCGACATAAGCATGTTTTTTATCAATTAACGTTTTTACCATTGTTATTACATCGTCCATGTGCTGAGTGACTTTAGGTTCAACATCAGGGCGTAGTAAATTTAATGAATCAAAATCTTGATGCATGTCGCTAATGGTTCTATTTGTTAATGTTTCACAGCTTTCTTTATTTTCGATAGCACGCTTGATTATTTTGTCATCAACGTCGGTGATATTTCGAACATAAGTAACTTCTAACCCTTTTGCTCTTAGGTAGCGAACCATATTATCAAAGGCAATATAGGTTCTGGCATGACCAATATGACACAAATCATAAACTGTAACGCCGCATACGTATAAGCCAACTTTGCCAGCTCTTATTGGTTGAAAAATTTGTTTTTCACGCGTTAAGGTATTAAAAATTTGTAGCATATGACTCTCTAATCTGTGAATTTAATGGTTTTGATCTTATTTATGTATTCTAACATTTCAAGGAATAAAAGGTTAATCACTTTTCGATATGTTTAACTTAGGCTAAAATAGATGTTTTTGTATCTAGGGTTATCTAATGATTACGTTTAAAACCAATTTTGGTGATATTAAAATCGAACTTTTTAACGAGCAAGCACCTAAGACAGCTGCTAATTTTTTACAATACGCACAAGACGGTTTTTATAATAATACGATTTTTCATCGTGTTATTAACGGTTTTATGGTGCAAGGTGGCGGCATGGAAGCTGGCATGAAAGAAAAAGCGACTAATGCGCCTATCGAAAACGAAGCTGATAATGGCTTAAGTAATAAGGTAGGTACATTAGCCATGGCTCGCACTATGGATCCCCATTCAGCATCAAGCCAATTCTTTATTAATGTTGCAGATAATACATTTTTAGATTTCCGTGCAAAAAGTATGGATGGTTGGGGTTATTGTGTATTTGGCCAGGTTGTTGAAGGCCTGGATGTAGTTGAAAAAATTAAATTAGTTAAAACGGGCAATGCGGGTATGCATCAAGACGTGCCAGTAGAAGATGTAGTGATTGAAGATACAATCGTAGAATAGTTATTTTCGGCTATATTTCAATAGGTTCAGTCATGATTATGGCTGAGCTTTTATTTATTTTTATGCTTGTTGTTTAGAGCAAGTTGTTATGGGCTATTAATGTCGGTTTATTTCATCTCAGATTTACATTTATCGGAACAGCGTGATGATATTAACCAAGCGTTACTGCAGTTTCTTTCCAAGATTACCGAGCAAACTCAAGCGTTATATATACTTGGTGATTTTTTAGAATACTGGGTAGGAGACGATCACCCCTGTAAATGGTTTAAGCCTATTCAAGATAAATTAAAGGATATAGCGGAACACATCTGTCCTATTTATTTTATCCATGGTAACCGAGATTTCTTAATAGGGGAAAAATTTGCAGATAAATGTGGAATGAAAATTTTACCTGAACCCAGTGTGGTTAATTTATATAATCAAAACGTGTTACTTATGCATGGTGACAGCTTATGCACCCAAGATGAAAGTTACCAAAAATTACGAAAGTGGGTAAGAAAACCTTGGATGCAATATTTATTTTCATTATTACCCCTTAAAACAAGGCTAAGTATATTTGGCGCCGGTCGAAAAAAAAGCAAGGAAAAACAACAAACGGTGACTGATATGTCAATTTTAGATGTTTCTCTACCTGAAGTTGCGATTCAGATGAAAATGCATGATGTGAAACTGCTTATTCACGGCCACACACATAGACCCGCGATACATCATAATGCGATAGAACAAAATATTGGGGTAAGGATTGTTTTGGGTGACTGGTACGACCATGGCAGTGTATTGGAAGTAAATAAAGACGGTTATCTATTGTTTAGTCTACAATTTTAAGGGTAATTTGAAACTGCGTTTATGGATAAGCAAAATAGCGTCGTTTAAAGTTTCACATTGGAATACACACATATTTATTTAACCACGGAGATGCTATGAGACATCAATATAAAGTGTTAACAGTAGGGGTAATGTTAGCATTATCTTCACCTGTTTATGCCGACATCAATTTTAATGGTTTTGCCCGCATAGCTGCTGGCAGCACATTAGAAAGTGGAGAAACGTTATTAGGATATGAAGATAGTTTAGATTTTAAAAACGAGAGTTTGTTTGCGCTGCAAGCTTCTGCTGATTTAGATGAAGGACTTTCTGCAACTGCACAATTAATGTCGAGAGGTCGTGACGATTTTAATTTAGAAGTTGAATGGGCTTATTTGTCATATGAGTTGACAGATAACACCCGAATTAATGCGGGTCATCTACGTTTACCGTTTTTCCGTTATTCCGATTTTTTAGACGTAGGTTATGCTTATACTTGGATTCGTCCCCCTCAGGCCGTTTATGACTTACCTTATAGCTCCTATGACGGTTTAAGCTTATTACATTCAACTCGTGTAGGCCAGTTTGATGTTGAAGTTCAAGCGACGCTCGGGACTGCTAGTGAAGATATTGTGGTCAATGGGGCTGATGCTCAAACTGAATTAGATGACTTATACGGACTTAATGTTGCTGCAACTTATGACTGGCTTTATTTGCGGGCGGTTTATATGAAGTCCAGTGTGACTTTTAATTTTGCAGATAATCCTGATTATTTATTATTAACTGATGCGTTGACTGCAACAGGCAATAGCGCAGCTTTAGCTCAAGTGATGGCTGATTCTGATACTGGTTCATTTGCAGGTTTAGGCTTTGGTATTGATAAAAATGACTGGATATTCCAGGGGGAAATCACCCAAACTAAAGTAGATGATTCATTTATTGCTGACAGATACCGTAGTTATATTTCATTAGCGCACCGTTTAGATGTAGTAACACCTTACTTTAGTTATCAAAAAATTGATGATAAAGCAAACCCAGTAGGTTATAACTTAGCGTTAGACAGTGGTGTGGTACCGGCTCCGGTATTAGCTGGATTAAAATCGTTTTTGCAAGGCCAAGAGCAAGGTGAAGAAGGTGAGTACTATTCGCTAGGGGTTAAATATGACTTTAACCCATCGGCCACGTTTAAAGCTGATTTAACCATTTGGGATGGTGAGTATACAAGAGATGCTCAAGTTATTTCATTTGCAGTTGATATGGTTTTTTAGGGGAAAGTGAATAATGAATAAATTAATCCAGACAAGTTTCATCGCCGCCACCATATTTGCAAGCCAGTGTTTTGCTGAAATAGCTGTGGTGGTTCATCCGTCTAATTCTGCAAATATTTCAGCAGAGGATATTGAGCGTATCTTTTTAGGCAAAAAGAAAGCTTTTTCGTCAGGTGATACTGCGGTGCCTATTAATCTAAATGAAGGTGATGCGACACGTGCCAGCTTTAATGAAAAAGCACTTAACAAAAATAGTAGTCAACTAAAAGCTTATTGGTCTA
Source organism: Catenovulum adriaticum (assembly GCF_026725475.1). Taxonomy (NCBI): domain Bacteria; kingdom Pseudomonadati; phylum Pseudomonadota; class Gammaproteobacteria; order Alteromonadales; family Alteromonadaceae; genus Catenovulum; species Catenovulum adriaticum. Next base: position 1,129,553 of record NZ_CP109965.1, read on the forward strand.
AACTGGTATTTACTGGTAAAGGTACACCACCTAAGGAAGTAAATTCTTCGGCTGAGGTGCTTAAATTGGTGTCAAGTAACCCTAATATGATTGGTTATATTGACGCCAGTATTGTTGATGGCTCGGTTAAAGTGATAAGTAAGTTGAATTAAATTTTATTAAGTGTATTTGTTGAAACAAAAGCACAAATATAGATTTGATAAAAACCGCTGTAATGGCGGTTTTTTTATCGCTATAACTAAAGCTGTGATATACTCCGCCGCCTTGATATAGCTATACTTTGAATGCTGGTAACTAAGTTATCGTTAGTTCCTGTAGAATGTTTTGTGGAGATTCATACATGATCCCTGTTGTCGCACTGGTTGGCCGACCTAATGTTGGTAAATCAACTTTATTTAATCGTTTCACCCGAACCCGTGATGCACTTGTCGCTAATTTTCCAGGTTTAACTCGTGATCGTCAATACGGTTCAGCTGAATACGGTGAATATCAATTTATCGTGATTGATACCGGAGGTATCACAGGTGACGAGCAAGGTATAGACAGCAAAATGGCTGAGCAATCTTTACAAGCAATTGAAGAAGCTGATGTCGTTATGTTTATTGTAGATGCCAGAGAGGGTGTGACAGCTGCTGATCAGATGTTAGCAGAGCATTTAAGACGAAACAGTAAGCCAGCTTATGTAGTTGCAAACAAAACAGATGGCATTGATGCCGATTCAGCAATTGCCGAGTTTTATAGTTTAGCGCTTGGTCCAGTTTATAAAATTGCTGCGGCTCATGGTCGTGGTATTAACGGCTTACTGCAAGAAACTTTGTCTCCGCTGGTTGAAGAATTTCCTGAAATGCGAATTGCTCAAGAAGAAGACGAGTCAGACGAAAATGTGGCTACAGATTCAACGCTAGAAGAAAATGACGAAGAAATTCAACTGGATCCCAAAGCGATTAAATTGGCAATTGTAGGACGGCCTAACGTAGGCAAGTCGACTTTAACCAACCGAATTTTGGGTGAAGATAGAGTTATTGTTTATGATATGCCCGGCACCACCAGAGATAGTATATACATTCCAATGCAAAGGGATGATCAACCATACGTACTGATTGATACAGCAGGCGTGAGAAGACGACGAAAAATAAATGAAACGGTTGAAAAATTTTCTGTTATAAAGACGTTAAAAGCGATAGAAGACGCAAATGTTGTGTTAATCGTGATAGATGCTCGAGAAGGGATTAGCGACCAAGATTTAAGCTTGCTAGGCTTTACCTTGAATGCAGGCCGTTCAGTGGTTTTAGCGGTAAATAAATGGGATGGATTAGATACCTACGTAAAAGATCGCATAAAATCTGAAATCGATAGACGGCTCGGCTTTATTGATTTTGCTCGTCTTCATTTTATTTCAGCATTGCACGGTACAGGTGTTGGTCATTTGTTTGAGTCAGTGACTGAAGCTTATGAGTCGGCAACACGCAAAGTAACCACTTCACTGTTAACCCGAATTTTAGACTCTGCAAAATATGAACATCAACCACCGCTTGTTCGTGGTCGTCGGGTTAAATTAAAATACGCGCATGCTGGCGGCCATAACCCACCTATTATCGTCATCCATGGTAATCAAGTAAATGATTTGCCTGACTCATATAAGCGCTATTTAATGAATTATTTTAGAAAATCATTAGATATGATGGGCACGCCAATTCGAATTGAGTTTAAAGAAAGCAGTAACCCATATTCAACAAAAGATAATCATAAATTAACCCTTACTCAACAGCGAAACCGTCGACGTATGCAAAGGTTTAGCATAGGAAAAAAATAATCTGCTTTAAGTCATCATAATTTCAACTTTTTGTTATTATGATGACTCCCATTGGCCATTAATATGACATTTATATTACACTTTACTACTTGAATATCTTGGCTTCTTAATTAATTTTGCTTATATTCAATAACTAAGCAAATTGCATCTGCTATGCTAATGACACAAATATTGCAATTTTGACTTAATTATTGCTTCGCTTTCATAAAAGTGTCAAAAACCTAATCCATAATCAGTATGGACGAATGATTATATAGAGACAAAATTTATGTCACGCAGAATTTTAGTTGTAGAAGATGAAATGCCAATCCGAGACATGCTTGTTTTCGCATTGGAGCAAAAAGGTTATTACACCTTAGAAGCTGAAACTTACAATGAAGCATTAGAAAAAATTGTAGAGCCTTATCCGGATCTAATTTTATTAGATTGGATGTTGCCCGGTGGAAGTGGTATTCAATTAGCTAAACAGCTCAAACAACACGAATTTACCCGTCAAATACCTATCATAATGTTAACAGCGCGTGGAGAAGAAGAAGATAAAATTAGAGGCCTAGAAGTAGGGGCTGATGATTATATGACGAAACCTTTTTCACCTAAAGAACTATTAGCTCGAATTAAAGCTGTTATGCGTCGTGCTGCACCAACGAGTGTTGAAGATTTAATCCAAGTGCAAGGTCTAAAACTGGATCCTGTGTCTCATCGAGTCAGTGCCAATGAAGATGGGCTGGATATGGGGCCAACCGAATTTAAATTATTGCACTTTTTTATGTCACATCCAGAGCGTGTTTACAGCCGAGAACAACTACTAGACCATGTGTGGGGAACAAACGTATACGTTGAAGACAGAACGGTTGATGTTCATATTCGTCGATTACGTAAAGCTATTTCAATGCATGGGCATGATCAGCTCATTCAGACGGTGCGTGGTGCTGGTTATCGGTTTTCTGCAAAAATCTAATGAAGCAACCAACTCAATATTTTAATGCATTAAGTCGGTTTGTTATTTTAACCAGCTGCGCTTTATTTATTGGATGGCTGCTTGACCAAATACTATTGGTCTTTGTCATTTTGATGGGCGGTTTATTTGCTTGGTATAGCTATAATTTAATTCGTTTAAATGAATGGTTGTGGAGTAAAAAAAATCTGTATCCACCATCAAGTAGTGGTATTTGGTCAGAAGCCTTTGATGGTATTTATCGCCTTCAGCGAAAAAATCGTTCTAGGCGAAAAGAACTTGGTCAGGTATTAAAACGGTTTAGAGATGGTGCTGAAGCATTGCCCGATGCTGCAGTTGTTGTTCAAGGAAATGGACAAATACTTTGGTGTAATAAGCTAGCCCACCATGTATTTGGACTCAGATGGCCAGAGGATAATGGTTTACTGATCACTAACTTATTACGCCATCCAAATTTTATCGAGCAATTCAACCAGCAAAAACTGAAACAAGATGTAGACGAAGCCGTATTAATGCCGTCGCCTATTGATAGAGATAGCACAATTGAAATTAGAATGGTGCCTTATGCGTTAGGTCAGTTGCTTATTTTAGGGCGAGACGTGACGCAAATGCAGCGTGTAAATCAAATGCGCAAAGATTTTATCGCCAACGTTTCACACGAGTTACGTACACCTTTGACAGTACTGCAAGGCTACTTGGAAATGATGCAAGACCCAGATATGGGCGGCACTTTACCCAATAGCAAAGCAGTCGGCATGATGTCAGACCAATGTGAGCGTATGTTTAACCTAGTAAATCAGCTGCTAGTTTTATCAAAGATAGAAGTTAATCGAGATAATATTTTTGAGTACCAAGTTGATGTTCCAGCCATGATGTTGGTATTAGAACGAGAAGCTGAACAGCTTAATTTTGACCGTCACCATAAAATTAGTTTTGATATCGATCAAAATTTATTACTGTATGGCATTGAAGATGAATTAAGAAGTGCGTTTACTAACCTTGTTAAAAATGCAATTCGATATACGCAAAATGAAGGCGAAGTTTTGGTGAGTTGGCGTGAACATAACCAGCAAGCTTGCTTTAAAGTGACAGATAACGGTGATGGGATAGAAGAACTCCACTTAAACCGTTTAACTGAGCGTTTTTATCGAGTCGACAAAGCCCGCTCTCGTTCAACCGGGGGATCAGGTTTAGGTTTATCTATAGTCAAACATGTCCTTGCGCATCACCAATCTGAACTTGAAATCAATAGTAAAGTGGGAGAGGGAAGCTGTTTTTCGTTTTGTTTTCCAACTGATTTAATTGTTCACAGGCGTAAAAATAAGCCAGCTCTTTAACCAAGTCCGCATTGCTTTGATATCTGACCTTAAAAAAATAAAAATTTAATTAACATTTACGTTTAATTTTTCTGATGTGCTCAGAAGGCGCAGGAATAGAGGTCATCTAATCCTGCTGTAAATACTCAGGCGATTGAATTTAAAGCGCTACACCGCTCGAACATGAAAAACATGTTCTACCTGAGCTATTTTGTCAATTAACTCGGGCGTGACGGTTTGGTCAATGTCTAAAATCGTGTAGGCAATATCATCCCGGCTTTTATTAACTAAATCGATCACGTTAATATTTAAATCAGCTAGTAAATTTAGGACTTCGCCTAATACCTTTGGCACATTATCATTAGCAAAAGTAATTCTATCGCCTTGAGTTCGTTCCATATTAATGGTTGGAAAATTAACCGAATTTTTAATATTACCGTTTTCTAAAAAGTCGATTAATTGGTTCGCTGCCATAACAGCACAGTTTTCTTCAGCTTCAGCGGTACTTGCACCCAAATGCGGAAATAATATGGCTTTATCATGTTTGATTAAGTTAGCAGTAGGAAAGTCGGCGACATAGGCATTTAATTTACCTGTATCCAGTGCATGGATTACATCGGTTTCATTAACTAATTCGCCCCGGGCTAAATTAATGAGAGTCGCGCCTTCTTTGACACTGGTTAGCGATTCTTGGTTAATAAAGCCTATTGTTGATTCAACAGCGGGGACATGCAAAGTAACATAATCTGAGCGGGCTAATAAAGAGTTAAGGTTATCAGCTTTAGTGACTTGGCTAGATAATTGCCATGCCGCTTCTACACTTAATTTAGGATCATAGCCTATTACTTTCATGCCTAAACTTAATGCCATATTCGCTACTTTAGCACCAATCGCGCCTAAGCCAACGACTCCAAGGGTTTTATCTTGCAGCTCAAATCCACCAAATTGTTTTTTACCCGCTTCTACTTTTTGGTGGCGTTCATTATCGTCTGTGATATCAATCAAGCTTTTTACATAATTCATGCTTTGCGTTATACCGCGGGCACTTAATAATAAACTGGCCATGACTAGTTCTTTTACGGCGTTAGCATTGGCTCCAGGGGTATTAAATACGACAATCCCTTGTTGAGTGTAATCGTTTACGGGAATATTATTAACCCCAGCACCAGCTCGGGCAACTGCTAATACGGATTTAGGTAAAGTTTCGTTATGCAGTTTATGACTGCGCAATAAAATAGCGTCTGGTGTTTGTTGATCGGAAGAAGCTTGATAAGTCTGAGTTGGAAATTGGTTTAAGCCTTTATCGGCAATATTATTGTAAGTTCTAATTTTTTTCATGATATCCATCTTCTGTTAGTGATTATTTATTTTTAATTCATTGAATACGGCCTAATTTCAATTTGGTGTTAGTGTTTAAAATTAAATTTTCGCATTTTATTTTGTGAGCAATTTATTCATGAACGGATATTGCCAACGAGTATTAATAAAAATGCCAGTAAGATACCAGCATTTTTATTAACGTTTGATTTTAAGCTGTTGCGGTTTGATACGCCCAGCTTAACCAAGGTAATAAAGCTTTTAAGTCGTCAGCTTCAACGGTTGCACCGCACCAAACTCTAAGGCCAGCAGGTGCATCTCGGTATGCACCAATATCGTAAGCGACTTGTTCTGAATCTAATAATTTGATGATGGTTTTTACTTGTGCTTCGTCTGCTTTTAGCTGAAAACATACACTGGTATTAGAACAAATGTCGTCAGATTCAGCTAAGAAGTCAATCCAGTCATTCTGCTGTACAAAGTCTTTAAATATTTGCAAATTAGCTTCACTTTTTGCAATTGCAGCAGATAAGCCACCAATACTTTCAACCCAATTTAGCGCATCTAAATAATCTTCAACACATAACATAGATGGGGTATTAATGGTTGCACCTTCGAAAATACCTGAAATTAATTTACCACTTTTTGCTAACGTGAATATTTTAGGCATTGGCCAACTTGGGGTATAGTTTTCTAACCGTTCGACGGCTCGTGGGCTTAAAATAATAACGCCGTGAGCGCCTTCACCGCCTAGCACTTTTTGCCAACTGAAGGTTGCTACATCAATTTTTTCCCATGGTATTGGCATTGCAAAAACGGCGCTGGTCGCATCACATATGGTTAAGCCCTGACGGTCATCGCTAATCCAGTTTGCATTATTTACTTTTACCCCTGAGGTTGTGCCATTCCAAGTAAAGACAATATCATGATCTGAATTTGCCTGACTAAAATCAGGTAATTCTCCATAAGGCGCGGTGAATGAATTAGCATCATCTAACTTAAGCTGTTTAAGAATTTCTGTTGCCCAGCCAGAGCCAAAAGATTCCCAAGAAAATACATCAACCGGACGTTGCCCTAGTAATGACCACATTGCCATTTCCATGGCGCCTGTATCAGAGCCAGGCACAATCCCAACCTTATAACCTGCAGGTAAATTAAGCAGACGAGCCGTTTCATCTATGGCTTGTTTTAATTTATTTTTACCCAAGCTACTGCGGTGTGACCGTCCTAAAGATGCAGTGTCTAACTCAGCTAAATTATAGCCAGGTCTTTTTGTGCAAGGACCAGATGAAAAGTTTGGGTTATTGGGTTTTAAGCTGGGTTTCATTTATTTTCCTTATGGCGAAATGTGATACAAACAATTTGGCTGATATTGCCTTATTTTGTAGTTTGACTCAACTGGTGTTTTGTTGACTAATTAGATTACGGCTATTTTGTTGAGTTTTGCGAAATAGCGGTTGGCATTTATACTTCGAAGTGGCTTAAGGCTGTCTGAGCTATTTTGGGATTTATTTTTTTGATCGCATTTATCATGTCGGCTATTTCCTGACGATCAAACGGATTATCTGTATGTGTATCTATATCGATAATGATTGAATTTAGATAAGCATAAATAGTGGCAAGCTCATTAGATTTTTTATTAGCAACAAAAATAATATTTTTAAAGGCCTCTAATACATTTGCCATTACGTAAGCATCTGATTTTGCGTAGTGGCGAATAGGCGTAAAATTATCGTGCATTAGCTCCATTAATGAAGTTTCGTGAATAAATAATAAGGGGTCAGCGTCGTCTGAATCACTGTAAGAATAATTGATATCTTCCAAGCCAAGCCTTTCAATAATCAGTATGCTTAACATATCGATTGCTTTAACGGCTGTGCCCGGATCGTTAATGCCAGGGCTCATGGCTTTAACGGCAATTTCTGATATTTGAGTTAATCCATAGCGATAATGATCGCTAATAAATTCTTCAATATAAAAAACAAAGCAATTTAAGATTTGATTTTTAAGTGCTTCTTGCGCTGATAAGTCTTTACTGCATTTTAAAAAAGGGTAGCCTTCAACCGTGAAATAGCCTTGTTTAACCGCAATAAATAATTGAATTTCATTTTGTTTTAAAATGACACATAATTTTTTAGTATCTACTCCTTTAAAGTAGCCAGCTTTATCGCTGCACAACGTAAACCATTGTTCAAAATCAGGAATATCCGGGGTTGCTTGTCTGTCTTGGCGGGTATATAAGGCTTTAATTTCAGTCAACGTATTTTGAAATAATTCATTTAATACATTATCAACCTGAATCGCTTTTGAAATCGAGTGAATAAAATAAACAAATAATGCTAAACAAATTAAACCAAATAACAGGGCAAATAAAATCCCTAAACTAGGAATATCGCCTTCTACTGATTGACCCGTCTTAATATTAATTAACATTACCGTAGCATAAATAATTGAACCTAAATAAACCCCTAAAACTAGTTGATGTGACTTTCGGGTAATCAAGCCCGGAATGACTCTCGGCGATAAAGCCGAGCTTGCCTGATTAAGTACTATCATTACCATTGAAAAGCTAAAAACCGTTAACGAAATGGTGCTGCCAATTAAAATGCTTAATAAGGTACGAGCGTTATCAGGTGTATCTAATAACATAAATTGCATTGAAGATTTAAGCTCAATTACATGGGGATTAAATTCAAGTGAAATACTAAGAAAAGCAAAGACTAAAAATAAAATACTTAATAATGATGGGTAAAATCCAATGCTGCTAATTAAATCACGATACCGGTCGGCAACTTTTCGGGGTGTAAACATCTAACTTCCTATTATCGTTTATCTAAAAGTATAGCTTAACCAACTAAAAAGCCGCGTGTTTTTTATTAGCTCTTAGTACTTGTATTAATTTGTGACATTTAGTGGGTTTCCAACGAGAGAACAAAGCAACTTTGGCATGGATTTTCAGGTAAATAAAAAAGCCGTCATTTCACAATAGACGGCTTTTTATATCCATTTAAGCGATAATTATTGGCGAGCGTATTGTTGTACCCAGCTTTGAACCTGAGGAGCATTCGGTGCAATCATAGATAATTTAGATAAAGGCCTTAATATTTGATTAGTGAGCCCCAGCTTTTCCATAAAGAGAATCTGAGTGGCTAACAGCTCATATTGGTTTGGCCAGCGTTTATCGGCTGCTTTAAGCGCTTCAATGGCGCGCGCTGTCTGTTTAACACCATCTAAAGCCACCGCATATACGTACGCATATCTTGGCTGTGCATCTTCAAGTTCCGCTGCTTCTTTTAAGTAAGGAATGGCTTTATTGTACTGTTTAGAACGAATTAATAATAAGCCGTAAGAATGTTGCACTGCACTGCTGTCAGGCATAATTTCAAGCGCTTCTTTTAATAGCTTTTCTTCTTTTACACTGTTCCCTTGCGAGCGATATAAATCAGCTAAATTAAGTAGCGCGGGAATGTAAGCAGGCGTTAGTTTTAATGCGGTTAAATAAGCTTGCTCAGCCTTTTTAGGTTGGTTTCGACGCATCGCCAGATTGGCTAAGCTGACTTGTGAGGATGGGGAATCTTCCATCAATTTAATACTGGTTTCGTATTCATCTAATAAACCGCTAATTTTTTGGCGCGCGCTGTTCGATAAACCATCAAGTACATCAGCTAGCATGGCGGCAACTTCAAATCGAACGCTGGTATTTTGATCATTCAACATAGGTTCTAATATTTGCCAGCGCATATCTGCTGGCAAACCGGCTAACGATGACACCGCAGACCGGCGGATTAACGGATTAGAATCCATTAAAGCTAACTTCGCCGCTTGAACCGAAATTTGAGACGGAAAATTGGCCAACGCTTGATATAAAGTGGCGCGCATAATAGCAGGTAATTGCGCATCGCTCGCCGATGCAGCTATTTTTGCAACACCCAATGAATCTTGACTACGGGCTTTTTGGTTGGCTAGAACCCATTTACTTTGTTCAATATTAACTGGCCATTTTTGTAGTTCATCTGCTGCCCATTGATTATTTTTATCTTGATGGCAGTTAGTACACGCGTTAGGTTTGTCAGTTTGTGTTATATCTGGATGCGGTATTTTAAAGCTATGGTCACGTCTATCATCTACCCCCATGTAGGTGCGGGTTGGCATATGACAGCTTACACATTCAGCCCCTGATGAATCTGCTGGATGTTTATGATGTTTTGGTGTATCAAATGTAGTTGGCGCATGACACTGCGCGCACAAGCTGTTGCCTTCGGCTACAAGCTTACCAGAGTGCGGATTATGACAATTTTGGCAAGTGACCCCATTTTGATGCATTTTACTTTGTAAAAATGAACCCAATACAAATACTTCGTCTTGAATTTGGCCGTCATCAAAGTATAAATTTTCGCCTAATAACTCTAATCGGTATTGGTCATGGTAATCGGTACCTACTTTTATCTCTTTTAATGGCATCCGGCGAGAGTGACAGCCACCACACATATCAATATGGGAAGTGCTAGGTTCACCTTCTGGATTCGCAATAGGATCGCCTTCTTTCCAAGTCCAGTTTATTTTTGCTGGTTTGGTAAAAGCCAATGCAAGATTATCTTTTGTTAAATTATCACTTTTTGCCAATTTTACATGTTCACTGGCCGGGCCATGGCAGGCTTCACAAGCCACATTGATTTCTGAAAATGTGGTGTGATAACTCATTTGTTTTGGATTATAATTTTTAACTACATTGGTACTGTGACATTCAGCACAACGTGTATTCCAGTTTTGAAAATGACCAGACCAGAAAAAAGGATGCTCTGGCGTGATATCTTCATCGGGTTGTAAGTGATACCACTTTTGTCCGCCTTCACTTTTATCCCGGCTATCCCAAGCGATATTGAGCGCTTGAATATGACCATTACCCGTATCTACTAAATATTGTTGGAGTGGGTGGTAACCAAAGGTGTACTTAATTTTATAACGCTGAGGTTTGCCACCTTTACCTATGGTTTCAACAAAAAAATCGTTATCTTTTTTAAAAAAACGACTTTTTATATTATGAAATTCGACCGTCTTATTATTAAAATTAGCTAAAACCGTTTCAGATGTTGGTTCCTGCATGGCTTTGAAATGATCAGATTGTTGCCAGCTTTTGTATTCATCTAGGTGACAACTTTTACATTCACCTGAACCTACAAATTCTGCATTAGTTAGGGAAGCTGGATCTGCGTGTAATAGATTAAAAAAACTGGTTGAAAAAAAGCAGGCTAATACCAACCCATAAAGATAATTTTTATTCATTAAAATTCACAATCATTTTAAAAGTTTATAACTGAGAGTTTAACAAACTTAACTGAGGATAACGAGCTGATGAATGTAAAGATTTTGCATAATCAATTATTGATAACTTCTTTAAAATAGCCTTGTTTAGATGATTTATTATTAAATGATGGGATATTGATGGCTAATTTAAATAAAATATTTTTAATGAAGTTATCGATATTTTAAGCTAGCATGCGTTTAATTAGCACTTTTGTAGCAGGGAAGCAATGACAGAGCACCAATTAGGTTTTGCCCGAATAATTATTCATCGTAAAAATTTAGCAGAAATCATAGTCAACCAAGGTGTATTTATGGATTTAGCCCAAGTTGATCAATACCATACTTTTTTACGGACACATCTATCAGCGCCATTTAATTTACTGATTAATAAATTGAATTCTTATAGCTATACGCCGGAAGCTCAGCGAGAAATAGGCACCATTCGTGAAATTGATAAAATGGCAATCGTGACCTATAACAAAATAAGTGAACTGGCGACGCAAAATTTAAATAGACAACCACGTAGTCGAAACTGGACGATTAAATCTTTTCGAACAAAAGAAACGGCTATAGGGTGGCTTGATTCGGCTAATGATTGAGTTTTACGGTTGGCAATAACCATAACCCACGCCCTAAAAAAGTAAATCTTTTATTATTTCGCAAGTTCTTATGTTTGAAGTTAGCTGCTATATATTTAAAAATCGATATACAGATAAAAAGCGCTTTATCGCTTTAAATACCAAAGTGGCAGCTTGGCTAAAAAATTAACTTATTGTGATATTGCTTGTGTCTTATTTGGCTACATTATTTAGTTAGCTTTAAGGTAGTTTAGTGTCGCGTTTTGTTTGTCTTTTTTGCCAGTTCTTTTTGACTGAAAATCGCCATACCATGTTCATGACAAAATAACCTAGAATTGAAAAAAAAGTGGCGCAAATTAAACAGCCGACAATTAACGACGGGCCAATGGTGCCCATACTTTGCACCAGCCAGTCCCAACTAAGCTGAAAATGAAACTGAAGAGGCTCTTGGCCAAGCACAGTCGCACCCAATAGGTAACAGCCAAAAAAGATAGGCGGAATGGTAAAAGGATTGGTCAGCCATACAATTACAACGGCAAGGGGTAAATTAACTCTAAACAAAATGGCACCGGCGGCTGACAGCCACATTTGAAATGGCACCGGAATAAACGCATTAAATAAGCCTAACGCAAAGGCACCCGCAACCGATTTTCGGTTTAAATGCCATAGGTTGGGATCATGTAGCAGAGAGCCAAAAATTTTTAAGGATTTCTGACTTTTTATTTTGTGATGATCTGGTAAACATCGCTGTATCAATTTTTTGGGCATACAGTCTTACTAATTATCAATAAGGTTAAACACATGGAAGCGTTACTGCTGGCTTTTATCAGCGGCAATTTTTTGGCAAACGTATTTCCGACTTTACTCTCGGTTAATGAATGCGTTGTGACAATTGCGATTATATTGGTACTGCTTCAGCAAGGCTTGTTTCGTGCCGCAGCCTGCTTAATTGGGTTTGTCACTGTATCAGTTGCAATGATACTTCAACTAGCCTGGCAACCGACTCAACTCGATATCTCTACTGATATTAACATAACAGGTCGGGTCAGCACACTGGTTAAATCAGAAAAACAGCAAGTTAGATTTAATTTATTGCTAGATTGTGTGCAAAATCCCAGTCTGGGATCTATTCAAACGCCAGCTTTAAGCAAAGACACTTGCCCAGAGCCTCTTCAAGAAAAATTTCAAGAGACTGCTCAATCATTTTTAATTAAACCGAAAGTGAGACTCACTTGGTATCAACCCGAATGGGTGGTTAAACAAGGCCAATTATTGTCGTTAAGTGTGCGTTTAAAACCACCACATGGCGTGCACAATGCCGCTGGATTTGATTATCAGCGTTGGTTAATAAGTGAAGCCATTGTAGCGACAGGCTATGTTAAGCAAATAAAATTAATTGGCACAGATATAGATTGGCGGCAAAGCACATTCGATTATTTGCAGCAGCAATTTGCAAATTTAACTCATAAAGATTTGATGATTGGTTTACTAATGGGCGAGCGGTCACTCATGGAATCGAGTCGCTGGGATGTATTAAAACAAACGGGGACAGCTCATTTATTAGCTGTGTCTGGATTGCATTTAGGATTAGTGTTTATTTGGTGTTATTGGTTGCTGCGTTTATTACTTAGACCATTCGCTTATTTGCTAACCAGTAATTTAGATAACCTAGCTTTAATTGTTGCAATTGTGATTACTTGGTTATTTTGTGCACTAACGGGCTTTTCTTTACCAGGTATTCGAGCTGCCATTTTTATTAGCTGTTTTGCCCTATTCGGTTTATTAGGATGGCATATTGGTTTGGCTTGTCGGTTTTTGTTTGCGGTGAGTTTAGTTTTAATTGCATTGCCGACAAGCCCGTTATCATTATCATTTTGGCTCTCGTTTTATGCCGCCGGGTTTATTGTCTTTTTACTATGGTATTTTAAATGGCATCTTAAATTAAAACGATGGGACAAATTAAAGCGATTTATATTATTGCAATTGTGGTTAAGCATTGGCTTAATTCCTATTCAAATCCTGTTCTTTCAGCACCTGCCATATCTAAGTATTGTCGCTAATTTGATTGCGATTCCTTTATTGAGTTTAGTTGTGTTGCCAAGTTTGTTACTGGCTGGTGGGTTAGACTTTTTCGTGATTCAGTTAGAAACGTTAACTTGGTTTGACTTAGAACTTTTAAAACGTCTTGTTGATATAGGCTATCAATTGAGTCATGTTTTATTAGACATATTGTGGCAATGGCTTTATTTGATTGCTCAACTTGATTTAGCTACAGCGTCAGTTTCATCCAAATATCTAAAATTTTTATGGTTCTTTGTTATTGCATTGCTATTACTTAAATTACCAATGAGCAAAAAAACGACTTGTTATTTATTAACCATCCCTATTAGTTTTTTATTATTGGCTTTAGCGCATCCAAAAAAGCTGTATTGGCAACTAGATATGCTTGATGTTGGGCAAGGTTTAGCGGTATTAATCACGCGAGATCAGCAAAGCATTTTGTATGATACTGGGGATGCTTATCGTTCAGGTTTTAATTTATTTGAAGCGGTTGTTGAACCTAACTTAACAGAGCTTAATAGCGATTTAATCGGCGTAGTGGTGAGTCATGCAGATAAAGACCATGCAGGCGGTTTAAATGTGATTCGTGAAAAATATCCAAATTTACCCATTTGGCAAGGGCAACACGGCTGCGCTGATTTTGCAAAAATGAACAAGTTAGGGCTCAATTGGCAATATCTGCCCGTAATGGATAAGCAAGCTGGTATTGATAGCAATAATAGTTCCTGTGTATTTAAAGTGACGGGGTTGAATCATTCGGTATTGTTAACTGGAGATATCGAAAAAGAGACCGAAAAAAATTTACTTAAAAATTATGCTCATTTATTACCATCGGATGTATTACTGGTGCCTCACCATGGCAGTAAAACGTCATCTACCCCGGAATTTATTAATCAGGTTAATCCTAAAATAAGTTTAAACAGTGCCGGCTTGTTTAACCGGTTTGGGCATCCATCATCTGAGATAGAAAAGCGTTATCAGCAACAACAGGTTTTGTTTTTAAATACCGCGACGCAAGGCCAGATTCAAATCCAGTTTAAAGCCGATTCAATACTGTGGGGTACTTATACTAAAAATTTATGGCGACCTTGGCATAGTAAAATTTGGAGGAGTGCAAATTCCTATTTTTAAAACACTTTGGTATAACAGATGATCTTTGTTGTTTAAGCGATTAGAATACCCCGTCTTTTGATTAATTATAGTTGAACAATGAAGCCAAAACCGCCATTAACTCCAGTATCTCCTGACGCGACAGGCCCGCTGTTTAAGCGTTTATTCAAATATATTAAAAATTATCGAGTTGGTTTTTTTCTGGCGGTTGTCGGAATGATTGGATATTCAGCCATTGATGCTTTTTTCTTTTCACAGATCCAAACTTTTATTGATGACGGTCTAACCAAAAAAAATTATGACTTATTGTTTTACATGGGGGTCGCTATCCCTTTTGTATTTTTTCTGCGCGGATTAGCAAATTTTATTGCGACTTATAGTTTAAGTTGGGTGGGTACGCACGTCGTTAATGAGTTACGTCAAGATGTATTTAATCATTTAATGAAAGTGCCAGTGGCTTTTCATGATCAAAACTCAACTGGTGATTTAATTGCTAAAATTACTTACGACATAGAGCAAGTACAAGCTGCTTCAAGTAAAGCCTTAATGACATTGGTACGCGAGGGCGCTTTTGTAATTGGCTTATTAGTGGTGATGTTTTATTTAAGCTGGCAATTGTCTTTAGTTTTTTTAGTCATAGGGCCGATCGTTGGCGTGGTTGTTAAGCAGGTTAGCCGCCGTTTTAGAATGGTGAGTAAACGAATTCAAAAGGCGATGGGTAATGTAACTTCGGTTTCAGAGCAAATGTTAAATGGTCATAAAGTTGTTGTTATGCATGGCGCACAAGCAATTGAAGCTGAACGTTTTTCACAAATCACAGGAAAAACACGTCAACAGCAAATGAAACTAGTTAGCACGCGCGCGCTAAGTGTTTCAGCTATTCAAATTATCGCCTCAATCGCTCTTGCTGCAGTGCTGTTAATTGCTAGTAATAAAGAATTTTTAGACAGTTTAAGTACTGGCGCATTTACAACCGTCCTGACTTGCATGATGACATTGCTACGCCCACTTAAATTATTGACCACAGTAAATAGTGAATTTCAAAAAGGGATGGCCGCGTGCGCTAGTGTATTTGAGCTTTTAGATATTAATGTTGAAGATGATAAAGGCACAATTGAAACTGATAAAGTGAACGGGAAAATTGAATTTAGACAGCTTAACTTTTCGTATTCGGGCAGTGAACGCCTTACCTTAAGCGATATTAATTTAACGATTAATGCGGGTAAAACAGTCGCTCTGGTGGGTAAATCTGGCAGTGGTAAATCGACAATAACCAATTTATTAACTCGGTTTTATGAGTATGATTCAGGTTGTATATTAATTGATGATGTACCAATTCGAGATTATAGTTTATCGGCGCTAAGGCACCAATTTGCGCTTGTGTCTCAACATGTTATTTTGTTTAATGATACGATAGCCAATAACATTGCGTATGGTATGCAAGGCAAAGTAAGCCGGTCAGATATTGAAGCTGCAGCCGAGGCTGGTTATGTTACGGATTTTATTGATCAATTACCACTTGGTTTAGATACACCTATTGGCGAAAACGGCATGAATTTATCGGGCGGTCAGCGACAAAGAATTACCATAGCCCGTGCTATTTTAAGAGATGCCCCAATATTAATTTTAGATGAAGCTACATCGGCCTTAGATACAGAATCAGAACGAGTTATTCAGCAAGCCGTAGATAAACTCAGCCAAAATAAAACCGTTATTGTGATCGCACACCGTTTATCGACTATTGAAAATGCGGATGAAATTGTAGTGATGGATAATGGCCGGATTCTTGAAAAGGGGAGCCACCAAGCTCTATTAGAGCAAAATGGGGCCTACCGACAAATTTATGATATCCAATTTGTAGGTCACTAATGAACTGGTTTGAAAAAGGCTGGTATAAGCAACATAAATTTATTTATTTGTTGCTGCCGCTAACAGCTTTATTTTGGGCATTATCTGCTATTCGTCGTGGGTTATTTAAATACGGGCTAAAAAAAACCTATAAAGCTTCAGCACCTGTTATTGTTGTTGGTAATATCACTGTGGGGGGCACGGGTAAAACGCCTTTTGTTATTTGGTTAACTCAACATTTAATCGAACAAGGGTTCAAACCCGGTATTATCAATCGTGGTTATGGCAGCCAAGTGGGTAATCAAAATGTAATCGTTTCAGCAAAAGATAATGCGGTCGATGTGGGTGATGAAGCCAAACTCATTTCGCTTAAAGCGCAAGTTCCAGTCGCCGTTGGTGCGAACCGAATCAAAAGTGCTGAGCTCTTATTAGCACAAGGATGCGATATTTTATTGTGTGATGATGGGTTGCAGCATTATAAATTGCAGCGCGATCTTGAAATTATTTTAGTGGATGGTTCACGTCAACTCGGTAATCAGTGTTTACTGCCGGCAGGGCCTTTACGTGAAGGAAAATGGCGTTTGAAAACCACAGATTTTGTTATTCAAAATGGTCTACAGCCTTTAGTTTTAACCGATTATTATTTTTCTACGCAAGCTCAAGTGCCTAAGCCTGTATTGATTAACAACTCGCAGCCATTTGACTACCAACTCAAGTATGATGCGGTGTGTGCAATCGGTAATCCACAGCGTTTTTATCAATCTCTTGCAGATAAAAAAATTCAGCTTCTTGAAAAATATACTTTTATCGACCATCATCAATTTAGTTTATCTGATTTTTCTCAATGTGAAGGGGCTGGAATCATAATGACAGAGAAAGATGCAGTTAAATGTAATGAATTTGCCCAATCTAATTGGTGGTATTTACCAATATCAATTCAACCCGATCAATCCTTTATTCAAAAACTTGATCAACAGATAATAAATTTACGGAAACAGTATGGCCTTTGACACTAAATTACTTGAAATTATCGCTTGCCCAATTTGTAAAGGAAAGCTAGCGTACCAGCCGGATGCAGCTGAACTATGGTGTAGAGGCGAGCGTTTAGCTTACCCAATTAAAGATGGCATTCCTGTGCTACTTGAACCAGAGGCGAGAACACTTGAATTAGATGAGGTTCAATCATGAGTTATACTATTGTAATACCTGCACGTTATGCTTCAACTCGATTTCCGGGCAAGCCCTTGGTTGATATTGCCGGTAAAAGCATGCTGCATAGAGTATATAAGCAGTGCCAAAAAACTAAAGCGAGCAATATTGTAATAGCAACTGACGATGCGCGAATTGAAAAAGAAGCCATTAGTATCGGTGCGCAAGTTTGCTTAACACAAAGTGATCACCAATCAGGGACAGCGCGAATTGGTGAAGTGATTCAATCTTTAAATTTAAAAGATGACGAGATTGTGGTGAATGTTCAAGGAGATGAACCATTTATCCCCAGCTCTATTATCGATCAAGTCGCGAGTAATATGGCATTGTACACTGAAGCCGATATGGCAACTTTAGCTGTGCCTATTAATGAGGTTGAAGAAGTATTTAACCCTAATGCTGTTAAAGTGATTACGGATAAAAATGGTTATGCACTGTATTTTAGTCGAGCTCCAGTTCCATACGACCGTGATAATTTTGCTAAAAAATCAGTAAACAATATTGGAAAATATTATTTACGACATATTGGACTATATGCGTATCGCGCTGAATTTGTTCGTCAGTATTTAAATTGGCCAGCATCGCCAATTGAAGAAGCTGAGTCTTTAGAGCAGCTTAGAGTATTGTGGCACGGAGAAAAAATTCATGTGGGTATTGCAAATGAAACACCACCAGCTGGTATTGATACCCCAGAAGATTTAGCCAACGCGATTGAATATTTAAAATCTAAAAAGAAACAGAAAGCTTAAAGCCATAAACTGGGTGGCTTTCGAGCCACTCTATCTCGGAGTTAAAAATGTCGATGCAAGAAGAGAAGCAAGAGAAAATTGAAGCCGCGGTATTTCGCCGATTATTGGCGCATTTAGATGAAAATAAGCAAGTTCAAAATATCGAATTAATGAATTTAGCAAATTTTTGTCGAAATTGCTTAGCGAAATGGTACAGCGCGGAAGCAAAGCAATTAGATGTAGAGATTGATTATGACCAAGCTAGAGAAGTTATTTATGGTATGCCTTACAGTGAGTGGAAAGATAAATATCAGCAAGCGGCAACACCAGAGCAATTAGCTCAGTTTGAACAAAAAAACAAAAGTAAGTAAGGCAAATTAGCGATATAAAAACCAGGTTGTTGGTCAGTGGTTTATGTATTATTACCCCCGGATATAAATATTAATTGAGTATTAATACTGCTTGAAAAAGGTAATTTGATGCGTAACTTAGGCTTAATTTTAAGTTTGCTATTGGGAGTGTTAATAAATGCAGGGGGTGCGTTACCTGCATTTAGTCAACCTTTAGAGAACACCATTTATTTAAGTAAATTACAAAATAAAGATTTATTTAAAGATCAGACTTTTTATAGCACGAACGCTGACTTTCCAGATGACGTTTCAGAATTAAAAAACTGGCAGCAAACCTTATCAGAACACCCTAAAATTCAATTTGATGGCGATATTTTTTGGACTGCACACTCGTTTTACAATGATACAGACCAAAAAAAATGGACAGCTTACTTATTTGGTTCTGCGGTCGGGCATATTGAATTTAAACTTTATCCGCTAAATCGTAGTCAACAAGCTAATATTCAAAACGCAAAAACAGGTTATTTTGCAACACATGAGGTTCCATATCATTATAGCGTGTCTTTTGATTTAGAGCCGCAAACTGAGTATGTTTTGCTAGCTCGTTTGTCGAGCGATTTCTTTTTCGCGCCTCTTAGAATGCAGTTTAAACCCAGTTCCGAATTTTTACGTCAAGCTAAAATAGAAAACGTTATAATTATTTTGTGTTTTGGAATAGGTTTAGCACTCGCTTTATTTAACGCCTTTGTTTATTTTGGCACCCGCCAGCGTATTTATTTGTATTATGCGTTATTTACATTAAGCTGGATGTGGGGCTGGGCACATACTTTTAATTTACCTGAAGAATGGTTTGGTACCCGTACTCCTGGCTTTTTAATGGCAGGCTTTTTATTAATTCCTATTTTTAACGCATTATTTTTTATCAATTTTTTACAAGTTAGGGAATCGAACCCATGGCTTTCTAAGGCTGCAATTGGGTTTGGGGTAGTCGGTATTGCCGGGTTGCCAATTGCAATTGAATCTCCTGCTTTAGGGTTAATGCTGGCTTCAATCTGTACGGGAGGCATGCTAGTTGTTGGGTTTACCTTAGGGGTAAAAGCGTTATTAGCAGGTTTTAAACCGGCACGTTACTTTTTGTTAGCTTATATTATGCTGCTAATGCCTAACATGGTTGGTAATTTGATGAATATGGGTTTTATTCCGTCGATGAATATTAATATATATTTATTGGGATTAATTGGCACCATGTTGGATGGCTTGCTATTGGCATTTGCAATGGCTGAAAAGGTGCGTTTGGTTAATCTTAAAAATGTAGAGTTAAATGAAAACCTAGAAGAAAAAGTAGCACACAGAACCGAAAAATTAGAAAGAACGAAACAAGATTTAATTGAAGCAAATCAAGCTAAAAGCCGCTTTTTAGCACAAATGAGTCACGAAATCAGAACCCCCATGAATGCGGTTATTGGTTTAAGTCAATTAGCATTAAAAACCCCCCTTAATTTTGAACAAAAAGATTATATTCAAAAAATATCAGGCTCCGCCGACGTACTATTGGGAATTATTAACGATGTACTCGATTACTCTAAAATCGAAGCTGGTAAGTTACATATTGATAAAATCAATTTTGATTTAACCAAAACTATCGAAAGAGCTGTCAGTTTATGTTCGCTCAAAGCTCATACAAAAAACATCGAAATTATTTTAGATATACAGCCCGATGTCCCGAAATTTATTGAGTCTGATCCACTCAGACTTCAGCAAATTTTAGTGAATATTATTGCCAATGCCGTCAAATTTACTGAATTTGGTCATGTGAGTATTAGAGTTAGTGCAACCCCGCTAGCATCTGGCGATAATCCAGCAGAGTACAAGCTCGAGTTTGTAGTGGTTGATACCGGCATAGGGATGAATCAACAGCAAGTGAGTCAGTTATTTAATTCATTTGCTCAAGCGGATAACTCAATTACCCGTAAATATGGGGGAACAGGTTTAGGTTTATCGATCAGTAAAGAGTTAGTGCAACTATTGGGCGGCGATATTTGGGTTAACAGTAAGCCAAATGTTGGGAGTGCCTTTCATTTTTCAATTACCGCCAAATCAACAGAAAAAGCGATATCAAATAAAGTTTTTACAATTAAAGGTCGCCCTTTAAATGTATTGATTGTTGATGATAATCAAGTCGCTAGCGAAGTCGTTTCTGCATTATTTAAACGTCATAAAGCGCATATAACGTTAGTAAAAAATGGTGCTAAAGCCATTACCGAACTGAAAAAATCTATTCAAATTAGACAGGCCTATGATTTAGTCATTATGGATTGGAAAATGCCTGAAATGGATGGAATTGAAGCCGCTAAAATTATTAAGCATGATTTAAATTTAAGTAAACTGCCAGCCATTTTAATGATCTCAGCTTATGATAAAGATGAAGCGAAGCGTCTAGGAGAAAGCGCCGGTATTGATGCTTTTATTGAAAAACCTGTAGGTGAATCAACTTTATTTAACGTCATTTCTGAATGTTTACCGCTTGATAGCCTGCAAGCTCAAGAGAATTTTGTAGAATCAGAGCCTAATATATTACTCGATTTATCTAATATTAACTTGTTACTCGTAGAGGATAATAAATTAAACCGACAAGTGGCTGCTGGCTTTTTACGAGATACTAAAATTCAAATCGACGTCGCCGAAAATGGTATACAGGCCATTGAGAAAGTATCAAAACAATCATTTGATATTGTTTTAATGGATATTCAAATGCCTGAAATGGATGGTTTGACCGCAACACAGGAAATTAGAAAGATGGATGGATTTTCCGATCTACCCATTATTGCGATGACGGCTCACGCCATGGAAGGAGATAAACAACGCAGCTATGAAGCAGGTATGGATGATCATTTAACTAAACCCGTTGACCCTTACGAACTGTACAGATGCATTGTTAAATGGATTGATAAAGACAAATTAAAAAAGCAAGAGCCTGAAGCAATTACATTGAATGTAAATGAAAAAAAATTATCTAACTTACAATCAATAGGTTTGCTTAATGTCGCGGGTGCACTTAAACAAATGCATGGTAAAGAAGCGTTATACATTGATTTATTAGCCACTTTTATTGAAGAAAATGAAAATTTAGTTGAAGAGATAAACCAACTTGCGAAAGATAAAAATTTGCATGGCTTACGTTTAAAGGTTCACTCACTTAAATCAAATGCGGCTTACATAGGTGCTGAACAGTTAGCAAAAGATGCTGCGGATATTGAAGTTTTAATTGATCAAGGCCAAGTTTTTGAAACAAGATTGGTTTCACTAACTGATAAATTGTCTAGCTTATTAGCTGAGTTAGTTGTTTTTTCACCGCAAGTTAAACCCCAAGTATCTTCACAGACTAAAGAATTTACGGATAAAGAAATCGATGAAATGTTTAAACAAATTGTTCATTATTTGAAAACCTCCAACGCGAAAATTGAAGACTATATAGAGCCTCTTAAACAATTGGGTTGCCAATTAGATGATGGTGCATTTATTGAAGCATTAATAGATGAAATAGAAGATGTCGAGTATAAAAAAGCCTTAATATTAATTGAAAATAATAAACGAGACTTAAATCTTTCTATGTAAGTTGATTAACCACCACTTGGGTTAAGGTGTATTCTAACTAATTGAATGATTTAACCTGATAGCTCTGCATGGTTTTTAACGAGGATTTTTTGCGTGGATAAGGCAAATTCATGTGTTTTCACGTGTTAACAGCTAGAGTCTAACGCAGTCCCCGTGAAAAAAGGCCGTTTGAAACATATTCATTAAACCGAGTTGAGGTGGATGGTTGATTAGGGCAGTGGTAAAAGTTAAAAAGCGCGTTTAATCAAAACGCGCTTGAATGTTAATTTTAAATATCAACCAAAAATAGAGCGCAATAAGCTAATTACTTGGTCAATACTTTTGCCGTTTTGAACTTCGGCTACGATAGAATCCCGCTTATCTAACAGATATTGTGGCATATCATCAGCAGCTAATGCCTTATCAACCAGCACCTGAACAGATTCTCTGCTACGGCGCGAACGTTTACCTGAGGTGGTTGATGATTTGCTTGGTTTATTTTTTAGCTTCAAATAATTTGAATTTTTAGCTGTTTGCTCATCGGCAAACAAAAATACATCAATTAAAATCGCTTTCGCATCGGCAATACTTTGCTCAAATTCATCGGCGGGTAAAGCTTGCTTGTACCAAGCAAATGAGCGAATTGTAAGGATAAGATCCCGCCAATATCCATCAAAATCTTTATTATTAAATTTAGCAACAGATAGACCTTGGCTGAATAAATCAATTTTAGCATTAGTCAGTGCCACAAACTGGTCAGGCCGGCGCATTGCTAACAGCCGAGTAGCAGGTATCAAAGGTGCAGCGCCTAGGTCATTTTCAGCAAAAATAGCCTGATACGCTGAAACAAAATTAGTGTAATCGGCATGACTTACTTCACCTTCCAGTGGAATGCAATTGATAGCCGTTTCAAATTGACTCGGTTGTGCTTGCCATAACTGAATAAACACTTTGCTCGTTTTGGCAGAGCCAAACCATTCGCAATCAAAATCATAAATGCTGGTGTCGTGTTTGGCTGTGTGCTTACCAATTAGCGCGGTTAAATCTTCGTCAATCATTTCAGACAATGATTGTGTTTGTAAGGCTTTACAATGCGCAACAAGCTTTAACCGTTCGTCTAAGGCATGAAGGTCAGCTTTATCTTTAATATAACTGACAAATACCGGCCAAGGGGCTACACGTAGCATTTTAATTTGTGCGGCGCTGATTGCATTAGTTAACGTATCTTGCATTTTTTTTAGTGGCGTAAATTGAGTCGGCTCTAATAGCTCTAGGTTAAGTTCCTGACTGCATAAACGATAAAATTCTTCACACCAGCTCAAAAAGTCTTCAGGTCGATTTTCTACCTTTATCGCCATTAAATTTAAGCTGAGCTCTTGTGCGTGTTTTAAAATAGTCTGATAGTTTTGATTTTCACTATCCGTTAAGGGCATTTTTACCGGGGCAGTTAATAACTTTCTCATTAAACTTTGTGTACTCTGTATTTTAGGGAGATAATAACCTGAGTTTTATTTTAATAGCCTAAATTCTTGATAGCCTATTTGCTTGGATTAAAACAAAATATTTTACAAAGATATTGTGTTTTATATAAAACATAAAACCAATAAATTTAATATCCTAGCTAAGTGCGTATCCAGAGTTTAGGTTAAATCGGGAAATTAATCCCAGGCTCAGGTTGTTTGTAACAAGGGGATATGATCATACGCTGTTATCTCATATAGGCAATGATTAAGCTCGAAATAGTGTATTTTATTTGACTGGTTGATGATTTTTAACTCAAATAAATGTAATAGTCAGGTGATGTGCATCTGACTATTATTTACTGATTACTTGCTTACGCCGCTATATGAAGGTTAGCTTTGTTTGCGGTTACGCCCTGAGTTTGTAGACTCGCCTTTAGCTCGAGTTCGAGCGTCATTTTTTTGTGATGCAGGTCTGCGCTTATTTGCGCCTGCTCTTGGCTTTCTATTATTCGCGGCATTAGGGCCATTGCTATTGCTATTTTGCGACTGTTCGCTTGAACGAGGAGAACGCTTTTGCTTTGTTTGGGATTCTGTATTTTGTTCAAAGCGGTCAGGCTTTTTAGGCTTCTTTGGCTTTTTACGTTTAGGTGCTCTTAGTACAGTTTCAGGTAATGGATTGACTGGCTCAAAACGCGCTAAAAATTGGCGAGGTATTAGTTGTTGAATCAATTGTTCAATATCATTCAATTGTTTGCTTTCTGCTGCGCAAACTAAAGATACCGCTTGTCCCGACGCTCCCGCACGGCCAGTTCGGCCAATTCGGTGTACATAATCTTCTGCAACGTTAGGCAAGTCAAAGTTAATAACTTGCGGCAATAAATCAATATCTATACCACGGGCTGCAATATCAGTTGCGACTAAAATTCGAGTATTGCCAGCTTTAAAGTCAGCCAATGCTTTGGTTCTTGCCGCTTGGCTTTTATTGCCATGGATAGCCGCAGCGCTAATATCTGCCGAGCATAATTGGCGAACTAAACGATTTGCGCCATGTTTAGTGCGGCTAAACACTAAAGCTTGTTGCCAATTTTTATCTAAAATTAGCTCAATGAGTGCATCTGTTTTTTTATTTTTATCAACCGGATAAATCCATTGCTCAACACTTTTTACGGTTGAATTAGGTGGGGTAACCGAAATTTCAATTGGATTATGAATTAAACCTTTGGCTAAACCCTTAATTTCATCGGAGAAGGTTGCCGAAAACATTAAATTTTGGCGTTCTTTTGGCAACAGTCGAATGATTCTTTTTATATCATTTATAAAACCCATATCCAGCATTCGGTCTGCTTCGTCTAAGACTAAAGTCTCAAGTTCATTAAATCGTATTGCATTTTGCTGGTATAAATCTAACAGTCTGCCCGGGGTTGCAACTAAAATATCAACGCCCTTGGTTAACCTTTGCATTTGTGGGTTAATTTTTACGCCCCCAAATACTACATCTGATTTTAAATTTAAAAACTGACTGTATTTAGCCACATTATCAGCAACTTGTGCAGCTAGTTCGCGGGTAGGGGTTAAGATCAAGGTTTTTACTTGATTCGCACTAGCGCGTTTTTGTTGGCTCAATTTTTCTAAAATGGGTAAGGTAAAACCAGCTGTTTTTCCTGTTCCTGTTTGAGCTGCGGCCATCACATCGCGGCCTGAAATAATAGCCGGAATGGCTTTCGCCTGAATGGGTGATGGGGTTTCATAACCTTGGCTTTCGATGGCTTTTAAAATAGGTTTTGATAAACCCAAATCGGCAAACTTCATATCTTTCTCTTATTAGGTGCGTATGGCATGTTAATTACACCGCCAGTTTAGCGGGCGTGAAGCTTACCTTAATCCACTCAAAAGTGCTATGTGAATCCTATATTTAGCCTGTTAAATTAGCTTGTTTACGGTTATAATCTTGACCAATTTTTGCATTGGTTCTGCAAGGGTATTTAAGCGACGCTAAACAAGCGGTTTTAATACTCGGTAGGCTCATTATTAAATATCAGACTCAGGAATAGAATAAATATGCGAAGCCATTATTGTGGTCAGGTTAATGAATCTTTAGTTGGTCAATCCGTTACTTTGTGCGGATGGGTAAATCGTCGTCGTGATTTAGGTGGTTTAATTTTTATTGATCTGCGTGATGTTAAAGGTTTAGTTCAAGTGGTGGTTGACCCTGATTTTGAAGCTTTATTTGAAACGGCAAATAAATTAAAACACGAATTTTGTATTCAATTAACAGGTACAGTCAGAGCACGTCCAGAGAGCCAAGTGAACCAAAACATGGCAACAGGTGCGGTGGAAATTTTGGCATCTGATTTAACCATTTTAAATGGCTCTGACGTTTTACCAATTGACATGGGTGGTCATCAAAATAACTCTGAAGAGCAACGATTAAAGTATCGCTATTTAGACCTACGTCGTCCAGATATGGCTAACAAAATTAAATTTCGTGCAAAAGTAACCAGCGAAATTCGTAATTATTTAGACAGCCATGACTTTTTGGATGTTGAAACCCCAATTCTAACTAAAGCGACGCCAGAAGGGGCTCGTGATTATTTAGTGCCAAGCCGCACTCATAAAGGTCAGTTTTTTGCGCTGCCACAATCGCCTCAATTATTTAAACAACTTTTAATGATGTCTGGCTTAGACAGATATTATCAAATCGTTAAATGTTTTCGAGACGAAGATTTAAGAGCAGATCGTCAACCGGAATTTACTCAAATTGATATCGAAACTTCTTTCATGTCTGCAGATCAAGTGATGGCCGTGACAGAAGATATGGTACGTCAATTATTTACCAAATTATTGAATGTTGATTTAGGTGATTTTCCTAAAATGACATACGCAGACGCAATGGCTAAATATGGTAGTGACAAGCCTGATTTACGTATTTCTCTTGAAATGGTTGATGTCGCTGATTTATTAAAAGAAGTTGAATTTAAAGTGTTTTCAGGTCCGGCAAACGATCCTAAAGGACGTGTAGCTGCGCTAAAAGTGCCGGGTGGGGCTGATAAATTTTCTCGTAAAGATATTGACGAGTTGACTAAATTTGTTGGTATTTATGGTGCAAAAGGGCTTGCTTGGTTAAAAGTAAATGATCTAGATAAAGGGATGGAAGGTTTACAATCTCCTATTCTTAAATTTTTACCTGAGACGGTAGCAACGGCTACTTTATCGCGTGTTGAGGCTCAAACAGGCGATATTATTTTCTTTGGTTCAGATACATACTCAGTGGTCAGTGAAGCAATCGGCGCACTACGATTAAAAGTAGGTGAGCAGTTAAATTTAGTGGAAGATGCTTGGAAGCCGCTTTGGGTCGTAGATTTTCCAATGTTTGAAGAAATTGAAAATGGTTTGACGCCACTTCATCACCCATTTACCGCACCCGTTGGGGTAACGGCCCAAGAGCTTAAAGCGAGTCCAGAAAAAACGTTATCTAACGCTTATGACATGGTTTTAAATGGTTGTGAAGTGGGTGGCGGTTCGGTCCGTATCCATCAGCAAGATATGCAAGCTGCGGTATTTGATATTTTGGGTATTGACGAAAAAGAAGCGGAAGAAAAATTTGGATTTTTACTAGAAGCCCTTAAATTTGGCACACCGCCACATGCTGGTTTAGCATTTGGTTTAGATCGCCTAGTCATGCTAATGACAGGCGCTAGCTCAATTCGAGATGTAATGGCGTTTCCTAAAACCACCACGGCAGCTTGCCCACTAACAAACGCGCCTGGTTTTGCAAACCCAGACCAAATTAAAGAGTTGGGTATACAAACGGTTAAATCCGATAAAGCTGAATAGGTAATTTAAAAGCGTTTTATTGCCGTGCAGTTTGGCTGTGCGGCATTTAGCCTTTTATTCCCTATCTGCGCAAATAATTTGAATATGTCATTTTAGTTATTTGGGTGAATGTCTTTTTGAACGCTCGGATAGCAGCTTGGTCCGCGTAATTTTATTTATGATGTAGGATACAGCTTGAGTATTATATTAGGCATAGATCCAGGGTCTCGTATTACTGGATATGGGGTTATCCGCTATACAAAAAACCAATTCCAATATTTAGGCAGTGGTTGTATTCGTTTAGGTGATGCACCATTACCCGAACGTTTGATTAAAATTTTTCATGGTGTGAGTGAAATTATTCAGCAATTTCAGCCTGATTCATTTGCAATAGAACAAGTCTTTTTAGCTCATAATCCTGATTCAGCGTTAAAACTAGGTCAAGCGAGAGGCGCGGCAATCGTTGCTGCAGGGCAAGCCAACTTACAAGTTGCTGAGTTTTCTGCCAGACAAATTAAACAAGCCGTCGTCGGTAAAGGTAATGCTGAAAAAAGCCAAGTGCAGCATATGGTTTCGCATATCCTAAAATTAAACAAAAGGCCGCAGGCCGATGCCGCAGACGCACTAGCAGTCGCCTTATGCTATGCTCATACGCGCCAAAGTTTAGTTGGACTTGCTGGGCAAGCTAGTAAAACGGTTAGGCGTCGTTTACGCTAGATTATTTAACTATAAATTAAAGGTAAAAGTATGATCTCCAGATTAACCGGAATAATTGTTGAAAAA
The DNA here is from genome assembly GCF_026725475.1 of Catenovulum adriaticum. Classification (NCBI taxonomy): domain Bacteria; kingdom Pseudomonadati; phylum Pseudomonadota; class Gammaproteobacteria; order Alteromonadales; family Alteromonadaceae; genus Catenovulum; species Catenovulum adriaticum. The sequence goes on from NZ_CP109965.1 coordinate 1,157,795, forward strand.
CTGCCACCTGAATGTGTGCTTGATGTCAATGGTGTCGGTTACGAGATCAATTTGCCAATGACGAGCTTTTATCAATTGGCAGAACTAGAGCAAACTCAAACCATATTTATTCATCAAGTCTTTAGAGAAGATGCTCAAGCCCTGTATGGTTTTCATAACCGTTATGAACGGGATTTATTTAGAGAATTACTCAAAGCCAATGGCGTAGGCCCTAAACTCGCCTTGGCGATTTTGTCGGCGATGTCAGCGCAAGAATTTATTGCGACCGTGCAAAATGAACAAGTAAGCCGGCTGGTTAAAATACCGGGTGTCGGTAAAAAAACGGCTGAGCGTTTATTACTTGAAATGAAAGATAGGTTAGCTAAATGGCAGGCTTTAAGCGGCACTAATCAAGACTTTACAGGCTCGGTTCAAGCCGATGTGACCGACTTTTCATTGAATCAATCTCACTCGGCAAGTCAAGATGCGGTTGAAGCTTTATTAGCTTTGGGCTATAAAGCAAATCAAGCAGAAAGTGCAGTTAAAAAAGTGGCTAGCAATGATTTATCTAGCGAGCATATTATTCGTTTAGCCTTAAAGAGCATGTTGTAAATTATGATAGAAGCTGATCGCCTGATAAGCGCCGAAGTTCAAACCGAAGAAGAAGTGGTAGATAGAGCCATTAGGCCCCAAACCTTGGCTGAATATACCGGACAAAAACATGTGGTTGAGCAAATGGAAATTGCCATTCAAGCTTCTAAAAAACGTGAAGATGCACTCGACCATGTATTAATTTTTGGGCCACCAGGTCTAGGTAAAACCACACTCGCCCGAATTATTGCAAATGAAATGTCCGTGAATATTAAAACAACGTCAGGGCCAGTACTTGAAAAGGCGGGGGATTTAGCGGCACTATTAACCAGTTTAGAGCCTCATGATGTTTTATTTATTGATGAGATTCATAGGTTAAGCCCAGTTGTTGAAGAAGTTTTGTATCCTGCCATGGAAGATTACCAACTCGATATTATGATTGGTGAAGGACCGGCGGCACGTTCTATTAAACTCGACTTACCGCCTTTTACTTTAGTCGGCGCAACGACACGCGCAGGTTCACTAACGTCGCCATTACGAGATAGATTTGGTTTGGTACAGCGGCTAGAGTTTTATGATGTTGTGGAGCTTGAAAAAATTATTACCCGTTCAGCTTTGCATTTGCAATTGGAGCTAAGTGCTGAAGGCGCAAAAGAAATTGCGATTCGCTCCCGAGGCACCCCTAGAATTGCAAATCGTTTATTGCGCCGAGTAAGAGATTACGCTGATGTTAAAGCAGACGGTATTGCTGATGATAGAATTGCGGCAGCCGCATTAAATTTATTGAACGTCGATAATCGAGGGTTTGATTTTATGGATCGTAAATTATTAGATGCGATTATCGATAAATTTGATGGTGGGCCTGTTGGTTTAGATAATATTGCCGCAGCGATTGGGGAAGAAAAAGATACAATTGAAGATGTTATTGAACCGTTTTTAATTCAACAAGGCTTCATTCAGAGAACGCCTAGAGGCCGCATTGCAACTCAAAGAGCGTATTTACATTTTGGCTTAACTATAAAAACGGAAATACCCAAATAGCCTATTGGGTATAGTTCTCAAAATAATCACTTAAGCCAGTTGGGCTTGATAATTGTGTATTGAGTCATGTTTTCTCGTCAAAAATTAGCGTATATTTCATTAAGCTTTAAATAGTCTAGTGGAACTTTATTAAAAATAACTTATCGAACATGATTGTTTGTTGTCAGTGGCCTGTTATTGGTGGGATAACACCTCAATTAATATGTCAATTGACTTGCACTCACTTAAGTCATTAAAATGACAACAAATATAACGTTATTATAAATTAAGTATAAGTTAGGCTAATCGCTAAATCTCATTAAATATAACAATTGCGAAGGAATTTACACAGTGTCTGCAGAAATTAGTTTTTTTGGTTTATTTATGCAAGCAAGCTTGTTGGTAAAAGCGGTTATGATTATGTTGCTTGCCATGTCAGTTATTTCTTGGACTATGATTTTTCAACGCTCCTCAGCATTGAACAGTGCTAGCAAACAAAGCCGAGTATTTGAAGATAGGTTTTGGTCCGGTGTTGAACTCAGTAATCTTTATCATGAAGTAACCCATAAAGTGGGGGATTTGTCTGCATCAGAAAATTTATTTAAAGCTGGTTTTAAAGAATTTGCGCGAGTTCGAAAAGGCAGTAATAGCTCACCCGAAGCTGTGATGGATGCAACTTATCGATCAATGCGAGTTAGCTTATCTCGCGAAACTGAAAAGTTAGAAACGCATTTACCTTTTTTAGCTACAGTAGGCTCAATTAGCCCATATATTGGTTTATTTGGTACGGTTTGGGGTATTATGAACGCTTTTATCGCCCTAGGCGAAGTTCAGCAAGCTACTTTAGCTATGGTGGCGCCGGGTATCGCCGAAGCCTTGATTGCTACTGCAATGGGGTTATTTGCCGCGATTCCTGCTGTTATTTCATATAATCGCTTTTCACACAAAGTTGAAAAACTGGAAAACAATCTTCATAACTTTATGGAAGAATTTTCAGCAATTTTACACCGCCAAGCAATGAGTAAACCAGCTACCAATCCTGCTAACCAACACGGAGCTTAATTTTGATGTACCAACGTAAGCGACGTAGACCTGTATCTGACATCAACGTTGTACCCTACATTGATGTTATGCTGGTATTGCTAATTATTTTTATGGTAACCGCCCCGCTTATTACCGCTGGGGTTAATGTTGATTTACCTAAAGCAGATGCAAACCCGTTAGCAGAAGACAGTAAACCACCCGTTGTTGTGTCGGTTACCGAAAACTATGAGTATTTTGTGACGGACGGTAATAAAAAAGAAGGGCCTATGGTGCCTCAAGAATTAGCTGCTGTAGTAGGCGCTTATTTAAAAGTTGAGCCTGATAGACCTGTGATGGTTGAAGGGGATGGGTCGGTTACCTATGATGCTGTTGTTAATTTAATGGTGCTATTGCAAAAGCAAGGCGTTGAATCTGTTGGTTTAATGACAGATCCAGCGGAGGAATAAATTATGTTAAGTTATCCTAATGCCATTACTCGTTCAGTTTTAGTTCATGCCGCTATTGGTATCGTTTTAGTTTTCAGTATGGAATTTACCCCCCCTGAAAAAGAACCTAATGCACAAGCGTCGGAGCAACAGCCAGCTAAAAAAGAAGTGATTAAAGCGGTTTCTGTTGATAAAAGTGCACTTGAAAAACAAGTTCAAAAAATGCAAGCCGCAAAGGCAGCTAAACAAGCGGCTGAAGAAAAGCGGGTTGCAGAGCTAGAGCAGCGAGCCAAAGCGGCAGAACGGGCTAGACAAGATAACGAATCTAATATTAAAAAATTAGCAGAACAAAGAAAAAAAGCAGAAGCGCAAGCGCAAGCAGCTAAACAGCAGCAAATTAGAGAAGCGAAACGAGCAAGGGAGCTTAAAAAAGCAGCAGAACAACAAGCAGCAGAAAAACGTAAAGCGGAAGCCGAAGCTAAAAAAGCGAAAGAAGCCGCTAAAAAAGCAGCAGAAGAAGCGAAACAACGTGAAGAAGCAGCCAAAAAAGCTGAAGCTGAGCGTAAAAAACGTGAGCAAGAAGCGCGAGAGCAAGCCGAGATGCAGCGGTTGTTAGAAGAGCAAATGGCGCAAGAGCAAGCCGCTCGAGATAAACAGCGACGCCGACAAGTGCTATCAGAAAAAGATAAATATGTTGCTTTAATCCGTTCGGCAATTCAAAGTAATTTATACACTGATCCATCGTTAACAGGCACCAGTTGTAAATTGAATATTCGTTTGGCTAATAATGGCTTTGTGACTTCTGTAAAAACGTTATCTGGCAATGCACAAACCTGCCAGGCAGCAGAAAAAGCCGTTTATAAAACCAATCAATTACCTGTGTCTCCAGATCCTGATGTGACCAGTTTATTGCGAGATATCAATTTAACCGTCGCACCTGAAAATTAATAAAATTAAGAGTGATATCATGAAACGTATATTATTATCTATATCAATGTTGTTAACGGCTTTTTCAAGCCAAGCGGCTATTGATATATTAATTACAGAAGGCTTAGATAGCGCGCAGCCAATTGCGGTTGTGCCTTTTGAATACAATGGCACCCAGAACTTACCGCAAAATGTGTCTAAAATTATTTCGGCGGACTTAAGCAGAAGTGGCAAGTTTAACCCAATTCAACCCGAACAAATGCCTCAGCGCCCGGTGCAAGTTGATAGTATTGATTTTAGTGCTTGGGCCGAAAAAAACATAGACACTATCGTTATTGGTCAACTTAAAGATGTTCGACCAGGTTTGTTTGTCGCACAATATCAAATTATTGATATTGTTAGAGGGCAAGTCACTGGTGGTGGTTCACAAATGTTGAGCGGTGGTGAATTAGTGCAATCAGACGACCATATTGTGTTTGAAAGCCGTCCCATCCAGTTTGAAGTGTCTGATTTTCGCCGAGTAGCCCATGCAATGAGCGACCGAATTTTTGAACAGCTAACCGGGATTAAAGGGGCATTTCAAACTAAAATTGCCTATGTATTAGTCGATGATACTCAATCAAGGCCTTATAAATTAGTGATATCAGACTATGATGGTTTTAATGAACAAGAAATTGTTCGTAGTAAAGAGCCCTTAATGTCACCTACTTGGTCTCCAGACGCCACAAAATTAGCTTATGTGACCTTTGAGAATCGACAAGCACAAATTTTCATTCATGATTTATATTCAGGCTCTCGTGAAATGATAGCCTCTTACCCAGGCATAAATGGAGCCCCAAGCTGGTCACCAGATGGTTCAAAAATGGCTATGGTATTGTCAAAAGATGGTAACCCAGAACTTTATGTAATGGATCTACTAACACGCAAACTCAGCCGTTTAACCAATAATAGAACCATAGATACAGAGCCGAATTGGTCACCAGACGGAGAAAACTTAGTTTTTTCATCTGAACGTGGTGGTCGTGCTCAGCTCTATCAAATTAATGTGAATAGTGGTACAGTTAAGCGTTTAACTTTTACCGGTGAAATGAATTTAGGCGGCTCATATACGCCTGACGGAAAAAGCTTAATCATGGTTAATCGCACTCGGGGCAACTATCATATTGCTAAGCAAGATTTGCGAAGTGGCGCGCTGCAAGTATTAACTAAAACCCATTTGGATGAGTCGCCTAGTTTCTCTCCAAACGGAAATATGATAATTTATAGTACGTTACATGGGCAAAATCAGGTACTTGCTTTGGTTTCAGTAGATGGACGATTTAAAGCTCGTTTGCCTGCAGGGGTAGGGCAAGTTAAGTCGCCATCGTGGTCGCCTTATATGTAAACCATTTTTTAACTTTATTTATATCAATAATTTAACTTATATCAATAATAAGGAAAAAGCACATGCAAGCTAAGCAATTATTAAAATATTTGGTTGTTGTTCTTCCTATGTTAACAGCAGCTTGTTCAACTACCACGGGTGAAGATCAAACAGCAGGTACCAATAGCTCAGAAACCACAACAGGTGCAATGTCTGGAAATGACGACGGCGTTGAAGTAATGACGCTAGAGAAAAAACGTCAAATGGAAATCGAAGCTGAAGAAAGAAAGCAGGCAGCATTGCGTCAAACAAATATGTTATTTTTTGAGTTTGATGGTACCAGTATTCAAGCTAAATATTTTGAAGTATTAGAGGCGCACTCTGCGTATTTACGTGCTAATCCAAGCGCTAAAGTTGTTATTGAAGGACATGCTGATGAGCGTGGTACGCCAGAATACAATATTGCATTAGGCGAGCGTCGTGCAAAAAGTGTTGCTAAATATTTACAAAATTTAGGTGTTATGTCTTCACAAATCTCAACGGTGAGCTATGGTGAGGAAAAAGCACTAGATAAATCTCGTACGGAAGCTGCGTTTGCTAAAAATCGTCGCGCTGTATTAGTTTATTAATATTATCGGATAAGCGAATATTTATGAATAAGCTATTTACCGTAATGGCTTTGAGCATGGGAGTGGCGTCTGTAACGTGCACTCCTGCTGTTTATGCTGAACGAAATATGTCATTAGGTGAGCGTATTGAACAGTTAGAGCGTTCAGTGGATGCTAGAAGCCGCTCTCAAGCACAAATGAGCCAGCAAGTTGATTCATTGCAAGGTGAAATCGCGCAACTCAGAGGCATTAGCGAAGAGTATAATTATAAGCTTTCGCAAATTCTTGAACGCCAACGCGAGCTTTATCAAGAGTTTGATAAACTGTCACAATTGACTCAACAAATGGGCCAGCTTAATCAAAATCAAAGCAATGGTTCGGATCAAGGTTTTGGGTTATCTAATAACCAAGGCAGTTCTGGAACAGGTAATGATAATTCCTCATATTCAAGTAACATGAGTGAGAATCAAGCTTATGACAAAGCCGTTAACTTGGTATTAAAAGACAAACGGTATGAGCAAGCCATACCTGAGTTTCAAACCTTTATTCAGCAATACCCAAACTCTATTTATCAGCCAAATGCGCATTATTGGTTAGGGCAGCTTTTATTTACCAAAGGTCAATATGACGAAGCCGCTAGTAGTTTTAATACAGTGGTTGAACGTTATACAGATTCAAATAAAAGACCAGACGCGTTATTTAAATTAGGCATGGTTGCTCAAAAATTAAATAAGCCAAGCTTAGCTAAACAAAAGTATCAACAAGCTATTTCTGAATATCCAGATTCAACAGCTGCTAAATTGGCTAGAACTCGACTTTCAGGCTTATAAAAAATTAAACGGTGATCGAAACTGTTTTTTTTTGTTTTGGTCGCTAATTGTTTGATTTTTGAGCCTTTTCGGTCTTTTTATAACCGATTATCAAAAAAATAATTTTTTTACTAAAAAAAATGAAATTTTTGTTGCGTTCAACTCGTATATCAGTATCATACGCCCCCGTTAGCAAGCAGGGCGAAAGCTTAGTAAACTAACAATTTTAATTAAGTGGGTCATTAGCTCAGTTGGTAGAGCAGTGGACTTTTAATCCATTTGTCGTTGGTTCGAATCCAACATGACCCACCACTTAATTAATATGCACAACCCTATAAAAAGTATTAGCGGGTCATTAGCTCAGTTGGTAGAGCAGTGGACTTTTAATCCATTTGTCGTTGGTTCGAATCCAACATGACCCACCACTTTTTATGTTTAAATATCCCTACTAAATCTTAGTATCGGGTCATTAGCTCAGTTGGTAGAGCAGTGGACTTTTAATCCATTTGTCGTTGGTTCGAATCCAACATGACCCACCACTTTTTATATTTAAACATCCTTACTAAATATTAGTATTGGGTCATTAGCTCAGTTGGTAGAGCAGTGGACTTTTAATCCATTTGTCGTTGGTTCGAATCCAACATGACCCACCATCTCCTTAGATTTTAAAGTTCTGTCTTTCTTTTGTTATTACACTCAGTATTTTTATTATTTTTAATTATTAATAAGTTTCTTTTGCATCTGCCCTCGGCTCTTTGTAAAATTTGCCGATTATTATTATTTTTGTAGAACTAAAATGCCTGTTAATTTACCCGTCATTGATCCTAAAGCTTTATTTCCAGTTACCGGTGTTCGTTTAGGTTGGACCCAAGCCCAAATTAAACAACCTAATAGAAAAGATTTATTATTAGTTGAAATAGCTGAAGGCAGCAGTGTCTCTGGTGTTTTTACTCAAAATCGTTTTTGTGCTGCTCCTGTTACTGTGTGTCAATCTCACTTAGCCAGTCATACTTCAATTCGCGCTTTAGTGGTTAATACTGGCTGTGCTAATGCAGGGACGGGTGAGCAAGGGATGCAAGATACGCTAACTACGTGTCAGCACGTGGCTGAAATTATGTCTATATCGCCGCAAGCAGTTTTGCCTTTTTCAACAGGGGTTATTCTAGAGCATTTACCCATGGCTAAATTATTAGCTGGCCTTGCGGGCGCTTACCAAAATTTAGCGGACGACCATTGGGCTGACGCCGCAGAATCTATCATGACAACCGATGTTGCACCAAAAGCATTTTCACGCCAGTTAAAAGTCGATGGTAAATCTGTACATGTAACGGGTATTTCAAAAGGTGCGGGCATGATTCATCCTAATATGGCGACTATGTTAGGCTATGTGGCAACAGATGCTGCAATTGCGCAACCGTTATTGGATGAACTTACAAAAGAAATTGCCGATTTATCGTTTAACTGTATTTCAGTGGATGGAGATACATCGACGAATGATTCTTTTATTGTTATTGCTACAGGGCAAAGCGGAACTGATTTAATTACAGATAGAAATGATCCTAAGTTGGTGAGTATTTATCAAACTCTATTAGAAGCAGCACAAGTTTTAGCGCAGGCAATTGTCAGAGATGGAGAAGGTGCAACCAAATTTATGACAGTGACCATCAAAGGTGCAAAAACAGTTGAAGAAGCCAAAACAATTGGTTTTTCTATTGGTAAAAGTCCTTTAGTGAAAACCGCTTTTTTTGCTTCAGATCCTAACTTGGGACGTATCCTAGCCGCGATTGGCTATGCATCACGAGAATGTGAAAGTTTAAATGATTTAGATACCAATAAAATTGATTTATATTTAGGTGATGTGCTTGTTGCTGAACAAGGCGGCAGGGCTAAATCTTATCAAGAATCAATGGGTCAAGCCGTAATGGATCAGGCTGAAATAGAGGTTTCGGTGGATTTATATCGAGGTGATGCACAGGCAACGATTTGGACTTGCGATTTTAGTTACGAATATGTTCGTATAAATGCAGATTACCGAACGTAATAGCTAATAAAATAATTTAATAAAGCACACTATTTAGTGTGCTTTAGTTATTATTGTTTAATAAACAGTACTGTCCATTGGGTTCATAAACGAAAATAAGTTAAAAGAGCCTATGTGAGCCCAATCAATTGCATCGTTAAGCTTCTCTTCACATAAATCGAATTTTTCAAGTAAATAATCATCTAATAGGTTGTCAATTGTATATAATTCAGGATGCACGCTAATTAACGCCATATTGCTGGCTAAATGAAGCCACTGTGCTTCTAGATGATCATCGGGTGTATGTTGTAATTTAATGGTCTCAACCATATCACTTGGAAAGCGCCAGTTTTCAAAAATTGTACTGCTGAGCTCGGCATAGGTAAATCCTAATTCAATAAGCTGCTTGTTTTTTGGTAACAAGTTGGCTGAATATTGTTCACACTGGTGTGCTTTATCTGGCGTGATTTGACACACGATTAACTCGCCAACATTATGTAATAAACCCAGCATAAATAAGCGTTCCGCGTCTTTTTTATTTTTATTAGCATGCAAGCGCTTTAAAATAAGCGCGGTATTAATGCTAACGCGCCAATACCGATCGGTATCTATGGCTTGAGTATTTAATTTGTTTAACGTTTCTACTGAACCTGATATTAAAACTAAGCTATAAATGGCTTGAATACCGAGGGCATTAATGGCTTTAGCTAGAGTATCTATGGTAAATGAAAAATTATATAAAGCGCTATTAGCCAACTTTAATACATGGGAGGTTAATAAAGGATCGCAAGATAAAGCGGTCGCAAAATCGTCTATTGATGCGGTTTCGTCCTCCATCAAGGCTTGTATTTTTATACAAGTGTCTGGTAAAGCGCAGATTTCATCAGCTTGGGCAATATAGTTATCAATTTTCATCCGGCACACTCATTTATGAATATTATTATAGGTTTTGCAGGCTTAAAAAATAAATAAACGGTATATCCCTTGGCAATAAAATCCTGATAGTCCTGCAGCTTTTAGCTTAATTTGTTAAGATACAAAATTCAATTTTATTAATCCAACTTTACCATATTAAGGTCTCTATTTTAATGGAAGCTTTACTCTCTTCTACTTTTACGGTCGCATTAGCTGAAATCGGTGACAAAACCCAACTTTTAACTTTATTTTTAGTTGCTCGTTTTGCCCAGCGAAATCAAATATTGTTAGGAATTTTAATTGCTACCATAGTTAATCATGGTTTATCAGCTTATTTAGGCACTTGGTTAATGGATGTTATACCAAGCGGGTACGCCAATATATTGGTCGGGGTAAGCTTTATTTTAGTCGGATTGTGGATATTGATACCCGATAAAGATGATGACGAAAACGCCGGTGTTATGCGACACGGGGCTTTTGTCGCGACACTTGTATTATTCTTTTTAGCAGAAATTGGTGATAAAACACAAATCGCGACTGTTATATTAGCCGCAAAGTATGACGCTTTTATGTGGGTAACCATTGGCACTACATTAGGCATGTTAATCGCTAATGTGCCAGTTGCTTATACAGGTGAGTGGTTAATGAAAAAAATACCGTTTCATTGGGTAAGGTGGAGCGCTTGTAGCGTATTTTGTTTGTTAGGCGTGTTAACCCTAACCTTATCTCGTTAGTTGGAGTGGATTGTGCTCAATTTAAAAATAATATTCATTATGTTTTTTTGTAGTTCGTTTTTGCTTAACGCAGAATCTTTGACTGGAAAAATGTCGGTATTTAAAGGCTCAGACCTATGCAACTTAGCTGAAAATACATTAACTTATCTAAATCGAGGTGCTGTATTTGATAGTAAAGCGATACATGGCGGGCAGCTAAATCAATATCAGTTTGATTTAGCACAAGTTAAATCAACACTAAAATTTATTTGTCAGACCTACCGCGAAGATGTGAGAGCCGGCCGACAAAGCCGGCTGCACGATCCGGCTTTTATTGCTAACAACTTTCAGCAAGTTCATTGGCAACCGGATCTTAAATTAGCCCATAACATTGCGAAACAAACAAAAAATCAAGCTAAAAAAAATCTATTAAATCGTATTCCGACGGATAAAATTTTACTTACCAAATACTATACCAAGCTAGTACACGCTCAATTTGATAAAACAAATGAATTTAATCATGCACTTTATCAACTACCTTTTGATGAACAAGGTTTATCGCAATCACAAGCAATGGCACAAAAAGACACGCTCACTCGATTTAAATTTACTCGCCAGCAAGTCATGCAGGGGGCGCTAGATGTCCCAGCGTTGGCAAAACCTATTTTGTGGTTAACAGAATCAGGATTACACGATGCCATGTTGCAAGGCACAGCAGTGGTGAAAGAAGATGAAAAAACCCATTATTTTAACGTACACCGAAATAATGGAATTAATTATGATTATGCAATTAATAAAGATCAGCAAGCAAGGTATTGGTACTTTAAAAAAGTGCCTGGTATTTTAGGTTACGGAATTGAGCCAGAAGATAAAATACAAGTCATTCCCCAAGTCACAGTAGCGGGTAATGTGGCGCAACTTGGTTTAGGTAAATTAATTATGCTTAGCTATAAAAATGCCAGTGGCGAATTAATTAATCGACTCGTGATTTTAGCCGATCAGGGTGGTGCTTTTGATAATAATAATTTCCAGTTAGATTTGCTAACTGGTAGCTATTATGGGTGGTCAGATTATCATAAAGCGAACAAGCACTTACCTGATTTTGTTAAAGCGACTATTTTGTTAAAGAAATAATCAGCAAAAACAGTTGCTAACAATAAATATTTTTAATGTAAATTATTTGTAATTAATAGTTTTGTCTGTTGAATCCGCCTTATACTTATTCTGAGTTTAAATTACGTTTAAAAAAGTAACTTACGATAAGAGGTTAGGATAGTGTCTTATTCAGCAGAAATTGCGTTAAATCGATTTGGTTATGGTGCTCGGCCTTATCAAATCTCTCAGATTCAATCTGATCCCAAAACTTGGCTGACCCAACAATTAAAGCCGCTTCAATTTGCCGATGCTAATTGGACATCTGCCCAAGCCATCGCTCAAGTAGTGGAGTTTAATCAATTAAAAAAACGTGAAAAAAAACAAACTAAAAAAATGAAACAAACTGGGCAGCCTATGATGCAAATGCAAGCCCAGTCGAATTTAATGCGCAAAAATATTATGCGCCAAGCTGATCAGTTAGCGCAAGCCACATTTGAACACGCCATTGAAACGCAAGCCGCTTTTCAAGCCAGATTACTCGACTTTTTTTCTAATCATTTTAGCGTTAGTCACGCAGGATTAAGAATGCGCAGCTTAGCGCCTACGCTTGAGCGAGAAGCCATAGCGCCAAACCTGAGTGGTCAGTTTGAAGATTTATTGCTTGCAGTTGAAACTCACCCAGCCATGTTAATTTATTTAAATAACGAGCAATCTATTGGGCCTGATTCAAAACAAGCGAAAAAGCGTAAAAACAAAGGGTTAAATGAAAATCTAGCCCGAGAAATTTTAGAGCTTCACACATTAGGTGTTAACGGAGGTTATACCCAAGCAGATGTGCGTGAATTAGCTATGGCAATCTCGGGTTGGAGCGTGAGTTATCCTAAAGCTGGAAAATCTGCTGGCTTTATGTATCGAGAGTATGCGCATCAGCCTGGCATCCGTAAAATATTAAATAAAAATTACAACGCGGGCGGTTTACAGCAAGGCAAACAGATATTGGCAGATTTGGCGAAACATCCTCATACCGCAGAGCACATTAGTTATAAATTGGCTAAGCATTTTATTAGCGATGAGCCTGATACCAACTTAATTTTATTAATGAAAGAGATCTGGTTGGCGACAGACGGTAATTTAACCGCCGTGTTAACCACACTGATTGAGCACCCTTCCAGCTGGAAAACCACTCTTGAGAAGTACAAAACACCAAGAGATTTTGTTATTTCAGCTTGTCGTGCATGTGAACCATCAAAAAATAAAACAAAGAAACTGTTTACCTCATTAATGACAATGGGCCAAGCGCCATTTTCAGCGGGTTCTCCCGCCGGCTTTGGGGATCATAAAGACGACTGGAATGGCGCTGAAGCTTTTATGGCTAGAATTGAATGGGCAGATCAGTTTAGCCAGAGGATAAAAAAAGAGCCTGCGTCGATAGCAAAAGCCTGTTTAGGTAATTTGCTTTCTGCGCGTACTGAACAATTTATTAAACGTGCAGAGAGTAGGCAACAAGCACTTGCTTTATTGTTAATGAGTCCAGAGTTTCAACAGCGCTAATGGCAGGCTTGAAATTGAACTCTTTATTTTTGTGTTAAGGTGGATTTGATTATGCAAAGGCGTGATTTTTTAAAAGCAACATGCGCAGGCTGGGTGTTACTTAATACTGGGCAAGTGCAGGGCAGCGACAGGGAAAAATCGTTAACTAATCAAAATAAAAAAATTGTATGGATTGTGCTTCGTGGTGCAATGGACTCATTGCACGCTGTAATACCATCGTTTGATTCGCATTTAAAAATGCACCGTCAATCATTATTGGCACCAATTGAAGCTAATTTATTGCCGTTGGAAAATGGGTACAGTTTGCATCCCGCTTTTAAAAATTTACACCAGTGGTATCAACAAAAACAGCTATTACCCGTTGTTGCCGTTGCCTCTTCTTACCGTTCGCGCTCTCACTTTGATGGACAAGACATTTTAGAAACAGGTTTATCTCATGTAGAGCATGACAATGGTTGGTTAGCTAGAGCAACTCGTGCAATTAATGGTGAGGGTATAGCCATTGCTCGTTCAATTCCTATCTCGATGCGAGGTTACGAGCAATCACTTACTTGGTACCCCTCAAATTTACCAGACGCAGAAGACGAGTTATATCGACAATTAACCGATCTTTATAAAATGCATCCTGAATTTTTAAATAAATTAGAAACAGGTATGCAAACCCGTGAAGCGTTAAATATGCAAAAAAGCAAAAACCGAAATGCAAAATTTAATCAATTGGCTAAAAGCTGTGGCCAATTATTAGCCAGTTCAAAAAATGCCAATTGCGCCATGTTAGATATGGGAGGGTGGGATACTCATAATAACCAAGCAAATAGGTTAAATAATCAATTTAAACAATTGGACCAAGGATTAAATGTATTAAAACAAACACTCGGTGAGCAGTGGCGTGATACCGTTGTAGTGGTAGCTACTGAATTTGGACGAACCGTTAAAGTGAATGGTACTGCAGGTACAGATCACGGCACAGGGAGTGCGATGTTTATTGCAGGTGGCGCGATAAAAGGTGGAAAAGTGTTAGGCGACTGGCCAGGGCTAGCGCCTAATCAGCTGTATCAGGGGCGAGATTTATCACCAACCTCAGATATCTGCAGTTGGCTTGGCGCTCTTTTACACCAACATTGGCGCCTGAATCCAGCACAAATTGCACAAGTTTTTCCATCTGTACGTCCACAAACCGTGCAGCTGGTGGTATAGCGCAGTTTCACTTTGAAATATAGTGGGTAGAATCGTAGAATCTAGGAGAGCCGTTATTTAGAGCAAAATGTTTTTTCAGGACGAAAAATTCAAGCTTACAGGGATGTACTCGCAGCGTTTTTGCGAAAATGATGGCTCATCCTTTAATCTTTGTCTGAAAATCATTCAAGTATGATTTTGTCCTGCACTTATAAAAAAGTAGTTTATTTGCTCATCTTCTCCTCATTTAAGTTATGCTACTCTCACGGATTTAACAATTTAACCAGTCTGTTTTAGTCACTTATAAGGCAGACTGTTCTGAGAGCTTTATTATGCGTGTATTATTAGTTGAAGATGCTGAACCAATTCGTAAATCAGTTGCTAGAGCTTTAAGAGCTAATGGATATGCAGTTGATGAAGCCAGTGATGGTGCCGATGGTTTATTTCACGCAACTGAATACGATTATGATGTGATCATTTTAGATATTATGTTGCCTAAATTAGATGGTCGGGAAGTGCTAAAAAAAATGAGAGCGACTGAAAACCATACGCCCGTTTTAATGCTAACGGCATTAGATTCAATTGACGATCGTGTCAATGGGTTACGTTTAGGGGCCGATGATTATTTAGTTAAATCGTTTGCAATTGAAGAGTTATTAGCACGGGTCGAAGCATTAACCCGACGCCATTATCAGCAATCTCAACCGCTTATTAAAGTGTGTGATATCGAATTAAACCGTGCAAATAAAACCGTTTTTAGAGCTGGTATTGAACTTAATCTAACGCCTCAATCTTTTAGGTTACTTGAGTTGTTAATGTTGCGAGTTGATCAAGTCGTTACCCGTAATGAAATCGAAGAAAAAATATATGATGAGCTTAATTCACCACTGAGCAATGTAGTTGAATCCGCTATGTATGCACTGCGCAAAGCCATAACGCCTAAACCTGACATGCCGCAACTGATTAAAACACGCAGAGGTTTAGGTTATGTTATGCAGTCAAACACGCTTTGAATGAGCAGTTGCATAATTAGTTAAATAATATGTTTCGTCAATTTTGGTAAAGAGGTGTCATTTAATTGAAAAGCTTTAACAGTATTAGAAATATATTATTGCTGTGGCTATTACCAGGTTTTGCTCTGGTTTATATAGTGGTCGGTATTGGTCTTTACCAAACAGAAAAAAACACGCTTCACAACCGCTTACGTAACCACCTGTCAGCGATGGCTATAAGAGTAAAACCGACGCCGGAGGGATTTAAATTACTCAAACCTATTAAACGAGGGTTACGGCCTTTAGCTGATTTTGATTATCGTGATTTTCAAAACCTTTATATTCAAGTTTGGGACAAAGATGGTAATACCATTAATAAAACAGATAATTTAGCTGAAGATTCGTTCAAATTTCCCGGATGGCAAAAACGCAAAAGCAGACCTTATTATGCGCAGGTTTTAGGCAAAACTATGTTAGTTAAAGTTCAGGCTAACCCACGACGTAATAATATCACTGCGTATGCGATGAGCACTGAAATCATGGATGAAAATTTATCTAAGCTCATGAAAAAGTTGGTAATTGGCGGCTTGTTGTCAATGGCTATTTTTTTTGTATTACTCGCATTTGCGCTGCGTTTTGCGTTGCGATCCCTAAAAAATTTAACTCAGCAAACACAGCAGCTTAATGCTGACTCACTCACTTCTCGCTTTGATGTAGAGCCATTGCCTAAAGAGCTTAAACCATTAGCAAAATGCTTGAACGATTTAATTGCTCGCCTCGAACAAAGCTTTACGCGCGAACGCCAATTTAGTGATGATCTAGCCCATGAATTAAGAACGCCTTTAGCCGGTATTAGAACAACGGCTGAAGTTGCGGCAAAATGGCCGGATAAAACACCAGAAAATGATTTTAATGATATAGCCACCAGTGCGGCGCAAATGCAGCTTACGGTTGATCGTTTACTGATGCTGGCTAGGCTCGAAAATAAAATTGAGTCAAGTAATACACAAAGCTGTCAGGTCGATAGCATAGTCGAGACAATTTTAGGTTTGTGGAATGAGCAATTCAATGCTAAGTCATTACAAATGAAACAACAGATAGATACCAGTTGTCATATTCAAACCGATGCTGTTATTTTACAAATGTTACTTTCTAATATTATTGGCAACGCAATTGAGTACGCGCCTGAAAAATCAGAACTTGATTTGGTTTTAAACAAAAATTATTTTTTGTTAGTTAATGACGCACCTGATTTAACAGCCGATGATGTTAAACATTTATTTGAACGTTTGTGGCGAGCAGATAAATCACGAACGGTTGAAACACATGCGGGGCTAGGGCTCTCTATTGCCAAGCGATGTGCTGATTTATTAGGGTTTTCAATCACAGCTCAATTAGACGATCATCAACGAATCGCGATGCGAGTCCAATTTAATCAGCAATCGAACCTTAAAAATGAATAACTTTACATAAAGATGACGCTACGCTCATCATCTGCTCATCTTTATTTGCTTATTATGTATTCATCAAAACAAAGTAAATGGCTCAAACGCTGACACGATTCTCTTTTTACTTGTTTTGTTCATTAACCTGAGGAGCAATAAAATGAAAGTAACTAATTTAATTCCAACTTTATTAACTGCAAGCCTGTTAACTATGAGTACAAGTGCGTTAGCGCAACCACATCATAAAGCGGGTGGTTTGTTTAAATTATTCGACCAAGATAAAAATGGTAGTATTTCTGCGAGCGAAATAGCAAATGCGAGCACAGTGTTGCAAGCAATTGATATTGATCAAAGCGGAGAAATCACTAAAGACGACCTTAAAGCGATTCATAAAGAAAGATGTGAAAGCAAAGCAGAAAAAGAAGGTAAAAAAGGTTGTAAAGCGCTTCGTAAAGGTAAAAAACAGCATAAGGGTAAGCGTGGTGCTTCGTTAACTGATGAGCAAAAAGCAGAGCGTTTTGCTAAACTAGATAAAAATGGAGATACTTTTTTAGATGAAAACGAAATTAAACCTCGTTTATTAAAAAAGGCAGATAAAAACCAAGATAGTTTAGTTAGCCTTGAAGAGTTAACAGAGCTTTTCAAACACAAAAAAGGGCACAAACGTTCAACTGAAGAATAAATAAGCTGAATACAAAAAATGTCGGTTTAGCACGATAAAGTGTTAGCCGACATTTTTATATTTGTATTAACAAATAGACAGCTAATTTAAATATTTTCCGCCAACCAATACAACTAGTCTATATTAACAGCCTGTTTTATTTTTATGATCTCAGCTTTAAGCGACTCAACTTCTATACTTAGTTGCTTTACTTGTGATTCAAGCTCTGAGTGAGTTGAGCCATTATCATCTATTGACGGCGCGGGTGCCTGTTCTAAATCGACATCACCGCTAAAAAGATGTGCATAACGAGATTCTCGTTTTCCGGGCTCTCTGGCTAGTTTAACCACAAATGGACCGTTTTCATCATTAAGCAGCTCAGTTAAACAAGCTTCAACTTGGTTTACGTCACTAAAGTCAGCTAAGCGGTTGGTACGGGTACGTAATTCACCTGGCGTTTGCGGACCTCTTAAAAATAACACGCACAAAATGGCGGCTTGTTGCGCTGTAAATTTAAAGGCTGAAAAGTCACTACCGTAAAAACGGTGTCGGTACTTGGTCACTCGACCGCTTGGGCCAGTATCACTTACTAATCTAAGTTGAGTCAGTTCATCTACAATGTTTTGTACATCACTTTCGTTAAAGTTAACCACGGGATCGCGGTTTGATTTTTGATTGCAGGCTGTGGTTACCCCATTGATTGAAAGTGGATATTGATCTGGTGTGGTAATTTCTTTTTCTAAAAAAACACCTAAAACACGAGTTTGCTCAAATGATAATGTTAACTTCATAATTTCTTCGATTTTAGCCTATTTTAATAAAGGATGATTGTCTGGTAGTTTTTTGGCAATCCACATCGCAAGCCTGTGTTTCATGCTTAATAAATCTTCTTTATCTTCAGGTAGCGGTGCGATGAGCTTATCGTTCACTAATAAACGGTAGATACATTCAATTTTTTGTTTCGAAGAGTCGGTACCGGAGAAAGAGTTAAAGCCTCGGTTATTGGCGTAAGTTTCGCCAATTTCTAAGGCTTTTTTAAGTAGTGCAGATTCGTTTTTTAATTTTTTCATAAATAGCCTTAAATAGTCGTTCTTTATGGTTATTACATTAGCGTAAACTGAGGCGTTTGGCTATTTGAAATTTTTTAATGATAGGTTGCGTTTTTTGGGCGCTGTTTTTTGTTTTGGTTTATCCGTTTTCTTTATTTTGCTGACTTTTATATTATTACCATAGTCACCATAAACAATTGGCTTTGATTGCTTTTTTGGTTTATCAGTAACTGTTTCGGCGGTTTTTTGTATTTTGGCGTGCGGGTCATTAGACATAGGCTTACCACTGTATTTAAGTTGCATTCCCGTTAAAAATCGGCGCATAAATTGGTCTTTACATTCGCGAAAATGGTGATGGGTGGGTCGTCTGAACAAAGCGGTAATTTCAGGCGTATTTACGTTAAAATCTGCTAATTTGAGTAATGCAATAATGTCTTCTGTTTTTAAATTGAGTGCAATTTTAAGTTTCATTAAAATAATATTATTATTTAAATGATCTTCCGCTTTGGCAGGTTTTCCATCTTCTTTTTTACCGCGTTTTTCGTTAATGAGTCCATTTAAAAAATGTGAAAACTCACGGTCACTGCATCTGACATAATCTTCATCGTCTTCTTTTTTTAGCCATTTTTTGATCAGCTCTGGGGTAACTGGGTAATCAGCTGAGGCGATTATATCGGCCATTTTTTGGTCGGTATAATTAAATGTAAAACGGATGCGACGAAGAATGTCGTTATTGGTCATGCAGGCTTTCCTGTATTAGTTATTAGGTTACCTGCTTATTTTATCAGAGAAGTGCCTTGCGCGGAATCAATGCTTTAAAAAGTGTTTTAATTTCGGCAGCTCAAAATCATATTGGTGAGATTTTTATATCGCCATTAAAGAAACGCGATAAACTTTGCGCTTGTTATTTTGCGTTATATTTTAGGTGTTTTAAAGTGTGATTTTACTTTGGTTAGCGTAAAAATTTAATATTGATTAGGTTTATTAGTGTTCAAGTTTGGTAAAAAACTTTCAGCCTAAGAAATAATAAAAAACAAATTTAAAATAACCCTTTTAAAATTTGTCAAAAATTGATTAAATATTATTTAATGTTTACAATTTTTATGAAGTTAATAATGAATGCTTTAACAAATGTTTTAAAATCAGCAGCGTTGGTTTGTTTCATCAGTGCTTGTACGACTCACACCGAAAAAGATTATAGTCAATATTCTCAAGAGACTTTAAATTATTTAGGTATCAAAGATACTGAACATTTAAGTGCAGCATCCAAACGCGCATTAGAACGTGGCTATGATAAAAATGCCGAATGGTTTGGTCACTTTCAAGTTGAAAACCTAACAGGTGATTTTGCATATGAGCCGGGCGTGATCCGACGCGACCCATCCAAAGTATTGAAAATTAATGGTCGTTATTATACTTGGTACACTAAAAGTATTGGGCCAGGTCACGGATTTGAAACTGGCGATCCGAATAAAAAAGTGTTTCCTTGGGATAAATCAGAAATTTGGTATGCATCTTCTGCAGATGGCTATGATTGGAAAGAAGAAGGCATTGCGGTTGGCATGGGGGCTACCGGCAGTTACGACGACCGCTCGGTATTTACGCCGGAAGTGTTAGCGCATGGAGGCCAATATTATTTAGTTTACCAAACGGTTAAAGCGCCGTATTTGCTTAGAACCTACAATCAAATTGGAATGGCTGTTGCTGATAACCCCAGCGGTCCATGGACAAAATTAGACAAACCTATTTTAAGCCCAAGCAGTGAAACCGGTGAATGGAAAGGTGATAAAGACGACCGCTTTGCTGTGGTTTCTCAAGGTGAGTGGGACAGCCATAAAGTACATGATCCCACCTTAATATCTTATAAAAATAAATTTTATTTATATTATAAAGGCGAGCGTAAAGGAGAAAAAATGACCATGGGCGGTCGCGAAATTCGTTGGGGTGTGGCAATCGCAGACAATATCGAAGGGCCGTATATTAAATCTAAATATAACCCAATTACCCACAGCGGGCATGAATTAGCTATTTGGCATTATGATGGCGGTATAGCTATGGTCTCTGGCCACGATGGCCCAGAGAAAGAAACCATTCAATGGGCTAAAGATGGTATCAATTTTGAAATTATGGCGGTTGTAAATGATGTTCCGCCGGCGCTGGGTCTAGTTCAATCGTTAGATTCTGAAAAGCATCCAACAGAAGCGCTAAAATGGGGTCTTGCGCATACATATAAAGCAAAGCCTGGTAAAACTTGGTTAGAATCAGATAACCATATTACTCGCTTTACTTTTTCTCCGGTGTTTAAAAAACGTATTTAGAGAAAATTTATTTAGCCTCTTCAATAAGTTAAGAGGCTAAATAGTTAAGATTAATCTATTCTCAGGAAAATTAAGGCCGTCAATATCCTGCTTGATCTATATACGAGTATGATTTAACGGTTTTTTTGATAAAAATGGGAATTGGAAGCGGAGAAAGCCTGAAATAAAGTATCAGGCTGTACTTTTTAAATAAGCTATTTGGTAAATAATGTGTTTATTTAACTTCTAATAACTCATGGTATTCTTTGCGGATTTCACCTAGCTTTTTAAGCTGCATCTGAAGGTTTTCAACTTGTCCAGCTTCAACTTGCGCGATAACTAAGTTAACTTGATTGACTAATTTTTCCATACCTTCATCAAACGTTTCTTGATCTTCAGGTCTGATTTTTTGCATCTTTGCAACATCTAACTGTTGTTTAAATTGCTTTAAAATATTTTTCTTTTCATCGATGCTTTCAGCTTTTTTAAGTGCTTTGAAATTGTTACCCATAGATTCCATTGCATCATGTAATGGATCCGGTTGGCTACAACCAGCTAAAAAGGTCGCGCTTAATAAACTTGCTAGTAAAATCTTTTTCATTATTTTTCCTAAATGTTATTTTAATACGCTTACTTTAAAATGAATTAATATTGGATTCAAGCTATGCTGTACCAAAACTGAGATACTAAAAAATTTAATTATAAAAAATTATTTTAGATCAGCTATCAAGCGTAACGGAATGTACAATTTTTGGAAATGTGAAATAGGATAGAAATAATATGAATGTTAGACAGAAAAATGTAAACACTTTGAACAAATTGCTTATCAGCTTACGTGCCAGCTTAGTGATGGTAATACTTGTTTTTAGTAATAATTTATGGGCTAAACCTATTAGTTTCATTTTAAATAGTGTGGTGGCGGATCAATCATTGGCTCATAATGAAAAATCAGGCGTTTATCAGCTCACATTACAAACCGATGATTTATCGGCATATCAATTGGATTTATTATTTGCGGTGGAAAATCCATCTTATTTAAATGTTGAGCCCAATGGTGAAATTTTTGTCTCAGTTGGCGCGCCCAAGGGTGGGGTGGTTATTTACAAGCCTAGCGCTAATACAAGTGACAAAGAGCAATATAAGTTAGCGGCGCAGTTAATGGAATTGGGGAATAACGCTTGTCATGTTAGTTATCACCCAACTGAAGATTTAGTGAGTCTTGCTTTTTATTCGTCACCTTTTACTAAATTATTAACTTATAAATCAAACACTGGGCAGATAAATGAGTTACATCAATTTACCCATGAAGGTAAAAGTATTACCTCAAGGCAGCGGAAACCTCATCCGCATTGGTCAGGTTGGTCTCCAGAAGGCCGTTTTTTATATGCGGTCGACTTAGGCACAGATGAAGTTAAGCAATACACTAAAAGTAATGGTCAATGGAAAATGCAAACTGCCGCTAAATTAGATGCAGGCGACGGGCCACGCCATTTAGCTTTTCACCCAACTCATAGCAAAGCTTATTTACTTAACGAACTATCAAATTCACTGGTGGTTTTTGAGCAAGACTTAACAACCGGTGAGTTAAATAGGGTTCAAAAAATAAGCACGTTAAAGCCAGATTTTACCGAGCACAGTCAAGCAGCTGCGATTCGTATATCAGCAGATGGGCGCTTTGTGTATGTTTCAAACCGAGGCGAAAATACCATAGCCGCATTTAAAGTATTGCAATCTGGTTTAGTTGAACACATTCAAACGATTAGCACTGGCAGTGATTGGCCACGTGATTTTAACTTTTCTGCAGAGCAAGATTATTTGTTAGTTGCAAATACGCGAGGCGATCAGGTTAATTTATTTAAGCGCAATTCTAAAACAGGGCGATTAACCAATACCAGCATGGCATACCCAATTGCAGCGCCAAAATTTGTACAGGCATCACCACTTTAAATTTAAACTTTGCGTGTTGAGGCTGGCAGTTTTATACAATCATACTCAACACGTTCAAAACCGACGGCAGATGAGGTTTATTTAAGCTTTTAGCTGCTGCAAATCTGTCCATAAGCGGTTAACTAATACGCTATCTTTATCATCTAATTCACCGGCTTCTATGGCTTGCTGTAATGATTGGTTGGTATTTTCAATTAACTGATCAATATTGAGCTTTTCTTCCATTTCTAAGTAACCAGCCGCTAACATAATATGCCCGCGCAGGTAGCCGGAAGTAAATAAAGTATCAGCGTCGGCTTCGCTGACCATATCGTCTAGTTGAGCTTCGATTCGCGTAATAAACGCTTGAGCTTGTTCTTGCTGATTTATTTGCACTGTCATTGTATTAACCTTTCAATTTGTGAGTTGGGTGATCAAAACCAACTGGATAAAGCACTGAATCATGAAAACCTGTGGTCACTTTAATCAAGCCAGCTAAAGCCTGATTAAGTTGTTCGTCTGGTGTATCAACAATAAGTGGTTGTCCATTTAGCTGTTGTAATTTAGTTTTAGTGGCAATTAAATGTAAATTCGCTTTAGTTAATTGCTTAATAATACGAGCACTAATTTGCTGATTGCCGCGTCCAAATATATGTCCTTGACCACCAATTAAACTAAAAATCAGTTTTGTTTTAGGGTATTCGTGTATTAATTGCCAAATTTCCGTTTCAGTTAAATCGCTGCCAACTAACCTTTGCTTGTAAATGGCGTCAACCCCCAATAAGGTATTAGGTAAATCTAACGTTTGCATGACCGATTGGGTAGTTGAGCCTGAACCTATTAAATAAAGGCAATCTTCGTCATCTTCCATCCGTTCGATAATATCGGCTGCGATATCGTCTAGCACTAAAGCTTGGGTTTCTTTACCACCTTGTTTTACCGCTTGTACAAAACGTAAATCCATTGGTACCAGCAAATCACCATAACGTTTAGCTTTGACTATGCCTTGTCTAAACTGAGTTTCATCGATATCCATCACGTCAGCTTCTGCCAAGGTTAACATCTCACCTTGAATTAGCTTTTTACATAACTGGCCCGCAGCGCCTGGAGTAATTGCATACACACCTGAATGAATTTTACAGCCAGCTGGAATACCTAATACAGGGATATCTTCTCCTGCTACTTCGCATACATTTCTGGCTGTGCCGTCGCCGCCCGCAAATAAAATTAAATCAACGTTATGGTGGGCAAGTGCCTGAATGGTTTTTTGAGTATCTATTGCTTGGGTTGGTATGGCACTTTGGTGAATTATCTGGGTTTCAAAACCTAAAGCTTGCGCTAAGTCACCGCCCATTTCACCATTTGCAGTATAAATACATATTTGCTCGCTAAATCCGGCTAAATGATTAAGCGTCAATTGAGCTTTTTGATTGGCTTGTTTACTTGCACCTAACGCAAAAGCTTGTTTTTGGGTTGATTCACCATCACTGCCTTTTAAAGCAACGCTGCCGCCAATGCCAGCAATCGGATTAATAACTAACCCTAAATTAAATTTTTTCACCGTTCAAACTCATTAAATTGAGATAAAGAAAAGGGGTAAGATATTTGATAAAACTCAGCTAAAGCTTGGCAAATTAACTCAGCCCGTGCAGGTAAGCCTGTGCTTAAATAGTAGGTGAGTTGCTGATATATTTTAGCTCTAAAAACATGGCGGTCGGGCGTGTAGCTGCCATTTAAATTATCGCAACTGACTTTAAATGTAAGCCCACTGGCAACCGATAAACACCATTCAATTGCTTGAGGTTTAATTTCAACCTGTTCAAATTTGTTTTGTTGAACTTGATCGCGCCCATCAGGACAATACCAATACCCGTAGTCTTCTAGCAAACGACGTTTTTCACCCGCTAAACACCAATGTGCTATTTCATGTAACGCACTTGTATAAAAACCATGAGCAAATACAATTTGATGATAAGCTACATTTTTGTTGGCGGGTAAGTAAATGGGTTCATCTGAGCCTTTGATTAAACGAGTATTATATTTATGTCCAACGGATTCAAAAAAAAGATGAGTTAAATCTTCTATTTTTGGTTCAATGGATTTTTTACGACAAAATTGCATTTAAAAATAGAACAGTTTTTAGGTTAAACCCATATGTTACCTGTTATTAAATTTAAGTTCAGCTCAAATAAACTATTATTAGCCGCTAAAAAGACTATTATTGATTAAACCTATTTATAAAGCTGTGTCATTAAAGGGGATTGCATGAAGTGGGATAAGTTACACCAAGTTTTTGATAAAATCACCAAGCAAACTTCAATAACTCAACTTAATACTCTGGGGTTAAAATTTTGTCGTCAGTTAATTTCTGTTTATGAATATCGAATTTATATTAATCAATTAACACATACTGGAGAAGAGTTAGAGTTAGCTTTTATTAATGGACCAGCCGAAATTAGCGACAACGAAACTCAAATTGTAAAAGACATTGCCGCTGGGCGAAAAGCGATTGCCTATCATTTTGAAGAAGCGGGCATCCAGTACATGATGGTCCATAATGATGGGGCTTGTGTTGCCTTGCTTGCGTTTAAACCCGGCATTGAAACGAGTGACATTTCGCGACTCAACATTATAAAAACTTTGATTGCAATTTGGACAAATCAAATATCCGTTTTGTCCTTTTATCAACGCGATAGCTTAACTGGTTTGTGCACGCCTAATATATTTACCGACGCGGTTAACGGTAATACGTTTTATTCAGAGCAATCATTGCAAAATGATAAAGTCATTAAATTTAAAAATGATCGGCGAGACGACTTACATTTACCCAGTTCTCATGCGGTTGCTCTAATTGATATCGATAACTTTAAAATTGTGAACGAACGTTTTGGTCATACAATTGGCGATGAAGTGCTTATTAAACTCGCGCGTTTAATGGAGGTGTCGTTTAGGGAAACAGATTTAATTTGTCGTTACAATGGTGAACAGTTTTCGGTATTAATTCGTTATGTGAGTAAACGAGGCGCAGAAGAAATTCTAGAGCGGTTTCGTCATCGGGTGGCCGAATCACACTTTCCGAGAATTGAATCTGTTACTATTAGTATTGGTTATACTATGACACTGTCAGGCATATTAACGAGCGAGCTGATCGAAAGAGCGAATAGAAGTTTAATCTATGCCAAAGAGTCAGGCAAAAATTGCAGTATCAGTTTTGATACTGTGGCAAAACTGCTCGGTGATAGTTTTGGCAATAGTGAACTTGAAGTGGGCGAAATTGAATTATTTTAAACAACGGAAATATAAATGAAAATATGGGTCGACGCCGATGCTTGTCCGGTGGTTATTAAAGAAATTATATTCAGAGCTGCGCAACGCGCAAAAATTGAAACTACCTTAGTTGCAAATCATAATATTAGAATACCACAGTCACCTTATATTAAATCTTATCAGGTACCCGCTGGATTTGATAAAGCAGATGATGAAATTGTCCAGCGAATTGAGGCTGGCGATTTGGTCGTTACGGCAGATATTCCTCTGGCGAGTGAGATATTAGAAAAATCAGCAAAAGCGCTAAACCCCAGAGGCGAAATGTATAGCCTAGCTACCATTAAAGCAAAGCTTGGTATGCGTGATTTTATGGAAACCATGCGCGCCAGTGGCGTACATACAGGTGGACCTTCGAGTTTAAATCAAACCGATAAACGCAATTTTGCTAATGAATTAGACAAAGTGATAACGGCATATTTGAATAAGCCCCAAAAGCATGGGAAGTAAATTGAGCGAGAAATAGTCTTGTTGCTGTATCTGGCGGTTGGATGTTTATTATATTAATGTCAATTGGTATAAAAGCAGACAGTTGATACCTCATTTTTCAGTGTGTATGTTGCGGTAAATGAATCGCTACTCAGCGTTTTTTTAATATTCAAACCCTAAAAACAAAAAACGATAGATTAACTGATTAACCTATCGTTTTTTTATGCCATTTAAAAAAGCCCTTCCTTGGACTATACATGACTAACTGTTATCGGCTTACCAAAATTGGATATATAGAGCAATTGTCATGATAACAACCGCTACACCGGCAATTTTGGCGCCTTTTGAAGACTCAAGATCCATAGCTTCATTAACTGGTAATTCAATAGGTTTGTTTAATGGTTTAATTAAAGTCGCTATTGTGCAATAAAGCATAACTAAAATGAAACATAGTGCCATTCGGTCTAAAAACGCAATCTCGTCAGAGAACCATAAACCAGATGCCACAATCATGTCACCAAACACCCATTTGATTGAACCGTATAATACAACGTTTAGTAAAATACCACTCCAACCTAAAAAGCGAGGTGCACGAGGTACTAACATACCGAATAAGAAAATAGCAATAATACCTGAGCTGATAAAGCCTTGGAACTCTTGAATAAAGGTGAAAATACCACCAAAACTAGGGCTTGCTAATGTAGGTGCAATAAACGCTGAAATAATAACGAATACGACAACACACATACGGCCAACTTGTGGCAATTTTTCATCTGCTAAATCGGGTTTAACTTTTTTAACTAAATCCATAGTTGCAATGGTTGAAGCTGAATTAAGCATTGAAGCAAGTGAGCTCACAATGGCCCCAAAAATAGCTGCTAAAATAAACCAAGATATCCAAGGGTAAGGTTTAATTAAATTACGCAATAACGTCGGGAAGGCTGCGTCATAATCAAAGCCACCATTTTGTAATGCTAACTGCTCATAGTATAAGTTAAAGGCTAAAATCCCTGGAATAACAACAACAAATGGAATTAATAGTTTTAAGAAAGCCGCAAAAACAATACCTTTTTGACCTTCAGCTAACGATTTAGAACCTAAAGTACGTTGAATAATGTACTGATTTAAACCCCAGTAGAAAAAGTTAGGAATCCATAAACCAATGATAAGTGCTGTCCATGGAATTTCAGCATCATCAATTGGACGAATCATATGCAATTTACCGCCTTCTTCGGCACTACCGGCATTTAATAGTTGGAATCTGTCCCAACTGCCTGCGTTTTGAAGTTGATCAACAGTGACATCTTTCAGAGTTGCCGTTTTAACTAACGAAGCTGGATCTGCGCTACCTAGTGCTTGAAACGCTAAATAAGCAACAATTGCACCACCAATAATAAGTGCCGAGCCCCATACTAAGTCAGTCCATACACAAGCTTTTAAACCACCAACAAATACATAACCTGCGGCTAAAACTGCAATTAACCAACAAGAAGCGGTTAAGTTACCTAATAAAAATACTTCAGGGTAATAGCCTGAAATGACTTTCGCACCTGAGTAAATAACAGAGGCAGTTGGTACACCCACTAAAATAAATAAAGTTGCGACCGCCATAACTGTTCGTGAGAAAGAACCGTAACGGTATTCTAAAAACTCAGGAACCGTATAAATACCCGCTTTTAAAAAGCGAGGTAAAAATACAAATGCCACCACAACTAAGGTAATTGCAGCCATCCACTCGTAAGAAGCGATTGCCATGCCTAGCCAATCGGCTGCTTTACCAGACATACCAACAAATTGTTCAGTTGAGATATTAGCGGCAATCAGTGAAAAGCCAACTAAATACCAAGACAAACCACGGCCAGCTAGGAAATAAGAGCTACTAGATTGATGTTCCAAATCATCAACGCCTTGCTTACTTTTCCATATGCCCATGCCTATCACACCGCCGACAGCGAGGATAAAAAGGGTAATTTCAATGTAATTCATATTTTATCTGTTTTCTCTGTTTGTTGTCCGAAACTATCACTGAATGTGAATAGCGCCACTAAAAATGTTTAACCTTTAATTTACATAATATAAAAAGGTAAACGTTACACCTCATTATGCCTAATAAATTTGGATTACGATACAAAAAAATAAATATTTTTAATTTTTTTGTTAGTTTAGTGTATTTTAAAGGTTGATAAAAGAAAGTAACTTGCAGTTTCGACAACGGGTATTTTAAAACTGAAAAAACAAGGTAAAGCGTTTTATCTTATTTTTGTTTCGCTTTATCGTGGCACCGTTTGTTTATTCGCTTGGCGGACCACATTGGGTTACCATAGTTAAGGCTAAATAAAAAGTGAGTGTATTTAAATTAATAGCTAAAGTTAGGTCATTTAGGTTAAATCAGAGTCATGTATCAAAATAAAGTTATTCCGCCGTTAACTGAATACCAACCAGCAAAGCAATATTTATTTTATTTATTGTCCAGACGCGAGTATTCAAAAATTGAGCTTCAGAGAAAACTTGACCAGCGTAGTTGCCCAAGCTCGATTCAAGCTCAATTATTGGCTGAGCTAAGTGAAGATGGTTTACAAAGTGATCATCGCTTTGCGGTCAGCATAGTTAAATACAAAGCGGCTGCAGGTTATGGCCCCAATGTCATAAAGCAAATATTAAAGCAGCATCAAATTACAGTCGATTTAGATGATTTACAAGCCGAAACAGAAGTTGATTGGACTGAGGTTATTTTTTATTGCTATCAAAAAAAATTTGCAGATAAACCCATTAAAGATTACAAAGATAAGCAAAAACGTTATCGTTTCTTATATTCCAGAGGCTTTCCAAGTGATTTAATTCAACAGGTTTTTTAATACAAAGCTTTGCTTAAGTATTAACTAAATCGCTGGTTTGTGGTACATTTCGTTGCAAATTTTTCGGCCGGATGAGTTAATTTTAAGTTAGTTTCATCTATTCCCGCCCATTACTGTATTGATTGAATTGACAGGATAGACAAATGACAATGACAACTGCTGAGATCAGGCAGGCATTTTTAGATTTTTATGCAAGCAAACAACACCAAATTGTAGCAAGCAGTTCTTTGGTTCCGGCAGACGATCCAACGCTTTTGTTTACAAATGCGGGTATGAACCAATTTAAAGATTGCTTTTTAGGCCAAGATAAACGTAGTTATACCAGAGCGACCTCATCGCAGCGTTGTGTGCGTGCGGGTGGTAAACATAATGATTTAGAAAATGTAGGTTATACAGCACGTCACCATACTTTTTTTGAAATGTTAGGTAATTTTAGCTTTGGCGATTATTTTAAACGCGATGCTATTCATTTTGCATGGCAATTTTTGACTGAAACCGTCAAATTACCAAAAGAAAAACTGACAGTCACTGTTTATGAAACCGACGACGAAGCCTTTGCAATTTGGCAAAACGAAATTGGCGTACCAGCCGATCGCATTATTCGTATTGGTGATAAATCAGCAGATAAAAAATTCGATTCAGATAATTTTTGGTCAATGGGTGATACGGGCCCCTGTGGTCCTTGTACGGAAATTTTTTATGATCATGGTGAACATATTTGGGGTGGACCACCAGGATCAGCTGAAGAAGATGGCGATCGCTATATAGAAATTTGGAACCTAGTTTTCATGCAATTTAACCGTCATGCCGACGGCAAAATGGAACCTTTACCAAAGCCTTCGGTTGATACCGGCATGGGGCTTGAGCGCATAGCCGCCATTTTACAAGGCGTTCATAGCAACTACGAAATTGATATTTTTGCAAACTTAATTAAAGATATTGCTGCTTTGTTGTCAGTTGATGATTTAACTGAAAAATCACTTAGAGTAATTGCAGACCATATTCGCTCGTGTGGCTTTTTAATTGTTGATGGTGTGATGCCATCAAATGAAGGTCGTGGTTATGTATTAAGACGAATTATTCGTCGCGCAATTCGACATGGTAATCAACTGGGCGCAAATGAAGTTTTCTTTTGGCGAGTATATCAGTCATTAGTTAATCAAATGGGCGATGCGTACCCTGAACTCAAATCTCAGCAAGCCATTGTTGAAAAGATGTTGCGTCTAGAAGAAGAGCAATTTTTAAAAACACTAGATCGTGGTTTAGCTATTTTAAATGAAGCATTAGATAATTTAAAAGGCGACACTATTGCAGGCGAAACAGTGTTCAAACTTTATGATACTTATGGTTTTCCGGTTGATTTGACCAACGATGTAGCTCGTGAACGTAAAGTGAAAATTGATGAAGCAGGGTTTGAAAAGGCCATGGCTGAACAGCGTCAGCGAGCGCAACAAGCAAATCAATTTGGTAAAGATTATAATGATTCATTAAGCTCGACAAATGAATCTGCATTTACTGGTTATGAGTTAATCAAAGATTCAAGCCAAGTCGTTGAAATTTTTGTTGAAAATGAATCTGTCAATGCGATTGAAGCTGGCCAAAAAGGCTTAGTTGTATTAAACCAAACACCTTTTTATGCTGAATCTGGTGGTCAAATTGGTGATAGCGGTGCATTGTGGGTATCAGACAGCGAAGTATTTGAAGTACAAGATACCGTTAAATTAAACAAAGCATTTGCTCATAAAGGGGTATCTAAAGCCACTGTAAAAGTGGGGGATACTCTGGATGCAGTTATTGATAATGAACGTAGACAAAAAATTAAACTGAACCATTCAGCCACGCACTTGGTACATGAAGCACTTCGGCAAGTTTTAGGTGAACACGTATCGCAAAAAGGTTCATTAGTGATGGCGGATAAACTTCGTTTTGATTTTTCGCATTTTGAAGCCATGACTGCGGCTGAAATCAGCCAAGTAGAAGACATTGTGAATCAAGAGATTCGTCAAAATCACGTATTAAGCACTCAACTGATGGATTTAGACTCAGCTAAACAAGCAGGCGCTATGGCATTGTTTGGTGAAAAATATGATGATGAAGTTCGAGTGGTTAGCATGGGCTCATTTTCAACAGAGTTGTGTGGTGGTACACACGTAGAGCGAACCGGCGATATAGGTTTATTTAAAATTAGCTCAGAAGCGGGTATTGCTGCAGGCGTTCGTCGAATTGAAGCCGTTACAGGTGATGCTGCTTGTCATTTTGTTGCCCAAACACAGCAAACCATTGGAGACATTGCTAGTTTATTAAAATCAGACACGGGCAGTGTGGTTGATAAAGTTAAACAAACTCTAGATAAAAATAAACAGCTTGAAAAACAGCTTCAACAATTGCAAGATAAATTAGCTAGCCAAGCGGGTGCTGATTTACTCAATCAAGTTGTTGAAGTTAATGGGGTTAAATTGTTATCAGCGCAAGTTGAAGGCATTGATGCGAAAGCATTGCGTGGAACACTTGATCAGCTAAAACAAAAAATTGGCTCAGGTGTGATTGTTTTAGGTTTAAAAAACACCGGAAAAGTCAATTTAATTGCGGGTGTAACCGCCGATTTAACCAAAACTGTTAAGGCAGGCGAACTAATTGGTAATTTAGCGCAGCAGGTTGGTGGCAAGGGGGGAGGACGACCAGACATGGCACAAGCTGGTGGTAGTCAACCTGAAAATTTAGAAAAAGCGTTAGATAGTGTTAAATCATGGCTTGCAACAAAACTGTAAACCAGTAATATAGCCAACTTTGGTTGTACTTTATTTAGCTGAATGATTGATTTGTTTAAAAAAACACTGGTTTTTCAGGTAATTTGAGCTAACTTTAGCATAGAGTGCGACCGCTGTTGACGGTATAGGAATAGGAATAGGAGCTGCACATATGTTAATTTTAACCAGACGTGTTGGTGAAACACTGATGATTGGTGATGAAGTCACTGTAACGGTTTTGGGTGTAAAAGGTAATCAAGTTCGAATTGGGGTTAATGCACCTAAAGAGATCTCGGTTCACCGTGAAGAGATCTACATGAGAATTCAAGCTGAAAAGAATCAAGCCTCTGGCAATACAGATTATTGATCTAGGTTCTTTTGAGTATAAAAAAAACCGGCTAATGCCGGTTTTTTTATGTCTGATTTTTGCCATTTAAAGGCGTTACGTATGAGTTGATGTAGCTTTATATACGGCGCTTTTTATATAAATGTGGAAACACTTTAACTTGTTTAACCATATTGTCCTTTATTTCAAGAATTTCGACAGGGTAACCATGTAGGCGCAAACAAAGTGGATCAGTAGGAATGACTTCTAAATGTTCTAATATCAGGCCGTTAAGGGTTCTAGGTCCAGATTCGGGTAAGCGCCACTTAAACTGTTTATTTAAATCGCGAATATTACTACTACCTTCAATCAAATAGGTTCCATCAGTTTGTTTAACATTGTTTGACGTTGGCAGATCCATCGTAGTGGTAAAATCCCCCACAATTTCTTCTAGAATATCTTCTAGGGTAATTAATCCTTGTAAATCACCGTATTCATCTACCACTAAACCGATTCTAATTTTATTGCGCTGGAATTTTAATAATTGCACATTCAGTGGAGTCCCTTCAGGAACAAAATAAATTTCACGAACGGCTCTTAGTAGGGTTTCTTTAGAAAATTTGGTTTTAGATAATAATCTTAAAACATCACGAGAATGCACAAAACCAACCGCATCATCCAGCGTATCTCTGTATAATAAGATCCGGGTATGAGTACTGTGAGTTAGCTTTTTTACAATGTTTTTCCAGTCGTCGTTAATATCTATCCCGGCAATTTCATTTCTGGGAACCATAATATCTTCAACGGTGACGTTTTCTAAATCTAGCACACTCAATAGCATATCTCTGTGACGTCTTGGAATGAGCGCCCCAGATTCATTTACCACGCTTCTAAGCTCTTCATGGGTGAGTGCATCGGCTTGATCGTCAATGTTAATTCTGAACATTTTCAGCACACAATTCGTGATTTGATTCAAACCCCAAACAAAAGGATAAAATGGAATGAGTAAAGCTTGGAGTACATAAGAGGCAGGAAAGGCGATACGTTCAGGAAAATAAGCCGCTAAGGTTTTTGGGGTCACTTCAGCAAAAATCAATAACACTATAGTCAAACCAAACGTAGCAACAGCAACGCCATAATCACCATATAAACGAATTGCTAAGATAGTCGCAATAGATGAGGCTAAAATATTAACTAAGTTATTGCCAATTAAGATAAGTCCAATTAAACGGTCAGGGCGCTCAAGTAAAGTACTCACTCGTTTTGCGCTTTTATGGCCGTTTTGTACTAAATGACGTAAACGGTATTTGTTTAAAGACATCATGCCTGTTTCTGAACTAGAGAAAAAAGCAGAAATGAAAATTAGTACAGTTAAAATAATAAAAAGTGTACTCGTGGATATTTCGTCCAACAGTGTGTCCTATAATTTTTGCTTAACCAAAATAGAGGTTATTAAATAAATTTTGAATATATAAGTATGAACTATCAAGCTTAGAGTCAAGGTTTAACGCAAAATAAATTCTTTAATTAAACGAGAACCAAAGTAGCCTAGGGTCAATAATACACTGCCTAATGTGCTTAAAACTAAAATGCGCTTGCCTCGCCATCCAAGTTTTAAATGTCCCACTATAACAGTTACAAAGCAAATCCAAGCTAAAATAGATAAAATTGCTTTATGTGCCTGCCCCGAACCGAGCAAATTATCGATAAAGAAAAACCCAGTTACGATAGAAGCTGTTAATACTAGCACGCCCAATTTAAGCAAACCAAAAATTTGCTTCTCAATGGCATCTAACGGCGGCATGGGCAAAGATAATACAGATAAATCGTGATGTTTTAAACGACTGGCAATAAAACTATATTGCACGGCAAGTAAGGTGGCGATTAATAATATTGCAAAACTGACAACAGCTAAGCCGATATGCCATAGCGTTTCGAGTGACCAGGTAGCAAAACTGGTTTGCTCAATTGGAATAAACAAACTGGCTAGTAATACCAAAGCCGAAAACAGCAAGTTAACCGGCAAAGCAAAAAAATTACGTGAATAAATAGCAAACCCAGATGAGATCAACATCACAGTGGCAGACATTACATTGGTTGCCAATAATAATGAATAAGCATGTTCATCGTTAAACTGATAATGTTGGCCTATAAATAAAATATGCATTAGTAAGCCAACCATACCTATGGTTGTTAGGCTAATAAAATTAATGGTACGTTTATTTAAAAAAGCGAGTAACAGGCCAATTGCACTTAACAAATAACAGGTTATAGCCAAAGGCGCTAAAATCATTTTGATTCCTTGTTGTTTTTCTATCAATCAAATCATGAGATAAATTAAAATAATAAAGGGATTTTCTGTTAAATACAGATGAGGCTACTTTAACGAGTTTGCTTACATTTTTACAGTGCTAATTTCGGTCTTAAACTCGCATGTTAAAGTGCTTTAGGTATATAATGTCGGCAATTCTATGTTTTGTTAAGTAAAACACCCATAAATTGCCGCGCATGTCACACTGAACTGACATTTTAGGAAGTAAATTAATATGTTTGAAAATTTATCTGATCGCCTCAGCCAAACGCTAAAAAATATAACAGGCAAAGGACGTCTTACCGAAGATAATATTAAAGAAACGTTACGCGAAGTACGTATGGCTTTATTAGAAGCTGACGTTGCACTCCCTGTTATTAAACAATTTATTGATAACGTTAAAACCAAGTCATTAGGATTAGAAGTTAGCAAAAGCTTAAATCCAGGACAGGCATTTTTAAAAATTGTTAATGCTGAAATGGTTGCCGCTATGGGCGAAGCCAATGAAGCGCTTAATTTAGCCGCTCAAAAGCCAGCGGTTATTATGATGGCGGGTTTACAAGGGGCGGGTAAAACGACCTCTGTGGGTAAACTTTCTAAGTTTTTAAAAGAACGCGAAAAGAAAAAAGTATTAGTGGTGAGTGCTGATATTTATCGCCCAGCTGCGATAAAACAGCTTGAAACTTTAGCCGAAGATATTGGGGTAGAATTTTTCCCAAGCTCGGTTGAGCAAAAGCCGGTCGATATTGCTAACGCAGCCATTAAACATGCAAAGCTTCAATTTTTTGATGTTGTGATTGTCGATACTGCTGGTCGTTTACATGTTGATACAGACATGATGGACGAAATAAAAGCGCTAAACGCTGCGGTTAATCCGGTTGAAACGTTATTTGTTGTAGATGCAATGACAGGTCAAGATGCGGCCAATACAGCAAAAGCTTTCCACGAAGCCTTACCGTTAACTGGTGTAGTATTAACGAAAGCTGATGGTGATGCACGTGGTGGTGCAGCATTATCGATTCGTCATATTACCGGTAAACCGATTAAATTTATTGGTACTGGTGAAAAAACTGATGCTTTAGAACCTTTTCATCCAGATAGAATCGCATCTCGAATTTTAGGCATGGGTGATATGTTGTCACTGATTGAAGATGTTGAGCGATCAGTTGATAAAGATAAAGCCATGAAGTTGGCTAAAAAAGTTCAAAAAGGAAAAGGCTTTGATTTAGAAGACTTTAGAGATCAGCTTGCCCAAATGCGTGGTATGGGTGGGATGATGTCATTAATGGATAAGTTGCCTGGTATGAACCAATTACCGGATAATGTAAAAGATAAAGTAAACAACAAGCAATTTGTGCAAATGGAAGCCATTATTAATTCAATGACACCAAAAGAACGCTCGCATCCAGATCTAATTAAAGGTTCGCGTAAAAAACGAATCGCTGCAGGTTCAGGCACACAAATTCAAGATGTGAATCGTTTGCTTAAACAATTTACTCAAATGCAAAAAATGATGAAAAAAATGTCGGGTAAAGGCGGCATGACAAAAATGATGCGCGGCATGAAAGGTATGATGCCACCGGGTGGTGGAATGGGCGGCATGTTTGGCGGCCGTTAAATTTAAATCAGCTTAAAAGTAAAAAATGCAGCTTAACCGCTGCATTTTTACGTTATAACACACAATATTTTCAATTTTAGTTTTATCCAACTTAAAAGTCGTTCGTTTTTAGCAGTAAAGCTAATGATTATAGAGGCTTTCAGTTGCATTAAAATTGAATAAGTGTACAATTCACGAGCTTTTCAGCCTAGTGGCCGGAAAGCAGCCAATTATTTATTTTTTTAATCAATCAACTATGGGTACGATATGGTAACAATTCGTTTATCTCGTGGTGGTTCTAAAAAGCGTCCTTTCTACCAAGTGGTAGTAGCGGACAGCCGTAGCCCTCGCGATGGCCGATTCATTGAGCGCATTGGATTTTTTAACCCAATTGCTCGTGGTCAAGAAGAAACTTTACGTCTTGACTTGGATCGCGTAGATCACTGGATCTCGCAAGGTGCACAAACCACCGACCGTGTAAAAAGTTTAATTAAAGACGCGCGTAGCGCGGCTTAATATGGTGAATTGAGTAAGATATGGCCCAACCAGAAAATAACATTGTTGTAGGTCGTCTTGGTGCGGTTTATGGCATTAAAGGCTGGTTAAAAGTGTCATCTTTTACCGACGAGCCAGAAAGTATTTTTAGCTATAGTCCTTGGTCAGTTGGCCGAGATAAATTATGGCAAGAAGTAAACATTGTCGAGTGGCGTCGACATAACAAAGGACTCATCGTTAAATTAGAAAACGTTGATGTTCGAGAGAAAGCCCAATTGCTTACAGGTATGGATATTTGTGTATCGCCTGAGCAATTTCCAGATTTATCTGAAGATGAATATTACTGGCGTGATTTAGTGGGTTTATCAGTCGTTAACTTAAACGGCTACAATATGGGGGTTGTAAAATCTCTATTAGAAACTGGCTCAAATGACGTTTTAGTGGTTAAAGGTAATACGAATGACGCGTTTTCTATAAGTGAACGTTTAATTCCATTAATCGAAGACCAAGTGATTAAATCGATTGATACAGATACAAAGCTGATTACAGTTGACTGGGAAGCGGATTTTTAATTGATGCCAGCATTAAATTGGATAGGGGTGATAAGCCTTTTTCCGCAAATGTTTGACGCAATTACAGAATACGGTGTAACAGGTCGAGCTGTAAAAAAAGGGTTGTTTGAATTTCATCGTTGGAATCCTCGTGATTTTACCCACGATAAACATAGGACTGTTGATGACAGGCCTTATGGTGGTGGTCCTGGGATGTTAATGATGGTTCAACCTTTGCAAGATGCAATTCAAGCTGCTAAAGCTCAAGCGGGTGAAGGGGTAAAAACCATTTATCTTTCACCGCAAGGCAAAAAGCTTGATCAAAATGCAGTTGCAGAATTAGCAAAACAACCTAAATTGCTGTTAATTGCAGGCCGCTATGAAGGCATTGATGAAAGACTTATTGAGTCTGAAATCGACGAAGAATGGTCGGTAGGCGATTATGTATTAAGCGGTGGTGAACTCCCCGCAATGACATTAATTGATTCAGTGACTCGTTTAATACCGGGTGTGTTAGGACACAAGTTGTCAGCAGAACAAGATTCATTTCAAAATGGATTATTGGATTGCCCACACTATACACGTCCGGAAATATTAAACGATAAAGCAGTACCAGAGGTTCTGCTCAGTGGTAATCATAAACTGATAGAAAAATGGCGATTGCAACAAGCATTAGGCCGAACTTGGTTAAGACGCCCAGATTTAATTGAAACCCTAGCTCTGACTGCTGAGCAACTTGAGTTATTGGAAGCATTCCAAACTGAAGACGGCAAAAAGTGTGGTGAAATCTAGGTAAAGGTAGGTTTATTATGAGTAAAATCATTCAACAGCTCGAACAAGAGCAAATGACCAAGGAGCTTCCTGAGTTTGCTCCTGGTGATACAATTGTTGTACATGTTAAAGTAAAAGAAGGTAATCGCGAGCGTTTACAGGCCTATGAAGGTGTTGTGATTGCTAAAAGAAACCGCGGTTTAAACTCTGCATTTACGGTTCGTAAAATGTCAGGTGGCGAAGGTGTGGAACGTACATTCCAAACTTATAGCCCATTAGTTGCAAAAATTGACGTTAAGCGTCGTGGTGATGTTCGCCAAGCGAAACTTTACTATTTACGTGGCTT
Organism: Catenovulum adriaticum; assembly: GCF_026725475.1. Taxonomy (NCBI): domain Bacteria; kingdom Pseudomonadati; phylum Pseudomonadota; class Gammaproteobacteria; order Alteromonadales; family Alteromonadaceae; genus Catenovulum; species Catenovulum adriaticum. The sequence continues at coordinate 1,196,152 of NZ_CP109965.1, forward strand.
AACTGGTAAAGCAGCTCGTATTAAAGAGAAGCTTGCTAAGAAATAATTGGCACGAAAAGGCTCGCAATTGCGAGCCTTTTTAATATTTAGCGCCACTATTTTTATGTTGCTTTATGGACGATATTTTAAACCAAGCAAAAAACGTATCTAAACAACTTCAGTTAGCCTTAACTGAAATATTAGCGCTTAATGCGCAACCGATTAAAGTAGAGTCTGTTTATTTAGAATCAGATCTCATTAAACAATTACAGCAGTCACCTTATCAGTTATTACCCGAATACCAATTAGACGACAGTTTTGCTCTGTTTCAAATTCACTTTATTTTATATCACAGCCTCTATCAGCTTAAACTTAAGTGTTCGCAAAACCAAACTGCGTATTTAAAATTGGGACTAGCAAGTATAAGCGTTCAACCTTGGTTAAATAATCAGCAAAATTTAACGACTCAGATACTTGCCAACAAAGATAACCTGCAAGACTATTACCTAGATTTAAGCAATTTAATTGCGACTCAAGCGCAGGATGTTGAGTCTATGCTAGACAATTTTTGGCGACAAATTCAAAAGCCTTTAGCATCACAGGTAGAAATTGAACAAGCTCAAGCTTTATTAAATGTCTCTTCAAGTACTAGCATGTTAAATATTAAAGCGGCTTATAAAGCAAAATGTTTACAACATCACCCTGATCGCGGTGGCAGCAAAACCGATTTACAGCAAATAAACAAAGCCTACCAAGTTTTAAAAAACCAGCTTAACGAACATTAAAACTGACCAGTGTTGCTATTTATCAAGCAGCTTAAAAATGTTTTAAAACAAGTGTTTGATTATTTAAAAGCAAGCTGCAATACTTCATGTATTCCAGTAACAAAATTGTTACAGCGTATTGAACATCTAAAATAAACTGAACCACAATGGTAATGCTAATTTGTTGTGTTATGTATTAAGGTTTACTACTTTGTTTTAGGTACGCTCAATCTTATTCGTGCGGTTAAACTGCACAGTTTAAATCAGAAAATGTAGATAAACGATGGTTGAGCATTTTATTATTTAAGTGGAGTTATTAATGGATAAAATTTGGTTAGAACAATACCCAGAAGGGGTACCCGCTGAAATTAATCCTGATCAATATACCAATATCATTCATGTTATGGACGAAGCTTGCGAACGTTTTGCTGACAAAACTGCTTTTATTAATATGGGTAAATCCATTACGTATCGTGAGTTAGATCAAGAGTCGACTGCGTTTGCAGCTTATTTGCAAAATACACTCGGTTTAGCAAAAGGCGATGTGGTTGCCTTAATGATGCCAAATTTGTTGCAATACCCAATTGCGTTATTTGGGGTGTTAAAAGCAGGTTGTACCGTGGCAAATGTGAATCCTTTATATACGGCACGGGAGTTAAAACACCAATTAACCGATTCAGGGGCAACCAGCATTGTTATTGTCGAAAATTTTGCTAATACCTTAGAGAAAGTGCTGCCCGAAACACCAGTAAAAAATATTATTTTAACGCAGCTGGGTGATCAACTTGGTTGTGTTAAAGGTTTTATTGTCAATTCAGTGGTCAAACACATTAAAAAAATGGTGCCTAATTTTAATTTACCAGACACAGTATCATTTAATAAAGCACTTAAACAAGGACATCAAGCTCGTTTTAAACCCTTGGATATCAAAGCAGATGATATTGCATTTTTGCAATATACAGGCGGCACTACTGGGGTTGCTAAAGGTGCCATGTTAACCCATCGCAATATGTTGGCAAATTTATTACAGGCCGCAGCATGGCTTGATAGCACCTTAGAATACGGAAAAGAAACCGTTATAACGGCATTGCCGCTTTATCATATTTTTGCATTGCTGGCGAACTGTCTAAACTTTATGAAGTACGGTGCTACCAATGTACTTATTACCAACCCAAGAGATATGCCGGGTTTTGTGAAAGAGCTTAAAAAGCACAAATTTACGGCATTAACCGGGGTAAATACTTTGTTTAATGGGCTATTAAATGCAAAAGGATTTACTGATTTAGACTTTAGCCATTTTAAATTAGCGTTAGGTGGTGGTATGGCTGTGCAACGTTCAGTTGCTGAGCGCTGGCAAAAAATGACAGGCACACGATTATTAGAAGCTTACGGTTTAACTGAGTGTTCACCTGCGGTCACCATCAATCCGCTTAATATTGACGCTTATAATGGCACCATTGGCTTGCCGGTTCCATCCACTATTTGTCGGGTGGTAGATGAAGAGGGCAATGAACTAGGCGCAAACGAGCCAGGCGAATTGCAAGTATACGGCCCGCAAGTCATGAAAGGGTATTTTAATCGCCCAGAAGCGACAGCAGATGCACTTAAAGATGGCTGGTTTTGCACGGGCGATATTGCCCAATATGATGAAAAAGGTTTTTTCAAAATAGTAGACCGTAAAAAAGACATGATTTTGGTCTCCGGCTTTAATGTTTACCCAAATGAAATTGAAGAAGTAGTCGCCATGCACGATAAAGTGCTAGAAGTTGCGGCTGTAGGCCAAAAAGATGAAAAATGCGGCGAAGTCGTTAAAGTATTTGTCGTGAAAAAAGATCAAAGCTTAACCGAAGATGAAATTAAAGCGCATTGCAAAGACAATTTAACGGCCTATAAACGACCTAAATTAATTGAATTTATTGACGAATTGCCAAAAACAAATGTCGGTAAAATTTTACGTCGCGAATTACGGGAAGATTAAGCGTTAAAATTCGTCAATTATATTAAAGCTTGTTCAGTCGCTTAAAATGTCTGCTGAACAAGCTTTTTTTTTAGGGTAAAATCATCACAAATTGTAAATGATATAAATGCCCATGAGCTACTGGCTACTTAAAACCGAACCCGATGAATATTCAATTGATGATATCGCAAAACTCGATACATTTTGTTGGGATGAAATTAGAAACTATCAGGCGCGCAACTTTATTCGCGATCAAGTCTCGCAGGGCGATTTGGCTTTTATCTATCATAGTTCCTGTAAGCAAGTGGGTATTGCCGGTGTGGTTGAGATAATAACCAATGGTTGTATAGAGCAAGCACAGTTTAATCCACAACATGCCAAATTTGATCCCAAATCAAGCCAAGACAAACCCAAGTGGTATAGCTTTGATATTCGGTTCAAACAAAAATTCAATCAAGTTATTCCACTAAGCTGGATTAAACAACAACCCGAATTAAATGACATGGTATTAATAAAACAAGGCCGTTTATCGGTGCAGCCTGTCAGTGAGCAACAGTGGCAATTTATAACATCACGCGCTAAATAAAACGTTAGGATATATCAGTGAACGACAGCTTAAACCAAATTAAACAGCAAATCTCTGAATTGAGAAGCTTATTAGAAGATTATAATTACCAATATTATGTAATGGACAACCCAAGTGTGCCAGACGCAGAATACGACAGAGTCATGCGAGAGCTTATCTCGCTAGAAAAAGCGCACCCTGAATTTCAAAGCCCAGACTCGCCATCACAAAAAGTGGGCGGCGAAGCATTAAGTGTATTTGAGCAAGTTGAACATAGAGTCCCTATGTTGTCGTTAGATAACGTTTTTAGCGATGATGAACTAAAAGCCTTTGAGCAACGCATTTTTGATCGTCTTAAAAATAATCAAGCCATTGAATTTAGTTGTGAACCCAAATTAGATGGCTTGGCCATTTCTATTTTATATCGTGAAGGGAAACTAGTTCAGGCAGCAACACGAGGTGATGGCCGGATTGGTGAAAACGTAACCGATAATATCAAAACCATACGGGCTATTCCGCTTAAACTCAGAGGCGATTATCCGGCTGAGCTTGAAGTGCGCGGTGAAGTATTTATGCCAAAAACAGGTTTTGAAAAACTAAACGAACAGCAAAAAGAAAAAGGCAATAAAGTATTTGCCAACCCACGAAATGCTGCCGCTGGTAGTTTACGTCAACTTGATTCTAAAATTACCGCTGCCAGACCTTTAGCTTTTTATGCCTATTCAATGGGATATTTTGAGCCTGAATCAGACATTGCTAACTCACACTTTGAGCGCATGATGCAATTAAAAAACTGGGGCCTACCAGTGTGTCCAGTTATTAAAAAAGTCACAGGCAGCCAAGCGTTAGCAGAATATTATGATTGGATAGGTGAGCAACGTAACTCACTAAGCTATGAAATTGACGGGGTTGTTTATAAAGTTGATTCAATTGAGCTTCAACAAAACTTAGGTTTTGTAGCACGTGCACCGCGCTGGGCAACCGCACATAAATTTCCGGCACAAGAAGAAATAACCCAATTGCTAGATGTTGAATTTCAAGTTGGGCGCACCGGCGCAATTACGCCGGTTGCTCGGTTGCAACCAGTTTCAGTTGGCGGTGTCACGGTTTCTAACGCCACTTTACACAATGCGGATGAAATTGCTCGCCTACAGATTAAAATTGGCGATACTGTAATTATCCGGCGAGCGGGGGATGTTATCCCTCAAGTTGTCTCAGTTGTTGAAGAAAAACGTACCGAGGCTGCTAACCTTCGTGAAATTGAGTTCCCTACAGAATGTCCAGTATGCGGCTCTCAGGTTGAACGAATTGAAGATGAAGCAATAACGCGCTGCAGTGGTGGTTTAATTTGTGGTGCCCAGCTAAAAGAATCGATTAAACATTTTGCTTCACGTAAAGCATTAGATGTGGATGGTTTAGGTAACAAAATCGTAGAAGCCTTAGTTGATTTAGAACTAATAAAAAATCCGGCTGATTTGTTTTCGTTAACGGTTGAACAAATTACCACCATGGATAGAATGGGCGATAAATCTGCACTTAACTTAGTTAATGCACTTGATAAAGCTAAGCAAACCACATTAGCTAAATTTTTGTATGCGTTAGGCATTCGTGAAGTAGGGGAAGCCACTGCCAATAATTTAGCGCTGCATTTTAAAAGCTTAGACGCCGTTAAAAATGCAAATTATGACCAGTTAATTGAAGTCAGTGATATTGGCAAGATAGTCGCAGAGCATATTGTTTCTTTTTTTGCCGAAGAACATAATCAAACTGTGATTCAGGCGCTGCTAGATGCAGGCATTAGCTGGCCTCAAATTGAAACGTTAAGTGTTGACGAACAACCGCTAAAAGATCAAATTTATGTGTTAACAGGTACTTTAACCACCATGGGGCGAAATGATGCTAAAGCGCATTTACAAAATTTGGGTGCCAAAGTAACAGGTAGCGTATCAGCTAAAACCCATTATTTGGTAGCGGGTGAAAGTGCAGGCTCTAAATTAACCAAAGCGCAAGATCTGGGAGTCGAAGTTTTAACCGAAGACGATTTAACTCAATTATTGCAAACGTATGGCGCAATATAAATATTTAAAATATAAATTGATATGTAATATTTGCTTATAAATACACTATTTAGTGATAATTTATAAGCAAAAGCTAAACGATGTTCTAAACTTAAGTAGATAATAATTATCAACTTATTTAATTAGCCACGTAAAGGGGAAGCGCATGTCAAACGAAGGTTACCATGAACCAATTGAAGAATTGTCGGATGAAACGCGTGATATGCATCGCGCAATTACATCTTTAATGGAAGAGTTGGAAGCAGTCGATTGGTACAATCAACGAGTGGATGCTTGCAAAGACGAAGAATTAAAACAAATATTAATTCATAACCGAGACGAAGAAAAAGAGCATGCCGCTATGGTATTAGAGTGGATACGACGGCGCGACAAAGTATTAGATGATGAACTGAAAGATTATTTATTTACCACTAAAAGCTTATCGCACGATTAAACCATCTTTATGTCTGGCAGCGATAAAAAATCCCGGTTAATTTGAAATAACCGGGATTTTTAATTGTTCAAGCTAACGATGTTAGATTGTTCGGTTCAGGTTATTTCGCTAAAAACTCTTGGCGAGTATTTAAACTGGATTTAAATAAACCACCCAAGGCCGTGGTTTGAGTTTTAGAGCTCATATCCATAATGCCTCGTGCTTTAACACAAAAATGAGTCGCTTTAATGCTCACCGCTACATTATCGGTTTCAAGTAAGGTTTGCAGCGCAACTAAAATTTGCTGCGTCATGCGCTCTTGCACTTGCGGGCGGCGTGCAAAAAACTTAACAAGGCGATTGATTTTAGATAAACCTATTACTTTTTTTGCAGGAATATAAGCGACTTTAGCTAAACCATCTATCGTCACAAAATGGTGTTCACACGTGCTGTTAACGGCAATTTCGTCAACGATAATCATTTCATCAACCTGCATCTTATTTTCGATGGTGGTGATTTTTGGAAATTGTGAATAATTTAAGCCGCTGAAAATTTCTTCAACGTACATTTTGGCTATCCGATTGGGCGTATTGGCTAAGCTATCATCTGTTAAATCTAAATCAAGTGTTTCTAAAACTTGAGTCATTAACCCAGTAATTTTAGAAATTTTTTCATCACTTGAATGAGTTGATTCAATATGAGGGTTTTCAAGTTGTCTTTCAATTAATGCTGTTTGTACGAGTTTGGCCTCATTACTAAGCATAACAATACTCCGTTCAATCTATTTTTTACTAAACCTTTATTCTTAATAAATGCTAAAGGTGGGTCAATCAATATCAGTTTTAGCCATCAGCAAAACAGGTACAGATATAATATGCGGATAATATACATCAAGTTGAGAATATTGGATCTAAAAATTATTCATTTATTAATTGAATTGCACTCAACTGAGTAGGGTAGGCGAATAAATGCACAATATTAGCCTACACAGGCAAGTGAATTGTGCATTTATAATATCAAAAGTTACGTACTTTATTTTTTATCTTCTGGCAAAGTAACATTTAGTTCAAGTACCGACAAATCATCTTCGTTTTGTTCAAGTTGAACAGAAATCGCTTCTGGGTCAATATTGTCATAGTACTTGCGGATAACTTCTAAAATATCCCTTTCTAATTCACTTAACTTATTGCTTGAGCCATCAGCGCGTCGGCGCTGAGCAACAATAATTTGCAAGCGTTCCTTGGCTTGTGAGGCAGCTGTTTGTTTCTTGGGTTTAAAATAGTCGAGCAATGACATAGTCCATTAACCTCCGAATAATCGTTTGAAAATACCTTTTTTCTCTTCTTCTACGAATCGGTATTCAACTTTGTTACCCAATAAACGTTCAATGGTATCTAAATAAGCTTGTCCAGCATCACTTTGCTCATCTAAAATAACGGGTTCGCCTAAATTAGATGCGCGTAAAACGGCTTGTGATTCAGGTATGACCCCAATTAGCTTTACGGCTAAAATATCATTTACATCTTCAACGCTTAGCATATCGCCACGTTGTACTCGGCTTGGGTTATAACGCGTTAATAATAAATGTTCTTTAACTGGGTCTTTGCCTTGCTCAGCACGGCGAGATTTAGAGGCTAAAATACCTAAAATACGGTCAGAGTCACGAACCGAAGAAACTTCAGGATTTGTTACAACGATAGCTTCATCTGCAAAATATAACGCCATTAAAGCGCCAGCTTCAATCCCTGCTGGTGAATCACAAAGAATATAATCAAAGGTTTCAGCCAACTCGTTTAAGACTTTTTCAACGCCTTCAAGCGTTAAAGCATCTTTATCGCGTGTTTGTGAAGCTGGTAATATATATAAACCATCCACTCGTTTATCTTTAATTAATGTTTGGCTTAAATTGGAATCACCATTAATCACATTCACAAAATCGTAAACGACACGGCGTTCAACGCCCATAATTAAATCAAGATTACGTAAACCAATATCAAAGTCGATGATAACGGTTTTATGGCCTTTTAAAGCTAATCCTGTGCCAATTGCCGCACTCGATGTGGTTTTACCTACGCCACCTTTACCAGAGGTAACAACAATAACTTGAGCCATTGACTCACTCCCTAAATTTCTAAATCGGAAACGGCTAATTGCTCGCCGTCTAAAAATACAAACCCAGCGCCATTACAGTCTTGCTGCTGCAATTGCTCGCTGGTCCAATAATGACCATTAATACTAACTAATTCAGCCGATAATTTGTTGGCAAAAATACGAGCGCTTGAATCACCTTGTGCCCCAGCTATGGCTCGGCCTCGTAATGTACCGTAAACATGAATATTACCATCTGCAATCACTTCTGCACCATTGCTTACTGCGCCAATTATAACTAAATCTGAATCGCGTGCATAAATTTGCTGACCAGAGCGCAAATTTTGTCTCACAATTTTAGCCGGCGTATGCGAAGGCACTTTAACTTCAACTGGCACTTCAACGCGCTCATATCTGATTTGCGTTTTACCATCGGCACTGGTTTTGGTTTGCGGTGCAGATGCTTTTGACTCAGTTAAGCAAGCTAAACCAGCCGCTTTTGCGGCGGCTTTTTGAGTGTCGGTTGCACCAGAAACGCCCACTGCAACGAGCTCAAGTGCTTCAAGTTCTTGCTTTAGCTTTAAATAATCCAGTTCATCGTCACCTAACTGAGTAACATTAATTACAATAGGTGCCATTTTTAAAAATGAAGGAGCTTGCTGTATTTTAGCTGAAATAGCTTGAACAATATTGGCAACATCGCCATTTTGTATATGTAGTACAGACAACGTAAAACTGCTGCCTTTTAACTCAATTTTTGAATCAGACATAAATTAATTTTTATAAGACTTTTTAGTAGTAACGCGTTTTAAAGGCATGTTATAGCGCACTTTATGTGAACGCAAGTTTTTATCTCTTTATAGATGCGTTATTTTAGGGCAAGATTGACGTATTCTGAATGTGGGCAATATTTTTATTTAAAAACCACAATCATATAACTCATTTAACGTGAAAAGGTGTGACCAGTGCTGAGCTATGTTTATAAAAGTCGTTTATTAGAAGACACTTACTTATACATTACCAAAAGAGGTGATTTTGAAAATGTGCCTGATGCTTTATTAGAAAAATTTGGTAAACCTGAATTTGTATTAGTTCTCAACTTAGCTAAGAGAAACTCGCTGGCGATAGCCAACATTGATAAAGTGAAAGCCGAATTATCTGAAAAAGGCTTTTATTTGCAATTGCCACCGCCTAAAGAAAGCTTGTTAGAAGAGCATAAAGCTATCTTGACAAAACAAGGAAAAAAAGTGAATGACTAAATTATTAAAAGCGGCATTAATTGCCGCCGGTTTGCAATGTTCTATAGCGTATGCACAAACTGATTTTACGGCAGACGAAGCACATTTTAATCAATTTTTAGCTGAGCTTAAAACAGAAGCACTTAACAAAGGTTATGATTCGGAGTTAGTCGATAATGCCTTTGCGGATATTAAATACAAACCCAAAGTAATTAAAGCGGATCGTGGCCAGCCTGAATTTGTTGAAACGCTTGAAACCTATTTAGCCAAGCGCGTAACCGACTGGACCGTTAATAAAGCTCGCCAAGAGTACAAAAACAACAAAACTCTGCTCGACGAAATTGGTAAAAAATATGGTGTGCAGCCTAGATTTATTGTCGCTTTATGGGCGCTTGAAAGTGGATTTGGTAAATACCAAGGTACTATGCCAGTTATTTCATCATTAGTGACATTAAGTTACGACAAACGCCGCAGCGCCTTTTTTAAAGCCCAGTTATGGGATGCGCTAGACATAGTTAAAAACGGTGATGCCAAGCTTGAACAATTAAAAGGCTCGTGGGCAGGTGCCATTGGGCAGGTACAATTTATTCCAAGTTCATTTAAAGCTTATGCGGTTGATTATGACGGTGATGGAATTAAAGACGTATGGAAAAACAAGGCCGATGTATTTGCCAGTGCCGCTAACTATTTAAGCAGCGAAGGCTGGAACGATAACTTAACTTGGGGACGGCAAGTTAAAGTACCAGACGATTTTAATTACGACTGGGCAATTCCAATTAAAACCAATGGCCGTAGTGACTGGCTTAAAAAATGGAAATCGACCCGAGTTGATTTGCAAACTTGGCAAGACAGAGGCGTGCGCCGCATGGATGGCAGCGATTTACCCAAGGTAGACATTAAAGCCGCTATGTTAATGCCAGATGGTAAAAAAGGACGTATTTATTTAGCTTACGACAATTACAAAGTATTAATGCACTGGAATCGTTCTTATTACTTTGTGAGTTCAGTGGGGACATTAGCTGATCGTATTGGCTATCCGCCCGTTAAATAAAATAATTTAATAAGAAAAATATATGGCTGATTATCAACATCAAAATATAACGGGCGAATCGATAGATTTGCCCGTTGGTAAAGTTGTGTGCATTGGTGGTAACTACGCCGATCACATTAAAGAAATGTCATCTGTTGTAAACGATGAAGCGGTTTTTTTTATTAAACCCAGCACAGCGATTGTTCCTTTAACCCCGAGTTTTGATATTCCTCACAATTTGGGGCCTTGCCACAACGAGCTAGAAATAGCCGTTTTGCTAAAAGATAAATTGAAAAACGCTGACGAAACCCAAGCCACAGATGCTATTTGGAGATACGGGGTAGCGCTTGATTTAACCTTAAGGCAAGTACAGGCTGATCTTAAAAAAATAGGTCGACCTTGGGAGCGCGCTAAAGGATTTGATGGAGCTTGCCCGTTGTCACCTTTTATTGCAAAAGATGAATTTGACGATATTCAAAATGTCGATTTTTCATTAACTGTAAATCAACAAGTGCGGCAAGCCAGCAATACAAAATATATGATACGCAGCATAGCTAAAACACTGTCACAAATGTCATCTTGTTTTACTTTATTGGCCGGTGATGTCATTATAACCGGCACTCCGGCAGGGGTTGGCCCGCTTGATGCGGGAGATAAACTAGAGCTTAGGCTTAAACCATATTCATTTTATACACAAGTAAGCAGTTAATGACAGAGCAAAGCAAAACGCAGGCGCCATTTTGGCAAACCAAAACCTTAGAGCAAATGAACCGTCAAGAATGGGAGCAAATTTGCGACGGTTGCGGCAAATGTTGTTTACATAAATTTATTGCCGACGATGAGGTGGACGATATTGAAACCACTCACCAAATCAATGAAGGCGAAACCCTAGAATACACTAATATTGTTTGCCAATATTTAAACGATAAAACATGCAGCTGCACCGTTTATGATAAACGCCGAAAGTTAGTGCCAGACTGCGTTGAGCTCACACCCGATAATTTAGATGATATTTTTTACATGCCAACAAGCTGCAGTTATCGTCGGTTGCAAGAAGGTAAAGGCCTGCCAAGCTGGCACCCTTTATTAAATAAAGGTAAAAAGTCTAAAATGCACCAAGCGGGTATGTCTGTTCGCGGCAAAGTGATTAAAGATAACGAAGTCGATTTAGAGTTTTTTGAAGACTACATTGCCGTGTGGCCTTTAAACGAAGTCGAATAGGGCGTACAAAGTGGAATAAGGCACAAAGGGAAAAGAGGCGAGATAAGAAATAAAGAAAATGCCAGCCATTAATTAAAAAGCCAAACTGCAATTTCAGCTTGGCTTTATCTTTATGCTATAAATACGGTAAAAAGTGCTGAATCATGAGCTAATTTAACATTTATCTCAATTGATTGTTTTTAAGCCAGGTCGCTAAAGATTCAAACCAATCAAACGGATTATCCATACCAAACCCATGCCCACCCTCTGGCAGTAATAACAACTGAGTTTGCACTTTATGTTGAGTTAAGGCTTGGGTGTATAATAACGCGTTTTCTACCGGTACAGCTTTATCGTCTATTGCATGTACAATAAAAGCTTTGGGCGTAGCACGGGTGACTTGGTCTTCGTTAGAAAAATAAGCAATATTATCGGGCGTTAACTCAGGCGCTAATAAATTTTTACGTGAGCCCTTATGAGTAACTTCATCTTTCATGCTAATTACAGGGTAAATTAAAATTTGAAAATCTGGCTTTAAGTTTTCAGACTGGTACTGACTCATCACCGCGTTATCAAAATGAGTTGCCGCGGTTGAAGCTAAATGCCCACCTGCCGAAAAGCCCATAATACCGACTTTATCAGGATGAATACCCCACAGCTTTGCATTGCTACGCACCCAATAAATGGCTTGTTGAGCATCTTGCAACGGCCCAGTTGTTTTATCTAACATAGTATTTGTGTTAGGCATTCTGTACTTTAAAACAAAGGCGGTAATACCTATCGAGTTAAAGCGTTTGGCGATATCGTAACCTTCTTTAACAATAGAAACCCCTTTATAACCACCACCGGGTAAAATAATAACGGCCGTGCCGTTCGCTAAATGTGGAGCCGCTTTAAATATGGTTAACTGCGGCTGATTGATATCCATTATAAAAGTATGCTCTGCTGATGCATCTCGAACAGTTTCCTGATTACTTTTTTTGATTTCACCTGGGATATTATCAGCGTATAAATTAATGGTTTGAGGCGTTGTTACTGGATGTTTTTCTGGCATTTGAGTGGGCTTTAATGTTGAGCTACAAGCGGCTAATAAAATAGATAACAAGCTAATTGTGATCAGTCTTTGGCAAGTTTTAATATTCATTTTGGCAACCTTGTTTTTGTTATTCTGTTGTAGTTTATTTTGTGTAATTTATTTTATTGCAATACATACCGCCGTTATTGACAAGCTAAGGCTTAATTTAGTTTTTGCCAATTTACTTCGCACTCGCCTTGTTCACTGGTAATGTAAGCACAATTATCGTTAATGGTGACCGACCATTCCATCGTTCTTTCAATCAACCCCGCTAACTTGGCAATGTCGTTATCATCAAACTGATAAAATTCGGCTGAGGTGGTGCGCATTTTATTTTTAGATTGTGTCCACCACACATTAGATTTTGAATTAAAACTATAAACCAACACTTTTTTGGCTAATCGGCAAGATTTTTTAATGCGGTCAAAGCTAGGTTCACCCACATCAATCCAAAGCGAAATTTGATCGTCTAAGGTTTTATGCCAAATATCAGGCTCATCAACCGCACATAAACCTTTGGTAAAAGTCAGTTGAGCTTTGGCATGCAAGCAGTAAGCAATAATCCGAGCCATTAAACGTTCTTAGCTAAAACAATATAAATTGATTTTATCAGAGCTATCACAGACGGCTCAATCTAAGGCGTTTTATCGAAGGAATGTTAGTACCTTTCAAGATAAAACAACATAAGAGTGGGTCGTCTGTGAAGCTCCCAACGGGCTGGTCTAAAAGCCATTTACTCTTCGTTAAGTTGGCTAAACGTAGAACCACTATGCCAGCACCAACTTGCCTTGTTTAAATGGCTTTTACCTCCAGCTGATTTTATCAATTTGTATTGCTTTAGCTAAATTTCAGAAGGGTGCTGGGCTATGGTTAAATTTAAGTTGTCGTAATAATCATTATTAAAATTAGACAAGCCGATTCGCATTTTATAAATAGTCGGTTTAAGCGCCACAATAATCCATATTTAATCATTATTTTAAAGGCTTGAATGTACGCTATGTGTGGAGATCTTTCAAAATTTAATTGTAAATAATAGCTGCGTAAGCAAGGTAAACCAGAGCAAAATCATACTTGAATAATTTTTATACAAAAATTAAAGGAAAAGCCATAATTTTCGCAAAAACGCTGCAAGTACATCCCTGTAAGCTTGGATTTTTCATCCTGAAAAATACATTTTGCTCTAAATCATGGCTATCTCTCAATACGACTCACTCTATTATCATGCTATTTATTAATGGCTATTGAGTGACTAACATTTTAATCAACCGGCTTAATTATGCGCGGCCGGTAAACTTAGTGTCAGCCGTACTGATTTTAATTTTATCACCGCTAGAGATATGCTCAGGTACTTGTACCACCAAACCTGTTGTTAAGGTAGCGGGTTTGGTTCTGGCACTGGCAGAAGCGCCCTTAATAGAAGGTGCAGTCTCGGTAATAACCAACTGAACGGTTGCCGGTAACTCAATAGCAACCGGACGATCATCAATAATGACAACCATAATCCCTTGAGTATCTTCGTTAATAAATAAGACTTCGTCAGCGATTGCATCTTTATTTAAATGATAAGGCGTGTAATCTTCAGAATCCATAAACACGTACTCATCGCCATCAATATACGAAAACATTGCATCGCGGCGTGTTAAATCAGCTAAATTAAGCATGTCTGAATCTTTAAAGGTTTCATCAGCTTTTGCGCCAGTGACCACATCGTATAAACGCATACGGTACAAACTACCACCAGCCCGACCTTGTGGGACAGAACGAACAATATCTCTAACTATCATAGTGCGACCGTTTACTTCAATCGCCGTATTTTTTTTAATATCACTTGCCTTAGGCATTTTATTTTTTCCTTAAATTCACATAAAAAGTGCAATTTTTCAGAAAAATAGCAGATATTTTCACACACACCAACAGTTAAACCCTAATTAACCCTAATTTAGTAAAAGTTTACCCCCGCAAATTAAAAATTGACCGATAAATAAACAGTTACCTGTTGAATATAAACGATATAAAAGACATGTAAAAAAGCGCTTGCTAACGCTTGAAAGATTTTGTTATAACAATTATGTGACTATGATCACAATTGCAAAAAATAAAAAGCACAAAACAATAAAAAGCAATTAGGAGCGTAATGAAGTACCAAAAGGAATTTACATTTATTGAAGCGTGCGCAAAGTGGCGAGGCAAAATTAACGCAACTGATATTGCCAGCCAATTTTTACTTTCAAAAGGCAGCGCTAAGCGCGTACTACAAGCTTATCAAACCCAGCATCTAAACCAGTTTATACTCGTGGCGAATTAAATGAGCTTGCCTACTTTGAACAACATTTATTTTTAGCGGAACCCGATCAAAAACAGCCCTGTTTTGAATCTGTCAGCTTGCCAGCCCATTTTGTTGAACCGAGTTTAGTGGCCAACTTACTAACGGCAATTGAGCAACAAAAAAGAATCGAAGTGGATTATATTTCATTACGTAGCACGGAATACGATGGCCGTATTATTGCGCCTCATCACTTTGTATATGACGGCCTGCGCTGGCATGTACGTGCATTTGATGAAAAACATCAAGCTTTTCTCGATTTTAATTTATCTCGATTTCAAGGGGCAGGCGAAATCGAAGAAAACACCATTAAACCACCCACCGCCCAAGATGATAACGAATGGCAAACCCAAGTTGATGTCGTTATTGTACCCGATCCACGGCTAAGCCCAGCACAAAAAGCCTGTATTGAACGCGAATACCAAATGCAAAACGGCCAGCTTATTATTCAGTGCCGCGCCGCATTGGTTAAATATGTACTGCTCAGACTCAGGCTAGATATATACAAAAACACCGCCGAAGCTCAGCAAATTATGCTAGAGCCTAATTGCCAAAAAGCACTAAAACCTTATGTACCAGGTTAACAAAGCAAGCTTAAATAAAAGTCTTAACAACCGGATCAAATTTGATACCTGTTAAAAATACCAGTGGTTGATAGGGTGCAAAATATTGAGTTCAATGGAAAAAGAATAAATTGATAAGGATACAGGAATGGACGATCTTTCACCGTCAGACTTAAAAACAATATTGCATTCAAAACGAGCTAATATTTTTTATTTAGAATATTGTCGTGTGATGCAAAAAGATGGCCGGGTGTTGTACTTAACCGAAGCCAATAAAGAAAACCTGTATTTTAATATACCGATTGCAAATACCACGGTTATTTTATTAGGAAACGGCACATCTATTACCCAAGCGGCAATGAGAATGTTAGCCCAAGCAGGCGTGTTAGTTGGGTTTAGTGGTGGTGGCGGTACCCCTTTATACATGGCAAATAATGTAGAACATGCCATTGAATGGATAACCCCACAAAGTGAATACCGACCTACTGAATATTTGCAAGGTTGGGTTAGTTTTTGGTTTGATGATGGAAAGCGACTAGCGGCGGGTAAACAGATACAAACCGCTAGAATAGAATACCTGACCCAAGTTTGGCAAAAAGATAAAGAGTTAAAACAAAATGGCTTTGATATCACCGCTAAAAACATTCAAAGTGCGTTAGCAACTTTTCACCAAAGAAACGAAAAAGCGAATAAAAATAGCGATTTACTTTTAACCGAAGCACAACTCACCAAAACCTTATACAAGTTTGCCGCCAATAATACCAAACTGGAAAATTTTACCCGCCAGCATCAAGGCTCAAGTAAACAACATACCGATAAAGCCAACGATTTTTTAAACCACGGAAATTACTTAGCCTACGGCTTGGCAGCTTGCACATTATGGGTTTTAGGTATACCTCATGGCTTTGCCGTTATGCACGGTAAAACAAGGCGTGGGGCGTTAGTTTTTGACATAGCCGATTTAATAAAAGACGCGTTAGTATTACCTTGGGCCTTTATTTGCGCGGCTGAAAACGCAACAGAACAAGAATTTAGACAACAAATATTACAAGCTTTTACCGACCATAAAGCATTGGATTTTATGTTTGATACTGTGAAAAGCATAGCGCTAAACAACGGCAGTGACGATGGAGCACAGCCGCTATGATGGTCACTTTTGTTTCACAGTGTAATAAAAATGCACTCAAGAAAACCCGCCGTGTGCTGGATGCCTTCGCCAACCGCATTGGTGACAATACCTGGCAAACCGTGATAACCGAAGACGGTTTACTCACAGTCAAAAAAATGCTCCGGAAAACCGCTAGTAAAAGCACCGCCGTCAGTTGCCATTGGATTAGGTCACGTTCACGTAGCCAGTTTTTGTGGGTAGTGGGTAATAAAAGTAAATTTAATAGTGAAGGTATAGTGCCAGTTAATAGTACGAGAAGAAATTTGTTAAACAGTGAAATAGAAAATGATTGGAAATACCTGCCTTTAATTAAGTCACTTACTGCACTTTCAGCATTGTTCCATGATTGGGGTAAAGCGTCTCGTTTATTCCAAGAGAAACTAAATCCTAACAGTAAAAATAAATTCAAAGGAGATCCGTTAAGGCATGAGTGGATTTCTGTTTTATTACTCAATGCATTGGTAAACAATAAATCGGATGAAACATGGTTAAGTGACCTGATAGGCAAGGGCGTAAATGACAATGAATTAAAGCAAAGCGTTAAAGCTCAAAACTTAACACCATTAGATAGGCTGCCCAATGCCGCTAAATTATTGGCTTGGTTAATAGTCTCGCATCACCGCTTGCCTTATATAAAAAGTGACTGGCGTGATGAAAAGGCATCTGATTTACCATCAATGCTCAAACGCATCACTCAAGAATGGGGGTATGAAAACAAAATTGACCCTGCAGAATACAACAAACGTGTTAAACACTGTTTTGAGTTTCCTAGTGGTTTGTTATCTGAATCGAAAGAATGGCGAAAAAAAGTAAAACGTTGGGCAACTAGCCTAATAAACAACCTACCTTTGCTTGAAGCTGCGATGAAAGACGGTAGTTATCGTTTGATATTACACCATGCACGTTTGTGTTTGATGTTAGGAGATCACTATTATTCATCACAAGATGCCGCCAAAAACTGGCAAGATAGCACAGGGTTATTCGCAAATACTGATCGAGAAACGAGCGAATTAAAGCAAAAACTTGATGAACACTTAGTTGGTGTCGCAAAGAATGCGCTTAATACCGCGCATTTATTACCTGCATTTGAAAAAGAGCCTCCAGTTGCAACTGACATACAAGTACTAAGAAAAGCAAGTCCCACAGCATTCAAATGGCAAGATAAAGCCGTAACTAAAATTAATGAATGGAAAACTCAGCAAGATAAAAAAGTAACAGGTTTTTTTGCGGTTAACATGGCAAGCACTGGCTGTGGTAAAACCTTTGCTAACGCTAAAGTAATGCGTGCGTTATCGGCTGACGGCAAAAGTTTACGTTATATTCTAGCTCTAGGTTTAAGAACATTAACCTTGCAAACAGGTGATGAATATCGCGATAGAATAGGCTTAACCAATGCTGATCTTGCCGTGTTAATAGGTTCACGGGCGGTGGCTGAACTGCATAATCAACGAGAAATTAAACAAGATGAAATCACTGATGAGGTCTTAGGTTCAGAATCACAAGAAGCCTTACTAGATGAGTTTATTGATTATGATTGTGAAATACCCGAAGAAGGACTAAGTACAGTATTAACGTGCACTAAAGATAAACAGTTTTTATATGCACCAGTGCTGGCATGCACGATTGATCACTTAATGGCGGCGACAGAAACCAAACGAGGTGGACGCTATATTCTGCCAAGTTTACGGTTAATGTCATCTGACGTAGTAATTGATGAAATAGATGATTTCACCGGTAATGATTTAATCGCGATTGGTCGATTGATTCATTTAGCAGGCATGTTAGGCAGAAAAGTAATGATTTCATCAGCCACTATCCCGCCTGATTTAGCACTGGGTTATTTTAATGCTTATAAAAACGGCTGGAAAATTTTCACTAAAAGTCGAGACGAAGCAAAAGCTGAAATAGGCTGCGCATGGATCGATGAATTTACTACTCAAGTAGATAGTATCAGTGTTGCACAAAGTGAATCGGCCATTGAGCAATATCAATTAAAACATAGTCACTTTATAGATAAACGAGTAAATAGTCTAAGTAAACAAGTCGCTAAACGTAAAGCAGATATTGTGCCTTGTCCTTTACTCTCAATAGACGAATCAACACCAAAAAATGAAGCTGAAGAAAGCAAGCAGTCTCATTATTTTTCAACAGTAAAGCAAGCGACTTTAGCTAAACATTCACTGCATTATGATATTGATCCTACAACAGGAATCAAGGTTTCATTTGGTGTAATACGAGTGGCAAATATAACGCCATGTGTAGAATTAACTAAATATTTATTACACACCGACTACCCAGAAGATACCCAAGTAAAAGTAATGGCTTACCATAGTCAGCAAGTTTTGTTGCTACGACATGAACAAGAAAAACACCTTGATGACGTATTAAAACGCAAAGAAAAAGCTGGCGTCCCACAGCAAGCATTTTCCAACTCTGTGATCCGTAATCATCTTGACTCATGCGCTAAAAATAATAGTTACATTAAGAATATGTTGTTTATTTTAGTGGCAACGCCGGTTGAAGAAGTAGGGCGCGATCATGACTTTGACTGGGCAATTATTGAACCCTCATCTTATCGCTCAATTGTACAACTAGCTGGACGTGTAAGGCGTCACAGAGCCGAGGCAGTTGAGTTGGCTAATATTGGCGTAATGCAATATAACCTTAAGGCATTTAAAACAAATGATAAGCCAGATGGCAAATATTTCGTTAAACCGGGTTATGAAGACGGTTGGGATAAAAGCCTACACAGCCATGACCTCAATAAATTAGTGAATGAAACATGCATTAATGAAGGTTTAAATGCCATTCCTAGAATAAAAGTCCCTACCCAAGCAGATAAACAATTATTAGCGTTTATCGAGCATAAAGTAACGGCTGCGCAATTAACCAATTTTTCTGCATTTGGCGCAAACACCCTACAAGGTTACTTAACCGAAACATGGTACTTAACCGCTTTACCACAAGTGTTAACCCCTTTTAGAAAAAGTGAAGCGAGCATTAACTTATTTTTGTTTTATAACGAAAATACAGAACAATGCTATTTCACTGAAAAAGACGAAAAAGGTAAGCCTTTAGTTGATATTAATGATCAAGTAATCAACCGAGAAACAATACTCAACATCAAGAAAATAGAATTAACAGAACAGCAAAGACAAAATTTATGGTTTGAACGTAATTATCAAAGCTTGTTAACCAAGTATCTTAGTGAGCCGTGGTTAGCCACACCTAAACGGGTGTCATTGCGTTACGGAGAAATAAATATGGTAGAACGTGAAAATGCACAATACGAATATAATGACCAGTTTGGGTTAGTTAGAGTGAATAAAAAAGGAGGTCAGCAATGTTAGATCCTACAATACAAGAATTTTTACAGGGAAGAATTGATAGACGGGTTGAGTTTAAATGCAAAGAAGTTATTAAAAAAAATGGTGTAATTGATGAAAGTGAAAAGTTAGTAATTGAAAATTCAGCTAAGGATGAATATAACTTGAAAAACTGGTTATTATATTGTGCTAAAAATGCAAATGGAGTTTCAATGACAACTCACCCTTGCAAATATAGTCACCCTGATGCGCAAACGACTTCTATATATTTTAATAAAAAAGTTGATAATAAAGGGTTTGTTCAATCTTCTATATCAAATAATACGGATGTGCTTTTCTCTACAGCTGCGTATATGCCAATTTACTCATTCCTTAGGCTTGTATTGATAGACGGTAAAGATATTTTAGAGCATTTAATGAATGACTCAGAGGTAGTAAGGAAGCAGTTTTCTATTGTTGATGATTATGATTTATTGAAAACTCAGTTGTTAGAAGTTATTTCAAATAATACAGACGTAGTTACAAGTGAGAAAGTAAAGCAAGTTTACTTTCCTGTTTACGATGATTATCACTTATTATCAGTAGTTTCTTCTTCCATAATTATGTTTGATTTAAAGAAGAGGATTAAACATATAAATTCCTTTGAAATAAATGAATCAAAAATAAAAGCAAAAAAAGATAATTTATTTTGTGAAGGGGGTTATAAAACTCTTTTTGATCTAACTATACAAGGGCATGTTAAGTCGAACCCACAATGCATCAGCCAGTTGAATAAGGATAATTTTGGAGAAAGCTACTTATTAAGTTCTTGTCCACCGTGTATTGAAAAGCGAAATGTTCATTTTCCTAAAAGTGACTTTTTTATCGAGTCATTTAAAAAGTATGAATACGCCGATAACTTCAAAGCACTGCATAAACTATTTAAGACCGACTATAACAACATCAAACTACGTGATGCGAGAGATCGTAATCTTCAACAAATCATAGATTTAATCATTGAAAAAATGTGGTCAGTGCGTGCTGTTTCACAAGCACAATTTCACGCTGATACATCTTCACTATCAAGCGTGCAGATGACTTGGCTACATAGTGATTTTGCTGATGAAAGAGAAAAATCAGAGCAATGGTTAAATTTACTCATCACTGAAATATCTACATGGTTAACGCGTAGTTATGAAAAGGTGCTAGATAAAAAAGCCATCAAATTAGGCGATGCGGAACGCTTACATTTTGCAGAAGTGATTGAACGTAATAGGGAGTTTTTAAAATGAACAACATAAAGCGATTGTTATTATTACCCCATATAAAAGTGCATAACGCTAATGCACTTTCTAGCCCGTTTACCATTGGCTTTCCTGCGATGACCGCATGGCTTGGCGCGGTACATGCATTACAGCGCAAGTTAAATACGCAAGGTTGTAGTGATATTCAATTTAATAGTGTTGCCGTCATCAGCCATCAATTTGAGCTACAAACTTACAAAGGTGCTGAGGATAATGTTAATTCTATCATTATAGCTAAGCGGCCATCTTTCACTAAAAAGGAGTTAACCAAATTTAATTCAGGAAAAGCTCCTACTTTCATCGAAGAAGCACGTTGCCATTTAGATGTGTCTTTAGTACTTGAATATACTGGTATTGAAAAAGATGATGAATCAGAAGTGCGAGAAAAAATCGCCCATTTACTTAACAGCAATATGAAAATGGCTGGCGGTGATATTTTGACCTTTAAAGCCCCACAATTTTTCAAAGTTGAAAATGGAAATACAACCGATCTTAATGCATTAACACGCAAACTTATGCCGGGCTATGCCTTAATTGAGCGTCGTGACTTAATGACGGAAGCAATGGCTGCGGGGCAAGATGCAATGGATGCTTTATTAGATAACCTCGTTATTCATCATCACTGTGAAAAAGTAGCAGATGAAATGAATGAAGAGAAAGTGGTATGGACAAGTAAACGTAAAAATAATAAAGGCTGGATTGTGCCCATTGCTACGGGCTTTCATGGTTTAACTGAATTAGGCGAAGCTAAAAATCAACGTGACCCAAACACCCCGCATCGTTTCGCTGAAAGTGTCGTGACTTTGGGGGAATTTAAAATGCCACACAGTATTAAATTAATTGATGAAATATTGTGGCGTTATCAAACGGATCAAACCAATAACTTATATCTTTGTGCTCAAACTCAAAAAAACATTCAAACCGAACAAGAAATTGAAAACGCTTATTACGCATAACTTAATTTATTAAAGGAAAATTATCATGGCTAAAAATCAAGACACCGCATCAGTACTCGCATTTGAAAAGAAATTAGTGCCGTCTGACGGCTATATGTATGGTAACCAATGGGAAGAACGAAATAATAGCGCTAGCCAAACAGCGTTACAACTTATTGAAAAATCAGTTCGCGGCACTATTTCAAATCGTTTGGATAAGGCGACAAAAGGCGATCCTGTAAAATTAAATGCAAAAGTAGAAAGTCCTAACTTACAAACTGTTGATAGTTGTGCATTAGCACCAGAGCAAGACACGTTAAAACTACACTTTACTTTAAAAGTATTAGGTGGAGTACAAAAACCATCAGCTTGTAACAATGCACTTTTTAAAGAAAGTTACACTCAAGCGGTAAATTCATACATTGAAAAAGAAGGCTTTAAAGAGCTAGGCAAACGTTATGCCCTTAACTTAGCGAACGCTCGATTTTTATGGCGCAACCGTGTTGGCGCAGAAAACATAGAAGTACAAGTGAATGCTTTAAATAAAGATAGCA
Organism: Catenovulum adriaticum; assembly: GCF_026725475.1. NCBI lineage: Bacteria > Pseudomonadati > Pseudomonadota > Gammaproteobacteria > Alteromonadales > Alteromonadaceae > Catenovulum > Catenovulum adriaticum. The sequence continues at coordinate 1,218,690 of NZ_CP109965.1, forward strand.
AGCAATCATGGGTGTTTGACGCAACACAATTTAGTACACGTCATTTTAATATTGATGATAAACAAGTTGTTGAATTAGGTGAACGTATTGCTGCAGCATTATCAAGTGAAGATGATTTTTTAATGTTAGAAATTAATTGCTTTGTACAAGTGGGTAAGGCGCAAGAAGTCTACCCAAGTGAGGAGCTGGTACTTGATAAAGGTAAAGGGAAGAAAAGTAAAATCCTCTATTGCGTGAATGATATTGCCGCAATGCACTCGCAAAAGTTAGGTAATGCACTACGCAGTATTGATACTTGGTATCCAGAATTTGAAGATGCTGAAAAATCCGCTGGGCCAATCGCTATTGAACCTTATGGTGCGGTTACCAATTTAGGCAAAGCGTATCGAACCCCAAAAGACAAACAAGATTTTTACACCTTTTTTGACAAATGGGCACGCGGTACAGAGTTAGAACGTATTGAAGATGAGCACTATGTGATGGCCATTCTAGTGCGCGGTGGTGTGTTTGGCGAAAGTGACAAGTAGCTTTTGGCCATATAGGAGAGAGACATGAAATATTATCTCGATATTACCTTATTGCCAGAAGCTGACATTACCCTCGGTTTCCTCTGGCAAAAGGTTTATCAACAAGTGCATATTGCCTTAGTTGAAAACAAAATTGCTGAAAACCAATCAGCAATTGCGGTGAGTTTTCCTCGTTATAGTGCTGAAAAAAATAGCGAGCAGAAATTTCCGCTCGGCAATCAATTAAGATTGCTGGCAAATGAAGAATCGCAACTGACTCAACTTAACATTTCAAAATGGTTAAATCGTTTAGGAGACTACGTGCATATTAAGTCAGTTAAACCAGTGCCCGATAATGCTACTCACGTTGTTTTTGTTCGCCAACAAGTTAAAGGTGAAGCGCGGATAGAAAAAGATATGCTAAGTAAAGCTCAGCGTTGGGCTGAAAAGTCAGGTCAACCGCTTGATACTTGTTTGGCAGAGCTTGAAAAAACTAAACCCAAAGCCGTTAACTCATTACCCTTTATTTGGTTAGAAAGCCAAGAAACTAAACAACGTGATGCAGCCAACAGTAGAAAATTTCCACTGTTTATCAAAAAAGTAGAAACTACTGAGCAGCAGTTTGGTACGTTTAATTGTTATGGTTTAAGTGTAAATAACAGCAATAAAGAAAAACTGGCAAGTATTCCCCAGTTTTAACCTTTATTTTTGCTCTTTAAAAATTAGAAACTAAAACAATAAGTTACAACAGCACTAAAAAATTAGGTAAAAATACATAATTTTGCCTAATCACCAGTTGTAACTTATTTTTTGCCTGATATTCTATTGTTCACTGCCACACAGGCAGCTTAGAAACATAACCTAAATCATCTTTTACAGCTTCTAGCGTTCACTGCCACACAGGCAGCTTAGAAAAAATCGCCCCACAAAATAAACTTATTCATAACGTTCACTGCCACACAGGCAGCTTAGAAATTTAAACAACGGATGATTAAAGCCTTGGCTACGTTCACTGCCACACAGGCAGCTTAGAAAGAACGCGTAAACGACATGAACATAAAAACCACGTTCACTGCCACACAGGCAGCTTAGAAAAAATATGCATTTGATTGTTCTTTGAATTCTCAGTTCACTGCCACACAGGCAGCTTAGAAATGTCCCCCCTGAAACCGCTAGTTGTCCTGACGGTTCACTGCCACACAGGCAGCTTAGAAAGCGACTGCGCCAATGCCTGTAACTACGCTTGCATTCACTGCCACACAGGCAGCTTAGAAAGCATGAGCATTCACATCACGACAAACCAGCAAGTTCACTGCCACACAGGCAGCTTAGAAAAAATATGCATTTGATTGTTCTTTGAATTCTCAGTTCACTGCCACACAGGCAGCTTAGAAATGTCCCCCCTGAAACCGCTAGTTGTCCTGACGGTTCACTGCCACACAGGCAGCTTAGAAACACGCGCCCCAACGCGCTAAAACAACCTTGATGTTCACTGCCACACAGGCAGCTTAGAAATGGACAACACTTGGCGAAGCGCTGGTATGGGGGTTCACTGCCACACAGGCAGCTTAGAAAGCACCGCCGGTGAATTTGACATAACAAACCCAGTTCACTGCCACACAGGCAGCTTAGAAACTCAAGTTTTGCAATTTCTTGATGCACGTTTGGTTCACTGCCACACAGGCAGCTTAGAAACGCAACCGAAAAGCTAACGTTGGTATTTGAAAGTTCACTGCCACACAGGCAGCTTAGAAACGCCAACCGTGACCAACCGGTTAAAATAAACCGTTCACTGCCACACAGGCAGCTTAGAAAAGCCGGCCATCTAACCCGCCTGTCTCCAAATCGTTCACTGCCACACAGGCAGCTTAGAAATATTAGCGCTGAGAAGCATCACCTGAAGCAGAGTTCACTGCCACACAGGCAGCTTAGAAATATTAGCGCTGAGAAGCATCACCTGAAGCAGAGTTCACTGCCACACAGGCAGCTTAGAAATTGTAATTAATTTAAAAGCGCCCGTTGAGGCGGTTCACTGCCACACAGGCAGCTTAGAAAATTTGGCCGTTTTCGCCTTGGAATTTTTGGTCGTTCACTGCCACACAGGCAGCTTAGAAAATCCACGCCCTATCATCTTGATGTACGTGCGCGTTCACTGCCACACAGGCAGCTTAGAAATAAACCGCGAATGTTGTTAGGCGGTTCAATTAGTTCACTGCCACACAGGCAGCTTAGAAAACAATATTGCAGTGACTGTTTAGGCCATCCAGGTTCACTGCCACACAGGCAGCTTAGAAACCGTACCAGTGTTGCGCTGTGTCTGTTGACGTGTTCACTGCCACACAGGCAGCTTAGAACCGATCTTCCGCACCACTTTTAGGAATAAATTTTCTGGTAATGATAACCTAAGCAATCAATGATCGTGTGATTGCGATCCTCAAGATTAGCAACGATCTCAGTGTCTTGGTTGATATACATGATGGTGATCCCTTGAAAGCATTGGAACACCCAGCGAGCGGTGGGTTTCTGATGGGGTTTGTATTTCATATCCGGGAAGTACTGCTCTTGCTCTACAAGTTGTTTGCGGATCTGATGCTCCAAGGCTGCATATACCATTAAACAGACCGTCATCACCATTAATAACGCTTCTATTCGTTCTGGCTTTTTCAAGAAAATGGCGTTGGTTAAAAAGTCTGGGCTCTTCAGAAAGCGGAAGCCTTTTTCTACTGATTGCTGTGATTTATACGTGCTGAGCATTTTATCCATGGTTAACGCTTCACTCATGTCATTGGTGGCAATGATAAACAACCCCAATTGTTCCAGTGCCGCTTGGCGTCGAGCCAGCGGGGTAAATAAACGCCCTGTAATTTGGTAATCAATCCGTATCGGGTTTTCATTTTTTTTAGGTCGCCCTTTTCCGGCAAATGCGGGGACTTGCTCAACTTGCCCTTCAACATCACAGAGTATTTGTTTCTTTTTCCATTCCTCCAATGACTTTTGTGCATCACCTTCGCAAGCAAATATTTTTTGACTGAGTTGTTTAAAGCTTTTACGTGCTTGCTCTGCTTGTTTGTGCATGCGCTTACTTAACGTATGTGTTTCGCGTTTAGCAGCTTGCTCACTGCGTACTAGCAACCACTTTTGCTTTACGCCACCATATTCACATTCATGAAACACGCCTTCGTAGCCTGAAGATAAAGGCGTAAAACTTAAAGTCGGAGCTAATTTGATGAGCGTTTTAGCTTCTTTGAGTGTTTGAGGGACACGCGTGATAAATAGTTGATTGATTTGCTGTAAATGAGAAAGGGATTCTTGAACATATAAAGCAGCATCCCCCACCAAGTAGCGACAGCGTTGTGCTGCCTTTAAGCTATTCACATGGGCTTTAACTATCTTTTTAAACCCATCCATATCATTGGGTAATACACCCATTTTTAATTGACGCTAAAAGTAGAAGGTTGCGTTATTAAAGCCTGTTTGTATTTCGGTGGTATGCCACCAATTGCCTTATTTGGTCGTTCATTGTTGTAAAACCATAGCCATTCTGTCGCATGATCTTGCACTTCGGCAATACTGCTGAATAAATACTGGTTCAGCCATTCGTAGCGAACGGTGCGGTTATACCGCTCCACATAAGCATTTTGCTGTGGGTTGCCTGGTTGGATAAATTTTAGTTCAACATCACGTTTTTCAGCCCACTCAGCCAATAACGCACTGATATATTCCGGGCCATTGTCACTGCGGATTTGCCTGGGCTTTCCACGCCATTCAATAACTTGATTGAGAGTGCGGACAACACGTTCAGCTGGCAGCGAGAAGTCTACTTCAATCGCCAGACCCTCACGATTAAAATCGTCAATGATATTGAGTAGCCTGAAGCTGCGGCCATCAACAAGCTGGTCATGCATAAAATCCATAGACCAACACTGGTTTATCGACTCAGGCACAGCAAGTGCTTCAGGTTTATCCCGTTTTAAGCGCTTCTTAGGCTTTATGCGCAGATTAAGCTCCAGCTCCCGATAAATCCTCAACACCCGCTTATGGTTCCAGCCAAAACGTTTCACATTACGTAAAAAGTAAAAACACATACCAAAGCCCCAACTGCGGTGATTTGTCGTTAGCCAAAGCAGCCAGTCAGCAATTAGCGCGTTCTCGTCACTCAGTTTGGCCTGATAGCGATAACAGGTTTCGCTAATCCCAAACAAGGAACACGCTAACTTGATGGCAATGGAATGGTTTTGCACCGCCTTTTGCGCCAACTCCCGTCGGCGCGACGGCTTTACCACTTTTTTTCGATGGCCTCTTTGAGGATTTCAGCCTTTAGTCGCTCCTCGGCATACATCTTTTTAAGCCGTGCATTTTCGGTTTCCAGCTCTTTTAATCGGGCCATCATGGACGCATCCATGCCGCCAAACTTGGCGCGCCATTTATAAAAGGTAGCCGAACTCATGCCATGCTCGCGGCATAGCTCCGGAACCGGCGCACCGGCTTCCGCTTGTTTTAAAATTGCCAGGATTTGGCTGTCGCTAAATTTTGATGTTTTCATGCAGAATCTCCTGCGTTTATGTTACGAGAAAATTCTACTTTTGACGTCAGTTATTTTTAGGGTGTATTACCATTGCAGTTGCCACTGGCGGGTTTCATATAAACCGGAATGCCGGATTGATTTTCACAGATGAGGTTTAAAACCACTTGGTTTAAGTCGGGGCGGTGGTCGCGAGAATACCCTTTGGCAATGTGGATAGTATTAACATCATCATCCACATCGTTTGATTGACCATCATAATGGAAGCTAGTGGAGTCTAAATGTAGTGATTCTCCGCCCAGACCAAGGTGACTAACAACCGTTTCGCCGAGATCTTGGTATAAACTGGATACACCAAATTCATACAGCTTGTCTAAACATCGACCTAACGCATCATCATTGATTTGCTCAGCCTTGACGCCTTCACCAATTAAGCGCTCAAGTGGCTTATCTTTAAAGTACTCACTGTACATGTGTAGCGTTCGGCCAGTAAACCCCAAGCCATTTATCACCATAGCCAAAACCAGTTGGCCAAAGCTTAAAGTACGATCGTTTGATTGACCGAGTTTACGGTCAATTAAGTCGACCAATTGGATTTCATGACAAAAACCAGCCACCAAGCCGTGATGTTCAAGTGTTTTAGTAAAAGGGTTAGGCATTGTGATCACCACTCTCAAAAGAGAGTAATAGATCAAGATCTGGGATCTAGGTCAAGTCTTTTTTTAAATAATACGATCAACTGAATAAAAAAACACCAAGATTAATTAAAAACTAGGTGCGGAATGACGGTTAGAAAGGTCACTGTTATTAGATGACCTGAGTTTTCCCGTTCACTGCCACACAGGCAGCTTAGAAAACGCTTGCAAGTGATTTTGAGCGGTTTGTAATGTTCACTGCCACACAGGCAGCTTAGAAATGAAAAGCCGAGTGAATTTAATCAAAATAAATGTTCACTGCCACACAGGCAGCTTAGAAAGTTCCAACTCGAGTACGGTATCGGCATTGTAGGTTCACTGCCACACAGGCAGCTTAGAAATAATGCGCACCCTTACGGTCAGTATTGCGCAAGTTCACTGCCACACAGGCAGCTTAGAAACAGGCGCAAAAAACCGCGCAGCGATTAGGCAAGTTCACTGCCACACAGGCAGCTTAGAAAAACAGTAAATAAAGCACATTTTTCTCGGTTGTGTTCACTGCCACACAGGCAGCTTAGAAACAACAATAGCATGATTAAATTGATTAGCTCCGAGTTCACTGCCACACAGGCAGCTTAGAAAGCCGTGGCCCACGTACATGGGGGTGCTTGTGGGTTCACTGCCACACAGGCAGCTTAGAAAGTCCGGAAATGTACCGTCAAATGTTTTAGTATGTTCACTGCCACACAGGCAGCTTAGAAAATCATCAATAAACGCCCACGACTCTGGCGCTGGTTCACTGCCACACAGGCAGCTTAGAAATGGAAGTAAAAGCAGCTCAAAACACAGAAAAAGTTCACTGCCACACAGGCAGCTTAGAAAATACCGAAGGGCACACATGCTTGATTGATGTAGTTCACTGCCACACAGGCAGCTTAGAAAACCATAGCCAAATCATCGGACAAAGGCGCAGGGTTCACTGCCACACAGGCAGCTTAGAAACATAGTTGGGCGCTTGGTTAGCTTATTAGAAAGTTAATGCCGCCCAGGCAGCTTAGAAACTACTTTAAACGCAGGCCACGAATATTAAGCCGTTAACTGCCGCCCAGGCAGCTTAGAAAATCGCCGCTTTTAATACTTCGTCTAATCTGTCGTTAACTGCCGCCCAGGCAGCTTAGAAAGGTTGGTATGCCGCGAACTTGGCCGGGTCGTTGTTAACTGCCGCCCAGGCAGCTTAGAAACGTGTAAAACAAGAAGAAAACTTAGGCACAAAGTTAACTGCCGCCCAGGCAGCTTAGAAATACGGATTTAGGTACGATATTTCTATCTTGGGGTTAACTGCCGCCCAGGCAGCTTAGAAATATTCGTCATATTTCAATGAAGTCTGATAAATGTTAACTGCCGCCCAGGCAGCTTAGAAACCGCCGAGCGGCAATGAAACTAAAACTGAATCGTTAACTGCCGCCCAGGCAGCTTAGAAAGTTCGCATACACTCAGGCGGCGGCAATGTAATGTTAACTGCCGCACAGGCAGCTTAGAAATATATAAATCGATTCGCCAGGTTTGTATTCTTGTTAACTGCCGCACAGGCAGCTCAGAAATGCGGCAACCGCACCAATACCTGTAACTACGCGTTCACTGCCGAACAGGCAGCTTAGGTGACGACTGACCGAAACGAAGTTTCGCAGCAGGAGGAAGTGAGGTCATGGATGGCCGATGTAACCGAGCTCCATGGAAGGATTTTTACACCTCAGTTTGTTTGAAGTTCGGTTCACTGCCGAACAGGCAGCTTAGGTGACGACTGACCGAAACGAAGTTTCGCAGCAGGAGGAAGTGAGGTCATGGATGACCGATGTGACCAGGCTTCAGAGATGAGTATATTTAGCCTATTTTGACTGTAAACTCACCCCCAATATTTATAAAGCCTATACTGCTTAACCCCGACACCTGCCTTAAATCATTATCAGTTTCAAAACTCTCGCCTCTATTCTTGTTAATATATTGTTTATATTGGTTACCATGAAGATTTATAAAATTTACCATATTGTAAATAATGCAAGTTTTGTATCTAATAACTTGGTAATCTGTGTTTTATGTCTAATGTTTACAATTTTAATAAAAGAGAAAAGGGCATTGTATGAAACCTTTCAAAGCTTTACTGACTGCCGGTCTAAGTTTGTGTTGTTTGTTGGCGAGTGCTGTTGCGGCGTCTGATAAAAAGATGAATATTTTATTTATTATGAGTGACGATCACGCCGCGCATGCGGTGGGTGCTTATGGCGGCCGTTTAGCAAAACTAAACCCAACACCCCAGATAGATGCGCTGGCCAAGCAAGGCATTTTATTTAACAATGTTTTTGTAACCAACTCTATTTGTGCACCTAGCCGAGCGAGCATATTAACGGGCCAATATAGCCAGCAAAACGGGGTATTAGATTTAACCGGAGCCTTGCCCGAAAAACAGCAATATTTGCCACAGTTAATGAAAAACGCTGGTTATCAAACCGCAATTATTGGTAAATGGCACTTAAAATCTGAGCCTGCCGCATTTGATTACTACCAAGTATTAAAACTGCAAGGAAAATACTTTAATCCTGAGTTTAGAGTACGAGGCGATAAATCTTGGCCACAAAATTTAACTCAATACCCAGGTCATTCATCCGATGTGATCACCGATATCAGCATAGATTGGTTAAAAAACCGAAAATCGGATAAGCCTTTTTTCTTGATGCATCAATTTAAAGCGCCGCACTATGCGTTTGAATACGCTCCTCGCTATGAAGATTATTTAGCCGATACAGAGATACCCGAGCCGGTCGATTTACACCAGTGGCACCCCAAATTTGGTTCTAAAGCCACCCGAGGTGAAAACGATACTCTGGTTGACCAAATTGGCTCTTCAATATCTAAACGTAATCCACGCCGAAATTTAGGGCAAGACTTTAACATAAGCCCAGAGCTTAATGATGTTGCTTATACTAAAGCCACTTATCAGCAATATTTAAAAGCCTATTTAAGATGTGTGCGCGGGATAGACGATAATATTTCACGGTTAATTCAAACCCTTAAAGATACCGGACAGTATGAAAATACCATTGTTATTTATACCGCCGACCAAGGCATGATGTTGGGTGAACATGATTACCAAGACAAGCGCTGGATGTTTGAGCCGTCTATTAAAATGCCTTTTGTTGTGTTTGATCCGCGTATGCAATCGGCTGGGCAGCGCTCTGATCTTATTATTAATAATACGGATTTTGCACCTACTATATTAGATATTGCTGGCGTAAAAACGCCTGAGTACATGCAAGGCCGAAGCTTTGCGTCTACTTTAAACAATATCACCCCAGCTAACTGGCGCACCGCAAGTTATTACCGTTATTGGTCGCATCGAAAATATCATGATGTGCCGGCACATTTTGGGTTACGCAGTCAACATTACAAACTGATTTACTATTATGGCGCTAACTTTTTACAGCCCTCAGCACCGTTTTATCAGCCCGGCTGGGTTAAAAAAACAGGCCAAAACCCTAACCAAGCAAAAACACCTACCGCATGGGAATTATACGATTTAACTAAGGACCCTAACGAGTTAGTTAATCAATATAACAACCCAGATTACGCCCAAGTGGTCGCCGAGCTTAAACACGAATTGTTAAGACAGCGAGAAAAATATCAAGAAACAGATGTCAATTTTCCACATTTAGACAAGATTATTAAAAAGCACTGGCATTAATAATAGAGAGCAAAAAATAATGAAACGAGTTAATTTTAAATTTAAAGTTGCTTATCTGGCGATTTTAAGCGCGCCATTGGTATTGCAGGCTAACTTGCATGCGGCTGACCCGGTTAAAATTTCAGTCAATGCTAATATGCAACATGCGGTAGGGGGTGTAGCCGAGTTAGATCGCAGTAAATATATTACGTTGCATAGTTTTATTAACGATTCTAATTGGGGGAATAGCGATGGTAGCAAAGGGTTGTCGGCTGAAGATGCAACATTAAGAGATCAGTTTTTAAATGAATATGATGTGTATTTAGGGCGAGATAATGGGGCTTACCCGTGGCATCTTAACCGACTAAAAAAATCATCAAAAAACGGTGAAATATCTTTAAAGCAGGTGCAAAAGTTTGGCCAGCAGGATAAACAAAACTATGCATCTTTTTATAACACCGACCCAGTAGCCGTTGCCGCATTAGAAAAACGCACTGTTAATATGATGCGGGGCGGTCAGCCCGTTATGTACCCACATTTAGAATATCAGTTTCCGTGTGCGGTAAAAAAGTGCAGCCAATATAATACTTGGATAAAAGATTTTGATGAGCTGGCAAAATTTTATGCAACTAACTTAACCTATTCTTATGGGCAGGGCGGCAAAACGGGCGAACCTAAACCCGCTTATATAGAGGTAATGAACGAGCCCATTTTATTTGCAGCAAAACATAGGGCTACGGCTAAATCTATTTCAGAATTACATGTAAAAGTGGCGCGCGAAATTAAAAAAGCGCACCCAGAAGTTAAAGTTGGCGGTTACACCGCGGCTTGGCCGGGGATAGAAGAGCGGGATTTTGCCACCTTTGATGAACGCTGGAAGGTATTTATTGATACTGCAGGTAAAGATATGGATTTTTATTCAATCCATATTTATGACAGTTATCGCGGAAAAAAAGAAGCCTACCGCGCCGGTGCTAATGCCGAAGCTATTTTAGACATGTTAGATCAATATAGTTTGCTGGCAACGGGTACTCGTAAACCTTGGGTAATTTCTGAATATGGGTACTTTACGCCTAACTCGATTGAGCGCGGCGAAATAAAAAATGCAGGTTATTCTAAAAAACTTGATTGGTTTAATATTCGCTCTTTTTCGTCGATGATGATGGGGTTTTTAGAGCGCCCTGATCAAATTGCAGTGTCTATGCCGTTTCATATTAATAAAGCACTTTGGTACAACTCGCAAAATGGTGGCGTTGACTCGGACGGAAAAAGATACAGCACGCGGCTATTTGTGATGGAAGAAGAGCTGAGCGGCAAAAAACATGTTCACGAAAAAGCAGATTCTAAATGGGTGTATTCTGATATTGTTAAATGGTATCAGTTGTGGTCGGATGTTAAAGGGACCCGCGTTGATAGCTTTGCAAACGAAATTGATATGCAAGTGGATGCGTATGTAGATAGCAACAAGCTACATTTAATCGTTAATAACATGGAACATAGTGAGCAGCCATTGCAATTGGATTTGGCTGGTACTTATGGCAATAAAATTAATAAAATCAGTAGCAAACATTTGTATTGGCATCCAGAACAACAAAGCTCAGTGCTAGATGTTAAAACATTAAAAACGGATGAAAAATCTTTTTCAATTGCGCCAGAAGCAACTCGCATTATCACCTTTGAATTTGCTAAAACCTTAAAAATTGATCAACAGTTAGATGAGCATAAATATTATGCCGCCGATAAAAACAGTTTTCGTCAAGCTATTAAAGCCAATCAACCGATAGCATTTAACGTTAATCAGGTTGAAAAAGGTCAACATGGCGAAGCAATGTTAAGGCTTGGAGTGGGGCGCAAGCATCATTTAAGTTTAACCCCGCAAGTTAAGATTAATGGTGTTGCACTTAAGGTACCAACCGATTTACGTGGCCATTATGAAAATAAACCCCGTAAAGACTTTTTTGGTATTTTAGAAATACCTGTGCCTTTTTCGGCAGTGGCAGAAACGAACAATATTGAAGTTGTTTTTCCAGACAACGGCGGAACCGCCACCACCGCAGTGCTACAAGTTTTTAATATGACTCAAGCCGTTAAACGCCCACAATAAATTGGGCGCGGCAGTGCGTTTAAGGTTTTATAACGTGCTGCTGCAATTTATAATCTTTCTAGTTTATCGCTTACTATTCTCTTCATTTTTATCGTTTTTACTTATATTTTTAGGTTTTTCAACCTAGCTTTTGCGTTTGCCAAACCATATTTACCGTTACCGTTTTACTTTTTAAGGAAAATTTTAAGGTAAATTTTAGTAACATTGAAAGTAAAGGTTTAGGTAAGGGTGTTGTTAATTTGACATTCCGGTTATAGATTACTGCGTAGCATTGGCTGATATCATCATATCCGTGTAATGCAGCCAAAATGGGCGGATCTAAAGGTGGGGGGAGCTGGTGATTAGCGTTAGCCCGTAACATGATACGGCTAACTCCTTTGGCTAAAATAGCTTTTTATTTTTGTACACCTGACAGGCTATATAACTTTCATATTTTTTATTTTCATACGTGTTTTTGCATCGGTTTTAAAGGCATTCGATTTAATTAAATGGGTGTCAAATTAGCTTCATTTAAGTGTCATGATTGCGTCCCATTTGATGTTTATTGTTTGGGCATAATTATTTTTAGTTGCCAAAAGACATCCACATGGAGTACGTATGAAAAACCGATTCAAAGTCAGTTTAGTGAGTGCGGCTTACACTGCTTTATTAGCAGGTTGCAATCTTGACATTAATGATAACGACGACGATAACCAAAATAACCAAGCTAAAGCGATTGATGTTACTATTTTGCATATGAACGATCATCATTCGCACATTGCGGCAGATTCGTTTGATTTTGATGTGTCTACTTTAAGTTTGTCAGCGAAAGCTGAAAACGACGCTGCAATAAACGAAGTTGAAGTCACTTATGGTGGTTTTCCAATGTTAGTGAGTTTGTTTGAGCAAGAAGCGGCTAACCATAAAAATGTTTTAAAATTGCACTCGGGTGATGCTATTACCGGTACTTTATATTACAGCTTATATAAAGGCGAAGCCGATGCAGCAATGATGAATCAAGTCTGTTTTGATGCCTTTGCTTTAGGTAATCACGAGTTTGACGATGGTGATTCTGGCTTAGCCAACTTTTTAGATGAATTGAGTTCAGGCAGCTGTGAGACACCTGTTTTAGCTGCAAACGTATCACCAGCAGATGATTCAGCCATTAAAGCGGGTTATATTCAGCCTTATACCATTATCAAAAAAGAAGGCGAAAAAATTGGTATTGTTGGTATAGATATCGCGGGTAAAACCAAAAATTCTTCTCAGCCTGATGATGGCACTGTATTTTTGGATGAAACCACTACCGCACAGCAATATATTGATGAATTAACTGATATGGGTGTGAATAAAATTATTTTGTTAACGCACTATCAGTATGAAAATGATTTAGCCATGGTCGCTAATTTAGAAGGGGTAGATGTGGTTGTGGGTGGTGACTCACACACATTATTGGGCGATTCTACTTTTTCTGATTTAGGATTTAATCCAGTAGGCCAATACCCAACTCGAGTAACAGATAAAATGGGCAATCAAGTTTGTGTGGTCCAAGCTTGGGAATATGCGCATATTATGGGTAAATTAGACGTAAGTTTTGACAAAGCAGGTCATGTTGTTTCTTGTCAGGGCGAACCTTTGATGCCGGTTAGCGATCAATTTGCCTACGAATTTAGCGACAGCGAAACGCGCGAGCTAAGCGAACAAGACAAAATGCTTGTTAGCCAAGCCTTAACACAACATTCTGAAGTGGTTGTAACACAAGCAGATACCGCTACCAGCACGTTAATTGCCGATTATGATCAACAAGTAAACGAATTAACCCAACAAGTGATTGGTACAGTTGCAACCGATTTATGTTTAGACCGTTTCCCTGGTCAAGCACGTTCTACTTTGTGTGACGCAACCGCAACTTACGAATATGGCAGTGATATTTCTAATGTGGTGGCTAAAGCCTTTATGATGGTAACGCCAACGGCTGATATTGGTATTCAAAACGCAGGTGGTGTGCGAGTTGATGTGGCAGCTGGCGATTTTACAATTGCCGATGCTTTTACCTTATTACCTTTTTCAAATACTTTAGTTACATTAGAAATGACAGGTCAGCAAATTGTTGATGTGTTAGAAGATGCACTAGCCAATACATTAGATAATGAGGGCTCAACGGGTTCTTATCCGTATGCTTCTGGTTTGCGTTTTAATGTAGATGCGTCTGCAGCTAAAGGTAGCCGAGTGAGCAATGTTGAAGTTAATCCGCGTGTAGCAGCGAGCTGGACGACAATTGATTTAAACACAACTTATACCGTGGTCACCAATGATTTTATTGCAAGCGGACAAGACGGTTATGCCACTTTTGGTACTGTGTTTAACTCAGGTGATTATGTAGATACTTACACTGAATACGCGCAAGGTTTAATTGACTATGCTGAAATGTTATCAGAGGACAACATGACAATAGATAAATTGCCTGCCGAGGAATATTCAACCCAAAACTATATCGGACGTGATGCATGTAATCACAGTACAGATACCGATTGCACAGGGTACTAATTACCAAGTATTAAGTGTTAGCTAGCTTAAATTACTAACATAAAATACTAATATAAAGTACTAGCTTAAATTAGCTAAACATTTTTAAAACGGCCAGTTATATGACTGGCCGTTTTTGTTTGTTTACAATAATGTTGTTTAAGATAATGCAGGGCAAAATTATAGTTGAAAATTTTTCACACGAACTAGCGAAGTGGAGCAAGTGAAGCCGCTGCCAGATAAGCTTGTTATCGCGTTATTTAAGTAAATTTGTTAGGATCTGCGCTCCGTATTACTGGAGGAATAATGAAGTTATTGTATTGGTTAGATGAATGGTTGGCTTTAGCCGAAGATAAACGGCAAGCAAGTTTGCCTATTTTAGGCAATGATTTACTAGACGATGTGTTTGTTAAGTATCATTTTGTTGACCCCGATAAACCTTTACTTTTTACGTTTTCACCAGCAGGCACCAACGTGCAAGCGCAAGATTTACATGCTGATTTTTCACCTTGGGGCTATCATTTAGCCCAAAAACAAAAAGTGAATATTATTGCTTTTCAGCATTTGGGCAAAAGTAATTGGTTTCGCAGCCGAAATTTAATTTTTTTCCTTGAGCAACTATCTACTTTATTAACGCCTTTTAGCTGCAAATTAGGTTATGGTTTAAGCCGAGGCGGGTTTGCCGTTGGCGCGTTTGCTCAATTACTGAAACTCGATCAAGTATTATTGTTTCATCCGGTTAGTACAAAAAATAAAAATATAGTACCTTGGGACGATAGAAGCAGCACTGATTTAGCTCAACAATTTGATTGGGACAGTGATTACCACGATTTAAATTTGGGCAAGGCTAAAGGCTATATTATTTACGATCCCACTAATCATATTGATCGTTTGCATGCTAAACGTTACCCAGAACTTACGCATTTAAGAGTATTTGGAATGGGGCATGGCACTCACGCAAGTTATTTAAATAAATTTGGCTTTTATAAACAAGTTGCGGTCGATTTTATTAATAACCAGCAAATTGATATTGCTCAATTTCGTCAGCAAACCAGAACATTAAGGCTGAAAGAAGATTATTATCAATCGCTGAATAAAGCCAATGTGAACTCTGCACACCGCTTAGGTTTGCTCAGTAAAGCACATCGTATTTTAATTGATGAAAAAGAAGCGCATGTGCAAGAACATCAAGCAAAAATAGATATTCAACCCTTAATTGATATTGCGATTAAGCATCAGGATAAACACCCTCAAGACGCGGTTCAACTACTTGAAACCGCCCAGCAATTAGTACCAGATGATCCTTTGGTTGAGCACAAACTCAAACAATTAAGCTAGTTTTTAAGTTAATGTAAAAATATAATCCTAACTTTTCATGCACTTACCGACCAGTGAGCTAAGGCGCTAGGCTTTAGATCCGTAGGTACGATTAGCGGCGTGGGCGCGTAAGCGTACAATTACATTTTGAGATTATGGATTTCTGGGGCGCTTCGCTGCTAGCTTTTATAAACCTTGTAGGCGTGCAGCTTGCGCACGCAGTATTTGAACGATACAGCTCGTAGCGCAATTACGGATAGCTAACATTAAAAACAAGCAATGAAAGTATATTTAAGTACCGGCCAAGTTAATTGTCGTCGATCAGCAAAATTGATAGTTTTAGTTGGCGCTTTTATATCATGTTATGACATATATGGGTCGACACTTTGGACAAACTTTAACGGTTAGAATAATATATTGAGATTGCGGTAGCTTCGATGCTTCGAAGTTGGCGGTATTTTTATGTGTGCGATGTAGCGGCTACATTAGTTAAGCAATATTTTTCAGTTAGTTAATGCCAATTTTATAACGCTCGAGAGCAAGAGACTTTTAAATTAAATATGGTTTTAAAGTTTTTTTGTTTGTATTCGTTAGCTAAAATCCGCCGGAAGTTAAAGCTGACTCATGAATAATTGTACCGCTAGAAAACAAAATGAGAAGTTTATAGCTCATTAAGTAATTATAAGGGTTTAATTTTGACACCTCTTGTTCACTCTAAACAAACGATAGGCTCTAAATTGGCTGTTCATATAGTTATTTTGTGCGTTTTTTGTGCGTTTTCTTTTGCTCTTTTAATTAAACAATATCAAGAACAAAAGCAGCAATTATTTAATAATTATTCATTGGGCGTTAAATCAAAAGTTGAAGCCAGTCTTGGTGTTTATAAGAAGTTTTCAAATTTTATCTATCAACAAATTATAAATAATGATGAGGTAATGAAACTTTTCCAGCAAGCTGCTAATTCGGATGGAGCGATTCGAGAAGAAAATCGCCAAAAAGTTTTAGATATACTTAATCCGACTTATCGGTTATTGGTTAAGCAAAATTTCAGACAGCTTCATTTTCATTTTGCTAATGGTGATACGTTTCTTAGAGTCCATAAACCAGCAGTATATGGAGATAACCTATTTTCGGTTAGAGAATCTGTTAGGTTAGCCAATTTAGAACAAAGAATAATAAAAGGCTTTGAAGAGGGGCGAACGTTTAATGGATATAGGTTTGTGTACCCTGTTATTTATGGCGGGGAGCATCTAGGCAGTGTAGAAGTTTCTTTGTCAATGGGCAGTATTCTGGATGTTTTATACGAGCTTTATTCGGATAAAGATTTTTATTTTATTATTAAAAAGTCTGCAGTCGAAAAAAAGGTGTTTAATGATGCAAAAACAAATTACATATCAAGCTCCTTATCTGAAGATTACTATTATGATAAAGGGGTTTTTGAACAAAATGTTATAAGAGT
The DNA here is from genome assembly GCF_026725475.1 of Catenovulum adriaticum. Classification (NCBI taxonomy): domain Bacteria; kingdom Pseudomonadati; phylum Pseudomonadota; class Gammaproteobacteria; order Alteromonadales; family Alteromonadaceae; genus Catenovulum; species Catenovulum adriaticum. The sequence goes on from NZ_CP109965.1 coordinate 1,235,453, forward strand.
AAAAGACCGTACGCTGGTTAAAAATGTGGCGTTATTGCGCAAAAAACTCAAAGATTCAATTGATAGCATGGTTAGCTTTACAAAGGTTGTGTCTATTGATGGAGTCGATTATGCCCTTCGTTTTTATTCAATCAAAAATTTTAAAAACGAGCATGTCGCGTATTTAATTGTGACCTCCAAAGACGCTAGTTTTAATCAATTGTTTAATAAATTTTTAATTTACGGCATCTTACTTCTGCTAGTGGTGATAACTTACCTGTGGAGTGTTTATTCTGATTTTTTTCATAAAAGGCAGCTGCTTTCATTGTCTAATACGGACTTTTTAACCAAGTTATACAATCGTAAAAAATTTACCGAAATGCTCCACTTAGAAATTCTAAAATACAACCCTGAGCAGTCCGTGTTTAGTGTCATTATTTTTGATATTGATCATTTTAAATGCATTAATGATGAGCTTGGCCACAATGTAGGCGATGAATACCTTAAAGAACTCAGTAAATTAGTTTCAGCTAACGTTCGAGATACGGATATTTTTGCACGTTGGGGCGGGGAAGAGTTTGTTTTGTTGCTTCCCAACACACAAGAAGGTGATGCTTTAACCATGGCCGAAAAGTTACGCAAAAAAGTGGAAGCTCATCAATTTTCTTCATCAAAGCATGTAACTATTAGTCTGGGAGTTGCTGCGTGTATAGCACAAGAACAAAAAACAGATGATATTATCGCGAGGGCAGATAAAGCCTTATATGCTGCTAAATCAGATGGTAGAAATACATCTAGGGCTTGGTCACATTTGTAATGTTCAATAGGTTCAGTTCTTCAAGCTTACGTGGTTTGCCAAATAAATATCCTTGATAAAAATTGCAGCCCATACGGTGTAGTAACTGGCGGTGCTCATTCGTTTCGACGCCCTCGGCAATCACTTGTAAATCCATGGATTTGGCTAGTGTGATCACCGCTTGTGCGATGGACTTATCGTTTCTACTGTGAATGATGTCTCGTACAAAACCTTGGTCTATTTTTAGTTGGTTGATGGGTAACTGTTTTAAATATGATAACGATGAATAGCCGGTACCAAAATCGTCAATTGAAAAGGTGATCCCATGTTGCTGCAAATCGACCATCTTAGCTTTAACATCTTTGATGTTGTTGGCTAACAGGGATTCAGTTATTTCTAATTTTAAACGCTTGGGGTTCGCGCCCGAATGTTTTAATTTGTTCAGTACTTTATGCACAAAATCATCTTTGTTAAATTGAACCACGCTGATATTCACAGCAATGGTTAAATTTTGTGTAGCGGGATCCTTTGCCCATAGAGCTAAGGTACGGCAGGCTTGATCTAATACCCAGTCTCCTATAGGCACAATAAGGCCTGTTTCTTCGGTTAATGGAATAAATTGCGCTGGTGAAATCATCCCTTTTTGTGGATGAAGCCAGCGCAGTAGTGCCTCAACCCCAACGATCTGTCCGTGATGGTTAACTTGTATTTGATAAAATAGGATAAATTGTTGGTAGTGAATTGCACAGTATAAGTCATTAACTAAAGTTGCTCTCGCGCTAACCGCAATTTGCATTTTAGGATCAAAAAACTGAACCCGGTTGCGGCCTGCATCTTTAGCTTTATACATAGCCATATCGGCTTGTTTAAGCAAATCTTCTTTGCGCACAGTGCCATTTTTAAACATGGTGACACCAATACTGGCAGAGGAATTATACGTTAAGCCCTCAAGTTCATACTCCTGAGCCAAATGAATCATTATTCTTTGCGCAATAGATTCAGCCTGATTAGCCGCAGTTTGTTTATCTCTATTTAGGTTTGTGACTAAGATAACAAACTCATCTCCGCCTAATCTTGCAACGGTATCACTTTGACTGACAGATTTAATTAAGCGTCCAGATACTAGTCTTAATAACAAATCCCCTATATTGTGACCAGCGCTATCATTTAAAGTTTTAAAATTATCTAAATCAAGAAACATTAACGCTGCGAATTTTTTTACGTGCAAACAATGGTTAATTGCACCTTGTAACTTTTCTAAAAATAAACGCCGATTGGGAAGTAAGGTAAGTGGATCATAAAATGCTAAATTGTGTATCTCTTGCTCACGCTTTTTGCGCTGAGTAATATCTCGTACAATGCCAATAAAGTTGGTTTCGCCATCCATTTGTACTTCGACTACACCCAGTTCAATCGGAAAACTTCTACCGTCTTTGTGTAAAGCATCCAGTTCACGAATACGGCCAGTAATATCACTGATACCTCTGTTAATGTAATTGGAAAGATAACTATCGTGATTTTCTCGGTGCGGGGAGTCCATTAGCATACTGATATTTTTGCCCACAATTTCGTGGTCGGAATAACCAAAAATTTGTTTTGCCGCTTGATTTAGAGTGAGCACGATTCCTTTGGTATTAATAGTAATAATCCCATCGAGTAAACGCTCTACAACAGCTTCCATCTGTCTTGATTTTTCATTTAGGGAGCTTTCGGCTTTTATTTGGTCATTAATATCAAAGTGTGTGCCCAGCAACCATTCGGCCTTCCCATCATCTGTCTTTGATGATATTTTCCCCCTTGTATTAATCCAGACCCAGGTACCATTTTTATGTTTCATACGAATATTGGCTTCGTATATTGGGATTAAACCATTTGTGTACCTTTCTATTTGTTCGGTACAATAAGCTAAATCGTCCGGGTGGGTCAGTCTTTCCCAGGTGCTTCTGTTTGCTGGCATCAACTCAGCAAGTTCATAACCTAATAGTGTTGCCCATTTATCATTAATTATTAACTGGTTATCTTGTAAATTGAGGCGCCAGGTGCCAATGGTATTGGCGTCAATAACTGCCTTTAACAAATTTTGACTATTACGAATGATTTCTTCATCGCGTTTTTCTTTGGTCACATCGGTTTGAATGGCAATATAGCCGCTATGCTCGCCATTTTCGTTGAACATAGGGTTACAGGCTATTCTAATCCAATAGGTTTTTTGTTCTTTTGAATAATTGAGCACATCAACATTAAAGCTTGTTTTTGAAGCCAGTGCTTCTCTCATCTTTTTTATGGCGTTTGCGCATGTATCTGGACCTTGCAGTAATTCGCCAGGTTTTTTACCCGACATTTCCTCAAGGCTATAGCCAGAAATTTCAGCAAAAGCTTCGTTTATCCACACAACTAATCCGTTTGTATCTGTGATGACGACGCCATTTGTTGTTTGTCTAGCGACTTCTGACAGGCGCCTTAACACTGAGTGGGCATTGGTTTGTTCGGTAATATTTCTAATAACAACTAGGACTTCGTTTTCATTAATTTTTTTGTAACGCGCTTCAAAAGTTTTATTTAAATTTTCAAAGGTATATGTGTGATGAATAACAGTTTTTTTACTAAAAGCTTGATTAACATTCTCCACCACTTGACTCCCTAGTTCATACGGTAGAATGTCAAGAATTTTACTCCCCAAAATTTCATGTTGGGGTTTTAATAAATCAGGGTGGTCGTTACAGGCTAAAAATCGAAAGTCGCGGTCAATAACAAAAACAATATCGGGTAGTGTCGAAAGGATGGATGCTGTTCTAGTTATTTCTGATGATAGTGGGTGTTGCTGGTTTTGTTGGTCGTGTCTGGCAATTTCATGCTCAACCATATCTGCTAACTCACGCAACATTTGTTTTTGATGGGTGGAGAATGTTTGTGGCTGCGGATCAATCAGGCACAGTGTGCCAATAGGATGGCCGCTTGGGCTGTGCAATTGAGCACCTGCATAAAAGCGAATATAGGGCGCTTGTGTTACGATCGGGTTTAGCGAAAAACGTTTATCTTTGCTTGCATCGTTAACGATAAAAATATCGGAATATAATATTGTATGGGTACAAAAAGAAGTATTTCGTGCCATCTGGCAGGTATCAATTCCTTGCTTAGATTTAAACCACACTCTGTCTTTATCAATCAGTGAAATAAAGCATGCCTTAACTCCAAAAATAGAAACAGCCAGTCTTGTAATTCGGTCAAAATGTGCTTCGGCAGGGGAGTCTAGTAATTTTGTTTGCTTGAGCGCGAATAAACGTTCGGTTTCATTGTTCAGTTTATTAGGGGTGTTCATATGTTTCTCCGCAAGCGTTATTTATGATATTTGATTTGTTATTAGAGATAAGTTTTGCAGCTGAATGAATAGTCAAGCGGTTATCTGTTAGCCTAGATTTGAAACCAGAAAACCAGCTTATATGTTTCTTATTAGGTACGTTAAAAGTCTTATTATTTTGGTAATTGTAGTCTTTTTTTTAATTTTAGTTTCCAAACGGTTTGAAAAAGTTAATTTTTTTGTGATTTTTTGATTGCTGAAAGAGACTGCAGAGGGGAGAGAAAAAGCACATAAATTGGGTTGAGCTAAAATCTGCATCATTATGCTCGTCAGCTCGTTTATATTTAATTTCTGTTTTGACGTTAAGCTTATTGCACAGCAGAAGATCCTTACCAATTTTTTTAATTTTTGAAATAGCGTTCGGCATTTAGCTATATCATGTGGTTTAACAATCAACGCTGTTTTTTTAGAAATGATATTTTGGATAAAAATATTGTGATATCCCTTAATATATTCCTTCAGGCCAGTCGCGCCCAACCATTGTTTGGAACGCTTGGATACGGTTGAATTCTTATTAAAAGGCTTGTCATTGCGCATACACCAGTCCTTAGCATGCTATTTATCACAATAGGATAAAAATAATTATCTACTTATTTTATAAACTATTTAGGCTATCTGATTAAATCCTAATTAGAGTTAGTATAGTTCAATTTTGGTAAGCTTAGGTGGTTAAATTAACAAACAAAAATACGCACTAAAATTTGGGGGGCTGATTACCCCAGATAAAAACAATTTAATGGAAGCTTCAATGTTTTAGCCTAAGCCCAAAGGTTTGCATTATTCAACCTTTGCCAAAGCACAGCGAGAATTGAACACGTTAGAGCGTGAATATAATCAATTATGGACAGACAGGTTAAAAATTAAATTTAGTGAATTTTGGGGTGTTTTAGAAAATTAACACAGCTTACTAATGTTTGCATATTGTTTGCAGATTGGATTTTTAAAAGATTTTGTAAGTGTCTACTAGCGCGGGAGACCTTTATAATTTGTACCACCGAGTGGACTCGAACCACTGACCCTTGGTGCGGGTGATAAAGAGCGGTAGTGCTTTAAGCAGCTGGGTTATAATGTACTAAGAAAATAAATTGAGGCAGAGAAAACATTTGTTGAGTGGAGAAGAGAATTGGTACGACCGAGTGGACTCCACCGACCCTTGGTACGGGTTATAGAGAGCGGTAGTGCACTAATCAGCTGAGTTATAAAGTCTTAGAAATAAGTAAAATGGCAAAGGGAATTTAAAGTTAAAATTGGTACGACCGAGTGGACTCGAACCACCGACCCCTACCATGTCAAGGTAGTGCTCTAACCAGCTGAGCTACGGTCGTACAATATAGATAGGTTGCTTGTGCAACGGCGCGAATATTAGCGATTCGTTTGGTCGATAGCAAGCTTTATTTTGTAAAATAAGTTTGTTTGCTTTTTTTTTGTTCAATCAAGAGGACGTTGTAGGCAAACAACAAAGATTGGAACTTTTTTATTGCATGGCATATTTAACGATCATCTCTAAAGGGTAAGTTAACAATAAAGTTTGAAATTTTTAAGTTTGGTGGTTCTGGTAGCTGTGGGTGGGGCACAACAGCCAACGCCGGCATGAATCAATTACAAACTATTCATTAGCAAGCCGCCAATAAATTAGTGAGTTACTGACAAAATAACTCACTAAATAGAATTAAGCTAAAACTAGACCTAAGCTAATTGCTGTTTCTTATGAGTGAATACCAACGCAATCAAGCCGATTAGGACCACAACAATGCCAATTGGTTTGCTTAACTCAGGCGATAAATTAAAGCCAATCGCAGCGGTCATAATATAAGAAACCGTGACAGCGGTTGCAATAACGGCTGGAATACTGACTACCCAATGGAAAGTACCTCGATCAAACAAATATTTAGTGGCCAACCACAAGACACTAGTTGAAAGCAACATATTAGAAAAAGCAAAATATCGCCAAATAACAGTAAAGTCGAGCTTTGTCATAAAATAAGCAATCGTCAAAATAGGTACAGCTAACAATAAACGATTACGTATACTTTGCGGTATATTAAAAGCGTCAACTATCGTTAGGCGCAGTGAACGAAACGCAGTGTCGCCCGAAGTAATTGGAAAAACCGCCACTGCCATAATTGCCATAATACCACCAAAAACGCCTAGATAGCTTGTTGCGACATGGTTCACCACTAAACCAGGGCCACCAATATCTAACATTGCTTTTAATCCAGCATACCCTTCTGGAAACGCAGCAATTCCCGCTAAAGCCCATACACAAGCTACAATACCTTCGCATGTCATAGCGCCATAATAAACAGGGCGAACATATTTTTCATTCGTTAGGCAACGTGCAATAATCGGTGCCTGTGTAGAATGAAATCCACTAATTGCTCCACAGGTAATCGTAATAAATAATAATGGCCAAGTTGGTAGCCCATCAGGGTTAGGGGCTAAAAAATCATGAGCATGATCAGTTTCAAAATAAGCTAAAAAATCTCCAGTCATCGGCAAATGTGGTGCATCCATTAATAGCGCAATCGCGATCAGGGTTGTCATCACTATCATCAATAACCCAAAAATAGGGTAAAATTTAGTAATAATTTTATCTATCGGTAGTAAAGTAGCTAAAAAATAATAACCTAAAATTATTAACACCCAAAAAGTATTGTCGGCCATGAAGGTATCTTTAAAAAAGTCTAAATTACTTAATAAACCTGCGGGACTCATAATAAAAACCACCCCGACAAAAAAGAGTAACATCGCCGTAAAAATTAACATTAATCCTTTAAACACAATGTTGTAATAATGACCAGCAATTTCCGGCAAACTTTTACCATCTTCTTTAATACTCATCACCCCCGAAAAATAATCATGTACCGCACCGCCTAAAACATTCCCAAGCACAATCCAAACCAACGCAATAGGACCATATAAAGCCCCTAAAATGGGCCCAAAAATAGGTCCAACGCCTGCAATATTCAAAAATTGAATTAAAAATGCTCTCACAGGATGAATTGCGACATAATCAACGCCCTCGTTGAAACGGACTTGAGGAGTGGTTACCGATGGATCGATCCCCGCCTGTTTTTCAACAAACGGGCTATAAAATTTATATCCTAAAATCAAAATAGTGAGGCAAATGAAAAAGATAATCATAAACAGGCATGTCCTTTTTAAAGATAAATTATCAGAGTAAATCAAGTACTCAGAGTACAAAACGCAACTCTAAAGAAGATGAAAATATATATTAATTGTTAATATTATGCGCTGAACATAACAAAGTCACTCACAATAACAAAATACTAATTGTTTTAGGGTTTATTTGCGTAGCAATATTGGCATGAATGCTTAATTGAGCAAATGGCATGTTAATAAACGTTGCCAAATCTCAAGTTGAAAGGGAGTCTCTTTTAAATGCAATTTAATTTTCTATAGATTTTGTAGTGGCAGAATAATTTGGCCATCTGATTAGAGATGCAGCTAATTTCAATAAATCGTTAGGACAGCTGACATTTTAAATAACCCGAGATCGGTTTAGGCCTTAACCATAGAATTCTTCTCTATGTCAGGAATATTAAGGCTTGGCTTGTTATCTTTAAGGCAATAGGCCACCAATCCTGACATCAAATTCAGCATAAAACCATTAATACTTCTATGTCTTGAATGTTATATGTCTAGTGACATACAGATAGGTTAGTTGAGTCAATAAATTCAAAGCCTGTAGGCTTACGTTACAAGGTGGTAAAGTAAGAACAGATTGGTATTAAAGCCTTTGGCATAACTTCAATAAATCGGGTATAGCTAAGTAAATTTGGAAATTATTTGCGATAGAATTGGTGCACATAATCAAGGTGAAAATTCTTAAAATCTCGATAGTGAGACATGTGAAAAAGGATAAGAATCGTCATAATTTCTCTCATCTGCATTTGCCCTTTGCGCTGACGTTTTTTCGTACCATTTTCGAGCATCTGCTTTTCCCATTCTGGAATAAAAACTTTGCAAAAGTCATCGACATCACAGAAGGTTTCTACTAGTTTGATCATGCCTGTTCCTTATTTTTCCGGTGTTTTTTGGTCGAAAGATCGGCTCGTGGAACAGACTCATAGTCCCTTATATTTTTGATTTTTTATCCCGAAATGAGGTTAATGTTAGTTTAAAGCTACCGTTGGTCGGAATTTCATAACTTTGATCTATTAGTAAAAATTTAACATTCACTTTCGCCCGGCAATAAAACCGTCATCTCACCTGAGATAACAGTTACTACTTCTTTTTTGCTGTTTGAAAACTCATGATCACCCGCCGCCATTACACTAACGGAGGTCGGCAATTGTTCACCTTCAAAATAGTTTTTAAGATCAAACAAGTATCTAGTTCTTTAATCAAATAAGGGCAAAACTCGAAAAAGTTTGCGTATTTCTCGTAGGTTTGAACCGCCGTAGGCGTTTCAAACAACAGCGGTGTTTGTTTTAAAAGTAGGCAAACACCGCTTATCGATTATGGATTACCGTCGTTGTTTAACCACAAATACATAACATCATCAACAATGCCATCCATTTTTGGGTTGCTTGTTGTCATGCTCCGTTTTTGCTGCCAAACATAGTTGTTAAACCAAGTTACATTATCTTGCTGCACGACCCGGTTAGATTCTGTACCACGCATTAAAAACCCTTGTTTTGCTTCTAGTGCATTAAAAATATTATTGTTTTGCCAAGTATTCCAACGTGTACCTTGAGCGCCAATATTCATTTCGGTGCCATTTTCTTGAAAACCGCCCGCGCCAATAGGAGAATGTTGAGTTAAATTAATGATTCCAACATTATCGTTAATAAGGTTGTGGTGGGCATCAATTTCCGTCCAGATTAAAAACCTGTTGTCTGCACCAATGATCACATTCTCTTCAACTTGATAGCGAGCTGAATGGGAATCTATATCTATGCCGTCCCAATGGTTTCGGGTGATTAAGTTATTACGTACAAAAGCTAAGTTATCTGCAGCATGACCGCTACCGTGCAGGTGCACGCCTCTAAATACAGATTTGTCGATAAAATTATTTTTAATATCAACCTGGAACGTGCCTGAGACATAGATAGCGTTTAAAGCACCTTCGAGTCGAACACCGTCAACAACAACATTTCTCGCATGATCAAAATGAATGCCATTGGTTCTTGGAATCACCTGGCCTGTGTTAGCTAGGGTTCCATTAGAATTACGAGGTTTTAAATCAGGATCATAGCGAGCCCAATTGCCATCTGGGTTAGATTGTGCCGTACTTAACTCAACTTTGATTTTACCTCGTTGGCTACCTAAAAAAGTGACATTCTGAACAATCGGCTGGTTTTCTATTGATTCTTTGAGAGGTTTATTTAACTCGACAATATTTGGGGGCTCTGCATAGTTTTGCCCCAAGGATGTCCAATCATTTTCGCCGATATTTCCGCGATTTGCATCCCAAGCACTCGCTTTACGCCGAACTGTAAAAACGCCATGCATTTTGGAACCTTTTGGAGTGTAAGCTGCGCCGCCAACATGTGGGGTATCCGCACCTGTATAAGTTAGATCTCCATCGATCCAAATGGTTTTGTTGCTACCAACGTAAATAGGCGCATCAATATTCCAGTTGCCTCGAAATACAAAAGTACGCTCGATATCATCTGCTATTTCTTGGCGAGCATTATCAAGTTGAACAGGTCCCCACAATACAGTGATTGGATTTACAGCCCTTTGCCACTCATCGGGCCCAGACTCGGGGCGGTTTGCCAAAGCGTCTGCGGTGTTTTCCACTGCATTCATCGTTGCTATTTGGTTTCCAAACGGAGCGTTATTGCCAAGAAAGTAGGGGGTATTAATTACCTCAACCCAAGGTACACCAGCGGAATCAAATTTATTGCGAATATTGTTTCGTTCATTATCACTGCCGAGCGTCGGGGCTTGCTGGGTTCTGACTACGCCATCGTCGTTGGGGTAGCTACCGTTAGTGTCGTGGCGGTCAGCATCATCCCAATACCAAGTTCCCCCTTGAGTAAAAGGAGCACTGATGCTTGGTGCTGCAATTAACAAGCTAGCCGTTAAAGCTATTAATTTTTTTTGAAAAGAATATGTCATTTATTACACCTGCATTTATATATTTACATATGAAGTTTTATAATAATTACATAAAATTAACTATACGTAAACATTTATAGAGCAATCATTTGAAAATTTAATCTACGGGCTACTTGTGTTAAGTAGTTTAACTCGATATAAATAATTGATTTTTATGTTTTAAAAGTGTGAGTGATAATGGAATTGGTGCTATAGATGCACTATTTTTAATACTCGAAAGCAGCTTAATCAGCCAAGGTTGGTGATGCTTTTGATATAATAGAAGGTTTTATGAATAGGTGTTATCACCAGTAAAATATAGGTGAGAGGGTGAGGCTATTGTTTTTCAATCGTACTAAGTGTAGTGGCAGAATAATTTGGCCATCTGATTGGAGATGCAGCTAATTCTAATAAATCGTTATGACAGCTGACATTTTAAATACATCCGCCAAAATGTTGGGGGGTTGCCTAGGCTGATTTCAATCTACCATATATGGAAGATTTGAGCTGCGTAAACGTCAGCTTATTACCTGACAGCTGATATTTACAACCTATCCGCCAAAATGTTGGGTGCGTGCTATGCGCTTATCCAACCTACCCAAGGCTTGTAGGCTTGGGTAGATTAGGTAAACAGAACGATTATAGCTCGGTTATTTTGATATTTTTAAATTTAACCGTGTTAGTCATGTCGCCATTTTTTTTGTATGCATGGCTGCCATGGTGTTGAATACCTATGTAACCTTTACTGTCTTTAGTATCAATTACATGAGTTGTGAGCACACCATTTAGGTAAATTTTAATTTCGCTGCCGCGGCATTCAATACGGTATTTATTCCAGTCATAAGGTTTGTAGGCGTTGGCTTTTTCAGCTGTCCATTCTGGTGATAAATTCTGTTTAAAATCTCCATCTGGCGCTGAACGGGTTTTGTGCAGTGGCATTAACCATTGTCTTCTACCTTGGTCGTACAAGCCGCCACTCCATTTTCTGTCACTTGGATCCACTTCGGCTTGGTATCCGTAAGCTTCTAATCCACCTTTTTTACTTGGGCGGGTTTGGGCTCTAAAAATAATACCTGAGTTTGAATATTCGTCTACTTTTGGCATTTTTACTTCGGCTTCAAAAATAAAGTCCGAATATTGTTTTTCGGTTAAATAAAACCAGTTGCCATTAGAGATAAGCTGAATTTCGTCGCCTACTAATTTAGCTTGGCCGTCGTTGTATACGTTATTCCAGTGATCTAAATTATCATCTAAAGCTTGGGTGTTTGAGCCAGGTAGCATACTGCAAGCTGAGATCCCCATAATAAATGATGCTAGTATGAGCTTTTTCATTTTGAGTCCTTAGTTGGGTTAGTTTGGATTGCGGTCGGCAAATTGTTGAGCAAGTAAGCTTAACTCAGCCGCTTTAAAGGTATGAGCTTGTGTCATTGAATGCTCAGTGCGATTGAGTACATCCAAAATAAGTTGTCCAAAATAAGGAAAACTTGATTCACCATAACAGTCAATCTCTTGCTCTTGCTGGCCGTCGGTAACAAATAATTTAGACGCTGGCGCTTGGCGGGCTACATCATTATATTTTCTAATTTCGATATTACCTTGGGTGCCAATAATAAAAGTACGGCCGTCGCCCCAAGTGGCTTGTCCGTCTGGGGTAAACCAGTCTACCCGGGTGTAAAAGGAGCTGCCGTTTTGGCCTGTCATTGAAATTTCGCCAAAATCTTCTAAGCCGGGTTTGTCTGCATTATTTAAGTTACTGGCGCGGGCAAAATTAAGTGTTGCATTTGGCTCGCCAGCGTAAGTTAAAAATTGTTCAACCTGATGTGAACCTATATCGGTTAAAATGCCGCCGTATTGCTGTTTATCAAAAAACCAGTCAGGGCGTTTGTCTTTTGACAGCCGATGCGGTGCCAAGTTAATCACTTGTAATACGCGGCCGATTCTACCTTGTTTTATTAATTCACCCGCTTGCCATGCGGCTTCATTGTGTAACCGTTCAGCGTAATAAACGGCGTAAATTTGGCCGGTTTGTTCTACAACTTGTTTTACGTTTTCAAGTTGTTCTAGGCTGGTAAAAGGTGATTTGTCGGTAAAGTAGTCTTTGCCGGCTTGCATTACTTGAATGCCTATATCTGCACGCAAATTAGGAATGGCCGCTGCAGCGACTAATTGCGTTTGTTGGTCATTTAAAATTTGTTCAAATGAGTCTGCGACTTGGGCTTGCGGATATTTTTTGCAAAATTCAGCAAGGCGTTTTTCATCTGTGTCGTAAACATATTTTAAGGTAGCACCTGCTTGTAATAAACCGTTGGTTTGACCATGAATATGGCCATGGTCTAGATAGGCTACCGAAAAAATAAATTCGTTTTCTTTAACGACTTTTACCGCTTTGCCGACAGGCGCATAGTTTGCGCCGTCTTTTATATCTGGTTTTTTAACCGGATTGTTATCTTGTGTGTTAAGCGTTTGGGATTGGTTCTTATCGCTCATTTAAATATATCCTAATTTAACTAAGGTTGAATAAGTGACACTGGCTAATACGGTAATAATGCAAAGCGCCATGGCTAAATTGAATGCATGTTTTTTAAAACCAGTTTGAATAGCATCGCCCATATAGCTTTTTTTGTTGTTTAAAATAGCCCAGCCAATGTAAGCAATAGGTAATAAAAAGCCGCAAATAGCTGAAGTGGGTAATACCACGTATGCGCCCATGGTTGACCATACAAAAACCCCTAATACGGCTGGGGTAGGGGCTAATAAAGCAAGTTTGTATTTTATGCTGGTTTCTGGCCAGTTAAACATAGCGGCTGCTGCTGAGCCACAACAAAGCATGTGCATAACGAGTGAGCCAACCGCCATACCTAAAATACCAAATGCAAAAATGAGTCGGCTGGTTACTTCGTCTAAACCTGCAGACATAAACATAGTGCCTGCTTGGGTTGGGCTGAGTTTACCTTGAATGTCTAAATCGGAGCCGTAAAACGCACCAGCTGCAGCAATAGAAATTAAGCTGGTGACTAAAATGTAAGGTACTACTAAACCAACACCGATATCGTATCTTGATAGTTCAATATGTTCTGATGTCCATTTTTTATGAAGTAGGGTATAGCCATAAATAAAAGTCATGTTAATACCGACTGCGCTACCTAACGCGGCCATTACTACGGTAACCCCTTGGCTGTCATTTGGTAACGATGTTGGGATATAACCCGCCATAACAGCCGACCAATCAACTTTGCCATTAAGTGAAGCGCTAATCACAACCCAAGCAAATGCAATAATAATTAGTCCACTTAAAATTTTGATGCTGTTTTCAAACCAAGTAACAGCGCGATTACTTTTATTTGGGTCATTGGCATCGTGGTTGCCATATTGCCAAGCGGTAAAGGCGCAGCCTGCCCAAATAATAATGGCTAAAGCGAGTAGGTATAAATCGCGGGTTAGGGTGTTGCTTTTATCTACTTCAAACCCGGTGGATACCACTATGATTTCTTCAAGCATGCCGGCGCTAAGCGGATAGTGTGCAAAACCCCATATAATACTGGATGCAAATGCAGCAATAGCCCAGCCCCATGCAATATAAACACTTACGTGTTTTTTCATTGAATTGAAAGGTTTCTTTTGGGTATGCAAAGTTTGCTGCGAAAGTGCAAATAACATAATACAGCCAATGAGCATGGCAATGGGCTGAACCCATAATAAATCGTAGCCAAATAATGCGCCTATAGTTAATGAGGTGACCGCACTACCGCCCCCTAATGTCATTGCGCCTTGTAGCCATCCTGGGCCGCTTAATTTTAAATAAGTTGGGACTCGGGCGTACCAAGCTTTATCTTTTATTGCTCGTAGCTGCGCTAGTTGCTTATTATTTTGAGCGCTTCCTTGTTCACTTGTGTTATCAAGAGGCGCTTGAGTGTTTGATTGAGGCATTTCGTATTTCTCTTATTATTTGTTTTTCACACTTTAGTTTTAATAAAAAGTGGCTAGCTTATCTTTAGCCATCTTTAGCACTTTTTATTAAACGGCTGCTTTTGACAATAAAGTTTTAACCATAAAAATTTGGTTTTTATGGTTAAGCAATTTAGCGATATGATTTACTCATATCTACGGTTGCCGTTACGTTTGATTTTTCACGTAAACTAGATTGACTTATTTTTTGCTCAAGCTCTTGTTGATACGCGATTCTGTCTAACGGTAAGTTAATACTTTGCTGCTGCCATGAAGATAACAAAATGGCATTGGCAATATCTAACGATGCCAGTCCGGCATCAGCCGGTGCAATTAAAGGTGTACCTTGATTAATGGCATCGATAAAGTTATTCATAATAATGGCGTGTTGATTGACTTTTTCAGTCGTACTTATGTCTGTTTCAGCAACTTCTGGCATGCCAAACATATCGGTAGTGGTATGACAAAATTCAGAAGTGCTTTGGTTATTAAGCTTTTGAATCAATTTACCTGAGTCAAAATGCAAGCTGCCTTTATCACCGATAATATCGAATCTGTTTACACCGGGCGCTTCGCCAGTAGAGCCAATAAATACGCCTGTTGCCTGATTGTCGTATCGTAAATAGGCGGTAACTTCGTCTTCTACTTCTATGGGATGATACTTACCAAATTCACTAAATGCGGTAATTTGCGATGGTAAGCCACAAACCCACTGAAAAATGTCTAAATTATGAATGCACTGATTAACTAATAAACCGCCGCCTTCGCCTTTCCATGTCGCGCGCCAGTCGCTTACGTTAAAATAAATGTCGGGTCTAAACCAGTTAGTCATTGTCCAATGGGTGCGTTGAATTTTACCGAGTACGCCTGAATCAACGGTTTGTTTAATTTTAGCGTAAGTGGGATCAGTTCGTTGGTTGAGCATTAACGCAAACTGGCAACCTTGCGGCACTAATTTAAGTAGTTGTTCGCCTTCATAAGATGATAGCCCAATCGGCTTTTCTAACATGACATGCAAATGTCGCTTTAAGGCGTATTCTGACATTTCAAAATGAGAAAGCGTAGGGGTGGCAATTAATACGGCATCCACTAAACCTGAATCCATTAATTCGCTGTAATGACTAAAATGCTGTGCACCAATTTCATCTGCTAATGGGGTTTTGTTACGTGATGCAACTGCCGTAATTTTACAATTGGCTACTTCACCCTGAATAATATTATTGATGTGTTGTTGGGCTATGTTGCCCAATCCGATAATACCTAATCTAATTTCTTTCATAATAAAGCCGTTATTTAATATTTTTAATGGTTTCAACCGTATAAGGTTTACTTTGTGTTTGGGTTGCTGCTCTTAGCTTTTTAAATGTCTTAGCTTTTACTGGTTTTGCATTGTTATCCCAAGCATGGCGAATGTAACTTGAGATATCCGCTAGGTGCTCGTCTGTCATTGCTGGATTTTGCGCTAAACCCGGCATTGTCATGGGCGAAGTAAAAGTTTTTCCATTAACTTCAATCGGGCCAGAAAAGCCATGTAATAAAATGGCAGCTAAACGTTTTTCTGAGCCCACTACCCATTCGCTATTGTTTAGCGGCGGGATCATTGTATTGCCCTCACCATTTGCGCCGTGGCAGCCAAAACAAGCTGCTTCACCGTTATATAAGGCTTTGCCGCGATTCACGCTTTCACGCTGGGCAGTGGTTAAAGCTAATTTGTTATCGTTTGCTTTTACATAATTGGCAACAGCTGTAATTTTTGCTTTAGCTTGCGCTGAAATATGCTCTGCTTGATTTTGTAGGTAATCATTCTCGTGACTCGCTAAGGCAGCAAAAGTAAAATCGTTAATACCAAATTGGTTAATCAGCGAGCTAAGTGCTGGCCATACTTGGTGTGTGCCAGCTGCTAAACTTAAAATAGGTGCTGTTTCTGAATTGACTGTTGCTACTTGTGTTTGTACCCAGGTTTTTATTTGACCATTGGTTGGCAGAAGCTCAACTAAACGATATAAGCTGCGTTTTACTTTGCTGTTAGCAGAAGTAGATACTTGTTTAATGAGCTCAAAATCGACTATGCCTAATCCTTCTAAAGTCCATAAAGCTTTAATTTGAGCCAGCGGGTTTGTCGTGTTTAATGACAGTTTTTTTAACTCGGCGATAGCGGACTTATCTTGTTTCATGACCAGTAATTGCTGCGCCATGTCTCTGTGCCAGCCGTTGTTGTGCGTTAAAAATGGCACTAACTCTGTCGCCGATAAATCATTCAAGTAATCCACTTTAGGCAAAGGCGCATTTTTATATTTTAGGCGGTACAAACGGCCTATGTGTTTGCTGCGCTCTAAATCTCGCATTTTAATCTGTTCAGCTAAATAGCTGGTTAAAAATGTTCTGTGCTGCAAAATGCCATGATAAAAATCAACGATGGTAATGGTGCCATCCGGTGAGTTGTAAGCATTTACAGGACGGAACCTTTCATCGGTAGAGGCTAAGATTTCTTGTTCGTTGAATAAATCTTGGCCTGAAACCACACCATTTTGTTCGGTAATTTTTGTCGCTTTTATTAAATTAGCGGCTGGTTCTTGTACTAAACCAATTCCATAATATTTTTCAGGAAATTGATTTCCGCGGTAAATTACAGGCCCACAGGCTGCTGTGTGATACTTTAATTTATAGCCTTCGCGGTAATTACCTTCTTGATACCCACGGTTAATGCCAGGTGTTACGCGAATAGGGTAAATAGTGTTTGTGCCTAATGCTTGCTGTAAAATTTCGGGTGGGAATTTATGTTTAGGATTTCGATTAGCAACATTAGGTAAAAATGAGGTGGTTTTAATGGGTGTCCAGTTATCGTTAAAGTACAAACGGCCGTAATCGTCTTTTGTTAACCCCCACTGGCCTCGGTACTCGGTACTGGCCAAGGCCATTTTCCAATGCTCGTTGCGGTAAATTTCTTTTGCATCTTTTGGTAGTTCAGCATCTAAAGGGTAAGGGCGGTATCGTTTTGCAGATTTTGCATTGTAATACCAGTTATCTAAATTGAATAATAAGCTATTGGTTTTATGTTCAATATTACCGCCTTTAGCGTATGTGGGATCAACGACTTCTGTCTTCTCTAATTTAAACTTTCCATTTTGCTCTGTTACCTTTGAAAAGTAGAGTTTAGTATGGTCTGCCCATAGGATTCCGCCTTGAATAAAGGCGAGTGCCCTCGGTAGCAAAATGTTTCCAATAATAACCTGACGGTCGTCCATTTTGCCGTCTTTGTCGGTATCGGTTAATACAATAATTTGGCTTTCATGCTTCATTTCACCATCAGCTTGAGTGTTTGGCATATAGGTGGTCATTTCTAAAGCCCAGATACGGCCAGCTGCATCGTACTGAATCACAAGCGGATCAAATATGAGTGGATCGTGCGCAATGGTTTCTAATTCAAAGTCAGGATGAATTTCAAAAGAGGCTAAAGCTTCTTCTAAATTTAAAATCGGTGCTTTTGGAATAACATCGCGGGGAACAACTTCATCCATAACATGACCTTTGCGATCTCCCGGCTTTGATTGGGCTTGCTCATGTTTATGTTCGTGAGTAGGCGAAGTTACAACTGATTGGTTTTGATCTTGGCTTTGGCAACCCGAAAGGGAGAGTATAATTGCACAAAGTGGGATATTCAATTTAATTCTTTTTTTCATAAACCCTGATCTTTCGAAAATTAGCAGTTAATTATAAGGCGTTATTATCAGTTGCGCTCACAGATTTTACAGCATACTAAACTTATTTTGATTAAATTTGTAGGGAAAATGTTGAGTTTGTAGTTTTATTTTTAAATATAATGTCACACATATATAGCTAACTGTTATTAAATTACAAAGCTTGGTTACCTTAAGATGTAGGCATAAGTTGACACTGTTTTAATAAAGTTTGCCAGTTTTGAGTGTGATTTTTAATACTAAGCTCAAACTCATGAAAAACCGAATCATGAGCATTATTTAAATATCTTTGTCCAAATTGACTTTGTTGGATACGGCTGTGTTGCCATAATTTAGCGATTTTAGGCGCTAGTTGTAGCTGCATTCGATTTAGTTTAGTTAAGTGTGGTTGTAATATGCTGGCATAATATTTGATAAACACGTTGTGCAAATATTCAATTTCAACGGGTTTAAAATTGGTTTTACAGGCTTGTTTGTTAATTTGTTTTTGTAATAGCCAAGTTACCTGATTTAATTGATAGCTTGTGTATTCTAATGTGTAAAAAAGCCGACTTAAAAAAGCGCGGTTATATAATTGAGCGGCACTCAATTTGAATTGAGTAATAGTGTCTGACTTGACAGCTTGTTGCGTTTGAGTAAAGCGAGTTAATTGTTCAATAAAATGTAAACTTGCATTAAAACCTGTGCTATCAGACTCTAACAGGGTTGAACTTGACGCTAAAATCGTGGTTGAAGGTTCTGAGTTTAATAGGTAGTTATTAATGATTGCTGGCCAGTTATTATTTTTTTTAGTTTTTAATTGCGTCAGTATCAGTTGATGAGCAGACTCATTTATACTGGTACAAAAATTTAAACTATCGAGCAATTGGCGTTCGTAAATGAGCCGGTTGGTTGGGGTATGTACTTTACCTAAACTAGAATTTCGTTCACCAACATACCGTTGTAAATTACAATCGCTAATTGATAACGCTTTAAATAAATTAAGCTCGATGGCATTAATTTGAATGTGATATTGTTTTTTATCCGCTGGGCTAAGCCGGATTTGGTTTAGAGCATCAGGATAACTTTTTAATGAAGTGTCTGTTAAGTTGGCTATGCGTTCGGGGTATTTTCGCCATTCACGAGTTAACTCTGTTTCACCACAACTTGCAAGTAAGTAAATGACGATGAATAAACTAAAATACCTTTTTATTGATTGAGTTATTGGTTGAGCTGCGCACATGGTTTTCGCCAAAAATAAAGAAGCCTTATCGTTAGTAGTATGGCCGACATAGATAAACTGATCAATAAACCTATCCAATAGGCACTAACCCCCATGGCCGATATAATTAAATTGGTTTCGGCAAGTATATAACCCATAGGAAACCCGATTAACCAATAAGATAATAATACCAATAACATAGGTTTTTGAGTGTCTGCATATCCGCGTAAACTGGCTGCAATGATAGTTTGGATCCCATCTGACATTTGAAATAACGCAGCCCAAAATAATAGTGACATTGCAATGGTAAATACAGGTAACGAATCGCTAAAAAGGGGAATAACCCAACTACGTGAAAGCATAATGGTAGTACAAGAAAATAATGCAAAGGCAATACACATTACCATACCCGATTGCGCAACTTTTTTGGCTTGTATTGTTTGTTTTTGACCGAGTTTTTGGCCAATTAATACCGTGGTTGCCATGCCTAGGCTGAGCGGGACCATATAAAAATTGGTGGTGACATTTAAGGCAATTTGATGAGCTGCTGCAGGGTAAGTACCATGCGTTGCAATAGCCAGAGCAACGGCGCCAAATAACGCAAGCTCCATAAAAATAGTAAACCCAATTGGGATGCCTATTTTTATTAAATAAGAAAGCTCACTAAATACGGGCCAGCTTAAACGAAATTCGCTAAGCGCTTGTTTTGTAAGTGGACGAATAAATGTAACACAGATAAAACCGAGCAACAATAAACCGGTAGAGATACTGGTTGCAATACCACAACCGGCGCCACCAAATGCTGGGATAATATCTAAAAATCCGTATATAAATATCCAGTTAAGTGGGATATTTAAAAGCATGGCAAGTACACTTAAAATCATTAATGGTTTGGTTTGTCCAACCGCTTCATTTAAAAATCTAAAGCATGAAATTAAACATACAAAGGGTAAGCCAAAGCTTAAATAAAATAGATATTCGCTGCCAATAGATTGTAATTTGGGCTCTAAATTTAAAATGGCTAAAAAATCTTTTGAAAAAGCCAAAATAAACAAAGTAAATACACAGGTAATGATCGCGAGCCACAGCCCTTGATTAAAATATTGGCCGAGTTTTTTATAATTACTTTCACCATAGGCGTGTGACAATACGGGGGCTAATACCATAATAACGCCCATACAAAAAAAGTATGCTGGGTGCCAAATAGATAAACTAGTACCTACTGCGGCCATGTCAGCCTCACTCACTTGTGCAGACATTAATAAATCAACCGTCACCATTAAAGTTTGAATACTTTGGGTGATAAAAATAGGCCAGGCGAGTTTGAAAATAGGACGAATAAATTGAAGCAAAATACAACTTATAACAAAGAGACAATCATGGGGTGAGATTATACGCGATAGCAAGCGCTTAGAGCTATGAAATTTAAAACTAAATAAAAAAACCACCTCGGAAGGTGGTTTTAATCAATTAAATAATCAAAAATGTAATCGATTATTTTTTAATGGGTTGAAATTCTCGTTCATTTGCACCGGTATAAAGCTGGCGAGGACGGCCAATTTTAGCACCTGGTTGGCTAAGCATTTCATGCCAATGTGAGATCCAACCGATTGTTCTAGACATCGCAAAAATAACGGTAAACATATTAGTTGGAATACCAATTGCTTTTAATATAATACCCGAATAAAAATCAACGTTCGGATATAATTTTTTGCTAATAAAGTATTCATCTTCTAATGCAATTTGCTCAAGACGCATTGCAATGTCTAATAATGGGTCGTTAATACCTAATGCTTCTAGTACTTCATGACAAGTTTCACGCATTACTTTAGCTCGTGGATCAAAGTTTTTGTAAACTCGATGGCCAAAGCCCATTAAACGGAACGGGTCATTTTTGTCTTTTGCTCTTGCAACATACTCATCGATACGGTCAACAGAACCGATTTCTTCTAGCATATTTAAACAAGCTTCATTCGCACCACCGTGCGCAGGTCCCCATAGTGACGCAATACCTGCAGCAATACATGCATAAGGGTTAGCACCAGAAGAGCCAGCTAAACGAACAGTAGACGTTGATGCGTTTTGCTCATGATCAGCATGCAAAGTGAAAATTCTATCCATTGCTTTAGCAACAGCAGGTTCAATTTTATAATCTTCTGCTGGTACTGAAAACATCATGTTTAAAAAGTTTTCAGAATAAGATAAGGCATTTTTAGGATAAACAAATGGCTGACTGATACTGTATTTGTAACACATGGCAGCAATGGTTGGTAACTTAGCTACTAAGCGAGTCGCACAGCGAACTCTTTGCTCAGGGTCGGTGATATCTAAATCTCTGTGATAGAAAGAAGACAATGCACCAACTAGGCCACATAACATCGCCATTGGGTGGGCGTCTCTACGGAAGCCTCTAAAGAAAAACTCAATACCTTCGTGAACCATTGTATGGTTTTTGATGGTACTAACAAATTCTTGATACTCTTCTTCAGAAGGCGCTTCGCCGTGAAGTAACAAGTAACAAACTTCTAAGTAGTCAGCTTGTGTTGCTAGTTGAGAAATAGGGTAACCACGGTGTAGTAATACACCATTTGCACCATCAATAAAGGTGATTTCAGATTCACAAGAACCAGTGGCTAAAAAACCTGGGTCAAATGTGAAGTGACCAAACTTACCTAAAGAACGGACATCGATTACATCTTGGCCTAGAGTACCGGACATAATAGGTAATTCTATTTGTTGTCCGTCAATAGTAAGGATGGCTTTCTTGTCAGCCATAGAAATTCTCCTTTCGAGCAAGTCATGCGACATGTGATTTTAATTATTTATACTTAAAATCGACCAGAAAAGTCAATTTATAGAACTTTTACTACTTTACCTGATAATCTGCTGTATCGATAGACTAAATTTATAAAAGACTTAATTTATAAGCTCAATCAATTTAACAACCAGAAAACAAAAAGCGAACGTTTATACGTTTATTTTAAGTTTTAAATCAGATTTGTTAATTTATGCTTACTGCATTGATATTTTTCAAACCACATACTAGCTTAATTTTTTGCTTAGCCATACAGAAAAAAGCATTCACTTCAATGATGGGTTTAATTCATTAAAAAAATGAACTTTTGTTAAATTTTTAGGGTATAAAATTAAAGGTGAATTTAAATTTTAGCGCTATTCAAATGCGTAATAATTAACAATCATCAGATTTTTTGGTTTTTAAGCAAAAAATGCTTTTAAATAAATTGTAAAGTCATATAGTTAAACCGTAAGTATTGACTATACTTACCGCGCTACGAGAATGAGTTTCAAATATAACACAAGTGGGATAATTCAGTGAAAAAGCAAAGACCAGTCAATTTAGAGCTAACAACCATTAGCTTTCCGGCTTCCGCAATTGCTTCCATCTTGCACCGTATTTCCGGTGTCATCATGTTTTTTGCAATGGGCATTTTAATGTGGCTATTAGCTAAATCTTTGTCATCGCCAAGTGGTTTTGACATGGTTTCGCAATGGTCAGATACATTTTTTGCCAAGTTTATCTATTGGGGTATTTTAACCGCATTGGCATATCACCTTATTGGTGGCGTCCGCCATATCATTCAGGATATGGGATATTGGGAAGAACTTGAATCAGGTCAGTCAAGTGCAATCATTAGTTTTGCGCTGACATTGATTCTGTCGGTATTAGCGGGAGTATGGTTATGGTAGCAAATGCAGCATCTTTAGGCCGCAGCGGCGTTCACGATTATGTTTTAATAAGAGCCTCTGCAATTGTTTTAATGGCGTACAGTTTATTTATGGTTGGCTTTTTCATAACCACGCCAGATTTAAGTTACGTTCAGTGGACTCAATTATTTTCTTCAATTTGGGTTAAAGTTTTTACTTTATTAACTTTGCTTGCTTTGTTAGTTCATGCTTGGATTGGTTTATGGCAGGTTTTAACTGATTATGTAAAACCAACTTGTATTCGTATTAGTTTGCAATTTTTATTGAATATTGCTGCGCTTGCCTATGTGGCAACAGGCATAACTGTATTGTGGGGTGTGTAAGTGACAATTCCAGTAAGAGAATTTGATGCTATCGTGATTGGTGCTGGTGGTGCGGGTATGCGCGCAGCATTGCAAATTACTGAATCAGGTAAAACCTGTGCGTTATTATCTAAAGTTTTTCCAACCCGTTCACATACAGTTTCGGCGCAAGGTGGCATTACCGTAGCGCTTGGTAACGCACATGATGATAACTGGCAGTGGCATATGTATGACACTGTTAAAGGGTCTGATTATATTGGTGACCAAGACGCAATTGAATACATGTGCAAAACGGGTCCAGAAGCAATTATTGAGCTTGAAAATATGGGTTTACCGTTTTCACGAACGGAAGCCGGTAAAATTTACCAAAGACCATTTGGCGGCCAATCAAAAGAATTTGGTGGTGAGCAAGCAGCAAGAACCGCAGCTGCTGCAGATAGAACCGGCCATGCGTTACTTCATTTGTTGTATCAACAAAATGTTAAAAATAAAACAACTGTTTTTAGCGAATGGTATGCATTAGATTTAGTTAAAAACCAAGATGGTGCAGTGGTTGGTTGTACAGCGATTGATATCGAATCTGGTGAAATTGTTTATTTTAAAGCCAAAGCTACTGTGTTAGCGACTGGTGGTGCAGGTCGCATTTTTGCGTCAACCACTAATGCTCATATTAATACCGGTGATGGTGTTGGTATGGCACTTCGTGCGGGTGTTCCAGTGCAAGATATTGAAATGTGGCAATTTCACCCAACAGGGATAGCGGGTGCTGGTGTACTGGTGACTGAAGGGTGCCGCGGCGAAGGTGGTTATTTATTAAATAAAGACGGCGAACGTTTTATGGAACGTTATGCACCTAATGCTAAAGATTTAGCTGGGCGTGATGTAGTTGCGCGTTCAATGATGACTGAAATTCGTGAAGGTCGAGGTTGTGAAGGACCATTAGGGCCACACATTAAGCTTAAACTTGACCATTTAGGCGCTGAAGTTTTAGAAAGCCGTTTACCTGGTATTTTAGAGTTATCTCGAACTTTTGCTCATATTGACCCAGTAAAAGAACCGATTCCGGTTATTCCAACGTGTCATTATATGATGGGTGGGATACCAACAAACGTTAATGGCCAAGCAATTACGATTGATGAAAATGGTAATGATAAACTAGTTGAAGGTTTATTTGCTTGTGGCGAAATAGCTTGTGTGTCGGTTCACGGCGCAAACCGTTTGGGTGGTAACTCGTTATTAGATTTAGTGGTATTTGGTCGAGCGACTGGCCTACATTTAGGCAGCGCCTTAAATGATTATGCGGTTAAAGATGCTAACTCAGACGATATTGAACAAGCATTAGCCCGAACCAATCGTTGGGAAAATACGCAAAAGGGTGAAGACCCAGTGCAAATTCGCAAAGATTTACAGCAGTGCATGCAATTAAACTTCTCGGTATTTAGAGAAGGCGATGCGATGGCAAAAGGTTTGGCAGAATTAAAAGAAATTAAAGAGCGTTTAAAATCTGCCAGATTAGATGACACGAGCCGCGAATTTAATACAGCACGTATTGAATGCTTAGAACTAGATAACTTAATGGAAACCGCATATGCAACCGCGGTTGCTGCAAATTACCGAACCGAAAGTAGAGGGGCTCACAGTCGTTTTGATTATCCAGATCGTGACGATGCAAATTGGTTATGCCATTCAATTTATCAGCCTCAAACTGAGTCAATGACTCGTCGTGAAGTGAATATGCAGCCGGTTGAACGTGAAGCGTTCCCGCCAAAAGTTAGAACATATTAAGCGAGTACTGTAATGAAACGTATATTTTCTATTTATCGCTATAACCCAGATGTTGATACTAAACCTCGGATGCAAGACTATGAACTTGAACTTGAAGAGGGTAGCGACATTATGGTGTTGGATGCGTTAATCCAGCTTAAAGAACAAGACCCAACTTTATCATTTAGACGTTCTTGCCGTGAAGGGGTTTGTGGCTCAGACGGTTTAAATATGAATGGTAAAAATGGCTTGGCTTGTATTACCCCGTTATCGGAATTAAAAGGTAAAAAGGCTATTATTCGGCCTTTGCCGGGCTTACCCGTTGTACGTGATTTAATTATTGATATGAGTCAATTTTATACTCAGTATGAAAAAGTTAAGCCATATTTAATTCCAGATGCGAAAGAGCAGCCTGCCAGAGAATATTTGCAATCACCAGAAGAACGCGAAGAATTAGATGGCTTGTATGAATGTATTTTATGTGCCTGTTGCTCAACTTCTTGTCCTTCATTTTGGTGGAACCCGGATAAATTTATCGGTCCAGCTGGTTTATTGCATGCTTATCGTTTTTTAGCTGATACCAGAGACGGCGCTCAAGATGAACGCTTAGCCGATTTAGATGATGCATTTAGCGTATTTCGTTGTCATAGCATTATGAATTGCGTTAGTGTATGTCCTAAAGGTTTAAATCCGACAAAAGCAATTGGCAAAATTAAGTCAATGCTTTTGAGCAAGGCTGTTTAGATAGTTACTTAAACTTAGTGTTTAAGCTGATGTGACTAAATAGCCATTCTCAATTAGAGAGTGGCTTTTTTTTAAAAAATTAATATTAAAGTGGTGAAGGATATAAAAATGCATGAAGGCACGATGAAAGCTTGGCTTGAGTCTTCGCAGTTAGCTGGTGGCAATGCAACTTATATTGAAGCGTTATACGAACAATATTTAGACAACCCGCAAAGTGTTAATGATGAATGGCGAGCCCTGTTCGACTCTTTTCCTAAAGTGGAAGGGGTTTCTGTTGAAACAAAACATTCAGATGTTCGTGAAGAGTTTCGCGAAACTGCGAAAAATCCACGCCGTAATCATGTTGTTGTGCAGCAAGGCAACTCTGATGTTAAGCAAGTAAAAGTTTTACAGCTGATTAATGCTTATCGTTTTAGAGGCCATCAACATGCTAATTTAGACCCACTTGGACTTTGGCAGCAACAGCGAGTTCGAGATTTAGAATTAGCGTATCATGATTTAAGTCAAGACGATTTAGAAAAAACATTTAATGTTGGCTCTTTAGCTGTAGGACAAGAAAAACTGCCGCTAAAAGATATTCACAGTAAATTAGTCAAAACTTATTGTGGCTCTGTTGGTGCTGAGTATATGTACCTAACATCAACAGATGAAAAACGCTGGTTGCAACAAAGATTAGAATCAGTTCAATGTGAACCTCAGCTCGAGTCAGAGCAAAAAATTAAATTATATAAAGAATTAGTCGCAGCTGATGGTTTAGAAAAATACCTGGCGAGTAAATTCCCAGGGGCTAAGCGCTTT
This sequence comes from Catenovulum adriaticum, assembly GCF_026725475.1. NCBI lineage: Bacteria > Pseudomonadati > Pseudomonadota > Gammaproteobacteria > Alteromonadales > Alteromonadaceae > Catenovulum > Catenovulum adriaticum. The sequence goes on from NZ_CP109965.1 coordinate 1,261,833, forward strand.
TCACTTGAAGGTGGCGATGCGCTTATTCCTATGCTTAAAAACCTAATTTCACGTGCCGGTGAACAAGGCACTAAAGAAGTCGTGATTGGCATGGCTCACCGCGGGCGTTTAAATGTACTCGTGAATGTGTTAGGTAAAAATCCATCTGTTTTATTTGATGAGTTTGCTGGTAAACATGATGAAACACTAGGTTCTGGCGATGTGAAATATCATATGGGTTATTCATCTGATTTTGCAACTGCAGGCGGCAACGTGCATTTAGCGTTAGCATTTAACCCATCTCACCTTGAAATTGTAAACCCTGTAGTGATGGGGTCAGTTCGCGCTCGTATCGATAGACGAGATTGCCCAGATGGTACACTTGCACTACCAATTACAATTCATGGTGATTCAGCCATTGCAGGTCAAGGTGTTGTTCAAGAAACATTTAACTTGTCACAAACGCGTGCATATTCAGTGGGTGGTACGGTTAGGATTGTGGTTAATAACCAAGTCGGTTTTACAACTTCTAATCCGGAAGATACCCGTTCAACTCAATATTGTACCGATATTGCAAAAATGGTTCAGGCACCTATTTTTCATGTTAATTCAGATGATCCTGAAGCCGTTATTTTTGCAACGCAAGTCGCACTTGATTTTAGAAATAAATTTAAGCGTGATGTTGTAATTGATTTAGTTTGCTATCGTCGTCATGGTCATAATGAAGCAGATGAGCCAAGTGCAACCCAGCCATTGATGTACAAAAAAATCAAAAAACATCCAGTACCTCGTCAAATTTACGCGCAACAGCTGATTAGCGAAAACGTGTTAGCCGAACAAGATGCCGAGCGAGCAATAGAAGAATACCGTTCAGCGTTAGATCATGGCGCGTGTGTGGTTGAAGAATGGCGCTCTATGATGGAACACTCTGTTGATTGGCGACCTTTCTTAAATCATAACTGGGACATTGAGTACGATAAAGCAATACCAATTGATGAGTTAAAACGCTTAGCTAAATCAGTGTCGCAGTATCCTGATTCAGTCACACCTCAATCTCGAGTTAAAAAGATTTATCAAGATCGCTTTAAAATGGCATCTGGTGAAAAATTATTGGATTGGGGCTTTGCCGAAACACTTGCCTATGCAGATATGGTAGATAACGGTACTCGAATTCGTTTAACTGGCCAAGATTGTGGGCGCGGTACTTTCTTCCATCGACATGCCTTTATTTATGATCAAGAAACGGCCGAACCTTACATGCCATTAAGCCATGTAAGTGAAGACCAAGGTAAAATTGAAATATTTGACTCTGTATTATCAGAAGAGGCGGTATTGGCATTTGAATATGGTTACGCGACAGCAGAACCAAAAACTTTAACCATTTGGGAAGCCCAGTTTGGTGATTTTGCCAATGGTGCTCAAGTGGTTATTGACCAATTTTTATGTTCAGGTGAACAAAAATGGGGTCGATTATGTGGGTTAACCTTATTATTGCCTCATGGTTATGAAGGACAAGGTCCTGAGCATTCATCTGCTCGTTTGGAACGCTTTTTACAACTTTGCGCCGATCATAATATTCAAGTTTGTGTGCCTACTACGCCAGCCCAAGTGTTTAATATGTTACGTCGCCAGGCGGTTCGACCCATGCGTCGTCCATTGGTTGTGATGTCACCTAAATCATTGTTAAGACATCCGCAAGCGGTTTCTTCTTTAGAAGAACTAGCAACCGGTGAATTTTATAATGTTATTGGCGAAATTGATGACATTGCGGCAGATAAAGTAGACAGAGTTGTGATGTGTAGCGGCAAAGTTTATTACGATTTGCGTGATGCCAGAGCTAAAAATGAACTCGAAAATGTTGCAATTATCCGAATTGAGCAATTATATCCATTCCCTCAAGCTGATATGGATAAAATTATGGAGCAATATCAGCATGTTAAAGAGTTTGTTTGGTGTCAGGAAGAGCCGCAAAATCAAGGTGCTTGGTATTGCAGCCAACATCATTTTAGAGATGTGATTCCTGTCGGTTCTACATTGCAATATGTTGGTCGAAGTGCATCTTCGTCGCCTGCGGTTGGTTATTTAGCAGTGCACAATCAACAACAAAAAGATTTAGTGCATCAAGCACTTGGACTAGAAACAGAATAAGAGATTAAACACATGGCTATTGATATTAAAGTACCAGGATTACCAGAATCAGTTGCAGATGCAACCGTGGCAACATGGCATGTGAAGCCGGGCGATTCGGTTAAACGAGATCAAAATTTAGTAGATATTGAAACCGATAAAGTGGTTTTAGAAGTTGTTGCTGAAAAAGATGGCGTAATTAGTGAAATTATCCATGAAGAAGGCGACACCGTACTTGCTGATCAAGTGATTGGTAAATTAGGTGATGCAAATGAAGCATCAGACTCTAGTTCAGGTAAAGCACAAGAGTCAAAAGATTCACAAGAGTCAAAAGAATCGAAATCGACAGAATCACAACCAGAATCCAAAAGCAAAGGAGAAAGTGTGGAAGTTAAAGTCCCTGTATTACCGGAATCAGTAGCGGATGCAACGATTGCTACTTGGCATGTTCAAGCTGGAGATTCGGTTAAGCGTGAACAAAATTTAGTGGATATAGAAACCGACAAAGTTGTACTTGAAGTAACGGCTGAAGCTGACGGTGTATTAACCGAAATTTTAGAACAAGAAGGCACAACGGTTGCAGCTAGCCAAGTGATAGCATACTTAGAAAAAGGTGCAGCTGGCGAGTCGAAAAAAGAACCAAAAGCAGATAAGAAAGAAGAAGCTAAGTCATCATCAAGTGATGAAGCGGATAATTCATTAACGCCTTCAGTTCGCCGTGCTTTATCTCAAAATGGAATTAGTACAGAAGAAGCCAAGAACATTAGCCGTTCAGGTGAAAAAGGCCGCTTAATGAAAGAAGATGTTGAAGCCTATGTTAAATCAAAACAAGCTAAACAATCTCAATCGAGCGAAAGCAAAAAATCATCAGAGTCAGCAACTGAAGCCTTAGGTGATCGTACTCAAAAACGTGTTCCTATGACACGTTTACGTAAAACCATTGCTAAACGTTTATTAGATTCGAAAAACTCGACCGCGATGTTAACAACGTTTAACGAAGTTAACATGAAACCCATTATGGATATTCGTCAAGAATACAAAGATGTGTTTGAGAAAAAACATGGTATCCGGTTAGGTTTTATGTCTTTTTTCACTAAAGCGGTAACCGAAGCGCTTAAGCGTTACCCTGCGGTAAATGCCTCAATTGATGGCGATGATATTGTTTATCATAATTATTTTGATGTAAGCATGGCGGTGTCTACGCCACGTGGTTTAGTAACACCAGTATTACGTGATTGTGATCAATTGTCTTTAGCACAAATTGAAAAAGGCATTCGCGAACTGGCTTTAAAAGGTCGTGACGGAAAGTTAACGTTGGATGAAATGACGGGTGGTAACTTCACCATCACCAATGGCGGTGTGTTTGGGTCGTTAATTTCAACACCCATTATCAACTTACCACAAACAGCAATTTTGGGTATGCATAAAATCCAAGACAGACCGATGGCTGTTAATGGTAAAGTAGAAATTTTACCTATGATGTATCTAGCTTTGTCATATGATCACAGATTAGTTGACGGTAAAGAATCGGTTGGCTTTTTAGTAACAATTAAAGAGTTACTTGAAGATCCAACTCGTTTATTACTTGATATTTAATATCAAAATACGTTAAAAAAGCGATACTCAGTATCGCTTTTTTAATACCTAAACAACTTGAAATGGCCGAGTATGAATCTTTAAGCTGTTTAGGTCCATATCATATTTTCCAATACAAATAATTTAATCATTTTAATTTATTTGTCAGGAAGAACACTTTTCAATAACAAAGGATAATTGTCATGAATTTGCATGAATATCAAGGTAAGCAATTGTTTGCGGATTATGGTTTACCGGTATCTCGCGGCATCGCAGCGCAAACGCCACAAGAAGCGGTCGCAGCAATGAGCCAAGTAGAAGGCGACAAATATGTCGTTAAAGCTCAAGTCCATGCTGGCGGGCGTGGTAAAGCTGGCGGTGTAAAATTAGTTGAAACTAAAGCAGAAGTTGAAGCATTTGCCAAAGAGTGGCTAGGTAAAAACCTAGTCACTTATCAAACAGATGCAAATGGTCAGCCGGTTAGCCGTATTTTGGTTGAGCCTGCTTGCCCGTTTAAGCAAGAGCTTTATTTAGGGGCTGTTGTTGACCGTTCAACTCGTCGTATTGTTTTTATGGCGTCGACTGAAGGCGGTGTAGAAATTGAAAAAGTAGCTGAAGAAACGCCTGAAAAAATACTAAAAGCGACTATAGATCCATTAACAGGTGCTCAACCTTATCAAGCCCGTGAAATGGCGTTTAAATTAGGTTTAGCAGGTAAGCAAGTTAAGCAATTTACTCAAATTTTATTAGGCTTATCTAAACTGTTTGTTGAAAAAGATGTGGCTCTAATTGAAGTTAACCCTTTAGTGATTACCGACGAAGATGACTTGTTGTGTTTAGATGCCAAAGTGGTTATTGATAGTAATGCTTTGTACCGTCATCCAGATTTGCGTGAAATGCATGACCCAACTCAAGAAGATGAGCGTGAAGCACATGCGGCGAAATGGGAGCTTAATTACGTTGCATTAGATGGCAACATTGGCTGTATGGTTAATGGCGCTGGCTTAGCGATGGGCACAATGGATATTGTTCAGCACCATGGCGGTAAACCAGCTAACTTTTTAGATGTTGGTGGCGGTGCGACTAAAGAGCGCGTGGTTGAAGCATTTAAAATTATTCTTTCAGATGACAAAGTAAAAGCGGTTTTAATTAACATTTTTGGTGGTATTGTACGCTGTGATTTGATTGCTGAAGGTGTAATTGGTGCGGTAGAAGAGGTTGGCGTTAAAGTACCAGTAGTGGTTCGCCTTGAAGGCAATAACGCTGAATTGGGTACACAAGTACTCGCTGATAGTGGGTTAAATATTATAGCGGCAACGAGTTTAACAGATGCTGCCGTTCAAGCCGTAAAAGCAGCGGAGGCGAAATAATGAGCATTTTAATTAATAAAGACACAAAAGTTATTTGCCAAGGTTTTACTGGCTCGCAAGGTACTTTTCATTCAAAGCAAGCGATTGAGTATGGCACAAAAATGGTGGGTGGGGTAACCCCAGGTAAAGGTGGTCAAACGCATTTAGATTTACCTGTATTTAATACGGTTAAAGAAGCTGTTGAAGAAACAGGCGCTCAAGCGAGTGTGATTTATGTACCAGCCGCTTTTTGTAAAGATTCAATTTTAGAAGCGGCTAACGCAGGCATTGAATTGATTGTGTGTATTACTGAAGGCATTCCAACGCTAGATATGTTGGAATGTAAAGTTAAGTGTGATGAATTAGGCGTAGTGCTTATCGGTCCTAATTGTCCAGGTGTAATTACCCCAGGCGAATGTAAAATTGGTATTATGCCAGGTCATATTCATTTGCCAGGTCGTGTTGGTATTGTATCGCGCTCAGGTACGTTGACTTATGAAGCGGTAAAACAAACAACTGATGCAGGTTTTGGTCAATCGACTTGTGTTGGTATTGGTGGCGACCCAATTCCAGGCTCTAATTTTATCGATATTTTACAACGTTTTCAGGATGACCCTAAAACCGAAGCGATTGTGATGATAGGTGAAATCGGTGGTAGTGCAGAAGAAGAAGCCGCTGCTTTTATTAAGCAAAATGTAACCAAACCTGTGGTTTCATATATTGCAGGTGTAACTGCGCCTCCGGGTAAGCGCATGGGCCATGCTGGTGCGATTATTTCGGGTGGTAAAGGTACAGCAGCTGAAAAATTTGCGGCATTGAAAGATGCAGGTGTTACTACAGTTGAATCATTAGCTGATATTGGTAAAGCATTAAAAGAAAGCACTGGTTGGTAATTATTAGCTAACCCACTTGCAAGTTTTTGTGCTTCAAGATAAAACCGACGGTCTCTGTCGGTTTTTTTGTTGTAGGAACTAAAATGTTTGAATTATTAATGTCAGTCCGAGATTACGAATGTGATATGCAATCCATTGTAAACAATAGTGTTTATATGAATTATTTAGAGCATGCGCGACATGAATTTTTAAAAAGTATCAATCTTGATTTTGCAGCTTTGACTCAAGCTGGAATTAATTTAGTGGTTGTACGTGCTGAATTAGATTATAAATCCCCATTAAAAAGCGGCAATCATTTCACTGTTAGTGTGCAGCTTGAACAAATATCTAAACTTCGTTTTGCATTTAATCAAACGATTAAAACAACAGAAGGTAAACTTATTTTACAAGCCAAAGTAACAGGTACGTCTATTAATGAGAAAGGACGACCTCAATTTCCAAGTAAATTATTAGCGGTATTTGAACAAAATAGTTAAACTTGTTTTGTGATTCATCGCCAAATTTATAAAAATTATAAATATAGATTACGATTTTATATTTTTATTTTACTTAATTTAATCTATATTAAGGACTTAACTAAAGAAGGAAATATTATGAAAAAAGCACTACTTGTTTTCTCTGGTTTAATTTTCTCTGGGCACTTATTTGCAGCACCGGCGCAAGTGGCGTTATGTGCAACATGCCATGGTCAAAATGGTATTTCCACTATGCCTATTTATCCAAATTTAGCAGGCCAAAAAGAGCAATATTTGCTATCTCAACTTAAAAAGTTTAAAGATGGAACTCGCCCTGATCCAATAATGAAAGGTATGGTTGCAGCTTTAACTGAAGACGATATGAAAGCGTTGGCTAAATATTATGCCGAGCTAAAATAATAGAGATACGTTAATTAACCTCTAAATATTTATTCCATTTGGTTGAATTTATATTAAAAGCCACTTAAATATTAAGTGGCTTTTTTGATGGCTAGTCTAAAATATCGGTCAAATTTTCATTTAACATATTTAAAACTTTGGTTGTGGTACGTAACTCGTCTGTAGGTATGCCTTTAATCATGCTGGTACTGACCGACGCAAGCGCTTGATTTAAATTTGTTTTAACTTGCTCTCCGGTTTCCGATAAGCGGATAGTCGCTTGGCGTTTATTTTCTTTGATGACGCGTCTGACAATCCAACCTTGGTGATTTAATTGATCTAATAAGCGGGTTATGGCTGCTTTGTCTTTATGCGTTTTATTAATGAGTTGGTGCTGCTCAATTCCAGTTTTAGGGATTAAATTTAATAAAAAAAATGCTTCTGGAGTTGTTTGGTAATGGTGTTGTTGAATAAGTTGCTTGATAACTTGCTTCATTAAGAATGCGCTCCCATTGAGCGCATATCCTAAGGTTTTTTCAATATCCGATTTTGGCATTATGGCTTTATCCTGAACCCGATTTAATGCCACATAACCTATAACGGCATTAAATAAACGTTTTTAGTCATGATTAAATCATCGTTAAACGAGTTAATTAATGGGTAATAAAACAATTGATTTGCTCAATAATACCGTCGGTATCTAACTTTAGCTGTTGGTATAACTCGGCTTGGCTACCGTGTTTTACAAACTCATCAGGAACACCAATAGTTAAACAAGGTGTAAACTGTTTAAGCTGAGCTAGGGTTTCTAGTACGGCACTACCAGCACCACCGCTTACACAATTATCTTCTATCGTAATAATGTAATCATGTTGCTCTGCTGCTGTTTTTATAGCGTTTATATCAATCGGTTTAACAAAGCGCATATCATAAACACTTGCATTTAATTTTTCTGCGGCTTGTGTCGCATACTGGCAAAGCGTGCCAAAATTTAAAATAGCTATTTTTTGGCCTTGGCGTAAGTGTTTAGCTTGCCCAATTGTTAATTCGCTCATAGTGGCATTAATTGGTGTGTTTGGCCCTGTGCCTCTTGGATAGCGCACAACAGCGGGTTGCGGTAACTGATAGCCTGTATATAGCATTTGTCGACACTCGTTTTCATCTGAGGGTGTCATTATGACTAAATTAGGGATGCAACGTAAAAAGCTCAAATCGAACGTACCTTGATGGGTTGGGCCATCAGCACCGACAATCCCTGCACGATCAACCGCAAATAAAACCGGCAAGTTTTGCAGAGCAACATCATGAATGAGTTGATCATAGCCACGCTGTAAAAAGGTTGAGTAAATCGCAACAACTGGTTTTAAACCTGCAATAGCCATACCTGTCGCTAACGTAATTGCATGTTGCTCTGCAATGGCAACATCAAAATATTGTTTAGGAAACGCTTTTGAAAATTTAACCATGCCTGAGCCTTCACGCATAGCAGGGGTGATTGCCATTAATTTATTGTCGCTTTGTGCCATGTCACACAGCCAATCACCAAATACTTTTGAATACGTGGGGGATGGGCTCGATTTTTTAGGTAGCTCGGTGGTTTTTAAATCAAATTTAGGAACGGCGTGATAACCAATGGGATCTTTTTCAGCGGGTTGATAGCCTTTTCCTTTTTTTGTGACAACATGTAGCAGCTGTGGTCCTTTTAAACTGCGCATGTTTTTTAAGGTATTAACTAACGCTAGTACATCATGACCGTCAATTGGGCCAATATAGTTAAATCCCAGCTCTTCAAAAATGGTACTTGGTGCTATCATGCCTTTTAAATGTTCTTCAGCCTTACTGGCTAGCTCTTTAATTGGCGGCATAGAGCTTAAGATTTTTTTGCCACTTTCTCTAAACGAGGTATAAACAGAGCCAGATAAAATTTTAGCTAAATGACTATTTAGTGCGCCGACGTTTTCCGAAATTGACATATCATTATCATTGAGCACAACTAACATATCTTTATTAAGGTGACCTGCGTGATTCATTGCCTCAAATGCCATACCAGCGGTAATAGCACCGTCACCTATAACGGCAACTGATTGTCGGCCTTTGGCTTCTTTTTCGGCAGCAATTGCAATCCCCAAAGCCGCACTGATTGAAGTTGAGGAGTGACCCACACTTAAAGTGTCGTACTCACTTTCTTCACGCCAGGGAAACGGGTGTAAGCCATTGTATTGTCTGATACTGTTAATTTGCTCGCGACGACCAGTCAAAATTTTATGTGGGTAAGCTTGATGGCCCACGTCCCAAATTAATTTATCAAAGGGCGTATTATAAACATAATGCAGCGCGACGGTTAGCTCAACTGTACCTAAACCTGATGCAAAATGACCACTGCTTTTGCTAACACAAGCTAATAAAAAGTCACGTAACTCATTAGCGAGTTCAGGCAACTCATTAACTGGCAAGCTACGTAACTCGTCTGGCTCGTTAATTAGTCTTAATCTGGGGTATTTGTGTATATTAGTGCTCATGTAATTAGTGTTGTCGCTTAATTATAAACTGGGCAAAATCCATTAGAGGCTGTGTATTGTAGGGGAGATCTTCAATTTGCTCTAGTGCTGATTGAAAAACTTGCTCCGCTTTGTGCACTGCGCCCGTTAAACCAAGTAAGCTAGGGTAAGTACTTTTATTTGACTTTTGATCTGACCCTTGTGGTTTACCCAATGCATCTGTGGTTGCAGTTACGTCTAAAATATCGTCTTGTATTTGAAAAGCCAAACCGATTAGCTCTGCAAATCGTTCAAATTTTTGTTTTTGCTCATCGCTTAAATTACGTTGTGCTGCGCAGCCCATGCTAACCGCGGCTTTAAGTAAAGCGCCGGTTTTTAAGCTATGAATGTTGGCAAGTGATTCTAAACCAACAGATTTATTTTCAGCTTCTAAATCAAGAGACTGGCCGCCACACATGCCTTGGTAACCTGAAGCTTGTGCTAAAATTTTTACCCAGCTGAGTTTTATGTCAGTCTGTACATCGGCGTTAATCAGTAATTCAAATGCCAGCGTTTGTAATGCATCTCCTGCTAAAATAGCATGCGCTTCATCAAATTGAATATGACAGGTTGGTTTACCACGGCGAAGATCGTCATCATCCATGGCAGGCAAATCGTCATGCACTAGTGAATAGCTATGGATACATTCAAGCGCTACGGCTGCAGGTTGGATAAGTTTAGGATCGATTGCCAATACTTTTGCCATAATTTGCAGTAAAAAAGGTCTGAGTCTTTTCCCGCCATTACTCACGCTATATTCCATTGCCTGATGCAATTTAGGCGCTATATCGTTAGGCAACTGGCTAAACGTTTGGACCAAGGTTTGATTAAACTCAGTTTGAAAACGTTGTAGCTCGGTTTGAATACACATTAATTTAATGTCTCTATACTGGTATCGATTAATTCTGACTGGCCGTTTTTATCCATTAAAATTTTAATTTTTTGCTCTGCAGAATCTAACTTTTGTTGACTGGCTCTAACTAAACCTACGCCTCGTTCAAATTGTTTGAGTGCTTCTTCAAGTGGTAATTCACCTAACTCTAATTGCTCAATCACTTTTTCTAATTCCGACATGCTTGCTTCAAGGCTCATGTTTTCTGGTTTTTTACTCGGCATTGTTCTTTAGTCTCTTTTCAATCTGTCTATATAATTTACGCAAATATTTTACCCCAAATCTATCAGATAAATTGGTTAATTTAAAAAAAACCTGTGTAAATTGAAAATAAATTAACTTAAGCAGATGAAAAAGCTAAGCTTTTGGTTTATCTTGCCGATAGATTAGCCAGTACCTATGGTTTTGCAACGTCTAAACTTGCGGCTAACCTTAAGTCGGTTTAAATTTAAATCAATTCTAAAAATTATATTTACTATTATTAGCAGTTAATAAACATGAGCAAAATGAGCTTACACACTACAATTTGGAGGCCTATGTGGATTTAGCAACGGTTATTGGAATAATTGGTGCAATCGCATTTATCGTGATGGCAATGATCCTGGGCGGCGACTTAAGCATGTTTTTTGATGTGCCATCAGTGCTTATTGTATTTTGTGGGTCTTTGTTTGTTGTGTTAGCCAATTTTACCATGGGGCAATTTTTTGGCATTGGTAAAATTCTTGGCAAAGCTTTTATGTTTAAAATTGAAAGCCCTGAAGAATTGATCGAAAAATCAGTTGAAATGGCTGATGCAGCCAGAAAAGGCGGCTTTTTAGCCTTAGAAGAAGCTCAAATTGATAATCCTTTTATGCGTAAAGGGGTTGATATGCTTGTGGATGGGCATGATGGTGATGTAGTAAAAGCCACCTTGTCTAAAGATATTGAGTTAACCACCGAGCGCCATGAAGCGGGGGTTGGCTTGCTAAAAGCATTAGGCGATGTTGCGCCTGCAATGGGGATGATAGGTACACTGATTGGTTTGGTTGCTATGTTATCGAATATGGACGATCCTAAAGCAATTGGCCCTGCGATGGCAGTTGCATTATTGACCACGCTTTATGGCGCTTTTTTAGCAAATGTTATCGCATTGCCGCTTGCGGCCAAATTAACTTTGCGTAAAGAAGAAGAAAAACTGAATCAAAGTTTGATTTTGGATGCTATTCTGGGTATTCAAGATGGTCAAAATCCTAGGGTGATTGAGGGAGTATTAAAAAACTATTTGGCTGAATCTAAACGCTCAGTGGCTCAAGAGTAGGGAGCAAAGCAATGGTTGATGATTGTCCTCCATGTAAAAAATGTCCACCGCCGGGTTTACCAGCGTGGATGGGCACATTTGCGGATTTAATGTCGTTATTAATGTGCTTTTTTGTTTTACTGCTCGCATTTTCAGAAATGGACGTACTTAAATTTAAACAAATTGCAGGCTCAATGAAATTTGCGTTTGGGGTACAAAACAAATTAGAAATTAAAGATATCCCTAAAGGAACGTCTGTAATTGCACAAGAATTCAGACCAGGTCGCCCTGATCCAACGCCTATTGAAACCATACAACAGCAAACTGTTGAAATGACTCAGCCCACTTTAGAGTTTGAAGCCGGTGATGAAGATTCAGCGGGTGGTCGGCAAAAACAAAGAGGCGATCAACGCGGTGGTACAGCCGCAGACTCGGCCAGCGCCCAGTCATCCACCGCTCAGTCACAATCTTCAGCAGAAGAAATGAGTGAACTCGTTAAAAAGATAGCGCAGCAACTAGAAGAGCAAATTGTCGATGGCGCAATTGAACTTGAATCTTTAGGCCAGCAAATTATTATTCGAATTCGAGAAAATGGTGCATTTCCATCAGGTTCTGCTTTTTTACAGTCTCAATTTAAGCCTATTATTCGTCAAGTGGCAGAACTTTTAAATGAAGTTCCGGGCGAAATCACAGTTTCAGGACATACAGATAACCAAAATGCTATCTCTGAATTGTATAGCTCAAATTGGGAGTTATCTGCAAAACGTGCCGTTGCGGTTGCGCACGAAATGTTAACGGTCCCCGGGTTTGATCAACATAGATTAATTGTAGTAGGCCATGCCGATACACGGCCATTAGTACCTAATAATACGCAGGCTAATCGACGTCGTAATCGACGAGTCGAAATTTCGATATTGCAAGGTAAAGCAAAAGAGTCAGACCCAATTACCGTTTCACCCAATACAACAATTACCCAATAAAGGGTTGCCCAAGTTAATTGACTTGGGCAATTAGTTTAGTAAAACCATTCTTTCTGATGATTAAATTCAGTATAATCGCCGACCAAATTTATCCGATTTAATAATGTGACCCAAGATATGATCAAGTTTATAGTTAAAATGCATCCTGAAATTTCGATTAAAAGTCGTTCGGTGCGTTTACGCTTTACCAAAATACTCGAAAGCAATATTAAAAATGTATTACGCCGAGTAGATGAAAAAGCTTGGGTTCAAAAACAGTGGGACTGTTTAGAAGTAAGAGTCAGTGACGATAAACGAGATATAGCGATTGAGCGCATGCAATGTGTGCCGGGTATTGCGTTTTTCTCTGAAGTTAAACAGTCTGAATTTGTCAGCTTTGATGATGTTTGCGACAAAGTATTAGCTTTATATCGTGAAGATGTAGAGGGCAAAACCTTTTGTGTTCGGGTTAAGCGCCGCGGTAATCATGAGTTTTCATCAAAAGATTTAGAACGTTATGTGGGCGGATATTTAAACCAAACAATTGAGTCGGCTAGCGTTAAATTAACTCGTCCACAAATGACAGTTAATTTAGAGGTCACTAATGATCAATTATTTTTAATTGGTGAGCGTTTTCAAGGGTTAGGTGGTTTTCCTATTGCGACTCAAGATGATGTTTTATCTCTTATTTCAGGTGGTTACGATTCAGGTGTTGCCAGTTACTTAACCATGCGCCGGGGCTATAAAACTCACTTTTTATTTTTTAATTTAGGCGGTGCAGCCCACGAAATTGGGGTTAAGCAAGTTTCGTATTATTTGTGGGAAAAATATGGAGTCTCGCACAGAGTTAAATTTATTTCAGTTGACTTTCAACCTGTTGTGGCTGAAATTTTAGAAAATATTGATTCGGGACTCATGGGCGTTGTTTTAAAACGTATGATGATGCGAGCCGCCAGTTTAGTGGCAGCTCGGATGGGCCATAATGCGTTGGTAACAGGTGAAGCCTTAGGACAGGTATCGAGTCAAACCTTAATCAATTTGGGCTTAATCGATAAAGTAACCGAGCAGCTCATTGTACGGCCATTAATTACTACAGATAAACAAGAAATTATCGATATTGCTCGTGAAATTGGTACTGAAGATTTTGCTAAAACCATGCCTGAATATTGCGGTGTAATTTCACAAAAGCCAAATATAGCAGCGCGCGAAGAAAAAGTAGAAGCAACGGAATCGCATTTTCATATGCCGCTGATTGAGCAAGTTGTAAATGATGCCAGCGTTTATGATATTCGCGATTTAGCCAAAGAAGCCGAAGAAGAAGTTAAAGAAGTTGCTTCTGTCAGTGCGCTAACAGCAAATCAGGTGATTATTGACGTGCGCTCTGCAGAGGAAGAAGAAAACGAGCCTTTAGAATTGCAGGGCGCTACTATCCTTCATATCCCATTTTTTAAATTAGCCAATAAGTTTGCTGATTTAGATCAAAGCCAGCATTATTTACTTTATTGTAAAAAAGGCGTAATGAGCCGCTTACAAGCGCTTTATTTGCATGAGCAAGGCTATCAAAATGTTAGTTTGTTTCAACCTGTTTAATTTGATCAAATAAAACTTGATGGTGCGGTAAAACCAATTGATGTTTTGCCGCAATTTTTAATAAATAACCGTTTATATAATCAATTTCTGTGAGTCTGTGGTGGTGGATATCTTGGTTCATTGATGAATAATTATTGGCGGTATTTTTAGCGACCGTTAAAATTAAGTTTAGTATTTTTTGTGGCTCAAATTTAAACCCCTCCAACTCACTTACCTCACAAAACTCATCAACTAGTTGCTTAATTTTAGGTAAGTACTCGGCTTGTGTTAACGTGCCATTTTTTATGTTAGCTAATGCTGTGAGTGGGTTGATCACCGAATTTATCGCCAGCTTTTCCCATAACCTTACTTGAATATTATCATCCCAACACGCAGGTTTGAATGCGCTCATTAATGCTTTAACCGCTGGGGTGGGTAAAAGTTTAGTCTCATACTGATTAGTCAATTGAACAGGTCCAAAAAAACTTTCACCTAACCCGGTTTGTATCGTTGAATATTTGTGGGGTTGAAAAGCGGCGTGTGTTGTAGTGGCTAAAATTATGTTTGCGGTGGGACAGTATTGTTTAACGGTTTGGATTGTACCTAAACCATTATGGAGCAAAATAATAGTGCAATTGTCAGTTAGGTAAGGGGCGATCTGTTTAATTGCGCTTTCAACTTGGTAAGCTTTAATAGGCACCACTAACGTTTGTATTAACTTATCAAATTGATAAACAGCGGCTTCAAACACTTGCGATTTATTTTGATATTCACCGCTTTGAGACGAATGGTGCTTAGATAAATTGATTGGCTCAATTTTAATAGTTTGGGTTAATTGCTTGGCTGAGTTTTGTCTTAGAATCAGTTGGTACTCTAATTTGCTTTTAGCACATGCCCAAGCAATTAGTGACCCGATTGAGCCGCCACCCAAGATCGTAAACATGATAGTTTTGTTCTCAATAATAAAATATAAAACAAAGCAACGCCGCTGGCATCAGCTAATAAATCTAAGCCACTGCTTTGACGGTTAAAAAATTGCCCTTGGAGTATTTCAATCAAGGCGCCATAAATAATTAAGCCAATCACGATTTTTTTAGCTTGTTGATGAAAACTAAATTCCGTTACGCCCGCAAGAATAAAAAACACAATGCAATGCGCAATTTTATCAAAGTGAGGAAATAAACCTGTTGCATTTGGGTCAATGGGGCTAAAAAATAAGCTGGTCGCAATAATATAAGCAATACAGGCCAATATTTTATAAAACCAAGTTTGGCTAATGCAATAAAGAAATAATTTCATATTAATTTTTTGGTTTAAGGTTTTAAGCGCTAATAATTGATCAATTATACAGTTTTATGATTTAACAAAAATGAAATTTTCACTATCTTTGTTTGTTTTTTATCCTTAAGGCTCATTTTTATAATAATAATTGACTCAAACCCAATTATTAGCTGAACTTTGTTAAAAACTTGTCTAAAATGGAGCAATATATATAAAGCCTACTGCTGACTGATTTTAAGCTGTATATCGCCGCTCGCAATGGTAACAGTGGATAATCAAAACTCATTATTTGGATTAATGAATGATTAAAGATAAATTGAATAACGTGCATGTAAATGCCGAAACTGTACTCATCACCCCTGAAAAATTAAAACAAACCTTACCTGTATCAGATAAAGCTTTAAGTTTTATTGCCCAGGCACGTCAAACCTTATCTGATATTATTAATAAAAAAGATAAACGTTTAATTGTTATTAGTGGCCCTTGTTCAATTCATGATGTTGACGCCGCTAAAGAATACGCCGTGCGTTTAAAAGCGCTTAGTGACGAATTAGGCGATTCTTTGTATGTGGTTATGCGGGTTTATTTTGAAAAACCTAGAACGACAGTCGGTTGGAAAGGGCTGATTAATGATCCAAACATTAACGGTACTTTTAGCATTGAAGAAGGCTTACACAAAGCCAGAAAATTATTAATTGAGTTAGCCGAGATGGGTATTCCAATGGCAACTGAGGCCCTAGATCCTATCAGCCCGCAATATTTAGCTGAATTATTTACTTGGTCTGCTATTGGTGCGCGAACAACTGAATCTCAAACTCATCGTGAAATGGCAAGTGGTTTATCAATGCCCGTTGGCTTTAAAAACGGCACAGATGGTAGTTTAGATACGGCTATTAATGCTTTAAAAGCAGCGGCTTCTGGTCACAGCTTTATGGGGATAAACCAAAAAGGGCAAGTTGCAATTATATCAACCAATGGCAACCCTGATGGACATGTAATTTTACGTGGTGGTAAAGCCGCTAACTATGATGCTGAAAATGTTGCTTTGTGTGAAGAAAAGCTACGTAAAGCGGGTTTAAATGCTGCGCTTGTGGTTGATTGTAGCCATGGTAATTCAAATAAAGATTATCGCCGCCAGCCAATTGTAGCGCAAGATGTCGTTCAGCAAATTGAACAAGGCAATCAATCTATTATTGGTATTATGTTGGAAAGTCATTTAAATGAAGGTAATCAATCGGCAGACCAACCTATTAGCGACATGAAAAAAGGCGTATCAATTACCGATGCTTGCATATCATGGTCACAAACGGATACTTTGTTGCGCGAAATGGCTCAAAAGCTTGAAAAACCTTTAAAAGAGCGAGTGTAATTTGCAATGGTTGAACGTGATTTACGTGCTCAGTTGTTTGACGTTCAAGCACAAATAGACGCTTTAACCAAACAGAAAAGAGAGTTAGAAAAAGCGCTGGAACAACAGCGCTTAACCGAGCTTAAACAAAACCAACACACGCAAACTAAAAAAATTACAGTGGTCGGCGGGCAAGGTAAGTTGGGGCGGCTTTTTGTACGCTTATTAAGTGAGCTTGGTCATCAAGTAAAAACGCTAGAACGCGATGACTGGCCTAACGCCAAACAAATATTAGCAGAACAAGATTTAGTATTAATTTCAGTACCCATCAGTTTAACCTTGGATGTCATTGAAAAGGTGGCATTACACATATCTGATTCCACCATTTTAGCTGATTTGACCAGTATTAAACGAAAACCAGTTGATGCCATGTTAAAGCATCATCAGGGCCCTGTTTTAGGGTTACACCCCATGTTTGGTCCGGATGTTGATAATATTGATGAACAAGTTGTCGCTTATTGTGCTGAGCGTGATGTACAGGCGACTCAATGGGTTTTAGACGATTTAGCCTTATTAAATGCCAAATTGGAACAAGTAAGCGCACAATCACA
This sequence comes from Catenovulum adriaticum, assembly GCF_026725475.1. NCBI lineage: Bacteria > Pseudomonadati > Pseudomonadota > Gammaproteobacteria > Alteromonadales > Alteromonadaceae > Catenovulum > Catenovulum adriaticum. Next base: position 1,279,083 of record NZ_CP109965.1, read on the forward strand.
TGATAATGCAATGGCCTTTATTCAGGTTATGCGCCACTTTTCAACTTTTATGTATGGCTTTCACCTTAAACAAGAAAACCCCAAATTGTCAGAGCTGATTGCGCTAAGTTCACCTATTTATCGCCTTGAGCTGGCGATGACTGGGCGCTTATTTGCGCAAGACTCTCAATTATATGCAGATATTATCTACGCGAACCCGGATAATCTTGCGTTATTAAAGCGTTTTTCATTGCGTTTTCAAGCTGGAATTGAATTACTTGAGAAAGGCGATAAAGCGTTATTTAAACAAGAGTTTGAAGAAGTGCATCAATGGTTTGGCAATTACGCTGATCATTTTTTGGCAGAAAGCCAGCGGATGTTAAAAGCAGCGCATTATAACGAATAACTTATATCCGCTAAAAAATCTAATTTTACGTGGGTTGGACTGATTTCAGCTTCGATATAATTTTACTCAATTGCGCATTGATTTCGGTTTTACGGATGCGTTACTCTTAGAGCTAAAGGGTTTAATTAAAATGACAGGCATTTTAGCACAAGGGATTCAACCTTGAATGATGAACTAAGCGTATTGATTGTTGATGACGATAAAAGTAATCGACAAGTTTTAAAAGAATGTATTTCAGGCATGGCACAAGTTTTGTTAGCCAAAAATGGAGCGCAGGCGATAGAAAAAAGCATGTCGCTGTTACCTGATTTAATTGTTTTAGATATTGTAATGCCAGACATGGATGGCTTTAGCGTGATTGAAACGCTAAGAAATCGTTCACAAACCCAGCATATTCCTATCATTTTTATTACCGGTAGCGACTCAGAAGAAGTCGAAATGAAAGGGCTTAAACTAGGGGCGGTTGATGTGCTGAGTAAACCTTTGCACCCGGGCGTAGTTCAGGCTCGAATTTATACTCAACTCCAAAATGTCTTTCAAAAACGTTTGTTAGATGCGCTTGTGCATATTGATGCTTTAACAACCATTGCTAACCGACGCCAGTTTGACGAAGTACTTGAGCGTGAATGGAAAAATAGTTTGTCACTTGGCACACCTTTATCGCTGGTTATTTTAGATGTTGATTACTTTAAAGATTATAATGACTGTTATGGACATCAAGCCGGAGACACGGTTTTGAAAAAAATCGCTTTGTCGCTCAAGCATGGTTTAGAACATACGCATGGGTTTATCGCCCGTATTGGCGGTGAAGAATTTGCTATGATTTTACCTAATACCCCCGTTGAATTTGCAGTTGAAATAGTGGAAAACGCAATTAAGCAGGTTAGCGATTTGCAAATAGCCCATCAAGGATCTGGATGCTCATCTGTTATTACGTTAAGCGCTGGTATTCATAGTATGGTCGCAAAAAATACCAGCGATAATGCTCGTGCCGCTTTAGAGCTGGCTGATAGGGCATTATTTAAAGCCAAAGAATCAGGTCGTAATCAAGTCGTTGTGGCGGATTCAGTCTGTTTGCCCGCTTAATCTTTTTGATATTATTTGGTTTGCTCAGTATCAGCTATTAGAGTTTGATTAATACTTGCTAAATCTTCCACTGTTAATACGCCGGCTGCATTTTTTAAGCCTAAAATTGCATTAATATAAGTGTAACGGGCGCTGGCTAAATTACGTTTTGCACTGTATAGCACTTGGGTGCTGTCTAATACATCGACTAGCGTTCGAGTTCCGACAGAAAAACCAGCTTTGGTTGCTTTTAACGCACTTTGCGCTGATACAACAGCTTGTTTTAGCGCACTAATTTGAGCCAAACTTGCGTTTACATCGTTATAGGCACTGCGCACTTGTTTTATAACTTGGCGGTGAGCCTGATTAAGTTGTTGACTGGCAACAACATATTCTTGTCTGGCCTGTTTTGTTCGTGCACTAGTGTTGCCGCCTGAATAAATAGGTACGTTTACGCTAACAGTCCAAGATAAGCCATCATTATTGGTTTTAACGGTTTGATTTGCATTTGCTTGACTATTCATTACATCAGCTTCACCATCTGCCCAAGTGTAATTGGCTGATAGGTTCGCATTTGGCAGATGTCCGGCTTGAGCAATGTCTATATCTTGTTTTGCTATTGCCATTGAAAGCTTTTGTTGTAAAAGAATAGGGTTGCTTTTTTCAGCTAATGCTAACCAGTTGTCAACACGGTTAGGAGATAACTTGGGTGGAGAAAATTGCTCAGTATTGAGACCATCGAGCGATGAATAATACTGGCCAGTAATTTCACGTAAATTTTCTTTTGCTAGTTCAATTGCATTTTGTGCGGTAATTTCTTGAGCGACCACAGCATCATATTGCGCTTGGGCTTCGTGTAAGTTAGTAATAGCCGAAATACCCACTTCAAGCTGGTGACGTGTTTTTTCAAGTTCTTGTTTTATAGATGCTTTTTGCGCTTCAACAAAGTTTAAATTATCCATAGCTTCACGCACAGAAAAATAAGTTGAGACAACACGAGTCATCAATTCCAGTTGACTTTGGCGTAAACTAAATTCACTCTGTTGAATTAATTTTTCAGATTTTGATAAATTGAGCCAGTTGTCATGCCGATAAAGAGACTGAGATAGGCTAACAACTGCCGCTTGTCGGTTCATAGATTGTAAATCATCATCTGTATAACTGAGTGAGCCGTTTAATTGCGGTAATAGGGCAGAGCGAGCGAGCGGTTTATTTTGTAAAATGGCTTGGTAGCGCGCTTTGGCCTGTAGAAGAATCGGATCTTGCTCAAGCGCCGACTGATAAACGGTTAGTAAATCTTGAGCCTGGCTTGGATTAAAAACAAGCAAGCTAGTTAAAGGGATGCTGGTTTTGATTAATTGAATAATCCGATTATTGAACATGCTATATCCTAAAAATGGCAAACGTAGTGAGTTTAAACTTTATTATTATCATACACAATCTTGGCATAAAAGGTTAAAACAATGAAATCTAAAAATAAAATAATGCCTTACCAGTTTGGCAATCAAGATGTCGAAATTTTAAAAAAAGAAAAGCTATTCTCTCGTTTTTTCAATGTTTCGTTAGTTACATTCAAACATAAGCTTTTTGCGGGGGGGTGGTCAGCGCCTGTCCAAAGAGAAATATTTGAACGAGGCGATGCTGTGGTTGTCTTACCTTACGATCCAATACGAGATAAAATTGTATTGATTGAACAAGTGAGAATTGGCGCTATATTAAATGCATCTCACCCATGGACATTTGAATTGGTTGGCGGCATGGTGGAAGAAAACCAAACCATAGAGTCAGTTGCAAAGCGAGAAACCCTTGAAGAAACTGGATTAATCCCGCAAGCTTTGATACCGATGCAAAGTTACTTATCAAGCTGTGGTGGCACGAGCGAGCGGATACACTTATTTCTAGCCCAGGTCGACTCCACTAAAACTCAGTTAATATGTGGGGTTGAATATGAGAATGAAGATATTAAAGTGCATGTTTTTACTCGGCAAGAGGTGATGGATTGGTTAAATCAGGGTAAAATAGAAAATGCATCTGCATTAATTGGTCTGCATTGGTTGCAGCAAAACTTAGATAAGGTGAAACAAAATTGGCAAACTCAGTGATTTTGGCAAAACCTAAAAAATATGTGCCTGATTTAGTGGCACTTAATAGCTTATGTGAACGTAACTTTTTGCTATTAAGTTACCTAGTGGATGACTGGCGCTATGAAAGCGAAGTGAATCAATTTGAAACTTCACCGCAATTTACTTTTCAGATTCGGGTTTTAGAACAAAGCCGTTATACGAATTTACTGGAAATAAGACAGTTATCGACTAGTTTTCCTGATTTTTTGCAGCCTAACGTACAGGTTAGAGTGTATCACGATGCAAAAATGGCTGAGGTTGTGAAAAGTCAAAATGTTAGCCGAATTCAGCCAAGTTATATTTATCCAAATAAACAAATGCATCAACCAGATGAAAAACATCAAATTAATTTGTTTTTACATGATTGGCTCGCGTTTTGTAAAGAAAAAGGCATGAGCTTGCCAAATCAAATTTCTAATTTAAATTAAATGACCTTTAATATTGCTCAAATTACGGACTGTCACTTAAAAGCCGACAAGCAGGATGACTTTTATGGTTGTCAGCCTTATCAAAATTTAATGTTAGTATTAACTGATATTGCTAACAAGCAATCTGAATACGACGCCATTGTGCTAACGGGTGATCTTGTTCAAGATGAAATATGGCAAAGTTATCAGAATTTTTTAAATGCTTTGCATCAGTTTAAATGGCAATTACCCATTTATTTAATTCCAGGTAATCATGATGAGCCAAATTTATTTGAACGATTTTCGCAAGATGAATTGTTCACGCAAGATAAAGTCATTGAATTAGATGACTGGTTATTGGTGTTATTTAATTCTTATCACCCAACCCAAAAAGGGGCTGGGTATATTAGCCATGAACAATTGGCCAAAATTGAGCAACAAATTAAATTAAAACCCAATGCTCACTTAACGCATTGGCTGGTATTTTTGCATCATCATGTCGTGCCGTTTAATAGTTTTATCGATCAATATGATTTGCAAAACTCTACAGATTTTAAGCAATGGTTGGCACAGACACCTAATATTAAAGCAATAATACATGGCCATGTGCATAGTGCGGCATCTGGTCAGTTTTATGGTAAGCCTTGGTATGCATGTGCAGCGAGTTCGGTACAATTTGGTCATTCACCGCAAGGGTTTGCAATCACAGATAATAATCCAAGTTATAACCAAATTAGTTTAGCGTCAGATGGGACAGTGAACGTAAAAGCCCATTTAGTTTAAGCTTATATTTCAATTTGGAAGTTTATGAAAAACAAAAAAGCTTTACTTTATTTACATGGTTTTTTAAGTTCGCCGCAATCACTCAAAGCCCAGCTAACTATTGAATATTTTAAACAGCATTATCCTGAAATAGATGTTATTTGCCCACAGTTGAGTAATACGCCAGCGCAAATTAAACAGCAACTGGTAGCGATTGAAACGCAATACAAACACGCATTAATCGGAGTGATAGGGAGCTCGCTTGGCGGTTATTTTGCAACCTATTGTGCTCATTTATTTAATATACCCGCGGTGTTAATTAATCCGGCTGTTTATCCATACTTGTTATTGGCGAATTATCTTGGTGAGCATACGCACCCTTATACGAGCGAAATTTTCCAAATAACCGATGAATATAATCAGCTGTTAAAAAGCTTTGAAGTTGCAAATGTGACAAATTTAAGTATAAAAGCCTATATACAAACAGGTGATGAAACATTAGATTACCGTCAAGCTTGTCAAAAATTCAGCGCGGATCAAGTTTGCATCATTGAAGGCGGTGATCATGCATTTCAAAACTATAAGCATTACTTGCCCGAAATTGCAGATTTTTTAACGTCAAAATAAAACAAATAACTTAATAACGAAAAGAATGAATTATGTCTGAAAAACAATATAACGCTGGCTCCATTGAAGTTTTAAGTGGTTTAGAGCCTGTGCGCCGACGACCAGGCATGTACACAGATACCACTCGTCCTAACCATATAGGTCAAGAAGTTATTGATAACTCAGTTGATGAGGCTATGGCAGGACATGCCAGTCAAATCAAAGTCATACTGCACCCAGATCAATCTTTAGAGGTATCGGATAATGGGCGGGGTATGCCGGTTGATATTCATCCAGAAGAAGGCGTGCCTGGGGTTGAATTAATCTTAACCAAATTACACGCTGGTGGTAAATTTTCTAATGATAATTACCAATTTTCAGGCGGTTTACACGGGGTCGGTGTTTCAGTTGTAAACGCGTTATCAAACCGAGTTGAAGTGACGGTTAAAAGAGGCGGTGAAGTCTATTTAATTGCATTTGAAAACGGCGACAAAGTTTCAGATTTAACTGTGGTGGGTACTTGCGGCAAACGTAATACTGGTACCAGTTTACATTTTTGGCCCGATCCAAGCTTTTTTGATTCGGCTAAATTTTTAGTCTCTAAATTAATTCATAACTTAAAAGCTAAAGCGGTATTATGTCCCGGTCTTGAAATTGAGTTTCTTGATAAAGTAAACGATGAAACGCATAAATGGTGTTATCAAGATGGTTTAAGAGACTATTTAATTCATTCAGTCAAAGGCTACGAGACCCTACCTAAAGAACCTTTTGTCGGTGAATTCTCAAGCGCTACTGAAGGGGCTGAGTGGGCTGTTACTTGGTTAGTTGAAGGCGGCGAAGGGGTTTATGAAAGCTATGTAAACTTAATCCCAACCGCGCAAGGTGGCACCCATGTTAACGGTTTACGCCAAGGTTTATTAGATGCAACTCGTGAATTTTGCGAGTTTAGAAACTTAATCCCGCGTGGGGTTAAATTAACGCCGGAAGATATTTGGGATAAATGTAGTTATATTTTATCCGTTAAAATGCAAGATCCACAGTTTGCAGGTCAAACCAAGGAGCGTTTATCATCTCGCCAGTGCTCTGCTTTTGTATCAGGCGTGGTTAAAGATGCTTTTAGTTTATGGCTTAATGAACATACCGATATCGCAGAACAACTGGTTGAAGCTTTTATTGCGAATGCACAAAAGCGGATGCGAGCTGCAAAAAAAGTCGTTCGTAAAAAAATCACTTCAGGTCCAGCATTACCCGGTAAATTAACGGATTGTACTTCGCAAGATCCGTCACGCTCCGAATTATTTTTAGTTGAGGGTGATTCAGCAGGTGGTTCTGCTAAACAAGCAAGAGACAGAGAATTTCAGGCGATTATGCCGCTCAGGGGTAAAATTTTAAACACTTGGGAAGTTGATTCAGGGCAAATACTCTCATCTCAAGAAATTCATGATATTTCAGTTGCGATAGGCATGGATCCAGATTCAACTGATTTAAGCGGTCTTCGCTATGGTAAAATTTGCATACTCGCCGATGCTGACTCTGATGGTTTGCATATAGCAACTTTATTATGTGCTTTGTTTACTCGTCACTTCAGGCCTGTGGTCGAAGCGGGTCATGTATTTGTTGCTATGCCGCCATTATATCGAATTGATGTGGGTAAAGAAGTTTACTACGCATTAGACGATGATGAGAAAAAAGGTATTTTAGATAGAATTGAAGCTGAAAAAAAGCGGGGCAAAGTAAATGTACAGCGCTTTAAAGGTTTGGGTGAAATGAATCCGCTACAACTGCGCGAAACCACTATGGATCCAAATACCCGACGTTTAGTTCAATTAACCATAGACGAAGCTCAAGAAACTGAAGAGTTAATGGATATGCTATTAGCTAAAAAGCGTAGCGGGGATAGAAAAATTTGGTTGGAGCAAAAAGGTGATCAAGCCGCGCTTGCGTTAGCTGATTTACTTGCAAGCGAAAATCCTAAGTAAGTTCGAATTCTGAATAACCTCTTTTAAAACGCAAACATCTAATTTTAAAGCCATTTGTCTATCAAATGGCTTTTTATTTTTATACTTATTCGTAAGTACAGAAATAAGCAGTATCTTGTTCAACTTTTACTTTGAACGAAACATTTGCTTCAATTTCAAAGCTTTGGCCAGATTTAAAGGTTTGCCACTCGTTTGCTTGTGGTAAAAGCACAGTTAATGCACCACTGATCACGGACATGACTTCTTTTTGACTTGTACCAAATTCATAATCACCTGCACCCATTACGCCAACTGTCGCTGGCAGTGATTCACCTTGTAGTGCAATTGATTTTACTTTTCCGTCAAAATATTCATTTACATCAAACATAAATAGCCTCTTTTAGTTAGCTTTAATTAAAGCCAATATCATTAATTTGTTGCGCATTTTAAGGCTTAGACAAAAAAAAGAAACCAAAACTTGTGAAAAGTCACATTTTCATTAACGAAAGGCAATTTAATTTTAATTAAACCCGTTGTTTATGAATGAGTAAAAACTGCTAAATCTTTTTCAATTTCGTGAGGCTTATCGGTTGGCGCGTACCTTTTAACTACGTCGCCGGTTGGATTAACTAAAAATTTAGTAAAATTCCATTTGATGGCTTTACTGCCCAAAATACCGGTTTTCTCCGATTTTAAAAATTTAAACAAAGGATCCGCGTTGTCGCCGTTCACGTCAATTTTTGCCATCAATGGAAAACTGATTTTAAATTTCTGCTCACAGAAATTTTGGATTGATTGGTTATCGCCTGGCTCTTGTTGACCAAATTGATTACAAGGAAAAGCTAACACTTCTAAATTGGGTTGGTATTGCTGATATAAAGCTTCCAGTCCTTCGTATTGGGATGTAAAGCCACATTCGCTAGCCGTATTTACAATGAGCAACCATTTACCTTGATAGTCATTTAGAGACAAAGTTTCACCATTCGATTGAGTAACTGAAAATTGATAAATCTGGCTCATGATATGCTCCACTTAGTTAATTGAACTTGAATTTTTAAGCTATGATTACTGTCTATAATAACTATGACAGTATCACTTAAAAAATCAAACCACTCATTTTTAAACAAGTGTTTTAATTTTGTAAAAAACAACATACAATCAAAGTCAAGTAATCTCAATGTTAGACGGGTATATGGCTATTATTTACTGAAAAAGTATATTTTATTTTTTGCTCTAAAATGAGGTTAAGTACTATGGCTTTTTTTCAAATGTGAGGGAACCAAATGTCACAATCAACTGCTTGTAAAACGCACGACGGACAGCGTATTGCTGTTATTACTGGATTAAGAACCCCTTTTGCTAAACAAGCAACCGCTTATCATGGGGTATCAGCATTAGATCTGGGTAAAATGCTCGTAAATGAACTTATGGTTAAGCACGATTTTGACCCCAAAATGGTCGAACAACTTGTGTTTGGTCAAGTTATTCAAATGCCGGAAGCGCCTAACATTGCACGTGAGATTGTATTGGGCACGGGAATGGACGTTAATACCGATGCTTACTCTGTTTCAAGAGCTTGTGCAACGAGTTTTCAATCAACCGTTAGTGTCACTGAAGCGATTTTATCTGGTCAAATCAGTTGCGGCATAGCAGGTGGTGCTGACTCTTCTTCTGTTTTACCGATTGGCGTGTCGAAAAATTTAGCAAAAATGTTAGTTGATTTAAACAAAGCTAAAAGCTTACAAGCTAAATTAGGATTATTAAAAGCATTTCGAATGTCAGATTTAGTTCCGGTCCCGCCTGCAGTTGCCGAATACTCGACAGGCTTGAGTATGGGACAAACCGCAGAGCAAATGGCTAAATCGCACAAAATTAGTCGTCAAGCACAAGATGAACTGGCACACCGTTCACATGATTTAGCTGCAAAAGCATGGCAAAGTAATCTATTAGCTGATGAAGTGATGACAGCTTACCCTGAACCTTACAAAACATTTCTATCACAAGATAATAATGTTCGCTTTAATTCAGATTTAGCCTCATATCGAAAACTAAAACCTGCATTTGACAAACGCCATGGCAGCGTAACAGCTGCTAACTCTACACCGTTAACAGATGGGGCGGCTGCGGTATTATTAATGCGTGAAGACAGAGCAAAAGCACTAGGGTATAAACCACTCGGTTATATTCACAGTTATGCTTTTAGCGCCATAGATGTTTGGCATGATATGCTGATGGGGCCATCTTATGCGACCCCTAAATTACTTGATAAAGTGGGCATGGAACTTAACGATTTTGAATTAATTGAAATGCATGAAGCCTTTGCAGCACAAACTTTGGCTAATATAAAAATGTTTGACAGCAAAAAATTTGCACAAGAAAAATTAAACCGTTCACAGAAAATTGGTGAAATTAATATGGACAAGTTTAACGTTAACGGCGGCTCAATCGCCTATGGACATCCGTTTGCTGCAACTGGCGCACGGCTCATTACCCAAACATTAAATGAACTTAAAAGACGAGGCGGTGGGCTTGGCTTAACCACAGCTTGTGCCGCGGGTGGTTTGGGTGTTGCTATGGTATTGGAGGCTGAATAATGAATAAACTACAACATTTTTCACTATCAATTGAAGCTGACAATATTGCGATTATTCGGCTAAATGTTCCAGACGAAAGTATGAATGTATTGTCGCGCCAAACCATGCAAGAAATAGAAACCTTGCTGGATGAAATAGAAAAAAACAATAGTATTCAAGGCGTGGTATTAACGAGCGGTAAACCCGATTCTTTTATTGCGGGTGCGGATGTCAAAATGATTTCAAGCTGTAAAAATGCTGAAGAATCAGAAGAACTGGCTCGGTCAGGGCAATCTATTTTCGCTCGAATTGAAAAATCATCTATTCCATTTGTAGCCGCTATACATGGTATTTGCTTAGGCGGCGGTTTAGAGTTTTCGCTCGCTTGCCATTATCGAGTTGCAACAGATGATGAAAAAACACAACTTGGCTTGCCAGAAGTCAAATTAGGGTTATTACCAGGTAGTGGTGGTACGCAAAGGTTACCTAAATTAGTAGGCGTTCAAGCTGCTTTAGATATGATGCTAACCGGGAAACAAGTTCGCGCAAAATCTGCGTTTAAGATGGGGCTAGTGGATGATTTAGTCCCCAAAAGCATATTACTTGATACCGCTAAAAAATTAGCCTTATGTGGGTTTTCAAAGCGCAAAGCACCTAAGCAAAAAGCTTGGGTCAAAGCATTAGAAAAAAATTCATTTGGGCGCGGCATTTTATTTGATCAAGCGCTTAAACAAGTAGAGAAAAAAACACATGGTAATTACCCCGCCCCAAAACGCATCATTGAGGTAGTTCGAATTGGTATTGAAAATGGCACAGTACAAGGTTATTTAGCAGAAGCAAAGGGGTTTGGCGACTTATCTCAAACGCCGCAAAGTTTCCAACTTAGGCAATTGTTTTTAGCAACGACTGATCATAAAAAATCGCAATCAGAACGTATTAAAGCGGCTTCTAACATTGAAAAGGTGGCAGTGTTAGGTGGTGGTTTAATGGGCGGTGGTATTGCACATGTTAGTGCAACTAAAGCTAAGTTACCGGTGCGCATTAAAGATATTAAAGAAGAAGGTATTTTACAGGCTTTGCGTCATAGCCATGAGTTACTTGATAAAAAAGTAAAGCGTCGGTTTATTCGCAAATCAGTCGCACAAAAGCAAATGAACTTGTTAACTGGCAGCACGGATTACGCAAGTTTTTCACAGCGAGATATAGTGATAGAGGCGGTATTTGAAGACTTAGCGCTAAAACAAACCATGCTGCAAGATATTGAGCAAGAATGTAAAGCTGACACTATTTTTGCCTCAAATACTTCGTCTTTACCAATAGCGGATATTGCCTCAAATGCTAAGCGGCCAGAAAACGTAGTTGGCTTACATTATTTTTCACCAGCTGAAAAAATGCCTTTGGTAGAAATTATTCCGCATTCTCAAACCAGTGAAAAAACGATTGCGACGGTATTAGATTTTGCCCGAAAACAAGGTAAAACCCCTATTGTGGTAAAAGATTGCGCAGGTTTTTATGTAAATCGTATTTTAGCAATTTACATTAATGAAGCCGCTCAACTGCTAATGGAAGGCGAACCTATTGATGTTATTGATAACTCACTAGTTCAATTTGGATTTCCGGTTGGGCCATTAAAATTATTGGATGAGGTGGGAATTGATGTTGGTACTAAAATAATTCCTATTTTAGAATCGGCTTATGGTGAGCGATTTACGCCTCCATCTGGTTTAGATACGATTTTAGCGGATGACCGTAAAGGGAAAAAGAACAAAAAAGGGTTTTACAATTATCATCAGCAAAATAAGTGGTTAAATAAAGTTAAGCCAGCACCTGTTATTGATGAATCTATTTATGATTTACTTAACTTAGATGCCGCACAATCACTTAATCAAGAAGAGATAGCCGAGCGTTGTTTAGTTCAAATGTTAAATGAAGCTGCTCGCTGTCTGGAAGAAGGGGTCATTAATAGTCCTCAAGATGGTGATATAGGCGCAATATTTGGTATTGGTTTTCCACCGTTTTTAGGCGGTCCATTTAGATATATGGATACTTATGGAATCGCCAATTTAGTTGAACGCTTACAAAGCTTTCAACTTAGATTTGGAGACCGTTTTGCACCAGCTCAAATATTGTTAGACTACGAAGTTGAAAATAAATTGTTTTATTCGTAATTAAATGTTCAAGCGCGCGGCAAATAAATTTGCTGCGCGCTCCCTCTCTTTTATCTCCTTGCGCGTTGCCAGCTTATTTGCCTAAAAACTCGTTTTATTAAACTTTTGTACTAAACTTTAAACATAATTTTTATATAAGTTACATGGAGTTGTAGTTAAAAATAATCAATATGGACGTTGTAATAAGGAGACGTTCGTTTATGAAAAGCACCATCAAAGCACTAGGGTATACATTAATTAGTTTTATAGTAGTCGCACTGGTCGTGATCTTTGTGGTAGCTGTACAGTCAAAAAAAGTGGTCCTTCCAGAGCGGCCTGCTTTTGCACAGTATGCAGCAGGGATTGAGCGTAAAACCGTATTTTTTGAATATATGGCTCAACTGGTCAATTATAATAATCAAGAAATTTTAAAAGAACGTAATACACTGCTAGATCATCAAGCGCATGCGGGTAATCTCTGGTGGTTTGAAAAAGAAGAAGTGTTTGACATTGCAAGCCGTTATAATCTTGAATTTTTTGATATTAATAAACCAGAAGATTGGGCTCAACTGGTTAAGCGAGTTGATATAGTACCAACTTCTTTAGCTTTAGCGCAGTCGGCTAATGAGAGTGCGTGGGGGCTGTCTCGATTTGCGCAAAAAGGGCATAACTATTTTGGTCAGTGGTGTTATAAAAAAGGGTGTGGTTTTGTTCCAAGTCGACGTAATACTGGCGCAGTACATGAAGTTGCACGATTTAACACACCAATCGAATCGGTCAAGTCTTATATGCGTAATATCAATACCCATAGAGCTTATAAATCATTAAGAAACATTCGGGCTAAATTACGCGCTCAAAACAAAGCGATAACGGGCTTAGCTTTAGCGACTGGTTTACTTCAATATTCAGAAAAGCGTGAAGTGTATGTAAACGAAATCAAGCATATGATTAGATACAATAAATTGGATCAGTTAGATTCGGTAATCTATAAATAAAACGCTTAAATGCTTTGAGCTTTTATCACTTAATTAGGTTAAAATTTAATAGCCAGTATTAATTGTTTAATACTGGCTATTTTATCTATTATTAATAAAGTTAACGATTTTGTTCAAAAACATCATTTGAACCTAAGCTTAATTAAAGTCTAATCGTCTTTAAGTAAAGTGATGCCCTGTTTTTCTATTTTTATGACACCCGCTTTATATAAGCCACCTATAGTGCGTTTAAACGCAGCTTTACTCATACCAAAGGTTTGATAAATTAGTTCAGGATCTGATTTATCATTAACTGGCGAAAAGCCATTGTTGTTGGTTAAATAGTTTTCAATTATTTTTGCGTATTTATCCCGAGTTTCTTGCCCACCTTGTAAGGTTAAGTCAATTTTTCCATCCGGCCTAACTTGTTTTATAAACCCTTTTTTATATTGGCCAAAACTCAAACGCTGAAATACGTCACCTCGGTATAAAACCCCCCAATGGCTGTGATCAACGATTGCTTTAAAGCCTAAATCTGTGGTGTTGGCAATGACTAAATCAACGGCTTGGTTGGTTTTGTATTCGGCTGGCGTTTGGTCTAAAAACTTATCGATTTTAGCAGATGCAACCACTCGGTTGTCGTATTTATCTTGATATAGATAAACCAAATAAGATTCGCCTACTAACATAGGGCGTTTTTGTTCTTTAACGGGTACTAAAACATCTTTATCAAGCCCCCAATCAACAAATGCGCCAAAGTCGGTTGTTTCTGTGACTGTTAAATAAGCAAATTGACCTATTTCGGCTTTTGGTTTTTGCATTGTTGCAATAGGGCGATCTTTAGAATCTAAATATAAAAAAACCGTAATTTCGTCGCCGATATCAAATATTTTTTTTGCATGTTTGCGAGGTAATAAAATTTCGCCTAAATTTTTAGCATCTAAATAATAGCCAAAATCGACGACTTTAATCACTGTTAACGGATAAGTTTTACCTAAAGAAATCATAACAGACTCTTATTAAATCAAATTGCAGCGATTATATACCTTTGTGGCGTTGGCTTATAGTTAAACTTAACTTGGGAAAGTGGTTAATTTATGCCATTATCAATGAGTTTTGATTAAGCTATTTTAGGTTTATGCATTTTTTTAAACAAATTTTAATCGGCTGTTTAGCCGCTTGCATGATTATTGCGATAGCTGCTGGTATTTATTGGTTATTCCACGCAGGTGAGCGTTATTTAGATGCAAGTTATTCTACTAACCCTATAACTAGCCCAATTTTGTGGCTAGTTATTATTATAGCGGCGTTAATTGCGCTGGTAACTCGGTTTTGGCGTGTCTATCAAGAAAAACGATTTATTAAACGCTTTCATCAGTATAAAAAAATGCAAAACAAAGCGGCTAGAAATAAGGTGTCACATAATAAAACTCAGTGAATGTATACACCGAGCTTTATTAAGAGATAAAATTTTTCGAGTACCCGCAAAGCTAACTTGATTGAGTTAAGATGGGGTATATTAAATTTGTTTAAATTTAACTAAATGATAGAGCGGGACCAAGCAAAATACCGCCAGGTAAAGTCCAAATATCAGTTGCATCCATTGAGGCATACTTAAGCTTAAAAATTGCCAGTCTATAGATCCGCAATCTCCTCTTACTTCAAATAATGCCGGAAACCATACATCTGGTGCAAACCAGCTTGGAAAATCAGGCATAAAAGCGCAACCGGCAAACGGATTTGGATTGGTTTGTATATCGACATGTTCAGAAGCAATTTTATACCCCCAGCCTGCAAAAAATATCCCGGATAGGTAGCTTATTAATCGAGTGAATTTTTCAGTTGGGAAAATAAGCGCAGGTAAACTGGCAATAAATACCCCCCAGAGCGCAAGCCGTTGGTAAATGCATTTTATGCAAGGCTCTAATCCCATTGCATATTGAAAATATAAAGCGATTAATTCGAGGATTAATGCTGAGCTAGATAAAATAAACCAAGCTAGCCGACTTTGATTAAATTGTAACGACATCTAGTTTCCTATCAATAAATCCGAGCAAACTCGGGGTAAAATTGGGCCTCAATAGTGAGTTATCAGAGTTTAGGTTGAGTATTTTAGTTCAGTTAGTTATTCATTTTATTATTTTTAGGGTGTGAGCTGAAGTCAGTTTATGATGCTCAAGCAAACCGCAAATTAACCATGGTTACCACTAACCGATAAGGTAGCGCCTGATATGCTCATCTTACATATAATAACCTAAGTAAAGGCGCTAAGTGCAGGTTAATCAAAATAAAAAATACGAACTTTACCAGCAAAATATTATTTTAATTAAAGAACAAGTTATCTTAAAACTAGAGTAATTTTAACTTATCCGCTAGCAAATTAATCCATGATGGTCATTATTTGGAACTTATCTTAGTAAACTGATTCAAATTGAACTGACTTTATAAAGATAACTATAGGATTAGCTTATAAAATTCGCTATAGTTTCGCGCAAATTTTCGCGGTTTATCTTGAGGAACCTTTTGTTTAATTCAACTAGCTTGTTTATTGCTCATCGCTACAGCCGTGGAAGCCATTCGAACAAATTTATTTCGTTTATCACTTTCTTTTCTGTTGCTGGTATTAGTTTAGGAGTGATTGCGTTAATTACCGTCATATCGGTTATGAACGGTTTCGAAAGTGAACTGAAAAAACGTATTTTAGGCGTTATCCCGCATATGGTTGTGCAAATACCTGATAACCAGATGAATGAGCGGCAAGAATTACTCGACCAATTAAAACAACAAACTGATGTTGTTGGTGTGACGCCGTTTCAGCAGGAAGCTGGTTTAGTGCAGTCACCGCAAGATATGCGAGCAATATATGTCCAAGGGATAGATCCTGATGCGTCAGCTAAATATTCCATTATTGCCTCTAATGTTATCCGCGGAGAGTTTAATCAGCTCAAGCCACGTGCCTACAATGTGGTTATTGCTCAACCTTTGGCTGATCAATTAAATGTGAGAGTGGGCGATAAAATTCGAGTTATGCTAGCCAAAGGTAGCGTGTATACACCGATGGGCCGGATGCCAGTGCAACGTAATTTTACCGTAAGCGCTACTTTTAATGCTGGCTCAGATGTCGATTCTAACGTTGTGCTGATTAATATCGTAGATTTAAATCGTATGCTCAGAAAAAAACAGGATGAGTTGAACAGCTACCGATTATATTTGGACGATGCATTTAATTTAAATTTAGTTAAGCAAAATTTAACCCAGCAATTTCCTGGACTCAAGGTGAGTGACTGGCGAGCGACAAAAGGTGAATTGTTCGAAGCGGTTAAAATGGAAAAAAACATGATGTGGATGATGTTAGCGCTAATTATTGCCGTCGCGACTTTTAATATTGTATCCGCACTGGTTATGGTTGTGAATGATAAGCGTGTAGAAATTGCATCACTTAAAACCATAGGAATGACAAACCGACAATTGATTCTGGTGTTTGTACTACAAGGTATGTACAAAGGTTGTGTTGGTGCTGTTATTGGCACAGTGTTTGGGATTTTACTGACCTTTAATTTAAATCCGATTATGTCTTTATTAGGTGTAGGGGTTTTTGCAAACCCCGCTTACGCAATGCAAGGTTTACCTATTGATTTGCATTGGCATCAAGTTGCTTACATTGCCAGCTCAGCGATTGCTATGAGCTTAATTGCTACTTTGTATCCTGCATATAGAGCCGCTAAAACAAACCCAGCAGAGATTTTACGCTATGAATAACCCAATTTTTGAATGCAAAAACCTAAAAAAAGTATATCACGACGGTGCTTCTGAAATTGTAGTGCTAAACGAGCTTGATTTAACCTTACACGCGGCAGAAAATATTGCGATAGTCGGCAGTTCAGGATCAGGAAAAAGCAGTTTACTCCATATAATGGGTGCACTCGATTCACCCACCTCTGGCCAAGTGCTGTTTAATGGTCAAGATATTCATCAACTTTCTGAGCAAAAACAAGCTTTATTCCGCAATAAAAATTTAGGTTTTGTTTATCAATTCCATCATTTATTAGGTGAATTTAGTGCACTAGAAAATGTGGCTATGCCACTGCTAATTGCTAAACATAGTATGGCTAGTGCTGAAAAAGCCGCAAAATCTATGTTAGACAGAGTAGGGTTACCACACAGGTTTAAACATAAACCTAGTGAACTATCTGGCGGTGAGCGCCAACGGGTCGCAATCGCCAGAGCATTAGTTCATCAACCTAATTTAGTGCTTGCAGACGAGCCTACCGGTAATTTAGATGCTGAAAACGCAGCGGCTGTTTTTGATTTAATCCTGCAGCTAAAAAATGAATTATCAACCTGCTTTGTATTTGTAACGCATGATTTAAGTTTAGCAAATAAAATGGATAGACAATTTAAATTGAGCTCGGGTCAATTATCTAAGCTACATGCAGAAGTGATCGAGCATGGGTAATTTAGCATTTAAAATTGGTTTAAGATATGCACGAAGTCAGGCACATAATCGCTTTATTCGATTTATTTCAGCATCTTCAACTATTGGGATAGCGTTAGGTTGTTGCGTGTTGATTTGGGTGTTATCTGCTATGAATGGCTTTGAACGTGAGCTTAAAAATAGGTTACTTTCGGTTGTCCCGCATATTGAATTTAGTGCGGTCAATGCCACTGGGATTACTGATTGGCAGTCAATAGCAGCAAATTTAACCCAAAACAAAGAAGTTTTAGGGGTGGCACCTTTTGTCCGTTTTAGTGGCCTGATTCAAAATCAAAATGCGTTAAAACCTGTCGAAATCAGAGGAATTGATTGGCAAGCTGAACAACAAGTATCAGATTTAAAAAGTTATGTATCGGCTAACGCAATAGCGCGTTTTCAAAATAAAGAGGGCGTTATTTTGGGCGCGGGATTAGCTGAATCTTTAAATTTATCAATCGGCGATAATTTTGATGTTTTAGTTCCTCAGCTGGATAAAGATAAACGGTTATTACCGCCTAAATCAATTCGTTTTGAGTTAATTGGTTTATTAAAAACAGGTGGGCAATTAGATCATGCAGTGGGCTTTACGCAACTACCGTTAGCGGCTAAAGCAACAGGCTGGACACAAGGTGTACAGGGGATACGTCTGAAAATTGATGATGTATTTAATGCTAGCAAAATTGCAAATGAGCTAGGTTATAGTTTGCCTGTTTATGTGTATGTACAAGATTGGACACGCCAATTTGGTCATGTTTATAACGATATCCAGCTAGTTAGAAGCATTATGTACCTGATTTTAGCGTTGGTGATAGCGGTTGCTTGTTTTAATATTGTGTCGACTTTAGTGATGGCAGTAAATGAAAAGCAAGGCGATATTGCTATTTTGCGAACCATGGGGATGCCTGCTAATAGCGTGGTACAAACCTTTATGTTACAAGGGCTTTATCATGGGTTGTTAGGGACCAGTGTAGGGGTTGGTTTTGGGGTTCTTGGTGGATTTTATTTAAGCGATTGGCTTGCATGGTTTGAGCGATTAATTGGTTTTCAATTTTTATCTAGTGATATTTATTTTATTGACTTTTTGCCCACACAATTGGTTTGGAGTGATGTATGGATAACGGCCGTTGTTGCGATTGTTATGTCGTTACTTGCAACTATTTATCCGGCTTTAAAAGCTGCTACAGTTGATCCGGCTCAGGTTGTTGGCAAGGTATAACGGCTTGCCTGTTTAATTTTTTTCAAATGAATCAATAGAGATAATGTTTTGACTATCGGCAAAACAAAGCTGATTTCGGCCTTGGTTTTTCGCTTTATATAAGGCTTTATCTGCGGCTTTAATTAGCTCATCATTATCAATTGTATAATTAACTGTAAATGCCACACCCATTGATAAGGTAATTGATCTTGTGTCTGATAATTTATAGTCTGTCAGGGCTTTGGATACTCGGTCAAAAAAAGTTTGAATTTGAGATTTATTCATTTTAGGGCATAAAAGTGCAAATTCTTCACCGCCTAACCTGGCAACAATGTCAGATTCTCTAGACATATCTGTTAGGGTTTTTGAAACCCACTTTAATGCTTTATCACCTTCATCGTGCCCGAGCGAGTCATTAACGCTTTTAAAGTGATCTATATCAACCATAATAAATGCCGCGCTGGTTTCTGGCTGATTGGGAGTCCATTGCTTTAATTTTTTAAAAAAGTAACGTCGATTCCATAAGTCTGTTAAAGGATCTGTATGGGCTTTTTTATCAAGAGCGTCCCGTAAGCGAATGCGGGATAAATTTAAAGATAAATTCTGACATAAAAAAACGAGCTGAGTACTGTAGGTATTTTCTACATGTTGGTAATCTTGTTGATTAAAATAAAGTGTGAGTACCCCATAAATACTGGTTTGGCTCATGAGTGGAAAACACTTTACAAAATCAGATGTGTTTTTCATTTGCTGCTTTACATGTAAACACTGAGTGCTGGAATTGTCGGCTAAATAAGGCTTGCTGGTTCTAAGTGCCCAGCAATCCAGCATGTCGAATTGCTCTCGTTGTGAATGGTTTATTGGGTCAAGTCGGATTTCAGTTTTTACATTAGGTAAAATATGAGCCAAAAATTGCAGGCTTATATTTTCCGCTTCGGTTTGAGAATTTGCAACCGATAAGCAAGAACTGGTCTGCTGCAGATCAATATAGGATTGTGCGGTTTCGGTTATTTTGCTTTTTAACTCTTGGGTATGTCGAGATGCCAGTCGGCTTATTTTATTTCGTTCGGAAAACAAGCTTAACCAGTAAAAAGTTACTAAGGTTAATAAAAATGCAGCCACTTGCACTCGGATATTAATAATGAGTTGATTGATTGCTTTGTTATTTTGACCTACCCGAATGATTAAATTTTGATTATCGTTAGTGGTGAAGTAAGTTGTAAAAAAGCTGGCTGAATATTGCTGATTTTCATCATAACGGCTCAAATGCAAACTGTTATTTTGGTTGTTAAGAGCTTTAATTTCAGGTAACGAAGCTAGGTTTTCTACTTTGCTGATTTCACTCCAATGTAATCGAGTGTCCACTAATAGTTCACCGTCAGGCGCTATAATTGAAGTATAAAATGAGTTGTCTTGCATTTGTGAAAAAACTTGCTGAGTTTCATGGTAAGCAGGCTCAAGCTCTTTTACATAAATTTGCTTAAAGACTTCTGAGTAAATTTTTGCAAATTGTTCCAGTCGTTTCTGCTGTTGTTGCTTTAATTGATTCTCTACAAAATATTGAATGCAAATAATGGCAAATAGCATCACTATGGTTGAAAACCAAAACGATTTGGTTTTTTTAAAATGTATTAAGTTCATTGAGTAGTCTCGAGTCAGCTACTGTTAATGATGCATTGTTGCGATTATTGCACAGGTTATGCATTACCATAGTTAATGATGCATTGTTGCGATTATTGCACAGGTTATGCATTACCATATATTTATTGAGGCTTAGTTCTTAGTTCAGTCAAGATAAAAGCCGCGCTGTCTGTAGTTTCTATTTTTATTTTTTATAGTTTTTAAGAGTGAGAGTGGATAAAGTTAAGCTTAGTAAATTAGGCGGGATATTCAATATATAAAATATTAATATAATTAAAATATGTTTCGTTATTTGTACACCTAGAATTAATGAACAAATAAATAAACCGGTTATGCAGTATAACCGGCTGTTGCAATCGCTTTAATTAGACTTTTCGCGATATACATCTAATAATTTATTGGTAAAATCTTCTGCTTCAACACCATTTCGATAATCTAAATGATAACTATGATGAAAGCCTAACGTTAAAGTGACATAGGGGTCTTTAATGCAAATGTTGTAACCTTCTTGATCACTATTGGCAATTAAACCATGGTGATACCAGCCATCTTCTTTTTCAATTCCCTTTTCTTGAATAATCGCGAAAACACGGTAAATCATTTTACTATCTAAACTGTTTTTCATTTTTAGCTCCTATCCTATGGTTTTTTCGATACCTTAACTTTATATGGGGATGGGTTGGGCATAAAAAAAGCCATGTGGTGAAAAATCACAACATGGCTTAATAAAAAAACTAATTTGTTCACATATTTGAGCTCACGCTAAAAAGGCGAAAAGGGTAACTAACCTTCAAACATGGCAGAAATAGATTCTTCATTACTAACGCGGCGAATTGCTTCAGCTAGCATTGAACTTAATGTGCGCTGTACTACTTTATCTAACTTAGCCATCGCGGGATCTAGCGGAATACTGTCTGTGACGATAAGTTTATCGATTTGTGAATCACGGATGTTTTCAACCGCATTGCCAGAAAATACAGGGTGGGTTGCGTAAGCAAATACTTGATTAGCCCCTTTTTCTTTTAGTGCAGCAGCGGCTTTTGATAAGGTGCCACCCGTATCTATCATATCGTCGACAATAATGCAGTCTCGGCCTTGAACATCCCCAATAATATGCATTACTTGAGCAACGTTGGCGCGAGGGCGACGTTTATCAATAATGGCTAAATCACAATCATCAAACTGTTTTGCAATTGCCCGCGCACGTACTACACCACCAATATCTGGCGATACAATAACTGGGTTTTCAAATTTTTGCTCAGACATGTGGTCAAGCAAAATTGGACTGCCAAATACATTATCAACAGGCACATCAAAAAAGCCTTGGATCTGCTCAGCATGTAAATCAACCGTCATAACACGGTCAACACCCACATTTGATAAAAAGTCTGCGATGACTTTGGCAGTAATCGGAACACGAGCAGAACGGACTCGTCTGTCTTGGCGTGCGTAACCAAAATAAGGAATTACCGCAGTGATACGGCCTGCTGAAGCACGACGTAACGCATCGATCATGACAATCAGTTCCATTAAATTGTCATTCGTAGGAGCGCAAGTTGACTGGATGATAAAAACATCTGCACCGCGAACGTTTTCATTAATCTGAACGCTAATTTCACCATCGCTAAAACGACCGACAACAGCCGAGCCTAGCTTAGTGTATAGGCGATCCGCGATTCTCTGAGCCAGCTCAGGGGTTGCGTTTCCTGTGAAAATTTTCATATCAGGCACGGTAATAAACCTCAGGCAATATCAATAAATATAGTACTTACAAATTAGTCTAATCAGTGTAGCTTGCTTAGACTAAAGGCTAAAACTGTTCTGCTAACAAAGCATGAACAGGTGAAAGATTTAGGGTATCAACAACATATGTTTGAATACCTTGTGGCGCATTGTTTGCAATTTCTTCCGCTTGTTTTTTGTTTTCAAACAAAGCAAAACAGCAAGCACCAGACCCTGTCATTCTCGATGGCGCGTATTCTATCAACCAGTTTAAGGTTTTGGCAACCAAAGGAAAGCGTGCTTTTGCAATAGATTCAAAGTCATTATGCGTTTTTTCGAACGAATATTGAGCAAAATCTATTTTTGAGGTGTTTCTAGGCAGCGCTTTATCGGCAAAAATAGCTTGGGTTGAAATATGGCAATTTTTAGGAATTGCCAATAATAAAGTTTGCGGCTGAACTTGAGTTGGATACAAAAATTCCCCTATGCCTTGTGCAAAGGCTGTTTGCCCCTGAACGAACACAGGCACGTCTGCGCCTAGCTTTACGCCTATTTCAGTTAACGCTTTTAACGATAAATTAAGTTGCCATAATTTATTTAAAACTAATAAAGTTGTGGCGCAATTTGAAGAACCGCCACCTAAACCAGCACCCGTTGGAATATTTTTTTGCACGCTAATTTCAACGCCAAAATTATTTTTGACGAGCGGCTGTAAAATTTTTGCCGCTTTATAAATTAAATTTTCTTTAGGCGATAAATTTAATAAATCACCAGTTAATTTTATTTCATTGTCTTGGGTTAGCTTAAAATGCATCTGGTCGGCAAGGCTAACAAATTGAAATAAAGTTTGTAATTCGTGATAGCCGTTCTCTCTTTGGCCCGTAATGTGTAAAAACCAGTTTATTTTAGCGGGTGATAAACAGCTTAATTCAGTTTTCATTGATTAATATGGTCCCACTGATTAATTTGCAAAATGACAGTTAAAGTAGGGGTTTCGCACTTTATTTTTTGAGGCAGTTTTAAGTGACCAAGTGTTTGATAACTTAAATAAGTTATGGTCCACTCTTGAGTTGAACTGGTTCTGACCAATACTTTTTTTGCCAAACCGTTATCGTGTGTATTAATGACAACGCCATTATGTACGCCCTTTACCCAGTTAGATAAATGTTGAATGGGTAATTTCCAGCCGATTTGTTTAGCAATTAAACCTTGTGGATCGTTTGATTGGTAATTTGCACCGTCGGCATCAATTTCAATGTAGTTTGTTGTGCCTTTTATATCGGCTAATTGAATACCTAAATAAGTACTTAGTTTTATATGGTAGTCACTGGATTTTTGTTGCCAATAAAAGGTGGCTGATTTTGCTTGTTGTGTTGTTTTAAAGGCTATTTTACCCTTAATGGTATAGTTTTGAATTTGGTTTGCATGCTCAATTTTTGACAAGTCGACAGGGGATAAACTACTACAAGCTTGTATAAATATAACAAATATCAATAAAGTTAGTCGATTCAAGGTGCTAAAGGCTTTCAATCTGTGTGTCCATCTCGTAAAATTACCCACTTCGCAAAATCATACATCATTTAGGCAGACTAAGACGTATCAATGGCATTATTTTCTTTCGGTATTAGCTATAAAACAGCTCCGGTTAGTATACGGGAGAAAGTTGCATTTTCCACTGAGCAAATTGTTGAATTTGTTCTGGCACTCAAGCAAGCCGATATCGCTGACGAAGCTGTCGTTGTTTCTACCTGTAACCGAACCGAAGTTTACCTGACCAGTAGCGAATTTAATAGAGCCGATGCGCTCAATTGGTTAACCAAAATACATGGTGTAAATAGTGAAAAGCTAAATGATTGCTTATATTTTTATAGTGAATCAGAGAGTGTGCGCCATGTTATGCAAGTAGCTTGTGGTTTGGATTCTATGGTTTTAGGCGAGCCGCAAATTTTAGGGCAACTAAAACAAGCTTATGCAGTAGCTGATCAGCACAGATTTATTGGCGGTCCTTTATCTAAATTATTTCAAATGACTTTTTCAGTCGCTAAAGATGTGCGTACCAACACTGAAATTGGCGAATCTGCGGTATCAGTTGCCTTTGCGGCGGTGAGTTTAGCAAAACAAATTTTTGCTGATTTAGCTAAAGCAAAAGTATTATTAGTTGGAGCAGGTGAAACAACCGAATTAGTTGCTCGTCACTTATATGATTCAGGCGCTCGCGAACTGACAGTGGCCAATAGAAGTGTACAGCGCGCTGAAAGCTTAGCGAATGAGTTTAACGCTCATGTTTCAACCTTGTCGCAAATCCCAGACTTATTAACTGAAGTCGATATTGTGGTTAGTTCAACGGCCAGTACGTTACCTTTAATTGGTAAAGGCATGGTTGAAAATGCAATAAAACAACGCCGTAATCGTCCAATCTTTATGGTTGATTTAGCTGTGCCAAGAGATATTGAAACCCAAGTTAACGATATAGATAATATTTATCTATATACAGTTGACGACTTACAAGGCATAGTCCAACGCAATCAAAAAAAGCGTTTAGTCGCAGCCGAGCAAGCACAACAAATAATTGAAGTTGAAATTGAAAACTATCAGCTTTGGCTTAAGTCGCTTGAGTCAGTTGACTACGTTAGAAGTTATCGTGCGCAGGCCGAGCAAATTAAAAATACTTTATTGCAGCGTGCTTTAAATCAACTAGAGCAGGGCGCTGATGCACAAAAAATTGTTACTGAGTTAAGTAATAAATTAACCAATCAATTAGTGCATACACCCACGGTGGCATTAAAAGTGGCTGCAAGCGCAGAAGATAAATCCAATATTGAATTTTTAGCCGAGCATCTTGGCGTTAATCCAGAGTAAAAAATATATCATGAAAGAATCTATAATTTACAAACTTGAACTACTCGAAGAAAGATATGAAGAAGTTCAAGCCATGTTAGGTGATGCTGAAATCATTACAAATCAAGACAAATTTAGAGCTTTATCTAAAGAATATGCACAACTTGAAGAAGTCGTAAAAGGTTTTCGAGCTTATCAACAAGCACAAGAAGATTTAGCTGCCGCTGAAGAAATGCTTGAAGAAGATGACGCTGAAATGAAAGAAATGGCTCAGGAAGAAATCAAAGCCGCAAAAGCGACACTTGAAGCGTTAACTCATGAACTACAAATTTTGTTATTACCTAAAGATCCAAACGATAGCCGCAATTGTTATATTGAAGTGCGAGCTGGTGCTGGTGGTGATGAAGCGGGTATTTTTGCTGGCGATTTGTTCCGAATGTATTCACGTTATGCTGAAAGTAAGCGTTGGCAGGTTGAGTTAATCAGTGCAAACGAAAGTGAACAGGGCGGTTATAAAGAAGTTGTTGCCAAAATAAATGGCGATGGCGCTTACGGCGAACTTAAGTTTGAATCAGGCGGCCACCGCGTGCAGCGTGTACCTGAAACAGAGTCTCAAGGTCGTATCCATACTTCGGCTTGTACGGTAGCAGTATTACCAGAAGTACCAGAATCAGAAGCCATTCAATTAAACCCAGCCGATTTACGAGTCGATACCTATCGTGCATCTGGTGCCGGTGGTCAGCACGTAAATAAAACCGATTCAGCTATTCGACTAACTCACTTACCAACAGGTATTGTTGTAGAGTGTCAAGATGAACGATCGCAACATAAAAACCGTGCCAAAGCCATGTCGGTTTTAGTGGCACGTATTCAAGCGGTAGAAGATGAAAAACGTCGCAGCGAAGAAGAATCAACTCGTCGCAGTTTAGTGGGCAGTGGGGATCGTTCTGAACGTATCCGTACTTATAATTATCCGCAAGGTCGAATTACAGATCATAGAATCAACTTAACTTTATATCGCTTAAATGATGTAATAGCCGGTGATTTAAGTGCAGTATTAGAACCTATTATTCAAGAACATCAAGCTGACCAGCTTGCAGCTTTATCTGAATCTGATATTTAAGATGTTAATTCAAGCGCCATTTTCAATTGAACAAGTTTGGCGTCAGGCCGCCAGCTTGTTAACTGAATCTGACTCGGCGCAATTAGATGCCCAACTTTTGTTATTAAAAATACTTAATAAAAATGACCGTGCTTATTTGCATACTTGGCCTGAAAAAATCCTAACTGAAACTCAAATATTAGCTTTTGAGCAAGATTTACAACAAAGGTTAGCAGGCAAACCCGTTGCTCACATATTAGGGTTTAAGGAATTTTGGGGACTTGAACTCCAAGTGAATGCTTCAACTTTAATTCCCCGACCTGATACCGAAATTGTTATTGATACCGTATTAAATTTGTACCAAAGCAAATTAATGTCGCAAATAAAGGTATTAGATTTAGGCACTGGAACCGGTGCAATTGCCTTGGCCATTAAATCAGAATGTCCACAATGGCAGGTTGATGCGGTAGAATACTCAGCGCCCGCATATCAGCTTGCTAAAAGTAATGCTGAACGATTAAATTTGCCTATTAATGTATATCAGGGGAGTTGGTTTGAGCCACTAAAGCAGGGTAATAACTCACCTCTAAAATACGATCTTATTGTATCAAATCCACCTTATATCGATAAAAATGATCCACATTTAGTGCAAGGTGATGTGAGATATGAGCCTGAATCTGCGTTGATTGCAAATGACAATGGCTTGTCTGATATTAAACATATAATAGAGCAAAGCCCAAATTATTTAACCAAACAAGCTTGGCTAATAATAGAACACGGTTATCAGCAAGCTCAGGCCGTACAAAGCTTATTTAATTTATTTCCCCATTTTAAACATATCCAAACTCAGCCTGATTTATCTGGTCAGCCTCGAATTACCTTTGCACAATTTTATTAAATTTTCTTGTTAACTTTAATAACCTAAACTAGTTTTATATAGATCAATAATAATTAAACTCGCCTATGGATTAATTGGTATGCCCAATGATTTTTTATTCAATGATGAAAATATTGAAGATGCACCTGCTTTAGATTCTAATTGGAAGGTCATGATAGTTGATGACGAAGAAGAAGTTCATGCGGTTACTAAATTAGCATTAAATGATTTTCAATTTCAAAATAGGGGGCTTGAGTTTATTAGCGCCTATTCTGGAGAGCAAGCCAAAAAAGCAATTATTGATCATCCAGATACCGCGGTTATATTACTAGACGTTGTTATGGAAACAGACGATGCAGGCTTACACGTTGTCGATTTTATTCGTAATCAAGCTCACAACCACTTTGTTAGAGTGATTTTGCGCACCGGGCAACCTGGCCAAGCGCCGGAGCGTCAGGTCATTATTAATTATGATATTAATGACTACAAATCAAAAACTGAACTGACCGCGCAAAAGTTATTTACGGTAATAATGTCTAGCCTAAGATCGTACCGAGATATGATGGCACTTGAAAAAAACCGAGTGGGGCTTGAAACCGTTATCCGAGCGTCAGCTAATTTATTTAGCAACCATTCGATGGAAAGCTTTATTCAAGGCTTATTACAACAATTAATTTCAATCGTTACTTGCTCAAATGAAGCTATGTATATTACTTCACTCGTTGCAGATGATGAAACGGGCAGTGGAGAATTAATTATCGTAGCAGGACAAGGTGAATTTGAAGGGGTTGAAGGCAAAAAGCTATTTGATGTTGTCGATCCACAAATAAAGTCATCTTTTGAACAGGCTATTGGCAACAGAAGCATTATTTATGGGCAAGGATATATTGTTGCGTATTGCCAAAGCCGAACCACTAGAGGCGCTTTGCTATATATTGCCAATATAGCCGAAACTTTATCAGAAACAGATAAGCATCTAATAGAGCTATTTACTCAAAATGTGCAAATCGCATTTGATAACGTGTTATTAACCCAAGATATTGAAAATACTCAAAAAGAAGTTGTCATTCGGATGAGTGAAGCGGTTGAATGTCGCTCAAAGGAAACCGGTAATCACGTTAAGCGGGTGGCTAAATATTGTCGGGTAATGGCTAAATATTTACATATGTCAGCGCAAGATACTGAGCATTTAGTGCTTGCAGCGCCTTTGCATGACATTGGTAAAATCGGTATTCCTGACATTATTTTAAATAAACCAGGTAAGCTAGATGATGCAGAGCGAGATATTATGAAAAGCCATGCCGATTTGGGCTATCAAATATTAAAAGATAGCAATAAACCTATCATTGCTGCCGGTGCTGTGATTGCATTAGATCATCACGAAAAATGGGACGGTAGTGGCTATCCTAATAATAAAAAAGGGACTGATATTCATTTGTTTGGTCGAATTGTTGCATTAGCAGATGTGTATGATGCACTTAGAAATGAACGCTGCTACAAAGCAGCTTGGTCTTGCGAGCAAACATTAGAACTAATTAAAAATGAATCAGGTTTGCACTTTGATCCTGAATTAGTTGAAATTTGTCTCAGTCATGTAGATGAATTTGAAGCTATTTTAACGGATTATCCTGATTAAAGTTTTACCGAGACAGCCATTTAACTGTCTGTCTCGCGCGGTTAAAAAACCGATATACAAGCTGCTTACACCAATTAAAGACGCTAATTTATGCTTTTAAATTAAGGAAATTGCTTGTGTTGCACTTCATCTTTAAATTGTGTTGCCACTTTTAATACTGTATCGCTAACATGCGCGTATTGCTTTGAAAACGGCGGCCAATAATCTCCT
This sequence comes from Catenovulum adriaticum, assembly GCF_026725475.1. Classification (NCBI taxonomy): domain Bacteria; kingdom Pseudomonadati; phylum Pseudomonadota; class Gammaproteobacteria; order Alteromonadales; family Alteromonadaceae; genus Catenovulum; species Catenovulum adriaticum. The sequence goes on from NZ_CP109965.1 coordinate 1,307,778, forward strand.
ATACCTAGTGCATCGTTTATTACTAATACTTGTCCATCAGTTTCGCCGCCCGCACCAATACCAATAACAGGTACAGTCAACTCATTGCTTATTTGTGCGCCAAGTTGAGCTGGTACATGCTCCACCACCAACATACCAGCGCCAGCTTCAATTAATTTTTTTGAATCTTCAATAATTTGCTGAGCTTCGTTTTCGTCTTTACCTACTTTTTTAAAACTGGTTGCTTTTTGGGGAGTTAATCCAGTATGAGCAACAACTTCAATGCCTTGGGCACAAATTGCTTTAACGGCATCAAAATAAGGCCCTTCTAATTTTACACTGTCGGCCCCGGCAGCAATAATTCGCTTGGCATTTGTGACGGCATCATCAATTGATTCATACGACAGATGGGGCAAGTCGCCAATAATATGCGTATTAGGGGCACCACGACGAACGCCTTCAATATGATAAATCATATGTTCCATGGTAACATCGCGAGTGCTGCTAAAGCCCATTTCAACCATGCCGACAGAATCTCCGACCAAAATGATAGGTATGCCTGCTTGTTCAATGCTACGAGCAATAGGACAGTTATAAGCAGTTAACATGCTAATGCGGTTAACGCCTTTAAATTGTTGAAGTTGTTTTAATGTTTGTTTCATAAAGTTCAAAAAATAGCACGTTCAATAACGCTCAAGGATACTCTTTTTTTGAGTAAAATAAAAAGATTTAAACCCGTTAAGTACCTCGCAAATTGTAAAAAATTGAGTGAGCTTGCTCACAAAATAAATTTGTAACGCTGGCCATGATTTAAATAACCGTTAAATTCGTATTCAGAGTTTAAGCTGTTAATCTCAACAATTTATAATGAGGTGATTATGAAAATAAAATTATTATGCTCTGCTTTATTATGGGCGGGTTGCATTCAAATCAGTTATGCCAACGATCAAACTCAAACAAATAAGCAAAGCAACCTTAAAGCGGTTGAACAACATCAACAAAGAGAACGTGAATTAGAACAAGCACTTGAAAATATAAGTGATGAAAACAATCAAAGTTCAAGTAAACAAAAAAACGAAAAAATGAAACGTGAAAAGCGAGAGCAGCAACTACAAGCTCAATTTGAACAGCAGCAAAATCAAAATAAACTTAATTAAGCTTTTCCGCTCGAGTTATGCGGCAAGTAGGCTAAAGTATTTAAATCTATACGAGTGCACTGTTAATTTAAATAAGTTAATAAGAACAGCGCGAATCAAGCTCTTTGCAAGGAAACACAATGTATTAATTTGATCCTACTCAGCCGAAATCGCATTAATTATCCGCATTGACGATACCGCTAAGCTCAACGCGCTAATTGCTTATGGGCTCATGGTCGCTGGATTATTGAACGGTATTTTGTGGTTTATTGGCGCATTTTGGGCCATGGTGAAACGCGGCGACGCTAAAGGATCAATATTTGAAGATCATGACTCAAATATTGTCTCCATCTTTTGGTGGAGTATGTTATTTAGTGTTATCGGTTTTATCTTGCGGTTTATTTTTATTGGTTATTTTATATTATGTGCAATCTGGATTTGGGCTGTGTTTAAAATTGTAAAAGGATTAGCGAAAATAACTTCAAATAAAACCTATTGTCCTTAAATACATTTAAATCCTGTTATAATGCGTGTAGTTTTTGGATTTAAATATGTGACTGGATAATAGTGTGAAAGAGTTTGATGTAGTGGTTATAGGCGCGGGCGCGGCAGGTTTAATGTGCGGTGCAACAGCAGGATATCGCGGTAAAAGCGTGGCCATACTTGATATGGGTAAAAAAGCCGGTCGAAAAATCCTCATTAGTGGCGGTGGTCGCTGTAATTTTACTAATGAAAACACTAAGCCAGAAAACTACCTTTGCCGAAACCCTCACTTTGTTAAATCTTGTTTAAGTCGTTACACTCAATTTGATTTTATTGACTTGGTCGACCGACATGGTTTGGCATTTCATCACAAAACCTTAGGTCAGTTATTTTGCGACAACAGTGCCCAGGATATTGTTGATATTTTAATGACAGAGTGCGAGTGGGCAGGCGTAGAGGTTACGTTGCGTACCGAAGTGCTCAAAGTATCAAAAAATGAAGATGGTTATTATTTAAATACCTCAAATGGCGATTACCAATGCCAATCTTTAGTCGTCGCTAGTGGTGGCTTAACCATGCCAAAACTAGGTGCCACGCCTATTGGCTATCAAATTGCCGAGCAATTTAATTTAGCTGTATTGCCAACTACAGCAGCCTTGGTGCCATTTACCTTACATGATCACGATAAACAACGCTTTGATGGTTTATCTGGTATGAGTATTGATTGTTTGGTTAGTAGCGAAAACGAACAAAGCTTTCGCGAAAATATATTATTTACCCATCGTGGTTTATCAGGCCCGGCTATTTTGCAAATTTCATCCTACTGGCAAGCAGGCCAAGCGGTGAGTATTAATTTATTACCTGATTTAACCTTATCAGAATTAATAGCAAGCTGGCGTCAAAACAGCCCTAAAAAATCACTTAAAAATTGTTTATCTGAAATTTTACCCAAACGTTTTATTGAAATATTAATCAATGAGCAAGCCATTCCAGACAAAGCGGTCAATCAATTGACCCATACTGAAATTAAACAAATTCATGATTATTTTCATAACTGGATGATTAAACCCAATGGCACGGAAGGATATCGAACCGCAGAAGTCACACTAGGCGGCGTTGACACAGACGAACTCAGCTCAAAAACCTTTGAAGCCAAAAAAGCCAAAGGCTTGTATTTTATTGGCGAAGTCACCGAAGTGACAGGTTGGTTAGGCGGCTATAATTTTCAATATGCATGGAGTAGTGGGGTCGCTTGTGGGTTGGCGGTTTAGTTTATTCAGCAATAAACGATAAATTAATACAACAGACGAATAAATTAGAGATGGATTAATCCAAAGATTTGAATTTACGGGTGAAGTCCGTCATAAAATGCTAAAGCGTTTTTTAGAATCAAGCGCAGCCGATCCAACAGAGTTTGAGCAAGCTAGTTTTCAATACATTATTCGCAGCGCTAATGAAAAAGCTTTACTCAAAGACGACTGGACTCATTGGCACTTATACTGATAAATGAGAGGCAAAACGGGTCATACCTATGACGAGTCAGATTTATCTTGGAAAGTTGATTTATTAAACTGGTCGATGCTATCGGATTCATTCAAATCTATTATTCAAAACAGCCATAGTGAAATACAATAAAAATTTTTTATATAGATTCATTATCCGGTATTAGTCTAATTAACTCCAGTTGTATTAACTTTAGTGTTGTTCGAGTGATTCTGTAGCGTTTTTAAAGATAGTTCAGATATCTGTTGACGGTAAGGAAATCAAAGGTGGGGCGAGTTTAATTAACGTGCCAGCATTGGGCTTTCTTTTTAAATGTGTTGTAAACTAGCGGGCTAGTAAATAGCAATAATAAAATAGATTTAATATGAAAAAATTGTCAAAAGTACAACTTAAACAACAAGCGGCTGTGATGTCGGCTGTTACAAAATTAGAAGAAAAAGCACTTGCTGAGCTAGCAGGTGTAAAGCAGTGCTGGTTTGATATGGATTACGATGCTTTTCCTGGGTCTTTATTAGTGAGAGTTCAATTTATTGATGAAGCCGATATACAAACAGCAGAGCCGCAGCTATTAATGTGGCGAAAACGATTAGCTGGCTTATTACTTAAAAAAGGAATTTTGGTTAAAGATATGCGGCGGCATTTAGTTTTTACGCTACAAGACCCTGATGATTGAGCGCACTTAAAACAAATTAAAATTTAATTTATGAGCGGTTTGTGCGTAATAACGCAATTTTTCTTTAAAACTAAATAACTGAGTCTAGATTGTGTTAATTATACAGGTTAAAGCGTTGACCGTAAAAGTCTGTAACGCGCAAGTTTAGGAGATAAGATTAACTTTGCAGTGGATTAAACTAGTTAAACCCGTATTGATATTTGTTTATTTTGGTATGTTAGCGGCTTGCTCAACAGTGCCTATGCAATCAAAATCTGACGCCGTTGGGTATACTGAATCGGGCGGTGCTTCGTATTATGCGGCTAAATATCACGGCCGACAAACCGCTAGCGGTGAAACTTTTAATCAAAATCATTTAATGGCGGCACACAAAATATTGCCTTTTGGATCTCGAGTTAAAGTTACAAATCTTGCAAATAATCAATCGGTGACGGTTAAAATTAACGACAGAGGCCCCTTTGTCTCTGGCCGTGTAATTGATTTATCTCGTGCTGCTTTTTCAAAAATAGCAAATCTAAACCAAGGGGTTGTTCAAGTAACCATTCAAGTTGTTGATTAAGTTGACTGCTTCACTTTAATACGGCTTTGTTGATATATCACTTGTTATTTATAGAGACAATCCTTATGTTAGTAGGCTTACCGTAAAATAAATAACACATATAAAAGGTTATCAAGGGCTGATTAACATGGAACCTCAAAAATCGATTAAAAAAAATAATTATAAAGTTTGGGGACTCCCATTTTTAGTTATTGTTATTACCATTACTTCGCTTTCATTCGCAAAAGATTTTTTATTACCCGTTATCTTAGCTTTTTTATTGAGCTTGGTTTTATCACCTGCAGTTCGCTTTTTAATAAAAATTAAAATCCCAGTTGTTTTAGCGAGTTTAATAATGCTAATGGTGAGCTGCGCCATTTTTGTCGGCGCTTTATGGCTGGTGACGCCGGGGGTCGCTCAGTGGATGTCGGCTGCGCCTGAAAAAATAGAGCAACGCTTAAGCACAGATAAAGAAATTAAAAGTACAATAGATAAACTGCAAGAAACCTCTAAAAAAGTAAATGACGCAGTTGAAAAAATTGCCATTGAAGATAAACCAGCCAGTCAAACTAAGGTTGTAATTGAGCAAACTTCTTGGTCGTCAGATATTTTAAATGCGTTACAGTTGGGGCTCAGTCGAACTTTGCTCATTTTTGCCCTCACTATGTTTTTATTAACGAGTGGTCATGAGCTAATTTTAAATTTAATCCATTTATCTAGCCAACCCAAAAAACGAAAGCGGCTTATTCGGCTATTTCAGCGTTTAAGGCGAGAGGTTGGGCAATATTTGGGCGCCGCATTTTTAGTTAATTTAGCATTAGGTTGTATTACCAGTACGGTATTTTGGTATTTAGAAGTGCCACTTGCTTGGACTTGGTTGGTATTAATTACCTTTTTACGTTTTATTCCTTATGTCGGTATTAGTTTAATCGCGATATTATTACTGTTAGTTTCAATGACTCACTTCCAGAGTTTACAGGAAACCCTAATGCCGCTAGGTATTTTTATGGGGTTGTCGACTATTTTTGGCTTTTTTGTTGATCCAATGGTGCACAGCGTTCGTTTAAAAGTGAACCCAGTTGTTGTTTTTGTTTCGGTTATTTTTTGGGGCTGGTTATGGGGCGCTGCAGGGGCAATCTTGGCTGTGCCTTTGCTAACCGTTGCATTGGTTACTGCTGATTGTATGAATTGGGATAAAGTCACTCGAATTGTCACTCGTGCTTAACTTAATGTTATTTTAAGTTTGTATTTTTAAGGAGATGTATATGGTGAATAATTCGGTAAAATTTGTTTTGCCTCAGCAGTTAAATAAAGCTGATGGTTCACCTCGGCGAGTGGGCTATGAGTTAGAGTTTGCCGGTTTAGAGTTAGATAAAGTGGTTAATATTTTAGCCAAGCAACTAGATGCAAAGATTGAGGCTAAGTCGCAAGCTGAAAGCATTGTGTTTAGTGAATCTTTAGGTAAATTCAAGGTCGAGCTAGATTGGCAATACGCCAAAGAAACCGCCGCTGAGCGAGCGCAAGAATTAGGTAAAGATAAAAACGATGATAAATTAACACATTGGTTAACTAAAATTGCGAGCCAAATTGTGCCAGTTGAGATCGTTTGTCCGCCAATCGCAATTGAAGATTTACATAAACTTGAACCCGCTATTAATCAATTAACATCGGCTGGCGCGTTAGGGACTGATGAATCTATTCTTTACGCTTTTGGGGTTCATATTAATCCCGAGTTACCTGATTTAACACCAGGCGTTATCGCCAATTATTTAAAAGCTTACTCAATTTGCCAAGACTGGTTAATTAAAACGCATCAGGTTGATCCAGTAAGGCGAGTTACGCCTTATATTAATCCGTTTCCAGACCAGTATATAAAAGTTGTGTTGTCTTATGACGATAAGGTCACCATTAGTCAGTTGATAGACGATTATCTTGAGCACAACCCAACTCGTAACCGAGCATTAGATGTATTGCCACTGTTTAAATTTTTAGATGAGAACAAAGTACTCGCTAAAATAGGGGATGATCGAGTTAACGCAAGACCGACTTTTCATTATCGCTTACCTAATTGTGAAATTGATCAAAAAACATGGTCATTGGCTCAAAGTTGGAATATTTGGAGTGTGGTTGAGTCGCTAGCAAACCGACAAAATTTACTCACCGAATTATCGCAACAATGGTTTGAACATTATTCAATTATTCAATTTAAAAAGGCACCATGGCACAAAACACTCGATCAACTTTATCAAAACCTATTATCGGCGTAACAGGTAATAATAAAAGTTTTTCACCATCTTGGATTTGTATTCGTTTAGCCATTTTTTTAGCTGGTGGTAAGGCTAAGCGAATCAGCACGGATCATTTAGTTAATTCGGCGCAGTTGCAAGGGTTGGTGATTAGTGGCGGCGATGATATTCACCCCGAGCTGTATGGTGAACCAATCGATCCTAATTTATATTATGATACAGCGCGTGATAAATTAGAAATTAGCTATATTGAATATGCTTTTGCTAATAACATTCCTATGCTCGGCATTTGTCGAGGCTACCAATTGATTAATGTAGTTGCGGGTGGGAGTTTGTACGCAGATATCAGCAAAATGCGTAAAAAAACGTCTAATAAAAATCAATTATTACCGGTTAAAACGGTTGATATTCAAGCTGATTCATTGCTTTTTACTTGTTTGGGCAATAAAAACCATTGCAAAGTGAATAGTTTACATCACCAGGCTATTAAACAATTGGGCGCTAATTTAAAAGCCGTTGCCACCGATAAAGATGGTTTCATTCAAGCTATTGAAAGCAATCAAAGTTTAGCTAAACTTAACCATCAAAATGTAAGCCAAGTTATGGGTGTGCAGTGGCACCCTGAATATTTATGGTATTTAAAATCTCAACGAGGGTTATTTAAACGTTTAGTGAACCAAGCTAAGCAAAAATAGCTGACTTGAAAAAGCCTAATTGGCCGACTTATCGCATTTAACGGAGGCTTATGCTTTCTTACTTTATATTATTTTCGTCATCTTTTTTAGCAGCAACGATACTGCCATTTTACTCTGAATTTGTGTTATTTGCTTTATTAAAACAAGGTGAGCCCGCGTGGTTATTGCTGCTATTAGCAACAGCGGGTAATACATTAGGCTCAGTTGTAAATTGGTATATTGGTTTATATATACTCAAATTTAAAGATAAACGCTGGTTTTATTTTAAAGACCGGCAAATAGAAAGGGCACAAATTTGGTTTCAGCGTTATGGTGTTTGGAGTTTATTATTTGCGTGGTTGCCTTTAGGGGGCGATGTGTTAACTTTAATCGCTGGGGTAATGAGAGTTAAATTTTTTACTTTTATCGCGCTAGTTGGTGTCGGTAAATTTTTACGCTATGTAGCTGTTTTATATGCTACTCAATTGAGTTTAAATTACTTAAGTTAATTTTGCTACTACACTTATTTGAATTAATTAAGGGCTATAGGTAATGAATGATCTTCTTATACAAAACAAGATTTTGGCTCACGTTTAATGCTTTCATTAAAAAGCGATACGATATTAATTTAAGTCACTTTGGCATTGCTTTATGTGCGCTATTTAACTCGCCTTTGGCTTTTGGCGCTGAAACTGTAACCTTGAATTTAAAGTGGAAACATCAATTTCAATTTGCCGGCTACTATATGGCAAAAGAAAAAGGATTTTATCAAGCCGAAGGTTTCAATGTTATTATTAAAGAGCGAGACGCTACACAAAACATATTTAAACCTGTTTTAGATAAAACCGCTGAATTTGGGGTGGCTGATTCTTCGATTGTTTTGCAGTATTTACAAGGACAGCCGTTTGTTATTTTAGCGGCAATATTTCAACACAGCCCACTCGTTTTATTAACTCGAAATGAAGATAATATTTATAGTCCTTATGAGTTGATTGGCAAAAATGTAATGTATCAGCGAGGGGTCGATGATGCCTCTCTTCATGCTATGTTTACAACGCTTGGTATTAAAAATAATCAATACAATTTAATCCCCCAAAACTTTGATCCGTTAGCTTTAAATAATCCGGATCTGGATGCAATGTCTGCTTATATAACGAATCAGCCTTATTTATATGAGCAAACAAATATGTCAATTAGAATCATGGAACCAAGCAATTATGGCATCGATTTTTATGGAGACCTTTTATATACGCACAGTGATTACGTAAAGGAAAATCCTGAACGCGCCGCAGCTTTTAAACGCGCGAGTATATTAGGTTGGCAATACGCATTAGCCCATATTGATGAAACTGTCGAGTTGATTGTCCAGCGTTACAATTCAAGTAAAAGCGCAGAACATTTGCACTATGAAGCTGAGCGCAGTTTGTCGATGATAGCGTCAGATTTTGTCCCCATTGGTACATTGCATCAACAAAGGTTTGAAAAAATAGTTCAAATATATGAAAAGCTAGGCATGGTTGAGACAGCTATTAGCCTAGATCGCTTAACTTTGCCTTCTTATCTTGAAACCGATAAACGTGACGCGGCAATGCAACTCAAGGTTGCGTCCATTACCATTATGTTTTTTTTATTAGCCCTTATGTTGCTTTATATTTTTAATCGGCGTTTAAAACAAGCGGTTATCTTAAAAACACAGCAATTAGAAAATTTAAACAAAAGGTTGCAGCAACAGGTAATGGTAGTTGAAGAATCGAACAAATCTTTGTTGCAGGCTAAAGAAATGGCTGAATCTGCAAACAAAGCTAAATCGAGTTTTTTATCTAACATGAGTCATGAAATTCGTACGCCTTTAAATGCGGTAATCGGCTTTACTCAACTCGCGACGTTAACATCTGATCCCAAAAAAATTATTGATTATCTACGCCAAATTAAAGTATCAGCTAATCATTTACTGGCTTTAATAAATGATATTTTAGATTTATCAAAAATTGAGTCTAATGCGATCCAACTCGAGTCTTTGCACTTTTCATTGCAAAGTTCAGTAGAAAAAGTTATTCAAATTTGTGCATTAAAAGCAAATGATAAACATATAGAGCTTAAGTTCATCATTGAGCAGGATGTGAAAGATCATTTAATTGGCGATGCATTAAGGTTTGAGCAGGTGTTAATTAATTTACTGTCAAACGCGATTAAATTTACCGAGCAAGGCGCTGTTAAGTTAATTATAAAAAATAAAACCATTGAAAAGCAAAGCCAGCAAAACATAACTCGCTTGGTAATTGAGGTGATTGATAGCGGAATTGGAATGAGCCAAGAGCAGCTAGATTTAATTTTTAAACCATTTGTTCAAGCCGATAATTCGACGACTCGCCTTTATGGTGGTTCGGGCTTAGGTTTAGTTATCTCAGAACAAATTATTCGTTTAATGAATGGCGATATTTGGGTAACGAGCGAAGTTGGCGTCGGCTCTAATTTTACCTTTGAAGTTGAGCTTGGTTATTCTGAACAAGCTATTGTACAAACTAATGAAGTTACGCTTACTCGTACGACAAAAAATGAAATACAACCTTTGGCATACCAACATCAAACTGTGCTGTTAGTTGAAGATAATGAAATTAATCAAATAATAGCACAAAGCATGCTTGAGCAATTAGGTCTGTCAGTGGATCTTGCTCATAATGGCGAACAGGCGGTAAACCTATGTAAGCAGAATGACTATAGGCTTATCTTTATGGATGTACAAATGCCAGTTATGGATGGGCTGAGTGCAACTCAAGCGATTAGAGCGTTTAATTCAAGGGTTTGTATTATTGGAATGTCGGCCAATGCCAGTTCTGAAGACATTAGCCAAGGTAAACAGGCTGGTATGAATAATTATATTACCAAACCCATTGAGTTTGAAAAGCTCACCAGTGTGCTGAACTTATATTTAAGCTCGACTGCATCCACCATCGCCTAAGTTTTATATGTGTAAACAGGTACAACAAATTGCGTGCGTTTTTTAGGCTTATGGCGTGTTTATTCAACTCTAATCAAACGCACGTCAAAATGAAGTAGGGCGTTTGGGCCAATTTTACCGCGGTTCCCTTTTTTACCCCAAGCCAGTTCGGCAGGAATAACAAACTCATAACGGGCGCCAATTGGCATTAATAATATACCTTCGCGTAAGCCCTCTATTGCTTCATTTAGGGCAAAGGTTTCAGGTAAACCTGCTTTATAGCTATCGGCAATAACACTGCCATCTGCTAGTAATATGCGTTGATTTATCACCACTGTATCACTTAGCTGCGGATAGGTTTTTTGCTCTGCTTGCTCAATTATTTTGTACATTAAACCTGACTCGGTTGTAATGCTGTCAGGGTGCTGACTAAATTTAGTTAAAAATGCTTCACTATTTTTTTTGTTAAGGCCTGCTGAACCTTTTGACTTTACAGATTTTTTCGCCACGATTTTGCTTTAACCTTTTAATATAAATTATGATTTTTTTAAAATTTTATCGAGCCAAGCGGTAGGTAAAATCCGCTTTAATGTACCCATTACGTAAGTTGGAACGGTGACATAATATCTGGCTTTAGGTCGGTTGGATTCAAGTGCATGAATTAACTTTTTATAAACTGCATCCGGACCTAAGGTAAATTTAACAGCTGGTCCTTCTGTTTTTAAACGCTCAACCATTTTTTGATAAGTTTGCTTGAATCGACTCTGTTCCGGTTGAATATTTTGCTCAAATTGAGTTAATGCATTGGCTCTAAAATTCGATAAAATCGGACCGGGTTCGATTAAACTTATTTTTATATTGGTATCGGCTAGCTCCAGTCTTAGCGTATCCGTTAACCCTTCGATTGCAAATTTTGATGCATTATAAGGTCCGCGAAAGCGCATCGCAACTAAACCTAATACCGAGCTATTTTGAATAATTCGACCATTGCCTTGCTTAAGCATTTGTGCAACACACAGTTGCGTTAGTTGGTGCCAGCCAAATACATTGCTTTCAAACTGTTGGCGTAATAAATTGCGACTAATATCTTCAAGTGCACCGGGCTGGGCATAAGCACCGTTATTAAAAAGCGCATCAATTCGTCCTGACGATTGTGCCATTGCCCACTTAAAACCTTGTTCCACACTATTTGAATCAGACAAATCAAGGTGCTGGCATAAAATGCCCAAGTTTGTTAATTTGCTTATATCTTTTGGGTTTCTAACCGTTGCTAATACAAGGTAACCCGCTTTGTGTAGCTCATGCGCGCAATAGTATCCAATACCCGACGAACAACCTGTTATTAAAATAGTTTGTTGATGCATAATAACGCCATTTTTATAAATGATTGAGATTAAACATATGTTATCAGGATTAAAGCAGTTTTTTGAAAAAAATCTGAGCAAACAAAATGAATCAAAAAAAATGAGTGATGAGCTAGCGATTGCTTGTTTATTAGCTGAAGTTATTTTTGCAGATAATGAATTTGATCAGCAAGAATGGCAAACGCTGTTAGGGCGTTTAAAGCGTAGTTTGGATTTATCAGACGAAGCGCTCAACGAACTAGCAGACTCAGCAAAAGAGCAAGTTCAACAAGCGAGTGATTTATATCAATTTACGAGTGTCGTTAAAGCGCTAGCCTATGAAAAGCGAATCGATTTGTTGCAAGGCTTGTGGCATGTTGCATATGCAGACGGGAAAATTGATCCTCATGAAGAGCATATTATTCGTCGTATTAGCGAATTAATTGGCTTGACTCATCGCGATTTTATTCAAGCGAAACTGAGTCAAGCTAAAGATTAATCAAGTTAAAGACTAATGCAGGTAATTGAATAGCGGGTAAAATTTATACGTTTGGTTTTTTACATTGAGCTTGCACGCTTGATCGTTTGTCGTAAGTGTAAATATGCACCCATAATTCATGCGTGGCTAATTCATTCCAAAAATCTGTTTGTTGGGCAGCAGGGCAAATCATTTGATTGATATAAGCCTGTTGTTGATCTTCTGACATATCCAGTTTATTGGGAATTTGAATATACGCATTAATGCTGTTGTTTGTCACTTCAGTTCCTTGAAAACGCCAGTCACCATAGACAAATTTAGCTTGAAATGTTTGTTTTACATTTTGTACTATCGTTTTGGGAATATCTCCGTTTGAAGCGTTAAGCGCCTGGCTGGTTTGATAAGCGGATGCTTTATTACAGGCTGATAATGTACCTGCAAGCATGCTAATGACAGCGCTGAATGCAAATAATTTAATTGCTTTTTTTAAATTTAACATAGTCATTTCATCCGATAAGCTAACTAGTTAAGTTATCGGATTTAAAAACTAAAACTTGAATATTTTTTAATGACTATTTTAGCGCTAGCTTCTAGTATGAGATTTTAGTACTAGGTTCTAGTATTGGGTTTTAACCAACGGCCAATTTTATCTCGTTTAAACCAAAGCAAACTGAGTATGATTAATAAATAAATTAAGGGTTCGGTAATATCGGCTTTGCGTGACCAGTAAAAGTGAATCCAAACTAAAAGGCTGGCAGGATAAATCCAGTTGTGGACGAGTTGCCAATTTTTGCCTAATTTACGTTTCGCAAAAAATGGAGAGGTGACGGCAAGAACGAATAAAATGACAAACCCCGACATACCCAGCCATATATAAGGCCTTTTAACTAATTCCTCAATAAATAAAGTAAACTGAAAATTAAGCTCAAACCACCAAAAATTGAGTACATGAGTAGCTGCATAAAAAAAGCAATATAGGCCAATTAAACGTCTGGTTTGCATGAACCATGCTTTTTTAAAATATTTGGCTATCAATGACACCATGAGAGTTATGATTAATAAATTGAGTGCACCTATCCCCGTAAAATGAATGATCGCTTTTACCGGATCTGCGCCATTTTGATCTGTGATAGACCAGTAATAGTTAAGCGTGATAGGGGTTAAAGCTAATAAATGAATAACAGCTTTAACCCACCACAATAAGTGTTGTTTGGTCATAAATGCCATTTAAGGTTGATTTAAAAATTTTGGATTATTATTTTTATTAAAAGTAGCGCTTTAAATTCATGCCCTTATATAAACTGGCAACTTGTTCACCATATCCGTTAAAAGGTAATGTTTTAATTCGCTCTTGATTAAATAACCCTCCGTCGGTAATTAAACGTTCACTAGCTTGACTCCACCTTGGGTGATCAACATTTGGGTTTACGTTCGCATAAAAACCATATTCACTTGGGGCTGATAAATTCCAAGTTGTATCTGGTTGTTTGTCAGTTAAAGTGATTTCGGTAATACTTTTTATGCTTTTAAAGCCATACTTCCATGGTACGACTAAACGAATAGGGGCACCGTTTTGATTCGGTAAATTTTTGCCGTACAAACCGACAGCTAAAAATGCGAGCGGGTTCATAGCTTCATCTAAACGTAGGCCTTCGGTATATGGAAATGGAATTGATCCACCAATAAATCGACTGGTTTGGCCGCGCATTTCATCTGGGCGGTACAGGGTTTTAAAGCCTACGTATTTCGCTTTTGAACTCACATTAGCTCGTTTTAATAAACTAGCTAATGGAAACCCAACCCAAGGAATCACCATTGACCAAGCTTCGACACAACGCAGCCGGTATACACGCTCCTCTAAACTAAATTGTGAAAATAAGTCGTCATATTCTAGCTTGAATGGTTTATCGACCAGCCCATTTATTTTAACTTGCCAAGGGTCGGTAGTGAGTGCATCGGCGTATGCTTTAGGATCTTTTTTGTCCGTGCCAAATTCATAAAAATTATTATAGCTAGTCACTTTATCTTCTGGAGTCAGTTTAACGCCTGATTTATCTTGGGTTTGAAAATTTAAGTCTCGTAACGTTTGAGTTTTTGTGGCTGGCTTTTGCTCGTCAGATTTAAACCAATCTAAAATATCAGCTTGTGCTGGCGTGCTTAACAGTGCGCCTGCGCCAACAAAACCAAGCTTTTTTAACAAGCTGCGTTTTTCATTGAACACAGATTCGTCGGTAATTTGATTATCTTTAAATTGTGCGCGATTAGATTTTACAATTCTCATGTTTCATCCTGTTAATTCTGTAATACGCAATGATTTCATTTGGATATATATAAGCAGACAGGAAAGCAGGCATTTATATTTCAAAAGCCTGCAAATTCATCATTAAGACAAAATACGCACTTCGCGTTGCGGAAATGGAATTTTAATTCCATTTGCTTTGAGCTGCTCATAAATTTTGGCATTAATTTGGTATTTTAATTCAAAAAATTGAGTGGTTGGCACCCAATAACGTACCCCAATATTAATCGAACTATCACCAAACTCATCGATCCCTATTTGTGCTGGGTTATTGTTATCAATGCCTTCAAAATCAGCCAATATTCGTGAAATTACTGCTACCGCTTTGTGTGGATCTGAGTCATAACTAATCCCGACAATCGTATCTACAAGTTTGTTTTCGTAAGAGTTATATAAAATATCGCCAATTAAATATTTATTTGGGATTACGATATCTTGTTTTTCTTCATTTATCAGCAAGGTATTGCCTAAACGAATTTCCTGTACCACCCCAGTTACATCTTGTACCGTAATGGTATTACCCACTTTAAACGGGCGAGTTAAAATAATAGCTAAACCAGCTCCATAATTAGATAACATGCCTTGCAGTGCCAAGCCTGCACCTAAAGAAATAGCACCAATTGCGGCAACAAAAGGGGTAATGCTAATACCTATTTTGCCTAATGCGATAATAATACCAATCGCTAAAACTGCAATTTTAAGTAGATTAGCCAGAAACTGACTTAGGGTGATATCAACATGCTTATTTAATAAGAACTTCTTTACCAGTCCTGAAAACTTGGCAGCAAGCCATAAAAACAGGATAAAGATAATGAGAGCACCCACCAATTGAAAGCTGTAGGTAACGAGGTATTCAATGGCCATGTCATAATATTTTTGTAATTTTTCAATATCTTGATCGAACATAAACGAGCCTGTATTAATAATAGGTAGCTTAATAGTTATACTCTAGTTTATACCCTTGATGAAGTCACTTCGCTAAAATTTAGCGCTAATTGGAGACTCTGATTGAAAAAAAACAAAATAAGCTGTAACTTTTAGGGTTTGTTTTAGGTCATATAAACTGTTGAGCAATATCGGCTCTGTTTTTATACCCGTGCTACCTCAACATGCTTGATTTCAGCCGGAGAAAAAAAATGCATGAGACAAGGCAAATTGCTAAAAATATAGTCGTTCTACATCAAAGCAATTTAACGGCGTATCACGCATTTTTAGCCCGGCCCCTTGGGAGCTTCACAGCGCTTGCACTACTGCGTTATATTGGTTTGAAAGGTGTCTACATTCCTTTACCAATATGCCTTGTATTGAAAGCGCTGTGATAGCTCTGAAACATGCATCTTGAAATAGCACGGGTATATATATTTTTAATTTAATTGAGTATTTTATGTTTAAAAAAAGCATGTTGAAAAAAACAGCATTTATTATTTCATCAGTCGTAATGACATTTTCTGCGGTCGCTAAACCAAATGAAGCGGCCATTAGCCAATCAGTGCAAGGTCAGCTTGGTTTATCCGTGCAAGAAATCAGTTCATCTCCGGTGGAAGGTATTGCCAGTGTGTTAACTGATCGTGGCCTTTTTTATGTAACAGACGATGGTCAGTATTTATTTCATGGCAATTTATTTAATATTAATGAAGGCATGAAAAACGAAACTGAAGCTAAGATGACAGAGATGCGAAGCGATGAGATGGCTAAATTTAAAGACGATGCCATCGTATATAAAGCAAAAAATGAAAAATATAGCATTAATGTTTTTACTGATATTACCTGTGGTTATTGCCGAAAAATGCACAACGAAATCCAAGGTTATAATGATTTAGGTATAACAGTACGTTACTTAGCCTTCCCACGTGGTGGTTTAAACAGCCAATCATATAACGATATGGTGAGCGTTTGGTGTGCAAAAGATGGGCAGAAAGCATTAACAGATGCAAAAATGAGCAATAAAGTTATTGCCAAAACCTGTGAAAATAATGTAGCCGAGCAATATAAACTGGGTGGAAAAGTGGGTGTTACAGGGACACCAGCGGTTGTTTTAGACAATGGTATGTTGGTGCCAGGTTATCGTCCGCCAGCAGATATGCTTAAAGTATTGCAAGGTAGTTAATATGCAAATAGTTCGGCGAACGGCTGAATTAACTGATCAATTACCACAAAATCTACATCCTTTACTACGTGATGTTTTACTCAAACGCCAAGTAACGAATGCCACGCAATTAGACTTAACGGTTAAGCAGCTTGCTAAACCTGTGTTAGCCGACATTGACGTGGCAGTTGAACTATTGCATCAAGCTATTTTGCTAGATAAAAATATACTGATAGTGGGAGATTTTGATGCAGATGGCGCAACTAGCACCGCATTAACCTACAGCGCGCTTAAACAAGTCGGTGCTAAAAAAATTGATTTTTTGGTACCGAATCGATTTGATTTTGGTTATGGGTTATCTGAACCTTTAGTTGATATTGCTCAGCAGATGAATGCTGAGCTTATTATTACCGTTGATAATGGCATTGCTTGTTTGGCGGGGGTGGCTAAAGCAAAAGCACTCGGTATTTCTGTTATTGTGACTGATCATCATTTGCCTGGTCCAAACTTACCTAATGCTGATGCTATTATTAATCCAAATCGGGCTGATTGTCCGTTTCCCAGCAAAAATATTGCCGGTGTGGGGGTTGCGTTTTATTTAATGCTCGCGCTAAGGGCGCATTTACGTCAACAAAACTATTTTAGTCAATACCAAATAGCCGAGCCTAATTTTGCTGAATTACTCGATTTAGTTGCTTTAGGTACTGTGGCTGATGTAGTACCACTTGATAACATTAACCGAATTTTAGTTCAGCAAGGCATTAACCGAATTCGCCAAGGTTATTGCAGGCCGGGCATTAGAGCGTTATTAGATATTAGCCAAAAAGATCATAAGCAATTAGTGTCGTCTGATTTTGGTTTTGCACTTGGCCCTAGGTTAAATGCCGCTGGTCGGCTAGATGATATGAGTTTAGGGATAAGCTGTTTATTAGCGCCTGATTATACTCATGCCATGCATTTAGCGAGTCGTTTAGATGAACTCAACAAAGAGCGTCGTTCGATTGAAGCCAGCATGCAAACCGAAGCATTAAAAACCATGGAGCAAGTTCATTTTGAAAAAATTCCAGCAGGGATTTGTTTATTTCAGGATGATTGGCACCAAGGGGTTATTGGCATTTTAGCTGGCCGAATTAAAGAAAGGTTTCATCGGCCTGTGGTTATTTTTGCCGAAGATAATGATGATGTGTTAAAAGGCTCTTGCCGTTCGATTACCGGCTTTCATATTCGAGATGCACTTGAAGCGATTGATTCACAGTATCCGGGGATCATTATTAAATTTGGTGGCCATGCAATGGCAGCGGGCTTATCAATTCATAAATCTAAATTTGAGCAATTTAAACAAGCTTTTGAATTGATTATTGATGAACGTATTCAACCACATTTACTAACGAATACCATTTTATCAGACGGAGAATTGCAAGCTCAGGATTTAACCGTAGAAGTGGCAGACTTGCTTAAAAAAGCCATGCCTTGGGGGCAGTGTTTTGACTCACCAGTATTTGATGATATTTTCACCGTAGCCCAAGAAAAACTGCTGCAAGAAAAACACTTAAAATTGGTGTTAATTCATCAGTCAGGTATTGCAGTTGATGCAATTTGGTTTAACTATAACCCAAAATATTGGAAACTAGGTAAAAATACCCAAATGCACGCTGCGTTTCAGCTGGATGTTAATCATTTTAGAGGCAAGTCGCAGGTGCAACTTATTTTACAAGCTGGACTTGAGCTTGCTTAACAGCTAAGCTTTTGTTTTGTTTAAACTTTAAAATATATGCCTTAATATACCTTTAATATTTAGGATTTCGTTTAGTTTATTAGGTCAAGCCAATGAAATACAAAGCGACTTCGTTTGATATTGCTTATAAAGCTGGGGTTTCGCAATCAACAGTCTCTAGGGCTTTGCGTAATAGCCCGTTGGTAAATGAAGAAACGCGGCATAAAATTCATGCTATCGCTAAAGAGCTTAATTATAAAGTAGATAAAAATGCGAGTAACTTGCGCTCGCAGCATACGGGTACGTTGGCGTTGTTGCTATTTGAAGATCCAACAATGGATGATTCTTTAATTAACCCTTTCTTTCTATCTATGCTTGGTAGTATTACCCGCGCTGCGGCTAAAAAAGGTTATGATTTATTAATTTCATTTCAACAGCTTAGCGATGACTGGCATGCTGATTATGAAGATGCTTCAAAAGCCGACGGCATTATTTTACTGGGTTACGGCGATTACCTAGATTATGAAGAAAAGCTAGAAAAACTATATGAACAAGGCACACATTTTGTGCGCTATGGTTCAGTAGCTGAAAACCAACCTGGTGTTTCATTTGGCTGCGATAATTACCAAGGCGGTTATATGGCCACCCAGCATCTGATAAAACTGGGGCGCAAAGACTTTATATTTTTAGGTGGCGCTTCAGATAATAGCCCTGAATTTAGAGCTCGTTATCAGGGGTATTGCCAAGCGTTAAAAGAAGCAGGCTTACGTATTCGAGATAACGCACAATTAGATGCTATATCCACAGAAGAATCTGGCTATCAAGCAGCTCAGCAAGCGTTTGAGCAAAAAATAAAATTTGATGCAGTTATTTGCGCATCGGATTTAATTGCGATTGGCGGAATACGAGCGATAAAAGCCCATGGATTAACAATTCCTACCGATGTTTCTATTGTTGGCTTTGATGATATTCCAATTGCGCATTTTGCCAACCCACCATTAACTACCATCCAACAAAATACCCGCTTAGCTGGTGAAATGTTGGTTGATGCTTTGATTAATTTAATTCATAACTTAGAAGTTAAAGCCAGCTTAACGCCAGCTACTTTAATTGTTAGAGAGTCCTGCGGTAGCGAACAAACCTAAATTTAAAAAATGAAAAATACAGAAACTGATAAATACTGGATGGCGCAGGCAATTGAGTTAGCAAAACAGGCTGAAGCTGAAAATGAAATTCCAGTTGCTGCAATTGTAGTGAAAGATAACAAACTGGTTGCTAGCGCTTATAATCAATCAATTCAGCTGCATGATGCTTCTGCGCATGCAGAGATTTTGGCCATTCGAAAAGCTGGGCAGGCGCTTAACAACTATCGATTGGTCGATTGTGATTTGTATGTCACGTTAGAGCCTTGTCCTATGTGCGCAGGGTTATTGGTTCATAGCCGAATTAAACGTTTAATTTACGGCGCGAGTGATGCCAAAACAGGTGCTTGTGGGTCTATTTTAAATTTAGTAAACCATCCACAGTTAAATCATCAAATTGATACGACTGCGGGTATATTAAGCGATGTCGCGAGTGCTCAACTATCTGCTTTTTTTAAACGCAGACGAGCTGAAATTAAACAGCAAAAAAAAGCACTTAAAGCCCAAATGCTTGAAAAATAACACCTTCCATTTTATATATTTTAGCGTATTCATTTATTATTTTTTTATAACAAAGATAGCCGATTGCAAAAGCAAAGGTATAATAGCAATATTTTTAATATACCTTTAAATAATCAAAGAGTCTTTAATGAGTAGCGAAACCCCAAATTGCCCAAAATGCGAATCTGAATATGTTTACCCAGATCAAAATTTACTAATTTGTCCTGAATGTGCCTACGAATGGGATCCAAATGAACCAGAAGTTGACGAAGATGCGATTAGCTTAAAAGATGTAAACGGCAATCCATTAGCAGAAGGGGATAAAGTGACCGTGGTAAAAGATTTAAAAGTAAAAGGGAGCTCGAGTGTCATTAAAATTGGTACCAAAGCAACTATCAAAAGGTTTTTAAGTGGCGATCATGATATTGACTGTAAAGTAGATGGTGCCGGCGACATGTTATTAAAAACCAGTGTGGTTAAAAAAGCTTAACCGAACCTCATATTTGGATAACTTCTGGCGGATAGTTTATAAACCCGTGTTATTTCAAGATACTGATTTCAGCCGGAGATAAAATAACCTTGCCCGTAGCAGCGGGTTTACCCCGCGTTTTATAGGCTTAGTCCGTAGCAGCGGGTTTATCCCGCGTTTTTATAGGTGAGTGTTTTGCATAGGTATAGATGATGTTTTCACGCTATATAAAATCGCTGCTACTATAACCTGAACCTTCGGGTTCTTTTTTACGATATTGACATATAAATAAATAGCGATACGTGAACAAGGCACCAAATGCATTTTGAAGTATCACGGCTATAAACTGTGTTCGGCAATCTTTAGATTGTCTATTTTGGATTTGTTGAATGCAAACTATCCGGCTGTTATGACTGCAAAACCAAATAACAGCAAGCAAATTGATATCGCCAATATGGTAAAGTTCAAGTTGATAGAGTATAGGTTACTCATAGTGCGTTTTTATCAAGGTGTATCAGTCAAGAGGGTAGAAAGGGTAGATAATATAATTAGTGAATTTATGAACATGAGGTGGGGGAGAACAGAAGGTTGAAACGCATTAAAGTGCGTTATCTTCCATCTGCATATTTGCAAAAAACTTTCTTCGATTGATTACTTTAGTGTGAATTTTCTTTAACATATTTTTACGTCGACCGGCTGCGCCAGTATTTAATCTTCTTTTCATTTATTTTCCTTTTATATTAAGTTTCTTAGACTACAAGCTTTTAGTTATTTAAACAAACAAATATGACAGAAAAATGAATTAAATGATCAATTGGCTTACATTTAGCGGCTTAATACCGTTGTTTTAAATATTTGACCCGCTAATTAGCATAAACTCGAAGCTAAAAAATAGTTATTCATTATACAATACGCTCGCGAATTCGAGTCTTAGGGTTAAAGCTAAAGCCAAATACACGAATAAAACTTTAGCTACTGACGATTTAATCGGTTTCTTTAAAGCACGTGATTTCGAACAATAGGTTTGCGTGTAAACGCATAGAAGCACGCATTGTGGCAAAGTTAGCAGTCGATTTTGTGTTATTTTCGTGTTGAGTTAACCAGGTATACGGTTTAAACGAAAGATATTCAGATTTACCCTAAATATCTTTCGTTAGTGTGTTGTATTTGTGTAGCTTTCACTTATTTTTAGTCTTTATGCAGTCTTTCGACCCAGAGTTTGGTGGCGCCGCAAACCGCAACAGGCATCACAATTAAGTTAATAATTGGGATCATCGAAAACAAACTAACGATGATACCAAAGCCAAATGTTGCAGACTTTTTGCGCCACAACTGTTCACGCATTTGACTAAAGCTTACTTGGTGGTTATCGAACGGATAGTCACAGTATTGAATTGCCATCATCCAAGCAATAAATAAAAACCAAATAATTTGCCCACCAACTGGCAGAATTAAAAACAAAACAAAATAACCAATCGCTCTAGGTATATAATAAGCTAATTTTTGCCATTCTCGTTTGAGTGTGCGTGAAATTTCGGCGCTTAACTTAAACTCAACATCTGCTTTTTTTGCGAGTGCCGGTGCCAGCATTTTTTCTACTTTACTGGCCAGTAAACCATGAAATGGCGCAGCAATAAAATTTGCTAAGCTGGTGAATAAAAATATAAATAAAACGAAAAAGCCCACAATCATAAAAGGCAAAATTAAGGCGGTTAACCACGACAGCCATTCGGGCAGCCAGTTCATCACCCAATTAGAAATAGCACTGGTTTGTCCTAGTAACCACCAAAAGGTGATACTAAATAATACAAAGTTAATTAAAATAGGGATGTAAACAAAACGTCTGATCCCTTTTTGGTTTATCAACGAAAAACCATCTAAAAAGCATCGAATGCCGGCGCTCATAGTGTCTCCTGTCATTATTTTTGAATAATGTACCGCAATTTAGCTATTTTACCCAAGTCTAAATTGTGGATTCAGTCAGCTTTTGGTATGTTCTGTGTCTGTATTCTCTAAATCTGATTTGTCTTTTAAAAGCATGCGATTAAAACAAATAAAATTAGCTGGCTTTAAGTCATTTGTTGATCCCACTAAGGTGCCGTTTCCTGCTCAAATGACGGCTATTGTTGGACCCAATGGCTGTGGCAAATCTAACATTATAGACGCGGTACGCTGGGTGCTGGGTGAAAGCTCGGCAAAAAATCTGCGAGGTGATGCTATGACAGATGTTATCTTCAATGGTTCCAGCGCCAGAAAACCAGTATCACAAGCCAGTATTGAACTTATTTTTGATAATAGTGCAGGGCGTTTGGCTGGCGAATACGCAAATTATAATGAAATTTCAGTTAAACGCTCGGTTAATCGCGATCCTACCTCTCAATATTTTTTAAACGGCCACAAGTGCCGTAAAAAAGACATTACCGATCTATTTTTAGGTACAGGCTTGGGACCACGCTCTTATTCAATTATTGAGCAGGGGATGATTTCAAGGTTAATTGAGTCGAAACCCCAAGAACTAAGATTGTTTATTGAAGAAGCTGCTGGTATTTCTAAATACAAAGAACGGCGACGCGAAACTGAAAATAGAATTCGCCATACCCGAGAAAACTTAGAGCGTTTAGAAGATGTGATTGCAGAGTTGAATCAACAACTTGAAAAATTGCAACGCCAGGCCAGCGCAGCAAAACGTTACAA
Organism: Catenovulum adriaticum; assembly: GCF_026725475.1. NCBI lineage: Bacteria > Pseudomonadati > Pseudomonadota > Gammaproteobacteria > Alteromonadales > Alteromonadaceae > Catenovulum > Catenovulum adriaticum. The sequence continues at coordinate 1,330,674 of NZ_CP109965.1, forward strand.
AGCATTAAAACAACAAGAGCGTGATTATAAAGCCCAGTTGAATGTTTTAAAATGGCAGCGATTGACCGGTGAAGCTGACCAGCTTGAACAAAAAATGAATCAACTTAAGCTAGAGCTAGAGCAATTAACAAGCCATCAACGGGGCGATGAAGCCCAACTGCAAAATTTACGTATTCGTCAATTTCAAGCTCGCCAGGCTTTAGAAGACATTACTCAAAACCTATTTAAACATGCACAAGCTATTAGCCGAGCAGAGCAGAATTTAGTGCATTTAAAAGCACAAAAAACACAGTTAATTCAACAAAAAAATAAAAACGACGCTATATTAAGTCAATTACTTGAAAGTATTAACGAAGCCGAACAAGCATTACAGCAAAGCCAAATTGAATATGAAGCACTGGCGCCAGAGTTAGACTTTTGTGATGAAAAATTAGCGGAGTTAGCGATTCAAATTGAAGCTGCAGAACAAGACGGCCATCAGGCAAGCCAAGCGTTGTCAAGGCAAGCTAAAGCGTTTCATCAGCTTGATAATCAAGTTAAAACCCAGCAACAACAATATCAATCGACTCAACAGCTGATTGGCAGTGAGCAGCAAAGACTTGCAGTATCACAAAGCCGGTTATCCGAACTTAATCAACAACAAAGTGTTAACCTTGAACAGATTTCAGAAGAAAAGAGTATTGCGCAAGCTCGTTGCGAAACAATACAGGAACAAATTACATCGTCGGAAGCTCAATTACAGATTGATCTGTCGAACTTACGAACAAAACAACTGCAGCAACAAGGATTAACTGGCGAGCAGCAAAAGCTTGAAGCACAAATTGCCTCGCTTAATGTGTTAATTTCTAAACAAACCAAACCAGAGCAAAGTAGCTTAGATCATTGGTTTGCAGAGTGTGGGATTCAATCTGTTTCAGAACTGTATGGACATATTAAGGTGCAGCCTGGATGGGAAGTCGCGGTTGATACTGTGTTGAATCAATGGCAAAAAGCCTATTTAATTGAGCAAGATTTGCCTAACGTGTGTACACAAATACCAGCGCATTCATTGAGTTTAGTTAGCAACATAACGCCTGAATCAAATGTTTTAATAGCGGAAAAATCCCAACATGCAAGTTTGGATGATAAAGTTGAGGCGCCTTGGCCTATATTATCTATATTAGCTAAAGTCGCGATTGTTGAATCTGGCAACATAAATAATCAAGTAATTAATGATTTATTACATCAAGATTCTATTGACTCTGTAATTTGCGAAAATGGATTTTGGCAAGGAAGAGGTTGGCAGGTGTTAGCAGCATCTACTCAAGATAATTTGTTTGTACTGCAACAAGAACGAGACGATTTAAATGTACAATTGCAAAGCAGCCAGCAAAATATAGCGCAAATTTCTTTGGAAATTGAGCGGTTAACTGAAGCAACAGATGCGGCTCAATTACAAGTAAAACAATGTGAGCAAAGCCTTGCACAATCTCAACAACGTATTTATCAGTTACAAAGCCAATGGGATGCGGAACAAAATAAATTAAATTATCAAGCTGAGCAAAAACAACAGCTTGAATTTGACATTGATGAGCTTAGACTCTCAATAGAGATTCAAACTGAAAAGCAATTAGCGTTAGAAGATGCAATGGCAGCGAGTGAAGAAGCATTGGAACAGGCTGAATCTGAGTATCAAATTGATGAAATTGCCAGCCAAAGCGCTCAAAATAAATTGACGGCGCTACGTGAACAAAGAGAAACCCAGTTACAAAATCAATACCAAACTAAATTGAATTTAGAACAACTGACTCATCAAATCAGTACGCATCAAGCGAGTTTGGAAAATGCACAGCATAAATTAGTTGATATTGAAACAGAACAAGCAGAAATTGCCGAACGTTTGATTGAAATTGAATTACCTCAAGAAACTGAAAGCGAATCGCTACAGGAATTAATTGAACAAAAAACACAGCAAGAACAAGAAAAATTACAAGCCAATGACGACTTGGCCGAAGTAGAAAGTTTGCTTGCTGATATTGAAAAAGGCCAACATAGTTTGCTCGCTAAGCAACAAACTTTAAAAGATGAAATTAATCAGCTTGCGTTGGATCAAGAAGGTTATCGGGTGCGTGCCAAATCAGTTTTAGAAGTATTGAATGAGCTCAATACCAGTTTAAAACACGTACTTGAAACATTACCACCAGAAGCAGAAGAAGAAAATTGGCAAACTCAATTAGATAAAACAGGCCAATCTATTAAGCGTCTTGGTGCTATTAACTTAGCAGCAATAGAAGAATACGATCATCAGGCTGAGCGTAAAGATTATTTAGATGCGCAACATCAAGATTTAATTGCGGCTCTAAATACACTTGAAGATGCGATCAGAAAAATTGATCGTGAAACCAAAGCCAAATTTAGCAATACGTTTGAAGCGGTGAATCAAGATCTTCAACAATTATTTCCAAAAGTGTTTGGTGGTGGGGCAGCTTGGCTTGAATTAACAGATGATGATTTGTTAGAAACTGGAGTGTCAATTATGGCTCGACCTCCGGGCAAACGAAATAGTACAATACATTTACTTTCGGGTGGAGAAAAAGCCTTAACCGCATTATCATTGGTATTTGCGATTTTTAGATTAAATCCAGCCCCATTTTGTATGTTAGATGAAGTAGATGCGCCTTTAGATGATGCAAATGTAGGACGCTTTTGTCGTTTGGTTCAAGAAATGTCATCATCAGTACAGTTTGTATTTATTTCACACAATAAAATTGCAATGGAAATGGCAACTCATTTGGTTGGGGTAACTATGCAAGAGCCGGGCGTGTCTAGGATGGTTGCGGTTGATATCGATAAAGCAATTGAGTTAGCAGAATTAGAATAACCTAAACAAAATAACTTAAATTAGAACAACTTATAAAGGTAAATAATGGCCGAAGAATTAAGAATTGTATTTATGGTGTTAGGCTTATTAGCGATTGTTGCGCTAGTGGTACACGGATTTTATACCGTCAGAAAAAATAAGCAGATACCTAAAGAAGAAGATTTAGACGCTAATTCAAATATGGGCGCAGATGATGATATTGAATATGTCTCAAAAGCTCGTGTAATTAGTGGTGGCAATAATGGATCAGACAAAGCGGAGAAAACAGAAATACAAGACGAATCTGTTTTCTCTAGTTCAGAACCCCAAGCTGATACTGATAAATTAAGTGGTTTCAAAGAAAGTTTGAATAAAACGAAAAAGTTTTCATTTAAAGACGGTATTAATCGGATTAAACCTGAGAAAAAAGCAACACAAAGAACCCGAGTTGAACCTGAAATAGAAGCGACTCAATTGCAAATGAATCTGCCAGAAGATAATGTAGCAGATCAAGACATAACAGCAGATGATGAAGATGTTGATATCTCAGAGCAATTATTGGCTCGCGAATCTTCATCTACTCAATCAGCCAACACAGAGCAAAGCGCGGGTGCGAGTGAAAGTGCAGCTGAGTCGGTCGCTGAAAAGCCGGTTTCAGATGAAAAGCCATCAACCCAACCACAAGAAGTTTTGATATTAAATGTGGTTGCGCCAGAAGGCCAGTTGATGTCGGGCGCAGTATTATTACCTACTTTATTAACGCTTGGATTTAAATTTGGTGAGTTTAATATATTTCATCGTCATCAAGACGAATCTGGATCGGGCGATGTATTATTTAGCTTAGCGAATATGTTTAATCCTGGTACGTTTGATATCGATAATATTGAACAGTTTACCACTCAAGGGGTTTCATTATTTTTAAGCTTACCAGTGAATGCTGACTCCACAGCGACTTTTAACATGATGCATAATGCGGCGAAAAAGATAGCAGCTGAATTTGATGGCCAAGTATTAGATGGTCAACGTAATTTGTTAACAGGCCAAACCGTTCAACATTATATTGAACGAATTAGAGAATTTGAACGTCGTCAGCTTATAAAATCATAGAACCAACGCCTACCTTTTTAAGTCAATTGTTGAGAATTTTTTGGCAATTGACTTGAATTCAGCTTACTTTAATCCCATATAATCACCATAATCTAAGTTTAGCCTGTTTATATTTTTAAACGCTAACTTGATCTTTTATTTGGTATTTGTTGAGGTTTAATTTGTATTCACCAGTCCATTCACAGCTTGAGCAACTAAGCGCTTTTTTACCTGCTAGCGACATTTCACAAGCCCAGAAAAAGTTTGATGATACAGTGGCACAAGTGCAAGATAAGTTACAAGGAATTGACGATACAATTGATAAAGTACAGCTGATTTTAGATATTTTCTATTTTGATAATCTGTTTTGTTTATCCGTTAACCAACCTCACAATGCGGGGCACAATATGGCTAGCGCATTGGCTTTTCATTGCGCAGAAACCCCGTTACTAGCTGTTATTTTAGTTGATTTGCTCAGACATGCAGGTGTTGACGCGGATCCTGTTATGGCGCAAGCGGGCGCCTTGGTTAGAGTTTCATTAAGTGAAAACCAATTTATATTTATTAAAGCTGATTCTGGTATGAGTTTAGACTGGTCTGAAGTTGAACAGCATATTGGTTTGCGCAGTCAGGACAAATTAAATAAAGATGACAACAAGGTTAAAGGACCAAATGATTTGACCATTGCAGACAATAAAGAAATTGATTTGCTGTTGCTAAATTTATTTAAATCGGAACTGATTGAGTTAGCTGAATTTGAACAAGCATTTGAGGTATCTCAGGTGTTGCTAGAACTAGATCCTGATAATCCATATGAGCGACGAGATCGTGGGTTTTTATTGCAACAGATGGATTGTGATAAATTAGCTGTGGCTGATTATGAGTTTTTTATTAAACAGTGCCCTAAAGATCCGGTTGCTCAGGTATTAAAAACACAGTTACCGAATATGCAAAATCATCGTCGAGATATCCACTAAGCTTTTATTTTTTATAACTGTATTTTTATAACTTTATTTTTAATAAGTCGCGGGTTTCTCCCGCGACTTATTATTTATTGAGCAATTTAGCAATTGATTTAGCGTTTAAAATGTTGGTAAATTAAATCAAACACATCTGTCATTTGATAGTCTTTATCGCCAGCCAGTGAGTCAGGTAAAATTAAAATAGGTCCTTGCTCTGGGTTATCTACACAGCGCCCATGACTGCCTTTAACCAAGCTAGGGTCAAGCGGAATCACATCCATTAACATTCTAAAGCCAAGTTTTTTCTTAATCAGTTTGCCAATGACTTTAAGTGTTGGAAATTTGATGTTTGGATCAACATACATTTCAACCGGATCATAACCAGGCTTTCGGTGAATATCGACTGTACGGGCAAAGTCAGGGGCTTTTTTATCATCAAGCCAATAATAATAGCTAAACCAAGCCTCTTTTGTACTAATAGCAACTAAATCACCACTGCGCTCGTGGTTAATATTCAAGGCTTGCTGCTCCGTTTTATCTAATACCTGTTCAACGCCTGGGGTTGCTAATAATAGTGTTTTAATTTCCGCTAGGCGCTCTGGCTTATTTATATAAATATGTGCACATTGATGATCAGCAACGGCAAATGCATCACTAGCACCACAGTCTAAATTTTCAAAGCCTTTGGTTTCACGTACTTTTATACAGTCGTTTTTACGCAGAATTTGGTTAATTGGGATAACTTGGTTCACTTGCGTGATCCCATATTCAGAAACAATCAGATACTCAGGTGAAAACGCTGCCAATTCTGAGATGATATTACCTACAACCGCATCTATCGCCTGAATATCTTTGGCGATATCTGGGTGATTTGGCCCAATTTTTTGTAAGTTATAATCTAAATGAGGTAAATAAACTAACTGTAAATCAGGTTTATTTTGTTTAAATTCTTCGATTGCAGCTTTACCTATCCATTGGCTCGCGCCTATACCTGCTTTAGGCCCCCAAAAATTAAAAAATGGAAAGATACCTATTTTATCTTCAATACCTTGGTGTAAGCCATTAGGCGATGAATAAAGGTCAAACACTTTGCCGCCGTCGGCTAAATAATGCGGACGGGGAGTTATGCTGTTATCAACGTTGGCGTACATGTTGTACCACCAAAATAATTTTGAAACTTTAAATTCCGGAATTTCACGTTTTAACACATCCCAAATTTTATCGCTTTGCACAATTTGATTGGCTTGTTTCCAAAAGCCAACTTCGGCTAGCTCTTTAAAATACCAGCCGTTACCTACAATGCCATGCTCATCTGCTGTTTTACCAGTTACCATTGTGCTTTGTGCTGTGGTGGTCACAGCGGGGAAAACATCTTTTAATGGTTTTGATTGATAGCCTTGTTGAATTAACTTATTTAAATTTGGGGTATTGTCGCCCAACATATATGGGCTTAACCCAACAACATTGATAACGATTAATGGAGATGGCATTGTGATAATCCTTTATTATGTAATTTTGTTTGCTAATAAATTGCGTTTGTTAAGTTGCGCTTCTAACCAAAAAAACTCTTCGCTTAAGCCTTGTGTTAAATCAAAAGAATCTTGTGCCTGACTGGTTAAATATTGCAGCCAAGTATAAGTTTCTATTTCAAGATAAGGCTTAAAATCAGCTTGAGACTGTAAATAATCTAAACAGGCTAATATGCCAGTTTGTGTTGTATTAATTTTCTGAGCTTCACTTAATTTAATTTGGCTTAGATGAATAGGTACGTGATAATGTACAGTACAACTGAACTCAGGTTCACCTTGCAGCTGTTTTTGCGCTAAAACTTGATTGAGCTCAGCGCTATTTAAATCAGCTATATGAATTAAGTTGGTTTTGTTGTTTACGTTTGACTGATTTATTTTGCACTGATGAAGAAATTTTTTATCGTTTAATAGTTGGCAAAGCGCTTCAATATTGTGCTTGTTTTTAAGGGTTGCGTGAATAGCGTTAGATATTTGAATTTTACAAATTTGAATACCTGCTTCGCGAATTTTTTTAAGCGATAATTGAATATCTTCGTGCATTACCGCTTGGTGACAAGTGTCAAAACAGCAGCCAATATAATTTAAAATATCTTGCGCGGCTAAGCCTTTATTTTTTGCAGCGGGCAGCAAATCTTGCTTGAAAAAATCGATTAATTGTTGGCTGGATTCAAAAACACAATCAGGCTCCATTTCTAAACCAATTTGTATTCTAACTTGGGTGTTTTGTTCAAGTTGTTTTAAATATTGCGCCAGCTCAATTAAGTGTTCAATTGCAATTTGGTGTAATTGTGAGGTCCACTCTTTTGCATATGCTAGGGGCAGGGTCGATATTGCGCCTAAGTATCGTGTTTCTCCTTGGAGCTGAATTTGGGTTGCCGTTTTTTTGCAAATCGTTTGGCTTAATATATTTGCAAGATTTTGAGTGTACACAAGTCTTTTTTTATCAGCCCAAGTAGGCAAATAAACGGCTTGCTTAACAATGTCTTGGTGAAAATTACCATACGGAAAACCATTTAAACTGGTTAGCGCAAGTTGGTTTTGTGTAATAACATTCACAAAATTTTGTAGGGCATCATTATCATTAACCAGCTGCTTTGCAACAGGAGACGCAAGCCATAAACCGGATGCCATTGAATTTTGCTGGCGTTTTTTTAAAACCGGATTAAACCAATTTTGAATATTGGCTAGCACTTGAGTTAATTCGGTACCCGGATGAACATTACTACAATAAGCAAGCTCTTGAGATTGCCATAAATTAATGGGCAGCATAAGTATTACATTTGATCGTTTATTAAGTGAATATATCAATTTGTCAGCAAGTAAGACGGTTTAAATAATAACAAATTGATGAAAATTAAGGCAATTGAGTTTGTGCGTATTTAGTCCGCACAAACTCAATAAGCGGTTAGTTTTTTTCAATAATAGGATCTTGGCCGCGAGTCACTCTATTATCATTGTAGGTTTGAGTTTGATCAATTAATGGTTTTTTCACCATATCAATTGATATACGGCCACTTTGAGCAAAAAAGTTAATTGGGTTATTAAAAGTAACTAATTCAACATCGGCTTCACTAAATCCTGATTCAAGCATATGTTTAGCTGTTTTAGGTACTTTAAGCGGATCACTAATGCCCCAATCAGCTGCACTATTGATTATCATTTTCTCAGTGCCGTACTCTTTTAATAAGTTAACCATACGAGGTTCAGACATTTTAGTATTTGGATAAATACTGTGCCCACGCCAACAGTTTGTTTCTAACACTAGTGGGAGTGTTTGCTCGTTTAAATGATCAACTAATACCATTTCTTCGGCGATACCACTTTCTTTAATGGCATCTAATGTGCGTTTGGTACCATTGATTTTGTCTCTGTGTGGCGTATGAATCAGCACTGGTAGCTCTAAATTTTTAGCCAGTTCTAATTGCTCTAGTAAAAACCTGTCTTCTTCTGGTGTCATGTCGTCGTAACCAATTTCACCTACGCCAACTACATTATCTTTTTGACAGTAACGCGGTAATAATTTCATAACTGCTTCGGCCAGTTCAACATCGTTAGACTCTTTAGGATTTAGCCCCATAGTACAAAAGTGCATAATGCCAAATTGTGATGCCCTAAAATGTTCCCAGCCAATTAATGTATCAAAATAATCAATAAATGAACCAACTTGTGTTCGTGGTTGACCTAACCAAAATGCAGGTTCAATTACCCCAACAATTCCGGCTTCGGCCATGTTCTGATAATCATCTGTAGTGCGTGACAGCATGTGGATATGCGGGTCAAAATAATTCATAAATCATCCTTATTAATGCTAATGCGTGCCGGCATAAGCGTTGATACTTATATTAATCTAACAATGAGAGCGCATTTTGCTCATGAAGCTGTTGATTTATTTGTGCCTGATGCTGAGCATCTTGATGCATAAAATGCTTAAGGTACTGTTGAACCTGGCTTTGATTGTTGTTATCAAGCTGGTTAAAAATAACGGCTTGCCAAATTGAAGCCGGAGGCAATCTGTCTGCCAGTGCTTGCTCAATTGCGTAAGCAAAACACATGTTAGATAACTTAGGGTTTAGCCTGTTTTTTAAGTTTGTTATTTGGCTAATATCTAAGCCCATAAATAAAGATTTTAAGACCAACTGATTAAAATTAAGTTCCGGAAAATATTCAGCTGGGTAGGGGTTATTAAGTGCAATCGCTGAATACTCAATTAAGCTATTGCAACGGCAAGCTTTAATTGCCGTTTGTACGGCTAGACCTTGAGGATCAAGCCAGATTAAACTTGCTAGTAAAGCACATTTTTCACTTTCATCGCCAAACTGATAGTAGTTTTTTAATAGTTTGGTTGTGACCTCTGTTTGTGACTCAAACGTTATTTTTTTGTCGGTTTCAAGCGCGTTTTTAATTAATAGCAGTCTAACTAACTGAGCTAAGTTTAATGCGTTAAACTCAGCTGAAAAATCAATTTCTTGGGTGAACTTTCTTTTAACAAAAACCGATTGATTGAGTAGCTCAAGTTCTAAATCATCATGGGTTTTAGCTTGCTTAATTAGCTTAATTGCTTTTGTTAACCAAGACTGTTGTTCATCTGTTAATAACGGCGAAAGCTGTTCGGAAATTTTTGTCACTAAATTATTCATTTTTAGGTCATGTATAAATATTTACTTAAGATACGACAGGGTGGCAATAAAGCGAGTACCACCAATGCCCAAATGTAATATCCGGAAATAGCCAACATTAGCGCATCGAGTGGGATTACACCAATAATCATAAACATGATCATTTTTTGAATGTTATCAGGCGTGAAGTTAAACCAAAGCGGTATTAAACGTTTCAGCATTAAAATAAGCCAAACCACAATTAAACCACTACCGATTAATTGAGTTTGAATTGATTCACCTAATACATAAAACAGCAACATAAATAAGCTGGCTGCCGTGGCTAGCAATAATCCAGAGGTTAGCCATAATGCATTACGATTTTTAGCTTGGGTCTCTTGCTTACTCAAAAAGGTTAAGCCAGTGATATAAAACCAAATGGGTAGGGCAATTAAATAGATACTTTGAGGTAAAACTTGCTCGCTTGATTGAAACGTAAAAACAACAAAACTTGCGCCTAATAGCCAATTAAAATAACGACAAAAGCCCATCATAATAGAACCGGCTAAGCCTTCTTTAAAAACACTGTTGTAAAGCAAAATACAAGCGGCTAACCCAAACCCAACGTAAAAAGGAATTAAATTAGGCCATGAAAAATAAGCGCTTAATAATAAACCTGCGGCCATTAAACCTAAGCCAAACAGCCAGCCTATTTTTAGTGAGATTTGTCCGCTGGGGAGCGGTCGGTTTGCACGTTCTGCTAAATCTTCTTTGTAATCAAAGCAATCATTAAGCGCCATACCGCCATAATAAAAAGCGAGACTAGCCAGCACCAAAATTACTAGGCTACTGTTGACTTGACCAGAACTAGCAATTACTGAGGCCGCAATTATATTACTTATTGCGGTTAATCCATTTGGCGCTCTAACTAGTTGTAATATCGATTTTAACATTATGCTACTTGCTCAATCAGCTGGCAATATTGCTCAGATTGAATGCATTTAACTGAATCCGCCATGATTTGAATATCAATTTCATTGACTTCAAAACCTTTGCCAATTCCGTTTAATAAAGTAATACATAGGCGACCGCCCAAATGCTCTTTAAATTCGTTAAGTGCTTGCTCTACATTTAATTTACGTAGGGCAGGGTGATTTAACTCAAAACCTAACACATCGAGCAATGATAAAATTTGTTTTAATTCATGCTCGCTTAAATAGCCAAGTTTGAACGAATAAATGCTGTCCATTGCAATACCAATGGCAACGGCTTCACCATGTCTTAGTTCATTATTCGATAATTCTTCCAGTTTATGTGCAGACCAATGACCAAAATCTAATGGACGCGCACTACCATATTCAAAGGCATCACCGCTGTTTGCGATATGATTTAAATGCCATTTTGCGCCCTTAATAATCATGTTTTCCATGGAGACATCTTCAAATTGAGCTAATAAATGGCGGGCTTGATAAAGCTCATTAAAAAAGCGTTGGTCTTTGATTAATGCCACTTTTATGGCTTCGGAAATACCAGACCGCTTGTCGCGGTTAGATAAAGAATCGAGTAAATCAAAGTCGTTTACAACTGCAAAAGGGGGGACAAAAGTGCCTAAATAATTTTTGCGTTTGTGGTAGTTAATTGCGTTTTTAACGCCAACACCGGCATCGTTTTGACCTAAAACTGTGCTTGGCATTCTAATTAAACGAATCCCTCTGTGGGCGGTTGCAGCTGCAAAGCCGACAGCATCAACCACAGCACCACCGCCGATTACTAAAATATATGAGTGTCGGTCAATTGCATGTGTTTCTACAGCTTGGTAAATAGTATCTAATAATAGTTCATCATTTTTACAAGCTTCGCCGCCTTGAATAATAATTTCAGGCAATACAGGGATTTGATGGGTTTTATAATAATTTTTTAATTGTGCGATTAATTCAGGTTGATGCTTTGCCACCTCAGAATCAATAACAGGTAATAGCTTAGGAGATTCATGTAAGTTATCAATGAGCTTAAATAAGGTATCGTTGCTTACATTAAAACTTTGCCGGGTAAATAATACTGGATAATCATAACTCACCTGAAATTGTTGACGGATATTAACTGACGAATAGTCAAATGGATTATTTTGAGTCATGTTTACCTCTTTAGTACGACGACAAATCTGTACATTAGAATCGCTAATAAGCTTCAGTTATTACTAAAATATTAATCAAAGGCAAATAGTATAACCTTAGTTCAACACAATCAATATTATATGTTGAAATGCTGTTATAGTTTTTGTTTTTTAGGGTATAACGTTTACTATTTATTCATTTTAGACTACCAGAAATCTGTATTTGACGTTTTTTACCGTTTAAAAAGAGGCTTTGGTGTTAACAATTTACCGCAAACTAATTGCTTATATTTAGACGTTTAGACGTCTAGACGTAAACTATTTGACAAAAGCGGCAAATCCAGCAACAATTCACCTTCTTTAAATCAGTCTGGAGCCATAATAGATGCCTATCAAAATTCCTGATCAGTTACCCGCGATCCAAGTTTTGGGTGAGGAAAACATCTTTGTAATGTCTGACAGTCGAGCGCAAAGTCAAGATATTCGGCCGTTAGAGTTAGCCATTCTGAATTTAATGCCAAACAAGATTGAAACCGAAGTTCAATTAATGCGTTTATTAGCAAATTCACCATTGCAGGTGAATATTGATTTGCTGCGTATTGATATGCATGTTTCTAAAAATACACCAGAGTCACATATGTCTGCTTTTTATCATTTATTTGATGATATAAAAAAGAACAAAAAAAATTATGACGGCTTAATTATTACAGGTGCACCTTTAGGTTTAATTGATTATACCGAGGTAAAATACTGGGATAAAATGAAAGAAATTATGGATTGGGCACAGCAACATGTACAATCTACGTTATATTTGTGCTGGGCGGCACATGCGGCTTTGTATCATCAATATGGCTTAAATCGTTTTTTACGTGACGAAAAAATTTCAGGTGTATTTAAACACAAAACCTTAGATCCACTTGAGCCTTTAACTCAGGGTTTTGATGACGTTTTTAATATGCCACATTCACGTTATGCACAAGTGCCACTTGAGGAACTTGAAGCGCATGATAAATTGAATGTTTTAGCTAGCTGTGATGAAGGCGGCGCTTTTTTAGTTGCCAGCAAAGACAGACGAAGTGTATTTATTACTGGACATCCAGAGTATAATGCAACCACGCTACAAGATGAATATTTACGTGATGTTAAAACTGGTTTAGAACCAGCGATACCGGAACATTATTTTCCGGATGACAATCCGCAATTAGCGCCAAATAATGTCTGGCGAAGCCATGGTAACTTACTGTTTTGCAATTGGTTAAATCATTATGTGTATCAAGCGACACCATTTGATTTGTCTCAATTATCCGGGCAAAGCTAAGTTTAGGTAATTAGGTTGAATGAAAAAAGCGCCACAGGTTGGCGCTTTTGCATTTTCAAGAATCAAGTAAAATACAGGTTTTTATTTTATTACAGGCCTGTATAACAACAAATATACATTGAGTTGATGAACGCGAATTATCAACAATATAAAGGTTTTGAGAAGGTATTGTATGAGTAAACAGAGTGAAGTCAGTCAGGTTATTAAATCGCTATTAAAAGAGCGAATCCTAGTTTTAGATGGCGGTATGGGAACTATGATTCAAAACCGCAAGCTGACCGAACAAGCCTACCGTGGCGAGCGTTTTGCTGACTGGCATTTAGATGTTAAAGGGAATAACGATTTATTAAGTTTGACCCAGCCTGAAATTATCGAAGAAATTTACAGCGATTATTTATCAGCAGGGGCTGATATTATTGAAACCAATACTTTTAACTCAACAACGATTTCAATGGCTGATTATGAAATGCAGTCTCTGAGTCGTGAAATAAATGTTGAATCAGCAAAATTGGCTCGTCGTATAGCAGATAAGTTTACCGCTCAAAACCCGGATAAACCTAGATTTGTCGCAGGTGTTATTGGCCCAACTAGTAAAACAGCTTCTATCTCTCCTGATGTAAATGACCCCGGCTTTCGTAATGTCAGTTTTGATGCATTGGTTAATGCTTATACGGAATCAACAGAAGCGTTAATTGAAGGCGGCGCCGATTTAATTTTAATAGAAACTATTTTCGATACGCTTAATGCTAAAGCGGCTGGTTTTGCGGTTTTGCAAGCATTTGAAAATACGGGTATCGAATTACCTATTATGATTTCGGGGACCATTACTGATGCATCCGGTCGAACATTATCAGGTCAAACCACAGAAGCTTTTTATAATTCGCTTCGCCACCTTCAACCAATTTCGATAGGTTTAAACTGTGCGTTAGGCCCAGCTGAGCTTCGCCAATATGTTGAAGAGCTTAGTCGAGTATCTGATTTTGCTGTTTCAGTACATCCAAATGCAGGTTTACCTAATGCGTTTGGTGAGTACGACTTATCGCCGGAAGATATGGCCATTCATATTAAAGAGTGGGCTGAATCAGGCTTTTTCAACATTGTGGGTGGTTGTTGCGGCACCGCCCCTGAACATATTGCAGAGATTGCAAAAGCGGTAAATGGGGTGACACCACGCGAAATTAAACCGCGCGAAGTTGCCTGTCGTTTATCTGGTTTAGAGCCTCTTACGATTAATAGCAGCTCGTTATTTGTAAATGTTGGTGAACGAACCAATATTACGGGTTCTGCTAAATTTAAACGCTTAATAAAAGAAGAGCTTTATGACGAAGCCTTAGATGTTGCACGCCAACAAGTTGAAAATGGTGCGCAAATCATCGACATTAATATGGATGAAGGCATGTTAGATTCACAAGCTGCGATGGTGCGCTTTTTAAATCTGATTGCCTCAGAGCCTGATATTTCTCGTGTCCCTATTATGATTGATTCATCTAAGTGGGAAATTTTAGAAGCGGGCCTTAAATGCATCCAAGGCAAAGGCATTGTTAACTCTATTAGTCTGAAAGAAGGTGAAGAAAAATTCATTGGACAAGCTAAATTATTAAGACGTTATGGCGCCGCTGTTATTGTTATGGCATTTGATGAAGATGGCCAAGCAGATACACGCGCTCGCAAATATGAAATTTGTAAACGCTCTTATGATGTTTTAGTTAACAAAGTTGGATTTCCGCCAGAAGATATTATTTTCGATCCGAATATTTTTGCCGTTGCAACTGGTATTGATGAGCATAACAACTATGCAGTCGATTTTATTGAGGCATGTAAAGATATTACTGATAATTTACCTCATGCAATGATCTCTGGTGGTGTTTCAAATGTATCATTCTCGTTCCGTGGTAATGATCCCGTTCGAGAAGCCATTCATGCTGTATTTTTATATTATGCGATAAAAAATGGCCTAACTATGGGTATCGTTAATGCAGGTCAGTTAGCTATTTATGATGATATTCCAGCTGAATTAAAAGCTGCGGTTGAAGATGTTGTTTTAAACAAAACCGATGAAGCAACAGAAAACTTACTCGCGATTGCAGAAAATTATCGTGGCAGTGGTGCCAAAGCAGAAGATCCAGCCGCACAGGAATGGCGTAGTTGGGACGTGAAAAAACGTTTGGAGTATTCGTTAGTTAAAGGGATTACTGATTTTATTGAAGAAGATACAGAAGCCGCTCGTCAAGTTTCTGAAAAACCACTGCATGTGATTGAAGGGCCGTTAATGGACGGCATGAATGTAGTAGGCGATTTATTTGGTGAAGGCAAAATGTTTTTGCCACAAGTGGTCAAATCTGCCCGAGTAATGAAACGAGCGGTTGCTTATTTAGAACCTTACATCGAAGCCCAAAAAGAAGAAGGCCAAACCAACGGGAAAATTTTATTAGCCACGGTGAAAGGTGATGTTCACGATATAGGCAAAAATATTGTAGGTGTGGTGCTGCAATGTAATAACTATGAAATTGTTGATTTAGGTGTCATGGTGCCAGCAGACAAAATACTAAAAACGGCGATTGAAGAAAAATGTGACATTATAGGTTTATCAGGTTTAATTACACCCTCGCTGGATGAAATGGTTCACGTGGCAAAAGAGATGAAACGCCAAGGTTTTGAATTGCCATTACTGATTGGTGGTGCGACGACCTCAAAAGCTCATACCGCTGTAAAAATAGAGCAGCAATATGAACATCCGGTAGTTTATGTACCTAACGCTTCTCGTAGTGTCTCGGTTGCATCATCTTTATTAAGTAAAGAGTTACGTCCGGCATTTGTTAAGCGTATAGATGAAGAATATGAGCGAGTTCGTGAACAACATGCTAACCGTGGACCTCGTACCAAATTAGTCAGTTACGAAGCAGCCCAAGCGAATCGCTTCCCGTTGTCTTTTGAAAATTACACACCAGTAAAACCCAAAAAATTAGGTATAACTGAGTTACAAGATGTATCTATCAGTGATATTCGCCAATATATCGACTGGACACCTTTCTTTTTAACTTGGCAGCTAAGCGGTAAATATCCTGCTATTTTACAACATGAATTAGTCGGTGAAGAGGCGCAAAAATTATTCAATGATGCTAATCAAATTTTGGATACCATTGAGCGTGAAGGCAAAATTAAAGCCAAAGGTATATTTGGTTTATTTGCGGCTGCGCGCCAGGGCGATGATATTAGTATTTTTGAAGATGAAAACCGTAACTCAGAGTTAATGCGGGTACATCATTTAAGAAACCAAGGTGAGAAAAAAGCGGGCCAATACAACCGAGCATTAAGTGATTATATTGCCGATGCAGACTCAGGCATTGATGATTACATAGGTGGCTTTGCGGTAACTGCTGGTTTTGGTGTCGATGAATGGGCGAACGAGTTTTTAGCTGAGCACGACGATTACAATAGCATTATGGTAAAAGCAATCGCCGATCGATTAGCTGAAGCCTTTGCTGAATATTTACATCTTAAAGTGCGTACCGAATACTGGGGTTATGCACCGGATGAAGATTTAAATAATGAAATGCTCATTCGTGAAAAATATCAAGGTATTCGTCCGGCTCCAGGTTATGCAGCTTGTCCAGAACACACAGAGAAAAAGCTATTATGGCAGTTACTGGATGTTGAAAACCGAGTTGGAATTAGCCTAACTGAAAGTTGTGCTATGTGGCCGGGCGCTTCCGTTAGTGGTTGGTATTTTGCTCATCCAGATAGTAAATATTTTGCGGTTGGTAAAATTAAGCAGCAGCAAGTTGAAAGTTATGCTGAGCGTAAAGGCATGACACTCACAGAAGCTGAACGTTGGTTAGCACCTAACTTGGATTACGATCCAGACGCATAACAACTCATATGCTTAAATTTAGCCAGTTGGCCGTATAAATCCCACATTTTTGTGGGATTTATATTTTAATTAACATGAAATGGTAGGGCTTTTTGTGAACTCATCGAAGGGCATTCGTCTTAATAAATTTATCAGTGATTCAGGTTATTGCTCGCGTCGTGAAGCCGATAAGTTGATCGAACAACAAAACGTAACTATTAACGGAAAAGTGCCGGAATTAGGCACCAAAGTGATGCCAACTGATTATGTAGAGGTAAAAGGGAAACGGATATTTTCTAGCCCTAAAAGTAAAGTTGATAGGGTTTATATTGCTTATAATAAACCTGTTGGTATTACCTGCACTACAGAGCGTGATGTTAAAGGCAATATTATTGACGCGATTAAACACAGAGAGAGAATTTTTCCGATAGGGCGCCTAGACAAACCCTCTGAAGGGTTAATCTTTTTAACCAGTGACGGCGACATCGTTAATAAAATTTTGCGGGCAGGCAATAATCATCAAAAAGAATATATAGTGACAGTTGATAAAACAGTTACTCAAGATTTTGTCGATAAAATGGCATCCGGCATTCCTATTTTGGAAACAGTGACGCAACCTTGCCAGGTGGAAAAAGTTAGTCGTTTTGTCTTTAAAATTATTTTAACCCAAGGCCTGAATCGTCAAATTAGACGCATGTGCGAATATTTAGATTACCAAGTCGTTAAACTCAAACGCACACGAATTATGAATGTTAAATTAGGCGATTTAAAAAAAGGCCAATGGCGTGATTTAACAGAACAAGAAATGCACGAAATAAACCAAGCAGTTGCTGACTCAACTAAAACAGCAGATGTAAATGAGCAAGTGAGTAGCGTAAATCCGAGCGCCAGCAAAACAAAAAAAGAAAAAGTTTTTATTCAAGTTGCTAAACCTAAAAAGATTGAAAAGCCTAAGTCGGGTCGTGCCAAACTCAGTTTAAAAAGATAGCTTAAGAAATTAACTGAAAGTTTAAATTTTATATTTTTGATTTAATTAAATATTTCAGTTAAATGAAATGTAGATGAATATAAAATGACATTTATATTTCAGTTTGAAATAAAAGTGTCATATAAAGTTAATATAATCTCTCGTATTATCAAAATTAAGCTTAACTTTACTTAGTCTAAGTTGCTTGAATTAAGCTTAATTATCGCTAATCTTAAGCTGTTACTTTTAATGTGGGACGACTCTATGAAATCTGTTTTTTACACTGCGCTTGCAACGTCTGTTTTGTTAACTACGGCTGCTCAAGCTCAATCTGATTTATTAACTGTTTATGGCAGAGCAAATATTTCGCTGCAGTTTTCAGAGTCGGATGAAACTGCAACTGATTTAAAGAGCAATAGTTCAAGGTTTGGCGTTAAAGGTGAAGCTAAACTGGAAAATGATTTAATTGCAATTTATCAAGCTGAGTTCGGGGTTGATTTTACCGATGAGTCTAAAGAACAAAACATCACGGCTCGTAATCAATATGTTGGTTTAAAAGGCCACTTTGGGCAAGTTAGATTAGGCCGAATGGACACAGCTCATAAATTTTCACAAGGCAAAGTCGATTTATTTAACAATTATAACGCCGATATTAAAAGATTGTTTTCGGGCGAAATTAGAGCTAATGATTCAATTACTTATATTTCACCAAGCTACAACCAATTTTCGTTAGGCGTGACTTACTTAACGCAGGAAGAAAACGACGCAGCTGAGCGAGACAGTGCTGGCTTGTCAACTGCCCTAATGTACGGCGACAAAAATTTGAAGAAAAGCAGCTTATATTCAGCTTTGGCTTTGGATAATGATGTAAAAGGCGAAGACCGAGTTCGTTTTGTCGTGCAAAAATCTTTAGGTCAATTTACTTTAGGTGCAATGGCCCAACGTCAAAAAAATAATAATTCAGGTGAGTCAGCGACAGGCTATTTGTTGAATGCGGCTTATCAAAGTGGAGAATTTAAGTATAAAGTTCAGCACCAATTAATTAATGGTGATAGAGAGCGCAGCACATCTTCTATCGGTGTTGATTATAAGTTAGGCAGTGCTACGAAAGCTTTTGCATGGCTTAGCTATGATGATCACTACGAAAATAACGATATTGTTATCCAAGATCGCCGTACCACAGTTGCGTTCGGGCTTGAACACAAATTTTAATTTTATTAACTAAACCTCAACTCGGGTTAAGGTTAACTTATCTTTATTTTAGTAAAATACCTAAAAACCACAGCCTTGCTGTGGTTTTCTATATCTAATTCTTTTTACCGACTGTCATATTTTTGAAATGAATTTGTCATAACATATGGCGACACAAGAAATATAGATAAAATCGGCTATTGGAGCATGTATGAATCTAAAAACTATTATTAAGTATGTAGGTTTTCTAACGACTTTCTTGATCACCAGTCAAGCCAGCGCGATTGATAATAACTTACCTGAATACCAAAAAACGAGTGGTGTTTCAGGAAAAATATCATCTGTAGGCTCAGATACGTTAGCCAATATGATGACATTTTGGGCTGAAGAATATAAAAGAATATACCCAAATGTGATGATTCAAGTGCAAGCAGCTGGTTCATCAACTGCACCGCCAGCATTAACGGAAGGCACTGCGCAGTTTGGTCCTATGAGCCGTTCGATGAAATCAAAAGAAATTGAAGCATTTGAAGAACGCTTTGGTTACAAACCAACAGCCGTGCGGGTTGCAATTGATGCACTGGCTGTATTTGTAAATAAAGATAATCCAATTGAAGGACTATCGATTAAGCAAGTCGACGCTATTTTTTCCTCAACTTTAAAGTGCGGGTCGAACACAGATAGTAAACGTTGGGGTGAGTTAGGTTTAACGGGTGACTGGGATCGTAAAGATATTCAATTGTTTGGTCGTAACTCGGTTTCTGGTACTTATGGGTATTTTAAATCTAAAGCTTTATGTAAAGGTGATTTCAAAAATAATGTCAATGAACAACCGGGTTCTGCTTCTGTTGTGCAATCTGTTTCGTCTTCGTTAAATGCGATAGGATATTCTGGTATAGGCTATCGCACTTCGGGCGTTAAAGCGGTTCCTTTATCAAAACGCGGAAGTGGATATGTTGATGCGACTATTGAAAACGCAGTTGCTGGTAAATATCCACTGTCACGCTTTTTATATGTGTATGTGAATAAGCATCCGAATAAACCGCTTGATCCATTAACGGCTGAATTTATCACTATGGTTTTATCAAAATCAGGCCAATATATTGTTGAAAAAGATGGTTATATACCGTTACCCGCGGTTATCGCAAAAAAAGAGCTGGCTAAATTAGGCTTGTAAGCAAACGACTGCAAGCTCTAGATGTTTTTTAAAGCTGTGAATTTGTATTCACAGCTTTTTTTTTGGCTAAAATGATTGATTGAAAATTTTTCAGTTTGATGATGCAATAAAAACCATTAACAAATAGTAGGCATAAGCCGAAGAAAATTATACAATGCGCCTTTTAAAATTTACTGCGCTTTTTAACAGGAGAAACCATGTTAACACGTGACATGAATATTGCTGATTTTGACCCTGAGTTATGGCAAGCCGTTCAAGATGAAACGGTTCGTCAGGAAGAACATATTGAATTAATCGCTTCAGAAAACTATGCGAGTCCTCGTGTACTTGAAGCTCAAGGTTCTCAACTAACTAATAAATATGCTGAAGGCTATCCGGGCAAACGTTACTACGGTGGTTGTGAGCACGTAGATGTCGTTGAGCAATTAGCAATCGATCGCGCAAAAGCATTATTTGGTGCAGATTACGCGAATGTCCAGCCTCATTCAGGCTCGCAAGCCAATGGTGCAGTTTTTCAAGCTTTATTACAACCTGGCGATACTGTGTTAGGGATGAGCTTAGCGCATGGTGGTCACTTAACACACGGCGCACATGTTAACTTTTCAGGAAAACATTACAACGCAATTCAGTATGGATTAAACCCAGAAACGGGCGAAATCGATTATGAACAGGTAGAAGCGTTAGCCTTAGAGCACAAACCAAAAATGATTATTGGTGGTTTCTCAGCTTATTCTTTAGTGGTTGATTGGGCTCGTTTACGTGAAATCGCAGATAAAGTTGGTGCTTATTTATTAGTAGACATGGCGCATGTTGCAGGTTTAATTGCGGCTGATGTTTACCCTTCTCCAATGAAGTATGCAGATGTTGTTACCACAACGACTCATAAAACATTAGCTGGCCCGCGCGGTGGTTTAATTTTATCGGCGAAAGGCGATGAAGATATTTATAAAAAATTAAACAGCGCAGTTTTCCCTGGTGGTCAAGGTGGTCCTTTATGCCACGTGATTGCTGCTAAAGCGGTTGCTTTTAAAGAAGCAATGTCAGACGAGTTTAAATCGTACCAGCAGCAAGTGGTTAAAAATGCACAAGCTATGGTTGAAGTATTACAAGCGCGTGGTTACAAAGTGGTTTCTGGTAAAACTGAAAATCATTTATTCTTAGTTGATTTAATCGACAAAGATATTACAGGTAAAGAAGCAGACGCTGCACTAGGCAAAGCAAATATCACGGTTAATAAAAACTCAGTTCCAAACGATCCACGTTCACCGTTTGTTACGTCTGGTTTAAGAATCGGTACACCTTCAATTACTCGTCGCGGTTTTAACGCAGATGATGCCAAAGCATTAGCGGGTTGGATTTGTGATGTATTAGATAATATTGAAAACGAAGAAGTCACTAATACGGTTAAGCAAAATGTATTAGATATTTGTAAGCGCCTTCCGGTTTACGCTTAATAGAATTAATGTCGATTTATCGAATTAATTGACCTAATCAGGCCGCTTATGCGGCCTGTTTTAATTATAAGGTTTGATATGCATTGCCCATTTTGTGCAACACAGGAAACCAAAGTGATCGACAGCCGCTTAGTTGCGGAAGGCCATCAAGTTAGGCGTCGTCGTCAATGTTTAGATTGCTTAGAGCGATTTACAACGTTTGAAACTGCTGAGCTTGTGATGCCAAGAGTTATAAAAACAGATGGTTCACGTGAACCCTATCATGAGAACAAGCTGCGAGCAGGGTTAATGAGAGCGCTTGAAAAACGACCTGTGAGTACAGAGCAAATTGAAACTTTAATTAGTCAACTTGAATCGGCCCTAAGAGCAACGGGCGAACGTGAAGTCGAAAGTAAGTTAATTGGTAATATACTAATGGAAAAAATCAAACAAGTGGATCAAGTCGCGTATGTTCGATTTGCCTCTGTTTACCGTTCGTTCCAAGATATCAAAGAGTTTGGTGAAGCAATTGCCGGTTTAGATGATAAAACGGCTAAACACAACTAAGCTGAATAAAATTCAACGCTAGGCCAATTACAGATGAGCTTATTTTATCCGGAAGATTTGAACTACATGGCGAGGGCTATTCGATTAGCAGAACGGGGACGATTTACCACATCTCCTAATCCTTGTGTGGGCTGTGTGATTGTAAAAAACAATCAAATTATTGGTGAAGGTTTTCACATTCAAGCTGGCGGACCCCATGCCGAAATCAATGCACTTACCCAAGTTGAACAAAGCCAAGCCACCGCTCAAGGTGCAACAGCTTACGTAACTTTAGAACCTTGTAGTCACACAGGAAAAACGCCACCTTGTGCCAGTGCTTTAATTAAAGCAGGCGTCGCGACTGTAATTGTTGGCATGGAAGATCCTAACCCTTTGGTAAGCGGACGTGGTATTCAAATGCTACGTGATGCCGGTATTCAAGTGCACCAAGGTTGTTTAGAGTCAGCCTGTAAAAAAATTAATCCGGGCTTTAATAAACGGATGACGCATAAGCGTCCCTTTGTTCAGGTTAAATTGGCTTCTAGCTTAGACGGCAGAACAGCAATGGCATCGGGCGAAAGTAAGTGGATAACCAGTTATCAGGCCAGAAAAGATGTTCAGCTTTACCGTGCGAAAGCTTGTGCTATTCTAACAGGTTCAGGGACTGTTATGGCGGATAACCCGCAAATGAATGTGCGCGAAAGCGATTTTCCTTTGACTGATTATCCAATAGAAAGTATTCGTCAACCTGCAAAAATTATTATTGATAATCAGTCACAACTGACACCTGATTTAAATATTTTTGCGAGCGAAACACCTGTTTTTGTCGTTAAAAATAAAATTAAAGTGACACCGCCCCAACAAAATTGGCCTAAACACGTCACTCAGATTGAATTATCAGGTAATGACCACAATATTGATTTAACAGCATTAATGCTCGAGTTGGGTGCCTGTCAGATGAACCATATTTGGGTTGAGGCCGGTGCCAAATTAGCAGGTGCATTGATTCAGCAAGGGTTAGTTGATGAACTTATAATTTATCAGGCGCCTAAATTAATGGGCGAAAATACGAAAGGTTTATTAGATGTGCCAAATTTAACTGAGCTAAGCCAAGCCGTTGAATGGCAATATGCAGACGTTCGCCAGATAGGCCCAGATTTAAGATTAACATTAAGAGCCAAATAACACATGTTTACAGGTATAATTGAAGCAGTTGGAAAGATTCAAGCCATCAACGCCAAAGCGGGTGATTTTGAATTAGTCGTTAATAGTCAATCCCTTGATTTAAATGATGTTAAGTTAGGCGATAGTATTGCCGTAAGTGGCGTATGTTTAACGGTTACCCATTTTGATTCACAGAGCTTTTCAGCTGATGTGTCAGCGGAAACGATAAAACTAACTAAATTAGCCGATTTGTCGGTTGGTTCAGAGGTGAATTTAGAAAAGGCCTGCTTGCCAACTAGTCGCTTAGGTGGCCATATAGTGAGTGGACATGTGGATGGTGTCGGATATGTTTCTCGCATTACGCCAAATGCCAATGCCATTGATTATTGGATTAGTGCGCCCGCTGAGTTGGCTAAATATATCGCACAAAAAGGCTCTATTACTGTGGATGGAATTAGCCTGACCGTAAATGATATTCAAGAGAGTGATTTTAGGTTAACCATTATTCCTCATACAAGTGAAAAAACCACAATTAATGACTGGCATGTTGGCAGTAAAGTAAATTTAGAAGTTGATGTAATAGCCCGATATCTTGAGCGTTTAATGTCAGCCCCAAGTCAAGTTTCTTCTGGTGTAACTATGGAGTTATTGGCTAAAAGTGGATTTATCAAATAAGGTACAAGATTAATGAAATTGAACACAGCTGCAGAAATAATTGAAGATATCCAGCAGGGTAAAATTGTTATATTAATGGATGATGAAGACAGAGAAAACGAAGGCGATATGATAGTTGCAGCGCAGCATTGTACCCCACAAGCAATTAACTTTATGGCGACTCATGGGCGTGGTTTAATTTGTTTAACGCTGACTAAAGACCGTTGCCAGCAACTTGATTTACCTTTAATGGTAGATCGTAATCAAGCTCAATTTGGTACTAATTTTACGTTGTCTATTGAAGCAGCCACCGGTGTAACAACAGGGATATCAGCGGCAGATCGTTCAACCACGGTTAGAGCCGCGGTCGCACGCGATGCAAAACCAGAAGATATTGTACAACCGGGTCATATTTTTCCGATTATGGCGCAAGAAGGTGGCGTGTTAAATAGAGCCGGACATACAGAAGCAGGCTGCGATTTAGCACGTTTGGCTGGGTTGGAACCAGCTGGTGTTATCGTCGAAATTTTAAATGAAGACGGTACTATGTCGCGCCGGCCCGAGCTTGAAAAATTTGCACAAAAGCATGATTTAAAAATTGGTACTATTGCTGATTTAATTGAATACAGAAACAATACAGAAACTACAATTGAAAAAATTGCAGAATGCAAATTACCAACTGAGTTTGGTGAATTTGACTTAATTACCTTTAAAGATACGATCGATGGTCAGGTACATTTTGCATTAAAAAATACTGAGCTAACGCCTGATAAACCCAGTTTAGTAAGGGTTCATGTTAAAGATATTTTGGCTGATTTATTAGGCTCAACCCGAGACGAAAGCAAAAATTGGACGCTGAGTCGCTCACTGGAACGAATTGCTCAAGAAGGTGGTGTGTTGCTGTTATTGGGTAAAAATGAAACGCCAGAAGAGTTAATGGCTAAAGTGAGCGGATATCAGCTTGAAGATGAAGGCAAACCAGTCCGTCGAATCGATAGCTGGCAACAGACGTCTCGCACCGTCGGTGTCGGCTCGCAAATATTATCGGCGTTAAATGTTGGCAAAATGCGTTTATTGAGCTCACAAAAAAAATATCATTCTTTAGCCGGTTTCGGTTTAGAAGTAGTTGAATACGTTGACGAATAGTCTTTTTTGGCTAATTCGACATTTATTTTTGTATTTCACCATTAAATATTCACAGGTTGGGGCAAATTTTTGTTAGAATTAGCGCCAATTTTTACAGCACAAATTTTAAGGTAATTATCTGATGCAAGTTATTGAAGGTGCATTTTCAGCACAAGGTAAAAAGTTTGCCATTGTGGTATCTCGTTTTAATAGTTTTATTGTTGAAAGTTTAGTCGAAGGCGCAATTGATACATTAAAACGTCATGGTCAGGTTGAAGACAAAGACATTACGATTATTCGTTGTCCTGGTGCTTATGAATTACCTTTAGTGGCCAAAAAAGTTGCTGAGACAAAAAATTATGATGCGATTATTGCATTGGGTGCCGTTATTCGTGGTGGTACACCGCATTTTGATTTTGTTGCCAACGAATGTAACAAAGGCCTAGCTCAAGTTTCTTTAGATTTTGGTTTACCAGTGGCTTTTGGGGTATTAACCACAGATTCAATTGAACAAACGATAGAACGAGCAGGCACAAAAATGGGCAATAAAGGTGGCGAAGCTGCTTTAAGTGCATTAGAAATGGTCAATTTAGTTAGCCAATTATAATTGCATTGCTCAGGAGTTCAGTTTGAAACCTTCACACCGCAGACGATCGAGAGAATTAGCGACCCAATCAATTTATGGATGGCAAATCTCTAAAAATATGATTAAAGATATTATTGAAAGCACAATAGATGAAACCGATCTTAAAAGCTTTGATGTTAACTTTTATCGTAATTTAGTATTAGGCACAGCGCAAAATTCAGGTGATTTAGATAAAGCTTACGCTGAGTATTTAGCGCGTGACCTTGAAGAACTCGATATGGTTGAAAAAGCTATATTGCGAGTGGCAGTATTTGAATTAGTACATTGTCCAGAAGTGCCGTATAGAGTTGTGATTAACGAAGCTATTGAAATATCAAAAACATTTGGCGCAGATGAAAGCCATAAATTTGTTAATGGTGTTTTAGATAAAGCCGTTAAAAAACTTCGTCCGCACGGAAAATAAAGCGTTAAATGATTTATGGCTGAATTTGATTTAATTAATCGTTATTTTAAAGTTGGCCAAACGCCACAAAGTGTCAAATTAGATAAAGGGGATGACTGCGCGTTAGTTGTCCCTAATTTTGAACTCACTAACGCTTCTTTAGCGATCACCACAGATACCCTAAATAGTGGTACCCATTTTTTACCTGATATTCATCCGCACGCATTGGCTTATCGTTGTTTAGCCACTAATTTAAGTGATCTAGCAGCAATGGGGGCAAAACCTAAGTGGTTTAGTTTAGCGTTAAGTTTGCCTAAAGCTCTTAGTGATAATCAAACCTGGCTCGCTCAATTTAGCGAAGGGCTATTTGAGTTGGCAAATGAACATCATATTCATCTAATTGGTGGAGATACTACTTCTGGGCCTTTAAGCATCACAATTAATGCAATGGGTGAAGTTGATCATCAAAAAGCACACAAACGTTCTGGCGCCAAAGCACAAGATAAAATATTTGTCTCAGGTACCTTAGGAGATGCTGCAGGCGCATTAGAAATTTTGTTGAAAAAGACAAAAGCCAAAACACAAAACATTCAAGAGGCTTTATTAGCTCGTTTTAATTATCCAACTGCCAGAGTCGAGTTAGGTACTCGGTTATTAGGACTTGCGAGTAGTGCGATTGATATATCCGATGGGCTATTAGCTGATTTACAGCATATTTTAAAAGCGTCTGGTGTTGGAGCCTGCATTGACATAGCAAAACTACCTTGTTCTGAGGCGCTATTAGCGCAGTTTTCCGCAGCGAAAGCTCAGCAATTGGCAGCAACGGGGGGAGACGACTATGAGCTATGTTTTACCGTACCCGCAGATAACGTAAATGAGTTAAATCAACTCAGCCAACAACTTGATTTACCGTTAACTTGTGTTGGCGAAATAAGTTCCGACAAATCATTTGTGGTTAATCATAATAATAAGCCAACTCAACTCAGCCAAACAGGATATCAACATTTTGTCTAAATTTTCGATTCGTCCAGAATTTAAAACTATTAATTGTCTTCATCCGGTTCATATTTTAGCATTTGGTTTTGGCTCAGGTTTAGCGCCAAAAGCGCCTGGTACATTTGGCACGTTAGCGGCAATTCCTTTATTTTTAATTTTGAGTTTATTTTCGACCCCAGTTTATTTTGCGGTCACCCTATTTTTTATGTTAATAGGGCCTTGGATTTGTGGTTATGCAGCACGCTCGTTAAATGTACATGATCACCCTGGTATTGTTTGGGATGAAATAGTTGGTTTGTTAATTGCCCTTTTTTTGTTTCCGCCAACTTGGTTAAATATCGTTTTAGGTTTTGCCTTATTTCGCCTTTTTGATATTTTAAAACCTTGGCCGATTAGTTGGTTCGACAAAAATATGCATGGTGGCTTTGGCATTATGATTGATGATGTGATTGCGGGTTTTATGGCTTGGTTTTCACTGTATTTAATCAACCACTATTTGATTAACCTTAACCTAATTGCTTTAACTTAACTCAGCGTAGCTAATTCACGATATGATAGAATTAACCGCCATTGATTATAACGGACCAGAAGCGGCCGAACGATTTGTTGAATCACTTAAACAAACAGGCTTTGGAGTGCTTAAAAATCACCCGTTATCAAAAAATTTAGTTCAAGATTTATATCTGCAATGGCAGCAATTTTTTGATTCAACTCATAAATATGATTTTGAATTTACTCAGCCTAAACAAGATGGATTTTTTTCAACTAACAAAGCTGAAACTGCCAAAGGCGCACAATATCAAGATTTAAAAGAATACTTTCATTATTACCCTTGGGGTCAATGTCCGGAAGACTTAACGCAAATAACACTGGATTATTATCAAAAAGCTAATCGGTTAGCACAAACATTATTAACTTGGGTTGAAGCGGAATCTCCAAATATTGTTTCAAAGCATTATACTCAGCCCTTATCTAGCATGATTGAAAATAGCGAAAATACTTTACTGCGTATTTTGCATTATCCCCCTCTTAAAAAAGATCAAACCATTGGTGCAATAAGAGCCGCCGCCCACGAAGACATTAATTTATTAACGGTTTTACCTGCTGCTAATGAGCCAGGCTTACAAGTTAAAACTTTAACGGGGGAGTGGCTTGATGTACCCAGTGATTTTGGTTATATAATTATTAATACTGGCGATATGTTACAAGAAGCTTCAAATGGCTACTTTCCGTCTACAACCCATAGAGTTATCAACCCAACGGGAGCAGGACAAACCCAATCGCGCATATCAATGCCACTTTTTTTACATGCCCGGCCAGATGTAAAATTATCAGATAGATATACAGCTCAGAGTTACTTAATAGAGCGTTTAACAGAACTCGGGGTTTTGTAAACTTTATAGCAATCGTGATTTATTCATATATCAATGTTATACAAAAGCCGAAGACAGAGGGTTCAGGTAGCAGCGATTTTACATCGCGTGAAAACACGTAATCAGGTTAATTTATACATGCAAAGCTTTAAAAACGCGGGGTAAACCCGCTGCTACGGGCTAGGTTATGGTGTCTGGTTCATGTATCAATATTATACAAAAGCCGAAGACAGACGGTTCAGGTAGCAGCGATTTTATATCGCGTGAAAACACGTAATTAGGTTAATTTATACATGCAAAGCTTTAAAAACGCGGGGTAAACCCGCTGCTACGGGCTAGGTTATGGTGTCTGGTTCACGTAACGCGATTTATTCATGTATTAATGTGATAAAAAAGGGCCCGAAGGCCCAAGGGTGTTAAGATGGTTCAGGTAGCAGCGATTTTACATCGCGTGAAAACATGTAATCAGGCTAATTTATAACATGCAAAGCTTTAAAAACGCGGGGGAAACCCGCTGCCACTAAGCGATTTTTATGACTGTATTATTGGTTGAGTTACGCTTAGATCCTGTTGGTTTAATCATAATACAAGCTGCATTTGAACTTTGAGCTGTTTCGATTAAGCTGTTTCTTTCAGCTTTTTCTAATTCATCAAACCAAGCTACCACAGCACAGCATTTTCCTAACTTTAAGGCTTTTTCAGATATTTTGGCAATGTTGTCATTTGCGTGCGGATGTATAACTAACATTCTGTTTAGTTGAATACCAGCTTGCGCTAAACGCTGTTTACTTGGCATTTTTTTTGGTGCGACAACACAAAGCCAGCGGTTATCTTCTTGTAGCCTTGCAATACCAGCCCAAAATCGCATTTCAAATAGATCACTAGTCGAGTTAGTCGAAAAGAAACGAGTATTTCTTACAGCATCAGTCAATATATAGGTATTCATTGTTAGTTATCCATACAGTGTTGTGTGTATGGATATACAGTATACTGGTTTTTTATACAGGTCAACTTTAATATACAAAAAAGTTTAAATAAAAAGCAATTTTAAGGTTTTTGTTGAAATAATAATTTTCTATGCTAGATAGCGGGTTATGTTTAAAATTATTTAAAAACAATAGGTTAAATTTAGTTTTATTAATAAGTTGTATTGAGAGATATCATTGAGAAAATAATTTTAATCATGCTTTTGAATTTTTATAAACCCATTTATATACATAGCTATATTTAAATGACTGTATATAAACTTAATTAACCTCAACTCGGTTTAATCAATATGTATCAAACGGCGTTTTTTCTCGGGGACTGTGTTAAATTCCTTTGCATACAACCCTATGGGTGGGGGAGACAGTGCGATGCCGGAACCAAAGCCGAGGCTAGCTATTGACGCGTTAATTTACCTTATCCACGCAAAGAAATCTCGTTAAAAACCATGCAAGGCTGTAAGATTAAACAATTCAATTAGTTAGAATACAACACCTTAACCCGAGTTGTGGTTAGTTAGCGTAATGCGATTTTATGACTTTGAGCATCATCCGGAGTTTGGATTGAACTGAATAAGTTAGCTTTTCAAATACAGCAGCCTGCTGTAAATTGCAGTGTAACCATATGCCGTGTTAGAAATATCTTAGTTAGATTGCTAAATCTAACTATTTCTGCCTTGGCTAAGACATTTTCCAGCTTAAATTATAAACAAAGGTAAACTCGGTTTAGGTAAGCATTATGGACAATCACTATATTATTATTTTTGATGGCGTTTGCAATTTTTGTCATGGCGCTGTTAATTTTATCATTAAGCGCGATTATGCTAATCAATTTGTATTTGCGCCTATGCAAAGCCCTGCGGCACAAAGATTAATGGCAGAGTATAAATTAGCAGACGCTGGATGTGATTCTTTCATATTGATAAAAAAAGGTCATTGTTATTTAAGAACGCATGCAGCAATTGAAGTCACTAAAGATTTATCTGGTGCTTGGTATTTATTGTCGGTGTTTAAGGTAGTACCCGCGGTGATTCGTGATTATTTTTATCGTTTGTTAGCGTCAAATCGATATAAATGGTTTGGTAAAAAAGATCGCTGCTTAATGCCTGATGAGAAACTTGATAGTAAGTTTTTGTGGTCAGAAGCATCTCTGTATAAATTATAAATGAGTTGATCTTATTCACTGAATTTTATTAAAAATTAGAAGCTTTATTAATCGTTCTTTATCACTCGCTTTTTTTGGGGCGGGCAGAGTTTGTAAAAGCAGCGCATTGTTCTCATGCGCTGCTTAGGTTGTGGCTTAAGCTTATAAGCTATTCCAAAGCCAACTTTAATGACGGCTTAATTCAACTGAAGTTGAAAATACTTGAAGTACAGCTGAACTCACAAAACCGCCAGTGTCTGAAAATTCAACCGTAACCGTGTTACTTGCTTGAAGTTGATCATAAGGAACCGGAATTTCAATCACGCCAAAAAAGTTAGGTCGGCCAGTTGCTGTTTTGCCTTGTTTTTGATCGTAGCCTTTTACATCAGAAGGCACTGATACTAAATTGCCATTAACAGCGACAACTGGAGAAAGCGACTTATCATGGTCTCGCCCTAATCCTAAGCGTAAAACCGCTTCCCCTTGAGCATTGACACTTACATCGTCAAATGTAAAGTTAATGGCTTGGTTAGCATTTATTGCTTGTTGGTAGGTAGTTGCGTAGTAGCGTTTTTCAGTATTAGATTCGGTTACCTCAATATTGTTTGCATACTCTAAACGGATAATGGTTGTGGCTTCTGCAGGTAATGTTAGCGCTTCTGGCAGCTCCGTTAAGGTTTCTTCAATGAATTGAGATTCATTATTAGCTGTATAGCTTAACTCTTTATAACTAATTGAATCTAAAGTGTTACCGTCGACACCAAGGGCGTTTAAGTTAATTTTTACATCTTCAAACTCTAGGTTGGTTAATACAATGTAAGCCTGGTTGCCATCAACATAGCTATCCGTTAATACATCTATTTCGTCAGAATAGCTATCTACTCGAGTACCTGTTACTTGTGACCATAATTTGTAGAAGTTGACATGATCTGAATAAACCCAAGTGTCATCATTCGAACCATCACGTTCTTTTTTCTGAACCATCAAACGACTAGAGTAAGCGATGCTTTTTCCGTTTACTTCACGGCGTCCCCATTCTGCTTTTACAGGTATAAAAGGAATAACTTTTAAAATATTATTAGGTCGCTCTAAAAATTGAGTATTCATGGTCGTAATTGATAATACCTTTTCAGCATCACGTTGAGGTGTCCAGTCTTCATTTACTCTAGCATGTACCGATGAGCCCACTTCTGAAATTAAAATGGGTTTAACCTGACCAAATTTTAAATAAGTATAGTGCTCAAGCATATCAAGTGTCGCTTCTAAGTTACTGCCTCGGCGGTATCGCTCTGAGTTTTGAAACGTAGGAAAGTCATATAAATGGATTGATATAAAATCCATGTTTTCACCGGCTGTATCAATAAAGAGTTTGTCTCTTTCTTCCCAACGTTGAAAATTATTTTTATCAAAATCAGGGAAGGCAATGGTATAACCTCCAATCATAATATCGTCATTTTTACTTTCTTTTCTAATTTCTGCCGCCACTGTATTATGAAACTCAAAGACTTTTAGGGGTTCAACATAATTAGCTTGGCCTTCACGATCTGTCGTTAAATCATATAAAGGCTCGTTCATTACTTCAAAGTAAGTGGGTTTGGTTTGGCCCATATCAGTTTCACTTTGAGCAAAAAAGTTTGCTAAAAATTGCGACATATAATGGCCCGTTGCTGTTCCGAAGGGTTCTTGCGCAGTATCTGTTTGCGAAAATGCCCAGTCGGGATCGCCATTTACAGGCTTTATTAACGTACCTTCTGGCCAATATGGATGTTGCTGACCACCAGCAATCATATCTTGCATTCGATCTTCTACTAAACGGGCATTTACGTTTTTATAACTTGTGCCATTATCGTAAATCCACTTAACATCACCGCCACGTTGACTGGCAGATGTTTCATCTACAAAACCCGGTTTAGTCGCATCTTGTGAGACATTACGTAAGTTCCAGCCTATTGAACCAGTATCTCGGCCAAAATAAACGTCATAGCCGCGCATAAAATCTAGCATTAAATCTTCACCTAATTCGTTAGGTGCATCTAAGCTATGTACATCGTTTTGACCCCAACCATTCTCTAAATTATTTGCATGTATCGTAATATACTTTTGTCGGTCTAAGGTTTCTATTCCGCCAACACTATGCTTCATGTTTAAATTGACATCCACTTGAACAACACCATCGTCAATAATTTGCTCGGCTAAGGTCGTTACCGTGAAAGTTTGGGTTACCCCACCTATGCTTAATGTCGCTGAATTTTCGGTTAAAAAAGTACTGGATGATTGTAATCTAACGACGACCGAATCTTGGTTGTTTACTTGCCCCTCAGATTGAGTGAATTCGCCCCCATTAACTGCATATTCACCACCTTCAATTGAAATAGGGGTTGCTGTATTAATACCGCTTACCGTCACCGTATTTGAGTTAATCTGGGTATTTAAAGTGGCGTCGTCAATTGCGGTTAGGGTAAAGTTATTAGGTGTTGTATCTTTAGCGGTTTCTTCTGGGGTATTGGCGTCATCTGATCCTCCAGATCCGCCACAGGCTGTTAAATTGAGCGCTGAAGCAATACAAATTGCGGCTAAGCTGAATTTCATCTTACGATCGATTAATGTCATGTTAACACCTTGCATAGGATTGATTATAAAATTTTAATTTGGTTAATTTTATACATAATTTTGTATATTGTATACAATAATTGTGTTTTTAATGTTTTATTAATGCATGTTAGATGTTGTTTGTTTTGTTGAAATGTAAAAATAGAAACTAGCTTTATACGCGCTCTGTTATCATTAGATGAAAACAGATAAAAGGCAGGAATATAGCTAAATAATGGTTAGTCATTGTTTAGCTAAAAATATAAGCATTTAATTTTTAGGGATATATTTTGATATAGTCTTAAATAAAATACTTTGTATTAGGCATGTTTTTATTTATAAAGTTATAAGATAATTAGGTATTAAATAAGTATTTTTACTACAATTGTTAGTAAGT
Organism: Catenovulum adriaticum; assembly: GCF_026725475.1. NCBI lineage: Bacteria > Pseudomonadati > Pseudomonadota > Gammaproteobacteria > Alteromonadales > Alteromonadaceae > Catenovulum > Catenovulum adriaticum. The sequence goes on from NZ_CP109965.1 coordinate 1,364,233, forward strand.
ATAAACAGGAATCATGGTTACTGATGACCAAACTGACGTTACAGCAAACGCTTAAATTATTTTTAGTCTCTATTGTTTTGATTGGTATTACTTGTCTTTACATTGTTAATTCAACGCTTCATAAAGCTCAGGAGAATGAAGAGTGGGTGACTCATACCTATCAAGTTATTATTGTATTAGAGTCTGTTAGAAATCATATCCAAATAGCAGAGTCAAACCAACGTGGTTTTTTATTGACGTTAAATGAGGCTTATCTTGATTCTTTCACTGAGTCTATCGATTTAGCTCTTGATGAATTAGTTAAATTAAAGCAGCTAACCACAGATAGTTTAGAGCAACAACAAAAACTTAAATCGCTAACCAAACTCACTCAAGCTAAATTTTCAGAGCTCAAAAAAACCGTGCAATTAGCGAAATCAAGTCAATTATCCGAATCATTAAATATATTAAAAAATAATTCGGGTAAAAAGTTAATGGACCAGATTAACACGATAATTACCCAGCTTAATGATCACGAAAAATACTTACTCAAAATACGTAAAAATGCTTTTAACGATGCTAAAAACATGAGTAAATTCCTATTTATTGGATGCATTATTTTAATTTTATTTTTGGTTTTTAGCGCTACGATTTATATAAAAAGAAGTGCCATTGACCCACTTGCAAAATTAACACAGCAACTAACAAACACAACAGACGATAATATGCCATCTATTAGCTCAAAGCACGCTAGTGTAGAAGTAAAACTACTGAGCAATACGCTAAAAAGGTTGATGCAGGATGTTAATTATAACATGAATGCACTTAAACTAGCTCAAAGAACAGCAGAAGAAAGTAGCCAAATCAAAACTCAGTTTTTGTCTAACATGAGCCATGAAATTCGTACGCCATTAAACGGTATTATTGGTACCTTACAAATTTTAGCCCAGAGCAAAAACGAGATAAAAATTCAAAATTTAATTGATAAATCGCTTCTTTCAAGTAAGAGTTTATTAACCATTATTAATGATATTTTAGATTTCTCTAAAATGGATGCTGGTATGCTAAATCTTGAAAAAACGGTATTTGCGTTCAAAGAAATTGCAGAATTAGTTATTTCAGATTTAACGGCCATAGCTAGAGAAAAAGGCATAGCGTTAGAATTGCATTATGATAAAAATTTTGTGGATGGTTGGATGGGTGACCCGGTTCGAGTGCATCAGATATTACTTAACTTAACATCAAACGCTGTTAAATTTACTGAATCGGGTTATGTCAAAATATATATATCCAGTAGCGGATTGGATGCAAAATCTAAACTGATGATAACAATTGAAGATACAGGTTCGGGAATGAGTCCTCAAACGGTCAGCCAGCTTTTTACCCGTTTTAAGCAAGCGGATAGTTCAACCACCCGTAAATTTGGTGGAACTGGCTTAGGTTTAGCGATAACTCACTCTTTAGTGACCCAAATGGAAGGCGACATAAACGTATCCAGTGAGTTAGGTGAAGGCAGCTTATTTAAAGTTGCCTTGCCATTAGCGCAAGCTGAGTTAACGGGCGCAAAAGTTGATCAAATTGCGACTGAAATGCCCAACTTATCAGCTAAAACAATATTAGTGGCAGAAGATAACGAAATTAATCAAACCATTATAGAGGCGATGTTAAGTGCATCTCAGGCAAAAATCATCATTGTAAATAATGGGAAAGAGGCAGTTGAAATTGCTGAAGCTCAGCAACCTGATTTGATTTTTTTAGATATTCAAATGCCAGTGATGGACGGTATTGAAGCCTGTAAAATTATTCGTGCAATGTATCCTTCACTACCTATTTTAGCTCTGACCGCCAATGTAATGGCGGATGACGTTAAATTTTATTACTCGATTGGTTTTACGGATCACTTGGGCAAACCTATTATTATCGATTTATTACATCAAAAGCTTAATACATATCTAGCTCAGTCAGTGATTAATCACTAGGGCGTGTGAATCTTTGTATTATTTTTTTATAAACAAAGATAAACACACTCTAGGTTTAATTAGCCTAATCCTGCAGGTATGCTCAACTGCATCTAAAAGGTGTTAGATAATCTGTTCAATAGTCAGGTTAGTATCCAAACTGGATACTAACCTGTGATATCGTTAATTTAGGTTAATTAAATCGAGTTAAAGCCGCTGAAGTTTCAAATACTTGCATTGTCATACTTGAAATATAACCGCCAGTGTCATCAAAACGAACGTCAATGGTGTTGTTTTTTTGGAGTAAATGGTAGGGAACAGGAATTTCAATTACCCCAAAAAAGCTGTCACGCGTTTTTTGATCATAGCCCCTAAAATCTTTTGGCACGATTAAATTAGTACCATTAACCGTTATGGTTGGTTCTAATGACAAGTTATGCGCCCGACCTAAACCTAAACGCAACACAGCTTCGCCGGATGTGGTGCTAGTTTGCACATCATTAATCGCAAATTGTGTACTGTTATTAGCGGTAATTTGTTGTTTAAATTTGTCAGCGTAATATTTAGTTTCGTTTGAGGTTTCATTGACCACTATGTCAGATGCGTACGTGATTTTAATAATGCTGGTTGCATGTGCATTCACAGTAAATTGTTTTGCATTATTATCTAAATCACCTTGCGCCAATTCAGGCGCTGATTGAGCATCATTGTAGTATAAATGCTTATAGCTGATTGAATTAATTTGTGTATTATTGTTTTCGTTTAAATTGAAATTAAACTCAACATCATCTGCTTCTAAATTATTCACAATTAAATACAGAGTATTACCATCGACATAGGCATCTGTTTGCAAATCTAAATCAGAGGGTTTGCTGTCAATGCGCTTGCCTTTTACTTCAGACCATAATTGATAGAATTTTTCCATTTCAGAGAAAACCCATTCGCCATCATTGTTGGTCACATTTATACTACCATCTAGTTCATCTTTTAATACGAATAAACGTGATGGATAGCGATGACCGTCACTATCCACGCCGGCATTACCTGACCATAACGCTTTTAAGATAAAAAATGGCATAGAGGTCATAATTTGATCTGGTTTATCCATCAGCTGCATCATGATTGAAGAAAATGAGCGAATATTCCACCAATCTTCTTGCTTCGAGTAGGGCGTGCTTTTGTAATGTGGTGAATAAAAACCGTATTCAGATATAACCCAAGGTTTAGCATCTCCGGTTGAAATCACACTATATTGCTCAATCATATCTAAAATAGCTTCAACGTTAGAGCCTGATCTAAATTGATGGTTGCTGTTATCGTGTCCATCATATAAATGAATTGAATAAAAGTCGACTTGCTCACCAGCGCCATCAATAAAGGTTTTCCATGTATTATCAAATAGTTGAAAGCCGCTGTTATTGGCTTCTAGCGCGGGGTAAGCAGCAGTGTAGCCGCCAACTTTTACGTTGGGGTGATCTTGATGTATACGTTGTGCCACCACTTTATGTAGCTCAGTTATATTGGCATTAGACGAATTTAAATCACCGGAATGAACAAAAGGTTCATTCATTACTTCAATTATTTTTGGTTTTTGCTCACCAGTTGTACCGCCAGAGCCAAAATATTTATTTAACCACTCACTTAAAAAACGGCCGTATTCATCATAGCTTGCCAGCCAAGTGTTACCATAGCAGTCGGTATTACAGTTATTTTTTTCTTGATGAGGGTACATAACCGGTTGGCCCCCATACATCATGTTAGCCATGCGATCTTCAAATTGGTGCTCGTGCGTGCTGTTAATGTAATTGCTTTTTGTTTGATTGCCAAAAATGGTCATTTGATCGTCATCAACAATGCCTTCGGTTGCGCTTGTTTCTAGTCGCTTTAATTGCCAGGGGAGTGCGCCATTGTTTCTCCCGTAATACACATCATAATCTTCAATGAATTGCTTTTGTGTTTCGTTATCAGGCCATTCGCTATCGCTAGTTGCAATATGCATGGTGATATATCTGCTGCGATCAAATGAATCAACGCCACCTTTGGTATGACTCACATTTAAATTTACATCAACTTGATAGCCTAATGCCGTTACGGGTTCTGGTTTTGTTGTGAATTCAAACGTTTTGCTGAGCTCACCTACAGTTAGCGTTATTTTAGTTAAGGTGCTGTAAGTTTCAGCTGTTGTAGCTCTCACTTTTATGTTTTGGTTATTGTTGATTGTACTAGGAGAAGATGTATAAGAATTATTATCAATTGCATATTCGCCTCCTGATATGCTGATCTTTGTAGCACTGTTAATACCCGTTATTGTGACACTGTTTGATTCTATTAACGTATTAACAGCTAAATTACTTTGGGCTTGAAAGCTAAAAGCATCAGGCGTGGTGTCTTCTGTTATTTCTGGTTTGTCATTATTTGAATTACTTGAGCCACCACCACAACTTATCAATGAAACAGAGGTTAATAAAATAAAACTGAGTTTTGATAATTTGAATTTATAATTTTTATTCATAGTCATTCCTTTCTATGTTAATAGTTGTTTGTGTATTGTTGTCAATGTTAGGTGTTTTTTATTTTGTTTTCAATTTGAATTTAAAATTGTTAATTTTAATATAAAATAAGCGAGTGGGTTTAAGTATGAAGTGCCATTTAGTTAAATATGAATTCAGCTAGGCGGTATAGATTAAATTGTTTAGCAAAGCAGGGTAGGGATAACACGGCGTACTATGTAAGCTATAAAATTAAACTATGAAGGCTAATTTTGAGCGTCTTTTAACACAAAGTAGGCTACTTTAGGGAGGGCGATGAAGCTGAAAGCTATCAGATTGAACAATCACATAACTTATTGTTTTATGAATCCTTTATTTTAAATATAAAACTAAAGTGTGTATTTTTTATGCTTGGTTTGCACCAGTGCTTAAAATAAACTCATTGAAATACCGGCCATTTCAAAATTGGCCAGTTAGCTAACAAGTTTACTATTGGTTTAATTGAGTTAGTTAAATTTAAATAATTTATAAAACTGCTTTTTTAAACCATGGGGTAATGAAATTTAAAAATTAGAGCGACATACATTTTAGGCATTTTGTATTTAGCGATTTGGCGGAATAAATTGGCCGTCGCGTATTTGCTCGCTGTACTTTTCAACTAGTTGGTTCAGTCCGTCTATATTGTTGCCTTGGTTTTGTAACAGTGCAGTTAATGGCGCAAGATCAATATCTTTATAGCCATATTCTTGAGCGATTTTACCCCAAACGTAAGCGTGCCTATATTTTTCTTCTTTAATAAATAGCGTACTTAGCGTTTTTAAAATTTCGACCTGCAAAGGCGCTGTCCCATCATAAATTTCAAGTGCGTGATAAAGGGTATCTATGGTTAAGTCACGATCAAATTTTACATAATATGTTGCCAATTTGAGTTGTAATTCAGGCGTTTGCAAAATGCCCGTATCACGTAATGCTAAAAACTTTTGCATGGCTTGTTCGCTGCCATTGCGTGACCAGTGCCAATATAATAAATAAGGGTCGTTTGAATCTTGGGTAGCTTGTGAAAGCCGGTTTAATTCTTTTAACGAAGTAATATAACCTTTAACTCTTGACGTTTTTTTCTCTTTAAGTTTAATGTGCTCAATATGTGACGCTTTTTCAACGCATACCGAATAACGCTCTAAATCAAGCATGAGTTGGTATCTAACTTGATCGCTTGGGTTTTGTTGTTCTTGGTGACGTCCCAAAATAACCTTTCGACGCTCTAATTTACACCAAGAGTCAGAATTTAAGTCATTGCAAAGCTGAGGTTGATTTTCACAAATTGAGCGTAGTGTTGGGCCTGAATCACAAGCGGTTAAGGTAAAAATAGCAATTAACAAAAAAAATGTATTTTTTGTCCATTCAGTTAGTTTCAATGGAACCACCGTGAGTTAAAAGTTACTAAGAGGGATGTTAATTAAAATAATACCTTAAAATGCATGTAAAAAAAATCGCAAGTATGCTGTTCCAGTTGTTTTTAATCGTCTTGTTTTATTTTCTTATCGAACATTTTTTAACGAAAGATATGTTGGATACAGATAAAACCGTGCCATAAACCCAATTTTCGCTAAAGTCCGTTCAATTTAATCAAAATCAAATTGTTAATTTTGCAGCTAAAGATAAGCAGACTTTGTTGTATTTTTTTGCGCCTTGGTGTCAGGTGTGTCATTTAAGCATGCCTAATTTGCTTGATATCCATCAAAATTATGCCTATAAAGTTAATATCATTGCCATCGCTTTAGACTATCAATCTAAAAATGAGGTGACTGATTTTTTAGCGAAGCATGAACTAAACTTTCCGGTTTTTTATGGTAATCGTGAGCTACGAAACTTATTTAAAGTGAACCGTTATCCCAGTTATTATTTAATACAAGATACTGGTGTAGTGACAGATAAAGTAACGGGCTACACTACAGAGATAGGCATGAAACTCAGGCTCGATATTTAATTTAGCAAAACAGGGTTAATAACCGTTACTCGATACCTTTATAACGATAATTGTAAGTTTTAAGTTAGTCAGGGATAGGCTATAATAACGCGTCAATTTTCTGGAGTATTCAATGGCGCGTTTTTTAGTTACCACCTCAAAAGGTTTAGAAAATCTTTTAGAACAAGAGCTGCAAAGTTTTTCTATTGAAAACATTAAACTATCGGTGTCTTCCGTTTGGTTTGAAGGTTCATTAGAGCAAGCATACCAAGTTTGTTATCGTTCGCGTTTAGCAAATAAGGTTTTGCTTGAACTGGCGAGTGCCGAGTGCTCAGGCAAAGAAGATTTATATCAATTAACTCAATCGATTGATTGGTCGATGCAATTTAATGACCGCTGCACTTTTAGTGTTGATTTTAATGGGGTAAACGAGCAGTTACGTAACACCCAGTTTAGTGCGCAAGTCGTTAAAGATGCAATTGTTGATATGTTTCAAGACGAATTAGGGCGTCGTCCAAATGTTGATAAAGCGCAATCAGATATCCGGTTTCAGGGTCGTTTAATTAAAAAAAATGCGCATATTTTTATCGATTTATCAGGTCCAAGTTTGCATCAGCGCGGTTATCGCGTAAACGCTGGGCGTGCACCTATTAAAGAAAATATTGCCGCAGGCGTGGTGTTGCGATCGGGCTGGTTAGACAATACGCAACAACCTTTAATTGATTATTTTTGCGGTTCAGGCACTTTGCTTATTGAAGCTGCACAAATGGCACTAAAATTTCCGCCTCAGCAATATCGTCGAGATTGGGGCTTTACCCATTGGTTAGGTCATAATCAAAATATGTTTGAGCAAGTTAAAGCTCAAGCCGATAGTGAAATTATAACCGACAGCAAATTACGTATTTATGGCATAGATATTAATCAGCGTGAATTAAAAATTGCAGAACAAAATGCGCAAGACGCCGGCGTGGCAGAGCATATTCATTTTCAGCGCGGTAACGCTTTAGACTCCATGATAGATTTTAACGAAGTAGGCCATATTATTTCAAACCCACCTTATGGTGAACGCTTAGAAGATGAACTCAAAATAGCGAATTTGTATTTAGATTTTGGTGCCAAGTTAAAACAAAAATACGAAAACTGGCAACTTACCTTAATTAGTTCGGCGGTGGAGCAATTACGCCAAATTAAATTGTCGGCGTCTAAAAAATATAAGTTAAAAAATGCTTCGTTAGATTGTGTGATTGCTAAATATACCATTGAAGCCGGTCAGGGTGATGACCCGCGCGATAAAATGGCGTTAGAGTTTCAAAACCGACTGAAAAAAAATATTAAACAGTTAAGTAAACTGGCTAAACAAGTACCAACTGAATGTTATCGGGTTTATGACGCCGATTTACCAAATTACAACGTTGCGATTGATGTATATGGCGATAGTTTGGTGATTCAGGAATATGCAGCGCCTAAAAATATTCCGGTTGAAAAAACGCAAGCCAGATTAAATGAAGTATTGTTGACGGCACCTAGAATTCTAGATATTGACAATAATAAAGTGGCGGTAAAAGTACGTAAGCGTCAAAAAGGAAACTCGCAGTATCAGCGTAACGCGACTCGCGATGATTACTTTACAGTGCAAGAAGCCAATGCGCTTTTTTATGTCAATATTCACGACTTTTTAGACACTGGCTTGTTTTTAGATCACCGTGATATGCGCTTGTTAATTCAAAAAGAATCAAAAGACAAAACGGTCCTAAACTTGTTTTCTTATACCTGCAGTGTCAGCGTGCATGCAGTTTTAGGCGGCGCGTCGCAAGTTACTTCGGTCGATCTATCGAAAAAGTATTTAGACTGGGGTAAACAAAACTTTGAATTAAACAATATTAACCCTTCTTGGCATCAGTTTTTTGCGGAAGATAGTTTAGATTGGCTGAAAAAATCTAAACAAAGTTTTGATCTTATCTTTATTGACCCGCCAAGCTTTTCAAACTCTAAAAAGCTCGATAATACTTTTGATGTGCAACGAGATCATATTAGTTTAATTGAAAACGCCTTAGCTAAGCTTAATCCAAATGGCGACATTTATTTTTCTAATAATTTACGCAGCTTTAAATTAGATACAGAAGCATTAGCTGAACTTGGATTAGTAGCAACTAATTTAAGCCAACAAACCTTGCCATTTGACTTTAAACGCAGAGCAAATATTAGACAAGTTTGGAAAATACAAAAGCAACAATGAGCGACTTAGTTTTATACGGTACAGATGGCTGCCATTTATGTAACGACGCGCAGCTTGTTTTGCAAAATTTAGGTTTGCTCACTCAGGTTGATTTAATTGATATTGCTCTGGCAGAGAATAGCGAATGGTTAATTGCGCAATTTGGTGAAAAAATACCTGTGTTGTTGGATGTACCGAGTCAACAAATGTTATGCTGGCCGTTTGACGAAGCCAGCTTATTAAATTGGTTAAATACGCATTATGAATTTATATCGGATAACTAAAGCTGAACTGGCTTTTGGTGATCACTCATTATTAAAAAACGCTGATTTTCATATCAACCGTGGTGAAAAAATTTGTATTTTGGGCCGTAATGGCGCAGGCAAATCTACCTTATTAAAAGTAATAGCCGGCGAACAACAACTGGATAGTGGCGATACTAATATTCGCAGCGAAACCAAAATTGCCCGTTTGCCACAAGATCCTCCTAAAGCCTCTAGCGGCGTAGTTTATCAGTATGTGGCACAAGGTTTGGGGGAAGTAGGTGAAACGCTTGCGCATTTTTATCACCTGAGCCAAGACGCAAATGCCGACTTAACTGAGCTTGCTAATATTCAACAAAAAATTGATAAATTAGATGGTTGGCAATTTGAACCTAAAATACAACAAGTTATTTCTCGGTTAGGGTTGGATGCCAACGCCTCGTTAAATGGTTTATCAGGTGGCTGGTTACGTAAAGTTGCCTTGGCACAAGCTTTAGTGGTTGAGCCGGATATTTTATTACTGGATGAACCAACTAACCATTTAGATTATCAATCAATTAACTGGCTTGAGCAATTTTTAAAAGATTATAATGGCGCTTTGGTTTTTATTAGCCATGACAGGGCTTTTGTACGTAATGTTGCCAACAGAATTGTTGATTTAGACCGCGGTCGTTTAATTAGCTTTGAGCGTGGTTATACCCAATATTTAGTGGATAAAGAAGCCTTTTTAAAAGCAGAAGAAGCAGAAAACAAAAGGTTTGATGACAAACTAGCCCAAGAAGAAGTGTGGATTAGGCAAGGGATTAAAGCCAGGCGGACTCGCAATGAGGGCCGAGTACGACATTTAGAACAAATGCGCCGAGATAGAAAACAGCGCCGAGAGGTACAGGGCACTGCTAACCTGAATTTAGATGAAGCTAATAAATCCGGTAAATTAGTTGCAGAGGTTAATCATTTATCCTATCGCTATGATGATAAATTAAATATAGTTGAAGATTTTAGCTGCTTAATTTTACGAGGTGACAAAATTGCCTTAGTGGGACCAAATGGTTGTGGTAAATCGACTTTTATTAAGCTCATTATGGGACAAATTACCCCAGATGCGGGTGAAGTTAAATTAGGCACCAATTTAGACATTGTTTATTTCGACCAATATCGAGCACAATTAGATGAAGACCAGTCGGTTATTGATAATGTAGCCGATGGCAAACAAGATGTTATTTTTAATGGCCAATCTCGTCATGCTTTAGGTTATTTACAAGACTTTTTGTTTTCGCCCCAGCGTGCACGCTCTCCGGTAAAATCTTTATCTGGCGGCGAAAAAAATAGGTTATTATTAGCAAAATTATTTTTAAAGCCAGCTAATTTATTGGTATTAGATGAACCCACTAATGACCTGGATGTAGAAACCTTAGAGTTATTGGAAGAGTTGATTGATAGTTATCAAGGCACTTTATTGTTGGTTTCACATGATAGAGAATTTGTCGATAATACGGTTACATCCAGTTTCTTTTTTCATGGAAATGGCCAAATTGAAGAATTTATGGGCGGATATGAAACCATTATTCCTCATTTAGCTGAGCGTGAAGCGCAAATAAAGCAAGCTCAAAGTGATAAATCTGAACCTAGTGCAAAAAAGTTGGTCGAAAAACCTCGAAATACAAAAGTAAAACTGTCATACAAGCAAAAACGTTTGTTAGAATCACTGCCTCAAACCATAGAGTCACTCGAAGTTCAAATTGCGGCACTACAAGATGAAATTAATTCACCAGAGTTTTTTACATTGCAAGCCGATATCACTCAGCAAAAACTGGATGAATTGGCAAAGGTTGAAACTGAGCTCGAAACCGCATTTGAGCAGTGGGAAGAATTGGAAAGTCTGGAAAACGAATAAATATGATAAATAAAATATTAAAATCAAGCGCGATCTTAGGGTATATAGCACTACAAACTTCGGTTTGGGCTGCAAATACAACAACATACCGAATCGAAGTGATTGAAACGCCGGAGGAGTATAAAAGTAGTTTTCCAATTGGCATAAACAATCAAGGTGATGTAGCAGCAGCTTTTCCAATTACTGGCAATCGATTTGAATTTCCTGTTGATGTGTCTTTACTGGATTTTGATCAAACTGACATTAGCTTGGCTGCCACTTTGTCATCTTTTAGTGATGGTAACTCTACGTTTTTAGACTCAGTTAAAAAAGGACGCTTTAACTCGACCAGCTTATCTTTCGTATTAAATTATCTTGCGGAATATAACGGTGATGGTGTACACCAACAAATAGGTCTGATGCGCGGTGCTTTATCTGATAAGGATAATTTAGAAGAGCTGGCAATATTTGATGTTGAGAACCCTGAAACTGATGAATATACCTATTTTCATACTGAACAAATAAACGATATTAATAGTTTAGCTTGGATAGCGGGCTCAACCAGTTCACCTTTGACCAAAACTGATATTGATGGCGATACTTGGTTAATGCCTGAGTTTATTCATCGTGGTTTTGTTCGTTTTTCCAATAGAGCAGTTACGTTACCGCCATTTTATGATGATGAAGATGCTTTAGGTGGTTTTAGTTATGCAACTGATATATCTGACTCTGGTTATGTTGTTGGCTATGCGTCTGTTGCTGGCAGCAGCACTTTAGATGCATTAATTGAAAGCTGCCGAATTAATAGAGATACCGTACCTGAAGACGTTTGCCTATGGCGAAATCTTAATAATGTGCAAGCGCAAAATAGTTTATTTAGAAATCGTGCTTATTTATGGAAAGTGAATGGCAATGGGGACATTACCGAAAAACGCTCGCTTGGGATTGCAATTGACAATCCAGATTTAGCTGAAAGTTTGGATTATACGAGTCGTGCATTTGCGGTTAATGATAAAGGGCTTGCGGTTGGCGAATCAAGCGTGATTGATGTTAATAACCAACTGAAAGTGCAAGCGGTATTGTTTAACGAAACCAATGTGTTTGCGATGACTAATCCACTTGAAAACCCACAAAGTCGCGCAATTGACATTAATAACAATGATATTGTAATTGGTACTATGTACGACACGGCTGGTTTAAGCGGGGTTCTAAAAAGTTTTTATTACGACATCGATAGTGGTTCGGTAGAAGTGACACCTCTTTCAGATTTTTTTGTGAGTGCGAATACCAAAGCTAAAGCAATTAATGACCAAAATATCATTGTGGGCGAAACTGATGCAGCTGGCCTAGCCAGTGGCACTAAACCCAAACATGGTTTTGTGTATGATATTTCAACGGATGAGATGCAAGATTTAAATGATCTACTTAGTTGTGAGACTGACTTTACCATTGTGGATGCAGTTGATATTAACGATGACGGTGTCATTTTGGCAAGAGCCTCTTTGGTGCAGACAGCACGTGATTTAATGGGCAATTCAGTGATTAATTCAAGTACTGATAGTTCTTCTATTGAGCAAGTAGAATACACGGTTAAATTAATACCTGACCTAATTGCCGCTGATAGCTGTGATGCACCAGATAATGAAGTGACCATTAAACGTAAAGGGGCAAGTTTTACCTCTAGCATACTGTTATTATTGTTTATTACATTTTTGTTTAAGAGACGTAATATTCATTCGAAAACAATCTAAAAACAGTCCACTATTCATTAATTCACTAACACCTGATAAATCAGTGTGTTAGTGAATTAACCTTTCAAAATGCTAAACCCGTCTACTTTTTTGATATTGCATTCCTACACTATTTTCGTTAATTTTTGAGTTGCTGCTTAGAGAGTTTAATCGGGATTTTGAGATCCTAAACGCGTTAAATTTTTACGTTGGTTATCCTCATTTAAGTTGGCATATATTAATTTTTCATCCGAATAAAATGGATAAGGAAAGCTAAATGAAAAGACAAAAGCGTGATCGTTTAGAAAGAGCCCAATCCAGAGGCTATCAAGCAGGTATCGTTGGTAAAACTAAAGAGTGTTGTCCGTATCAAGATGCTGATATTAAAGCTCAATGGCTTGGGGGATGGCGAACCGCTGTTGATGATAGAGTCTCGTTTTTTGGAGGAAAATAGAAAAAAGCCCGAAAGGGCTTTTTTCTTATCTGACATTTAAAAAGACGGGAATTAAAAAGACGATGTATCTTGGAATAAACCGACTTTTAAATCTTTAGCTTCGTAAATAACTTTACCATCAACTGCAACAGTCCCATCACCAATGCCCATGAAAAGCTTGCGTTTAATAACACGCTTTAAATCGATACGGTAAGTTACTTTTTTAGCCGTTGGTAAAATTTGGCCTGTGAATTTAACTTCACCTACCCCTAAAGCTCGACCTTTACCTGGGCCGCCACTCCAGCCTAAGAAAAAACCAACTAGCTGCCACATAGCATCTAAACCTAAACAACCAGGCATAACTGGATCACCTGGAAAATGGCAATCAAAAAACCATAGGTCAGGCGTGATATCTAGTTCGGCTTCAATATAACCTTTACCAGCGCTACCACCATCTTCTGTGATTGATACAATTCTGTCCATCATTAACATATTAGGAGCGGGTAGTTGGCTATTGCCTGGGCCAAATAATTCACCACGGCTGCAAGCAAGTAGCTCTTCTTTATTAAAACTATTTTGATTCATTAGCTATCATCTATATTTATTCAAGAAAAATCGCGCATACTTTAGCGAACAGGTGTTCGCTAAACAAGAGCAAGCCGTAAATTTAGCCACTTTTTCTGAAAAAAAGTGCTAATTTTTTAAAAAACGAGCGAGAATGTTCTAATTCTTGGCCATAATGTTCAAGTTCCTCCCTCACTTTATCAAATAAACTGACTTCGGTTTCTGATTCTGCTGGTAGCCCTGTTAATAAATGAGCTGCTTCATTGACATGTTTAATAGCATGTATTTGCAAGCTGCCCTGAGATACTGCATTAAGTATTTCACTACTTAAATTAAGGTGACCAATATTCGCATGTGGAATAATGACATGGTGAACTTGCGATGGTGACTTTAGTTTGGCCAGCACATAATAGCCTTCTATTTTTAAATCAATTCCACCCACAGCCAGAACATTACCTAATTGATCAATTGCACCTGTAAGCGCTACATTTTGTTTAATAGGCACATTTGAGATAGCAGATAATAACGCGTATAGCTCGGCTAAAGAGGCACTATCGCCATCTATTTCATGATAAGACTGTTCAAAAACAATATTTGATGAAATAGGTAAAGGGATATTTTTTGCAAAAACGCGGGCAACAAACGAAGATAAAATCATCATGGCTTTTGCGTGAATATTGCCGCCTAAATCTGATTTTCGTTCGATATCACCAATGTCGCCTTCACCAACAAAAATATTAGCGGTTATTCTGGAAGGTTCACCAAATTCGGCAAGTGCAGTTTCTACTACGGTTAAACCGTTTATTTGTCCAATGACTTCACCGCTAAAGTCGACTTTAATGGTGTTTTTCAATATTTGTTCAAAATTATATAAACGGCTGGATGAGTTAAATCCGTTTATATCTTGTACTGCCAACTCTACATCTGAGGCAATAAAATGTTTGGGTAGGCGACTCAATAAACGTTTGAGGTACGACAAATCTAATGAAAACCAGCTTTGCTCTTCAATTAAGCGAGCCAATGCCCATAAAATATTTTGCGTTTGCTCTATAGATAAATCAATTTCAAGTTTATGTTGACTGATGTAGTACGTCATAAAGTGGTTAAACGCGGTGACGGTTTCTATTTTAAGCTCAGTGATTTGATCTGCTTCTGTTATTTCATCGCAAGTTAATTTTGATAAAGAGGGTAAAATAAATTTTACGTTTTGGATTGCTTCATAATCGCCGGTAATAATAATTTGCTTATCAAATTTAAGTTTTTGATGGCGGTACTTATTATGTGTAACGTTACTGGTATCTTCGGTCATTAACCAACGGCTGGATAAATGACGGTTGCGGATGACTTTGCCTACTATATCAAGCAATTTGCTGTCTTGTAGTAAATCATTTGCATCTATTAAAATAGTTTGATTATTGGTTGTAAATAGTAGCCCAGGTTTAAATGCCACTCTATGATTTGGCTCTGTTGCAAAATAGCCTAGGAGTTCATCACTCGCCGTTTGCTTGGGCGCAAAAAAAGATAAGCCTAACCATCCTAAATAATCTTTCACAGGGTAATGCGTTGCCAACATATAAACATCAAAATCAGCTTGGATAACGCGACTAACAAATTGCGACAATTGAGGTAATAGTAAGTAAGGGTTCAACTCAGCCGTTTTATATGCAAGCTGCATATTATCGATTTTAGAATGCAGCGTTAGTTGTTCTGGTGTTAATAAAGTGCTGGTTGTGGTCATGTAAATTAACTCGTATGCATTAAATAAGCTGCATATTTATAAAGGTTTAAAATGAGTACAGTTAAGCAACAACATAGGCTGCCTCAGGCTGGACTTGTTTTTAATTGATAGTGGCCTTAAATTCAAGGCGTAAAGCATTCATTTTATAGCTTTTTGTTTATTATACTGGCTAACCAGTTAAAAGATAGTTTTGAACGTGGTCAAGTATCGACAGAGTAGGTAGATAAATGTATGATCTGCACCTTATTTTTTTGAGTCAAAAATTTTTTAATTTAAAAACATGTGGCCCTTGGTATGTGGTCACCACTGGATAAGGATTTACAATGCCTATAATTACTTTGCCTGATGGCAGCCAACGCGAATTTGAACAAGCGGTTTCTCCTATGCAAGTTGCTGAATCTATTGGCCCTGGTTTAGCCAAAGCAACTATTGCGGGTCGCGTTGATGGTGTTCGAGTTGATGCATGTGATGTTATTGACAAAGATGCGAAATTAGAAATCATAACAGCAAAAGATGAAGATGGTTTAGAGATACTTCGTCATTCCTGCGCGCATTTGTTAGGTCATGCTATTAAGCAATTATGGCCAGATGTAAAAATGGCAATTGGTCCTACGATTGATAATGGCTTTTATTATGATATCGATTTAGAGCATTCGTTAACCGCTGATGATATCGCGGCGCTTGAAAAACGAATGACTCAATTAGCAAAAACGAATTATCCGGTTATCAAAAAGACAGTAAGCTGGCACGAAGCCAGAGAAGTTTTTGTGAATCGCGGTGAAAGCTATAAAATAGAGATTTTAGATCAAAACATTAGCCAAGATGATAAACCAGCGCTTTATCATCATGAAGAATATATTGATATGTGCCGCGGCCCACACGTGCCTAACATGAAATTTTGTCAGCATTTTAAATTAATGAAAGTGGCAGGTGCTTATTGGCGTGGCAATTCAGACAATAAAATGCTTCAGCGTGTATATGGCACAGCATGGGCGGATAAAAAACAATTAAAAAGCTATTTAAAACGATTAGAAGAAGCCGAAAAACGTGATCACCGTAAAATTGGTAAAGCACTTAATTTATTCCATTGGCAAGAAGAAGCGCCAGGTATGGTGTTTTGGCATAATGATGGTTGGACTATTTATCGTGAACTAGAAGAATTTGTACGCACCAAGTTACGTGAATATGATTACCAAGAAGTGAAAGGTCCTATGATGATGGACAGATCGCTTTGGGAAAAATCAGGTCACTGGGACAAATACGCAGACAATATGTTCACCACTGAATCTGAAAAACGTGAATATGCAATTAAGCCAATGAACTGTCCTGGCCACGTACAAATTTTTAACCAAGGTTTAAAATCATATCGTGATTTACCGCTTCGTATGGCTGAATTTGGTTGTTGTCACCGTAACGAGCCATCAGGTGCTTTACATGGCTTAATGCGCGTACGCGGATTTACTCAAGACGATGCACATATTTTCTGTACTGAACAGCAAGTTCAAGCGGAAGTAAGTAGCTGTATAAAAATGGTTTACGATACGTATCAAACTTTTGGTTTTGATAATATTGCGGTTAAACTTTCTACCCGTCCTGAAAAACGTATTGGCGACGATGCAACTTGGGACCGTTCAGAAGCGGCATTAATTGAAGCTTTAAAGTCAAATGACATAAATTATGAGCTTCAACCAGGCGAAGGTGCTTTTTATGGACCTAAAATTGAATTTACTTTGTATGATTGTTTAGACAGAGCTTGGCAATGTGGTACTATTCAACTAGATTTTGCATTACCAGAACGACTTGGCGCAAGTTTTGTCTCAGAAAACAACGACCGTCAGGTTCCGGTAATGATTCATCGGGCCATTTTGGGGTCGGTTGAGCGCTTTATTGGGATTTTAACTGAAGAATATGCAGGTCATTTCCCAACTTGGTTAGCACCACAACAAGCCGTTATTTTAAATATTACGGATAAACAAGCTGACTATTGCAAAAAAGTTGCTAAAATATTGAACGAAAATGGATTTAGAGCCTCTGCTGACTTGAGAAATGAGAAAATAGGCTTTAAAATCCGAGAGCATACATTAAAGCGTGTCCCATATATGTTAGTTGTTGGTGACAAAGAGCTTGAGAG
This sequence comes from Catenovulum adriaticum, assembly GCF_026725475.1. Taxonomy (NCBI): domain Bacteria; kingdom Pseudomonadati; phylum Pseudomonadota; class Gammaproteobacteria; order Alteromonadales; family Alteromonadaceae; genus Catenovulum; species Catenovulum adriaticum. The sequence continues at coordinate 1,381,572 of NZ_CP109965.1, forward strand.
TGGTCAAATCGCAGTTCGTTCTCGTAAAGGAGACGATTTAGGCAGTATTTCAGTAGATGAGTTTGTTGCTCATTTACGAAGCGATGTTGACAATAAAATTTTATAATTTCGTGGAGGAATGAACCATTAAAGGTGGCAGAAAAGGCCCTGAAACAGGCAAAGCACGTATTAACGAAGAAATCGATGCGAAAGAAGTGCGCTTAATTGGCGCGGATGGCGAGCAAGCAGGTTTAGTATCTTTGCGTGAAGCGCAAGATTTAGCTGACCAAGCTAAACTGGACTTAGTTGAAATTAGTCCAAATGCAAAACCACCGGTTTGCCGCGTTATGGACTATGGTAAGTTTCTTTACGAAAAAAGTAAAACTGCTAAAGAACAGAAGAAAAAGCAAAAACAGATTCAGGTTAAGGAAATTAAATTCCGGCCTGGAACTGATATAGGCGACTATCAGGTAAAACTACGCAACCTGAGGCGCTTTATTGAAGACGGTGACAAGACTAAAGTAACGATTCGCTTTCGCGGTCGAGAAATGGCACACCAAGAAATCGGCATTGAAATGATGAATCGGGTTAAAAACGATTTATCTGACATTGCAACGTGCGAATCTTTCCCTAGACGGGTAGAGGGTCGCCAAATGATTATGGTACTTGCACCGATTAAGAAGTAGTTATGGTATAAAGTAATTAACCTAGGTTAATTCACCATGCTATATTTGTTAAATTGACAATGCGGAGTAGCAAAATGTCAAAAATTAAAAGTCATAGAGGCGCAGCCAAGCGTTTCAAAAAAACAGCTAATGGCGGCTTTAAGTGTAAACAGTCTCACTTACGTCACATCCTGACTAAGAAGAGCTCTAAGCGTAAACGTCACTTACGTGCGAAAACTCAAGTACATCAGAATGATGTTCCATTAATCGTACGCATGTTACCATACGCATAAGAGGAGATTGAATAATGCCTAGAGTTAAACGTGGTGTAACTGCGCGCGCAGCACACAAAAAGATTTTAAAGCAAGCTAAAGGTTATTACGGTGCTCGTAGCCGTGTATATCGAGTAGCATTCCAAGCTGTTACTAAAGCTGGTCAATATGCATACCGTGACCGCCGTCAGCGTAAACGTCAATTCCGTCAATTATGGATTGCACGTATCAATGCTGCGTCACGTCAAAACGGTTTGTCTTATAGCCGATTCATCAACGGTTTGAAAAAAGCGTCTGTTGAAATCGATCGTAAGATCCTAGCTGATATCGCTGTATACGACAAAGCAACTTTCACTGCATTAGTAGAGAAAGCGAAAGAAGCCTTAGTTTAAAATTTTTTAAGCTGAAGACTGACAAAAAGGGCTGTATAGCCCTTTTTTTGTGTCTATAATTTAAGTTTTAATGAGTCTATAACTATTAGAGTCTATAAACATTAGAGTATCGAAAAGGAGCGTTAAATGACGGCAACTGTATTAATTCCAATTGCACACGGTAGTGAAGAAATAGAAACTGTTTGTTTAGTTGACACCCTTAGACGGGCAGGTTGCAATGTAACCCTAGCTTCAGTCGAAACCGATTTCACCTTAATTTGTAGTCGCCAAGTAAAAATACAAGCAGATACTTTTTTTACTGATGTTCAAGCACAAGCATTCGATTTAATTGTATTACCTGGCGGTGTCGAAGGCGCTGAAACACTATCTCAAACGCCATTGTTGATTGAAAAACTAAAACAACAATACCAGCAAAATCAATTTATCGCAGCTATGTGTGCTGCGCCTGCGTTAGTCTTTGCAAAACATAAGATAGCAACCGATAGGCTGATGACCTCTCATCCTAGCTTCAAAGATAAATTAGCTAAACCCGCTGCTGATGAATTAAGGGTTGTAGTGGATGGTCACTGTGTTACCAGCCAGGCTCCTGGTACTGCAATTGAGTTTGCATTAGTACTAATTGAGTTAATTTGCTCTCGGGAGATCGCTGAAAAAGTTAAGCAGCCTATGCTTGTTAAATAGTTTGAATATCCTCAATTTTCACTTAATACTTATTTGAGCACGTTTTACTCAGTTAATCGTTTTCATATGCAATATCAGGTGTTCGTTTTGAGGAGCTGTTAACCTTGTTTCGCCTAACTTAATAATTTAATTAAAAAACAGGTTAAATAAATTATCTTTTTTATGCCTGTTTTCTTTTTTGCTGCAATTAAGCCCCCTCAAGTATCTTGGGTATAATGTAAAAATCAGTTAGAATATCCCCTTTATTTTTAACGATATAACTTATTTCTAAATGAGGCTATTTAGAAATAAGTTAAATCTATTATAGTCAGCCAAACTCCGGGGATATTTTTTAATGAATTTAGATGGCATAGTCGCAAATGCAAAAGAGGCTATTGCAGCGGCAAATGATCTAGCCGCTTTAGATGAGATTCGAGTGCAATATCTGGGCAAAAAAGGTCAATTTACTGAACAAATGAAAACGCTTGGTAAATTGCCACCTGAAGAAAAACCAGCCGCAGGTCAAGCAATTAATCAAGCTAAACAAGCCGTTCAAGCAGAGCTTAATGCAAAGCGTGAAGCCTTACAAACAGCTGAATTAAATAAAAAGCTAGCTGAAGAAAAAGTAGATGTTACTTTACCCGGTCGCAGCAATGAAGTAGGTGGTTTACATCCAGTGAACCGAACCATTGAACGAATTGAATCTTTTTTTTCTGAATTAGGGTTTGAAACTCGTACGGGTCCTGAAATTGAAGATGATTGGCATAATTTTGATGCGTTGAATATTCCAGAAAATCACCCTGCACGAGCTGATCACGATACGTTTTATTTTAACCCTAAATTAGTGTTACGAACACAAACCTCGGGCGTACAAATTAGAACAATGGAAGCTGAAAAGCCGCCGCTTAGAATCATTTCTCCAGGCCGAGTTTATCGCAATGATTACGATCAAACTCACACGCCAATGTTTCACCAAGTCGAAGGTTTAATGATTGATAAAAACGTTAGCTTTGCTGAATTGAAAGGCATTCTGTATGACTTTTTACATAACTTTTTTGAAGAAGATTTAGAAATTCGATTCCGCCCTTCATTTTTCCCATTTACTGAGCCATCAGCAGAAGTTGATGTGAAAGGCAAAAACGGAAAGTGGCTAGAGGTATTAGGCTGCGGTATGGTTCACCCAAATGTGTTGAAATCGGTTGGAATTGATCCAGAAGAACATAGTGGGTTTGCTTTTGGTATGGGTGTTGAACGTCTTACCATGTTGCGCTACGGCGTTAATGACTTACGCTCATTTTTTGAAAATGATCTGCGTTTTTTAAAGCAATTCAAGTAACCCATAACAGACTTTTGGAGAATTTATGAAATTTAGTGAATCATGGTTACGCGAATGGGTTAATCCAGCGATCAGCAGCGAAGCTTTAGTAGAACAAATTACCATGGCGGGTTTAGAAGTTGACTCTGTGGAACCCGTTGCCGGTGAATTTTCAGGCATTGTAGTGGGTAAAGTGGTTGAGTGTGGCCCGCATCCAGACGCTGAAAAATTACAAGTGACAAAAATTGATGTTGGCGGCGATGAGTTGTTAGACATTGTATGTGGTGCTAAAAATTGTCGTCAAGGTTTAACCGTTGCCGTTGCCACTGTGGGAGCGGTATTGCCTGGTAACTTTAAAATTAAAAAAGCTAAGTTACGAGGCGTAGCGTCGTTTGGCATGTTATGTTCAGAAGCTGAAATGGGCATGGCTGATGACGCCCCCGGTATTATGGAAGTTCCTGATGACGCTGTTGTCGGGACAGATATCCGCGAATATTTAAATTTAAATGACAAAACCATTGAAGTTGATTTAACGCCTAATCGTTCAGATTGTTTAGGTATCAAAGGTTTGGCCCGTGAAGTAGGGGTGTTAAATAACCAAGATGTAAACGAGCCAGAAATTAGTCAAGTGCCCGCTAGCATTGACGATAAAGTTAGCGTTAATTTAAATGCAGGTGACGCCTGTACAAGTTATTTAGGTCGAGTTGTAAAAGAAGTCAATTTACAGGCCGCTTCGCCGCTTTGGCTTGTTGAAAAACTACGCCGTAGTGGCATTCGCTCTATTGATGCTATTGTTGATGTGACTAATTATGTGATGTTAGAACTAGGTCAACCATTACATGCATTTGATTTAGCTAAAATTGAAGGGTCTGTACAAGTACGTTTTGCTAATCAAGACGAACCTTTAACTTTATTAGACGGTAATCAAGTTAAATTAAAAGATAATACTTTAGTGATTGCTGACGATAATAAAGCCTTAGCGATGGCTGGCATATTTGGCGGGCAAGATTCAGGTGTATCTGCACAAACTCAAGACATTTTGTTAGAAAGTGCATTTTTTGCACCGGACGCTATCCGAGGTAAAGCTCGCCAGTATGGATTACATACTGATTCATCTCATCGTTTTGAGCGTGGGGTCGACATTCAAATTCAACGAGATGCGATAGAGCGCGCGACTCAATTAATTTTAGCTATTTGTGGTGGTCATGCTGGCGAAGTAATTGAAGCAAAATCTGAGAAAGCACCAGTTAAAAAAGTGAGCTTACGAGCAAACGCTTTAAAACGTCGTTTAGGTATTGAGATTGCTGAATCTCAGGTGACTGAAATTTTAACTCGTTTAGGTTTATCGCCAAGTTTAACTGAACAAATTTGGTACTGTGTTGTACCTAGCTATCGTTTTGATATTTCAATTGAAGAAGATTTAGTTGAAGAAGTTGCTCGTGTTTATGGTTACAACAACATTGAAAATATTGCGCCTACAGCACGTTTAACCATGCGCAAGCATCAGGAATCGGTATTTAATTTAACTAAAGTTCGTACCAGTTTGGTGACCTTAGGTTATCAAGAAGCGATTACTTATTCATTTGTTGATCCTAAAGTTCAACAAGCTTTGTATCCAGAGCAAACCAGTTTAAATTTACCTAACCCAATATCAGCCGATATGTCGGCAATGCGTTTAGGTTTATTACCAGGTTTGTTATCGGCTGTGGTTTATAACCATAATCGTCAGCAAAACCGTGTCCGGTTATTTGAATCAGGCTTAAAATTTACGCCTGACGCGGCCGCTGAAAATGGGGTGAGTCAAATCCCAGTGTTAAGCGGTGTCATTAGTGGTACACGCCATGTTGAACATTGGAATTTAGAAAGTGATTTAGTCGACTTTTTTGATATTAAAGGCGATGTTGAAGCTTTATTAGGTTTAACAGGCGAAGCTGAACAATATGAATTTAAAGCGCAAGCTCATTCGGCATTACACCCGGGACAATCGGCGGCTATTTACAAGAATGGTAAATCAGTTGGATTTGTTGGTGCTATTCACCCTCAGGCATTTAAAGCGATAGGCTTAAAACAAAAAGCTTTTGTTTTTGAAATTGAATTAGATGCACTTTTAAAAGCCAATATTCCAGTTGCTAACGCGGTTTCAAAGTTCCCTTCAATCCGTCGTGATTTAGCATTTATTGTGAAGCAAGATGCAGAAATTGGAAATATTTTGCAAGAAATCAAAAAAGTTAGCGGAAATCAATTGGTTGAGCTAAACTTATTTGACGTATACCAAGGATCTGGTATATCTTCTGATGAGAAGAGTTTTGCTGTCTCATTGGTTTTACAAGATGTAGAGCGAACTCTTGAAGATAAAGAGATTTCAGTAATCACTGATAAAGTGATTGATTCTTTAAACGCGCAATTTGGTGCCACACTGAGAGATTAGATATGGCGTTGACAAAAGCCGAAATAGCTGAACATTTATTTGAAAAACTAGGCGTTAATAAAAAAGACGCTAAAGACTTAGTTGAACTTTTCTTTGAAGAAATCCGCGCTGCACTTGAAAGCGGAGAGCAGGTTAAATTGTCGGGGTTTGGCAATTTTGATTTGCGCAACAAAGCAGAGCGGCCGGGTCGAAACCCTAAAACAGGGGAAGATATACCCATTACAGCTCGTCGGGTTGTGACTTTTAAGCCAGGTCAAAAACTAAAAAACCGGGTTGAAAAATCACTTGCTGATAAAGCTGAATAAACCAAAAAAAACCAGTCATTGACTGGTTTTTTTATACTTAGCTGACGGGTAGCTAACCTGGTTTAAGCAGTATCAACAACATCCCTAATATCATTATTGGGGATGTTGTTTTTATTTATATTCCGGCTTAGAAAGGTGCGCTATTAGGTGTTCTTGGGAACGGGATAACATCTCTAACGTTTTGAATCCCTGTAACATAAGCAACTAAACGCTCAAACCCTAAACCGAAACCACCGTGCGGCACTGAACCATAACGGCGAAGATCGCGATACCAGTAGTAATCTTGTGGATTTAAACCCACTTCTTCCATTCTTGAATCTAGTACATCTAATCTATCTTCACGTTGGCTACCACCAATAATTTCACCAATACCTGGTGCAAGTACATCCATTGCGGCAACCGTTTTACCGTCATCGTTTAAACGCATATAAAACGATTTAATATCTTTAGGGTAATTTTGTAAAATAATAGGCGCGCCTACATGTTCTTCGGCTAAATAGCGTTCATGTTCGGATGATAAATCAACACCCCAATCAACAGGAAACTCAAACTTTTTGCCCGATTTTTGTAAAATATCGATAGCGTCTGTGTAATCCATACGAACAAAGTCAGTATCAACCAATTTTTGCAAACGCTCAATCACGCCTTTTTGTACCCGTAGGTCAAAAAATTCTAGGTCATCCATGCGCTCTTTTAATACCGCTTTAAATACATATTTAAGCATGTCTTCAGCGCATTGTGCTACCGCGGCTAAATCAGCAAATGCTAATTCAGGCTCTACCATCCAAAATTCAGCTAAATGGCGGCTTGTATTTGAGTTTTCTGCGCGGAACGTTGGGCCAAAGGTATAAACTTTTGATAATGCACAGGCATATGTTTCAACGTTTAATTGACCCGATACGGTTAAAAAGGCTTCTTTACCAAAAAAATCTTGGCTAAAATCAGCGCGGCCATCATCTTTTAATGGCGGGTTGACTGCATCTAAAGTCGAAACTCGAAACATTTCGCCTGCGCCTTCACAATCACTTGCTGTGATAAGCGGCGTCGCTATCCACTGAAAGCCATTTTCATAAAAATAGTTATGTATTGCGTGAGACAGACAGTTACGAATACGAGTCGCAGCACCAATTAAATTAGTGCGAGGTCTAAGGTGTGCGTGTTCACGTAAATATTCAACCGAATGACGTTTAGGTGCCATAGGGTAGGTATCTGGATCTTCAACTAACCCAATAATGTCTACTTCTTCAGCTTGAACTTCAAATGACTGGCCTTTGCCCTTTGATTCAACCAAGGTGCCAGTGACTGATAATGAGCACGCCGTCGTAAGTTTACTAATTTCATTATAATTATTTAATGTATTATCAACTACGATTTGTATAGGGTCAAAACATGAACCATCATGTAAGTTAATGAAAGCAAAATTCGGATTGGCGCGAACGGTACGAACCCAACCTTTTAATGTAACTTTGCTGTCTAATTGGTATTTTCCTGCTAATACATCACTTATCGCGCTGTGACTCATGTAAATTGCTCCGGCAGTATTTTATTGTTAAATATAGAAAGGCGTTTATGTTACCCATAGAATTTAGATAAACAAGCATAATCATGGTAAATTTCACTGAAAATGACCGAAGAGAAGGTTCTGATTGGATAAATCGGCTAATATCGATATTTTCGGTACTGGCTTGGTCAAGTTTTATACTCGCACTCATCTGGTTTCATTATGCAAGCCCGGAGTTAATTCCAGGCTATGCAGTTTACAAAGGGATAGAAGATGAATTTAGAGATGAATGGTTAAAACGCTGGACTGATAGATTAACCATTCAACTGATTATTTGTAGCATCACCAGCTTTATTGCGGTTGTTATTAACCTCAAGCGGAGCCGACGCAAGGAAGATCACTTTCATTCTAGCTTATTAATGTTAGTGATGATTTCAATTGCGGCTATTTTATATCTGGTTTGGGTGATCTACCCGCAATTTTAGTCTGCTAAACATGACCCTGTTTACTAAGTGTAAACAGGAGTTGTATTATTGAGCCAACCAAGCCTTAATGGCATCTGCCAATTTTATTATATCTGATTGCTCGCTGATAAAAGGCGGCATCAGATAAATTAATTTGCCAAAAGGTCTAATCCAAACCCCTTGTTCTACAAAAAAAGCTTGGATCTCAGCCATAGGTACAGTCTGGTGCAATTCAACTACCCCAATTGCGCCTAATACTCTTACGTTTTTAACCGCGTCAAAATCTGCCAGTGGTTTTAAATTCTGGTTTAACCAAGCTTCAATTTGTCTGACCTGGCTTTGCCAGTCGTTGTCAATCAGTAAATCGATGGCGGCATTGGCAACTGCGCAAGCTAGAGGATTTCCCATAAAAGTCGGTCCATGCATAAACACCCCGGCTTGGCCATTGCAAATGCCGTCTGCCACTTTTTGTGTCGTTAAGGTGGCTGCCAATGTCATATACCCACCTGTTAAAGCTTTACCTACACATAAAATATCGGGAGAGATATCAGCCCATTCGCAGGCAAATAATTTACCTGTACGGCCAAATCCGGTTGCTATTTCGTCAGCAATTAATAGAACATTATATTTATCAGCCAATTGTCTAACGTGTTTAAGGTAATCAGGGTGATAAAACTTCATTCCTCCTGCACCTTGTACAATAGGTTCAAGAATAATGGCTGCAATGTGTTGTGAATTTTCTACCAAACAATGCTCTAACTCATGGGTTGAATTGTGTTGATAGGTTTGCTCAAATCCAACCGTGGGCGACTCAACAAAAAAATGCTGATTAATCACATTATTAAATAAACTGTGCATGCCATTAACGGGGTCGCAAACTGACATAGCGGCAAATGTATCGCCATGGTAGCCTCCGCGCAAGCTAAGCAGCTTAGTTTTGCTAGTTTGGTTTTGGCTTTGCCAATATTGAATCGCCATTTTGATCGCAACCTCAACCCCAACCGACCCTGAATCGGCTAAAAAAACTTTATCTAGCCCGGCTGGCGTCAGCTCCACCAGTTTTTTACAAAGATCAATTGCTGGTTGATGGGTAATACCGCCAAACATCACATGCGACATTTTTTCCGCTTGTTGAGTTAAAGCTTGATTCAGTTTTGGATGATTATAGCCATGTACAGCCGCCCACCAAGATGACATACCATCAGTTAAGCTTTTTCCATCGTCTAAAAATAATTGATTTTTACTAGCATGTGTTACGCCATAAGTAGGTAAAGGCTGAGTTAATGAAGTATACGGATGCCAGATATGGTCTTGGTCAAATTGATAATCTATTGTCATGGTTAATAATTAATCGTTTGTCAACTTTGTGTTTGTAATAGGTTGACAGTTTAACCTACAAGATTAAACTGTCTATCAAAAATCACCACGGGTAATAAAAAATGCAAGCAGCTATCAGACATGATTGGTCAATCGATGAAATTCAAAAACTATTTAAACTACCGTTTAACGATTTACTTTTTAAGGCACAAACGGTTCATCGCCAAAACTTTAATCCGAATGAAGTTCAAGTAAGTACTTTGCTATCTATTAAAACCGGTGCTTGTCCGGAAGATTGCAAATACTGCCCGCAAAGTGCAAGGTACGATACTGGACTCGATAAAGAAAAACTAATGGAAGTTGAAGCAGTGCTTGAAAAAGCTCGCCTCGCTAAAAAAAATGGCTCAACCCGCTTTTGTATGGGTGCTGCATGGCGTAACCCAAAAGATAGAGATATTCCCTACATTGTTAAAATGATTGAAGGTGTACGCGATTTAAATTTAGAAACTTGTATGACTTTAGGCATGTTAACAAAAGAACAAGCCATTACGTTAAAACAAGCTGGTTTAGATTACTACAATCATAATTTAGATACCTCACCTGAATTTTATGGCGAAATTATTACCACTCGTACATTTAAAGATAGACTAGATACCCTTGAAAATGTGCGAGCGTCAGGAATGAAAGTTTGTAGTGGCGGCATTGTGGGGATGGGCGAAAAAGCAACCGATAGAGCTGGTTTATTACGTAGTTTAGCTAATTTAGAAGAGCACCCTGATAGCGTGCCAATTAATATGTTGGTGCGAGTAGAAGGAACACCAATGGCTGAAAATGAAGACTTTGATCATTTCGAGTTTATTAAAACGATTGCCGTGGCTCGTATTTTAATGCCTAAATCTCATGTTCGTTTATCTGCCGGGCGCACCGAAATGAACGAGCAAATGCAAGCTTTGTGTTTTTTTGCTGGCGCTAATTCTATTTTTTATGGTGAAAAACTATTAACAACGGAAAACCCTGAAGCGAACCATGACATGGAACTGTTTGGTAAGTTAGGGATTGAACCTGAAAAGCGACACGGGTATTCAGACGAAGTAACAGAAGCGGCATTATTAGAAACTGTGGTTGAATCACAAGAGCCTGCTTTATTTTATGACGCTGCGGTTCAATAAATTGAGTTATTAGTTAATTATGTTACCCGAGCGTTTAGCTAAAGCACTAGTTGATAAAAAACGAGCACATAGTTTTAGAGAACGAAAAATTTGCCAACCTAATGGTAAATATGTGCAAGTTCAAAACAATCAATATTTAAATTTTTCTGGCAATGACTATTTAGCGATTGCGAGTAGTGAGGAAATAAAAGTTGCTTATCGACAGTTAAACACCGGTAGCACAGGCTCAGCGCTTATTAATGGTTATAACCCAGAACATGCAGAGTTAGAGTTGCAAGTGGCTGATTGGTTGGGGTTTGAAAAAGCGCTTTTGTACTCAACTGGTTTTGCTGCTAATTCAGCTGTTATAAAAACCGTCATGTCTGAAAAAAACGGTTTAATTTTACAAGATAAGTTAAACCATGCCTCTTTAATTGACGGAGGATTAACAGCCAATGCTAAATCAATGCGCTTTGCTCATAATGATATGGTTCAGCTTGAAACAAAATTAAAACGTGCAAATTATCAGCATCCAGAAAAACTGATTGTGAGTGAAGGCATTTTTAGCATGGATGGCGACAACGCGCCTATTGCTTCACTATCAGATTTAGCGAGTCATTATGATGCAGGGTTGATGATAGACGATGCTCATGGAATCGGTGTGCTTGGCACAGATGGACGCGGTAGCTTGGCTGAAAATAACCTAAAGCCTAAGCAGATTGATATTTATATGGCAACTTTTGGTAAAGCACTAGGCTCAGCTGGAGCCGTTGTGTGTGGTAACGCAACCTTAATTGAATATTTAGTCAACTTTTCTCGTGACTACATTTATAGCACGAGCATGTCTCCACATCAGGCTAAGCTGACCTCAATCGCAATTGAGTTGGTTAAAAAACAACAGTGGCGACGAGATAAATTGATTGAAAATATTGCTTATTTTAAACAGCAACTTGCGAACTTAGGTTTTGCTGATACAGGATCAAATTCTGCAATTCAGCCTATTATCGTGGGTGAAAATCAGGCAACATTAAAAATAGCTGAACAGCTTAAAAAAGCCGGTATTTGGCTAACCGCTATCCGCCCACCGACAGTAGCAAAAGGCAGTGCTAGGTTAAGGGTGACTTTGTCAACAGCTCATAATTTAGCTGACATTCGCTACCTATCAACTCAATTAGCAAATGCAGTAAAGGTTGAATTACGATGAATCAGTCAAACGCATTACAGCAAGTAGTTTCGGAGCATTTTTCACGGGCAGCTGCTCAATATGATACGGCAGCGCAATTACAGCTAAAGGTTATTAAAAAATTGGCTAATCAATTACTGCCCGAGTTTAAAATGATGCAAGCTAATAAAAACCTACATATTTTAGATGTCGGATGTGGCACGGCTAACTTATTACAATTTTTACCATCACCTTTTGCTTATACAGGTGTAGATATTGCCGAAGGTATGTTAGCTTTTTCAGCAGAAAAATTTTCATATTTAGCAGCAGATAACCAATTAGCTTGGCAATTAGCGGATGCCCAAAATTTACCTTTTGAAGAAAACCAATTCGATTTTGTGTTTTCCAGTTTAGCTTGGCAATGGTGTGATTTAGAACAAGTTTTAGCACAAAGTTATCGAGTGTTAAAGCCAGGTGGTACGCTCATATTTAGCACTTTATTAGATGGTACTTTATGTGAGTTAAACCAAGCATTTAAACAACTAGATAACCAAATACATATTAATCAATTTATTGATTCTCAAGCGCTAGAACAAGCAATAAATAGCCAAGATTGGCATCAAGTAAACGCACAAGTGCTAACTGAAAAAACACATTATGATTCAGTTTATCAATTACTTAAAGAGCTTAAGTCTATTGGTGCGAATACAGTCAGTAAAAATAACCAGCTTTATAAACGCCAGCCTTTAACCAAAAACAGACTGGCCAGATTAGAGCTTGCTTATCCACGCCAATCGAACCCAGTACAAACCATTGCTAGTTGGCAGGTTGCTTATTGCCAATTACGAAAAAGCTGAGTTGTCTTCATTTGTATTAATCAAATTTTAAAAGTTATTAATTTATGAAATCTATCTTTATAACGGCAACCGATACCGAAGTGGGTAAAACCACAATAGCGTCAGGTATCATTTCAGGTTTAATTAACCAAGCTTCGACAAATTTAACTGTGGCTGGTTTTAAACCTATCGCGGCCGGTTGCGATTTAATCGACGGCCAGCTAAAAAATGAAGATGCGCTGAGTTTAATGCAAGTTTCTAATGCCCAGTTTAGCTATCAAAAGGTAAATCCGTTTGCTTTAAAATCTGCAATAGCCCCCCATATAGCTGCGCAACAAGAAGGCGCGAATATTAATATTGAGCAGCTTGATTGGCATTACCATCAATGGCAGCAAACAGCGCTTGATTATTTAATTGTAGAAGGCGCAGGTGGCTGGCAGCTTCCGCTAAATGAATCTGAATATTTATCTGAATGGGTAGTTAAGCAAAATATGCCTATTGTATTAGTGGTCGGGTTAAAGCTAGGTTGTATTAATCATGCATTATTAACCGCAATGGTTGTGGCTAAAATGGGTGGTAATATAATTGGTTGGATTGCCAATCACGTTGATCCTAATATGCAGTGCCAAACCGAAAATGTAAAAGCACTCGCACATCGGCTGAATATGCCCTGTTTAGGTACAGTCCCATATTTAGCCAACTCCCAAAATGTTGAAGAGTTTATCGACATCCAATTACTAAAATCACTTATCGCTTAAATTCCCAAGCAGAAAAAGCAGAAGCTGTTGTAAATATAGACAAGCAAGCCCGACACGTATTGATATACTTTTTAGGCTGGGGTATAACTGGTGATAACAAATTGTCATATATCGTCGCTATCATTTTTATTTATTCACTATTAGGCAGCCATTAGCCGTATTATATAAAAATCTGATTACGAATAAAAAGCACGATAAGCACAATGACGACTGTTTTTACCAGTCGCTGTCTCTCATTATTTTGTCTACATAAAGGAAAGCATCATGGCGTTGCATGAAAGAGCAGGGCAGCCAGCCCAACTTGAAGATTTAGTCAACATTCCTCGTTTAGTGAGTGAATATTATTTAAATACGCCAAATAACGATCAGTTAGTTAGTTTTGGCACCTCTGGACACAGAGGCTCAGCAACGAACTCTACATTTACCGAAACACATATTGCTGCTATTTGCCAGGCATTGGTTGAGTACCGTGAAGCGCATAACATTGATGGGCCTTTGCACATAGGTATGGATACCCATGCATTATCTGAATGTGCTTTTGCTACTGCGGTTGAAGTTTTTGTAGCTAACCAAGTGAAAGTTATTGTTCAGGCTGGACGTGGTTATACACCAACGCCAGTTATTTCACATGCTATTTTAACTTATAACCAAGATAAAACTACTGGCTTAGCCGATGGTGTAGTGATCACTCCTAGCCATAATCCACCGCAAGATGGCGGCTTTAAATATAATCCGCCTAATGGTGGCCCTGCTGATACAGATATTACTAATCAGGTACAAGCCCGAGCTAACGAAATTATTCAATCAGGCTTAGAAGCGGTTAAACGTGTTCCGTTTGATCAAGCATTTGAATCAGATTTAGTTACTAAATATGATTTCATTCAGCCTTATGTTGATGATTTAAAAAATGTTATAGATATGCAAGCTATTGCTGATTCGGGTTTAACCATAGGGGTTGATCCTTTAGGTGGCTCTGGTATCGCTTACTGGGATGTTATTGCAAAAACTTATGGTATTAATATTGAAGTGGTGAATAAGGCCGTTGACCCTACTTTTTCTTTTATGCCTTTAGATAAAGATGGCAAAATTAGAATGGATTGTTCATCGCCTTATGCAATGGCTGGCTTAATTAAATTAAAAGACGACTTTGATGTCGCCATTGCTAATGACCCCGATTATGACCGTCATGGGATAGTGACAAAGTCTGCTGGTTTAATGAACCCAAATCATTATTTAGCGGTTGCGATTGAATATTTATATACCCACAGACCTGAGTGGAAAGACAGTTTAGCCATTGGCAAAACATTAGTGTCATCGAGCATGATTGATAGAGTTGCTGGTGCATTGGGTAAAAATTTATCTGAAGTACCTGTCGGTTTTAAATGGTTTGTTGATGGGCTGTATTCTGGCAGTTATGGTTTTGGTGGTGAAGAAAGCGCGGGTGCTTCATTTTTACGGAAAAACGGTCAAGTTTGGTCAACCGATAAAGATGGTATTATTTTAGCTTTGTTAGCAGCTGAAATTACCGCGGTTACAGGCAAAGATCCGGCAGAACATTATCAAGCCTTGACGGAAAAATTTGGTGCGCCTTTGTATAATCGTTTAGATGCTGCGGCAAGTGCAGAGCAAAAGTCGGTCCTTAAAAACCTATCAGCCGATGATGTAGAGGCAGACACTTTAGCAGGTGAGGCGATTAAAGCTAAATTAACGCATGCACCGGGTAATGATGCCGCTATTGGTGGTTTAAAAGTGGTTACTGAAAATGGATGGTTCGCTGCCAGACCATCAGGCACTGAAGACATTTATAAAATTTATTGCGAAAGCTTTTTAGGTGAATCACATTTGAAACAAATTGCCGAAGAAGCCCAAGCGATTGTAAATGCAACTTTTTCTAAAGCTGGCGTTTAACGACTAAGCAAACAATGAGTGATAGCGGTTTATTCTGCTATTGCTCAAAGTTTTGCGCCAATAATCCAAATTCTTCAAATTTAAGCTATGCTTTTGACTAAAAATTAGATAGTTTATAACTAAGCCTAAATTCAAATGAATAAATCTTACATTTAGGTAATTTATCCTCATTACATATATTAACGCTATGGCTTGCCGTTCAGCTAAACTCGTTTGTTACTTGGCTGAAAGCTTTGAAAAGTAACTTTAAACAATCAACACATCAGGCACTTGCCGTGTTAAAGGATTAAAGATGACAACAACTGGCCGCAAATCAACCAAACAATCTCGTAATCTCACTACCAAAGCTTCACAAGAACCGTCCACTTTACTTGCACAAGACATGAATCTTGATGTTGCGTCATTTAAACAATCTATTATTAAACACTTGCACGTAACCGTGGGCACCGACGAAAACAAAGCTTCAGACAAAGCTTGGTGGAACGCTATTTGTGCTGCTGTGAATGAATTAGTCTATGAGCGTGTGACCCGTACCCAAAAAACGCACTTTCAAAAAGATACGCGAGCGGTTCATTATTTGTCGCTTGAATTTTTAATGGGGCGATTTTTAAAAAATAATTTAACTAACATTGGCTTGACTGATATTGCTCAAAAAGCGGTTGCCGAATTAGGGCTAGATTTTAATCAAATTTGTGAAGAAGAACCCGACATGGCATTAGGTAATGGCGGGCTAGGTCGTTTGGCCGCTTGTTTTGTTGACTCTTTAGCCACTTTGGATTATCCAGCCATTGGATACGGCATTCACTACGAACATGGTTTATTTACCCAAGATATTCAACATGGTAGACAGGTTGAGCGACCAGATAGTTGGCGAGAATATGGCAATGCTTGGGAAATTTGTCGTCCGGAATCAATTCAAGAAATTCCATTATATGGTTATGTTGAAACCCAATATGATGAAAGCGGTAAAATTCATAAAGAGTGGCACCCGGGACGCATTATAAAAGGCGTGCCTTGGGATATACCCGTAGTGGGTTATGGGGCAAACACAGTTAATATTTTACGGTTATGGGAAAGCCGAGCATCAGACTTTTTTAACTGGGATGTATTTAACGCCGGTGGTTATTTAGACGCACAAGTTGAAAACGTGCAAGCAGAAACTATTTCAAAAGTATTGTATCCAAATGATAATACTGATGCTGGTAAAGAGTTAAGATTAATACAGCAATACTTTTTTTGCGCTTGCTCAATTAAAGATATTATTCGCCGTTATAAGCGTGCGCATGAAAATGATTGGAGTCATTTTGTTGATCAAGTGGTTATCCAGCTAAACGATACTCATCCTGCGATTGCTATTCCAGAATTGATGCGCATTTTGGTCGATAGGGTTGGACTTGATTGGTCTGAAGCTTGGAGTATGTGCCAAAACATTTTTGCTTACACTAACCATACTTTGTTGCCAGAAGCACTCGAAAAATGGTCAGTGCGTTTATTTGAAAAAGTGCTTCCGCGTCATTTAGAAATTATTTATGAAATTAACAGCCGTTTTTTAGAAGATATTGTCAGCCAGCATTTTGCTGATAATGATGAAGTAAAACGTAAATTATCTATCATCGAAGAAGGCCATGAAAAAATGGTCAGAATGGGTAATTTATCCGTTATCGGCAGTTTTAAAGTAAATGGTGTGGCACAAATTCATTCTAAATTAGTTAAATCAGACTTATTTCCTGAGTTTGATCAAATATGGCCAGATAAATTTACCAATGTAACCAACGGCGTAACGCCAAGGCGCTGGCTAAAGTCTTGTAACCCTAAATTAGCTAAGCTGATTTCCGCTCACATTGACGCTGACTGGCCTGTTCATTTAGACAAATTAAAGTCATTGGTGCCGTTAGCAGATGATCCACAATTTCAGCAAGACTTTATGCAAATTAAGCTCGAAAATAAAGTTGAGCTAGCTCATGTGATTAAAACCCTAACCGATGTAGAGGTTGATCCAAACGCCTTATTTGATATTCAAATTAAACGCTTGCACGAATATAAACGCCAGCAACTTAACTTAATTCATATTATGGCGTTATACCGCCGCTTATTACAAAACCCAGATTACGACATGCCTAAGCGAGTCTTTATCTTTGGCGCAAAAGCAGCTCCTGGCTATTATTTAGCAAAAGAAATTATTTATGCAATTAATAAAGTCGCTGATCGAATTAATACAGATGAGCGAATTAAAGATAAATTAAAAGTCGTATTTTTGCCTAATTACCGAGTGTCGTTAGCTGAAAAAATGATACCAGCAGCCGATGTATCAGAGCAGATTTCGTTAGCAGGTAAAGAAGCATCTGGCACAGGTAATATGAAATTAGCTTTAAATGGTGCTATTACAGTTGGCACGTTAGATGGGGCAAATATTGAAATAGCAGAAGAAGCCGGCGAAGATAATGTAGTTATTTTCGGGTTGGATGTTGACGAGGTTAAAGCGCTGCAAGCCCAAGGTTATAACCCGTGGGATTATTATTACGGGAATGAAGAGCTAAAAGCCGTTTTAGACTGGTTTGACACTGATTATTTTACCCCAGGTAAGCCAGGAGAACTGTCTGAAATTAAGCGCAGTTTACTTGATTACGGCGATAGTTATTTAACTTTAGCCGATTACCAGAGCTACTCTGATGCGCATCAGAAAGTAGATAAATTATATCAAGATAAATCTGTATGGGCGAAAATGGCAATAATAAACACCGCCACTATGGGTAAATTTAACTCTGATCGTTCGATTAGAGATTACGTAAATAAAATTTGGAAGTTAGATGACTGCAATGTTAAGTGAATAATTTAACGGTTATGTGGATTTAATGGTTATCTTTAAATTCAGTTGTTTTTAAATTCAAAGGTTATCTAGATTTAACGTAGCAGAGCGCCTTAACTTTAAACAGGGATTGGAGCTGTATTAACAAAAAAATAAAATGGCAGTGATACCATAATGGTTTTCGCTGCTTTTTCGTTTTATCGGTTGATGCTACAAACTTTAAAAAAAGCAGGATATTTAATTAGTTTATGGAGCCAATTTCATTAATTATCATACTCACATTACTTGCTGGTATTGCTATGCCAGTTGGTGCTGGAATCGCTTCATTAGAGCATATTCGGCCCTATTGGCTTGAAAATGAATTAAGGCATGGCATTATCGCTTTTGGTGGCGGGGCCTTGCTATCAGCCGTTGGGCTTGTGTTAGTACCCGATGCAATTAAAAATTTAAGTTTATTACCAGCCTGTGGTTATTTTTTATTAGGCGGCGTCTGTTTTATGTTGCTAGATATTATTTTATATAAAATTAATACGCCAGCGAGCCAGTTAGCTGCAATGCTGGCTGATTTTATTCCAGAGTCGATTGCATTAGGTGCGGCGTTTGCTATGGGTGAGGGAAGTGGTTTTTTACTGGCCGGGTTAATTGCACTACAAAATTTACCCGAAGGTTTTAATGCCTATCGTGAACTTAAGGAATCGTCTGATTATACCAATTTTAAAGTCATCAGTTTATTTAGTTTACTAGCTTTATTTGGCCCAGCAGCTGGCTTAATTGGGTATTTTTATTTAGCTCAGCAAACTCATTTTTTATCAGCCATTATGTTATTTGCAGCCGGTGGTATTTTGTATTCTGTATTTCAAGACATAGCACCGCAAGCTAAATTAAACAAACACTGGTTACCCACACTTGGGGCCGTGTTAGGTTTTGCATTAGGGTTAGCTGGCTTTATGATGACTCATGCTTAATGGTTTTACCCTTAACTTTTTAATCACATGAAAAAATAAATAATTATTTAATAAACAATTATTTAATAAACTATAAGAGAATAAATGACACAACATATTTTAATTACCGGTGCAAGCTCAGGCATCGGCCGTGAGCTTGCCATTCAAGCCAACCAACTGGGTTATCGTTTAAGTTTGTGCGCACGAGACAGCACAAAAATGGCAGTAACATTAAATAAGCTTACTCAGTCTACCCCAGTTTTTTCAGATTGTTTTTGTGTTAGTGACGAAGCTGCTAGTTTGGCTTTTGTAAAACAGGCAGAGCACAACAATGGCAAAGTGGATGTATTAATTAACTGCGCGGGATTAAATAATGCCAGAGGCATGGGGCATGAAGTGGCGCTTGAAAAGCTAGATTGGATGATGCAGATTAATTGTTACGCGCCTATTCGGTTTATGCAAGCGGTTTTACCTAAAATGCAACAAGCGGGTTCTGGCTGCATTATCAATATATTGTCTACGGTTTGCCTGCATGCTAACCCCGGTATAGCCGCTTATACGGCTTCTAAAACGGCATTAGATGGTTATTTTAAAGTGATGCGTAAAGAGCTCAAAAAAGAGGGCATTAAATGCTTATCTGTTTATCCTGGCGGGGTTGATACTCAATTTAGAGAAGCGGATCGGCCTTTATATTTAACGGCCGAATCGGTTGCTAAAGCTACTCTTCAATTATTAAATACAGATACCAATACTCATATTCATGAACTCGTCATGCGCCCGAGTATTGAAGATAATTTTTAGTTATTCATTACAAACAATTCATTTTAAATGGTTAAAAAAGCCGAATGAGAGGGGGTTAGCCTGCTCGCATTTGGTTTTGGTGTTAGGCTACTAACACCACTTTACTAACATCATCGTGCATACTCATCCTACACTTATCCGTAGGGCCTTAATGGTTTATGCGTTTAATTAATCTTCATGAAAGCCGTTACCATTTTGTTTCTAAACTCGGTATCTTGCGCTAAACCTTGTTGTCTATAATGTTGGCAATACTCAATTTCTGAATGCTTGTTATTTAGTTCAGGTATATTGTGCTTAGCCAATAGGCGTTGCCAATTTAATTTAACCGCTTCATTTGGCTCTGGAAAAATTAACAACGCTTGTTCTGATTTTTCAAAGTTAGATTGCTGCGCCACTTTTATCATCACGTCATTTGCGGCCAGCCAGCTTTTATTATTTTTACCAATACAGAGCAGCGGCATAAAAGGTGCCAGAGATGTACAGACCGTATTTTTAACCATTCGAACTTGCCAATAAACTTCGGCTATTTTGGCAAAATGCTGAAAATCATTAATATAACTGAAGCCAGAATCTTTCATTAACGTAATTTCAACTCTTGGTTTATTGGGGTTAACCGTATCGTTAGACACATCTATATAATAATCACCCAATAACATGGCATTTTGAAAGTATAAATCACGAAGCCCACCCCATATTTTAGTTAGCTGATGGCCTTGTTGCATGTAACTAACTATACTTTGTAACCCAGTACTTTGTGGTGATTTTAGCGCTACTTTTAATATTTCAAATACTTGATCACGAATTTCAAGACAGCGCCCTAAAGGATAAGGTTTTTCACCAAAGTAGGGATATTTAGGTAATAAAGAAAGATCGGCTTTGATTCTAATTTTTGCCAAATCGTCGATAATGGCTTGTAAATTTTTTGCAATAATATCTTGTGCTTGCATTTAATATTAACCTGTTTGAATACAGAAAACGTCAGCTAATTTGGGTTATCACCGCGTTAGTTTATGATGACAATACATTATAAATAGTCGTTTTAATCGCTGAACTTGAAACATTAGGCGTTTCAGGGGCAAAAATTACCTCAATGTGATGCGCCGCCAAGTGTTTTGTTAACTTATTCCAGCGCTCAGTACCTTGCCATTGAATACCGCTAACCACTTTGTTTATGCCTAAATCTAGCATCCAGTTTACGGCATTTTGAGTTTCAATCATGGGATATTTTACCAAAGTGACTGTATTAACTATGCCCAAGGCCTCAATAATTGTCATTCTGTCTGTTTGATTAATAATAGGCGCTTTCCCTTTTGATTTTAAACACATGGCATCGGGAGCAACCCCAACAATTAATGCATCACCTTGCTGGCGAGCAAATTTTAGAAAATTAAGATGACCAACATGAAATAAATCAAATACACCTAATGCCAATACTTTGCGGTTTTTATTCATAATTATTTGTCTATTTTAATGGATTAAGTTGATGTTTTAATGCTTGTTCAAGCTTGATAAATAACGAATCGTCGCTTTGAAAATGTCTGACTTGAGCCAATAGCTTTTCAACTTTTTGCCATTTTTGCTTGCGCCATAAAATATAAATGCGTGAATAAGCAAAGCATTGAGTTAACAAACTAAACCCAGCTAAATTTTTGGCGCAAATTACCGTATCAAAATGTGGATCGGGTACTTGCCAATTGCCATACAAAGCTTGCAAAATTAGCTCAGGTTTAGCCGGATGCCAAGCTATGCCAAAAGGCGTGTTTTTATCAGCTAAATCAATTGTGGGATAAGTAGTTACCCGATTCCATGCAAATGGAATATTTGCCATCCATAAACCCGAAATAGTGCGCTGACTTTTTTGATCCACCCCATATCCGCATAAATCTAAAATAACGCCATTTGAATGCATAAAACAACGAGGATTGATTAAATCGTAAGAGCGCTTATGCTCATGCCAGCCATTTTGTTTTAGTAAAGTCATTGCTAAGTTCATTTGTCCCCAGTCAATACCTATATCAATATCTTTATCAAATGGTAGTAGGGCGTTATCGCGAGTTAAGCCTAACAAAGTACCCGAGGTGGCAAATGAGCGAATATTATGTTGGCGAAACAATACCAGAGTTTGCCACAAAGTAGTTTCATATTTTGTTTGATCAAATGTAGCAGGTTTAACTGGTTTAAGAGGCGCTGGCTTTGTGGTTAATAACAAATTAAGTGTCTTACGGTAATACTCTATTGCTTTTGGGAGTAACTTATTTTGCTGATATACCACAGCTAACAGCTGGTATAAGTCAAGCGAATTTGGGTGCTGGATTAAACACGTTTTAAGCTGCTCAATATAAGACAGACTGGTTCCTTGATTGATGGCTATCTCAGTTAAATAACGGGTTGCTAACTCCGAATCAGGCTCAGATTTAAGCACTGCCAACAATTCAATTTTAGCGGCTTCAAGTTGATTTTGTTGATAAAGCTGAATGCCTTTTATTAAATGCGCAAAAATAATAGGGGATGTCACTAATGTTTAACCTGTTATATTTTCAAATAACGCTTAACGTAATATGGATTTTAAAACTTTTTAAGTTATAAATTTATATTGATTGAATTAAAAAATAAATCCACCTATTATTTTATATAGTGCCCCAAAATTAATCGAACTCATTTGTACCAGCCCAAATTTAATTTAAAAATTAACCAATATTGGTTAATTTTGAGTGTTACGCTCATTTATGTCTTCTCATCTGTTAGTTTTGCCGATACCGGTATCAAATTTTCAAATTTTGGTAAATCTTTGGTATTGACAAAATATAATGATCACTACGTTTTAAATACATCAAGTTTAAAAGTAAACTTATCAAACCGATTGATTATTAAATCAGAAAAATCGGTACCATTGAAAGAATCATCGTACATAAAGAAAGTTTCAGTTAAGTTTTGGCCTGTATACCAAGGCGAAAGCTTTACTTATTTTGTATTAGAACTCAAGGATAGTCAGTCCGTTCTTAACACAATGAAAAAATTGATAAACATGGATGGTATTTTATTAGTACAACCAGATATTATACAGTACAGACATTACGCTAATGATTCTAAAAATAAGTATTCGGGTTTAAAAAATAGTGATCTTGAATTTGATTACGTTGAGCAGGTATTAAAGCCATCTGGCGAGCTTGTGAATGTTGCGATTATTGATGATGGGGTTGATTTAACGCATCCAACATTAATTGATACCAATGTAAAATTTGAATATGATGTTGAGCACCACACTTTATCCGCCGCACCTAAGCAAGTAGCCGATACCCATGGCACTATGGTAGCTCAAACTATTTTTGGAAAACACCAATACAAGGGTGAAGTTACCCAAGCTAATCTTATTGCAATTAGGCAACCTACTACTTGGACTTCTAATACTTTGTTAGCATTCCAGATAGCAAAATTAAATGAAGCTGACATTATCAATTGCAGTTGGCACTCTAATATTCTGCTTGAACCCGTAAAAGATGTAATTGACGATCTAGCAATTTATGGCCGAAAAGGAAAAGGGGTTGCTGTAGTCATTTCAGCAGGTAATCAAGGAAAATTAATTGAGCCGTTATCAACAGAAGCCGCTATAAAGAATGCAATCGTAGTGGGGGCTAAGCGCCGAGATGGTGAGTTAACCAAATTCTCAAATTATGGTGAGCATGTAGATTTTTTTGTTGTCGCCGAGCCGCTACGTATGGCTGATAAACTTGGAAATATTAGATATTTTTCAGGGACATCGTTAGCATCAGCTATCGTGACCAGAAGGTTAGCTGTCACGTTAATATCAAACTCTCGTTTAAAACTTAACCAATTGGTTAATATATTACGCGAAAACAATTAAATATGACCTTATCTTTAACATGGATATTGCCCTTTATAATTCTTTTACTATAATGGACTGACCAGTGTGTAACTTGGGGCTAAATATTTAGCTAAATACTATATACAGAGATTATTTAGTCGGTGATGTAACAATATAATGACAAAAACGCCAAATGAACCGCCTACTCAAGCAGACATCGAGTTAGATTTTAACGCTGAATATACTAGCAACTTACCAGCTATTTTGGCACATTTGAATATCTCATTTGCTTTTACCTCTTACCAAGCAGGGCGCGTGATTTTTGCCCGTAGTAAAGATGGCAAGTTAGATATTAATTATAAATCATTTGAACGTCCGATGGGCTTAGTTGCAACTGAAACCGGCTTGACGCTTGGCACCTTTACTCAAATTATTCATTTCCAACGTGAAGATGCTTTGGTTGAAAAATTAAAGCAACCTTTAGAGAGAGTACAAGACGATATAACTGCACCTAAACTGAAAGCTAATCAGGATCAGCAAACTGATACTCAACTCAATGATAAGTCTGAAACTGATACTATAAATGAACCTGAAAATATTTATTTAGCTTCTCAATATAAACCAGTTGATGAAGCAGTAGATGCCTGTTATATCACCCGCAGTAGCCATTACACAGGTATGATTAATATTCATGATATAGACTGGGGACATGATGGCTTATGGGCCGTTAATTCGAGCTTTTCTTGTTTATCTACAATCCAACCTGATTCGAGCTTTGTGCCCCGTTGGAAGCCCTATTTTATTTCAGAATTAGCAGCAGAAGACAGATGTCATTTAAATGGGATGGCGCTAAAAGATGGTAAGCCTGCGTTTGTTACGACCTTTTCAAAATTTAATGAAAAAGCACAATGGCGTAATCAAGAAAAGTTTGATGGCACCTTAATGGATGTTGTTGAAAATAAAATATTACTCGACGGTTTATGTATGCCACATTCACCTCGCTTTTACCAAGGTAAAGTCTATTATTGTAATTCTGGTTTAGGTCAAGTGTGCTGTTACGATCCTCAAACTAAAAGCAATACAGTGATTGCAGAATTACCAGGGTTTACCCGTGGAATCGATTTTTATGGGGCCATTATGTTTGTTGGTTTATCTAAGGTCAGACAAAGTGACGTTAGCCGACCCGCACCTATTGCACAAAAACATGAAAATACTAGCTCGGGTGTTTGGCTACTAAATTTAGAAGACAACACCATAGTCGCAACTTTGTCATTTACCGGTAATGTCGATCAGTTATACGATATTGCGGTGCTAAAAAATACAAAATTTCCTGAACTAATTGAACCGAATCATCCAAGAATGCGAAACCATTTTTGTTTTAACGAATTTAAACCGCTTTAAGTTGCTGTTGAAAGGATAGCTAAATGAAAACATTTACACATATACATAAACCCAATTTAGTAGCCAAAGCTGCTTTGCCAGTATTAGCAATGGCTTCCCCTTATGGTTTTGCTGAAAATTCCTATACATCAAGCTTACTCACTTTAAGTGGTTCAGTTAGCGTATATAATCAAACGCAAGCATTTAAGCAGGCAACGGCTAATCTTAATGTTGATATTGAAACCCCGTTCAAGCCATTTATGGCCAGCGAACTAGCTAAAACTAAGGTGCAAATAGCCAAACAAACCAACCCTACTGCTACCCCCACTCATAGTGCAATTGAATTTTTAAAACAAAATGGTTTGTTGAATAGTGGAAATAAGCAAGTAGCGAGCGTGTCAGGGGATTTGGAAGCAAGAAAAAACTTTGCGGGTTATACAGGACAACCTCATTGCCATTACAATGGCTGGATCGCCTATCATTATTTGCAAATGACTTGCACTACTAATAGTGGGACTTGGCATGGTGCGAATTCGCCTGCAGATACTACCCCGCCTACTTTTGATAGTTCAACACCTTCTGAAAATGCAATTAATCATAATCAAGCAGTTTTTAATCTCGATATTAACGAAGGCGGAAAAGTTTATGCAATTGTGGTGGCAGATGATGCTTTTGCACCAAATGCAGCACAGGTTAAAGCGGGTGTTGATTATGATATGGGTTCTGGTCGCTCCGCAGAAGTGATTAGCAGTGCAAATGTTACATTAAACTCAGGTAATTATACTGGGACAATCACTTTAACAGGGTTAACTGCATCGACCGCTTATGATGTTTATTTTATCGCAGAGGATGATGAAGGAACACCTAACTTACAGTCTACGCCGACTAAGCTAGATATAACGACTATCGCAGCACCAAATACTGTGCCTGTGTTTGCAAACCTAGATGGGTCTTCAAGCTATACAGAGGGTGGCTCTGCTGTTGTATTAGATAATAATGTCACCATTTCCGATACTGAGCTAGACGCTTTAGACAGCGGGACTGGCAATTACAACAATGCCTCTTTAACTATCGTCAGAAACGGTGGTGCTAATAGTGAAGATATATTTGCAAATAGTGGTTTATTAGGTGCGTTAACACAGAGCAATAGCTTTAGCTACAATGGCTCCAATGTTGGGACAGTTACCACAAATTCATCGGGCACACTCGTTTTAACTTTTAATTCTAATGCCACGTCGGCTATTGTTGACTCCGTATTACAAAATATAACGTACAGTAACAGTTCAGATAACCCAGCCTCGTCGGTTGCGCTGAATTATACCTTTAACGATGGACTCGCAAGTAGTAATGGTATTAATCAGGCGGTTGTCACTATTGCAGCGGTAAACGACAACCCCACGATGGCGAGCTTACCTAGCGGTTTAAGTTTTACCGAAGATACTAATGGAAACCTAGATTTATCAGCCGTTGAATTTGCAGATACAGACAATGGTACAATTACGGTTACATTAAAAATTGATGGCGGCAGTTTTGCAACGCCAGCCGACGGAAGTAGCGTGATAGAAACCTTAGTGGATTCGTCAACGATCACACTAACGGGTAGCCCTGCAGACATTAACGCCTATTTAGACACAGTTTCTAATATTAAATACACAGGTGCGAATAACGCTTACGGTGAAAATTCTGCCAAGTTAACGGTTATTGCTAATGACGGAAACGCAGATGTAACCTTAGGCTTTACTTACTTTGATATCGCAGCCGTCAACGATACACCTGTTGTTTCTAACAATAATGGTTTAACGCTGAATGAAGGGGCAAGTAGCCAAATTAGTAACACAGCTTTAGCAGCGAGTGATGTTGATGATGCAGCAACGGATATTACTTTTACTATCACCACGCTACCGGCAAATGGCTCATTGTTTATTGATGCGAACAGCAATAGCAGTTTAGATGATGGTGAAGCACTTGCGTTAAATGGCACGCTCACTCAAAATGATATTGATGCAGCCAATAATGGCGGCTTACATTATGTGCATAACGGTGGTGAAACCACCACAGACAGCTTTGAATTTAGCGTTGCCGATGGCGGTGAAGACAGTGCGGCGGCAGTAACCGGCCAAACTTTTAATATCACTGTCACGCCAATTAATGATGCACCAACGGTCGCAAATAATGCCGGTTTAACCATAAATGAAGGCGCTAATAGCCAAATCACAACCACCGAACTCAATGCCAGTGATGCAGATGATTCAGGCACAGGCTTAACTTATACGGTCACCACAATTCCAACCAATGGCACTTTATTTGTTGATGCAAACAGCAACAGCACCTTAGATGACGGCGAAGCGTTAAGTGTGAATGACACCTTTACTCAGCAAGATATTGAAGCGCTGAATAATGGTGGTTTACGTTATGAGCATGATGGCGGTGAAACGATATCAGACAGCTTTGAATTTGACTTAGCGGATGGCGGTGAAGACAGTGCGGCGGCGGTAACCGGTCAAACATTCGCTATTACCATTAACCCGGTGAATGATGCACCAACAGCCAATACCAACACAGGCTTGAGCACCTCGGATATCAGCGAGGGCGGCAGTGCAACACTGGCACAAGCCAAGCTTGAATATACCGATGTAGACGATACAGCAGCAAACCTAACCTACACAGTCACCACACTGCCAAGCTATGGTTCAATTACGCTCAATGACACAGCGCTTGCGGTGAATGAAACCTTTACCCAGGATGATATTAATAATGGTCTGGTTAAATACGTTCATAATGGCACAGACAATTTAACTGACAGCTTTATCTTTGATTTAAAAGATGACGAGGATGCCGGCGTGACCGGTCAGACGTTCTCAATCAATGTTGCGAATGTAAACGACAACACCACGGTAGCGAGCTTACCAACCGATTCTAATTTTACCGAAGATACCAATGGCAACCTTGATTTATCGGCTATTACATTTAGCGATTCAGATAGTGCGAATATAACGGTCACTCTATCGATCTCTGCGGGCGTATTTTCGACACCAGCCGATGGCTCAGGTGTGGGCAGTGGTGTGACGGAAACGCTGGTTAACTCAACTACGATTACCTTAGTGGGCAGTGTAGCGGACATTAATACTTATTTAGACACGACAACTAACATTAATTACACCGGCGCCGCAAATGTTGCAGGTGATAATCAGGCAACCTTGAGCGTTAGCGTTAACGATGGTGACGGTAGTGGCGATGTGAGTGTTGGTAGTATTAATATCGACTTAACCGCGGTGAATGATGCGCCCACGGTCTCAACGAATAGCGGCTTAACCCTAAATGAAGGGGCAAGTAGCCAAATTAGCAATACGGTTTTAGCGGCGAGCGATGTTGATGATGCAGCAACGGATATTACTTTTACTATCACCACGCTACCGGCAAATGGCTCATTGTTTATTGATGCGAACAGCAATAGCAGTTTAGATGATGGTGAAGCACTTGCGTTAAATGGCACGCTCACTCAAAATGATATTGATGCAGCCAATAATGGCGGCTTACATTATGTGCATAACGGTGGTGAAACCACCACAGACAGCTTTGAATTTAGCGTTGCCGATGGCGGTGAAGACAGTGCGGCGGCAGTAACCGGCCAAACTTTTAATATCACTGTCACGCCAATTAATGATGCACCAACGGTCGCAAATAATGCCGGTTTAACCTTAAATGAAGGCGCTAACGGCCAAATCACAACCACCGAACTCAATGCCAGTGATGCAGATGATTCTGGCACCGGATTGACCTATACGGTTACCACGGTGCCGAGCAGCGGCACCTTGTTTGTGGATGCAAACAGCAACAGCACCTTAGATGACGGCGAAGCGTTAAGTGTGAATGACACCTTTACTCAGCAAGATATTGAGGCGCTGAATAAT
Source organism: Catenovulum adriaticum (assembly GCF_026725475.1). Classification (NCBI taxonomy): domain Bacteria; kingdom Pseudomonadati; phylum Pseudomonadota; class Gammaproteobacteria; order Alteromonadales; family Alteromonadaceae; genus Catenovulum; species Catenovulum adriaticum. Next base: position 1,410,347 of record NZ_CP109965.1, read on the forward strand.
GGTGGTTTACGTTATGAGCATGATGGCGGTGAAACGACATCAGACAGCTTTGAATTTGACTTAGCGGATGGCGGTGAAGACAGTGTGGCGGCGGTAACCGGTCAAACATTCGCTATTACCATTAACCCGGTGAATGATGCGCCAACAGCCAATACCAATACAGGTCTGTCAACGAGCGATATTAGCGAAGGCGGCAGCGCCAGTATCACCCAAGCCAAGCTTGAATATACCGATGTTGATACAACAGACACAGCAACGAATTTAACTTACACAGTCACCACACTGCCAAGCTATGGTTCAATTACGCTCAATGACACAGCGCTTGCGGTGAATGAAACCTTTACCCAGGATGATATTAATAATGGTCTGGTTAAATACGTTCATAATGGCACAGACAATTTAACTGACAGCTTTATCTTTGATTTAAAAGATGATGAAAATGCCGGTGTGACCGGTCAGACGTTCTCAATCAATGTTGCGAATGTAAACGACAACCCCACGGTAGCGAGCTTACCTAGCGGTTTAAGTTTTACCGAAGATACTAATGGAAACCTAGATTTATCAGCCGTTGAATTTGCAGATACAGACAATGGTACAATTACGGTTACATTAAAAATTGATGGCGGCAGTTTTGCAACGCCAGCCGACGGAAGTAGCGTGATAGAAACCTTAGTGGATTCGTCAACGATCACACTAACGGGTAGCCCTGCAGACATTAACGCCTATTTAGACACAGTTTCTAATATTAAATACACAGGTGCGAATAACGCTTACGGTGAAAATTCTGCGATGTTAACGGTTATTGCTAATGACGGAAACGCAGATGTAACCTTAGGCTTTACTTACTTTAATATTGCAGCCGTTAACGATACACCTGTTGTTTCTAACAATAATGGCTTAACCCTGAATGAAGGGGCAAGTAGCCAAATTAGTAACACAGCTTTAGCAGCGAGTGATGTTGATGATGCAACCAGTGCATTAACCTACACAGTTTCAACCTTACCCACAAATGGTACGTTATTTGTTGATAATAACGCCAATGATACTTTAGATGACGGGGAAGCGTTAAGTGTCCCTAGTAATGCAAGCTTTACTCAAACCACAATTGATAGTGATGATTTGCATTATGTTCACAATGGCGGAGAAACGACTTCAGATAGCTTTGTTTTTAAAGTATCGGATGATGAGAATGCTACAGTCAGTGGTCAAACTTTTGCGATTACGGTTACCCCAGTTAACGATCAACCAACCGTTACGGCTACTTCAATAAACCCTACCTTTAATGAAGGGGGCAGTGCAGTTAACGTATTCAGCTCGGCTGATGTTAGCACAATTGATGCAAGTGAAGCTGTGACTGGTTTTAGCTTGACTGTTAGTAATGTAAATGATGGTGCAAATGAAAAAATTACGATAGCCGGAACGGCGATCGCTTTAACTCATGGGACATCTGGTACAACAGCATCAAATAGCTTAAATTATGCGGTAGATGTTAGTGGTTCAACTGCAACTGTTACGCTAACAGGTGGCTCGTTAACTGATGCAGCAACAGAGTCGGTTTTAAATGCGATTCAATACAATAATACCAAGGTACAGCCAAACGTTAGTGCCAGAGTGGTTACGCTTACATCATTAAAAGATAATGGTGGTACCGCAAACGGCGGCGATGATACTGCTGAATTATCAATTGCGTCTACCGTTAGCGTAGCAATTAAGCCAGTCATTAATGCTGCGAATATTTCCATATCGGGTGGAACAGGAACAGATGGCGCATTTAAGTTAGGCGATACAGTTACCGTTCGTTGGAATAATACTGGGGCGGGTGATAATAATTCAGGCGTAACGGGTGTTACTGCCGACTTCTCAAACTTTGGTGGAAGCTCTGCTGTAGCTGCAACAGAAAGTGCAGGTACATGGACAGCGAGCTATACGATAGTCGCTGGTGTTATAGACGCAATAAACCAAAATGTTAGTATTTCAGTAACCAACAGCATTGGTTCAAGAACAAGCTCAGACACTTCAAACGTCACCGTTGATAACAGCGCACCAACAGTTTCAGATTCAAATATCTCAATTTCCGGCGCTTCTGGCAATGATGGCTCTTATAAAATTGGCGATAAGGTTACGGCAACATGGAATAACACTGCAGGTGGAGATAATAACAGCGATACAATAAACAATGTTGCAATAGACTTTTCTCAATTTGGTGGCGGTAGCGCAGTTTTAGCATCTGATTCATCAGGTACTTGGACAGCTACTTATACTATTGTTGCGGGCTCTATTGATGCTAATAACCGAAATATTTCGGTTACAGCAACTGATAACTCAGGCAATAGCACAACCACTGCTGATTCAACTAACGCAAGTATTGATAATACAGTACCAGACTTAGTTACTATCACCACCCCAATTGAAACGGACGGTGTGATTAACGCCGCCGAAGACAATGATGTATTAATTCAAGGCACAGGTGGCGAGAATAATGCGACTGTGACAGTGAACATCACAGATAATAACAGTAGCGTATCACGCACAGTGACAACCGATAGCTCAGGCAACTGGACCATCGCAGGCTCAGAAATTGATGTCTCTGCCTTTAACAACGGCAGCTTAACCGTTTCTGCAACCCAAACGGACGATGCGGGCAACACCTCAACTGTAGCCACACAAACCATCACGTTAGACAATACCGCACCGAGTGCGCCAGTTATTACAACGCCGATCGAAACAGATGGCATCGTCAATGCAGCGGAAGACAATGATGTATTAATTCAAGGCACAGGTGGCGAGAATAATGCGACTGTGACAGTGAACATCACAGGTAATAACAGTAGCGTATCACGCACAGTGACAACCGATGGCTCAGGCAACTGGAGCATCGCCGGCTCAGAAATTGATGTCTCTGCCTTTAACAACGGCAGCTTAACCGTGTCGGCAACCCAAACCGATGAAGTAGGTAATACCTCAACGGCTGCCACACAAAGCATCATGTTAGACAATGCTGCCCCAACGGCCCCAAGCATCAGCACCCCGATTGAAATCGACAATATCGTCAATGCAAATGAAGACGATAGTGTCCTGATTTCAGGCAGTGGCGCAGAAGCGAATGCAAGCTTAACCATTACCATTGGTAGTGTCTCAATTCAAACCACAGCCGATACAAACGGCAACTGGACAATTGAAAGCAAAGAGATAGATATCTCAGCATTAACCAACGGCACACTGACGGTCGCCGTGACGCAAACTGATGATGCAGGTAATGAATCAAGCAGTGCAACGCAAGATATCACTTTAGATAATGCAGCACCGAGTGCGCCAGTTATCACAACGCCAATCGAAACTGATGGCATCGTCAATGCTGCAGAAGACAATGATGTACTAATTGCGGGTAGTGGCGCAGAAGCAGATAACAGCGTGACTGTTACTATCACCGACAATAACAACAGCACAGTGAGCAGCACGGTCACAGCAGACGGCAGCGGTAATTGGACGTTGAGTGGCAGCGAGCTTGATGTCTCTGCCTTTAATAATGCCACCTTAACCGTTTCTGCGACCCAAACGGATGAGGCAGGTAATACCTCAACAGCGGCCACTCAGAATATTACGTTAGACAACCAAGCGCCAAGTGCATTAACGATTACCACCCCAATTGAAGGTGATGGCTATATTAACGCCGCCGAAGACAATGATGTACTCATCACTGGCTCAGGTGCAGAAGCGAATGTAACGGTTGATATTAAAATCAGCGATGGCTCTAATACAGAGACTGCACAAGTGACAGCGGATGGCTCAGGCAACTGGACCATCGCAGGCTCAGAAATTGATGTCTCTGCCTTTAACAACGGCAGCTTAACCGTCTCGGCAACCCAAACGGACGATGCGGGCAACACCTCAACTGTAGCCACACAAACCATCACGTTAGACAATACCGCACCGAGTGCGCCAGTTATTACAACGCCGATCGAAACAGATGGCATCGTCAATGCAGCGGAAGACAATGATGTATTAATTCAAGGCACAGGTGGCGAGAATAATGCGACTGTGACAGTGAACATCACCGATAATAACAGTAGCGTATCACGCACAGTAACAACCGATGGCTCAGGCAACTGGACACTCGCCGGCTCAGAGATAGATGTCTCTACCTTTAACAATGACAGCTTAACCGTGTCGGCAACCCAAACCGATGAAGCAGGTAATACCTCAACGGCTGCCACACAAAGCATCATGTTAGACAATGCTGCCCCAACGGCCCCAAGCATCAGCACCCCGATTGAAATCGACAATATCGTCAATGCAAATGAAGACGATAGTGTCCTGATTTCAGGCAGTGGCGCAGAAGCGAATGCAAGCTTAACCATTACCATTGGTAGTGTCTCAATTCAAACCACAGCCGATACAAACGGCAACTGGACAATTGAAAGCAAAGAGATAGATATCTCAGCATTAACCAACGGCACACTGACGGTCGCCGTGACGCAAACTGATGATGCAGGTAATGAATCAAGCAGTGCAACGCAAGATATCACTTTAGATAATGCAGCACCGAGTGCGCCAGTCATTACAACCCCTATAGCAGCTGATGATGTCGTTAATGCAGCAGAAGCCAGTCAGCTAATTTTGACCGGTAGCAGTGAAGCTAACGCGCTTGTTAAATTGACTGTTACAGACGAAAATAACGCGTCCGTGACAATGCAGACGACAGCTAACAGCCAGGGTGAATGGACAACAGCGCAAACTGATTTATCAGCGCTATCTGATGGTATATTGATGATTAATATTGCCCAAACAGATGAAGCCGGTAATACGTCAACTGAAAATAATACTCAAGTAACTAAAGATACCCAAATACCGGGTGTTTTAGACATTCAGCTTATGGAAGGTGACTTTAAAGCGGGTGATACCCTGAGCTTTAGTGTTACGTTAGATAAAGCAGTGAGTGTTTCGGGGACAAATTCAACGCTAAGCGTTGATATCGGTGGTGAAGATAAGCAAGCCAAGTTTATATCAGCGACCCAAACAGCACTGAACTACCAATATATTGTTGAGGCAGGCGACGCGGATGACGATGGTGTTGTGGTGTTAGCGAGTGGCGTTGTACTTAATGGCGATGTTATTGAAGATAGTTCGGGCAACCCAGCTGATTTAACTTTCACGAATGAACAAAACACAGCAACTTTAGTAGATACCTCAGCGCCAGAACAACCATTGATCTCGTACCCTGAACAAGCAACTGTAATTAACGCAGACAGCATCCAAATCACGGGCACCCATTCAGAAGGTATTCAGGTTAAATTATTTATTGATGAAAATAATGACGGACAGCCTGACACTAGTGAAGCAATAGCAGTGGCCGATGTAGTAAATGATGAATGGGCTTTTGACATCACGCTTAGTGAAAATACAGTGCATCGTTATGTGGTTCAAGCAATTGATAAAGCTGGCAATGTGTCGAGCTTTGCCACAGTGCCTAACATTACAGAAGATTCAACTACACCAGCTGACTTTGATGTTAATATTGAGCAAAGTTTAATTGACTTAAGCAATGATACTTCAGCAAGTGTTTCACTTTCAGGTGCAGAAGTTGGTAGCCAATACCAATATACTATTACCGACAGTAACAACCAAGCCGTCACCGGCACAGGTATAGTGACAGACTCAAATCAATTGATTGAAGGCATTGATGTTAAGGGGTTAGCAGAAGGCGAGCTCACTATTTCGATTGTATTAATTGATGCAGCGAACAATCAAAGCCAGCGCTTTACCGATACAGTCAATAAACTTTATCAAAAAGCACCCGTTATTACTCAAGGTGATGCTATCCAAGTTGATATGAGTGAAGATAGTGTACCTACTGCATTTGGGTTGCTGCTTAATGCGACAGATGCAAATGGAGATAGCTTATCTTGGTCCGTTTCAACTGATGCTAATTCAGGAACAGCTTTAATCAACGGGACAGGCGATACAGCGAGTGTGAATTACACTCCGCAAACAAACTTTAATGGCAGTGATAGCTTTACGATTCAAGTCAGTGATGGCATGGATTCTGATTCTATCACGGTCAATGTGAATGTATCTGCTGTTAACGATGCGCCTACAGGGACGAATATGCAAGTTAATGTCATTGAAGACGGTACTGTGTTGATAATGCCTGATATTAATGATGTTGACGGCGATATGCTGAGTTTGGAGATTCAACAACCACCACAAAATGGCTTATTAATACCACAGGATTCGGGTTGGCAATATCAGCCTAATTTGAATTTTAATGGAAGTGATCGCTTTGTTTATGTGGTAACTGACGGCAGTGCTGAATCGGTTGAATATACGGTAGATTTAACGGTTACCGCCGTGAATGATTTACCAGTTGCTCAAGCAGATAGCTTTAACTTGGAAAAAGCAGTCTCTGACAGTTACACGCTAAACGTGCTTTCAAATGATAGCGATATTGATGGTGACACGTTAATAATAGAAGGTGTTAGTGCTTCTGTAGGGCAGGCTACTATAAATGAAAATCAAGATAGCATTATTTACCAAGCACCTGATAATTTCACCGGAAATGTAACATTAGCGTATTCAGTTCGAGATGGTAATAAAGGTCGCTCGCAAGCGCAGGTTAAATTACAAATTACAGGTGTTCAGTTAGGCGAGCCACCAGTGATTAGTGTGCCTGATGATGTTGAAGTGAATGCGACAGGCCTGTTTACTAAAGTCGATTTAGGTGTTGCAACCGCAGTTGACGCATTGGGGAACCCTTTACCGGTTTCATTAGTAGACGGAACCACCTACTTTAAGCCAGGCAATCATATTGCTTACTGGCGAGCGGTGGATGCCCAAGGGAATGAAAGCACAGTTGAACAAGCTGTCGTAGTTAACCCTTTAATCTCTATTAGTAAAGACCAAGTCGTTAGTGAAGGCTCTACCGTTACGGTTAACTTTTTACTAAATGGTCCAGCGCCGCAATACCCTCTGACTATTCCGTTTAATGTCGATGATAATAGTACAGCTGAAGCAGGCGTGGATTATGAGTTGAACCAAACTAGCGTTGATATTCTTTCGGGCACACAAGCTCAATTGAGCTTTAAACTATTATCTGATAGCGAGATAGAAGCCGATGAAAGTATCATCATTAATTTGGGAGAGGGGTTAAATACAGGCGCTAAAAAATCAACCAGATTACTCATTAGCGAAGATAATATCGCCCCAACAGCTGACTTAACCGTTGAGCAAGATGGGGAAGAGCGATTAATTGTTAGTCAGGAAACCGGGTTAGTGAATGTCACGGCGAAAGTGACGGATCCAAACCCAAGTGACACCATGACATTTAGCTGGTCAACCAATGATGACATTGTCAATTTAAGCTCAGAAAGCGACCGGTTTGAGTTTGATCCCTTATTATTAAACCCAGGGGTTTATCCAATTAGCTTAACCGTAACCGATTCAGGCTCACCTCAATTAAGTGATATGCAAACTGTGTATATTGAAGTGCGTAATAGTTTGCAATTGTTAAGCGCGGAGATAGATTCAGATGGAGATTTAATCCCAGATGCAGAAGAAGGGTTTGCAGATACTGATGGTGACGGTATTCCTGATTATCAGGATGCGATATCTGATTGTAATGTGATGCCGGAGCAATTAGACGTTCAACAAGGATTTTTAGTTGAAGGCGACCCGGGCGTTTGTTTACGAAAAGGGGCAACCTCTGCACTAAGCAACACAGGTGGTTTACTGTTAGACGATGAGCAAATCTTAAATGACCTAGTCACGGATAATGAAGCCACTATCGTGGGTGGATTGATCGACTTTATTGCCTATGGTTTACCTGAAAAAGGTCAGAGCTATCAACTTGTTGTACCTCAAGCTATGCCGATTCCGGAAAGTGCGGTTTATCGCAAGATCATTGATGGAACTTGGGTCAATTTTGTTGAAGATGAGCGTAATCAAATATCATCAGCATTAGGCGAAGCTGGCGTTTGTCCACCTCCGGGAGATGATGCTTGGATTGCTGGATTAACCGAAGGCCACTGGTGCGTTCAATTAACCATTGAAGATGGCGGGCCTAATGATGACGACGGTATGGCGAACGGTTCTATTACTGACCCAGGCGGTATTGCCGTTATAGCGTCGAATAATAGCTCACCTGTTGCCATGGATGACATAGCTGAATTGGCCTGGAATACCAGTGTGACGATAGATGTATTAAATAACGATACAGATGTCGATGGAGATGATATTCAAATTAGTAGCGTTTCAGCTAGTTTTGGTAGTGTACTGATTGAAGCTAATCATCAAATTACTTACAGCCCTAATCCAAATTATGCAGGTAATGACACGATAGAATACGGTATTACTGACGGTAATGGTGGTACAGGCTCTGCGAAAGTGAGTGTTACCGTTAAACCTAACCGAGCGCCTATCGCTGAAAATGATACGTTAACAATTGATGGCAGTCGTTCAGTGCAGATTAATGTACTGTCTAATGATAGTGATATTGATGGTGATAGTTTGCAGATAGATTCTGCGAGCGCACAATCAGGTGAAGTGGCTATCGTAAATAATACCATCACTTATACTGCGGGCGAATTTATCGGCGAAGATACCATTGATTATGTGATAAACGATGGTGAAGGCGGCCAGGCAAATGCCAGCGTAACGGTCACAGTCACAGGACCTGAGCAAGTTAAAATAAGCAATAAATCTTCTGGCGGTAGTACAGGCATTTGGAGTTTGTTTGGCTTGTTAGCAGGGGCCTTAACTCGTTACAGACAAAAACGTGCAGTTGCGCCACAAAAAGGACAAAAATAATGAAAATGAATAAATTAACCAGCGCAAATATGCCTAAAACAACTATTAAAGCCTGTGCGTTTATTAGTTTAGGTTTATGTTCGGCTCAGGTCATAGCAAATCCATATAGCTTATCAGTTTCTTTTGGTGAAGCACGCACTGAACAGGCTCAAGCGCATCCAGATATTGTTAGTGTAAATGATAGCGATACGAGCTGGTCAATTGAATTTGGTTATCAATTTGACTGGGCAAGCTTACAAGTTGGTTATTTAGATTTAGGCCATGCAAATGTTGAGCTGCAAGCTGAATCTTACACGCCAGAGCAATATCATGAAACTGTAGTCACGCTTGCTCCCATATTAGTAGAGGGGGTAACTATTGGCGGTGAAAAAACGATTTTTGCTGAAGATAATTGGTTTATTAATGGTCAAATAGGCACTATTATTTGGCAAAATGTAATTATCAGTGAAAGTGAAAATGGTACTCGATACCGAACACAAGACAGAGCTACAGATGGATATTTAGGGGCCAGAGCTGGGTATCAACTGAATGATAGCTGGTCGGTGGGAATGCAGTATCGTGCCTATATTTTAACTGAATATATTCACGAATTTTCGGGTAAGTTGAGCTATCATTTTTAAATTGAAGTAATAGGAATAAATAACCAAGAACCAAGCGCGCCTGTGTGGTAACTATATGTTAAATCACAGGCGCATTTTAAATCATATCTAAGCTATTTTACTAAAGCTGATTCAATAACCTTTTACAGTTTTTATAATGGTATTTTGATTCAGTGTCGCTGAGTTTTGCGTATTTTAATTGTTCAAAATGGTAACAAAAATCAGCCCAAGTGTTATTTAAATGGCTATCTATTTGTGCCTGTTTTGCGTTTGTTACTGTAGATAAATTAATTTGATTGAATGTTTGGCTTGTTTGTTTATGGATAGCATACTTTTTTTCCAATATTTTGCACGCTTTAGCAGATAGTTTATCCAGTTTGCTGTTATGGCTTTTTTGAGAGGCAAGCCACCACGCAATTAACGTTAAGAACGCAAGCAAACTGATAACCATGATCAATATAATGAATTGGGTAAACCACTGACCACTTTTTCCAAACAAAAAATTAAATATATCTTTTTGTTTAGCGTTATTATAATTTAGTACCCACAAAGTCCATTGGTAATCTAAGTTGGCAATCAGTAATCTGATATTTTTGATCGCATTTATTTGATCATAGCCCAGCAATGAAAACCCTCGATCAGCCAAAAAGTTATCGTTACCAATTGCCTGCCTTAAGTCAAATTCAATTCTGTCAGGCGCCACATAAGCGGTTGGATCAATTCGTGTCCAGCCAGTATCAGCTTGCCAAATTTCAACCCATGCATGAGCATCGAATTGATAAACACTGTAATAGCCACCAGTTGGATTATATTCTCCGCCTAAATAGCCAGCGACAATTCGAGCTGGAATATCAGCTAGGCGCATTACATAGGCAAATGCGCTGGCATAGTGCTCACAAAACCCCGTTTGAGTATTAAAAATAAAATCATCTATTTTATTAGGCGCTTGTAACTTAGGTGGTTTCGTTGAGTAATAAAATGCCTGCTGATTAAAATGAGCGAGTATGCGTTTAATTAACTCAGCATCAGTTTTAGTTTGTTGCTTAAGCTGTGCTAACCATTGGCGTGTTTTTGGATTATCCCCTTTCGGTAATTGTAAATTTAAAAGCTTAATTTGGTTTTTATCTTGAGTGACTAAATTGGCTTGCGGATAAGAAGTAACTTGATATTGAAACTTTTGAGTCAATTTTTCAGTTGAATACAAACTAAAATCTGGTAATGACACCACTTGACTATGTTGACTGCTGGCTAAATCTAAAGCAAATAACCAATTTTGAAAGCTGGCTTCGGTAACGATTTGGTAGTCAAATGTTTTGCCACTTAATTGAGCTGTTTGGGTTCCTATTTTTTCATTTTCTGCTTTGTCTTGCCAGCGCTTCATATAGTCGCTGCGTTGCCAGCTGTCGCCATCAAACTGCTGCAGCACAAATGCTCGCCAATACAATTGATTATTATTGGGCACTTGACCATTAAAATTGGCGCGAAATGCTAGATTATTAGACTGACTTAACTCAGCGATATCGCCAAACTTAATTTCACTGTGCAGTCCGCGGGTTTGACTACTTGTTTTTGGCATTTGCCACAGGGGTGGTAATCTAGGCATAACTAAAAATAAAATGGCGGCTACAGGCAACGCTAAAATTGCAATTTGACTGAGCTTCGCGAGGGCTGTTTTTAGTGAGGTGATTTGGCAGCTATAGCTATACAGTGAGCTTAAGGCTAAAGTGATGGCAAAAAATAAAATGAGTACATGATAAAATTGGGGATAAAATAGTAAATTTGCCGCCACTAAAAATAATAAAACCCAAGCACAAGTTTTCAGTTCTCGACCCTGTTTCATGTTAGCAATACTCAAACTTTGCAAGCAAATTAGCATCGCGAAAAGGGAAGTTAAAATATCTTTGGCAAAATAACTGCTAATTAAAATAGCGGTTGCAAAAACATATAGAGTAATTAAATGTCGCTTTTTCAATTTAAAATTTGGGTAGTAGTAGGCATATAAGCGAATTGCCATACAGGCTAGCGCAAAACAAAATGGATAAAAACTGGTTTCAAAAGCCTGGTAAAACAAAGTGATCAGGTTACCAGCAATAAACAAAATTAAACTGGTTAGCGATATTGGCTGTACGTGATTTTGATTTTTGATTTTCATGGATGCTTGGCCAATAAAATTAAACACTGTGTTAAATGATCGGGCCCTTGAGCCGGCGGCAATTCAGTGTGATTTAACTGTAAACCATATTGGTAACCTTGCGCTTCTGCTTGAATGATTAGCCATGTGAGTTTTCTGAGCTTGTCTTCGTGAGTTTGCGCACTGATATGTTGGATTGCATACCAGACTTGGCTGCTTTGTGGTTGGTCAAATTGTTTTATTTGCCAGTTTTGATTTATCGTTATTCGTTTCCAAGCCACGCGAGACAAAGCGTCTCCAGCTTGATAATTTTTTAAGCCTTGAAAATCATAACCTGACATTTTATGGTCAATATTATAGTTATCGCTTTTATCGCCTGCTTTACCTGTGCCCGCTAAATACTCTGGACACGCAAGTGGTTTAGGATAAATGAGTGTTTGTTGGTTAAAATCAAGATAACTAAACGCAGTAAACAAACCTAAAGGTGCTTGGCTAAATAGTTTGATTCGAGGGAGTTGCCATACGCCTCGGCTAGGCGCTGTCCAGTTTAGTTTTAGTAGCTGTAAGTTTGGTTTTAGTTGTTTAATATGGGTTTGGGCTTCATCTTGCCAGTTTAAGTCGAATCTGAGTTTGGTTGAGTTTAGATGAATATCCAGCTGAATTTTATCATGAGCATGCACCGCTTGAATTGCTTTAGCCTGACAGTGAAGACCTGATAAATTAAAATAACTTAAATACAAAATAATAATCCAAACAGAGATAAGCCAGTAGCTTAATAGTAAGCTTAAATTATTTTCATAATTGGTCGCGAGTAAAAATATAGCAAAAGTGATTAACAGATAAGCAATGCCCGCTCGGCTGGGCAAAATAAAAATATTACGTTTATTAAGTTGTTGGCTCGCATTTTTTGGAAATCGTTGTTTTAACCAACGATTAAATGGTTGCTTAATCATTGGCCACATCACTAAACTGGATTAATTGCACTGAGTAATTTATGGCTATAATTTAATTCGTTTTGATTATTTGCGCCAAGATGAGTTGCCGCAGGGGCAAGCCTGTGCTCAGTAACGGCAGGAAAAATAGCCTGTACATCATCAGCGGTAACAAATTGGCGGCCTTCAATAAAAGCCCAAGCTTTTGCCGCTTGTAAAATTGATTGACTGGCTCTAGGCGATAAAGCAAATGGAAACTCACTGCTTTGACGACTTAAATTAACCAGTTCTAAAATATAATTAAGTAACTCGTCAGAGGCATGTATTTGAGTGACTTGTTGCTGCAAATTTTGTAATTGTTGCTTATCAATACACGCAAAGTCAATTTCATTTATTGAAGGGCTTTGTGTCTTTTTTAACATATCCAGCTCAGCAGAATGAGGTGGATACCCTATACTAATTCGCATTAAAAAACGGTCTAGTTGACTCTCTGGTAATGGATAAGTGCCAGATTGATGTAACGGATTTTGTGTCGCAATAACAAAAAAAGGCGAGGGGAGTGAATGAGTTGTGCCATCAACACTTACTTGGTTTTCCGCCATGGCTTCGAGTAATGCGCTCTGTGTTTTTGGGCTCGCGCGATTAATTTCATCAGCTAAAATGACTTGATTAAAAATCGGACCGGGATGAAAGTTAAATTCATGTATATCGGCTTTAAAAATAGAAACCCCAACAATATCGGCGGGGAGCAGATCAGAGGTAAATTGAATTCGGCTAAAACTTAGTCCTACTACGGCTGCTAGGGCATGTGATAAAGTGGTTTTGCCCATACCGGGTAGATCTTCTATTAATAGATGTCCTTTAGCTAATAAACAGCAAAGTGACAATTTAATGGGATCTTCTTTGCCTAATACAAGACTGGATATTTTATCAATTATTTGCTGGTTTATATCATCCATTGTAGCGTCGCTTATTACTTTAGGTTATTGAATCTAAAGGTAGTTTAACTTTAAGTAATCTGCAATTTAACGCTAAAAAGTAACCATAGATAAACTTAGCCTTTTAATGAATGTGGTAACACAATACTCACTTTTAATCCCTTGGGTGTCAAGTTACTCGCTGATAGTTGTCCTTGGTGTCTGTGAATGGCTTTTTGTGCAATCGCCAGACCTAACCCAGTTCCCCCAGAGTGGCGCTCTCTCGCTTTAGCAACACGGTAAAAAGGCGTAAATATTTTGTTTATCTCATTTTCACCCACCCCGTTACCAGTGTCAGTAATATTAATATGAATGAGCCCATCTTTTAATTCAAGTGTGGTTGTTACTTCACCGTATGCGGGAGAGTATTTAATTGCATTTCGCACGATATTTTCAATGGCTGTGGTCAAAAGTATGATATCGGCATTCACTGTGATATCACTTTGCAATTGTTTATGTAATTGAATATGCTTTTGCTCGGCTTCCACCTCGGCTGCCTGAATGACAGAGCTGATTGTTTTGGCCAAATTAATTTGGGTTAAATCTAATGCCATATCTTCGTTCTCAAGGCGAGCAAGACGTAATACATTACCTATCATTTCATCGAGTTTATGGATTTCTGTTTCAATGCGGTTGAGTTGTTTGTCACAATCTTGTGGATTTTTGATGGCTAATGCTAACGACAGCTCTAAACGGGTTAATGGGGTTCTAAGTTCATGGGAAACATCGCCGAGTAAACGCTTATGAAGTTCAAATTGGTTTTCAATTTTACCCGCCATATAGTTAAAGTCTCGGGCTAAATCACCTAGTTCGTCATGGCGCTTAGCAATAACATCAATCCGGTGATTGTAGTGACCTTGAGCTAAAGCATGGCTAGAATTTCTAAGCTGGCTAATTGGAACACTGATATTACGAGCAATAATCCAACAAGGTAAAATAGTCACAATCGCAGCTAAAACCAGCTTTAACCAATCAGGCATTCTCCATAATAATTTGTAAAATTCATTTCGAGATTTGACACGGTAAGCAATAAATATTTCATATTCCTCTCCAGTTTCTATGATTTTAACCGGACCGGTTAAAATATATTTATCAAGTTGTATTTGTTGTTTGCTATTAGCGATGGCTAACAGCATTAGTTTTTTCATTGGGATATCTTCAGGTAAGCTATTGGGTAGTATTATCTGTCTTGAATTTTGTTTTTTAAGGATAAATATCCGTCTTTTATGCTTGTTTTGTAATTTTTTTATGGTCTCGACTGCACTTAATTGTGGGTTACGATTAAGTTGTTTTCTGACATTGTTAAGCTGATTGATATGATAAGGATCGGCAGGCGTTAACCCTTCCATTTGGGAAATTTGATAACTGATAAATAATGCCAGCCAGATAAGGGCAACAACAGCACCCCAAAAGCCTAAAAAAATGCGCCCAAATAAATAATTAAATGGGTTTAATTTACTGACATTAATTAAAGAAGTAAAACTAAGCATCTTGATTCGTTTCAATTAATAAACGATAGCCAGCCCCGCGAACGGTTTTAATTTGAATGCTCTCATCCGATTTTAATTTTTTACGTAAATTACTGATATGCATATCAATGCTACGATCAAACTGCATTAACTCGCGACCAAGTATTTGCTGGCTTAATGTTTCTTTGCTAACCAATTGCGATAAATGTTCAATTAAATATAATAAAAATTGAAATTCAGTACCGGTTAATTCAACTTCTTGGTCATTGAGCCTAACGTTATGACTATTGTGATCTAAAATTAAATTACCGACTTGGGTTGAATCTGTATTGTATTGTTGCTGCGCATATTCAAACCGGCGTAATATTGCTTTAATTCGAGCCAGCAATTCGCGGTGATTAAAGGGTTTAGGTAGGTAGTCATCTGCGCCAAGTTCTAACCCTAAAATACGATCAAAATCATCCCCTTTGGCAGTTAACATTAATACTGGGGTTTTCGAAAACTGTCTTAATTGTTTTAATGTTTCAAACCCGTCAATGCCCGGCAACATAACATCTAATAAAACTAAATCAATTTTGTCATGCCGAAGTTTATCTAATCCGGTGTAACCATCTTGGGCAATATCGCATTCAAGTGAATCAGAACTTAAGTACTCAGCTAATAACTCAGCGAGGGCTTGGTCGTCGTCTATTATTAGAATTTTCTTTACAGTCACTGTTACTTATTCGCCCATTTTACTATTGATAAGCTAACTATACTGTCGGATTTATTTGGTGCAACGCTTTTACAGTATTTTTACACTATTAAATGTTAGCTTTGCTTAAAAAAGCTTTGGATGCGGGCTTAACTAAGCTAGTCTAACTTGGTGATTAATGACATTAATTTAAGAGTGAAGAGTAAACAAAATGGAAAAATTACCCAGTTTAAGAAACTTACAATATCTGATTAAACTGCACGATTTAAAAAGTTTTAACCGAGCAGCGCAAGCCTGTTTTGTGAGCCAATCAACCTTGAGTTCGGGAATTCAAAATTTAGAAGAACAACTAGAAAAGCAATTAATTGAGAGAGATCATAAATCTTTTGTATTTACACCGCTCGGAGAAGATTTAGTGGTGATGGCAAAAGCAATTGTGCAGCAAGCGAGCGAATTAAAGTCTTGCGCGGCAGATAATCAAGCGCCGATGTCTGGGGTGATTAAATTAGGTTGTATTCCTACCATAGCGCCTTTTTTGTTTAAAACCATTTTTCAGCAGTGTCAGCAAGTTTATCCGGACCTTAAATTACAATTAGTTGAAGATACAACTCAAAACTTATCGACGTTATTAGAAAGTGGCGAAATTGATTGTGCTTTGATGGCTTTACCTGTTGAGGTAAACGGTTTTCATTGTAAAACTTTGGGCGAAGATAAATTTTGGTTAGCGGCACATCCAAGTTATCAAAAACTTAATGTAGAGCACTTTAGTTATGATAATTTTCCAGATGAAAGTATTTTTTTATTGCAGGCAGAACATTGTTTAACCGAGCACGCGGTGACAGCTTGTCGGCTTGTTAATAAAGCGAAAGTTAGCAGTATGTCTGCCACGAATTTACATACTTTGGTTTCTATGGCTGAATGTTTACGAGGGGCAACTTTTGTGCCTCAAATGGCGATAGACGCGGGTATTATGGATTCATCTGAGCTCATTTTATTGCAGCCCAGCAATGAATCAGCCAGTCGGGATATTGCACTGGTTTGGCGTCAAACAACGCGTCGTGTGACCACGTTTAATTTGTTTGCAGAGTTAATAGCTCAAGTTATTTAGTTAACTTTTAGTATGATAATTATATCCGCAAACAGGCTTAATCAATCTGGAATATGTTAGAAAATGATAGGACATCACTTTAAATCTGCAACATATCAAACTGCCATTGTTATAGTATTATTATAACAATGGCGATAATGAATGCGCTCTGGGTTATGCTTGAGTGTAAACCGCTTTTAAGCGCTCAATAAAGCGAGTTAATTCACCAGACATTAAAGCAAAATCGGCATCGAGTCGTGCCATTTTATCTTCATCGGTAATGTCTTCATTTTGTTCTTTGACAACATCGCTAAATTTAATCCGTTTTATGGATGAATCATCTGCCAGTACACAACTTAACGTATCATCCCAATCCACAGCAATTTTAGTTACCTGTTTGCCGTTATTTAAGTGGTTTTGTAAATCATCAGAATCTAAACTTAAGTTTTTAATGCGAAGTGTTCCTTCGTCTTCGGCAAAATCTTTTAGCTCAACCTCGGTCCCTAAGCTGAAATCGCTTGGGTGATCACCACGCATCCATTCTGTAAAGGTAGCCATTAGTGGGGTTTCAATCTCAAGTGGAATCACGGGGAGTGAGCCTAAACATTTTCGCAAATAAGCAGTTAGCTCTTCTGCTTTATTTGGACTTGATGCTTCGATAACGATCCAACCTGCTTTCATTGCAATATAAGCATTTACAAAAGAAGATTTAGTAAAGGCTTGCGGTAATAGGGTATGAATAAGCTCTTCTTTAATATTTTGTTTTTCTTTACCTTTAACTTTACGGCCTTCGGCTTCTTCAATCTCTTTAAGTTTGTCTTCTAATTGTTCGCGTACTACGGCTGCTGGTAACACTTTTTCTTGTTTTTTTAAGCATACTAATAAAAAGTCGCCAGCGTTATGAGTTAAGGTTGCCGCTTTGGGGCCTAACGCGGGTGTCCAACCAATTGATTGCATATCGGTTTTACCGCATGGCTGGAAACTAAACTCTTGTAGTTTCTCTTCAATTTGTTCAGCGTTAAATTCTACATCTTGGGTGAATTGATAAAAAAAGGCGTTTTTAAACCACATAAGTCCGTATCTTAATTTCTAAAAAGTTGTGAGCTATCATACCCAAGTTACTGAATGCCTGCATCAAATTATCGCGTGAAATATTCTAGATGTTGAATAAATCAGCAGTTTGAGACATCTGTTTAGAAAGCATGTTTACGATCAATAAACCCAAGGGGTTGAGCTTGGTTATTTAGGTTCAGCTTCTATCGTTAGATCGCTTGTTGGATGACAACAGCAGGGCAAAATTTCGCCTTTTCGGACAAACGCGAGGGGTAGGTTAGGGTAGTCTACTTGGCCATCAATTAAAACAGTTCGGCAAGCACCACAGTAGCCATCTCGACAATGAAAGTGTACAACTAGCTCTTTTTTTTCAAGGTAATCAAGCAAGCAGGATTCACCTGATGCTTGATATTCACTTTGAATAACAGTGTATTTTATTAAATCAGACATTTTGAGCTGTGCAATTACAGCTCAAAATCATCAAAGTCATCAGTATTGACTTCACTGTCAATTTGACCAACAAGATATGAACTAATTTCAGCTTCTTGAGGCGCCACTTGAACATTATCGCTCACCAACCAAGCGTTAATCCATGGGATAGGATTTTGCGTTGTAGGAAAAATACTTGGCAAGCCAATGGCTGTCATTCTAGTATTGGTTATGTATTCAACGTACTGGCATAAAATTTCTTCGTTTAGACCAATCATTGAGCCATCTTTAAATAAATATTTTGCCCAATCTTTTTCTTGCTCTGCTGCAATTTTAAATATTTCAATCACATCTTCGCGACACATTAGGGCAATTTCAGCCATTTCTGGATCATCTTGTCCATCAGCCATAATGTTAAGCATGTGCTGAGTACCAGTTAAATGAAGCGCCTCATCACGGGCGATTAATTTAATAATTTTAGCGTTGCCTTCCATTAGCTCTCGTTCTGCAAAAGCAAAACTACAGGCAAAGCTCACATAAAAACGAATGGCTTCTAACACGTTAACTGCCGCAATACACAAATAAGTTAAACGTTTTAATTCTTTTGAATTAACTTCAACTTCTTCGCCATTGACTTCATAACAACCTTCGCCACGAGTATGGTAAAGCTGTGTTGCTTGAATCAATTTGTCGTAATAGTGCGAAATATCATAAGCGCGTTTGAGTATTTGCTCGTTAACGACAATATCGTCAAACACTAAACCAGGTTCATTAACAATGTTTCGTATAATGTGGGTGTATGAGCGACTATGAATGGTTTCGCTAAATGCCCAAGTTTCAATCCAAGTTTCAAGTTCTGGTAATGAAACGATCGGAAGTAAAGCAACATTAGGTGAGCGGCCTTGAATGCTATCAAGCAAGGTTTGATATTTTAAGTTACTTAAAAATACATGGCGCTCATGCTCTGATAATTTTTGAAAATCGGCTCTGTCACGACTGACGTCAATTTCTTCCGGACGCCAGAAAAAGCTTAGCTGTTTTTCGATAAGACGCTCAAAAATTGGATGTTTTTGTTTGTCGTAGCGAGCTACATTCACGAGGCTGCCAAAAAACATGGGTTCGTTAAGATAGTCTGTGTTGTTTTTATTGAAAGTTGTGTAACTCATAAGGGACGATTTTTCTCTTTAACAAAGCATAGGGCCGCATTGTAATAATACGGCCCTGAAACTAAAGTGATTAATAATTATATTTTACACGCGCCGCCAGCACAATCATCATCAGCTGGTTGGCTATCTTTTTGCGGATCTTCCGCGCCATCGCGAGTGTTGTGATAATACAGGGTTTTTACCCCTAACTTATAGGCATAAAGCAAATCTTTTAATAATTGCTGCATAGGTACTCGGTTATTGGCAAACTTGCCCGGATCATAATTGGTATTAGCCGAGATAGTTTGGTCAATAAATTTTTGCATAATAGCAACTAGCTCTAAATAACCTTTATTAGAGGGAATGCTCCATAATAATTCATACTGATTTTTTAGGTTTTCAAAATCAGGCACAACTTGACGTAAAATACCATCTTTACTGGCTTTTATACTGACAAAACCACGTGGTGGTTCAATGCCGTTTGTCGCATTTGAAATTTGCGATGACGTTTCTGACGGCATTAATGCTGACAAGGTTGAATTGCGCAAACCATGTTGCTGAATATTGCTTCTTAATGTTTCCCAATCAAGGTGCAATGGTTCGCCACACACATTATCAACATCTTTTTTATAAGTATCAATTGGTAAAATACCCTGTGCATAGGTGGTCTCTGAGAATTTTTCACAGGCACCTTGCTCTTGAGCCAATTCGTTTGATGCTTTTAATAAATAATACTGAATGGCTTCAAACGTTTTATGTGTTAATCCATTTGCGCTGCCATCAGAATAACGTACGCCATTTTTGGCTAGGTAATAAGCATAATTAATAACCCCAACACCAAGCGTTCGACGGTTGATACTTGAGTTTCTGGCTGCAGGGATTGGATAATCTTGATAATCCAATAAGCAATCTAATGCTCTAACGGTAAGTTGCGCAAGTTCATCCAGTTCTGATAATTCTTTAATTGCACCTAAATTGAACGCAGATAAAGTACATAATGCAATTTCAGCTTCTTCGTCGTTTACATCGCGTAGTGGCTTAGTCGGCAACGCAATTTCTAAACATAAGTTACTTTGCTTAATCGGTGCGACTTTTGGATCAAAC
Source organism: Catenovulum adriaticum (assembly GCF_026725475.1). NCBI lineage: Bacteria > Pseudomonadati > Pseudomonadota > Gammaproteobacteria > Alteromonadales > Alteromonadaceae > Catenovulum > Catenovulum adriaticum. The sequence goes on from NZ_CP109965.1 coordinate 1,430,769, forward strand.
GGGCTGTGTGTATTACAGTGATCCACATTTTGTAAATAGATACGACCCGTGCTGGCACGTTCTTGTGCAAATAAACCAAATAATTCAGTGGCTTTTATTGCCTTTTTACGAATAGAAGGATCGTTTTCGTACTTCACATACAATTCTTCAAATTTAGGTTGATCAGCAAAAAATGCATCGTACAAGCCAGGTACGTCGCTTGGGCTAAACAAAGTGATCGATTCGTTTTTAACCAAACGCTGATACATTAAACGGTTAAATTGAACACCGTAATCTAAATGGCGAACTCGGTTATCATCGACACCTCGGTTATTTTTAAGCACCATTAACGATTCTACTTCTAAATGCCATAGTGGGTAGAACAAGGTTGCTGCGCCACCACGAACCCCACCTTGTGAACAGCTTTTAACCGCAGTTTGAAAATGCTTATAAAATGGAATACAGCCTGTGTGAAAAGCTTCGCCGCCGCGAATTGTGCTGCCTAACGCTCGGATATTACCAGCATTGACCCCAATTCCAGCTCGTTGGCTAACATATTTTACAATGGCACTTGAGGTAGCATTAATTGAATCTAGGCTATCTCCACATTCAATTAATACACATGAACTAAATTGACGAGTAGGGGTACGCACGCCTGACATAATAGGCGTTGGTAATGATATTTTAAACGTTGAAATCGCATGATAAAAACGCTCAACATAATCCATTCGTGTTTCAGCTGGATATTTTGCAAATAAACAGGCAGCCACTAAAACATATAAAAATTGAGGGCTTTCATATATTTCACCCGTGACTCGGTTTTGAACTAAATATTTGCCTTCTAACTGCTTTACCGCACCATAAGAAAAGTTTAAATCGCGGTTATGAACTAAAAACTCGTCCATTTGTGCAAATTCTTGCTCGGTATAATCGGCTAGCAAATGTGTATCGTATTTGCCTGCTTCACATAAGTCGACCACATGTTTGTATAAAGCTGGCGGCTCATATTGGCCATATGCACGTTTGCGCAAGTGAAAAATCGCTAAACGTGCAGCTAAATATTGATAATCTGGAGACTCTTCTGAAATCAGATCCGCTGCCGATTTAATAATAGTTTCATGAATATCTTCTGTTTTGATGCCATCATAAAATTGAATGTGAGATTTCATTTCAACTTGAGACACAGAAACATTATTAAGACCACTTGAAGCCCAAGTAATCACTTTGTGCATTTTGTCTAAATCTAGAGGTTCTTTTACGCCGTTACGTTTGGTCACTAAAAGCTGGTCATTCATGCGAATCTTCAATCCTGTTTTTTTAGTTGTCTTTCTGCGGTTAATCGACACTGAGGTGTATCCCGAACATCTGTTGATTAAATGGTATACACAAGATGTTGGGGCAGAAATCAGAATTAACACAAGATAATGAGGTTTTGCATTGAAAGCAAGCCAAGTTTTGATTTGAAAATCACAAGAATTTAAGTTTAGTAAAAAGCGTTAGTACCCACTAACTTCTTAAATTTTGAAATACGCTAATATCTCACTTTTCAATGCTGAATGTTTGAGAATAAAAAAATTAAAATTTACGTCATTTTTTTCTACTAAAAAACCATACTAAAATTAGGTTATTTTATGAGGCAGAAGATTAATTAAACGATCTGTTTTTTTATTGTTCAAAGGTTAAAAATCAATCAGTTTAAATAATCAACTAAGCTTGATGTTTTGTTCGTCATTTTTAACTAAAACACGTTAAAGCACTTAATTTTAACTTGGCGTTTTAGGTATTTTTAAATTGAGTCAGCAATTGGGTTAATGTATTTGCATCTTCAAGTATATAATTAGCTTGCCATTGCTCTACCGGCATAGGATCTTGCGTATAGCCCCAATTAGCAACCATGCTTATCATATTTGCTCGGTTACCCGCTTCTATATCCCTTTGTGCATCGCCAACGTACCAGCAAGCATTAGGGTTTACGTTCATTCTTTTGCACGCGTGTAATAGCGGAGTAGGATCGGGCTTTTTTTGGGGTAAACTATCGCCACTAATATTTATTTTCGACGAATCGAGCGCCGGATGAAAAGTAATAAGCTTATCCGTCAAAAATTCAGGCTTATTCGTGACTATGCCCCATGGAATATCTTGGCTGTCTAATTCATTTATACAGGCTTCTACCCCTTCAAATAATTGAGTGTAGCGGCTAATATTGGCTTCGTACTCTGCCAATAACCTATCGCGTAATCCTTGAATAGCCGGGTTATCAAATTGATCAAAATCAACACCGAGCCCTAACTTGAGCAACCCAAGAGCGCCATGTGAGGCAACTGGGCGATATTCTTCAAATGTTTTAACCGGGCGATTTAATTCAGTTAATACATGATTGAGCGATTCGCCCAAATCTTGAGCGGTATCGAGTAGGGTTCCATCTAAATCAAACAGAACGGCCGCAGGTTTGCTTAGATTTTTTGTGCACATAAAATGTAATTAACTCCCGGGTCTGAATTGATTTTGAAGCTTTTTAATAGCGGATTAAAATGGATGCCGTTAACGCGTGATACTTTTAAACCCTGTAATTCAATCATATTGATAAGTTCGCTTGGGCGTAAAAACTTTTTGTAATCATGAGTCCCTTTGGGCACTATATTTAACAAATATTCAGCCGCGACAATACCTAATAAATACCCCTTAACGGAGCGATTTAAGGTTGAGCAAAATAAATAGCCACCAGGTTTAACTAATTTGCAGCATGCTTCAATGACAGAGGCAGGATCAGGTACATGCTCTAACATTTCTAAACAGGTAACAACGTCAAATTGAGCTTGATATTGCTCAGCAAAAGGCTCCACGCTGGTGTGTTGGTAGTTAATGTCAAGTTGTTCTGATTTAGCGTGTAATTGCGCCACTTTTATTGAATCGGGGGCGGCATCAATTGCCGTAACATGCGCACCTTGTTTGGCTAAAGCTTCAGCCAAAATACCGCCGCCACAGCCGACATCTAATATTTTTTTATCGAATAAAGGTTGGGCCAACTCTGCAATATAATTGACGCGGGTTGGGTTCATTTGATGCAAAGGCGCAAAATCGCCAGATAAATCCCACCAATGTTGTGCGATTTGATTAAATTTTTCTATTTCTAATGGGTCTATATTATTCACTGTGTAGCCATTTTGTTGCGAATTTTAATCTCATTATAAAATGATCTGATAATTGAACAAGCATCTTATTAAAGCTTATCTGTATTTTTCAATGGTATGAGGCTGACAATGTGTTAGAATTGCGGGCTAAAAAGTGGTTGTCTGTTTTATATTAGTTAACTTACAGATAGTTCCATTTAACAAGAACAAGTATTACAAATTAGGGAATAGTCCTGTTTATGAGCGATTTGGCGAAAGAAATTCTTCCGATCAATATAGAAGATGAATTAAAAAATTCTTACCTTGATTACGCAATGAGCGTGATTGTAGGACGCGCTTTACCTGATGTCAGAGATGGTTTAAAGCCGGTGCATAGACGTGTTCTGTTTGCAATGAGCGAGCTCAAAAATGATTTTAACAAACCATATAAAAAATCAGCTCGTATTGTTGGTGACGTGATCGGTAAATATCACCCACATGGTGATAGCGCTGTGTATGACACCATAGTTCGTATGGCTCAACCTTTTTCGTTACGTTATATGCTAGTAGACGGGCAGGGTAACTTTGGTTCTGTTGATGGGGACTCGGCAGCAGCAATGCGTTATACCGAGGTGAGAATGGCTAAAATTGCACATTCTCTGTTAGCTGATTTAGAAAAAGAAACGGTTAATTTCTTACCTAACTATGACGGCACAGAACAAATTCCTGAAGTTTTACCAACGCGCGTGCCTAATTTATTAGTCAATGGCTCATCAGGGATCGCCGTAGGCATGGCAACCAATATTCCACCGCATAATTTAACCGAGGTCATTGGTGGCTGTTTAGCCATGATTGAAAACCCGGATATTAACGTGGAAGAATTAATGGAATATATTCCAGGCCCTGATTTTCCTACTGCCGCTATGATTAGTGGTAGAGCGGGTATTGAACAAGCATACCGCACGGGTCGGGGTAAAATTTATTTACGAGCACGTGCTGAAGTAGAAGTAGCAGATAATGGTCGCGAAACCATAATCGTGACTGAAATTCCATATCAAGTAAATAAAGCACGTTTAATTGAAAAAATAGCGGAATTAGTTAAAGAAAAACGTATAGATTCTGTTTCAGCATTACGTGATGAATCTGATAAAGATGGCATGCGTATTGTGGTAGAAGTTAAGCGCGGCGAATCGGGCGAAGTGTTATTAAACCATTTATATTCATTAACTCAAATGCAAGTTGTATTTGGGATTAATATGGTAGCGCTAGATAACCAGCAGCCCCGTTTATTTAATTTAGTCGATACCTTAAAAGCGTTTTTAAACCACAGACGTGAAGTGGTTACTCGTCGTACAATTTTTGAATTACGTAAAGCACGAGAAAGAGCCCACATTTTAGAAGGCCTAGCAATAGCGCTAGCAAATATTGACCCGATAATCGAACTAATCAAAAGCTCGCCGACACCCGTTGAAGCCAAAGCTGCTTTAATATCGACAGCTTGGGAATTAGGGGATGTTGCCAACATGCTGGAACGAGCAGGCACAGATGCAGCCCGCCCAGAGTGGTTAGAAGATGCCTACGGTATCCGAGATGGTCAATATTATTTAACAGAGCAACAAGCTCAAGCGATTTTAGAATTACGTTTACACCGTTTAACCGGTTTAGAACATGAAAAAATCTTAGACGAATATAAAAACTTATTAGCTGAAATTGCAGAGCTACTCCATATTTTATCGAGCTCAGTGCGCTTAATGGAAGTCATTCGTGATGAATTGATTGCTATTCGAGCTGAGTTTGGTGATGAGCGACGAACCGAAATTACCGCCGCAGCTCATGATATTAATATGGAAGATTTGATAGCAGAAGAAAATGTTGTCGTGACTTTATCGCACGAAGGCTATGCTAAATATCAGCCATTAACTGAATATGAAGCCCAGCGACGTGGTGGTAAAGGTAAAGCAGCTGCCAAAATGAAAGATGATGATTTCATTGAAAAACTGTTAGTGGCAAATACCCACGATAATATTTTATGTTTCTCAAACCGTGGTCGCTTGTACTGGTTAAAAGTTTATCAATTACCATTAGCGAGTCGAACGGCGCGTGGTCGTCCAATTGTTAATTTATTACCACTTGAAGAAAACGAACGCATTAGTGCCATTTTACCGGTTAGAGAATACGAAGACGATAAATTCGTTATCATGGCTACTGCAAATGGTACCGTGAAGAAAACGGCTTTAAAAGAATACTCGCGGCCTCGTGCAAACGGTATTATTGCGCTTAATTTAAATGATGGTGATCACATGATTGGGGTTGATATTACCCATGGTGATAACGACATTATGTTGTTCTCAAATGAAGGTAAAGTGGTTCGCTTTAACGAACAGCAAGTTCGCTCAATGGGCAGAACAGCAACCGGTGTTCGTGGTATTAAGTTAGGTGAAAACCAAAAAGTGGTTTCAATGATTGTGCCGCATAACGATGGTGAAATCTTAACGGCGACTGAAAATGGTTTTGGTAAACGTACTGCATTAGATGATTACCCTGCGAAAAGCCGAGCCACAATGGGGGTTGTTTCTATAAAGGTGAGTGAACGTAATGGAGCTGTGGTTGGCGCTGTGCAAGTCACTGACAATGAAGAAATTATGCTGATTAGTAATAAAGGCACCCTAGTTAGAACCCGAGTATCGGAAGTATCAGTGGTTGGTAGAAACACCCAAGGTGTTAGATTAATTCGAACCGGTGAAAGCGAACTGGTTGTGGGGTTACAGCGAATTGACGAGATAGAAGAAGACGAAATAGAAGAAGCTTTAGAAGAAGTAGCAGAATTAGAGCAAGCATCAACTGAAGCCCCCGCGCCAACCAATGACGCTGCGGATGATCAAAATACAGAAGGTGAAGACGATAGCCATGAGTAAACCTGTATATAATTTTTGTGCCGGACCGGCCATGCTACCAAAAGAAGTGATGGCAACGGCACAGCAGGAATTTGTGAATTGGAATCAACAAGGTTGCTCGGTGATGGAAATTAGTCATCGAAGCCAAGATTATTTAGATGTTGCTTATCAGGCTGAACGTGATTTACGTGAATTAATGAATATTCCAGACGATTATGCTGTGTTATTTATGCATGGTGGTGGTCGTGGACAATTTGCGTCAGTCCCATTAAACCTGTTACCAGAAAACAGGGTAGCCGATTATATATTAACTGGCTCTTGGTCTAAATCTGCTTTAACTGAAGCTCAGCGTTTTGGTGATGTTAATATCGCTGCTGAGACCTATAAAAAAGATGGGCTCGGCTCTGTGTTACCATTTGAACAATGGCAACTGTCAAAAAACGCGGCTTATGTTCATTACTGTCCAAATGAAACGGTAGATGGTATTGAGTTTGACTATATACCGGAAACAGATAAACCTTTGATAGCGGATATGTCATCTTGCATATTATCTAAAGAAATTGATGTTTCTAAATTTGGACTTATCTATGCCGGCGCGCAAAAAAACATTGGCCCTTCAGGTCTTGCGATTGTTATAGTACGCAAAGATTTAATTGGTAAAGCACGAGCTCAAACACCATCTATTTTTGACTATTCGGTTCAATTAAACAGTGAATCTATGTTTAATACACCACCTACTTATGCCTGGTATTTAGCGGGTTTAGTATTTAAATGGTTGAAACAGCAAGGTGGCGTTAAAGCGATTGAACAAAGAAATAAAGAAAAAGCAGCGCTTTTATATCAATTTATAGACAACAATGCTTTTTATCAAAATCGGGTTGAAACTCGGTATCGTTCAAAAATGAATGTGCCTTTTTATCTTAAAGATGAGAATTTAAACACCGCATTTTTACAAGATTCTAAAGCGCAAGGTTTGCTGGCATTAAAAGGTCATCGTTCAGTTGGCGGAATGCGGGCAAGTATTTATAACGCGATGCCGCTAGAAGGCGTGCAAGCATTAGTTGACTTTATGCAAGATTTTGCAAATAAAAATGGTTAGTTAAGCAAATAACAAATTAGAGGTTAGGGATGGCGGAACAAATTCCAGTCATAACAATTGATGGTCCAAGTGGTGCTGGAAAAGGCACTGTCAGCAAGAAGATTGCAGACAAACTAGGTTGGCACTTTTTAGATAGCGGCGCTATCTATCGTGTATTAGCACTCGCAACCGTTCACCATGATATTGATCCGTCTGATGAAGAATCTGTCGCGCCGCTGGCATCTTGTTTAGACGTGCATTTTAAATCATCAGCAGATGGTTCAACCATGGTGATTCTTGAAGGCGAAGATGTCTCTAAAGAAATTCGAAACGAAAAAGTAGGTGCCGTTGCGTCAAAAGTAGCTGCACTTCCGACAGTTCGAGAAGCTTTATTAAGACGTCAACGTGCTTTTAAAGAATCGCCAGGTTTAGTCGCAGATGGTCGAGATATGGGCACAATTGTGTTTCCAAATGCAGATGTGAAGGTTTTTTTAAACGCTTCAGCGCAAGAAAGAGCAAAAAGACGCTATCTACAGTTGAAAGATCACGATCCTAGCGTTAAAATTGAACAACTTTTAGCCGACATCCAAGCTCGAGATGAAAGAGATAGTAATCGCAGCGTTGCGCCATTATTGCCAGCCAGTGATGCACTTGAAATTGATTCTACGAGTATGACGATTGAGCAAGTAGTCGATCAAGTTTTTTCCTACATGCAAGAAAAGCTAGAATCCTAATTATTTATTGCTCTGTACTCAAATGGTTTGAGTATAAACCTGAGCAGGAAACTAGAATATGGACTTTCTGGTTATTTTTAACAACCCTGGGTTAGCCGGATATAACTCGGATTAATATATTAAGTAAACTTTATTTATGACCGAAAGTTTTGCACAGCTTTTTGAAGAAAGCTTAAATGAAATCGAAACTCGCCCTGGTGCCATCGTAAAAGGTACTATCGTTGCCATTCAGAAAGACGTTGTTTTAGTTGACGCTGGCCTGAAATCAGAAGCTGCTATTCCTGCAGAGCAATTTTTCAATGCTCAAGGTGAAGTAGAAGTTAATGTTGGTGACCAAATTGATGTTGCACTAGACGCTGTTGAAGACGGTTTCGGTGAAACAATTCTTTCTCGTGAAAAAGCTAAGCGCCATGAAGCTTGGATTCGCCTTGAAAAAGCTTGCGAAGACAGTGAAACGGTTACTGGTTTAATTAGCGGCAAAGTTAAAGGTGGCTTTACTGTTGAAGTTGAAGGCATCCGTGCATTCTTACCTGGTTCTTTAGTAGACGTTCGTCCAGTTCGTGATACTACTTACCTTGAAAATGCAGAGCTAGAATTTAAAGTTATTAAACTTGACCAAAAACGTAATAACGTTGTTGTTTCTCGTCGTGCAGTTATCGAGCAAGAAACAAGTGCTGAGCGTAGCGAGTTACTTGCTAACTTAGAAGAAGGTCAAGAAGTAGCTGGTATCGTTAAGAACTTAACTGACTACGGTGCATTCGTAGATTTAGGTGGTCTTGACGGTCTATTACACATTACAGACATGGCTTGGAAACGCGTTAAGCATCCTAGCGAAATTGTTAATGTGGGTGATGAAATCACAGTTAAAGTACTTAAGTTTGATAAAGAAAAATCACGTGTTTCTCTAGGTCTTAAGCAATTAGGTAGCGATCCTTGGGCTGAATTAGCCGATCGTTTCCCTGAAGGTGCTAAGCTTGAAGGTCGTGTTACAAACTTAACTGACTATGGTTGTTTTGTTGAGATTCAAGAAGGTGTTGAAGGCTTAGTTCACGTTTCAGAAATGGATTGGACTAACAAAAACATTCACCCTTCAAAAGTCGTTAACTTGGGCGATAGCGTACAAGTTATGGTACTTGAAATTGATGAAGAGCGTCGTCGTATCTCATTAGGTTTAAAACAATGTAAACCTAACCCATGGGAAGAGTTCGCTAAGAACTACGCGAAAGGCGATCAAGTTACTGGTAAGATCAAATCTATCACTGACTTTGGTATCTTCATTGGTCTTGACGGTGGTATCGACGGTCTTGTTCACTTATCTGACATTTCTTGGAATGTTACAGGTGAAGAAGCAGTTCGTAACTACAAAAAAGGTGAAGAACTGACTGCTGTTGTATTACAAGTTGATGCAGAGCGTGAGCGTATTTCACTTGGTATCAAGCAAATCGACGAAGACCCGTTCACTAACTACCTGACCGCAAACAAAAAAGGTGCTATTGTTAGTGGTAAGGTTACCAGTGTTGACGCGAAAGGCGCGACTGTTGAATTAGCTGAAAGCGTTGAAGGCTACATCCGTGTTGCAGATATCTCACGCGAGCGTGTTGAAGATGCATCAACTGAATTTAACGAAGGTGATAGTGTTGAAGCTAAATTTATTGGCGTTGACCGTAAAAACCGCGTTGTCAGTTTGTCTATTAAGGCAAAAGATGAAGCAGACGAAAAAGCAGCTGTAGAATCTGTTAATAAACAACAAGATTCTGCTGTATTCAGCAATGCAATGGCTGAAGCGTTCAAAAACGCACAAAAAGACTAATAATGTCTATTGGGAGTAGATTATTTCTACTCCCTTTTCCATACCTTTGTTATACTTTGGTAACCTAATGGTGTTGACCTAACCGGAGTATATAATTATGACAAAATCTGAACTGATTGAATTGATGGCAAACAAACAACCCAGTCTTCCTTTAAAAGAAATGGAAGCTAGCGTTAAAGAGTTGCTTGACTACATGTCTGAATCCCTTTCTACTGGTGAACGTATTGAAATTCGCGGCTTTGGCAGTTTTTCATTACATTATAGAGCCCCTCGTGTTGGTCGTAACCCTAAAACTGGCGAAAGTGTCCAGCTAGACGGAAAATACGTCCCTTATTTTAAACCGGGTAAAGAAATGCGCGAACGCGTTAACGATAACCTGTAGATTACACGTTTTGAAAACTGCACTTTATCTTATTATATTACTGGCGGTAGCTGGTATTTTATTGTTACTTTCGTCTTACAACACAGACGTAGTACAGTTAAATTACCTGCTTGCAGTTCAGTCGATGCCGCTATCTGTGGTGTTGGCAATATTTCTTTTTATTGGGTTTGCTTTAGGCTGTTTTGCTTGGGGATATTACCTATTAAAAATGCGTATTCAATTGCAAAAACGCAATTGGAAAATCAATAAATTAAATCAAGAGATAGAACTGCTCAGATTGCAGCTAAAAGATAAATAATGCCAGAATTATTATTTTTATTACTACCCATCGCAGCTTTTTATGGATATGTGATGGGGCGCAATAGCTATCGCCAATCACAATTAAAACAGCACGAAAAAATCAACCAAGATTTTTTATCCGGCCTTAACTTATTTTTGAGCAATCAAAGAGATAAAGCCATAAATGTGCTGATTGAAAACCTTGAGGTGAATAACGAAACATTCACAACTCACATTGCTTTAGGCAAACTGTTTAGAGCAAAAGGTGAAAACGATCGTGCGATTAAAATTCACCAATTTTTAGCTAAACAAGACGTATTAAGTCCAGAACAACGCCGACTTTCGATAATTCAACTTGCGCGCGATTATGTTGATTGTGCTTTATACGACCGAGCCGAAACTTTACTGCTACCTCTATTAGATGATAAAGAGTGCTCACGCGAAGCGCGCTTAATATTATCTCGTATTTATCAAACATTTAAAGACTGGCAGCAAGCATTTGAAGCAATAGAGCCTATTATTTCACAAGATGGCGAATTGTATCATGTCACTAAGGCTTACCTGTTATGTGAAATGGCCTCAACTGAGTCGGCTACTCTTAGGCAAGATATGCTTCAGCGTGCGCTTGGATACGATCCAACCTGTGCGCGTGCTTATTTAGACTTAATTGATTACTATATTGAACAAGCTAATTTACAAGAAGCAGCTAAACTAAGTCGCTTGTTTGCTGAAACTTGCCCTGATTATATTGCGTTATTGATTCCTAAATTAAATAAAGTGTTTCCTGATTCTGCCATTCAACTAGATTTTTTGTTATCTATATCGAGTCAAATTAAGAGCACGTCTGTTGTGGCTGCTATAGCTGAAATACTCGATAAGCAAGACAGGGTGGCTGAAGCCCGAAAAAATGTCCTTGGTATGCTTGATAAACACGCCACTATCGCCGGTTTTGCGCAATTATTAAAACTAAATGCACGTAAAACAGATGCACCTGAAGCACAGCAAATGATGCTTAATTTAGAAAAAATGGTCGTTAATAAAATAAAGCAACTACCAAACTATGAATGTGAGCAGTGTGGTTATCAAGGTAGTTTATTATTTTGGCAGTGCCCTAGATGTAAACACTGGGGCAGTGTCAAACCTATAATTGGTTTAACTGGAGATTAAATTTGACTCTTTCTAGCATAAAAGCTTGTAATTCCCCCGTAATAGTCGCGTTAGACTTCAATGATAAAAATAAAGCGATAGAGCTAGTTGAAAAGCTAAACCCAAGTGAATGTCGCTTAAAAGTAGGCAAAGAAATGTTTACTTTATTTGGTCCTGAGTTTGTTAAGGCCTTAGTCGAGAAAGGGTTTGACGTTTTTTTAGATTTAAAATTTCATGATATTCCTGCAACCACAGCTAAAGCTTGTGTTGCAGCAGCTAGCTTAGGTGTTTGGATGCTGAATGTACATGCCAGTGGTGGTCAGGTGATGATGCAAACTGCCAAAAAAGCACTAGAAGAGAATTTTGAAAACCCACCCTTATTAATTGGGGTTACTGTACTCACCAGCATGGACGAAAGTGATTTAGCTGGTATTGGTGTGACTAAATCTGCGGCTGAGCAAGTTAAAATGTTAGCGACTTTAGTTAAGCAATCTGGTTTAGATGGGGTGGTGTGCTCAGCTCAAGAAGCTGAAATATTACGTGACGCGATAGGCCAAAACTTTGAATTGGTTACTCCAGGTATTCGTCCTGAAGGTTCAGATAAAGGCGATCAAAAACGGATAATGACACCCAAACGAGCCATAGATTCAGGCGCTAGTTATTTAGTAGTAGGGCGGCCAATAACACAAGCTGAAAATCCAGCTGAGGTACTTAAGCAAATTAATGCCTCTTTAGCTTAAGCGCAGTCACAACACATCAATAAGGCTTAAAACAAAACGGCGATACTTAAAAAGTATCGCCGTTTTTTTTGTAGCTTAACCAATATTTAAAGCTAATTTTTAAACGCTAATATAAATTAAGGTTTAACCAAGCTTAAAAAGTATAAGGCTTAAAAAGTGTAAGATAACTGAAGGCCTAATGCGCCTTTTCTATCTTCTGCATATTGACCAGCTAAATCAACATGGAATACGCCAAATGGTGCCAAACCTAATCCAAAGGTGTATTTACCGTCGTAATTACCTTCAATGTCATGCTTGTAACCTAAACGAAGCTGAGCCCATTTAAATAAGTCACCTTCGATACCAATTGACGCATATTGGCTGTCATCTTCACTACCGTTGAATCTTTCAGTACCTGTTAATTCTACATCAGCAGCAATAGTGACATAACTTGCTTGATAAGCAGCACCAAGGGTAAATTCAGGGCCAATTTTATAAGTCACAATATTATCATTAACTTCAATTGAACTGTAATCTGCGCTCATTAAGTTTCGGGCTGACAAACCTAAAGTCCAGTTTTGGTCTACTTTATAAACCATACCTAAATCAACATTAAAATTAGATTCGTCATTTAAGTATTCATCTGCATCGAAATCATCTTCGTCGAAATCAGAAATATTTTCGCGATAGTTAAAAAAGTCAACTCTTTGATTTTTTAGTGTGATACCCACGCTAAATTGGTGACCTTGATATTCATAATTGTCAGCATAAGTCACACCTAACTCTAAAACATTTGCCGCAATAACTTGAGCCGCTGAATTTAAGTTATCTTCAAGTTCTTCTGTTGATTTTGCCTCGCGAATAACTTCACTATCGTGGTCTTCATCAATATCGGCAATTAATTTTGCATCAATTTGGGTATCACCAAATAACGCCATAGAACCAAAACGTGTGTGGCCGGCAATTACTAAACCGGCATCCACACCAATCAGTAACTCACTATCTAGTCCAGTAAAAGCTTCAATTAACGCTTCTTTTTCTTCTTTTGCGATCATTTTAGGATCGGCATTTGGATCAGGGTTTGCTTGATAATTATCTAAAGCGTCTTCTAATCTGTCATAAGCATCTTGAAATTCATCAATGCCGTTGGCCAAATCGTCTGAATCTTCGGCTTCGATTGATAAACCTGGTAAAATCATCCCAAAATCATCGGTTTCGTCAATTTGGCTGGCTAGCAAAGCTGGATTGTTCGTTGGTGCACTTAGATAGCTGCCGCCAACGGAACTAACGCCACCCATACCCATAGCACGGATTTCTGCTGCTTGCGCATGCACGCCGTATAACGACATTAAAATTGCAAATGACAGTTTTTTCATGGTGTGTTTCCTTGATAGTTTATTATTAATAGGCTGGTTATTCCCTAAGCTGTGAGCTTAATTGTTATCTTGCCTATACATCAATATTTTTTCGCTACCCCTATAAAATAGCGAAAATTGGTTAACGACATCCATCTTCTACGAAAAGTGCAAAGTAGTAATTGATATCGTTAACTCTAATTGTAATCCAGAAATGGTTAAAAATTAATTAATTTTTTATTAAGTGGCAAATTAGCGAGAAAACTAAATTTGACAAAACTAGCGTGAAAAGTGTGATTGAGATCAAATTTTGAGGTGAAAATCAGAAGTAAACTGGGTAATACTTCTGATTTTTTAAATTTACAAATTAAGCTTTTTCTTGGCTTAACTCGGTCTTGGCGCGCTGTTGATTATTGGCTTTTTTTCGTCGTTTTCGGCTGTAATCGCATTTTGGTAAACCCGGATCGTATAGTCGCACCGTTTTCCATTTTTTATATTTATCTTCGTCCATACTGTTGCCTACAACATCCCACTCCGCTCTAAATTGAATGGCTGTGCGGTAAGCATGCAACTGCAAATCGGGTGAAAAATCAGAATAACCTAACGAAAATGTTTTAACTGCAGGTTTGCCATTTCGCCGATAACTGACCCAATAAAATCGTTCAATCTCATTACGTCGTTTATCAAGCTTTTCGCGATAGCCCACGCCATTAAAGCCACAGCTTGTACCAGGTTTTGGCTTATGCTGGCGTTTAATTCTGTGAGTAGGGTAAAGCATTTTTAATTGACGATTTCTATTCATAGCCGCTTTTAATGCTTTATCAATACCGCCCCATTGTTTATACGAATAAAAGCCACCCATATCCATTTTGTCACGAATAAAACGCATTTGGCAGCCAGATTTACAAGGAAAGCTAATTCCATGGGCGTCAATTTCTAAAATGCTTCTTAATTGTTTAGGGATGTATTCTGGTAATGACACAATCATTAAACTCTCTGTTTCAAAGTTAACACTTAAGTTATAAAACAAACATTAGGCAAAAAACGTATCGTATTGAACGGGTATTCTATGGTGTCCAATATTTATAACCTGGCGAGCATAACTTGGTTAGAATAATTATAAAATAAATAATTGAACGTTATTCATTTATACTCTCAGTTTAGCGGACCATCCACCTTGATGTCTAACAAATTATCCATAAATTTGTTGAGTGTATAAAAAAAGTGATTTTAAAACAGCTAATTTTTGTTCATCTTGCTCATATTCAATGGCTAAGCTTTCTAATTTTGAGCTAAAGCTATCTAAACTCAACCCATATTCACCTGAATTAGACATTAACCTTTCTTGGCAGTGGCTTTGCCATTTTAACTGCTCAGCTTCATTTAACAGCTCCGGATAGTTTCTTGCTTTTAACCTAAACCAAAGCTGATTATATTTTTCAGACTCAAAATTAGATGAAAATCCAGCAAGCTGCGCAATATCCATCGCTTGAATTTGTTCCATTAATGCCTTATCTGAACGGCTAGCAAAGCCTTGATAAAGGGCATAATCAGCATCGGATTCATCGTCAAAGCTAATTGACTCATATAACTGTACTAGTTTTTCTCTAATTTGTGGTGTTTGTTTTAAGTAATTTAAATTAGCTAAACAGGCTTGTCTGTCTATACCTAAGCGCTGTGCATTTTCTGGAGACAAACTTTTAGCCGTCGCTAATACCGGAGATTTATTTAAATGAATCAGCTTTATAGGTAAACGCTCTTCGTCTGGGCTTAGATCACTTGAAGGCGTAAATAATTTTTGTTTCATTTCATCAACGGTTAAATCAGCTAGTGGGCTGGGATCAACTGCCAAATTAATCACAATAACAGCATTACTATTGGTTGGGTGCCACGCCATAGGACAAATCCATGTGCAGCAACCTTGAGTGGCTTTAATTTTTGATGAAATATGCACCAGTGGCGTTAAGTTATTAATATCAATGAGCTCAGCCGCTTTACGTTTATCACGTAAACTAAATAAATAGTCATAAAGCTTGGGTTGTTTATCTTTAATAAGCCTTGCCATGGCAATGGTTGCTCTAACATCCGATACCGCATCATGCGCTTTTTCATGCGCTAGACCATTTGCTTTGGTTAAATCTTCTAATTTAAAGCTAGGTGAACCATCTTCTTTTGTTGGCCACTCAATGCCATCGGGCCGCAGTGCGTAACAAGCTCGAACTAAATCAATAATATCCCAGCGACTATTGCCGTTTTGCCATTCTCTAGCGTAAGGGTCAAATAAATTGCGGTATAACGTATAGCGAGTGACTTCATCATCAAATCGAATCGTATTATAACCCACGCTACAGGTTTGCGGGTGGCTCATTTCTGCTAATACTTTTTTTATAAATTGATGCTCACATTCCCCTTTTTTTTGGGTTAGTTGCGGGGTAATTTGAGTGATTAAACAAGCTTGAGGGTCTGGTAAATAATCAACAGGCGGATAACAAAAAAACTCTTTTGGCTCGTCTATTTCATTTAAATCAAGATCAGTTCGGATTGCAGCAAATTGAGCTGGATGATCTTTTTTAGGGTTGACCCCCCAAGTCTCATAATCATGCCAAAGGAGGGATGGTTGTATTTTTTGATTCATTTGTCTTTACATTCTGTCATAAATCTAACTAAATCATATGGTTAGAATTTTATTTAGGTTTATGATCTTTTTGTGTCATTAATTTATGCTTAGCTGATACTTTGAGTGTGCATTGTATTCTGTACTTGTTTTTTAGCAATTAAGTGCATATATACGGTTAATGAACATAAAAGCAGGCACTGTAGCAGACAAAAAAGAACAAAGGATTATTGAGCCAGATGGTATGTCAGCAAGGTTTGCAAAGCAAGAGGCTATCTGTTTTCAGATGCGAAAAACGATGCTTATCTAGCAGGAAAATCGTGGTAATTTGCATCCTAAGGTCCTAAAGTGCGCTTTATAAATTGAATGTTTAATTTCATCAATGAGATCATCCAACACACCTTACCAGGGAAAACCATACAATTGAAGGTTCGGTAATTAGCGGTAATCTAAGTTTGTAGAGCTATCATTAAGCAAAAACTGTATTTTTCAGGACAAAAATCCAAGTATAATTTTCCTAACACCTACTTTATGACGATAAGATGACATAAGGTTTACTTTTAAGATAAGAATAAGTATCATTCGCACACCTTTCTCCAAAAAGAACTTTATTATGAAATCTTTCAAAATACTTCCGTCTGCCTTGTTTCTTAGCCTGACATTAAGTACTGCACTGTTTAGCCAAACAGCCTCTGCAAATGGTGAAATTACGGATCAGGTTAACCATCTGCAGGAGCATTTGGGTCAATACTCTGAAGAAGTAACTTGGTTGTTAGACAATTTTAATTCAGTAGTAGATACCTATGAAAAACAAGGTAAAAAAGCGACTGATTCAGATAAGTTAATTGAGTTTTGGGAAGAAGTTGATTTCCATTCTGCAATTGAAACGCAATTTGTACCTATTTATGCCAGTATTTGGCAGGGCATTTATGGCGTAAAACAAAATATTGATAAAGGCGAGCCTGTTAAAGTTGTACGAAAAGAGCAGGAGAAACTGAATCAAGCCTTGTGGCAAGCCTTAGGAGCAGTTAAACTTGCCGCCCAGTATCAACAACGTGGTTTAATTAAAAAAATTCAAACAACCGAAGTTGAGCCAACCAGTGCACCGGAAATCCTTGAAGATATTAAAACTCGTTTAGATCGTGTTGTTGCAAAATACGCTGAAAAATTAAACGAAGTGGCCGTTACTTTAGTGCATGATACCTATTTACAGCGTTTTGAAGGTATTGAAGGCGCCTTAATAGAGCAGGATGCGGATCTGGTTGAAGATTTAGAAAAAGATTTTAATGTGACACTACCGCAAGCTTTAGATGGCAAAAACAGTGTTGATAAAGTGCGTCAGGTTGTAGAGTCGATGAAAGTTAAACTCAACCGCGCTAAAAAATTGCTGGCTGACGCTGAAGCAGGCCGAAAATCCGTGTTTTAAGGACTTTTTATGCATCGCAGAAGATTTGTACAAGGGTTAACAGCGGCAGGATTAACTGCCTGTTTACCCGGATCGCTTGCCGCCGCTTATGCGGCAGTTCAACAAGCTGTTTCAGTTGAATCGCTTCCAAAATTAAAAGGGGATTTAACCCTATATTTAGGACGAGGCGAGGGTGGTTTGTATGAAAACGTACTAGATGCGATCAAACAGCGAAATCCTCAATTAAATTTAAAAATTCGTCGTGGGGCAACCGCTGCTTTAACCAATACGATTATTGCTGAATCAAAAGCAGGCGTGCGCCGGGCAGATTTATTCTGGGCGGTTGATACCGCCTCGGTGGGTATGATTACTGATGCCGGTTTAGCGCAGTCGTTGCCACAAGATTTAAGTAGCCAGCTCAAAGAAGGTTTTCAATATCCGGGCTGGTCGCCAGTGACGGGCAGAATTAGAACCTTGCCTTATAACACTGAGCGGGTTCAACCTAGTCAAATTCCAGATGATATCATGGCGTTAGCCGATAGTGATTTACAAATTGGCTGGGCACCTGCTTATGCATCATTTCAATCTTTTGTTACTGCTATGCGAGTTTTGGAAGGTGAAAAAGCGACAGCCGATTGGTTAAAAGGCGTTAGTCGACACGCTAAATCTTACGCCGGTGAGTTGGGTGTTGTGATGGGTGTTGAGCGCGGCGAAGTTGATTTAGGTTTTGCTAATCATTATTACACGCTCAGGTTAAAAGCGGGCAAACCAGATGCAAACGTCGATTTAGCTTTTACTAAAAATGATGCCGGTTGTTTGGTTAATTGCAGTGGTATTGTTGCGTTGAGTGAAGGTGATTTACCCGCTAACTTTATTCGTTATTTGTTAACCGAGCAGGTTCAATCTTACCTGTCGAGTGAAGCTTATGAGATCCCGCTGGTTAAAGGTGTTAAATCGCCACAAGGTTTAGTGCCACTGGCAAGTATCTCTCCTCCGAAAATGGATTTACGTAAACTGGCCGATTTGCGCCCAACCCTTAATTTAATGAGAAAAGTCGGCGTACTGTGAAAAACTGCCCCAAATCTTATCCGCTGGCATTGCTAATTGCATTGCTGGCGCTGTTACCTGTTTTAGTATTATTTGAGTTAGCATCAGACAGCGCAGAATTGTTTGATGCCCGTAATTTAGCGGTTCTGGGTAATACTTTGGCGTTAATGGGGTTAACTGTGGTTGGCTCTGTGTTAATTGGTGTACCTTTGGCTTTTTTAACGGCCTATGTGCAGTTGCCGATGAAACGCCTATGGCTTATTTTATTTGCATCTCCTTTGGCATTGCCTAGTTATGTAGGCGCTTTTACCCTGTATTTTTCATTTGGACGTGGCGGCGAAATTGAAAACCTACTTGGCTTTTCAACTCCACCTATTAGTGGGTTGTGGGGCACAGCTTTGGTTATGTCGCTATATACTTACCCTTTTGTAATGATGACAACTCGGGCGGCTCTATTAAGTCAGGATGCGAGTTTAATTAATGCAGCGCGTACGCTGGGTTTATCTTTAGGGGCTGCTATTTGGCGAATTGTACTGCCTCGTTTATTTAATAGTGTTGCAGCAGGCGCTTTGTTAGCCGCTTTGTATGCATTGTCAGATTTTGGTACTCCTGCCATTTTAGGGCTAGATACATTTACCCGAGTAATTTTTGTTGAGTATAACGCGTTTGGGCTTAGCCAAGCTGCGATGTTGTCGTTACAGTTAATGGTTGTGGTTGCTTTGGTTTTATTTTTAGAATCCAGAGTAAAATCCACTCAAGAAAGACCCGGCAAACATCTTAATTTTTGGCCGAAACGTTGGCAGTCATCTTTGATGATAATAGCAGCCTTACCACCGTTTATTTTGTCGGTTATTGTTCCCTTAAGCATTTTTGTGATTTGGCTATTGCGTGAAGGTAGCTCTGGGTTTGATATGAGCTTTGCTTGGAACTCTGCCTACGCCTCTTTTATTGCGGCAATGGTTGCGGTTATTTTAGCTATGCCTGTTGCTTATGCAGCCATTAGTGGGCCAGCGGGTCGCTTAATGGAGCGTATTACTTATTTTGGTTTTGGTGTGCCCGGCATAGTTATGGGTACAGCTTTGGTTTATTTAGGTTTAAAACTGCCATTTTTGTATCAAACTCTAGCGCTATTAGTGATTGCCTATGTGCTTAGATTTTTACCGTTGGCGGTTGGCAGTATACGAACAACCACTGAAAATTTAGATGGTAGTTTAGTAAAAGCAGCTCGAGTATTAGGGGCAAGTCCGCGTGAAGCGTTTGTGCGGGTGACACTGCCGTTAACGGTACGGGGTATGATTGCTGGAGCTGCTTTAGTTTTTTTAGAGGCAATGCGCGAACTACCAGCCACCTTAATGTTAGGCCCAACTGGATTTGAAACTTTAGCGACTTATTTGTGGCGAGTATACGAGGCCGGCTATTTTGGCCGCGCTGCTTTACCTGGCTTAATGCTAGTATTGATTTCTGGTTTAGGACTCATCTTAATGCTGAGCGGTGAACGCCGCGCTGAATTTTCCGTGAAAGAGGATAGCAAGCAATAATGCTAAAAGTAACAAACTTATCTGTAAGTTATGGCGAAACCCGAGTAGTTGATAGGTTAAATTTGCAATTGGGTGATGACGAAATACTCATGTTAGTAGGCCCAACGGGCTGCGGAAAAACCACCATTTTACAAGCTTTAGCTGGCCTTGTCCCTATTAGTGAAGGTGAAATTAGTTTGCCAGGATGGACAGCCACCACTAACAAAAATATTGCTCCAGAAAAACGCAATGTTGGTATGGTTTTTCAAGATTTTGCGTTATTTCCACATTTAACCGTGCAAGAAAATGTTTGTTTTAAATTAAAAGATGAAAAACTAGCTGATCACTGGATCAAACTACTAGGGTTAGATGCGTTTCGAAATGCAAAACCTGGACGTTTATCCGGTGGGCAAAAGCAGCGAGTTGCACTCGCCAGAACATTAGCGCACGAACCTGCCTTTGTATTACTAGATGAGCCTTTATCTAATTTAGATGCCGCATTAAAAGACAGCTTACGCTGGGAAATACGCCAAGCTTTAAAAGTAGCAAAAGTACCGGCCATTTGGGTAACACACGATCAAGACGAAGCCTTGTCAGTTGGCGATAGAGTAGGGGTACTCAACAAAGGTCAATTAGAGCAACTGGCATCTCCCGAAATCTGTTTTGATCAACCTAAAAGCCGTTTTGTTGCCCGTTTTTTAGGTGAAGCCTCGTTTTTAACAGCTGAAGTTAATGAAAATTGTGCTCATACAGAGCTAGGCATGGCTCCGGTTCGAGCGCAATCAAATTTGTCTAAATGTGATTTGTTAATCCGACCTGATGATCTATCTGTTCAAGCAGTTGCTGAAGGAGGGAACGGTCAGGTTGATTGGCAAAGGTTTGAAGGTGAATCCAGACTTTATGCAATTACCTTAGACAGCGGCATTCAGGTTAAAGTACGCAGCAGTCACGAAAATTCAATCGCCATAGGTGCTCGTGTGGCTGTGGTCGTGTCGACAACTCATCCGTTGGCGGTTTTTAGTTAATGGTAGCTTCATTGATAAAGTTTGAATCACTTTTTAACGAATAAACAGACAAATAAATAAAGGGCATTTTGCCCTTTATTTAAGTTTTAATTCATTTTAATGTGTTGTTTTTTCAATTTTATTTTCTTAAATGCCGAATCATTAACAAATTAGCGAATTAGGTTTGCTAGCCCGCTATTTTTATTCTAGTTTTAAACGTAAGTGTATTGAATACAATTATATAAAACGGAATAACAATGAAAAAAAATTATCTGAATACGACACTCATATTAGGCTTGACGGTATTTAATTTGGTTGCTTGCCAATCACAGCCCGTAGATAAAGAGGGCAAACCTGTCAATAAGGTTGAAAACGAGCAAACCCCTCAACCAACATCCGATCCAAACGAAGCTCAACGAGCGATTGAAAATCAAGCTGGTAAGGTTAAAAATAATCCTGAATTTTCAGCGTTACAGCCAGAGCCTGCGCCCAGAAAAGCCCCAGCTTTAACTCAAACGCCAGCGTTAAAACCAATTGAAAAAGTTGAAGCTGAATATCCACTTAACGCGGTTAAAAATGCGCAGGAAGGTTGGGTTTTACTAAAATTTAATACAGATGAAATAGGCCATACCAGCCAGATTAAAGTACTAGACTCTAGCCCTAAAAAAATATTTGATAAGGCGGCTGTAAAAGCATTGTCGCAATGGCGATACATTGAGACTGGTAATTCAAATCAACAAGTACTGATTGAATTTAATTTAACTAAGTAAGTTAAGGTTAACTTTGGTATGGCTATTATTATATGAATATAGTTACGAATTTAGTCTTTATACTCACTAATGATGGCGTCCAGCGGCGTTTTTAATAAGTCGCCGCGCCAGCCTTTGGCAAGCTCGGGAAGCGACTCTTGACTCCACTGGGTGACATTAAAATGGTAACCAATATATTGGTTTATGGTTCTTTTAGAGGCGACAAATTCTATATTTAAGTTCTCGCTGTCTGCAATCGTCTGAATTTGAGATTTTAACCGACTATACATTTTTTTGTATTGCGGTAGTTCAGCCACCCGTATAATTTTTTCAGGGCAGTTGTCTTCATCAATTGCTTTGGCTTTTTCGATGCATTTTAATAATCTATGCCCATGCCGTTTTATTTCCAACGGATGAATTCCAGGAATATTACTTAAGCTTTTATAGCTACTTGGACGGCGTTGACAAAGCAATAAAATACTGCGTTCGTGCACTACAAAGTTAACAGCTAAATTACGCTGCATTGCATAATGTAATCGCCAGCTAATGAGCTCAGCTAATACCGCAAGCTCGCGACGAGAAAGCTGCCACGCAGATTTTACATCACGCCATGCTAATTCTGGCACGATAGGCTTATATTTTTTATCGATAATATCTTGAACATCTAAAAATACAATGTCGAGTCGTTTTATTTTGTCTAAGGCTGAAATTTGCTGGCGGTAAACGTCAATTAAATATAATACATCATCGGCCGCGTAATTAAGTTGCTCTTCTGCTAAAGGGCGTTTTAGCCAATTGGTACGGGCGTGTCCTTTTTCTAACTCAACCTGCGTATACTTTTTAACTAATACGGCTAAGCCCATTGCATTTTTGCCGCTAATTAAAGATTCTGCAATTTGTGTATCGTAAAGCGCTTGTGGTTTTGCATCTATCGCGACTTTTAAAACTTCAATATCTTCGCTGCAAGAATGAATAATTTTAACCACATTTGGGTTTTCTATCAGTGCTTTAAATTTTGACCAGTCAGAGATATTTAACGGGTCTATTAAAAAAACCTGAGTATCATCATAGATTTGAATTAAGCCTAAATCAGGATAAAAATTACGTTCACGGACAAATTCAGTATCTATCGCTAAGTAGGGCAGACGACTTAAGTGTTCGCATAATTCATTTAGCTGAATATCGTGTTCAATTATGGTGGCTGACATTATTCGTCTCTACAGGTTAATTATTTTTTGTAAATCGCTTTTTATGAATCGTTCTTCATCGCTTTTTTCAAAGCATCTAATAAATTAGGCGGAATTTTATGAAAAGTTAAGGTTTCAGACACAGGATCAAATTTGATTTTATCGCCTAATAAGTCGCGGTTAAAAGACAGGCTCATGCCGCCGCCTTGACCAAAAAACTTTTGCAATGATTTTGAAGCCGATAAATAAACTGGGCATTCTTCATTAAATTCTTCGTCTTGCGCGGCAAGATCATAAAAACCAGTTAAACCCGTTTTATCTTCAATTTCTTCGGATAAGTCTTTAACCTGAATAAACTCTCCTGACTGTGAGGCTGATTTCATCACATCAACCGAAATATCGCGAACGGCTTTTGTTTTTTCAGGGTCCGAGCCAGCTTGTTCTATAAAAGTTTCAACGGTTTCAACCAGCTTTTGAGTCGCTTGTTTTGAATCAAACTTTTCTTCAATTTGAAATGCTTCAGCCATAAAGTCGCCCACTTTTCGTCCGACTCGCCCTTTAATATAAGCTAAAGCTTTATTTGAATCTGGGTTAATTTGTAATTCTGATAAGTCTGCTTGTAGGGCAAGTTGAATATTGGCAATATCTAAATATTGAGAGCGCTGAGGGTTTATCGCTTCACTTAATTGAACTGACTCTTTTACGCCTAACATGGCTGCCAGCATATAGTCTGTTGCTAAATAATGGTAAAAGGCAATCACTAAAATGCTTTCAGCTGGAATGGTTTCTAAATCTAGCTCTGACAAAATACGGGTACCAATATTATTGGCAAGTGTTTCAGGTTCAACCTCTTGTTGAATTTGTTCAACTATGGCTGAATCTTGGGCAAATGCACAATATTGTTTTTGGCCTTTTTTAACAAATGATTGGTGGAGTTGCTCAGCTAAAAAAAGCGCATTGTCACCTTCAACTAAACTAGACTGATCCAATTGAAGTTCAACTTGTTCATTGTGAATTACATAACGGTTAAAATATAGTTGTGCGCTTGTGACGGCCATATCGCTTTTTTACTCTAATTTGGTTAAAAGATAATAAGAAACCAGCATTCTGGTTGAGATATTTAATTTGATAAGAATAAAGTCTCACTCTTATCTGTCTAAATGATATAATTAATAGTGCTTAATAATAATGCTTAAGTGGCGTTTAGATAAAATCAAAATCAGTATACAATAATCGTCTAGTTAAAAATATATTTTTCTGGCGCAATTTTTAGTTTATAACCTTTGGAAACTTATACCTTTTATGTCTCAAACCAGCAAATATTCAAATCAAGATTTAGATAAAGTTATTACTGCGCTTAAAGTCGCAATCGAAGCGCAAAAAGCCCCAGCTGCCTTGTCAATGATGGCATTAGGCGAAACCGTTGCAGATGTAATTAGAAACAATTACCCAGAGCAAAAAGCCCATATTACCGAGCAGTTTTGCCAGGCATTAAAAGGTATTTTGAAGGATTCATAAATGCTGTTAAATAAAGCAAGCCAAACTAAATCACAACTCTATTCTTGGGGCCATTGGTTTAGTTTAAGCAATATGATCATCGGCTTTTTTATTTCGACCATTTATTGGTTTGCTGAGCCTATTCCCCAAACTTTATTAAGCCAACTTTATCTTGCTATTTATTCTATTGGCCACGTGGCCTTTTTATTTTTTATTGGCTATTTATTGCTGGTTTTTCCGGTTACTTTATTTAATCAGCCTAAAGTAGCCAGACCATGGGCGGCATTAGTTGCAGCCGTTGGTTTATTATTGCTATTTATTGATGCTTTGGTTTATTCAGTTTATGGCTACCATATTAATTTATTGTCGTTAGACTACATTAAAAACGACTTTAGTTTATTAACTCAAAATTTACCGGGCGGCTTTAAAGCTGCGGTATTGTTACTATTTTCAGCCATGTTTGTGATTGAGCTGGTACTTGCTAATGCACTTTGGCGTAACCTTGAAAAATTTCGTCGTTTTTATATTAATGCTCGATTGATTCCTGTTGTTTTAGTATGTTTTATTGCAGGGCACTTAGCGCACATTTGGGCTGATTTACAGTTGTACACGCCCATTACCAAACAAGATAATTTGTTGCCGTTGTCTCAACCTATGACAGCTAAAACGGTTTTAAGCCAGTCAGGTTTGGTTGACTTAGCGGAATATAAGCAACGTAAAGAACTCACATTTGATTTATCTGAGCAGCTAATCAATACACCAGCTTACCAGTTTAGCTGCTTGCCGCCGTTGGGCAGTTTACACGTCCAAATTTTATCGACTAGGGCGGCTAATATTGATGCATTAGTTAAAGCCAAAACAAAGCTTGAACCATCAATGGCAGTGGCTAAACATTGGTCACCGGTATCGCCGCACGATGCTTTATTTGAACTTTTGTCAGGCATGCCAGCTATTTATAAACAAAAAGCTCAGCACATTAATAATGTGTTAGACACAGCGCTGATCACAACAAATGTGAGTTTAAATGTTACGCCAGATAATTTAACTAGACAGTTAAATTTAAGCCAATATCAATCTCAAAAACGAATCAGTGATGACAGTTTGTTTATTCGTTTTCAGCAAATTGATGAACTTGCAGCGGCAAGTGGCTGGATTAATAAGCCCGTTGATAACAAACAAATTTTGATTATTTTAGCGAACGACACCAAAAACACTTATGGGCGAATTTTGGTAAAAGGTGAACTGGTTGAATTACCAAAATTAACCAGTAATTTTGATTTATTGCCAACCATATTAGAAGGCTGGTTATCTTGCTCGTTTTATACTAATTATGGCAAGTTTGGGCATAACCTTTATTCAGTACCTTATCGGGCTAACTGGTTAGTTACGGCCGATAAAAATAATATCTTTGTTTGGTACAACGATATTAATACGCGTATCCAAGGTGATGCACAAATGCAAAGTACAGATCTAACAACAGGTGATTTAGTTGAACCGCCTAATATGTCAACTTTAGTACGTGCAGTGAACCATTTAAAGCGCCATTTGATTGATAAATAATCAATCAGTAATTTAAATAAACTTAATAATAATTAAATACTTGCAATAGCTGAGTATTTAATTATTATATCGACAAGTCGGATTGTAGCGCAGCTTGGTAGCGCACTGTCATGGGGTGTCAGGGGTCGGAGGTTCGAATCCTCTCAATCCGACCAGTTAAACAACTGATAATAAACGGATTTATTTCGGTTTTCTCTTCCCTATAGATTTAACCGTTCCATATTCGTTCCATTTCCGTTCCCTTATCCAGTGATAGAATTAGTTAAATTAAATTTGATTTTGTTTGTTTTAAGCTATAACTTATTTTTGTACAATGCTCAAGTTAGAATGTTTTATAAACCTATTTAGGATCTTTTACATTGCCAAAAGCTATTCCACAAACTAAATATAACGATATCGTGAGCAGGATTTTGGATACTATGGTCTCAGGGAATGAACTTCTACCAATTGATTTTCTAAGGCTGAAAAAGCAGATATCTGATATTCCTGTTAGTGAAGATAAGGAGTGCTTGATGGCTATGCTTCATATTTGGAATGGGGATCTAAGTTCTGCAGACTGCTTTTTCAAAAAAGCCCAAAGAATAAGCGGTGGAGTTAGGGTTGTTAACGCAGGGAATTATATCTCAGCACTTAAACTTGGGAATGCGCATTTAAAAGCCCATGACTTGGCATTCTCTATAGCTACCACAAACGGATATGCAAGTTTGCTTATAGAATCTTTAAAGTCGTGTATAGAAACCTTTGATATGGAAAAAGCGAAATTTATATTAGAGCAATGTGAATTTTTTGAAGGGGATTCTAGAAATGAAGAATTCGATGTTTATAAAGAGATTTATGAGTATGTTTCGGCAGCATTAACATCGTTGAATTTAAGTTTTGAACAATTAAAAACAGCTACTCACGAGAGCATTTCTTACATGGAAAGTAAAAATATCAAATTCATTGGTTCTGGAATGAATATTATCGATTCTGAACTCATAGATTTACATTTTACTTCTTGCGATCAAGATTTTGACTGTATTGATGCAAATATGGATTTAATGGATCACTTGCTCGAAATTCTCGATGATGACTCAATTGCTAAAATTGCAACTAGGATTACGCGAATTTCAGTTCCTGATGCTCAAAGGGAGATTAGAGAGGTGGCTTGTGTCTATTAATTACCAAGATATATTGGATAAATCAAATAAGACTTTCGAGAATGCTGATTCAGAAATTGAATATAGATGTGCAGCTAGGGAACAGTATTATGGTGCTTACCATAGAGCTTTATCAATTTTAGAATTTCCGGTACCTGATTACCGTGGTGAAGATGATAAACCTAGTAGCACTCACTCTACATTAGTTTATTACTTATCGAAAGAAGCTCATTTTTACGAAAAGGCACTAGACAAGAAAAAGCTTAAAAGCATTAGCGCTTGTTTGAATAGAATGAAATCGATAAGACATAACGCAGATTACGATTTAGATGAAGATTTTACCTTGGAACAGCTAAATCTTATTAGAGAGTTGTCTCAAAGGCTATTAAGTGCTTGTGATAACGTAAATAAAACTAATGTTGCATAATACGCACATCATTCAAAGCTAAATTGTCAGCTATTTCTAATATAAATGAATAAAAATTCAACTCACAATAATTTATTTCAATTAAAAGCCTTTTGGCTATCGATAAGCATACCTATATTACTAGCTCTTGTTTTATCAGTTTTCTTTTTCTTCAAATTAAATCTAAGCATGTGCTATTCAGATAAGTGCTTTGAATATTTTTGGACTTTATTTAGGTTACCCATTGGAATTGCATCTCTAGCTATACCATTCGCAGCAATTGTTGCGTCCAATCACCGTACACAACAAACGGCGGAGTCAATACGAGTGTCAATGCAGAATAATAATTTCTCTAATTATTATAAGCATCGTGAAGTATTTTTTGAAACATTAAAAGAATTAGAAAATCGATATAACATTAATTTTTCAAATAAGTCAAAGTTATACCGCAGATTGTTCCCTTCGAATTCTCCAGATATCTTTAAACATATTTCAGAACTGAAACGAGGTAATCCAATAGTGGAAGTTGGAAAACTGGTTGAAGAAGATCAAGATTTTAAACGATATCTTTTGTCAAATAAATTAGATGATGATAGGTTTATTAAATTGTTAACTTGGTGGTTTGTTATCTGGGAGGTATTTAATATTAGCCACGCTGAAAACACCCCTGTTGTTATGTTTCAAGCTGTAGGTGTTGCTTATAAGTTACCTTTAATGGAAGGCCCCAATAACACCTATGGGCTATCCAACTCTATAGCTAGAATTGTTTATAGTGAATTATGTAAATTTTGTCACATTGAAAACAATATTGATTGGCCAGATGTCTCATCAAGATTCGA
Source organism: Catenovulum adriaticum (assembly GCF_026725475.1). Lineage (NCBI taxonomy): Bacteria > Pseudomonadati > Pseudomonadota > Gammaproteobacteria > Alteromonadales > Alteromonadaceae > Catenovulum > Catenovulum adriaticum. Next base: position 1,459,219 of record NZ_CP109965.1, read on the forward strand.
CGAAAATGTGAAAAATTACATCGAGATAGGGTCACAATGTGAAGTCAAATCTAGCGAAATCAACCAACCTCCCCTGCAGGTACTTCCACCCATTCAACATGGCCTCGTTGATATATCTTAGTTGATTTAGCATCAGTATGTGCGGCTCGTGATTGTGGGTCGTAGCCGGCTTTGGTAAATAGATGAATGCTCAGCGCTCTTATTTCGTGAAAAGTAGGGCGCGTGGGTTTGTCCAGTTCCGATCTAATTCCTAGTTTATCCCTTACTTTTGAAAATACTTTACTGATGTTTGTGCTGGTAAATTGGGTCCAGTGACCACATTCAGCGCTGGTTGGGTTGCTGTTGCGTTTGGTTCTGTGTATTCAGTAGGGTGAAACTACGTTATCGCCTACACGTTCCCCTTTAATTTGACCAGATTTAATCCAATTTATAACAGTTGCTCGTGTTGGTGAATCATCAGGGTAGTTTTCTGTTAGCCATTTGGATATTCTAATTTTTTGAGCTAGTCATGGCTGGAGCCCTCCACCCACTTGAATATACCTTATTAAAATTATTATTAGATAATTTTTAGTGATTTTTTTGCGTAGCAAAAACAGACCGCGAAGCGGCATTTGAAAAATGCGAAGTCGGTTGGTAATACACCCTAAAAATAACTGACGTCAAAAGTAGAATTTTCTCGTAACATAAACGCAGGAGATTCTGCATGAAAACATCAAAATTTAGCGACAGCCAAATCCTGGCAATTTTAAAACAAGCGGAAGCCGGTGCGCCGGTTCCGGAGCTATGCCGCGAGCATGGCATGAGTTCGGCTACCTTTTATAAATGGCGCGCCAAGTTTGGCGGCATGGATGCGTCCATGATGGCCCGATTAAAAGAGCTGGAAACCGAAAATGCACGGCTTAAAAAGATGTATGCCGAGGAGCGACTAAAGGCTGAAATCCTCAAAGAGGCCATCGAAAAAAAGTGGTAAAGCCGTCGCGCCGACGGGAGTTGGCGCAAAAGGCGGTGCAAAACCATTCCATTGCCATCAAGTTAGCGTGTTCCTTGTTTGGGATTAGCGAAACCTGTTATCGCTATCAGGCCAAACTGAGTGACGAGAACGCGCTAATTGCTGACTGGCTGCTTTGGCTAACGACAAATCACCGCAGTTGGGGCTTTGGTATGTGTTTTTACTTTTTACGTAATGTGAAACGTTTTGGCTGGAACCATAAGCGGGTGTTGAGGATTTATCGGGAGCTGGAGCTTAATCTGCGCATAAAGCCTAAGAAGCGCTTAAAACGGGATAAACCTGAAGCACTTGCTGTGCCTGAGTCGATAAACCAGTGTTGGTCTATGGATTTTATGCATGACCAGCTTGTTGATGGCCGCAGCTTCAGGCTACTCAATATCATTGACGATTTTAATCGTGAGGGTCTGGCGATTGAAGTAGACTTCTCGCTGCCAGCTGAACGTGTTGTCCGCACTCTCAATCAAGTTATTGAATGGCGTGGAAAGCCCAGGCAAATCCGCAGTGACAATGGCCCGGAATATATCAGTGCGTTATTGGCTGAGTGGGCTGAAAAACGTGATGTTGAACTAAAATTTATCCAACCAGGCAACCCACAGCAAAATGCTTATGTGGAGCGGTATAACCGCACCGTTCGCTACGAATGGCTGAACCAGTATTTATTCAGCAGTATTGCCGAAGTGCAAGATCATGCGACAGAATGGCTATGGTTTTACAACAATGAACGACCAAATAAGGCAATTGGTGGCATACCACCGAAATACAAACAGGCTTTAATAACGCAACCTTCTACTTTTAGCGTCAATTAAAAATGGGTGTATTACCGGTTATGCTCACGGAAAATATATTGAGTTTAGAATTTAATTCAATTGTGGATTTGTGTTTTCGTGAGAAATATCAATTAAATATAAAATTAAATTGTTATTTTGAGATGTTTTTAATTATTTATAAATGTTAGCTTTGTTTATGTGTTTTACCCGTTCGCAAATACAGTGGTTTTGGTTTTTTATTAAATATCTGATTTTAAAGTATTTATTTATTTTACATTTCTAATGAATTGTAAGGTTGGATTTGTATGGTTTCTTTGTGTGATATTTTGATTTTAAAGTTATTTTTGTTGTTTTTATGGGGTGTCAGGGGTCGGAGGTTCGAATCCTCTCAATCCGACCAATCTTTTCCATAGCTTATGCTATTCTTCCCCACATTTTAACCACATCCAATACCATATAAAAAATGGTAGCAGCGATTTTACATCGCGTTTTAACACTGCGTTATTTTTACTTTTTATCATCAACACTTTCACTTGGTTTAGGTTCGCTTGAACTTTGAGCACTTTGATGACGGTCTTGATCCCAATCATCTTCTTCATCCTGATCATAACCTTGTTTATTTTTGAATCCTTTAGGAATATTAAAGCGACCATTACCTTCAAGCATAAAAAGCGGGCCGATTATTAAAGCAACGACAACAACAATGATAAGAATAATGATAACAAGGTTAGACATGATATTGTCCTATATATTTGGGATAAAAATAGTCAATGTTTTTGAGTATAACATCTGATAGCAGAATAGCCTGATCATTCAGCAAATGGCTTAAATGATCTTTTGAAAACTGTGACGAAGCTTGATGGCTAACAGGTAAAAAGCTAATGTGCCAAGGTTCTGGGCTTACGCCATTTTTATCTGAAGTAAAAGGAAATATAAAATCAAATTCAGCGGCTTTTTCTTGTAACCATGTATAAAGTGGATAGTTAGGGCCGTCTGTTAGATATTCACTTTGGGTTAGCGCCGGAGATTGTCCAGCCTGATAAGCATTAGCATCAAAAATATCAAAATCAGTTCCCCAGTGGTGTCGGCTGGTGCCCGGAATCGCACTAAAAAAACAAATGCTGTCAGCTAATTCAAATGCTGAAAGCTCAGCAATATTTAGCTTTTCTTCATTTCGATTAAAACAGGTTTGTTTGCCACTGGCTTTGTTATTCCATATGATTTGCTGGCGGTTAAAACTTCTAAAGCTACTAGCAAGACGTAGGTCAAAGCCAGCTTGTTTGCTGGCTTTTTGCAGTGACTGTACGGCACTCACCGCTTTAATATGCACACAGTGATTAGGATAAAGCTCAAATAAATGAGTATTGTTTAGTCCGGTTAGCTGTGCTTGGGTGAATTGCATATTGATTAACCGTTTAAGCTTTGACGCTGTCAGTTAATAAATAAGTTAGCATGGCTTCGTACATATCTGTTAGTTGCTCAATATCTGCCATTTTGACGCATTCATCAATTTGGTGGATAGTGGCATTTACTGGACCTAGTTCAACCACTTGTGCGCCTGTTGGGGCAATAAAACGGCCGTCAGATGTTCCACCTGTTGTTAATAATTGTGGTTTATAGCCGGCTACTTTTTCAACAGCATAATTAGCTGCTTTTACAAAATCACCACTGTCGGTTAAAAATGGTAAGCCGTTGTACGTCCAGTCAATGTCATATTCAAGCTGATGTTTATCTAAAATAGCTTCTGCTTTTTTTACTAACTCATCGGCCGTCAATTCGGTTGAGTATCTAAAATTAAATTGAACTGTTAGCTCACCCGGAACAACATTGGTTGCACCAGTACCTGCGTGAATATTAGAAACTTGAAAACTGGTTGGTGGGAAAAATTCGTTACCTTGATCCCATTCAATTTGGCTTAATTCAGTTAACGCTGGCGAGGCTAAATGCACTGGATTTTTTGCAAGGTGAGGGTAGGCAACATGACCTTGAATTCCTTTTACGGTTAAATCAGCGCTTAGGGAGCCTCGGCGACCATTTTTAATAACATCGCCTACTTTATCGGTACTGCTAGGTTCGCCAACTAAAGCCCAAGTTATTTTTTCATTACGTGCTTCTAGGGTATCTATTACCCTAGTTGTCCCATTGATAAATGGGCCTTCTTCGTCACTGGTAATTAAAAATGCAATTGAGCCTTTGTGATCAGGGTGCTTTTTTACAAATCGCTCAGTTGCTACCATCATAGCCGCTAAACTGCCTTTCATATCTGCGGTGCCACGCCCGTGCAAGTAACCATCTAACTCGGTTGGGACAAAAGGTGGCGTTTTCCACGAGGTAATTGGGCCAGTAGGGACTACATCAGTATGGCCTGCAAAACAAAATACGGGATCTTGTGTACCTCTTCGAGCCCACATATTAGTAGTGTCTTCAAAAACCATGGATTCAATATTAAATCCAAGTGCATTTAGTGCGTCGCCCATCATTTCCTGACAGCCGGCATCTTCCGGTGTGACAGATTGACGTTGGATTAAATCTTTTAATACATCTATGACTTGGCTCATAGTTAACCTCTAATGAATATATTTTTAGATAAAAGCATACTCGCCTGTAACTAATATCAAGCGGCTTATATAACCTATATTAGCTGTTATTAGGTGTATGGTTTTCGCTTTATATTGTTAAGCTTTAGCAAAGTTATCTTGCCAATTTGCTGCGTTAAACCCAACTGAGTAAGTTTGTTGATGTTCGACCACAGGCCGTTTAATTAATGTGGGTTGCTCAGCTAATAATTCGGCAACGTTATTTTCACTTAAGTTATTTTTTACTTCGTCGGGTAACTGACGATAAGTGGTGCTGCGCTTGTTTAACAATTTGTCCCAAGCGATTTGAGTTAACCAAAGCTCAATTTGTGGTTGGGTGATGCCATCTGATCTGAAATCATGAAATTGATACTGAACTTGATTATCGTCGAGCCATTTTTTGGCTTTTTTAACGGTATCGCAATTTTTAATACCATAAAGAGTGAGCATAATTAAACCTTAGTTTGAATAACAAAAGCGACGTCTTGTTTTGCTTTTACGGAATGATAAAACGCTGAAAATTGGTAATTCTCCGTTAAATTAGCAATTCCCATAAAACTCATTGTTGAATCTAACCTTTGGTTGAGTAAAGGTAAGTTGTAGTCAAACAGGAGGTATCCTCGTTTGACAACTTCATTCGCTTTTACATAACGTTTAAAGCTATGAGCCATTAATGTTTGGGTGTTTATTCCAAATTCAATGTGAATGAGTACACCGGATGGATGTTTTATTCTAATTTGATGGCAGGTTTCGGGTAGGTAAACCACTTCACCTGAAATAGGACTAAATATTTGACTACCAAGTGGCTCAAAACAAACGCCAGGCCCTAGAATACCCGCCTGAACCAACTCTAAAGGATGTGACTCAAGCGTTTGCAATTTGGCGTTACAAGGCGCCATGACAGAGAGTTTAAATTGCGTTGGTTGATTCGTCACTTTTGATTTGATCGTTTGGCTGATTGATATTGGCAACGCTAGCGCAGGCTAAGCGAATAAATACCGGTATTGAGAATGCAGTTAGTTTACCTAAACTATGAAAAATTGCGATAGAGTGAGCCATTTTCTTTATCAGAGTTTATGCATTTCTAGCTACACATATTTAGGTTGTGAATAATTATGTGAGTAACTGGTGAATTAAACTTATTTATACACATAAATAAAACGTATATTTGTTAATTTACGCTGATTTAATTGAAATATGCACTTTTAATTGCATTCTTCCACAAAAACTGTTGATAAGCCTGTTGAGTAGCCAGTGGGTAAAGTCTAAGTAACTGTATTTAAAGATAAAAAAATCTGGTTGTTTTTTGCGCATAAGATAGAGAAATAAGACTTTATGATAAAAATATTGCTATAGATGCCAAAATAACAGGTTTATGCTGGGTGTAATTACATGTTTTATTTTAAGTGTTATGTATCGTGATTTAAAACTCAACAATATTGAACGCTTCAACCTTTGGTAAAGAGACAAAGTAATCCATGATTTTAAGTAATAGCCGGACAATTAAGTTATTAAAGGGTGAAGTATTAATTTATTCACAATATTGTGTATAACCTTGTAAATTTTAAATTATTTATTCAATAATTGAGTGTTTTTTAACATGTTTAAACTTAAATCTGTGAATAACTTAATGGCAGCCATAGCTAAACTGGTGTTAAAATATCCATTTATTTAAATTTTAGTAAGGTTTGTTTTATTTTCACTAAGTAATCCACAAAAACTGTAGATAACTTTGTGGGTGAGTCGGTGTGTAAGTTTTAAGTTTATGATTTGTATTGTTTTTTATTGTGTCTGTTTTTTGATCGCTTATTCAGTTTTTGGTTTTTAAAAACCTTTTTGTGAGGAATTGATGCGCGATTTAATGCCATAAATAAATCGTAAATTGACAATTTTTTAAACTGGTCAAAAATTGACTTGTTGATTGATTTTTTTGACCAATTTATCAGCTTATAATAAGAGGTTTATATTGTTTTTAAGGGTTATCCACTAGATTTGTGGATATCCTTGTTGATTGAATTGCTTTGTGGTTCTATGTTGTTGTTTTTTATGTGTATTTTGTTTGTGTTATTTTTTAATCAATCGTTTTTATAGCTTGTTTTAATGTTTTCTTTTAACTAAAACAGGCAAGTTTAGTTAAAATCAAGCTAAATGCAGTGTTAGTCTTAACTATAAGAGCTTAACCCAAACAACTTTGTTATGATAAGCTATCTTAATTGGTAACCTTTAAAGAGAATTATGATGGAATTTTTATACGAATATGGGTTGTTTTTTACTAAAACAGTAACTTTTGTTTTAGCTTTTATCGTTATTGTAGCGGTAGCAGCCAGTGCTAAAAAAGGTAAATCGGCACAAAAAGGTGAGCTTGAAGTCAATAATTTAACCGAACGTTTTAAACAAACACAATCAGCTATAGAGTCTGAATTACTAGATAAAAACCAATTAAAGCAAAAGCAAAAACAAGCTAAAGAAGCAGCTAAATTAGCTAAAAAGCAGGCTAAAGCGAAATCTGAAGAGAAAACGGACAAAAATGACAAACGTTTATTTGTAATCGACTTTAAAGGCAGTATCGATGCGCATGAAGTTGAGCATTTAAGAGAAGAGATAACCGCCGTTTTAACAGTTGCAACACCTGAAGACGAAGTATTAATTCGTTTAGAAAGTGGTGGCGGTGTGGTTCATGGCTATGGTTTAGCCGCATCTCAATTAGCTAGAATTAAAGCTAAAAACATTCCGTTAACGATAGCGATAGACAAAGTAGCTGCGAGTGGCGGTTATATGATGGCATGTGTTGCCGATAAAATTATTAGCGCGCCATTTGCAATTGTTGGCTCAATTGGGGTGATAGCTCAATTACCCAATTTTAATAAAGTACTTAAAAATAATCATGTTGAGTTTGAGCAAATTACTGCAGGTGAATTTAAACGTACCTTAACTATGTTTGGTGAAAATACAGATAAAGCACGTGAAAAATTCAAATCTGAGTTAGAAGAAATTCATCACTTATTTGTTGAACATATTAGCGAATATCGCAGTGGCTTAAATGTTGAATCTGTTGCCACAGGTGAACATTGGATGGGATCACAAGCACTTAAATTGGGTTTAGTTGACGAACTTAAAACGAGTGATGATTATGTATTTGAACAAGTAGCCAATCATTCAGTTTACCAATTTAAATATAAAGTAAATAAAGGTGTTATGGAAAAATTGCCCTTTGCAGCTAGCACAGCATTCGAAACTTTATTTGTCCGTTTTTATACCAAACTATCTGAGCTCAAATTTAGGTAAGCATACTCTCAAAGTTAAATTCACACGAGCAGGCTTTTTCATTATTGAGCCTGTTCAGTTTTTATACCCGATATAATATGCTGTAAAAAACGCATTCACCCCCATCCGCACTCTCGTTATTTTTTGTCTACCATTTATCTTTTATTGCTTGTTATTCAAATGATTAACTGTATATTGACGATTAGTCAGTTATTGCAGTCTAATAAAAATAAAATATAAATGAAACAAGCTACTTTTTACGCCCTCTTATTTGGTTTTTTTATGAGCGCCTTGAGCGCTAGAGTATTTGCCAGCCCACCAGATTTTGGTGATATTCAAGTTAGTGAATTAATTAGAGTGTATGACGGCGACACGTTTACCGTTAATTTGGCCGATTGGCCAGCTATAATTGGTCACGAAATTAATGTTCGCGTGAGTGGGGCAGACACTCCTGAAATTAGAGGTAAATGCCATCAAGAGAAACAATTAGCCAAACAAGCAAAGCGTTTTACGTTAAATACATTAAGCTCGGCCAAACAAATTACGTTAACGCAAATTCAACGTGATAAATATTTTAGAATACTGGCCGTGGTGTTAATTGATGGCATCGATTTAGCTGATTTATTAATACAGCATAATTTAGCGGTGCGGTATCAAGGTGGCAAAAAACAAAACCCTTGGTGTTAACTTAACCTTAATTGTTTATTATTAAAATATTGTGGACCACAGACAGGTAAAACCTCTATAAATTGAGCCATTTAGCGTTTATCATTTACTTATTACAAAGTGGGCGTTTTTAGGGTTAGTATGTTTATTGTTTATCCATCAAATCGACTTGAAGATTTGATCATTTTATTGGAAAAAGTATTAGCAACACGCCAAGCTTCGGTTTTTGAACAAGATGAAATTTTAGTTGAAAGCCAAGGAATGCAACACTGGATAAACATGCAACTGGCGGCCAGCCAAGGCGTTGCTATGAATATCGATTTTCCAATGCCATCCCGATTTATTTGGAATTTAGCCCGACAAATTTTAGGTGATGATTTAATTCCTAGAAAATCTCCCTATAGCCGTGAAATTTTAGCGTTTAGAATTGAACATATTTTAACGCAAAGCGAATTTATAAATTCATCATTTTCTGATGAAGTGAATCAGTATTGGCAAACGGCGCAGCATTCAAAGCAATTAAGGCGCTTTCAACTCGCCAGTAAATTAGCTGATGTATTTGAGCAATATATGTTGTACCGGCCAGAGTGGCTAGACACTTGGCAAGCGCACCGGCAACCGGATGAATTATCAACTGATAGTTTATTAAATACCGCAAGTTGGCAAGCTGAAATTTGGCGATCACTTGTAGATAAGGCGCCCTATCATCAAGCTAATTTACAAGATTTAGCAATTTCTCAATTACCTAACCACCTTGATAAACTGCCTAAGCAAATTTACATTTTTGGAATTAACGCTTTACCACCTAAAAGCTTGTCATTTTTTGAAGCCATTTCGCAGCATATTCCAGTGCACTTATTTCATTTAAACCCCAGTGTCGAATTTTGGGGAGATATTCAAACTGATAAAATAAAAGCAAAGCGAGACAAGTTACAGCAAAATATTAATTGGGATAACGATCAAACTGAACTCAGCAACCCTATATTAGCCAACTTAGGTGGGCAAGGGCGGGCATTTTTTAATAGTTTACAGCAGCTAGATACTTTTGAAATTAGTGCATACAGCGATTTAGACACACTTGATTCTGACGTAGACAAACGCTCGGTTTTGCAACAGATTCAAGCTGACATTTTAACGCTACAGGACGCACGCCACGAAGCTTTGACTACTGAACCTGCTGAACCTAGAGTTGATGACTCTATCGTTGTTAGCGCAAGCCATAGTGCATTAAGAGAAATTCAAGTTTTACACGATTATTTATTGCATCAATTTAAACAAAATCCAAGTTTGCAGCCACAGGATATTGTGGTGATGTGCCCCGCGATTGAAGATTACGCACCTTATATTGAGGCTGTATTTAAACGACCCATTGAGTACGGTGCTGACAATGAAATAAAATTACCTTGCTCTATTGCAGATCGAAATTCATTAGATGCAGAGCCACTCATTAACAGTTTTACCGATTTACTCAATTTGCCAGACAGTCGCTTTGAAGTGAGTAAAATTTTAGATTATATCCGTTTGCCAGCACTGCAAGCTCAGTTTGGTTTTAGCGAAAGTGAATTATCCACCATAGAGTATTGGCTATCAGAGGCGGCCGTTCATTGGGGAATTGATGAATCACATAAAGCAAAAATGAGTCATTTAAATAGCGCGGATGCTACTTTTACCTGGCAATGGGGCCTTGATCGACTCATTTATGGTTTCGCTTGGGGCGATGAAGCTCATATTGAAAACGAGCAACTATGGTTGCCTCATGTAGAAGGCAATAACGCTATATTACTCGGGCGGTTATGCTTTTTATTAGAACGCTTACAATACCATGCAAAAAGTTTAACGTTAAATAGAACGCCTGCTGAGTGGCATCAATATTTGCACGAATTAAAAACGCAATTTTTTGCTGAAAACGATCAAGAGCAAGATGCATTTTTTATTATAGATAATGCGATTAATGCGTTAACCGAACGCTGCGAAAAAGCTGAATTTAATGAGTCACTTGATTTATCGACCGTTCGTTATTTTTTGACTCAGCTTTTTAGCCAGCCCGATGCAAGCAATCATTTTCTAACAGGCCAAATTACCTTTTGTTCTATGGTGCCTATGCGCAGTATTCCGTTTAAAGTAATTGCTATTTTAGGATTAAATGATGGCCAGTACCCACGCCAGCAAAACCCAATTAGTTTTGATTTAATGGCCTCCACTCAAGCTAAATTAGGTGATAGATCGCGACGGGGTGACGATAGATACCTATTTTTAGAAGCGCTTATTTCAGCTCGTAATAGTCTGTATTTAAGCTATCAAGGACGAGATATTAGAAACAATGAAGCGCGTCAACCCAGCTTAATTTTAAAAGAGCTAATGGATTATTTGAGCCAAGCTTACGGTTGGCAATTTGTATTGGATACAGCATTACTCCCTGAAAATAATCAATTAAAGGTGAATCCACTTCATGCGTTTAGTGAACAAGCTTATCGGGGTAAATGGCCTAGTTTTGATAAAAATTGGTGTCGTTTAATTTATCCTAAAAATAATAATCATCAGCCATCAGACAGTCAGGCACATACTTATTTATCAGCAACTCATGCTGAGGACACCTTAATAGAGGTGGATATTGAAGAGTTAGTGCGCTTTTTTGCTGATCCTCTTGCTTATTTTGCTAGACAGCAGCTCAATCTTAACTTGTCTGACTATCAACTGAATCTAGAAGATGTTGAACCTTTTAGTGTGAATGTGTTAGATGAATATTTGTTGCGCCAGTCATTTTGTCAGCAAATGTTAACGTCAGCAGTGCCTCGACCACATACAGAGGTAACTGAAAATTTGCTTAACCCGTTAGCGCGTCAAGTAAGTTTATCTGGTCGTTTACCAGAGTCGCCACTAAAACAGCAGGTAATTGAAAATAGTCAGGCGTTATCTGAACTTATGGTTGAAAAACTTGGTTTTAACACGCTGTTAAATCAACATATTAAGCTTGAAGTAAATGGTTATTTATTATCTACCCAAATATGTTTAGCTGGCCCAGCTAATGAATCAGAATACAACCCTGAGGCAAATTATAATGTAGTGAGCGCTTCAGACACTCATCCAAAAAGCTTAAACAGGCCTGAACCGAATATTGTTGTGTGGCGGGCGGCTGTGCGCAAAGCTAAAGATGATATTCGGCTTTGGTTGAATCACTTAATGGCTTGTATATATTTTAATCAAGGTGAATCGCCACTAAGTCAAGTTAACAGTACCGGCGTATTTTTAAATTCGAAAAAAGATGGCGTAAGCCAAGTACGATTATCGCTTGAGATGGATTCAGAACAAGCCAAAGAACACTTGACGCAGTTAATTAAAATGTGGCAACAAGGGGTAAAAACGCCAAGCTTATATTATGCGGATTTAGCCAAAGTTTATTTAGGCAAAACCTTAAATAAAAAACAAAAGCCACAAGTTAACGAACTATCGTCTAACCCTGAGCAAATAATACTTTGGGAAAAATTCCAAACGGAAATATTAATGAACAATGAATATTATCAATGGTTTTTTCCAGTTGAACAAGCGTTTGATAGTAACAACCATGAAACCTTAATTAAGGCTTTTTATCCGTTATACGATGCGCTACAGGATGTGAAATAATGAGTCAAACGCCTGCAATTTTAGCGCCTAGCGAACTCCCATTACAGGGGCGTCATTTAATTGAAGCCAGTGCCGGCACTGGTAAAACCTTTAACATTACTCGCTTGTACCTAAGGTTTTTAATTGAAAAACAGCTTAGTGTTCAGCAAATCTTGGTGATGACTTTTACTAAAGCTGCTACCCAAGAATTAAAAGCCAGAATTGATAAAGAGCTGAGAAATGCCTTAAATAACTGGGGAAACTTAGGGCAGAGTGATCCATTTTTTGCGAGTATGGAACAAAAGTATCCGGCGGATAGAGTTAAGCCCATTTTAAAGCTCGCTCTACTAGATTTAGATGAAGCCGCTATTTTTACCATTCATGGATTTTGTAATCGAGTATTGTCACAACAAGCCTTTGCCAGTGGCATCGATTTTGACACCAAAATGGAAGCAGATACCAGCGAGTTATTATTAACTGCAGCACAAGACTGGCTAAGAAAAATTAATCAGAATGAAGCTGAATTTGCGTTGTTACAACAAAATAACTGGCATACACCTGAACAATTTTTAAAGCACTTTTCAAATGCAATTCGCCAAAACGAGGTGTTAACCGCTGTCGATGAAAGTAAAGTAGCGCAAGGTCAGCAGCTAGCCTTGTCAACTTATGCGCACGCTTGTTATGTACAAAAACAAGCGATAAAAAAAGATTTATGTGCGGAGCAAGACGCCGTATTTGAAGCATTAGTGACTCATCATAAAGATAAAGATCTGCGCTTGGATGAGTGGTTTCAGTTGCTCAATTGGCTAGACTCTGACAGTAGCGAACTTGCGCCTAAAGCTGCAGGCGATTTTATAAATGGAAATAGATACAGAGGTAATGCGTTTTTAAAATCTTTGTTTGAACCCTTTAAACAGCTTAGAGAACAAGTTAAAAAAGATATTAGCAAACTTGAATCAAAGGTGCAGCAGCAACGCGAAAGTGTGCCAATTTGTCAGTTGGTTTTACAAGGCATCTATCAAATTAAACAAGCTTTTATTGTCGCTAAACAGCAAAATAGTTTAATGGATTTTGACGATTTAATTGTGCAATTAAGTGAACTGCTGCAGGCAGAAAAGCAAGTAGCGAATAACCCCAACGAGACAACTCATATCGCCGAAAGTGCATCTTGTGCAAACAAGGCGCAGCTTAAACCATTAACCTGTGCATTAAACACCTTGTTTCCAGTTGCGTTAGTTGATGAATTTCAGGATACGGATGCTGCGCAATACCAAATTTTGGATTGTTTATATCCAAAATCAGATATTCAGCATTGTTTAATGATGATTGGCGATCCTAAACAAGCCATTTATGGTTTTAGAGGCGGAGATATTTTTACTTATTTAAAAGCCAGAGACGCGGCCGATTTTAAATGGGTAATGGATACCAACTGGCGCTCTATGGCTGGGGTTGTAACAGGTTATAATCGTTTATTTTGGGGGGGGCCATTAAATCAAAATGCCCAATCAGTTTTTGGATATGGAATCGATTATGAAAACATTCATTCAACCCCAAAAGCGGCGGCTAATAAACGGCCATTAACGGATGAAAATCAATCATTTGGTGCAATTAACTATGTTTATTTGGATTCGGTTGCTAAACCTACAGGCAGTAAGGGTAATGCGACAAAAGAGGATTATTGTCAAAGCTTATCTACATGGTGCGCTAATGAAATCATTCGGTTATTAACGCAAGCTAAATTAGGTGATGCGTTAATTAAACAGCAAGATATTGCGGTATTGGTTAAAACCGGACGTGAAGCTGAATTTATTAAACAAGCTTTAGCAAATGCTGGGCTAAGCGCCGTATATTTAAGCGATAGAGCCAATTTATTTTTATCTGAGCAAGCCAAAGAAATTGAATATGTATTAACGGCCTTATTAGAGGTAGAAAACGAATCTTTATTAATTCGCGCGTTATCCACCCGATTATTTGGGTTTAACGCTGAGCAACTAGCCAAATTCCAACATGCGGAATATCAAGATGAATGGGAAGCTGCGCTAAATACCGCAATAGAGCTTAAACAATTGTGGCAATACAAGGGCGTAATGGCGATGTTAATGCATCTGATCCATCATTATTATCAGCCGCTTTCGCACCAACATGAGCGTGAGCTGACGAATATGATCCATTTAGCCGAATTGTTGCAACAAGCGACTAGGCAGTATAAACACCCACAACAGTTAGTTAAATGGTATCGGCAACAAAGAGAATATGGCCACAATGAAGCAGAGCAGCGTTTAGAAAGCGAAGCTAATTTAATTAGAATTATTACTCAACACAGCTCTAAGGGGCTGGAATATCCGGTGGTCTTTATTCCATTTGCCAGCATTTATTCAGACCCGAGTAAAATTGGTAGCCAGACTAAACAATTTTTCACTTATTACGATGAATCATTGAAAAAAAGTGTGCATCAAATTGGAGCAGACCAATCGGTCATTGCTAAAGTAACTGAGCAAGGCATTGCCGAATCTATTCGCTTATTATATGTCGCGGTTACCCGAGCTGAGCATAGATGTTATTTAGGCATTGCGCCGTTTGAACAATCTGAATACTCAGCTTTAGCAAAAACGCTACAGCTTAAAAATGCACAAGCTTGGCCTGACTATTTAAAAGCTTTAGTTGAAACGTCACATCATTCGAGTCAATTAATTGAGCTGTCGCCAGAATTTGAAACATTACAATATACCGCTAATGATGTGCCAGATGAAAATATACAAGCGCAAATCTTTAATACTAAAATTAATGATAATTGGTCCTTGTATTCGTTTTCAAAAATAACCCGCAATGCGCATGCCTCAGTCAGTATAAAAGATTACGAACGACAAGATGAGGCCGCTCACTTATTAGCAGCTGATACCCAAGCAACACCAAATTTACCTATAAATGATGAACTTAATCTCACGGAGCAATCGACTCTTAACCCCGATATATCACCAGACGCTTTTCGATTTACGTTAGCAAAAGGGGCGTCTACCGGCAATTTACTACATGATATTTTAGAATACACAGATTTTAGTGAGCCTGATTGGCAAAGTTCAATTACTGAGCCCGTATCGCGTTTTGGCCAATTAGACGACGAGCAGCAAAATGAACTAATTGCTTGGCTAAACTCGGTTTTACATACCCAACTACCGGTAATTGAGCCAGAAACCCAACGCTTTTGTTTAGCGGACTTGCGCCGCGAGCAAACCTTACGCGAAGCTGAATTTTATTTTCCGTTATCACAAAGCCAAACTGGGTTATTGATGAAGGTTTTAAAGCAGCACAGAAAACAAAATCAGGCAATTTATTTACCCACCGCCAGTGAATTAGATGGCATGATGCATGGGTTTATTGACTTAATATTTGAGTTTAATGGCCGTTATTACGTAGCTGATTACAAGTCGACTCATTTAGGCTATCAAGTGGAAGATTATAATCCAGAAGCTTTAACTTTAAATAACCAACAACATTTTTACGACTTACAGTATTTAATTTACTGCTTAGCCTTGCATCGGTATTTAACAAAACGACTTGATGATTATCAACCTGAACTCCATTTTGGTGGGGTTTATTATTTGTATTTACGAGGTATGGCACAAAGCAATAATCAACCTTATGGTGTTTACCATAGCGCGATTAGCTGTGAGTTATTAACCGAACTTGAGCAAGTTTTTAGCAACGATTATCTTAAAAATGAGCAGCCACAAATTGCTCAGCTCCAAGATACTCGCTCTGGAGAGGCTGAATGAATCCCGTTTATTTAAACTTAATTCAATGCCAACAAGCACTAGATTCAATTGAAGCCATTGATTATTTTTTTGCAGATAAAATGTTTCAATTTTATCAAGTGGATATTGATAGTCAATCAAACGACTTACAACCGCGCTTTGATGAAAACGACTACGCACAAATTTTTCATTTGTTTTTAGCGTTGCAATGGCACCAAAGGCAAGGACACTCGTGTTTGCCTTTGAAGCATATTGCGGGAATAACCTTATGGGAAAACGAAGTAGAACAAACAGTTCAGTTAAATTCATCTGCTACATTGCCTGTTGCCGCACCGGCAGCTAATAAGCCAGGTTTTTTATTTGCCGACCATCAACAATTAACGCACTTACTTAATCGATTAATTGAATATAAAACTAAGATATCAACGCCCGTTGAACCATTTCAGCAGCCCATTATTGTAGAAAACTTACTATTAAAGCTATCCGCTAGTAGCGACAACTCTAGTTGTCATGTAACGACGAGTAATCAAAACACGCATGATCAAAGCGATCACGATATTACAGCGCCTAGTAATACTAACACCACTTCAACCCATGTATATCTAAGACGATATTGGCAATTTGAGAACGAAGTTGCTCAAAAAATAAAAGAAAAGTCGCAGCACCACCCAGTATCGCAACAGCAAATACAAGCTGTTAAAGACATTTTCACCCAGTTATTCCCGCAAACACAAGCCCACTTAAACGAACCCGATTGGCAACAAGTTGCGGTCGCCAACGCATTGGGCAGAAAACTGAGTATTATCTGTGGTGGACCCGGAACAGGTAAAACTTATACAGTTACTCGCTTATTAGCTGCGTTACAAGCCAGCTCATTGGCAGATAGTCATAAATCGAATAGCCTGAACATTAAAATGGCTGCGCCGACTGGTAAAGCGGCACAACGGTTAAAAGAGTCTATTTGCGGTGCTAAAGAACAGCTCAAAGCTGCAGGCCTTGATTTGCAGATACTAGATGCAATTCCTGAAGAGGCAAGTACTTTACATCGACTTTTAGGTATTAAACCTAACCAAACCATGCCTAAATATAACCCGTTAAATCTATTAGAGTGTGACTTATTATTAATTGATGAAATATCAATGATTGATTTAGCTATGATGGCCAGACTGCTAAGGGCGTTACCTGATTCAACCCGATTAATTTTATTGGGGGATGCCCAGCAATTACCGTCAGTTGAAACTGGCAATATATTGGCTGATTTAGTCGCCAATTATCAAGTAGGCGTAAGCCCAAAAGCGGCAGAGCAAATCAAACAAATTTCAGGTCAAGCTGTTGTGATTAACCCAGCACAAAAAGCAGATCATATTAGCTTTTTAACCAAAACTCACCGCTTTGGTGGTCAAATTGGTGAAATTGCCAAAGAAGTGATTACTGCTAATCCTGTAAATTCATGGCAGAGGCTATCAAGGCATAAAATGACGCCAAACGAAGCAGAGCAACTCAAACTTGATCAGTTTAGTGATTCACCAATTGAATTAGCTTTGATTGAACCGAGCCAGTTAGAGACATTTATTAATGCAGCTTGCCAGCAGTATTATTTAGCAATTAGCCGTGCAAGTTCGCTAAAGCAAGCGTTTGACGCATTAGCTAAATTTAGAATTTTGGTGCCTAACAGAGTCGGCCAAACCGGCGTAGAGCAGTTAAATATTCAAATTGAACAAGCGCTGTCCAAAAAAATCGCTAACTTAAAAATTAATCAGCATTATGCTGGACGTCCTGTCATGGTGACTGAAAATAGTTATACTAATGGATTATTTAACGGAGATATTGGTTTAATATGGGCAGATGAAAACAATAAATTACAAGCCTATTTTGAGACTGAATCTGGTTATAAAAAAGTAAGCTTAGCGCGTTTGCCTTTAGTTGAAACTGTTTATGCTATGACGATTCACAAAACTCAAGGCTCAGAGTTTTCGCAGGTTGCGTTAATTTTGCCAGAGCAAACAAACCCTTTATTATCGCCTGAATTAATTTATACAGGGCTTACTAGGGCAAAACAAAAGTTAATCATACTCGCAGCGAAACCAATTTGGTATGCTGCTTTAAATACTCAGCTAAACCGTTATTCGGGGTTGGCTCACCGCTTAATAAATTTTTCACAAGGTAATCGCTAATGATGCGTTTTTTAAGTGCTGAAATAATTGATATGTCAGTCGTTTTAATTTTTTTAACAATTTGGTTTGGTTATGCAACTTTTGCTCGAAAAATGTCAAAAAAACGAGCGACTTTATCCAGTGTCCTCATTATTTTAAGAATTGATTGGATGCGCCACTTATTAGAGCGCGATAATCGAATTTTAGATGCGGCTTTAATGGGTAACATTGAAAAGAATATTAACTTTTTTGCTTCAACTACGTTGTTTATTATTGCGGGTGCATTAACCGCGTTAACCTCAGCCGGTACTATTCATGAAATCGTCCAACATGTACCTTGGGTTTGGCCACAAACTGTGTTTGTGGTGCAATTTAAAATACTCGCAATTATTGTAGTGTTGGTTTATGCCTTTTTTAAATACACATGGGCTTTAAGACAATATGGGTTTGCTTCGGTGATGATAGGGGCAGCGCCTAATACTGATGATCCTAATGCAACCGAAGACATGAAAAAAGCTTTTGCCGTTAATGCCGGCAAATTAATTGATCAAGCTCAACATAACTTTAATAGTGGGATGCGATCTTATTATTTTGCATTATCGATTGTGGGCTGGTTTATTCATCCATTACTTTTTATTGGGTTAAGTTTAATCGTGATGAGAATTTTATATTTACGTGAGTTTAGGTCTCGTTCATTAAAAACTTTGGTTGATGGTCTAGGTATGAGCCAATATTACAGAGATAACCCTAAAACTTTAAAAGTGAACGGACCGGATAACTAAAAGGCAGGCTTTGTCGTTTTGTTATAGTGTTGTGTTATTGCGAAACTAGGCGTTGAATCAGCCGTTAATCGAACAGCCAATTGAAAGTGATCTGGTTTATAGCTGCTTTATTTTTAGGTAAATAAAGCGGTCAACCGAGTCAGTCACATGATTGTATTGGCTGTTTATTTATTATTTGATGAGTTACTGGGTAACGTTACGAATCGCCAGCTCAAAATATTTATTAACACTGGTATTAATATCATTCACTAGTTTTTGATAACAAATACCTGGAAACGCAAAAGTATGGCTAGAAAAGCTTAACAAAACGGTTGGTGCGTTGGGATCGGTTTCATCGTATAACCATTCACCACCTATGTGTTTTCTAAATGTTTCGCCAATGTAAGAGCCTAACATGTTACAAATTACAAAAATAAAATCGTCCTTTTTAGGCTGATCTTTTAATTTGGCAACACTCCACAATAGCACTTTATCAATTTGAGCTACGCTGTCCATGCTAAAATTAAGCTCAATATCGTATTCTTCTTTTACATAATTAACCGCATCAATAGAAGACTCTTCCATCAGTTTAGTAATTTCAACTTGATTCATTATTATTATCCTTTTCTACAGATAGCTTAAGATTAGCAATCGAGCATCAGCCTAACAAGCCAATTTATTAATTTAAAGCTTAACGCTTTGTTAATTTATTAAATAACTTATTTATTTGCGGTTATTACTGCCCTTATTGGTGCCGGATAACCTTCAATGGTTTTGGTAATATCGTTCGGATCTAAAAAATCAGCTAAAGATTCATTTTCCATCCATTGAGTTTTACGCTGTTCATCTAGGCTAGTAACCGTTTCGTCAACCACTGATATATTTTTAAAACCGCAGCGGGTTAACCAATGAGATAAAGCTTTACTACTAGGAATAAACCATACATTTCGCATTTTTGCATAACGTTCACCTGGCACTAATACTTGATGTTCGTCGCCCGGAATAACGATGGTTTCTAAAACTAATTCACCACCAGGTTTGAGCTGAGCTTTTAATTGCTGTAAAAAATCAATGGGTGATTTTCTGTGGTACAAAACGCCCATTGAAAAAACAGTATCAAAAGCATTACTGGTAGGCAGTTGCTCAACCCCAAGAGGCAATAAATGCACATTGGGTTCATTCATATATTTTTGCATGACTTGAAACTGAGCAACAAAAAGCTCAGTCGGATCTGCGCCTACAACTAAGTCTGCACCTTCGCCTAACATTCGCCACATGTGATAACCATTGCCACAGCCAATATCTAGCACTTTTTTACCTTTTAGTGGCGAAATATAGGGCAGTAACCTGTCCCATTTCCAGTCACTACGCCATTCAGTATCAAGTTCAATATTAAATAATTGATAAGGTCCTTTACGCCAAGGCATTAAGTTGGGCAATAACTTAGACAGCCGAATTTGTTCACCTTGATTTAAATCATCAGCTGAACCTATTTGCACAGATGATTTTAAATCAATTTGACTTGGCGTAGCTTGAGGTAAGTTTGTAATTGTTTTTTGCCATTGAGTAAAGTCGCCATGGCGACTAGATTGTTGCCATTGGTTAAGCAAAGCAGGCATTTGAGTAAGCCAGCTTGTTAAATTATGATCTATTAGGCTTTGATAAAACTGAGTAAACATTTATTTAATTGCCATCATTGAAGTAAAGTTAAAGCATTGATACCACTGGCTAAAATTTGTAAATCCTGCCTGTTCAAAACGTTGGTAGTGAGTCTCTAAAGTGTCGGTTCGCATTACGTTTTCAATTGCCGTTCGTTTTTGGCTAATCTCTAATTCACTGTAGCCGTGCGCCCGTTTAAAGTCTAAATGTAACTCATCTAAGGTATTTTGAATTTGGTTGGCGTCAAAACGTATTTTTTCCGAAAGAATTAAAATGCCACCCGGTTGTAAGCCTGCATAAATTTTATTAATTAACTCAGCTCGCTGCTCAGGCGGGATAAACTGTAACGTAAAATTAAGTACAACAACGGACGCTTTTTCAATTTCAACTTGTAGTGCGTCTTCACATATTACTTGGGTTTCAACATCACTTTTAAAATGATTAAGTTGCGTTAAACACCTTTCAACCATCGCCTGAGAATTATCAACCGACACAATCTTACAGTTAGTATTTTTAATTGAACGGCGCATTGCTAACGTAGCGGCGCCTAACGAACAGCCTAAATCGTAAATAGTTGAATTATCTTGAGCAAATTCTTGCGCCAAATGACCTATGGTTGAAATGATAGTTTGGTAGCCGGGTACTGAACGTTGGATCATATCTGAAAAAACATCGACAACAGTTTCATCAAATACAAAATCTTTTACCTTGTGGTGGGGGTTGGCATAAATATTATCTAAATTGCTCATAGGTTGAATGTTTAAAACAGAGTTAGAATAAAATGTGCCAGTATTTTACCTGATGTAAGCGCAAATGTAGTGCCTTTAGCGTATTTTTTTACATTATCAATGCTATCATAAGGGCAATTTTAGCAAACGGAAAATGATTAATGACACAAAAAACCATTCAATTAAACTCTATTGAGATTAATAACGACAAGCCATTTGTTTTATTTGGTGGTATGAATGTTTTGGAATCACGCGATTTAGCCATGCAAATTGCAGAAAGCTACAAAACGGTAACCGAAAAGCTAGGCATTCCTTACGTATTTAAAGCTTCATTTGATAAAGCAAACCGTTCTTCTATTCATTCTTATCGTGGCCCAGGCATGGAAGAAGGTTTAAAAATATTTGAAGAAATTAAAAAAACCTTTGATTTGCCTATTATCACTGATGTTCATGAAATTGAGCAGTGTCAAGCTGTTGCTGAAGTAGCGGATGTGATTCAACTGCCGGCATTTTTAGCGCGTCAAACTGACTTAGTTAAAGCCATGGCTGAAACTCAAGCAATCATTAATGTTAAAAAGCCACAATTTATGTCGCCGTCGCAAGTGACAAACTTAGTTGAAAAATTTGAAGAAAGTGGCAACGATAAAGTGATTTTGTGTGAACGCGGAAGTTGCCACGGATATGATAACTTAGTTGTAGACATGTTAGGTTTTCCAGTGATGAAAGAAGTCACTAAGGGAAGTCCAATTATTTTTGATGTTACACATGCGCTTCAATGCCGAGATCCTATGGGATCAGCCTCTAGTGGTCGAAGACACCAAACGGTCGAGTTGGCTCGCGCTGGTATGGCAACAAAAATAGCAGGTTTATTTATGGAATCTCATCCAAATCCATCAGCAGCTAAATGCGATGGCCCATCGGCGTTCCCATTAACCCAATTAGAATCGTTTTTATCGCAAATTAAAGCGGTAGACGATTTAATAAAAAGTTTTGAACCGATTGAAATTGAAAGATAAATCTCCTTAGTCTAGTAAAATAAAATATGAAGCCCTGTGCAGATAAAGCAGGGCTTATTCTGCAGTCAGGGTTTGCAACTTTTCAGGTTGTGCTTTCTTATCTGATTTAATTGCATTTGAGATATTCACTTTAACTGCAAATGATTGTGCAGACTCTGTGTTTAAATCAGTGACTAACTTAGCAATTTCAGATTTAGCCAAAGTTTGGATATTTGATTCAATATCTTGCTTTAACGTGGCTTGGCTTTGAGTATTTGCAAAACTTGAAAATGAAGCAAATAACGCAATTGAAACGCCTAGTACAGTTGTTACTTTTTTAAGTGTTAACATTTATAACTCCTTAACCTTTTAACAGGTTATATATAATTGAAATAAAATAACGGTTTTTATTTAACATTTAATCATCAGATTGGCTGTAAGCCTTTATTTATCTGATGTTTGTAAGTATAGCTATCATGTAATTAAATTACAAGATAGAAAAACACAATGAAATGCATTAGATTTTCTAATGTTTATTGCTGTATTTGGGTGAATAAAGGACTGGAAATTAATGAGACGTTTACCGCCACTCAACGCACTGCGGAGTTTTGAAGTTGCAGCCAGACATTTAAGTGTGACTTTAGCCGCTGAAGAACTTTTTGTGACGCAGGCTGCTGTGTCTCAGCAGATCAAAACACTGGAAAACTTTTTAAACGTTAAATTATTTATTAGGCGTAACCGAAAACTCATATTAACTGAAGTTGGTGCTAGTTATTACTTTGAAATAAAAGATGTTTTTGAAAATATTCTAGATGCTACTCAAGCTATTTTTAATACTCAAAATAGCGACTCTATTACCGTAGGTGTACCACCAAGTTTTGCGATTCAATGGTTAGTTCCGCGCCTTAATTTGTTTTCTGAACAATTTCCAGAGATTGACGTTAGAATTAAAGCGGTTGATTTAGACGAAGGTTTATTAACCGAAGGGGTCGATGTCGCTGTTTATTTAGGTACCGGTAACTGGAAAGGGCTTGCAGCTTATAAGTTACATACTGAATATTTAGCCCCAGTTTGCGCCCCTAGTATATTAAACAATAAAATGCCACTTGATGATTTTGAAGATCTTCGTAAGCATACCTTATTACACGATAAAAGCCGTAAATACTGGCGGTTATGGGGGCAGAAGCTAGGCCCTAAAGATTTAGATGTGCGTCACGGACCTATCTTTAGCCATTCATCAATGGTTTTACAAGCCGCGGTTTTAGGGCAGGGGGTGGCGTTGGGGCATAGTGTGTTGGCTCGCCCGGAGATTGAAGCTGGGCGTTTGATAGAGCCATTTTCAGAGCGTTTAATTACTAAGGATGCATATTATTTAGTTTGCCGTGATAAAGATGTAAACGATACGAAAATATCTGCTTTTATCGACTGGGCGCTTGATTTAATCGCACAAGAAGAAAGTTAAGCTGTGGTTAGTCAGATCATTCATTTAGAATGGCAATATGTTATTCGTTCAATTTAAATTAACAAACCGCATTAATGTAAAAACAAATAGACAAGGTTAATTAATCGTATGACAGCCGTAGATACAGCCTATCGGGCACAAATTATTTTAGCGCATGGAGCCGGGGCTGGTTCAAATTCAGATTTCATGAAACAAATCTGTAATAAAATTACAGAAGTGTCACAAAATAAGATCAAAGTGATCTTGTTCGATTTTCCATATATGCAACTTATCCAACAGACAGGTAAAAAACGTCCACCCAATAAAATGCCTGTTTTGTCTCAAAGCTTTATTGAGCAGATGAATCGAGTTGATGCCAACCTGCCTTTGTTTATTGGTGGTAAGTCAATGGGCGCTCGGGTTGCGCTACAAGCCTGCTTAGATGCAAAAATGCCTGTGAATCTATTGGGTTATATTGCGTTGGGTTATCCTTTTCATCCAGTGGGCAAGCCCGAAAAATTAAGATTAGCCTTACTTAATTCAGTTGATTTGCCGGGACTCATAGTTCAAGGCGAACGCGATACTTTTGGGAAAAGGGCTGAAGTAGATACTTATCAAATAAATGATAATTATCAGTTTAATTGGATAGCAACGGGAGATCATAGCTTAAAACCTCTTAAAGCATCTGGTTTTACGCAACTACAAATGATTGAAACAGCCGCTAACTCGATTAAGGAATTTGTTGATGCTAAACTCATTTAAAACTTATTTTTGTATTGCTTGTTGTTTTGCGGGTAGTGCGGTTTTATTGGGCGCGTTTGGGGCGCATGCATTAAAAAGCGTATTAACATCTTCTATGTTAGAAGCCTATAAAACTGGCGTCCTGTATCAATTTATTCATGCACTTGGTTTGTTATTTAGCTCAATATTATGCTTGTTATGTAAGCGAAAAGCGATAATTTGGGCTGCAAGGTTTTTTATCGGCGGCATTTTATGTTTTAGTGGCAGTCTTTATTTGATGAGCCTGCTGAATCTTAAAGCAATTGCACTGTTAACCCCGATTGGTGGTATTATGTTTGTTATTGCATGGGGGTGTTTAATTTACCTGTCCTTTAGTATTAATTCCAAAGACATTACTTTCCCCGAACCTAAGATAAAAAGTTAGCCCACAAGAAGATTTTTATGAACCAATATATTTTGTATTGCCGCAGTGGCTTTGAGCGAGATTGCGCAGCTGAAATTCAACAAAGAGCTGCTGAGGCCGGTTTATACGGTTTTTGTCGAACCAAAGAAAACCAAGCTTATGTTGAATTTGAACTCACTCAGGAAGTGAGTGTTTGTTTATTCAACAAAGTAAAATTAGACGACCTTATTTTTACCCGCCAGTGGTTTAAAGTGATTGCAAAACTGGATGAGTTAAACGAGCAAGATCGAATTTCACCTATTATAGAAAGTCTGTGTTATCAAAACGGTGAAAAGAAAAATTATCAATTCTCAGATATTAGAATGGAATACCCTGATACGAATCAGGGGAAAGAAATTGCCGGGTTTGCTAAAAAATTTACAGTTCCGCTTAGACAAGCACTGAAAAAAAGAAAGCTATTAGATAGCGAATCAAAATACCAGCTACATTTATTTATGTTTGATTCTTGTAACCTAATAATAGGTTCCAGTTTAGTTTCAAACTCGAGCGATTTATTATTGGGCATTCGCCGCTTAAGGTTTCCTTCAGAAGCACCTAGCCGCTCAACATTAAAGCTAGAAGAGGGCTTTCATCACTTTATTCCAAAACACGAATGGGAAACGCGCTTAACCTCAGGTTTACGAGCTGTCGATTTAGGTGCTGCACCTGGCGGTTGGACTTATCAATTGGTGAAAAAAGGCATGATGGTAACTGCGATTGATAACGGACCTATGGCAGACAGTTTAATGGAAACAGGCCAAGTTAAACATTATATGGAAGATGGTTTTAAATATAGCCCAAAAAAGAAAAACGTACACTGGTTGGTTTGTGACATGGTTGAAAAACCAGCCAGAGTTGCAAGTTTAATGGCAAAGTGGATTATTAATGGTTGGTGTCAGGAAGCGATGTTTAATTTAAAACTGCCGATGAAACAGCGCTTTCAAAATGTTGCCGAGGTGATGAGTTCGCTTGAAACACAATTTTATCAAGCCGGCGTACAATACGAATTTAAAGCCAAGCATTTGTACCATGACAGAGAAGAAATCACTTGCTTGTTAAGAGCTTTATAGCCTTTTCGTGCTCAAGTTTATTTTATCCAGAGAAATAAACTTGAGTTAAACTTGGCTATACTCAGTGATACAGAAATGCTTTTTTGTGCTTAGGATTTACACATGAAACGGGTATTAAGCGATGTTTTTATTCATTATTTTAGCCAAATATTAACTCAGCATAAGTGGTTGCTGGTAAGCCTAGTTTGCTTGCTTACCTTATCTTGTAGTGATAATAAACATGAATATGCACCCGTTGCTATGTTAAAAGAAGTAGATCGAGAAATGGCCAGTGATTTTGTTCAAGGCGTTTGGCGATATAGAGGGGCGCGGGCTGTCGATGAAGGAATCGCTGTTTATATTCAAATCCCTGATCGATTAGATATTACTGATAAACAACATATTGATTATTTAATTCAAACCATTTGTCCCAAAAAAAATAATGTTGAATTTTGGCGCAAAATTATTGGCTATCAACTTTATATTCGCACTTATAATTATGTGGATCGAAACTATTGGCAAGCTAAATGCCCAAAACCTTTTAATATATAAGTTTTAACCATAACTCGGCATTAAACGTCTGTATATAAATGTAACTATCAGAGTACATATAGTTGAAATTAACCTTAAGTTTGTTTGCTAGATCACATAAATAACCTATAGTCAGCTTTGCTCAACTGGTAAAATAAGCGGCTCAATTTGAGTTTACCAGTTTGGTAAACCAGCATAGATTTGCAAATAATCGGTTATCCATAATGCAAAATGAAATAAAGCTTAGTCAAAAAAATTTATTCAGTTTTATAAAGAAAGACAAAACATCTAAAGCAGAACGCTCAAAGCGTCAAGCTTATGCTAAAATGCTGACCCTTCATGATTACGTCAATCAATACCCAGGTACACTAGCTGATAAGAAACTATATTGCCGAGATTGTTCGAGCGAAGATATATTAGCTTGGGGCTTGTTGAGTCGAAATGACGACAAGCGAGTGCATAGTTGTAATCAATGTGGGCTCATATTATGGCGAAGTATCAATAAATAAAATAATAGTAGAATTCTTTTTATGAAATTAACCTTAGTAAAAATTATCATTTTGGCTGCTTTTATTGCTTGCCTATTTTACCCTTTTATTCAGAACCAACACATTCCTCAACCCAAGCCCGAACCCGACACTAAAATCGTAACCATAGAAAAACCTAAATTAGCAGCTTGGTTATCTAATTACCCTAAAGCGCCAGATTTTTCTAGCATGTCAGATGTTCAGCAAAAAAAATTAGCCTTTTTTAGTTATTTTTATCCGCTTATTAAAGCTCATAATGCGTGGATAGAGGAGGCACGACAATTTGTTCAAACTTACCAACGAGCAAGTCAAACGCCAGCGGTTAAAAATGGTGATAAAAAATTAGCGAAATCCAGCACCCAATATTTGCAGCAACTTTTTTCGCGTTACAAAATTTCGTTATCCGAAAATTCGAATCAGATGAATCAAAAAATAAAAAGTTTACTTATTCGTATGGATGTAATACCTGCGGAACTTATTTTGATTCAAGCGGCAAATGAATCAGGTTGGGGGACGTCGAGATTTGCACGCGAAGGTAATAACTTTTTTGGCCAATGGTGTTATCAAAAAGGATGCGGTTTAGTCCCCAACGCTCGAATTGAAGGAATGAATCATGAAGTCGCAAGTTACCAGCATGCTTATCAGGCTTTAGACAGTTATTATATTAACGTTAATACCCATGCTGCTTACCGTGTGGTTAGAGACATGCGAGCAAGTTATCGAAAAATGGGACAGTTACCCTCAGCTGAAGTATTAACGACGGGGTTAATTGATTATTCAGAGCGAGGCGCTGATTATGTGCAAGATTTAATTGAAATGCTGCGCGATAACCAAAGTGTGATTAATCAAGCTAAAGCAAACACTGAGACGGCAGCACAAGCCGCCAAACAAGCGTCTCAAAATATTTAAACATTTACAATTATTAAAAGTTGCTGACAAAAACTGTGATTCATTCGGTCAGCAACTTTTATTGTTTTCGCTTTTGTTTATTTTGTCTTTTTAGCTTACCCAAATGACTTTTTAACAACTAGGCCTTTTAAATAAAATGCTTCAGGGTAGTTGAGTGAAATAGGGTGATCTTTTGCTTGGGTTAGCTTTTCAACCACTTGAGCTTCAACCTTGGCATCGACAGCGGCGTCTGCCACTACTTTTTGAAATAAGTCAGCATCGACTAAACCTGAACACGAAAAAGTTAATAAAGTGCCCCCTGGTTTTAATATTTGTAAAGCCAGCATATTGATATCTTTGTAACCACGACATGCTCGAATGACTTGCCCTTTATTTTCTGCAAATTTAGGGGGGTCTAGTACTATGGTGTCAAATTGCTTACCTTGCTGTTTGCATTCACGTAAATACTTAAAAACGTCAGCATTTATTTGTTCAAAACCCTGCTTAAAACCGTTTTTTTGGTATTGTAAGTTAGCGGTTTCAAGTGCACTGTCTGACACATCAACATTAATAACGGACTCAGCGCCAGCTTGCAAAGCATACAAACCAAATGTGCCCGTGTAGCTAAAACAATTAAGCACTGTTTTACCTTTGCTATATTTAGCCGCTACTTGGCGGTTATCTCTTTGGTCTAAATAAAAACCAGTTTTATGGCCTTTATCTATATCAATTAACACATCTAAGCCGTGTTCTTTAATCCAAACTTGAAGCTCTGATTCGCCATGTAGCCAGCCACGAGTTTGTTTTAAACCTTCTTTTTTGCGTACTGCAACATCTGACCGTTCATATATTGGCTGGTTGGGAAATACATTATTTAATGCTTCAACGATAAGCGGTTTATGTTTTTCAGCGCCAGCTGACAAAAATTGTCCGACAATAATTTGGTCATAAACATCCAGCGTAATGCCAGGTAAACTATCGGATTCACCTGCAATCAAGCGATAAGCATTTGAAACAGGTGCGATTAAATCGTCTCTTAACTGCTTAGCTGATTTTATTTTTTGAATGAAAAAGCTCAGGTCGATTTTTGTATTCGGTGTAAAGGTCCAGACACGAGCTCGTATTTGCGAATGAGGTGAATAGGCAGCAGTGGCTAACCAATCGCCTTTAAAGCTATAAACTTCTACTGTGTCGCCACTGCCGGGGTTACCTTCAACGTTGGCTATTGCTCTTGAGAATATCCAAGGGTGGCGGCGTAGTAGTGATTTTTCACGACCTTTAACCAGTGTAATTGTAGCCATGTTTTGTTTCCTAAAACAAAACAGCCGCAATCGCGGCTGTTTAAAAATTAATAAGTAAGTCTTTTATCAAGGTATTGAAGCAGACTAAGGTTATTTTACTCGCATACCCGGTTGAGCGCCGTCTTCAGGGTTTAAAATCCATAAATCTTTACCGCCAGGACCGGCCGCTAAAATCATGCCTTCCGATAGACCAAAACGCATTTTTCTGGGTTTTAAGTTGGCAACTACAACGGTTAATTTACCTTGTAAATCTTCAGGTTGATAAGCCGATTTAATTCCAGCAAATATTTGCTTTTGAACACCACCTAAATCAACTTGAATTTTAAGAAGTTTATCGGCACCTTCAACATGTTCAGCTGATATTATTTTAGCAATACGTAAATCGAGTTTTGCAAAATCATCAAATTCAATTTCATCGGCAATGGGCTCTATTTCATTGCTTGCTGGTTTTGCCGGTGTCTCTTGTGTTTTAGCTGGAGATTTTTGTGCTAAGTTTTGCTTAGATGCTGCTACCATGGCTTCAATTTTTTTCATGTCTAAACGTTGTAATAAAGGTTTAAACTTCTCAATTTTATGATCCAGTAACAAATTGGCGTGATTTGCCCAATTTAGGTCATCATTTAAAAACTCGGCAACTTTTGCCGCTAAAGCTGGCAAAACAGGTTTTAAATAAATGGTTAAAATGCGGAACAGGTTAAGTGATAACGAGCAAACTTGATGGGCGCGAGTTTTCGTTTCTTCATTTTTCGCTAGTACCCATGGCGCTTCATCGGCGATAAACTGGTTTGCTTTATCGGCGAGTGCCATTATCTCACGAATTGCTTTGTTGTAATCACGGTTTTCGTATAATTGGGCGATGCTTTCAGCTGCATCGGTAAATGCGGTCACTAGCTCAGGTTCAATTAAATCAGCAGATAACTTGCCATCGAACTGTTTGGTAATAAAACCGGCACAACGGCTGGCGATATTAACGTATTTACCGACTAAATCTGAATTTACACGCTGTGCAAAGTCTTCTAAATTTAAGTCTAAATCATCAACTCGGCTGGTTAATTTAGCTGCAAAATAATAACGTAGATATTCGGGCTCTAAATGCTGTAAATAGGTTTGAGCTTTAACAAAAGTCCCTTTTGACTTACTCATTTTAGTTCCGTTAACCGTTAAAAAACCGTGAGCATGAACGCCCGTTGGTTTTCGGTATCCGGCACCTTCTAACACGGCCGGCCAAAATAAACCATGAAAATTGATGATGTCTTTTCCAATAAAGTGGTGAAGCTCTGCGGTGGAATCTTTGGCCCAAAACTCGTCAAAATTAATGTTTTCTTTGTTACATAAATTTTCAAAGCTACTCATATAGCCGATAGGGGCATCAAGCCATACATAAAAATATTTATCGGTTGTGCCTGGTATGTTAAAACCAAAGTAAGGTGAATCTCGGCTAATATCCCAAGCTTGTAGACCTTCTTCAAACCATTCACTTAATTTATTGGAGGTTTGTTCTTGCAACGTACCAGACTTTAGCCAACCTTGAAGCATATCTTGGAATTGACCAAGTTCAAAAAAGTAATGTTCACTTTCTTTTAAAACAGGGCTGGCATTTGAAACGATTGAACGGGCATTTTTTAGCTCAACTGGAGAATAAGTTGATCCACACACTTCGCAGTTGTCACCGTACTGATCTGCAGCGCCACATTTTGGACATTCGCCTTTAACGTACCGGTCAGGTAAAAACATTTCTTTTTCAGGATCAAATAATTGCTCGATGGTTCTTCGGCTAATAAAATTATTTTTATCTAGCTGCGTATAAATATGTTGAGCCAATACTTTATTTTCATCTGAATGGGTCGAATGAAAATTATCAAACTCAACTAAAAATTGACTACAATCGTGCATGTGTTCTTGTTGAATTGCGCTCACCATGTCTTCTGGTTTTAAGCCCATTTCAGCAGCTTTTAGCATGATTGGCGTGCCGTGCGCATCAGATGCGCAGACAAAATAGGTGGTATTACCACGAGATTTTTGAAATCTTACCCAAATGTCTGTTTGAATATGTTCTAATAGATGGCCTAAATGTAATGAGCCATTGGCATAGGGCAGTGCGCAAGTTACTAAAATTTTTCTGGTATCAGTCATTTAAATTCTATTCGTTAAAATGCAGGGGAAATTAACTGCGAATACTACTGAAATTGACGCTTAATTTCATCTGCTTATTCACGTGTAAGGGTAAATTTATTTTGTTTAAATCTATTTTTAAGACAAATTCAGCGAAAAAAGCCGACGTCGAAGCTCAAATTGCTGATGTTTTGACTCAATATCAGGCTGGTCATCTGGCTCAATATATTTCCTTAGAAACCAAAAAAAATGATCCTCAGCAAGTCAAATCGTTAACTATGCCGTTTAACTTGGCCGAATTAACCAACCATTTAAAATCACATTTTAGTCAGTTAACAATAACCCAAGAGCCGCAATTAGCGTCTTTAAATAAGGCGCATCAAAATAAACTCGCTCAAATAAAACATGTGGTTGCGATTGCATCCGGGAAAGGCGGGGTTGGTAAGTCAACGACGACCGTTAATATTGCGCGCTGTTTGCGTGCTCAAGGTGCTAAAGTTGGCGTTTTAGATGCTGATATTTATGGCCCCTCCATTCCACTTATGTTTGGTTTACAAGGTGAGCAGCCAGACACTTATGACGGCAAAATAATGCAGCCGCTCAAAACGGCAGAGGGTATTATATGCAACTCAATCGGTTTTTTAGTCGACCCTGATGACGCAGCTATTTGGCGTGGCCCGATGGCAAGCCGTGCATTACAACAATTATTTAATGAAACTCAGTGGGGCGAATTAGATTATTTACTCATTGATTTGCCACCTGGTACTGGCGATATTCAATTAACGTTGACTCAAAGTTTACCTTTGAGTGGCGCTTTAGTCGTCACTACGCCGCAAAATATCGCATTAGCTGACGCAAAAAAAGCCATTGCAATGTTCAATAAAGTGGATGTTAGTGTGTTGGGGTTAGTTGAAAACATGAGCATGCATACGTGCAGCCAGTGTGGACATATTGAGCCGATTTTTGGGCGCGATGGGGGAAAAACGTTAGCGACCCAAGAAGGCGTTAAAGTATTGGGCCATACACCATTAGATATAAATATTCGCGAAACTATGGATAATGGCGATGGTTCAGGGTTTAATAGCGCCCAATTTTATAATTCGTATCAAGCGATAGCTTTAAAATTAGCTTTAGAGTTGTATTTGTTGGCGCAGGCCAGACCTGCTAGCCAAAGTATTTCGATAACACAAGTTGATTAATGCCAAGAAAAGCGATTAAAGGCAATCAACAAAAATAAAGAAGATTAACCATGCGTTTATGTGATCAAGATATTATTAATGCTTTGGATGAAGGCAAAATTCAAATTCTACCGACGCCCACTCAAGATATGATCAGTGGAGTGAGTATTGATATTAGGCTCGGCAACAAATTTAGAGTATTTCAAGAACATTCTGCGCCATTTATTGATTTAAGTGGGCCGAAAGAAGAAGTGAACAAAGCCCTCGATAGCGTCATGTCAGACGAAATTTATATTGAAGATGGGGAGGCTTTTTTCTTACATCCTGGTGAACTTGCGCTTTCAGTAACTTATGAATCAGTCACTTTACCCGATAATATTGTTGGTTGGTTAGATGGGCGTTCTTCGCTTGCAAGATTAGGTTTAATGGTGCATGTAACTGCGCATCGTATTGATCCGGGTTGGTCGGGTAATATTGTATTAGAGTTTTTTAACAGTGGTAAATTACCGTTAGCGTTAAGACCAAAAATGAAAATTGGTGCACTTAATTTTGAAACTATGTCTGGTTCTGCAATTCGACCTTACAACAAAAGAGTTGATGCTAAATATAAAGGGCAAGACGGTGCCATTGCTAGTCGAATTAGTGAAGATGATAAAAGTTAAATAACTAAATAATCTCGCAACTTGCAATCGCAATATGCCATTTAGGGTATATCGCGATTCGCTTCTTAATTTATCTTAAAGCGCAAATAAGTTCGGTTAAAGCCTGTTTTAATTTGCGCTCATCGTGACGGTAAAAAACCGTTTTATCGTTTAGCGCTCTTTGCATATGCGTCAGGTTATCAAATTTTAACGGCTCGGTATTTTCGCCTGAAAGCACCCCAGATATTTGAATATCTGGACAATTTTGCTTAAACCAATTAAGTCTTTTCGTTAAATCGGCGTTGGCACAAGGGCCGTGTTCAGGTGCCAAATTATCAATAAAAATGATTTTTGCAGATGTTTGTGCTAATGCTTGGTAAATATCTTTTACTAATAAAGCAGGCATAATACTGGTTAAGAAACTGCCAGGGCCTAATAAAATAACATTGGCATTTAAAATTGCTCTAGTGACTCGGCTTGGCGCTATGACTGAATCCGCTAATGTTAGACATTCGGGCATCTGGCTTTGTTTATCAATATTGATTTCACCGTGAACCAAAGGTTGGTTGGCATAGTGTGCTATCAAATCAGTGGGCTGCTCGGTCATGGGGTAAAGTTTACTGTCAATTTTTAGCAGTCTTCTAACTACTTCCATAACGCCAACTGGACTGACATCCAATTGCTCAAGTGCAAAAAAGATTAAGTTGCCTAAACAGTGTTGATCAAGTTCATTGTGTTGAAAACGATAATTAAGTAAATCTGACCCAAGTTGGCTTTTGCTTAGATGCGTAATGCAATTGCGCAGGTCTCCCCAAGCAATTGAATCGACATTCTCTCTTAAACGCCCAGTCGAGCCGCCATTGTCAGTTGTTGCAACCACGCCTGTTAAGTTTGGACCCAGTGATGAAAATGTATTTAATACTTTCCCTAAGCCATGACCACCGCCAATAGCGACCAAATTAATTTGTTGTAATTGCATTTAATATTTGAATCCAAGAATGGCTTTAAACTAACCCATAAAAATAAATTTTAAATTAACATAGAAGCGCAAAGAGCACATCTATAAATCTTTATTTTTATCAATCTAGACGGCTATTTAACAAATAATTTAAGCTGTATTTAAAAAAGTGTTAAAAAATTATGTTTTTGCGGTGGAGAAACCGCGTAATTTGCGCTATTTTTAGCTGGTCTAATCAGTATTTATTATTTTATTTAAGGAAGCCGTATGCATAAGCGTAACCTATGTGCAATTTCAGTTGGGTTGGTATTATTGGCAGGTTGTGATGGCGATACACTATCAGATATCAATAAAGCAAGTGAAGGCCAAACCGTCATTCCAAGTTCAAAAATTGTTTATTCACCCGCGGATGGTGAGTTATCTATTCCAAATGATTTACTGTTTAGCGAAACACAAGACGGTACTTTGAATCTACCGGTTGACGACGCAAGCGATTTTACCGATCCCATTGTTGCAGTAAGTTCATTAGATGGTTGGTCGTATCAGCAACCTTTTTTAATTGAAGTTGAATTAGATTCTCGAGTGAATAGTTTAAATGAAGCCTCTATTGCTCAAGCTGGTGCCGTTCGGTTATTTGAATCGGTAATGGGGGGCGATAACGATGCCAACCACCCAGAATGTAAAAATGTACCTCAAGGCCAAGCCTGTAAAGTATTAGCAGAGCTAACCTTTGGCGTTGATTTTGTAACCAGTTTATCGGGTCAAAACCAGATTGCTGTTATTCCATTAAAACCACTTAAATTAAACGCGAACTATTTAATTTCGGTTAGTAATCAAATTACTGACAGTGAAAATAACGCTGTCGCTATGTCAAGTACCTACAAGTCTGTTCGGCAAGATTTAAACACCCAACCGTTAGCAACTGACGCTCAAAAAAGCTTACAAGCTGTTATTAATTCTTTTGAAACAGCATTAGCTGAATTTGGTGTAGATAAACAAAATTTAATTTTAACCGCGGCAATGACCACCCAATCGGCACCCAGTTTATCCGTAATAAAATCGTTATTGGTACAAAACCCACAAACTATGCCGGTTATTACTCAGCCACAACCAGTTGAAGTGAACGGCCAGCAATTAACCACCAAGGACGTATTATTGCCGCAAGCTGCCACTTGCCCCGACATGCTAGCACTGGCTCAATCGGGTCTTGCGAGTGATGAACAAATAGCAAGTATTAATCAAGCTTTGCCTTTTTGTATTAATAAAATGTATCAAGCCTCTATTAGCTTGCCTTACTATAGCGGTGTTGCTACCGCCGAAAATAAATTTGGTGCGACAGGTGATAATGCATGGTGGCAAGCAAGATGTGATAGTGGAGCCACTTTACAAGGTGCAATAATGCAAGGCCAAACGCTACCAACACAAGCTCAATCAGAAAACGATCAAGTATGCATGAGTTTTGGACTCAGAGATTTAGGCTTAGATTCTGACAGACATATTACCCAATATAATCCCGTGCCCAAAATGAAAGCAATGGATCAACTTGATGTGCAAATTACCGTTCCTGATCCGGTTTATTTAACGGCTACCTCTGCAACTGTGACTCAAATGCCAGAAGCCGGTTGGCCAGTTGTGATTATGCAGCATGGTATCGGCAGTAAAAAAGAAGATATGCTGGCGTTAACAGGGGCGCTAGGGCAAGCCGGGTTCGCTACTGTCAGTATCGATATGACACTACACGGCAGCCGTGGATTTGATACAGATGATGATGGTAACTTGGACGTTCAAGCTAACCCAGAATCGGTGACTGCCTTTATGAATTTAGAAAATGCGCGTGCAACACGTGATAATCTAAAACAGGGTGTGGCTGATTTATTAGGTTTACGAGTGGGACTGGCTAATTTAAGCCAAACGGAGTTTTCATCGCAAAAGCTTAATAATCAACAGGTGTATTTTATTGGTCACTCGTTAGGTGGTATTGTCGGGGTAAACTTTACAACGCTTGCTAATACTGAATTAGCGCCAAGTGCAGACCCTTTGTTTGATATAAAAGCCAGCGTATTTGCCAATGCAGCAGGTGGCATTGCCAACTTTTTATTAGATTCAAATTCATTTGGTAACTTTATTAAAGGCAATATTGTTTTATCAAACTATCAGCCTTTTTTAACTTATTTAGCTGAAAATCAAATTAACATAGCTGAATTGCTGGCAGATGAGACGATATATGCAAGCACTAAAACCAATTTTATCGCACAGGCTGAATTAGATAGCAGTGAACTTGGGTTATTTGAATTGGCCGAAGGTTATTTTTTACATTTAGTGCAAAATGGTGTCAATGTGCAAGCTCTAGGGGCGCAAGAACATTTAGCTAACTACCCAGTTTATTTGCAATCGTTAAGCGTAACTAAACAAGCAACATTAAACTCACTGGTTAACCAGTTTGCGTTTGCGATGCAAACGGTTATAGACAGTGCAGATCCTAATCACTACGCAGTCGGTTTACAACAAACTCAAACACCAGTATTGATCACCGAAATATGGGGTGATGGTACGCCTGCCACTTGGGATGAAACAATTCCACCTAAAGCTAGCGGTTCGCCAATAGCGGGTACGGAAGGGTTAGCTCAAATTTTAGCGTTACCTTCGGTAACAGAAAGTATCATGCAAACCGAAGCTATTTCTGGTATTGTCCGGTTTAATGCGGGTAGTCATTCATCTTTGTTATCTCCTGAAAAAAATGCAGCCGTGACTAAAGAAATGCAATTAATTATTGCAAAATATTTTGCTTCTGAAGGTCAAGCTATCTTGCTGGAGGATACGAGTGTGATTTCACAATAATTGAACTTAATCAGACAATTTGAGACATAGATAGTTAGTACTTGTGTAAAAATATATTATAATTTAAGAAACAGGGTTTAGTGAATAACTAAACCCTTTTATGTTTGCTTAGGCTAGTGGTTAAGTAAAGAGGTAAAATCATGAGCGTTAATTTGATAGCAATTATACGTGATGGTTATGATTATGGTAAAAAGTGGCCGTTAAAGCCTGAGTTGTATAGTATGTTTCCAGAATGCCGGGTAATTAAGGCGACCCAATTTGCCACTTTTGTCATTCCCATTATAGTGTTAGTAACTTTTTTTACTCAATATCAGTATTTAGGTCAGTCTTTTATCGCTCAATCAATTGCAATGTGCTGTTTAATGCTAAGTTTGCCAATACAAGGCTATATTTGGTTAGGTAAACGGGCAAAGCAATTATTGCCAGTGAGCTTAGCAAGTTGGTATTATCAACTAGAGCATAAAATCTTATCTCAAGGGATTGATTTTAAAGGAATAGGGCATAAACCAACATATTTAGATTTGGCTAATGCGCTTGCTGTAGCTTTTAAAAAATTGGATAAGACTTGGATAAATGACAAATTATAATATTGTTTAATTCGGTCTGATTATTATGTATTTTCAGGGAATGTTTTGACTACTAATACCATTGATCTGCTAAAGTCTGTTGCTAATATTACCAGCAAGCAAAATAAACCCGCAATCAAGACGGCATTGCTTGATGAGCTTGAAAATTTATTAACTTTTGACGTGATTACGCTATTGAAAGTAGAATCGAACTCAACGAAGGAGCATCGTCATCAAATGGAACTAGTTGCGATTCGTTATAATGAATCTGCCATTACTGATTGTTTAGAGACAGATTTTAGTTCCGATCCACAAGTTTTAAACTGCGTTACCGATAAACATTATCAAGTTGGGGCATGTGATAAATATAACCAACTGACATTACCACTTTTAGTTAAAAATCAAGTTTATGGCGTATTAGTGATCTATTTAGCTAAGCTTGATAAAACACTCATTAAAACGATTGAGCAACTCACAAACATTACCGCAAATTTACTCGGTACCATTCATGAAAGTGAAATAGATACCCTGACCGGATTGTTAAATCGAAAAACGTTAGAGCATAATTTAAGTGATTTTTTTTCTGATTTAAAACCCAGAGAACCCCACCTTTGTCCTTCTGAAGATGTTCACAATTGGTTAGTTATTCTAGATATTGATAATTTTAAACTGATTAACGATAAATATGGCCACACTTACGGAGACGAAGTTCTGTTATTGTTTTCAGATATTATGAAACATAATTTTCGTCATAGTGATATGTTGTTCCGTTATGGAGGGGAAGAATTTATTGTTGTAATCAGTTTTGTTACTGAATCTCAAGTTATTGATATTTTAGAGCGTTTCCGGTTAGCAGTCGTTTCTTATTTGTTCCCTCAAGTTGGGCGAGTAACAATGAGCGCGGGTGCCTCTCGAATTAACCCAAGTTTGCACCCTAACACAGTCATCGAACAAGCCGATAAAGCGCTGTATTTTTGTAAAGAAAATGGCCGAAACCAAGTAGCGCTCCATCATCAATTGGCAGTCAAAAAATTAATTGAGGCCGTTGATATCGACAGTGATATCGAACTTTTTTAGTTAATTTAAAAAAGTTGCTACTTGAGTAGCAACTGAATCGTTTTTACTCAATTAAACTTGAGCATCTAAACTTTGACCATTCACCGTTAAACTCTCATCAGACATTAAGTAAAGATAAGCTGGCATTATCTCGTCTGGTTGCGCAATTGTGTTTGCGTTTTCAGCAGGGTAGGCTGTCGCTCTCATTTTTGTGGCTGTTGCGCCTGGGTTAATACAATTAAAACGGATTTTTGTATTGTCAAACTCATCGGCTAGTAATTGCATTAAGCCTTCTGTAGCAAATTTAGAAATAGCATAAGCTCCCCAAAACGCTTTTGCTTTTCGGCCCACTGATGAGCTGGTAAAAATAACCGACGCATTGTCTGATTTTTTTAGTAGCGGAATTAAACACTGAGTCATAACGAATGCTGCATTCACATTCACTTGCATCACTTTCTCAAGCATATCTTGAGGCCATTGCTCAAACGGCATAATCGTGCCAAGTTGACTAGCATTGTGTAAAATGCCATCAAGCTTACCAAAGTTGTGTTCAATTGTTTCGGCCATACCTTGGTAATGCAGTTTGGTTGCGCCTTGCATGTCTAACGGCACTATAGCTGGCTCAGGATAACCAAGTGATACAATTTTATCGTACACTGACTCAAGTTTTTCAGTCGTTTTACCAAGTAAAATGATCTCTGCGCCTAACTTAGCAAATGCTAATGCGGCACTTTTTCCAATGCCGTCACCTGCACCTGTCACTAAAATGGTTTTACCGGATAAACAATTTGCTTGTGGAGAAAATGAAAACATAAAAAACATCTATTAATATATATAAGCTGCTCATTTTAGCTAAAAAATACCTTCACCCCAATTGCTAATCGTTAAAACTTGATTTTTTTTTAATATATATCCTTAAATGAGTTAGGTATCATACCTAACAGACTTAAAGATTCAGCTTTTTGCATGGATAAAGTCGCTAGGGTCTGTTGACGTTTGGAGTACAAATTTTGTTCTAACTAAACGCTTTTTGATCGCGACGCGAGATATGTAGCATAGTTATTCTATGTCAATATCGAGCAACAAAGAGCAAAAAGCGTTTAGGACGAACCCGAAGGGCAGCGTTTGTTTGGCATTTCTACTGTGTTGCCCCACATGGATGTGGGGTAAGGTGACTTTGCAGGAGCATAAAGTCTTTATAGCTCATTTATGTAGCCCACTACACGTCAATCGCTATGCCTTGTATAAATACCAAACAAACAGCTGCAAAATTGTACCCAAAAGGTCAACAGACCCTAGCTATATTATATTTAATCAGAGGCACAAAATGGCACGAATAGTTGGTTATAAATTTAAAGGTCAATATAAAGAGATTCAATTTTCGTATGACAGATATAGAGATAAACATGAAGCAGTTGCAGCAGCAGAAGGAATAGACCTACGCCAATTTTTAAAAATGGAAGAGCAACTCAAACAATTTCCAAAACAAGGGGCGGCCCAAAAAGACTTTCGCCAAAATGAATTTAAACGAATGGGGTTAACTGACATTCACTTTATCCGTGAAGACGATTAGCGCACATTAAATTTTTGAGTGCATTTTTCAGCCGTTTGCGTGGTATGTATTCAAGGGTGCTTGAGTAAAGCGTGTTTATGTCGCACACCAAGTGCACCTCAAGCCTCTATATGCGCTAATATTTCAAAAATACATTACAAAACCTTTACATTAAAAATCATCAATTCAAGCTTCATTCCTTTATAATTGTGTGATGAATGACTCAATTTATAATTTGAATGAAGCCGTTACCTAACTTATTTAAACTGTTCTGCTTACTCACAACTTTGCTGCAAGGTTGTGCGAGCTCTGTTGATAACGAGCAAATGTTAAACCAACATTCGAATCAACATAAGATACCAGCGCCTGAACGATGGACTTATTTAACACAACCGCATTATCAGCCTGAAAACACGTCTTTAGCCGATAACAACTCTCTCATTGTATTACCAAACGAGTTAAAAGAACTGATTCAGCAAGCCTTAGTAGCTAATCAAGAGCTTGCTATCGCCATTGCCCGTTTCTCGGTTTCAGCCGCTGATTTAGATATGAGTAATGCAAAGCAGCTTCCTACACTTAACGCGTCTTTAAATTCGTCCCGCTCACAACGGCTAACAGGTGTTAACAGTAATATCCAAGACAAATCAATTAATAATAGTTTTACGGGGGCGTTGCGTTTTAATTGGGAACTTGATTTATGGCAACGCCTAGCAGATCAAGTTAAAGCTTCTGAATCTGATTTTTATGCATCCGAACAAGATTTATTAAACGTTAAGCAGTCTATTATTAGCCAAGTGGTCGCTACTTATTTAGCTCTCGCTGAAAACCATAAACTAATCGAAAATACGCAAGCTAATTACAACAGTCAGCGACAGCGAGTTGAGATAACCGAATATAGACTAGATAAAGGATTAGCTGATAGCTTAGATCTTCGCCTTGCCAAAAATAACTTGTTTTCGATTCAGGCCAATCTTGCTCAGCAGGAACTCAATTATGCCAAAGCCGAGCAAAAAATGAATGTGCTTTTAGGTCGGTATCCAGGCACAAAACTTAACTTAAAATTAGACTCGGTTGAACTCGCCACGTTTAAATTGACGATTTCACCGACCCAAGTATTAACTCACAGACCGGATATTAGAGCAGCAGAAGCCAGAGTTGCGAGCGCATTTAGCCGCTGGAAAAGTGCAGATAAAAATAATTTGCCAAAAATTAATTTAACCGCGAACTTTAGAGGGAGTCGAGAAGAAATTGCGCAATTACTAGACTGGCAATACTGGCTGGCGAGCATTGCAGTTGACTTAACGCAGCCTATTTTTGATGGTGGAGCAATTGATGCTGATATTGCACAAAAATCGGCTAGGCAGCAATGGGCTTGGGCGCAATACCAAAAAAGCATATTAAATGCATGGCAAGAGATTGAACAAAATTTAGCCGCTGAGTACGCGCTAACGAAAAGGCATAAAGCATTAGAGCAAGCGTACCTGCAAATTGCCGCCTCTGAATCTTTATTAATTAACCAATATGAGCAAGGCTTAATTAAAAGTTTTGATTTATTGTCAATTCAAACTCGCCGAATGAATACCGAAATGAATAAAATACGTGCGCAATATGCGGTTTTAAATAACCGAGTAGGCTTAATGTTAGCACTCGGGCAACCTTTTTCGGTAGACCAAAATATCAATGCTGCTAATGAACAAAATGAGCGCCAAAACTGAGATAAATAAATATGGTATTTAACAAACAAAAATTAATTAATATCAAAGGGGCAATTATTAAATGGCTAGTGACACCCATTGTATTATTAGGGTTAGCATATAGTGGTTATCAATGGCTAGAAAATAACAAGCCAGAACCAGAAAAACGGCTTAATAAAGTAAAGCGTGTTAAAGTTTTCACTATCAAAACCACTAACCAAAGCAGCCAATTATTAGGTTACAGTCAAGGGCTTGTTTCACCCTCATCTCGGTTTGATTTAAAAAATGAAGTGGAAGGCAAAATTAGCTATGTATCGCCAAATATGGTTACTGGCGGCGTGATAGAAGAGGGCGAATTATTACTTGAAATAGAGCCAAGCGAATATGAGCTTAATGTCGTTCAGCGTCAAGCCAAGGTTGCACAAGCAGAACAGCAACTTGCCCGAGCCAAAGCCGAAGCAAACGCCTCACAAGTAGAATTAAAAAGCTTAGGTCGGACAAAAGCGTCAGATTTAGCACTCGGGCTACCGCAATTACGTCAAGCTAGCGCGTTACTTGACTCTGCGAAAGCAGAATTAAAACTCGCTAAATTAAACTTAGCTCGCACCAAAATATATTCGCCATTTACGGGGCGAGTAGAAAAAGAAAATATTAATATTAACCAATATATTAATCGCAACACCAATTTAGCAACGGTTTTTTCAACCGAAACAATGGAAGTGAGGTTGTCGATGACGGCGAAGCAATTTGCACAAATCGAATTACCCATTGGCTATTACCAAAGTTTTGAAAATTCAAAATTTCCGGTACGACTGTACAGTGAAATGGCAGGAAAAGAAGTGAGCTGGTATGGCAAAATAGTAAGAACAGAGGCAGTGATGGATAACCGGACCCGTACTATTTATGCTGTGGCACAAGTTCAAGACGCTTATTTAAATCAAGCCACACCTTTATTAAGCGGCTTGTTCGTATATGCTCAAATTAAAGGTCGAGCAGTAGAAAATACGACCAAATTGCCACAACAAGCGCTTCGAAATAACTCAGAATTATGGTTAGTCGATAAACAAAAAAAGCTGCGCATAATAAAAGCCGATATAGTACAGCGAACACCTGATTTTATTATTGTTAAAAACTTAGAGCCCAATACTTTAGTGATCACCTCAGCATTGGCTATTCCAACAGAAGGGCTAAATGTGGTTCCCATTATTCAACCATCACCCAATGAAATCGACTCCAGCACAAGTAAATTGAGTCAGCATCAACAGTCGCACAATAAATCGGCAAAAAAAAGTGAATCATTGACCGAAGAGGAAATTAATAATGCCAGCTAATTCAGTGTTAGCTTGGTGGATTAAAAATCCTATCGCAGCTAACTTAGCCATGCTTACGCTAATTATTGCTGGCGTGATGAGTTATTTATTTTCGGTTGAAAAGGAGCCATTTCCGACCGTCAAATTGCCAATTATGGATATTACCATGCGATGGCCTGGTGCGAGCCCACGAGATGTCGAAGATCAAATTATTGTCCGTTTTGAAGAAGCAATTAAAAATGTGGAAGATATTAAATTTGTCGTTTCTAATGCTTTTGAAGGTGTTGCTCGAGTCAGCGTTATTGGTAAAGAACGAGTTAATAAACGTAAATTTGCAGATGATATTCGCGAGAAAATTAACTCAGTAAATGGGCTTCCTAATGATGCTGACGCGGTTATTGTCACCGAACGAACCAAACGCGAACAAATGATTAGAATTGCTTTGCATGGTTATATTGATGAATTAACTCTAAATAAAGTGGCACGTGAAATCAGACGAGAAGTCGCATCCTTACCCCTGATCTCTTTGGTTGTAATTACCGGTGATACCAATGAAGAAGTATCGATAGAAATTTCGGAAAAAGCACTGCGCCAATATAATTTAAGTTTTGATGAAGTAGCAAATGCCATTCGCTCTCAATCCGTTAATTTATCTGCTGGAGCGGTGCGCAGCGAAACTGAAACTTTTACTTTAAGTGTGCGCAGCCGTGCAGAAAAACAAATGGATTTTGAAAGTTTAACTGTACGTCAGACTGATGATGGCGCTACCTTGTATTTAAAAGATGTAGCTCAGGTGGTGGATGGACTGCAAGTTTCAAAACGCTACTCTTCATTTGACGGTGAACCCGCTATTTTGATTGATGTACTTAATTCTGATTATATGAATATTCCTGAAATGTCAGGAAATGTCAGAAAGTACATTCAAAACAAGCAGTCTAGATTACCAGATGGACTTCAATTAACGGTTTGGGAAGATTGGAATGATGCATATGAAAGTCGTTTAGACTCAATTTTTGATAATGCGATT
This sequence comes from Catenovulum adriaticum, assembly GCF_026725475.1. Taxonomy (NCBI): domain Bacteria; kingdom Pseudomonadati; phylum Pseudomonadota; class Gammaproteobacteria; order Alteromonadales; family Alteromonadaceae; genus Catenovulum; species Catenovulum adriaticum. Next base: position 1,503,001 of record NZ_CP109965.1, read on the forward strand.
AGTGGTTTAGTACTGGTTTTTACGCTGTTATTGTTATTTTTACAACCCAAAATAGCATTATGGGTTAGCATGGGAATAGGCACTGCTTTTGCCGCAGCATTTTGGTTACTACCCGCATTTGATGTATCGTTAAACATGATGTCTTTATTCGCGTTTATGATGGTTATCGGCATTGTGGTGGACGACGCCATTGTGATTGGTGAAAGCATTCATAGTGCGCATGAAAAAGGGCATCACGGTGATGAAGCTGCGTTTTTTGGCGTATCAGAAGTTTTTAAACCGGTTATTTTTGGGGTATTAACCACTATGGTGGTGTTTGCGCCTATGGCTTTTTTACCAGGCAGTACCGCTGAATTTACCCGTGCTATTTCGATTGTTGTTGTCTTAGCATTAGCATTTTCGTTATTTGAAGCTTTATTTATCTTACCTTGCCACTTACGGCATTTAGCGGATGATACGCCACACAAAAAAGGGAAATTAGAAAAACTGCAGCAAAAAGTCGCTAACGTAATGCATTTTTTAGCAGACAAAGTTTATGCGCCTTTAATAAAAGTCTTTTTACAGTGGCGATATTTAGTGGTCGGGCTATTTATATTAGCGCTGTTTTGCTCAATCAAAATGTTGAACGATAATTATATTTTACAATCGTTTGAACCTAAAATTGAAGCCGATACCATTCGCTTAAATGTCACTCTTCCTGAAAACGCTTCGTTTGACCGATTACAACAAGTACTTGAGCAAATGAATCAAGGTCAAGCTCAATTGACTGAGTATGTACAAAATATCGATCCGGCCAATGAGAGCGCCTTTATAGCCCATTATTATAGTCAAATTAAAGGCAGCAGAGTAACCAGTTTTTTAAAATTAGTACCTCAAGATAAGCGTGCTTTAACTACGGAAAAAGCGACAAATCTATTAACAGAAATGATTGGTGATATCCCCGATGCTGAAGAAATTGAATTTAAATCAACCTTAAATGAACGGGATCCTAAAATCCGATTTATGGTGCAAGGAGAGAATCTCGATGCGATATCAGCAGCCGTTGTCGATTTAAAATCACATTTAACTCAGTATGATGATATTTATATGATTCGCGACAGCTTAGATAAAGGGAGTAAAGAAATTACGTTCACGCTTAAACCAGGTGCGGAAATGCTGGGCATCAATATCCGAGATGTTAGCAAACAGGTGCGGCAAGCTTTTTTTGGCCAAGAAGTTCAACGTCTACCAAGAGAAGGTGGAGATTCACGTGTAAAAGTACGTTATTCAAGGCAAGAGCGAGAAGCGTTAGACTCCTTATATCAACTTAAAATTCGAACGAGAGATAAGCGTGAAATACCGCTTATGAGTGTAGTCGATTTTGAAATGCGTCCAGGTATTAATCGAATTCAACGTCGTGACGGACAAAAAGTGGTCTGGATTTGGGCTGAATACGCGGGCGATAACGCCTGGGCTCTTAAACGAAAAATTCAAGATAACTTTTTCCCAGAATGGCGAAAGCGCCACCCTGAGGTATCAACTGATCGAGGTCAAAATAAAAACCAAGAAGACTTTATGCAAACGGTTTATTACCTAGAAGGGATGGCTTTACTGGTTTCGTACATGCTTTTAGCCATTGCATTTCGTTCGTATTGGCAACCTTTTTTAATCATGTCAGCCATTCCTTTTGCTTTTTTAGGTTCTATTTTAGGTCACTGGTCACACGAGGTTTATTACGGTGCCTTTTCAATGCTGGGCATTTTGGCTGCTGCAGGGGTTGTTGTGAATGATAATCTGGTGCTGGTTGATTGTCTAAATAAGCTAAAGGCAAAAGGCTTTAGTGCGTATGATGCGACCAGAGAAGCCGGTCGTTTAAGATTTAGAGCCATTATTTTAACGTCGTTAACAACTTTTATTGGGTTAATCCCTATGTTGTCAGGTGATAATGAGCAAGCTAAATTTTTAGTGCCCATGGTGGTGTCGCTAGCTTATGGCGTTTTAGCGGCAACATTTACGACCTTAATTTTTGTGCCTTGTTTATATTTATGTAGCTTAGATATTTCAAATAAATGTAAACAATTGGTTCAGTGGTGGCGGCAACTTGATCAAGTAAAGCCAGTCACTAAATCAAATTAAGCTAAAACCCTAACTGAATGACTATTAGCTGGCTTGAGCGACTCGCTTTCTAATAATCATTCAGTATAATCATGCCTATGATCTCTTTAGATAAAATACTTTATGTCTGATTCTCAGTCTCCACAAGATATGCGGATAATTCCAACCGCGCGACCTGCTAAAGCGGTATTTGATTGGTTTAGCCAAGCATTCAAGCTTTTTAGTGCGTTTAAGCTGCAATGGGCAGGTTTTATTTTAATGGTTTATGCCTGTTTTTTTGTACTCGCTATGATTCCATTTATTGGTGAATTACTCATTAGTTTAATATTGCCTGGTATGTTTTTAGTCGTCGCGAGTGTGCAAAACAATCAGCAGTTTGTTCCCGCTCGATTATTTGAAGGCATTAAATATCATTTAAAACCGTTATTGCATTTATTTTTAATTAATTTCGGTGCAGCTTTAGTTGCCAGTACATTGGCGGTACTTGTAGTGGGTGAAAATGCGATGTCCTCAGGAGATGCTGCACAAGTACTTTCTTTTATGGGCACTATGTTAGTGATCTATTTACCTTTTATGATGGGCTTGGCTTTTGCGCCTGCTTTAATCGTTATTGATAAATTACCTGCCATTGATGCCTTTAAAATGTCATTTAAAGGCTGTTTTAAAAACGCAATTTCGCTAACGATATTTAGCGTCATTATCATGTTCGCATTTGTTATCGCCATGATTCCTATGGGCCTTGGTTTATTGATTATGTTGCCAGTGATGCATTGTATACTATTTGTAATGTATCAAGATATTTTTAGACACAAAGCTCGCTTTTCAATATCTGATTATCCAAATGAACAATCGGGTGATGATTCGGATCAAGATGGCAGTTTTATGGTGTAGCACCAAAAAAATTTTAAAGCATCACGTTTATAACACGTCAGCAGTTATACAGGTAACTCAAAATCTAGAAAAACTAAATAAAAGGCCATATCAATTTTATGCAAGCATTAGACTTATTGTTAAATCGTAGTTCGTATAATAAATTAATTTGTCCAGCGCCTGAAGGTGAACAATTAACCCAAATTTTAAAAGCGGGTATGCGTGCACCTGATCACGGTAATTTGTCGCCATGGCAATTTATTGTTTTTAAAGATAAAGGCTTGAACGATTTAGGCGAAATTTATGCCGAGGCAGCAGAGCAAGACGCGTTATCAGCCGACAAAATTGAAAAAGCTAAAAATATGCCAAGTCGAGCCCCTTTGGTTATTGCAGTCATTGCCAAAGTTCAAGCTGAGCATAAGATACCTGAAATCGAGCAAGTAATAGCTGCTGGTTGTTGTGTTCAGGCCATGCAAATGGCAGCGGTTGCACAAGGTTTTCAGGGCATATGGCGAACGGGCGCTTATGCTTATCATCCTCATGTAAAAAAACAATTTAAACTTGCAGAGCAAGATCTTATTGTTGGTTATCTTTATTTAGGCACCGCTGAAAATGAAGCGCCGATAAAACCAGAAAAAGATTTATCTGCACACTTACAATATTGGTAACTCAGTATTGGTAAATAACGAGTAAATTTTAGTCGCTAAATAGCTAAAAATGACTAACGCCGCTCCCTGGCTTTTTTGAACAAAATTATTTTTAATTTATTGATCGATAAAGTCATATTCATCGTTTAAGCTTAAATTAACCGATAATATAATTCAGGAGCGGCCAATGACAACAAATAAACCATTAAATATTGGCATTAGTGCATGTTTATTAGGTGAAAAAGTCCGGTTTGATGGTGGACATAAATCTTTAACGTTTGCCCAGAATACCCTATCTAAATATGTTAATTACCATCCTATTTGCCCAGAAGTGGGGATCGGCATGTCGATTCCCAGAAAGCCAATTCGATTAATCGACGATAATCAAATCATTAAACTGGTTGATAGTCGAGATTCTAGTATTGATTACACCAATAAAATGAATCAGTTCGCTGAACAAAAGTGTCAACATATGGCGCATTTAAATGGCTTCATTTTAACGTCGAAATCTCCAAGTTGTGGGATGGAGCGAATGAAAGTGTTTGATAAAGACGGTAATTTACAGCACCGTAAAGGCGTTGGTTTATTTGCTAAAGAGCTGATGCAACAACACCCCAATTTACCTGTAGAAGAAGATGGTAGGCTTAGTGATAAAAGCTTACGCGAAAACTTTATTGAACGAATTTATATCCACGCGCAATGGCAAAATCAAGTTGCTCAAAGTGAACAATTAAAAGATCTAATTGATTTTCACAGCTGTCATAAATATCAAATTATGGCGCATAGTTATCAAGCCTATAAAGATTTAGGCAAGCTGGTTGCTAACCATGATAAAAAACCAATCGAACAATTAAAAGAGGCCTATTTTTCAAGGTTAATGCAAGCGTTGAAACAAATTGCCGGTCGTAAAAAACACTGTAATGTATTAATGCATATTCAAGGTTATTTTAAACGCGATATTAAACCACACGACAAACAAGAGCTAAGCCGGCTTATATTGCATTACCGACAAGGGCTAGTGCCTTTATTAGCGCCGCTCACGCTGATTAAACATTTTTTAATGCTATACCCAAATGAGTACTTAAATCAGCAAAGTTATTTTAACCCATATCCTTTAGAGATGGGGTTAAGCGGTTAACAAGTCGCTATTTATTTAAGGACAAAAAATGCAATTAGTTTGGTTTAGAAATGATTTAAGAAGTTTAGATCATGCAGGTTTAACGAACGCTTTGAATACAAAAGAGCCTGTGATTAGTGTTTTTATTGCAACTGAAAAACAGTGGCAATCACATGATATGGCGCCGATAAAACGCGACTTTATGTATTCCAGAGTGGCAGATTTATCCTCGGCTTTGGCTGAACTTAATATCCCACTTATTTTAATAAAATCAGATACTTATCAAAATAGTGTGCAGCAAATCCTTGACTTGTGTCAGAAATATCCGATAAACCGGGTGCATGCTTGCGCTGATTATGAATTAAATGAAAGGGTAAGAGACAAAAATGCTCAGCAGCAACTCTCAACTCTCGGTGTTAAATTTAATCTCTATCATGACTCTGTCATTTTTCCACCAAAATCAATAACTAAAGCTGATGGCGGTTATTACAGCGTTTTTACGGCTTTTAAAAAACAGTGGCTGCAGCATTTTGCGCAACATAACGCCAATTGTTTTGCCAAACCACAAGCCCAGGCTATTCAATTTGACAACCATAAAACATTGGTGAATTGGCTTAATGAAGCTAAGCACAAGCCGCAAAGTGTGGACGATAAATTAGCGTCATTTAAAACGCGATTAACGCCTCATCAAACTCAGGTTTCGTCAGCAGATGCAGCTGAAAGTTTTCCGACTGAAGAGTTAGCTATTTTAAATCGATTACGCACTTTTTGTCGGGAGCAAGTTCAGGATTATCAACAAAACCGAGATTTACCCAATTTATCCGCAACCAGTTGTTTGTCTGCGGCTTTTAGTTTGGGGTGTATTAGCCCTCGGCAGGCAATTAATCGATTATTGGTAGAGCAGGGCGAAGCCGTATTCAATTCAGATTCAGGCGCTGCGACTTGGTTAAGTGAATTAATTTGGCGTGAGTTTTATCGCCATTTAACCGCGATTTATGATGATATCAGCAAAGGTTTTGCCGTTAAAACGCAGTATCAAAATTTACCATGGCGTAATAATAAAACTGAATTTGATGCCTGGTGTCAGGGAAAAACCGGTTTCCCGATTGTCGATGCCGCTATGCGACAGCTAAATCAAACTGGCTGGATGCACAACAGGTTACGAATGATTGTCGCCAGTTTTTTGATTAAAGATCTGCAAATTGACTGGCGTTGGGGTGAGCAATATTTTATGCAAAACTTAATTGATGGCGATTATGCCGCTAATAATGGGGGCTGGCAGTGGAGCGCCTCAACTGGGCACGACGCTGCGCCTTATTTTCGTATATTTAACCCAACCACTCAAAGCGAACGCTTTGATAAACAAGGTCACTTTATTCGTAAGTTTTGTCCTGAGCTGGCTCAATTGCCTGACAAGTATATTCACAAACCGCATCTATATGAAAGCCTCAATCAATCACCAATCGATTATCCAAAACCAATTGTCGATCATAAAACGGCCCGTGAAATAACGCTCAATATGTATGCCAACAAATAAATTTATCTATCGCGGTAATCCTAAGTTGCTTTTCTGCAGTATAAATAATAAGTACATAAGGCGGCTTAATAAGGAATAAACTATGCACGACATTAAGTTAGATGCATTTATAGATGTGTATCAAGCGCTCAATATTCAAAATATAGAGCGCTTAGACAGCATTTATCATCCATCGATACAGTTTATCGATCCTTTGCATCATATCCACGGGTTAATTGAGTTAAAGCAATATTTAGCTCATATGTACCAAAATACGATTAGCTGCCAATTTAATATTCTGTCTAAGCAGATAGTAAACGACCAAGCTTTTTTAACTTGGGTGATGACATACCAGCATAAAAAAATAGGTTCAGGTAACTGCATTGAAGTCGATGGCGTGTCTAGACTTAAATTTGACCAAGATAAAGTCATTTTTCATCGAGATTATTTTGATTTAACTCAAATGTTATTTGATCATTTACCTGTGATTGGCTGTACAAGTAAATACATTAAACAAAAAGCAGCTTCTGTATGAATATATTGATAACGGGCGCAACTTCTGGCATTGGTCAAGCGCTGGCGCTTCATTATTTAGCACAAGCCAATTCACAAGATCACGTTTTTGTTATTGGTCGTAGCCAAAACAAATTAAGTTTACTTGAAGACAAAGGTGCTATATCGCTTGCGTGCGATTTAACGCAAAAACAAGCCGTTTTGAATTTAGCAGCGGATATTTCAAAGCGAGCAGAACATCTAGATTTGGTCATTTTAAATGCAGGCAATTGTATTTATTACGAGCCTGAGCATAATGAAAATGCAGCCAATTCGTTATCATCTGTATTGGTTAAAAACATAGAGTCTAATTTATTTACAATGGCTTACGCTATTGATTTAGTTTTGCCTTTTTTAACTCGGTCCACCAGTCGAACACAGGCACCTAAGCTGGTATTAATGGGCAGTTTAGCCAGTGATTTTCCTTTTACAAAATCGCAAGGTTATGGTTCATCTAAAGCGGCGGTTGCTTACTTGGCCAAAAGTTTACAGGTTGATTACCCACAAATTAACGTAAGTTTGGTTCAGCCTGGTTTTGTTAAAACCCCACTCACTGATAAAAATGAATTTAAGATGCCAGCTCTAGTAAGTACAGATCAGGCCGCAGATGCTATCGTCTCGGGGATTGAAAACAATAAAAGCCTGATACGTTTTCCAACTATATTTAGCTTTATTATAAAGTGCTTAGGTGCTTTCCCTCTTGGTTTACAGCTCTATATAGCTAAAAAAATGAAACAATAATAATTAAGGTCACCGTTATGGAAAATAGCACTTCATCAACAGAATCTAACATCCCATCAACAGAAACTAATTTAAAAATTGCGGTCATCGGTTCTGGCATTTCAGGCTTAGTGAGTGCGTGGCAATTATCGCAAAAATATCAAGTGTGTTTATTTGAGCAATCAGATACGTTAGGTGGCCATACTGCGACCAAACAAATTGACTATCTAGGCAAGACTTACTCAATTGATACAGGGTTTATTGTATTCAACGACTGGACTTACCCCAATTTTAACCGTTTTTTAGATAAGCTTAGGGTAAAACACCAGCCAACAACCATGAGCTTTAGTGTCAAAAATGAAGCGGACAACCTTGAATATAATGGCAATACATTGGCCAGTTTATTTGCACAAAAGCGGAATATATTTAAACCCAAATTTTATAAATTTATTAACGAAATTATTAGATTTAATAAGCTAAGCAAACAAGTGCTAAATGGTGATGTTGCAGAATCGGAAGCTTTGTTAAATGATTCTTTAGCGCACTTTTTAGCGCGGTTTAATTTCTCTGATTATTTTGCCACCAACTATATTTTAGCCATGGGCGCTGCTATTTGGTCCTCAGGCTTAGACGGAATGAAATCTTTCCCTTTAAAATTTTTCCTGCGCTTTTTTAATAATCATGGTTTGCTTAATATTACTAACCGCCCCCAATGGTCAGTCGTTAGCGGCGGATCTAGACAGTATATAGATGCCTTATTACCCAAAATGCCTCAAGTTGATATTAGGTTAAACAGCCCGGTAAAAAGCGTTAGGCGCTTGGCAGACAAATCATTCATCGCAATTGAGGTAAATGGCCAACTTGAGTATTTTGATAAAGTGATTATAGCTTGTCATTCAGACCAAGCATTGGCCATGTTAGAGACACCAAGCCAAGCTGAGAAAGCCATTTTGGCAGACATCGAATATGCCAATAACGAGGTTATTTTACACACCGACCATCGCATTTTACCTAAAAGACGAGCGGCATGGGCTGCCTGGAATTATGATTTGTCGGCAACTAATAAACAGGCTGCTACCTTAACTTACAATATGAATATACTTCAGGGAATAAAAAGTGACACCACTTTTTGTGTGACGTTAAATCAAACCGAGCAAATTGATTCAACAAAAATTATCGGCCGTTACCAATATGCACACCCTGTCTATAATCAAAAAAGTATTAATGCGCAACAAAAACGCGCTGAGATAAATGGTGTTGATGGTATCTATTATTGTGGAGCTTATTGGTACAACGGGTTTCATGAAGATGGTATTCGTAGTGCGTTAGATGTGTGCTCGTTATTAGAGGCTAATTATTTTGACTAAGCAAATTGGGGCATCATTCCATGGCTTTAATAGTGCCATTTATCAAGGCACGACTTATCATAAGCGGTTCACGCCTAAAATACATGCGTTTAGCTATCCTATTTATTTTTTGTGGCTAGATCTGGATGAAATTCCTTTGCTTCATCAAAATATTAAATATCTCTCCAGTAAAAAATATTCGATTGCTAGCTTTAATGAAGCGGATTATCAGCCTGATGATTTTGCCAATATTGACCAGCCAGAACTCATGTTTAAACAAACGCTCAAGCAAAACATGATCAATAAAGCCTATTCATTAGGTGAAAAAGCGCAAATAGATCAGGTATTTTTACTGGGTCAAATTCGAACTTGGGGCCTGTATTTCAGCCCGGTTAATTTTTATTATTTATATCAACAAGGTCGACTTATTTCGATCTTAGCTCAAGTCAGCAATACGCCATGGAATGAAAAACACTATTATTTAGTGCCATTTCAAGCAAACACTTATATTTGTGATAAAGAATTTCATGTTTCTCCATTTAATAATTTAGATATGCAGTACGCATGGAAAACGAGTGAGCCGTCTCAAAACTTAAACCTACATATTGAGAATATTAAAGACGGAAAACTCTTCCACGCTGGCATCTCACTCAAAAGACAAGCACTCAACAATAAAAATTTTAACCGCCTATTGATCAAATTTCCTTGGATGTGCGTAAAAACTATATTCGCTATTTATTGGCAAGCAGTTAAATTGTGGCTCAAAGGCATTCCTTTTTATGGTTATGTTGAGCATAAAAAATAAAAAAATAGGAGTACCCAATGGAATCGAGTGAATTAACTAATCAGGTTAACAAAAAAACCAGAACTGAAGAAAAAAACAGTATGATAACTCGATCAGGCTTTGATAACTGGGTTAATAGCCTTGCTCGTAAACTGGTGTTCAAAAAGTTAAACAATATTAAACACGGCCAAATTATTATTGATGAAAAAGGTAAACAGTATCATTTTGGTCGTCACAACCAGCAAAATGCTCATTTAGTTGCCAAGTTAGAAGTATTAACCCCAGAATTTTATAAACATATAATGCTAAATGGCAGTATAGGTGCTGGCGAAGCTTATATGCAGGGTTTATGGGCTACTGAAAACTTAACCACCTTAATTAGAATTTTTAGTTTAAATACAAGTGCTACCGATTCAATAGACTCAGGCATGGCATCTATCTTAAAACCATTTGAAAAAATCTATCACTGGTTTAATCGTAATAGTCTATCGGGTTCAAAAAGAAATATATCGGCTCATTATGATTTGGGAAATGAAATGTACCGCTGCTTTTTAGACCCTAGCATGATGTATTCAAGTGCAATTTACCCAGACAAAAATATGAGTTTAAACGACGCCTCTGAATATAAGCTTAAACACATTTGCGAAAAATTAGATCTTCGCGCTGAGCATCACTTATTAGAAATAGGAACAGGTTGGGGCGGTATGGCTATTTTTGCAGCTAAATATACAGGCTGTAAAGTGACTACAACGACCATTTCTCAAGCGCAGTTTGACTATGCAACGCAAGCCGTTAAAGAGGCCGGTTTAACCGAACAAGTAAAAGTGATTATGTTCGATTACCGGGAGCTTTGTGGGCAATACGACAGACTTGTTTCGGTTGAAATGATTGAGGCTGTAGGACACGAATACTATCCGGTATTTTTTCAAAAATGTGCCCAACTCCTAAAACCTGATGGGGTTATGTTAATTCAAGCGATTACCATTGCCGATCAACGTTTTGATTATTATTTGAATAATGTCGATTTTATCCAAAAATATATTTTCCCTGGTGGTTGTTTACCGTCTGTTGAACAAATGGCGAAACAGGTTTCGCAATCCACCGATATGGTTATCAGGCATTTAGAAGATATTGGTTTACATTACGCACAAACGTTAGCTGATTGGCGAAGTAATTTTTTTCAAAATATAGAACAGATAAAATCTCAAGGATATGATGACCAGTTTATCCGTATGTGGGAATTTTATTTGTGCTATTGCGAAGGCGGCTTTAGAGAAAGAGCAATCTCAACGGTTCAACTCGTTTTAAATAAACCAGATAATCGTTCAGACAGTCCGTTAATTAATCATCATTCAACCACTAAGTAGGATTAATTTATGTTGGCATACTTGACTCAATTTAAGTCTGCTCATTTAAAACTTAGTCTACTATTTGTGGTCGTGATTATGGGCATGAGTATCAGCTCTCAATCGCTTGCCAGTGAGGATGCCTTGTTAACCTCCGATAGTCCTAAGGCTATTTCCCATTCAATTAAACTATTTTGGCTGACACAACCGCCCATTGGCCAGGCTAATTTAAGTGTGCTTTGGTGGGATGTTTATGATAGTTGGTTTTATTGTAAAAATAGCGCAGAGTTTAAAGCGCAGAGACAGACATACAGTGAAAACATAAAGCGAAAACAAACAGATGTATATTCTGAACTTAAGCTGTTAGCTAATTTGTGTGAACAAGCCGCATTAAAAATACAGTACAACCGAGATATTGACAGCGATGATTTAGTGGATGAAACGAAAAAGCAATGGGATAAGCTTGGGTTAGACCGAAAAAAATACCAAATTTGGTTACAAACTTTAAGCCAAATATGGCCGGATATTAAAACCGGAGAACAGCTCATTTTTGTGCTGCAAACGACATCTCAAGATAAAACCTTAAAAGATGCCAACCCAAACACGAATAACCAATACCAAGGCCAGTTTTTTTATCAAAATGAGTCTTTAAAAGTGATAACCGATTCAGAATTTTCACTGGCTTTTTTAGCAATTTGGCTAAGTCAAAAAACAACTGAACCAGAGCTTCGACAGCAACTCTTAAGTTTGTAGTAGCTTTGTAATAGACGAACTGTGACAGGTATTATAGGCGTTAAAAATATCTATATTTATCACTTGATTTTTACTGGGTTAGACATATTATGTCTTTATCTTTAATTTGTTAACTTTAACGTAAGTTAATTAATGAGACCCTTAAATCTGTGGTTTTTAACCGGAGTTTATATGCAACGTATTATTCTGTTTTTGGTTACAAATTTGGCAGTTATGCTGACATTAAGCATCGCCATGAGTGTTATCTTTTCAGTCTTTGGTATTAATGCCAGAGGTTATGGAGGGTTATTGGTAATGGCCTGTGTTTTTGGCTTTGGTGGTGCTTTTATTTCATTGTTAATGTCAAAGTGGATAGCTAAACGCTCGGTTGGCGCTATGGTTATTGAGCAACCCCGAAATAGCACAGAGCAATGGCTGGTTGAAACCGTTCGCCGTCATGCTAAACAAGCCAAAATAGGTATGCCTGAAGTCGCCATCTTTAATTCACCAGAAATGAATGCATTTGCAACAGGTGCAAATAAAAATAATGCTTTAGTCGCGGTCAGTTCGGGGCTATTAAATAATATGACAAAAGACGAAGCTGAAGCGGTTATCGGACACGAAGTTAGCCATATTGCCAATGGCGATATGGTCACGCTCACCTTGATTCAAGGTGTGGTCAACACCTTTGTCATTTTCTTAGCCCGAGTGGTCGCCGGTATTATTTCAAATGCTACACGTTCTAATGATCAACAAGGCGGTGGGTTAGGCGGCTTTGCCTATTTTGCGATTGTATTTGTACTAGAGATGCTATTTGGTATTTTGGCCAGTATGGTTGTCGCTTGGTTTTCAAGAAAACGAGAATTTAGAGCAGATGCTGGCGGGGCGTATTTAACCAGTAAACAAGCGATGATGAGTGCACTGGAGCGCTTAAAACAAAGTCACGAAAGTCGCTTAGAAGGCTCTATCATGGCCTTTGGTATTAAAGGTGGAAAGTTAGTCAATTTATTATCAACTCATCCACCTTTAGATAAAAGAATTGAAGCGCTTAGACAATCCTAATTCGTCCCGAATTCTCATCAATCGACTCACTTTAAAGCAGAACCACATTGGTTCTGCTTTAACCTCAACTCGGGCTAATTAATATTTAGCGGCGCAGCAACGCTTAAATTTTTTACCTGACCCACAGGCGCAAGCTTGATTTTTAGATATTGCTTTGCGCTTTACAGCCAATTGTCCTTCTGTGTAATACCAAGCGCCTTCTAGCTTAATAAACTGCGAGCACTCCTGCATTTCAACCAAATCGTTAGCATCAATATAACGTGCAATAAATTCAACTTCTGCACTATTCTCAGTTTTTACCCGATCGGCGATTACAGTGAGTCCTATAAATTGGACTGATTTAGCAAAACGATTAATCTCCGCCAATAAATTTTTATCTCGGGTATCTGGCGCTTGTGTCTGATAAATATAGTCAACTTTGGCTTGTTGATAAGCGCTATATCTTGAGCGCATTAATTGCTCAGCTGTTTCTGGCCTTTGCGTTTGATTGATAAAAGGTTCGCAACATTGCTCAAAGGGTAAATTAGACTGACAAGGGCACAACATAATAAAAATCTTTTAATTTAAAAAGGGGAATGACTTTATTTTATCATAAGCAAAGCGTATAAAAGATGGAAACTCGCATACAAAATAATGGATATGAAAAATAATATTGTAAGCTTAATCTGTTTTATTACGCTTTTTATAACCGCTTGTAGCCAACAACAGGCATATCACGCAACACAAGAAATGGGCAAAAACATTGCTAAATGTGAACTGATTGCGGATTATTTAGAACGAGAGCGTTGTTTTGCGCAGTTTGATAAAAGCTACGAGGAATACAAAAAAGAGCGTGATGCAATAATTAATCGTAAACAATAAAAAAGATACTTTGGGGTTTTTCGCTTTTTTAAACTAAATTTAAATAATCTGAACTTTCGATAATAAGTTAGCTAATATCTTGAATTAAAAGCCCCTTATAATGCAAGGACTGCAATGCTAAAAGCCTACATTGATAAATTCAAAAATAAACTTCATTTTTCAATCCGGCTTACTGTGGTTAGTGTTTTTGTAATGGCAACAGCCATTACAGCCTGCGTAGCAATTAGTTTGCAATACTATTTTAGCCAAAAAATGGCGGTTGAATCCAGTATGAAGTTATTTAATTTAACAACATACAACACAGTTAATCATTTAGCTCAAATTAATCAATCGGCAGAAAATACTCTAAAGCTGCTTAGTAAAAATAAACTGCTTCAATCATCTAACAGTGGGTTAAAATTTCAAATAAAACAGCAGTTTGCTCAAATAATGCAAAACGCGCCTTTGTTTTATGCTTTATATATTGGTGAACCTGATGGTGATTTTTATGAACTTATTAATTTAAATACCAGTCAGGTGGTACGCAAACAACTTAAAGCAATAGAGCAAGACCGCTGGGTTGTTATTAAAATAATTGATGTAAATGGCAACAAGGTAAAACAAACTTTTTATTATGATGAAAACTTTAAATTACGTATTAGTTTAACCGAACCCAGTGAGTACGACCCTAGAAAAAGACTTTGGTTTACCCAAGCCAAACATAATCAAGTTTTAAAAACAGCCCCTTATTTATTCAGTCATTTAAAAGCACCAGGGCAAACTTATTCAATAAAAATACAGCAGTCAAACCGCGTTTTAGCCGTTGATATCGCGCTATCCGCTTTATCTGAATATTTAAATCGTCAAGACAAAGAATACAATAGTCGCTTTCAAAGTGAGATGTATATTTTTCAAAAAAGTGGCGATATAGTTGCCAGCAATTTAGATCCGCAGATCGAGACTTTATATGAAAAGCCCACACCATTAAAATTATCTAAATCACAACAAGCACTAGTTGCTAAATACCCAAGCTTAACGGTATCTAACGAGACAAATTGGCCTCCAATTGATTTTTCTGTTGCAGGCAAACCAAAAGGTTACTCAATTGATTTACTAAACCGTGTTTCTCAGTTAACCGGCATTCAATTTAATTACATTAATGGGCATAGTTGGGCTCAGTTTTTAACGCTTTACCAGCAAGGCGATATTGATATTTTACAACCTGTTTTCCCCACGCCTGAAAACCAGAAAAAAGGGATTTTGAGCCAGCCTTTGCTCAGTTTGCCTTTTTCGTTAGCCACTCACAAAAGTCAAAATTCAATTCAATCGCTGGCTGATTTAAAAGGAAAAACATTGGCGATTCCAGAAGGTTGGTCGGTGTTGCCTTTTATTAAAAAATTCTACCCTGAAATTAACGTGGTCACCGTAAACAATACTCAAGATTTACTGCACCAGGTTGCCTTTGGCAATGTAGATGCGGGGCTAGATAACCATGCCGTGCTGCTTTATACACAGCAACAATATTTTATAAATGATATTGAATATCATCCCATCAATAATTTTTCTCCTAATCAATTTCCGCAAACACTTCACCTACTTGTACAAAAAGATAAACAAGAGATATTATCGTTAATTAATGAAGCACTCAAACAAGTATCAACGAGGTTTAAAAAACAGCTAAAAGAAAAATGGCTTAATGAAAAAGTCAGTCAGGTGAAAACGCTAGGCGCAGTGCCGTATCCAGAATTAATACAACGTACACAGGCGCCTGAAAAACAAGGCAAGCTCAGTTTAGTAACGCTTAATGGCATTGAAAAATATGTTTATGTATCACCACTTAAATCAGACGCCAATCTGCTTTCAAATAAAAATAATAATACCGATTATTTAGCTATAGTGGTTAATAAAGACGACATTTTTTCACATAGCCGAGCACAAATTCAGTTTTCAATCTTAATTACCGCTGGTTGTTTATTTTTAGTGTTACCTATTTCTTGGTATTTTGCTTCGCCTATCGTATTACCTGTGAAACGCCTATCAGAAGAAGCCGAAAAAATTAAAAACCGAGAATATGACAAAATTTCTACGTTATCTAGCTCCATTATTGAAATTGAAAGTTTAGCTAAATCTATGCTCAGAATGGGACGAGCGGTTGAGCGGCACGAGCAAAATCAAAAAGCATTAATCGAATCTTTTATTCAACTGATTGCCCAAGCGATTGATGATAAATCGCCATACACAGCCGGGCATTGTGAGCGAGTGCCTAAACTTGGCATTATGTTAGCCAAAGCGGCTTCTGAATCTGACAAACCGCCATTTAATCAATTTGAATTTAAAAACAATGATGAATTTAGAGAATTCAGCATTGCTGCTTGGCTACATGATTGTGGCAAAATCACAACACCCGAGCATATCGTAGATAAAGGCACCAAGTTAGAAACTATCTACAACCGCATTCATGAAATCCGCATGCGCTTTGAGGTGTTGTGGCGTGATGCAGAAATCGAATATTATAAAAAATTGGCTCAACCAAGTTCGAATAAAGTTCAATTAAAACAACAGCTAAAAAGAGAGCAATCGAAACTCATTCAGGACTTTGCTTTTATTGCATCCACCAATGTTGGTAGCGAGTTTTTAAATAAAGCTAGTGAAAAACGATTGGATGAATTAGCTAAAATAACCTGGCTGCGTCACTTTGACGATAAAATAGGATTATCGCCTTTAGAAGAGCTAAAAATGGAATACGAAGATGAACAACTACCTGTAATCGAAAACTTATTAGCGGATAAAAAAATACATTTAATTTCGCACGACAAACCCATTAAATATGATAAAAAACTGGGCATTAAAGTTAAACCGCCTAAATATAAGTATAACTTAGGCGAGCTACACAACCTTAAAGTAGGGCGTGGTACATTAACGGCTGAAGATCGATTTAAAATTAATGAGCATATTATCAGCACCATAAAAATGTTAGAACAAGTACCATTTCCAGATGAATTATCTAAAGTCCCACGATATGCATCCACCCATCATGAAACCTTAAAAGGCACTGGCTATCCACGCAAGTTAAGTGCAAAAGATTTATCCATTCCAGAGCGCGTATTAGTTTTGGCTGATATTTTTGAAGCATTAACCGCGGCTGACAGACCCTATAAAAAAGCAAAGCCTTTAAGCGTTGCCATTAAAATTTTACATAAAATGGTATTAGACGAGCATGTCGACAAAGACATATTTGAGCTTTTTTTAACTTCAGGTATTTATTTGCAATACGCAAAAACTTACTTAACCGAATCACAAATTGATGAAATAGATATACGGCAATACTTGGGTTGAGATTCAATAAAATCATACTTTAATATATCGCCCATATTTAAATGGGGGAGCAGGCATTTAGAACACAGGGTTTTGTTCCAAACAAATCCTAAATAACTGTATCCTGCAGTCAAAATGTATTTTCAGGACTAAAAATCCAAGCTTACATAGAAAGTATTGGCAGCAGTATTGGCAGCGTTTTTGTGAATATGATGGCGCCACTTGCTGCACTTTTCCACATCGCTAGTTTGTGTGAAAAATATTCAGCTATAACCTTGCTCTGAGTAGCAAAGGCGGGCGGGGATAAGATAGTTAAAAGTGCTTGAATATTAATAAAAATAGCAAGCCTATAAACAAAAACAGGAGGCTTTGCCTCCTGTTTTAAGTTAAAAATCACTAAAACTTCAACTTAAACTTTTTAATTTATTTAAGCTGAACACGTGATTATAAAGTATTGATTGTTTCGTTTAAGGTTGCACTTGGGCGCATCGCATTAGAGGCTAACTCATCGTTTGGCTTATAATAACCACCAATTTCAACACAATCGCCTTGAATGCTCGTAAACTCTTCAACAATTTTAGCTTCGTTCTCTGCTAAAGTTTTAGCAACAGGTGCAAACGCAGCTGCTAAGTCAGTATCTTGTGTTTGCTCAGCTAATGCTTGTGACCAATATAAAGCAACATAGAAATGGCTGCCTCGATTATCAATGCCACCTAATTTACGTGAAGGTGATTTATTGTTATCTAATAATTGGCCAGTTGCTTTATCGAGTGTTTCAGCTAAAACCTGAGCTTTTGCGTTATTCATCGTATTAGATAAATGCTCAAGTGAAGCAGCTAAAGCTAAAAACTCACCTAACGAATCCCAGCGCAAGTAATTTTGCTTAACTAACTGATCGACATGTTTAGGTGCTGAACCACCTGCACCTGTTTCAAATAAGCCACCACCATTCATTAATGGAACAATTGATAACATTTTAGCGCTTGTTCCTAACTCTAAAATCGGGAATAAGTCAGTTAAGTAATCGCGTAATACATTACCCGTTGCTGAAATGGTATCTAAACCATCTTTACAACGTCTAAGTGTTACTTTAGTTGCTTCTACTGGGGCTAAAATTTGAATATCTAAACCATCAGTATCGTGATCAGCTAGGTAAGTTTTTACTTTGTTTATCATTTGCGCATCGTGTGCACGATTTTCATCTAACCAGAAAATAACAGGCGTATTTGATAAACGTGAACGAGTCACCGCTAGTTTTACCCAGTCTTGAATAGGGGTATCTTTAGCTTGAGACATTCTGAAAATATCACCTTTATCAACTGGTTGAACCATTAGCTCAGTACCGTTATCGTCGATAACTTTAATTTGGCCTTTAGCTGATGCTTGGAACGTTTTATCGTGTGAGCCGTATTCTTCGGCTTTTTGAGCCATTAAACCTACGTTAGGTACAGTACCCATGGTGGTTGGATCAAAAGCACCATTTTCAATACAGAATTTAACAGTTTCGTCGTAAACACCCGCATAACAACGGTCTGGAATCACAGCTTTAGCATCTTGCTCTTCACCGTCAGAGTTCCACATTTTACCACCGCCGCGGATCATCGCTGGCATAGAGGCATCAATAATAACATCACTTGGAACATGTAAATTGGTAATTCCGCGATCTGAATCAACCATGGCAAGTGACGGAGCTGACTCGTATAATTTTGCAAAATCAGCGCTAATATCAGCTTGCTCAGCAGGGGTTAATTGCTCCATTTTTGAGAAAACATCACCAATACCATTGTTTAAATCTATATCTAATTTAGCAAAGGTATCTGCATGTTTTTCTAAAACATCTTTATAAAATACTGAAACACATTGACCAAAAATAATAGGATCAGATACTTTCATCATGGTCGCTTTCATGTGTAATGAAAACAAAACACCTTTATCTTTTGCATCTTGAATTTGCTCAGCTAAGAAAGCTTGTAATGCTTTAGCACTCATCACAGATGAATCAATTACTTCGCCTGCTTGTAGTGGTGCAAAATCTTTTAATAAAGTAGTTGCGCCATCTTCTTCAGTAAATTCAATTTTAAATTTGCCATCGGCCTTAACTGTCACCGACTTTTCACTACCGTAAAAATCACCTTCAGTCATTGATGCTACATGTGCTTTAGAGTCTTTTGACCATTCACCCATGCGATGAGGGTTTTTCTTCGCATAGTTTTTAACAGCGGTTGGTGCGCGGCGATCTGAATTACCTTCACGTAAAACTGGGTTTACTGCTGAGCCTAATACTTTTGCATAAGCGGCTTTTGCAGACTTTTCTTCATCTGTTTTAGGCTCGCTTTTATATTCAGGTAATGCATAACCTTTAGCTTGAAGCTCTTTAATGGTTGCAAGTAATTGAGGAATTGAAGCACTGATATTAGGTAGTTTAATAATGTTAGCTTCAGGTTGTTTTGCTAACTCACCCAGCTCTGCTAAATCATCAGATTGCTTTTGAGCATCCGTTAAGTACTCTGGAAATTGCGATAAAATACGTCCGGCTAAAGAGATATCACGAGTTTCTACTGTAATATCAGCTTGCTTTGCAAAAGCTTGCACAATAGGCAAAAAAGAATAGGTCGCCAGTGCGGGAGCTTCATCTGTGATTGTGTAGATTATTTTAGGCGTTTTGCTTGTCATTTATGTTTCCTTTTAATGGCATCGTGCTCAACAAGAGTGAGTGTTATACAGTTAACTTACAGAGTAAAAGTGAACCTTTACGCTACATACAAATTTACAACTCACCATAGGTGAAAATTGCTTAGGTAGGCTAACTGCTTATTATAATGCAAGGTTAAAGTTTAATTCTAAACTGATTCTATCAAGGAAAATGATAACTACAAGTTGAAATTAATTAGGTTAGATTATGGTGATTATTTACTAAATCATATATTTGAATTTCAAACTTATATATTTAGTCCATTTAGGTTAATATTAAACGTCCAATTAGAGCAGACTGGACAGGCACAGGTGACAAAACAAAATCTTTCAAAATCAGGCGCCAGACCTTTTAAACTCCAAACTAAAAAACCAGCCGCAAACCGACAAATAAAATCGGGTAAAACAGGTAATAATCTCAAGTCCATTAATCGTAAACCTGCCCATAAAACGATATCAGCAGAACAAACTAGAGTGATTATTTTTAATAAGCCTTTTAACGTGCTAACTCAGTTCACCGACGATCAAAACCGAAAAACACTAAAAGACTTTATCAATGTTAAAGATGTTTATGCAGCAGGGCGACTTGATAAAGATTCAGAAGGCCTTTTGATCCTAACAAATAACGGTCAACTGCAACATCAACTCGCTAACCCAGATAAAAAACAAGGTAAAGTTTATTGGGTACAAGTGGAAGGACAAGCCAATCAAACACAAATTGACGCACTTAAAAAAGGTGTGCCGTTAAAAGATGGATTAACCAAACCCGCCTTAGTTGAAATCATCCCAGAACCTAACGATCTCTGGCCGCGCAATCCACCTATTCGCGAGCGTCAATCCATTCCAACATCTTGGCTGAAACTCACTTTATTTGAAGGCAAAAATCGTCAAGTGAGACGCATGACTGCTCACGTAGGCTTACCCACACTACGCTTAATTCGGCATCAAATTGCCAATATAAATTTAGACGGACTTGAGCCCGGTCAATGGCGCGAGATAGATTTATCTGAAATAAAAATATAGCCAGCACACCTAAAAAAAACCATATCCATCAAAAGGACAGCTTATGTTTAAACCCAATACCACAGTGGCGTGCATTGTAAAATGCCAAAATTACTTTTTATTGGTGGAAGAAACAGAAGATGGCAAACAAGTTTACAATCAACCAGCGGGCCATCTTGAAAAAGACGAAACCTTATTAGCCGCAGCCAAACGTGAATTATATGAAGAAACCGGCTTAACATTAGAGCCAGAAGCTTTAGTCGGTATTTACCAAAGCGAAGTTGTTGCTAAAAAAATCCAATACTTGCGATTTTGTTACCTGATTGAACTAGATCAGCAAACTTTACCCAAAACACAACCTCAAGATGATGATATTACCGCCGCACATTGGCTTACACTTGAACAAATTGAAAATAAATTGGATCAAATGCGTAGCCCTTTGGTTAAAATTTGTTTAGATGATTATTTAGCGGGTAAACGTATCCCATTATCTGCGATTCAAAGTTATTTATAGCGTGCACAAACAATGCTAGAATAGCGCCCCAAATTTTAGCAGCAGGTTTTATAAATATGTCGAATAACAGTGATAAAAAAGTCATTGTTGGTATGTCTGGCGGTGTAGACTCTTCAGTATCAGCTTATTTATTACTTCAACAAGGATATCAAGTTGAAGGATTGTTTATGAAAAACTGGGAAGAAGATGACACTGATGAATATTGTGCAGCTGCGCAAGATTTAGAAGATGCCCAAGCTGTAGCTGACAAGTTAGGTATTGAACTACACACTATTAATTTTGCTGCTGAGTATTGGGATAACGTATTTGAATACTTTTTAGCTGAATATAAAGCAGGGCGCACCCCAAACCCTGATATTATGTGTAACAAAGAAATTAAATTTAAAGCCTTTTTAGAGTTTGCTGCCGAAGCGCTGGGCGCCGATTACATTGCCACTGGGCATTATGTGCGTAGAGCCAATGTTAACGGCGAATGGAAAATGCTACGCGGTTTAGATAACAATAAAGATCAAAGTTATTTCTTATACACATTAGCCAGTGAACATATCGCACAAACTTTATTTCCGGTAGGTGAGTTAGAAAAACCAGAAGTGAGGCAAATTGCCGAAGCACAAGATTTAGTCACCGCCAATAAAAAAGACTCAACTGGTATTTGTTTTATTGGTGAGCGTAAATTTAAAGATTTTTTACAACAGTATTTACCTGCGCAACCTGGCAATATTGAAACCACAGAAGGCGATATAATTGGCCAGCATGAAGGGTTAATGTATCACACGTTAGGCCAACGAAAAGGTCTAGGCATTGGTGGATTAAAAAATGCAGGTGAAGCACCTTGGTATACAGTTGATAAAGATTTAGAACGCAACGTACTAGTGGTAGCCCAAGGCAGTGACCATCCAAGATTATTTTCAACCGGAATGATCATAAACCAGGCTCATTGGGGTGATCGAAAAGGTCCACAAGTTAAATTAGACTGTACTGTGAAAACACGCTATCGCCAAACAGATGTTAATTGCTCCATTGAACAAATAGACGAGAACAACTATAAAGTAATGTTTGATAATCCTGTTGCTGCGGTAACACCAGGACAATCCGCGGTATTTTACCTAGGCGAAGTCTGCTTAGGTGGCGCGATTATTGATAAATTGATTAAGTAAGTTAAAATTTAATGGCAAAAGTGACATATCAACAAACTTTAGCACTCGCTGGCGTCTGTCAGGCTTGTTACATGGTACAAACCATCGCCAGACGCGGTTCGCTTAATCAAAGCGAGCTTGAAGTCATGCTAGAGTCGGTTTTGAATATTAATCCGGATGATACCGCCTCAGTATATAGTGGTGAGCAAAACCTATCAGCTGGATTAAAAATTATACGTGAGCAACTTGGCAATAATTCACACGTAAAAGATGCTGAGCTAACACGCTATGTACTCAGCGCGTTAACACTGGAAAGACGATTAACAAAACGCCAAGCTAATTTAGAAAAGTTATCAAAACAAATTAATTTATTAGAACAAAAACGAGCTCATTTTGAGCTTACTCATGATTTAGTGTTAGAAGGCTTTGCCCAAACCTATAAAACAGTAATCAGTCCACTTGGCTCGCCCATTAAAGTTTTGGGCAATCCTGATTTACTCAAGCAAAACTCAGTACAGAATAAAGTCAGAGCTTTGTTACTTGCAGCAGTTCGCTCAGCAGTACTGTGGCGACAATTAGGTGGTCAGCGCAGAAATATTGTATTACGTAGGCAACATTGGGTGCATTTTGCAGAACAAGCCTTAAAACAAAACCTTATATCTTAACAGGAGATTTCAATGGATTTATCCAGCTTAACTGCAATATCGCCAGTAGATGGCCGCTATGGTAGTAAAACAACTGAGTTACGACCTATTTTTAGTGAATATGGTTTGACTAAATACCGTGTAACGGTTGAAGTTAGATGGCTACAAAAAATGGCAGAAATTGCGGGCATCGATGAAGTACCTGCGTTTTCAGCTGACGCTAATAAAGTGTTAGACAATATTGTTGATGAATTTAGTGAAGCGGATGCGGCGCGAGTAAAAGAAATTGAACGCACCACTAATCACGACGTTAAAGCAGTTGAATATTTCTTAAAAGAAAAAATTGAAAACAACGCTGAATTACACGCTGTCACTGAATTTTTCCATTTTGCTTGTACCTCTGAAGATATTAACAATTTATCGCATGGCTTAATGTTAAGCGAAGCTAGAAAAACGGTTATTTTACCTTACATTGATAAAATTTTATCCGAGTTAAATCGCTTAGCAAAAGAGTATCGCGATGTTGCTATGATGGCGCGTACCCATGGCCAACCGGCGTCTCCGACAACCATGGGCAAAGAAATGGCAAACGTTTATATGCGTTTGAAACGCCAGCGCGAGCAAATTGCCCAAGTTGAAATTTTAGGCAAATTTAATGGTGCAGTTGGTAACTACAACGCACATTTATCTGCTTACCCTGAATTAGACTGGAATAGCATTAGTGCCAGCTATGTTACTAGCTTAGGATTAACTTGGAACCCTTATACAACACAAATTGAACCACATGATTACATTGCTGAATTGTTTGATGCAGTTGCGCGTGCAAACACCATTATTTTAGATTTTGACCGTGACATCTGGGCTTATATTGCATTAGGTCACTTTAAGCAAAAAACCGTTGCCGGTGAAATTGGTTCGTCAACCATGCCACATAAAGTTAATCCAATTGATTTTGAAAATTCAGAGGGCAACTTAGGCATCGCAAATGCTATTTTCACTCACTTAGCCCAAAAATTGCCTGTTTCTCGTTGGCAGCGCGATTTGACCGATTCAACGGTTTTACGTAATTTAGGTGTGGGTGTAGCCAACTCTATTATTGCTTATCAAGCCACGTTAAAAGGTATTAGCAAGCTAGAAGTGAACGAGCAAAGCTTATTAAATGAACTTGATCAAAACTGGGAATTATTAGCTGAGCCAATTCAAACCGTGATGCGCCGCTACGCGATTGAAAAGCCATACGAAAAGTTAAAAGAATTAACCCGTGGTAAACGCGTTAATAAAGAAATTATGGCTGAGTTTATTGAAAAGTTAGATATCCCAGCAGCCGAAAAAGTGCGCTTAAAAGAAATGACGCCAGCCAGTTATATTGGTCGAGCGCAAACTTTTGTTGACGAGTTATAAAAACTTGCCCAATAAAAGAAAAAGGGCAGCGTACGCTGCCTTTTTTGTTTTTGGCTTTAAACAACTAACATAAGTTTGGTCAGCAACTTTTTAAATATGGTAGGAGTTCAAAGGTGATTGATAAAAAGTATCAAAGCATTGTATTTGCTTTTGTGATGTCGATGACAATGTCATGTATTATGTCGTTAGTTATCACCTTATTTAATTTAGGCTGGACCAATGGATTATTATTCATTTGGCTAAAAGCGTGGGCATTTGCATTTAGCGTTGCGTTTCCAACCATTGTGGTCATTAATCCGTTTGTACGAAAAATGGTTAATAAACTCATTAAAAATGAACAGGTTACGTAATGAAATATCAGTTTTCGAACTTTTCACCAGCGCAATTTTTACAAGAATACTGGCAAAAAAAACCGGTTTTAATTAAAGGCGCTTTTAATTCGTTTGACGATCCTATCGATGCTGACGAACTCGCGGGCTTAGCCTGTGAAGCTGAAATTGAATCTCGCATTATTATTAAACAAGATGACAAATGGCATGTTGAACACGGGCCATTTGAAAGCTTTTCACATTTATCAGAACAAGACTGGACTTTGCTTGTTCAAGCCGTCGATCATGTTTCTGTTGAAACCGCTGAGCTAATCGAGCCTTTTCGTTTTATTCCTAATTGGCGCATTGACGATGTCATGGTGAGCTTTTCAATGCCAGGTGGCGGTGTAGGAGCGCATGTTGATCAATATGATGTTTTTATTTTACAGGGCCAAGGTAAACGTCATTGGAAAGTGGGGTTACCACAAGCGCTAACAGATAAAATACCACATCCAGATTTACTACAAGTAACCGGCTTTGACGCTATTATTGATGCCGTTTTAGAGCCAGGCGATTTGTTATATATTCCGCCGGGCTGTCCTCATGAAGGTTACGCTATTGAACCGGCTTTAAATTATTCAATTGGATTTAGAGCCCCAGACCAACAAGATTTACTCTCATCATTTGCCGACTACGCATTGCAAGAAGAATGTTTTAAGCAGCGTTATGCTGATCCGTCTTTAACACTGCGAGCTGATAATAGCCAAGTCAGCACAGCTGAAATAGCCCAATTAAGACAGTTGATTTTATCAACAGTGTCGGATGACACTCATTTTAACAACTGGTTAGGTTGCTATTTAACTCAAGCTAAACATGAACTGGCCATAGACCCAATCACGCCAGCATACCAAAGCGAAGACATACTTGAAATACTCCAACAAGTAACACATTGGCATAAATTAGGCGGCTTAAGATGTCTATTTATAGCGGACAATTTATTTATTAACGGTGAAGCCGTTTCGCTTAATTTAGCTCAACACAGTTTTGCAAAATACCTTGCGCAAAATCAGCAATACAGCAGCCAGCAGCTTAACGAGTTTGTACAAAACTTAGATAATTTACAGTTGCTAGTCGCGCTGGTTAACGAAGGTCTGATTTTTGTTGAGGATGATTCTGAGTTTTAATGATTTGCTATACCAAACTCGCGTAATTTTCGGTACAATTCGGCGCTTATTTTATCCATATCAAAGTTGAGATTGCATGTTTGAATTAAACCCTGTGCAAAACAAAATAAAAGATATTAGCGAGCGTACCGAAACGCTTAGGGGGTATCTTTGACTATGAACAAAAATCAGAACGGTTAGAAGAAGTATCGCGTTTATTAGAACAACCCGATATTTGGAATGAACCAGATAAAGCCCAAGCATTTGGTAAAGAGCGTTCATCGCTTGAGCTTATCGTTAATACCATTGACGAATTAGAACAAGGTGTTGAAGATATTTCAGGGCTGATTGAATTAGCAGTTGAAGCTGAAGATCAAGAAACTTTTGACGAAGCTTTAAGCGAATTAGACGAGCTTGAAGAAAAAATTGCTGGATTAGAATTTCGCCGTATGTTTAGCGGCCCAAATGATACCGCAGATTGTTACATTGATTTACAATCAGGTTCAGGCGGCACAGAAGCACAAGACTGGTGTAATATGCTGCTGCGCATGTATTTACGCTGGGCTGAATCTCATGGTTTTAAAACTGAGTTAATTGAAATTTCAGATGGTGAAGTAGCGGGTATAAAATCTGCAACGGTGCGCATTATCGGTGAATATGCCTTTGGCTGGTTACGCACAGAGACAGGCGTACACCGTTTAGTTCGAAAATCACCATTTGATTCAGGTAATCGCCGCCATACATCGTTTGCTTCCGCTTTTATTTACCCTGAAGTGGATGATGATATTGAAATAGATATTAATCCGGCAGATTTACGAATTGATACTTACCGCGCCTCAGGTGCTGGTGGTCAGCACGTAAACCGAACCGACTCAGCCGTGCGTATTACTCATACACCAACCAATATAGTGGTTCAATGCCAAAACGATCGCTCACAACATAAAAATAAAGATCAGGCAATGAAACAGCTTAAAGCTAAATTATATGAGCACGAATTACAAAAGCAAAACGCTGAAAAACAAGCCATGGAAGACGGCAAATCAGATATAGGTTGGGGCAGTCAAATACGTTCATACGTATTGGATGACTCACGCATTAAAGATTTACGAACTGGGGTAGAAAATCGCAATACCCAAGCTGTTTTGGATGGCGAATTAGACCCTTACATTGAAGCTGCGTTAAAAGCCGGCCTTTAATTATTTAAGTTAAACGTATTAGTTATTTATTGGAATCATTATGTCCGAACAAAATGCATCAACTCAAAATGAAATCGCACAAGAGCAAAATAAACTTATTGCAGAGCGCAAAGCTAAATTAGCAGCCATCAGAGAAAAATGTCCGGCGAACGCGCATCCAAATGATTTTCAACCAGAACATTATGCCGCTGATTTACAGGCACAATATCAAGACAAAGATAAACCAACACTCGCAGAAGAAGCTAACATAGTTTCAATTGCCGGCAGAATCATGGCCAAACGTGGGCCTTTTATGGTGATTCAAGATATGACTGGACGCATCCAAGCCTATGCGGATAAAAAAACAGTACAAGCCGATTTAAAAGAACGCTATGGTGTACTTGATATTGGCGATATAATTGGCGTTAAAGGACCTTTGCATAAATCAGGCAAAGGCGATTTATATGTTCACATGTCTGAATATAAATTATTAACTAAATCACTTCGTCCATTGCCAGAAAAATACCATGGCTTAGCTGATCAAGAAACCAAATATCGCCAACGCTACGTTGATTTAATGATCAACCAAGAAACACGTGATGTTTTCCAAATTCGTTCA
Source organism: Catenovulum adriaticum (assembly GCF_026725475.1). Classification (NCBI taxonomy): domain Bacteria; kingdom Pseudomonadati; phylum Pseudomonadota; class Gammaproteobacteria; order Alteromonadales; family Alteromonadaceae; genus Catenovulum; species Catenovulum adriaticum. The sequence continues at coordinate 1,530,595 of NZ_CP109965.1, forward strand.
CAAGTTGTCAGTGGAATTCGCCAATACTTAACCGAACGCCGGTTTATGGAAGTTGAAACGCCTATGCTTCAGGTGATTCCGGGCGGCGCTACCGCTAAGCCTTTTGTCACACATCATAATGCGCTTAGCATAGATATGTTTTTACGTATCGCGCCAGAGTTATATTTAAAACGTTTAGTCGTAGGCGGCTTTGACCGCGTGTTTGAAATTAACCGTAACTTTAGAAACGAAGGTTTAAGCACACGCCATAACCCTGAATTTACCATGATAGAATTCTATCAAGCCTATGCAGATTATAACGATTTAATGAATCTGACCGAAGATATGCTACGTACTTTGGCGCAAAACGTATTAGGTTCAACCATAATAACCAATACAAAACGCGACGAAAATGGTGAGATAACAGAAACCATCGAGTACGATTTTGGGCAACCATTTGAACGTTTATCAATGGCCGATGCTGTTATTAAACACGCACCTGATTTAGATGCCGCGGTATTAAAAGATCCAGAAAACAACTTTGATGCAATCCGTGCAATGGCAAAACAAGTGGGAGTTAAAGAGCCTGAAAAACAAGGAATTTGGGGCGCGGGTAAATATTTGTGTGAGATATTTGAAGAAGTGGCAGAACATAAACTGATTCAACCCACCTTTATTACAGAATACCCATGGGAAGTTTCACCACTAGCGCGCCGTAACGATGACAACCCATTTGTGACTGACAGATTTGAGTTTTTTGTTGGTGGCCGTGAATTGGCAAATGGTTTCTCAGAGCTTAATGATGCTGAAGATCAAGCTGCTCGCTTTAACAAGCAAGTACAAGAAAAAGATGCAGGTGATGAAGAAGCCATGCATTTTGATGATGATTATATCACAGCGCTCGAATTTGGCTTACCGCCAACAGCAGGGCAAGGTATAGGGATTGATCGTTTAGTCATGCTATTTGCTGACTGTCCAACGATTAAAGATGTTATTTTATTCCCGCATATGCGTCCGTTAACTGACGGCTAGTAGTATCATTTTTAAAGTTAGTACTTTTAAAAAAGGGTTAATCGAAAGGTTAACCCTTTTTATATTTAGCTTACCTTAATTTTAATAAACGCATTGCAAAACAACGCCAAAAAATCCATTTCCTGCACTTTCACTCAGATTAAATTTCTTTTTTAAACTCATTGTAGTTTTTCCATCTTCAAATTGAGTAAAAATTATCTATTGCAAAAATTAGCTATTGAATTTTACTTTAAATAGTTTATTGTTAACAAGGTTATTAATATAATGTGATTGTAGGATTGATATGAAGTTAAAAATGACCACCTTAGCCGCTTTGCTAATATGCCTTACAGGCTGTAACTCAACTTCAGGTTCAAGTGAGCCGAATGAAAATAAACCTGTGGTAGATAATACAACCGATGCAGGGGATAATAATGAAGTTGTCGATCAAGAAGATAATACAGATAACGATGAGACGACAGAAGAGCCGCTTGTTATTAACGTAAATGAAGCCGATCCAAGAACGCCTAGTTTTGTATCCTTTAACGATACAACGCCAGATGATATGTACTGGGTGAAAGTAGAAGAATTGTCAGATGAATTCGATTTTTGGGATTCAAATAAATGGGTAAAAACAAACTGGAATTATGGTGATACGCCAGTCAATATGCTCAATAAAAATTCTGGAGTTGATGGTGGTAATTTATGGATTAAAGCCACGTTAAATGCTGAAAGTGAAAACCAATGGTTTGAGACATCACGCGTTCGCTCAAAAAGTAAAATTAAATTTCCTATGTACACTGAAAGTCGGATCAAAACCGCACACATTTCAGCCTACAATACGTTTTGGTTAAATAATGGGGATATTGATAACCGAGATGAAATAGATATTATCGAAAATAACTCAAATCCATCAACCGATTATGCAAACCCTGATTACCCATGGACTATGCATTCACAATATTTTGTGGTTAAAGACGGTGTAACTGAACGAAGCAAAGGTAATTTTGATAACCGTCATTTATCTGAAGGTAATACGCTAAAAGGTGTTGCTTGGAATGAAGAGTATCACGTAGTAGGGGCATGGTGGAAAGATGAGCACAATGTACAATTCTATCTGGATGGTGAACCTGCAGGAAAAATAAAAACCACAAACCCATTTACGCTAGAGCAACATTTGATCTGGGATTTATGGACTCAAGATTCTTCTTGGGTAGGCGGCTTACCTGATAAAAATGATTTGCTAGACGACTCTATTAATACCATGAGAGTTGATTGGGTAAGAACTTGGCGTTTAGAAACTAAATAATGCTCGTTTGGTTTGTCGGTGTCTATTTACCGACAAACCATCACTATAAATTGAAATTAGATTACCAATTGTAAGTTGCACTTACTGTGTATTGCTCACCACGTCCAGGCGTACCAGGCACTTCTTCGAATGACTCATTCCATAAGTTATCTGCTGCCAATGTAATCATTAATCCAGAGAGTTGCTCAGGTTTAATCGTTAACGTTAGGTGAGTAAATAATGCATCGTCATCACTGTTTCTGAGTAAATTATCTTCTTGCTTACGCCATTCATTATCTAGTCTTAGGTCAATTATATCCGTAAGTTGCCAAATCGTACCCAAAGTAACTCTATGATTAGGGTAATTTAACGCATAAAAACTAGCATCAATATTGGCATCACCGTAATCTTCTGATTTTCGTAAAAACGTATAACCCAATACGATTTCAGCGTTATCAAAATATCGAGTCGTTAATAACTCTAAACCCGTTGTATCAATATCAACTGGATTAGCATAGCGAGCCGAAGTTGAATCAAAATTGTAAGTCCAGTCTGTTAAATTATCATCTTTACGATAAAAAATAGCTGAGCTTAAACGCCAATCATATTGCTCTAACACTAACCCTAGCTCTAGGTTAGTGGTGGTTTCGCGTTCTAATTCATAATTACTTCTAAATAACCCACCTGAATCACTTCCGCCTATTGCGGTATAACCGGCCACTTGGCTAGCTTGTGCATATGAAAAATAGACTGATTTAGATCTTCCATCGGTGTTGGTTTTATGCCAAACCAAATCGCCCAGCAATGAGGTTTTTGAATCATCCCGGTTACTATCATCAAACGAAGCGCCTAAACGCATTGTTACGAGTTCATTAGGCGTTAAGGCTATTTTATACTCAGGTAAAATGCTGGCTTTAATATAGTTTCGGGTGGTAAAGTTGTTTTCTAACGCAGTTGATTCAATAGAATCAGAAAGTAACTGAGTTGAGTAATTCCAAGCAAACGCCTCCGTTTGAACATGCCGCCCTGAAAACGCGATAGATTTAACCTCGGTTTCATGAAAAGTTTGAAAAGCTTCTGGATTTTCACGTGAATAAATATAATGGTCATTATGACGGCGATAATAAGCAGAGACCTCAAATGAACTCTGGTTTGCATAATTTTGTTTGTGATTAAGCATTAAGAGTCGTGTTTTTAGATCTTCAGTTTCATTCACATTAAACGGCGTATATAAATTTGGCCAGCCAAAAAACTTTTCTTGTAACCCAAAAAATAAATCTGTTTGCGAGTTAGCATCCGTCAATTGAATACGGCCTGACGCGCGCTTAAAATGATGATCACCATTATCAATAGAGCCATCACTTGCCGAGCGAGAAAACTCACCTTCAACCCCTAAATGCCAATCTTGTAGGCTATCTTTTAATGGTGTGCGCTTTGCAGCATATATGCTTTGCAAATTAAAATCATTGCTACCGGCACCTATTGAAATTTGTCCACCTGAACTAATTGGTTTCCAGTCAAAAGCCACCGTACCAACAGAGCTATTTAAACCGAAAAGCGCATTGTCCGCACCGGTCATAATATAAGGTCCGCGCAGCATTTGAGGGGCAATTGGTAATTCTGCAACGTAATGACCTGTTTGAGGATCAAGTAAAGTGGCACTACCAACCCGAAAACCGGTATTTTCAAAAATACCGCCACGAATACTTATATCAGCTTGAGCTTCTGCCATATTTCGAGATTGTAAATCGACACGGGGATCATAATCTAAATTAGAAACAGGGGAATCAAACGTACCTACAGGCTCTTTATTAGCTGTAGGTGAGGCTTCTATACTAATTCTCTCAATATCATCTGTGTTTATATTGTTATCTGCGGCCAATGAATAGGACGACAAGCTGCATAATAAAGCAGGTAAAGTGGACTTAACAGTTAGGTTCATCTGATACTTCTCTTTTTAGATAATATTTACGGGCTTAATAATTTATTGGGTTAGCTGCAGCCTGCAATCATTGTTAACGTTAGCGATAATGCAATATTATTAATACGTTTGGGTTTAAGCTAACCTCAAAATTTTGAGCGATATTGTATATTAATTTTGTATCGCAATTTAAAGTTTTTGCAGAGCTAAAAGCTCGTAACTTTGTTTTTATTAGGTAATAATATATCTCAGTTGTGATTAGCTGAGTTGATAGATGAGCATAGAAATAAAAAATCCATTAGATAAATTACCCGAGATCTTAAAAAAAGATTTAAACGAAAATTTATGTGTCTGTAATGAAGTACTTAAAATGGATATTATCGATGCCATTGCAGCGGGTGCTGATAACCTTGAATTAGTGCGCCGTAAAACCTACGCAACCGACGGAAGCGCTTGTTGCAAACAACAAGTAAAGCGATTGATTGAATGCATTCATAATATTGAGCTAAGTTAACAGCCATAAAAAATAATGCCGAATAGAATGTTTAGCTGAATTTTAGACAAAAAAAAGCCCAGTTGGGGAACTGGGCGTAAAAATGATGCCATTTAAGGCACTCAAGCACTAACAAAGGGATATCAAGAAAACTGCGATACTCGCGTCTTTCAAAGATGGGGGTATTATATATCGGTTTTGTAATTTTACAACAGCTTTTTGAAGTAAAACGGTCAAAAAACCCCAAAAAACCCCAAAAAGCAGATAAAAATACAATATTTACATTTAATTCACTTTTAAATGTAATTTTTAAACATTTATTGGACTTAATTTAACGTTTAAATAAAAAATTAAAAAATAACTTAATCCTATCCATATTTTATTTTTAAACCAAGCTTTTTAAGCATTCTTATTGATTGAAAACTTGCTATTATGCAGGGCTCGCAATAGACTAATGCGCTTTCAATCACAATAGAGTTAAGGCATGCAAGTTTCAGATTTCCACTTTGATCTTCCAGATGAATTAATTGCTCGTTTCCCAGCTGAAAAAAGAAGCGAATCAAGATTATTAGTGGTCGCAGATAAAAGCTCAGATAGCATAGAGCACAAAATTTTTGCGCAAATGCCTGACTTAGTCACAGCGAATGACTTACTTATCTTTAATAATACTAAGGTAATACCGGCTCGTTTATTAGGTCATAAACTATCGGGTGGTAAAGTTGAAGTTTTAGTTGAACGACTTTTAGATGATAATAAAATTTTAGCGCATGTAAGAGCAAATAAAGCATTAAAGCCAGGCACGCAGGTTATCCTAGAAGATAAAATAAATGCCGAGATGATAGAACGTCGTGGCGATTTATTTGTGCTTAAAATACTTAATGAGCAAAATAGCCTGTCATTATTAGAAGAGTATGGTCATATGCCATTACCACCTTATATTGACAGGGCCGATGAACAAGCAGATAAAGAACGTTATCAAACCGTATATGGTGAAGTACCAGGCGCAGTCGCAGCACCTACAGCCGGTTTACATTTTGATGAAACCGTATTAAATCAGTTAAAAGCCAAAGGCGTACCGATGGAATATGTGACTTTGCACGTAGGGGCAGGCACATTTCAATCTATCCGAGTTGATAATGTTGAAGAACATACAATGCACGCTGAGTATATCGAAGTTTCACAGCGAGTCACTCAAGCCATTAAAGATTGTAAAGCTAGAGGCGGGCGGGTAATTGCCGTAGGCACAACATCAGTTCGTAGTTTAGAGAGCGCGGCTCAGTTTTCACAAGCGGATCAATTGATTGAACCTTATCAAGGCGATACACAAATTTTTATTTATCCAGGTTACGAATTTAAAGTGATAGATGCTATGTTCACTAATTTTCATTTACCTGAATCAACTTTAATTATGCTGGTTTCGGCTTTTGCCGGAACGGAAACGATTAAAAACGCTTATCAAACTGCAATTGAAAAACAATATCGATTTTTCAGTTATGGTGATTCTATGTTTATCCAGAATCAAAACCGATTTGTCAAAGCAGATTAATCGGCCAGTAAACGGAAACAACTAATGACAGATTTTATGAAATATACCAAACTGGCAACTGACGGCAAAGCACGCCGTGGAACACTTACATTTGCCCGTGGTGAAGTACAAACACCTGCTTTTATGCCTGTAGGTACTTACGGAACAGTTAAAGGGGTAACGCCAGAAGAGTTAAAAGACACAGGCGCACAAATTTGTTTAGGGAATACCTTTCATTTAATGTTGCGTCCCGGAACCGAAATCATCAAAATGCATGGTGATTTACATGATTTTATGAATTGGCAAGGCCCCATTTTAACTGACTCAGGCGGTTTTCAGGTATTTAGCTTAGGTGATTTACGCAAAATTAGTGAAGAAGGCGTAATTTTTCGCTCGCCGATAAATGGCGAACGAATCGAATTAACGCCTGAAAAAGCCATGCAGGTGCAACGTGATTTAGGATCAGATATTGTCATGATATTTGATGAATGCACACCTTATCCTGCGACCGAATCTGAAGCTCGCTCATCAATGGAACTCTCGTTACGCTGGGCTAAGCGCTCTAAAGACGCGCATCAAGGCAATCCATCTGCATTATTTGGGATTGTTCAGGGCGGCATGTACCCACATCTAAGAGATGAAAGTTTACAAGGGTTAACAGACATCGGTTTTGATGGTTATGCGATTGGTGGTTTATCTGTAGGTGAACCTAAAGCAGATATGATCAACATTTTAAATAACCTGACAGATAAAATGCCTGATGATAAACCCAGGTACTTAATGGGTGTTGGTAAACCAGAAGACATCGTAGAAGCAGTTCGCCGTGGTGTTGATATGTTTGATTGCGTGATGCCAACGCGTAATGCGAGAAACGGACATATATTTGTGAGTGACGGTGTGCTTAAACTAAGAAACGCCAGACACAAAACAGATACAGGGCCATTAGACGAAAATTGTGACTGCTACACTTGTAAAAATTATTCTCGTGCATATTTACATCACTTAGATAAGTGTAATGAAATTTTAGGTGCGCAACTTAACACCATTCATAATTTACGTTTTTATCAAAAAGTAATGGAAGATTTACGAGGCGCCATTGAACAAGGTCAGCTTGAACAATACGTTGAAGCTTTCTATAGTGCACGCGATTTACCTGTCCCGGCGCTTGAAGACGAATAAATTAATTTTAAACCAATTTTATAAACAATAATTTAAATATAGATAGGGGTATTTTATGGACTTTTTAATTGCAAATGCACATGCCGCAGAAGCTGCACCACAGGGTGGCGGTCTTCAAATGATCATTATGTTAGCTGTATTTGGTTTAATTTTTTACTTTATGTTATATCGCCCACAAGCGAAAAGAATGAAAGAACATAAAGCATTAATCGCATCAATCGGTAAAGGTGATGAAGTTTTAACACAAGGCGGTTTAGTGGGTAAGGTAAGTAAAGTATCTGAAGAAAAAGACTTTGTATTAGTGACACTTGCCGAAGGCGTTGAAGTTCCAGTTCAAAAATCAGCTGTGACTGCGGTATTACCAAAAGGGACTATCAAGTCAATCTAAAAGGGCCGATTGTTGTGTTAAATAAATATCCATTATGGAAATACCTGCTAATACTATTTGTAGTAGTAGCAGGTTTTTTGTATGCACTTCCTAATCTTTATGGGGAAGATCCAGCCGTACAAATTTCCGCCACTCGTGGTGGTCAAGTTACTGTTTCTGAATTAGGTGATGTAAAAGCCGCACTAGATGAAGCCGGTGTTGAGTATCGCTCAGCAAGCATTGAAGATAACCAAATTCAAATTCGCTTTACCGATACTGATGATCAATTAGAAGCGCGTGATCTCGCTATGCAAACATTAGGGGCCGACTATATTGTGGCGCTTAATTTAATGACAGCGCAACCACAATGGCTTGAAGACGTTGGCGGCAGTCCAATGAAACTCGGGCTTGATTTACGCGGTGGTGTTCACTTTTTAATGGAAGTGGATATGAGTGTTGCAATGGCGAAAAAACAAGAAGAAATGCTTGAAGATTTTCGTTCAGAGCTACGTGATGAACGTATTCGCTACCACAGATTACAAGAGTTCGGCAACGGTGTAAAAGTGACATTCAGAGATGCTGATACGTTTGAAAAAGCATTAGACTTCTTAGCGGATGCTCACCCAGAGTTATTAATTGATGAAGCTTCAAACGAAGATAACACCATCACAGCAACCATGTCAGAAACGCGCATTCGTGAGGTAAAAGAATATGCGTTAAGCCAAAATATCACTATTATTCGTAACCGGGTTAATCAACTTGGGGTAGCTGAACCTTTGGTTATGCGCCAAGGCGCAGAACGAATAGTAGTTGAATTACCGGGTGTACAAGATACAGCGCGTGCAAAAGAAATTTTAGGCGCGACAGCTACACTTGAATTTAGACAAGTAGACGAAAATGCCGATCCACGTTCTGCAGCAGCAGGTCGTGTACCACCGGGATCTGAGGTTTATTATGATCGCCGTAATGGTAATCCGGTAGTATTAACCCAATCGGTGATTTTAACTGGTAATCACATTACTGATGCAAATTCGAGTTTTGATGAATATCAACGCCCACAGGTTAATATTGATTTAGATAACCAAGGCGGTAATAAAATGTCGCGTTTTACCAAAGATAATATTGGTAAACCTATGGCAACTTTATTTGTTGAGTACAAACCGACCGGCCGTAAAAAACCAGACGGTAGTGTTGAATTTGAAGCCATTAAAGAAGTTATTAACGTTGCAACCATTCAAGCTCGTTTAGCTCGCAGCTTTAGAATTACCGGCATTGATAGCGCCAGCGAAGCTCAAAACCTGGCTTTATTATTACGTGCTGGTGCGCTGATTGCGCCCATTCAAATTGTTGAAGAGCGTACTGTAGGCCCAAGCTTAGGTCAGGAAAATATTGATTTAGGTATGACCGCCATAATCTGGGGCTTTTGTTTAGTGCTTATCTTTATGGTGATGTATTATCGCGGCTTTGGTCTTATCGCTAATGTAGCACTTGCGCTTAACTTGGTACTAATTGTTGGCGTAATGTCGTTGATACCGGGAGCAACATTAACCTTACCTGGTATGGCAGGTATTGTTTTAACCGTGGGTATGGCAGTTGATGCGAATGTATTGATATTTGAACGGATTCGCGAAGAAATTATCGATGGTAGAGGCCCTCAACAAGCAATACATAAAGGGTACGATAGCGCGTTTTCAACCATTGCTGATGCAAACATTACCACCTTTATTGCTGCCGTAATTTTATTCGCAGTAGGCTCAGGCCCAATTAAAGGGTTTGCTGTAACACTAGCCATTGGTATTTTAACTTCAATGTTTACTGCTATCGTTGTTACCCGTGGTATTGTCAACGCAGCGGTTGGCGGCAAAAAAGTTAAAAAACTTTCAATTTAAAAGGCGATTGATTATGTGGTTAAAATTAAAAAATACAGTGCCTTTTATGAAATGGGGCAAGCTAGCCATTGCGTTTTCAGCACTAATGGTAATTGCATCTATCGCTTCTATTTCAATTAATGGGCTTAAATTTGGGCTAGATTTTACAGGTGGAACATTACTTGAAGTCGGCTATGAAAAACCAGCTGATTTATCTGAAATCAGAAGCGAGTTAGAAGCAAACGGTTTTGCGGATGCTGTTGTGCAACACTTTGGTAATAGCTCAGATGTATTGATTCGACTTGCACCCAGAAATCATGTCAAACCTGAAACGCTAAGCAATCAGGTATTAGATTTAGTTTCAAGTGATAAATTAGGCAAAGCAGAAATGCGCCGGATTGAGTTTGTAGGCCCAAGTGTGGGTGAAGAACTTAAAGAGCAGGGCGGTTTAGCGATGCTTGTTGCGCTTATTTGTATCTTAATTTATGTGTCTTTTCGGTTCGAATGGCGATTTGCTTTAGGCTCAGTATTAGCGCTAGCGCATGATGTTATTATCACCGTCGGCTTTTTCTCAATATTAGGGATAGAGTTTGACTTAACCGTATTAGCGGCTGTTTTAGCTGTGATAGGTTACTCATTAAACGATACGATAGTGGTATTTGACCGCATACGTGAAAACTTTAGAAAACTGCGAACCGGTACACCGGCAGAAATTATCGATACATCGTTAACGCAAACCTTAAGCAGAACGACCATTACCTCGTTAACCACTGTTTTAGTATTGACTGCTTTATTTTATAAAGGGGGTGCGTTAATACATGGGTTTGCAACGGCGTTGTTATTTGGTGTCGGTATTGGTACTTATTCTTCTATTTTTGTTGCGAGTGTATTTGCATTAAAACTAGGCATTAGCCGAGAAGATTTAATTCCAGCTGAAATTGAAAAAGAAGGTGCTGATCAAGATCCATTAATGTAAACATTTTTAATGGCTTAATAATTGTTCATAACCTTAAAAAGAGAGCTGCGGCTCTCTTTTTATTTTAATCTGGCTTTTAATAAAGCCCATAAAACCTCTTCAAACCTTATCTATTCACCCAGCCAACCAAGCTACCTAACCAATCATTGTTAACCGCTTAATTGAACACCTTAATTGAAAAGTGAATTGAATTACTTGTTAATAAATCGCTAAAACAAATGATTGATATTGATTTAATAAAATATAAAATGAAAATATAAGATTGAAATTAATTTTAATATCATTTTGAGCTGTTAATTGCGAAATATGTTGTACGTGACAGCATGAGTATTTATCCTCCCCAGTCAACTACGGTCTCATATGTAAAGTATGACGTTCGTGGTGAACAGATTGGTTCGGGTAATTTATAAAAGAGGTGGTTGTGGGTAAAAAATCATTTGCTATGCTGTTAGTTATCAGCATAGTAATTATGTCAATAGTAGCTTATTTTAAGGCAGAAACTGGGTTTCTAGTAGATAATATTGTCCCTGAGCTTATTGGTGTATGTGTTGAATTATTAGTCATCATATTTGTATTCGATGTGTGGCAAAAAAATGAAGAAAAAAACAAAAAAATAAAGGTTGAGAGACGACTACGTGAATTTCTTATCTTTTTCTTAAAACACAATTTCAAAGATTATCCTCCTTCTTGTCAGTCGGGGAACTTCTATGGTGAAGACCATGAACAGAACCAAGAATGCTTGTCTAATTTGATTAATGAAATTGAGCAAAACGGGCTACAAGAAAGTGTAGTTCTTCAGGTTCAAAGTTACTGTGAAAGCGAAAAAGAAATATTCAATAACTTAATACCAGTTGCGGCAGACCTAACAAATGATCACTTTAAATCATGGGTCAGAATTGCTTTCTTCATGAACGCGATTGCTTCAAAAAGTGAAACAACAAGTCATGCATCGGTAAAAATTCTTCAAAACATTAAAAGGTTTGATAAAGAGTCATTCACTAGCGGTTTGTACGTTGGTGCAAAATAAACATACGTTTGCATATCACGCCTGTGCACGCCATTTCATTGTGGCAGCACGGGCAAGTAACTTTCTGCCTTGGTTTTCGTATTATTTCAGGCAACTTTACTGAATTTTACGCTGTTTGAGTTTGGCATTACCATGCGGCAAACCAATATTACGGCGGCGAGGGTATGGAGTCGTATATGTTTAAAAACTGAAACGAATTTAAACAGAGGCGTATTAAACAATACACCTAATTTAACATAACATATATTATGGGCTTATTTGGCAGTATAAAAACGAGAGCTTTATGTTCGTTGATTTTAGTTAGTTGATTGGCGCTATATTACAGATGGTTATTGATTTTGGCCTAGACGTTTACCGCGAATAATTTGGTCTATGATTTTATTTTTATTAATCACTAAGTACTGCTGATATTGATAAGCACCTGGATGATATAGCCAAACTTTAATTCGTTTAGGTTTTAAAATTTGCTGTTTTAATATCGCTGGAGCTTTTGAGTATTTTTGTTTTGGCTGGCCGCACAATTGTAAAACTTGCTCTGTGCTCATCCCAACTTTAATGTGCTGTCCGGTATTGCATCTAAATCCTGCAGCCAAACTTTGATTAAAACAAACTAAATTAATAATTAAAAAGCTTATTAATTTAAAAATACGATCTCGGTATTTAGACTTTGCCAGCATTTTCAAATCCTTTGAAGCAAGCATTAAAAATATAAACCCACAAATTAACTTTGTGGATTTGGGTTATTTGTTTTAAGTGTTTTTCTTTTAGCGTTTGTTATTTTTTAGATTAAATCACTTATTTCAACACCACATAAAAAGCTGGATGTTCCTTCTGCATTGCATCTAAGCACTTGGCCTTTACCCGTTAACGATGGTATTTGATCATTTGCTGAGTGTACAATAAAGCTAATTTGCTGGCCGATATCTAAAGCTTGCTCAAGCTCAATTGCAAGGCCGTTTGAGCTTAAATCTCTGCAAATGGCTGATATTTCCTGAGGTGCTTCAAGTGTGTCAATTACTACTGTGCAATCTGCGTTAATCATCATTCTGTAGTACGAGCGTTGGTCGTCACGTCCAATCATCTACAATTCTCCTAGTCAGCTATAAGCACTTATTTAAATTAAAAAATAGTGACGTCTTTGTTATTAAACGTCATGTTTCCATTATGTAAACCAAATGGTTTTAGTTCAACTCTTTTTGCTATATTTAACTAATAAATTAACGAAGCCTAGTTTAAAGCACCCTCTTTTTGACTTTGCTGTATAAATTGAGATATCCGTTTGGCAGAAATTGGATATGCCGTTCCTAAATTTTGCGCAAATAAGCTGATTCTTAACTCTTCAATCATCCATTTAATTTGCCAAGCCGCTGGATTATGAGGGCCATCGTCATATAACCCCTCTAAAGCACCGCTCACTTGTTCAGTTAATTTTTGAACTTGATCCCGATTTAATCTGTCTCTTACCGGATCGGTTGCTAATTTTTCAAGTCTGCGGTCAATCCCTTGGATATAACGTTCAATATCCGCTAGTTTATTAACGCCAAACTTAGTGACAAAACCTTTAAATATAAGCTCGCTCATTTGCTGTTTAACATCACTTTGAGCTTGAATAAGTTCAAAACTACTTTTACCTTTTAGCTTTTTATTTACCTGATTTGATAAAGTTAAAATACGCTCAACTTGTTTCGCTACAGCCAAAACGAGATCCGCGATCTCAGCTCTTAGGTGTTCATGCGCTTTTTGATATGCGGCTTTTTCTCTAGGTAACTCTGCCAAGCCAAGTAAATAGTCTTGAATACAAGCTTCGATACAGTCTTGAATTAAGTCTTTAACTTGGCCAAACGCGTTAAAATATAGACCAAGCTTAGCTTTATTGGGTAACTTTTCTTGTAAATATCGGCGAGGCGATGGCAAGTTTAAATAAATTAGCCTAGTAACACCTTGTAGCATTGACCAATCAGCCTGGCTTTGCGTATCGAACAATTTTATAGAAACCGAATCTTTATCGTCATTTAGCGCTGGATATGCTTTCACTTCATAGTGACTTTGATTGGTTGAATATTCTTTTGCAAGTTCGTCAAAATCCCACTCTGTTAATCCGCTGCGCTCAATCCCATCTTCGGCAACTTGGGTTAATGTTTCTGCTACTTTGTGCTGTAATTTTTGTTTTATTTGATCTAAATCTTTGCCATTTGCAACGGCTTTACCATTTTCATCAATTACTTTGTAATTGATTCTTAAATGGGCTGGAATTTGGGTTAAATCCCAAGCATCTTGGTCGACTGTTACGCCTGTCATGCGCTTAAGCTGATAACTTAAACTGCTAATAAAGTCACCATCGTTATTTTTCATAGCCTGTAAACAGGCACTGGCGTAATCAGGTGCTGGGACAAAGTTTTTACGAATCGGCTTAGGTAATGATTTAATCAAGGCAACGGCTAACTCATGGCGATAGCCTTGAATTGACCAATCAAAACCGGTGGATTCAACTTGATTTAATAGCGCTAGCGGTATCACAATATTGATCCCATCAGCTGCTTGGCTGGGCTCAAATACGTATTCTAACGGCAGGGTTAAGTTACCTTGTCGCCAAGTATCAGGAAATTGCTCAGTGGTAATTGCTTCAGCATCGTGGCGCATTAAATCATTGGTTGTTAGTGTTAAATAATCCGGCTGAACTTGTTTTTGTTGTTTCCACCATTGCTTAAAACTCACCAAGTCGACAATAGTGTCTGGCAATTTGTGATGATAAAACTCAAATAACTCAGTTTCGTCTGCCAAAATATCACGCCGTCTAGACTTAGCTTCCAGTGTTTCTATTTCTTCTATTAAATTTTGATTTTGTTTTAAAAAAGGTTCATTTAAGTTCACATCACCATTGACTAAAGCTTCACGAATAAAAATCTCTCGGCAAACTGGCGGATCAATTTTTCCGTATTGAACTTTACGTTTATGAACTATGGTTAAGCCATATAAAACCTGATTTTCAAACGCGACGACACTGCCGCGCTTTTTCTCCCAATGTGGCTCTGAATATTTTTTATTTACCAAATGTGTCGCTAATGGCTCTATCCATTCTGGTTCAATTTTAGCGACCGTGCGCGCAAATAAACGGCTGGTTTCTACCAACTCTGCGGCCATAATCCATTTTGCTTTGGTTTTGCTTAACGCTGAACCCGGAAAAACCACAAACTTAGTATTACGTGCGCCGTTATAGCCTTGCTTGTTATCTTTATTGCCTATATGACTTAATAAACCGGTAATGAGTGCCTGATGAATCGTTTTAAAATCAGCTTCTTGTTGGCTAATTTTCCAACCTAGCTCTTTAGTCGATTCGGTTAGTTGGTAAACCACATCTTGCCATTCACGGATCCGTAAGTAGTTTAAAAACTCTTTTTTGCATTGTTTTCTAAATTGGTTTTGTGACAATTCATTTTGTTGCGAGTCTAAGTGTCGCCACAGATTTAAGTAACTTAAAAAATCAGAGCTTTCATCGTCAAAACGTTTATGTTTTTCATCTGCGGCTTGCTTTTTATCGTTGGGTCGTTCACGAGGGTCTTGAATACTTAAGCCGGCAACAATCACAATAAGCTCTTTTAAACAGCCAAATTGTTCCGCACTAAAGACCATCTTACCTAATCGAGGATCAACGGGTAATTTAGAGACTTGCCGGCCGACTTGCGTTAAGCTAGCTTGGGTTTTATTTTTGGTTTGTTTCAGTGCGCCAATTTCTTGGAGCAATAAAATTCCGTCATTAATATTACGGTTGTCTGGTGGCTGAACAAATGGAAATGCCGAAATATCACCTAAACCTAATGCATGCATTTGTAAAATAACAGAGGCTAAATTGGTTCTTAGAATTTCAGGATCGGTAAACTCTGGGCGAGATAAATAATCTTCTTCACTATATAAACGAATACAAATACCAGCAGCAACACGACCACAGCGCCCTGCTCTTTGATTTGCACTAGCTTGAGAAATCGCTTCAATTGGCAAGCGTTGAACTTTGGTTCGAGCGCTGTAGCGGGAAATACGCGCTGTTCCAGGATCAATAACATATCGAATTCCCGGAACCGTTAACGAGGTTTCAGCTACATTAGTTGATAATACAATGCGGCGTCCCGGATGAGATTGAAATACACGGTTTTGTTCTGCATTGGATAGCCTGGCATAAAGCGGCAGTACTTCGGTATCTCGTAAATTAAGTGCGTTTAAACCATCGGCGGTATCGCGAATTTCACGCTCGCCATTCATGAAAATGAGAATGTCACCTAAGCCTTCTTTACACAGCGACTTAACGGCGGTAAAGATGCCATCGAGTTGATCATCATCGTTGTTTTCATTATCACTTTTTGTGTTATCAACCATGGGCTGATAACGAATTTCAACTGGGTAGGTTCTGCCAGACACTTCAAACACAGGCGCATTATTAAAGTGTTTTGAAAAACGTTCAACATCAATGGTGGCTGAAGTAATAATGACTTTTAAATCAGGGCGTTTAGGCAAAAGTTGTTTTAAATAACCTAAAATAAAATCAATATTTAAACTACGCTCATGCGCTTCATCAATAATAATTGTATCGTATTGATTTAAAAATCTATCTTGTTGAATCTCCGCCAACAAAATACCGTCGGTCATTAATTTAATATAAGTTTCTGGTTTGGTGTGATCGTTAAATCTAACTTTATAACCAACTTGTTCGCCCATCGGGCTTTTTAATTCTTCTGCAATACGGTTAGCGACACTACGTGCAGCCAAACGCCTTGGCTGGGTGTGGCCAATAAAACCATTCAAGCCACAACCGGCTTCTAAACACATTTTGGGTAACTGAGTGGTTTTACCTGAACCTGTTTCACCAGCAATAATAACAACTTGATTGCTGGAAATAGCGGCAATGATATCTTCACGTTTATCTGAAACGGGTAAATCAGGGTATTCTGGTTTAGGTTGGTTTTTTGCTCTTTGTTGTTTAAACAATACAGAAGCTTCAACTTGTTTTAACCAAGCCTCAAATGAACTTTGCTGTTTAACCGGATCTTTGGTTTTTTCAATATTAAAAAAACGCTTTTTAAGACGGAAATAATCCGCTTGATAAACTTGTTTAAGTAACTGTAACGATTGACGATTAAGCTTGGACAAAAATAAAACCCCCGTGTATACAACGGGGACTAATGCTATCAAAGGCTTGAGGGTTTAGCGAGTAAAACCCATGCTTATAAGGATTAAATTGCCATATTATATTCTTCGTTTAAGTGTGTATCGATCGCTTTTAGAATTTGATGGCGATGGATGGTGCCGACTAAATGGCCTTCATCATCGATAACAGGATAAATTCTTGGTCGTTTGAGTGCCATTTGTTGTGCGACATCTAAAACCGAAGTTTGTGGTTTTACTGAAACAATATCTTGACTCATAATATCGCCAACTCGGGCGACTTGCTCTCGATAGTAAGTTGATTCAATCATTTGAGTAATGCAATCTTGCTCTGATAAAAAACCAACCACTTTTCCCTGCTCGTCAATGACGGGTCCACCAGATTGATTAATATCTAGTATACGCTCGACCGCTTCTGCGATTGTCATATCAACAGAAAATGTAATGGCTCTTTTAGTCATAAAATCTTCAACGCGTAATGATTTCATTTTGTTCTCCCCAGTTTCCGCTGATCGTTCATGCTTACTTTAATATTAGTTCATCCCACTAACTAAACTAATATTATTTCAATCTTTTTTTATTCTTATCAGCTATATACTGATTTTTCACTCTATAACCTCAATGTTTATACACATTTTTTGACCTGCATTCAGCAAAGAAGGTTTGCATTTAAGTGGTGATATTCACTGTATTGAATAATTATTCACGCTAATATTTTTACTCGCAGACCGCTTAAATAATCAAAATAGGCTAAAAAGTTATCCACTCATTCATTTAAAGTTGAGTTAAATTATCCGTCAGATAAAGGGGGTAAATAACCAAATGCGGCTGAAAAACTTAAACTTATCGCTTTAAACTGGCTTAAATACAGAGTTGATAAAGTCAACAAAGCAATAAAAATAAACAGCTCAGCCAAAATAGTTCAAAACAGATGGTCGAATTTTAAAACGCAACAACAGCCCTACCACTCGCACATTTTATCCACATATACTTAAGTATATTGATACTTGTGTTATGTATTGAGTAAAATGCTATTTTTAATCACTCGTTAAAATAGACACGCCTTAATGAAAATCGAACTCTTTCATCAACTCCTGATAAGTCGCTGTTTGAGATTTGTTCAAAGTCATTTGCTCAATTTGTTCAACCACGCTCTGCAACGCGTTTTTTTGTTCTTCCATGAGCTCATCTTGTTTACTCATTACAACCATAATTTTAATCATACTTAACGCTGTTCGTACATTATTGGGAGCAAGCTTAAAAGCTTGCTCTAAGGTATTTAATGCCGGTGCATATTTTTTCCGTTTAAACAATTCGTTTGCCATTTCACTTAACTGTTTTGGCGTAAAATGCACATGTGTTCTTTCTTCTGTTTCTTGCTCAATATATCGCCCTACCACTTGGCTAGTTAAATTGTCGCCTGAAATCTGTTTTTTAATGGCATCTAAAAGTAATACGGCATCTTCTCTTCGACCAAGTTCATGAAAGGCTTTCACCTTATCTAAGTTGTCTTCAATTGACGGATAACTTTTTAGGCTTACATGCGCGTCTAATAAACGTTCAGCTAAGTTGGGTTCGGATTTGGCATTATGTAATCGAATTTTAGAAATGGTTAGCTGTTGTTTATAGGTTGATAAATCATGGTGGCTTTGTTCTAACAATTTTATTTGGCGATCAACTTGTTGCAATACTTTTACGCTTGCGTCTTGGGTTAGCGTACAAGCTAAGTCAATGCCTGCTCTAATTACATTTAGGTGTAATTCGGGCGAATCATGAATCGAATTTTTTGCATATTTAGCCATGGCCTGAGTTGCTTTATATTGGCCTTGGTGATCATGATTTAACCGAGCTAAGTCCCACAATTTTTTATTGCGCTCAATGTTTCTGGGGGCAAGTGCGGCCGCTTTTTGTATTTCGATATACGCTTGTTTGTAGTTTTCTTGTTCAATATAAAATTGAGCTAATAAGTCGTATGTTGCAAAACGAGTATCTGGTTTATCAATTAAAGTTTCTAATAACTGAGTTATCTCTACCATTTTATTTTGTTTTAAGAGACTTTTGACATAGCCTAAATAAACTCAGCTTAGTTGATGTTGTGCCAGTAACGCTTTAAAAAATACTTGTGCTTCAGTGAATTCAAGTAAACTTAAATAAGCTTCGCCTTTTAAACGCATTAAAGGCAAATGAAATTTCTTTAAATCTGGGTTTAATAAGTGACGCTCAACACAATAAATGACTTTACTGTATTCTTTTTGATCTATTGCTTGATAAACATTATACAAGGTTTTTTTAATAGACAGCGTATGGTTTAAACGTGCCTGTACTTGTTTATGTGCTAATGGCTTGACCCAAAAATCGTCTGGCTGCAACTCTACAATGCTATTCACTAAACTTGCTTGGGTATCTGCGCTTAAAAAAATCAGCACTGTTCTTTTATTTACATGGCCTTTGAATTTGAGCTCTTCTAATAAGTGAAATCCATCTTTATCACTATTTACATTAAAAGCACAAATGACAATATGAAATTGGGTTTGTTCCGCTAATCGCAATGCATAATAAGCATTTTCTGCACAACGAATATATGAGATCCCCAAGTCATTTAAGCTGGTGGTTAACATATTGTGCACTAAAGTACTTTCATCAATGATGAGTACTTTTAACGAAGGAAAATCACTAAGATCGGCTTTATCCATTTTATTTTTATTATTTAAAATTATTAGAATTTTTTAATGGCTGAGGCAACTTAGCCTCAGCCATTATCAATGTTTATTGACTATTTTTTTAGATTTTCTTATTTTTGAATTAACTTATTTTAAGCCAAACCCGGCAGCCATAAAGGTAGCAGCAAGTGGAATAGCAATTAAGAGTAAAGATTCAAATCTAACAATATGAAGTAAATATTTAGGCACTTGAATAACTTGGCTCGTTTGCGATTTTTGTTTTATTAAAAATAAAGTAGGCGCAAGCGATAATGCGGCCATCACCACGAATAATGTCATTTTTACATGAAATACTGGGTTTTTTGCGTAAAACTCTGCAGGTTTGCCTACCCATAACAATAGCGCTAAACCCGATAATAAAACAATAAATGCGCTAACCCCATAAATTCGGTCAACCACTTTTAATTGTTTTAATTGCTGCTGATTAATTTCAGCTTTTAATAAAATATGCTGGGCAAATAACGCTGAGCTTAAAACTATAATGCCTATAAAATGTGCATAACGGACTAAAATATCTAACATAAAAACCTCAATTATTTATAACCTATTATTTTGAGATACCAAGTTAAGTTGCTAACCCAAAATTCAGAATTATTATTTTTTAACTTAAACCAGCTCAGTAAAGCATTAAACATCTAACTTAATTAGCAAAATGATTAAACTGACTCTGGTTTGTTAAAATGATTTAAGCATAAAATAGTTTAAGTTACTGCTAATTTATGATTTTTTTTAACTTTTGATACAAAAAAGGCGAACATTCAGTTCGCCTTTAAATTAGTTGTTTAATTATTAAACATTAACCTGCAAATACACGGGCATTTCTAAACATGCGAACCCAAGGACTATCTTCTTTCCAATCATCTGGATGCCATGAGTTAGCCACGGTTCTAAACACTCGTTCTGGATGAGGCATCATTATCGTAACGCGTCCATCTGTAGAGGTAAGTGACGTAATGCCATTTGGTGAGCCGTTTGGATTAGCTGGATATTGGCTTGTTACATCGCCATAGTTATTGACATATCTAAGTGCAACTGTACCGCTATTTTCAGCCGTTGATAACGCATCTGCGTTGGCAAATTCTGCACGCCCTTCTCCATGAGAAACGGCGATACCCATTTTTGAGCCTTCCATTCCATTAAAGAAGATTGAGTTAGACTTTTGCACTTCAACCATACTAAAGCGTGCTTCAAAACGCTCAGAGTTATTACGCACAAATCGTGGCCAATGGCTAGAACCCGGAATTAATTCTTTTAATGTGCTTAACATTTGGCAGCCATTACAAACCCCTAATGCAAAGCTTGAATCACGTTCAAAAAAGCCTTGGAACTGGTCACGTGCTCTATCGTTAAATAAAATTGATTTAGCCCAACCTTCACCAGCGCCTAGTACGTCACCGTATGAAAAACCACCACAAGCCACTAAGCCTTGGAATTGGTCTAAAGTAATACGGCCAGATAATATGTCACTCATATGAACATCGTGAGCTTCAAATCCAGCGCGATCAAATGCGGCGGCCATTTCAACATGCGAGTTAACACCTTGCTCACGTAAAATCGCCATTTTAGGTTGAATGCCCTTACTAATATAAGGTGCGGCAACATCTTCATTTAAATCAAATGTAAGGGTTGGCTGCATACCTGGATCGGCTGCATCGGCTTTTGCATCAAATTCTTGCTGTGCACATTCAGGATTATCACGTAGCGCCTGCATATGACGAGTAGTTTCAGCCCAAATTTGGCGATATTTAACTCGGCTTTCATTAATAACCGCATCACCATTAAATTGAATATTAATTTGGTCGTCTTGATTTAAACCACCAATCACATGGCTGTTATCAGCTAAACCATTATCCGCTAATACCGCTTTAACATGCGCTAAATCTTCAGCTCTAACTTGGATAACCGCACCGAGTTCTTCATTAAATAAAGCGGCAAGTGCATTATCACCTAATTCAGAAATATCTAAGCTCACACCAGTTTTACCAGCAAACGCCATTTCGGTGATGGTTGAGAATAACCCCCCATCTGATCTGTCGTGATAAGCGAGTAATTTTTGTTCTGCTAATAAGGCTTGGATTGAATTAAAGAAGCCTTTTAATAACTCTGGGCTATCTAAATCAGGACCTTGCTCACCTAACGCTTGATAAACTTGCGCTAAACAAGAGGCGCCTAAACGATTTTGCTTATTACCTAAATCAATCAGCACTAATTGAGATTCACCTTTGTCTGTTCTGAGCTGTGGCGTAATTGTTTTACGCACATCTTCAACACGAGCAAATGAAGTAATAATTAATGACATTGGCGACGTCACGGCTTTATCTTCGCCATTTTCTTGCCAAGCCGTTTTCATTGACATTGAATCTTTGCCCACGGGTATTGTAATACCTAGCGCAGGACATAATTCTTCACCAACGGCTTTAACCGCTTCGTAAAGACCGGCATCTTCGCCTGGATGCCCTGCTGGACTCATCCAGTTTGCTGACAATTTAATACGTTTTAAATCACCAATATCAGCAGCCGCAATATTCGTAATACTTTCGGCAACGGCCATACGAGCTGACGCACCAAAATTTAATAAAGCAAGTGGTGTACGTTCACCTAATGCCATTGCTTCACCATGATAAGAATCAAGTGAAGCTGTTGTCACAGCAACATCTGCAACCGGAACCTGCCAAGGGCCAACCATTTGGTCACGCGCAACCATACCGGTAACTGAGCGATCCCCAATGGTAATTAAGAATGTTTTTTCAGCAACAGTTGGTAAGCGTAATACCCGTTCTGCAGCATCATTAATATCAATATTTGCAGTTTCAAAAGCAACCGGATTTAATTTAGCCGAGACAACATCTTTTTGAATTTTAGGGGTTTTACCTAATAAAACATCTAACGGTAAATCAATAGGTTTATTATCAAAATGAGAATCGTCTAATCTTAAATGACGTTCTTCTGTTGCTTCACCAATCACCGCATATAAAGCACGCTCACGCTCACAAATTTTTGCGAATGTATCGATATTTTCTGCTGGAATCGCCATTACATAGCGTTCTTGTGATTCATTACACCAAATTTCTAGCGGAGACATACCCGGCTCATCATTTGGTACATCACGTAATTTAAAAATACCGCCGCGCTCGCCATCATTCACTAATTCTGGCATTGCATTTGATAAACCGCCCGCGCCTACATCATGGATAAACGCAATTGGGTTGTTGTCACCCATTTGCCAACATTTATCGATCACTTCCTGACAACGACGTTCCATTTCTGGGTTTTCACGTTGAACCGATGCAAAATCTAAATCAGCACTTGATTGACCAGATGCCATTGATGAAGCAGCACCACCGCCCAAACCAATGTTCATTGCCGGACCGCCCAAAACCACTAATTTAGCGCCGACAGGAATAACACCTTTTTGAACATGATCCGTTCGAATATTACCCAAACCGCCAGCAAGCATAATTGGTTTGTGATAACCACGAACTTCTTTACCATTAAAACTGTTCACTTCAGCTTCAAACGTACGGAAATAACCTAATAATGCAGGACGACCAAATTCATTATTAAATGCTGCGCCACCTAATGGGCCATCTAACATTATTTCTAGCGCGGTCACAATGCGCTCTGGCTTGCCGTAATTAATTTCCCACGGTTGAGTAAAATCTGGAATATTTAAGTTAGATACAGTGAAACCAGCTAAACCGGCTTTAGGTTTAGAGCCTCGACCTGTTGCGCCTTCATCCCGAATTTCGCCGCCTGAACCAGTTGCTGCACCCGGAAATGGTGAAATCGCTGTCGGATGATTATGAGTTTCAACCTTCATCAAAATCTCAATATTTTGTTGATGATAGTTGTAAACACCCGTGTCAGAGTCTGCATAATAACGACCCGCCACAGAACCTTCCATTACCGCTGCATTATCTTTATAAGCAGACTGCACATAATCAGGTGTTACTTCAAAGGTATTTTTAATCATTTTGAATAATGATTTAGGTTGAGCAACGCCATCAATAACCCAGTCAGCATTAAAGATTTTATGGCGACAATGCTCAGAGTTTGCCTGTGCAAACATATATAATTCGATATCGTTAGGATTTCGACCTAACTTAATAAAATTTTCGACCAAATAATCAATTTCGTCGTCAGCCAACGCTAAACCTAATTCAACATTCGCTTTTGCTAACGCCTCGCGGCCACCGTTCAACACATCAATACTGGTAAATGGCTTAGGCTCAGATTGAGCAAATAAAGCGTTAGCTTGCTCAGTTTGTTCAAATACCACCTCAACCATGCGGTCATGCAAAATAGATTGCAAATCAACTAACTGGCCTTCAGATAAAGTTTCAGTAGTCTCAACATAATAAGCAATACCTCGCTCAATGCGATTAACTTGGGTTAATCCACAATTGTGTGCAATGTCAGTTGCTTTTGAAGACCAAGGTGAAATCGTACCTGGTCGTGGCGTCACTAAAATGAGTTGCCCTTTTGGTTCATGCTCTTCAATGGTTGGACCGTATTGAAGCAATTTAGACAATTTAGTGAGTTCGTCGTCCGATAGCTGTGCTGATAAATCAACAAAGTGCATATATTCGGCATAAATGCCACTAACAGCTAGATTCATTTTTGCGCAACTGGCTAGCAGTTTATTAACGCGAAAATCAGAAAGTGCGGGAGCGCCACGCAAGATTTCCATAAGCAGATTCACCTGAAATACTAAGAAGATAGGATTAAAGGCGCATATTATAGTGAAATTAAACAAATTTACCATTGCCTGACAGCAACAATTGACCACAAAGGGGTTATTCAGCTAATCTAAGTAACCATTATACTCAGCAATTTTCTTCAATGTCTGTAAACTGCATTTTAAAAAACAAAATAATAATAAACATTATCAGTAGCTTAGCTTTAATGCTTTGCTTGTTTGGCTGTCAGGATGAAACGGCAAAATCTCAGGCAGAGCAAATTGGTGAAGAAAAAAAAATTAGAGTCGGCACCATTTATGGCGCAACCAGCTACTATTTAACTGCCGATGGCCCTGCCGGATTTGAATATGAACTGGCCGAAAAGTTTGCTCGTTATTTAAATGTCGAATTAGAAGTTGTACCCGTTTATGATTTAGCTGAGTTATTTAATTTATTAGAATCCGACCAAGTTGATTTTTTAGCCGCAAGTTTAACCGTTACGCCAGAGCGTTCTAAACAGTTTCGTTTTTCTCCGAGCTATCAAAAAATTAGTGAAAAATTAGTCTTTAAACAAGGCAATGAGCGTCCGCGTGATTGGTCGGATGTAAAAGGCACCTTAGTTATTACCGATAAAAGCAGCCACCAAGAAACCTTAAATCAACTTAATTTAAGTGAGGTAGACTGGCAAACCACGAATGAACAAGATCCTGAAGAATTAATTAAAGCTGTGCTGAATGATGAAATAGATTACACCATAGTCGACTCTAATTTGTTAGCCATCAACCGCCGTATTTATCCAAATTTGAGTATTGGGTTTACGGTTTCAGACGATCATCAGCTTGCGTGGGCTTTTGCCAAAAAGCAAGATGACAGTTTGTATGCACTGTTAATCGATTTTTTTGGTTCAATTCGTCAAAATGGTGAGTTTTCACATTTAGAAGATAAGTATTTTGGCCATGTTAAACTGTTTGATTATGTAGATACCCGAAGCTTTATTAAAGCCATAGAAATCGTCTTACCTAAATATCAGGCTTGGTTTACCGAGTATGCACAGCGCTACGAATTAGACTGGCGTTTACTAGCCGCACAAAGTTATCAGGAAAGTCACTGGAATCCACGAGCAAAATCTCCCACTGGAGTACGTGGAATTATGATGCTGACTTTACCAACCGCTAAACAAATGGGCGTAAAAAGCCGGCTAGATGCCGAGCAAAATATCAGAGGTGGGGCCCGTTATTTATCTTCGTTGCATAATCGCATTCCTGAACGTATCAGCGAACCTGATCGCACTTGGTTTGCGCTCGCTTCTTATAATATTGGTCTAGGCCACTTAGAAGATGCAAGACGAATTGCACAGCAACAAGGCGCAAACCCAGATAAATGGCACCAAGTGAAACGTTATTTGCCTCTGCTTCAAAAGAAAAAATATTATAAAAAGACAAGATATGGCTACGCCAGAGGCCAAGAAGCTGTTACTTATGTTGAGAACATTCGTCGTTATTACGATTCTTTAGTTTGGTTTTATGGGCCAAATAATAACACCGAATACGCACCTGTTGAGCCTGATAACGCTAAGCTGGAAACTTCAGCCGACCTTGACTCCCCCCAAAAAAATAGCGAGACAATAGAAACAAAGCAATCCAAACAAGTGAATGAAATTAAAGACAATAATCAAACTAACATTAATTAAGCAGATTCGAACTTAATTCAAATTAGTGCTGTATCTTTTTTTAAAAGCAGATTAAACTCGAACTATCTCAAATTAAGCCTTTTTAGTTATGATCAGAGAAGCTTTATTGTCTGACATTCCCGAGTTTGTTCGTATTCGCCAGCAGCCCTCGGATAACCCTATTGATAATGCCAAACCTATTCCACTTATTTGTTATCAGCAATATTTAACTAAATATGGTAAAGGATGGGTTCACATCCACAATAATACGGTATGCGGATATGTGATTAGCTCAAAAAAAGAAAGTACCATATGGGCTCTTTTTGTTGAACAAACATACCAGCGTCAAGGCATTGGCAAAGCTTTATTAAATAAAGCAACTCAATGGTTAAATCAAAATGGTATTCATAAAATTTACCTTTCAACTGCGGTTAATAGTCAGGCTGAACAGTTTTATCAGCATTTAGGCTGGCACAGAGGCATGCCATTGGACACGGGCCAAGTTACCTATACACACTTATATCCCAAAACAAATTACCAAGCGGTCGCCTTATTAGAAAAATCAATGGCTTAAAATTAATGACTTTATCTTTTTTAACAATAGCGATAAAACAAAGGTTACGGGCTAATTAAGTTATTTATAACAATCTTTAATTCAAGTATGACGTTGACAGACATTTTCCTATAAAAATAACAAAACACTGTTTGACTATACAGTACATATGAGCTTTAATAGTCATACAGTATTTATACAGTGCTTTTTGAAGTGCATTTAGGGGATGAATAATGTTAACTCATTTATATATTAAAGACTTTGCAATTGTTGATGGCTTGGATATTGAAATTGATCCGGGTATGACCACTATTACCGGTGAAACCGGTGCTGGAAAATCTATCTCAATTGATGCACTAAGTTTGTGTTTGGGCAGTCGAGCCGAAACCAGTATGGTGCGCCCTAATGCCGATAAAACCGAAATTAGCGCCACTTTTAATGTTAGTCAGATACCAGAAGCTATGCAATGGCTCGAAGCACAAGATTTATTAAATCCTGATCAAACCGACTGCATGATCCGCCGGGTAATTACTGCCGAAGGCCGTTCGAGAGCTTATATAAACGGCGCACCTGTACCAGCCCAATTACTAAAATCACTTGCCCCTTATTTAGTTAACATTCATGGTCAACATGCACATCAATTATTATTAAAAGCTGATAATCAGCTTACACTACTTGATCAGTTTGCCGATCATAAACATTTGCTTGCACAGACAACTATGGCGTATCAAGGTTGGCACAAATTAAAAAACGAGCTTAAACAATTAGAAAAAGAACAAGCAAACCGAGATGCTCGTTACCAATTATTAGAATACCAAGTAAATGAGTTAGATGACTTTGATTTAGCTGAAGGTGAATTTGAACAAATAGAGTTAGAGCACAAACGTTTATCAAATTCAGTATCTTTAGTTACCGATAGTCAACAATGCTACAGCTTATTGTATGAAAACGATGAACAAACCATTGTCGGTATGGTCCAGTTTATTCAAAATAAATTATCCGACCTGTCCAAGTATGATCCAGCACTTGAAAACTTAATTGAAATGATTAATCAAGCCGATATTCAGTTACAAGAAGCCAGCTATGAATTGCGTGATTATATTGATAGCCAGGAACCTGATCCTGAGCGTTTACAGTTAGTTGAAGAGCGAATGGCAACAGCTCTCGAACTTGCCAGAAAACATAAAGTGCCTGCAGAGTCTCTTTATGTAGAACACCAAACGCTAGCAAAAGAACTAGCTCAAATAAAACAATCAGATGAGCAAAATGAACAATTAAAAGCCCAAGTAAAAGAAGCTCAAGAATACTACTTAACGGCAGCCAAAGCCTTGAGTGATAGCCGTGCAAAAGCGGCAAAAGCACTAGCAAAAGAAATAACCCAAAGCATGCAAACACTCAATATGCAAAAAGGGCAATTTTCAATCAAATTAACAAGCAATTCGTCGCCTTCAAAATTCGGTTCAGATGATATTGAGTTTCTAGTGAGTGCCAACCCAGGGCAGCCGCTACAAGCTATGCATAAAGTCGCATCTGGTGGTGAATTATCTCGAATTAGTTTAGCGTTGCAAGTTTTAACATCAGCTAAAAGCTCAGTACCAACACTTATATTTGATGAAGTAGATGTTGGAATTAGTGGGCCAACTGCTGCTATTGTTGGACAAATGCTAAGAAAAATAGGCAAATCTACACAAGTGATTTGTGTTACCCATTTACCTCAAGTTGCAGCTTGTGGACATCAACAAATGCAGGTGACTAAGCAAAACGATGGTAATTCAACGACAACCAGTATGATAAAACTAGATCAAGAACAAAGAGTATATGAACTAGCTCGTTTATTGGGTGGTGATGCGATTAGCGAAAACACCTTAAAAAGCGCAAAAGAGTTACTGGTTAGCTAACTGTTTTTTCATAACTTATTTTATAATCAACTCACAAAAAGTCAGATTGATAAATAGTTTATTTTAATAGAGCCCTTATTAATCTGGCTTTTTTGGATATTTTTTACAACAATAAAGACGCCTTGGCAACGCCCTGCTCCCTCCAATATTATTGATGTATCAATGAACATATTTTTAGCAGTAACGCTGAGCAGCACGTTATATAAGAACCTCAAACTTACCAAAAACTAAATAAAGCGCCTATTGGCTAACAATCGTAACGGTAAATATTACCAGCTCACTGTACTTTTTACTTTGTGGTTTTATGTTTCTTCAAAATAGACAACATAATTTTTTGGTGATATGTGTTATTTGGCATCTGTATTGGCTATTAAAAAGCAGCCAAAACGCGATTTTATTACGTTTTATAGCGTTAAAGTTGTGCACGCAACAAAATTGTTCATTTCATCGCCGCATTTTTTGAGTATTGGCACGTGTTTCGCTTACTTTCGATTACCAAGAAAGCTCACACCATATAAATAGTAAGGGAAACAACGTGGCAGAACGTTACAATTTATCTGAAATTATTGAGCAAATTACACAAGTGGGGCAAGGTGCTAAAAAAATCACAGCCGGTGATTTAATTGAGCATTTTGAAAACAGAGGATTTGGCCCTTTATTAGTATTCCCAGCTCTAATCGCGATATTACCCACTGGTGGAATCCCTGGGGTGCCAACTGTTTGTGGAATATTAATTTGTTTTATATCAATTCAACTCGCATTAGGCAAGCAAAGTCCTTGGCTACCTAAAAAATTTAAGCAACTCAGTATTAAGCAAGAATCACTTGAAAAAAATGCCAACAAAGCATTACCTATCACCCAAAAAATAGACAAAGTTTTTCGACCTAGATTTAAATTATTCCAATCGAAAAAAGTAAAAAAAGCAATTGCATTAACTTGCGCTGGCTGCGGGCTAATTATGATTCCTTTAGAATTATTACCATTTGCAGTTGCGATACCCGCTAGTGCCATTTTATCAACCGCTGTTGGCCTAGCAACAGAAGATGGCTTATTTATCATCATTGGCTTAGCGATGAGCCTAATGAGCTTTGCCGGCACCCTCCTTCTTATTTTTTAGCCTTAAATTTATATCAATATTGATTAAGAGAGCATAATGACTGTAGAAAAATTACTGACTCAAGCAGAAGAAAAAATCATAACTTGGGTCGAAACACTTGGCAGTATGTTGCCAAATATAGGCCTTGCCTTTCTAATTTTACTTATTTTTATGGTTACAGCCACTTGGGTTGAAAGCATATTTCGTAAGATTCTACAAAAATCAATGGATTCCATTGAAATAATCAACCTGCTACTGGCCATTATTAAAGTATTGTATGTAGTGTTAGGTGCTTTCATTGCACTTGATTTAATTGGATTGACAGGCACAGTCACCTCGTTACTCGCGGGTGCTGGTATTATTGGTTTAGCGATAGGTTTTGCATTTCAGGACATGGCCGAAAACTTTATTGCAGGCGTTTTTATGGGAATAAGAAAACCTTTTAAAGTAGGCCATATTATCCAATGTGATGATATTTTTGGTACCGTGAAATCAATTAATTTACGCAACACTGTCGTTGAAAATTTTTATGGGCAAATTTTAATTGTGCCTAATAAAACTTTATTCCGAAATACCATTACCAATTATTATTTAACTGCACAACGTCAAATTGAAGTGCCAGTTGGTATCTCATATGCTGATGATCCCGAGGAAGCTGAAAGTGTTATTTTAAAGGCGATTAACGATCTTGATTTTGTGATTCGAAAAGATGAATCTTTAGTTTTTGCTGAATCTTTTGACAATAGCAGTGTCTTATTAAAAGTTTGGTTTTGGATAGATTATCCGGGCGAGCCAGGATTTTTAATTGCCCGTCACAAGGCGATTTGTGTCATTAAACGTGCACTAGAGGAAAATGATATTCTTATTCCGTTCCCAATCAGAACTTTGGATTTTAATGCCAAAGGTGGCAATACCTTGTCTGATATGGACCTTAAAATGCAAAATCAGACAAAACCTGATAAATCGTCTAACGATGAACCAAACCTACACCAAAATAAGCCTTCAGACAAAGACGCAGAGTCAGCTGAGGGTGAATCTTAAGTTTTAAAGAATGTGGCCTGTTTATAACCAAGCCACCACACTAACAGGACTGATTTATCATGAAATCAATCGACATAGAAATTGCATCAGATGTAATGTGCCCTTGGTGCATTATCGGCTATCAAAACCTTGCTGCCGCATTGGACGAACTATCGAATGAAATAACAGCTAATATTAGCTGGCTACCTTTTGAGTTAAATCCTAATATGCCAATTGAAGGGCAAGCGTTTGATGAACACATTCAACAAAAATATGGATTAACTAAAGCCCAAAGTTTAGAAAACCGAGCTCGAATCGAAGAAATGGGTGAAAATGCCGGTTTTAAATTTAACTTTGAAGGCGAAAGGATCATGATAAATACCTTTGACTGCCATCGTTTGTTAGCTTGGGCAAAAACAGAAAATAAGCAAAACGATTTATCACTCGCCTTTTTTAAAGCTCATTTTCAAAAAGGTATATATCTCAATCATACTGACGCTTTGTTAGATATAGTTGAGCGTGTTGGTTTAAACCGAGAAAAAGCGAATGAAGTTTTAACCTCTAACGCCTATGCTGACGAAGTTAAAGCACAAATAGAGCAACTAAAAGCATTAGGCGTTAACTCTGTTCCAACTTTTATCATTAACCAAAAGTATGGAATAACAGGTGGCCAACCTAAACAAGCTTTTATTGATAACTTACAAAAAATTGTAGCAGAGCCAACGCCACAATAATTAACGCTAGCAAGCTTTTAGAGTCTATTCAGAAAACTAATGATTGGCATTTAAGCTTGCTAAATATACATTGAAAGCATACCTATTTTATAAAGTTAAGATAACCCCTACCAGCAATAAAATCAGATACTCGGTTAGGCTGCTTAACGTTAATGGCGTAGCGTAATAGCCTCCAACGCTTGAACACTTGAGGCTGTTCTTATCGATATAAAGACTTTTGATAATACCTGAAATGCCAACCAAACCAGTCACGATTGCCACTAAACTTAAACTAAGGTAAAAATAACCAGCTAATAAAGCAAGCCCTAGAATTAATTGGATGAATGGAAAAATATATGCGTATTGCGGTAACTTAAGATAAACTAAATCGTATTGCTTAAATCTATGTGCAAACGCTTTTAGATCCATTATTTTCAAACTGGCAAACGAAGTGAGCGCAAAGCCTAAAAAACCCTTCAAGTTTAGTCCAGTCGCAACAGCAAGCAAAGCACTTGCAATTAATAACCAGATTAGGCCCCAGTGGCTTGTCTTAGAAACATGTTTATCAGGCGATGCCAAATATTGTTGTAGCTCACGGTAACCACCTATATGTTTTCCATTTAAAAATATTTGAGGTGTCGTACTCACTGCCAATTCGTGCTTAAATTGCATTTCTTCATCTTTACTATCAAACAGATGATCTTGATACGACACATTATGTTCATCTAATAATTGAACTGCTTTTTGCCCCCACGGACACATTTTTTTTCGATAAATTCGGTTTTGAGCCATAGTCGGCATTATTATTCTCGTTTGCAGTTATGAGTTTTAGTATATTAACTAACTTCTTATCGCGAGTTTAGATTAAATAATTAAAATTAAGGCACGAATACAAAAAGTTGTGAAATTTATTATAAATAAACCCTAAAATAAAGCTGTAATCAAAAGTAATCCAGTCATTCATATTTCACAGTTTACACAAAAAGCGTTTAATGAGTATAAAGTTTGTATTATTCACTCATGCCAACTCGCCCTACTTTACATACGTTTTTAATACACTAATCACTTGGTCTACCTCTTGTTCCCTTTGCGCTTGAGTTAATTCAACCACACCTAGATGTTCACGTAAATGTTCTTCTAACACTTCCATCATCAAACCGTTAACTGCACCTTTTAATGCTGCAATTTGTTGCAGTACTTTCATGCAGTCTGCTGGCACTGAAGCTTCACTTTGTTCGGTTTCAGGCACTAACATATTTTCAAGGCCTTGTGCCTGCCCTTTAATTTTTCGAATGCGCGCCAGTAACTTTTTATTATGAATGGAATGCGACATGATTAACCTCTAGCTTTACAATAACTATACTGGGGTATAGTATAAAGTAGTATTGCAAAATTCACATCCCCTGATAAACGGATTGATAAAAACCGTCTAAAATTAAGCGACCTTATAGAAAAATGACGAGTTGAGCACCAACCAATATAGATAGAGAAAAACCCATGACTATTCCAAGCGACCATAAACACTCAATAAAGCCTCAACAGCATAATAATGAGCCACTTTTAGGCGCGCATCAGCACAATTATTTTGCCGATAAATCAGCTCAAACCCGAAAAGTTTATGCGGTTTTAGCACTCACATTAGCGACTATGTTTGCAGAAATTAGTGTTGGTATTTGGTCCGGCTCTATGGCTTTATTAGCTGATGGCTGGCACATGGGTACACACGCAGCTGCTTTTAGTATTACGCTTTTTACTTATTGGTATGCAAATAAACATAAAAATAATGAATCTTTTAGCTTTGGTACTGGCAAAGTAACGGCTTTAGGTGGTTTTGCCAGTGCTGTTGGCTTAGCAATTGTTGCTTTGTTAATGGTCGTAGAGTCAGTTGAACGCTTGCTTAATCCTCACCAAATTTATTTTAATGAAGCAATTGGGGTTGCCATTATAGGTTTATTGGTCAATGTGGCCTCAGTTTTTATTTTACACGACAATCACGACCATAGTCATGACCATAACCACGGTCACCATGATCACAATATAAAAGCAGCTTATTACCATGTATTGGCCGATGCACTTACCTCTTTATTAGCCATTGCGGCATTATTGGCAGGTAAATATTTTAATTGGATTTGGATGGATGCATTAATGGGCATTGTTGGTGCGGTTATTATTGTAAAATGGGCATGGGGGTTAATCATTCAAACCAGCGAAACTTTGTTAGATAAAAGCGTTGAGCTAACGTTAAATGAACAAATTAAGCAAAACTTAGAAAGCGAATTTAACGTGACCGTGAGCGATTTTCATATTTGGCGTTTGGCTGATAAGCATAATGCGTTAATTGCAGCTGTGGTGGTTGATAAACAAAATATAAAATTAACGCCAGAGCAAATAAAAACGTATCTCTACAAACATATAGACAAGCTTTCACACGCGACAATAGAAATAAATCATGTTTAATTCGGATGGCATAGTGCTTTTTTATAACATCGAGTTTCTATCAATAGAGAAACGCTAACTGCACCTAGTGATTTTAGAGGTTACGACCAAAAATAAGGTAACAAAACCCGACGAGAAAACTTTCTGGGGTTATTGACATCCCAGTGCCTTATTCAGCACTGCAAACAGACAATGATGTGCAAGTTCAGTTTTCCGATACCTGTGGTTACGTAAGCAGTATGGCTTTGCAAGTGGTTACCGGCAGTAAAGCTCTCACTTATTCGTTAAATTAAGGGATGTAACTCACCCCTGCTTGGGATAGGTTAATCTAATCGCCTAATCCAGATATTTCTATAGCTGACCGGTGAGCTATGATCCTGAATTGCAATCGGGCCTTCTGGGGCATGTGCCACATAAGGTTTAACTTTTTTATGTGCTGTGGGGCCAGTAAGTGACGTACGATTGTGCACTAATACACCATTATGAAACACTGTCATATGAGCTTTTTTTAATAGCTGGCCGCTCTCATCAAATTGAGGCGCTTCAAATACCACATCATAAGATTGCCATTCACCAGGTTTTACCGATGCATTAACTAGCGGTGGCGTTTGCCCATAAATCGCTGCCGCTTGCCCGTCGGCATAAATAGGGTTATCCCATGAGTTATAAATTTGCAGCTCATATTTCCACATAAAATACAATCCACTATTGCCTTTGTAAGCAACTTTATCGTCTGGTGTATTTGGCGTTTTCCATTCTATATGCAATTGAAAATCTGAAAAATTCTCTTTAGTTTGAATCGAATTATTGCGCTTTACTTTTTGCTTAGATGGAATTGTCACAACCCCATCGGCAATATCCCAATTAACAGGGCTGCCATCTTTGGCATTCTTAAAAGCATCCATATGAGCGCCATCAAATAGGATGATCGCATCTGCGGGCGGTGCTACCTGCACTGCTCCTTGTGTCGGCACTTTTGGCGGCAGTGGCCGATCTTTATCATGCACACGCCACTGGGAGCCAGGGGTCATGGGGGTATCTTTATAACCAAGATTATAAGCATACGCGTTAGACAAACTCAGTGCTAAACCCGCTAAGGCTGCACAAAAAACACCTTGATATTTTAACATATTATCCTTAAATCCGCTTTTTATCGGGCCACCATAAAAAACATATAACCACATACAGTTAACAAAAATAACAGTTTATTATAATGAGCAAACCCAATCAAACTTAATTTATTAGTTTTATTTATAAAACAAACACCAGGATCACGGCCACAGAAAATAACCAGATGACAATCGCAACACGATTAGAAACAAACTTTAAATGTTGTTCATCACTAACATATTTACCCGGTTTTGTTCCTAACATCATTGCTTGAATCAGCGGCTCTTTTTTTACTAATTGATAAAAAAACACCGCCACTAAATGCAGCCAAATCGCCGCTAAAATAAGGTAAAAATTTAATCCATGCCATTGAGTCAGCTGATCCGACTGAGCTTTATTTACCCAATCGGCAAATGGCCCACTAAAACCTAAATCGTTGTTGGCAAAAAAACCGCTTAATACTTGCACCAACAAAACACACAGCATAAAAACAACCATGTAACCACCAGCGGGGTTGTGGCCTGCATAATGGGCAGCTTTTAGCTGCAAAGAAGCTTTTAAATAACAAAACGCGGCTATCGGTGAGCAAACAAAATGAGTAAAACGTGCGGTTGTAGAGCCCAAAAATCCCCAAATTAGCCTAAACACCAATAACACACTAATGCCATAACCAACCACAGCATGAGCCTGCATCCAGCGGTATTCAATGGTAAACCAAGCGGCCGTTATGCCAAGCACTAATAACCAATGGAAAATACGAATACCTAAATCCCATACCTTTTTATCTGTCATCATTAGCCCTCAATACCCGTTAATTGTATGCCCGCTTGATTAAATTTTTGTATTGGCAACTCGGTTAACACACTTTTGTTTACCACCAAATATTTTAGATTATTTAAACCCAGCAATTTGGCGACCGCCTGTGCGCTCACTTGGGTAGCGGCAAGATTAATGTAAGTGAGCGAGGACATTTGCAATATGACATCTATCGCTTGGTCAGTGATTGGCGCATTGCGTAAATTGAGTTTTTGCACAATCGGGGCCACCTGATGGACCTGCGCAAACAGTGAATCAGCAACAGGGGCTGAACTTAAATGGGTGATCTCAAGATACTTAGACGTTCGAGCTAGATATTGTACATTGTATGGATACAAGTTTTGCAGCCGTGCCACATCAGCGGCATAAGTCGATCTTAATTCATCCACATGTTCTGGCTGATAAGGTTTAAATTCTATGATGCGTTTAGCTTTAGGCGCATTGGGAAACTCAGCCGCCGTTAGCGTACCTGACGCCCCCTTAGCCAGCCACAGCTGAATGACTTTAAGTTCGTCGTCGGTATGGCGTTTTCGTCCATATGGCGGCATCGCTAATCGGTCATCCGCGGGTAGTTGCATGCGTTGTAACAAAATACTGTTTTGTTCATTTATTCCTAATACATCACCACTGCGCCCACCAAATACCGTTTGCCGAAAACTGTCCAACCTAAGTTGACCTTTGATTTTGTCCTTTTGGTGACAATCCGTGCAATAACGTTCAAAGATGGGATCGACTCGTTGTTGATAAAATGAATCCTCATGTGCTTGCAGTTTAGGTAGACCCAAGAGGGTTTCTTTGCCCCATTGTAACCAGGCAGGCTGCTGACTTATCGTCAGCCCAAGCAGTGCCAAAGTTAAAATAAATACTAATACAAAATAACTTTTTGCTGTCATCAATTTGCCCTTTATGCAAGCAACTGAGAGATAATATGAGCTTCTTTAACCCCAGTCAGCTTTTGGTTTAAGCCCTGAAAACGATAGTTCAAATCATGATGATTAAAACCTAATAAATACAATAAAGTTGCATGAAAATCATGAATACTAACGGGATCTTTAACTATGTCATAACCCATATCGTCAGTCTGCCCATGACTATATCCGGCTTTTACACCCGCCCCTGCCATCCACATTGTGTATGCATTTGGATGGTGATCACGACCCGCAAACGCATTATCAACACCACCACGATTTTCCTGCATTGGAGTACGGCCAAACTCACCGCCCCAGATAACGAGTGTGTCTTCTAACAAACCTCTGCTTTTTAAATCCGCTAATAAAGCGGCAATCGGCTGGTCGATTTGGCGACATTTATCTAAAAACCCCATATCTAACGCTTCACTTTTATTGCTGCCGTGCGAATCCCAGCCATAATCAAACAACTGGATAAAACGCACGTCTCGTTCGGCTAAACGTCGGGCTAACAAACAATTATTAGCAAAACTCGCTTGGCTGGGTTTTGCCCCGTAGGCGGCTAAAGTTTTTTCTGATTCTTGCTCAATCGAAAACGCATCTGAGGCCTCCAGTTGCATTCGATACGCCATTTCATATTGCGCCACACGAGTTAAAGTTTCAGGATCGCCTTCCGCTTGATAATTCTGTTGATTTAAATTTTTTAAACCATCTAACAAAACTCGTCTAAGTGAGCGCGAAACCTGTTCCGGATTACTTAAATACAAAATTGGATCACCTTGTGAACGGCAACGCACCCCTTGATAAGCACTGGGCAAATAACCCGAACCCCAAAGTTGTTTGCCACCATCTGGGTCACGGCTGCCAGACACCAGCACCATATAACCGGGCAAATTTTGATTCATGCTACCTAAACCATAAGTTGCCCAAGCTCCAATGGATGGATGGCCAGACAAAGCATTGCCGGTATGCGCCAATATTTGTGCAGGCGCATGGTTAAATTGGTCAGTGTGCATAGATTTAATAAAACACAAATCGTCGGCATGTTTTTGCAAATGAGGTAAACAATCTGAAATCCAAGCGCCACTTTGTCCATGCTGTGAAAAGTTGGCTTTAGGCCCTAATAAGCTGGGCCGTCCCGAAATAAACGCAAAACGTTTACCGGCTAAAAATTCATCAGGACACAGTTTGCCATCGTATTTTGCAAGCTCGGGTTTATAATCAAAAAGTTCAAGTTGACTAGGCGCACCCGCCATATGCATATAAATAACGCGTTTTACCTTACTTGGATATTGTGGTGGAAGTGGCGCTAACGGCTGACTCATAGGGCGACTAAAATTAAGCTGAGTTTCACTGCCAAACGCATTCGTTGGCATGGCTGAGGCCAAAAAAGCACTACTTAACAAACGGCCACTGCCCAATAAAAACTCTCGCCGAGTTTGCTGCTGCAATTGCTGATATAAAAAGTTTTTCATAATTTACCTTGTTAACGCCGAATCCAAGTTAAACAAAAGTGTCCCTATCTGGCTAAATGCCAAAGTTTGATCCTGCTCTGCGGTTTGTAAAAGCGCCAGCCAAGTTTGTTTTAACTCGCTCAGTTCATCTGGCGTGGGTGGACGCGAGGTCACTTTTAAAAACGCCTGCTGCAAAGTCTGTTCAATATTCTTGTTGGCTAAATAGTCTTTTTGTAATAAGCCACCCAGCGCATTGCTTGCTTCAACATAAACCGGATCGTTTAAGGTCACTAAAGCTTGCAAAGGTGTATTAGTTGCAATGCGTTTACCGTGGCTAATTTCGCGGGTTTCCATATCAAAGGTTAAAAAGCTTGGGTAGATATACGCGCGTTTAATAAAAGTATAAATTGCCCGTCGGTACCGGTTTTTGCCTTCTGCGCTCTGCCAATCTTTAATCACCCGCCCCATGCGTCCCCATATGCCTTCAGGCTGCGGTGGCATGACAGGTTTACCAAACATCTCTGGGTTAAATAACTCACTGCTAAGCAGCGCTTGATCGCGCACCATTTCGGCCGTTAAACGGCGTTTTTTAGCTCTGGATAACCAAATATTTTGTGGGTCTTGTTGAATATCTGCAGCGCTCGCATCAGACGACTGTCGGTAGGTTTCACTCATTACCATCAGCTTAAGTAATTTTTTAATATCCCACTGGTAGTCATTTTGAAAAGTCAGCGCTAAATAATCTAACAATTCAGGATGGCTTGGTAATTCGCCCGAGCTACCAAAATCGCCGACAGTGCTGACTAAACCTCGGCCAAACAACTGCTGCCAAAAATGGTTAACCGCAACCCGCGCGGTTAAGGGTTGCTCTTTTTGAAAAAACCAATTGGCTAACGCTAAACGATCTACTTTTTGTTGTTCAGCTAACGATGGAAAAATTGCGGGTGTGCTCGGTTTTAACAATGGCCCCTGTTTAGCTAAAAAGTTACCACGGGAAAACAAGGCTGTACCACGCTGATTATAATCATCCTGCGCTTGCATAATAGGTAACTGAGTACCTTTAACTGGTTTTAGCTGCTGGCTAACTTGCTGATATTCTGTAATGAGCTGCGAACGTTCTGGGCTCTTGGCATATTCAATTAAACCTGTATCCGAGCTAACTGCAATCCTAAAACGATGCAGCTCAGACGGCATGCCTTCGTTTAAGTTACGATACTGATATTGTTTTATCACTACCTCAAACGACTCACCCGCAGTCAGTTGCACTGGCTCTGCAAATACCGCAATGCTCTCAATGGGTGAAAACAACCTGTGACTATATAAACCATTCGCTGCACCGATATTATTGCCCTCTGCCAAACGGCGCAGCTGATCACCAATAGATTCACCCTGCAAACTCATAAAATCTTTAATGATTAATTTTTCCGCTTGACCATTTTTACTGACTTTATAAATATCGATATGATCAAGTGACACCGAAAATTCTGGGGTATGCCGCGCTTTTTTTTCATTCAGTGGTAGCGCAGATAACTTGATCGCTGAGACCGACTGTTTTTGCTCAAGCGCTTGTGTGGTTAAAATAAGCCGTGTTTTAGCGCTAAAGGTATTTTTGTGGTTAAATTCCCCATTAACAACCTGCATGGGTTCAGGCTGGTAATTTGCTGCATTTAATTGTGCCAACATTGCTTCGCGTTTTTTTAAATCACGTTTAGCATACATCAAAGGATATTTTTGTTTGTCCGGATCTAAGGTTTCTAGCCGTTTTTTTAACCCAAATATTTCATCTTGCAAGGCCGTTTTATCATCAGTAAGCGCTTTAACAATAGGCAACTTTGTCCAATCATTTACTGAGTTATTAAGCTTGTGTGTTTGTGCTAAAGCGACATTTTCCAGTTCGTTTAAACGTATCTGCCAGTCAAATGCCTTGTTTTGCATCTTTTTATCATCGGCAATTAATAAATGCGGGCCATCATGGCGTCGGTCAGCATCTCGTGTCGTATTAAAAAAGGCTAACGATTGATAATATTCTTCATGTTCTATCGGATCATAAGGATGTGAATGGCACTGCACACACTCCATGGTTATGCCATTAATCGCTTGCCAAGTCGTGGCAACTCTATCCATTACAGCAATTACTCTAAATTCTTCATCATCTGTGCCGCCTTCACTATTGACTGGGGTTTGACGATGAAAACTGGTTGCAATCAAATCTTGCATGCTTTTATTAGGCAATAAATCGCCCGCCAATTGTTTAATCACAAATTGATCATATGGCAGGTTTTGATTAAACGCTTTGATCACCCAATCACGATATGGCCAGCTGGCGCGGTATTCATCTCGGGTGTAACCCTGACTATCTGCATAACGCGCTAAATCTAACCACATCGCAGCCCAGCGCTCACCAAAATGTGGCGACGCCAACAAACGGTCAACTTGTTTTTCGTAGGCTGTAGCTGTGTTATCGCTAATAAAATCTTCGATTTCAGCTAAGCTTGGTGGCATACCAATGAGATCTAAACTTAACCGCCGAAGTTGACGATACTTATCCGCTCGTGGATTCATTTGCAGATTTTGCGCTTGCAAAGAGTGTTCAACAAATTGATCAATAGGATGCCCAGTTTTGCCCATCTTAGCTGGCAGCTCTGTTTTAACCGGCTTTTTAAACGCCCAGTGTTTTTCCCACTTAGCGCCTTGTTTTATCCATAATTTAAGCTTTTGGATTTTTTCTTCAGACAAAGGTGGCGCATTGTACGGCATGCGTAAACTTATATCCTGAGTCTCTAAACGCGCAATCAGCTCTGACCCGTCAGGATCGCCGGGTTTAATGGTTAAACGGCCTGAGTGCCCACGTGCATACGCTTCTTTTTGATAAACAAAAGACACACCTGCTTGTTTACTCACACCACCATGACACCCAGTGCAATGCTCGGTTAATATCGGCCGAATATCTTTATTAAAACTGATCACAGGCTCAGACTTTGTCTCTGAGTCTGTTTGACAGCCCTGTGTTAAATAGGTCAAAAACAAAAGGCATATAAGTTTTTGCAAGCGCATTAATTACTCCACTAAACTCAGGTCAAAGCGTAAAATACGGCCCCATTTGTTATATTCCGAAATATACAAGTTGCCTTTTGAATCAAAACTAATGCCGTGGGGTGAGGTAAAAATACCATGACGCCATTTTTCTGGAGGGGTTTTATTTTTGTCGGTTTCACTGCGGTTATTATTGGTGCCTAAATGCTGGATCACGACACCTTGTTTATCTAAAATTGTGACTCGACCCGAAATTTCAGCAACCGCCGCATATCCGTTAAAAAAATCAATAGCGCTGGGGCGGCGTAAGTTAGTGGCATAATCACCAATTAAATGCCCTTCAAGGGTTAAATGCACCAATCTATGATTTGCTCTATCGGCACATAAAATCCGATTATCTTGGTATCTAGGGTCAATATAAATTTTATGGCAATTATTAAATTTCCAAGGTGCTTCACGACCACCAAAAGTCGTAATATATTGGCCGTCAGCCGAAAATTTATGGATGTAGTCTAAACCATACCCATCCACGACAAATAATTCCCCTTGTTGATTAACAGCAGTGGCGGTTAAACGCAGTGGTCGTGGCATCCAGCCTTTGGCGTTTTTAACCTGAGGTTTTTGATATTTTTTGGGGATCTGAGACAAAGCATCTATGTTTAAAACACGCTCGCCGGATAAACGCATTTTAAAGATTTTATGGCCAGACATTTCAGCCCCATAAATAAACTCTTCGCCGCTTGCATCCGCCTGAATTACAAAACCATGAATATCTTTCGGCGCATTTGGCACATTGTTTAAATATTCACCTTGTTGATTGTATATTTGAATGCCGCCGTTAGGACCTATCACACTGACATATACATCACCATTTTTGGCAACATCAATGCCACCATGTGAGTTGCCAACTTGACTGCGGCCATCCGCCAACAAGGGCCAAGCATCCGCTTGGCTAGCCTGGTGATATATTTCATTATGGGCTTTAAGTGCGGGGTTAAATACTAAAAAAGCCAACAGAATTACAGCTTGTATTTTTATCATAGGATTTGCCATTGTGTTTTTTATCTTTGTATTTAAAAGACTAGATTAAATGGCAAATTTAAACCTCTAAAATATAAACTTCCTTACTACAAAATATAAACATTTAAAAAAGTAAATATAATTCAACTAGTTATCATCTAAATTTTGTTTATATTGGCCAGGTGTGCAACCTACTTGTTTTTTAAAAACCGTATTAAAATAATTAGAATTGTTAAAACCCACCGCAAATGCGGTTTCTGTTATTGAATGACTTTTTAGCAGATATTTGGCTTTTTCGATGCGAACTTGGGCCAAATATTGATTCAGCGTTTGCCCAACTTGAGCTTTAAACACCCGCATTAAATGGCCTTTACTTAAGCCTACTTGAGAGGCAATGGTCTCAATATCTATGGCTTGGTGAGCATGTTCAAAGATATAAGTTTTAGCTTGTTCAACCTGTTTTTTAATGCGTAAGTCAGCACTTTGGCTTAACAGATCTGAATATTCAGCAGCTTCTTCGGCCACTAACCGACTTAACTCGGCCATATCGCGGCTACTATCTATGGCTTGGTTTTTTTCTTGATGTCGCAGCATTAAACTACTGGAATCGCCACCGGCTTCAATGCTTGAATCTGTCAGCCGATTTAAAATATCGCGCACTCGCATTTTATAAAGCTCTAAATCACCGTCCGAGGTTTTTTCCAGCTTGCTGAGTAGCGCTCTGATTTCTTCAGTTTTTTCAGCACTGCTTGATTTTATTTGAAAGAATAATTCATCTTTTAATAGCGCCGCTTTGCCTTTGATATTGCGAATATTTTGAAACACCGCATACGCCCAGCATAAAGCACACACCACAGAGCCGGTATAATACAGCCAATAATCGATATATCCTGCACTGCCTAAAAAGAACAACAAAGCAAAACTTAATGCACCCACCAAAAACAGGCTTAACTGAGTTTGTCGTGGGCTGCTGTGAACTTTTATTAACAGCAATAAACAAGGTAATAACAGCAAGCTAAAGCCAGCCCAAATTTGCACTTGATGTGCAACGTACTGATGCTGCTTTGGCAAAAGCTGCGCCGTTAACGCGAGTGGCTCAAAAGCCCCCTGAAAAACGCCCATAAAATAAACATACAATAGCCCAAATAAAGCGCCAACTAACCATGGGGGATATAATAGATAGGCAGACCGTTTAATGCCGGCGTGTAAGCTGGCCCCTATTACTAAAGCTGGCATACCCAGCGCAAATAATAAAAACACTCGGCTGTATAATAACCAGATTGAGATTTCAGGCGCAGAAAAGTGTTGCAGTGAGCGGCCAAATAAAAAATACGCAAGGCAAGCCAAAAAAAGCAGATAATAACCATACTCTCGGCTGATTTGCCTGCGCACTAAAATAAAATATATCATCACAGAAACAATGATCTGTGATGATATAACTGGCATCACTAAAAATCTAAATAGCGTTGCACTATCAGTAAAAAATTCCATCTATTAATTGATTAAAAATCTTCCTGTTTATAAGGCTGCTGTCGATCTTTAGTGTTTTCGCGAACCTGTTTAATGAGTTCAGGTTCAACATGGCTGCCTGTATCCGCATTGTTACCCCAAGCATTACGAA
Source organism: Catenovulum adriaticum (assembly GCF_026725475.1). Taxonomy (NCBI): domain Bacteria; kingdom Pseudomonadati; phylum Pseudomonadota; class Gammaproteobacteria; order Alteromonadales; family Alteromonadaceae; genus Catenovulum; species Catenovulum adriaticum. The sequence goes on from NZ_CP109965.1 coordinate 1,574,129, forward strand.
TATAAGTCGCAATTGCAGCTAAATCTCGGTCACTAATATCTGGGCGAGCAGCCAATCCAGGCATTACCGCCGAAGTTTGCCAAAGTGTTCTTTTAACCCAAATTGGACCAGATAAACCATGCAACAAAACTTTAGCAAGCTTTTCTTTTTCTTCAATAACCCATTGGCTACCCCAGAAGGTTGGACCTAAACCATCTATGCCGTTGCCATCTGCCCCATGACAGCCAAAACAAGCGGCTGGCCCCGAATATAACTGTTTACCTTCATCATATAAGGTTTGGCCGAGTTCACTTAATTGCGCTCGGTTGGTTCGGTCCGCTGGTTTTTTACCTAAGTTATTTAATATATACATAAGTTCAGCATCCGGATGCTGATCGCCTAGTTTTTCGATAAATGCTTTGCTGCGAGTGCCTAAACCACTAACAACGACATCTCGCACAAGGGGTTTACCTAAATATAAATCTAATACTTTTAGGTTTAATTCAATCGCTGAATCAGGGATCAATCTGGCAGAAACTGCGGCTGCTTGTAACGCCAAATCATAATCTTTGGCAATAAGGTTTTTCAACACCCCAATTAGCTTAGTTTGCTCAGATTCTGGGATCGCATCCGATACCGCAATGGCGGTTGCCGCAATTTGTTTATTCTGGTGATGTAAAGCATCTTGCAGGCTTTGTAAGTCTACGCCGTTAAGTGCATGCAAAGTCCATAATAAATTAGCAACAGCCGGAAAATCATCTGATTGCAAAGCCGTATTCAACGCCTCTTTAAGTGGTTGAATGATGGTTTGATCTGGCTCACTTTGAATAATTAAACGCCGTGCTGTATCACGCCACCAACCATTTTTATGGCTTAAATAAGGCGCTAACTGTGCACCGCTTTTGCCGATCATCTTAGGTTGTGCACCACGCGCCTTTTCTGCCCATCTAACCCGATAAATACGGCCCATGGTATTGTTATTTTTATCCAAATCACGCGCTTTAATTTGCTCACTTAAATAAGTGGTTAAAAATTCTTTATGCTGCAAAATGCCATGGTACATATCTAAAAAATAAATAGTGCCATCCGGCGCTGTATACATATTAACGGGTCTAAAGCGCTCATCGGTAGAGGCTAACAACTCGTGGCCTGGATAAATTAACTCACCTGCCATTTTGCCTAAGTTTTGTTTAACATAGCGCGCCGAAATTAAGTTAGCTGCTGGGCCTGGAGTTAAGCCCATGCCATAAAATTTTTCAGGGTAATTGTCGCCTCGATAAATTAAACTGCCGCTGGCGGCGGTAAAACCTTTAAGTTTGGCTTTATCTTCACCCTCTTCAATTAAAAAACCATCCATATAACCACGGTTTACCCCAGGGTTCATGCGAGCAGGGTAAATATTGGGTGGGCCAATTCGATCGGCTTTATTTTTTGGCCAAAAACCTGGATTTTGTGTCAGGGTACCGGGCAGCAGGTATTCGCCCTGCAATGGTGAACTATTGCCATTGTGATACAAACGACCAAAATCATCATGGGTTACCCCCCACTGACCACGATAATCTGTATTGGCTTTAACCATTTTCCAAAGATCATTGCGGTAGATTTCTTTTGCACCTTTTGGCACCTCGGCATCGAGAGCTAACACCTGATATTTTTTATTACTTTTGGCGTTATAGTACCAATTATCTAAGTTATACAGCATGGTATTAGGTTTATGCTCAAGGGTGCCACCTTTTGCATAAATGGGATCCACCACATCTCGTTTAACCAGTTTAACTTGGCCATTGTTTTCTTCAATTTGCGCAAAAAACAACTGGGTGTGGTCTGCGTACAATACGCCGCCTTTTACTAGGCTAATGGTTCTAGGTAATATTGCATCTGAGATCAACAAAGTACGTTTGTCCACCTTGCCATCGTTATTCTGATCTTCTAGCATCACAATATTGCCTTCAGGCACATGCTCACCATCACCATAGATATTTGGCATATAGCGCGTCATTTCTGCTACCCACATGCGCCCGTTGCCATCAAACGTCATCGCCACTGGGTTAAACACATTAGGCTCTGAGACCACAGGCTCAACCACAAAACCATCCGCTACCTGCATGGCTTTTAATGAATCTTCAACTGATAAAATAGGCGCGGGTGGGATCTGATCTTTAGGGATCACATCTTTCATCACATGCCCCTTACGATCTCCTTTCATTTTTCTAGGTTCTTGGGGTTCTTTATTAATTTCAGCTTTTTCAGCATCTTGCGCAAAGGTGGCAGGATGTACTAATAAATTAGCTGTGACTAAGGAGATAAGTAACTTGGTTTTCATAATTTAGCCTTACAAAGGGGTAATCTGAATATTTTTAAACAACACGGTATTTGTTCGATCACCCTGCTTTTTAAACTTCCAACTGCCATGATGCTGGATACCGATATGCCCTTCGCTTAAGTTGCTATCGATAACATCAACCGTTAACACACCATTTACCCATATTTGAATATGCTCGCCTTGTGCTTTAATTTTGTAATGATTCCATTGTGTGTGTTTATAAGCATTAGCTTTTTCTTCTGTCCATTTAGGTGATAAATTCTTTTTAAACTGTTCACCGGGTTTGGAACGTTTTTCATGCAGCGGAAATAACCACTGCCGCGCTGTGCCTTGCTCGTACAAACCGCCACTCCATTTTCGATCACTAGGGTCAACCTCAGCCTGATAGCCATACGCAGTTTGAGTGCCGTCTTTTTTATTCCTTATTTGTGCACGAAAAATAATGCCACTATTGGAATACTCCTTGTCCACCGTTGGCATTTTCACATCAGCTTCTAAAATAAAATCTGAATAACGCTTTTTGCTTAATAAAAACCAATTACCCGTAGAAATCAGTTCTAAGTTTTCACCTGATTTTTTAACTTCTCCGTATGGATAGACGTTTTTCCAGTTATCTAGACTGTCTGACAAAGTTTCTGCCGCAACATTAAAAGTTAACAGTAAACCCAGACTGATACTGCTAACCAGTGTTTTTAATTCCATTATTTTTTTCCTAAAACTTTTAGTTAACTCAACTCTAATTAAATTTATAAGTAATTACAACATTTTAAACTTAAACTTCAAACCTTAAACCTTAACGTGACTGACTCACTAGAGAAATATTTGCGAGTTTAAATAAAAACCACTTATTGATGAGAATTTGGTCGAGGGGTACAGCTCACAATAAGCAACCTAAAAAAATAATTAAGGAAATCCTAATGACTGATATTAAAAATACGCTATTGCTGGCAGCCAGTTTAACGCTGATCACTGCCTGTTCAATTGACTTAAACTCCGATGATGATACAAAAACAGAAGAAACTGAGACGGAAACAGACAATCCAGATACCACACCTGAGCAACCAGCATTTACTGAATTTAAAATTGGTTTATTGCCTGACACCCAAGGCGGCTCAGACGCTCAAGGCCAGTCCCATGTTGCTATGCACCCTATGTCTGAACTGTTAAAACAACAAAGTGCTATGAACATAGATATGGTTATTGCCTTGGGTGACTTAACCGATGGTGGTTCAGAAATTGAATTTAACGAATGGCGCTCAGTTGCCGAACAATATGCTGAACAAGGCATTGAATTTTTACCGGTCATGGGTAATCACGAAACCAGTTATGCGTATACGGTTAACTGGATTAAACATATGAAAAACGTATCTCTACAAACATATAAATAAGCTTTCACACGCAATAATAAAAATAAATCATGTTTAATTTTCGGTCGCAATAAGGTTTTTATAACATTGGGTATTTGGATATGTTATTATTTTTAGCAACGTATTTAACAACTAAACTGATTGTAAATAAACTGAGCAATTGCACTTATTTTATTTATTGTGCGAATTTAAAGAACAAAAAAGGCTATTATTTTTGAAGCACACTTGGCTCATCCTATTATTTGCTTTATTAACACTGCAATCCACAAATGCTGTGTTAGAGCGTCACCATATTGAAAGTAATACTGATAAGCATCTAGTGGCAAATTCAACCAATTCAGCAAAACATGAGCTTAGTCACCACCAACTGTCTGAATACAACAATGGCACCGTTTCATCACATGATACGGAGGTAGACTGTAATCATTGCTGCCATTGCCATAAAGTTAAACCATTTAGCGGGAGTCCTATTCGACCTCATGCGATGCCTTTAGCTTTTCAAAATCAATTTATCGACCAAGATGAATTTGTTCAAAGCCAAACCATTACCAGCTTATATCGCCCTCCTAAATTAGCAAGTTAATCCCAAAAACATTCCAATAAAACTTAATTTATTTAACTGGTTAACTGCCAGTTATCGTAATGCATTTATTGGCCATAAAAATAGATTTAAATTAATTTAATATAGGATTAACGCTATGTATTTGCGTTTATTAAGCCGTTGTTTTATGCAAAATAATTGGCAAACGTGTATTCGTTTTGGCTTGGCAAGCAGCCTATTATATTCATTGAGTATCAATTCAATCGCTGCTGATTTATCCAGCCAATCAATTTCATCCGATAAAACCCTGACATTAAATCAGGCGGTTAAACAAACTTTGCGGCAGCACCCTAGTTTGCAAATCTTTCCATTAAAGCAAAAGCAGCTAAATGCTCAACGCCAAACTGCCGAGTTAAATCCCGCAACAGAAGTTAATGTTAAAACTGAAAATTTTTTAGGCACAGGTAAAAATCGCCTACTAAAATCTGCAGAACTAACGTTAACTTTATCTTCTGTCATTGAGTTGGGCGATAAACGCCAAGCTCGAATCAATCAAGTAAATAGCTCAGTTGATGAATCAAACATAGCGCAGCAAGTGAGTTCGCTTAACTTAATTGCACAAGTTACCCAGCACTATGTTGAAACGCTTGCTGCTCAAGCTTATGTTAAATTAGCTCAGCAGTCGGTAGACTTAGCCAAAATAGTCGTTGACAAAGTCAACAAGCGAGCTACTGCAGGCGGTGCACCTGAGGCTGAAGTAAATTTAGCTAAAGCCAATTTATTAACGGCAGAGCTTACCTTAACGCAAAATCAACAAGATTTTGAATTTAATAAAACCATGCTCAGTTTATTTTGGAACACCCAATTGGTCCATAAACCGGCTGGTTTTAAATCACTTAGCGGAGATTTATTTAACTTTGGTGAAGCTATCTCTTTTAACCAACTATTTGAGCGATTAAAAAGCAACCCGCAAGTTCAAATGCAAATGGCACAGCAAAGATCAAAATTAGCTGAAATTAACTTAGCTAAAAGCCAATCAACTGCAGATTTAAGCTGGTCTTTAGGTGTTAAATATGACAATGAGGCAAATGAATCCGCTTTGGTTGCGAGCGCCAATATGCCTTTGTATCAGCAAAAGCGTAATCAGGGTCAAGTAAAAGCGTTATCAGCGCAGCGTGAACAAATATTAATTGAACAAAAAAATACTTTATTAGACTTACAGCGCCAGCTTTACCAAGCTTTTAGTCTACGTTCTCAAAGTATTTCTGCAGTCGATACGCTAAAAAATAAAGTGATTCCGTTATTAAAACAAAGTTTAAGCCAAACGGAAGCCGCCTATTTAGCAGGTCGTTATCCATACAGTGAATGGGAAAGTGCTTATACATCTTTATTACAAGCTCAAACTTCTCTCATTGATCACGCTCAAATTGCACTTAAACAGACAGCTCAAATAGAGCGAGTCAGCGCACTCAATTTAATGAAACCTGCGAACTCAACCGCAGCGCTTAAGGATTATTAAGATGAATTTAATAAATCGCTTCAACCCATTTTTATCCGCCACTCGTTTTGCTCAACTCAATTTAGCCGTTTTGAGTTTAGGAATGTTAGCCATGCTATCGGCTTTTTCCACTAATGCATCAGATGGGCATTCAACCGAAAATGAACCTCATCATGATCAAGTTATCATTGACGATAAAATAGCCGAACAAGCGGGTATACAAACCCAAACAGTGAAACCCGGGCCAATTGGTCAAACAATCACGGCTTATGGCGAAATCGTTTATCACCCTACCCAAGTGAGCCACGTTCGAGCACGCTTTAATGGTGTCATCAATAATGTCACCGTTGATATTGGCGATGAAGTAAAAGCGGGTCAAATTTTAGCTAATATAGAGTCCAATGAAAGTTTAAAGCCTTATCCATTAAAATCACCTATTTCGGGTATAGTGACCGACAGGCATGCCAATGCAGGTGAATTATCGCTGCAACAAGTTTTGTTTACTATCGCTAATGAAAAAATCCGTTGGGTTGAGCTTAAAATTTTCCCAAGCCAACAATCAAAAGTAACGGCAGGGCAAACCGTGTGGGTGCATGTGCCAACCTCCCCTTCAACACCAAATCAATCTTTAGCTAAACCATCAAGCCAACTCAACACAACTCGGTTAAAAGCTAAAATTATGCATATAGTCCCGAGCCCTCAAGCAAAACCTTATTTAATTGCGCATCTTAAATTAGTTAATTCAGAAACTAATTTTCATCCTGGTTTAATGGTGACTGCTGATATTGTGGTTAGCCAAAAATCAGCCAATATGCGCGTCAATAACCATGCCATCCAAATGCACGAAGGCCATAAAGTTGTTTTTATTAAAAAAGAACAAGCTTATATAGCGCGTAAGATTTCTATCGGCCAACAAGATAACCTTTACACTGAAATAAACTCAGGTTTAACAGCAGGCGATGTTTATGTCAGCCAAAACAGCTATTTAATCAAAGCTGATTTAGCGAAATCATCAGCTAGTCATAGCCATTAATCTGGGAGATTATGATGATTGAATTTATTTTAAAATTCGCAATTAATCGGCGTTGGTTAGTGCTTTGTTCAAGCTTATTGATTATTGTGGTGGGTTTGTTCAGCTACCAAAAATTGTCTATTGATGCTGTGCCCGATATTACCAATGTTCAGGTGCAAATTAATACGCAAGCGGTTGGTTATTCGCCACTTGAATCCGAGCAAAGAATTACGTTTATCGTAGAAACGGCGCTGGCGGGTTTACCAAATTTAGCCTATACCCGTTCATTATCTCGTTACGGTTTATCTCAAGTGACTGCGGTATTTGAAGAAGGCACAGATTTATACTTTGCTCGAAATCTGATTAACCAGCAGTTATCCAGTATAAAAAGCCAATTACCCTCAGGCATAACCCCAAAAATGGGGCCAATTGCCACAGGCTTGGGTGAAATTTTTAATTATGCTGTAAAAGCAAATCCAAATGCTAAACAAGCGAATGGCGAAGCTTATGATGCAACCGCGTTACGTGAAATTCAAGATTGGATAATTAAACCTCAACTCGCGTTAGTTAAAGGCGTTACTGAAGTGAATACGATTGGCGGTTATGCCAAACAATTTCATATCACCCCAAGTACTCAACAAATGCTTCAATATAATATTGATTTTAATATGATTGTTGAAGCGGTCAAAAATAATAATCAAAATCAAGGCGCTGGTTATATTGAACAAAATGGGCAACAACTATTAGTGAGATCGCCGGGTCAGTTAAGCAAAATAACCGAACTTGAAAATTTAGTGATAACACAGTTTGATCAGGTGCCAATTAAAATTTCAGATATTGCTGATGTCGCCATTGGTAAATCACTCAGAACGGGCGCTGCAACTCTAAACGGAGATGAAACCGTTATTGGTACCGCGATGATGCTGGTGGGCGAAAATTCGCAGGCAGTCGCTCAGGCTGTTGCCAAAAAACTAGAAAATATTCAAAACTCGTTACCCGCTGGCGTGGTCATTGAAACCCTTTACGACAGAACTCGTTTAGTCGATAAAGCCATCAACACAGTGCAAACCAATTTAGTTGAAGGGGCTTTATTGGTTATCTTTATTTTGTTTTTATTACTGGGAAATTTAAGAGCTGCCTTGATAACGGCGTTAGTGATTCCATTAACCATGCTCGCCACTATAACCGGCATGGTTAAAATGGGGGTATCAGCCAATTTGATGAGTTTAGGCGCGTTAGATTTTGGATTGATCGTCGATGGTGCGGTCATAATAGTTGAAAATTCAATTCTAAAATTATCACATACGAAACATAAACCTGATTTAAAAGAGCGTTTAGCTTTAGTATTCGACGCCACTAATGAAGTTATCCGCCCTAGCCTGTTTGGTATTACCATTATCACTGTAGTGTATATCCCCTTATTTAGCTTAACTGGGGTTGAAGGTAAAATGTTTCACCCTATGGCGGCGACTGTAGTGATGGCGTTATTAACCGCCATGGTATTAGCATTTACATTTGTACCCGCCGCCATTGCTATTTTTATGACAGACAAAGTAAGTGAAAAACAAAGCCCAATTATTTCAGCGGCCAAATGGGGTTATTTACCAGTATTAAAATTAGCTTTAAAACTTAAATATTTAGTTTTATCTTTAGCTGTGGCTTTGCTTATTTTTACTGGCTGGTTAGCAACCACACTTGGCACTGAATTTGTGCCTCAGCTCAATGAAGGTGATATTGCGATGCATGCCATGCGAATTCCGGGTACAGGGGTTGAACAAGCGGTAAAAATGCAACACCAACTTGAGCAGAGCATTTTATCATTTGAAGAAGTTGATAAAGTATTTGGCAAAATAGGCACACCACAAGTGGCCACCGATCCTATGCCGCCCAATGTCGCAGATAATTTTATTATGCTTAAACCTCGCCAGCATTGGCCTGATCCGACTTTAACTCAAGCTCAACTCATTAAAAAAATTGAAGCCAAAGTTAAAACGATTCCCGGCAATAATTATGAGTTTACCCAGCCTATTCAGATGCGTTTCAACGAATTAATTTCTGGCGTTAGAGCCGATTTAGCCATAAAGGTGTTTGGCGATGACTTAGATTTATTACTACAAACCGCTCAACAAATCAGTAAAAGTTTACATAAAGTAGAAGGCGCAGCAGATGTAAAAGTTGAACAAGTAGACGGTTTACCTATGCTTTCAATTGAGCCAAAACGCATTGCGCTGGCCCGTTATGGGTTAACAGTTGCTCAGTTACAACAAACGGTAGCGACCGCCATTGGCGGCCAATCTGCTGGACTGATTTTTCAGGGCGACAGACGATTCGAAATTATCGTGCGTTTACCCGAACAACAAAGGGTAAAAATTGAAAAATTAAAAGATCTGCCGCTTCAATTTTCTACTGGCGAATATGTCCCGCTTGGTGAAGTCGCCAACATCGTATTATCGCCGCAACCGGCGCAAATTAGTCGAGAAAACGGAAAGCGACGCGTGGTTGTGACAGCTAATGTTAGAGGCAGAGATTTAGGCTCATTTGTACAAGCTGCACAGCAAAATATTTCCCAAGAAGTTAATATACCCGCTGGATACTGGTTAGATTATGGTGGTACGTTTGAGCAACTTGAATCGGCTAGCCAAACCTTAGTGTTTGTAGTACCTGTTACTTTACTGGTAATTTTTGCGTTATTAATATTAGCATTTGGCTCGTTTAAAGACGCGTTAATTATTTTTACGGGTGTACCTTTGGCCTTAACTGGCGGGATAATGGCACTTTGGTTAAGAGATATGCCGCTCTCCATATCTGCTGGTGTTGGCTTTATTGCCCTATCCGGCATCGCGGTTTTAAATGGCTTAGTGTTATTGTCTTTTATTAAGCAAAAATTTAATCAAAATGGTGATTTATATGATGCCATTATTGATGGAGCTATGACGCGACTCCGACCTGTATTAATGACTGCCTTAGTTGCCAGTTTAGGATTTGTCCCTATGGCGATGAATATAGGCACGGGAGCTGAGGTGCAAAGGCCACTAGCAACCGTCGTTATTGGCGGTATTATTTCATCAACACTGCTGACCTTATTTGTGCTACCGGTTTTATATCGGCTATTTAACCGTAACAAAAAGCCTATTAAAAGCGTTCAAATAGGATAAAAGTAACTAAAACCAGCAGACAGAAGCAAGCTTGATATTGAATGAATTGGAATTTAATCAAGCTTGCTTTACTTAAACTGGGCGAGTAAAACTGAGCGGATACAACTGGGCCGAATCAACATTTAAGCGCATCCACTTGTACTCGCTCACTTTAAACAAGCTAGCATTCAAAAAAACAAGAATTCAAACCCGATATAACTCATTCGGTTTATAGTCACGGTTAGCGTTTAACACTAACTCAGCTTCAATATCTCGCCTTTTATGTAAGCCTGATAACTGAGGTCCCCATAATCGCTTCATCTGCAAGATGCTATTGGCAATCGACTGGTAGTTTTGACTTTTCACCAAATCGACTAAATCTCGCATCTCCTGACGGCTTGGTTTATTCGCTAAACTGGCCCCTCGATTATATACCAAAGACACTAATGCCGTTTGTGCATCGGGTTTTAATTGGATCATTTCAGGGTAAATTCTTAACGTTTGTTTTGCATATAAGGTTAATGTTGAATTGATAAAAACCTGCATTGCCGATTTATAAGAAATACTAACTTGTTGAAACTCGGCTAATTTGAGTTTGGCCGTCTGTCCCGTCAACCCGCAGGCTGGTAATAAATAATTTATTTGTTTTTTCGTTAATATCCATTGCCAATGGTGTTTAAAGCTATCCGAATTTTGATAACCTAAATCATATCCAATACCAATGGTAATACCCGAGCTAGCACCAGGCCAACAAGGCTTACGTAAATATTTTTGATAATACGCTTTTGAGCCCACCTCAAAACTAATTAATTTATCTATGCCTTTTTGACTCAGCTGTAGGCCCAAATTTTGATTGATGGGTTTTAAAGCTTCAGGGGTGATATTTAAATGTGATTCTAATGCAGTTAATGTTTGCGCACCTAAAATACCATCAGCTTCAACACCCAATGCCTGTTGAATAGACTTAAGCCGAGCGCTTGTCGTGCGGATCATTTGATACCCTCTTAGCCAATTGCAAATATTTGATTGTGACAACAGGCTAATGGGGTTTAATCTCAACTCGTAATTAACTTACTCGCCATAAAACTACTGATGATTAAATAAGAGTCGAATTCAGATACAGCTAAAACCACAGACAAATGGTTAAGCCAAACAATGTTGATTGCAGATAATAAAATAATATTTATAAACGAACATTTATAAAAGAATATTAAAAGTATGGAGGCTCGGTTCTGGTTGTCAAATTACCAGAGTGTAAACTGGCAAAATATTCTGTTTAATCGTTTGCATAAGAAAAACGCCCTAAAGGGCGATTTACAAAATGGTCGTCAAAAGAGCAATAAGCCCTAGCAAAAATTAATCGTCAATATCGGATATTGGAAAACCAAAAATAGGTGTTGTAAATTTATCTGTTTTTACACGCGCATTAATTTTACCGGTTTTTAACAGTCGATTTTCAGTTAAATCTTCTAAAAAGTAATTACACTCAGCGATACCATGATACATATCAACTGCCAACAAACTAATAGAGGTGCTACGCTCTGGTTCAGCTAAATTAATAATCGGCAAAGAAAAACCTGCTTGGTCTCTATCAGTGCCTAACGAAGTAAAAAAGAATTTCAGTTTGTAACTGGCATTAGGATCATCTGCATCCACAAAACGCACATTGTATTTTTCAATAAGCTCAGTTTTTATTCGCTCTTCTGCATATAGTTGTACTTGATTATGAATAACAAAATGACTTTCAAACACAATTGCTTTATCGCGAATCACAGAAATCGGCTCTTTAGCCATTTCTTTTGCCATATCGCGAATACTATAAGTGACCAATCTTTGCTCAGTTGACCCAGTAAAACGCTCACCAGCCTGACGAGTAGAGCAAGCAGAAACAAACAGCGTTAAACTTATGAGCGATATTAATTTTAAATAGTTCATCCAGTATTCATTTCACCTTTAATATAAAAAACGAGTCATATAAAAACTAATGGTTATTTAAACATCTTGGAACAAAAAAGCCGAGATGTTTTTATCTCGGCTTTTCAAAAGTGTTGAACGAGTCAACTTACTTTTAGCTTATTTTTTTAATACAGCAGCAACTGCGTCAGCAATATAATCAACATTTGAATTTGAAATGCCAGCAATATTAATTCGGCTGCTACCTGCCATATAAATTGAGTACTCATCACGAATCGCTTGTACTTGCTCAGGCGTTATACCCAAGAAAGTAAACATACCATTTTGACGGTTAATAAAGTCAAAACTTTGGTCAACATCACGCGCGTGTAATTTATCAACTAATAAAGCACGTAATGAACGCATACGAGCACACATTTCTGCTAGCTCAGTTTTCCATTCAGTTGTTAGAGCTTCATCCCCTAATAATATACCTACAGTCGCACCGCCATATGAAGGTGGCATAGAGTAAATTTCACGAGCAATGTTTAATACGTGCGTTAATGCAATGCCAGCGGCTACCGGGCTTTCGCTAATAGTGGTAATTAAACCAGTACGCTCACGGTATAAACCAAAGTTTTTAGAACAAGAAGTTGCAATTAAAGCTTCTGGTACTTTACTTAATAAATGACGAACGCCTTGTACGTCTGTTTCTAAATCAGTACCAAAACCTTGATAAGCAATATCAATAAATGGGGTAAACCCGTTTTCAACGGCTAAATCTGCAATTTTTGGCCATAAATCAGCAGGAATATCTTCACCTGTCGGGTTATGACAACAACCGTGTAATAATACAACGTCGTCTTTGCCTAATTTAGCAAAAGCTTCAAGCATTTCATCTGCTCTTAACTGGTTATTTACTTTGTCATAATATGGGTATTCTTCACTTGCTAAACCGGTCGATTTAATCAACGCATTATGGTTTGCCCAAGTAGGACCACTCACCCATATTTTTGCATTTGGGTTACCGCGTTTGATTAATTCAAAACCTAACTTTAATGAACCTGTGCCGCCTGGCGCTTGAACAGATTCAACTCGGTTTGAGCTTAATAAAGGATTATCAGCACCTAAAACAAGCTTTTCCATGCCATCTAAGAATGCTTGATTACCACGAGCTTGAATGTAAGATTTTGATTCTTCGCTATCGAGTAAAATTTGAAGCGATTTTTTTACACTGGTCAGAATAGGCGTATTGCCCTCTTCTGTTTTATAAACACCAACACCCAAGTCAACTTTTTTCGGGTTGTCGTCTTGACGGTATGCTACCGCAATGCCTAATAAAGGATCGGCTGGTAAAGCTGTTAGTTGCTGAAACATGAATTGAGCTTCCTACTTTGTGAATGTAAAAAATAAACGCCATTATCATACACCAGCTAATTCAAAGTTAACAGAATTAAGCTGGGATTATTTGTGATTAAGTGAATATTTATTCACTTATATTGGATATAAACCCATTCCTATCAAGTCAAAAACAATAAAAATTTGACGATTAACCTATTTTTGATTAAAGTTCGCGCCAATTGTTACAGGTGCCAATTTATTTTGGTTAAACGGGAAGTTTAGTTAAACGCTAACGCTGCCCCCGCAACGGTAATCAACGAAATATTTGTAAAAATGTCCACTGTTAATTAATGGGAAGGACACAAATTGAGGCACATGCCACGTTGAAAGCCCGGAGACCGGCCTGAAACATTCACAACCAGAATTGCGGTGGGCGATTTGAGTTGACTAAAACCAATATCAGTCAATTTGCCTGCTTGGGTTTTATGTTACCTCCCCACCCTTGTTATTTGTATAAAGGGTTTTCATGAATACCAAATCAACTTTTATTTTTATCTTCTATGGCTTGCTATTAACCGCTAAGCCCGCCTTAGCTAAAAGTGAAATTAAAGATGTGATTAAAGTTGAAGGCGAAAAAACCACATATAAAACCAATTATACCTTGCTTCAACGGTCTGACTTTTTATCAAAAGGCTCAAGTTTATCTGACATTATACAAAAACAAACTGGCGTTCAAATTAGACAGGTTGGTGGGATTGGTAATCAAGTTTCAGTTTCAATCAGAGGCAGTACCCATAAACAAGTTCAGTTTTATATTGACGGCCAACTGATTAATTCAGGTCAATTCGGCGGGTTTGACTTAAACCAACTGCCACTTGAACAAATTCAAAGTATTGAAATTAGTAAAAGTCAGGCAGTTGATACGGGGTCAACCCCCATTGGTGGGGTGATTAAAATTAACACTTTAGATCCTAACAAAAACCAAACCCGAATCAGTGGCGCAATAGGCTCTTTTAATTTAGCGCAGTTAAGTGCCGTAAAAAGTGTTCAGTTAGGCGGGCATCAAATGAGTGCTAATTTATCTTATTTAACCACAGCCAATAATTATCCATATCATGTGCCGGCCCCATTAAACAATCCTCAGCAGTCAACCGAAGAAAAACTCAGAAACAACGACTATCAAAAACTAAGTGCCTATATAAATGATAGCTTTGTGATAGGCGATCATAAAATAAAAGCTTCTTTTCAATTTACTGGACAAGATAAAAAACTCCCCAGTTACCGTAATAACTCCAATAAAAATAAAGCTTCGCTTGATACCAACACCCGCAGATCAAGCTTGTCAGATGACTGGTTGGTGGATCATGGTTTAATTGAACGTATTTCAGCCGAAGCTTATGTAGAGTCAAAAAAAGAAATCTATTGGGATAAATTTATCTCAACTAAACCAAAACGGTACGATTATAAAACGGATACTCAGGCTATTAACTTGAGTGCTTTGGTTAATTTAAATGCCATTAAAGCCACGCCTTACCTTAAATTTTCTGATAGTGAATACCAATCTGAATCCGCTAATGGCAAACAAGGTAAAGGCTGTAATGGCGTTAGTAGTTGCGATATTATTGCCCAGCAAACTCAAATGCACTTAGGTAGCCGTTTTGAATTTAATCAAAATAATTGGTCTGCACATTTATTATTAAATCAATTGTTTGACGATAATAGCAATCAACTCAACCAACAAACCGAATTTGAGTTTGAGCCAAAAAATAACCACAATAATTATTTTAGTTTTGATTCCAGTTTAAGTTACCAGCTTAACCAGCAATTTTTTAGTATTAATGCAGCAAAAGGTTTACGCACCCCAAGTTTATTTGAGCGTTATGGCGATCGAGGTATGTTAAAAGGTAATGACGATTTATCGCCTGAAGCCTCTTCAACGTTTTCGTTCGCTTATGCGATTCAATCAAAAAATTGGCAGTTAGATTCAAGTCTTTATACCACCCAACTTGAAGATGCGATTATCGCAATTTATAACAGCAGCGGCGTTGGCTCTTATCAAAATATCTCAAAGGCGCAAATATTGGGCTTTGAGCTCACGAGCCAATACCAAATCTCATCTCAATTTGATTTATTGTTAAATTTAACCTTACAAGATTCAAATACAGACTCGATTGAAACTGCGTATGACAACAAAATGTTGCCTGGCATTTATCATGAACAATACCAAGTTGAAATAAAATATCAGCCGATACAAGCATTTAACCTGTCACTAAGTGCCTCACACGATAAAGCACTCTATATTTCACGCGCCAATATAGACGACAGTCAAGCAAAACGTACGCTTGTCGATATTAATAGCCAATATCAAATGAACAATTGGCGTTTTGCACTGCAAATTTTAAATTTATCTGATCAACGTTATCAAAATTTGGCCAATCGCCCTGCCGTTGGTCGCTCATTTAAACTCAGCGTTACCTTCAATTATGAATAATAGAGGATTTAAACCTATGACACGCGCCATTTTTAAAACCAGTCTAATCGCATCAGCTTTATTTTTAGCTGCCTGTTCATCTGACAATAACAGCAATAACAATGACGAAATTAAAGCACCGATTTCAGGCGTTGCCATTCAAACAGTAAACTCTGATTATACAAGTGGTCAAGAAGTGGTTGTTTTAGATAGCCAAAGCTTTGAAATTACCACCGACGGAATCGGTAAAACGCTAGTTAAAACCGACTACAGCATTAAAACGTATCAGGATGATATTTATCATATTGGCAAGTTTGGCATAGATACTATTGAAAAATTCACCGCCGAAAATCTGCAAAATTCTGCGTATAGTTTTTCAACTCAACAAGCGGGTGAAGAAGCATCTGGTAACCCTTATGATATTGTGTTTGTAAATGAAGAGAAAGCTTTTGTGATCCGTTATGGTTCAGATAAAGTTTTAATAATTAACCCAAGTGCAACTCAAGATTCAGAGTTTATTATCGGCAGTATTGATCTTTCTGCTTATAATACAGAAAAAGGCGAACCAACTGCGGCTGATGGTTTGATCCACGACGATAAGTTATACGTGATTATGCAGCGTTTAGATGCTGCTTGGGCACCGGAAACTGCCTATGTAGCAATATTCGATGTGCAAACAGGTGAAGAAATTGAAACTAATGCTAATTCAGAAGATACCTTAAAAGGAATCCCACTAAACGGCACTAATCCACAGCAGGATAGCTTAACTGTATATGGCGAAAATTTATATGTAACGACCCATGCACCTTATTCAGCCACTGATATTTCAGCGAGCAAAATAGAAAAAATCAGTTTAAATAACTACGCCTTAACTGAAGTTTTAAATGCAACAGATATTGAAGGTAATACCACTGGTTTAATTAACGAATCTGTTATTGTTAATGATGAACAAGGTTATTTTTATGTATCTGGTGGCTGGCCTGCGGTTTCCAGCTTATACCAATTTAATCCATCAACAGGTGAGATCACACAAGCTGATATTGCTGCAACAGCAATTAATAATGAAGGCATTGCTGATATTGCATTAGATACTGAAAACAGACTATGGATTTCAGTATCTAATGCCGCGACACCAGGTGTTGACGTTTATTCAGTTGAAGATAACAGCTTACTTGAAAACCGCATTACCACTGATTTACCACCTACTCGTGTAGAGTTTTTATTCTAAATAAATAACAAAAAGAAAGTAAACAAAGCGCTTTAATAACCGTGAAAACCACAGTCATTATCGCGCTTTTTATTTATCAAATTACTCATCAAAAATCTTATATAAGCTTAGCTTTTGAAGGTTTTTTGAAAATCATTTTTAATTTAGTCAACTTGGCATAAAAAGGCGCAAAGGGATAAAAATAAAGCGCGATTAAACTGTCATATTTGCCACTAGCGTTATTACAACCAAACTTGAGCTTAAAAGGTTTCATTTTTGGCGCTAAAATATGCGATCTAGCACAAATGTCCCAAATAGATAAACAAGTGCCAAAATTACAATCAAAGTGTACTGGGTTATTACTGTGATGCAATTGATGTTGCGCTGGGCTGATAAATATATATTCAATTCTTTTCCCCCAACTTAACCAGATATGTGAGTGCCTTAAATTAGCCCCTAAAATATTAAACACAAAAATAAACAAGTTAGCGCCCAAAACATCAAGCATCGTTAAGCCGGGTCCAAACATCAGCATTCCAATCCCAACGGCAATACCTTGTACAAGCGTCATACGCATTGCATAAAGTGCTCCTTCGACTGGATGCGATCGAAATACTGTCAATGGGGTTAACACTTCTGCACTATGGTGAATTTGATGAAAACGCCATAAAAAAGGCACTTTATGTAACACATAATGCAATGCAAAACGGGTAAAATCATCGAGTAAAAATAGAATTAACGTAAAGTAAAACAAGTTTATGTTTGAGTGACTAATTAAATTGGCAGGCCCCCTAACGCCAGAAAAACTATCATAAATAAAAATGGCAATAGGGAAACTCGCAAACAAAAATGGCGTGACAAAAACCGCTTTAATAACTCGATTAAGCAGCATCAATTTATAATCTGTTTGGGCACTGCGATGCCACCAAATCTTTGAATTAAAAACCGCAGCCAAACATCCAGTAAATGATTTAGGTTTTTCAGTTCGATAAGCTTTGACCATTAAGATACTCATCGCCAAAGCTAACGAAGCTAACAAATAAAGCCAATACATACGTTTATTGGCATCGAACAAGTCCATTACCAAATCAATTACATTTGTATTAAACCAGCTTATCAAAGTGTCCATAATCAGTAGTTAAATTAGTAGTTAAACTTGTAGCCCAATATTAAAGTTCTGGGTTTGCCAGGTCTCGCTCCATTTGGCCGGCGGCTGACAATTTGAGTTTCATCAGTGACATTATCTATTTTTAAATAAATGCTTTGCTCGTTGGTCAAAAGATAATTGGCCGATAAATCAACCATAGTTGTGCTTGGGATCAGCTTGCCTGATAAAACGGCACCTGCGCCGGCGGTTTCTTGCATTTCACTTGTATATTTTATTTGTGCAGATAATTGCCAATCAGTCGCTCGTAATCCAAGCGATAAAGCCAAACTATGTTCAGGTTGATATGGCATAGAATCGCCCTTGGTTACCAGCCCCCATTGTGGGTAGTCAGAATCAAAACTTTGCTCAAATTCAGAATAAATATAGCTATAAGTAAAACTCCAAGGCATATCAATAGATGTATTTATCGACAAAACGCTAGCGACTTGGCTTTCTAAACCTGCAACATTGACATTACCGCCGTTAAAGTCAGTATCTAGCGGGCAGTTTGACGATTGTGAAAACGTACAACTTTCTTTTAAATTACTATAATCGTTGTAAAACAACGCAAATTCCGTTTTTAGATTTTTGTGGTTTTGTCTAAACCCTATTTCATAATTAATGCTTTGCTCAGCCTCTACTGATTGGTCATTTTGTTGAGGGCTGCTAGGCACATACCCTTTGTGTACACCCGCAAACACCCCATAATCTGCTGATAAACGATAAAATGCGCTTAAACTGGGCAACCAGATACGGCTTTCTTTTTCTAGCCAGTCGTTGTCATTTTTTCTGTTTTGATAACGTGAATCAATATATTCCCCACGTACTCCAGCCGTTAGGGTTAGTTGCTCAATTTGGATGGCATCTTGCGCATAAATAGAAACCGCGGTCGCTTCCTCACGGTTTACCGTAGTAAAGGTTTTCTCACTGGCTTGCCCTAACTGGCCTTGCGAACTCATTTGATACGTTTGCTCAAAATGATCTCGGTTAATATAATCTTTATGTAAACGTAAACCTAGGTCTACATTATGTTGCAAACCCGATAGTTCAAACTGCCAACCTAAATCGGTTTGTAAGCCTTGTGAGCGATAATTTCTGTCATTGGTCCCTAAAATAATATCGCCGCTTTCACTGCCGTTAAGTCGTGCGTAATACTCTTGGTTTTCAGGATCATCGGGCGCAGTTAAAACCTCTAACAACGCGGGCGCATTTTGACCTAAAGAACTGATTTTACGCCAATCTCGGGCAAAATCATGGCGGTATAATCGGGTTAATACGTTAAATTCAGCGAGCTCAATAAAGTGCGTTAATTGATAGGTTTGGTGATCCCAGTTCATTCGATCTTCACTGGTTGCCGCGTAACGTCGGTACGGTGAATCAGCAAAATCCTGATCCGTTAAGCCTAGGTAAGTTTCGTTTGAAGTTTCGTCGGCGTAAGCCAATTTAAGTTCAAGGTAATGTGCTTGGTTATCCTGACTTAAATCATACTTAAGTTTTGTCATAATATCGTTTTTTTCAAATCCGGTATCTTGCTTTGAAAAATCAATATTTTTAAAACCATCAGCTTGAGTATGTAAGCCTTCAATTAAATAACCAAACTTACCACTGCTATTTCCATGATGTAAATGAGCTTTATTATAATTATCAGAGCCATATGCTAAATCTATTCCTGTTTCCGCATATTTAGGCACTGCTCGTGTTACTAAATTTAATGCCCCCGCCACCGTATTTGGTCCATATTTTATAGCGGCTGGACCTTTAAAAATTTCCACAGCCGTCATGCGACTCACCATAGGAAAATAATAAGCCGATGGTGCAGAATAAGGCGCTGGTGAGATAAGTATGCCATCTTCCATTAACGATATTTTTTTACTACGCTCGGGGGTTGTCCCACGAAAACCTATATTTGGTCTTAATCCGTAACCGTCTTCTTCACGAATATTAACGCCTGGCACATTAGCCAACACTTTATTGATGTCGTCAAACTCAAATTGGGCCAGAGCTTCTTCGCCAATTAAGCTAGTTGCTCCACCTTGTGTTCTGAGTTTATCGTGCGTGCCTAAAATTTGAATATGCTCAACGTAGCTTTCTTGAGTCTGTTCGCCATTCGCTAATTGAGAGTACAAACAAGCAGATGCTATTAAAAGCGTAATTTTATTATATTTCATTGTAAGGTGTTCCCGCGCATTTAATCGTTATCGCCTGCTGACGAATCAGGTAATTCGACGGCTAAACTGGTAATAAAATGAGTTTTAAGCTGATCTGTTATGGCTTTAAATTCAGCATGTAAAGTTTGATACTTAATAAATTCATCGCCTTGATTTGTTAACGCAGTAGCAAAGTCAGCATTTATGCTTTCAAGTACTTGTTGAGCTTGTGCAAGCCTAGCTAAAATAGTATCCGAAGTTTCTGAATCACCCACAGCTGCTAAATAATCATCAAACCCAAGCGCATTTTCGTTATCGCCACTTAGTTGTTCTGTTTCGCCGGTGAATAAGGCTTTAAATGCAATTAAATTATGTTGAATATTAGTCAATGACAATTGGCTGTATTGTGATTCAATATCATTTGGGCATGGTGCATTACCGCACTGATTACTAAAATAACCTAACGGTACACCAAGTTTATTATCTTTTAAAAAGTCCACATAAAATAATGCCTGACCGAGTGTATTAATGGCCTCCCGAACATCGCCCTGCTTTAACGTTTCAATATATGGCGTTTGTCCTTGATACCAATGGTTTTCAACTTGCTTAAATGTATCGAGTATATCTTGGCTTACTAACGCTGCATATTCACAGCGTTGAATTTTTCGGGTTTGACTATTTAACTCGTTCCAACCCGTTAATGCGCCAGATTCGACTTTACAACTATGGTTTAAATTTTCGGTAAACAATAAATATTCAAGCGCGTCTAACCCTTTACGATTGTTCAATCGATTTTTAATATTATAAGGTTGTCCATTGACAGAGCCTGAAGCATAAAAAGCCACATCCTGATCAACACCACAGCTAGTGGTTGAATCTGGCCATGAATATATTTGAGATCTCAGTGCATTAGTATCAGCTGACAATATTTGCATTTGCATTACTTCAATTTGCTGCCAATTGGCAAGTGAGTTTTTAAATGCCTGTTGTACTTGAGTTTTATCCATATTGTCTGTGTCAGCTAATGTTTGACAATAATTGGTTATGGTTTCAACTTGATGCTCAACTGAATCTAAAAATGCGAGATGTCTTGGTTTTATGACCTTGTCAGTTAAGTGATTAATTAGCTCCGATTCAGTAAAATTGGAGGTTAAGCCATATTCAGAGCCAGCTTGACTTTCAACCGACTCCCCACAAGACGCTAATAAAAACAGGCTTACAAACAGCCCTATACATTTATTATTTTGAATAGTTTTCATGAATCGACTCAATTATTTTACAGTAGTTTAAAACACAAAAAGGCCGACACAAATGTGCCAACCTTTTAATATTTAATGTTTGTTTAGCTATTACCAGTTTGCGGTAACAGTTGCATCAAAGCTGTAAGATGCTTCTAATATATTGCGTGCTTTGATTAAATCAGCCAAATAAGCTTCTTTTTCGGTGTCTGTTGTCGCCGGCATATCTCCAATTAACTCATTAACAGCGGTAAAGTCTGCATCAGACAATGGACTTCTTGGATTAAACTGTAACCCTAAGAAAAAGCCTTTCAATTCAGACCAATGCTTAGCCACGTCAGTTAAGCTAAATTCAGTGGTTCCTATTGCGCTGACATCAGCATGCGTATCATTTATATAATGGACAACAGTTGCCGCAACTGATTGTTCCCATGCCAATACAGCTGAATCTCGGTAACCTTGCAACTCGGTCATTTGCTCAGCTGTTAATTCATTACCAGCAGTTTCATTTAAAAGTTGTCGGCCTTTTAAAAATCCTTGCATTGCATCTTGAGTATAATCCGTTACCCCATTGCTGCCTAAATCACGTTTAGCTGCATTGGTTGAGTTACCAAAATTATATTCGCTGTTTAAATCAATTTTGCCATCTTGGTTAATATCGTAATAACCACTATTCCAACCATCACGGCCGCCTTTAGCAGCAATTTCCAAATCTGAGTAGGCTAAATAATTACGTGCCGCGCCAAAGTAACCAAAACCTTCATCCCATTGGTGCTCTAATTTAGAATACGCACTTTCACCATCTTGGGTGTGTTCTGATAATAAACCTTTCCCTTGAGTATCGTCGTCTAAGTAATCATCAGTACCTTGCGAGAAAGCAACTGACATTAATAAGAATTTTTGAATTAATTGCTTTAAATCATGACCTTCAGCAGTGATATATGGCGAAGATAAAGTACCATTGGTATAAAATTCGATTGAGTTCTTAGCCAATTTATCAAATAAAGCTAATAATAAACCTTCCGGGGTGTTTTCAAAGTTGCCCATAAAGTCAGCGCCAAAACCAACAAAAGTGTCACCTGCGGTCCAATCTTTATGTTGCCCTGTTGCATCGTTACCCGCTATTTTACCTTTTAAATTTTTACCCGATGAAATCGCATTAATATTACTTTGCTCACTATTGTCTACAAAGCTAATATCGGCATCTAATATTGCCGCTACATCTATACCTACCGGTGCTGAATCTTGCGCGAAATAATAAGCGTTTAATTTTGCTAAAATTTCTGCTTCAGTGGTCAATACTTGATTATTTAAATCCTGTTCTAATTCAGATGAAATATAGTTGTTTAATTGAGAAATAATAGCATGACGGGCAACTTGACCTGAATAACTTACACTATCTTCACCATTAATAAATTTACTTGGAAAGGCATAATAGTCCAACTCATCTTCAATGATAATTTGAACCGTTTCTTCAGTGCTCATTTCACCATCAGAAACAATAATAGGTAAACTAATAGAGGTTTCTGTTTCATAATCAACTACCGTGTCAGCTTTTAATTTTAGTGAATTACCTTCTATTTCAAAGCGACTATCTGCATTTTCAGCTAGCTCGAAGGTTAAATCAGCTGAATTATCATCAGTTGCTGATAATTCACCTAAAGTGACTTCAGTTTGATTTTCCATCACAGTATTTGATGAAAGTACGATTGCGCTAGGCGCAGTGTTTTCTTGTTCATTATCTGAATCACTAGAAGAGCCACAGCCCGTTATAAAAGTTAGTATGGCAGCAGCTAAAACCGAATGTTTATATCTCATGGGGATTATCCTTCAGTGGATTAATAATTTATTATGTCTAATAGATTATACGAAAGATAAATGGGAATCAATTTCATTTTCACTAGCTTTTGATTTTAGGTTTATAGTCATCATAAAGTAAAGTTATAAATTGAAATCCAGTTACCAAATTAAAAATTACCAATTATGAGTGCGGTTGACCGCCAACGTAAAAATGACCCAATAACAAAAAGGCCTTGCTGTCGCCAGCAAGGCCTTTCAAATAAAAAAAGATAAGCACTGTATCCATGAGTGTTGATGTGTTAATTAGCTAGTTTTCTATTGCAATTTATTTTCGCTTTTATCTTAACTAACTTAGACTAACTGCAGGTAAAGTTAAAAGCAGTTAAAAATATACCGCTCTCGCGTTATCTATTTTTTCACACATCACTTCTAATTCATCTAATGCTCTGGGCGTCATTCGATGTAATTTATCAGAATTAACCGTTATGATTTGCTTATTTTTAACCGCTGGAATAGCGTTAAATTGTTGCCAATACCCTTTAATTTGATTAGGTTCACCCGTCGAAGTTGGAATAATAATAAGTTTTGGTTTTGCCATCATCACATGCTCAATACTTAATTGAGGATAGTCCCCTTTTAACGCAATAAATGGGTTGTCTACTTGGCAAATCGCCAATAATTGCTGAGGCCAAGCATTATTCGCCACTGTTGTCAGCGGTGCTGTCCACAATTGATAAAATACTGAAATTGGTTGATGCGTTTTATATTTTTGTTTTAACCTATTCAATTTATCCATATAAGCAGTGGCTATTTGGTTTGCTTTGCTTTTTTGACCGGTTAATTCACCTAACATGATTAATTCGTCGGCAACACTTTTTAAGTCGGTTGGGTTTGAATAAACCACCGTCATACCTAATTTTTCAAGTCGATTTAAATCAACCTCTGGGTTGCCGGTTTTCCAAGCCACTATATAATCGGGTTTTAACTGTAAAATCCGCTCAACTTGCAAGCCAGCATAATTGCCAATCCTTGGAATTTTTGTCGCTGCTTGCGGGTAATCTGAGTGCTCGGTAGTGCCTATAATGCTATCACCCGCGCCAATTGCATAGAGCATTTCAACAATATGCGGCGCTGCCACAACTAGCCTCACGGCTTTATTGTCGGCTGCGCTACTGCTTAATGAAAAACTAAAGGTTAATAGTAGTAGTAAAGATTTAACGATTAAAAAAAGCTGACTTTTAATTTTCATTTTTTACCAGTCGATGCCTTTTTGCGCTTTAATACCGGCTTCAAACGCATGTTTTATCGATTGAACTTCACTAACGGTATCGGCAATTTCTAATAAATCACGGTGAGCACCGCGCCCGGTTATCACTACGTGTTGATTGGCTGGACGATTAACAATAGCGTCTAACACTTCATCTATATTTAAGTAGTCATAACTTAGCATATAGGTCAGCTCATCAAACAAAACTAAATCTACGCTTTCATCGTTCAGTAATTTTTTACCGGCTTGCCAAACTTTTTGTGCCGCTTCAATATCTGCTTGTTTATTTTGAGTTTCCCAAGTAAAGCCTGTTGCCATCACATGAAACTCAGTGCCATTTTTTTCTAATAAATCGCGCTCACCACAAGCCCAAGTGCCTTTAATAAACTGTACCACAGCGGTTTTTAAGCCATGACCGACTGCGCGGGCGACCGTACCAAAGCCTGAAGTGCTTTTACCTTTACCGTTACCTGTGATCACGATCACAATGCCGCGTTCTTCGGTTGCAGCATTAATTTTGGCATCCACTTTATCTTTTAAACGCTGCATTCTTGCTTGGTGACGTTCATTTTTGCGATTTTCATCTACCATAAAAAACCTTTTTATTTGTCTGTTATTTGATTTAAAAACCATTTAAATGGTTTTTCTGTTTCATTAATTTTCGAGCTACAAGTTAATTGGCAAGTATTATCTGCCCATAGCATACTCTATTTTTTCAAAGTCTAAATATTGTTCACAGGCGTCAGCTAAAATGTCAAGCGCTTGAATTTGCTGTTTTTTATAATCTAAACTTCCATTATTTTGATCTTGCTGTAAATTAACACCGCACCAATCACCAAGCTGATGAATAACTTCAATAGAATCTAAAACGCCATGTAAATAACAACCCGCAATTTGATTGC
The DNA here is from genome assembly GCF_026725475.1 of Catenovulum adriaticum. NCBI lineage: Bacteria > Pseudomonadati > Pseudomonadota > Gammaproteobacteria > Alteromonadales > Alteromonadaceae > Catenovulum > Catenovulum adriaticum. The sequence goes on from NZ_CP109965.1 coordinate 1,599,395, forward strand.
TAGCTAAATCAATTAAACCATCTGTACCTGAGGTTAACGTTAATAATGATTTAGCTTTTTCAGAGCCAATAATACGGCTTTGCCCACAATGAATTTCATAGCCAGCAACAGCAACATCAGCGCCCGTTAAATTAAAAATGCCATGATTTTGTTTAAGTAATTTATTCGACGTGAGCTCAGTTTCTATTGGCAGGTAACCCAAACCTTTTGTACTGCCTGCTTTATCTTCAATCGCGAGTGGGTCAGCTATGTTGAGCCCGAGCATTTGATAGCCGCCACAAATACCAAAGACTTTCCCGCCAAACCTAAGGTGTTTTTTAATTTGTTGATCCCAACTTTGCGCCTTTAAATGTGCAAGATCAGCACGGGTATTTTTGCTGCCGGGTAAAATAATTAAATCCGCACTGGGCAGCGGTTTATCCGGTGCGGCATACATTAGATTAATATTGGGATGTTGGCGCAGTGCATCAAAATCTGTGTGGTTGCTGATCCGCGGAAAGACTGGCACAACCACAGTGAGTTTGGTTTCAGTTAATGTCTGGCTGGTATGAATGGCATCTTCTGCTGCTATATCTAAACCTTGAATATAAGGCAATACACCCAACACGGGTTTATTGGTTTTGGCTTCTAACCAGTCTAAACCTGATGTTAATAAAGCAATATCGCCGCGAAATTTATTAATCACAAAGCCAATCACGCGATTTCTTTCTGACTCAGACAATAAATCTAAAGTGCCAACAATTTGTGCAAATACGCCGCCTCTGTCAATATCGGCAACCAAAATTACCGGGCAATCAACTTTTTCAGCAAAACCCATATTGGCGATATCACCTTCGCGTAAGTTAATTTCAGCGGGGCTCCCCGCGCCTTCAACCACAATTGCATCAAATGTGTTTAATAATCTTTGGTGTGATTCAATAACCGCATCCATCGCTACTTTTTTATAATCATGGTATGCCTTGGCCTGCATATTTGATATGGCTTTTCCATGTACAATAACCTGTGCGCCTGTATCTGAGCTGGGTTTTAATAAAATAGGATTAAAATCAATTAAAGGCTCAACATTAGCGGCTAAAGCTTGTACCGCCTGTGCGCGGCCTATTTCACCACCATCTTGAGTAACGGCACTATTCAATGCCATATTTTGCGGTTTAAAGGGGGCAACTTTTAGTTTTTTACGCGCCAGAACTCTGCAAATACCAGCAACTAGCATGCTTTTCCCGGCATCCGAACTGGTGCCTTGCACCATGATTGTTTTGTGACTCAATGTATTACTCTAAGTATGTTTCAATATTGCGCTTAACTTTGAGTTAAGCCAGCAGGTTTAGCGCCAATACACTTAATAATAGGTGCACCGTTTTTATGGGTGGTGATTTCAATTTGGCTGATTGATGCATAATCTACTCTGAGCTGACTAAACCAGTGTGCGTTTTTCCAATCAATATCTAAAATACAGGCCAAAATAATGCGAATAACGCCTCCATGAGCAACAATTAAATAATGCTCACCTTGGTTATCTTGCTGTAAATCGCGCCACATAGATTTAACCCGAATGCCAAATTGCTTTAAGCGCTCACCTTCGGGTGGTGTATTTTTATAAGGGTTAGCCCAAAAAGCTTCTAATTTATCCCAATGGCGTCTGAGTCTGTCGTAAGGTATGCCATCAAACCGACCAAAATCCATTTCTGATAAACGAGAATCTAGCGTAATTTCATGATTATGCGATTCGCCATACGCTTCAGCAAACATGGCACAACGTAATAAATGAGATGAAAATATTTTATCGATAGGATCAAATTTATCGAGTATTTCAACCGCCTCATACATATCTTTTAACCCTTGTTCGCTTAACGCAACATTGGTTTGACCATATAAGGCAGGCCTGCCTGACACCGCACCATGGCGCAGTAGAGTAAATCTTGAGGTCTTAATTGGGGTGGTCATGATGGCCTCCTTTTAAAATAAGCGGCAAACCCGCTGTCATCAAGACAGCCTGATCTGCAATACGCGCCATTGATTGATTTAGTCGTCCAGCCTCATCCACAAATTGACGGCTGATCTCACCCATAGGAACAACACCTAAGCCTACTTCATTTGCAATTAAAATAACATCACAGCTTAATGACAATAAGGCGGATTTTAATTGCTCAAACAGCTCATAAAAATTAGGTTTAGGCGTTAATTCTGGTTCACATTTTTGGATGGCTTGTTCTGTTAAATGGCTTGCTAAAAATAGATGATTATTTAACCACAGGGTTAAACAATCAATTAAAATAACGTTGGGAAATGGCTTTTGATTAATTTCAGCCTTTTTTATTTGAGCTTCAAGCTTGAGTAAATATTCAGATAACTCAAATGGCACCTCGGCAAGTTGCCAATCGCTTGGGCGATCAATTTGGTGTTGTTTAATGCGGGCTTTCATTTCTTCATCGCTTGGCTGCGCGGTCGCAATATTGAGCACTGAGGATTTATGATTATTAGCTAAGCTTTTCGCTAAATTTTCACCATACCTTGATTTACCTGAACGCGCACCACCAATAATAAAGTAAATCATACGTTTAAACTCGCAATTAACAATAAATAAATCAGCAATTCAGATAACTGTTGCGCAGCACCTAAACAATCACCTGTGTAGCCGGAAATTTGTTTATTAAAAAACGCCTTCAATAAATATCTAACAATAAATAGGGCAACGAGTAAAAGCCCCAATTGATTTGTGGATAATAACCAAAACAGGGGCATTAAACTCATAGCTAAAATAACAATATCCAGTTTGCTTTGTTTGTTGGCTAGCGGTTTGGCTTTGCTGGTTAAATCTTGTCTTTGGTATTGCATATCAAAAATCAAACTAGCCGAAACCCCACGTGATAATGCATAAGCAATAGGAATATAAATAAACACCTTAACTTGGCTAAGCTCAAATAATTCACTTATCAATAAAAACTTACCTAATAAGGCAAAAATTAAAATGCTGGCGCCATAGGTGCCTACACGGCTGTCTTTCATAATATTGAGTTTTTGCTCAGTGCTAAACCCACCGCCAAATCCATCGGCCATATCAGCCAAGCCATCTTCATGAAAGCAACCTGTTAAAAGCAAACTAAATGCCATTGCCAACCACAAACTAATATCTGCACTAAAAATAAAGCTAAATAGATAAAATATAACGGCGACCAAAGCACCTAACAACCAGCCAATGAGTGCAAAATAACGACTGGCTTTACTTAATTTATCAGCGGAAAAGTCAAGCTGAATCGGACAAGGAATCCGGCTAAAAAAAGTAAGCGCGATTCCAATTAAATTAAGCTCTTGTTTTAATATAGTGGTTAAATTATTCATTAACCCACGGCTGATATGTTTGCATGTTCAAACGTTGCCATATGGTTATAAAACTCAACCGCACTTTTAATTAAAGGCATAGCTAAAGCCGCACCTGTGCCTTCGCCTAAGCGCAAATTAAGCTGCAACAATGGCGATGCATCAAAATAATTCAATATGGCTAAATGGGCTTGTTCGTTACTTTGATGAGCAAAAATAAAATAATCCGCTATGTTTTGATTTACTTTATAGGCAATTAAAGCGGCGACCGACACAATAAAACCATCAACAACAACGGGTTTACCTAGCTCTGCTGTTTTAAGCATAGCCCCCACCATTTGTGCAATTTCAAATCCACCTAGTTCAGCCAATAACTCGAACATAGACAAACTATTGAGTTGACTGAGATCCGTTTTTTCGTGTTTGATCAATACTCGCTCAATCGCTTGCTGAACTAATGCTTTTTTACATTCAAATTGTTCATCACTAATCCCTGTGCCCCGTCCTACAGTCTGTTCGGCAGGTTGAGCCAATAAAACACATAATAATGCACTGGCTGAGCTGGTATTCGCAATTCCCATGTCGCCAAAACCAATAACGTCAGTACCTTGTTCTATTTGTGCTTTGGCAACACAAGCCCCCTTTTCTATCGCTTTTGTTGCCTGTGTTAATGTCATCGCTGATTGCTCAGCTATATTTAAAGTACCCGCACTAATCCACTGATTTATTAAATGTTCTGATTGAATATTTGGCGGAAATTTAACCCCTGCATCTATCACTTTCAGGTTTATTTGATTCACGCGACAAAAACAATTAATGGCTGCGCCACCTTCAATAAAATTGGCAACCATTTGCCCGGTTACTTCGCTAGGCGCTATGCTCACCCCCGCATCAGCAATACCATGGTCAGCAGCAAATATTAAAATGGTACACCGCTCAGCTTTTAATTCCGTGTTATGCGTTTGCGCAATTAAGCTTAGTTGCATCGCTAATGATTCAAGCTGCCCTAGCGAGCCAAGTGGCTTAGTTTTTATATCAATTTGAGTTTGAATATTTGCTTTTAGCGAATCATTTAACTTACTTATTTGCCAATTCATAAAATTCCTACTGCTGTTTTTTTAGCATGATGAATAAAAAAAAAATGCTACCTAAAATCGACGTAATAATGCCAATAGGAAGCTCTTGCCCCACCATCAATGTACGAGCGATAACATCTACCCAAATCAAAAAAATGCTGCCAACTAATACACAGCCAATTATTAATTTAGCCGTGGTTGCGCCAAACCAATGGCGCACAATATGTGGGATCATTAAACCAACAAAGCCAATCCCACCACAATAAGCCACCAAAGTGGCGGTTAATGCCGCGCAAATACCCAGCATAAGCATTCGCAACAAGCTTACACTAATGCCTAAACTTTGCGCATTTTCATCGCCTAACAACAATGCATCTAAATGGCGATGAAACAACATCACCGTACTAATGCAAATGATGATCACTGGGGCAATAATAGCCACATTTCCCATTTCTACCCGAGCTAAGGATCCCATTAACCAAAACATAATTCGATTAGTAGCAAAAGGATCCCCCATATATAATAAAAACTGGCTAATGGCGCTAAACATAAATGAAATCGCCACCCCAGCTAAAATAAAAGATTCTGCTCGCTTAGCGTGCGCGGATAAACCAACAACCATAACCAGACAAATTGCACATACAGCGCCTAAAAAAGCAGCGAAAGGTAAATAAAAAGCGGCTTGTTCAGGCACAAGAATACTGACTATAGTGGCTCCCAGCCCTGCGCCGGAGACTACTCCAAATAAATAAGGTTCTGCCAAAGGATTTCGAGTGGTATTTTGTAATACGGCGCCTGCTACAGCTAAACCTGCACCACAAAATAAAGCCGCAAGTATACGCGGTAGGCGAATTTGCCAAACCAAAGTTTGCTCAAATTGATCTGCACATTGGCCACTTAAACATTGAATAATCGCAAGTGGAGACGTTTCAGCTGCGCCAAAAGTGAAAGACATTAAAATGCTAAGTAAAAGTGCGGTGATTGCCAGCAAGTAATACAAACCGTTTTTATGACTACGGGTTATCACAACTTCTCCTGCTGTGGTTTTGATCTTCAAAAATTGCGACTTTATTTTCGGGCGCTGCAAAATATACATGCTGTTTTTTATTCAACGGGTTTATCCCTAAACTAACCGGTAATTCAAAAACTTGCTGAATCAATTTTGGGGTTAATACCTGTTCAGGCACGCCGCTGGCCACCAATTTGCCTTGATTTAGCAATAAGATATTGTCAGCATAATACGCTGCTAAATTTAAATCGTGTAAAGTCATTAATACACACACACCGAGTTGGTTAACTAAACTTAAAATTTGGTGCTGAAAATGAACATCTAAATGATTGGTTGGTTCATCCAAAATCAAAAGCTGAGGTTGTTGCACTAAAGCTCGTGCTATTAAAACTCTTTGCTGTTCCCCGCCCGATAACCGATTAAACACACGATCTTTAAAGTCTGTTATATCCAGTTGCGCTAACACTTTATCTACCCATTGTTTTTGCACTGAATTGATTTGACTAAATAGTGATAAGTGTGGGATTAACCCCATGCAAACAATCTCGTAAACTGATAACGTAAAATGAATATCACTATGTTGATTAACAACAGCTATCTGCTGGGCCAGCATTTTATGTTTTAGCTGTTCAACAGGCTGACCAGATAAGGAAATATATCCTTGGTAATCGGAAATTTGGCGATACAAACATCTCAGTAAACTGGTTTTTCCAGCACCATTGGGCCCTACAATCGCATTAATTGAGCCCGCGTTAAGCTCAAAATTTAAATCACTAAGAATAGATTTGTGCTGAGTTTGCCAACTAAGTTGTTTTACTGATAATAACGCTGTCATATTAAGCCAAATAAAATACTAAATACGAGCGTAAGGTGAGCAACAAAAGTAAACGCATTTCCACAGGTTAATTAATATCAACATATTAATTAATATCGCGCTGGGCATTATTTAAAGGCTAAAATAATGAACGTTCACCATGTGTTTTCCCGCACGCGGCCTGAACTATATACCAAAGCTTTTATTGGTCATTTTCGATTGGTATCCTGACTTTCAGAGATTGCCCTCACATTCCCTTCCCAGTATTTTTATTCATACCAGTGGTTAAATGATTAGCCCCGATTACAGTTGCGGGTACAGTTGTGGAGTTTCACCACATTCCCAAATCGTATAATATTTATTTCAATTAACCTAATCATTGTAGGTTAATGATAAAGCAAGCATTTTAACAGAAAGCTGGCAAAAGCCAAGACAATACACAGCGCTGAATGCCGAGCCGTTCAAAATAACAGGCTCACGGCAATATTGGAATAATGATTGATATGAGATTATGGCTGTGATGTGTCAGTTTATATCCAGGCCCTAATGTCAAAGTTCTCCCGATGCTTTTGATACCGCAAGTATTTTTTTGCTTATTTAATCTCAAAATCGCCTAATCTCAAGTGCTCTGTCGCCAGATAAAGCGTCAAGAATAATTGCTCACACTCGTTTGGCTAAACGAATGCAAGCTTACTCAAGGAGTGCAACGAGCACAAAGAAGCTACGCAGGCCGATATTTTGTGTGTGTTCATAATTGACTTGTTATATTTTTAAAACCAAAATGTACGAGTATTCCGTACATAAAAAAGAGAGGGCGTTATGGACAGTATCAGCGTTAATCAATTTAGAGACAATTTAAAAACGTATGTCGAACAAACCGTTAGTGAACATGAACCCATTAAAGTAACTAGACGTGCAGGAGAGGCTTTTATTGTCATGAGTGCAGAAGACTGGGAAAGAGAACAAGAAACACTTTATGTACTTCAAAATAGTCGCTTAATGCAGCAAATTGCCGACTCGGTATTAACCCATAATAACAAAGCTGGATACAAACCAACTCAAGAGCAATTAGATGAGATCATTAATATTTGAAGGTAACACTTGGCTTGTTTATGAACAATTAAGGGAGAAAGATAAAAAGCTTTATAAATCACTTTGTAAAATATTAAAAGAAATGTTGCGGGGTGAACCCAATCAAGGTTTAGGGAAACCAGAGACATTGAAACACAATCTGTCAGGTTTGTGGTCTAAGCGAATCTCGCAAAAAGATAGACTCATTTACAAATACGATGATAGCTACATTTACATTTTTGCTACTGGTGGGCATTACGAGGATCGCTAAACAATTAATATTTTAATTTCTCATGCTGATTTCGTATATGGTTGACACTTATTATGCTTTTATAGAACCTTTATCAATTTCCGATTTTCATAACCAAGAATAATTCTGTAGCCTCGATTAGCCAAAGGCAAAATCGAGGATATATTTAGTCGAGGACACAAGGACATAGCCGTACTTGAAACATCAAACTCGGCTGCGATTAAATCTCCGGTATCAAGTTAGCTTTAATGTTTTTCCGCTTGTTTGGCTTTCATTAGCTAATTCAATAACTTTAATTACATTCACAATATCTTCGGCTGCGACTGGCACTTTTGCTTCGCCTTTAATTGCCTGTGCCATGTGGCTGTAAAAATCTTGATAACGGCCATTTTGAGTGACCACACTTTTTTGTGAATCTGCGGTATACAAAGTGCCAAAGTCTGCCTGACTTTCTACCCCATACGCTTCATCAGCTGGTGTCATATTTGCTTTTAATTGGTTTTCTTGCGGGTCTAAACCATATTTTATATAGCTGCCTTGCGTACCATCTAGCCTAAACCTTTGATTGGGTGCGGCTGATAAAGCGCTGGCATGTACAACCACTTCGTGGGTTGAGTAATGCAATTGAACATGGCAATAATCAGCCGCTTTTGCATGATCACGCGCAGCCAATACTCGACCTGTTACAGCTGTTGGCTGTCCAAATAAATGAAGCGCCTGATCAATTAAATGTGCACCTAAGTCGTACCAAATTCCATTGCCTATGCCCGCTTCTTCTCGCCAGCGTGTTTCAACCACGGGTCTGAAACGGTCAAAGTGAGATTCAAAATATTTCACTTCACCTAATTTATTTTCTGCTAATAATTTTTTAACCGTTAAAAAATCACCATCCCAACGTCGATTTTGATAAATTGTTAATAAACGGTTTTGTGTTTTTGCAATATCCACTAATTGCTGAGCTTCAGCACTGGTGTTGGCCATAGGCTTTTCTAGAATAACGTGTTTATTATGCTCTAAAGCCAGTTTAGCTAAACTAAAATGAACATGATTAGGCGCTGTTATCACTACTACTTGTGCTTGTGTTTGATGAATTAGTGTTTCAGCATCTGGGTAACATTTAATATTGGGGCACGCCTTGGCAACTTCTGCTTCTTTTGAGCTACTAACCGCAACTAGCTCAAATGCATCGTTGTTGCGAATAAAAGGTAAATGAAAAGTCTTAGCTGAATTACCAAATCCAATGACCGCAATTTTAATCGCTGTTTGATTTTGCATACATAGCTCCTGTATTTTAAATAGGCTCAAGGCTCTAGTTTTAATTGATAGTAGGGTTAAAACTGCCAAACCAAAATTCGACTAATTTTTTGCCCTTGCCCCATATTTATCTCTTTTATCTGTTTTGCGTTAAGCTCTTTTAAGCGACGCTTAAGTGGAAACAGATTTGCTTTGTCTGAAACTAAACTAGTAAACCACTTTACTTGGCTTGCATATTTTTTGCTCTCATTGATCATAGTAGTTAAAAACGTTAGTTCACCCCCCTCGCACCAGAGTTCGGCTTGTTGTCCACCAAAGTTACGACCTTTTACTAACTTTAACGCAGGTAAGCCTTTTTTAAGGCGGTTTTGATTTAATTTTTGTTGTTTACGTAAATTAACTTGCTCGGCTTGTTTTAATGACTGATAAAAAGGTGGATTACACATAGTGGCAAACACATTCTCTTTATTCAATATGCCTTCAAAAATTAGATTTGAGCTCGTTTGCTGTTTAACCTGACTGATACACTTATTTTGAGTTAATAATTGAGTCGCATTTTTAACCGACACAGGGTCAATGTCGGTTGCAATAAACTGCCAACCAAATAAAGCTTCACCCAATAACGGATAAATACAATTTGCCCCCGTGCCAATATCAACAACTTTAACCTGTTTGCCCCTAGGAATTTGCTGATTTTCGGTAGAGCTGGCTAATAAATCCGCCACATAGTGCAAATAATCGGCCCGCCCGGGAATAGGCGGACAAAGATAACCTTTAGGCAGCTGCCAAAAATCGATTTTATAATAATACTGAAGTAACGCTTTATTTAACCAAAACACTGCTTCTGGTTGTGAAAAATCAATTGTTTTTTCATTATTAGGCGTTAGTTTAATATGTTTTTTTAATTGCGAACAAACGGCAACTAATTTTTCAATTGGATAACGCGCTTGGTGAAGATTATTGGGATGCATAATTAAGGGCAACATAACATAATTTTGGCTATACCCTGTCGCTTGCGCTTAAGTCATTTGCCAAACATTTAAATAAAAGAGTATACACTGAGCCGACTAAAAACTAAAAAAATCAAAGAATGTTCAATTTCGTCAACAAAATCAAATTATATCTGTTCGCTTTTATTCTAAGCTACTTGTAATTTTCGGTTTTTTAAATAAGAATGAAAACAAATAATTATGGACAAAGTGCACATTAACCACTCGTTAATAATCACTTGCAGCCAAAAATAACATGATAAAGGGGAAAAAATGTCAATTATCAGAAAACGAAGCGCTCAACATAAACTTTATATTCCTGCAAATACGCGTGAAAACCAGTATCTCCTTGCTAAATTTGAACTTAGCGATGCATTAATTAAAAAATATTCAGACGCTAAACAAGGCGACAATTATCAAGCTTGCTATGAAAACATGGCAAAAACCTTTTTTGATATTTGTGCAGACTTAGGTCTAGAAAGCTGTCAATTTGTTGCTAATGATAAATTTATCCGTGTGCGTTACAGCCCTGAACGCTTAACCTCACAAACCGAACAACAAATTTTATTTTTATATAGCCCTTGTTATCACTTTAATTCAAGCAGTTATTTTGATGCAGACAAACGCGCTAAAAAAATTAAATTGTTATTTTTAGCTAACGGCCGTGACATCAGAGCAAACTCTGCTCATTTTCATAAAAAAGTCGAAGATGCTATTAGTCAATTTAGCGCTAAAACGGGTTTAGCCGAAAACTCAGTTCGGGTTTGTGATCACCAACATTTAACCTTTGATTTATTTGCTAAAGAAAAAGGCCACGACGGCACTCAAGCACATAAATTACGCTCTATCCGAAACCGTTTTAAAGTGGATGAAGTTGAATTACCTGAAGTGATTGACGCTCAAAGTTATGCGGTAATAGATATGCCAATTAGCCGACGCATTCGTGAAATGGCAGATATAGATAAAAGCGCAGAAGATGTATACAACCCGCTTTATACTATGATTTCTGAAGCTTTTATTAACAGCGCTAAAGAACACAATTTAAATAACGGTTATATGTTGGCAAACGACTTAGTACCAGTGGTTCGTAGCCAAGATGAAGAGAGCTTAAGTAAAGATGGTGAGCTATTTAGAATTGGTTATAACCCTAAACAAGAAGTTTGTGGTTATACCTGTAAATGGTCAGCCAAAAAACTCGCTGATAGCGTTCAATTTGTCTTTGTTGCTGCTGAATCTGATATGACCAGCTATGGTTATGGTAAGCATTTTAATCAAATTTTATCAACCATGCGTGCAATGGCAAATAAGTTAGATTTTGTAAATGATACTGAAAGTATGTCTGTTCGTTTACATCAACACATTGGTTTTTATAAATAATTTTTATAAAAATCAGCGTTAACGTTTTTATTTAAAACAAAAAACCACAGCATAGTGCTGTGGTTTTTTATGCTCATTACAAATACTTTATATCAATCAGCCTCTGCTATTTATCGTCTTTGTTTGTGTTATCGGCTTTAAGTTCTGGCTTTAAGTTCGGAATAAGACGCTTTCTTTATTAAAGCAATAGATGCAAAAGCCTAGCATCACAGCAGCTAAACCTAACTGGCTTAACCAAATAATACTTAACATACCAAACTCTGCATGGCCTTTTAAAATTTCTTTCACGGCTAAAGCCACATTACTAATAGGCACCATAGCCCAACCCCAACTAAGCTTAATTCCTGGCAACATAGCAACAATTAACGGAATAAACACCAATAAACTCAAAGGCCCCATAAAGTTTTGAGCTTCTTTAAAACTTTTGGCATAAATTGAAATACTTAAAACCACAGCCGAAATAAAAAAGACCAAAGGACACAACATTAAGAGCGCAAAAAATAAATCGCTTATGCCTAAAGTACCAACCAAATCAATCACAAATTGAATGGCTAACCCTTGCGCAAATATAAATCCCCACAACATAAAACTTAAAATAGCCATTAATGCCGCTAAAAACGATGCACTGCAAATCGTTAAATATTTAGCTAATACGATTTCAGTGGCACTAACAGGCGTGATAATTAATGACTCCAAAGTACCTCGCTCTTTTTCACCAGCGCCCATATCAATTGCTGGATACATAGCACCCAATAAACAAAGCGGCAGCAATATATAAGTTAAAAAACCGCCTAATTGACTACCTAAATTTTCTTTCTTTTGCGCGATATTTATTTGCTCTACCTTAATGGGCTTAATAATCGCCTGGCTTTGTATTGGCGTTAGTTTAAATTCAGCCAGCGTTTGTTCAGTTAACTGGGCATTCAACTGGTTAATAATGGGCACAACTCGACTTGCCACGGCGCGCATACCATCGGTATTATAAAAATGTAATTGCCAAATATTTTGCTGATATTGTTTTAATTTGGTTTCAAAGTCGGCATTGATTATTAAAACAAAATCGATACTTTGATTTTTGAGTGCTTGCTGCCATGTTTTAGAATCTGAATTAAGTTGGTTTTCAGGAAGATTATTTTCAGCTAAAACAGTCGATTTAGCTGCCTGTATACCGGAGGCATTTGCCAATGCTTGATGGATTGGATTATCAGATTTAGCGCCTATGATTAAGTAATTCAGCGGTCGAGTTTGGGACTCTTCTATCGTTTTAACGGCAAACAAAGCCAAAGAACCAAAAATAGCAGGAAAGATCAACATAGGTAACAAAATCATAAACATGAGTGTTTTTTTATCGCGTGTTAATTCAAGCCATTCTTTTTTATAAATCACACTTAACATGAAATTTGTTCCATCTTAAATTTAGGGATCTCAGATGACATTAAGCTCAAAATGGCTTGATGTAACTCGACCGTTTGAGTTTGTTGTTTTAGCTGTTCAATCGTACCAATAAACTGATTTTTACCTTGATGAATTAAACACACACGGTGGCATAACCGAGAGACTTCTGACATATCGTGAGTTGAAAAAATAACGCTGACACCTTGTTTATTCAAATAGGTAATAAAATCTAAAATGACTTCTTTTGCAATAATATCCAACCCTGTCGTTGGCTCATCTAAAATAACCAATTTAGGCTGATGTAATACGGCACGTGCAATGGCAATTCGCTGCTTCATGCCAGTTGAATATTCAGATAATTTGCGATGTAAAAAATCATTTAAGTTTAAACCGCTCGCCAGCTGGCGAATGCGATTGGCCGCTTCTGTTTTAGATAAACCGTACAAACGGGCAAAATAAATTAAATTTTCATATCCGCTAAGGCGCTCGTAAAGGCCGGTTGTACCCGATAAAAAGCCAATTTGCTTCCGATATAGCTTAATATCTTGTTTTATCCGCTGATGATTAAATTGAATATCGCCTTGGTCTGGTGTTAATGCGGTGGACAAAATGCGTAATAGCGTGGTTTTACCGGCCCCATTTTGACCTAGTAGCCCCAATACTTCACCGGGCTTACAGTCTAACGAGATCTGCTCTAGCGCTTGGAAATACCGTCCTTGAATACGTGGGTCCGGCATGCCCGCTTGATTGACTTTATCAGCTTGATTAAGCAAAAAACGCTTTGAAATACCATTGAGATTTAACATGTAAAAAGTCACTTATCGCGAATATAAATAACCTTAACTCGGGTTAAGGTGTATTTTAACTAATTGAATGATTTAACTTGATAGCTCTGCATGGTTTATAACGAGAATTTTTGCGAGAATTTAACGCAGTCCCCGTGAAAAAAAGCCGTTTTAAACCAGTTCATTAACCCGAATTGAGGTTAAATATTATTTTTACCTAGGGTCTGAACAAACAAAACTCACCTTAATAAAGTTTAAAACTCAGCCGCAATGCTATGGTAAACTGAAAAAATGTGTTTTTATATGGTTTTAGCCTTTCCGAACAACCTTTGAAGTAAACGAGTATAAATATTGTCATGCCATTATCTATCATCAAGGCGTTAATCAGTCGCCCCAAATTTGCGTTTCAACAAATCCAACAGCAACAAATTAGTGGTTGGATACCATTTTTACTGATTATAATTTCACTACAACTATTTTGGCTTATTTATTTTGCTCAGGTGGATATTCAGTGGCTAATAGCCGACAGCTTAAATAGCCTCGCAGCTCAGGCAAGTCCGAGTGAGCAACAAGCGTTAGCCGAGCAATTAACACCCGAATTAATACGTTACTCAAGCCATATTAGCAGTAGTTTAATGCTCATATTACAAACTTTATTAGTTGCCACTTATTTAAATATTGCCACTAAATTAGATTCACATAATACCGATACCTTAAAAGACTGGTTTGGATTTTACTGGTGGGTGCAACTACCTACAGTTGCTCAACTATTGTTATCTGTGATTGTGTTATGGATAACGGGCAGCAACCAATTTAATTTGTATGATTTACAAGTAACCTCTATTAATCAAATTTTAGGGTTACAAGCCGGCGATGCTTTATTTTCATTTGCAGCCACTTTTGATGTATTTAGCGTGTGGTCATTTATTTTGATGTTTTATGGTTTGTCGGTAAAAACACAATTAAAATCCAGTACCATTATTAATATTTGTGTTATTCCGGTATTAATTACACTCAGTTTTAGTTATGTATTCAGCTAAGCCGATTTTGGATTTATACCAAACCTTACCATACTCAACTTGAGCGATGAGAGCGTGTTAATTGCTTGTGCGTTTTTAAACTCATAGGCAGTTTTTGCTTTGAGCATAAATTATAAACAAGCATAAACACGCTTTTATTAATCATTCACATAAGAAGGTTTGTGCCGGATCAACCAAAATTTTATCTTTCATCCCTTCTCGCCCCAATAACATCATGTAAGTCATATCAGAGCGGTCAGTTAGCGTAATTAATATCGGCCAACTTTGCTCACCTATTTGAAAATCGGTCTCAATTACAAACCTTTGTTGGCGAGTCCCGTTTGAACTTTTAACCCAGCGAATATCTTTAATGCTTGATTCGCAGCGTGTTACTTCATTCACATCATAAAGATTAGGATGAATATCAAATTCAACCCAAGGTTTGCCTTTTTTGGTCACCTTTTTCAAATTATCAACATGAATTGAAGACGTTTGCGCGCCTGTATCCACTCTAACGGATAAATTTTTTATCCCTAATTTAGGTAAATGACACACCTCTAGTGCGCCTACTATTATTTTATTTTTCATTTGGCTTATGCTCGATCGGGGCTGGTATTGGTTCAACTGACGAGCTTTGAGCTTTATCCACACTGTGCTCTTCACTTGGATTAATAATCACTGCTTTTTGAAAAACTAAACTATTTGGATAAGTTATAATTTCGTCTTTGTCTTTGAGCAATACATGAAACAAGCTAATTTCATATATACGTCCGCTGATAGTATTTTCACCATCAACAATTTTAACTTTATCGCCAACCCGGTATGGAAAAAAGAAAAATACAATAATACTGGCGGTGATATTACTTAAAATCGACCATTGAGCAAAAAAAGCGACCCCAATCACTGCAAATGCAGATGAGAAAAAGATCGCGACATGGCTATAATCAATGCCCAATAAAATGCTGCCAATTAATAGAAAAACCATTAATAGCGCAAAATTAATCACGGCCTTGACATAAAGCACTCGTTTATTGTCGATTTTCTTTTCACGACCAATTTTTCGGATAACTTGGCTAACGCCTTGTCGGCTTAGCCAGTAGCCCACAGTTAACACTAAAATTAATAAAACCATGTTTATATTCATTGAATCACACTCGAATAATCATCTGGTAAAAAGGTTTCTGGCATTTGCTCTACTTCACCGGCAACATCATCACTGGTTTTAAAATAGGCAATATGAAACATAGCCTCGCCTTCATGAACTAAAGGAATATTGCTTTTACCAATAATAATGCCTGATACATTTGAATATAAAGGCTCTTTTTCAAAGCCGAGTGGATCGCCAATTTCAGCCAATAAATCGCCTTTTTCAACAAAATCACCTAAATGTTTAAGCGCATGCAATATACCGCTTGAGTTGGCTCTGACCCAACTACTAGATCGCGCAACAAAAGGCTCTAAGTTTTTTTGTTTTATTGATTTACGTATCATCCCCAAATAGGCTAAAACATTTAAAATACCTGAGACACCAGCTCTTATTGACAGCTCATTAAATCTTAGCGCTTCGCCAGCTTCGTACAATAACACTTTAACGCCTTGCTCACCGGCGGCACCTCTTAACGAGCCATCTCTAATATTAGAATTAAGCAAAACAGGCACGCCAAAGGCTTTAGCCAAATCTCGTGTTTCAGGATCATCTAAATTAGCTCGAATTTGTGGCAGATTCGATCGGTGGATAGCCCCCGTATGCAAATCGATACCATAATCACACTTGTGCACAACTTCTTTTAAAAATAAATGAGCAACGCGTCCCGCTAACGTCCCCTTGGCTGAACCAGGAAAACTGCGGTTCAAATCTCGCCGGTCTGGTAAATAACGGCTTTGATTTAATACACCATAAACATTCACAATGGGGACAGCAATTAAAATGCCCTTTAGCGATTTGAGCGTTTTTTTATCTAACAAACGGCGAATAATCTCAATACCGTTAAGTTCGTCGCCATGTATAGCCGCGCTGATAAAAATAGTCGGTCCTGGTCGTTTTCCACGAATAACATGAACCGGCATTGAAATATCAACATCGGTGTATAATTTAACAGAGGGTAAATCAATCGTTTTAAACTCGCCGGGTTTAACGTCAATACCCGCTATTTCAAAAGGTTCGTGTGCGGTGGTTGTGCTATTCAAATATCGACTTCCTTATAACAATTGAGCAGGTTAAGCGCACAGATCACGCTTAACCCTTTGTTTAATCTAATCTCTAGGGTCTGTTGACGTTTGGAGTACAAATTTTGTTCTAACTAAACGCTTTTTGATCGCGACGCGAGATATGTAGCATAGTTATTCTATGTCAATATCGAGCAACAAAGAGCAAAAAGCGTTTAGGACGAACCCGAAGGGCAGCGTTTGTTTAGCATTTCTACTGTGTTATAGCTCATTTATGTAGCCCACTACACGTCAATCGCTATGCCTTGTATAAATACCAAACAAACTGCTGCAAAATTGTACCCAAAAGGTCAACAGCCCCTAGGTTTTGGGGTAAACTTTAGCCTTGGCCTTTCGTTCTAGTTGCGTAAGGTTTAGCATTTTTTTCAATAAATTCAATGACCATTTGTGCAACATCTTTTTGAGTTGCACGTTCAATCCCCTCTAAACCGGGTGAGGAATTAACTTCCATTACCACTGGCCCTCGGTTAGAACGCAGTAAATCAACCCCACATACATTAAGCCCCATCACCTTAGCGGCATTTACAGCGGTAGCACGCTCGTCTTTACTTAATCGAACAAGTTCAGCTGTACCCCCTCGATGTAAATTAGATCTAAATTCACCTTCACCCGCTTGGCGTTTCATGGCTGCAACTACTTTTCCGCCAACGACTAAACATCGAATATCAGCACCGCCCGCTTCTTTAATAAACTCTTGCACTAAAATATTCGCTTTTAATCCCATAAAAGCTTCAATAATACTAGTCGCTGCTTTTTCAGTATCGGCCAGTACAACCCCTATCCCTTGAGTGCCCTCTAATAGTTTAATAACAACTGGCGCGCCACCTACATTTTTAATTAAATCACTTATATCATCCGGGTGGTGCGCAAAACCCGTTTTAGGCAAGCCCACACCTTTTCGAGATAATAACTGCAAAGATCTGAGTTTATCGCGTGAACGACTGATTGCGACAGATTCATTTACGCTAAAGGTGCCCGATACTTCAAACTGCCTAACAACCGCCGTGCCATAAAACGTAACTGATGCACCAATTCTTGGAATTACGGCATCGTATTTGGGTAAAGTTTTACCTTGATATCTAACACCCGGTTTACTGCTGGTGATATCCATATAGCAATGCAAAGTGTCGATAATATCTACTTGATGGCCTCTGGCTTCCCCCGCTTCTTTTAAACGTTTAGTAGAATATAAATTGGCGTTGCGAGACAAAATGGCTATTTTCATTCGA
Organism: Catenovulum adriaticum; assembly: GCF_026725475.1. Classification (NCBI taxonomy): domain Bacteria; kingdom Pseudomonadati; phylum Pseudomonadota; class Gammaproteobacteria; order Alteromonadales; family Alteromonadaceae; genus Catenovulum; species Catenovulum adriaticum. The sequence goes on from NZ_CP109965.1 coordinate 1,617,207, forward strand.
TTTCCTAAATAATTACCTTAAATAACAGTTTCCTGTTTTAGCCTAGTTTAAAAAATCGCTTTATGGGGGATTTTTCGCGTATCATTGCATTAAAAAAAATTTTCGCAATCTTTTTTTTCGTGATTTAACTAAATTAAAATTAAGTTACTTAAGCCTCTTATTTTTAATCAATTATTTTAAATTTTTGATAACCTCAGCCATAATTTCTACCGCTTGAGTTAATACCTTTTCTGGCTGGCAATATGACAGGCGTAAACATTCATGTTTGTGTGGCCAATCTTCATCTAAAGCGAAGAAAAACGGTAAGCCGTCCATGACTAAAACGCCTTTTTGTTTCAGTAATTGATATAGCTTAGTTGAATCAATTGGTAACCCTTCAAACCAAATCCATAAAAAGAAAGCACCTTCTGGCTGGTGAATACGGTATTGAATACCAACAAATAAACGTCTAATTTCTGCCATAAGCCAATCTCGTTTAATTTGATAGAATGGTTTTATAAGCTTGTCACATACATAGTTAAGTTGTTGCTGTTTAAGCAATTTGGTCAGTAACGCTGGCCCTAAATTGCCATTTGCTAAACTCATAATGGTATTAACTTTAACAAATTCACGGATAACCGTTTTATTAGCAATAATAATCCCGGTTCGCACCGCTGGTAATCCCAATTTAGATAAACTAAAAACATTAATATGATTATCATCCCATGGATGTTGGCTAGGCTGATACGTTACATCAGGGAATGGCGCACCGTACGCGCAATCAACAATGAGCGGTACTTGATGCTCCCGTGCCAGTTCAGATAAATGATTAAGCTCGTGATCCGTTATCATATTACCTGTTGGATTAGTCGGCCGAGAAATACATAAGGCGGCGGTTTTTTCGGTGATTTCAAGCTGCTCAAAGTCAATTTTATACTTGAACATATCATCGTCTATTAAAGCTATTTGCGGTTTACACCCAATAAAATAATCATCACCTAAGGCCTGATCGCTATAACCTAAATATTCCGGCACTAATGGAAATAAAAAATGTTTGTGATGCTGTCCATCGGAGCCCGCTAACATATTAATTAAGATAAAAAAGGCGGATTGACTGCCATTGGCAAACGCAATGTTGTCACGCGTGATTGGCCAATCATAATACTGATTAAAATAATCAACCAAAAGATCAATTAAAATTTCTGAGCCTTGCGGAGACTGGTAAATACCAACCAATTGATTCAGCGCGGCCGGATCATCTGCGATTTGATGTAAATGCTGTGAAATAAGTTGTTCAAAGGCTTCAATTTTAGCAGGATTACCACCCCCCAAAAATAATAAGTCTGGGTTTACATTGAGCGCTTCACCTAAATCAGCCATTAAATCGACAATGCCCGCGTCATTGGTAAGCTGTTTGCCAAATTGAGAAAGTTTCATTTATTAAATTACCTAAATCTTTTATTTGTATTTTATAAGCCGTTCCATGTTATCATTACTGTTTAATGCAATCGCAATCAAGCTGAAAAATATTTTCACAGCTAAATGACCAATTTTTCGCATTAAACTAAGTTGATAGCAAGTGTGGATACCCCCTTGTTATCCAAACATCATACTAAATACCTAAAGATGCACTACGTTAACGTGGTGCTTTTACTATTGGTTTTTAGTGATACTGAATTTAGCGCAACTTTCGGTTTTAGTTGGCTTAGCTCGGTTTTTTAAAATTATAACCGCATGAATCTATCTGGTTATAATAGTACCGAGTTAAAGTTATTTAAGTATAGTTGCAAAATATGACCAGTGATTGAAACTTTACTGGTGTTAACAGGAGTGAAAGGTGAAAGCAAAAGTCGCCATTATAATGGGCTCAAAAAGTGATTGGGCTACAATGAAAAATGCAGCAGATGTTTTAGACAAACTTGAAGTTGAATACAATGTTGAAGTTGTCTCTGCTCACAGAACCCCTGATAAACTCATTAGCTTTTCAGCACAAGCAGTAGACAACGGTTATCAAGTTATTATTGCTGGCGCTGGTGGTGCTGCACATTTACCAGGTATGGTTGCGTCGAAAACACGTTTACCTGTGTTAGGTGTGCCTGTACAAAGTAAAGCACTTAACGGCATGGATAGCTTATTGTCAATTGCGCAAATGCCAAAGGGCGTTGCCGTTGGTACTTTAGCAATTGGTGATGCAGGCGCATATAATGCAGGCTTATATTCGGCTCAAATTTTAGCCAATAATGATGCTGCATTAGCGCAACGTATTGAAACCTTTCGCGAGCAACAAACCGAAACTGTATTAGCCAACTCGGATCCTAGAGAAGAAGCATAATGTCTGGTTATTTTAATAAAACTTTATGGGTATTAGGCGCAGGACAGCTTGGTAACATGTTACAGCATGCAGCCTACCCTTTGGGTGTCAAAGTCAATCCAATTGATATTGATGCAGCAAAGCCGCCTGTATTAGATGACAACGATGTTGTTACCGCAGAGCGAGAAGAATGGCCGAAAACTCCGGTCACTGATGTATTATCGTCACATAACAATTTTGCTAATCAAGACTTTTTTGCAACCATAGCAGACAGGTATTTGCAAAAATCTTTATTAGACAAATTGGGCCTAGCAACTGCGCCATGGCAGTTGGTAAAAAGTGACGATACCGAAGCTAAAATTTTTCAAAATTTAGGCGAACGGGTTTTATTAAAACGCCGAAAAGGTGGCTACGACGGTCGAGGCCAACATTGGCTAACACAAGCCAAAAACAGCACCATACCAGATGACTGGCATGAAAACGCAATTGCTGAACAAGGTATTAAGTTTGATGAAGAGGTTTCATTAATTGGGGTTCGAGACCAAAATGGCCAGTGCTATTTTTATCCATTAACCTTAAACCTTCATCAAAATGGTATTTTAACCGCGTCAATCAGCCCATTAGACAGGCTTAAACCATTACAAGCAACAGCTGAAGCTATGCTAACTAAATTAATGGATGCCGTAGAATATGTTGGTGTTATGGCGATGGAATGTTTCCATGTTAATGATGAATTATTGATTAACGAAATAGCGCCAAGAGTTCATAATAGCGGACATTGGACTCAAGCCGGCAGTAATATCAGCCAGTTTGAAAGCCATGTAAGATGTGTAACAGGCTTACCTATGATTCAGCCAAGCGTTCGCAATACTAACTTTATGATCAATTTAATTGGTACTGAACTAGATAAAGATTGGCTATCAGTTGAAGGTTCTGAATTATTCTGGTACCAAAAATCAGTTCGCGAAGGTCGTAAAGTAGGTCATATAAACTTTAGTAAAACCGGCGAAAAGAATATTCAAATTGCACTTGAGCAAATTGAACCAATGCTACCTTCGCAATATAAAGAAACCATCAATTGGTTGAAAGCAGAATTGTTAAGCGAAAATAAAAGCGCTTAATTTACCAGACGAATTTAGCAAAATAAAAAGCCGGATTTGAAATGCCTTATTTAAATAATAAGCTATTTCAAATCCGGCTTTTTTACATATGCATTACTTATATCTCAAGCAACATAATGTTTTTCAGATTAGTCTAAATCAACCGTTGCTCCATCTAAAAACCCTTGGCCACCATGAGCTTGATTGCTTCTTAATTTTATTTTAAGCCTTAAATCATTAGGTGAATCAGCATGTGCGAGCGCATCGGCAAAGTTAATTTGGCCTGCTTCGTATAAATCAAATAATGCTTGATCAAAGGTTTGCATGCCCAACTCTCGTGATTTTTCCATCACTTCTTTTATGCCGCCTAAATCATTGCGCGCTATCATGTCTGATATTAACGGTGAATTTAGCATAACTTCAATTGCTGCTACGCGATTTTCACCATCTTTAGTTGGCACCAATTGCTGCGCTACGACTGCTTTTAAGTTAAGCGACAAATCAAACATGAGCTTATCTTTTAAATCTTTAGGCACTAAATGCATAATGCGATCAATCGCTTGATTTGCGTTATTAGCATGTAAAGTGGCAACACATAAATGGCCAGTTTCAGCAAATGACAAGGCATATTCCATAATTTCAGCCGAACGAATTTCACCAATCATAATGACATCTGGCGCTTGACGAAGTGAACTTTTTAACGCCGCATCAAACGACTCAGTATCCACCCCAACTTCACGTTGGGTAATAATGCATTTTTCATGTTGATGAACAAATTCTATTGGATCTTCAATGGTTAAAATATGGCCTCGAGAGTTACGATTGCGGTAACCCATTAATGCAGCTAGTGCGGTCGATTTACCTGTGCCTGTTGCACCAACATATAAAAATAAACCGCGCTTAGCCATAATCACTTCTTTTAACACATTTGGCAAATTAAGCGCATCTACACTGGGAATATCTGTATTTATTTTACGAATTACCATGCCTGTATATTCGCGTTGGACAAAGGCGTTGCATCTAAACCTACCTATACCTTCAAGTGCTATTGCATAGTTACATTCTTTACTATTTAAAAACTCATTTTGTTGAGCCAATGTCATGGTATCTATCACGAGTTTATGGCTGTCATCAGCAGACAATAAAGTGTCGTCCAGTGCCTGCATTTCACCATTAACTTTAGCGCTAACGGGTCGGCCTTGAGTAATAAACAAATCAGAGGCATTTAGCTCGCTCATCTGTTTTAAATAAGATTCAATTAGCATATAACTTGCTCTTAAAATTGTTGTTTGTTAGTCGCTTTTTCAGCGGCAATTTGACGTGTAACAATACCTCGGTTAACTAAATCCGTTAGGCATTGATCCATAGTTTGCATACCAAACCCCATGCCTGTTTGAATAGCCGAATACATTTGTGCGACTTTATCTTCACGAATCAAATTACGTATCGCTGGCGTACCAACCATAATTTCGTGCGCTGCGACTCGCCCGCCACCACTTTTTTTCAATAAGGTTTGCGAAATAACAGCTTGTAACGATTCTGAAAGCATAGAACGCACCATAGGTTTTTCCGCAGCTGGGAAAACATCGACAATTCTGTCTATTGTTTTAGGTGCTGAGGTGGTGTGCAAGGTCCCAAACACCAAATGCCCGGTTTCTGCAGCTGTCATTGCTAAACGTATCGTTTCTAAGTCTCGCATTTCACCCACCAAAATAACATCTGGATCTTCGCGCAGCGCTGATCGGAGTGCGTTGTTAAATGACTTAGTATCGCGGTGCACTTCACGCTGATTAATCAGTGACTGTTTGTTTTGGTGTACAAATTCGATGGGATCTTCAATCGTCAAAATATGATGATGTTTGTTTTGATTAATGTAATCAACCATGGCCGCCAAAGTTGTACTTTTACCAGAACCAGTTGGCCCTGTTACTAGTACTAAACCTCTGGGTTTGTCTGATAACTCTTTAAAAATATCTGGCGCTTGGATATCTTCCAATGTTAATACTTCAGATGGAATAGTTCTAAATACAGCTGCTGCGCCTCTATTTTGAATAAACGCATTAACCCTAAATCGAGCAAGGCCGGGCACTTCAAATGAAAAATCAGCTTCAAAATGTTCTTCGTATTCTTTTCGCTGTTTATCATTCATGATGTCATAAATCAGCTGATGAACTTGTTTATGATTTAACGCAGGAATATTGATTTTTCGTACATCGCCATCTACCCGAATCATCGGGGGCACATCGGCCGACAAATGTAAATCAGAAGCTTTGTGTTCAACACTGAATGCCAATAATTCGGTAATATCCATAAAAGACCCTTTTTTATAATATTAATTAGCTCTATTGATACCTTAGCAGAAAGCTAAAATTTATCACTTGAAATTATTATCTAAACTGAGGCTATTGAGTTAACCTTTTGCATAAATTGCGCCCTATGATCTAGGGTGGTGAGTTTGATGTAGCTGCTGCAATCTTTGAGTGGCTACATGCGTATAAATTTGAGTGGTTGATAAATCACTGTGTCCTAATAAGCTTTGCACAACGCGTAAATCTGCACCATGATTCACTAAATGCGTAGCAAAGGCATGACGAAGCGTATGCGGCGATAAACTACTCGTAATATTAACTCGCAGTGCATAAATTTTAATGCGATGCCAAAATGTTTGTCGAGTCATTTGCACGCCCCTTTTACTCAAAAATAAAATAGGACTTTGTTTTGTATTGAGTTGAGGCCGAGCCAACTTTAAATAAACTTGAATAAACTCTAAGGCGACTTCACCAAGCGGTACTAACCGTTCTTTATTACCTTTACCTATTACGCGAATTAAACCTAATCTAAAGTTAATTTGTTCGTATTGTAGCGATACCAGCTCAGTTACGCGCAATCCGGTCGCGTACAATAGCTCAAGCATGGCTCTGTCTCTAAGCTCTATCGCATCTTCTAAATTGGGGGCATTGAGTAAGGCTTCTACATCTTGCTCAGATAAACTTTTTGGTAAATATAACGCTTGTTTAGGCGTTTCGATTTCTCGGGTAGGATCTTGCTCTATAATTTTATCGAGAATTAAAAAATGATAAAACTTTTTTAAACAACTTAATTTTCGACCTGCACTACGCGCACTAATTTTTATACGCTTGAGTTCATGCATATAACTTTCAATATCTGTAGTCGATACAGTTTCTAACGTTAAGTCACGCTTATAAATAAATAAAGCAAATTGACTTAAATCCGTTTGATAAGCTGATTGCGTATTTTGACTTAAGCCTTTCTCTAACCATAAATGTTGGATAAAATCTTCAATTAATGGAAACTGCTTTTTAACTTGGTGCTTAACACCATTTTTTTTCATGAGTTAACAACCATTGTTTTGTATCAACCTTTTGACCTAATCGCCACTGACCTGAATAACCACCAATTCCGTTTGCCGCGACGATGCGATGACACGGAATAACAATTGGAATAGGATTATGCCGACAAGCGCCGCCAATTGCACGTGCACTTGATTCTATTTTTTTAGCCAATTCGCCATAGCTTAAACTGCCACCATAAGGAATTGTCTGCAGTTGCTGCCATACCTTTTGTTGAAAATCGGTGCCCTGACGACATAAAGGTAAGTCAAAAGCGATATGCTGCCCTTTAAAATAAGCATTAATTTGCGAGGTGATTTCTTCAGTTAACACGTTGGCATCGGCAACTTGATAAGGAAAACTGTCAGCATATAAATCAATTCGAGTTAATTTTTCCTCGGTATTAAAAATGGCTATTTTACCTATAGGTGTATTAACCAAAGCCTGCGCTAATGGCTTCATAATGTTCTCCCTGTTCATTCTATACTCAACACATTTAGAATATGCGTTGGGTATATGACTCGATTTTTGCCACAAACTATAAAATCATCTAGGTAATATTGCTTAAGTTTCTTCATTTTTTGTTACAATAGTCGCAGTTTTAAATTTCGAGTTGTTATAATGAAAATAGGTTTATTTTACGGTTCTACTACATGCTATACAGAAATGTCAGCTGAAAAAATACAAGCTTTTATTGGCGCTGACATTGTCGATATCTTTAATATTAAAGATACGCCAATTGAGCAATGTTTGCAGTATGATTTTATCATTTTTGGCATATCGACATGGGATTTTGGCGAGTTACAAGAAGACTGGGAATCAAAATGGCAAGATGTTGCGAGCTTAGACTTAACCAACAAAACAATTGCTATTTATGGCCAAGGTGATCAAGAAGACTACGGCGATTGGTTTCAAGATGCAATTGGTATGCTACATGATGCAATTGCACATAACACCACACATCGCATTGGCTATTGGCCAAATCAAGGTTACGAGTTTAAAGCCTCTAAAGCATTAACCAAAGACAACGCTCAATTTGTCGGGTTAAGTTTAGATGATGAAAGACAGTTTGAACTCAGTGAAGAACGCATTCATAACTGGTGTGTGCAAATTTTAGAAGAATATGCGCAGTTAGCTGATTAGCAAGTCAGGTGCAGGAGCTGCAGGTTTTTTAATTAAATAACAAAACCTGCATCCATTAATTTTGGCCGCTACCTTAACAATTTACCCAAACAGACAATTAAACAATCATACTGCCCTTTGATGACAAAGTTGCGTGACCACCTATATTGACACGAATCTTATCATTAGCGTTTGAAACTAAGTTAATGTGTAAGTAACTAAATCTTTGTTGATATACCCCACGTTCAACCACAAATTTTTCTGGCGAATGCTCAAACTGATTCAAATAACCGGTAAATGCTGGCATTGCTGCACCAACAGGTGGATCTTCATGGGTACTAAAGACAGGCCCTAGTAACCGACAATGAAAATCTGCTGAGTTTGAATTTTCCGCTTTGCAGAACAACAATATTGCATTGGCACACGTCGCCGGAGCAGTTGAAATAGCCCAAGCTTGATAATTAAAACTAGCCGCTTTTAACGCTTGGATATTATCAACAGGTACAATAAGATAAGGAATTTCGGTCGCAACCAGCATAGGTTTATATTGGTTTACAATTAAATCTTTTGGCTCTGTTGTTAATATATCAGCTAACTCAGCTTGTGTAGGTGTAAAAGCATCGTATTCAGGCGATGCATTAATCGTAAATTGGTTAAATACTGGCAAGCCTTGCTCTATTTTCACTTTGCAGTTCACTAAACCATGCGATTCTTCTAAGGTAAACTCATTGTCGCCTTCTACAAACTCAAGCTGAGCTAAGTGTGCAATTGAAAAAATAGCCGCCAAGGTAGGATGCCCGCCAAAATCAAATTCCCTTTTACCATTAAATACCCGTATTTTTTTGCTGGCTTTTTCACTTGGCATAATAAAAACCGTTCGCCATAAATTAAATTCAGCAGCTATTTGCATCATTTGCTCTGCAGATAATTGGCTAGCGTCTGGCACGACTGCAATTTGAGCCCCTTGAAATTGTGATTGAGTAAACACATCTACGGTTAAAAAATAGACTTCCATAATCCCCTCTTTTTTTATTTTTTAATCTATTGATAAATATTTATGAACTTGCACCGACAAACGCCAGTTATTAGCAATACAGGTTTCAATCGCTAGCTCTGTTGCTCTCTTTTTTTGACTAATAGGTTGCAAGCAAACTGTCATTACTTTATCTGAATTCCGCTGTAATAATAATGCTTTTAAATCATCAATATGTTGCTCTGTCGCGATTGGGTGTTTAATTTCGTCAGCTCGGTTTAGCGCTGAAGTCAGCACTTGATAGCCTCCTTTCATCCCCACTTTTGGCGAAACCGTCACATAAGTTTTGTCATATGTTTTAATCTCAAAAGTACCACTGGTTTCAATTTGAGTTGAGCAGCCAATTCCATCCAACTGAGTTGTCAATTCCGTTAAATCGTACAAACAGGGTTCGCCGCCAGTAATCACAATATGTTTAGCTTGATACTGCTTTACTATTTCAATAATTTTTTCACTGCTTAATTCTGCCCAGTTATTTGATTCATTTGAAACATCAATCACCTGACTGGCATCGACTTTATGTTGGTCTTCAACCGTCCAAGTATGTTTAGTATCACACCAAGAGCAACCAACAGGACAGCCCTGTAAACGAATAAAAATAGACGGTACGCCCGTCATACAGCCTTCGCCTTGAATCGTTTCAAAAATTTCATTAACAGGATAATTCATATCAGACTTGTAACCTCTGCTGGTATCAGTAAACTTAGCGCGCATTATAGGCTATTTTTTGAGGAAATCATGTCTGAAAAAGCAGTTGTTATTTATTCTGGGGGTATGGACTCATTTACCGTGCTCAATCAAGCGATAGCCGAGGGGTATCAGGTGTACCCTTTATCTTTTAATTATGGGCAACGCCATTTAAAAGAGTTAGATTTTGCCAAAGCCGTTTGTGATGAATTATCAGTTAATCATAAAGTCGTGGATATTTCTGCAATTAATACATTATTAGCGGGCTCTTCATTAACGGATGATATTGAAATACCGGAAGGTCATTACGAAGAAGACAGCATGAAATCGACAGTTGTTCCAAACCGAAATATGATTTTATTGTCGTTAGCGGTTGGCTATGCGGTTTCTATTGGAGCCAAAAAAGTTTTTTATGGGGCACATTCTGGCGATCATGCTATTTATCCTGATTGCCGACCCGAATTTGTCGAAAAAATGAAGGCGGTTTGCGCCATCGCCGATTATCAACCCGTTGATATTGAAACTCCATTTTTAAATAATTCAAAAATTGAAATTTTGGCGCATGGTTTAAAAATGGGTTTAGATTACGCAAAAAGCTGGACTTGTTACAACGGCCGAGAAAAAGCTTGTGGTCAATGCGGGGCTTGTCAGGAACGCTTAGAAGCATTCGAGCAAAATGGTTTGACCGATCCACTAGCGTACGAGTCATAGTATATCCCCGTGCTAGTTCAAGGTGCATGTTTCAGAGCTATCACAGCGCTGTGAAGCTCCCAAAGGGCCGGGCTAACAATGCCTGATACTGCGTCCAATTGTTTTGATGTCGAATAACTATATCAACAACAATTTATCTTGTCTCATGCATTTTTTCTCCGGCTGAAATCCGTATCTTGCTTAACACGGGTATATAGCGTTAAGCAAGTTAACGAGTTGTTAACTTTCGCTTTGTGGTTTGTTTTGTCTAAAAGCGGATATTTTTTAGTTGCTTTTTTCTTTAAACATTAACGAACAACCCACTTTACCCACGGTTAATTGCGCGATATTTTTGTAATTTGCCGCCTCAAAAAAACCTTGGTATTTTTCAACTGTCACTAAAACCCCTACCCCTTCACTCGCTTGGTTTTCTTGTACCATGGTATCTATGGCTTGCATTAAATAATGCCCTACACCATGATGCTGGTAATGAGGATGCACAGCAACAAATGCCATTAAATAATAGTTTTCAGCTGGAATTTTTTCGCGAATTTTTTGTTCTTTCTCAATCATATTTCGAGTAGATACATAGCCTGTCGTCAACATCATTTTTAAACGCCAATGCCAAAATCGTTCAGCGCCAAAGCCAGCACCTGGCTGTATTAAACAAGCCACGGCTAATAAATGTTCATCGTCGTTATAAATTCCAACCATAGGTTGAGACCGATCATAAAATACTAATAATTCTTCGCGGATGGCGGCCCGTAATCTTTGCTCGTATCCATCTTCATGGCTTGCAAAACAATCCATAAAAAAAGGATCATCATGATAAGCTAAATATAATAGCGAACTGGCAATATTAATATCTTCAGCTGATAAATAGATGGCGTTGAGTGATTCTGCTAATTCCATTCTAATTTCCTATTTAGTTGTAACTAAACACGTTTCCTAGTCGCCTTTATCAAAATTAAAAAAGAAACTAGCTAGGTTAATATTGATTGCGTTAAAAGCACACAAAAATTTATATTCAAATGTGTCGGGTGTTAACAAACCTGCTTAACAAAACAATAATTTGAATCAAGCTAAGCCCAATAATAACTAATAATATAGCTGGGTTTACTGAATTATTCTCATTTTTTAGCCTGTGTTGATTGATTTGTATCAATAAATGTTGGCTCTTTTTGAATGTATTTTTCCAGCTATTAATTTGTTGATTAAGTTGCTGCTCTAACTCTAACCTATTTAAATTAAAGCGTTTAATTTCTGGATACGTTAAATTTTGGTTGTCATTAATCGTTTGATACCAATTTTTTAATGCGACGCGTGTTGGCATATCTGAAAAATCTCTAAGCGCTTGTTGAAACGCTTTTTCCGAAGCTTGAGATTGCTCAATAAAACGTTGTAAATCTGCCGACTGATGAACATAAAAACTAGCTTCTATCGATTGTATATAGCTTTCCGCGCTGGCTTGTAAGGCTTCAAATTTTTCTTCGCCTTGCTGTTGATTCAAAGCGTTAAATAACTCGCTACGGTTGGCATTTGCTGTCAATTTTTCAAACTCGGCTTGTACTTTATAAGTTTGCAAACGCTCAATTGTTGGTTTTAATGCTTGGGCTAAATTAAATTTAGCGTCGTCAATGGTTTTAATTTGCTCGGCAAAGGCTAACTGAGTTTGTTGATGTGCTGTTAGGTTAGCCGCTATTTTATTTTGCTGATTAAGCGCGTTATTCAAGTTTTGTTCAAATGCACTAAAATTTGATTTAAAAATAGGATACTGACTCATTAATGCTAGCTGCTTAGCGGTTTTTTGAAGGCCGTTTAAAATTAAATCAGGCTGCTGATCAACCAAAGTTGGGTGACTCATTAAGGTTTCTTGTGTTACTAATAATTGAGCTAACACTTGACTATGTTGATTGTAGTTTAACAACGAAGATTGCTGCTTTGTTTCAGTTAACCATTGGCTTGCAGCCAACAATAGCACCAAACTGCTTAAAACAAGAGTTAGTAATAAACCCAAATGGTGCTTCTTTTTTTTAGGTAGGTTGACATCTTGTCGATCGGTAGAATTCACCTGAACGCTCGAACCCGCTTTTATTTTTTTAGAGTCCGCCTTTGAAGATAAGCTTGTATCAGGTGTACTTTCAAGTGGTAATGAAGTTTGTTTCATTGTTTAAATTCAACTAAGTCAGTGCAATTATTGATATTTTGATTAGGATGTTATCAGCCTACACGCAGGAAACAAGCATTGATTAAAACTTAAGCGGCGTATAACTTATTTATTTTAATTGTAATATGGCGCCACCTTAGTTTGTATATGTAATTTTACATCAATATTGCGTGTTGGGATTAATTAATAATAAATTATAAAAACGTATAAAGATAAAACCAACTAGCACTTGATTTAGGTAATTATGAAACAATATATAGATAAATATATTGAAACTCGATTCACAAAACAAAGAGCCTTCTATGACAATTAAACTTGGGATCGTGATGGATCCTATCAGTCAAATTACCATCAAAAAAGATTCCAGCTTTGCGATGCTACTTCAAGCGCAAGCACGCGGTTATGAAATTTATTATATGGAAATGGCCGACCTTTATTTAGAAGATGGTCAAAGCTATGCAAATATGCGCCGCTTAAGCGTGCAGGAAGACCCAGATAACTGGTACCAATTGGGTGAAACAAGCGATCAACCACTCAGTGCGCTAGACTGCATTTTAATGCGCAAAGATCCCCCATTTGATACAGAATACATATACGCGACTTATTTATTAGAACGAGCCGAAGATGCCGGCTGTTTAATTGTAAATAAACCACAAAGTTTGCGCGACGCGAACGAAAAACTCTATACTGCGTGGTTTTCCGATTACACGCCAACCACATTAGTTACCCGCAGCGCTAAAAAGTTGAAGGCTTTTTACCAAACTCATCAAGACGTTATTTTAAAACCTCTGGATGGCATGGGTGGCGCATCTATTTTTAGATTAAAACCGAATGACCCAAATGTTGGGGTTATTATAGAAACCTTAACTGAACATCAAAGCCGATATGCAATGGCGCAAACTTATTTACCAGAAATTAAAGACGGCGATAAACGTATTTTATTAATTGACGGTGAACCAATAGAATACTGCTTAGCTCGGATTCCGGCAGAAGGCGAAACGCGTGGTAATTTAGCAGCCGGAGGACGAGGTGTTGCTAGACCTTTATCTGATTCAGATAAAAAAATTGCTGCGCATGTTGGCCCAACTTTAAAGAAAAAAGGCTTAATATTTGTTGGCTTAGATGTGATTGGCGATAAAATTACTGAAATCAATGTGACCAGCCCAACCTGTATTCGCGAAATAGAAGCAGCCTACCCTGTTAGCATTACCGGTAAATTATTTGATGCAATAGAAGCTAGGTTGGGTAAATAACCTAACCTAAATTGAATAAGTATTAACTTTTGTCAGATTTGATTTATAGGATTAACTCAAATCTGACAGTCTCACATTACCATTTTCGGAAACTGGCTTATTAAACTTGAATGCCAGCTGGCTGGTGATAAGCAGACGTTTTTACACCTCAAATTTTCGTTCTATTGTAGATTGGCACGAGCGGAGAGACTCCCTACATATTTGTATATTAATAAAAATGTTGGGATTCGCTCCGCTCGTTCCAACCTACCGCGCTGTGTATACAAAGCAAAAAATCACTAACTGTTTTTATAAACTTTTATAGATGGCTGGCTTTTAAAGCTTAAGAATTATTGGATTATTTTGCGCAACACAATAAAAGCTATAAAAACCTAAGCAATTAAAAAATGAGCATAACGCTGTCATTGCTTTCGCACTATCGTCTTATTTTTTTATGGGTACGTCTTCAAGTAGCTTTATGATCGACTGATTATTATTTAGCTTAGCCAGATCAATGAGGTAACTTTTTTGTAAATCTTGTATGGGTTGTTCGTCTAGTAAGTCTCTTAGTAATTGCTCTTCACCATTAGCAATGGCGGTTTTTAATGCAGCAAAATCAGCTATACCCTGTTGCTTATTTTCAGTTTTATCTGTACTCATTTATTTAGCTCCTGAAATTGATTCTAAAATTATATGCCTATTAACAGTAACAATATGACCCAATAAGTAAAAATAAAAGACATAAAAAAATAAATTAACACAATAAGTAAAAGACAGGCACACCTAAAAACCAGTCAGCAGCTAACTGATACAAGATATCCGACACATCCGTTAAATGATTACCAAGTTTAAAAATTTCATCAAAAAAACAACGAGCCCAAAAAAAAATCACTAACTGACTGTTTTTAATATCTTTTATAGATGGCTGTCATTGATTCTAGTTTTTTCCAACATAGCCCCGAAATTATTCCACTTTTCGAGTATAACATTATGTAATGAGTTAGATACTGCATCAATAGATTGCCCAACCAAAGCTGAAGCTGAGTTAAACCCTTGCACACTTGAATTAACCTCTATTTGCATTGAACCTTGCCCGAATACATGAGAAACACCATCTACTGGATTCGTATACCCTTTAAATAAACCACGAAAAAAGCCACTTGAGCCGGAGTTGGTTTCTAGAACATTAAGATGGGATACAGCAAGAACAGTTAGCTCCTGTAATAAAGATAATGTCGAATTAAGTTCATTAATTATGTTTGATTTGATAAATCCAGAGAAAAAATATCTTGCTAAATATGATTGAGCTTCTAACTCTGAATAATTATGCTCAGCTAAAAGAATTAATGCGTTACTTTTTAATTTATCCTCAACTTTATAAATAACTTCATGTAAGTCCCTTTGAATTTTAGCTATATCTAAAGAGATGAAACCCTTCATAGATTCTTTTCGATCTCCATTAGGGTTACTTATAAGAGAATGAATGTCAGATAAAAACATAGAATTGAAATTTGCAATCAGAACACTAATATCGTCCTTGAATTTATCTGCATCCCAATCTGAAATATAATTCATAAGCTGAACCTCTCCTTGTAGTCCTAACAACTTAATCATTAGAAGAGCGGATAGAACTTTTTAACATTGAGTCTATAAACGCCATTCCCATTAGTTTTAAATTAATTATTTCATAAACTTAAGCCTTGGTTGACTAAAATTCAACAATAATTATTAGGACAGAAACCAAGACGAGCCAATTTAGGCTCGTTATGTAAACTCATTATTAAACTCGATTGTTGGGGTTCGCTGCGCTCGACCCAACCTAGTATCTCTCAGTATTATAGTCAATACGCGTTAATTTAACTGATTAAAGCGCGTCAAATTCAAATACCATCTTACTATTATAAGTTTCGTCGGGTTTTAATAAAGTTGATTTAAATTTAGCTTGATTAGGTGAATCAGGTACATGTTGTGGCTCAATACAAAAGCCAGAACGCGAACCAAACGCTCGGCCTTTACCTTTTAAGTTTTCGTCTAAAAAATTACCGGTATAAAATTGAAAACCAGGTTCTGTCGTTTGTATTTTTAATCGTCGGCCACTTTCCCGCTCGATAATTTCAGCCGCTAACGTTAGCTGCTCTGCATCATTATCTAACACAAAATTATGGTCATAACCTGAGCCAATTTCAATTTGAGCATTTTGGCTATCTATATCTTGGCCAATCTTTTTAAATTGTAAAAAATCAAAGGCTGTACCTTCAACGGGTAAATACTCACCTGTAGGAATACTATTTTGATTAAGCTCAGTAATAAATTTAGCAGGGCTTTTTAGCTCGTGGTTTAACACTTGAGTATGGTTTGCTAAATTTAAATTAAAATAGCTGTGGTTAGTTAAATTAATGACGGTGGTTTGATCTGTGGTCGCTGTGTATTCAATGCTAAGTTTATTGTTATTATCTAACTGATACGTGGTGCGCACCGTTAAATTACCCGGGTATCCTTGATCGCCATCTTCGCTTAGTAAATCAAAATGAACGCCTACCGCGGAGGGTGTTTCAAACGTGCTTGCTTGCCATACTTTTTTATCAAACCCTTCCAAACCACCATGTAGTTGGTTTGTACCGTTGTTTTGCGCAAATGTGTAGAGTTTGCCATCAATTTTACATTGTCCATTGGCAATACGATTACCAAAACGTCCAATCGTTGCGCCAAAATAAGCTGGGTTCGTTAGGTATTCTTCAAAATGGTCAAAACCTAATACAATATCGGCAAACTGCCCTTGGCTATCTGGTGTCATCAAATTTACCAAAATTGCACCAAAGTTTGTAATGCTGGCTTGTGCCCCTTTCGCATTTGTTAACGTAAATAACTGAACATTTTTACCCGCTGGCGTGATACCGTATTCACTGGTTTCAATTGATAATTTTGAATTGACTGACATATAGGTTCTCTAAATTATTTTAAGCTATTAATTAAAAACGAATTAAAAATAACTAAGTCTAACATGCTCTTGCAGGTGAATTCAGTTAAATTTAACACTAAGATAAGTTTATCATTTTTTATTTATACTGAATTACTATGTCGTCGTTTTCATCAAAAGAAACGGGTAATTCGTTAGTAGCCAAATTAACCAGCCGCACATTCATCAACAGAGTATTGCGTTAAACCTTAAACATTTAAATCTTGCATTGTAAACCGCCCAAATTAATGAGGTTAATTTGCAAAACACAAAATAAAAATTTAGCCTAACTGAAAGCTAACAAGCTTAAGGAAATAAATAGTAAAATATTTATAATGTTAACTAACCTAGATAATTAGAATTTAAATAATGAGCATTCAATACAGCGTTAATTTTGATGAAGCAAATAAGCATATTTTTAATGTTAAAATAGCTATCCCCAAACACGAACATTCAGTTTTGCATTTATCCTTGCCGGCTTGGATTCCTGGCTCATACATGATCCGTGACTTTTCTAAAAATATTATTAATTTAAGTGCAACTAAAGACTGTGAAAAATTAGCGATAAACCTTATTGATAAACAAAATTGGTCGATTCATTCTGGCGGTGAAGCATTCACGGTTGAATATCAGGTTTATGCTTTTGATAGTTCAGTAAG
Source organism: Catenovulum adriaticum (assembly GCF_026725475.1). Classification (NCBI taxonomy): domain Bacteria; kingdom Pseudomonadati; phylum Pseudomonadota; class Gammaproteobacteria; order Alteromonadales; family Alteromonadaceae; genus Catenovulum; species Catenovulum adriaticum. Next base: position 1,634,493 of record NZ_CP109965.1, read on the forward strand.
AACCGCTTATTTAGATCAAAGCCGAGCCTTTTTTAACGGTACTAGCTTATTTATTTCAGTGAATGAATTTCAAGATCAAAAACATAAAGTTGAATTAATAGCACCTGAGTTTACTGATAATTGGAAAGTGGCGACTGGCTTACAAAGAGCAGCAGAAACCTCGGTTTATCATTTTGGTCATTATTACAGTGATGATTACGCTCAGTTAATTGATTGCCCTGTCGAAATTGGTGATTTTACCCATCTTGAATTTGAAGTTTCAGGCACACCACATTATTTAATTTTAAACGGTAAACACTACGCTGATACTGCGCGCCTCGTAAAAGACGTTACCAAGCTTTGTCAGCACCATATCGATTTATTTGAAAAAGAAACCGGTGGTAAACCGCCTTTCAAAGAATACTGGTTTTTAACAAACATTCTGCCAAGTGGTTTTGGTGGATTAGAGCATAAAAACTCTACTGCTTTGTTATGTTCAACGTTTGATTTTCCAAACGTGAACAAGCCAGATGAATTATCAGATGGCTATAGAACCTTTTTAAGCTTAGTTTCACATGAATTTTTTCATAATTGGAACGTATGCAGAATCAAGCCTGAAGAATTTATTCCCTATAGTTTAAGCAGCGAAAGTTACACTAAGCAATTATGGGCGTTTGAAGGGATTACGTCTTATTATGATGATTTTAGTTTATTCAGAACTGGGATTATTTCGTTTGAAGATTATTTAAAACTTAAAAGCAAAACCATTAGCCGTGTTAACCGAGGTCAAGGTCAGTTAAAACAAAACTTAATTGAATCTAGTTTTTACACATGGACTAAGTTTTATCAGCAAGGCGCTGATGCGGCTAACAATATTGTCAGTTACTATACTAAAGGCTCGTTAATCGCCTTGTGGCTTGATTTAACCATTCGTAAAGCGACGAACGCGACTAAATCGCTAGACGATGTTATGCGTGCTTTATGGGCTGAATTTGTTAATAAAGGGGCGGATTACAAAGGGACGCAATTAGATACTATTATTAATATTGTAGATAGTCTTATTTTTTCAGATACAACAGCTTCAGGTAACAATTCGACAAGCATCCAAGACGAGTTTTATCAGTTATTAAATGATAAATCCCCTATTCCATTAACTGAATTATTAGCTGATTTTGGGGTTGAATTAAAACAAGTACCCTCTAAAGCAGCATCATTGCTAGAAGTTTCATCTAATGAACATAGCCCTTATCTGGGGTTTATGTTTAAAGAATCAAAATTAGGCGTAGATATAATGCAAGTGCTGGAAGATTCGCCTGCAGAAAAAGCAGGTATTAGCGTTCAAGATAATATTATTGCCATTGATAATATTGTGGTGAACAAAGCTAATTTTGAAAACGTCGTTAATAATCTCGCATTAAATCAAGAATACACAGTTTCTTATATTAGAAATGGTGAACTATTTAACTCCATTATTCAATTAAGTGATGCAATTAACGAACTTAGCCAATTAACTGTTGTTAATGCAGAAAAAGCGAAAAACTGGCAAGAGATAGTTTAACTACATACAGCCTTATACCATTAAGGCTGTTGTTCTTAATAATTGTCAGTTAAAAAAGTGAGCATGTTCGCCCAGCTCAAATGCCTGACGGATTAAAGCTAAAGTTTTTAATCCGGCAGGATTTCATCCAAAGCAATTACGGTTAGCAGCTGAGAGTTGAATCAGCCAAAGACAACATAATTTAAGATAAATTAGATATGAACAAGCTTAGTATTTAACTGCTTATATCAACTTAAAATACCTGTTGCTGATTTACTGATTACCACCCGCTTTTACCCAAAATTGAGGATCGAGTCGGATTTGATACCAATTGATTCGCCAATCTAAATGAGGACCGGTAGCGCGTCCACTTTGACCTATTTCGCCAATCAGATCACCCTGACTCACTGTATCGCCTTTTTTGACATGTAATTTAGATAAATGAATAAAGGTAGATGAAAGCCCATACCCATGGTCTAAAATAAGCGTACCACCAGAATAAAACATATCTTTGTGAGCAACGGTAATTTCACCATCCGCCGGTGCTACTACTTGTGTACCCGTTGGCGCAGCCACATCTAAGCCAAAATGAGGTCGCTTGGGGACACCATTAAAAATGCGTCGACTACCATAAACTCCAGATATACGCCCTTTGGCTGGCCAGATAAAGTTTTGTAAAAAAGCGGTTTTGTTAGATTCTTGGTTACGCGCAAGCCAAATTTCGCCGTTTTCTTTACTAATTCGATCTAAAACGGATTGAGGCGGGTTGACTGTTTTGCTTGGCACACCGTTTACTTTATCTTCTTTGTAACTGCGTTTAGTTAATTTAAGAGGATAATTGATTTGCTGGTTATTAGACAAAGTAAAAGTGACTGTTTGTTTTAAATCGGCGTCACGACCAAAACCAAATACAAAATCTCCGTTTTCGGTACATAAACCTTGTTGTGTGGTTTGGCTATCAACTACTTTATATGACTGGCAATTTGCTAAACGACCTTTTACAAAGCCGCCTTGCTGTAGCGCTTGAGCGCTAACTTTAACCTGTGCTGATGTAGGTTGTGCGTTGGCCATTGAGGCTAGTAACAGCCCCAAAATGCCTGTAAATAAAACTGATGTAAACTGAGTTAAATCGCTTAATCTTCGATTAATTATTTTGCGCAATTGCACCTTTAGAAACCCCTTCATACGCCATCACTTTAAATTGACTGTTAGGCGCTCGTTGTTGCATGACTTCAAGCATAAATTCAGCTAAACACTCAACCGTTGTGTCTCGGTCAATCAAATCAACTAAACTCGTTGGGCAAACTAATTTATATTCACCTTGGCTGGCTGAATATTCAAAACCGACATATTGATCACTGTTTAAATGATGCTGATGACAAAACTCGGTTAATAATTCAACCGAAACATCTTCTTCACTACCGATATAAATATCTTGCCAGCGTTTTTCCCAATAACTTTGCCATGCCTCACTCACTTGACCATTTTCATAAACCGTTACTTTTGAGCGGTGGCCATGAACAATTCGCTGACAATTACCATCGTGCTTTTTCAAGCCATGACTGTAGTGATAATACGCTTGATTAATTTGTTCTGGTCTAAGTGTAATTTCAATATCTTTTACGTTTTCTGGCATATGGCGCATAATGGTAGCGCGAATAAGTGGTAGTACTTCGTCAATATTAACTTTATCGGCCTGTAAAAAACAGTAAGCTGAAGGCGGCGCCGACATAAAAATATACTCAAGCGCGTCGGTTTTATACAAAATATTTAAGTTATCTTGCTGCATGATTTTGCTTACCAACGCAGATGAGTCTTCGCCTATATGTAGTTTGTGATCAAACTCTTGGTCAATAATGCGCTTAATTTGGCTTTTGACTACCCCAAAATCCAACACCATGTTTTGATCGTTTAACTGGCCAATTAAAGCAACATCTACTATCCAACTTTCACCCACGATGCCTCGTTTGGTATCAAGATAAGAAAAGTCAATTATGGTTAAGTCGTTTACGAATAAATGCATCGAGTTGGTTTGCCTAGCTAAAAGTAATTAAGCCCAATATTATACTGGCTTAATTAATTAAAAACAGTTTAAGCAGTAAAAGATCTAAAATTAGCTGAATTTTGCAATAACATTGCTGATTAAATAATCAAAATCAATTAAGGCTTTAGTTGAAAATGTGGGTTGATAATGCAGTTGCGCTTATCTATCAAGAATAAGCGCAACTTTTTAAACTTAAATTAGCTGGTCGCTAAATAATCAGCTCGAGCTGTTTTTAAAGTATCACAAATTCTAAATGCCATTTCCAATACCTGAGTTTGATTTAAGCGTGGATCACATTGCGTTTGATAACACTGAGCTAAATCTGTTTCAGAAATTTGATAAGCGCCACCTGTACATTCAGTTACATTAAGGCCGGTCATTTCTAAATGAATCCCACCGGCGTAACTATTTTCACTGCGATGTACGGCAAAAAACTGTTCGATCTCTGACAAAATACTATCAAAGTTACGCGTTTTATAACCGTTAGCCGCTTTAATGGTATTTCCATGCATGGGGTCGCTAATCCAAACAACGTGGCGACCTTCTTGTTTCACTTTTTTCACTAATGCCGGTAAGTTGGCTGCTAATTTATCTGCGCCCATTCGCGTAATTAACGTTAAACGACCTGGTATGTTGTTGGGGTTTAGCGCATCAATCAGCTGAATTAATTCGTCTGGTTTCATGCTCGGCCCAACTTTAACCCCAATGGGGTTATTAATCCCACGGAAAAACTCAATGTGTGCGTGATCTAATTGACGAGTTCTTTCACCAATCCAAACCATGTGGGCAGAGCAGTCGTACCATAACCCGGTTAAAGTATCACGACGAGTCAGTGCTTCTTCATAATTTAGCAGTAAAGCTTCGTGCGAGGTGTACAAGTCAGTTTCTTTAATTTTTGGTGTGTTATCGGGGTTTATGCCAATCACTTCCATAAATTCAAGTGCTTGTTGAATTTGCAACGCAACATCATGGTATTTTTCACTAATAGGTGAATTACCAATAAAGTCCATATTCCAACGATTAACTTGGTGTAAGTCAGCCAAACCACCTTGCGCAAACGCTCTTAATAAATTAAGGGTTGCCGATGAATGATGATAAGCCGTTAATAAATGTTCAGGGTTAGGCACACGTGAGCTTTCGGTAAAATCAAAACCATTTACAATATCGCCACGATAGCTTGGCAACGCAATCCCATCTCGTGTTTCCATATCATCAGATCTTGGTTTGGCATATTGCCCGGCCATTCGTGCGACTTTTACAATCGGGCAACTCCCACTAAAGGTTAACACCACTGCCATTTGTAATAAGGTTTTAAAAGTATCGCGAATTTTAGGTGCATTAAAATCGGTGAATGATTCGGCGCAATCACCCCCTTGTAATAAAAATGCTTTGCCTTGTGCAACATCACCTAATTGGTCAAATAAGGATCGAGTTTCAGCCGCAAAAACCAAAGGTGGATAAGTACTTAGTTGGCTTTCAACTTGTTTTAAATGAGCATGATCCGGATAGTTTGGCTGTTGCAAAATGGGAAAGTTTCGCCATGAACTCGGTGACCAATCTGACACGTTAGTAAATCCTATAAATTAATTGAATGAAAGTAAGTTAACCCTACCGCAAATTTGTGCAAAAACATACTGCTTTTAGCATCAATTTTACTGGATATTAACGGCTAAGTTGATTTAATAATCCTTTGGAGGCATCTTCAACTAAATCAAGTACATATTCAAAGCCTGCCGCACCACCATAATAAGGATCTGGAACCTCAGACTCGTCGGGATATTGCTCAGCGAAATCTAGAAATAGCTGAATTTTATGCTGGTGCTCACTAGGGCAAGCTGCAACCAACTCATCATAATTAGATTGATCCATCGCTAAAATTAAATCAAACTTTTTAAAATCTGCAGTGATCACGGGCCTGGCCGATAAGTTAGAAAAGTCGTATCCACGCTTTACCCCTGCGGCTTTTGCTCTTTTGTCTGGCGCTGCACCTTTGTGATAACCAGCCGTGCCTGCAGAGTCTATTTCAATTGACAAGCCAGCTTGTTGAGCTAGTTGGCGAAAAATAGCATGCGCGGTCGGCGAGCGGCAAATGTTGCCTAAACAAACGAATAAAATAGAGCGTGCGTTTAAATTTTGAGTATTTGCCATAATAGCAGCAGAGTCTCCATATTAGAGTTAGATATATTTTATAAAAATAAATTGGTTTATTCTGAAAGGCGCTGGGCCAATTTATTTGCTTGTTGCCAGCGAGCGGTTTGCTCTAACTGTAACTTATTGAGCGAATATTGACTCAGCAAAGCCTTAATTTTTTTGTCCGAACTTGGTTTGATAAAAGTTTGCAATGTCTGATATGCATCCAATATCTGCACTGCGCCACTTCGGTTATTACAGGCTAAAATCATATCACAGCCAGCACTTAAAGCCGCTTGCGCTTTACCCACATAATCACCCGCGATATTCGCAGCTTGCATGGATAAATCATCACTAAATATGACCCCATTAAAATCCAATTTTTCTTTTAAAATGTGTTGTAACCAATGCGGTGAAAAGCCTGCTGGTTTATCATCAACTTGTGAATAAATCACATGTGCAGGCATAATGGCATCTAAATCGTTTTGTGCGATGAGTGAGCTAAAAACTTGCATATCTTGCGAAAAAATAGTGTTTTTAGAACGTGAATCTATTGGCGCTGCAATATGTGAATCAGCTTTTACACTACCATGTCCTGGGAAGTGTTTGCCTGTTGCTTTCATACCGGCTTGTTTCATTCCACGAATAAACGCCCCAGCCAATTCGATGACTTTATCGGATTGGCTATGAAAAGCTCGATTCATAATAACTTCAGATATGCCATTTAAATCCAATACGGGGGCAAAACTTAAATCTATCCCGACTGATTGCATTTCACTCGCCATCAGCCACCCCATTTCAAGACAAAGCTGCGTTGTGCTAAGGCCCAATTTTGCTTTATGTAAATCGTGCATCGCAGGAATTGGACTAAACCCTTGACGAAATCTCTGAACTCGCCCCCCTTCCTGATCAACCGCAATTAAAATGGGTTGTCTGGCAAGCTTTTTTATTTGTTGGGTTAATTCGGTTAGTTGCTTCACATTGTCAAAATTACGGCTGAATAAAATTAATCCTCCAACCATAGGGTGTTGTAAAATTTCTTTTTCTTCTGCATCTATTTCATAGCCATGCAGATCAAGCATTAAAGCGCTCATACACTAGTACATTAAAATGAATAATTGATTGAAATGTAACATATCATAATAAGGCTTGAAATCATCAAAGCTGTGGATTTGAACAATAGTCATAAAAAAGCCGAGAATAATCTCGGCTTTCATCATTGTTTATCTCTAATTTGCTTTATTTAGACAACTGTTCAGCCGAAAAGCTATCTACTGCAATCGCCGATTGCCGTAATTTTTCAGCGTCTCTAATTTGCTTAGCCTCATCTTCGTTAATAATGTTGGCGGTAAGCGCTAACTCGATCGCTTCAACAAAAGGCACCCTGCGTGGAATCTTATTATTTTTTTGCGCTGCGCTAATTTTAAGCTCAATTGGTTGACATTTTTGCATTGCAATAAAAGCCGATTCCATTACACGTGTCGGATCATTTTCACCTTTACCTATGTAGCATAAGTGGGTAATTTTTTCCCGAGTTTCATTTTGTTTTAACAAGCTTCGGCATAAAGCGCGAGCTAAAATATCCGATGGTTGCTTATAATGGATACCAAATGGAAACACCACTCGTTTTATTACATGCGCTAACCATCTAGGTCTAAAGTTATTAAAGTAGCCATCAAACGCCACCCCAATTTTATAAAGTGCGGTTTGCATTGCGTAGTGCACAAATGGCAAATCAGATACTTGACGACCATCTGCTTCATATCGTTTAAGTACAGCAGATGCTAGATAAAGTTGGCTGAAAATATCACCTAAGCGGGCCGAAATCATCTCTTTTCGTTTCAGCGCCCCACCTAAAATAAGCATCGAAATATCAGACACTAAAGCTAAACCAGCACTCGCACGGTTTAACTGTTGATAATATTGTGCAGTTTCACCAGCCACCGGCGCTTTACTCAACTTACCTAAAGTTAAGCCATGAAATAAGGCATAACCAAAATTTCGTCCGGTATGAAGCATATGCTTCATTAATAAACCATCAAACGTATTTAACCCTTTTTGATAGTCAGGATCAGCTGCTGCTTGCATCTCTGCAAACACATATGGATGACAACGAGTAGCCCCTTGGCCAAAAATCATTAAATTACGGGTTAAAATATTAGCGCCTTCCACCGTAATAGCCACCGGCACACCCCAATACAAATGCGCTAAGTAATTTTTAGGCCCTAATTGAATACCTTTACCTGCATGAATATCCATTGCATCATTTATCATTTCACGACCCATTTCGGTTAAATGGTATTTAGAAATGGCTGTTACAACAGATGGACTAAAACCTGTATCTAACGCTGACGTCGTAAAACGTCGTGCGGCTTCTGTGGTATAAGCGGTGCCGCCCATTCTAGCTAACGATTCTTGTACGCCTTCAAATCGGCCTATCGACAAGCCAAATTGTTTACGGATATAACAGTAAGCTGAGGTCATTTTAGTGGTTAAATGACCAACTGCAGAACCTAATGCTGGAAGCGATATGCCGCGGCCTGCAGATAAACATTCAACCAACATTCTCCAACCTTTACCGGCATAATCTGGACCACCAATAATCCAGTCAATTGGAATAAATACATCTTTACCTGTGGTTGTGCCATTCATAAAAGCCAAACCCATCGGCATGTGACGATCGCCAATGTTAACGCCCGGATGATCAGTAGGAATAAGCGCACAAGTAATACCTAACGATTCTTCTTCACCAAGTAAATGCTCAGGGTCATATAATTTAAAAGCTAAACCTAATACGGTCGCCACTGGCGCTAATGTAATATATCGTTTGTCCCAAGTCAGTTTAATACCAAGTGTTTTTTCGCCATTAAATTCTTGCTCGCAAATAATCCCTTTATCCGGGATAGCACCTGCATCCGATCCGGCTTCAGGTCCGGTTAATGCAAAACAAGGAACATCTGTACCATTAGCTAAACCTGGTAACCATCTATCTTTTTGGTCTTGTGTACCATAATGCATTAATAACTCACCAGGACCCAAGCTATTTGGCACCATCACACAAACAGCCGTGCTGACACTGCGCGTTGCTATTTTTGTCACTATGGTTGAATTGGCTGTCGCTGAAAATTCTAACCCACCATATTTTTTGGGGATGATCATGGCAAAAAAACCTTCTTGCTTTAAGTATTGCCAAACCGATTCAGGTAAATCTTTGGTTTCGTGGACAATGCTAAAGTCATCCAGCATAGATAATAAAGTTTCTAGCTGATTATCAATAAAAGCTTGTTCATCGGCTGAAAGCTTCACGTCAGGATATTGATGCAACTTTTGCCAATCTGGTTTACCAGAAAAAATGTCACCGTCCCACCATACATCACCGGCTTCCATTGCTTGTTTTTCAGTTTCCGACATCGGAGGTAAAATACGCTTAAACATTTTAAACACGGGTTCAGTGATATACTTTTGTCGGATATCTTTAACCCCAAATAAAATGCCTATTGCGATAATTAGTAATATTAAAAACCACATAAATCGACCTCCAGCCTGTAAAAAATTAAGTTAAAATTGCCACTGCATTATGGTGTGTTTTTGTACTCAGCGATTATTAAATCACTCTTGCTTTACTCTGTTTATGGTTAACTTTGTAAACCCGCTGCTATGTAAGGAATCAATTTATTCACGATATATTCTGTCGATGCTTTTTCGCTAAAATCTGCCTCGGCTATTTCTGACAACGCTGAATCAGAAGTCATCATAAATACAAGAGAACCGAGTGAAAAATGCAAGCGCCAAAACAATTCACTTTTAGTTAAGTGCGGTAATGTTTTAGCAAACAATTCAATAATCTGATTGAGCTCTTGGCTATATTGTTCGCTAATATATCTTCGTAAATGGCCTTGCGTTTCAGAATAACCGCGGCCAATCATAACCATAAAATGACGCGCACTTTGATTATTAATTTTATTTAACGCCAATAACGGATTAACAAATGCATTCAATAATTGATCAACACTAGGCTGAGCATTATCCGAATCTTGATTATTGACCAATAATTGCAATTCAGAAAAAACGGTCGGCATAAATACTTCAAGGTAGCGAGCCATTACCGCTTGAATCAAAGATTTTTTAGAGCCAAAGTGGTAATTAACAGAGGCTAAATTAACATTCGCTTCACTCGTAATTTGGCGAAGCGATGTGTTATTAAAACCATACCGCGCAAATAATTGCTCTGCGGCATTTAAAATACGTGATTTTGTATCAAGTTTTTTCACGTCACCATTCCAAATTCAAACACTTGTTTAAAATTTACGTTTAAATCATAAGAATGTCAATTAACATTAAAACAAAATAATTATTACGGTAAGTGAACTTTTTGCAAGTCCAGTTGCCTATATAAAATGCTAGTGTAAATGTGCTTTGCCCTATTTGTTTGCAGTTGGGGCTTTTTTCAATCATTTTTAGTAAAATAATTTAGAATCTTCCCTCGATATAATATATCCTCGCGTACAGCTATTTAAACGAATAAACTTTACAACCATTTTTTTGCATATTTATCATCCAAATATAAATTATTGAGTTGCAAAAATTGAATTAAACGTTTATTAATTCATCAATTTAACCCCCGTTGTTAAAGTCTAAATTTTAATAAGATCGATTAATGCAGTTATTTTTACACTTAAAACATGCGCTATTTATACTCTTACTAGGAATTGGGATTACCTATGTAAGTGTCAATATCGTTAAAAAACATGAAACTCAAGAAGTTAAGAATACGTTAAGTGTCGAAGTTAACAAATTAACTGAACAAATTGATTCCGCTTTAAACGAACAAATGTTTTTATATAACTGGATGGCTAAGCAATGGCTAACTTTTGGCCAGCCCGACGCTTATTTATGGCATCAACAAGCCAAACTCATTATTGATAACCACAATTATTTACAGGCCGTTGTATGGGTTGATAAACACAAGACTATTCGTTGGATTGAGCCACTTATTACCAACCAACCCGCATTTAATTTAGACTTAGCCAAAATTCCCTTTATTAATGATGTACTTGAGCAAGCTGCACGAACAGGCGAGATAGCCGCAGTAAGCAATTGGAAGTTAGTGCAAGGTATTGATGGTTTATTAATATATGCGCCTATTGGTGCCGGCGAAGATATACAAGGTTATATTTCAGGTGTAATTAAGCAAAAAGAATTTTTAAATTCAATTGCTCAAACAACGACCCTGTCGGGTTATCAATTTAGTGTTTTAGCCAATGATAGAGAAATTTATCACTCTCATAATCAAACGTCTTCTGGCGATGAAATTGCAATTACTCGAGACATAAAAGTCTTTAACCACAATTGGCAAATTAAGTTATGGCCCACAAGTAAACAACTTGGCATAATCTCAAGCGCGTATTCAACTTATACCGCGTGGATTGGTTTATTATTGTCTATTATTTTCGCATTTGTATGCCAATTACTCATATCCGCGCGCAGCTACAGTCGATTTTTAAATAAAATAAATCAGGATTTAGAATACCAAATATCAGAACGAGAAAAGGTTGAGCAAGATTTAATTAAAACCGCCAATTATGACGAATTGACCGGCTTAGCTAACAGAGCGGCGTTTGACAAACATATTAAAAATAAACTAACGAATAAAAAACCAAGACAAGTCGCTGTTATGTTGGTTGATTTAGACAGGTTTAAAGACGTAAATGATGTTTTGGGGCATGCATCGGGCGATCGCTTGTTAACTAAAATTTGTACAAATATAAAAGCAGAACTCAACGAAACTCATTATTTAGCTCGCGTTGGTGGAGACGAGTTTGGAATTTATATCGATGACGTACCTTCCTTAGTCATGCTTGAACGTACCGCAATGCAAATATTAAAAGCCTTAGACACGCGCTTTGAGTTAGATGATTATGAATTTAGTACTTCCGCTAGTATTGGTTATACATACGCCGATAGTCAAAACCATAACCTGACCGACCTCATTAGAAACGCAGACAGTGCCTTAAATAAAGCTAAAGATAACGGTAAAAACTGTATCTATCGTTACAATAATCAGTTACATCAGAGCATTTTAAATCGCGTTGAATTAGCTAGATTACTGAGACAAGCGTTAGATAACAAAACATTTGAACTTCACTATCAACCAAAATTTGATAGCGAAAGTGTTAGCTGTATTGGGTTTGAAGCTTTATTAAGATGGCGTCATCCAGAAACAAACGAGTTCGTACGTCCCGATATTTTTATTCCGATAGCAGAAGAAACCGGATTGATTATTCCATTAGGTAAATGGATATTAGAACAAGCTTGTGCCCAATTAAAACAATGGCACGATATGGGGTATCCGGAACTATCAATGGCGATTAATTTATCAGGAAGACAAATTCAAGCAAGCAGCCTTTATCAAGATATTTATCAAGCATATACCCGCTATGAGCTACCGAGTAGTGCAATTGAAATAGAATTAACAGAGCAAGTATTTATTGAAAACATCATTCAACATGAAAACTTTATGCGAAAGCTTACCAATAGCGGGGTTTCATTATCTATTGATGACTTTGGTGTCGGCTATTCATCGCTTTCGTATTTAAAAAATTTCCCAGTCGATACATTAAAAATTGACCGCTCATTCATTCAAGAGCTACCCCAAAATTATAATGATGTTTGCATCGTTAAAGCGATTATTGGTTTGGCAAATAGCATAGATTTAAAAGTGATTGCAGAGGGTGTTGAGAATAAAGAGCAATTAACCTTTTTAAACCAGCAAGGATGTAAATATATTCAAGGCTACTATTTTTCTAAGCCTCTAACGAGCGAGCAAATAACACAAAAATTAACAGCCGAAGATGATTGGTTTATTAAAAAGCAAGATTTTGTTTTTTAAAAGGCTTTGCTATCATAGCTATATAATGTGCGCTGTAAAATAAACGTAATTTATTGCGCTTAAGTTAGTTTGCACCTGTCTTTAAACTGCCTTTGGGCTGGATATGTCTTAATGAAAACCCCTGATTATATTGTTCATTTTCGCGAAAATTTTCCTTTTTTTGATGAAGTAGATAAAACGCGCCCCATTAATCAGGCTTACCTAGATAACGCGGCGACTACTCATATATGCCAAAGCGCTTTATCTGCGATCAATCATTATTATCAATATCAGCATGCCAATGTGCATAGGTCGTCGCATCAATTAGCGTTAGGTACGAGTCATCAATTTGAAAACATTCGAAAACAATGTGCTCAGTGGCTCAATGCGAACAGTGAAAAAGAAATTATTTGGACAAAAGGCGCAACCGAAGCGGCCAATTTAATTGCACATTGTCTTGCGCAAAGTCACCTAAAAGCGGGCGACGAAATCATCATTTCACTCACCGAACATCATGCTAACTTTGTTACTTGGCAGCAAATTGCCAAACAGCATGGACTTATTTTAAAAATTGCTAAACTAGATGCAAATTTACAAATAAATTTTGATGTACTGGATGAGCTTGTTAACGAAAAAACAAAAGTTGTTGCGCTTTGTCACGTTGCTAATGCGACGGGCGTGACGCAACCGATAGAGCCGATACTTAAAAAATTAAAAAAAGCCGATATTTTTACTATTATTGATGGTTCGCAAGCGGTAAACCATATAAACATTAACTTGCAAGCGCTTAATTGTGATTGTTACTTTTTTTCAGCTCATAAAATGTTTGCGGGCACAGGTTTGGGCGTGTGTTACGTAAAGGAAAGTTGGCTTGAACAACTGCATCCCTATCAATTTGGCGGAGAAATGGTTAAACGTGTCAAACAAGACACCACTGAATTTAATCAATTGCCCTATAAATTTGAAGCTGGCACGCCTAACATTGCTGGTGTATTCGCCTTTGGTCAAACGTTAAGTTTTATTCAAAATGAAATGACCGACGATATTCGCGCGTATGAAACCCAACTGCTTGATTACTTACTCTCTCAGTTACAGCAACGCCACAACATTAAAATATTAGCAACTCAACATTTACAGGGCGCAGTTAGTTTTATTATCACTGACTGGCACAGCGCAGATGCAGCTGAAATTTTAAGCCAGTTGGGTGTTGCACTAAGAGCTGGTAGCCACTGTGCAATGCCATTAATGGATAGTATATCGCCCAAAGGTAGCTTAAGAGTTTCAATCGCCGCTTATACATTAGTGGAAGAAATTGACTACTTTTTAGCTTGCCTAGATCAATTATCTGACTTTATTGAATAACTAAACAACAAACAGACAAGCGACACAATGAATAACACCGTTGAAATTCCGCCTGAGCAATTAATTGAACAAATCAAAAAGCTTGGGCCTTGGCAAGAAAAATACCGCTACTTAATGAAACTAGGTAGCCAACTAAATAAAACTTCTGCGACAGAAAAATCAGAAAAAAATTTAGTTCAAGGTTGTGAAAGTCAAGTTTGGTTATCAACCGGCCAATTAAACCAAGTTTATTATTTTGATGCCTGCAGTGACTCTCGGATTGTCAGTGGCCTTATCGTGCTATTATTGGCCGCTTTAAATCACAAAACCGCTAGTCAAATACTGAATTTTGATATAACCGGCTACTTTAGCGAGTTAGGTTTAAGTCAACAATTAAGTCAATCTCGTAATAATGGGCTAATGCATATCTATGAACATATTAAAAAAGCAGCGCAGCCATAGAAAATTAGCCTATTGCTTGCTAAGCTCAAATTAGCAAACACAAAGGACTTTACCCATGTGGCATCAAATTGAATTAGCAATTAGCGAACACAGCCAACAAGCTTTTCGAATTGAACAAAAACAAATGCTAAGTGGCGGCGACATTAGCCAAGCATATTATATTAGCCAAGGTTCACGAAAATATTTTGTTAAAGTGAATGAGGCTGCTTTTATTGAAAATTTTAACTGTGAAGCCGCCTCACTCAATAGCATTACCCACACACAAACAATCCATGTACCAAAAGTCATTGAAGCTGGTGATTCGAAAGCTCATGCTTACCTAATTTTAGATTATATACCCTTTAACGCGTCCCCCGCTGATGATAGCTGGCACCAGGCGGGTATTGAACTTGCTAACATGCATCAAGTCAGTTTGCAGCCTATGTTTGGCTATGATGACAATAACTTTATTGGCCACACGCCACAATATAACCGCTGGAATAACAATTGGGCCAACTTTTTTGCAGAGCAGCGCATTGGCTATCAACTTGAATTATTAGCTGAGAAAAACATTAAAATTGGTGATATTGACGACATTGTCGCTTTAATTCACAATTTACTCAGGCCAAGAAAAGTCCAAGCCAGTTTGCTGCATGGCGATTTATGGCGCGGGAATATTGGTTTTGATACCAAACAAGCATATATTTTTGATCCGGCTTGTTATTATGGTGATTATGAAGCCGATTTAGCCATGACAGAATTGTTCGGAAGCTACCCTAAAGCTTTTTATAGCGGATACCATAGCATTACTCCGCAAGAACCCGGTTATCATAAAAGACAGCTAATTTATAATTTTTATCATATATTAAATCATGCGAACCTATTTTCAGGCCCATATGTTGCGCAAGCTAAACAAGTATTAACCCAATTAACTTGTCAAAATTAAATGTAAATCACACTCTACATATATATCCGTTTTAAACTGGATATAATCAGCAATGATCCTCTCTAATTAACAAGAGCTAGGCTATATTTAGTTAAAGGTTGATTAAATAACGAAAGCGAAACCTAGTTTGTTATGTTCGTGAGGTATTGGATGTACTAAGTCTATCCATTGCGTCGTTGCGCTTTTTAAGCAAGATGCAAATACCTTCCCTAAGTGAACACTTAATATTGTTAATTCAAATGAAATTTACTGCTGGTTAAAGTTAAGGAGTTTAGAATGCATTTAATCGATAAATCAACTGAATGCCCACATTGTGGCCACCATATTCATATCACTTTAGATGATTCAAATGGTGATCAAGATTATTACGAAGATTGTCCTGCATGCTGTAATAGCATTCATATAAGCTTTCATTTAGACGAACGTGATAATCATGTCGATGTTATTTTAGAGGCTGATGATTAACTTATTTTTAAATATATAATCAATAAAATCAGTGGTGTGTTAAAAAGGTTATGCTAAGCATAACCTTTTAATTTTTAACTCATTTAATTCATATTTGGTTAAATGAGTTAAATAACTTCTACAGCTTCAACTAACTGGCTAACACCGATAATTTCGACACCGTCGATGCCACCTTTAGGCACATTTTGTTTTGGAATAATAGCACGCTTAAACCCATGTTTAGCGGCTTCTTTTAAACGCTCAACCCCGTTTGGAACAGGTCTTATTTCACCTGATAAACCTACTTCACCAAACACCACTAAATCTTGTGCCAATATTAAATTTTTAAAACTGGACACTAACGCTAATAGTAGAGCTAAATCGGCTGCGGTTTCTGATACTTTAACCCCCCCAACCACGTTCACAAAAACATCTTGATCGCCTAATTGTAAACCCGCATGACGGTGTAAAACGGCCAGTAATAAAGCGAGTCGGTTTTGCTCTAAACCAACCGCAACGCGCCTTGGATTGCCTAATGCTGAATCGTCTGCCAGAGCTTGAAGCTCAACCATTAAAGGGCGAGTTCCTTCCCAAACAACCATCACTAAACTACCGGAAGATGGTACCTCGGCTCGAGATAAAAAAATGGCAGAGGGGTTTGATACTTCTTTCATGCCTTTTTCAGTCATTGCAAAAACGCCCAGCTCATTAACAGCGCCAAAACGGTTTTTGTGACTCCGTAAAGTACGGTAACGACTATCTGATGAGCCATCTAATAAAATAGAACAATCAATACAATGTTCTAATACTTTAGGGCCTGCTAAGCTCCCGTCCTTAGTGACATGCCCAACCATAAAAATAGCAACATTATTTTGTTTAGCGTAGCGTGTTAAAAATGCAGCGGATTCCCTAACTTGAGAAACACTGCCGGGCGCAGATTGCACATCTGGCATATGCATAACCTGAATTGAATCAATTACAATAACGCTAGGTGAGATGGTATTAGCTAGCTGGCAAATGGTTTCAACGTTTGTTTCAGACAATAATTTTAATTGATCTTTTGGTAGCCCTAAACGATCAGCTCGCATTGCAACCTGTTGTAATGACTCTTCACCGGTAATATATAACACTGTCATATTTTGTGCTAAAAAACACATGGTTTGCAATAACACTGTGCTTTTACCAGCACCAGGAGAGCCACCAATAAGCACGGCTGAACCAGGAACAATTCCGCCCCCCAACACACGGTCAAATTCTTTTAAGCCGCTGGTAAATCTAGGCAAGTCAGTTAATTCAATCGACTCTAAGGTTTCAATTTTACTTTCAACCTGCCCTGCATACCCTTGCAAACGTGCCGAACCGGACTGACCTTTGGCCAAACGAATTTCCGTTACACTGTTCCATGCTTTACATTCTTTGCACTGGCCCTGCCATCGAGAATAATCAGCACCGCACTCGTTGCATACCCATGCTGTTTTTGCTTTTGCCATAAAAAACCCGGATTTATTTACATAATTTCTCAGTTTACATTAAACTTAGAAAGATATTGATATATATACCTATTAATGAGCTTTTAAGCTTAACACAGATGGTTAGTGACCCAATAGACTGATTAGATAATGAATGGATAAATATGGATAATTTAGATCCAGCTTTAGCTGAGCATGCAGAGTTGATAAACTCGTTAAAGCCACTTCTCAAAAATCATGACTTTAACTCAATTTTTACCGAGCTAACGCCCGATTTAACACGACCCCAGCGTTTTTTAGTCAAAATGGAATTAACTCGGTTAAGTGCTCCCTGCACTCGACGGATTGATTTGCGTGGACATGTTAATGGCTATTGCCGAGAATATCAGCATAATGGTATTACTCATTTTATGGATAGCACAGCGATAGAACTATTTGAGCAAGGCATTCAAACCTATGGCCATTACAGTGTCGGTGTCTACGAACAAGTTCACAATGCGGAAAACAACCACAGGGTTATGCATAAGCAAGAACAGCAGCAAAGACTGCAAGATGCCAGCCCAGCTAACGCTTTACCACAACCAAATGAAGATAATCACCCGTTAACGAATACCGTTTTATTTGGCGATCGAGGGCCACGAAAAGAAGAACGAATGAATTATTCAATGCCAGTTGAAATTGAAGTTGACTTAAAAAAGTCGATTCAAGCGGTAACAACCGATTTATCCGTCAGTGGCTGTCGAATAAAAGTATTAAAACCGGTTCAGTTTGAACACGGACAAATTTTTTATTTGGAATTGACTGGGCTTGAACGAGAATTCGCGCTGGGTTTAAAAGATAAAATCCAATACCAAGTAACTCAAATTGAAGAAAAAAATGATTTTTATTACTTAAGCTGCGAGCGTCTCCGCGATCAACAAAGCACCAAAAGCTTTGATAATTTTTTACATAAATTTATTAACGGCAATAAAAGGCGCTACAAACTTAACTTAGATAACACCATAGAAGCCATTATAAACAAAGGTTATGAGCAATATTATTTGCCCCGTATTTGTTCGCTTCCTATTTATATTAATGCTAGCGAACAGGGAAAGCTCAGTGCAAAATTTGCTTTACTCACCGACAATAATATTGATCTTTGCCGACAATGGTATGATGAAAACAATCAAAACTGCTTAACTCAATTGCTTAGTCATACTAGGCTTAAAAACCTATCAGACAAACCTGGACGAGTAAAAGAGTCATTAATTTATGCGTTCACCCATATTTACAAAGGTAAAATCCACTTTTATTCAGCGACAGAAACAGAGCTTGAACAATCTTCTGAGCTCAAATCATTATTTTTTGGTTTTGCGTCTCATAAAAATAATTGGATGAGTTATAAAATACAGTTAGTTGATATAAAACCTCAGCTTTCTCAACTCGCTCAAACCTTACCCAATGACAACCAGCCAAAAACCACATCAGTCAAACTGCATAAACAAATACAAGATTTAAAATATATCGCATTTTTAACTGATTTAAATAACGAAGAAAGTAAATACTGGTATCAGCAAAATCATTATAATTTAGAAGATGTTAATCAGCTAAACCAGTTTAAACATGATAAGACCGAACGTTTTGAACCTATAAAAGAAATTCCGATTCGTTATGTTAATTTACGAAAAGAAACTCGCTTTAATTACAAAACACAAGTCAGTATTAGCTTTGCAAAAAAACAAATAGACGGAATGACACAGAATTTTTCAACCGAAGGCTTACAAGTAGAGCTAGCATCTGCGTTAGCCGTTGAAATTTCGAACAAAGTGCAAGTTAATTTCCCGACACTTGAATTAAAAGGCAAGCAACAACAATTAAAAAACTTAGAATACGAAGTCGTTGATATTAATAAAAATAAAACCCTAATAAACTTAAAAATTCATCAAGATAAATATAAAAAACATAAAGCTAAACGCTTTTTTGAATCGTTAATTAGTCACAATCGCGAAAAATTAGTAGCAAATGATGAAAGTTCATTAATACCTGACCTTGCTGAAGCATTAAGAAATATTTGTATTCAGCGTATTGTAAATACTGGCTATTTTGTTCATAAACATGGCGTTAAACATGAACTAAAAACCGTTGGTTTTTCACAACTTCCTAACCCGGTTGTGAGTTTACTTTCATACCAAGCAAACACAGATATGCTAAACCTTCATCCAATCTTGCAGCACAATTTATTTAATAGTTTAATAGTGGATATGCTAAGGCGTCTACAACGAAATGATAAACCTAAATACCGCGATATTTTTGTTCGAGTTAAATTATATGAAACAGAAATTGATAGGCGATTTACAACCATATCCTACGCAAGCTTCCGTGATAATGATGCTAAATATAACTTTATTAAGCAATCATGCCAAAATAGCACTGCCTTTTTCGCGTTAAGAATTTATTTGTCGCGAACCGGAAGACCTGATACAGATTTTATTGCTAATGAACTATTGTATATTAGCCAGTATGCAATTCACAAAGCCAAACTATTAGAAGAGGAGCTTTGGTCAGTAGAGGGCGTTGGCGATATCATTGACATCACTCAAGAAGTGATGCTTAGGTTTAACTTTTCAAAGCAAAAGTCAGAACAGCAAATTCAGCTTAAACACCAACTTGCACATCAAGAATAACGCTTAAAATAATCTGGCTAGCGTATAATTATTACCAATTAAATGTTTACCCAAGACAAGTTTATACGAATTTATATGCCTGTCTTGGGTATATTTAGCACTATACTATTTAGATAGTATAGATAGCTTATTTATAAATAGTTAAGCCTTTAACATAAAAAGTAGTGCATCTAAACCATGGTGATTAATAGCTACATCAGCTTTTTGCTGAACGATTGGTTTAGCTTCAAAGGCAACCCCTAAATCAGCAGCATCCATCATCACTAAATCATTAGCACCATCACCCATGGCAACCGTCTGGCTCTGAGCAATATCAAATTCATTAGCCAGTTCTGTCAAAGTTCGAGCTTTGACTTGAGCGTCAACAATCTCCCCTTCTACTTTGCCGGTTAATTTTCCTGACTCTATCGATAAGCTATTAGCAACTGCAGCATCTAAACCTAATTGTGTTTTCAATTGATCCGCAAAAAAAGTAAAACCACCTGATGCAATTGCCACTTTCCAATCATGTTTTTTAAGTGCTGAAATGAGTCGCTCTAAGCCATGCATTAAAGGTAAGTTGTTGGCTACAGATTGTAACACTGCTTCATCACAATCTTTTAAAGTGGCAACACGAGCGCGTAAGCTTTCAGCAAAGTCAAGTTTGCCTTGCATCGCTAATTCAGTTACTTCGGCTACTTGTTTTCCTACACCCGCTAATTTGGCTATCTCATCAATACATTCAATTTTTATCGTTGTTGAATCCATATCCATTAATAGTAAACCGGGTTCTGATAAGTTTGGGCGCTGTAATAATTGCCAAACTTCAATCTTTTGCTGTTCTGCCCATACTTTAATTTGCGCTAATAATGAAGTTTCTAATGGTTTAGCTAATTGCCAACTGATTGCACAGTCGTCGCCACCATCTATCGCATTAATCAATCGAGCGGAAATAAATTCAACTTGGTTTGCCTGGCATAATTGAATTATATGCTGACATTGTGCCAAAGTGATCGCTTTAGCATAAATAACTAATTCAGGAGAATGAACCAAACTCGCTTGCGTTAAACGATAATTTAGTGGGTTTAACGGCTCTAGTTCTATGGTTTGATTACCAAGTGCTGAAATAGGTTGAGAAAATAATTGAGCAATAGGCTGATCAGCTTGTATCGCTTGTGCATTTAACTGTACGAATGGGTTCACGTAATTCTCTTGCTGATAATTTTTTCGATATTGTACTTAAAAAAATAAACTTTTACACCAGCAATCTGCTGTCCGTCTGGTTTATCTTTCATAAATGGATTTTGCGTTATCCGCTACTATCCTTTAATATTCTGGCAGTTATACTTTGGAACTAAACGTCACTTAATGAATTTAATAAAAAGCCTGTACCGAAACGACAAACGCTGGATCGTCCGAAAAATAGTTCAAGCCTGCTTAGGCAGCTTAATTGTGTTCGTTATTGTTGGGCTGTGGTTAGATCAAAACCGCTATTTTGAAGTGTCGTATAAAAATGATAACTATAAAACAGCTAAAGCATTCAGTGAATTATTAAGCCAACGTTTTACCGAATTGGATGGATTTGAGCAAGCAACTCAAGTACTTAATCAGATTGTTTTATCTGAGCGTGTGATTGATGCTGCTTTATACGATAACCAAGGCATTGCAATTGCCCGTTCCAATAATAGTTTATCCGTTGCTGATGCTAGTGGCCTAAATGCATATGGCTCAGTAGGCATAATTCCAACGGTAACTGAAATACGCGATGACAATAACCAGCCTTTAGGTTATTTGAGAATTAGCTTTCATAGCCAAGCATTTCAAACCGCACAAAATGACATATTACAAAAACAAAGTTCAAATGGTAGGTTAATGCTTTTTCTAGCCGCTTTAGCAGGTTTACTATTTAGTCGGGCATTTTACCGGCAAGCAAATGATTAAGATAAATGTATATCGCTCACATAGCATGTATTATTGCTGACCGTCCAACGCACATTCCATTTAAATAAACGCACGCCATAAATTCGATCGGATTGGGATTGCTGGTGATAAGCTGGTCTAGGATCTTGCAACAACACCTGCTCAACCACCTTTTGAAAACTCGGTTCTATGTGATGTATATCAGCCAACAAATCAGTTAAAACGGGTGAAAAAGTAACCCCAGATAAATGCTTAGGAGGCTCAGCTGAAAGCTCACTGCTGGCATCTCTTAAACAATCGGCATAAGGCACATAAGGTTTAACATCAAGGATCGGAGTTTTATCCACTAAATCTAAACCCGATATAATCAATGAAGCTTGTTGCTTATTATCAATTTCAACCGATTCTAATTTAACGCAGGATAGTCCCACGGGATTAGGACGAAATGGTGAACGGGTTGCAAAGACACCTAGTTTTTTATTCCCGCCTAAACGTGGCGGACGCACACTTGGTTTCCAGCCTTGTTTCGCCGTTTGGTCAAATACAAACTGCAACCAAATATGGCTATATTGTTCAAGGCCTGAAAACAAAGCAGCTTGATTAAAAGGTGAGAAAAAAACTACTCGCCCTCTAACCTCGTCAGCCAAATTAGGCTGACGAGGTACTGAAAATTTTTCTTTAAAAGGCGAATCAACTTCGCCAATGACCGTAAATGGCCAACTTGCACTCATCTGTTGTGATTATTCAACTATGCTCAGGGCAAATAAGTTGCCATCTCGAGTTTGAACATAAAGTTTGCCATCTTCAACAATCGGCTGAGCCAGCAGTTCATTACTATTTAGCTGTCTCATGTAGCTGAGCTTACCGTCTTCTTTGTTAAAAAAGTAAAGGTAACCTTCAAAGTCCCCTACTACATAATAATCCTGATAAACAACACCTGCCGTTACCTGACGATTACGTAAAATAAGATTAGACCAATTTTCAACACCGGTACGGGTATCTACTGCGTATAAAACACTCCGTTCATCACTTAATAATAACTGTGAACCATCTAAACTGATATTTTGATAACCGGCGTAATCACGCTTCCATACAATTCGGGCACTACGCATATCAACAGCGCTTAATGACCCGCCCGCTGACAACGCAAACAAATTATAGCCAGAAATAACTGGGGTTGCGTCAACATCTACAATACGTGCTAGTTCAGTTGCACCTTGCGGTTTGGCGATAGGAACATCCCAAGCTAACTGACCTGTCGCTGCCGCATAAGTAAGTACTTTGCCGTTCGCACCACCGACAAATACGCCACCTTGCGCATACGTTGGTGATGACGCACCGCGAATGGTTAATGAAGGTACATCGGATAATGAATCCCATAAGGTAGAACCATCATCAGCGTCTAGTGCCACGGTATTACCCGATCCTAGGTTTACAATCACTTTACCTTCTTCTGCAATAGGCGGAGATAAAACCTCACCTAACACATCAGCTTGCCATAAAATTTCGCCTGAATTAACGTCCAGCGCCAATATTTGACCATTTTCACAACCGACAAATAGTTTTTCATAAGATGTTACCATCCCAGAAATACGAACATCTGGCGATAAATTGATGCCAATATAACGTAAATAGCTATCTTCTTCGGCTCTAGTATCTGTTTTCCAAACTAGCTTACCTGTGTCTTGCTCATAAGCAGCGATTAAACCAGAACGATCCGCTGCAAATATTTTTTCGTAGCCTGTTGCAGGTGTTAAACGCGAGTAATAGTCCTCTACGCCTTCACCCACCGACGCACGCCACTCAACTTTAGTCGAGAATTGATTTTGAATTTCAGGCCGATCTGCCGGTAACAAATCAGGATCTTCATCATTTGACGCACATCCTGCTAAAGCAGCTGACAACGCCAAACTAATGGCTAGTTTTTTACTCGCGTAATTCAACTTCATTATAACGAAACCGTCCCGTTATCTTGCGCTAAGTTATCAAGTTTCATTTTTAAACCTGGGTTTCCTGCTAAGCCATCGTTATCTGCTGCAGTTTGATATGCACTACGTGCACCTGATTCATCACCTTTTTCTAACAGGATATCACCTTTTAACTCAGAAAATTGGGCAGTGAAAGCTGTGGTTTCAGGCTGCTGAACAAGCGCTAATGCTTGTTCGCTATCACCTGAAGCAATTAACACTCGTGCTAAACGGTAAGTCGCTAAATCAATCAGTGCTGGATCATTACTATTATCGGCAACCCATTTCAGTTGAGTTGAAGCTTGTGTTAATTCACCAGCTTCAACGAATGATTTTGCAAGTTGTAGAGCCGCTAAACTTGCATAGCCAGAATCAGCTTCACTTTCAATAAAAGTTTGTACTTGTTCGCTGTTAGCGACTGACAAGTTTTCAGTAGCATCTTGATAAGCTAAAGACTGAGCTTCTTGCTCTGCTTTTTGGTTTGATTGGTACCAATTCCAACCGTAGATACTGGCTAAACCAACCACTACCCCACCGATAATCGCGTTACCGTATTTACTCCAAAATGATTTAATAGCTTCAACTTGTTGTTCTTCTGTAGAATAAATTTCCATGACTGTCCCCTTACAGTGCTGCTGTTATAGTTTGAGCGGCATCACTCAAATTAACGGTTGTTTGTTCTTGTTGTTTACGTAGGTGTTTTACACTGACCGTTTGGTTTGCAATTTCATCTTCTGCAAACACCAACGCTATCTCAGCACCACTTTTATCTGCTTTTTTAAATTGTTTTTTAAAATTGCCACCACCACAATTCACTTGAATTCGCACATCGGGTAACTCATCTCTTAACTGTTCAATTAATGCAGGGGCTTTAATTTCAGCCTGCTCTCCAAGCATAACCACATACACATCAACGGTACGGCGCACATCTTGGGTTAAAGACAGAGTCTCTAACATTAAAACTAAACGTTCTAGCCCCATTGCAAACCCTACTGCCGGTGTTGCTTTACCACCAAGCTGGGCTACTAATCCATCATAACGGCCGCCTGCACACACTGTGCCTTGCGCACCTAAACTATCGGTAATCCATTCAAATACCGTATAGTTGTAATAATCTAAACCACGCACTAAACGTTCGTTAATTTGGTATTGGATGCCAAATGCATCTAAACGTTCACATAAATTTGAAAAATGTTGTTTTGACTCGTCACCAAAGTAATCATTTAACCGTGGCGCATCTTTTAAAATTAATTGAACATCTGCATTTTTTGTATCTAATACACGCAATGGATTAGTTAACATTCTGCGACGGCAATCATCATCTAAAACCGTTTCGTGCTGTTTTAGAAATTCAATCAAGGCTTCTCGATAATTTGCACGCTCTTCGTTTGAACCTAATGAATTGATTTCTAATCGAACTTGGTTTTCAATACCTAATACTTTCCACATCCGCGCCGTTAACACAATCAATTCCGCATCAATGTCAGGACCATTCATCCCAAAGGTTTCAACTCCGAATTGATGAAATTGACGGTAACGTCCTTTTTGAGGTCGCTCGTGACGAAACATAGGTCCCATATACCACAAGCGTTGGATTTGATTATAAAGTAAACCGTGTTCGTTACCCGCTCTAACACAACTTGCTGTGCCTTCAGGTCTTAAGGTTAAACTATCACCATTTCGATCGTCAAAAGTGTACATTTCTTTTTCGACAATATCAGTCACTTCACCAATTGAACGTTTAAATAGCTCGGTAGCTTCTACGATTGGCATTCTGATTTCACTATAGCCATAACTATTGACTACGTTTCTAAGTGCTGATTCTACTTTTTGCCAGATTGGAGTTTGACTTGGCAAACAGTCGTTCATGCCTCGAATCGCCTGAATATTTTTTGACACGCTTTTCTTCTCGCTTAACTTCACTCAAGTTTAAAACTTTAGCGGGATTTAATAATTTAAAATAAAGGCCGAATTATAAAGTTTTTACTATAAAAGGTAAAACTATCGCTGCTCTATTCGCTTGTAGGCTAAAAGCCAATTTATTCATCTAGTTGCTGAATCGCAATTTTGTTTTTTTCTTCGCTCATGGATGCTTTAGCACGGATATGTTTTTCTAAGCGATCAACAATATTATTATTATCAATTCGCTCTTTTTGCCGTTCACCATCAACATAAAAACCACTTTTTTGAGCCGCGCCTGCAAGCCCAATATCAGACGCTAAAGCTTCACCCGGCCCATTTACAACACAGCCAATGATAGATACGTCCATCGAGGTCGTAATATCTTCAAGTCGCTGTTCTAATGCATTTACGGTTTTTATCACATCAAATTCTTGTCTTGAACAACTTGGACAAGCAATAAAATTAATGCCTCGGCTACGTATTCTAAGCGATTTTAAAATATCGAACCCAACTTTAATTTCTTCTACTGGATCGGCTGCTAGCGAAATTCGAATCGTATCACCGATACCTTCATTTAATAAAATACCCAACCCGATTGCAGATTTTACGGCACCCGTTCGAGCACCGCCGGCTTCCGTAATACCTAAATGCAAAGGATTATTAATTTGTTGTGATAACAACCGATATGCATCTACCGCTAAAAATACGTCTGATGCTTTAACACTGACTTTAAATTGATCAAAATTCAATTTATCTAAAATATCGACATGACGCATTGCGGATTCTAATAATGCTTGAGCGTTGGGCTCTTTATATTTTTCTTGAATTTCTTTTTCAAGTGAGCCGCCATTAACCCCTATTCGAATAGGAATATTTTTGTCTTTAGCGCAATCGACTACCGCTCTAATTCGATCTTCTCTACCGATATTACCAGGGTTAATACGTAAACAGTCAACGCCATACTCGGCAACTTTTAAGGCAATTCGATAATCAAAATGAATGTCAGCAACCAAAGGGATATTAGTTTGCTGTTTAATTAATTTAAACGCTTCTGCCGCTTCCATGGTCGGCACTGAAACTCTGACAATATCAGCACCAGCCTGCTCTACACGTTTAATTTGAGCAACTGTTGCTGCAACATCTGTGGTTAATGTGTTCGTCATGGTTTGCACGGCAATTGGCGCATCACCACCAACAGGTACAGAGCCGACCCAGATTTTTTTGGTTTGTTTACGTTGAATTGGCGTTTCTTTAAACATAATTATCCATTCTCTAGCGGTAATGAAAAACGAGCGACCATGCCTTTTTTGAATTGACTCATATCGACATTTTGACTTTCAAAGCGAACAGCAACATTTTCAGGCGCACCCAGCGTAACTTTAAATGGCGCAACACCGGTTACTTGCATATTGCGTCCTGCTTTTTTAACACCATATGCTATTCGCTCGCCCGTTGAATCGACAACATTAATCCAGCAGTCTTCTGTAAATTCCATACTGATTTGATTCGCTAAGGCAGAATCTAGCGTTTCGCCTTGGGCCACATCATTGGTTTGAATGTTGTTTGAATTAGACTGATTAACATCGGCTTTTGAAATAGCTGTTTCTGCGCTTTTAATGTCTAAGCTTTGTGAAGCGGTTCTAGCAGTCGTCTGCTCGTTGCTTTGACCTGAATTTGCATTTTGTGCATCAATCGATGAAACAGCTTCAGTAGTTGGATTAGTTGCTTCAGGTTTAGCGACGCTCATATCTTCAATTTGATTGCTATTCTCAACTCGAACCAAATTTGATTCTTTTGTACTTGCACTTTCTGCTGGCGTTACAACTGATTTATTCGTTTGGATGTTATTACCTGCTTGCAAAGCGTTGTTAGGCAACCCATTAGTAACAGGCGACAAACGACTTTGTGCTTCAGCATTTTGCTCAACTGACAACAGGCTGTCACCTTTAAGCCAAAAGAAGCCAGCTGCGGCTAAAATAATAAGTAACAATAAAAAAGGCGCAAATGAAAATTTATGATCTCCATTATCTAGCTTGGGTCGTTTTGAAAAACTCTTCATATCCAACTTAGGATCGGCCGGTTTAACGCCCTGCTTTTCATATAAACTAATAACCTGTTGATCATCAACACCTAACAACTTTGCATATGATCGCAAATAGCCTTTTGTAAAAGTGGCGGCGGGCATTTGATCAAAGTGATCTTGTTCTATTGTTTGAACAACAATCAATTTTAAATTTAAGCTATCGGCTACATCTTGCTCAGATAATTGACTTTGAATTCGTGCCTGACGTAGTAACTGACCTGGCGTTTGAGTTTCAATGCCAGTCTCTTTTGCTTGCTCTTGTTGCTCTAATTCACTCATCATTTTAATACAGATTCTTTATAAAATTTGGCTTGTGGGCTATTGGGAAATTTTGTCATCAATTTAGTTTGATATTGTTTTGCTTGTGACGCCATTCCTTTTTGTTGATAAAGCTGATAAGCAAGCCATAAATACACAGGGCTCTGCTTATTAAGCTGTTCTAGCATTTTGAAATACTGCCACGCTTTATCCCAATTTTGTCGATCAATTTCAATTTGAGTTAAACTGGCTATCGATTTGGTCATTTTACGATCATAACCCAAAGCAGTTATAAAATATGACTTTGCCTGCTCACGATATTCTGGTTTATCTGTGTTTAATAAACACAGTCCCAAATTTTCATACGTTTGTGCGACCCTAATATAACTATCAAGTTCAACGGCTTGTAAAAAAAGTTTTTTCGCTTTTTCAATATTGCCTTGATCACACAAAAAAGCACCATAATTATTTAACGCATCGCCATTTTGCTCGTCTAAGGCTATTACTTTTTCATAATAATATTGTGCCTTATCCAAGTTATTGACCGTTTGATAATAATAAGCAAGCGAATAATTCGCTTGCGCTAAATCAGGTGCAAATTCTAATGCTTTTTCTAAATTATATTTTGCTTGAGCTGCATTGCCTTTTTGTAAATAAGCTAACCCTAACGAAATTCGAGTTTGCGCAGCTTCAATTTGGTTAACTTGTTTATCAACCACAGGCTTATCGCTGCCAACATAGGTTTTATGTTGAACGCAACCTGTGTTAGCTAATAACAAACAAGCCGCTAAACAAATAAGCGGCTTGTGATAAAAGCGAATCATATTAGGCCGTTCGAATATCAATATTTTGGCCTTTTTGCTGTTTTTTCAGCATTCGCTTCGTTCTATCGACCACTTCGCCAACTAGCTGACCACAGGCTGCATCAATATCATCACCCCGTGTTTTACGTACAACCGTCGTTAAACCATATTCGGATAAAACTTTTGCAAATCTGTCAATTCTTGAATTACTAGAACGACCATATTCATTGCCAGGGAACGGGTTAAATGGAATTAAATTAATTTTAGCTGGCGTACCCTTAAGCACTTTAGCCAATTGATGCGCTTGATCTGTGCTATCGTTGACATGATCCAACATAATATATTCCACAGTCACTTTTTCATTCGCTTTCGAACCATCAATATAACGACGAGAGGCGGCAAGAAATGCTTCAATATTATATTTTTTATTAATAGGGACAATCTCGTTTCGCAACTCATCATTTGGCGCATGCAGAGATATTGCTAGTGCAACATCAATTTTTTCTTTTAATTTATCTAATGCTGGTACAACACCTGAAGTACTCACAGTTACCCGGCGTTTAGATAAGCCAAAAGCTAAATCATCCATCATTAAATCTAAGGCTGGAACCAAATTATTTAGATTAAGTAAAGGTTCACCCATCCCCATCATGACCACGTTGGTGATAGGTCGCTTATTCGTCACTTTGACCGGACCAATATCTTTAGCAACTCGCCACACCTGCCCAATAATTTCTGCTACTGATAAATTTCGATTAAAACCTTGTTGAGCGGTTGAGCAAAACGTACATTCCAGTGCACAACCAACTTGGCTAGACACACATAAAGTGGCACGTTCGCCTTCTGGAATCCAAACCGATTCTACTTCTTGGCCGCCTTTGAGTTTCATCGCATATTTAATAGTACCATCTTTAGAGGCTTGGCGAACTGAAATCTCCGGGCCTTCTATAGTACATTCTTGCTCTAACTTAGCTCTCAAAGC
Source organism: Catenovulum adriaticum (assembly GCF_026725475.1). Classification (NCBI taxonomy): domain Bacteria; kingdom Pseudomonadati; phylum Pseudomonadota; class Gammaproteobacteria; order Alteromonadales; family Alteromonadaceae; genus Catenovulum; species Catenovulum adriaticum. The sequence continues at coordinate 1,664,249 of NZ_CP109965.1, forward strand.
CTTGCTAAAGTTGTTCATCTGCGAAAAGTCATCCATGCCATAGTGATAAATCCATTTCATGGCTTGATCTGCCCTAAAGCTTTTTTCACCGATAGAAGCAAAATAATCACGCATTCCGGCGCGATCTAAATCAAGTAAATTAATTTTGGTTTCATTGGACGACATTGCTAACACCTAACATAAACAAACAGCCAGTAATTTTACGGAATTCACAGCACAATGCAATCAATAGCGCAGTTTGCCAATCAATTCGATGATAAAATAAACACCGCATTGGCGGTAAATTTGCACAATCGATAAATACTGGGCCTATTCGTAGCTGTTTACTTCGCTTTCTGCAAAAAAGTAAGCAATTTCACGCGCTGCGCTTTCAGGACTATCTGAACCATGTACCGCATTAATTGTTACATTTTGACCATAATCAGCTCGAATTGTACCTGTCGCCGCAGATTCTGGATCCGTTGCGCCCATAATTTCACGGTAAGATTCAATTGCATTTTCTTTTTCAAGTACCAAAGCAACCACAGGCGCTGTTAATAAAAATTGCATTAACCTTGGGAAAAAATCACGTTCTTTATGCTCAGCATAAAACCCTTGGGCTTGCTCTTCAGTTAATTTTACCATTTTACAAGCGACTATCGAAAAACCAGCCGCTTCAAAACGTTGTATAATTGCACCAATTTTACGTGCGCTAACTGCATTTGGTTTGATAATAGATAGAGTGCGTTCAATTGCCATTATTATATTCCTGAGTCATATTTACATTGAGGTTCTTTAATCTTACCAAGCTTTTTATAGGGTTCGTCAAGCAATTTCAACTAAATGCGATAAAGTTAACGAATTCATATATAACTGGTTAAAATTTATTATAATTTTGGTTATAAAAAAGCCAGCAAAGTTGCTGGCTTTTTATTTAGTGATTTTCACTCACCATATTGATGGTATATTTGGGTATTTCTACCACCAAGTCTTCGTCTGTAACATAAGCTTGGCAACTTAACCTAGATTCAGCCTCTAATCCCCAAGCTTTATCTAACATGTCGTCTTCTAATTCGTCACTTTCTTTTAATGAGTCAAAACCTTCACGAACAACGACATGACAAGTTGTACATGCACAAGATTTTTCACAAGCATGTTCAATATCAATTCCGTTTTTTAAAGCAACGTCTAATACAGTTTCACCTGTTTCAGCTTCCGATACCGCACCATCAGGGCAAAGCTCTGGGTGAGGTAAAAAAATAATTTGTGGCATTTTATATCTCGTCTACCTGTTGGCCTTTAAGGGCTTGTTTTATTGATTCATCCATACGCGCAGCAGCAAAATCTTGACTCAAGTGATCAATTTTTTCAATTTGTTTTTTTATTGCGTCTACATCTGATTGCTGAGAAAGCGTTTGTAATTGAGTTAACTCTGCATATAAAGCATTTCTTGCATCGTCCTCTAGCAAATGACCATCTGCCTTTAATGCATTTCCTAATGATTCGAGCATTCTAGCTGCTTCCACGACTTGTTCGGCTAAACGTCGAGCTTCAACATCATCTTGTGCATTATCAATTGACGATTTCAACATATCTAGTATTTCAGATTCTTCCAAGCCATAGCTAGGTTTAACTTGAATACTGGCTTGCACTTCTGTTGATTTTTCCATTGCGGTTACCGATAGCAATCCATCTGCATCCACTTGAAATGTGACTCGAATGTGCGCAGCACCAGCAGCCATTGGTGGAATATCGCGTAATTCAAATTTAGCAAGCGATCGACAATCTTTAACTAATTCACGTTCACCCTGAACTACATGTAAAGCCATAGCTGTTTGACCGTCTTTAAATGTAGTAAATTCTTGAGCTTTAGCGACGGGAATCGTTGTATTACGGCCAATGATTTTTTCAGTTAGACCGCCCATAGTTTCAAGGCCTAAAGACAATGGCGTTACATCCAATAAAACCATATCAGAATCTGGCTTATTGCCAACCAAAATATCGGCTTGAATACTAGCGCCAACCGCGACAACTTCATCAGGATCAATTGAATTTAATGGCGTTTGACCAAAAAATTCAGCCGCTTTTTCTCTCACTAAAGGTACGCGAGTTGAACCACCCACTAAAACTACATCTTTTATTTCATCGGGCTTTAATTCTGCATCTTTCAACGCGCGTCGGCAAGCGATCATGGTTTTTTGCACTAAAGGCGCGATTAACTCGTTAAATTCAACCAAGGTCAACCTTAGATTGATTTGATTCCCATCATCTAACTTAATTTGCACTTGCGTTGAGTCAGCATCTGATAAAGCTTCTTTCGCTTTTTTGGCTTGCTCTTTTAAAACCCGACGCTCACGCGATGATAATGTTTGAGTTAATTTCGCATTTTGTTTAATCCAATCAACAATGGCTTGGTCAAAATCATCGCCACCTAATGCGGAATCACCGCCAGTTGATAAAACTTCAAATACACCTTTATCCAGCTTTAAAATTGAAATATCAAAAGTGCCGCCACCTAAATCGTAAACGGCAATTTCACCTTCTTGCTTTGAATCCAGTCCATAAGCAATAGCGGCGGCGGTAGGTTCATTTAATAAGCGTAAAACTTTTAACCCTGCAATGCGTGCAGCATCTTTTGTACCTTGGCGTTGAGCATCATCAAAATAAGCGGGGACGGTAATTACAGCACCTTGTAATTCGTCGCCTAATACTCGCTCTGCTCTAAGTTTTAAATTCGCCAAAATATCAGCGGAAACCTCTATAGGCGATTTATCGCCTTGGCGAGTTTTAATTCTGCTCAGTTGAGCTGAGTCTCCTTCAAAATGGTAAGGTAATTCTGGATAAGTCGTTAATACATCATCTAACGAACGCCCCATAAAGCGTTTAACCGAAATAATAGTATTTTCAGGATCAGCTTCAGCTTGCGCGAGCGCAGCGTAGCCAACCCGTGTTTCAGATTCTGCGTACTGTACAACTGACGGCAGCATTTTAACGCCTGACTCATCCGCTAAGGGCTGAGCTTCACCGCTTCGTACTGTTGCAACTAAAGAATTTGTTGTACCCAAGTCAATACCAATCGCCAGCTTTCTTTGGTGAGGAGCGGTAGTTTGACCAGGCTCAGATATTTGTAATAAAGCCATAATGATTGATTTAATTGATTGTTAGTTAGTAACTTGGTCTTCAAGTCGTTCGAGCTCGTGATTAAGCTTAATAATAAACTTTAATTTACGAACTGAGTTGGCTGCATCGTCGTATGCAGCGTCAGCGAGCTGCTGACTAATGGATTGTTGAAGTGTTGCCTGTTCTTGCGCTAATGTTTTTTCAAAATCAACAATTGCGGGAAAAGGGTCACTCATTGCTTGCACATCTTCTAAGTGCTCACGATACTCCATCTGCTGCATTAAAAATTCTGGATCTTGCAGCGTTTTCGTTTCGTGTGCTAAATCAATACCTACTAAATTAAGTAGATATTCAGCACGAGCAACGGGTGACTTCAGTGTAGAAAATGCATCATTGATTTGAGCTGATTTTTTTACCGCCAATAAACGTTCAGATTCACTCCCAGATGCATATTTATCAGGATGAAAAGCACGCTGCAACTGACGGTAGCGCTCAGCTAATAATTTAACATCAAGGTCATAACCCGCTTCTAAGTTAAACAACTCAAAAAAATTCATTTATCACCTATCGATGCTCGTTATAAAGTTTGCTTGAACTTGGGTTTAAACGTGGAAGCTTTCCCCACAACCACACTCATCAGATACATTCGGGTTATTAAATTGAAAACCTTCATTTAAACCTTCTTTTGCAAAATCAAGTTCAGTACCGTCAAGGTATAACAATGACTTCGCATCAACGATCACTTTAACGCTTTTATCTTCAAAAACCTGATCGTCAGCATTCAGTTCATCTACAAATTCAATAATATAAGCCATACCCGAGCAGCCCGAGGTTTTAACCCCTAAGCGCAAACCTATGCCTTTTCCTCGATTGTCAAGGAAGTGCTTAACTCGGGTGGCTGCGGCGTCGGTCAATGTCACTGCCATTGGGTATAACTCCTAATTTAATGAATAAAACAAGGCTTAGCTACGCTTTGATTTATAATCGTTAAGCGCGGCTTTAATTGCATCTTCAGCTAAAATTGAACAGTGAATTTTAACTGGTGGTAACGCAAGCTCTTGTGCGATATCTGTATTTTTAATCGTTGAGGCTTCTTCAATTGACTTACCTTTAACCCATTCAGTTACTAATGAGCTAGAAGCTATAGCAGAGCCACAGCCGTAAGTTTTGAATTTTGCGTCTTCAATGATACCATCATCTGAAATTTTCAATTGCAATTTCATTACGTCACCACATGCTGGCGCACCAACCATACCAGTAACAACACTGCTATCTGATTTTTCGAAACTACCTACATTACGAGGATTCTCATAATGGTCAATTACTTTTTCACTATATGCCATGATTCAATACCTCTTATCTTAGTGGTGAGCCCACTCAACTTTACTTAGGTCAACACCGTCTTTAAACATGTCCCATAAAGGCGACATTTCACGAAGTTTGGTGATTGCATCTTGAATAACATCAACCACATAATCAATTTCTTCTTCAGTGGTAAATCTACCCATACTAAAACGAATTGAACTATGCGCCAACTCGTCATTTAATCCTAATGCGCGTAATACATAAGACGGTTCTAAACTCGCTGAAGTGCAAGCTGAGCCTGATGAAACTGCCATATCTTTTAACGCCATAATTAAAGATTCACCTTCAACATAGTTAAAACTGATGTTTAAATTACCAGCAACTCTATGTTCAACCGAACCGTTAATATAAACTTCTTCAATATCTTTAACACCGGCTAACAACTTATCTCTAAGTCCCATTAAACGTTCGTTTTCAGCTGTCATTTCGGCCTTAGCAATGCGGAATGCTTCGCCCATACCCACTATTTGGTGAGTTGCTAACGTGCCTGAACGGAAACCACGTTCATGACCGCCACCGTGCATTTGTGCTTCTAAACGAATACGTGGCTTACGTCTAACATACAAAGCGCCAATCCCTTTAGGACCATAAACTTTATGTGCAGAAAACGACATTAAATCCACTTTAAGCTGTGTTAAATCTATGTCAACTTTACCAGCACTTTGGGCCGCATCAACATGAAAAATAGTTTTATTGGCGCGACATAATTCGCCAATAGTTTCAATATCTTGAATAACACCAATTTCATTGTTTACGTGCATAACACTCACTAATACAGTGTCTTCACGAAGCGCTGCTTTAAATGTATCTATGTTGATTAAGCCGTCTTGTTCAACATCCAAATAAGTCACTTCAAAGCCTTGACGCTCCATTTCACGACAGGCGTCTAATACTGCTTTATGCTCTGTTTTTACAGTAATAATATGTTTGCCTTTTTTACTGTAAAATTTAGACGCACCTTTAATTGCAAGGTTATTTGATTCGGTCGCACCCGATGTAAAAATAACTTCTCTTGGGTCAGCATTAATTAAGTCAGCGACTTGGCTACGTGCAATATCCACAAGCTCTTCTGCTTGCCAACCAAAACGGTGAGAACGAGATGCGGGATTACCAAACACGCCGTCTGGTCCCAAACACTGCATCATTTTTTCAGCAACCCGTGGATCTACCGGGGTTGTGGCTGAATAATCAAGGTAAATCGGTAACTTCATTAATCTCTCCGCAAACAATCATATAAATAGATAAATTATTAACTTAATAGGTCTTAGCTGATTTCATCTAATGAAATATCACCTAAAGCAAAAGCTGAATGTGTTTTTTGTTTATTGTTTTGACGTTCAGCAACTTGTTTCACTTCTTGCTTTTCGACCAATTCTTGTAAACTGATGTCATTTAAAAACGACGCAATGCGATTACTTAACTCGTCCCACAAACTATGAGTTAAACATTGGGCACCGCCCTGACAACCAGATTTACCGTTACAACGAGTTGCATCAACAGACTCATCAACGGCACTGATGATTTGACCAATAGAAATGTTGCTCATTTCACGCCCGAGTAAATAGCCGCCGCCAGGTCCTCGCACACTACTAACAACACCATTTTTTCTAAGCCGAGCGAATAATTGTTCGAGATAACTTAAAGAGATATCTTGTCGTTCTGAAATATCAGCAAGTGGAACAGGCCCCGCTTCTGTATGCAGAGCAACATCTAGCATGGCTGTTACGGCGTAGCGCCCTTTTGATGTTAGTCTCATATTACATTATTCTCCGTGGTCGATGTTGCTATTATCTATTACCTGACTGTTTTAGTCAAGTTTATACTTGACTAAAACAGTCAGGATTAGAGCAAACCGCCCGAAGCTAATGCTAAGGCTTATTGGAAGGTAGAGAAAAATACGCCAAATGCGGGAATTGTCAACTCTTGGCCGTTAATTTCTCCGTTATTATGAAGTTCTAGTTTAATTTGTTGCGCATCTTCTGCTAAACCGGATACAAAGGTGACCGGATTAGATGATAGATTAAATACAGCAATAATAGTTTGGCCCGATAAACGATCAATCCGCTTAATGGCTAAACAGCTGCTATGCCAATCTAAAAATTCAATATCTCCTAATACTAACGCGGGTTGTGCTTTACGCCAATGCATAAAGGCCCGGTAAGCATTTAATACTGAGTCTGGCTGTGCTTGCTGCACATTGACTGACTTTTCAAGGTGCGCAGGGTCAACTGGTAACCAAGGCTGACCTTGTGAAAAGCCCGCATTAATTTCTTTACTATCCCAAGGCATGGGAGTACGGCAACCATCTCGCCCTTTAAAAGTAGGCCAAAATTCAATCCCGTAAGGGTCTTGTAATTCATCATAAGGTACATTAGCTTCGGTTAACCCTAGCTCTTCACCTTGATAAATACATAAACTGCCTCGTAAACACCCCAACATAGCCGTCACCATTTTGGCAAAATCTGGATTATTTGTATTATTTCCCCAGCGACTAACAACACGTGCTACATCGTGATTACCAACCGCCCAACAAGGCCAGCCATCAGTTAACGCGTTTTCCAACGTTAATACTGTATTTTTAATATAATCAACACTAAAATCATCTGTTAGCAACTCAAAGCTATAGGTCATGTGCAAACGATCATCACCTTTACTGTATTCTGCCATAGTCGCTAAAGAATCTTCTGATGAGATTTCACCTAAAGAAACTGTGCCTGGGTAAGCATCTAACAGGGCTCTAATTTTTTCTATAAAGCCTAAATTTTCAGGCCTTTCGTTATTAAAGTAGTGATATTGGTAAGCGTAAGGATTGTCTTCGCTAAACCCGCGCCCTGCTCTTTCATTTTCCGGTTTAGCTGGGTTATCTCGTAATGCTTGATCATGAAAACAAAAAGTAATGGCATCTAATCTTAAACCATCAACACCTCTTTTTAACCAAAACTCCACATTATCTAACACAGCCTGCTGTACATCTGGATTGTGAAAATTTAAATCAGGCTGACTGGCCAAAAAGTTATGCAAATAATACTGACATCGGCGAGAATCCCATTGCCACGCAGGGCCGCCAAAAATAGACTGCCAATTATTCGGTGGCGTACCATCTGGGTTAGGGTCAGACCAAACATACCAGTCTGCTTTGTCATTGGTTTTATCTTGTCTGCTTTGAGTAAACCAATCATGCTGATCTGAAGTGTGGCTTAGCACCTGGTCAATCATAATTTTAATGCCTAACGCATGGGCTTTTTCAATTAACCGATCAAAATCGGCTAAATTACCAAATATAGGATCAATAGAACGATAGTCACTTATGTCGTAACCAAAATCTTTCATTGGGGATTTAAAACAAGGTGATACCCAAATAGCATCTACCCCTAAACTTGAAATGTAATCTAGTTTTTCAATAATACCTGCAATGTCACCAATGCCATCATTGTTACTATCATTTAAACTTCTTGGATAAACTTGGTAAATTACCGCACCACGCCACCAATCAATATTATTACTCATGCTTCACCTCATTGGCTTTTTCTAACAGGCATTATCACGCCTTTAAACTCTCATTTACATTTATCTTAACTGATCATTTTGAACACGCACCATGCATACGTATGCAGCTTTAAAATTAATTTTATGGCGGTTTTGTTAATGATTTTTTATTCTATTAATTCAATTGAATACGTATGTAAACTAGGTTTATTTAAAAATAATTAGTCTAAAATTATCTTTCAAGCACAATTATTAAAATGAGACTTTATATGAATTGTTTATCTAATAAACGGCTCTCTGGCCGCATTTGTTTTAACATGATAGCAACAGCTTCACTGGCTTTAACAAGCTGTGCAACTGTCAATGCACCCTCTTCTAAGCAAGCAGTTGATGAATTTTACGGCACGACTGAAGCCTTTGCGAGTGAGGCTGTTTATTTTGTGGTAACAGACCGATTTGTTGATGCTGATCCAAGCAATAACTACCCTAAACAAGGTGGTACATATCCAACATTTGACCGCGAGTTAGCTGGACCTGACGGAAAAATTGCAAACGTAGGTTACTTAGGGGGCGATTATAAAGGTATTTATCAAAATGCTGATTATATAAAGTCATTAGGTTTTAGTTCAGTTTGGCTAACCCCAATTGTAGATAATCCAAATCAAGCCTTTTCAGGAGGCGAGCAAATCCATTTTGGTGAAATGTTCAAAGACGGTGGGAAAACTGGCTACCATGGTTATTGGGGCGTTAATTTTTGGCAAGAAGACGAACATTTATATTCCACTAACTTTAAGTTTAAAGATTATGCCCAAGCCATGAAAAATAAAGGCTTAAAAACGGTGTTAGATGTAGTCGCCAACCATGGTTCGCCAGCTTATACCATGCCACACGAGCAAGGCAGATTTGGTAAAATTTATGACCAACATGGGACCTTAATCGCGGATCATCAAAATTTGCATCCAACTGAATTAGACCCAGAAAATCCGCTTCATCAATTTTACCGAAACCAACCTGATCTCGCTCAATTATCTGATACCAATTTTGACAACCCTGCTGTATTAGATTATTTCACAAATGCGTATTTATATTGGCTAGAGCAAGGTGCGGATGCATTTAGAATTGATACAATTCGCCATATGCCACACTCGTTTTGGAAAGACTTTACCGACAAAATTAGAGCAAAACACCCAGATTTTTTTATGTTTGGTGAAAGTTTTGAATACGATGCAAACAAAATTGCACAGCACACGCTACCGGAAAATGGCAAAGTAAGTGTCTTAGATTTTCCTGGGCAAAAAGCCATGACAAGCTTATTTGAAAATCCAGATAACAGCTATGCAGATATTCAAAGTTACTTATATCTTGAACAAAGTCCTTACCATAACCCTTACGATCTAATGACTTTTTATGATAATCACGATATGGCTAGAATGAATACTGATACCAATGGATTTATCAACGCCAACAACTGGTTATTTACGAGTCGAGGTATTCCAGTAGTCTACTATGGCTCTGAAACTGGCTTTATGGCAGGCACAAGCGAACATCAGGGAAACAGAAATTATTATGGACAACAGCGCATTGATAAAGCAAAACAGCACCCAATTGCACAAGCTATGGCGAATATTGCCAAAATTAGACAAAATAACATCGCATTACAAAAAGGCTTACAGTTAAATTTAGAATTTAACCAAGACACAGCTGCGTTTTACCGTATTTATCAAAAAGACGGTATTAATCAAACCGCTTTGGTTTTGTTAAATAAGGCAAATCAACCAACAACAATTAAGCTAAACCAATTGATTCAAGCCGGCAATTATACAGATGCAGCCAGTGGCGAAATTATTAATATCGGTCAGACACTGAGCCAAACGGTAGCAGCAAACAGTGTAATGGTCCTTTTGTCAGAAGAACCTATTACTCAACCCGCTATTATCAATAAGCTCAAAAAGTTACAACAAGTGGTGCCTAAATAAAAAAGCTAAAGCGTGCAAATACTTGCAAATAACAACAGCGGTGCTTTAAACAAAAGACACCGCTGTTTTATTTTACCTGATACCTTAATAAAACAAGCATTAATCGCACTTGCTTAAACATTTAAACCAATACGTTCAATTTTTTAGTTGCTTTGAATGTCTTTTTCTTTGTTTTTTATCACTTTAGGTTGGCGTTTCGGTCTAAAATAATTTTCGTTTAAATAAAATTCGCGCTCTTGATTATCATCATACCAAAAAGGTACCCCTAAAATAGGTAACGGAGATAGATGTTGATTGTTTTTAAGTGTTGCTTGCTCGGCGATTTCTCTGGCTAATTGCTGGTCTAAATATCGATACTGCTGAGCTGCTGGCCATTGAAAAAAATCATCAGATACACGTAAAAAATAAGCTTTTGCCGTTAACCCAATAAAAGGCTTTAAACTCATTTCATACATGGCATGGCCAAATATAAATGGTTTTATACTTGTAAACCAGCGACTTCGATTTTGCCAAAAACTTTCAAGCCACAAATGAGTTTTCAATGCCGTTTTATCGGTATCTTGCGTATAAGCAAGAACCACCCCACACTCGTCAAATAAAGTTAATGCATCTCGTTGTTTTGTTCGCTGCTTCAAACCATATTGCGTTATGTCGTTCACATGTAATTCATTTAAACAACGTTTAGTATTAGGAAATAAAGCCCAAATACAGGCATTAAACAGATCGTGCCAATTATCAATACGAGTCGGAATTTTCTGTTTAGCAAAAATAAGCTCTTCATAGCTCATGCCATGCCAATTCATTGAGTCTGACTGAGCAATAAACTCAACGGGTTTTAACTTTTGATCTGCTTGTAGCTGTGTCATTAACTGTGTTAATTGTGCCGCGGATGGAAAGCTCGAAAAGTCTGATAAATTTAATAGATTAGATAAATCATCAAATATCCCACCGCCTGAAAACTGTTCGACACACCAGGGGATATCTGCTTCATATTTCTTTCGTTTCATAAAAATAATAAGCCAGCTAAACGCTCAACGATATTTAGCTGGCTTTGGACCAATTAATCGTTAAAAAATTAGACTCGTCGACGCTTACGCGCTGACTTGCCCGCTGGACGAGTTTTGCGTAATTCGGATTTACGAATTGCTTTGCGAATACGATTCGCTTTAATATTTTTTATTTTATTATTAGCATCGACTTCTTTAACCATGCTAATCGGAGCCAAACTAACTAACTTGCGTAAATAGTTAATATCTTTAACTTCTAATTCCGCCCAACCACCCATAGGTAATGTACGGGGCAATTTAATATCACCATAGCGGATTCGCGATAGTCGACTCACTTGAACGTCTTGCGACTCCCACATGCGCCTTACTTCTCGGTTACGGCCTTCTGATAAAGTCACATGATACCAACGGTTAATGCCTTCGCCACCGTGAAACTTAATTTTAGTAAAATTCGCTGGGCCGTCCTCAAGCTGAACCCCTTGGCGTAAACGCTGAATTTTAGCATCCGTTAACTCACCAAATACTCGAACGGCATATTCACGCTCAATTTCATTGGATGGATGCATTAATTTATTAGCAAGCTCACCATCTGTTGTAAATAGCATTAAGCCGGTTGTATTAATGTCTAAACGACCTACTGATACCCAACGGCCATCTTTTAATGGTGGCAAGCGATCAAATACAGTTTTACGCTTTTCTGGATCGTTACGGGTTGAAACTTCACTTAATGGCTTATTGTAAATTAACACCCGACATGGAATGTCAGCATGCGCTTTAAATTTAACAACATGACCATTGAGTTTTAGCACATCGTTTTCTTCAATACGCTCACCAATTTTCACGACTTTTTCGTTAACACTCACTCGTCCTTCTTCGATCGCGCGTTCCATTTCTCGACGTGAACCTTTGCCAGCTCTGGCTAACACTTTTTGAATTTTTTCTGACATCTGATTCTCCCGAATCTGATAAAGTTAATGAGAAGTGATTTGCTCCGACAGCTTGTCTTCAATTAGCGCAGGCAAATCTTCGAGACATTGTAACCCAAAATAGTCTAAAAACGATGCAGTTGTTGCAAATAAAGCAGGCCGACCGGCAACTTCTTTATGACCGATAACTTTAACCCAGCCACGCTCTTGTAAAGTTCTTATAATTTGACTGCTCACCGCAACCCCACGCACCGATTCAATTTCACCTCGAGTAATAGGTTGTCGATAAGCAATGAGCGCTAAAGTTTCTAACATAGCACGAGAATATTTAGGCGCTTTTTCTTGCCATAATTGGCTAACCCAAGGGCTTAGGGTTGAACGAGTTTGAAACCGATAGCCAGATCCTAACTTAACCAGTTCTATTCCACGCGGATCAAAATCGAGTTGAATTTTTTTTATCAGTTGAGATATTTTGCGTTTAGACAAAGCAAATTCGGCTAATACCGAGCTTTGTAACTGCTCAATGGTTAAAGGTGTATCTGATGCAAAAATAGCAGCTTCAATAATTTGCTGAAACTGTATATCATTTTTTTTTGCCATAGAATTTATAACGCAATTACAAATAGAGTGCAGGTGATATTACCCTAACTCAATCAGAGTTTAAATTGAATTCGACGGCGAAGCTAACAGAATAAAATTCAGTAACTGTATAAATCTATATTTTAGAAAATACATTTCACTTTACCGCTTGGCGAGTTATATGATGGGATATGTATACTATCATCAAACGAGAGTTTTTCTGTTTCATTCAAACAGAAAAAGCTGATTTTCAAAAAAATCAGCTTTTGCCATTTACGCAAATAAAATATAAGTCAATGCCTTAGCATTAACTTAATCAGCTTAACTAGCTCTCATAACCATTTGGATTATTTGATTGCCAGCGCCATGTATCTTCAGCCATTTCTTTAACGTCACGCTTAGCAGTCCAACCTAATTCTTTTTCTGCAAACGTCGGATCAGCATAACATTGCGCAATATCACCCGGACGTCGTGGCGAAACTTGATAAGGAACCGGTTTACCACTGGCAGCTTCAAACGCTTTAACCATATCTAATACACTGCTGCCTTTACCTGTACCTAAATTATAAACATGCGTACCTGATTTGTTATGTAATTTTTCTAATGCTTGTACATGACCACGCGCTAAATCTAAAACATGAATGTAATCACGCACCCCGGTACCGTCAGGTGTTGAATAATCGTCACCAAATACTGATAACTTTTCGCGCTTACCAACTGCGACTTGAGCTATAAACGGCATGAGATTATTCGGGATGCCATTTGGATCTTCACCAATTGTGCCACTTTTATGTGCACCGACTGGGTTAAAGTAACGCAGTAAAACCACACTTAGTTTATCGTTCGCAAAAGACACATCTTTTAAAATTTCTTCAACCATCAGCTTGCTACGACCGTACGGGTTTGTAGCGCTTAATGGAAAGGACTCTAAAATTGGAACACTCGCAGGGTCACCATATACAGTTGCTGAAGAGCTAAAAATAAGACTATAAACTTCATTTTTAAGCATACAATCAACTAAAATTCGAGAGCCATTAACGTTATTATCATAATATTCAAGTGGTTTTTCGGTTGATTCGCCAACGGCTTTTAAACCAGCAAAATGAATAACAGAATCAATTTTGTGTTCATTGAAAATCGTATTTAGTGCATCAAAATCACGAATATCTGCTTGATAAAACGGGATCGTTTTTTGGCAGATTTTTTCAACGCGTTTTAACGCCTCAGGTTTACTATTAACCAAGTTATCAACGACAACAACTTCATGACCAGCTTCGATTAAATCAATTGTGGTATGCGAACCAATATAACCTGCACCACCTGTTACTAATATTTTCATAAATCACCTGTTAGCTTACGAGCTTATTTATTAATTAACTTCGCCAAGGTTATACGTTTAACCTTAATATGAAAAGTATTTTTGATGAATTAACTTAAATAGTTAACATAATGCAAAATATAATCATGATAAATTGCCTTTTTTAAGATAAAATCACTAAAATTCATTAAATTTTGATAATTTTAATTACGTGGCTAACTGACTAAGCTCAAAACGATCATTTGTCATACTTTCAAAATATAGATAACGCCTCCAATTAATGGCGTTAATCCATCAATCCAAACTGGCTATATTTTTCAGCATTAAGTAAAACATAATAACAACATAGATTTAGCGTAACGACAAACTGAGTATAAAATGCTAAGCGACCAGTTAAAGCGAAAAATAAAACTTAGGTAAAACGATTAAACATGGCAACGATTAAAGACATAGCAAAAGCAGCTGGCGTATCACTCGCTACCGTCTCACGAGTAATTAACGATGGTCCTAAAGTGGGCGATAAAACTCGAGCGCGGATCAAAACCATTATGAAAGAAATGGGATATCGCCCAAATGCTAATGCCCGGGCATTAGTTAATCAAAAAAGCGCGTCTTTAGGGGTTGTTATCGCTGAATTAGCCGACCCATTTTTTGCGACTCTTGCACATGGGATTGAAACAATAGCACGAAAAAAGAATGTTCAAGTTTTATTAAGTACAGGATCTATTGAAGCCAAAACTGAATTAAAAGCCATTGAAACTTTATTAGAACACAGATGTGAAGCTATGGTGGTACACAGTAAAGCATTAAAAGATAGCGTTTTAATTGAATTAGCTAAACAAATTCCGGGATTTATCTTAATTAACCGTTATATAGAAGAAATTAAACATCAATGTGTGTGGTTAGACAATATCGCGGGCGGTCAATTAATGGCAAATCATATGTTAAAATTAGGCCATAAAAAATTTGCTGTCGTATCTAGTAAGTATCAAATTGACGATCCCTATCAAAGGTTAGACGGTATCAGACAAGCGTTAATTAAAGCCGGTGTAGAACTCAACGAAGAAAACATAGAATATAGCAGCCCAGACCAAGAAGGGGGCGAGATTGCAATGCAAAATTTACTTACCCGTGGCGCTGATTTTACCGCAGTTTTAGGATACAACGATGCAATGGCTGCAGGGGCTATGACAACTTTATTAGATCAAGGTTATCATGTCCCTGATGATATCTCAGTTATAGGCTACGATGATGTATTATTATCACGTTATTGCCGTCCAAAACTCACCACACTCAAATATCCAATTGAAATGATGGCATCTCAAGCCGCTGAACTAGCGCTTAGCTTTGCATCACAGCCAAACTTACGTGAAAGCAACAAAGACAAAACTTATAAATACACGCCCACCATCATTAAACGTGAGTCTGTATTAAAAACACGTTAATTTACCTCAATATAAAAGCCGTTGCAGCGTAAACGGCACTATGCTATGTGGCCTAATACTCAGCGCTAAAACAAAAAAACCACAATGCAAATGATTGTGGTTTTTTTAAAATGTAATAGCGAATAAAAATTAAGCGAACGCGCCCTGCTCTGCAGTACAAATGAAGATAGATTCTTTCAAACCAGTTTCAGCTTGATATTTAGCTTCGATTGTGGCTTTAATTTTATCAACTAAATTATCTGGTACTAAAGCAACAACACAACCACCAAAACCACCACCAGTCATTCGAACGCCGCCTTGGTCACCTAACTCTTGATGAATCGTTTCAACTAAAAAGTCGATTTGCGACGTTGTGATCGCAAAGTCATCTTTCATAGACATATGCGAAGCACGCATTAATTCACTGACTTTAGCTGTTTCGCCATTATTTAACGCATCACACATGGCCAAAGTTCGGTCGTTTTCTGAAATGACGTGGCGCGCTCTTAAATAAGCAACGTCAGACATTTTATCTTTATCTGATTCTAATTGTGCCAAATTTGCATCGCGTAAGCTTTCTAAGCCCATCGCTTTTGCTGCTTCTTCACACTGTTCACGACGTAAATTATATTCACTATCAACCAAACCACGTTTAACATTTGAGTTGACGATAAATAAATTAAAACCTTCAGGTAACGAACTATGCTTAAATTCAAGTGAGCGACAATCAAGTAACATAGCTTGATCTTTTTTACCCATTGCTGAAATAAGTTGGTCCATAATGCCACATGAACAACCAACAAATTCGTTTTCTGCTTGCTGGCCTTTTAACGCTGCTTGAACACCCGTTAATGGTAAATTATTTAAACTGGCAAAACATTTTAATACCGCAATCTCAAAAGAAGCTGACGAGCTTAAACCTGCACCCTGAGGCACATTACCAGAAACCACAAAATCAACCCCTTTGATTTCAGGATAATCTTGCAATAAAGCAATTAATACACCACGGATGTAATTACTCCAAGTGTGCACTTCATCGAATTCAATTTGATCCAATGAAAAACTAACCAATTGATTATCAAAATCTAAAGCGCGCACATTCACTTGACGATCATCACGCAGCGAAGCGGCAATATCAGTACCAAAGTTAATCGCTGCAGGAAACACAAAGCCGCCGTTATAATCTGTGTGCTCACCAATTAAATTAACACGGCCTGGGCCATGGCAAACTAATTCTGGCGCTTGTCCAAAATACGCTTGATACGCCTTAGTTACTAAATCTTGTCTAGACATAATTATATATTCTCTTTGTAATGTGTTGCAGGAACAGCGCGTAAACGCTCCGCGGCTTGTTCTGGCGTAATATCACGTTGTGATTCCGCCATCATTTCATAGCCCACCATAAATTTACGAACAGTTGCAGAACGCAATAACGGCGGGAAAAAATGCGCATGTAATGTCCAATCTTGATGATCTTGTCCATCAAAAGGTGCGCCATGCCATCCCATAGAATAAGGAAACGAACAATTAAATAAATTATCGTAACGAGTAGTCACTTGTTTAATAATGTCAGCTAAAGAAGCTTTTTGTTCATCATTTAACTCTGTGATACGACTTACACTAAAGCGTGGTAACAATAAGGTTTCAAAAGGCCAAGCGGCCCAATAAGGAACAACAACGATCCAATCATCGTTTAGGCAAACCGTACGCTCACCTGATTCAACTTCACGTTTCACGTAATCTTCAAGTAAATTTGAACCTTGTTCTTGTTGGTACTTAGCAAAATTAACTAATTTTTTATTCGCCAACGTAGGCAACTGGTTTTGAGCCCAAATTTGCCCATGCGGGTGAGGATTAGAGCATCCCATCATGGCGCCTTTGTTTTCAAATACTTGAATCCAATTATAAGTTTTTGAAAGCTCAGCTGTTTCAGCTTGCCACGTATTAACGACATCCGTAATTTCAGAAATCGATAATTCAGGTAAAGTTTTACTATGATCCGGCGAAAAGCAAATCACTCGACTACAGCCTTGCTCTGTTGCCATTGTGAATAATGGGTCATCATTTGATGCAGCAGGCGTGTCGTCTTTTAATGCGGCAAAGTCGTTAGTAAAAACAAACGTTGACGTATATTTAGGATTGACTTCTCCGTTAATACGCGTATTGCCCGGGCATAAAAAACACTTTTCGTCATATGATGGTCGCTGCTCTGTGTCTGGTGTCTCAGACTGGCCTTGCCAAGGACGCTTCGCTCGGTGTGGAGAAACTAAAACCCACTCACCTATCATTGGATTATATCGGCGATGCGGATGTTCTGTCGGATCAAATTCTGTAGTCATATTTCACCTGTAATAACGCTGTCTATTCACATTTATTTAGACATACTAAACAAGCTGAAACGAACAAAAACCTGTCAGTACATCCGTAAATGAGCACACTTTAGCGTGAAATTTACCAAACGACAAGTAAAAAGTAAAACGTTTTACCTTAAATTATAAAAAGCTGTTAACAAAAGCATACAAAGCTATCGATTAAAATAAAAAAGTTAATATAAAACAGAACGATAAGAAAACAACGGAAATTTAAGCTTTGTGTTAGTTCGTTTTAAAAAAAACCTAATATTAATTTATTTAACATTATAGAACAATTTATTTTGTTAACAGTAACCAAAAAACTTATTTAATAGATGAAATCTCTAGTAACATGTACAACATTTTTATAATTGTGTCTCAAAGTTATATTGCAGTGGGATATTTTGGTTGTTTTGTTCAATGATTAATTGCAGTTGCCATCTCATTTTGGGGTTAACACAACTAGCGGGGATTAATTCTATTTTAGTATGTTGAGGCGTCATTGATTGAATCATTAAAGGGATTCTGCCCATATTCATGTTCAGGCCAATTAATTGTGCATCTACGACTTTAAATGGCATCTTAGATTGCAAATTTACAATATGTAACTGTTCAACCCGAATAGGATAAGGCGTAACACTAAGTTCAATTGGATCGCTTAACCCTTTTGAGATAACACAACTGGCTTGTGATAATTGTTCGCAATTAGGTAATGGTTTAGCCAAGTTACTTAATTTTACAATGTATATCAGTGAACAAAGTGTTATTAATATGATCAATATTTTTTTCAAAAAACACCTATTTTATAATGAAAGCATGACTAAATGATTAAAATGATGATGATATTGACTTAAATCATGTTTTTTTTAAAGTACACTGTATTTTTTTCTCCAAAAACCATACAATTTGCCCGATTTTAGCGATGGACAAGCTATTTTGCTTGGTTTTTGTGCAACCTGTTCAGAATCTAAACAAAATTAGCTATTATCTATACTTTAACCACACAACCACAACGGTAAACTTTTAGTTTACGCCTTGGATGAAATAAAAATGAGCGCAACAAGTTCTACAATTCCGAATTATAATTTTGACATAGTCAAAAAATTTGCGGTAATGGCTGTTATTTGGGGGCTAGTTGGAATGTCTGCGGGCGTTTTAATAGCTGCTCAATTAGTCTGGCCAGAATTAAATTTTGATACACCTTGGATCACATACTCTCGTATCCGTCCGGTTCACACTAACTTAGTTATTTTTGCATTTGGTGGCAGTGCCCTGTTTGCAACGTCATACTATGTAGTACAGCGTACTTGTAAAGTCGGCTTAATTAGTAATAAATTAGCAAGCTTTACATTTTGGGGTTGGCAGGCAGTTATAGCTTGTATCCTTATTACGTTACCGCTGGGCTTAACAAGCACAAAAGAGTATGCAGAATTAGAATGGCCTGTCGATGTACTCATTGCAATTGTTTGGATAGCCTATGCAATTGTCTTTTTTGGTACAATTGTAAAACGTACGGTTTCGCATATTTATGTTGCTAACTGGTTCTACGGCGCCTTCATTATCACAATTGCGGTATTACATATTGGTAATAGCATGGTCATTCCGGTCAGCTTAACTAAGTCATATTCTATTTATGCTGGCGCGGTCGATGCTATGATGCAATGGTGGTACGGTCACAATGCGGTTGGCTTTTTCTTAACAGCCGGTTTTTTAGGTATGATGTATTATTTTGTACCAAAACAAGCTGAGCGTCCTGTTTATTCTTATCGTTTATCCGTTGTTCACTTTTGGGCGTTATGTGCGCTTTACATCTGGGCTGGCCCTCATCATCTTCATTACACCGCACTACCAGATTGGACTCAGTCGCTAGGTATGGTGATGTCTGTAGTATTATTCGTGCCATCTTGGGGTGGGATGATCAATGGTATTATGACGCTTTCAGGCGCATGGCATAAACTTCGTACCGATCCAATTTTGCGTTTTATGATTGTTTCGCTTTCTTTCTATGGTATGTCTACGTTTGAAGGCCCTATGATGGCAATCAAATCAGTTAATGCACTATCACATTATACTGACTGGACTGTTGGTCATGTTCACTCTGGCGCTTTAGGCTGGGTTGCTATGATTTCAATCGGTTCTTTATATCACTTAATTCCAAAAGTGTTTGGCCGCGAAAGAATGTACAGCATTAAATTAATTAATACCCATTTCTGGTTAGCAACAATTGGGGTTGTACTTTACATTGTGGCACTTTGGATTTCTGGGGTTATGCAAGGCATGATGTGGCGACAAATTAACGCTGATGGTACTTTAACTTATAGTTTTGTTGAGGTTGTTGCTAAAACCTATCCGTTCCACATTATTCGCTGGGTTGGCGGTTTATGTATCGTAAGCGGTATGATCATCATGCTATACAATGTAATAAAAACAATCCGTTCAGACAAAACGGCTGACGAAGGTTTACCTTCAACTAATAAATTGACAGAAGCAAACGCGTAGGAGTATTTGACATGGCAAATAAACATGAATTGCTTGAAAAGAATATCGGTTTGCTTTCAATTTTCACTATCATTGTAATTAGTGTCAGTGCATTAGTTGAAATCACGCCTTTATTATTTTTAAAAGAAACAAATCAACCTGTAGATGGTATGAAGCCTTATACGGCATTGCAAATGGAAGGTCGTGATATCTACATTCGTGAAGGCTGTGTAGGCTGCCATAGCCAAATGATCCGCCCTTTTAGAGCCGAAACAGAACGTTACGGCCATTACTCGGTTGCGGGTGAGTCGGTATGGGAGCATCCATTTTTATGGGGCTCAAAACGCACTGGCCCTGATTTAGCTCGTGTTGGGGGTCGATATTCAGATGAATGGCATCGAGTTCATTTAATCAACCCTAGAGACGTTGTACCTGAATCAAACATGCCTGGTTTTCCTTGGTTAGCCGAAAATAAATTAGACGGCGAATTAATCGAAGAAAAACTGACTGTGTTTCGTGATTACTATAATGTTCCATACACAGATGAAGATATTGCTAACTCAAAAGCTGCAGTAAAAGGTAAAACAGAGATGGAAGCTCTAATTGCTTATTTACAATCGCTTGGCACATCGTTGAAGTAATGATTATGGATTATGGTACATATCGCGGAATATACACCATTATAATGATGCTAGTTTTTGCTGGCATTGTATGGTGGGCATATAGCAAACACAGTAAAAAGAAATTTGATAATGCTGCTCAGTCTATCCTTGATGATGAGGATGTGAAGGCACAAAAAAGCAGCAAAACCAAGCAGGATCAACAAGATTTAGAGGACAAAACATGAGTACTTTTTGGAGTTTATGGATTTCAATTTTATCCATTTTAACTTTAGTTTTTGTATTTGTTTGTTTATACCTGAACATGAAAAACTACCCTGGCGTGAAAGAAGGTGAATCAATGGGTCATGAATTTGACGGCATTGAAGAGCTGAATAACCCACTACCAGGTTGGTGGACAAAAATGTTCTGGGTAACAGCAATTTGGTCTGTTTATTATTTATTAGCCTACCCTGGTTTAGGTAACTACACTGGCTTTTTAAATTGGACCAGTTCAAACCAAGGCATCACCTCTTTGGCGCAATCTAAAGCCGAAACCGAACAAGGTTTAGCTGAAGGTTTACACGTACAATATGATCGTGAAGTACAAGCTGCCAATGAAAAATTTGGACCTATTTTTGAGCAATATGCATCACAAGATATTAAAGCGTTAGCTGATAATGACGAAGCGCTGGAAATAGGCCAGCGGTTATTTTTACAAAACTGTTCTCAATGCCATGGTTCTGATGCTCGTGGTGGTACAGGCTTTCCGAATTTAACCGATAACGATTGGTTGTATGGTGGTACCCCAGAAAAAATTAAAGAAACCCTGATGCAAGGCCGAAACGCACAAATGCCAGCTCAACTTCCAGCTTTAGGTGAGCAAGGTATTAAGCAAATGACTCAATTCATATTAAGCCTAAGTGAAACAGGTCGTGAGTTTGATGCAGGCATGGCCAGCGCTGCTGAACCTAAATTTGCAGTATGTGCTGCTTGTCATGGTGCTGATGGTAAAGGTAGTGTTGCGCATAACTTACCTTTTGGTGCGCCTAACTTGACAGATGATATCTGGTTATATGGCGGTTCCGAAAGAGCAATTCAAGAAACGCTTACCCATGGCCGAAATGGGGTAATGCCAGCTTGGAAAGATATTTTAGGCGAAGATAAAGTACATTTGATTAGTGCTTATGTATACAGTCTATCACAAGATAAATAACGACCTATCTTGTCATTAATACTAAAGCCCTGCTCTGCAGGGCTTTTTTTTGCTTGTTTAATGGCTTTGTGTTTTCAGGCTTAGGCTTTAAGGATATAATATACCCGTGTTACTTCAAGCAATCTGAACTTAAGTAAAGCTTAATTCAGCTAGATGTATAAAAACTGTTTTATCGCAAAGACTGTTTTAATAGCGCAATAATCTATTTTGCTTTAATCATTTATCACATGCGATAAACATAATAAGGTAAAGCAATGCAGCAGCAACCGACCCGCCCTTGGTATAAAGAACCATGGCCTTGGATTTTAATCAGCATTATTGTCATTCCTATGATAGTTGCCGTTATCCGTTTAAATATTTACAACGATTATAAAGTAGAAATGGTCGTAGACGACTATTACAAAAAAGGTAAAAGCATTAACCAGGAGTTTGCGCGAGAAAAACTAGCCCAATCTTATGGCATTAGTGCTCTTGTCAACTTTTCTGACGACAATATTGTGATCGATATTAATCACAATGAAAAAGCACCCGCGTTGGCTAACTTGATTATTTCGTTATATCACTCGACTCAATCCTTCAAAGATTTAAGTTTACGAGCAACCGCCAGAGCTGATGGCAGATTTGCGGCTGCGCTCCCTAATGAATTAACCGGAAAATGGCAATTAACGGTTGAACCTTATGACAAAAAATGGAAAATTCAAAAAAACATTTTTTTACCCGCGTCTAAGCAAATAATCATTACACCTTAAATGCATCAAACCTGTTATCACTGCTCCGAAGCTGTTCCTGCCGGCTGCCAGTTACAAATAATTGTAAAAGGCACGCCACAGCCAGTGTGCTGTAGTGGCTGCCAAGCTATTGCCAATGCTATTTTAGACGAAGGTTTAAGCCAATATTACAAATTTAGAGAAGTCCCTGCAGATAAAGCGAACGAACAAACTAACAGTCAAGTTGATGATTTAAAAGCTTATGACGAAACCAGCGTACAAGCAGAATTTGTCCAGTTTATAACCCCTACCCAAGCCAAAGCCGACCTTAGTATTGAAGGTATGCACTGCGCGGCATGCGCGTGGTTAATAGAAAAAAGGTTAATTCAACTTGTAGGGATTGAATCCGTTACCGTTAATTTAACTCAATCACGCGCAAAAATTTGTTGGGACCCAAACAAAGTTAAACTTAGCCAAGTATTTCTAGCGATTGAACACATTGGCTACCATGCCGGTGCTTTTAAACTGTCTGAAATTGAATCTTATTACCAAAAACGTAATAAACAATTTATGCGACAGTTGATCGTCGCTGGTTTTTTCACTATGCAAGTAATGATGTTTGCATTTGCGATGTATGGTGAAGTAATAGAGCCACAATATAATGAATTTTTTCGGTGGCTAAGTTTATTACTAACAACGCCGGTAATTTTGTATAGTAGCCAGCCTATTTTACGTTCAAGCCTGATTGCAGTTAAAAATAAAAGTTTAAATATGGATGTGCCTGTGGCACTTGCTATTTTAGGCACTTATTTTGCCAGTTGTTATGCCACTATAACTCATACCGGAGAGGTTTATTTTGAATCTGCGGCTATGTTTGTCTTTTTACTACTGACCAGCCGCTATATTGAGCACCAAGTAAAATCAAAAGCCACCAGCTTGTCAGCAAATATGCTAAAATTATTGCCTTTAGCGGCAAACAAAAAAAATGATAAAAATCAATATGAAGCAGTCGCGGCTAGCGCTTTAAAAACTGACGATATTATCTTAGTAAAACAAGGACAAACCATTCCGGCAGACGGTATTTTACTCAGTCCAGGCGCAATGATTGAAGAAGCAATGCTAACTGGTGAAAGCTTTCCAGTTGAAAAGCGCCAATCTCAAATATTATATGCTGGTAGCGTGGTAGTTGATCACAGTATCGAAATACAAGTTAGCGCAGCAGGCAAAGCCACCACTTTATCTCAAATCGCGCTACAACAAGAGCACATTAGTGAAAACCGTTCAGCCTTTATCAATGCCGCAGATAAAGCAGCTAAACAAGCGACACTAGGAATTTTAGTGCTAGCTGGGCTAACCTTTATAAGTTGGCAATTTTGGCTGTCTGATAATGGACTTTGGTACGCTGTTGCCGTTTTGGTTGCAACCTGCCCTTGCGCTTTGTCTTTAGCTTTACCAACTGCTTTATCTGCCTGTTCCAGCGCCTTAAAAATAAACGGGATATTAATCCAAAATACCCGAGCAATCGAGCAAGCTCATAGTTTAAAAGCAATCGCGTTTGATAAAACAGGCACCTTAACAACGGGACAGTTTGAAATTGAACAAACAAAAATAACCGATAAGTATCAATCATTGCCTATATTAGATTGGATAGCTCATTTAGAAGCCAGAGCAAATCACCCAATCGCTCAAGCATTTGAGCAACCTAAAACCGAAGCCAACATTACTCATTTTAAAATACTCCCCGGATTGGGTTTAAGCGCAACCATTGATCGGTATACTATTAGTATTGGCAGTAACAAGTTACTCAAGCAACCTGCTACTGACGATTATCACGGTGCGCAAATTTACATATTGATTAACGATGATTTTGCTGGGGCTATCTGGCTAACCGATACAATCAGAGATAATGCAAAATCCAGCTTAAATTTATTAGCACCCTACAAATGTATTTTAAGTGGAGATAGCAGCCCAGAGCTGGCAAAAGTAGCCGGCCAGCTTAATTTAGATTTTAAATCGGGTTTAACGCCCCAGCAAAAAACACACGCTTTAATTGATCTTAGACAAAAATATGGCCATACCGCGATGGTGGGTGATGGTATTAATGATGCATTGGTATTAGCCGAAGCTGATCTCAGTGTTGCCATGAATGAAGCCGCAGAATTAAGTAAATTAAAAGCAGATGTTATTCTATTAGGCTCTAACCTTGACAAAATCAACTTACTTATAAAACAATCTAAGCGTTTAAATAGAGTGATTAAACAAAATTTTAGTTGGGCTATCGGATATAACTTATTAGTGCTGCCATTAGCTGCAACTGGTATATTAACGCCTTGGATGGCCGTAATTGGTATGTCGACGAGTTCACTCATAGTCGTAATTAACTCAATGAGATTATTAAAAATATGAATGTTATTTACGTATTAATTCCACTTGCAATCATTATTGTGTTGGTTGCGATTGCTATATTTTTTTGGGCCGTTAGAAAAAATCAGTTTGATGATTTAGATCGCCAAGGTTATGAAATATTATTTGATGATGAAGACAATTCAACTGAAGCTATGCCTAAACAAAACAAACCTAAAGGCGATCCTAAAAATGATACTAATCAAGATAATCAAAACAACGCCTCCGTATGATTGATTTTTTAAGTGCATTTATGATTGGCATTATGGGTGCCAGCCATTGTCTTGTGATGTGCGGTGGGCTATCTGCCGCAATGGGTTTAAATCAATCATTTATCGCCACACTAACATATAATTTAGGTCGTATTATCAGCTATACCATTGCTGGCTTTTTATTAGGCCTACTTGGGCTTTGGCTAACTAAGCAGTTTGAATTTATTTTAATAGGCTTACGGCTCTTATCAGGCATTATGCTTATTTTGTTGGGGTTATATATAGCACGCTGGTTTATGGGTCTAACCCAATTAGAAAAAATATTTTCTGGTTTTTGGCAACTTATCGCACCTTTAGCACAAAAAAGCCTAACCAAAAAATCTTACTTTTCGCGTTTTATCAGTGGCATGTTATGGGGTTGGCTGCCTTGTGGATTAGTTTATAGCACCTTGACTTATGCAGCCGCTCAAGCAAACCCGATTCAATCTGCTTTAGTGATGTTTGCGTTTGGGTTGGGCACTTTACCCACTCTTTTATTAAGCGCGAGTTTAAGCCAGCAAATAAGCCAACTGATAAAAAATCAATACAGTAAAAATATTGCCGCTATTGCATTAATATTATTTGGTTGCCACACTATTTATATTGCATGGCTACAAATTTTATAAATCACTGAACCTATAATAAAAGACAGGTCAATTTATGAGTTTTAAAAGTACAGTCTCTTGTCAGAACTGTAGTATTAACCAACTTTGTTTACCTTTTTCATTAAGTGAATCAGAGATCAAAAGTTTAGATAACATCATTCAACGAAAACGACCACTTCACAAGGGCGATAAACTATTTGAAGCTGGTTTTTCATTTAACGCACTTTATGCGGTGCGTGCGGGTTCATTTAAATCTTATACATTATCAGAACAAGGTGAAGAGCAAGTTGTGGGTTTTCATTTACCTGGTGACATTATTGGTTTTGACGCCATCAGCCAGTATCAACATCCAAGTTATGCAACCGCATTAGAAACCGCAATGGTGTGTGAAATACCTTACGATATTGTTGATCAACTCAGCTCTGATTTACCTAAATTAAAGCGTCAGATCATGCGATTAATGAGCAATGATATAAAAGTAGATCGCGAGTTAATGTATTTGCTCAACAAGAAAACGGCCGAACAAAAGCTCGCCGCATTTATTTATAGCTTATCGCAACGCTTTAAAAACCGCGGCTTTTCTGAGACAGAGTTCAGATTAAGTATGACTCGTGCAGAAATTGGTAATTATTTGGGATTAACCGTCGAAACGATTAGTCGCTTATTTAGCCGGTTTCAAAAACAAGCAATTGTAGAAGTCGAATCTAAATGGATTAAAATTATCAACAAACCTGTTCTTGAAATGCTAGCTAAGGCTTAATATCTATTAAGTCTTTAGCCATCCCTTTTTACAAACATTCTATAGAATGCATACTACCAACCAATTTTTAACTCCACACTTAAAAAAAACAGGCTCCTTTAAACCTTTAGGTGGCACAAATTTTGAACGCAATAAAGAGATAATACCAAACTCAGGTTTATTAAGACTATGCGGATATTTGTGTGAAAAAAATACACATTTAGCATAAAAATTACACCTTTTGTGTAAAAATCCGTTTGGCTAATGCAAGACACGTTTCATTATTAATATTGGAGGCAGCGATGACTAAAAAGGCTACGCTCTATCGAATGGAAACATCAAACCATATTTGCCCATTTGGTTTAAAATCAAAAGATTTGTTAAAGCGATCTGGCTATTCAATTGAAGATCAAAAATTAACCACCCGAGAAGAAACCGATAATTTTAAGCAACAATATCAAGTTGAAACCACACCTCAAGTTTTTATCAAAGATGAACGAATTGGAGGTTATGACCAGCTTAGAGATTATTTAGGAAAAGAACCAGCCGGACAGCAAGGTATGAGTTATGCACCTGTGATTGCAATTTTTGCAGTTAGCTTATTATTAAGCTTTGTTTTCACGTTGAGTTTTACTGGGTTTGACGGCTTATCGAGCTTTTCAATTTCGTTACTTGAATTATTTGTTGCGCTATCCATGACAATTTTAGCCATTCAAAAATTACAGGATTTAGAGCAGTTTTCTAATTCATTCATTACTTACGATTTACTTGCGATGAAAGCGGTGCGCTACGCTTATATTTACCCATTTTTAGAAGCCTACGCAGGTATAGGCATGATAGCTAATTTACCCGCTTATACGGTTGCTCCCGTTTCATTATTTATCGGTATTGTAGGTGCAATCTCTGTATTTAAAGCCGTATATATAGACAAACGTAAACTTAAATGTGCTTGCGCTGGTGGTAACAACAAAGTGCCACTAGGGTTTATATCACTAACTGAAAATTTATTCATGATTACAGCCGGTGTTTGGATGTTTATTAGGTAAGCATTAAACGCTCTTTTGGGTTAACGCAAAATTTAACTTGTGATTACAAGTTTTAAAACTTGTAATCACAAGTTAGCTAAGCAGAAATCCATTTTTTAGCCTAAACTTAATAAGATTAAAGCAAGTCAGAAAGAGGTAAATCATGTCTGAATTCAACAAAATTCTCGCGATTATCGATGCAACAGACGAAACACAAAAATCTTTAAAGCGAGCTGTAGAACTGGCTAAAAAAACGGATGCTAGCATTACTGTTCTGTTAGTGGTTTACGATTTTTCTTACGAGATGACGACTATGCTCTCGGGTGACGAAAGAGAGTTAATGCGCCGCTGTATGATTGAAGAGCGTACAATTTGGTTAGATGAAATATTGGCGCCCTATGCAGATCAGGTTCAGCAAATTCGTCCTTTAGTTGAATGGCATAATCGTCCTTTTGAAGTTATTATAAAACACACTTTACAAGAACAATACGATCTCATCATAAAAGCCACTCATAAACATCACTTATTGCATTCGGTCATTTTTACACCCACCGATTGGCATTTAATCCGCAAAGCGCCTGTACCTGTACTTTTAGTTAAAGATCACGCATGGCCAGAACATGGAAATATCATTGCAGCCATAAACGCAGCCAACGATGAAATTGATCATAAAATTCTCAATCAAAATATTATAAAAATGGCCGGCAAGTTCGCAAAAATACTCAACGCGCAGCGCTACTTACTAAATTGTTATCCAGGTACGCCGATAAATTTAACTGTCGAAATACCTGAATTTGATCCCAATCAATATCGTCAAGCAATTCGTCAACACCACATAAACGCTACGCTTGATTACGCAAAACAATATCAAGTTCCGCAAGAGAATTGTTTAATAGAAGAAGGCCTACCAGAAGATTTAATTAACTCAGTTGCGAAAGAAAAAGACGCTGAGCTAATTGTAATAGGAACGGTTGGGCGCACGGGTTTGAGTGCTGCGCTATTAGGAAATACCGCCGAGCATTTATTAGATGCAGCTAATTGTGATGTTTTAGCCATTAAGCCAGATGGCTTTGTGTCTCCCGTAAAATTAGATGATAAAAAGCAGTAATACTTCGCTCAAATTAAGTTGAGTTAACCAACATTGCCATTTAAATTAACGTTGAAATGGCAATTCCTAAGTTAGATGACGCCGATAATATTGTGCTCATTTGTCTATACGTATATAATCCGCGCCTCAGTTAATATCGGGGCTTGTATGCAAACTTTAACCGCAAAACAACAGTATAATTTTAATAAACTTCAAAAACGAATCCGTCGAGGTGTTGGTAAGGCTATCGAGGATTTCAACATGATTGAAGACGGCGATAAAGTTATGGTGTGTTTATCTGGAGGTAAAGATAGCTACACTATGCTGGACATTTTATTATGTTTACAAAAAAGAGCACCTATCAATTTTGATATTATTGCGGTGAATTTAGATCAAAAACAACCAGGTTTTCCTGAGCATGTTTTACCTGAATATTTAACAGAGCTAGGCGTTAACTTTAAAATTGTAAACGAAGATACTTACAGTATCGTTAAAGAAAAAGTCCCCGAAGGTAAAACAACTTGTGCTCTTTGTTCACGTTTGCGGCGTGGTATTTTATACCGTACCGCAGAAGAGCTAGAAGTGACTAAAATAGCACTGGGCCACCACCGAGATGACATTTTAGAAACCTTGTTTTTAAATATGTTTTACGGCGGTAAATTGAAAGGTATGCCACCTAAATTAATCAGCGATAATAAACAACATATCGTTATCCGTCCGTTGGCTTATTGCCGTGAAAAAGATATTGAAACCTATTCAAATATTAAAGAATTTCCAATTATTCCGTGTAACTTATGTGGCTCACAAGATAACTTACAACGTCAGGTTATTAAAGAGATGCTGCAGTCTTGGGATAAACAATACCCAGGCCGCTTAGAAACTATGTTTAATGCGGTACAAAATGTTACTTTATCTCACTTAGCTGATCCCAGCTTATATAATTTTACCGGTTTAGTATCTAACCAAATGAATGAATTTAACGGTGAAGGGGATATTGCATTTGATAGCGAGCCACTAGTACCAACGCCTATCGATGAATCTCTCTATGGGGATGATAACCAACCTGAAGCATCTGAGCACATTCCTGTGCAAATCGTTAATTTAAGTTAACTCATATTCGCTATACACTCTAATATACCCAAATTTCTTGAGTATATTAGAGTAACATTATCTTACATGCCACTTGCATTTCCCGCTTAGACCAAGCTTTTATTTTCATAGAAATAAAGCGAAAATCACGATGAGGACGCCATTCAAGCTTCAATTCAAAAAATAGCGATTGAATAACGCTGTTACAAAATTTATATATCTAAAGCGCGTAAATCTTTATTATCCTTGCCAGATAGTCTCCATGACAATAATCTATTAAAATCATTACAAATGACAAATACGCCCTAACTTGTTGATAACAAATACAAACTAAACTGATTATTGGGCGCAACCCATTGTTGATTAATTTTCCAGCCAGCTTTAGCTGATAAGTGCATAAAATCTTGGCGATTATATTTGTAGGAGTTTTCGGTATGAATGCTTTCGCCTTCGGCTATATGAATGTTATGTCCACCAATGCAAACCACTTGATTCTTTTTACTCACTAAATGCATTTCAATTCGGCTTTTAACTGGGTTATAAAACGCATAATGTTCAAATTGCGCTAACTCAAAATTGGCGCCTGCTTGCTGATTTAAATGGTTTAAAATATTTAAATTAAAAGCTTTAGTAACCCCCTGCTTATCGTTATAGGCTTGGTGTAATACACTAGCAGATTTTTTAGTATCCACTCCAATTAATAAGTAGCCTCCCTTCCCCACAGAGCGTCTTACTTGATTTAAAAAATCAAGGGCTAAATTTTTATCAAAGTTACCAATGGTTGAACCTGGAAAAAACCCAAGTTTTATATGATTAGTTAATGTGGGCAATTTCACTTTTTGAGTAAAATCCGCTTCAATGGGTAAAATTTCAACACTTGGATACGCTGCTTTTAGCTTTTTTGCAGCAGACCGTAAATGCTCACCCGAAATATCAATCGGCAAATAACGTTTTATCTGAGGTATATGATTAAATAAGGATTTAATTTTTACCGAAGCCCCAGCACCAAACTCAATAACATCTATATCTTGGCTAAATTTTTGACTAAGCGCTTGAGCGACACTAGGCAACATCGCCATTTCACTTTTAAAAGGATAATACTCGTCTAGATCACAAATCTGCTCAAATAAAGCGGATCCTTTGGCATCATAAAAATATTTAGCGCAAAGCTCTTTTTGAGGCAAAGTTAATGATTGTAGCACATCGTCAATAATCGCTTGATTAAATTGAGGCGGGTTATGCTCAAACTGAGCTTGTGTCTTTAAATGTTCATCAGCTAACATTTCGGCTTCAAATCTATGGTTAATATATTTTGACATTGTCATATTCGTTATCCTTATTAAATATTTCTGGCAAGTCTGAGACCGGAAAATTGCCAACGCTGAGCTGGATAGAAAAAGTTACGATAACTATGACGAATTTGCTCAATCGGCGTGACGCAACTACCGCCTCTCAATACAAACTGACCACACATAAATTTACCGTTATATTCACCAACTGCACCGGATGCGACTTCAAATTTTGGGTAAGCAATATAAGGGCTACTCGTCCATTCCCATACATCACCATACATTTGTTGTAAATTAGGTTTATGTTTATCGCTCATTTGTGGTCGCCAATGATTTTGGCGCTGAAAGTTACCCTCAATATTTAACTGTTTAGCAGCAACTTCCCACTCAAACTCAGTGGGCAACCTTGCATTCGCCCAGTTAGCAAATGCATCGGCTTCAAAATAGCTAATATGACAAACGGGTGCATCCAACGATAAAGCTTGTAGGCCATCTAACCCAAATGAAAACCATCGGCCTGCTTTTTTTACCCAATATAAAGGCGCTTGCCAGTTTTGCTGCTGAACTTGTGTCCAACCGTCTGATAACCACAAGGTTGGGGTTTGGTATCCTCCGTCCTGCATAAACTCAAGCCACTGGCGGTTAGTAACCGGTGTATTCGCCAACTCAAAATTCTCTAAATAGACAAGGTGTTTAGGTCTCTCGCAGTCAAAGCTGAAAACATTTTCTTGTGCACCAATTTGATATAAGCCGCCTTCAAATTGGCTAAACCTTGTCTCAGCACCATTATTAGCTAATAAAGGTTTTTTATTTGTTTCAGCCGTTTGAGTGTCATCACTGTTAATTACCGGTGTCACTGTACGCATACTGGGATACAAAGGATTGCATGATAAAGCATGAAGTATATCCGTTAAAATAAGCTCTTGGTGTTGCATTTCATGATGAACACCCAGCTCAACTAATTCAACGACTCGATATGCAATATTAGGTTTAACAAGCAGTTTTGTAATAGCTTCATTTACATACTCTCTGTATTTAAAAACCTGACTCAGCGATGGCCGGCTTAATAGCCCTCTTTGCGCTCGAGTATGCCTCTCACCCAGCTGGTTATAGTATGAATTAAATAAATAGTTAAAATGTGGATCAAACGGCTTATAATTATCAACGTATTCCATCAAGATAAATTGCTCAAAAAACCAACTCGTGTGAGCTAAATGCCATTTGGTTGGGCTCGCATCCTCCATTGACTGCAACAACATATCTTCATCTGATAAGGTTTTCGTTAGGTGTACAGTTTGAGTGCGGCATTGGGTGAACTGTTCAATTAACAATATTACGTTTGATTGAGGGTTAGCGTTATTCACGCGATGCTTCATCCTTTTGTTCGTTTAACTTAACCTCAAATCGGGTTAAGGTTTATTCTAACTATGTGAATTACTTAACCTTATAGCTCTGCATGCTTTCCGAGCATTTTTTGCGTGGACAAGGCAAATTTAAGCGTCAATAGCTAGCCTATTGCAAGTAAATTTAACGCAGTCCCCCGTTATAAAAGCCCGCCTAAAACATATTTACTTAAACCGAGTTGAGGTTAACTTACATTATTCGATACTTAATAAGCTTAGAAGCCATAGATAAATTTACAAATGCAAATTAATATAAAATCTATTAATGAAGGTTTGATGACGAAAATAAAAGAATAGTTCGTGTTTTTGCTTGTTTGCCACTAATGCATAAAAATCAATTCAACTACCCGTGTAGATTCAGTTATAATTTGCGGGATTTCCATTGCACTGAGGTTTTGCACAAGCATGTTGCTACAACAACTACAACACACATTTAAACAAGTTGATCAGAGTCGAGTTTTTCAATCATTTGTTATTGCTGTCATCGTTATATCCGCACTCACTGTCGGCGCTCATACCTATTCACTAAACCCAGCTATTGAATTTATTTTGGAGTGGTTGGATAAAGGGATTACTTTTTTCTTTTTAGTTGAATTAATTATTCGTTATATCGCCACTAATAATTTTAAACACTTCTTCAAACAGGGATGGAATATCTTTGATACCATAATTGTTTTAGGCAGCTTATACCCTGCTGCAGGTTCAACCATATTTATCGCTAGGTTATTGCGTATTTTTAGAGTATTACGTTTAGTTTCAATGATTCCTGAACTGAGGTTGCTCGTTAATGCTCTAATTAAAGCAATCCCACAAATGGGCTATATTGCGCTTCTCATGTTCGTTATTTTTTATATATATGCGGCGGTAGGCAGTATGCTGTTTGCCAATATCAACCCTGAGCTGTGGCAAGATGTTTCAATCTCTATGCTCACTTTATTTAGAGTTGCTACTTTTGAAGACTGGACTGATATCATGTATGAAACCATGAAGGTTTATAAGCTCAGCTGGATATATTACTTGACCTTCATTTTTTTAACTGCATTCATCTTTTTAAATATGATGGTGGGTACTATTTTAGAAGTTATGAGCCAAGAGCATAGCAATATGAAAGCTCAAACTGAGCCGCCAAAACCAGAACCGGCAACGCAACAGCAAGTTGAACAATTGCAAAAACAGCTGACTGATATTCAACAAAGCTTGGCGCAACTTAGCTATGCTAAAAAGAACAAAGCAGATGAGTTAAGTTAAAACCTGCTAACCTTTTCATATTAATTTTCATTTTATGAGAATTCTCTCATAAAATGAAAATCTACTTCTTTTTTCTTTTTCACTTTCTTAGTAAAAGCCATGTGCATAACTGAACACAGTTCTTATATGATATTAGCTAATAATATAATGGTCTAAAATTTTAAACGTGGTATGCTTCATATATCTCAGTTTACTGTTTAATGCCATTTTTTAATTGACACGTATTGATCTAATTTAGATATACCGTTATATATTTCATCACCATCATTAATGATGTTGGTTATCCCATATTGCAAGGAGCTGTTATGGATAAAACAACTGACGCACGACAAAAAATTTCCAGCCAACTACTCGGCTCTTTATTAGTGAAATCTAGTCAATTGCCTATCCAAACTAAATCTGTCGCGGTCAGTATTATTTTAAGATTTGTTTTACCTGTGATCCTAGCAATAAGTTTAATTGCCTATTTAACTTATTGGCTAATTAATGCTTCGCTTGCCTCCCAAAATAAACAGCACATGCAACACACAGCTAATCAGACAGCTCATTATTTTGAACGAAATCAACATACAATTGAAGCAAATCAAATAATGTTTCGTCAGCATTTTCTTCAACACAATCAAACGGCGAATCAACCAAACAATTCAAGCTCAAGCCGACTATCGAATTTATCTTTAAAGCCCGGAATAACCAAATTAGATTCACAGTTAATTATTTATTCAAATCGAACGCAACCTCAGCAAAACGTAAACAGTTTACTCAAGCAAACAGCTGAATTTATGCTAGAGGCAGGGTTTGCTTGGTCAAAATACTCAACCGATTTATATTTATATAGTGAAAACGGCTTTAGCCTACATTACTGGCCAAGCTTAACAGCAACAGATAACATGATATTGGCACAACTCATTAATAATAAATTGGCTATTTTATCTCGGTTTGATGCTCAGTTAGAGGATTCAAACAAACCAACTTGGACCGCACCTTATTTTGATCAAAACAGCCAGCAATGGATAATGAGCTTGTTAACGCCCGTGACCTTAAATCAACAAAATGTAGTTTTGGCGCAAGATATACCTCTAGACCAAATTTTACCCAACCAAACAGACCTACAAAATATCCCTGAGCAATATCAATTTATCTTAACCGAAGAAGGTAATATTTTAGGCCACCCCAGTTATGATGCAATCAATACGAAAAATAACACTGCCCGTTTGCTCAATGTAAATAAATTATCAAATAGCCATTCCATTAAAAAACTCTATTTTGACATACAAGCGGTTTCACCCGATAAAAAAACCGCATTTTTTGAAAACGAAACGCAAAACAATTTAATTTATACCACCCAATTACCGCTTAATCATTGGTGGCTGGTGCAAGTGTATCCAAAGTCAAATTTACAACTAATGGCGAGACAGGCAGCTGAATTAATTATATGGCTTTGCATCGTTACATTTTTAGCTTTAATAGCTACTTTATTTTGGCTAATTAGAGATAAAATCACGCGTCCATTTCAGTCATTTTCTGAGCTTGCGACCCACATTAAAAATGGAGATTACCAATTATCGCATTATCCCGAAGTTAAACTGCCAACAGAACGCAAAGACGAAATAGGTTTAATTGCTAATATTTTTGTTGATACTTGTTCTAATCTGCAATTCACGCTTGAAAGCTTAGAAGACGAAATAACACAACGGACCTTAAATTTAGATCTCGCGTTACAAGAGCAAAAAGCCATTTTTAATAATGCCTACATTGGCATTTTACTCATTAAAAATGGCACAGTGACCAGTTGCAACAAGCGCTTTGAAGAAATTACCGGGTACAGTATTGCTGAAGTGATGACAGATTCAAAAAAGATAATTTCTTTAGACGACCGCAATTTGTTAACCGATATCAATTGGGTCAAAAATAAAATAAATGAGCTTGGTAGCTACATGATTGACTGTGAATTTGAGCATAAAAATGGCAATCGTTTTTGGTGCTCTGTTCAATTTAAAGCTATCGATAATCAACAGCTCGACAAGGGCATTGTGGTAACTATGGTTGATATCACCAAAAGACGAAATGCGGAGCTACTCCTCGCCAGAGAAGCAAGAATAGATGGCTTAACAGGAATAGGCAATCGACGCGCTTTTGATGAAGCTATTTTACTATCTTGCCGCCGAGCCCAACGTGAAAAAACCACTATCACGTTAGCTATTATCGATGTCGATTTATTCAAAAAATATAACGATTTTTATGGACATGTGGCCGGTGATGAAGCCTTGATCAAAGTTGCAAAACAAATAGCCAAAACAGCAAGACGGCCCTACGAACTGGCAGCTCGTTATGGCGGCGAAGAATTTGCGCTTATAATTCACGGCCAAACAGAGGTTCAAACCCAATTTGAACAGGTTATTAAACGTATTGAAAATCTCAATATTGAGCACAAAAAAAGCCCACATCAACAGCTAACTGTGAGTATTGGTGTGGTTACTATTACGGGTGATAGCCAAAAAATTTCAACTCAATGGTTGATCGAAAAAGCAGATGCTATGCTATACGAAGCAAAAAAATCGGGGCGAAACACCATAAAATGCCAAAATTTATCGCTACCACAACCTGAAGAAAAGAAGTAACAGCAGTAATAAAGCGATCAATAATCCTGATTAATCATGATAATTTGAAGCGGTATTAATCCGAGTCGATTTTTGAGTTCGATAATACAAAACGACTTTATTATCTCGATTAAACTGAATAACTAAGTAATCAAATTTCGAGGTGTTAATTTGATATTCGAGCAAATAAAAATAGCGTTTTTGATTATCAATATAGTCTGGCGTGCCTAGCATTTTATCAATTGCCAGTCGGCCCTGACCTTTTGTTAAATGATTCTGAACTAAGTCTAAATACATCATTCGACGAGCATTAGTAGCGGAATAGTCTTGAGATGACTTAGCCCAAACAAAAGGGTTAAAGTCTACAGCTTGGTTACGATCAGATGTTACCTTAGGCGTAAAAAATTCAAACCAGATATAAAAAATAACTAAAGCAATGCCGCCTATTCCCCACGTTAACAGGCGGATTACTTTATAAGTATTAAAGGTTTTTTTAGTCATTACTTATTCGTTCAATAATAAATACCCAAACCACAAAAACTATCGGCTACAGTTAGGGCGCGAGAATTGAGCTTTAACCCCTTGGCTGCGATAACTTTCAATGTGTTTGGCAAGATTATTAATGCGCGTATCTGGCGCTGGGTGAGTAGACATAAATTCCATTGGACGCTCACCACCTAATTTGTTCATATTTTCCCACAATGCCATTGACTCTTCGGCTTTAAATCCGGCTTCAATTAAATACTTTAGGCCAATTACATCCGCTTCAGATTCATGGGTACGGCTATAAGGTAATAATACGCCAAATTGTGCACCTAAACCCAACCCTGTCATAATGGCTTGTTGATATTCACTACCTTGAGATAATAAGGATGCACCTTGCATAACAGCATTAGCAGCAGTACTTTGTGATACACGTTCACTACCATGATTAGCAATAACATGCCCTACTTCATGACCAATAATAGCGGCCAATTGGTCGGCGTTTTCTGCAACGCCGAGAATGCCTGTATAAACGCCAATTTTTCGCCCTGGTAATGCAAATGCATTAACTTGCTCACTATCGAATACAACTATCTCCCAGCCATCTTGCCAATCAGCCGGTAATGTTTTTAAGATAGGTCGAGCCACACACTGCACGTATTGGTTTAGATTTTTATTCGTTGAAACTTTTTGCTCTTCTTTCATCGCCTCAAAACTTTCTAATCCCATTTGAGCCATGGTATCTGAATCAACCAAGATAAACTGGCTTCGTCCAGTGGGTGATTTAGCACAAGCAACAACAAAGAGAAAGGTTAGTACAAACACGAGTAATTTTTTCATTTTAACATCCTGATAATTGTAAGTACTCAATGATTTATATAAAAAAAGCTACCCTAAGGTAGCTTTTTAAGTGTAGCGTTTTTAAGCGTTAATATATAGCAGATTAGTTGCGTAAGTCGTCAAAAAAACGTTTTACCCCATCAAAAAAACCTGTTTCTTTTGGTCTATGACGAGCGCTTTTACCTTCCATTTCGGTTTCAAGCTGTTGCAAAATAGCTTTTTGCGAATCAGTTAAACTAACAGGTGTTTCGACTACAACCTTACAAATTAAATCACCAATTGC
Source organism: Catenovulum adriaticum (assembly GCF_026725475.1). Lineage (NCBI taxonomy): Bacteria > Pseudomonadati > Pseudomonadota > Gammaproteobacteria > Alteromonadales > Alteromonadaceae > Catenovulum > Catenovulum adriaticum. The sequence goes on from NZ_CP109965.1 coordinate 1,702,122, forward strand.
ACCACTACGTACAGATTTAACCCCTTTTGAGCGCATTCTAAACATGCGTCCCGTTTGCGTTTCTTCTGGTATTTTTAGCTTAACTTTGCCATCTAGAGTGGGTACTTGAATTTCCCCGCCCAATGCAGCTGTGGTAAAGCCGATAGGCACTTCGCAATACAAGTTGTTGCCATCGCGGTCAAATATATTGTGTTGGCGAACATTCACCTGAACATACAAATCACCCGCTGGGGCACCATGAGCACCGGCCTCACCTTCGCCTGATAATCTTACTCTGTCGCCAGTATCAACACCCGCTGGAATCTTAACTGATAAGGTTTTATTTTTTTGAACCCGACCCTGGCCTGAACAGTGCTTACAAGGGTCTGAAATAATTTGCCCTTGCCCATGACAAGTTGGACAAGTTTGTTGAACGGCAAAAAAACCTTGGCGCATTTGAACTTGGCCAATACCACCACAAGTTGAACAAGTCGTTGGTTTTGAACCCGGTTTAGCACCTGTACCATCACAAGGCTCACAGGCGACTGCGGTTGGTATTTGAATTTCAACGTCTTTGCCACGCACCGCATCTTCAAGCGACATATCTAAGTTATAACGTAAGTCTGAACCACGCTGAGCACGTGATTGACGACGACCTCCGCCACCTCCAAATATATCACCGAATACATCACCAAAAATATCAGAAAAATCTTGTGGCCCAGCACCACCACCGCCACCTGAGGCTTGAGGATCAACACCGGCATGACCATACTGGTCATATCGCGCACGCATATTAGGATCGCTTAAAATTTCATAAGCATCCTGAACTTCTCTAAATTTTTCTTCCATTGATTTATCACCCTTGGCTCGATCTGGGTGATATTTCATTGCTAAGCGCTTGTAAGCTTTTTTAATTTCTTTCTCACCAGCGCTTTTCTCTACGCCGAGTACTTCGTAATAATCGCGTTTGGACATATATCTTGCTCAGTTATTTTGCTCAAATTTAGGTTACTGCAAAACGGTCAAACGGGCGCAAGCACCCGTTTAGATAAAACTTAGACCGCTTGCCAGCAACACGACTGGCAAGCTTTAAGGCTAATTGCCTAATTTTGTCTATTATTTTTTATCGTCGTTCACTTCTTCAAACTCAGCGTCAACAACGTCATCTGCATTATCTGCTGATGCATTTTGCTCTGCACCTGCATTTGCACTACCACCTTCGGCTTGTGCTTTAGCTTGTGCAATTTCTACTAATTTAGCTGAAGCTTCAATTAACGCTTGAGATTTTGCTTCAATTGCTTCTTTATCAGAGCCTTTAAGTGCTTCTTCTAAATCGGCAATAGCAGCTTCAATCGCTTCTTTATCGTTTGCTGCTAACTCAGCACCCGCTTCTTCCACTTGCTTTTTAGTTGCATGAACTAAACCATCAGCTTGGTTGCGTGCTTGAACTAACTCTTCAAATTTCTTATCCGATTCAGCATTAGCTTCAGCGTCACGTACCATTTGCTCTACTTCATCATCGCTTAAGCCTGAAGAAGCTTTAATGGTAATTTTTTGTTCTGTCCCTGTATCTTTATCTTTTGCAGATACGTGTAAGATACCATCCGCATCAATATCAAATGTTACTTCAATTTGCGGCACACCACGTGGGGCTGGGCGAATACCTTCAAGGTTGAATTGACCTAAAGATTTATTTGCACTAGCTTGCTTGCGCTCACCTTGAATAACATGAACCGTAACCGCTGATTGATTATCATCAGCTGTTGAGAACGTTTGCGATTTTTTCGTTGGAATCGTTGTATTTTTATCGATTACAGGTGTCATTACACCACCCATAGTTTCAATACCAAGTGATAATGGTGTAACGTCTAATAATAATACGTCTGTTACATCACCTGATAATACACCGCCTTGAACCGCTGCACCTACTGCAACCGCTTCATCTGGGTTAACATCTTTACGAGGTTCTTTACCAAAGAATTCAGTTACAGTTTTTTGTACTAGTGGCATACGTGTTTGGCCACCAACCAAGATAACATCTTGGATATCGCTTACTGATAAGTCTGCATCTTTTAAAGCCGTTTTTAATGGCTCTAACGTTGCCTTAACCATATCTTCAACTAACGACTCTAATTTAGAACGAGTCACTTTAATGTTTAAATGCTTAGGACCTGAAGCGTCAGCAGTGATATAAGGCAAGTTAACTTCTGTTTGCTGTGCTGATGACAATTCAATTTTAGCTTTTTCGGCTGATTCTTTTAAACGTTGCATCGCTAATGGATCTTTACGTAAATCAAAGCCTTGGTCAGATTTAAACTGATCAACTAAATAAGTGATTAAACGATTATCAAAATCTTCACCACCTAAGTGAGTGTCACCATTGGTTGCTAGTACTTCAAAGGTATGCTCGCCTTCAACTTCATCAATTTCAATAATTGAAATATCAAATGTACCACCACCTAAATCGTATACAGCAATGACATTGTCGCCAGACTTTTTGTCCATGCCATAGGCTAATGCAGCAGCTGTTGGTTCGTTAATAATACGTTTAACTTCTAAGCCAGCAATTCGGCCTGCATCTTTAGTGGCTTGTCGCTGAGCATCGTTGAAGTATGCCGGAACCGTAATAACAGCACCTGTAACTGTTTCACCTAAATAATCTTCCGCTGTTTTTTTCATTTTTTTCAAAACTTCAGCAGAGATTTGTGGTGGCGCCATTTTTTCGCCTTTAACTTCAACCCAAGCATCACCGTTGTCAGCTTGTGTAATAGAAAATGGCATAATATCAACGTCACGCTGAACTTCTTTATCTGTAAAGCGACGACCAATTAAACGCTTGATGGCAAATAAAGTGTTTTTTGGATTAGTAATTGCCTGGCGTTTTGCTGGTGAACCGACTAACGTTTCGCCGTCTTCTGTATACGCGATAATGGAAGGGGTTGTGCGATCACCTTCAGCGTTCTCAATAACTTTTGCGCTGTCGCCGTCTAAAACAGCAACACATGAATTGGTAGTACCTAAGTCAATACCGATGATTTTACCCATCTGGAAAATCTCCGAACTAATAATTTAACAACAAACACTCAAATTAATATTGAGTATGAAACTTGAACTTTTAATGGGGTTATTCTATTGGAATTTCAACCCTGCATTAAAAAAATTAACTGATTAAGCGCTTTGCATAATAAGCGTTGATTCCTATGTATGATTAGTTTCCGGCTTTTCAATAGTAAAACGAAAAAAAGTCTAAAATAATTACTGATGCATGACGATCGCGGCTATATATATTGCGAAATCAAATTCAAACTCATACACTTGCGACATGACTAAAATGCTTTAGATAATTTTAAATTTATGAAAATTGTATCTTTTAATATAAATGGCTTACGTGCCCGCCTTCATCAATTAGAAGCATTAATTGAGAAACACAGCCCCGACGTTATTGGTTTACAAGAAATTAAAGTTCATGATGATGCGTTTCCATTAGCGGCAATCGAAGAGATGGGTTATCACGTTGAGTTTCATGGCCAAAAAGCCCATTACGGCGTGGCGCTAATGTCAAAAAAAGCGCCTACCTTTATCCAAAAAGGCTTTAAAACAGATGGCGATGATGCACAGCGCCGAATGATAATAGCAACCTATGAAGATGAAAATGGTGCCCCTGTTACTGTATTCAATGGCTATTTCCCACAAGGTGAAAATCGCGATCACCCAATTAAATTTCCGGCAAAAAACAAGTTTTATAAAGATTTAAATAATGAGTTAAATCAACACTATAAACCCGATCAAGCCATTGCTATTATTGGCGACGTTAATATTTCACATACTGATTTAGATATTGGAATAGGCGATCATAACGCCAAGCGTTGGTTACGAACCGGAAAATGTTCATTTTTGCCTGAAGAGCGCGAATGGTTAAACACATTACTAGCTTGGGGATTTGTTGATACGTTTAGACAATTACACCCAACAGAAGATAAAAAATATAGCTGGTTTGATTATCGCTCAAAAGGCTTTGACGACAACCGAGGGCTTCGTATAGATTTAATCATAGCAACGCAGCCATTAGCACAGCGAACTATAGAAAGTGATGTAGACTATGAACTACGTGGGATAGAGAAACCATCAGATCACGCGCCAATCTGGACTACGTTTAAAGCCTAAGGTTAGGCTTTAAACTTACAATGCTAATTAATAGGTAATCTTGTGTTGTTTTTATTTAGTTTTATCGCTTTTGCACTCATTATTTATCTTTCTTTTGATAAAGCTACGCTTGCTTTATTGCTAAAACAACGGCAAAAACAACACTTGTTTTTTGGCTATACAGCCCTGCTATTTTTTTTATGGTCAATTCAAGCATCTGTTTATCCAGGCTTAAATGTTCACTTTTTATGGTTAACCGCTTGTACCCTATATTTAGGCCCTAGACTGGCTTTGTTTTCGGGTTTGTTTGCTCTAATCGGCAATTTTATATACTTATCAGAAGACTGGCTATGGTTTGCAATCCATTTTATTAGTGGCGTATTTGTACCTGTCATGGTGAGCTATCTAATATATGTACTGAGCTATCATAAGCTACCCCGCCACTTTTTTGTTTACATTTTTGTTTGTAGTTTTTTTGCTGGTGCAGCCGCAATTGGCTGTAAAATGTTGATCTTATCTGGCTTTTACGCTATTTCCGGTTTGTACGAATGGCAAGTTATATTTGATAACTATCTAATTTTATTAGTTTTATTGGCTTTTCCTGAAGCTATGTTAAATGGCATGTCAATGTCGATCGGCATTATTTATTTACCGAACTGGGTACGTACTTTTTACGACGAAGAATATTTAGATAAAAAATAAGCCTAGCAAAAGGCAGTCTCAGCATTGATAGCCGGTATTTAACTGCTACAATGCGCCAAATAAAAAATACCTTTAATTTAACCATTAACGTTACGGAATTTTGCTGCAATGCGCACTACTCAATATCTGTTATCTACCTTAAAAGAAACACCATCTGATGCTGAAGTCATCAGCCACCAGCTTATGCTTAGAGCAGGCATGATTCGAAAACTCGCATCAGGTTTATATACTTGGCTACCATCTGGTTTAAAAGTCCTTAGAAAAGTTGAAAATATTGTTCGTGAAGAAATGGACAAAGCTGGCGCTATCGAAGTGCTCATGCCTGTTGTTCAGCCTGCCGATTTATGGGAAGAGTCTGGCCGTTGGGAAAAATTTGGGCCTGAGTTACTGCGCATAAAAGACAGACATGAACGCCCATTTTTATTGGGCCCAACTCACGAAGAAGTGATTACCGAGCTAGTGCGTAAAGAAATTAATAGTTACAAACAACTCCCTATCAATTTATATCAAGTGCAAACTAAATTTCGTGACGAAGTTCGCCCTCGTTTTGGCGTAATGCGCGCACGTGAATTTACCATGAAAGATGGTTATTCATTCCATTTATCAGACGAATGCTTACAGCAAACTTACGATAAAATGCATCAAGCTTACTGTAATATTTTTGATCGCTTGGGCTTAGAATATCGTCCTGTGTTAGCCGATACTGGCTCAATCGGTGGTAGCATGTCACACGAATTTCATGTGTTAGCTGAATCAGGCGAAGACGCAATTGTATTTAGTGATGGGAGTGATTATGCGGCCAATATTGAAAAAGCAGAAGCGTTAGCACCTAGTGGCGAACGAGCCAATGCCACTCAAAATGTTGAAAAAGTAGCGACTCCAGATACCCATTCAATTGAAGCCGTTTCAGCATTACTGAATGTCGAGGCAGCTCAAACGATCAAAACTTTATTGGTTCAAGCCTGCGATGAAGATGGTGAAGCTAACGGTGTGGTGGCGCTTGTACTGCGCGGCGATCATGAATTAAATGAAGTTAAAGCTGAAAAGTTATCTCAAGTATTTGCACCTTTAACCTTCGCTAACGAAACACAAATTAACGCGGCTGCCAATTGCGATGCAGGCTCAATCGGCCCGGTTGGTTTAACTGTACCTGTTATTGTAGATAAAAGCGCAGCACACCTTGCTGATTTTGTTTGTGGTGCAAACGAAAATGGCTTCCATTTAACGGGCGTAAACTGGGATCGAGATATAACTGATTATCAAGTTAACGATATCCGTAACGTAGTAGAAGGTGATCCCAGTCCTTGCGGCCAAGGCAAACTGATGATCAAACGTGGTATCGAAGTGGGCCATATTTTCCAATTAGGCACCAAATACAGTGAAGCCATGAAAGCTGGCGTATTAACCGAATCAGGCAAGCATCAAACCTTAACCATGGGCTGTTATGGCGTTGGGGTTTCGCGTATTGTTGCAGCCGCAATTGAACAAAACCATGACAAATTCGGTATTAAATGGCCTGCTAACATAGCACCATTTCAAGTTTGTGTGCTACCAATGAATATGCATAAATCTCATCGAATTCCTGACGTGGCAAATAAATTATATAGCGATTTACAAAATGCAGGCATTGACGTTTTGTTCGATGATCGTAAGGAGCGTCCTGGGGTCATGTTTGCTGATATGGAGCTAATTGGTTTACCTCACGTTATTGTCATTGGTGAGCGTAATTTAGACGAAGGTTTAGTGGAATACAAAAATCGTCGTACAGGTGAAAAACAAACGATTAAAATAGATGAAGCCATTGCGTTTATACAGTCGCAATTAAGCTAATTAACGGTTTTTCAGTGATAAAAGGGTTAGCATTTAATTTATGCTAGCCCCTCTTTAAATAAATCACGCTTAATTTTAAACTGGCACTTCGACAAATTTCAATTTAACGCGGCTTAACTTTAGGGTAAACAATCATAAACTATGTCTGAGATCACCCATAATCTGCAAACCATTAAAGCTCAAATTGAGCAATTCAATGCACAAACACCTCAACAGACTCAATTATTAGCAGTTAGTAAAACCAAACCATTAAGCGCAGTTATAGAAGCTTATGCCGCTGGTCAGCGTTTATTTGGCGAAAACTATGTACAAGAAGCGGTTGAAAAAATTCAGCAACTTAACAATCAGAGCCAATACGACACTCGCTATGATGAAATCGAGTGGCATTTTATCGGTCCAATTCAATCTAATAAAACCAAACTCATTGCTGAACATTTTGATTGGGTGCAAAGTGTCGACAGACTCAAAGTGGCTCAGCGATTAAACGACCAAAGACCTGATGCATCAGCAAAATTAAATGTCTGTTTGCAAATTAATATCTCTGAAGAAGATAACAAATCAGGTGCAAACAAAACTCAGATGTTTGAGTTAGCCAAGCTGGTCAGCCAATTACCTAATTTAACTTTACGTGGCATTATGTGCATTCCACAAAAAACAGCCGACCAAACATTACAAAAACGCCAATTACAGCAAATGCAGCAATTGTTTTTATCGCTTAAAGCGCAATACCCAAATGTGGATACGCTTTCCATGGGAATGACAAACGATATGCAGTTAGCCATTGAAAACGGCAGTACTATGGTGCGCATTGGCACAGCTATCTTCGGTGAAAGAGCCACTAAAAGAGCCACTAGATAACGGTAAGCAAACACTAAAATACAATTAACCCAATAGATAAAGAAGGTCATATGCAAGACAAACAAACAGAGTTTAAAAAAGTTGCCTTTATTGGCGCAGGCAACATGACCGCCAGCATCATTTCAGGCATGGTAAAAAATGGGTATCCAAGTGACTTTATTTTTGCCAGTAATCCATCTACCGAAAAGTTAGATGCACTAAACGCAAAACACAATATTAATATCAGTCAAGATAACTCCGCCGTAGCAAAACAAGCAGATATTATAATTCTGGCGGTGAAACCTCAGTTAATGGCCGATATGTTGTCACAGCTGAGCTTAACTGAGGCAGAAAAAACCTCTAAATTATTTATTTCAATTGCGGCAGGCTTACCAGTATCACGTTTGCTCGAATTGTTAAACGCGCCTTGTCGTTTAATTCGAACAATGCCCAACACACCAAGTTTATTAGGTTTAGGCATGACGGGCTTATTTGCACCGCAAAATGTGACAACGTCTGATAAAGAGTATGCCAACCAAATAATGTCAGCGGTGGGTAAAACCGTATGGGTTGAAGACGAATCTGGAATTGATCACATTATTGCACTGGCCGGCAGCGCACCCGCTTACTTTTTCTTGTTTATGGAAGGCATGATTAAAGAAGCCGTCGAGTTAGGTTTTGATGAAAAAGAAGCCAAAGCAATTGTTCAGCAAGTGGCTCTAGGGTCGGCAGAAATGGTGAAACAAAATGATGTGGACATTGCAACTTTGCGAGCACAAGTGACTTCTAAAGGCGGAACAACAGCCTGTGCGCTTGAAAGCTTTAACCAGTCGGATTTAACAGGTATTATTAAAAAAGCGATGCAAGCAGCCATTAGCCGATCACAAGAAATGGCTAAATTATTTTAACCCGCTTTATTAGAAAACTATTTATTTAGATGACTAACATAAGCTCTAAAAACTGAATTTACGGATATATTTATGAATGCAATGCACTTTTTAATTGGAATAGTGTTCGATTTATTATTAATGGTAGTTGTTTTGCGATTTTGGATGCAAGCGGCCGGTGCAGATTTTTATAACCCGCTTTGTCAATTTGTCGTCAAGGCAACTAACCCTTTGCTTGTGCCCTTTCAAGCTATTTTGCCCGCAAAAGGTAAATGGAACATAGCGGCTTTAGTATTAGCACTAGTTGTCGCAGCGGCAAAATATGTTGTATTAAGTTTAGTGGTTGGGCTGGGGCCACTTAACCCTGTCGCGCTCTCTATCGCTGCTTTAATGGCGGTAATCAAAGAGTTTTTAAATCTCGCATTTTGGATTTTGATAATCCGCGCAATTTTAAGTTGGTTTAGCCAAGGCAACAATCCAGCCGAGTATATATTATTTCAATTAACCGAACCTTTCTTGCGTCCAATTCGCAATATTTTACCACCTATGGGCGGTTTAGATTTATCGGTATTGATTGCCATTATTGCAATTCAATTTATCAATTTATTAATTGCGGATGTATTTGGTCGTTTTTAATACTTAAATTCAAGATAGGAAAAAATGAATCGTCATCAACTGACTGGCGATTCATTTAAAATGCTAATACGCAGCTTATACGAAATGTATTTACAAAAAAGTTAACTAAACTTTATCCCAAGCTGCTTAATTTAATTTATCTATTTTATATCTTACTAAAGCGATTATTATGAACTCTTATTTAATAAAATTATTGGCTTTATGTTTTTGTTTGTTAAACATAAATAGCTACGCACAAAATACAGATCATCAAACTAATATTAAAAATTGGGAAATTCATCATATTGCGTTTCCATCTACTTTTATTCAAGCCAATGTAGCTAAAGCGGTCGGAGTTGAGCGCCGTAATAATAATGGCTTAATTAATATCAGTATTTTAGATAAAGATAAAAAACCTAAACAACCGCTAAAACTTAAATTAGAAGGCTACGCCAAAAATTTAGTTGGACAAAGAAAAGAGCTGAATTTTAAAGAAGTAGATGAAGGCAATGCTGTTTATTATTTAGCTGAAGTTCGCCATGCCAATGAAGAAACATTTCGCTTTTATGTCACGTTAACCGATCCAAAAACAGGACGAGTTGAAGAAATTAAATTTATGCAAAAAATGTGGGTTGATTAAGTTTATCTCGCTTTCTCGCCATCGTTATCCGCATAATTTAGTATGAATGATTAACAGAAAGCGATATTATTTACGTTTACCTGCTATTATCACCAAAAACCCCTCACTTTTACCCTTTTTCATCAAATTCCGTTCAATCCCCGTAAAAATTGGCAATATTCTGACTTTGTTATATTATGTGAACTGTGCCTCATTTTTGGTACAACATTTACCCCTTCGTTGCATGGAAAATTAAATTCAGCAGGCAGTACAATGGATAAAAAAACAAAAATAGCCGTCATGATGGCCGCTTCTTTAGCATCAACCTCCGCTTTCTCAGCAGAAAAAAAGATAAAATCTTTCAGTGATATTGAGCTGGGCTTAGAAACCATAAATTATTCTGAAAAATTAAATAATTTAGCTGGCTACGGTCAGCTTAAACAAGATATCAATGTATATAATATCACCACTCGAAATTCAGCCTACGTGGCGATTAATGATGAATATGGCTTATATTTAGATGGTTTTGCGTCGCTTGCGCCCAGTGTACAAACCGAAACCTGGTCTTTAGGTGAATTTGGTGATATCCAGCAAAATGATTTTAAGATTAACCATAACGAGTTAGCTTTTAGGCTAAGCTATAAATGGACTGAACAACACCGAATTATTTCCGGCTTTCGTTTAAGCTCGCTAAGCTTTATTCGTTCACATTTTGAATTTGAACAACCCGGAGCCGATGAATTCAATGCTCAATTAGCTGCAGATGGCATGGACCCATTTGTATTGCCAAATGGCGATATTTCTGACAGATATAAATCGAACGTTGCAATATCTGAAATCCAAGACGAATTAATCGCGTTGTTTGGCTACCGCTATGAACCTAATGAATTACCAAATCGAGGTGACTGGACTTGGTATACAGGTATTGAAGCAGGTATTCCTATTTATAGTATCACCCAAAACACCACAATTCAGGGTGAAACTTTAAATGAATTTTTTGGCGGTTACAGTTTAATCGGTAAACTGGGGTTACGGTATCAGCTTTTTGATAATTTAGGTTTATTAGCTACTTTTACTAGTTACTACAAATATCGAGATGTGGTGACAGAAGACAAAGGTAACGGAAATAGTGTTAGTGTGCCTGAGGTTAATTTTTACAATAATGCATTCACTCTTGGTTTGCGTTGGTCATATTAATCAATCTAATAATTTAAAAATACAAGCTAATAATACTGGTTAATTAACTGGTATTATTAGCTTAGCATCTCTCTTTTTTGCTTATCTTAAAGCTTACCTTAAAATCAGCGAAGGCTTATAATCACCACTGATAATAAAATGCGGCGGCTAGTTTAAACTGTTTAGCTTGTTTCACATCCAGTTTATCTAGCGCTAAATTCAATTTTAAATAAGGTACTTGTAGTCCAATTTGCCCAACGGCATTTAACACATCAAAAGCTAATTGATACTTAATTTGCTGGCCTTGTTTATATCCACCTAACCATAAACGTTGATGGCCAGCAAAACGTTCAGCGTGAGCACTTAACCAGAGTTGACCAGAAGCGGGCGTGTTATAATCTAATTTTAATTCATATCGAGTATTTAATTTCAAACTTGTATCAGATTCTGTCTCAACACCACTAAACAATGGCCCTATACTATTTAATCCGAGTTCAGGTCGATAGGTATTATTGGTGTCTAACACCCCTGAACTAAAACCGGTATTTTTAAATTCAAGACGGCTTAATAAATCATATCCATTAGCAGATAAGTACAAATTATCGCCCCACTGGTAGTTAAATTTAACCGTTAGGCTGATGCCTTTGCCATCTTGCCGCCAATGATCATATGGACGCTTTAGTAAATTTTGCTCAGTATAGTATTCACCAAAAGTAACTCTGCCTAAAAAATCGCCTTGTTGATTTACCTCAACCGTTCCGTTTAACTGACTCTCTCGCATTTTATCTAACTGATAATAAGAAACAATGGGTAATAACTGCCAATTTTCAGCCCAGTATTGATAACCAACTGAAACAAACTCTGCCTCCATTTGCTCAAGCTCAATATCAAGTTGGTAAGTTTTTTCAATTGAAAACGGTTTATCGAGTTTGTCTTGATACAACGCCAGTACTGAATCTGGGCTAGCATTAGCAATTAAGTCTAATCGCTTACCTAAGCTAAAATACCAATGTTTTGCTTGGTATTGAATTCCTAAAGAGTTTGTAGAATAGGCCAGGTCTGAATGACTGCTTGGCTTGCTTTTCCATTTGTCTTCTACTAATTCTTTAAGCGGTAATGCATTAGAGTATGAATTTGAGTAGGCAAACATTTCTATTTCAGTTGCATGCACTTGTGTATGCGTTAACACACAGGCATTAATCAAATTAAAAATAAAAACGCCCTTTAACCAATAGTGATTATTCAAAATAGACTGCTCATTGCTTTTAGATATATAAAAAGTGATAACAGATATAAAAATGCCAGCATTATTCGCTGGCATTTAGCTTTATTATATTGAATCAATCCAATTTAATTATTGAAAATTAACAATTGAGTCATCCGAGAATTTAACAAATAACAATGAATTATCCGTTCTATAAATAACTTCACCTGCTTGCTCACCATCAGCCATAATGGCGCCTAAAACAATATCGCCGCCCTGCTCTTTTTGAGCTTCGGTAGGCTCAAAAATATCTAAGCTAACCCCAGCGCTATTACTGGCTTTAATTGAGGTGACATAACCCTCTTCATCAATATCTTTTGAATCAACCGCGAGTTTAACATCACGGATCCCTTGTTCATCCGCTAATTCATAATCAAGATCTAAGGTAAATAAACCATCTTCGATCCCGTTACGGTTACCCGATAAACGCAAGTTAACATCATAGCTATCCACCGTTACACCCAGTGCAAGCGAAGCAAATAAATCTAAATAATTAGATTCGGTTTCAAAGCCAGTATCATTCTCAGGTTCAACTAAATAAGCATCTAAAGTTTGTGATTTTTGATCTCGCAATGAAGCTATATCTAAAGTATCACTTTCAAGATGGCCTACCCCGGCTACGTGAGCCATATAATAGTTCAAACCAAAAGTATAATGTTGAGTGGCATCTATAACATCATCAATTTGCTGACCATAATACCATGCATCGGGTAGTATGCTATCAGTATAGTCAGTGGGCATATCCCAATTACACTCATCAAGTGAAGCTAAACCCAGATTGTCGTATACATGACAGTATTCTTCGGTTATCTGATACTCATCAACCAATTCATCCTGATTATTATCTACCGGCGTAATAGTTGCTCTAAAGCCATAAAAATAACGTTCACCTTCAGTATCAGCAACTCCGGATGCATGTATCAACGTATACTTTTCAGCATCAGAAATTCCACTTACTGCTTGCGTTGATGCCGTTATCGTCGATTTGTCGTTATAATCTGAATGCATAGAAACTTCGGTAAATACATAATTATTATCCGATGTTTTATCCAGCATATACTGAGTGCTATCATCCGACTGGCTAAATTCAATATCGATCTGAGTCAAATCATCATCAACTTGCACTGTGACTTCATCTTCAAATACCGAATTAAGTTGATAGCCGCTTAAACTCATATCTAAGCCCGCGGTATATTCCACTGGCTGTAACTGAACAGGGCCTAAATTGTTAATTGGAAATATAAAATACTCAGGATGATTTGCTTGCGCGCGTGAAACGATTTCAGCAAGGTTATGAGCTTCCCGTGGGTCACCAAAACTAAATAAATCTTCTGCTCGATATGAATAATCTAAGAAACTGTCAAAAGATGAAACTGTCTCTTCAAGCAAAAAGTCATTCGTCAGGCTCAAAGTATTGCCGTCGTTGTCTTTTAACAAGCCATCAGCGCCTAAATAATCATCAACATGTACTGGGATATCTTCAATATAATACACATCATACTGACTGCCATTTGGCTCTACGACTAATTGCTCAGCCCAAGCAAAGTCTTCGCCCGCTTCATCTTCAATATAAGTATATACATACCTTGGATTAGCCCCGTCTTGGGTTATAGTGGCAAATTGTTCAATTTCTGTGTTGATTTGGTTATCAGCTAAGGTGGTATTAAAAGTGGATATCCAGTTATCTGCATCACCAGAATACATCCCTGTAAATTCAGTGACCTCTGTACCATCTGGTATACTAAAGGTAATTGATTTTTGGGTAGAGTCTACTGTAACACTTGCCACATCGTTAACCGTTTTACCAAAGTTATCAAACCCTTCGGTTTCAAAATCACGCGCGTTATTAACATTAACTGTTAATGTAGCTGATACAGATTGACCTTCTAAAGATGAAAACTCACCCACTAAACTGAACATCTCAGGAATGGCAATTTCGTCTTTTTCAACATAAAATTCAGGTTCATACGAATCCCCTTCCCAGTCCCAATCTTGACGAATAACTAACTCAGTTTGTGGCACTAAGGTGCCTTTTAACTGCCCCTCAAAAGTGACGGGGTTTTCACCCCCTTGCTGAGCAAGTTGCAATGACAAGTTAACGCTAATTTCATCAATTTGTGCACTAACATCTTCTGCTGCATCAAAATCTTCACGGACTATTTTATTACTGGTTTTAACGGTAATTAAACTAGTTTCTGTGTTATTAAAGGTAAAAATAGCACCTGAACTGGTTAAGCTACCCGTCAATTGCAAACTAAATTCTTGGCCGCTGGCGTCACTTTCAAAGCCCATAATTTTCGCCGTTAAGTTTGCCATCGCACTGCCGTCAGCTTTAGCGGCGACCCTATTTTGAGCGCTTCCTGTACCAGTACCTACCAATGCGTAAGTAATATCTTCAAGGGTAAAGGTTAAGGTATTTGCATTAAAGCTAATCGAACCTGTTAAATTACCGTCTCCAAAATCACCTGCATTGTAGGTTTTATCGGTAATAGTGCCATCATCAATATCTTGACCATCTAATGCATTGATTTCAGATAGAACTAATTCAATATCTTCTAATAAAGTAAAGCTGTTTGCTTCTGCTTCAATCATGTCATTCGCATTTAGCAATAAGTTTTCATATTGCTCAACTGCAGGTACAAAACCAGAGGTTGAATCACCTTTGTCATACACGCCCAGTAATTCAGTTAATACTCTAACATCCGTCACCATAGATTTCGCTTTTTCTAATGGTGTCGCTTCTACTGGTTCATTGGTTGAGTCTGGATCAACTCGCCCATCTTCGCCAGCATTTTGCTCGTTTTCAACTTGATCGGTAATCACTTCCGTTTCTAAGCCGGTTAAGGCGCCTGTTACATCAGCATTGCCATCCACAACAGGTTTTAATTTATCACTAGATGTTTTAGCAGCCGCATCTAATACATCTTTTGTTGTTAATACAAATGAGCCACCGCCATTATCATTGTTAACCGCAATGGAGCCACCGGCAGTAATAATATCATCCGTTGCTTCAGTTAATAATTGGGCGATGTTTTTGCTTTCAGATGTCGCTTTAAATAAGGCGCTGGCAATACCCGCATTCACTAAGGCGTATTTTAATTCTGCTTTGTTATTAATGGCCGCATCAGCTACAACGTCACCATCTACACTAGCCGTGCCTTCAGAGATAAAGTTAGTTGACGTTAAAGTCGTTATATTGCCTTCTACTCCAAAAGCGTTACCAATTTTTGAATTTTGCTGTTGAATTGTTTGCGCATCCAAATTGACTAAGTCGTTTGAAATTAATTCACTGGCGATATGAGTTAAAGCAGAAACATTTAAGGTAATTTGTTCGTCGGAGTCATCGATATTTGAGGTAGATGAAAGCTTAAAATCTAGCGGCAACTGAATATCGGCACCAAACGCGATATCTCCGCATCCATCAACCGCATCACACACCATCAGGGTATTTTCATTGGCTTGCAACTCAACTTTTACCGGGCCTGAGTACTCTGGCACATTAAAGCTATAAAACCCTTTATCATCGGTAATTAAACCAGTATCGCTATCAATTTCCGCTTCTGAAATTTTCACCCAATTATTGCCAACTAGCTTATAAGGAACAACGGTAGCCTGCTTCATTGTGCCTTTGGTGACAGTACCTGAAATAATAATTTCACCACTTGAATTACCATTTCCGTTACCGTTGCCATCACCATCATTATCAGAACCGCCATCACTACCACCGCCACAAGCAGTTAAAGCCGCAATTAATGCAACCGACAAAGTTGATTTAACCAATTTCATTTTTTACCCTCACCTTTTAAAAACTACATCCAAAGGCTCACCAGCCCCTTAAATCAAAACACAGCTTTAATATACACCAAAAACGTGAATTACTCCTCAATTACAACAAAAAATTATTGCAATTAAAATTTATTTTCGGCAAAAAAGAACAATTGTCGGTAAGTTTTATTTGGATATTTGCAGGTTGTTCGATCACTTTAACGCTAGATAATAAGCGCTTATTTAGAATATTAGACACAGTCAATCCATTAGCGGAACTAAACACTAATTCAGAGTTAGAATTAGATGATATATTAAGTGGCATAATGATAAAAACGATTAGTGGGCTAAAATTTAAACCTGAGTTGCTGGTGCATACCAATATGAATATCTTTATCTGTAACTTCATTTAAACCAACCGAAAGCCCAATTAAACGCACACTCCGCCCCTGTGATCTTTGCCATGCTGTAGATAATAAATATTCAAAATTTTCTAAGGTTAACAAGTTAATATGATTAAACTGACTGCTTTCTAAGCTTGTCAGCTGAAAATCGTCAAATTTAAGTTTAACTGAAAGTTTTTTAATTTGATTTTGCTTATCAGCGGCCTTAATCCGACCAACAAGATCATCAAATAGCTTTTTTATTGCCCCCCGACTTTGTGATATTTGAGTTAAATCTTTAGCAAATGTACGCTCAACCCCAATAGATTTCCTAATCCGATGTGTATTGACCGTTCGGTCATCTACGCCTTGACAACGCTCCCTTAAATGAGTTGCAAACCGTCCAAAATGCTTAATTAAACGGCTTTGATCAAAATTGCGGATATCGGCAGCTGTATATAAACCTAACTGATTTAATTTTTTTAATGTTGCTTTACCTACACCGTGAATTTTTTTAAGGTCTAATTCGCGTACAAATTCAGATACATTTTGTGGGGTGATAACGTACAGGCCATTCGGTTTATTTTCTTCACTTGCAATTTTGGCTAAAAATTTATTTGGTGCAACGCCTGCTGACGCCGTTAACTGAGTTTCTTTTTCAATATCATGCCGAATAGCTTGGGCAATTAAAGTTGCACTACCCTTAAAATATGCACTATCTGTCACATCAATGTAAGCTTCATCTAACGATAAAGGTTCAATAATTTCACTGTAACGTAAAAAAATATTACGCACTTGAGCAGAGACTTCACGGTATAAAGCCATATTACCTGGCACCAAAACTAAATTTGGGCAAAGTTTAAAGGCATGAGCTGTCGCCATTGCAGAATGTATACCATACTGTCTAGCAATATAGTTACATGTTGAAATAACGCCACGCCGATCACGCGAACCACCAACGGCAAGTGGTACTTGCTTAAGTTTAGGATTTTCACGCATCTCAACTGCGGCAAAAAAGCAATCCATATCAACATGTATAATTTTACGACTTTTCTGTGTCACGCTAGCCAACCTACACTTCAAACCCCAAAGGACTGTATAAACGAACAGTCTAATTATATCGACAAACAAACGGATAGCAAATTATTAGACAAGCCCAGCTTTAATAAAATTACAATCCCATCAAATTAGAAAGGGTAGCGTTCAGGTGAAAAAGTGAGTAGCAAAGAAGCGTATTTGAGTTGATATGAATTAAAGCGGCAATGAATTAAAACAGCACAATTTAAATGAGCGCTGCTAATCCATTGCCAATCTAATACAAGACTAGACGTCTATAATTCAGCAATTTTGGCTTGCCAAATTGCCGGTCCTGTTTCATGAACGTTATTGCCTGTTGAATCAACGGCTACTGTTACTGGCATGTCTTCAACTTCAAATTCATAAATAGCTTCCATTCCTAAATCTTCAAACGCGACGACTTTCGATTTTTTAATCGCTTTAGAGACTAAATAAGCCGCACCGCCAACTGCCATTAAATAAACTGCCTTGTGTTTGCTAATAGACTCTACAGTGTTTGAACCGCGCTCAGCTTTACCTATCATGCCTGCCAAGCCATAGTCGGCCAACATCATATCGGTAAATTTATCCATTCTGGTAGCCGTTGTAGGACCCGCAGGGCCAACCACTTCATCACCAACTGCATCCACCGGCCCTACATAATAAATAAAACGATTACTGAAATCGATTCCGTTTGGTAATGCTTCGCCTCGTTCTAAATAACCTTGTATACGTTTATGAGCTGCATCGCGGCCAGTTAAAATTTTACCTGATAACAATACAGTATCACCCGCTTTCCAGCTTTGGATTTCGGCTTTGGTGATATTATCAACATTAACGCGGCGAACATTTTCGCCCACTTCCCAAGTCACTTCAGGCCAGTCTTCTAATTTAGGCGCTTTTAATTCCGCTGGACCTGAACCATCTAAATAAAAATGAGCATGACGCGTTGCAGCACAATTTGGGATCATAGTAACGGGTTTAGAGGCTGCATGAGTTGGTACAGATTTAATCTTAATATCAACTACAGTCGTTAACCCCCCTAAGCCTTGAGCGCCAATCCCGAGCTTATTAACCTTCTCAAAAATTTCTAAACGAAGTGCTTCTTCCGTCGTTTGTGGACCACGTTCAATTAGCTCTTGAATATCGACCGGATCCATTAAACTTTCTTTTGCAAGTACAGCTGACTTTTCAGCTGTGCCGCCTATCCCTAACCCTAACATGCCCGGCGGACACCAGCCTGCGCCCATTGTAGGTAACGTTTTAACCACCCAGTCAGCAATTGAATCGCTTGGGTTTAGCATCACCATTTTAGATTTATTTTCAGAGCCACCGCCTTTAGCTGCAATCATAACTTCGATTTTATCACCTTCAACCATGTCAATATGGACAACTGCAGGGGTATTATCTTTAGTATTAATGCGCTTACCGGCAGGGTCTTTAACAATCGATGCCCGAAGCGGATTTTCTGGATTAGTATAAGCTCGACGAGTTCCCTCATCTACCATTTGCTGTACGGTTAAATCTGTTTTATCCCATTGAACAGCCATACCAATTTTTACAAAACAGGTAACAATTCCTGTGTCTTGGCAAATTGGGCGGTTACCCTGCGCAGACATTCGTGAATTAATTAAAATTTGCGCCATCGCATCTTTAGCGGCTGGGTTAATCTCTTTATGATAAGCCGCTTCAACAGCTTTTACATAATCAAGCGGGTGATAATAAGAGATAAATTGCAAAGCATCTTCAATGCTATCGATAAAATCTTGTTGACGAATTGTGTTCATTTAAAATCCCCAGTGGCGTGGTGATACAAGTTAAATTGAGTCGCTTAATTTATTGTTTAGCCCATACTGTAAAAACAATTTGAACTTAACAGTTAGCTTAATGTAGAGCCAATTTAGACAAATAATACCTCAATTGGCAAATAGTTATCTAAAATACTTATTATAACGACACTCATTAAACAAAACCTGTAAAATTTCGCACCTGTATTAAAAGCGGATTTGCATATCAAAATACAATGACAGCACACTTTTGAGTTCACACATTTTTCGTCAATATGATAACCTTACCCCCAAATTTACCGTCAGTGATTTGCAACCCTCAACTTAAATGAATAAATACTCAATACAATTTCAGCTTGATTTGCCAAAAGCATTAAAAGCAACCTCATTATTTTCAGCAATCGCCAAAGACGAAGGTTCAATTTTGCTAGACTCAGCCAGTGCTGAGCACGAAAATAGCCGATACGACATTATTTTATCTGCACCAATCGCCACTATTTCCCGTTTGAACAATAAAACTCGGATACGACTATTAAATGGCGGCTACCAAACAGAATCAACAGAAAACCCATTTATGGCAGCTAAGCGCCTGCATAACGAGCTTATGCCAAAAAATGTGATAGAAAAAAGCCACTTGCCTTTTATTGGCGGCTGCGCTGGCTGGTTTAGCTACGATTTAGCCAGAGAGCTTGAACCATTAGCAAATAAGGCGAAAGCTGATATTGAGTTGCCGAGTATGCATTTAGGTATTTATGACTGGGCGATTATTAAAGATAACCATACCGAAAATTGGTACGCCATTGATTATCAGCCTAACTTAAATCGAGTCACTCAACTCATAGAAAAACTTGATAAAGAACACAACACCACAAAATTTACCCCTTTTAAATTAAATAGTGATTGGCAGTCTAATATGACTGAACATAGCTATGCAGAAAAGTTTGATAAAATAAAACAATACTTGGTTGAAGGCGATTGTTATCAAATTAATTTAGCTCAGCGATTTTCAGCGTTGTATCAAGGCGATTGCTGGCCAGCTTACCTTGCCCTACGTGATAGTAATCAAGCGCCATTTTCTGCCTACATACAATATAAAAATCACAGTATTATGAGCATTTCACCGGAGCGATTTTTAAGTTTAACCAATGGCTTAGTCGAAACCAAGCCAATTAAAGGCACAGTGCCGCGTGGACAATCGTTTAAACAAGATAATGCATTTAAATCACGCCTCAAACGCTCAGAAAAAGACAGAGCAGAAAATTTAATGATTGTTGATTTATTGCGAAACGATATTAGTCGAACTTGCCAGCCTGGAACAGTAAGAGTGCCTAAACTATTTGATATAGAAAGTTTCCCAGCCGTGCATCATTTAGTGAGCACAGTCACAGGTGAACTTAAACCTAATAAAACCGCATTTGATTTATTAATGGCTTGCTTTCCAGGTGGCAGCATAACTGGCGCACCTAAAGTGCGCGCAATGCAAATAATAGAAGAACTAGAGCCACACCGCCGGTCAATTTATTGTGGCTCAATTGGATTTATTGATTGGCGCGGTCATATGGATACAAACATCGCAATTCGAACCTTAGTAGCAAATGACACTCAACTTCATTGCTGGGCTGGCGGTGGTTTAGTTTTCGATTCAAAAATGCAAAGCGAATACAAAGAAACATTTGATAAGGTTAATAAAATTTTACCTTTATTAAAAAACCTATAACGCAACATTTAAGCTTTAATTTGTATTTGTAGTTCGCAAATAGGGGCAGCTATTGTTTACAAGGTTGCACAATAACAACAACCCAAACATTCATTAAACTCGATAACTAAAACTAAAGGACTTGCATTTAGTGCAACTTAGCCATTTAATTAGCCGGTTAAAATTACAGGCTACTGGTCTAAACACTCCAAACCACGACCCCAACTTAAAACCTGCGGCTGTGTTGGTTCCTATTGTCGAAAACCAACAAAACATACTTGAAGTTTGGTTAACTCAAAGGCCAGACACATTAAGGCTACACCCTAGTCAAATCAGCTTTCCAGGTGGTAAATTAGAGGTTGCTGATAATTCACTATACGCGTGCGCAACCCGAGAAACTTATGAAGAAATTGGCATTAAAAGCCAAGTTTGGCAAGCTGTTAGTCAACTATCCAAACATCAAACTTTATCAGGCTATGAGATAACCCCCTATGTTAGCTATGCTCGATATACAGCCGACAATAAAAACATGCAGCTTACCTTAAACCCAATTGAAGTAACCGAAGTGATTAAACTGCCGTTAAATTTTTTATTAACACAAGCTAAATTAACGGCTCAGCAATACCAGATAAACCAACAACCACGTTTGATTTGGCACTTTTATTATAAAGATAAGTTAATTTGGGGGGCAACGGCCGCTATTTTAGCTGAACTAAAACAGCGGTTAATTTAAAACACAAAGGCGTTCAAAACTAGCGCACAGGTAATTTAAAACCTTTGAATAACTCGTCAATCTCATCTGCATTTTTTAGCATAATGGCTTTATCAACAATATCCCGAGTTAAATGCGGCGCAAAGCGCTCAATAAAGTCATACATGTAATAACGAAGAAAGGTGCCTTTTCTAAAACCAATTTTGGTCGTGCTAGGCTTAAATAAATGCGATGCATCTATCGCAACTAAATCTTGATCATTTTTCTTATCTACCGCCATTGTCGCCATTACCCCTATTCCTACACCCATTCTGACATAAGTTTTAATCACATCAGCATCAGTTGCGGTAAATACAATTTTCGGGTCTAAATTTGTTTTACTAAAAGCGCTATCTAATTCAGAACGACCAGTAAAACCAAATACATAGGTAACAATCGGATATTTAGCCACATCTTCCAAAGTAATTTGCTTTTTAGTCGCCAAAGGGTGATCTCGATTAACAACCACGCTGCGATTCCAATGGTAGCAAGGCAGCATTATCAAGTCGTTATATAAATGCAATGCTTCAGTTGCAATCGCAAAATCTGCATCGCCTTTGGCAGCAGCATCGCTTATTTGTGCAGGTGTGCCTTGATGCATATGTAAAGACACTTTGGGATATTTTTTCATAAAACCGCTAATGACTTGCGGTAAAGCGTAACGCGCTTGAGTATGAGTCGTCGCTATATTTAATTTACCTTGGTCAGGTAAGGTATGCTCTCTTGAAACGGCTTTAATGCTTTCGACTTTAGATAACATTTCCCGTGAAATATTAATAATTTCTTGGCCTGCAGATGTCACATGCGTTAAATGTTTACCACTGCGGCCGAAAATTTGAACTCCGAGTTCATCCTCTAACATTCTAACTTGCTTGCTAATCCCAGGTTGAGATGTATATAGGCTTTCTGCAGTTGCCGATACGTTCAGATTGTGATTAACAACTTCGACAATATATCTCAGCTGTTGTAGTTTCATTTCCCTACCACCGTTATGCTTTATTTGAATATATGGAGAGTCTTTTATTACTTTTAATTAAGTCTATACCGAGAATAGGCAAATTTCGATGTTTATTTTTGATTTTAATTCACCTTTTCGCAATTATGAACCAATATTAAGCCATACATATATCTAAAGTTCAGCGGTTATTTCAATGAGTACCATAAACCGTTATATAGACAAAACATTTTTAATTGTGGATGATTTTACTGAATTTCGTTCATCGCTTAAAAATATGTTAGTGGGCCTAGGGGCTAAGTCAATAGATGCAGCTGCTAATGCTGAACAAGCTATTGGCTTATATAAGCAAAAACGTCACGATATTCTACTTTGTGATTATAATTTAGGTGACGAAAGCCAAGACGGTCAACAGTTATTAGAATCATTAACTTACCGCGAAATTTTAAGAAAAGACACGATATTTATAATGGTAACCGCGGAAAATTCAATGGAGGTGGTGATGGGCGCAATTGAATTTAAACCGGATGATTATTTAACTAAACCTTTTACCAAACAAGCATTAAAAACTCGATTAGATAAAGTTTATGAAAAAAAACAAGCGTTGCGCCCCCTGCTATCGTTATTAAACAAACAAAATCACATCGAGGCTATAGACGCATGTGATGAACTCATTAAAGCACGCTGTAAATATATGAGTAGTTGCCTTCAAATTAAAGGGGATTGTTTGTTACGCATCGGCGATTATAGTTCTGCCCTTCAGGTATTTACCAATGTGATCAAACAAAGAGCATTATTATGGGCTTTAATGGGTTACGCTAAAGCTGCTATAGGCCTAGGGCAATACCAAGATGCGATTGAATATTTAGATAAAATTTATCAACTCAATCCACATGCCGCGATTGCACTTGATTTAAAAGCCGAAACATTAATGAATTTAGGCGAAGATACTAAAGCATGTGAAATAATTGCACAATCATGTATTTTAAGCCCTAAATCGATAACTAGATTTCGTCATCAAGGCGACCTAGCCATCAAATTAAATAATCCCTTATTAGCACTACAAAGCTATAAAAAAGTCATTCAACTTAGCAAAAATTCAATATCAGCTCACGAAGAAGATATATTAAAATTACTCAATACGCTCTCAACCTGTATTTATTTGGCGAACGGCAGTCAAATCAATAAATTAAAAACAGAATTACAAAATTTACTTAAAACTTATCGCCATTCCTATAAAGACAACGCTCAAATGATGATCGCGCTGGAAATAATTAATGCAATATATTGGCACAAACAACAAAACCAAGAAAAAAGTCATTCAAGCTTATCAAATATGAGCCAAAATTTAGCAAGTATCAGTAATGGTGGCCGATGCTTTTTACGAGACCAATTTGCTTTTTTACAAACTTTCTATCCTGAACTAATCCAAAATTCAGTACAAATAGTTGAGTTTTGCAAAGCCCAATCCATTACCGCCATTACGCCAGTAAACGTGCTAAAATCAAATCAGTTATTTGAAAGAGGTTTGCATACTTATGAGCAAGGTAAAACCTACCAAGCTTTAAATTATTTAATCAATGCCTACACATATTCAAATAACAATATTACGATTGCTTTATTATTAATGTCGGCACTCACACAACAAATTAAATTAGATGGCCCTAAGCATCAATACATGAAATTAATTGAAATGTGCGTGAGAACATTAAAATATCTAGAGCCGTCAGATCAAAGGTTTACCTTGTTTAGACAAAATTTAAAATCAATAAAAACAATATTAGCGAGTGAATAAACGTGCCTTTTAATTCGCCACCTCAAATAGATTTTTCAAGCGTACTTGCTGCTAACGTGCATGATATGAAAAACTCATTATGTTTATTGCTACAATCAATTGATGAACTAAGTGATAAAGCAAAAAAAAATAATGATAGTTCAACCCATGAATTAGCCAAGCTACATTACGAAGCATCTCGTTTAAATTCAAATTTATTACAAATGCTCAGTTTATATAGAGCCGAAAAGCAGCAACTCCCAGTCAATATTGATGAATATTATATAATCGATATTTTGGATGAAATAATCACTAAAAATCAGATTTATCTAGATAATAAAAGAATCAGCGTGAAATTAGACGTTGCCGACGAGTTATATTGGTACTTAGATATTGATCTTATTTCTAATCTACTAAATGATGTGTTTATCAATGCGATGCGATATACCAAGGATCAAATTTGTATTCAAGCTGAAATACAAAATTCAAGATTGGTGCTTTGCATCAACGATAACGGCGATGGCTACTGTGAGTCTATGCTCCAACAAAATGATTTAAGCATGCAAGCACTTAATTTATCCGCTGGTCACACAGGTTTAGGTTTATTTTTTGCGAAAATTATTGCCGATGCTCACCAAACAGATGGAAAAAGTGGCGACATTAGTTTGCAAAATGGCGGGCTGCTCGGTGGAAGTCTATTTAAACTGACATTGCCTTAAAAAATAATAATAGTTTTATATTCTTGTTCGACTAATTTAAATTATTCTTGTACTATCAAATATTTGGTATACCACTTATATCAAACAAAACTAACGAATAAAACACTAAAAATGAACGTTAATTCATAAATTTAGGAATTGTGATGATTTTTACCATTGTTATTGCTCTTGTTATTGCACTGGTTGTACTAGCTATAATAATAAACGCGGTTCAACAACATAAAGAAAAAATTGAATCGGATAAACGAAATGAATTAGCAAAATACAAGCATACGGTCGAAGAAACCGAAAATTTGTTAATGAATATTGGCAACTTCCCTGTTAGTCCTCAACTTATTTTAATTTTGCATCAAAGATTACTAGATGCAATCAAAGCTATGGCTGAATTAATGCCTGAATCAACAGACTTTCGTCAACGGCTTCGTGATACCCAAGAAAGAGTTAAAAATGTATCCACACAGCAACCGCAAGTTAACGACGAAGATTTTAATTTACCCGACGATGAGCGGGCAACTATAGCTTTGATTCAAGGCATAAAAAAATTACGCACGGCATTACGCTCAGAACACACTAAAGGCAAAGTTGATCCTCAACTTTTTATGACCGAAGATAAACGCCTAGATGCACTTCAACTTAGAATAAACGTTGAGAGTTTAATGAAACGCGGCAACATGGCTAGACAAAGCCAAATGCTGGGATCTGCTCGTCAATATTATGAAAAAGCATTGGCGACTATCGACGCTCAAGCAATACGATCAGAATATGCTAACCAAAGAAAAGTTGAACTGACGACACGATTACGCGAAATTACCGAAGAACTTAAAAATACCAATGAAAAAGACAGACGTAAAAAAGCGGCAGACGAAGAAGATGATTTGGATGTGTTATTCCAACCTAAGAAAAAATGGTAAATAGCACTAATTGATCAAACCATAAGTAATAAAAAATGCAGCATTCGCTGCATTTTTTATTACTACTGATCCCTTTTAGCTCTTTGATAACCTCCGCTTGCACCTATCTTAACGCTGTCGTGCGCACAAAAAATATAAACTCTACAGGCAAAATAAGTGCACTTATTTCCTGTCTAACTGCAGGGCAAGACCATACTTTAATCGATTGCCAATATTTAAATGGGGGATCAATCATTTAAAATACAGGATTTTGCCCTGTCTATAATTGGCATTTATCTCGCGATCTCATTGACCTCATTCGTTATCTGTTTTGTTTCCAAATTAGCTTTGTACTTAAGCTTTTAACCTCTCAAGCCTCTAAAATTTTAGATTTTAGATTTTAGATAAAAAAATACCTGAATAACTTTCATCATTCAGGTATTTATAAATGAATTTAACCCAAGTCAGTTATTTTTTAGGTTTTTTCATCTTAGAATCATCAGCCACCCATTTGCCGTCTACATAATGAGCCACCCATCCAGATGCTTTACCATCCATTTCAGACGCCACATATTGCTCTTTGTTTTTACGGCTAAACTTAATAATAGCTAAATTACCCATTGGATCTTTTTCTGGCGCATCGGCTAAATATTTAAATTTATCCGAAATCCTATCTTTAAAACGTTTTAACTCTTCTACTTTAGGTGCTCTGGTTTCACGAGATTTAGGAAAGTTATGAGCAGCCATAAAAATACCAGACGCGCCGTCTCGCAACACAAAATAAGCGTCAGACTTTTCGCATGGTAACTCTGGTAAATGAACAGGATCTTCTTTTGGCGGCGCAGGTTGTCCGCTACGGAGCAATTTACGCGTATTTTTACACTCATCGTTGGTGCAGCCAAAATATTTACCAAATCGACCATTTTTAAGTTGCATGTCTGAACCACATTTATCGCATTCAATAACGGGTCCATCATAACCTTTAATTTTAAACTGGCCTTTTTCTATTTCGTAACCATCACATGTTGGGTTATTACCACACACATGCAATTTACGCTCAGTATCAATTAAATAACTGTCCATCGCAGTGCCACATTTTGTACAGCGACGTTTTGCACGCAGAGCATTCGTTTCAGCTTCATCATCGTTTGCATCAACCGCTTCTTCACCTGAGGTTAAATTCATGGTTTTTGTGCAGCGCTCTTTTGGCGGCAGTGCATAACCTGAACAGCCAAGAAAAACCCCAGTAGAAGCAGTTCTAATCGTCATATGCCGCCCACATTCAGGGCAATCAATATCAACAGGTATCGGTTGATTCGGCCGCATTCCGCCTTCTTCAACCCCTTGCTCTGCTTTATTTAGTTGATGACTAAATCCTGCATAAAACTTGTCTAGTAAGTTAATCCAGTCAAGTGAACCTTGCGCGACTTCATCTAAATGCTTTTCCATGTTTGCGGTAAAATCAAAACTCATTAAGTCATCAAAATTATTGACTAGTCGATCCGTGACGATTTCACCCATTTTTTCAGCATAAAAACGTTTGCTTTCTAAGCGTACATACCCTCTGTCTTGAATGGTACTAATAATAGCAGCATAAGTTGAAGGTCGGCCGATGCCGCGTTTTTCAAGTTCTTTAACCAAAGCTGCTTCACTATAGCGAGCGGTTGGTTTAGTAAAATGTTGTGACGGGTTAAGCTCAACTAAATTTAATAGTTCGCCTACTTTAACATCTGGTAAAAGCTGATCCTGTGCGCCTTTTTTGCTGGCTGGTGGCTGTGCTTTTGTCCAACCATCAAACACCAATACTCGGCCTTTTGCTTTTAATTCAAACTCGTCCGCTTTAACCGTAATGGTACTCGCGTTATATTTAGCCGGTGTCATCTGACAGGCAACAAATTGGCGCCAGATGAGCTCATATAATTTTTTAGCATCTGCATCTACGCCATCAACCATATCCGCCACGACAGTGACCGAAGAAGGACGTATTGCTTCATGCGCCTCTTGCGCATTTTCTTTACTGCCATACGTATTGGCAGATTCTGGTAGATACTTAGCACCATAATTATCGCTAATATAATCACGACAAGTTGCAACAGCCTCTGAACTCAAATTAGTTGAGTCTGTACGCATATAGGTGATATAACCCGCTTCATAAAGCCGCTGAGCCAACATCATGGTTTTTTTAACACCGTAACCTAAACGTGTGCTGGATGCCTGTTGCAATGTTGAAGTAATAAAAGGGGCACTTGGCTTACTAGAAGTTGGCCGAGTTTCACAATCACTAACTTCATAATTTGCTGATTTTAACGTGGCCAGTGCGGCATCAGTTTGGGCTTTATTGGTTGGTCTGAACGATTTACCCGCTTGTTTAGCCACATCTAATTGTAAGTCAACCTTGCCTTTAGTTTGAGTATCCGCTTTAACTTCCCAATACTCTTCCGGCACAAAGGCTTTAATTTCTTGCTCGCGCTCTACCACTAATCTAACGGCAACTGATTGAACCCGCCCGGCGGATAACCCTCTGGCGACTTTTTTCCATAACAATGGCGACACCATAAAACCAACCACACGATCTAAAAAGCGACGTGCTTGTTGGGCATTAACTCGGTCAATGTTGAGCTCATCGGGTTGTGAAAAAGCTTCTTTAATCGCTTTTTTTGTGATTTCGTTAAATACAACACGTTTGTATTTATCATCGTCACCACCAATAATTTCACGAAGGTGCCAAGCAATAGCCTCCCCTTCTCTATCCAAATCCGTTGCGAGATAGACGGTATCAGCGTTTTTGGCTAGCTTTTGTAATTCTGCGACAACTTTTTCTTTCCCCGGCAAAATATCGTATTCTGCTTGCCAGTTATTTTCAGGGTCTACCCCCATTCTTGCGACTAAAGCGGCTTTTTCTTTTTTCTTTTTAAAAGCGGCTTTTTCTTCAGCTGTCATTTTTTTTGTATCGGCGGTCAGGGTCGATTTGCCTTTTGACGAGGTTGGCAAATCACGAACATGCCCGACACTCGACTTAACAATATAATTACTGCCAAGATATTTATTAATCGTCTTAGCTTTAGCCGGTGACTCGACTATTACAAGTGATTTTCCCATGAGTTATCAGTAAGTCTTATTATTCGGTTTCATTTAGGCGTTAATTTTTACGTTATTTCATTTGTTAACGCCGCGTCTTTTTTAGGTATATCGACAAAACGCCAATGTAGCAAGCAATTTTATGCACAAAAGCCAGATAAAGGTTTGATTGCTTTCTTTTTCAACGATAAAGCAGACTATAGTGGCTTTTTTTGATTTTAAAAGGGCAAGGCTTGAAATTTATTTTAAAGACTGTTGCTTATATATTTCAGCGGATATACAAAAAGAGCCAGTAAAACTGGCTCTTTTAGCTTATTTATTAACTTTAACTATTACGCTTAAGTATTTTTGTTTTTAGCCATCATCGACAATTGAAAATTGATAACTAGAAACCACACCTAAAGGTGATGTCACTGTGATAGTACCAATACCTGAACTCGTCCCATTTGGCTCGCTTTCTTGTTTTAAGGTAAAGCTAAAACCTTGAGGAATTGGTGTGGCAGTATTAGGGTAATCATAGCTGGAAGGGCCAGATATTTCGCCATTATCAATTGATAAGCTCACTGTCGTGCCTGCTGGCATAGGGTTATTGTTAATATCCGTGATATAAGCAGTAAAGGAGACTGCTGGCTGACCTGAAGCGGTTGTTAAATCAACCAATGTAACTGAATTTCCAGCGCTAT
Source organism: Catenovulum adriaticum (assembly GCF_026725475.1). Lineage (NCBI taxonomy): Bacteria > Pseudomonadati > Pseudomonadota > Gammaproteobacteria > Alteromonadales > Alteromonadaceae > Catenovulum > Catenovulum adriaticum. Next base: position 1,731,711 of record NZ_CP109965.1, read on the forward strand.
CTCTGACATTAAAATAAGCCTCACTTCCAGACATAACAATAACACTGCTGTCTCTCACGTGAACAAAGTTTCGGGTACAGTTGTTATCATTCTCACACAAAATACCATCAAATAAATTATTACCGCGGTTATAAGTAAAATCTTTATTAAAATCTACTGGCTCTTCATGGTCACCACCGGCTAAACAGCTTGAATCACCCACAGGTAAAGCACCCGGCGCGGCGGTTCCATCTGCTAAACGACCACAAAATTGATTATCTTCATTATGATCTAAAAAAGCTTCGGATAAATCAGCAAAAGTTTCATTTGAGTCATAATATCCATTACCATTTGAATCAACAAAACTTTCTTCCCCTACCGCGTAAGCTAATATATTGGCACGCCCACTACGCGGACGAGTCAATGGTAAGGGCTGTAGGTTTACACTGTCATAGCAAGGAACGCCTTGAGCTGGTACATCATTAGCCGGATCATTATCATTGCCCACATCACACATGCCGTCGTTAAGATTATTTCCTGTTGGCCTTTCATTTTGGCCAGTCCAAATAACAGAACATGCACCATTATCAGTCAAACAATTAGGCTCTATTTCCCCCCCATGCGTAATAAAGCTAATAGCAGTGCCATCTGGGACCGGGTTATTAAAATGATCAGCTAAACGTATCGTAACAGGGTTTTCTTCACCATCATTTGACCAAGTTTCAATATTTAGAGTTTCAACAGATAAAGAAACACTATTCTGGTCTGCTAGCCCTGTTGAAACAGCCAAACGACGCGAAACCGCTTGAATTTTAGGACTATAAGAATCCCCGTTTTCATCCACTAATTCAGCTAACACCACCAGTGGCGTTGGTGCTCTACCGGCTTTAGCTTTAATATAGACTTTACCTTCAGAGTCAGATCTGGCTTGTTCTGGTGTCACTTCTATCCCTGCGCCTTCTGCTGTGACAGAAAAAACCACTTCTTGATTGGCTAACGGGTTATTATCATTCCCTAATACTTGAAACACTAAGTCAGCTTGAGAAGCTAAACCTGTACCCGGATAACTTAATCTAAAGGCTTCGGTATCACCGTCAATAGAAGCTTCAATAAATTTAATATAAGATGCATCTGCCTGAGCTAAGCTAATGGTTGTTGATGCATTTAATGTTGTACTGCCAACAGTCGCTTCAGCTGTAATAACATCACTGCCTTTACAACTATCAGAGCGATAAATCGCGGTAGCCCGACCATTAATAGCCGTAACACTGGCATCAATAAAAGCGGTGCCAGCTTCGACACAAGTCGAATTTAAGTTAATCACCACTGGTTTATCATATATAGATAAGTCACTTTGATTCACTAAATCTATAGTTAAAACTGCGGTATTGCCAATAGCTAAAGCACCATTTAAATTATTGGCTATGACTTCATTTTCAAAGTCACCTGAAACATTATTACCCATTAATATAACAGGTGAAATAATTGAAAAATCAACAGACTTACTAGAGTTATTAGCGTTAACTGTTAATGTTCGTGCGCCACTTTCATTACCTGCAAATAAAGTCACATACGCAAGACCATTTTCATCTGTTATTACACGCCCTGTACTCGGACTTAAGCTACCAAAATCAACGCTCGCACTAATGAGTTTATTTTGAATCGGGGTGGAACTGCCAGCCCGAGTTATTTTAAGCTGGGCAACACCATCTTCGGGTACGGAGCTAACATCCACTTCAGAGCAATTGGCAATGTCAAATGCCGCATTGGCATTATTATCACAATCATAAAAATTAACCGCGATGTCATATTCTTCTTCAGCTAAATTATCATCACCTTCAGAGGTAAATGATAATGTATCAGTTACATTATTGTAATTCACTGTAACTGTACCAGCGCCTTTGACTGTTCCGGCACTGATATCAACATAAGCCTGCCCATTTTCATCCGTTAAGGCTGTGCCTATACTTGGGAAAATTTCACCGATAGTCGCACTATAGGTAACCACTTTATTTTCTAGAGGATCGCCATTTTCATCTAATAAGGTTGCCTCTAAAATACCAGGGTTACTTTGACTAATATTAAATGTTGTTGTGACTCCATCTGATTCATATAAATTCAAATTTAAGCTTTGACTGGTTGAAACTTCACTTTGTGCATCTCCGGCACTTGAGAATACAATAGACTCAGATAAATCTATTGTATTGATACCATCTAAAACTTGGGTACTAATACTGACTGTGCCTGCACTTTCAACTTGCCCGGCACCTAAAGTTAAACTCGCTTCACCTTGGGCATCGGTTACAATATCGCCTGAACTGGGGTTAAGAGACCCTAATGAAGTCGACACATTAATTAAATTATTTGCAACCGCACTTTGTTGATTAGTCAAAGTAACTTTAATAATGCCAGGCTGATCCTCTGATATTTGATTTATTTCATTTCCATTGACATCAACTAATTGAGCTGCAAGCTGATAACCATGTGTGGGGGTGACTGTTGTAGTATTGACCTGATAAACAAAACTTTCTGAAGCCGTATCATAATTAATGATAATTTCATCAGCGCCGGTTGCACCATTGCTATAAATTCTAAAAATAGCTTTACCGTCATCATTCGAGATAGCATTGCCATTTTCAGGCAATAATTTACCTGTCCCTGCAGATGCTGTAATCAGTTTATTTGCTACTGGCTGCTGGTTTGCTGTTGATTCAACAGTCACTACAAAATATAACGGGCTAGCTTGGTTGATTTCGGAACTTTGAGTACATTGTTCAATTTCAGACACTAAACTTAAGCTACTGTCATCACAAATATAACTTTGTGCGCTAATTGAAAAGCCTGAGCCTGTTGGATCATCATCTTCTCCATCGCCTAGGCTTTCTACTGGATAACTTTCGGTAATATCCTCATCATCAGTGCTAAAAGTTGCGGTTAAAGTGCCTGAATTAGCCTGATTGCCCGGTTTTAACTTAATTTCAGCGACCCCATCTGAACCTGTTAGCCGGTTACCTGTGCTGGGCTCTAAAATACCAACGGGCGTGCTAAATGTAATAATTTTATTGGCTGCGGGTTCACCATCTTTCGTTAATGTAGCTAAGACAGTCAGTGGGTTACTTTGCGATGTAATATGTGATTCTTCCCCTTGCGAATCTATTGCCGTAATTGTGATCTTATAAATTGAATTATCAGCATTTTCATCTGTATCTCCGTTTTCTAGCGAGCCACCACCGCCACAAGCGGTTAAGGTTAGTGAAATCACAACGAACAGCCAATAGCGAAACAGCTTTAGCATTTTGCACTCCATGGTCTTAGTTTATAAATTGTTGTATTCTGTCGAATAATCTAATCTTAGCCCAATTTTATTTCATGTCACAGTGGAAAATTGGAAATAACAAAAAATAGACAACAATGGGGAACTGGCGTGTCAGACAGTAAATCGAATTTAACGCTCCGTATTTTAATTGGTATGGTTTTAGGCGTGTTAGTAGGACGCTTTTTTAGTTTATGGGTATCTGAGCAAACCGATACCTTAATTAATTTAGGCTTGTTTGAATTATCCGTAAAATCCTTTTTTATTGAAGGCTTATTTCATATTGGCGGAGAAATTTTTGTTACCAGTTTAAAAATGCTAGTTGTGCCTTTGGTCTTTGTTTCTTTAGTTTGCGGCACTTGCTCTCTTAATGATTCAGCCAAAATTGGTCGGCTTGGATTAAAATCGGTTATTTTGTATCTACTAACAACAGCCATTGCGATTACGCTGGCGTTAACTATTGCTAATTTTATCTCGCCGGGCGAAGGCGCGGCTTTAACCACAGACGCAGAGTTTGAGGCCGCAACGGCACCTACCTTTGCTGAGGTGATTATTGGCATGTTCCCTTCAAATCCAATTCAAGCAATGGCAACGGGCAATATGCTACAAATCATTGTTTTCTCGATTTTATTTGGTATTTCAATGGCAATGGCCGGAGATGCGGGTAAAAAGTTAAGCCTAGTTTTTAACGACTTAAACCAAGTTGTATTAAAAATGGTAACTATTTTGATGAATTTAGCCCCCTATGGGGTATTTTGTCTGCTGGCAAAATTATTTGCCTTTTTGGAATTGTCTGAGGTGCTAAAACTCGGTAAATATTTTTTCACCTTAGTTGCTGTTTTACTTATTCATGCCTTTGTTACTTACCCTATTTTATTTAAATTGTTAACAGGTCTAAATCCGGTTCAATTTTTAACCAAAATGAAAGCCACAGCCTTATTTGCTTTTAGCACTTCTAGCAGTAACGCCACTATGCCCGTCACACTCAATACCGTCACTAAAAAAATGGGTGCCGATAATTCGATTGCTTCATTTACGGTACCGCTAGGTGCAACTATTAATATGGATGGCACTGCTATAATGCAAGGCGTGGCAACGGTATTTATCGCCCAAGTTTACGCCATTGATTTGAGCATGGCTGACTATTTAGCGGTATTACTCACCGCCACCTTAGCATCAATTGGTACAGCCGGTGTGCCTGGGGTTGGCTTAATTATGCTCGCGATGGTTTTTCAGCAAGTGGGATTACCGGTTGAAGGCATTGCCTTAATTTTAGGGGTCGATCGTTTATTAGATATGACACGTACGGCCGTGAATGTAACGGGTGATGCCATGGTGACATGCGCTGTGGCAAAGTCAGAAAAAGCGCTTGATAAAGACGTATTTAATTCACCATCATCATAATTAATCTCAACGAATCTCAAATTGGGCATGGTTATTCAAAAATAATTTAAATAACCATGTCTTTAGTTGATTGCTACAAGATAATTAAATTTTTGGCTTAGGCTTTTTGCATTACCGCAACAAACATAGTATCTGAGTTTTGATAAGGCGCGCCTAGCAGCTGTTGTTTAATTAACGAAAACTGTTTATTTTTAGCTAAAAAGTCAGCCACTTGTGCTTCGTTTTCGCTAACTTGCCAGCTACAAGTCGCATAAACTAAGCAACCACCCGCACGCACCGCGTAATGCGCTTGATTTAAAATTTGCTGCTGAATAGCAAGCTGTTGCTGGGTATCAGATTCATTAAAACGCCATTTAGCATCCGGATTGCGGCGCCACGTACCCGCTGAAGTACAAGGCGCGTCAATAAGTACCCAATCAAAACCTTTTTGTTGTGCAGCTTCTTTAGGGAGTTTTAGGGGTTTTTCACCGTTCCAGGCAAAGGTTCTAATATTAAAATAACCAGCGCGCTTAGCACGCTTTTTTACTTCAGCTAGTTTATATTCATGCAAATCAGTAGCAACAACACAGCCTTTATTTTTCATTTTTGCAGCTATGGCTAAACTTTTCCCACCTGCACCGGCACAAGTATCCCAAATTTTTTGTCCAGGTTTAACTTGAACCGCTTCGGCAATTTGCTGGCTGGCTAAATCCTGTATTTCAAACTCACCTTGTTTGTAATTTTCTGTCAGCGTAATATCCTGACCACCGTTAATGCAAAGGCCCTGCTCCGTTAATTGGGCATCAACGCCTTGCTTATTTAATGCCTCAGATAACCGTTTAACCGTGTCACCCATTTTATCTTGCGAAGCTTGCGTTAACCGTAGCCACAAAGGGGGCGAAACAAGCTGCTTAGCAATAAACTGCTGATATTCAGCATCATTCCACTGATTTAAAATGCTTCTTTGAGTTAATAATGGCTGCCATTGTGGACGAATGCCATAAAGCATGGCTTTAGCAGCTGGCTCTTTTGCCAGTTTGCCAACTTGCTGCTCAAACCAAGTTTTGAGTTCATCATAAGTTTGGTTTTGCAAATTAAGCAAACAATCAGGCTGTTCAAGCTGATGATATTCAAGTAACAAGTTAACCCACTGCCAAAAGCGTGATGACGATAAATCGGCTAAGTCTGCTATTTGCCAGTGTTTATCCCAAGTTTCAACGTCAGTTTCTGACTGTATATTTTCAAAATGAGCGTCTAAAAAACTCGCGGTTTGCAAAAAACGCATTGCAGCAAACATGGCCTGACTTAAGTCTAATTTTTGTGAGCGTGATAAATGGCGATTTTGCTTAAACCATGTTTTCAACCAACGATCTAAAGGTTTTTTTTCGGCTTGTTTTAGCCAATCTCGCCATAATAAATTAACATGGCTTTTTTCATTAAATGACATAACTGACTCAGTTAACAGGTTAAGTTTAAGCTAAAATTGAATTATGCTGGATTATCAATATCAATAAATTCAACGTCAAAATCAAATTGCGATGCTAGGTGCTCCCCAACCGCTTTTGCGCCATAACGCTCGGTTGCATGATGGCCAGCTGCAATAAAATGAATACCCATTTCCCGGGCCGTATGAATGGTTTGCTCGCTGACTTCACCGGTAATAAATAGATCGATATTTTGCGCAGCCGCTTGTTCAATAAAAGATTGCCCCCCTCCTGTACACCAAGCAACGGTTTTTATCTCAAAATCGCCACCGGCTTCCACTAAAGGTTTACGCTCAAGTTTTTGTTCAAGTAATTGACTAAAAGCGGATAAGCTCATTGATTGATGCAACTTGCCTTGCATTGCCACACTGGTCGGATTATTGATATCTAACCCAGCAGTCACCTCAATATCCAGCAATTTAGCAAGCTGAGCGTTATTACCCAAGCTGGGATGAATATCAAGCGGTAAATGGTAAGCATATAAATTAATATCATGAGCTAATAATGCTTTAATCCGTTTTTGTTTCATCCCTTTAATCACGGGATTTTCGTTTTTCCAAAAAAAACCATGGTGCACAAATAAAGCATCCACTTTTTTTTCAATGGCTTGATCAATCAATAATTGCGTTGCAGTGACCCCTGTCACTATTTTATTAATATGTTCAGTTCCTTGGATTTGTAACCCGTTGGGGCAAAAGTCCCGAATTTTTTCCGGTTTTAATAACTGGTTTAAATAAGTTTCTAATTCAAATTGATTCATTTTGTAACTTAATTTTTGGTTGTGTTTATCTTAGAGATGATTCTTTGACGTAGAGTATAACAAAGAGAAAGCAGGATTAAGCTCTATTTTGATAATGCCGGGGGGAAGATTGAGGTACTAAAGGCGCAAAACGATTTGTCATCACTTTTATTGCTTCAAACTGTTTCAGTTGCTTGGTTTCAGTTAATTGCATATGTTGACTTAATAACATCACTTTTGCGCAATCATTTAGCGTTTCAAGTATTAAAAATATACCCGTTTCTAATGGGCTTTGAATCAAAACGACTTGTTCAAATAAATCACGTTTTATCTGTTTTTGAGTAATAAAAAACCAACTCTTGGGCTGCTCTTCTAAAGTATAACATTGCTGCGCAACCGCGTTTAACGCTATTTGCACAGCCATGGCTTCTGAAACGTCAAGCTGTTGGATAACCATATGATAATAATCACAATAAACTTGATTGTCTTCAATGCTAAAAGGGCGAGTTATTTTAGCGTCTGGCTTTAGCTTTTTTGCTTTACAAGCAGATTCAAAAACAAAATCTGACATATTTAAACGCAGAGTTTGAGTTTGTTCATCAAAATACCAATACCAATCGGCTTTAGCTTGTAGCATTTTATTTTACTAGCCCTTTTTATACTTATCGTTAACTTTTTATACTCAGCTAAACAATTTAAAACTCAATTCGTTTGAGTTAAACAATTGCTTAATTTAAGTCGTTATCTTGAGATCTGACAAGATGACAAAAAAAGCACTATATTTCAAGCTCTTCTGAAATTTCTTTGATTAATTTTGGACCGCGATAAATAAATCCAGTGTAAATTTGTACTAATTGAGCGCCCGCATCCATTTTTTCTTGCGCCGCCTGAGCCGAATTTATTCCGCCAACCCCAATGACTGGCAGTTTACCATCTAATGCTTGATGTAACATACGGATAATTTCAGTACTAGAATGACGAACAGGCATACCGCTTAAACCGCCCGCTTCATTACCATGTGGCAAATGGGCAACTTTATCTCGATTCAGCGTGGTATTCGTTGCAATCACCCCATCGATTTCATTTTTAATCAAGCTTTCAGCAACTTGAGTAACTTCTTCTTCGCTCATATCAGGTGCAATTTTCACTAATACTGGCACATACTTAGCAAACTTTTTTTCAAGCTCTAACTGTTTTTGTTTAATTGCGCCAAGTAAATCATCTAATGCTTCACCATATTGCAAACTACGTAACCCAGGTGTATTAGGTGACGATATATTGACCGTTACGTAACTGGCATATTGATACACTTTTTCTAAGCAAACCAGGTAATCATTTTTACCTTCTTCATTGGGAGTGTCTTTGTTTTTGCCTATATTAATCCCCAAAATGCCATCGTACTTAGCGGCTTTTACTTGTTCAACTAAATAATCGACGCCTTTATTATTAAACCCCATGCGATTAATAATGGCTTGAGCGGGCGGCAATCTGAACATCCGGGGTTTGTCATTACCGGGTTGAGGTCTTGGCGTGACCGTACCAACTTCAATAAATCCAAATCCCATTGCCGCGAATGCATCAATACATTCACCATTTTTATCTAATCCAGCCGCCAAACCGACTGGATTTGGAAAAGTTAGCCCAAAAAGCTCAACTGGTTTGTTTGGTATACTTTGCTTATATAAACAATCAAATCCAGTACCACCGGTTTTTTTAAGGCTATTGATGGTCACATCATGTGACCATTCGGCATCTTGGGTAAATAAAAAAGAGCGCAATAACTGATACATTTTAATTCCATCAACTTAAATTTTATTGCATTGTATCGCAATGATGGCTTAACAGCATCAATTCCCTTAACGCAACTGAAAATTTTGCAAATTCATGACTTTGCGAAGCTCTAAAATCGGCCAACATATGACGCCATCTATCTAAAGCATCTTCATTGTCTTCGCTCCATTTGGCTAATATTTCATCTGACTGACAATTATTATCGCAGTTGCGAAGCACAACTGAAGCCAAGGCTCTTTGCTGCCAGTCTGATTCTTCCCGAAATGCAGCACGAGCTAAAGCTTGCCAATGATTAGCAACAGGTTGCTTGTTTATTTGCTCTAAAAACCAATGTAAATCCATTTGTGCTCCCAGTTTGTAATAAACATTGGCAACCAAATTCAGTGGTTTTTCCGTTTCGTCAGCAACTTGTGCAATGTCCATAACAGAAAACAGTGTGCTGATATAAGATAACTTTTTGGCAAAAGCTTTATCCACCCCGGCTTTGGTTAATTTTTCTGCCGATTTAAGTAATTTATTGTGCTCTTCTTCAACTAGGTATTTATCTAAATTCTCGCTCATTTCAGCAAATACGGGTTGATAAAACTTAATCGTTTCTTTAATTGATAAGGATTTAATCCGATGACGTAAAAACCAGCGTGTTGCACGCCTAACGGTTCTTCTAAGCTGGAATAAAGCTTCTGATTGAATGCTGGATGCTACTTTATTGTCCCAGTTTGCAATACTAATCCAAAGCTCATTCATCGAAAATATTTGGTTAGCTAACGTATAGCAAATTGCCACTTCTGCGATGCTAGCCCCCGTTTCTTCGGTCATTCGATAAACAAAATTCATCCCCATATCGTTCACTAATTGATTAGCAATTTGAGTCGCGATAATTTCAGCTCGTAATGGATGAGATTGCATGGCCTTAGCATAATCTTGCTGTAAAACTTTGGGAAAGTAAGCAACTAAGTTTTCAGATAAAAAAGGATTTTCAGTAATGTCAGGGGTGTTGAGTTTTTCTTTTAGCACCATTTTACCATAGGCTAACAAGACAGATAATTCTGGCCGAGTTAACCCTTTCCCTGCGGCTAAACGCTCAGACAGTTCATCTTCACTGGGCAAAAACTCGAGTTCTCGGTCAAGTTCACCTTCTTTTTCTAACCCTTGTAAAAATCGAATTTGTTCACGCAGTTGAGCAGCAATATTAAGTTCGGTGACCGATAACGAATGCGTTTGTCGATAACAATCGTTTAATACAATTTGTGCCACCTCGTCTGTCATTTGATAAAGCAGTTGATTACGTTTTTTCATGGTTAGCTCCCCATCGGCAACCAGACCATTGAGTAAAATTTTAATATTAACTTCTTTATCAGAACAGTCGACCCCACCAACGTTATCAATAAAGTCGGTATTAATTAATACACCTTTTTTAGCGGCTTCAATTCGCCCCAATTGAGTACAACCTAAATTACCGCCTTCACCAACCACTTTAAAGTTTATCTGACGTCCATCGACCCGTAGCACATCATTTGCTCTATCTCCGACATCACTGTGGCTTTCTTTACTTGACTTAATGTAAGTACCAATGCCGCCATTCCAAAATAAATCGGCTTGCATTTGTAAAATTAAATGAATTAACTCATTTGGCGCTAAACTACTTTTATCGGTATTTAGCATGCTTTTCATTTCGGGTGTTAATTTAATTGATTTAGCACTACGCTCAAAAACGCCCCCGCCTGCGCTAATTAATTTTTGATTATATTCATTCCAGCCTGAACCCGCTTTAAACAAACGTTCACGTTCTTTATAACTTTTTGCAGGATCAGGCGTCGGATCAATAAAAATATGTAAGTGATTAAAAGCGGCCTGTAAACAAATATGTTTGGATAACAACATACCATTGCCAAACACATCGCCCGCCATATCACCCACCCCAACACAGGTAAAATCTGTTGTTTGGCAATTAATACCTAATTCTCTAAAATGACGTTTAACCGATTCCCAAGCCCCTCTGGCAGTAATGCCCATTTTTTTATGATCGTATCCAACGCTACCACCAGAGGCAAAACCATCCGCTAACCAAAAGTTGTATTCTTCTGATATTTCATTTGCGATATCCGAAAACGTAGCGGTTCCTTTGTCAGCGGCGACCACTAAGTAAGGGTCTGCATCATCGTGACGAACCACGTTTTTTGGGTGTACAAGCTCGCCCCGTTCAATGTTATCGGTTATATCAAGCAACGCACGAATAAAAGTTCTATAGCAAAGTTTGCCTTGTTCAATAAATTCAGCTCGAGTTTTTGATTTATCAATTTGTTTACAAACAAAACCACCTTTAGCGCCAACAGGCACAATAACCGTGTTTTTAACTTGTTGTGCTTTAACCAGCCCTAATACCTCTGTTCTAAAATCTTCTCGTCTGTCTGACCAGCGTAAGCCTCCACGCGCGACCTTACCACCTCGCAAATGCACACCTTCAATTTGCGGTGAATAAACAAAAATTTCAAATTTTGGAATAGGCTTAGGAATATCTGGAATTTCGCCAGGCACTAATTTAATCGAGATATAATCTTTAGGTTCTTTGTTTTCTAATTGATAAAAATTAGTTCGTAAACTGGCTAAAATCATATCTACATAGCGACGGATAATCCGATCATCATCTAAATTTGCGACCGACTCCAACGCTGAATGGATTTTATCAAGCAGTTTGTCTTGGCTTTCTTGACTAAAAGCAGAGCCTTTTGGCGAGAATCTTAAACTAAATAATTCAATAAGTTGTTTTGCTATATCAGGATAACTAAAAAAAGTGTTTTCGATATAACTTTGACTAAAGCTACTACCTATTTGACGCATATATTTGGCATAAGCTCTTAAAATTGAAATATCGCGCCCTGAAATACCAGCTTGTAAAACTAATCGGTTAAAGCCATCATCTTCGAGTTGCCCGCTCCACACTTTATAAAATGCCCGCTGAAACAACTCACGCGTCACATTAAAATCTGAGTAATGTTCAGCCTGAATGGACATGGAAAAATCTAAAATCCAATTTACCTGACCTTGCTGAGTCGCAATTTTATAAGGTCGCTCATCGATCACTCGCAGACCAAAGTTTTCGAGCATGGGGAGCACGTCAGATAAATAAATAGGGGTGTCTCTATGAAATAATTTTAACCGTATCAGGTTGCTCGATTTTTCTGCTTCTTGAGGACGGTACAGAATCATTCCTAACGGCATAGATTCTTTTAAATCTTCAAGTTTTTCAATATCGACCAATGCCGTGTTTGGCAACTCATTTTCTTTATAACTACGAGAAAAAGCATGTTCGTATTTACGAGATATTGATTTGCCTTTTTCTTCTCCATATTGGGATAATAAACTTCGTTCTAATTTATCTTCCCACGTTTTCGTTAGCTCAATCATATTGGTTTGTAGATCAAATTCATTAATATCAAATTCGTTATCTTCAACCCTAACCATATAGTGCGTACGAGCCAGCGGGGATTCTGATAAGTAAGTATAAAACTCAACCGCTTGTTTTGAATTAAAATACTGTTGTAATAAATGTTGGGTTTCAATTCGTAATTTTGTGGTGTAACGATCGCGAGGTACATAAGCCATACAAGAAAAATAACGGCCAAAAATATCTTTTCGCACAAATAAACGCGAAATACCACGCTCTTGCATTTGCATGACGCCAAGCGCTATTTGTTTAATTTCAGATTCGCGGGCGTGTAATATTTCTTCTCTTGGGTAAGTTTCCAAAATATTAAGTACGGCTTTGTATGAATGTGAATTTTTTTGAAAACCAGTTTGCTCTAAAACCCGCGCAACTTTGTCTTTAATTAGTGGTATGTCAAACGCGCTGTCGTTATAAAAATCTGATGAATACAAGCCAATAAACCTATGTTCACCAATCACTTTGCCATCGTCATTAAATTGTTTAATGCCAATATAATCTAAATGCGATGAACGATGCACGTGTGACTGTGCATTCGTTTTGGTTAAAATCATTAAGTTTTTACTTAAAGCTTCAGCTTTTGCGCTGGCCGGTAAGCTGGACAAAAAGCGTTTAGTTACCCCTTTTTCGTTTTTCATTAAGCCCAGGTTAGTCTCTGAACACCGGGCCAATTGATAACCCCCTTTTACCGCATTTAAGCTATATTTTCTGTATCCTAGAAATGTAAATTTATTATCTATTAACCAATTTAGGTAAGCTAATGCTTCGGTTTTTTGGGTTTTATCCACCACCGAGTCAGGTAAAGTTTTTACTTCTTTAATGACCTTATCGCATTGTTTAACCATGTCTTGCCAATCTGTGACAGCCAAATCAACTTGACTAATAACATGTGCAATTTGCTGCTCTACTTTTGCTAACACTTCTTGGTCTGACTGTCTGTCAATCTCTATTGAAAAAATGGTGTATTCAGTAATATCGCCTTGTTTGCGAGATGGGTTAAGCTGAGTGATTTGTTTATTCGTATCTCGCTTTACCACAACAGATTGATACAATAACCAATGCGCTGTTAAGCCTAAACGGTTTAAGGCCATACGGATAGAATCAACTAAAAATGGCTGGTCTTTAGTGACAATTTCAACAATTGTATGATTGCTTTGCCAACCATGTTGACTTAACTCTGGATTAAATACTCTTATTTGAGGCTCTGGCTCTGATGTTTTATCAGTTTTGTCTGGGTGGGCATTCACTAGCGTTTGCCACAAACTAATCACTGCGCCATATAAATCACTATCATTTCGGTTAACTAAATCTTCAGAAGCAATATCACGATAGATTAATTCAGCAAACTGTCTAATTAGCTTTGCTTGATCGGCCGCAAATTTATTACCAATCAACTTATCAACTTTATCTAATAACACAGATTGGCTTTGTTGTGTCTTTTCCATATTGAGCACCCCATTAAACAATAAAAATTATTGTTTAAGGTTAGTTTAACTTTAAGAAAAGATTAAGGTTTTTAGTAAAAAACTTAAGCCTATTTATTTGAACTTGCGCAAATTAATAATTGAAACTTAAGCTTTTGCAAAAATATAAATAAAAATATTCGCCTCAGATAAAATACGAAGATAGATTAAAATTTTAGGTAAAAATCTTTTAGCAATTTTTTATATGTCGGTGTGTATTGATTTTGACTATCATAAATAACTAACGTTTGTTGCTGAACCTGAATATTTGGCGTTGGATAAAGCCGTTTTTTAAGCCGTAAACAAGTGCGCTTTGCTGGCTTAACGGGCGTGCTTTTAATGTCTAAACGAGCTTGCAATATAAACCCATTAAATTGTGCTGCTGTTATTAATGTTTCTGTGATATCAGTTGGAATAACAAGCTCTAATATCCCTTCTTCTTTTATTACATTAGCGCATTGTTTAAACCAACTGTTCCAACTAATGCCCTGCAATTGACGAGCTAGCTGACGTTGCTGGTTTTGACAATTATCCGATTGAAAATATGGCGGGTTTGCAATTGCCCAATCGTATTCTTGTCTTGCTGGTAAATTAAAAAAATCTAGCTCTAGTGAATTAATTCGATCTGCCCAAGGCGATTGCATGCTATTAGATTGCGTTTGTAAAAAACCATTAGGATCTAATTCAATGGCATCAATAATAACGTTTCTATGTTTAGCATGCTGTGTTTTTTGTGCCAGCATTAAGCTTAACAAACCCGTCCCTGAACCAATATCTAACAGGGTATAATCTTTAAGTGGCTGATTTTTGTCACTATCAACCAAATCGATTAGCTTATCTATTTGGCTCCAAGCACCTAATATTAAACTATCAGTGCCCACTTTCATTGCCGCTTTATCTTGCTTTATACAAAACTGTTTACATCTAAATTCAGACATTATCTGCCTTTTTATAGCCACCGCCACCGGGGGTTTCTATTCTAAATTTATCACCGTCATCTACTTCAAATTGGCAACTTGAACTCAGTAATTTTGACTGTCCATTTTGTTTTATCAGGATATTTAATCCGGGTTGCGCTGGTCCTCCCCCTGCTAATCCAGCGGGTGCAATCAGCCTTGAGTTTGTCAGTAGGTTAACCTGCATTGGTTGTTTAAATTCAATCTCTCGAATTAATCCATTTCCGCCTTTAAATTCACCATCTCCCCCTGAGCCATATCGGATAGAAAACGCGCGTAACACCACAGGAAAACGCTGCTCCAAAATTTCAGGATCAGTTAAACGAGAATTTGTCATATGTGTATGAACCGCATCAGTGCCAGCATAAGGTCCGGCTTCGTTAACACCAGCGCCGCTGCCACCCGCTAAGGTTTCATAATATTGATACTCATGATTACCAAACGAAAGATTATTCATAGTAGTTTGGCTGCAAGCTTGAATACCAAGCGCTTGTAATAAACAACTTACCACAGCTTGCGATACTTCAACATTGCCTGCAACTACAGGCGCCGGATATTCAGGCGACAATAAACTTCCCCGTTTAACAACCACATCAAGTGGCCTCATACACCCTGAATTTAACGGGATATTTTTATTAAGCAAACTACGAAATACATAAATCACTGCGGCATCGGTAATAGACCTAGGCGCATTAAAATTATTATTTTGTTGAGCTGAGCTTTGGCTAAAGTCGATTAAAGCCCGGTTATTCTCAATTTTAATGCTAACTTGGATATGAGCACTGTTATCCATGGTTAATTTAAACTCACCATTGCTTAAGGTTTTAAGTGCATTTATTACGGCTTGTTCACCGTTATCTAATACGGCATCCATTACTTGAATAATATAAGTTAACCCATGAGCATTGGCGAGTTGAGTCAGGGCTTTTACACCTGCTTGATTCGCCGCCAATTGCGCCGCTAAATCTGCAATGTTTTGTTTAATATTTCGTGCTGGATAATGCCCTTGACTGAAATAGTTTTTAATCCAATCGATATTTAGCTGATTTTGTTGAGCAATTTTTTCACCTTGAAATATAAGCCCTTCTTGCTCAATATGCGTGCTATTCGCAGGCATTGACCCTGGCGTAATGCCCCCAATATCAGCATGATGGGCACGCGATGCTAAATAAAAATCGGGTTGTGTTGTATGGTTTTTCGGGTCCGAAAACACCGGCGTCACTAAAGTTAAATCAGGCAAATGAGTGCCGCCAGCATAAGGCGAATTAATAATAAAGCTATCGCCCGGTTGCATACTTCTAACTGTCTCAGCAATATATTTTACAGAATGAGACATTGAACCTAAATGAACTGGTACATGTGGCGCGTTGGCAATTAATTCTGCATTTTGGTTAAAAATAGCACATGAAAAGTCTAAACGTTCACGAATATTAACTGAGTGGGCTGTTTTAGCTAAGGTTAATCCCATTTGCTCTGCAATAGACATAAACTGGTTGTTAAACATCTCAAGTTGAATTGGGTTAATCTCCCATTCAGCTTGTTCATTTGTCACCTGAGTGCTTTTAAATTCCGGTGTATCGCTCACTTTAGCAATTTCCAGCATATTAAATTCATTAATACTGGCTTGCCAACCAGACTCTATTAAATTGGTGCCTGTTTTTTCAATTACAATAGCCGGGCCATTTATGCTTTGTTTGAGCAGGTCTTGGCTTTGGTAAACTGGCACATCAGAGTATTGCGCATTTAAAAAGCAGCGAACTGAATTGATTAACGCTCCGCCCTCATCAGTCAAAACAGGTAATGTCATCGCCTCTATCTCAATTTTAGGCGTATCCGTGTTATCTGAATTAAATTGAGGATTTTTTAAGCTATGCTTTACCACAACCGCGTCTATCAAAATATCGGTTTGCTCGTCTATGTAGCCAAATTCTTGCTGGTGTTGTAACTCAAAAGCTTGCTGCATAGTCGCAACATCGCTTAACACCACCTCAAATCGAACTTCAGCGCCTTGGTATTTTAATAAAGCGAGTATCTGATTTTTTATTGTGCCCGCTTGTTTGCTCATTTTTGATAAATAATCAATTTGAGCTTGTGCGACTTTTTGGTATATCGCCGGCAATTTTTGAATATTAACTGCGCTCAACTTAAGCTGAACGCTCACTTCCTGCATTTTACTTTGCTCAGCCAATCCAATTCCAAATGCAGATAATACACCGGCATAAGGATGGATTAATATTTTTTTCATGCCTAATTTTTCAGCAATCAAACAGGCATGCTGGCCGCCCGCACCGCCAAATGAAGTTAAACAATATTCGCTTACATCGTAACCTCGTTGGGTGGATATTTTTGCGATTGTATTTGCCATATTATCAACTGCAATATCGATAAAACCAGCCGCAATTTGAGTTAAACTTAATTCAACATTGTCTTGTTTTAATTGGGTTTGAATTAATTTAATTGCATCAATTGACGCTTGTTTGTCTAATGTTTGATTGGCTTTTTTGCCAAACACAGCAGGAAATAAATCTGGCTGTATTTTGCCTAAAATAAGATTACAGTCAGTGACTGTTAATGGACCGCCATTGCGATAACTTGCTGGTCCGGGAAAAGCACCAGCAGATTCAGGCCCCACCTGAAAACGTCCATCTTGATAATAACAAACTGAACCACCACCTGCAGCGACCGTATGTATTTTCATCATTGGCGTCGCTAACCGAATTCCGGCTATTTCGCTGTGATAGCTGCGCTCGTATTCACCTTGAAAATGACTAACATCTGTAGAGGTGCCACCCATATCAAAGCCTATCATTTTGTTAAAACCAGCCTGCTGACTCACTTTAACCGCGCCCACTATGCCACCCGCAGGGCCAGACAAAATCGCATCTTTACCGAAAAATTCTGACGCAAGTGTAAGTCCGCCATTAGACTGCATAAAATATAAAGGCACATCGCTCAAAACACTGGCGATTTGCCCAACATACTCTTGCATTACTGGGTTTAAGTAGGCATCTGCTACACAAGTGTCTCCGCGCGGAATTAACTTGATAGTCTGACTGGCTTGGTGAGACAGGGATATTTGCGTAAAACCTAAAGATTGAGCCAATGATTTTATTTGTAATTCATGGTTGGGATTTTTCCACGCATGCATCAAAACAACGGCAATAGATTGATAACCAGCCTGTTTTAATTTAATTAATTGCGCTTCTAATTCACTTAAAACCAACGCGGTTTCCACCTCGCCGGAAATTAATATTCGCTCATTTATTTCAATACTGGTTTGGTATAACAATTCAGAGCGTTTTATATTAAGTGCAAAAATATCAGGCCGGTTTTGGTTAGCAATGTTCAGGGCGTCTTTAAACCCTTTTGTGATAAGTAGCGCTGTTTTTTGGCCTTTTTTTTCTAATAACGCATTGGTAGCAACCGTTGTGCCCACTTTAACACTATCAATAATCTCAGTACGAATCGCGTGAGAAGCTTTTAGCTCCAGAACATCGCGGATTCCCTGAATTGCAGAGTTTGGATATTGCGCCGGATTAACGGATAATAATTTATGTGTTTTAAACTTTCCATCAGGGGTTAATGCCACTATATCGGTAAACGTACCACCTCTATCAACCCAAAATTGCCAACCTGCCAAAATTGCCTCACTTTATGCTTGTTATTTTTAAGCGTTAACCGTAAGAGTTAAACGTTACCCGCGTTCAGTTTTTAATGGAATAATTAAATGATCCAAATTTTCCATTTTGACCACCAAACAAATTTGTAAAAGCTGACCTAATTCTCCGTTTGGCCAACCTTTTTTTTGAAACCATAATAGGTATTCTTCTGGCAGTTCAATTAATGCTCTGCCGACATATCGGCCAAATGGCATTTGCATATTGGCTATTTTAATTAGATCAGTTTGTTGCACTTTAAGTCTCTAATGCTTTCGGTGTTAGCCAATTATCTACCGAATAAAAAGTCGAATCAAATCTGCGGTTTGTTTTGGGCTTTGCATATGGCAGTGGTGGCCACCCATAACAGAATTAATGTGAAGATTGCGAAAGCTATGGGCTCGTTGGGTAAGAGAATCATTGATTGATGTATAACCCACATCGCCTAAAATGGCTAAGCAATCAGCTTTAATGTTTTGAATGTACGCTAACGCTTGGCTTTCATCTAATCGGATGGGCGATAAAGTTTTTAACCTAGGATCGCTTCGCCAAATAAACCCCTGTTCGGTTAATTTAATATTACGTTCAATCAATAAACTCGCTAATTCAGGAGAAATTTCACTGGTATTAGCTCGAGCCTGGATTAAGCTAGGCAGTGCAGCTAAATTTCGTCGCTTTGGTGAGGCTGTTAAATTGTTTTTTTCTAACTGAGCACGACTGTTAAAAGCAGCTTGCATATTGTCAAGTAGATCGTTTGCAGAGGTCGTAAAAGCAGCAGAAGATTCGAGTAACACCAAGGTGTCAATTTTATGGGGGAGTAAAGATGCAAGAATGGAAGCTAACATCCCTCCCATCGAATGGCCGATTAAGTTGAAACGCTCACAGGGCAGCGTTTCAAATATTCGCCATAAATCATACACCCAATCAATTAAATGATAATGACTGTCGGCTGGTCTGTGCTCAGAAAAACCATGCCCAGCCAATTCGATTAAAATAATTTGATAATCGTTTAAATAAGCCGAAACAGGTATAAAGCTAGCCGCATTGTCTAACCAACCATGTAAACATACCAAAACCGGCTTATCATGATTAATTGATTCCAGCTTGTGATTGGTTAAATAGCTATATTTAACCAATCCAGATAACTCAAAATACGCTTGCTGCCAATGGTTTTGCTGACCCATTTATTGGATCATTTTGCGTTTTGATGCGTTAGACTTTTTCGACCGTTTATTATTCGACTTAGGAATGTAATACGGGTGTAAATGATGATAACGATTCCAGTACCAGCGACTAGAATAAGGCCAGAAAGGGTCGCGCCAATAATCATTTTCTCGAACTTTAGATTCTTTAGGCCATAGATAAATTTGCGATTCTTTTAATACCGGATACCAAATAACTTGCTCTTCAAGCTGACCTTGTTCTGGTTTAGCAATCGTACCTAAAGCACTCACTAAACGGCCTTCTTTATAAATTTTAGGCTCTAAAAAGCCTTCAACATAGACTCTAAAACGGCCAAGGGAGTCATCACCTGGTATCGGCTTTGAACTGCTGTAAGTTTCATATTGCACCAGCTCTAACATAGTAAACTCTTTTTTATGTTTAACTTTAGCAATAACCCCGCCCCAACGCGCTTTTTCGCCTACCACTTTTTGTGCATTTTGGCTTGCTTGTTGATAGCTTACCAATGAGGTTTGTGCGGGCACTTTTAGTTTTTCAGGCACAGTGCTACAGGCAGATGCCAGCACAGCCAACGTTAAACAAACAAAACGCTTGATATATTTATTTTCGATTTGCATATAAACCTCGCCAACTTGAATAAAGCCCAATACAGCCAACTGCAACCCATAAAAAGATCCAAACAATCTCAGGAATAAAAGTTAATCGCGCTAAATTAGCACCATCACCGACAGCTCGGCCATCCATTAAGTACCAAGGGCTTTTAATTGCATTAAGTATAACGCTTATCCCAACAAACATCAGACTCACTTTTAACCATTTGTGATCAAGTTTGCGTAACATTAAAAGATTAATCACGATTAAACATAGCAATATTAAGATAGTTACTAAATCTCTTGCCCAAAAGATCAGGCTCACGATAAATAAAACTAATGTCATTAAGCTAAAAATTTTAGCTTTTTGGTGACCTTTACGGGCAATCCCAATAATAAGCCAGCCCCAAAATACAGCACCTAAATAGCCAGCCAAACTAATTAATATTGCCCAGCCTCCTTGACTTGTACATAAACCAGAACCATTAATATGCAGCTGAATAGACAATATATTCCCACCGGTTGCCAGCGCAACTAAGCCATGACTAATTTCATGAAAGTAGGTTTCGATCCACTTCAGTGGAATTCGGATAAAAGGCACAAACTCAAGTGCTAACGCTAATCCAATTAATAATAAAAACTGAACTCGGATGTTCATATTAAACCTTAGTGTTGATAACTACGTTTTAGTCATTATTTACCCGGTAATTTTTTCCATGTCACTTGATCTCGAACATAGCTTGGGCACGCAGCAGATGCTTCACTTATTTTACCTTGCTGGTATTCAGTTAATGCTAAATACGCAATGTCCAATGCATTTGGAAACTCAATATCCTGTGAAATCGGTGCAGCGATTTGCTCGGTTAAAACTAATTTGTAAGTTTGCCAGCCGGTTCCAACCCCATGCCACTTTCTTTCGTTATCTAGCTGAGCTAATGCCATCTCCGGCGCGCATACTTGTTCCGCTTCAATGAGAGAACTTTGACCTATTTCATGCGTTTGATATACGCCTAAATAAATTTCGTTCATTCTGGCATCAATGGCACTAATTGTATATTCAATGCCATGTATTCTATATAAAGCGTGAGCCATAGCCGCTAAACTTGATATACCGACTACAGGTTTATCCGCGCCATATGCCATGCCTTGCACTATGCCTGTGGCAATACGTACCCCAGTAAAACTACCTGGGCCTTTGCCATAAGCAATCACATCAATGTCTGATAAGCTTAAATTCGCTTGAGTTAAAACAGCTTCCGCCATGCTTAAGATGCGTTTATTGTGTTCTCGTGGACAAACAGCATATTCAACAAAATGGCTATCTTGCGTTAAAATAGCAGCGGAACAAGCTTCTGTTGAAGTATCTAACGCTAAAATTCGATAGTTGGATGAATCGCTCATTCTGTAGCACTCTCTGTCTTAGTTATATCTTGGGTTTTATTTGATGGGCTGTCGGCCAAAAATGCGCAGGCCTGTTCTAAATCTCGAGTTCGTTTCATATTGGGTAAACTTTGTAAAAAGGTTTCGCCATATCCACGGCTCACTAGTCTAGGATCACAAATAACTAATATTCCTTTATCATTTACATCTCTTATCAGTCGACCTGCACCTTGTTTTAACGTAATAACAGCCTGCGGTATTTGTATTTTATTAAACGGATCTTGTCCATATCGGCGACAATTTTCAATTCGAGCTTGCGTTAAAGGATCATCTGGGGCGGCAAATGGTAGCTTGTCGATAATCACACATTTTAATGCATCACCGCGCACATCCACGCCTTCCCAAAAGCTACCTGTTGCTAATAAAACAGGGTTTGATTCAGCGAGATACATTTCAAGTAGTTTGCGCTTTGGCACTTCGCCTTGCACAAAAATAGGATTATCTATACTGCTTTTCAGGCTCTTGGCTAATAAATTCATCATTCGGTAGCTAGTAAACAAGAAAAAACAGCGTCCCTGACTTGCTTTAATGAGCGCCATTGCAGTTTTTTTCAGCTCAGCGAGTACGTTTCTATCATGCGGTTCAGGAAAATAACGAGGAATGCAAAGCATCGATTGGTTTTGATAGTCAAATGGGCTTTCAAGCAACATTGACTCGTAAGTTTTAAGTCCTAACAACTCCGTAAAATGATCAAATTTTTCATCTACGGCCAACGTCGCTGAAGTCATTAACCAGCTTTGTCTTTTTTCAGTTCTTAAATTCGAAAATTTATCAGCGATTGACAAAGGTGTTAAATTTAAACTGACATGTCTTGGGGTCGTCTCATACCACAAGCTCACATCACTTTTCTGCCACTGCATTAATTTATCTAGTGTGCCTCTGGCAATAACAAGTCGGTCAAATAAATGATCTGCATTTTTTGTTCGACCGACAGCTAATTTAATGACCTCGTAACAAAATTCAATTGCTTGCTTTAAATCGTCAAGGTGTTTATCAAAACCCGGACTTTGGCCTTTTTCGCGCCAGTTACCTTTTTCAGGATCAATGGCAAAAGCGAGCCTAAAGTGTTTTGCACTGGTTTGTAGTTTTTCAGCCGCTTTACCTAGCTGACGCATATCTTTAAGCTCGGTCCGGTATTCGGTTTCTATGTCTTTACCTAATTCAACCAGTTGACGTGTAGACAAACGCTGACCAAAATATTCGCATGCTATGTCAGGTATTTGATGAGCCTCATCAAATACCACCACTTCTGAATCTGGCACAATTTCGCCAAACCCCGTATCTTTAACCGCCATATCTGCAAAATATAAATGATGATTAATTACCACTAAATCTGCTTCGGCGGCGTTTTTACGCGCTTTAACCAAATAGCAGTCACTATAATCGGGGCATTCTTTACCCAAGCAATTATCTATCGTGCTGGTCACTAACGGAATGGCCCTTGAATCTTCAGGTATACTGGTCACTTCACCAATATCACCAGACTGGGTTGCCACTGCCCAACGGGCGATTTGTTTTAAATCTTGCTCAACGCTTTTATCGGCAAGCATGTGAGGTGATTGCTGCTGTTTATGCCTCAAAATACATAAATAATTTGAGCGCCCTTTTAATAAAGCCGTTTTAGCTTTACTCACTAAAGCGCGCTTAACTACGGGTAAATCTCGGTGATAAAGCTGTTCTTGCAGGTTTTTAGTACCTGTAGAAATAATTACTTTTCGTTCACTTAATAATGCGGGTATTAAATAAGCAAAGGTTTTACCTGTGCCTGTGCCTGCTTCGGCAATTAATAATTCTTTTTTATCAATTGCGTTTGCAAAGGCTTGTGCCAAATTTAATTGTGCCTGCCTTGGCTGATAGCCTGAAATCACACTGGATAAGGCTCCATTTTCAGAAAATATTGTTTTCAGTTCAGACAAAAATTCCACCTGCTTATATAAATGCAATCACAGCGCTATTTGGCATTATTTAAATTGAATGGCTTAGCTTAGATTGAATGACTTGTTGGTTTTGGACCGAATGATGATAATTATCCAGTTTTAAGGTAAGAGATCTAGGTTTATTGTAAATTTAATCAAGATAAATCAAACTATAATATCAACATGATAATCGTCGTCTTTATCGCTTTTAGTCCCAACACTAGGTGAATCGCTTTTATGTTTTTCGGGATGAAGAATTTCGTCTTTCTCATAAACTGGGTGTTCAAACGCTTCTTGCTTTGCTAAAGCCTGTTCTATTTCTTGTTTAGTGCGAACAGTATGAATCTGAAAAGCCATATCCGCTTCTGTCGGTTTATCTACTTTATTTTTGCTTTCATTTGCGCTTGAATCATTTACTAATTGTTTATTTGTTGATTCTTCATCTGTTAATTGCTCTTCTGCAGAGTCGTTCGAGTCAGCGGGGTCGCGCCGGTCAGACCGTGTAGCGCCGGCCTGCGATTGCACGCGTTTCGCAACCACTAAATTATTTTGCTCGTATACTTCCTGTTGTGTTTCACTTTGATGAGCATCTTCCGACACTCTCGGCTCTTTAACAATGCGTTTAACATTAAGCCTAGGTCGTTCAAGTTTATTTTGTACAACACGAGGTAAAAATGGGATTAATAAATCTTGGCTCATTAGATATCTCCTCCCGACTTTATACCCGTGTTACTTCAATTGAGGTAGCACGGGTATATATTTAAAGTGTCAAACTTACCAACACCATCCGCACTAGCTTATTTTTATATCGGCCAATTTAACAAAATTATAAGCCACTATTGGCATTAACTTTAATAACCAAACAATAAACCGAAGGTGTTGGATGATTTATTTGTACACCATACCCTTTATTTTCAAGCCACGCTGGAATATCCTTAACAGACGTTTTATCCGTTACGAGTTGTTCAATGGTATCACCTGAGTGACACTGCTTGAGTAAAAGCTTTAATTTTAAGAGCGGCATAGGGCATACTAAACCCTGCGTATCTAAATTGAAAAGCATAAAACCTCAATACAATGAATTAGTTCGTATCATAACAAATAATATCTAGCATACATATTATAAACTCAGAGGTTCTCTATAATGGTGCAGCCATCCATTAACAAACCCGTGTTACCCCAAAACCCGACGCTAAAAGACATTAATAAATTTAAAAAACAGCTTAATTGGGGTGAATTGCCCCCGTTTTATCACTTATTAGCGTCGTCAATTAGTGAATTCGAAAGCCAACATTCTATGGGGTTTGATAATGCACTAAACAAAATTTGCAAACCTATGAATTGGAATTTAGAACGCTTAGATGGCTATTTAGATGAACATAACCAAATTCATGTTGAACGCAAACCTAGGCTTGCTATCTATCAGCTATTTACTGACCGAGGCTTTGAGCTCCATTGCTTTCCATATGCAAAAGATCGAGAAATTGATCAGTATGTAAAAGGCCATCGCTTAATGGAATTTGAAACTTGGGATCCGGGTACAATGAAATTATTAGGCCGCATTAATCAATTGCATAAGTTTATAGAATACTACTTTCAAAGTGGCGATAAAGCTGACAGAGCTTTAATTATTTATTCAATGAAGGCCGTAGATAATTTAATTGATTATATGAAAGCTCATGTTGATGTCGTTAAATTTGACGGTGTGAGTATTGAGCAATATTTTACATCGTTAGAGAAAAAACTAGATGACCATGATTTAGACAATTTATTATTAGGTAGATGATCTTAAAAGAAACGATTTTTAAAAATAGCCCTCTAAGATGAAGATTGTTAATAAATAACCTCAACTCGGGTTAAGGTTATTCTAACTAATTAAATGATTTAACCTTATAGCTCAACATGGTTTCTAACGAGCATTTTTTGCCTTGCCCGTAAAAAAGGCCGTTTGAAACATATTCATTAAACCGCGTTGAGGTTAAATAGTTCGTCTAATGAGACATTATGGATAAAGGTATCGGCTTGAAGTATCAATTAAAAAAATTAATTTTTGGGTTAGCAATTGCGTGCCAACTATCGGCTAGCCAAGTAGCTATGGCAAATAATCTATCAAACAATAAGTTACCTAGCTTAGGGACGGTTGCGGCCAGCACACTCACGATAGAAAAAGAAAAGTTAATCGGAAATGTGATACGCAAACAATTGCGCGCCACCTCACCTGTCATAAGCGATCCTTTATTAGATGAATATATCAATAATTTAGGGAAAAAACTGGTATCAAAAGCACATGATGTTAGATACCCCTTCGATTTTTATCTCATTAAAAATCCGCAAATTAATGCATTTGCAACCTTTGGCGGTGTGGTCGCCCTACATACCCAAACTTTGTTGGAGTCTGAAACTGAAAGTGAATTAGTATCGGTGCTCTCGCATGAGATTGCCCACGTAACGCAGCGCCATATCGCCAGATCAATCGAAGAAAAAGAACGTAATGCCCCACTCACTATCGCTTCATTATTAGGGGCTATTTTAATCGCCATGGCAGACCCTAGTGCAGGGGCTGCCGCCATTACTACAGCGCAAGCCAGCTCACAACAAATGGCACTCAATTACACTCGCCAAAATGAAAAAGAAGCCGATAGAATTGGTTTAAGAACGTTAATTGATGCTGGTTATGATCCGCGTGGTGCTCGTGATTTTTTTGTTCGATTGGCAGAGCAATCTCGTTATTCAAGTAAATTGCCCGCAATGTTATATTCACATCCACTACCCGATTCTCGAGTTAGCGATATTCGAGCTCGTATTGATGGTTTAACGCCAGTTTACTTACCACTTAATACTGACTTTCAACTAGCCAAAATAAGAACTTCAGTGTTTTATACACAAAGAGCTGAGTACCATATAAATTACTTTACTCATCAATTAAAAAATGCAAAACCACAACATAAACCTTTGTATCAATACGGCTTGGCATTAGCATTAATGAAAAATGAAGATTATTTGCAAGCTAACAAAATTATTGATGAATTATTAGACAGAGATAATAATAATTTATTTTATTTAGACTTAAAAACCGACATTATTATTGGTTTAAAACAATACAAAGTTATTTATAAACTGCTTGAAGATAAACTAAAATTGATGCCAAATAATCAAGTCTTGGTGCTTAATTATGCAAACGCACTCGTTCATGGCAATCAAGCAGAGAAAGCAGTTGATATTTTGAAGGATTTTATTATTCTGCACCCTCAGCATTATCTTGCTTGGCAAATAATGTCTGATGCCTATAAACAATTAGGTAATCGTTCTCAATACCATCAGGCACAAGCTGAGCTTTATGCTATGGTTTTAGCTTATCCTAAGGCTATTGACGAATTGCACACGGCGTTTAACCATATTGATCGTCAGTCTGAAACCGACAAAAAGCGGATTTCGGCCAGGATTAAGCAGTTAAGAAATGAACAAGAGAATCTTAAAAGGCTGTAACTATGTCCAACTATACCATTTATCATAACCCTCGCTGTAGCAAGAGCAGAGAAACTTTAGCTTTATTGGAAGAAAACGGAATTGAGCCTGAAGTTATTTTATACCTTGAAAATCCGCCCAGTGTGGAAACATTGGCTGATTTAGCAAACAAACTTGAGTTAGAAACCGTTCATGACTTTATTCGAGATAAAGAGTCTATTTATAAAGAACTCGATCTAGATGAATTAATGTCTGATGAAGAACTATTACCACTGATGAATGAGTATCCAAAATTGATTGAACGTCCTATCGTGGTGAAAGGCGATAAAGCCATTATTGGCCGTCCGCCTGAAAACGTTTTAGCGCTCATTAAATAATAAATGACTGAAATATTAGTTCTTTATTATAGCCGACATGGCTCAACGCAAGCATTGGCTTATCAGATAGCAAATGGCGTTGAGTCAGTTGGCGCTCAGGCAAAAATCAGAACTGTTGCCAATATTTCAACCACTTGCGAAGCAACCGAAAGCTCGATTCCTAGCTCTGGAGATTTATATGCAACACAAGCTGATTTGCAAAACTGTGATGGCCTAGTTTTAGGCTCTCCCACCCGCTTTGGCAATATGGCAGCTGAACTTAAGTATTTCCTTGACCAATCGACGCAAACTTGGGTTAAAGGATTACTAAATGGTAAACCTGCTGCCTGCTTTACCTCTTCAAGTTCATTACATGGTGGACAAGAATCTACCTTATTAAGTATGATGCTGCCGCTAATGCACCATGGTATGTTATTACTCGGATTACCTTATAGTGAATCTAATTTACATACGACGACAAGTGGCGGTACCCCTTATGGTGCGAGTCATTTTGCGTTAAACCAAAATAACCAACTTTCTGACGAAGAAGCACAACTTGCTTTTGCACTCGGTAAACGTGTTGCGTTATACGCCCAGCAGCTTTTAAAATAACTGAATATATTAGTAATCAAAATGACCGAATCAACCAATGAACTCAACAAAAGTCCTGAGCGGCTTAAAAAAATTAAACACTGTAAAGCACTGGCTTTAAGCGGCTACTTGGGGTTATTTGTTTTAATTCCTATTTGGCATATTTGGCTAGCACCACCGCTTGAAGGCATGTCAATTTGGTTTGTGGTTTTGCTCTGGTTGATCCCACTTGTATTTCCATTAAAAGGCATGTTAACAGGTAAAGCCTACACGTACGCTTGGTCTAACTTTATCTGTATGTTTTATTTTTTACATAGCTTAACGCTCATTTACGCCTCTGAACATGAAAGATGGCTGGCATTAACCGAGCTTATACTAGCGACTTTATGGTTTGTAGGCGCCAGTTATTACGCAAAGTACCAAGGCCAATACCAAGGTTTGGGTTTAAAAAAATTAAAAAAGAATCAGGAATAATTAAGTGCCTGACTCGCCTTTACCTATTGAAATCCAATTTGAGCATCCAGATTTTTATATTGTTAATAAAACCCATAATCAAGATTTTCATGACAACAATGAACAAATGGGTTTTTTTAACCAATTTCAGCTGCAAGTAGGCGAATCTCTTTACCCAGTACACAGGTTAGATAAAGCCACATCAGGTTTACTGATATTTGCTCGAAATTTAAAAGCTGAGCATTTTTTCAATCAAGCATTACAAAGTGGTCAAATTGATAAACTTTATTTAGCTATCGGTTCCAATAAACCGAAACAAAAGCAAGGTAGGGTCATAGGCGATATGGAAAAGTCGCGCAATAAAGCTTGGAAGTTATGTCGAACTAAGCTTAACCCCGCTAAAACTTTTTTTTATTCGTTTTCAATTGGCCACGCAAAAAGGCTTTACTTATTAAAACCTTATACAGGAAAAACCCATCAACTTAGAGTCGCAATGAAATCTTTGGGCGTGAGTATCATAGGGGATGATATTTATCAGGGTGAAAAAGCAGACAGGCTTTATTTACACGCATTTTGTCTATCGTTCAATTATCAAGATGAGCAAATTAAAGTTACTTCAACCCCAAAGCAAGGCGCCCTATTTACTCAATTAGATCATGATTTACTGAACCAGTTAAGTCAATTTGAAGACTTTAACTGGCCTAAATTATAAATTAGGTTTACAAGGCCTAAGCTAACATCAAGCACTATTATTAAGATGTTAGCTACTAATGCTAGTAGCTAATGCTAGCTACTAACAATCGCTAAAGACGCTCTATTAACACAACCCAATCTTTATCAATTTCACTAGTTGGTTTTCCAATATTCCGTTTAACCGTTTGAAAATAATATTGCAGCGTTTCGTCAACCGACACTTGTTTAATTGTGCCTAATTGTAACTGTCCGCCATTTCTTGGGTTAAACCACTTAATTGAATAGTTGGCAATGCCTTTTGGCAATTTAATCGCTAAGTCTTTTTCTGCATTTTTAACATAGCCAATATAAAACTCGCCTCGTTTTGCTAACGCCCAACCATTTACCAATGCTTCATCTTGGCTTTCAGCATCTTGATAATCCACATCAATCATACTAAAAAAATCAAGTGCATGTTTTGCCTGTGTCCAGAACTTATCCCGAGTACGCCAATCTTGAGCAGTTAAGTCTGAGTGCGCGCGTTTATAACCAAAGTACCACTCAGTCCCCCAAGCGCCTGCCGTTAATGCTCCCCATAGTCCATTCATTCTGGCATCATCATGTGATGGGTTGTCTATATCAGGTTCCAGCGCAAACTGAGCATCACCAGGCTCATCTACAGCCACTGCAAATGGGCGGCCATTAGTTATTGGCCACGAACGAATTCGTTTTACAGTTCCATGAATAGAGCTAAAATCCTTTAAACTGGTTTGTAATGATACCCCTGTGTAATAACTGTCAGCCCCCGTTAAATCATCAAAAAAGTTACCATTGTGAATTACAACATGATGGTTATATGGGTCTTGTTCATGAAAATACCGAGCCATGGATAAACGCTGAATACGAGTTTGCGGCAAAGTTTGATGTTTTGGATACCAATTGCCATTTTCTTCGCCCATATTCCAATTTAAAGCTAAATGGTGGCCAAAACGTGCGATTAATTCTCGATAATAAAGTTGGCGCTCTAGCCCTAAACCGCCGTTATCCAGCAACCCTTGGTTCTCTGCTTCTTGAGTTTTAAAATGTAAAAATAAACCTAACTTTTGCGCATGACTAAAAACAATATCCCACTGAGCTAACTTAGAAACATCAAACCTGTCATAAGTGTGATAATCAGTGTAAGGGAACACATTTTGATCGTCGCCCATTATATTTAACGTTAAAAACGAGATTGAGTTCATCCCTTTTGATGCAATATAATTTAGCGCACCGATAAGGCCTTTACCTTTATCTCCTTGCCATACTGGATCACCCGATTTCCAATCTTGTTCATGAGCCTGCCAACTTTTTACTAAATCGTCTTTAAACCCATCTTGATGAAAACTGCCATCGAAATCCCGATAAGATAATAGGTTTTCCGGGGAATCCGGACCCGCTTTAATAAAATAATCGCCAGATTCTGCAAACTTCAAATAAGGTTTATTAACATATTCAAGGCGACCTCTTTCTCGAAAATCTGGATAACCTTTATCGCTAGATTTTACGATAAAATGGCCTTTACTATTATCTATGCTGCCGACACTGTAGCCACTATTTACCCGCTCTGAAACCGCAATAAAAGGAGCAGTTTTGAATGAAATTTTCCAATCCCACGCGCCTTCTTGATCGGGTGTAAAAATCACTCGCCATTTATTACCTGAACTTGCACCCGAATTGGCTGCATCCCCATCGGCAGCAAAAAAACCAGGCACTTTATATTGAGTTTTTGTTTTACGGTGTGTGAATACAGCGTTTAATTGGTAATTTACAAAAGGGTTGACTTTATCTGTTTCAGAGACAGTTGGACCATCAAACGTAA
The DNA here is from genome assembly GCF_026725475.1 of Catenovulum adriaticum. Lineage (NCBI taxonomy): Bacteria > Pseudomonadati > Pseudomonadota > Gammaproteobacteria > Alteromonadales > Alteromonadaceae > Catenovulum > Catenovulum adriaticum. The sequence goes on from NZ_CP109965.1 coordinate 1,762,440, forward strand.
GAGAAATGCTGTGCCATTTTTTAAGTTCCCCGGTTATATGAGGTGAAACCTGAGCCACTGCTGACGTCATAAAAAAAGAGCAGATTAAAAAAAGTAAAAGTTTCAATTTAGAAAATGGTAATTTAATTCGTGTTGAGAACATAAACGTCTCCCAGGTTGTTTTATTTAAATTCATAATAAAACAATATACAGGATAATGTTAACAATGATCACTGATAAATTACAATTTCTCTATCATCTTACGGCCACAGGGCAAGATCATACTTTATTATATCGGCAATATTTAAATGGGGGAGCCATAATTTAGAACACTGGATTTTGTTCCAGACAAATTCTAAGTAACTGCATCCATGCGGTCAAAATGTATTTTTCAGGACGAAAAATACAAGTTTACATGGAAGTACTTAAACCGTTTTTGTGAAAATTATGTATGGCTCCACTTCGTTAATATGCGTAAAAAATGCTCAACTATGAGTTTGCCCTGGTTATCGCTAAAGAACAACAATAATCAGTTTAAATCCAATATTATATTTTATAGCTTAGCTTGAAGCTGACCTAACCAAGCTTGTGCTGCACCAAATGCATCCATAGTTTCGCAGGCATCAATTTCTAGTAATGGTAAAGTTTGTACGGCCATACTTTCCGTTAATACTTCGTCAAACTGCTTACCCGCCTGACAAAATGTTTCGCCATAAGATGAATCTCCCATTGCAATAACGGCATACTGCTTGCCGCGTAAATCAGGGGTTTTATCTTTTATTTCAAAGTATAAAGGTTCTAAATTTGCTGGAACGTCTCCCTGCCCTGTCGTTGAGGTGATAACGAGCAAAGTCTCAGGGTTGGCAATTAGCACATCATCTAAACTTGAATCAGTAAAAATATTAACCTGATGGCCTTGTTCAGATAGTAATTTACTGGTTTCGTCTGCTACATCTTCTGCACCACCATATACAGAACCGACTAAAATTGCTACTTGACTCATACCCTCTCCTCATTAAATGTTAATTTGGTCATTGTTAATAATTGCTTAAAACTTTCATCCAGTGCTGCTTTTAATTTAAGCGGCTGCCCACTCACTGGGTGGGTTAATTCTAATTTATGGGCATGCAAAGCTAATCGTGTAGCTTGGTTTAAGTTTTTGAAATATTTATTATATTTGTTATCACCATAATTTACATCATAAATAATTGGATGACGAAGGTGTGCCAAATGGCGCCTAATTTGATGCTTTCGACCATGTTTTGGTAACAGCTTTAATAAGCTAAATCTTGATGTTGGGTATCGATTAATTTCGGCATCGATTTCTGATTGTGCTAAACATTGATATTGAGTTTGGGCAGCTTTAGCTGGCTGATGTTGATTTGCTTTTTTATCCGCAATTTTATCCAATTGTTCAACTAACGGGTAGTCAATTAAACCTTCACCCGTTAAATGCCCACGCACAATTGCCAAATAAGATTTTTGCAAAGTTCGAGCTTCAAACTGCTGGGATATTAAGCGAGCGACTTCAGATGATAACGCCATTAATAAAACACCAGATGTAGGTCTGTCTAGTCTGTGCAGCGGATAAACATATTGACCAATTTGATCTCGTACCATTTGCATAGCAAATTGAGTTTCGTGTTTATCAATTAAAGACCGATGGACTAATAAACCTGATGGTTTATTAACTGCCACTAAAGCTTCATCTTGATATAAAATTTCTAATTTTTGTTCTGGCCATAAAACACCAGTGGCAGAATTTTCCATCATTTATCCCCGCATTTATTTAATTAAATAAGTTATCGATTTGGGTTAATACCAAATATAACGGCTTGGGGTTAAAGTCTGCATCTTTATAAACCTCTTCTGCTATTGGCATCAAGCAAAGGTTTGGGGGTAAGCTTTGCTTACTATTTAAAATAGCTTGCATTCTTTCAATAAAAATAAATTGCAACCATTGATGAAAATCTAACGTATCAATACAAAAAGGTTGTGTGCTTGTTAGTGCGCTTTGACTTGGTCGGTTTACTTGCCACAAATCGAGCTGCTTAAGTACTTGTTCTAAATCTCGCAAAAGTACTGAAAGCTGCTGTGCTTTATTCATTATAAATCAACTCCGTAAACCCGTTATCTATAAACAAAAAGACTATTATAGCGAGAGACTGCTTCTGTTATAATCTTTTTATCTAGGTTTTTATCAAAATAGTGCATTAAGACAATATGAAAAATATATCTACTTTATTTGAATTAATTCAATCTTCTGGCTGTGATTACTGTATATATGACATAGGTCGTCGAGTTGTCGAAATTCCAAAAACCGAGTTTGAACGCTTTGAAAATGCTCAGCAAGCTTACCCTTACCCTATTCAAAAAACGGCCCGCTTTGCGTTAGTTTACTGGCCGTTAGGACAAACCGGCAATCCTTTTATTTGGTTTATGAACTTGCCATTAAATGAAGAAAGTATGTTAATTGAAGCTTCACGAAACCATTTTGTTGCTATTATTCAAGAAGCTATGGGTAATAAAATTACCGAACAAGGTGAACAACAGTTGCCAGATAACCCATACATAAAAGCGCCAGATGCAAAAAAACTAGCCATGGTAAACGCCAAATTAAAATATAAACTGCAACTACCACCATCCAGTTATTTAGCCGATTGTATTAGTTATTTATCACACGAAAACTGGACAAAATGGCAAGATTTAGCCGTGCAAGGTTGGGCCGATTTAATAGTGCGTTTAGAAGATCCTAAAATTAAGCAATTATTTGATAACGGCTTTTTTGAATTTCCAGCGCCAATGAAAGATGAATTAGCCAGCTTAATTGAACACCAAACGTTAAGTCGAGCGACTAATCGTCGTATTATTCGTCAGTTACAAAACAAAGATCTGGATAAACAAGCACAGCTAAGTTTATTACGTTGTCTTTCTGGTTGGTCCACCGATAATGAAATTAACCAATATTTAACTCAAGTATTAAACACTGAACAAGCCATAGATGCAGATTTATTAGCCATTATTAGTGCTCGTTGTTTCGAAGCATTAGCTGACCCTTTATTACTTACTTTGTATTTAGAACAAATTGCAGATCATCCCGCTGAAGGTTTATTTGAAGCTCTGTTTACAGACTTGGTGGCAATTCCTAATTTACGCCGCTGTATTTTTGCATTATTACAAAATCCAGCCGCATTACCAAAAACCAGAATTGCACTAAGCAAAATGGTTTCAGGAAAATATAATGCAACTCATTGATATAGTAATTTTAATTGGCATTTTTTTAATCGCGGCGCAATTTTGGCAACTACGAAAACAAACAGAGGCCGCACATGCATACGCCCGAAATTACTGCGAAAAGAATAATATTCAATTTATCGCACTTGCCCGTAAAAAGACCAATATAAAACTCTTCAAGAAAAAGTTAATTGTATGGAGAAGCGTATTCGATATTGAATTTAGCGGAAATGGTGAAGATGCCAGTTCTGGCTGTATGGTGCTTGAAGATCTGCGTTTAATCGATATTACCACCCAAGCTTATCCTGTTAATTAATCACATAGATCGTCGTCAGTCTATTTACGACTTAAGCAGTTACACACCGAATAAAGCTTTTTGTAATTGTTTAAGCCGTGTTTGTTTTTTGCGCTGAGAGAAAAATTGTTTTATGCGAGGTTTAACAGTCTAACCAAGTTATTTCTCGTGCAACATAAGACAATTAGCGCCTATGCCCGCTTACGCAGGAAATTAAAATAACTCAATATCAACATCGGCTACGCTTTCAGCTGATAAAAAATACTTTTCTTCCGTTTCTTTTACATGAGAAACAATTTGTGCTTGTTCATCAACTAAGTTTTGCATTGTATTTAGCACACTGCTCAAGGTTTTATTCGTTTGCTCTGATGCCATTACGCTATCGGTGACTTGCTCTATCGTATTCATAACGCTATCTAAAATATATTTTTCTTGATCGTCATCTAAGCCCAGCGTTGGTATTCTAGATTCAAGCTCGTAAAACATACTTCGCATTTTTTCATAACCCGCCTGCTGATTTTGATTTAGGGTATTCGTTAAGCTAACTAATTCATCTTTCATTTCATGAAACGTATAAGTTAACCTATTTGCTTGCTCGGTTAGGGCTTTTTCAACTTCAAGTGAGTGTAGTTTAGCGTCTGTTGCACCCAATGCTGATGGAAATAAATCTTTTAAGCGTCCATAAGTATCGAGCTGAGTGACTGGCATATTTTTAATTAGCACGCTCACTTTTGGATAATTAATAATGGTTCTGGCCCCAAAATCAACAAAACGTTTATCTAAACGAGCGGCTTGCATTAATTTTTTTTCGAGTGGTTTAACAACTTCTTTAGATGAAAAATAGTAATCTTCGTTTGCTAATTCCATGTAGAGCAGACAATTAAGCCCCCACGTTTTGGTCAAATTTAAAAAATGTTTAGCAAGTTCGTCAACCACAGTTGCACCATAGCTTTTTTCAACAAACCCCATAACTTGGCCTAACTCGCTATTACCTGTCATTGCGGTAAATGCTGTGTTTTCAGCCATTGCTATTTTTTGACTTAGCTTTTTCTTTTCAGCGTAATAATTTTTAATCACCCACAGTTTGGTTTGTAAAAAAGACATATCAAACGGTTTAACAATAAAATCATCTGCCCCTGCTTCGTACCCTTTTAAAATTTCTTCGACTTTATTTTTTCCAGATAAAAATATGACAGGAACGTGTCCTAGTTCAGGCGTCTGTTTTAATTTTTCACAAACCTGATATCCGTTTTGTCCTGGCATTTCGATATCCAGTAAAATTAATTCAACCGGTTGCGATAAAGCGCTGTCTATACCTTCATCGCCATTGTAAGCATGGTATAAATTAAAATTATCTTCTAACTGACTCTCAATAAATTTGTGAGTCATTTTATCATCATCAATTAACAATATGTCTGTAGGCATGCCAGCTCCACTGATAATATAACTATCCAATGTTATAAAATAAGCATAGCCTCTTAATTAAATAAATCTAGCGCTAAAAACAAAGAAGTTAGTTCAAAGTGAAAGTCGTAAAGAAGCGTTGGTAAGTTGTGTTGTGACGCGTGTAAAAGATGAAATTAAAGCGTGAGCGAAAAAATCAGCCGCACTATCACTTTATGTTGAGTGTGCGGCTAAGGTAAGCTTTATTTAAGACGGACGATATCTCGCTCAGCAGACCAATTGATGTGATAGAACTGGCCTCTTGGCTCATCAACACGTTCAAATGTATGAGAACCAAAGAAATCACGCTGACCTTGCAATAAGTTAGCAGCGGTCGTTTCACTACGATATGAATCATAATAAGACAAAGAAGAGGTGAAACAAGGCATAGCAACACCCAAACGAACACCATCTACGATTGCTTCACGCCAGTTTTCCTGAAACTTTTCAATTTGACCGGCAAAGTAATCATCCATCAATAAATTAGCAAGCGCTTTGTCTTTATTGAATGCATCCGTGATTGATTGTAAAAATACCGCACGGATAATACAGCCAGCACGCCAAATTTTAGCGATTGCTGCAAAATCTAAATCCCAACCTTGCTGCTCGCCTGCGGTTTTCATTAATTCAAAGCCTTGTGCATAAGCACAAATTTTTGAACAATATAAAGCATCATGTACGCGTTGAATGTAAGCTTGTTTTTCACTTTCTGGAACTGTTTTAACCGCTGGGCCTTTTAAAATGCCAGAAGCTTTAATTCGGTTATCTTTTAAACTAGATAAGCATCGAGCATAAACAGATGCAGTTACTGCCATTGCCGGCGAACCAATTTCTAAGCTGCCCATGGCTGTCCAAAGACCTGTGCCTTTTTGACCTGCGACATCTAAAATAACGTCAACGATAGGCTTGCCAGTAATAGGATCATCCTGATCTAATACTTCTGCAGAAATTTCAATTAAGTAGCTATTAAGTGGGCCTTTATTCCATTCACGGAAAATAGCTGCAATTTCTTTTGGGGTTAAATTAAGCGCGGTGCGTAAGCTTTGATATGCTTCGCAAATTAATTGCATATCGGCATATTCTATACCGTTATGAACCATTTTTACATAATGGCCAGCACCTGTTGGACCAATATAAGCCGCACAAGGCTCGCCTTCTTTAACTGGATTACCAGGTTCATTATTAACTAAAGGTAAGCCTGATTTAGGATCAACTTTAGCAGAGATAGCCTCAAGTACAGGTTCTAAACGAGCCCAGCCAGCTTGATCGCCTGATGGCATTAACGATGGGCCAAAACGAGCGCCCACTTCACCACCTGATACAGCGCAGCTAAAGAAGATAAATTTACCGTTGTATTGTTTTTCACGCTCGACAGTATCAGTCCATAAACTGTTACCAGTATCAACAACAATATCATCTTGTGAAATTCCGTGCTCTAGTAATTTAGCACATACAATGTCAACCGGTTTCCCTGCTGGGATAGATAAAATAATTAAATATGGCTTTTCCAACTGGCTCAACATATCTTCAAATGATGAACAACCAATGATTCTTGCGTCTTGATTACCGCGTTCAATTTCATCTTGAGATAAAATGCCCTGCACTTTATCAGTATCTAAATCAAATGCAGCAACTTTGTAACCGTTATCTGCTAGGTTTAAGCCTAAGCTTTTACCCATAACACCTAAACCGATCAAACCGATTTGGCAAAGTGGAGTCGTGCGCGACATAATTACTATTCCTATAATCGTCAGCTTGTCAAAATTCGGCGATATTCTAGCTAAAAAGCATGCCCTAGGCTATACAGATAGCGCTTAGAATGCCCTGTATTGGATAAGTGAAAGTTATAAGCATCATAACGTTCATAAATGCAATTAATAGTACATGGACGTCATTGTTAACAATGTCATTAGTACATGGTGTCGAAGCGTGCTTTGAAATAGGATTTTAAGCTAAGTTGGAATTAATAAAGCAACACAAAAATGTCACTTTGTGTTGCTTAAAACATTCAGTTTTTAAAGCTGACGCGTGAGCAAGGTAAGGCTTTTGGATTGTTGGTTATAGCTGTCGCCGACCGATTTTTGCTTGTTAAATTGGTTATCTTCTATTGACGTATCAAATATTAACGCCCAGTTTTGACCTTTTGCCAATGCCGGTAAGGTAAAGTGCAAATCATTATTTTCAGCATTAAACAAAATTAAAAACCTATCTTGATCAGGACAATACGCTTGATTACAACAAGCTAGCTCTACCGCTAAACTAAAGTTATGAGGTGCATTCCAAGCAAGCTCGTCCATAGGTTCACCGTTCACTTGAAACCAGTTAACCTTATGGTTATTGAGCGAACCAAAATAAGCGTCGTCTTCAAGAGATAATGAATGCAACAATTGACTACTATGCCTGAGTTTAATTAATTGCTTAACGAAGTTAAGTAGCGATTTATCGGCTTTAGTTAACTGCCAGTTTAGCCAGCTAATGGTGTTATCCTGACAATAGGCATTATTATTGCCCAGTTGCGTGCGGCCAATTTCGTCTCCGGCCAGCAAATGTGGCGTACCTTGAGATAAAAATAAAGTAGCTAAAAAATTACGTTTTTGTTTTTCTCGTAAAGCGTTAATTTTTTGGCTGTCTGTAGGGCCTTCAACACCATGATTAAAAGAAACGTTATGGCCATGACCATCTCGGTTATCTTCACCGTTGGCATCGTTATGCTTGTGGTTATAACTCACCAAATCATTCAGTGTGAATCCATCGTGATAAGCAATATAATTAACACTGGTATTAATGGTTCTAATATCCTTTAAAAACACATCCCGAGAACCTAACAAACGAGTCGCAAAATCGCCCAACAATGAGCCGCTACCATGCCAAAACCCTTTAACTGTATCTCTAAATTTATCATTACATTCATGCCAGTTTTCAGGAAATTGACCTAATCGGTAACCGCCCCAACCTATATCCCAAGGTTCGGCAATTAATTTAACGTCACTTAATACCGGATCTTGAAATAATACTTTAAAGAAAGCGGAATAGTTGTCGAAATCATTGCCTTCACGCGCTAAACTTACGGCTAAATCGAACCGAAAACCATCAACTTGCATTTCTTCCACCCAGTATCTTAGTGATTGAGTGACTAATTGAAGTACATAAGGATTATCTAAATTAATACTGTTTCCGCAGCCCGTATTATTGACTAAATTAGCATAATTTAACTGACCATTTTTGTCTTGCTCAAACAAATAGAAGTTACGATTATCTAAGCCTCTAAAAGATAAAATAGGTCCTTGCAAGCCCCCTTCTGCACTGTGATTAAATACCACGTCCAAAATTACTTCGATGCCGTTTTTATGTAATTCACGCACCATGGTTTTAAACTCAGTGACAGAGTCTTTAACTGCGTATCTAGGTTCGGGAGTAAAAAAGTTTATCGGGTTATACCCCCAATAATTACTCAGCCCTAGTTGCTCTAATCTTGGTTCTGACATAAATGCCATAACCGGCATTAATTGCAAGCTAGTGACACCAAGTTCTTTTAAATAGCGGATAACACTTGGTTCAATCAAGCCTAAATAAGTCCCTTTGTATTCTTCTTTTACTTTAGGGTGAAGCTTGGTAAAGCCCTTTACATGAGTTTCATATAAAACGGTGTCTGAGTCAGGGATATTAGGTTTTGGCGTTTGCTGCCAGTCAAAAGTAGCATGATCTATCAGCACCCCTTTAGGAACCATATGTTGGGAATCGTCTTGGTATAAGCGCTCATTCCAGCAAACCGCTCTATTTAACTTTTTGGCATAAGGGTCTATCAGCAATTTGTTCGGATCATGAAACAACCCGTTTTCAGGTGAATATTGCCCACTCACTCTGTAACCATATAACTGGCCAGGCTTAACGCCTTCAACGAAGACATGCCAAACTCTGCCTTTTTTGCCTGGCATGTCAATTTTTGCTAATTGATTTTCGTCACTATCAAATAAACAAAGTTGAACGTTTTCCGCTTCGGGTGCATATACCGCAAAATTAGTCCCTTTACCTTTAATGTAGTGTGGGCCGAGTTTATCCCCGTCTCCCAAATAAATATTAAAGTTACCTACCTTAGTTATTTTTTTTTGCTGCACTCGTTTCACCTAAGCCTCCTAGATTATGGTATTGACTAAAACACTATCTACTCATATACGATATACACAGTTGCTAGTGGTGGTAAATCAATCATGATTGATTTTTCTTGCCCTTGCCATGCTATATCTTGCGCTTCAAAATGCGTATTTGACAGAAAATCACTGCCCCAATAAATTTGTTCATCTGTTGATAACAGTAATTTATAGGTGCCTTTATCTTTTACCCCAATTCGGTAACCTTCGTGCGGAACGGGTGTAAAGTTACTTACAACATAAACTTTTTGTTCACTGGATTCAGCTTTACGAATAAAAGATAAAATGCTTTGACCTGAATCTTGATGTTCAACCCATTCAAACCCACCTGCTTCGTGATCTTTTTCATAAAGTGCTGGGTATTCAGTGTAAAGTTGATTCAATTTTCGATACAGGTTTTGAATGCCTTTGTGCTTTTCGTATTCAAGTAAATACCAGTCAACCGAACCTGCATGGTTCCACTCTGCCGATTGTCCAATGTCGTTACCCATAAAATTGAGTTTCTTACCTGGATGAGCATACATAAAACCGGCATAAGCTCGTTGATTAGCAGCAGCTTGCCACTCATCACCTGGCATTTTTCTCAGCAAAGAGCCTTTACCATGTACAACTTCATCATGAGAGATTGGCAATACAAAGTTTTCATTATAGGCATACACCATAGAGAAAGTTATTTCATTATGATGATATTTACGATAAGCCGGATCTTTTGAAATGAAATGCAAGCTATCGTGCATCCAGCCCATATTCCATTTAAATCCAAAACCTAATCCACCTTCAAAAACGGGCCTTGAAACTTTAGGAAAAGCCGTTGACTCTTCGGCTATTGTAAAGGCGTGTGGATACTTGCCATAAACCTCTTTGTTAAACCATCGTAGTAAGCTAACGGCTTCATAGTTTTCATTCCCACCATCGATGTTAGGTACCCACTCACCTTCATCACGTGAGTAATCCCAGTAAAGCATACTCGCGACTGCATCGACTCGCAGCGCGTCAATATGAAATTTATCAAGCCAAATAAGTGCACTTGCAACTAAAAACTGTCGGACGGAATCTTTACCGAAGTCATAAATACAAGAGTTCCAATCCGGATGCCAACCTCTTTTAGGATCTTCGTATTCGTATACATAAGTCCCATCAAATCTTGCTAACCCGTGACCATCTTCAGGAAAATGAGCCGGAACCCAATCCAAAATCACACCAACGCCATTTTGGTGGCATTGATCAACAAAATATTTAAAATCATCTGGGGAGCCAAAACGACTAGTAGGTGCAAATAAACCAACTGGCTGATAACCCCATGAACCATCATACGGATGTTCTGAAATAGGCATTAATTCAATATGGGTGTAGCCCATATCTTTTACATAGGCAATAAGCTCATCAGCCAACTGATGGTAACTTAAGGCTTGTGGGCCTTTTTCATTATAATGAGGCTTCCAGCTACCTGCATGCAGCTCGTAGATAGCCATCGGTGATTTATAACGATTAACTTTAGCTTGAGATTCAAGCCATTCACTATCATTCCATTGATACTGACTATGATCAAACACAATAGAAGCATGAGAAGGATATTGATCAGCGTAAAAACCAACAGGATCGGATTTATGGGGTAGCGAATTGCCCGTTGGGTCTTTAATTTCATATTTATAGCGAGTACCCGCATTAACATTTGGTATCACCAAAACCCAGTGCCCACACTGAGTTTTTTGCATAATATGATAGCGACCATCCCAATGATTAAAATCACCAATAACACTTACACTACTTGCGTTAGGCGCAAATACCGCAAACCGAGTGGCCGAAATTTTACCTTGAGCAGTATCGAGTTCAATTAACTGTGCGCCCAGCTGCTGATAAATATTTTCTGGTTTTGTACCCACATAATGAACAGCATGAAAAGCTTGCTCTTGAAACTGGTAAGGGTCAGTCACTTCATAGGTATGTTCTGCGTTACTGACTTTAAAATAATATGTGAAATTATCATCGAGATCGTCAAAATTGGCTTCAAATAAGCCCAAAGCGTCAATCTGAGTTAATTCACCAACAGATTGATTTGTTTTAAAGTCAATAACTTCAACTTTAATTGCATGTGGGATCCAAGCCCGAATAAGCGAATGTTTGCTGTCTTGATTTATTTGTAAACCTAAAAAATCGAATGGGTTGTGGAGCTTGGCTTGGTTTAATTCGTTTGCGAGCATACAAGAATCCCGTTGTATAATATTGATATTTTGAGTTTCACGGCAAGGCTAATTCCTTTTGCAGAAATGGAATCAACAACTGATATCCTACGCAACTGTCGTTATCGCATATGATGGATATATACCTAAAAGGTGAATACACAAAGTTTAGTGTTCTCTGCAATAAATTAAGCAGTTCGAATAATCAAACTGCTTCCAGTTTGTATTAAATTAACGCGTCTTTCAATATTTAAATGACACTGGGTCTGTTGCTTTTTATTTATTTTTCATTTAATTGAAGGTTCTCAATTAAAATTAGATTCGCTTTACCCGCATTGAAAGGTAAAGCGTTGCAACCAAAACATGTAAAAATTGACCTAAAGTCAATTACTCAGCTCGACTAGCTGAACGAACCTGCGTTAGTTTTTCCGTCAGCTGGTTCACTTGCGGCAAATTAAATATTTCGTTCAGGGACTGGCTCAATTTTCGTCGCCAATTTGGATACTCATCACAAGTACCAGGTACATTCACGGGTGTCTCCATTTCTAACCAGTCTTCAAGTTGTAAGCTCAGTAACACACTATTTGCATTTGCCATGTGTAATTGTATGGCATAATTAAGCGACTGATTCATAGGAACTTGGTGCGCGTCATGCCCCACACTTGGGTCTACAACACCATGCCCGTGTAAACTATCTAAGATACGTTGCTTGTTATGATGCCGACTATGATGTAAATGATTCACTGTAGCATCATCAGGGTAAATACCCAAACGCTGACCTAACTCTAAATCTAAGCAATGCCAAAAACCTTTTAACGTGGGCAGATCATGCGTTGTTAAAGTAGCCAGTGCTTGTTTTGGATAGTGTATAGGCGAATAATAACCACCATCGGGCGCTGTCTCGAAAAAGAAAACTCGGTATGATAACAACCCGTTTTCTGAGAATATTTCACGGATTCCTTCTGGCACTGTACCTAAATCTTCACCAACAATCATACATTGGTTACGTTGGCTTTCCAGACACAAAATTGCCAGTAAATCGTCTATTGGATAATAAACATAGGCGCCCTTAGTCGCATGTTCATTGGCGGGTACCCACCAAAGCCTAAGTAACGCCATCACATGATCAATACGCAATGCACCACAAGCTTTCATGTTAGCGCGGTACATATCAATAATTGGTTGATAATTTTGTTTAAACAATTGATTGGGATCCATAGGCGGTAAACCCCAACTTTGTCCTTGTGGACCTAGAGGATCTGGCGGCGCGCCCACACTCAAATCAGCACAATATAAATCTCTATTTGCCCAAACTTCCGCGCTGCCGGAACTGACGCCTACCGCTAAATCTCGGTATAAACCAATTAACATCTGATGCTCATTTGCAACTTGTTGGCAGGCTTCCAACTGAGCTTTCGCAAGCCATTGAAGGTATTGATAAAAAGCGATTTTATCTGGATTATCTTCAATAAATTGCTCAACTTCTTGTTGATCAAATTCGGCTAATTTTTCTGGCCAGCTAGGCCAACCCCAAGCTTGAATACCCTGAGCTTGCAATTTATCTTGAATTGCATCAAAAGTAGCTTGCTCTAGCAAGGATTGGCCACCTTCATTAACAAAAGCTTCAAAAGCGCCTGCCTGATCAGTCTTTTTATTTAAATGATTGTGTTGAAACCACTTAAACAACGCATTAAATACTGGCATTTTCAGCTGGCTAATTTTTACGTAATCAACAAATTCGGCTTGTCTGGCCTGAGTTAATAGTTGTTGATGCTGGTCACTGTCGATAATAGCTTGAATGTCATACGATTGTGAAAACCCTTCTACTTGCTGCGGATCAATATAAAAAATATTAAGCCAGCGTCGCGAAGATGGACTATAAGGGCTACAACTTTCGGGATTAGCGGGATACAACGCATGAATAGGATTTAACCCAACAAAATGTCCACCTCGCTTAGCAATTTCATCAACAACCAAACGCAAATCGGTAAAATCACCAATACCCCAATTGGTATCACTTTTTAGGCTGTATAGTTGAACACTAGTGCCCCATACTTTTTGGCCCGCTAAAATAGGTTCGGGTTGATAACATCGTAATGGTGCAACAACCAGCTGCTGTTGAGCAATTAAGTTTCGAGCTTGATCAAACAAGAGAACCTGATGATAACCATTTTCATTAATACTCGGCAGCTCAATTAAGTACTCTTGGTACTCAAGTTCATCCACCACTTCTGCATCAACTAACGTGGTATCGACTGGCGTAAAAGAGTGAGTTAATTGATGCCCAGATTCCGTGTTAACCTGGCATTCTAATATTTGGTTCGCTAACGAAATCGGTACTCTGATTTCAAGTTCTAACGGCTCGTTCTCACGGATAACTTTAATTGGATTAAATATAGACAACCAATACGTTTGTTTTTCGTCTTCCAGCTGGGAAAATAACTTTTCATTATTATCAATGGCGTAACCCATGGCTTTTAATAATTTAGCTTTGCTACTTGGCTCAACTTCAGTATTTTGTCCCCAAGCATTAGTATATTTAGTTTCTATACCTCGAGCTTTGGCGACATGATCAATTAACTCATAATCCATAGTGTATTCCTTGTCTAGATTTACCTCTAGCATAACGTAATCTTGTTATTTTTCATCCAACTAATATGGTAAAAACAAGATTAATTCAAGTTCATTAAGCTATATGGTAAATTTTTTGAGTTTTTATCCTCTAATTTTTGTATAATCTCCTCCGAATTTTACAATTATTGGTATTTAAAAAGGTTAAGTCACAATTTGTGAACACTTTTTAGCTTTGTTTACCGAACAAAAAACCAAAAAAATTATATTTATCAACAATCAGTTTAGGAACAACTATGACTATTAAAGTAGGTATTAATGGTTTCGGCCGTATTGGTCGTTTCGTTTTTCGTGCATCAGTTGAGCGTGATGATATTGAAGTCGTTGGGATTAATGACTTAATCGATGTCGAGTATATGGCATACATGTTAAAATACGATTCAACTCACGGTCGTTTCAAAGGTGACGTTGAAGTAAAAGATGGCAACTTAGTGGTAAATGGCAACACCGTTCGCGTAACAGCAGAGCGTAACCCAGAAGATTTAAAATGGGATCAAATTGGCGCTGAAGTAGTTGTAGAATCAACAGGTTTATTTTTAACTGATGAGACAGCTCGTAAACATATTACCGCTGGCGCTAAAAAAGTGGTTATGTCTGCTCCGTCTAAAGATGATACGCCTATGTTTGTATGCGGCGTAAACTTAGAGGCTTATGAAGGACAAGAAATTGTTTCAAATGCATCTTGTACAACTAACTGCTTAGCACCACTTGCTAAAGTATTGAATGATAAATGGGGCATTAAAGACGGCTTAATGACAACCGTTCACGCCACAACAGCAACTCAAAAAACAGTCGATGGCCCATCAATTAAAGATTGGCGCGGTGGTCGTGGTGCTGGCCAAAATATCATTCCTTCATCAACTGGTGCTGCAAAAGCGGTTGGTAAAGTAATTCCACAATTAAATGGTAAGTTAACCGGTATGGCTTTCCGTGTACCAACGCCTGATGTTTCTGTAGTTGATTTAACTGTTAACTTAGAAAACTCAGCAACTTACGAAGAAATTTGTGAAGCGATGAAAGAAGCGTCTGAAGGTGCTTTAAAAGGCATTTTAGGCTACACAGAAGATGATGTTGTTTCTAACGATTTCATCGGTGAAACTTGCACTTCAATTTTTGATGCTAAAGCAGGTATCGCATTAACTGATAAATTCGTTAAAGTTGTATCTTGGTACGATAACGAAATCGGTTATTCAAATAAAGTATTAGATTTAGTAGCACATATAGCTAAAAACTAAGTTTATAAATACTCATTAAAAAACCGCGATTTATTCGCGGTTTTTTATTGTCTCAAATTTATAAAGGTTAAATTTATAAATTATTTGACAATAAAAAAGCCGATGACCAAATTTGGTCATCGGCTTTTTTAATATTAAGCAAATGTGATTACAAATACATTTAAATATTCGTAAAATTAGCCTTGGCTTGCCGCTTTAGCTAACTCAGTAATTGCTTTCCAATCACCAGCTTCAACCGCATCGTTTGGTACTAACCATGAACCACCAACACAACGAACATTAGGTAATGCCAAGTACTCTCTAAAGTTACTAGGGCTTATACCGCCTGTTGGGCAGAAATTTACATTAGGGAATGGACCGCCAATCGATTTTAATGATTTAACACCGCCATTAGCTTCAGCAGGGAAAAATTTAAAACAATCATAACCATGATCTAAACCTAACATCATTTCAGAAATACTAGCAATACCCGGTAATAAGGCTGTATTACCCTTATTAGCCGCTTCTAACAAGCTTGGCGTCAACCCTGGGCTGATTGCAAATTGAGCTCCGTTATCTTCAACTGCTTTTAATTGAGCAGCATTAGCAACGGTGCCTGCACCTGTAATTGCTTCTGGCAATTTTTCCGAAATTAATTTAATTGCATCTAACGCACATTCTGTTCTTAATGTGATCTCAAGAACACGAACGCCACCTTCTAATAACGCTTCGGCAACAGGTAATGCATGCTCTAACTTGTTAAACACAAGTACAGGTACAACCTTACCCGCATTCATCACATCAAGCGGTTGCATTGACCAATTTCTTGTAGACATATATAAACCTTATAAATTTTGAGCTAAATAAGCAGCAGCGCCTAATAAGCCAGGCTGGTCTTCGGTTACAATGTAAACGGGTATTTTTTTATTAATAGGCTCGAACCGACCTTTGGCTTCAAATCTTTCTCTAAAACCACTATTAATTAAATACTCAGCAAACCTTGGAACAATCCCACCGGCAATAAAAACACCGCCACGAGTTAAAAGGGTTAAAGCTAAATTCCCACCAAAACTCCCCATAACATTACAAAACATATCTAATGTTGTTTTACATAACTGACAGCTACCGTTTATAGCTCTCTCAGTTATTTGAGCGGGTTCTAACTCTTTTTCAGAAGCTTGATTTAACGCCGCAAGTGCGCGGTAAATATTTGCAATACCTTGACCCGACATCAAGCGTTCTGCTGATACATGACCAAAATCTTTAGCTAAATACGTTAAAACATCCATTTCTTGTTGGTTATTGGGCGCAAAATCCACATGGCCACCTTCACCGGGTAGAGCAATCCACTTGCCACCTTGTGAAACTACATGAGCAACACCTAACCCTGTTCCTGCACCATAAACTGCAATTGGTTGGTTAGTTTCGCTTTCGCTACCACCTAATTGAATTTTCTGGTTATTTGTTAAAAAAGGAACAGACAAAGCAATTGCAGTAAAGTCATTAATCACATGCAAAGCCTCTACACCTAACGCACTTTGGCTTTGCTCAATCGAGAATGACCAACTATGATTTGTCATTGTCACTTGATCACTGTTAACAGGACAAGCAATAGCCAAACAAACATGAGTTGGCTTTTTCATACCTGTATCCGCTAAATAAGCTTGTATGGTTTCAACTGGAGATGCAAAATCAGTGACCTTATATTGGCGGACTTGACTAACAGCATTGACACCATCAGCAACCGCAATTCGCATATTGGTCCCGCCAATATCTGCTACTAACTTACTCATTTAATTAATCCTGAAAAAATAAGCTACATGCACCTTCTTCAGCACCTGTCATGCGTGAACGAAGTGAGCCAAAAAACTCGCGACCCATTCCAATACGTTCATCTGGTACTAAAGTTGGTTGTGCATTGTCTCTTTTTGCAAGTTCATCGGCATCAACTAACAATTCAACTTGACCTTTAGCCGAATCGACTAAAATCATGTCGCCGTTTTTAACTTTAGCTAATAAACCACCATCAATTGCTTCTGGGGTCATATGAATTGCAGCAGGCACTTTACCAGATGCACCAGACATTCGACCATCAGTTACCAATGCCACTTTTTGGCCTCTGTCTTGCAAAATCGCCAAAGGTGGAGTTAACTTATGAAGCTCTGGCATACCAATCGCCTTAGGACCTTGGAAACGCACAACAGCAACTAAATCACCTTCTAGCTTACCCTCTTTAAATGCGGCTTCAATATCGTGTTGGCTTTCAAAAACAACAGCCGGTGCAGTAAAGCTCACATCACCATCTGGCAATGAAGAAGTTTTCATAACACTTCGACCCAAATTGCCTTCTAGTACTTGTAAACCACCGTGAGAGCTAAAAGGTTTTTCTGCAGTAGCAATAATTGTTTTATCTAACGATTTAGTTGGCTGTTCAACCCACTCAAGTTCACCATCATTTAAGATTGGTGTTTTAGTGTATTTATCTAAACCTTTACCACAAATGGTATTAACATCATTATGCAAAAGGCCAGCACTGAGTAATTCATTAATCAATACAGCCATGCCACCAGCATGATGAAATTGGTTAATATCCGCAGAACCATTAGGATAAATGCGAGTCAGTAATGGCGTTGCGTTTGATAAGTCTGAAAAATCTGACCAATCAACTAAAATACCAGCACAACGTGCCATCGCCACCAAATGCATAGTGTGATTAGTCGAACCACCCGTTGCTAGTAAAGCAACAATACCGTTAATAACCGCTTTTTCATCAACCACTTTAGAGATTGGCGTGTAATTACTCCCTAAATCTGTAATTCGAGTCACTTGTTTTGAAGCTGCTCGAGTCAAGGCATTACGTAACACACTATCGGTTTCTACAAATGAAGAACCCGGCAAATGCAAGCCCATCACTTCAACAACAAGTTGATTACTATTTGCTGTACCATAAAAGGTACATGTACCAGGTGAATGATATGACGCAGATTCAGATTCCAATAAGGCTTCACGCCCTACTTTACCTTCTGCATGCAGCATTCTAACTCGAGTTTTTTCCGAGTTTGGAATCCCAGATGGCATTGGTCCTGCCGGCACAAAAACAAATGGTAAATGACCAAATGCAAGTGAAGACATCACCAAGCCTGGGACAATTTTATCGCAAATACCCAGCATCAAAGCACCATCAAACATATTGTGAGATAGGCCAATTGAAGAACTTAACGCAATAACATCTCGACTTAATAAACTTAAGTCCATGCCTGGCTGACCTTGAGTAACCCCATCACACATCGCAGGAACACCACCGGCAACCTGAGCTACACTTCCGGTTTCTGCGATGGCGTCTTTGATAATTTGAGGGTAATGCTCGTAAGGTTGATGCGCGGATAACATATCATTATAAGAGGTAATAATACCTATATTAGATTTGTTAAACTGCTTAAGTACACCTTTTTCATTTTTTGGGCATGCTGCATAGCCATGCGCCAAATTACCACAGGATAATACTTCGCGGTGCGGGCCTTTTACCCGCGCACGCTCAACTTTATCAAGATATGCTTTACGAGTATCTCGACTACGTTCTATTACTCTTTGTGTTACTTCCTGCACTATGGAATTCATACTGAGGGTGTCTCCTGCTATTTTGCAGCCCAGATGACATCTACAGGTGTTGAGTCTTGCTTAAGAATTGCCCGAATTGGCATTTCTTTAACATCATCGCCAGCGAGCGCTTTATCTAACACTACTTTTTTACTTTCCCCTACTAAGTGTACAAAAATTTGCTCACTATTAAGTAAAGATTTAAGTGTTAGTGACATCCGTTCATGTGGTGCCGTGGTTGGCTGAACTGCTAAACAAACTTTATCACTGCTTAATCCTTGATCAATTTGTTCTGAACACGGGAATAGCGATGCTGTGTGACCATCCTCACCCATACCAAGAATCAATACATCAATTGGAAAAGATAAACTGTTTAAATTAGCAGAAACGCTAGCCTCAGCACCAAAAGCGCTATCTTCACTGGTTTTTAACTCAACAAAAGTAGCTTTCGAGGCTTTATTTTGAATCAAATTTTGTAATACAAGTGCGGTATTGCTGGCATCACTCGACTGCTCAACCCAACGCTCATCCGCTAACGTAATGGCAACTTTGCTCCAATCAATATCTGCATTTGAAAGTGCTTTAAAAAAAGGTAACGGAGTGCGCCCACCAGAAACAACTAAACTTGCTTGGCCTTTAGTTTCAATGGCATTTGCCAATAAGCCAGCAACACGCTGAGCAAATTGTGCGTTTAAATCACTTGTATCTGAATATTCAACAAATTGCATATACTATATCCTTATGAGTCCCACTCTCGATCGTCTTTCGCCAATAACGCTGCGGCTGAACTTGGACCCCAAGTACCCGCTGGATAAGGTTTTGGCTTATCATTCGTTTCAGCCCAAGCTTGGAAAATACCGTCAACCCAGCTCCATGCGGCTTCAACTTCGTCACGACGAACAAAGAGTGATTGATTACCTAATAAGGCTTCAAGCAATAATCTTTCATAAGCATCAGCAATACGAACATCTTTAAATGCTTCAGAGAAACTTAAGTCTAGCTTAGTTTCTTGCAAATTCATTTTTTCGTTTAAGCCAGGTACTTTATTTAAGACTTTCACTTCAACCCCTTCTCGAGGCTGCATTCGAATCGTTAATACGTTCGATGGTAACTCACCATAACTATCTTTGAAGATATTATGTGGCATATTTTTGAAGTGGATAACGATTTCAGTTAGCTTCTCAGGAAGACGTTTACCCGTACGTAAGTAAAAAGGTACGCCTGACCAGCGCCAATTATCGATATCAACGCGCAGAGCAACAAAACTTTCAGTGTTACTTTCAGTATTTGCGCCTTCTTCTTCTAAATAACCAGGAACGGGTTGACCTTTAATCGCACCCGCCGCGTATTGGCCGCGAACCGTTTTAACTGCTACATTATCTTTAGTGATTGGACGTAAACATTTCATTACACGAAGCTTTTCATCACGGACATCATTTGCGTTCAAGCTTACTGGAGGGTTCATTGCAACCAAACTTAAAACTTGTAATAAGTGGTTTTGAACCATGTCACGCATTTGACCAGCATCGTCAAAATAACCCCAACGACCTTCAATTCCTACTTCCTCTGCGACTGTAATTTGAACATGATCAATACAGTTATGATCCCAGTTAGACGCAAACAATGAATTTGCAAAACGTAATGACAATAAATTAAGAGTTGTTTCTTTACCTAAATAATGATCGATACGATAAGTTTGGCTTTCTGCAAAAAATTCAGCCACTTGATCATTAATTACTTTTGATGAAGCTAAGTCGTGACCAATTGGTTTTTCAAGTACGACACGGGTTTCATCATTAATTAAACCAGCCTCGTTTAGACCATTACAAATAGAACCGAAAATTGAAGGTGGTGTAGAAAAATAATTAACCATGACACGTTGAGATTGATCAACATGCTTTTGCAATTTGGCATAATCTGCGATATCGCGCAAATCAACCATACAATAATCTAACTTGGCAGAAAATTTGTCCCAAACCTCTTCAACAATATCTTCTTTCATGAAGGTTTCTAGCGCTTCTTTTACCAAATCTACAAACTCTTCTTGAGTATGTACATGGCGAGCAACACCAATAATTTTGGTGTTGCTATCTAATAATCCAGCTTTTTCTAACTGATATAAAGAAGGTAATAATTTACGGCGTGCCAAATCCCCTTTGGTACCGAATAATACTAAATCACATGGCTTATTTGATTGCGAGACCATGATAGCTCCCCGTTAAGTCTTAAAATTAAGATTGTCGCTAGCTGCGCTAAACGCAAATTAAGCGCAGTATTGAACACTAAAAATCGAAAATTTACAACCAATTGCCATATTACGAGTAGATGAATACCTATTCAATCGGTTTATAACCCAGATTATATCTAAAAATGTAGCCTAATTACATAAAAATATCGGAATTATGTTATTTTGTAGTTAAATTACGAACATCCTTAGGGCATAATAGCGGTTCAGCGTACTTTTTAGGCAATCTAGCTAGGCTAATTATGAATATTTTGGAAAAAATCGCTCAAAATCAAAATTCGTTCAGTAAATCAGAACGTAAAGTAGCAGAAATTATTATGGCTGCACCACAAAGTGCTATGCACAGTAGTATCGCAACCTTAGCTAAAGCTGCAGATGTCAGCGAACCAACTGTTAATCGTTTTTGCCGGCGACTAGAAACAAAAGGTTTTCCAGATTTTAAATTACATTTAGCACAGTGCTTAGCTAGCGGAACCCCATATGTTAACCGTCACGTAGACGAAGCTGACGGGCCGGATGCATACTGCGCAAAAATATTTGATTCAACCATGGCATCGCTTGAAACAGCACGCCAACATTTAGATACAACAACGATTAATCGAGCTGTTGATATTTTGACGCAAGCTCGCAAGATTTCTTTTTTCGGCTTAGGTGCATCAGCATCAGTGGCGCATGATGCTCAAAATAAGTTCTTCCGGTTTAATGTGCCCGTTATTTGTTTTGATGATGTATTAATGCAACGCATGAGTTGCATTAATAGCTCAGAAGGCGAAGTGATTGTATTTATATCACATACAGGTAGAACAAAAAGTCATGTCGAAAGTGCAGCTCAAGCTAGAAATAATGATGCTACTGTTATTGGAATAACAGATGCAGCCAGCCCTTTAGCGCAAGAATGTAACCTAGTGCTATCTTTAGAGGTTAGTGAAGACACTGACATGTATATGCCTATGTCTTCTCGAATAGCTCAACTTGTATTAATAGACATACTCGCAACCGGATTTACATTAAGACGTGGTACAAAGTTTCGTGAAAACTTAAAACGCGTTAAAGATGGTTTAAAGGAATCTAGATACAACAAAGGGTTAAGAGAGCATTAATCGTTAAAACTTTTAGCCCTCTTTATTTTAGAGCTAGATTCACTTACTCTAGCTCTAGACTTAAAAATCAAATTTCATATTACTTATATTTTAAGTAATATAATTAAACACACGAACTCGCATATTGGGAGCCCAGCGAATGTTTAGAAGAACCAAAATAGTCTCAACCTTAGGCCCTGCAACGGATAAAGATAATAACTTAGAAAAAATCATCAAAGCAGGTGTTAATGTAGTCCGCATGAACTTTTCACATGGCGACGCCGAACAACATATTGAAAGAGCTGAAGCCGTTCGTCAAATTGCTAAGGATTTAAATTTAAATATCGGTATTTTAGGCGATCTTCAAGGTCCAAAAATTCGAGTTTCTACCTTTAAAGATGGCCCTATCTTCCTAAACATAGGTGAGCAATTTATTCTTGATGCTCAAATGGGCAAAGGCGAAGGCAACCAAAACGCAGTAGGCCTTGATTATAAAGCCTTAGTTAATGATGTTCTACCTGGTGATATACTATTGTTAGATGATGGTCGAGTTCAGCTTACGGTAGCGAATGTCGAAGGCGAAAAAATCATTACGACAGTTAAGATTGGTGGCAAATTATCAGACAAAAAAGGCATTAATAAATTAGGGGGTGGCTTATCTGCACCTGCGTTAACTGCCAAAGATAAAGAAGACATTAAATTAGCAGCTAAAATTGGCGTTGATTATTTAGCCGTTTCTTTTCCACGTTCAGGGGCTGATCTTCAATATGCGCGTCAACTTGCGCAAGAAGCTGGATTAGATGCTCAAATTGTTGCTAAAGTGGAACGTGCTGAAACAGTCGAAACAGACGAAGCGATAGATGATATTATTACCAATTGTGACGTAGTTATGGTCGCTCGTGGTGATTTAGGGGTTGAAATAGGTGATCCCGCACTGGTAAGCAAACAGAAAAAACTTATTTCTCGTTCACGCCAGTTAAATCGCGCTGTAATTACTGCAACGCAAATGATGGAATCTATGATTGAAAACCCAATGCCAACCCGCGCTGAGGTCATGGATGTTGCAAATGCCGTTTTAGATGGAACAGATGCTGTTATGCTTTCAGGTGAAACTGCCGCAGGTCAATATCCGTTAGAAACGGTCACCTCAATGGCAAGTGTTTGTCTTGGAGCTGAAAAGCACCCTAGCATTTTGACATCGCACCATAGACTCAGCAAAGAGTTTGATTCAATTTCAGAAACAACTGCGTTATCTGCTATGTATGCGGCAAATCATACCAATGGTGTTAAAGCGATAGTTTGCTTAACAGAATCGGGCAATACTGCAAAATTGATGTCTAGAATTAGTTCAGGTATTCAAATCTTTTCAGTTTCTCGTCATGAAAAAACACTAACCACTTGTGCATTGTATCGGGGGGTCCACCCATACTTTTTTGATTCAAGTACATCAAACCCTGCGTCATTAAGCAATGACCTACTAGGTTCACTAAAAGATGCGGGTCATTTAAATAAAGGCGATCTTATTATAATGACTCACGGTGATACCATGGAAACAATTGGTTCAACTAATACAATGAAATTAGTTCGAGTTAACTAATTATAAACACGAAAAACCTCAAAATATAAGATAGGCAAATAGCATATTTGCCTATCTTTCAATTTCCGCGCCTCTACTTAAACCAACTTCTCAGCTAAAAGTTAAACCTTGCAGATTTAATAAATAAAAGCCGAAATTTGTCTAGACAGCCACAATGGATCATCCAGAGCTAAATCGTGGCCTGCAGTTGGGTGTAGGATAAAACTAGATTGGGGAAAATGATGTGCCAATGCCACACTTGAACGATAATCGACTAAACGATCATTACGCGATGCAATAATTAATATAGGTACTTGAATAAGTTTTTTCGGTAACCTAAATCGAGCGGCAGCAATAAGTTGCATAAGTCCATTAAACGGACTTATTGGATATTGCTCGGCAATTTTATACCAAGTATTGATTAGCTTTGACTCATTATAATTAGTCAATTTATGATTCGAGGTTAATGCTAATATGCTTTTTTCTTTATTCACTTTAGACTCGACAATCAAAGAGCAAATTTTCAAATAATTTTGCCAGCGAAGCCTAATATAAAAAGGAGATAAATCTTTAAAACTTGAGTTAATTAGCACGATATTTGTTATTCTTTTGGGTTCGGCATCTGCCCAATCAACTGCTATCATTCCGCCCATTGACAACGCAACAATCGCAATGCGTTCATATTGACTATACTGACGTGAAAAACGTTCTGAAAGCTCTTTCCGTAACTTAGAAATACTGCAACTTGACTTGCTTTTATATTCACAACCATTGCCTGCAATATCCATTGCAACAACAGGTATACGACTAGGTAACGAGCTTGCTAAAGTTTTTTCAAACCCCATCCAGTGCCGCTGTTCACGAATGAGGCCCCTTAGCAATAAAACAGCTTGAACTGATTTTGCACTATGATCACTTCGCATCACCTAGTTTCCATACCAAAGTTGAGTCGCTTTTTGCGCCATATTAAAACTTTTACCGTCGTCTAACCAACTTTCATAAGACACGGTTAATCGCATTAAAAATTCCATTAAAACTAAATGAGATCTTAATACTCGTTTCACTCTATGTGGCTTAATCGGATGAAATAAACCTAAGCTTTTTAAGAGTTGTGCGGGATTTTTCCGCACCCATCTCCAAGATCCCATTTCTAATGTTAATGGTAAAAATATCGTATTTAATTTCAAAGATTCGTCGTATAAAAAATCCCAAATATCACCGTGACACAAATAATGCAAAGACTGAGGTTCAAAAATGTAATTTTGATAGGGGTAAGCCTGAAACAACAAATCTCGAATATGATACATCTCACCAATATGGTGTATTGGTTTTAATTTACTTTTTGCATACGGAAACCAAATTCGATCATGTAAACCAAATCCTGAATGGCAATCTAAGACCACGCTAAACTTCCGATTAAAACAATGTTGTTGAATATAATTCGTTAAAGCCAGCGTTTCGGTTTCACATTTTAAACCGTACTTGCCACGATACCAGGGTAAAGACGAAGAAATACGATGACCACCAACTAGAAAGGAAGTTGCTTCGGTACTTTCAATAGGCGCGTTTCGCATTAAATCAACACCATTGCCATTTGAACGTTTATGTAAAGCAACACCAACGGGATTAACTAATGGTATAAAAAGAATGGTTAAATGCTTAAGCAAATCGTTTAATGACAAATCCCAAGATAGTCGTCCTAACAAACTTTCTAGAAACGCTAAAATAACTTGAGTACCAATTCGCTCTAAACCATGAACCCCACCAACAAAACATAAACAAGGTAAATTAGCGTCACTTGCACCGAGTTTTAACGCATATATAGGTAGATTGATATCTTGGTAAGTAACGTGGGAGATAATTTCATGAGATAAATGACCATTGGAAGTATCAATTAAATACTCTATTTGCTTTAGTTCTGGTAAGTAGCTATCTATAAAAGGTTTATGCAATAGGACCTCTTGAATAAATGGATAATAAGTTTATTCAAGATACTACGTAATTTAAATGACACTTATATGAATGCTTTTATTATGGTTCCTAAACCGCTAAGTGCAGAAAATGACAAAATAAAATATCTTAATTGAGCCGGCCCTACATATTTAGAAGCTATACTTGATAAATAAAAACCCAATATAAGCCCGGGGATAGCAATAATAAATAAATATAAATGCTCGAACGAGAGCTTATTAATCCACAATAAAGTGCTCACGATTACAATATTTAAAAACAAAAAGAAAGCCGCTAAATTTGCTTTTAATTGAGCCGCTTTCACATTTTGATAGAGTAAAGCTACCGGTGGACCACCCACCGCGGTTAAAGTACCCATAAAACCCGACAAATATCCGGCCAATGTCGTCGTTAGTTTATTTATTTTAGGCGAGTAACCAATAATAGATATAATAACAGCCAATAAGATCAGCGAACCAAAGACAATTTGAAATTGTTTAACGCTTACCATGTTTAAGATAACACCAGCAATCACAACGCCAAAAAAACCACCCAGCATAGTCCAAGAAACTTGATCAACTTTTAAATCTGATTTATCTCTTATTAACATAATCACCGTCATCACGGTAGAAATTAATACCATAGGACCGGGAACAAATTCTGGATTAATCATAAATAGTAAAGGTGCGCAAAACATACCTATACCATAACCGACCACGCCCTGGATTAAGCTGCCGAGTAATACAATTACGTTGACTAAAATAATTAATTCAATTGACATAATAACCTGCAAAGCGGAAACGAAAAAAGCCCGACTCTTTCGAATCGGGCTGAATCTTGGGATGCTTTCACATCAAATTCTTATGTACCGGATGTACGGTATGTCTAAACTGCATGGATGCGTTGTTTAGACCTTATCCTAAAGGATAAAATAAAGAGCCTGGCAGTGTGCTACTCTCACATGGGAACTCCCACACTACCATCGCCGCTATTGTGTTTCACTTCTGAGTTCGAAATGGAATCAGGTGGTGCCACAATGCTTTGGCCGCCAGGCATAAGTCGGTCTGTTAATTCACTTTTCAGTCAATTAACCAATCAGGACAATACATAATAAAGAGTCAATCAAGTTTGTTTATTCATTCGCGCAGTCACACTTCACGTCATGTTAATAAACATTCGGCGTTGTATGGTTAAGCCTCACGGGTCATTAGTATTGGTTAGCTCAATGCCTCACAGCACTTACACACCCAACCTATCAACCTTGTAGTCTACAAGGGCCCTACTGGAGCTTATAGCTCAGTGAGAACTCATCTTGGGGCTCGCTTCCCGCTTAGATGCTTTCAGCGGTTATCGATTCCGAACTTAGCTACCGGGCAATGCTCTTGGCAGAACAACCCGAACACCAGTGGTTCGTCCACTCCGGTCCTCTCGTACTAGGAGAAGCCCCCCTCAATTCTCAAACGCCCACGGCAGATAGGGACCGAACTGTCTCACGACGTTCTAAACCCAGCTCGCGTACCACTTTAAATGGCGAACAGCCATACCCTTGGGACCGACTTCAGCCCCAGGATGTGATGAGCCGACATCGAGGTGCCAAACACCGCCGTCGATATGAACTCTTGGGCGGTATCAGCCTGTTATCCCCGGAGTACCTTTTATCCGTTGAGCGATGGCCCTTCCATTCAGAACCACCGGATCACTATGACCTACTTTCGTATCTGCTCGACGTGTCTGTCTCGCAGTTAAGCTGGCTTATGCCATTACACTAACCGTACGATGTCCGACCGTACTTAGCCAACCTTCGTGCTCCTCCGTTACGCTTTGGGAGGAGACCGCCCCAGTCAAACTACCCACCAGGCAATGTCCGCATTCCCGATTAGGGAACAACGTTAGAACATCAAACATACAAGGGTGGTATTTCAAGGTCGGCTCCACACCATCTAGCGACGATGCTTCAAAGCCTCCCACCTATCCTACACATGTAGGTTCAATGTTCACTGCCAAGCTGTAGTAAAGGTTCACGGGGTCTTTCCGTCTAGCCGCGGGTACACAGCATCTTCACTGCGATTTCAATTTCACTGAGTCTCGGGTGGAGACAGCGTGGCCATGATTACACCATTCGTGCAGGTCGGAACTTACCCGACAAGGAATTTCGCTACCTTAGGACCGTTATAGTTACGGCCGCCGTTTACCGGGGCTTCGATCAAGAGCTTCGACCTAAGTCTAACCCCATCAATTAACCTTCCGGCACCGGGCAGGTGTCATACCGTATACGTCATCTCTCGATTTAGCACAGTACTGTGTTTTTAATAAACAGTTCCAGCCACCTGGTTACTTCGACCACCTCTCGCTCCAGGCGTAAAGCCCTTCACAATAACGTGGCGTACCTTCTCCCGAAGTTACGGTACTATTTTGCCTAGTTCCTTCACCCGAGTTCTCTCAAGCGCCTTAGTATTCTCTACCTGACCACCTGTGTCGGTTTGGGGTACGGTTCTTAATGACCTGAAGCTTAGAAGATTTTCCTGGAAGTATGGCATCAACTACTTCACCCCCTTGGGGGCTCGTCTCGTGTCTCAGTCTTAAGGAAATCCGGATTTACCTAAATCTCCAACCTACACACTTTCACATGGACTACCAACGCCATGCTAGTTTAGCCTGCTCCGTCTCTCCGTCGCAGTCATTAAAAGTACGGGAATATTAACCCGTTTCCCATCGATTACGGCTTTCGCCCTCACCTTAGGGGCCGACTTACCCTGCCCTGATTAGCATGGGACAGGAAACCTTGGTCTTTCGGCGAGGGGGTTTTTCACCCCCTTTATCGTTACTCATGTCAGCATTCGCACTTCTGATATGTCCAGCATGCCTTACAGCTTTGCCTTCAACCACTTACAGAACGCTCCCCTACCACTTGAACCTAAGTTCAAATCCGCAGCTTCGGTTGCTTATTTAGCCCCGTTACATCTTCCGCGCAGGCCGACTCGACTAGTGAGCTATTACGCTTTCTTTAAAGGGTGGCTGCTTCTAAGCCAACCTCCTAGCTGTCTAAGCCTTCCCACATCGTTTCCCACTTAATAAGCATTGGGGACCTTAGCTGGCGGTCTGGGTTGTTGCCCTCTTCACGATGGACGTTAGCACCCACCGTGTGTCTCCCGGATATTACTCTCAGGTATTCGGAGTTTGCAAAGGGTTGGTAAGTCGGGATGACCCCCTAGCCTTAACAGTGCTCTACCCCCTGAGGTATTCGTCCGAGGCGCTACCTAAATAGCTTTCGGGGAGAACCAGCTATCTCCCGGCTTGATTAGCCTTTCACTCCGATCCACAGGTCATCCCCTAACTTTTCAACGTTAGTGGGTTCGGTCCTCCAATTGATGTTACTCAATCTTCAACCTGCCCATGGATAGATCGCCGGGTTTCGGGTCTATACCTAGCAACTCTACGCGCAGTTAACACTCGCTTTCGCTACGGCTCCCCTATTCGGTTAACCTTGCTACTAAATATAAGTCGCTGACCCATTATACAAAAGGTACGCAGTCACAGAACAAGTCTGCTCCCACTGCTTGTACGTACACGGTTTCAGGTTCTATTTCACTCCCCTCACAGGGGTTCTTTTCGCCTTTCCCTCACGGTACTGGTTCACTATCGGTCAATTGGGAGTATTTAGCCTTGGAGGATGGTCCCCCCGTCTTCAGTCAAGATATCACGTGTCCCGACCTACTTAATGCGTGAATGATAAATCTTCATATACAGGGCTATCACCTTCTATGGCTGCACTTTCCAGTGCATTCTACTAATTTATCATTCATCGGCTGTTCCCCGTTCGCTCGCCGCTACTTGGGGAATCTCGGTTGATTTCTGTTCCTCGGGGTACTTAGATGTTTCAGTTCTCCCGGTTTGCCTCTTACACCTATGTATTCAGTGCAAGATACTCTAAAAAGAGTGGGTTGCCCCATTCGGAAATCTATAACTTAAGCGTCTTTTATCGACTCGTCATAGCTTATCGCAGATTAACACGTCCTTCATCGCCTCCAATTGCCTAGGCATCCACCGTGCACGCTTAGTCACTTAACCATACAACCCGAATGTTTATCCAGATTGTACGTAGGACTGCTTGCTACTTTGAATACTAATTCAACTTGATTGAATTCGTTTTTCTTTATTACTTCTTGTCCAGATTGTTAAAGAGCGTGGTTAAAAAAACCAAACAAAATAATTAGCGTTAACTATTTTGTTTGGTTTCTGTGTACCTGACTTCGTTTTATATAATAATGCAAAAGTGGTGGAGCTAAGCAGGATCGAACTGCTGACCTCCTGCGTGCAAGGCAGGCGCTCTCCCAGCTGAGCTATAGCCCCATTTTTGCAGTCTTTTTTCGTAAATGTAATTCACTTTAATTCCAGGCATTTTAATGCGAACGTTTAGCCTGCTAAACGAATATTAAAATAACGCAGAAGTAATGTGAATTTGGTAGGTCTGGGCAGACTTGAACTGCCGACCTCACCCTTATCAGGGGTGCGCTCTAACCAGCTGAGCTACAGACCTATACTCAATCTTTCACTTCAACTTGTCGGCAAACCGACCTCACCGCTTTTACAAGGGATTGGGGTGCTAACTAGCTGAGCTACAGACCTATCTTATGACTTTCATCATTCGGTCTGTTGACCTTACGAAGTCTTTCTTTCAGTAACCAGTTATTTATCTGTGTGAACACTGTGCATGTTTAATGAATTTTTGTAAGGAGGTGATCCAGCCCCAGGTTCCCCTAGGGCTACCTTGTTACGACTTCACCCCAGTCATGAACCACAAAGTGGTAAGCGCCCAATGTTAAGCTACCTACTTCTTTTGCAGCCCACTCCCATGGTGTGACGGGCGGTGTGTACAAGGCCCGGGAACGTATTCACCGCAGCATTCTGATCTGCGATTACTAGCGATTCCGACTTCATGGAGTCGAGTTGCAGACTCCAATCCGGACTACGAACAGCTTTAAGGGATTCGCACACTATCGCTAGTTAGCTGCCCTCTGTACTGTCCATTGTAGCACGTGTGTAGCCCATCCCGTAAGGGCCATGATGACTTGACGTCGTCCCCACCTTCCTCCGGTTTATCACCGGCAGTCTCCTTAGAGTTCCCGACCGAATCGCTGGTAACTAAGGATAAGGGTTGCGCTCGTTGCGGGACTTAACCCAACATTTCACAACACGAGCTGACGACAGCCATGCAGCACCTGTCTCACGATTCCCGAAGGCACACTAAAATCTCTTCTAGCTCTCGTGGATGTCAAGGGATGGTAAGGTTCTTCGCGTTGCATCGAATTAAACCACATGCTCCACCGCTTGTGCGGGCCCCCGTCAATTCATTTGAGTTTTAGCCTTGCGGCCGTACTCCCCAGGCGGTCTACTTATCGCGTTAGCTTCGCTACTCACGGATTAAATCCACAAACAGCAAGTAGACATCGTTTACGGCGTGGACTACCAGGGTATCTAATCCTGTTCGCTACCCACGCTTTCGCACCTCAGTGTCAGTAATGGGCCAGGGGGCCGCCTTCGCCACCGGTATTCCTTCAGATCTCTACGCATTTCACCGCTACACCTGAAATTCTACCCCCCTCTCCCTTACTCTAGCATGACAGTTCTGAATGCACGGCCGAGGTTGAGCCCCGGTTTTTCACACCCAGCTTATCACGCCACCTACGTGCGCTTTACGCCCAGTAATTCCGATTAACGCTTGCACCCTCCGTATTACCGCGGCTGCTGGCACGGAGTTAGCCGGTGCTTCTTCTGTCAGTAACGTCACAGTAAGTTGGTATTAACAACTTACCTTTCCTCCTGACTGAAAGTGCTTTACAACCCGAAAGCCTTCTTCACACACGCGGCATGGCTGCATCAGGGTTTCCCCCATTGTGCAATATTCCCCACTGCTGCCTCCCGTAGGAGTCTGGGCCGTGTCTCAGTCCCAGTGTGGCTGATCATCCTCTCAAACCAGCTAGAGATCGTCGCCTTGGTAGGCCATTACCCCACCAACTAGCTAATCTCACTTGGGTTCATCTCGTCGCAGGAGCCATAAAGGCCCCCTTTAACCCGTAGGTATTATGCGGTATTAGCCATCGTTTCCAATGGTTATCCCCCACAACGAGGCAGATACCCAAGCATTACTCACCCGTCCGCCGCTCGACGCCTGAGAGCAAGCTCTCATCGTTTCCGCTCGACTTGCATGTGTTAGGCCTGCCGCCAGCGTTCAATCTGAGCCATGATCAAACTCTTCAAAAAAGTTTTTAAATCTTGCTCAATTAACTCAAAATCACATTTTCATGTGAGCCTGAATAAATTGATAAATTGTTCATTCATCAAATCTATGCCAGTGCTCACACAGATAAATAAGGTTACCTAATTTTTAAAGAACGTTGCGGATATTCCGCTGCTTCTTACCGAAGCGAGGCCGCGCATTCTACGCTGTCCTCTTTTGTTGTCAAGCCTTTATTTTTCGTTATTGATATTTAACGTTAAACAGGCCTTTTCAACGGTTTGAACTCTATTGAGCTGCGCATTCACTCGCTGATGTTTGTCTGCGTGTTGCTGCGTTGTGGGGGCGCATTATAGGGACTAATTAAACCCCGTCAACGCTTTTTTTGAATTTATTTGAAATTAAAGTTTGTTTGCTTATAAAAACAACTATTCTGCTTTTTTTTGCATATTTTATGTACTTTTATTAACTTTGCAGTACAAAATTGTCGAACTATCACACTCCAACTTGAGAGATTAAAATTTTTATAATCTGAAAAATTATCAGCAGTGCCTTGAAAACAAAAAAGGCTTAAATTAATTTAAGCCTTTTTAAGATTAACGGAAAAATTGATCTAACTACTCTTTTTGATTTAACAGTTCGTTGAAACGTCGTTGGTATAATGTGCCATTAACTTCTCTTGCTGCATCAACCATAGCGTTGTATGGGACATCGGTAACAGACACAAAACCTATATTGTAATTTTCACCATCATAAGCTCGGCCTGTAATAGGCGAGTCTATATACTGGAACCAATGTGCACCAATGAAATAATCATTATCGATAATTGAGTGCATATATTCTTTATACATACGTGCTCTATCTTTTTGATCAGCCGCTGCAATTAACCCTGGATGGAAGAAACCAGAAGCCGTGGTACCAATGTGATATTCACCAATAACCGCCGGCATATCTAATTTTTTAAGGAATTTCGAGGTTGACGGCGTTAACCCCTCTTTATATAAATTAATACTTAATACATCTACGTATTCAGAGGCCGCTTTCACCACAGGCGCAGGCATGCCCCAGCCTGCAAATCTAACACCCATATATAAGTGATTCGGCAGGTATTTAGCCAACGTACCGTCAACCACTTTAAAGTACTGTTTAGCATAGAGATAAAGTAAATTTTCATAATCTGCAATGCGGTTTTTATTAGATGGTGCGGTATCAAAACCACCTTTTTGGAACGCACCCCACGAGGTTAGAGATAAGCCCCATGCTTGGTTTAACTTTTTAATGTCACCATATTGTTTCTTTAACGTTTGGGTAAACATATTTTTAGTGGGCACGCCTGCACCATCGCGGTTTAAGGTGTGAATGACAATACCTAACTCGCTTTCAGGTCGGCCCGGTCGGCCCCAACTTTTTTCATTGTCAACAAACACACCCACACACCAAGGGCTGCCTTTTACTTCATCTGCAACCACTTTTAAGGTTACATCCGCTCGTTCAGCAAATTTAGGATCAAATACATCCGGCAAAGGAGACCAAAAATCATTGCCACTAGAAACTGTTTTAAAGTCACCAATTATCCAGCCATTGGCAAAATATGGCATTCTTTTATTATCGTAAAATATTGGGTCTACCCAGTTTCCGAACGAGGTAAATCCCCAGCTACGCATGCGATCTAAGGTAACTTTACCCCAGTCATTTACATACGAATATGGGGTTGTTTCACCGTATTTTCGCTCTAAATTTGCCATATAAAAACTAAACACTTCACCATGTTCAACTGGACCGGAATGAACTTCACGGCGATAACCATAGTTACCGGCAAGCGGGTCTGTATAATCTGGTAACCATTGAAACATGTTTTTACGTGTTTTAGAGACCACATGTCTGGTTGGGATGGCTTCTGCTGGTGGGGTGTTTAAGCCTTCTGAATCTTCCGGCGTTACATCGTCCGCTGAGCGCTGTTTAATGGTATCTTTATCGAAGTCATAACCTGTCACTGTAGTGGTGTTAGACATTCGAACATTGGCGATACCCGAGGTAAAGAAAATATAGCCGTCTGGATCAATCAGCGACCATTTATCGCCAATTTTTTGAGTTCTAAAATAACCGGTCGCTTCAAATTTAGGGCCGTCTTTCCAACCACTAAAACGAGAGCGCCCATCAAGCATTTCACCATCGTTAAGACGCGCGAGTTCTTTATTTTTAACTTCAATTAATTCTGCTTCAGAATGTACTTTTTCTTCGAATTCTTGTTTTGACGATTGGCCAAATTTATCAACTATGTTAGCTAAATAATCTGGCTTGAGTTTTGGGTTTGGACGAATTCGAATATTATCGATAATGATTTCTTTATTACGCAGGTTGTGTTCAAGCGTAAAATTAATTTTTTTAATACCTTTTAAATTTAGGTTTTTATTGCCCCACATCCAAACAAATTGGACATCATCTGATTGCCATGTTGGTGGATTCGAACGCAAGCCCGAACTGAGATTAAGCTCAACACTATCGCCTAAATCTGAATCTGGGCTACCAACATCATGTCCGGCCATCTTTGAATAATAGGTTTTCGACTTACCAACCGGCACCACCACCGAACGCGTATAATTGCTACCATCAATATCGGTAACACCTAGTTTCAAAAACACCGAAACTTCACCCTCGTTGGCAATATCAAATGCAATATTAAAACTATCGTATTGGCTCCAGTCCCATGGGGTTTCTGGCTCAAAACTAATGGAGGAATAGGGTTTGTTGGCTGAATTGAATTTAACTTTTAACGCTTTTTTACCCTCCGTTACACCATTTGATTGAATCAATTCGCCTTCGGCGTTGCCAAACCTGATGGATGCAGGAATGCTATTGCCTTCAAAATCATAAATAATTTCAGTTCCCGCTTGAGCTTCGTCGGCTTGAGCGTTTTTTTCAGTCATTGTTGACTGAGAGGCTGAGCTTGGATCGTTATCAAAGCAAGCTGTGCTTAGCAAACAACTTGTGGCGATAACAGACCATTTATATAGGTTAGTTTTTAACATTTTATTTTATATCTCAATTACTTGGTTTGATATACATATAATAGGCACTAATTAGCTGTCCGCTGCTAGTTTGCATTACACCTTCCAATGTATGTAAACCAGTGCTTAAATCGAATTCGAAACTGACTTCAGTTTGTTTATCACGAGAAACATTTGCTTTGGCGATCGTTTTATCGTTTAGCTTAAATAATACTGAATCAATATCGAGGGTTTTAGGTTTATATTGATAAAGCGTAAAGTTTGGATCTAGACCTGGGTTATCCATCGGACGCACGTAACCTTCATTAAATCCAAGATTTGCTTCACGTGGCCAGCGAGCAAAGCTTATTTTGTAACGACCAGATGTTTTTACGTCTAAATGCCAGATCCCTCGATTGGGTACACCTGCTATTACATGAGATTGATCGTAAGTAGCTTTATCACCTTTCCATGCTTGTGCGGTAAGTAATACTTCTGCCTGTTGTTGCGTATCTAAAACGGTCGGTGAAAGCCTTTCGTTTTGAGTTACGTCTTGCCACCAGTTTTCATAATAGGACGAAAATTGTTTAACTAAATCAGGATACTGATTAGCTAAATTGTTCTTTTGAGATGGGTCGTTTGATAAATCAAATAGCTGTTTATCGACTAACCGCCAATGGTTATGCATCACCGCATAATCACGGTATTTCACTAAGCTTCCATCTCCAAGTGAGCTGCCAAATCTAGCTTGATTATGAACAACTAATGTTCTGTTTTGTTCTTCGATCGGGTCATCACCAGTTAAAATAGTTTTTATGCTTGAACCATCAAATTTAACGGCTTTAGGTAGCTTCATGTTAAACATATCAACAAATGTTGGTAGTAAATCTAAATGAGCGGTTAAATGATGATATTGCTTGCCGCCGGTCAAATCACCATTTGGCCAATGCCAAAAACTCGCAGCTCTATGCCCTCCTTCAAAAGGTGAAGTTTTTCGGCCTCGCATATCGGCATTGTAACCACCTGTTATTTGACCATTATTGGGTCCATCAGCGCCTGCGGTGGTGCCATTGTCTGTTAAGTAGATAACCAAGGTATTATCAGCTAATTTGTTTTTTTCTAAGAACGTACGTAACTTGCCAACATTATTATCAATGGTGTTTATCATGCCATAAAAGCGCGCGCGTGTTTCTGGCACGCCTAACTTTCGGTAAGGCTCAGCAAATTCGTTTGGTACATTAAAAGGGCCATGCGGCGTGTTGGTTGCTAGATAAATAAAAAACGGATTAGATTTTTGTTCTGTAATAAAAGTTTTAGCCTGCTCAAACCAGATATCGGTTGAATAACCAGATACTTTGGTTGGTTGACCATTATCAAAATAGGTGTCGTCAAAATAGTCGTTTTTCCAATAATCCGGAATTTCCCCCGCCACGCCACCAGCGTGAATAAAACTTTTATCAAATCCCCTATCGGTTGGACGGAAAGGGTAATTGTCGCCCAAGTGCCATTTACCGAATATCGCAGTGCGGTAGCCGTTATGCTTGAATACATCCGCCATTGTAATTTCTTCTTTATAGACATGATTGCGGCCAGCAAAGGTAAGCCATGCTCCCACTCTGGCTGAGTATCTACCAGTCATTAATGCGGCTCGAGTAGGCGAACAAGTAGGATCAACGTGAAAATCGGTTAATCTGACACCCTCATTGGCGAGCTTGTCTAAGTTTGGTGTTTTTAATATTGGGTTACCATGAATTGAGAAATCACCATAACCTTGGTCATCAGACACAATCACAATAACATTCGGCTGGAGGCGTTGTGCACTTACTGAAAAAGTAATAAGCAACAAATAGATTAGCATAACAACTTTCATATCAAACCTTAAAACACACAAAATGACAATTGTTAACAATTGTATAGGGTGTGTTGAAGAATTTGAAGTATTAGTTTAATTATTTATCAGCCAAAGAATACGAGTATCTTTAAACGATGCCTTAAAAAATTAAATTAACCGTTAGCTCGTTACGACCTGAAACTTAAATTATTTCCATCACTCCCTTGTTTCTGCGGATTCAAATTGAGTTCAACCTAACGAGGTAACCAATGTCAATGAGCAAACAAAAAAGCGGCCGGAGCCGCTTTTAAATCAAATACTATCAAGTTTTAAAAAGTTAGGTTTATTTTTATTGTTGGGTAAATGCCACTTTAGTTCGCTCTAACAACTCTCTATCTAAATCGATTAAACCCAATTTCAACCATATGAGGAGCATCTCATCTGCGGCTTGATAACTACCGGAATTCATTTTCTCGGAAAGCATTTTCATTTGAAGTTGCATCCGCTGGGTTTGAAATAGTTCGGGGGTAGGTACATTTTGAACAATTTCAATTTGAGTTGTTAGTTCGGCTTGTTGGTCCTTATTGTCACCTGCATTTACTTGTGCTCCAAAACGAATCGCCTGTACCCAATCCGGATTTTGAATAGTTGAACTGAGTTTATCCAAGTCTAGCTCATGTTCTTTGGTTGATGCCGTTATTTCAGACAATAATTCAAACAATTGTGTGTGTGCTTGGATTTCCTTCGCTTGCTTTTGCTGATTTTTGGCTTTGCTGAGCATGTTTAACAATTTATTTTGCCATTTACTGAGTTTGATCTGCTGATTTTTATTTAAATCAGATAAATCAATCGCATTAATTTGTTCAGTCAAACTAGCATAATCTAAACTTCCAGCATTTATTTCACTTTCTAATTGTTTTAAAACGTTAGTTTGTTGTTCAAACGCCTGTGCTTTTTCAACTTTTGAATTTTCATAATTCATTTGTTTTTGTTTAAACACATCGTCATTAATAGCTCTAAACTGAGTCCAAAGCTTATTTTCTTTACGCTTGCCCGCAAAACCAATAGATTTCCATTGTGTTTGCAGCGATTTTAACGTTTCAGACACTTCATTTAAATCGTCACATTCAGCGATTTTGGTCTTCGCTTGGTTAATCAATGCCAATTTTTTTTGTTCATTTTGCTGTTGATAATCATGAACTTTTGATTTTATCGGTTCAATGGTTTCATAAAATTGTTCATTAATTGATTTATATATCTTCTTATCAACTGGACCTACTGTACGCCAATCATTTTGTAGCTGATATAAATGCTTCCCTATCTGATTAAAATCCGCCGTTGATTCATTAGAATTATTCAATAGCTGTACAGCTTGTTCTATTAGTTGCTGTTTTTTCAGTAAATTATCTTTACGTTGTTGTTCAAGCTCTGCATAAAATGCACGACAAGGTGCAAATGCTTGCTCTGTTAATTCATCAAATTTAGCATTTAAATGGGTATTTTCTTCACTTTCCACATTGCCCAATAATAACCAAGTATGGCGTGCAAATTTAACTTTGTTGGCTTGAGCTTGCAAATCAGATAATGGCTGATCAACTAAGGCTTGCATTTCTTCAAGCAATTCACGTTTACGAGGTAAGCCAATATAAGCTTTCCAATCTTCTAAATCTGCAATTTGCTCATTAATGCTGGCTAATTCATGTTCAAATTTCGCTTTGTTTACTTGCGATAATTCATCGTTCCATTCATTTATTTTGCGATATAAACCAAACGCTGCGTTATATTTACCTGAACGAATTAAGCTTTTTAATTCTCGTAATTTAGCAAACAGTCGCTTGGTTTGTTTACTTTGTTCCAACTCAATTGATTTAATGGCTTCTCGCCACTCTTTAATCTGCGTTTCTGCACTTGTGGCTATCGCTTCAGGTAGCGCAAAAAGCATACGCTTTTGGTTTTGTTTCCATGTTTTATGCCATTGAGTAAGTTCAGCTTGAACTTCATCGTATTCACTAACTGTCGTTGGAATTTGCATTTGAGTAAGTTGTGTAAGGTGGCGTGTTGCTTGCGAAACTTGTTCAAAAAACTCATCTAAATGCTGCACATTATTATGGTATAGATTTAACTCATGAAATAAAGCTTCTATTTCACGGCCTGTCTCATGGCTTTGTTCTAATTCAGTTTTTGCCTGCTCAATCAAAACTAAAATGTCATTGTGTGACTCGTCTTGTGAATTTTCAATTGCACCACTGACTTTGCTATCAATGTGTTGCAGTTGTGCTTTTGCTTGTTTTATGGTTTCTTCGCGCTTCACAATTGCATCTTGAACCGCTTTTTGTTCAAGGTATGACTGCTTTAAAACGTCTTTAGCAGATTCTACCTTGACTAGAATATCATCATATTTTTGTTTAAAGCTCGTTTGCTCAGCTTGAGATAAACATGCAAAAGCCTTTTGCTTTTGTTGCCACTGGTTTACTAATTCTTCGTTTGCAGCTTCAACTATTAAAAAATCTTGTTTGTCTTTAAGCGCTAACAATTTACTTAATATTAACGTTAATTCTTTTTTTAACTCAACAGGATGCTGCAGTTCGGCTTTAAACTTTGTTAATAAGACTTGAGCTTGTTGCTGAATATTATGATTGGCCGCTTTATTAGCTATTTTTTCTAGTAGCTTTAAATCGTCTTTATAACGATGCTCCATTGAATCAAAACAATATTGCGATATTTCTTGTTCTGATTCTCTAAATATTAAGTCTGCTAACAGGTTTTCTTTATTTAAACGCTTAAGCAGTTTTAACCTTAATTCAGTGTCTGCGCTATGACGGATCACGTCTTCTATTAAGCTATTTTGTTTACAGGTTTCAAAAAAAGTATTTTTTTGTGCATCGGTTACTTTAATACTATTGGCATTTGAGTTTAAAACTGCCAATTTAATTTTTTCTATAGCAACTTTTTTTAAGTGTTGGTCTGACTCATGCTCCATCGCTTGTACCCAAGCAGAAAACGAAGCCATTTTTTCAAGGGCTTTACGCCGCACGTTAACTTCAACGTCTTTGCGCGCTATCTCATTTAAAATATGTTCGTCAGTAAGTTGTTGTAAGGCTTGGGCTCGAACTGCTGGATCTTTGTGTTGCCATTTAGGTTTAAAAAGTTTTTTAAAAATCATCGTGGGATAACCTGATTATCTGCTGCTGTGACATTTCCTTTTGTAATTCAGCTTTGCTACGTTCAATTATTTTACCATTGGAGCCTATTGTAAAATGTTGTTGTGAATCTAAATGTTTTGCTTGCCAAGCCATTACCGCTTGTAAACTAGCCGATTTTTGAGATTCAGTTAATGGGCTACCATTTTCCCACTTCCCGAGCTCTACAGCCTGTTTTAGTTTTAAATAAACAGATTCAGGCATGATATCTATTGTTTTAATAAAATCCATTATTGCTTAGCTCGCTTAAATAACATAATTCTAATTCGAGTTATTAAATACCAAATAAATGAAATTGCCGTGATAGCCTGTGCAACAATTTTATCTGTTGATGTACCTGTATCACTGTACCAAGCAGAATAAGCTAAGCCGCCAATAAATAAAATAAGTGCGATAA
Organism: Catenovulum adriaticum; assembly: GCF_026725475.1. Classification (NCBI taxonomy): domain Bacteria; kingdom Pseudomonadati; phylum Pseudomonadota; class Gammaproteobacteria; order Alteromonadales; family Alteromonadaceae; genus Catenovulum; species Catenovulum adriaticum. The sequence continues at coordinate 1,802,661 of NZ_CP109965.1, forward strand.
AAGATTGAGTCATTAAGCTGGATGCTTTTTTAATTCGATTTATTCGTCTTTCGCTATCTATTTTTTCAGGATCAGCAACCAGCACATGCTGACAATACTGACAGGTTTCTGCTTTATCTGAGATTCGTTTGTCACAATTTGGACAATGCATTAATGCCATAAACTACTGCTCTTTAGGTTTTTTCTTGGCCTACTTTAGCCAAATAGGTTTGTTGAGTTGCTTTGATATCTTTGCGTAATAATACTAGTGCAAATAAATTTGGCAATGCCATTAAGACTACGCTGACCATTGCCAAGTTCCAAATAATAGTTGTATCGACAATAGCTGCAATAAAAAAGCCCGCAATGTAAACTATTCTAAAATAAATAACGGCCTGATTGCCAAATAAATATACGATAGCCCTGTCGCCATAATAACTCCAAGATATTGCGGTTGAAAACGCAAATAATAAAATACAAATACTCACTAAGTATTCGCCATACTGGCCAAACCAACTCTGGCTGAAAGCCTTAGCCGTTAAAGTGGTTGAATGCAGTAACGATTTTCCTTTTACTCTCGTATCTGGCGTTAATAATTTACCATCTTTAATTTCAATGTCACCGTTATATAGATGTCCACCAATATATTCAAAATGAACATCTTCTGCAATTGATCGCGCATTAATTAGCGTTAGTTCATTATTATCCATCACCCCATTTTTGACTAAAATAGTACCTGTGTAGAGCTTTACTTGATGGTTATCTGCCTGATTAAGCCATTGACCTAACATTTGCTTGTCTTTCGCAACGTTTTGTTGGTATTGCCCCTGCACAAAAAACATATCCGCACGATCAAATTCGTTTATATATTTTTGTGTCCATACACCTGACGATAAAATGACTAATCCCGTTAATGTACACAACAAAATAGTATCAATAAAAGGTTCAAGAATTGCGACAATGCCTTCTTTAACAGGTTCATCTGTTTTTGCACTTGCATGCGCTATTGGTGCAGAGCCCTGCCCTGCTTCATTTGAAAATAAACCTCTATTCACACCTCGATTAAACGCATAAGCAAAGCTAGCCCCCAAAAAACCACCAGTGGCGGCACTACCGCTAAACGCATCACTAATAACAGACTTAAAAGCGGGTAGTAAATTATCTATGTTATATAAAATAACCGCCGCACCACCGATAAAATAGATAACAGCCATAAAAGGCACTATTTTTGAGGTGATTTTTGCAATGCGGGTGATCCCGCCAATAATAACAAAGGCTAAAATACAAGATAATACGGCACCAGTGACAATGGGCTCGATTGAAAAACTAGATTCCATACCCATCGCAATATTATTAATTTGTGGCATTGAACCAGTGCCAAACGAGCTAACAACAGTGGCTAAGGCAAAAATAATTCCTAACCATTTTGCGTTAAGTTTACGATCCATAAAATACATGGGTCCACCGGCAGAGCTCCCATCTTTAGATTTTATTCGATATTTGTGCGATAAGGTTACTTCAACATATTTTGTTGTCATACCCAAAAATGCAGTCACCCACATCCAGAATAACGCAGCCGGGCCGCCTAAATAGATAGCTAAACCAACTCCGCCAATATTGCCGGTGCCAACCGTACCTGATAAAGCCGTGGCTAGCGCTTGAAAATGAGACGTTTCGCCAAGATGTTTTTTATCAGATTGACCAAATAAAATACGCCAGCCTGATCTAAAAAAGCGAATTTGAGGAAACCCTAAATAAAGGGTAAAAAAGAAACCAACCGCAAGTAATACAAATGGAAAATAAAACGCGCTACCTAAGTACCCATCTAAAAAAAGTAAAAAGTCATTGATTGCTTGCACGTTAAAAGCCTTTTATTTTTATTACATGTAAGAGATTAAGCTTAAGATGCTTACGATTTAAGTTTTATAGAAACCATATATATTTGAATGATATTAAAGTAATTAAATTGCTTATGTACCCTCTAAGTTAAAATAAGCTTGATGCCTACTAATCACCTTTTTGGTAAACTTTAACCTGATTTCTGCCATGTTCTTTAGCGTAATACAAAGCATGGTCAGAGCAATCAATCCACTCTTTGTAACTCGACATTTCAGGTGTCAATTCAGCAATACCAATACTAATCGTTAAATTTATTTCAATGCCTTGATATTTTATAACGCTGCCTTGAATGTACTCTCTCAATCGTTCAACAAATATATTGGCAGCGTGCGCTGGCGTATCTATTAAAATAATAGCGTATTCTTCACCACCATAACGACCTGCAATGTCAGTTTCTCGCATATTCATGGTAATCGCATCGGCAACAAATTTAATCACCACATCACCAGCCGGGTGACCATGTCGATCATTGACCACCTTAAAATGATCAATATCTAACATCACTAAGCTACTGGTTGATTTAGTTCGCTTATCTCGTTTAAATTCGTGAATTAAGCACTCTTCCCAATAACCACGATTATACAATCCGGTTAACCTGTCTGTTCTGGATAACTTTTTGAATTCCGCATTAATTGCTTTTAATTCCAGTTTATTAACAGCCACATCTGTCACATCGTATACAATGATTCCGATTTTTTCGACAATGCCTGTCGCTGAATCTAGCGGAATAATGGTGATATTTTGATACATAAACTCCGCCGAACCAGTAATGGGGCGATAATTTTTAAACTTGAATAAAAAGGGTCGCTGCTCCCAAGTCGTAAAAGCCCGAGTATTTAACTGAAATACGCATTCAGCTTTGTGCTTAAACCAGTCTTGGTTTATTTCTGCAAACACCTCAAATAGGTTTTTATTTCTGACTTCATAAGGGTTAATACCACTGTGGCTTTCCATAAAGTTATTCCACAGTTGAATATTATAAGCTCTATCCAATACAACCAAGCCCACATCCAAATTTTGAAGCATGCCCATAAATGAATGAAATTCTTGAAACTCATTGCCTGCGATGGATTGGTTTGACATTAATCTTCCAGTAAATAATTAACTTTATTGTTTAAGACATCAATTGCGTCTTCAGCAAATAGAATAAGCAAATCACAATTGATATTGTAACCTTCGATTTTGTAATTAATTTCAACAGCTAAGGTTTTTCGCCAGCGATAATTATTAGTCGAGATAAGATCAGTTAAATTAACATGTTGTCCTAAAACAACTGGATGCCCTTGACTAAAGTTCACATCTAGCTGGCTGCCAATACCCCTAAGACATGCGCCTATCAAAATATTAGCAACATCCATTAACAGCTCCAGCTCTAATGGGGTATCTAAATCATTTGGGTAATTAAGTAGTTCTGATATATCCGATAAACTCGTATCATTAAATATCAATAATGCCTCGCCTGAAATACGATTACCAATAAACCCTTGGCAAACGCCAGACACAGAATCTGAGTTTTCAATACCGCTTAATGCCATCTTCAACTCATTGACTTCAATTAAATTTACAACTGGGATGGGTAAAATAATTTTCACATCGAGTAATTTAGCAAGGAGAGCTGCCGCTTGTCCCATTGCGACATTTGCAATTTCTTGGTAACAGTCTCGTTGATCTTCTGAAATGGAAACATGCAGTTCTTTCACAGACAAACCTTCACTCCTAGCGATTATAGCAACCCAAAGCGTTTTAAAACTTCAGTTGATTTTTCTTTGCTAATGGGTTTTTGAATAAAATCAAGCGCACCTAAACTCATTACTTGAGCTTGTGCATCTGGCTGAATATCACCCGAAACCACAATAACCATTGAGTTTAAATCATGTTCATGAATATACGTTAAGGTTTGAATGCCATCCATAACAGGCATAGTTAAATCTAAAAATACAACTTCACCCTTGCCTTCTTTAATCGCTAATAAAGCTTCTTCACCATTGCAGGCATAACTTAGCTCTATATCCCAGTTATCGGGCAAAGCCCGAGCCATTTGTTTTCGTGCAAACCTTGAATCATCACAGATTAAAACAGATATCGTCATAGTTTTATTTTATTTAACATCAATGAAAAGAATTTATCTGATTTTAGTCTTACCTACAACTAGAATTTGTTCAAGCTAGTGGCTGTTGAACTTTTGGGAACAATTTTGCAGCCGTTTGGGTTCGTCCTAATCGTCAACAGCCCATCATATTAATCAATTTATTCAAATTAGCTTTTGCAAAATAGTCTTACAACACAGTATAGTAAAGCTATAGGGTTCAAATAATATATTTATAATTGCTATGTTCAACACTATTAATGATTCAGCGTTTAATTTTGATCCCAGTTATGGTTTTAGCTTAACGCAATTACTTAATATTAGCGCCCCGAGCGAGCCTGAAAATTTCGTTTCATTTTGGAAAAAAAAGTACCAATCAGCTTTAAGCATTCAGCCCCAACCTAGCCTTAAAGACACAGGCAAGACCATAAACAGGCATCGAATTTTCGATATTGAATATCAAACAACAGATAATTTAACAATCGGTGGCTGGTTAACGTTACCTGATTCAGGCCAAGTAGAGCGTGGTTTTATTGTCGGTCATGGTTATGGCGGGCGTGATGCACCAGATACTCACCTACCGTTTAAAAACGCGGCTTGTCTATTTTTGTGCTGCCGCGGTATATCACGTAGTAAAAGCGCCCCTTTTTCATCTAACCCAGCGTTTCACGTGCTCCACGATATTGACAAACCAAAAGACTATATTTTAGCTGGCTGCGTTGAAGATACTTGGATCGCAACTAGTTGTTTACTTAGATTATTTCCGCAGTTAAGTGGACATTTAGGCTACTTAGGAATTAGCTTTTCAGGCGGCATAGGCGCGTTAGCGCTGGCATGGGAAAACCGAATTCAAAAAGCGCACTTTAATGTACCTAGTTTTGGCCACCATTGGCTCAGAATGAAACTAAAAACCACAGGTAGTGCAAATGCGGTACAAGAGTATGCGCTTAAACACCCCAACGTTTTAGATACTTTAGCCTATTACGATGCCGCCATAGCAGCCAAATACATTCAAATGCCAGTACATATTGCGGCCGCGTTATACGATCCTGTTGTCGCGCCGCCTAGCCAATTTTCAATTTACAATGCGCTTCCTGATAATAATAAAAGTTTGTTTATTTTAGACGCAGGCCATACAGAATATAGTGCACAACAAGTACAAGAAAAAACACTCTTAAATCAATTGGAACAATACTTTAGTCGTTTATAGAACCACTAAACATTAGATGGATGTTGGGATGAAGCGTGAATACCACAAGCAATGGAGCTCAGAACTTGAGCGAAATATGGAAATGATAATACTGGGCCACTCAGGTCAAAAAGTGTTAGTGTTTCCAACTCGAGGCGGACGTTTTTATGAATATGAAGATTTACGAATTCCCCAGCATCTTGCCACTAAAATAGAGCAAGGTCAGTTGCAATTATTCTGCGTCGACGGCGTTGATAGTGAATCCTTTTATTGCTTTTGGGCTCATCCGAGTGGTCGCATTCAGCGATATTTGCAATACGAAAACTATATTTTAAACGAAGCCATTCCATTTATTCATCGAAAAAATCCCCACCCTATTTTAGTCGCACATGGCTGCAGTTTAGGCGCATTTCACGCTGCAAATATAGCGTTTAGACACCCACAACACTTTAAACGTTTAGTGGTATTTAGTGGACGCTTCGATTTAACATTGAATGTAGAATATTTTAAAGATTTATTTGACGGTTTTTACAACGAAGCTGTCTATTTTAATACCCCGACTCATTTTTTACCCAATTTACAAAACGCATATTACTTAACGCATTTAAGGCAAATGGAAATTACACTTGTTATTGGTGAACAGGATCCTTTCTATCCAAACAACCGTCATTTATGCGATATTTTAACTCACAAACAAATTGCGCATAAATTGTATGTGTGGAAAGAACGAGCTCACCGAGGTTATTATTGGCGTCGAATGGCGCCTTTGTACCTTTAAGTCAGTATACCTGACGACTTAAACTTGAATATGCTTCCAACAAGCCCCAAGTTTATATTAGAGATCACAAAATTAATTTTATAGCTAGTGGTCAACCAGTACGCAAAATGCAGCTATAAACTTAGTATTTTTTAGCAAAATCAACTATCCTAATTGAACAGTCTAATAACCAAAAGGCCTTTTATGTCAGAACAAAGCACCAGCAAAACAGGTATTTACACGGCGGTTGCTGCCGCTGTCATTGTCGGACTTGGCGCTATTTATTGGGTTGCATCCGACGATGAAGATGCAATAAAACCTGAAATGCCCGTTCAACCAGTTACGGTTGCGCCTGTCCCCGTGCCCAAAGTAGAGACGCCAGACGCACCAAATCCTGAATCTGAACGGCCAACACTAGAATCTCAAACCGACTCATCAACAAAACCAGAGTCAAATCCGGTGGCCGAGCCACAAAAGCCTGCGCCACCACCGCTACCATCATTAAACGAAAGTGATAATTTAGTTAAAGAAGATTTGCAACAAGCTTATCAAAAACCACAAATTGAATCTTTGTTTGATAAACAAGATCTTATTCGAAAGTTTGTGGTTTTTGTTGATAATGCAGGCCAAGGTACGTTAACTCAGCAACACAGCCCAGTTAAACTACCTGAATCCGATTTTAAAGTTATCCCAGTTGATGATAATGAATACATACTCGATCCAGAATCATATAAACGTTACGACTCTTACGTGAATATGCTCACGTTATTAAATGCTCAAACTTTAATTGATTATTTTAAAAAATTTGAACCTCTCATTTCTCAGGCTTATACCGAAATCGGCTATCAAGACAGAGATTTTGAGGAAAGTTTAATTGATGCTATTGATGTGGCTTTGGCAACGCCTTTAGTCGATAAAGAAATTCGCCTGGTTGCCCCTTCGGCCATGTATAAATTTGCAGATGAGGATTTAGAGGCCTTAAAACCGATTCAAAAATTATTAATTAGAATGGGACCAGAAAATCAGTTGAAAGTGCAAGCGGCATTAGAAAAAGTCAGAAAAGAGCTCATTAAACAACGCTAGTGTCATGTATCTTCAAGCAGTGAGTTGCTACCTCGCTACTCACTGCTTTTAGGTATCATTTATATACCACTAACACCTGCAAGCTGTTATTTTTTAAGCTAACTTACCAAGTTGACAATGCAGGTAACGAAAATGTTTTTTGCTTATATTCTAAAATCACATCTTGAGGGGTTATTTTCCTCAGGCGTAAACCTTGAGCTATATTATCCCCTTCTTTAACAATATTCCCATTCACTTTAACCCAAGCTTTATTAGCTTCACTTGAAAAGATATGCGTTTGAAAGTTAAGACTTGGAATTTGACTTTGAAATGACTCATCTAATTCAGTTAATTTCACGATCTGAGATGGAGATGGTGATTGTTGAGATATTTCACTATCACTTAGCGCCATGGTTTGCTCAACTGCGGCATTAAATTTAGCCAACAAATCTGCCGAAATTTCGTTTTCATCATCAATTGAATTAAGCTGTTTAAAATCTGTTTGAGATTGCTCTAACGCGACCGAGTTTTCAGTCTGTGCATTGTTTTTAGGATCACCCGTGCCGTTAATATCCTTTTCTTGAGAACTCTTGTTGGCTTGATTGGATGCAAGCTTGTCAAGTTCAGCACTTTGAACTTTAGGCTGATGATTTGTTTTAGCCTGCTCTTTTTTTATAACTGGCATAGTGAGTTCAGACAAAGTCATAAAAGCTTTAGTCTGACTTTCAGTTTGTTTTTCAGCATGCTCTAACGGCACTTGTTCAATTTCAGTTTGCTTGGCGTTATCATCAGCTAATTGAGTGATTAACGGTTTGCTTGGTTGGTTTTGCTTATTCGCTAAGTTTTCTGCTGGCTGTTGGCTTGATTGATTTAAAAATGAAGCAAGATAAAAACCGGCAATAAAGGTGGCAATTAAGCCCAATACCATTAGCGCACCCGATTTGATGCTTTTATGCAAACGCTCTTGTGTCGAGTCTTCTGCAAATACGGGTCGATTCGCATCACCCGCTTCATTTTGTTTTTGTTTATTCAACGCATCCATTAAAAATGACATTATTTACCCTCATGTAATTTTGGCGCCGTGGCTGACGTTAATTGCTGTATTAAGATCAACGTTTGAGTATCAGCAAATGGGGTTAATGCTAATTTATGCTTATTTTGAAATTGATTAAGTTTAGCTTGAAGTTGGGTGTCAAAACGTTCAACTTTTTTACGAGGTTTAGCCAATAGTACAGACAGCTGATTATCAAGCCACTGCAATTGTGTCAGTTTACTATTTGAATCAATTTTAAGAACGGTTTGCTCAAGTGATAAATTTGCAGGCGGATGCCATAACAAGAGTGCTTTGCCTCGCCAAGCTTGTTCCAGCCAATCAAGCTCTAGTGTCAGTGTCTCATTTGAAAAACGTACGATAAATTGGTCATTTAATACAGTTAAAACGCCATAAAAAACTTGCCCATCGCTTTGATAAAATTCTAATAACGCGGGCGTATTTAAATTTGTAAGCTGATTGAAACTGCCGCTAAATTGATAACAAGCTAAATCATAATCAACAACATCAACACAAGGCGATTGCCAAGCTTGATTTTCAGGCAAATGCCAAAGCTGGGCTAAACGGGAAAAAGCTTGAACTAAATGTTCGTTTTCCGCGGTTAAAGATGTCAGCACTGACTGTGCTGGCAAATTAATTTGCTTAGGCTTTGCATTTTCGGGTAACGTTATTTGAACTTCTTGCCCATCCTTTTTTGGTATAGCAACAGGTGAGCTATGGTCTGCAAAAAGAAATAAATAAGCAGCACCTAAGGTGGCCATGACAAAAATACCGGCCAATATCAAGCCAGGTTTTTTATACTCGGTTAAACCCACTTTTTTAAATTCGTAGTCTAATGCTTCCGTAGCGGCCTGCTCAACCACTTTAACATCTACCCTGTCTTGTTGCTTAACATAAGCGCCCATCAAAGCCCGATCACAAAGTAAATTAATGACCCTAGGGATGCCTTGACTAATTTGGTGAATGCGTTTTACCGCCGTTTTTGTAAATAAAGCTTGCTGACAACCTGCCACTTGTAATCTGTGATTTATATAGGACGATACCTGAGACTGGTTAAGTGGCAACAAATGATATCTAGCTGTAATGCGCTGAGCAAGCTGTCTTAGTTCTTGGCGCTTTAATAAAGCTTGCAATTCAGGTTGACCAATTAAAATAACTTGTAGCAATTTTTTAGTATTTGTTTCTAGGTTCGTTAGCAGCCTAAGCTGCTCCAAAACTTGAGCTTTTAAATGTTGCGCTTCGTCGATAATCAATAGAGCGCTTTTACCCGATTGATGGTTATCCAGCAAATACGCTTTAATCGCGTCTGTTAAATCTTTAATACTACTTTGAGTTTTATTGTAGGGTATTTTAAATTCATCGCATATAGTTGCCAGTAATTCATGTTCAGTCAAAGTAGGGTTTAAAATAAAAGCCACTTGGGTTTGCTCAGGAATTTGAGCCAATAAACAACGCGACACTGTCGTTTTACCGGTACCCACTTCTCCAGTTAATAACACAAAGCCGCCCGTTTCATGTAAACCAAAGCTTAAATGGGCGAGCGCTTCTTTATGACGCTCGCTCATATATAAATAATCTGGGTTGGGCGCGATAGAAAATGGAATGTCTTTTAAACCAAAAAAGCTTTGATACATAATATAATGATTAGGCTTGCTGAAAACAAAGTGGCACAATAGTAGGCCGGAACGAGACAAATTCCAAGAGGCAATCATAAGAGGCGTTAATATGAAGATTTATTTAGTTGGTGGCGCGGTACGAGATCAGCTATTAAATTTACCGGTAAAAGACCAAGATTGGGTGGTTGTAGGCAGCCATACTAAAGCCATGTTAGAGATGGGGTACCAGCAAGTGGGACAAGATTTCCCTGTATTTTTGCACCCAAAAACAAAACAAGAATATGCGCTCGCCCGAACTGAAAAAAAGCAAGGTGATGGTTATTTAGGTTTTATTTGTCAAGCAGATGAAACCGTCAGTTTAGAAGAAGATTTACAACGCCGAGACTTAACCATTAATGCCATTGCCCAAGATCAAAGTGGCCATTATGTTGATCCTTACCATGGCAAAGCCGATCTTGAAAAGCGCATTTTACGCCATGTTTCCCCCGCGTTTGTAGAAGATCCACTTAGAGTATTAAGGGTCGCCAGATTTGCCGCTAGGTTTTATCATTTAGGCTTCACCATTGCCGATGAAACACTTGATTTAATGCAACAAATCGCGCAAAGCCAACAGCTAGATTATCTAACGCCAGAACGCATATGGCTAGAGACTGAAAAAGCGCTCTCAACCCAAAACCCACAAATCTATTTTGAAGTTTTACGACAAGTTGGCGCGCTAAATTGTTTTTTACCTGAACTCGACCAATTGTGGGGGATACCAAACCCTAAAAAATGGCATCCTGAAATAGACTCAGGCGTACATACTATGATGGCGCTTAAAACGGCATCAAGGCTCAGCGATGATTTAGCGATTCGATTTGCAGCGCTTAGTCACGACTTTGGCAAAGCAGCAACCCCACAAGCCAAGTGGCCGTCGCATCCGGGCCATGGTGACGCAGGTATCGCTATCATTGAGGCGGTTTGTAAACGATTAAAAGTACCAAATAACTGTAAAGATTTAGCCAAGATTGTGAGTGCTTTTCACAACAAAATTCATAAACTCGATGGATTATCAGCTGACGAGATTGTCACACTACTGGATAAAATAGATGCTTGGCGTAAACCCGAGCGATTCAAAGCGTTTTTAATCTGCTGCCAAGCGGATTTTCAGGGCAGACTTAACTTTAACGATAAACCCTACCCGCAAAAATCGGCTATAGAAAATTATTATGCCATTTGCAAAAATATTACAGCTCAACCCTTTGTTGAATCTGGTATAAAAGGCGCTCAAATCAAACAAGCCATGTTTGATGCTCGAGTTGATGCCGTTAAGAAAAGCCAGCAAAAAAATTGATTTTAGCCGCTAATTAAGGTAGTTTATGAGCTGTTCTCTCAATTTTTTAATCAAAGCATTTAAATTATATGAATATACTGAAGGCATTACCGACACACCATCATCATTTAGTTTCTATATAACCTTCAGATTATATGGAAGGTTAACTCGTTTAAGCCTTCCAGAGCGTAAAAATACATAAACCCTTGGAAGGAAACTTTCGAGGGTTTTTTTATGGGCCAATAAATAACACAGCCCTACTCTGGTTAAAAAACGCTCGATAAAACAAGAAAATACAGCGAATCATGCAAAACCAAGTCAATAAAGCTGCATTTTCATACTTGATAGGTATAATTGCAGCCTAAACGCTTTATTGTTCGATGTGCTGATAATTTAAGTTAACGCCATTATCAAAAAAGCGGCTTGCTAATTTACACAAACAGTTGAATAAAAAAGGTAGCAACAGATGTCAATATACGACGCTGTTATGGCCATTCCAAGAAGTGGCCGAACATTTGAAAATTTTATTGATACGCTTAGTACTAAAGCCACAGGCTTAGTTGAACCGTCTGAGCTAATCAAAGCCGTAAAAGCAGGCAAAAAACGAAAAGATCAAGATTATGCAGTGGCAAGCCAGTACTTATCAGAATTAAAAACCAGCCCAGTTGCAAATCATCTTGGATTATTTATTGACAGAAAACGTGAAGAACGACCTTACCGAGTCGGTTTTTTAGGTGCTGATGTTAATATCCAAGGGCTAAATGTTCGAGTTGAAGGTGATGAACCACATAATTGCTCGTCATTGGTTGGTTTAGGTGAAGCCGATATTGCCGTAGCAGGTTTAGATGAACTACTAGCCGTTACTCATAATTCGTTAAACGCCTCAGCCACTAAATGGGGCATGTATAATTATAATTTAAAAAAAGAACATAAAGTGCGTGTTGCTGGCTCAGCGATGCTAACGCGATTTAACGATGTAATAGGTCGCCCGGTACAGGATATGGTTGGTTTTTTCTTAATTGCCAAACAAAAGCCAGATGGGGTAAACAGCAGCTATCCAAAAGACTATTTGCAACATTTAGAACATCATAAAAATAAAGTTTTTGTAAAAGGTCGTTACGCAGAAAAAGTCCATAAAACCTATCCAAAACTCAATATTGAACCTGTGCACGATGTTGAAGATGCGGTGAACGATAGCCAAACCGGCGATGTAGGTTTAGAAATTGTTCAAACTGGCTCAACCCTTAGACGCAAAAATTTAGTTTTATTGGGCGCACCATTATTTTTATCCGAAAGTTTATATGTAGTTGATTATTATAAATATAATAAGAAAAGCGATGAAGGCTTAATTCAACTATTAGACATGTTAGGTCCGGTTGGTTACTTTGAAGAGCAACGCCTCGTGCAATTTGCATTTTGGTATCACGCCCTGCAAGAAAACTTGGCCGACAACTGGATAAACAAACCCGAAATTACTGATATTTTTTGTAGCCAACAAGATGCCATTAGAGGGTTAAGGCCTTATAGCTTAAAAACGCGCTATTGGACACCTTCAGACAGCTATAAACGAGACGATGCTTTTCAATTTGTAGAAAGCTCATTAAATCAGTTGCAAGACATATACACCGACGTTATTAATGGTCGGCTTTAAGATTTAGAGGTAAATCATGCAAACGCTTGTTTGGAACGCACTGGATAACAGTCAACAAAATGCAATTTTAGCCCGCCCTGCTTTGGGTGACAGCGCTAAATTAAGCGCTTTAGTGAGCGACATTATTGCCCAAGTTAAAAGTACAGGGGATGATGCACTGCGTGAACTAACGGCGAAATTTGACCAGTTAGAGCTACCTCATTTACAAGTCAGTCAAGCCGAAATTGATGCATCGGAAGATGAACTCGGCGACGAGATAAAACAGGCAATCAAACTGGCAAAAGATCAAATTGATAAATTTCACCAAGCACAAGTTGCGCCCGTGATTAAAGTTGAAACCAGCCCTGGTGTAGTGTGTGAACTTCACACGCAACCGATTGAATCGGTTGGTTTATATATTCCAGGTGGAACAGCGCCTTTGCCTTCAACCGTGCTAATGTTAGCCACCCCTGCTCGTATCGCAGGCTGTAAACGATTAGTATTAGCCACCCCGCCGGGTAAAGACGGTAAAATTAAAGCTGAAATACGCTACGCAGCCAAAATTTGTCAAATAGACGAAATTTATATGGTTGGGGGTGCACAAGCCATTGCAGCTTTAGCCTACGGCACGCAAAGCATTCAAAAAGTATTGAAAATATTTGGTCCGGGTAATAGCTTTGTGACCGAAGCCAAACAACAAGTGAGTCAAGATCATCAAGGTGCTAGCATTGATATGCCTGCCGGCCCGTCAGAAGTGTTAGTGATTGCAGACGAAAACGCAAATCCTGAATTTGTTGCTGCCGATTTACTATCTCAAGCTGAACATGGTCGAGATTCTCAAGTGATTTTAGTGACCAATTCAGCTAAGCAAGCTAAAGCATGTGAAGCCGAAGTTAACCGTCAGGTTGCTTTGCTACCCAGACAAGAAATTGCTACTGCAGCGCTATCGCATAGCCGGGTAATCATTACCGAGTCAATTGAGCAATCAATTAAAGTCAGCAACCAATATGCACCTGAGCATCTAATTGTGCAAACTCAAAATGCAAGAGCTTTACTGCCGCAACTTGAAAATGCCGGTTCTATCTTTTTAGGGGAATATTCTCCTGAATCGGCGGGCGATTATGCTAGTGGTACCAATCACGTATTACCAACTTATGGTTATACCCGCACCTATAGCAGTTTAAGTTTGGCCGATTTTACCAAACGCTATACAGTGCAAGAATTAACCGCACAAGGTATTCAAGCAATTGGCCCTGCCATTATGAATTTAGCCGCTGCAGAAAGCCTTGATGCTCATAAAAATGCAGTTGCCGTTCGTTTACAACATTTAGCTAAGCAGTCTACAGGTGGAACACAATCATGAGTTTAGCCGAACAATTAACGCGCCAAAATATTAAAGGTTTAGTACCTTATGCTTCTGCTCGTCGCAGCATGTCGGGTGGTCGTATTTGGCTTAATGCAAATGAATCGCCATTTGCCAACGACTATCAACTTGATAGCTCAGTTTTAAATCGCTACCCAGATTTTCAGCCACCTGAGCTAATTAAAAGTTATGCTCAATTTGCTGGCGTTCAAACCAATCAAGTTATAGCGAGCCGCGGCGCAGACGAAGCCATCGAATTGCTGATTCGTACATTTTGTGAAAACGATGAATCTATTATGATTTGTCCGCCTACTTATGGCATGTACGCTATCAGTGCAGAAACAAGCAATATCAATACAAAAAAAGTCCCGCTTAATGCTGATTTTTCATTAAACTTGGATGCCATGGCTCAGCAAAAATCTGGGGTGAAAGTTGTTTTTATCTGCACCCCTAACAATCCAACTGGCAGTGTCATATCGCACGAACAAATTAAAGCGGTTTTAGACATGTTTGAAGGACAAGCCATAGTAGCAATTGATGAAGCTTATATAGAGTTTTCACCTGAAAACAGCGTCGCCAGTTGGGTATCTCAGTACCCCAATTTAGCCGTGATGCGGACATTGTCAAAAGCGTTTGCACTCGCTGGGATTCGCTGTGGTTTTACCCTAGCAAATCAGCATATTATTGAAGCGATGAGCAAAGTAATTCCGCCCTACCCAATTAGCTGGCCTGTGGCACAAATTGCCTGCCAAGCGTTATCGGCTGACGGTATTGCGCGCATGCAATCGCAATTAGGCTGCATCAACGAACAAAAGGCTCGAATTGCACAAGCCTTAACAGAGCTACCTTACATATATGAAGTGCTACCCAGTGCATCAAACTTTATTATGTTTAGAACAGAACATAAAAAAGCCTTATTTGATACTTTAATCGAACAAGGCATTTTAATTAGAGATTACTCAAGCCAAGTGATGCTAGACAATAGTTTACGTATTTCTGTTGGCAATAAAGAAGAAACAGACGCTTTATTGTCTGTGATGAAAGCATTTAACGCATAAACGTTTACAAATAATTTTAGGTTAACCACAATGGCAAGAGCAGATATTTTATTTATCGATAGAGACGGCACTTTAGTAAAAGAGCCGCCCGTAGATTACCAATTAGATTCTTTAGAAAAATTGGTTTTTGAGCCAAATGTAATTCCAGCCATGCTAAAGCTAAAAGCGGCTGGTTTTAAATTAGTCATGGTCACCAATCAAGATGGTTTGGGCACAGACAGCTTTCCACAAGCTGATTTTGATTTAGCGCATAATAAAATGATGGATATTTTCGCATCTCAAGGCGTAACTTTTGATGATGTGCTCATTTGCCCTCATTTTCCAACCGATAACTGTAGCTGCCGTAAACCTAAACTGGGTTTAGTGGCTGAATATTTACAACAAGGTAAAGTGAATTTTGAAAACTCATATGTGATTGGCGATCGAGAAACCGATATGCAACTAGCAGCTAATATGGGTCTTCCTGGCTTTCAATTTGGTCAACCAGGTATTGACTGGCAGCACATTGTTGAAGTTTTAACAGTACAAGCGCGTACTGCTAAAATTGAACGTAATACCAGCGAAACTCAAATCACAGTCGAAGTAAACCTAGATAAACAAGCCAAAGCGGACATTCATACCGGTGTTGGATTTTTTGACCATATGCTGGATCAAATTTCAACGCATGGTGGGTTTTATATGAATATCCAAGTCAATGGCGATTTGCACATTGACGATCACCATTCAGTTGAAGATACGGCCCTTGCGCTCGGCTTAGCGTTGAAACAAGCATTAGGCAACAAACGCGGCATAGGTCGATTTGGTTTTAGCTTGCCAATGGATGAATGTTTAGCCCAATGTACTATGGATATTTCAGGTCGTCCGTTTTCTAAAATTGAAGCAAACTTTACCACTGAAAAAGTAGGTGAAATGGCGACTGAAATGGTGCCACATTTTTTCCGTTCATTAGCTGATAGCATGTTAATTACTTTACATCTGTCGACTGATGGCGATAACGACCATCACAAAGTGGAAAGCTTATTTAAAGTATTTGGCCGAGCGCTTCGCCAAGCCATCCGAATTGAAGGCTCAGAATTGCCTAGCAGTAAAGGAGTTCTATGATGTCATTAACCACGTCATCAAATGCAGGTAAAATTGTCATTATAGACACCAGCTGCGCCAATTTAGCATCGCTTAAATTTGGGATTGAACGTTTAGGCTACCAAGTTGAAATTAGCGACCAAGCAGACGTTATTCAAGCTGCCGATAAAGTATTTTTACCGGGTGTTGGTGCTGCAGGTGCCGCAATGGAAATTATTAATCAAAAAGGCATCCCTGATATTGTTAAAAACTTAACCCAACCTGTTTTAGGGATTTGTTTAGGGATGCAATTAATGACAGAGTTTTCTGCTGAAGGTAATGTTGATTGTTTAGGCTTAATCCCCGGCCAAGTTAATCCAATTCAAGCAGAAAATTTGCGATTACCGCACATGGGATGGAATACCCTGTCGCATATTAGTGATCACCCATTATTTGAAGGTATCACAAAACAGGATTATTTTTATTTTGTTCATAGCTTATGCGTTGCGCCGTCTGATTATACATTAGCGCAATGCGATTATGGACAAGCATTCTCAGCCTCACTCTGTAATGGCAACTTTATGGGGGTGCAATTCCACCCTGAGCGTTCTGGTTCTGCTGGTGCTCGTGTCATTCAAAACTTTTTGGAGATGAAAGCATGATCATCCCTGCGATTGATTTAATTGATGGTAAAGTCGTTCGTTTATACCAAGGCGACTATGCCCAAAAAACTGAATACCAATTTGACCCAATTGACGTACTGACTAAATACGCCAAAGGCGGCGCTAAATGGCTTCACATTGTAGATTTAACTGGCGCAAAAGATACTGACAAGCGCCAATTAGATTTAATAAAATCTATGGTTGATACGGGCTTAATGCGCTTTCAAGCTGGTGGTGGCATTCGTCGAAAACAAGATGTCGAGCAATTACTCGCAGCTGGTGTTGAACGGGTAGTAATTGGTTCATTAGCGGTAAAACAACCTGAGCTAGTTAAAAACTGGATTGACACTTATGGCCCTCAACATATTGTATTAGCACTTGATATTAATATTGATGAAAATGGCCAAAAGTTTATTGCCACCCACGGCTGGCAAGAAAACTCAGGTGTAACTTTAGAAGCAATGTTAAAAGACTATGCAGAGGTCGGTGTTCGTCACGTATTGTGCACTGATATTTCTAAAGACGGTACATTAGCAGGCTCTAATGTTGATTTATATTCAGAAGTCGTCAGCCAGTTTCCTCATATTGAATGGCAAGCGTCTGGTGGTATCGGAAACCTAAACGACATCGCAGCATTAAAACCAACCAACGTCAGTGGCGTTATTTTAGGTCGATCATTATTAGAAGGGAAATTTAATATTGAGGAGGCAATTCAATGCTGGCACGACGCATAATTCCTTGTCTGGATGTTAAAGATGGAAAAGTAGTTAAAGGCGTAAAATTCCGCAACCACGAAATTATTGGCGATATAGTCCCTTTGGCTGAAAAATATTCAGCCATGGGCGCAGATGAACTGGTTTTTTACGATATTACCGCATCAAGCGACAGCCGAGTCGTTGATAAAAGCTGGGTATCTCGCATTGCCGAAAAAATTGATATTCCTTTTTGTGTTGCTGGTGGTATTAAAACCATTGAAGATGCTCGCACTATTTTAGAAATGGGTGCTGACAAAATATCAATCAACTCCCCTGCACTGGCTAACCCTGCGCTAATCACTGAGTTAAATCGTCGATTTGGTCAGCAATGTGTCGTAATTGGCATTGATTCATTTTTTAATGAAGAGACAGGCCAATACGAAGTTTACCAGTTTACCGGTGATGAAAAACGTACCCAAAAAACGAATTGGAGTACTTTTGATTGGATTAAAAAAGTACAAGAAATGGGTGCCGGTGAAATAGTTTTAAACTGTATGAACCAAGATGGTGTTCGTCAAGGTTATGATATAACCCAATTAAAGCAAGCACGTGAAGTTTGCAAGGTGCCGTTAATTGCTTCAGGCGGCGCAGGTAGCATTGAGCATTTTATTGATGTATATCAGCAAGCAGACGTTGATGGCGCGCTTGCCGCCAGTGTATTTCATAAGTCAGTGATTGAAATGGCAGAACTAAAAAAAGTATTAATTGATAACAAAGTGGAGATCAGACCGTGCTAATTACAAAGCAAAATATTAACGAACTTGCTTGGGATAAAGCAGACAACGGTTTACTCCCGCTGATTGTTCAAGATGTATTTTCCGGCAAAATATTAATGCAAGGTTATGCTGACAGTGCAGCCCTTGAAAAAACGTTCGCCACCGGTCATGTGACTTTTTATAGCCGCAGCAAAAACCGTTTATGGACTAAAGGTGAAGAATCTGGCAATACCTTAAGTTTAAAAGAACTATCAACCGATTGTGATAAAGACAGCTTAATTGCCCTTGCCGAACCGGCAGGCCCAACTTGCCATTTAGGCACAGAAACTTGTTGGGATGGTGACGCTCAACCTAATTTAAGCTTTTTAGCCGACTTACAAAATGTGATTGCCAGCCGTAAAGGCGCTGATGCAGACTCTAGTTACACAGCTAGCCTGTACGCAAAAGGGGTAAAACGTATTTCACAAAAAGTAGGTGAAGAAGGTGTTGAAGTTGCACTAGCCGCCACCTCAGGTGATAAAGACGAACTTATTTGTGAATCTGCTGATTTGTTATACCACTTAACGGTTTTATTACAATCAATGGATTTAGAATTAAACGATGTCATTAATAAACTAAAAGAGCGCCACGCTAAATAAGCTAATATTCAAGCCAGTTATGTCTTCGGATGGTTTAAATACAGTAAGTGCAGCTGTTTAATATCTAATAATTTTATTTAAAAGCCAATCTAATTTAGATTGGCTTTTTTGTTATATCACTTCGGCTCTAGATAAATAATCCAATTAGTTAGAATACATCTTAACCCGAGTTGAGATTAAATAATCTTCACCTAACCAGCTTATTTGCACTCAGTCAGTGCAGCCAAAATTTGATTTTATTCCCACAAAACTAAACTTATGAAAAATTATAACAAGATAACAAAATCTAATACTTGTTGTCCTTCATAATCCCACCTAGAATCTCTCCAACGTAGTGATACTTGGTTTACATTAATTAAACATTTTTATTGCAAGCAGGTTGCTTACATAAAAATGCATTCATTAAAATTACAAAGGGTTAAGCAACATGTATTTTTTAGGTTTAGATATTGGCAGCTCATCAAGTAAGGTATCTGTGCTGGACGCAAAAACAGGTAAAAGTATAGCGTCGACTCACTATCCTAAAACAGAGTTAGCAATTAATGCACCACAAGCGGGTTTTGCTGAGCAAGATCCTAATAGTTGGTGGTCGGCAGTAAAAGCGGCCTGTGCTGAACTATTTGATAATGCCGAGTTTGATCCTAAACAAATCGAAGCCATTGGTATTTCGTATCAAATGCATGGATTAGTTTGTGTTGATAAACAACAAGAAGTTATTCGCCCAGCCATTATCTGGTGTGATAGCCGTGCCGTTGAAATTGGTGATAAAGCCTTTAAATCTATCGGTGAAAAAACCTGCTTATCTCAATTACTTAACTCCCCCGGCAATTTTACCGCCTCAAAATTAAAATGGGTGAAAGAAAATCAACCCGATCTGTATCAACAAATTGATAAAATCATGCTGCCAGGCGATTTTATTGCCATGAAATTAACCGGTGAAATTACCACGACTCCATCCGGTTTAAGTGAAGGTGTATTATGGAATTTTGCCGAAAATACCATTGCCCACAGCGTATTAGAAGAGTACGGTTTTGAATCAAACCTAATTCCCAACATAGTGCCTAGTTTTGCTGACCAAGGCACGGTTAGCCAAAGTGCCGCGCAAGAGCTTGGCCTACGTGCCGGCATTAAAGTGACCTACCGCGGCGGCGACCAACCTAATAATGCCATGTCACTCAATGTCATGGAACCAGGCGAAGTAGCTGCCACAGCTGGTACATCTGGCGTCGTTTATGCCGTAACTGATAAAAATGCCTACGATCCAAAATCAAGAGTGAACACATTCCAACATGTTTCAAGCACTGAACAAGAAAAACGTAACGGGGTACTCCTTTGCGTTAATGGTACAGGTCGATTATATAGCTGGGTTAGAAGCTTATTAAATACCCAAAATAGCGCCCCTAGCTACCCAGCGTTAAATGCGATGGCTGAAAAAGTAAATATAGGTTCAGACGGTTTAGTTTTACATCCATTTGGTAATGGCGCAGAGCGCGTTCTACAAAATAAAAATATGGGCGGTCATATGCGTAATATCGACTTTAACCGTCATCAGTTAGGACACATAGTTCGTGGCGCGCAAGAAGGTATCGTATTTGCGCTTAAATACGGCTTTGACGTATTAACTGAAATGGGTGTAAGCAGCCAAGTTGTTCGAGCAGGCAAAGGCAACATGTTTTTAAGTCCAATATTTGTTGAAGCATTTGTAAATAGCTGCCAAACCAGTGTCGAATTATATGATACAGATGGCGCCGAAGGCGCAGCACGTGCTGCTGGTTTAGGGTTAGGTTATTTCACAAACCGAGACGAAATGTTTAATGGCTTAACCCTGGTTGAGCGATTTGAACCTCAAGCTGATAAATCTGAACAATATGCAAAAGCTTATCAAGATTGGAAGCAATATTTAGAGCTGTAATAGCTAAAGAATAACTAAAGTCATTTTGATTTAAACAAAAAATTCAATATGACTTCAGTTTATAAATTAAATCATTTGAAACAAACATTGACTAACAGAGGTGTTTTATGAGCGTAGTATTAGGTGATAAAGAGTTTTTCCCATCAGTAGGCCAAATTAAATATGAAGGCCGTGATTCTGATAACCCATTTGCATTTAAATGGTATGATGAAAACCGTGTAGTTGCGGGTAAAACCATGAAAGAATGGTTACGTTTTTCTGGTTGTTACTGGCACACTTTCTGTGGCCAAGGCCATGACCCATTTGGTCCAGGTCCACAACGTTTTGAGTGGAATAACCCTTCAGACGCAAAAAGCCGTGCTACTGCAAAAATGGATGCAGCGTTTGAGTTCTTCACAAAAATGAACTTGCCTTACTACTGTTTTCATGACGTTGATTTAATTGACGAAGAAGATTCATCAGTTGAAGAGTTTGGTAAAAAATTAGATTTTATTACAGATTACGCAAAACAAAAGCAAGATGCATCAGGCGTAAAATTATTATGGGGTACGTCAAACCTATTCACCAACCCTCGCTATATGAATGGCGCTGGTACTAACCCACACTTCCCAACATTAGCGCGTGCAGGTGCTCAATTAAAATTAGCCATTGATGCCACGATTAAGCTTAATGGTGAAAACTATGTATTTTGGGGGGGCCGTGAAGGTTATGTTTCACTATTAAACACTAATATGAAACAAGAGCTAGATAATTTAGCTGCTTGGTTACACACAGCTAAAGATTACGCTCGTAAGCAAGGCTTTACTGGTAACTTCTTCATTGAACCAAAACCAATGGAACCAACAAAACACCAGTATGACTTTGATACTGCTACCGTTGCTGGTTTCTTAAACAAATATGGTTTACAGGACGACTTTAAAGTAAACATTGAAGTTAACCACGCGACATTAGCTAATCACACATTCCAACATGAACTTCAAGTTGCAGCCGACAACAACTTATTAGGTTCAATTGATGCTAACCGTGGTGATTATCAAAATGCCTGGGATACTGACCAATTCCCTAACAACGTAAACGAAGCCGTTGAAGCAATGTTGGTATTTGTTGAAGCGGGTGGCCTTCAAGGGGGTGGTGTTAACTTTGATGCTAAAACACGTCGTGAATCAACTGATATGGAAGATATTTTCTTAGGCCACATTGGTGGTATGGATACATTTGCACGTGGTTTAATTATCGCAGATGAAATCTTAACTAAATCTCGCTATAAAGAGTTACGCGCTCAACGTTACGAGACATTCCAATCTGGTAAAGGTAAAGATTTCACTGAAGGTAAAATTTCACTAGAAGAGTTAGCTGAAATCGGGGCTGCTGTTGGTGAACCAGAGCAAATGTCTGGTAAGCAAGAATTGTTTGAAAACATAGTTAACCAATACATTTAATTAAATAGATAGATTGGCGAAAGTTAATATCGGCAATGTTTAGTAGCTCGCTCGCCAATCATGATTCAGTTTTAACTGAATCAAAATAAATCTAATTGAAATAACAAAAAGCCAGCTTAGTCATAACCCTTAAACTTATCGATTATGACTAAGCTGGCTTTTTTATAACTAACCTTAATCCGAGTTGAGATTAACTATTTTCGTTCAAACTAAATGAAACCTACTTATTGATAACACATATCATCTAACTGTTCACTTAACTGATTCAGCTTTTCAACTGAAATATTAACACCAAGTGAACGGGCTAAGCGCTCGTTATAATAATAGCTTTGATAACACACATAACTACTTTTTGGCCAGTTAGACTGAGGCTGAGATAAATAGTATTTCACTGACAATAACGATTGGGTGTAATTGGCATAGCTAGATAGTAAAGATCCCGCGACATGACTTGAGTTTGAATAACCAATTGTTGGTATTTTTTGACGATATAAATATTGTAATATTGCTCGCACCGTTGTGTTATTAATCATATATCGGTCAGGTAATAAAACAAATACATCCGCTTCTTCTACACTTTTTTTCATTACATTAAAGGGTTTATCTTGTTGTGAACCTTCAACCCAAGACAAATCAGGTAGTGTTTTCTGCCAAACAGGCAACATAGGCCAATCAATGGTCGCTATTCCTAATCGCTTGGTTTTAAAAAAATGTTCCTGTAACGCTTTAACCCGTAACGGAGACGCTTGGTTATTTAAATACAGCCAAACGGCACAGTGTTTTAATTGAATACAACGTGCTTCTTCAAGCATTATTTGCTGCTGGCTCGAAACCCCTAACACAATAGCATCATGCTGATATTTGTTCGCAATAAAACGATAAGCTTTATCATAACCTGTAATAATAACCAAAGTATCATCGGGTAAATCTGGTTGATAGCTTTGCAATTCATATTCTGGCGATAACATAACTTGGGTATATTCAAACATACTCTTGGAAAATTGCTTTGGCGGAAAATACAAAGCAACGGTCTTTTTACTGTGTTGATGCTTATTTTTTAGTTTTTGCTGGACCTGCTTGAGGGTTTGAGGGTTGGCCATCAAAGATGTCTGCGCAATGACACTTTGCAATGGCAACAAATATAAAAAGAAACAGCCGATGGCAACCCGCATAAAATGGCAGTTAACTGCTTTCCTTAGCGTTAAAAATGGCATCATTACCAAATTAGCTCCAAATTCAATGCCACTAGCCAATCATTATTATATTCAGATAATTGATAAGTCTTTCGACTCGTATCAATTCGATAAAAGCTATTAATGCCTACAGTCACATTTTGTTTAAACAAGGTCAGTGGTCGTTCAACATACATTTGTAGTTGACTTAAATCGCCGGCTTCTTCTACATGTTGAAACACCCCGCCCCACCCTAAACGCCAATTTTGGGGTTTATAGGCATGAAAAACCGCAAAACTAGCCGTAGGTGAAAACATATTATCGTTTGCTGACGTTGCTTGTTTTAACCGCCAATTAAGTGCTGAGCCGCTCACTTTAATTCGATTTAGTGGGTTGAACTGCCAATTCATTTCAATCTCTATACCGGATAAATCAGCATTTAAATCATTTTCAAAATGAAAATTATCCAACTGCGCACTCTGGTTAATTAAATCTGTCATTGATTGGTGGAAAAAACTAACATCAAAATCTAAGCCTGTTTGCCAATTATAGTAATGAAAACCTAGTTCAACCGCTTTCATTTTTTCAGCGTTCAAACGCTGTTGTGCAAGCGAAGATAAAAAATACTGTCCTTCAGTCAGTTCATAAGGATTAGGGTCAAGCTGATAAATATGGTATTTAAATTGCCCATTTTGCTCAAACTCGCCCGGAAGACGCTCAGTATACGAATAATTAAATCTAAACGAGCAATTTTCGCAGGCTTGGTAATTAAACGCAATTCTAGGGGATAAGCTGTCAGCCCCTTGCTGATGTTTTTCGTTCATTAACGCAACATCAATTAGTAAATCTGGGTGAGCTCTATATTCAATATTAGCGAAGCTCACAAACGAATCAAAGGTTTGCCAGCCTGAATGCTGTAAATAAACATTTGAATCAACCTTATCTTGTCGCCAATAACCGCCTGTCACCATTTTTAGATTAGGGTTTACTACCCAGGTCATTTGCAGTTCAATTTGCTTACGCATTTGCTCAGTATAATTATTCGCTCGTCCACAAACAGATTGAGCCTGAGGCCCACCATACGATAAATAATTCATTACCGCAGCCTGACCTAACTCTGATAACTCATTAACTTGTTCAAGTTTAATTTCACCGGCTAACAAGCCGTTTAAAAGGCTGGGCTCAGCTTGATGTAATTGGGCAAATTCAGTTGATAAAAAACTGGGGTGGAAACAAGATTGCCAATCAGTTTGTTGGTTTTTTTTATAAATATGCTGATTAAGTTGTAATTCTAAATTTTGGCTAATTTGCCAATTAGTTTGATTTTGTATATACCAATCTTCTGCTTGAGCAGCAGACTGTTCAACTTCTTCAGGTTTATCGCCATCAAAATTATCTTTTACATACGAAATTTGTGTCACACTTTGCCAATGATGATTTTGCAACTGATGTTGCGCTTTAAACCTATGTTGGCGTGAGTTATCCTCAACGTCATCAAATCCCTGATGAGCTTGATACTGATAATGCATCGCAATTGCGTTATCCGCATCTCCTAATTTGCCAGAAACATTCACTTGTTTAGTTTGTTCGCTGTTTTGATACAGATGCACATTCAGTTTTGCTTGTTCCGGTATTTTACGCGTAATAAAATTAATGATGCCATTAAAACTATTACTCCCATAAACCGCAGCACTTGGGCTGCGAGTCACTTCAATACGTTCAATTTGATTTGGTGTTAACGGAATATGTCGCCAATCAACCTGAGACAAACCCGGTTCATAGATAGACATTCCATCAATTAATACTTGCATGCGTCTAGGATTTAAAGAGTTTAAACCATGATAGGCAATACTTGTTTCTCGATTTGGGCGAAATCCACGCGCCATGCCAGGCACAAATGCCATCAGCTCTGAAATGCTAACCGCCCCAGATGATTCAATAAAGTGGCGATCAACGACACTAACGGCGACGGGTTGTTCCAATAAAGATTTATTAATTCGGGTTGGGGTAATTGCCGCGGCTAACAACGGCTGCTCCTCTAATAGCCAATCATATTCAGCATAAAGAGGAAAACTAAAAGCTTGGAGCGTAACACCAAGCAACATCCAACAAATAATTGATTTTGACTTTGTTTGTAAACTGAAACTTGAGTTAAACATTAGCAATATAGAACACTAAAATTAAAAAACGCTATTAAATCATATTTTTCTACATTATGCTTGAGTCATAAACGCTTAGTTATGATATTTAATCAATTGGAAATCTCGCTAGCGTCAAGCCTATTAGGCAGTTTTAAAACCTGAATGTTGTACTATGCTTGCCAGCTGATGAAGTAGGATAAATACCTTTATTATGTTTAGATCCAATATGTTCAAGCCCAGCATTTTATTTAATGCAATTGTTTACGCCATTATCCCCAGTATTTTGATGACCGTTGGTATTTCAGCATTTATTGTGCATGTTACAGCTAAAGAGCGTAACGAGCTTATTCACGAACAAGCAAAAACACTGGTCGAGTCAATAGCTTACGCTAGTGAGTTTAATTTGGTCAGCTTAAACAAAGTTGGCCTGCAAAATAAATTACGAGATATACATACCACCTCATCTTTATCGATTAAAAATATTATTGTGTACGATGAAGCCGGTGAAATTTTTGCAGCGTCAAATTATCAGGATACTCAATATAAATTTGAAGAGCAGCAAACAGCAGGCGTTAAAATTATTAACCGGGATGATAAAGGCATGGCTTTAATAGCGCCTATATATGCCTTTGATAATAGTTTTAGCCAAACCTCGCAATGGAGCAGCAGCCAAACTTTACAAAAGCCAATCGGTCAAATCTTACTCATCGTAAATTTATCAACTGACTCTTACCAAAGATTTTTAACTAATTTTACGTTATTTTTGCTAATTGGTTTATCTGCGTTAGTTTCAGCGATATTAATGTTGGCTTTGGTTAATCGGATTGTACGCCCAGTGCAAACCTTTGTAGATGCAGTAAAACGCATTGGAAGCGGTGATTTAAAATATCGATTAAATATGCTGGTTCAATATGAATTTAATGATTTAAAAGACGGCATTAATGTGATGGCTGAGCAACTGCAGCATCATCAAGCTAAACTTGAATCTGAAATTGAGGTCGCTACTCACGATCTTCAACAAAACTTACTATTAGTTGAAGAAAAAAATGCCGAGCTTGATATTGCCCGTAAAGAAGCGCTTGAAGCCAGTAAAATTAAATCACAATTTTTAGCTACCATGAGCCACGAAGTACGTACTCCACTCAATGCAATTGTCGGCTTTACCAAAGAGCTAAATAAAGCAAATTTACCAACCCCATATCAAGATTATGTCACCACAATTAATGCCTCGGCCGATAACTTAATTGCCATTGTGAATGATATTCTGGATTTTTCAAAAATTGAAGCCGGTAAAATCGAGCTCGACTATTCAGCTTTTAATTTAAACCAAATGGTAGAAGACGTTAGTAAGCTAATGTCTCGTGAAGCCTTTAGCAAAGGTCTAGAGTTTTCATTAGAATCTGATATTTTACCTATTTCTGCAATTGGCGACCAACACAGATTTAAACAAATACTCACTAATTTATTGTCTAATGCCATTAAATTTACACTGCACGGGCATATCATTTTGCGTTTATCGCTCAGCTCAATATCACAAACGCAACATCAACTCATTATTGATGTTGAAGACACAGGTATCGGGATTAGCAAAGAAAAACAAAGCAAGCTTTTTAGCGCTTTTAATCAAGCCGATGCGAGTACCACACGACGATACGGAGGAACTGGCCTAGGATTAGCGATTACCCATGGCTTAGTTCAAAAAATGAACGGTATCATTAGCTTAAAAAGTGAGTTAGGCAAAGGGTCTATTTTCAGTTTAAAACTCCCTATTACCACCTCAAAATCAAATCAATTCGACAAGCCTAAAGACATTGATAAAGTGTTAATTTTAGATAGCAAAATAATAACCCATAAAAGTTACGATCGATTATTTCATCCATTGGGTGTATTAGCTGATATTTGCGGCACAACTGAAGAATGGGAAAGCAAATTATATCAATCCGACGACTATGATTTAATGATTATCGCCAGTGAAAGTGATGAAGAATCTCTTGAGTTACTGCCTTTACAAGCGGCGTTTGCTCGTAAACAACAGGAAAACTGTTATGTGGTTTTATGCTTGCCACTGTATAGCTGCTTATCACGTGAACAACAAAGTTTATTAGGCGATTGGCCTGTTATAGAAAAACCTTTTACTTACCGAAAATTTGAACTACTTTACAATCAAAAATGCCAGTTGGCACAAACTAAACCCAAAGCACTACCCAATATTATTACCACTCCGACAACAGATAGTAGTCAAATTCATATTTTAGCGGTCGATGATAATGAAACCAACCTCAAGTTATTAACGGCAATATTGCAAGATCAAAATGTATCACTCACTTGCTGTACAAGTGGTATTGAAGCTTGTCATAGTGTTGAAGAAAACGTATTTGATTTAATTTTAATGGATGTACAAATGCCTGAAATGGATGGCATTCAAACAACCGTTAAAATCCGACAAGGCCATTTAAATAAAAAAACGCCTATTGTCGCATTTACCGCACATGCATTTAAAGAAGAACGCGAAAAGCTGCTAAAAAACGGAATGGACGATTATTTAGCAAAACCGATTGATATCAAAAAATTTAATCGTCTAGTTAACAAATGGGTCTTCTCTAGTTCAAAAAGCGCCTCAATACACGAAGAAAACTTACCGACCGATAATTCAAAGCCACGCCACGGTATTGATTGGCAACTCGCACTTGCGCGCGCAAGTAATCAACACGAGATTGCGGTTGAAATGCTAATTATGCTGGTAGATACTTTTGACGAGGTCATCACCGAAATTAATCAGGCTCATCAAGCCAATGATCATTCAGCTTTATTAGCCGCGATTCATAAATTTCATGGCTCTACTTGTTACTCGGGTGTGCCCTACTTAAAATATTTAGCCAATAATATTGAACTGCAATTAAAAAAATCTATTTATATTAATTTAGATGAGCTAATTAACGAACTATTTAACGAAATGGCATTAGTGACTAAATTGTCGCAAAATTACCGCTAACCACCCAATGATCAGACAAATGCAAAAAATGAGTGCACAAAACAAACAAAAGTTAGTTTATTGGCGATAAAAAAATAAATTTAAACAAAAGTGCGCTCTTTTATTAATAACTTAAAGGTATAAATATTAGTTTTTAATAGCTTTAAGTTATTAATATACTTTTATCGAATAAAAAATGAGTATTTATTCTTTCCAGTTTGGCTTATCCCCAATAGAATACCCACCTGAAAATATGTTTAGGATAATGTGGGATTATGTCTTCGCAAAATACAGAGCTAACCAGCCCACTGGCAAATGAGCAATTAAGCCAGTTAAATCAGATTACAGCTTCAATGTCCACTAACCAACTTGCTTGGGTTAGTGGTTATTTATATGGTTTGTCACAAGCCGGTAATGGCCAAAGTGGCTCAGCGCCTGCTGGCGGTTCAACCGCACCAGCTAAAGCACAAACCTTAACAATTTTATTTGGTTCTCAAACCGGTAATGCAAAAGGTGTCGCTGAACAAGCTGCGGCAGCTGCACAAGCCGCTGGTTTACAAGTTCGTTGCGTCTCAATGGGCGACTATAAACCAAAAGAGCTAAAATCAGAAACGCATTTATTGGTGACCAGTTGCACCCAAGGTGAAGGCGATCCACCAGATGATGCAATTGATTTTCATGAATTTTTAGCAAGTAAAAAAGCTCCTAAATTAGCAGACGTAAAATACTCTGTTTTAGCTTTAGGTGATTCATCGTACGAATTTTTCTGCCAAACCGGTAAAGATTTCGACGAACGTTTAGCTAAACTAGGCGCAACTGCAATTGAACCTAGAGTAGATTGCGACGTTGAATATGAAGCAGATGCAAGCGCTTGGATTGAGCGCGCAGTCGCCGCAATGGCAACCGATATGCAATCAGGTGCCGCACAAGTAAGCGTATCAGCTGCGGCAACACCAACAGCGACGACCTCTGCGTATAGTAAAAAACATCCTTTTACGGCCACGTTAGAAACCAACCAAAAAATTACTGGTCGTGATTCGGGTAAAGATATCCGCCATTTTGAAATTTCACTTGAAGGTTCTGGCTTAACTTATCAGCCGGGTGATTCTTTAGGTATTTGGTTTAAAAACGATGAGAAAATCGTTAACGAAATCATTGAAAAATTATCATTAGATGCAAACGCCCAGCTTAAAGTAGATGAAGACACAGTTAGTTTAAAAGAGGCATTAACTCGCCACTATGAACTGACATTAAGCCACCCTGCTTTTGTTAGCAAATTTGCGGAGCTCACTAACAACGCAGAGCTTGCCAAATTAGCAGAAGACAGAGCCGCTTTACGTGAATATATTGATGGCCGTCAGCTCATTGATATTATCCGTGAACATGCAGCTAGCTTATCAGCTGAGCAATTTGTCACTTGTTTACGTCGTTTAACGCCACGTTTATATTCAATTGCATCAAGCCAAGCAGAAGTAGATGAAGAAGTTCATCTAACAATTGCCGTTGTTCGTTATGAAGCTTTTGGTGAAGAACACTTTGGCGGCGCATCTGGCTTTTTGGCTGAGCGTTTAGAGGAAGGCGGCAAAGTTGACGTGTTTGTTGAACACAGCCATTTCCGTTTACCTGAAGATAACTCACCCGTTATCATGGTTGGTCCAGGTACTGGTGTCGCACCATTCCGTGCTTTCATGCAAGAAATCGATTCTGCTGAACGTGAAAACGATACTTGGTTATTCTTTGGTAACCCTAACTTCACTGAAGACTTTTTATATCAGGTTGAATGGCAAGGTTACTTAAAAGATGGCACGCTAAACAAAATCGATTTAGCCTTCTCGCGCGATCAAGCTGAAAAAGTTTATGTTCAAGACAGAATGTTAGAGCAAGCTCAAAGCTTATGGCAATGGTTAGAAAACGGGGCTTATTTCTACGTCTGTGGCGATGCAACTCGTATGGCTAAAGATGTACACGAGGCCTTAATCACAATTGCGCAAGAGCAAGGTGGTAAGTCACGTGAAGATGCCGAAACTTATATGAGTGAGCTACGTAAAAACAAACGTTACCAGAGAGATGTTTACTAATGAGCGAAAAGAAACTAGCAGCCAACGAATATTTAAAAGTTAACAGTAACTATCTGCGCGGTACGCTTGAAGAAAGCCTAGCGAATCAAATTACCGGTGCGGTTGCAGATGACGATACTCAATTAACCAAATTTCACGGTTTTTACATGCAAGACGACCGTGATATTCGCAATGAGCGTAAAAAGCAAAAATTAGAACCTAAACATACCTTTATGTTACGTGCCCGTATACCGGGTGGTGTAATTGGTATGGAACAATGGTTAGCCATTGATGATATTGCCAAAGAGTTAACCGATTATAACTCGATTCGTTTAACCACTCGTCAAACCTTTCAATACCACGGTATTTTAAAGCGTGATTTAAAACCGCTTATTAAAGGTTTATATCAGGTTAAATTAGACTCAATTGCAGCTTGTGGTGATGTTAACCGTAATGTAATGGCAACCACTAACCCAATCCAGTCTCAATTACAGCAAGATGTTTACGACTGGTCAGTTAAAATTTCTGAACATTTATTACCAAAAACGCGTGCTTATTACGAACTATGGTTAGATGAAGAAAAAGTTGAAACACCAGCGGATCAAGAGCAAGAACCTGTTTACGGTAAAACTTATTTACCTCGTAAATTTAAAATAGCGGTTGCGGTACCGCCATACAACGATGTTGATATTAGCGCTAACGATTTAAGCTTTATCGCTATTGAAGACGAAAATGGCCGATTAGCTGGTTTTAACGTAGCAGCTGGCGGGGGTATGGGTTCAACACATGGTGAAGTTAACACTTACCCACAGCTAACTCGTGTATTAGGTTTTTGTAAACCTGAAGACACATTAGACTTTGCCCAAGCCGTTATGCTAACTCAGCGTGACAACGGTAATCGTTACGATCGAAAACGTGCTCGTACCAAGTACACAGTTGACGATATGGGCGTAGAAGCATTTCGCGCCGCGACTGAAAAACATGCAGGCAAAACCTTTGAACCAGCACGTGATTTTGAATTCACCAGTCAATCAGACCGGTTTGGATGGGTTGAAGACATTAACGGCAACTGGCACCTAACTGTATTTTTAGAAGCTGGCCGTATCGTCGATGACGAAACACGTACCGTTAAAACAGCACTTCGCGAAATTGCAAAAGTACACACAGGTGAATACCGTATGACGGCTAATCAAAATATTATGATTGCCAACGTAGCACCTGAAAACAAAGCTGAAATTGAAGGCTTGGCACGCAAATTTGGTTTATTAGGCAAAGTATTATCGCCTATGATGCTAAACAGCATTTCGTGTGTTGCGCTACCGACTTGCGCATTAGCAATGGCTGAATCAGAACGTTATTTACCAAGATTAATTGAAAAAATCGACGTATTAACCGAAAAACACGGCATTGCAGATCAAGAAATCGTCACCCGAATGACAGGTTGTCCAAATGGTTGTGGCCGTCCTTTCTTAGCTGAAATTGGCTTTGTTGGTAAAGGTCCGGGTAAATATAACCTGTATTTGGGCGCAGACGGTAAAGGTACTCGCTTAAACCAGATGTACAAAGAGAACATTGGTGAAACCGAAATTTTATCTGAATTAGACGGTTTATTCGAGCGTTACAGCAAAGAGCGCGAATCAGGCGAACGATTCGGTGATTATGTTGTACGTATTGGCGCTGTTAAAGCAGTTTATGATGGTCGGGAGTTTCATGCCTGATATAGATTTTAATGCGTTACTTAAAGCAGAAAAATCAGAGCAAGACGAAAAGCTGGCAAGCGTAAATGCTGAGCTAGAGTCACTCACCCCACAACAAAGGGTTGCGTGGGCAGCTAAGCATTTACCTAGCAAGCAAATATTATCGTCTAGTTTTGGTATTCAAGCTGCAGTTATGCTTAATCTGGTCAACAGTGAAGTAAATAACATTCCGGTTATATTAACCGATACAGGTTATTTATTTCCTGAAACTTATGAATTTATCGATCAACTCACTGAGCGATTAAACTTAAATTTAAAAGTTTACCAGGCCAATATTAGCACCGCTTGGCAAGAGCAGCGTTTTGGTAAATTATGGGAACAAGGTGTTGAAGGGATTGAAAAATACAATCAAATCAACAAGGTTGAACCCATGAAACGCGCGCTTGAAGAGTTTGATGCCCAAGTCTGGTTTACCGGTTTACGCCGTGACCAGTCTAGCTCACGAGCTAATTTACCAGTTCTACAAATTAGTGGTGGCCGTTATAAGTTCTATCCTATTATCGACTGGACCAATAAAGATGTGCACTACTACCTAAAAGAGCATAATTTACCGTACCACCCTTTATGGGATATGGGTTATGTCTCAGTTGGTGACTGGCACACCTCTCGTCCACTTGAATTAGGTATGACAGAAGAAGAAACACGCTTCTTTGGTTTAAAACGCGAATGCGGTCTACACGAAGGCGGCAGCGGTATTTAAACAGCCTGTTCAATCGAATTTAAGCTTAGCTCAAAAAGCCTATGCAATTGCATAGGCTTTTTTGTTTATATTGGTTTATGGTTCAATATTAGAGTGCGACATAGCTTAAAATAATTTAAAACTAAACGTTTTTTCAAACTAAAAGGTTCACACCTAGATAATTTAATTGCAGCGTTTTTTTCGATATTGATCACTTCACGTACTTAGTCATATACAAACATTTAATTATACCCAAGCCTAAATTTTACATGTGATTATATAAATTTATATATAACAGTTTACTTATCTGTTACACTTAGGTTAAATTTACAACAAGATAAATCAAAGAATTCTACCAAGTTAAGGATAGCCCGCTATGGTAAAAATAAAAAACCGAATAAAAGAATGTCCAAAATTAATAAAACTTTATCTGGCATTAATCTCAACGCCATTACTCATGTTAGCCTGTGTTCAGCCTAACAATCATCAACAAACTCAAACCGATACACCAAATATTTTATTTATTTACACCGATGATCAAGCTAGTTGGGCTTTAGGCGCTTCAGGCAATGCGCAAGCATTAACGCCTAATATGGATAAGCTCGCCTCACAAGGTATGAAGCTACCGAACGCCTATACTACAACCCCAGTGTGCAGCCCTTCACGAGCAGGACTAATGACATCAAGGTATGGGTATGAATTAGGTATAGATGACTGGATCAATACCAATTATGCAAAATTTGGTTTAAACCCGCTGGAACCTGAGCTGGGATTAGATCCTCAATATGAAACCTGGCCAGAATTATTGCAAAGCGCGGGTTATCATACTGGGTTAATTGGTAAGTGGCATTTAGGTATCAAAGATAAATACCACCCAACACAACAGGGCTACGATGAATTTATCGGTTTTAGAAGCGGCGGCGCAAAACCAATAGATCCTGTGATTGAAATAAATGGCAAAACAACCAAAACAAAAGGCTATACCGCCGATGTGTTAACAGCTTATGCGGTTGAGTTTTTAGAACAAAATAAAGATAAAAAATTTGCATTATCGCTGCACTTTAGAGCGCCTCATACCGCTTGGCTACCTGTAGCACCAGAAGATGAAGCCCCTTATACAAACCGAGAAATAGAAATCCCCAACCCAAATTACCCTAATTTAAATACAAAAAAAGTTAAGCGTTACATGGCAGAATATTTATCAAGCGTGCGCAGTGTCGACCGTAATTTAGGTGTGCTAATGCAAAGGTTAGAAGCGTTAAATTTAACTGACAACACCTTAGTCATTTTCACCTCAGATCATGGTTACAACATGGGCCACAATGGAATATGGCACAAAGGCAACGGCCACTGGATTTTAAAAAATACAGTGACAAATCAATCACCTAATTTGCCAGATAATCAACGACCTAACATGTACGACAACTCACTTAAAGTACCTGCAATTGTCAGATGGCCAAATCGGATTAAAGCCAACAGCACCAATTACTCCACGGTATCAAATTTAGATTGGTTCCCCACTTTAATTGCAGCTGCCCAAGTTAATAAATCAGACGATACTTTAATTCGAGGACAAAATGTATTGCCTGTATTAATCGGCGACCAAAATGTATCCAGTACAGATTATTACGCAGCTTATACCACTAAACATCAGTCTATTAGCGGAATGCGCATGTATAGTGACGGACGCTATAAATTAATTAAAGATTACCTAAATAAAGGCCGTGATGAGTTTTATGATTTAACGCAAGACCCAGCCGAATCTACTAATTTAATTCAAACCGCTGATCCTGAACTACAAGTCATCATCAACCATTTTGACAATCTTATTTTCGATAAAATGTTAGCTACAAACGATCCGCTACTTGCTCAGTTTTATCCGGAGTCTAAATAATGCACCTAATAAAAAAAATATCGACCAGTTTGCTAAAGCCACTGATGAACCTAACAGTTTCTGCATGCCTTTTACTGCTTAATCCGGCGGTTAGTCAAGCCAACTCAAAGCAGGCTTTGCCTAATGATTTATCAAAAACAGACATTGTTGAATCAAACTTTAGTCAATCACTTAAATCTGGCAAACGTATTTTAGAACATAAAAATTGGAATGTATGGGGCGTTTCGCCAATAAAAGGTGACGACGGTAAAATTCATGTTTTTTTCTCACGCTGGCGAGGCACACATCATCATTGGCTCAGTCATAGTGAAATTGCACATGCAGTCGCCGATAAACCCGAAGGCCCCTATACCGTATTAGGCACAGTATTAACTGGCCGTGGCGGCTCACACTGGGATGCTGATACCATTCACAATCCAACTATTCAAAAGGTAGGCGACCAATACGCATTATTTTTTATTGGTAATAACTTATCTGATGCAGAGAAATATGATGGGCATCATGCATCCACACAACGCATTGGTTTAGCCCTATCAGACAGCCTTTATGGCCCATTTACCCGGGTAAGCGAAGACCCCATTTTAGAGATTAGTGAAAATAAAACCGACTGGGACAGTTACCTCACAACTAACCCTGCTTTACTTCAACATCCAAATGGTGAGTATTGGCTTTATTACAAAGCTTGGGATAAATATAACGATGGTATGCGAAAAATGGGCGTCGCTATCGCAAAAAATATTAAAGGCCCTTATATCAAACACCCTAACAATCCACTGGTAAGTTTTGCTGATATAAAACGGCAGGTTGAAGATGCCTTTGTTTATCACTCAAACAACAAATTTTATATGGTAATGAGGGACATGGGGGTTATTCATCCCCATGTTGGTTTAATGCTTGAATCTGACGATGGTATTAATTGGTCTAAACCTTTACTGGGTTATCGTACTAATACATTTTATACAAATGAAGAAAAAATTGAACGCATGGAAAGACCACAGGTACTAATGGAAAAAGGTCAGCCTGACTACTTATTTTTAGCTTTAATGGGTGGAAAGCATAATACTTCAAGCGGATTTGTTATCCCGCTTGAAAAAGCGCAATAAATATAAGTTCACCTAAGCTAATTTAAAGCCAAGCCGCTGGGTTTAGACAATAGATGGTCTAGATGATTTATTGATACTTACCCAGCAGCTTACTACCCTTACCAAGCATCAATTGCTAAAAAAGAGTACAAAGATTCCCACATCCTAATGCAAATAGCATTTTTTATACTTTTTGCCACTACCGCAAGGACAAGGATCGTTACGCCCGACTTTAGCTAAACTGGTCACAGGCACACTGTTTTCTAAAATAAATTGTTCATCATACATTATATTATCTAACAGCCCGTTTTCAGACATTATCTGAGCGATGTCTGCTTCTACTTGCGCACTCTTTTCTTCATGATCAGGTTTTTGAATGCCCCAATAAGTTAAGCTTTCAACAACATTGAAATCTTCTTGAATTAAGCCCGCTTCAAGTAACTTTCCGCCATCTATACTAGCCCAAGCTTTAATCTCGTCTAATGAAGCTCTATCTTCATCAAACACATTTTTGCTACATAGCGCATTAAATTCGTTTTTAAAGCTATCTAATTGATAATCAATGCAAGATGTTGCCAATACACTTAATAAAAAGCTGCTTGTCATCCCGGGCGATGCTAAAAATGAAGTTTGCCACAGCGACACATAGTCTGTTAATTCGGTTTTGCTCACAATACCCGCTTCATATTGGGCAAATACTACCTCTATTGCTGAGCCTTTGCTATACATAGCAAAATGGTCGCCTAAAACAAAATCAGATAAAACTTCTGGATTACCATTTGCTAAAATATAAAATAGGCTCGGTACCAGCTCAGTTAATGCATCCCCAAATACGCTTTCAATCGGCGTTAAAAAAGTATCTTGGCAAGCAAATAACTCTAAAACTTTATCTAATGCCGGGGTATATTTAAGCTCAGCCAACAGCCAAGTGCCATAAAATAAAATATTTTGTCTTTCAGGTGTGACTGCTTTAGGGTTGGCAATAAATTCATCCATAATTTTTATTAATTCAGGATAAAATAAAGGCCAATTAGCTTTTGCCGCCTCTAACCCTACCAAGGGCAAGTCATCTTCAGCCTGTACATTAACTAAAGCATTTAAGATTTGTTCTAAATTCATTGCTTATCCCAAAATACGCATTAAAAATGCGGTGAGCATAAGCTCACCAGAAATGCGTACTAGTTTACTGAGTGAATTGTAATACAACAACTTTAAATTAATCTCTTCTGGCACATATACCCGTGTTACTTCAAAATACTGATTGCAGCCGGAGAAAAAATGCATGAGGCAAGAAAAATTGTTGTCAATATAGTCATTCTCGATAACTGCTCCTACGTTATTCTATCTCCCGCCCCCATGCAGTCGTACGTAAAAATAATTTGACTCAGTATCAGGCATTTTTAACCCAGCCCTTCGGAAGCTTCACGGGTATATAAGCAATTACTTAATCGTGACTGTTAAAATCATTTTTATTGCGTTTAAAGACAAATTAAATTTATATATAAACCCTATAAGTTATAAAAAACCAAACCTAAAAAAATGGTATAAAAATTGCCTTTAAAATTCTTTATTTGCTAACGCTCAATCGCTTAACAACCGTGTTATAGCTACACTTATACTGAATTTTATTAATGAAAATTTAGCTTTTTTTATCAAGTTAACTATTAACCCCTGATTATAAAATCATCTTAGCTTCAATTATCCAGCCTATAAAACTTGTGACCCAGATCACAATTAGAAACAAAGTCACAAATTATTGGCAATTTATATTTGTAACAAGCAATTCACCTCCAAAATAATGTAAACAAAAATCAAAAAATAATTAACATTATGCAAATAATGAAATTATTATAATTTAATCATTTAAAATCAATTATATATATAATATTTAAGAAATATTACATAAGTATCATTGTTTAATTTACGTTCATGATCTAACCTAATTATGCAAAAAAAACAAACAATAAAAACAAAAAATTCACAAAAATATCGTTTGTAAATTTTTTCCGTTTTATATGCCGTCGCATTTTGAGGTTTCTCAAAACGCGAGGGCAATTTTTTTGTGCACTAAAATATTGTTATCAATTAACAGTAAATTTTTAACCATCACCAGTTGAGTGTAATTAATAAAATAACACTGATATCTGGTAATCAGGTTAAACAATTATCTAGGAAGTATTAAATAAACAATAGGAGATTAAGATGTTTAAAGCTAAACGCTCATGGCTAAGGTCAAGCATTGCATTGTCAATTGCTTTACTTAGTGCAGAGGCCTACGCGGATACCTTAGTGTTACAAGCTGAGTCGTTTGATAATTCAGGCGGCACTTTCAACGATGGTCAACCTAATCCCGTCAGTACATATAGTGTCAATGGTCTTGAAGCCATTAATTTTATTAACGCTGGAGATTTCGTTGATTACAACATTACAGCTGAAGGTGGTGAATACAGCATTGAATACCTTGTGGGGACAAGTGTTCAATCTGGCCCTAGTATTGAAGTACTAGTGAATACAAATGGTGCTTGGGTCAGTCAAGGTGTTGTTAATGTACCTTTAAGTAGCTGGAACAATTTTCAACCCCTAACCCCTTCTCATACAGTCACTTTGCCTGCTGGATCATCCACCATCCGGTTACATGCTATTGGATCCGCTTGGCAATGGAATATGGACTCGTTCAAATTAACTCAAGTCACCCCCATTGAGCCTGAACCTGCAGCAGGTGACATAATAATAGAACTAGAAGACTTTGTTACCACAGGTACAACAGGCCGTGTTGGTGGTGACAGTGTCGAAGGTTTTGGAGACACTAGCACGGGCGTTAACTGGGTAACGAACGGTGACTGGGGGGATTACAATGTTACATTTACCCAACCAGGTACTTATAAAGCCTACATTACCATTGCCGCAGAAAATGCAGGCAGTTATGGCGCTCGTGTTGATTTAAATGGTGAGCCAATGGCGTGGGGATATTTTGCCGAAACAGGTAGCTGGGACGTATCTGAAGAGATAGAACTTTATGGAGGCAACTTTGTGGTTGAGCAATCGGGGGCAGCCACTATCCGAGTGGAAGCAATCGGGGGCTCAGATTGGCAATGGGGCGGCGATAAAGTCAGGTTCACTCGAGTGAATGACAGCACCTATGTACCAGCGCGCCATTATAACCCAAATGATCATTTTGTTGCCGAAGTTAAAGGCCCTCAAACAACACTAACCTATCTTAAAAAGCCAGTTGACATTCCGGCTAATAAACAGGTTTTAAAATCAGATGTTTGGTACACCTATCCACAAAACCACGAGCTAGACGGATATGATAACTTTGGTGCAACAGGTGCGTTTTGGGGACACCCACCAGAGCACGATTTTTACGACGAAACGGTAATCATGGACTGGGCCGTCAATGTAGTTGACGTGTTTCAAAGCGAAGGGTTTGAATACACAGCTCGTGGTGAGTTTGATTGGGGCTACGGTTGGTTTACAGAATACGTAACTAACCCGCAACCACACTATGTACAAACACTTGATGATCGTAATGTACGAATGACCTTTATGGGCTACTTAAGCCACAATGGTTATAACAATCATTGGTTAAGTAACCATAGCCCTGCATTTGTGCCTTTTCTTAAATCGCAAGTTGATCAGCTGTTAAAAGCGAATCCAGATAAATTAATGTTTGATACCCAAACTAACTCGACTCGCTCAACTGATATGCGTACGTTTGGTGGTGATTTCTCACCTTATGCAATGGAAAATTTCCGCATCTGGTTAGATAAAAAGTATAGTAGCTCAGCCCTTTTCGCTATGGGTATTAACGATATCAGTACCTTTAACTATAAACAGCATTTACTGAATGCAGGCGTAACACATACCTCATTCTCAAATGCGGCAGATACTCTGTCTGGTAACGTACCTTTGCTTGAAGATTTTATTTACTTTAATCGCGATGTATGGAATCAAAAATTTGCCGAGGTATTAGATTACATTCGTTTACAACGCCCAGACATTGAAATTGGTGCGAGTACACAATTGTTCGAATCTAGAGGTTATATTTTTAACGAAAACATCACCTTTTTATCAGGTGAATTAAACTTAGGTGCAAGAACCACAATTGCTGAATTGCCAACCAATATATTGGTTCACTTAAAAGGCGCGCAAGCGGTTGATAAAACCTTAGCTTACTTTCCATACCCTTGGGAGTTTGACGAGCTTCGTATTCAAGATGCGCCTCGCTTTGGCCGTGGTTGGGTCGCTCAAGCTTATGCTTACGGAGGCTTATTCGCCATTCCGGCAAATGTATGGGTAGGCGGAGAAGTATTTACCTGGTCGCCCGGTGCAGATAATTACCGAGACCTTTACCAATTTGTTCGCGCAAAAGAAACCTTGTTAGATAACTACACTTCTTACTCTAAAGTCGGTTTAGTGCATGCAATGTACTCATCAATGAAAGCGGGTTTTATTGATGGTGGAAATCAAGTGCAATCAAGTGTCAAACTACTAACAGAAGATAATATTAACTTTGATATGCTGGTGTTTGGTGACGCAGGTTACCCTGTCGTACCTCGTAATGAAGATTTTGCTCAGTTTGAGCATATTTTCTATGACGGTGACCTACAATACTTAACCACAGAACAACAATCGCTCTTAGATCAGCAAGGCAGTAAAGTGCGACATATCGGCCAACGCGGTAGCATAACGGGCATTGATATTAATGTAAGTATTAACGGAGTGGTTTCAAACGAAACAGTATCGGCGGTATCTCGCATTCATGAAACAAATGCTAATGCGCCCTATGTTGTGCACTTAGTTAACCGTCCATTTTCTGGTGGCGTAACACCTACCTTAAATGGCGTTGAAATAGCCATTCCGCAAGGTTACTTCCCTGATACTATCACCACTGCAACCTTGCATTTACCCGATGGAACAACAACTAACCTAGCGGTTTCAACCAATGCAAATGGTGATATCCTGTTACCAGTAAACAACCTTGAAGTTTGGGGGATTTTAGAATTAGGCCACTAATTTAATCGTTAAACTCAAGAGCCAAATAATTAGCCCTTGAGTTTACAAAAAAGCCCGATAAACGAAATTTATCGGGCTTTTTTTTATTTTGACTCATTGGCAATTAATTACATTAAAACCATAACCGCAATACCTTTAAACCATTAAATGCTGATTTAATGGTAACGTGCGGTATCGCTCACCTGTCGCAGCAAATACCGCATTAACAATACTAGGTGCTACAGGTGGTACACCTGGCTCACCAACGCCACTCGGCGGATTTTCATTAGGGTTAATTGAGTGCACAACAATTTTGGGGACTTGATTGATTCGAGTCACCGGATAATCATGAAAATTAGATTGCACCACTGCTCCATCTTTAATATCAATTTGGCCCATTAGCGCTATCGACATACCAAAAATCATTGCCCCTTCCATCTGCGATTTAATTCGGTCAGGGTTAATGGCTAAGCCACAATCAATTGCGCAATGAATTTCTTTAACAGTTAACTTATTATCAACCACCTGCACTTTGCTTGCCACAGCAACATAACTGACAAAGCTACGATGTACCGCAATACCCCACCCTTGCCCTTTTGGTAATGCTTCATTAATTGGCGTTTTTGCGATTAATGTTTCTAAAGCATGACGATAACGCGCAATTGAATAAGGGTGACGACTTAATTCTTCACCATAATTAGTAAAGTTAAAATCATAAACTTGTTTATGGTTAATATCCCGATCAGCCCCTAACGACTGCACCATCAACTGCGCTGTGGGTATATTAGCGGCATGAGCCACTTCATCAAGAAAACAGTTTAACGCAAATGCGTGTTGAATATTACAAACTGAACGCATCCAGCCAATACGCACCGGTGCTTTGGCCTCCGCTTTTTCCATTAATACATTATCAATATCGTAAGCAAAATCACCAAAGCCTAAACTCAATTCAAAATCTTGTGGCGTATTAGTTTGGTGATTAAAGGTTGACCCTATGCTGGGATAGGCCGCTTGTTGATGCCAAGCGGTAATATTGCCATTTTCATCAAGTCCCGCTTTTATATTTTCAACTGCGCCAGCATGATAATAACCTAATTGAATATCATCTTCCCGGCTCCAAACCACTTTAACAGGGCGTTGAGTTTTATCTGCCAAATAAACGGCTTCATTGGCAAAATCTGATTTCGATTTACGCCCAAACGCACCGCCCAGTAAAGTGGGCTGAACTTTAAACATTTCTTTAGGTCGTTTTGTCATCGCTGCAGCTTGTGCCATCACAGCTTGTGGATCTTGTACACAAGCCCATACTTCACAAATATCATCATGAAACCAAGCCGTTGCCATAGGGGGTTCCATAGGCGCATGTGCTAAATAAGGGGTTTGATATTGAGCTTCAACGATTTGGCTGGCGCTTGCAAAACCTTTACTCACGTCGCCACGTTTTGCGACCAATTGCGGGGCATTTTTTAAGTTATTTTTAAAAGTAGAAAAACCTTTTTGTGAATCATGATTTTTATTTTTACCTAAGTCCCACTCAATTTTTAACGCTTTTCGCCCTTGCATTGCAGCCCAAGTGTTAGTTGCCAATACAGCGACGCCTGATAACGGAAAATATACAACCGTTTCTGGTGTGCTAGGCATTTCAATCACATCAATTACACCCGGAATTTTTAACGCCTGCGTTGCATCAAAGGTTTTCACCTTGCCGTGAATAACAGGGCAACGTTCAATTGAGGCAATTAATAAATCAGGTAAATCAATATCAATTCCAAAAGTCGTATTACCAACCAAGATATCGTCTAAATCAACAATAGGGACCGGCTTGCCAATAAAATTGAATGACTCAGGTGATTTATAAACCAAAGATTCAACTTTAGGTACCGCTTGTTTGCTGGCAAGCTCAGCTAAATCACCAAAAGTTAACGAGCTTCCGGTTAGTTTATTAATAACCTTATTTTGTTTGGCATACACATTTGTTAGGTCGGTTTGCCAATAATCAGCGGCGGCTTGCTCTAGCATGGTTCGGGCAGATGCGCCCATTTCTCGTAATTTGTCGTAAAATTTACGAATGCTAGTTGATCCATCTGTATTTTGGTCACCGTAGCGTTTATCGCCTAACCCTTGAATCACATTAACCTGCTGCCAATCGGCTTCCAGTTCGTCTGCAATTATTTGTGGAATCCCCGTTTTAGAGCCTTGCCCCATTTCAACTCGGTGACTGACAATTTCGACACTGTTATCTGGTTTAATGGCGACAAATATATTGAGTCTTTGAGGTTCGCTACTCAACGGAGCTTGGAATTTTTCCAGTGGCGATTTAGGAACCGCGCTACATCCTAACAATAAACCGCTGCCAGAAATCCCAGCGTAAGTTAAAAAATCACGACGAGATAATTTTAAAGTTTCCATTATTTATCTCCCGTATCTGTCGCGAGCACCGCGGCGGCTTGTTTAATAGCTTGTTTGATACGTGGATAAGTACCACACCGACAAATATTACCCGACATGTGATTATTAATATCTTCATCTGTTGGGGCTTTATTATTTTCTAATAAGGTAAGTGCACTCATTATTTGGCCAGACTGACAATAGCCGCACTGGGGAACATTGTTTTCTTTCCACGCAATTTGAATAGGATGCTCACCTTTTCGGCTAACGCCTTCTATTGTGGTAATTTTAGCATTTTTGGCAACCCCAACAGGCGTAATGCAAGCGCGCATCGCCTGACCATTTATATGAATAGTGCAAGCGCCACACTGCCCCATACCACAACCAAATTTAGTGCCTGTTTTTTTTAATAAATCACGTAATACCCACAACACAGGCATGTCGTCTGGCGCTTCAACTTGATGTATTTCATTATTTATATTTAGTTCTAGCATAGTCGTGTCGCCATCAATTTTAATTAAGTGAGTTTAGTTTAGCTCAAATAGAGATTTTATAGAAAACTAATCCAACAACGTATTGAGCCACATTATTAGTTTGCTAAAGATATTTCATATAAAAGTAATTATCAACAAATGGTAAACAATTAACATTAAAATTATTACTATTTAACTTGCATTTACAACCAATAAGTAACAGGATGTATAAATTAAAATAACATCAATAATGAAAAATATGGATCATAAACATGTTTTTGTTAAAAACCCTAGCACATAAACAAGCCCGCTTTCGGTTTGTTTTATCCAGTTTAATATTGATTAGCCTAGCTTTTTTTACC
This sequence comes from Catenovulum adriaticum, assembly GCF_026725475.1. Classification (NCBI taxonomy): domain Bacteria; kingdom Pseudomonadati; phylum Pseudomonadota; class Gammaproteobacteria; order Alteromonadales; family Alteromonadaceae; genus Catenovulum; species Catenovulum adriaticum. The sequence goes on from NZ_CP109965.1 coordinate 1,846,815, forward strand.
CAAACGCTTAGCGCTAAAGAAAAAGTTAAACAACTAACATGGGCACATGTTTACGAAATATCTGAGCCTTTACACACATGGTCGGTTTGGGCTGCCCAAGAAATAGAACGCAAAACAAATGGACGCTACGCGATTGACGTTTTTCCAGTATCCATCATGGGTAAAGAGGCAGAGCTCAATCAAAGCCTAAGTTTAGGCACAGTTGATATTATTTACACAGGCACCAGCTTTGCGGCACAAAATTACCCGCCCATGGCATTGTCTGAACTACCTTATATATTTCGTGATTACCAACACTGGCAACACTTTAACGAAAGCGATTTATTTGCCGAATTAATCGAGGGCTACAAAAAAGCGTCACACGGCAATCGAGTCGTGGGCAATAATTACTACGGGCAACGGCACTTAACTTCAAACAAACCTATTTTAACGCCCGCCGATATGACAAATTTAAAGTTACGTGTTCCAAATGCGTCTATTTATAAAATGTTTCCGCTAGCGGTTGGCGCTAACCCTAGCCCTATCGCGTTTTCTGAAGTTTATTTAGCGCTGCAACAAGGTGTGGTCGATGCACAAGAAAACCCGCTTCCTACCATCAAAGCCAAAAAATTTTACGAAGTACAAAAATATATTAGCTTAACGGGTCATCTACAAGGCTCGGTACTCACGGTAGCCAGCGATCGTTTATGGTCATCTTTATCGCCAGAAGATAAACAAATTTTTAGCCAAACCTTAAAACAAGCCGCAGCTAATGTTTCAACCGAAACACGCCAATCAGAAAAAGATCTAATTGCTTGGTTTAAAAAACAAGGCTCTGAGATTTTAACTGTCGACCGAAACGCTTTTAGAAAACAAGTACTACCTTCACACCAAGGGATTAAAGAAACACTAGGGGCGGCTTACTATGACCGATTACAAAACATCAAATAAGCAAACAGACATTGCAGCACAAGAGGCTCTATCACCAGAAAAAACCAGCGTTTTTCATATTGAAGAAGACAGTCACTTTTCGTATCGAGATTATAAATTTGAAGACTGGCTAGCCTTTATATTGTTTTGGTTGTTAGCACTCACCGTGTTTTCACAATTTTTAAGCCGCTATGTGTTTTCATCACCACTTGGCTGGACCGAAGAGCTAGCACGTTATCAACTTGTCTGCCTAGGCTTTATTGGCAGTTGTATTGGCATTCGAAACAACAGCCATATTTTTGTTATGCTGTTTCATCGCTGGTTGCCCTATCAACTTTCACACTATATTTATCGGCTTATCGCCTTTTTTAACCTGCTATTTTTAATCACTTTAGCCTATTTTGCTTGGCAAATAATCCCACTCATTAGTATCCATCAAATGGCTTCACTGCCTGTTTCTGTTGGTGTGTTATACGGTGTTGTTTTAGGCTGTTTATGCATAATGATTGTCCGTAGCTGCCAATATTTATTTTGTATTTTATCAACGCCAGCAAGCAAATCCGCTGACGATAACTTAACCTCTTGCGATTAAAGGAATTTTCATGGTTATTGCAATATTACTGATTTCTCTATTTATCATGATTATTATTGGCGTGCCGGTTGCCTTTGCGCTAGCGGGGTCTGCTTTATTCGCTATTATTTACCTTGGGCAAGTACCGGAATTGGTTGTTTTACATAGAATGGTTGGCGGTATGGATAGCTTTCCACTACTCTCCATTCCTTTTTTTGTATTAGCTGGCGCACTAATGAACTCAGCAGGTATCACCAGCCGTATTTTTGATTTTGCTAATTCATTAGTTGGCTGGATGCGCGGCGGATTAGGCCATGTCAATATTAGTGCATCTATTATGTTTGCCGGTATGTCTGGCGCAGCCGTGGCTGATGCGGGCGGCCTAGGCGCAATTGAAGTAAAAGCCATGCGTGCCAAAGGTTACGATGCGGGTTTTTCAGTTGGGGTTACTGCGGCATCATCAACTATAGGCCCAATTATTCCACCCAGCTTACCTATGATTATTTATGGCGTTATGGCGGGCGCTTCTATTGGGCAACTATTTGCAGCTGGTTTTATTCCTGGCTTATTAATGGCGGTTGCCTTAATGATAATGGTGGCTTATTACGCTAAAAAACGTAATTACCCCAAAGATGCCAGTTTTAGCATACCGCGTGTCGCAACCACATTTAAGTCAGCTTTTTTATCGTTAATGACACCCGTTATTATTATTGGCGGCATCCTCTTTGGTATTTTTACCGCCACTGAAGCTGCAATAGCTGCCACCGTATATTCACTTATTTTAGGCAGCTTGGTATACCGCACTTTAAGTTTTAAAAAACTGGTTAAAGTCAGCATGGAAACCATTGAAACCACAAGCATTATTTTACTGATAATTGCCGGTGCTGCGATTTTTTCATGGGTGCTAACCACACAACATGTGACCGAAGATTTTACCCGTTGGATGCTAACCATTACCGACAATAAAACCTATATATTATTAATGATGACCTTTATTTTATTCGCCGTGGGCTGCTTTATGGAAACCATTGCCGCAATTACCATTTTAACGCCGGTGTTATTGCCTATAGCGATAAGCCTAGGCATTGACCCAGTGCATTTTGGTGTAGTGATGGTTTTAAATTTAATGATTGGCTTATTAACCCCACCGGTGGGCATGGTTTTGTATGTACTGTCACGAGTGACTAAAGTGCCGTTTGAAGAATGTACAAAAGCAACTATACCGTTTGTGATTCCATTAATTATTGTGTTATTGCTGGTTACTTTTATTCCGTCATTGTCAATGTGGTTACCCACACTGATCTATCGGTAATCGTTTTTCATCATGGCTTATCTTATATAAAAATAAGCGAATCTTTGATGTAAATCACCAAAAAATTCATATTTAAATGTCAGTTTGCAATGGAGAAAAACTTAGTTTATGTTCTTACATAATATTTTCTTTATCAATAAACTGAATGAAAACCCATAATAAAAATTTAAGTGGAGCTTTTATGAGCGTAAAAAAATCATCTTTTATAGTGAGTTTAATAACCAGCGGTTTGCTTTTAGGCTGTACCTCAACCGCAGAAACCACAAAGTCGAACCAACAAGCGGCTAAACCGGCTTCTGCCGATAAGCAGCAACAAAACACCCAACCAAGTAATCAACAAAAACAAAACCAGTCATTTACTGGCAAAAACTTATTAGCCTATGCAAATCCCGGTTTTGAAAAGCCACTAGATAAAAACTTTCCTAAACCTCGGCAAGAAAAATCTCAATTAAATTTAGCTGAGTTTGGCCCTATGTCAGAAGCGGCTAAAAGCGGCAAGCAAAGTTTAGGCGTGGTTTTAGCTAAAGGTGACTTTAAAGTCCAGTACGGTATTTGGCGCTTACGTGACCAAATAAACGAAAATAAAAAGTATCGATTTGAATTTGATGCCTTTTTATTAGAAGGTCACGCCCAACTTTTTAACCAAGTTGACGAATCGCCATGGATGCGCTCACCGATTGAAAACATCAACCAATGGCAAGTCGTTGGCAACACCATAGACGGAAAGTTTTTAAAAGCAGGCAAACCTATTAACTTCCATATTGACAATATCAAAGGAAAAGACACTGGCATATTATTAATAGATAATATTCGTTTATACGAAATTAAATAACTTTTCGTTCACTTTTCTTTCAAAAATGGCTGCCAAAGACTTGCGGTGTAAAAACCCAAGTCTTTAACTAACTAGGTGTGTTTTTAACACGCAAGTAATTTAACTGAAAATTTAAAGTTAATTCATAACAACTAGAATGAATAGACTCGCCATTAAATTTTGCTGGTTTATATTTCCATTTTTTTAATGCTTGTTTGGAGTTTAAATTAAAAACTGTTCCTGGATAAGATTCAACAATATTAATATTAACAGGCTTGCCATTCTTTGAAACATCAAACTTAAATTTTACAAACCCTTCTACACCATCTTTCTCTGCTGTTGTTGGATATCTAGGAGCGACCCTACTGATTGGAGTGGGAAAATACTCAAATTGAGGCTGATTTTTATCGTCTGCACTTATGCAAAACAAACGCTCACCTTTAGGTATACTTTGACAACCGAACAACAAAGTGACTAGAGGTAACAAGTAATACTTATTCATCAAATACTCTTTTTATTAATATTATAGGAATTTTGTCTAATTGAAGCCGCGCAGAAAATTGATTTTTTATAGTTTACATTTTAAACCGCTTCCCTAGCAGAATGAGCGTCAATTTAAGCTTATTAGTTGATTTATTAATCCATGCTTACCTAACACAACTTGATTCATACACCGGTGTAAGTTTGCCAAATAGCACATTCACCTTATGGCCAAACCCAAACTTACTGTGTATATTTAAATCAATAACTTTAAATATACACCAATAATTTTAAATTAACCACACCAGTTAACTAAATAATCCCCGAGCAACACAGCTCGATGAAAGCTCGAATATGGCCAGTCTTTTACCTGTTTAACCAAACCATGTTTAAGTGGATTAATATGAACATAATCAATATGATGATTAAAATCAGCTTGGTTTCGAATGGTATGTTCCCAAAACCGCTTTTGCCAGATTGGACGATTAATCAACTGTGCGTTTGCACCGGGTAAGACTTGAGCTTTGGCTAAATTATGCCTGAATCGTTTTTTAATCTCGCGCCAGCGCCCTGAATAATCAGTATCATTTTTAGGCAAAGTCCAAACCGCATGTAAATGATTCGGTAAAACCACCCAAGCATCAATCCTAAACGGTTTACGCTGCTTAACCCAACGCACAGATTCTCGTAACAAATCAACCTGCTCAACCAGTAACTGACTCTTTTTATCCTGCAAATTCACCGTAAAAAAATATGAACCACCCGCCACATAAACCCGCCGATACCGCATCCCTACTCTCCATTTTTAATTAACTCCCATGTTTATTGTAGGTCGGATAAGCCAGAGGCGCATACGACAATGTCTGGATAAGCCAGAGGCACACCTGACAATGTCATGATAAGCCAGAGGCGAATCCGACAATTTGTACCTTGTCGGGTTCGACTTAAAACTTTTGACTTTTAGTTAATGTTTAATATAAAAATCTTAATAGCGTGTGTGACTTCAAATTTTTGTTCTATAAAACTAAAACTTAATTAAGCTCTCTGAAACTAACTTTCTTCCTCTACGATTCCTTAGTCTTAAATTGCTAATTCTTTTAATTAGCCGAAAATGGCTAATTCACTAAAATTAGCCAAAAACGGCTAAATTACTATTAATATATGATTAGGATTTATGATGTTAACCATAGTTTAAGCCCTATAGCAGTGATTAGTGGAGATATCATTAACTCAACGCACAGATTCTCGTAATAAATCAACCTGTTCAACCAACAACTAGCTCTTTTATCTTGCAAATTTACCGTAAAAAAATATGAACCACCCGCCACATAAACCCGCCGATATCGCACCCCTACTCTCCATTTTTAATTAACTCCCATGTTTATTGTAGGTCGGATAAGTCAGAGACGCATCCGACAATGTCTGGATAAGTCAGAGGCGCACCTGACAATATCGCTCCGTGCAAACATGAAACTTAGGCGTTGGATTTTAGTTCGGCTTTTCCCCTGAAAATTAAAACCGTAACCCAGTAGTAACCCAAAATCCCGAAAACCACATACGCCAGATACGAATACCATCCGGCCATTTATTAGACTCTTTCGTAGGTCTGGTAAGCCAGAGGCGCACCTGACAATGTCGTGATAAGCCACAGGCGCATCCGACAATTTGTACGGAGTTTATATGAAAGTTCAGCGTTGGGTTTTAGCTCTGCTTTTCCCTGAAAAATTGTGTTAAATATCAGTTTACAAAGTTCGAATGCTCAGATAGGTTAAATTTACTCAAACAGCAATATTTGGAATCATTCGTGGCTTCACCAGCAGAGCAAATTAAACATCTACTAGAAGATAATTCATTCCCGTCAATGGTTAAATTAGATGGTGATTGGGGATCAGGCAAAACTTATTACACAAAACACACCCTGAACCCTGAGCTAAAAAGAATATCTAACACCAAAAATATAATTTATTTTTCTTTATTCGGTTTGAGTAGTTTAAACGACTTTCGCGATAAGTTAATTTCAGCTTCGTACCTGAGCGATAAAGCTGACCCAAACTGGATTGGTCAAGTTAAAGATAGCGCTTTGGGAATATTTAAAGCATTCGATACTGATAACGCGGGAACAATTGGCAATATATTAAAAACATCAAGTGGTGCGATTAAACACGCTCTGATGGCAAGATTAGAAAACTTAATTGTGGTACTAGACGATTTAGAGCGTTTAAATGATACGAAGTTTCAAGAGCAAATTATCGGCGAATGTCTGCATTTCGCAGAAGAAAATAAGTTCTCATTTATTTTTGTCTTAAACTCTGCTGAATTAAACCTCAATAACTCTCTGTTAGAAAAAGCATTTTCCGGTAAAGTAAAGTTCTCTCATAACACAGAAGAGTTATTTAAAATTGCTTTTGAACCATACGGTGATCTGCTCGATTTTAAACCTCAATTAATCCGTTTAATTGAAAAATATGAGCTTAAAAATTTGCGTGTATTAAAACGGGTTGCTTACAAGCTGAAGTATATATATTCGCAAATTAAAGATATTCCAGACGTAGATCTTGACGTAACAATAGCAGGATTTGCAAAAGATTTAATTCGTATTAGTTGTTTGCACTACAAACATGAAAAATCAGTTAAGGAGATTTATAGCGCGTTAGGAAATAAATCAATAAAAGCAAAAATCCAAGCTCAACCCAATGCTATACAAAAAACTAATGAACAAGATGAGTTCTATAACCGTTATCGAGATTACTATCCGCCAACTGAAAAAATGGTATCTTATTGCTGTAATGAAACTCAGCTCACAATGGATATCAATGAGCTAGGCAAAATAGTTTTAAACACAAACCTGATAGCTCAACTGCTTTTTAACCACTCAAGTTTGTACCGAGATGACTTTAACTATCTGCTAACCGAGTTAAATAATCTGAGATTTAAAAAAGAAAATGTACCAATCAAACGTTGGTTTGAAGCCTGTCAGTTTTATATATATTTAATTGAACATAATTTTATCGATGATAAAAACATATCAAAATTTATAAATATGCTTAAAAAAGATGTCAACAAGAAAGAGTTTTACCGAGATACCGAAAATCAATACCATACATTTAAATTATACACCCCAGATATCTCTAATTTATACGAAGAACACAGTGCTAAACTTGAAGCCGAAGATTCAAAAATCTCTGATGACGAGCTATTTGATAAAATTAAAGTTTCTTGGGCTAACGTTCATGAAGAAGTAGAGAAAAAATTTAGCACTAGTTGTTTCCTGAACAAATATACAGAAAAAAAATGGTTTATAACAATCAAAAATTGGCACTTAAAAGAAATTGAATGCTTTACCGATTTTATCAGAGAAAGATATAGAGCACAAAACATCAAACGTTACCTGAAAGATGAACTACCTGTACTACAAAAACTACATCAATTAATTCATCAGGAAATAGATAGTTTGCACGGTCAAAAAGCGGGACTTTTTACTCTTTTAAATAACGTAATTTATCGCGGTATTACCCAACTTTCAGTACGTAAAGACGGGTAACTGTCAGATAAAACCTGAACTAATGCTGGTAAGGCTTTAAGCTGATTAGTTTTTTCGGACTGCATCTGACTGATTTTAAGGTTACAAGGGACAACCCCGTCAACTGCCCCTCCGACTTTCCAAACACCGTTACATGCGCCTCTGGCTTATGAAACCTACGTAAAAACGAGTTCGGTAATAGTGGTGAAAACTAACGGTTAAATGTTCACCCAAGGCCAGCGATTTTGCAGCCCGAGCCGGAAAATCAGTCAACCGCACCTCCGACTTTCCAAACACCGTTACATGCGCCTCTGACTTATGAAACCTACGTAAAACGAGTTCGGTGAAAGTGGTGAAAACCGACGGTTAAATGTTAATTCAAGGCCGATAACTCCGCTGCACAAACACGAATACCGTCAACTGCACCTCCGACTTACCAAACATTGTTACATGCACCTCTGGCTTATGAAACCTACGTAAAAACGAGTTCGGTAAAAGTGGTGAAAACTAACGGTTAAATGTTAACCCAAGGCCAGCGACTTTGCAGCCCGAGCCGGAAAATCAGTCAATTGCACCTCCGACTTTCCAAACATTGTTACATGCGCCTCTGGCTTATGAAACCTACGTAAAACGAGTTCGGTGAAAGTGGTGAAAACCGACGGTTAAATATTAATCCAAGGCAGGCAATGCCACAGCCCGATCCGGAAAATCAGTCAACTGCACCTCCGACTTACAATAAATTGTTACATGCGCCTCCGAAACGTCAGGTGCGCCTCTGGCTTACCAGACACCGTTACATGCGCCTCTGGCTTATGAAACCTACGTAAGAATTTATTTTGATTTAATACAAAAAAAATTTGGGTGGGGTAAAAACAAAAAAAGCGGCTGGGCGCCGCTTTTTTGGGGTTTAGTATATCTAATCCCTACTCTACATAACTCTCAATACTTGGGCATGAGCAGATTAAATTCCGGTCGCCATAAACATCGTCGATGCGGTTTACGGTTGGCCAGAATTTATTGGCGGCTGCGGCTGGACTTGGGAATACAGCGAGTTCTCGGCTGTATGCACGGTTCCAGTTTTCATCCACCAAATCTGTCATGGTATGAGGTGCGTTGACTAATGGGTTATTATCTAACGCCCAAACGCCCTTTTCTACTTGGTCAATTTCTTCACGAATCGCTATCATGGCGTCAATAAAGCGGTCGATTTCAACCAAAGGTTCAGATTCTGTCGGTTCAACCATGAGTGTGCCAGCAACCGGAAATGACATAGTCGGTGCGTGAAAACCATAGTCCATTAAGCGTTTTGCGACGTCCATTTCTGTGATGCCTGAGCTGGCTTTAAGTGGACGTAAATCAATAATACATTCATGTGCAACTCGGCTATTTTGGCCACGGTATAAAATGGGGTAATGATCGGCCAATTTGGTCGCAATATAATTAGCATTTAAAATGGCGACTTCGGTGGCTTTACGTAAGCCTTTTGCGCCCATTAACGCAATATATACCCAAGAGATAGGTAAAATACTGGCACTACCCCAAGGTGCGGCTGAAACTGCGCCGTTATCTGCGTTTTCTTTTACCACATTAACCACTGGGTGATCAGGTAAAAAAGGTGCTAGGTGCGATTTTACCCCAATTGGCCCCATGCCTGGACCACCGCCGCCATGTGGTATACAAAAAGTTTTATGCAAATTTAAGTGCGATACGTCTGAGCCAATAAATCCAGGTGAGGTAATACCCACTTGCGCATTCATGTTAGCGCCATCCATATAAACTTGGCCACCATGCTGGTGCACTATGTCGCATATTTCACGAATAGTTTGCTCATAAACGCCGTGAGTAGATGGGTATGTAATCATGATACAAGATAAATTTTCAGCCACGTCTGCCGCTTTTTGCTTTAAATCTTGCATATCTACGTTGCCTTTTTCATCACAGGCAACCACAACTACTTTCATGCTGGCCATTTGAGCTGAGGCCGGATTAGTACCGTGCGCTGAACTAGGAATTAAGCAGATGTTTCTGTGGCTATCGCCGCGGCTTTCATGATATTTACGAATGGCTAATAAGCCTGCGTATTCACCTTGCGCACCTGAATTTGGTTGCATGCACATGGCATCGTAACCTGTAATTTCTACCAACCATTTTTCAAGCTGGGTGATCATTTGCTTGTAGCCTTGCGCTTGTTCAATAGGCGAAAATGGATGTAAGTTAGCAAATTCTGGCCAGCTAACTGGGATCATTTCAGCTGTGGCATTGAGTTTCATGGTGCACGAGCCTAATGAAATCATTGAATGATTTAAGGCTAAATCTTTATTTTCTAAAGATTTAATGTAACGCAGCATTTCAGTTTCTGAGTGATGAGTATTAAATACTGGGTGGCTTAAATAGTCGGATTCACGCTGTAAGTTATCAGGAATCGCCTGATATTCTGTCGCTTGTTTATCCAGCTCGGCCAAATCTAATCCATGCTCGTCACCTAATATAACTGAGAATAATTGCGCTAAATCGGCTTGAGTTTTGGTTTCGTCAAAACTCACCGCAATGGCGTTATCTAAGTCGCTGCGCAAGTTAATTTCTGCGGCGTTGGCTTTGTCAATAATTTGTGTTTTAGCATCGGTTTTAAAACACACAGTATCAAAAAAGTATGCTGAAGCCAGTTCAACGCCTTTTGCTTTTAAACCTAGCGCAAACATGCTGGCTAATCTTTGGGTGCGTTTAGCAATCATATCTAAGCCTTTAGGGCCATGATAAATCGCATAAAAAGCGGCCATGTTGGCTAATAATACTTGTGCAGTACAAATATTAGAGTTGGCTTTTTCACGGCGGATATGTTGCTCGCGTGTTTGCAATGCCATGCGCAGCGCTAATTTGCCGCGCTTGTCTTTTGATACCCCAATAATACGACCGGGTAATGAGCGTTTAAATTTATCTTTAGTGGCAAAAAATGCAGCATGAGGGCCGCCATAACCCATAGGCACACCAAAACGTTGCGCTGAACCTAACACAATATCTGCGCCTAATTCAGCGGGCGTTTTTAGTTGTGTTAGCGCTAACAGATCAGTAGCAACCGCAGTCACCCCTTTTCTGTCGGCAACAGATTGAATGAGTGTTTCAATTGAATAAATATTGCCTGTGGTATTTGGGTATTGAAATAAAGCGCCAAATACATCTTGGTTAACCACTTCGTCAGCGGGTGCCACTATGACTTCAAAGCCAAATAGTTCAGCTCGGGTTTTAGTCACATTAATGGTTTGTGGATGTACATCGTCAGCGATAAAAAATAAGTTAGATTTTTTATTTTTGCTCATGCGTTTTGCCATTGCCATAGCTTCAGCAGCCGCTGTTGATTCATCTAGTAATGAAGCGTTAGCGATTTCCATGCCCGTTAAATCTATCACCATTTGCTGGTAATTTAATAATGACTCTAAGCGGCCTTGTGCTATTTCTGGTTGGTACGGGGTATAAGCTGTGTACCAGCCTGGGTTTTCTAGCACGTTACGTAAAATCACATTTGGGGTAAAATTTGGGTAGTAACCCATCCCTATATACGAATTAAAAACTTGGTTTTGATTCGCCATTTTTTTTAATTGCGCCAGTGTGTCAACTTCAGTTTGCGCATCACCTAATTGCATTGCTTGCTCAAGCAAAATATTTTTTGGCACGGTTTGGGTGATTAATTCGTCAAGCGATGTTAAACCTAAAGTCGCAAGCATATGCTGTTGCTCAGCTTCGTCAGGGCCAATGTGGCGCTGAATAAAGTCATCTCGCTGTTCTAACTGAAGTAAAGATAAATTGTCGTTCATCAACTAGGTATCCTAATCAAACTGGTGTAATGTGATTTAATGGTTTAGGCAAATGCCCAAAGCACTTAAAATTTTGGGGTGTAACCCGAATGTAAAATCGTTTTTTAACTAAATAAGCACAGCATTTAACAAGCTAACATAACTAAAGCAGGCGTAACTAAATCTGGCGAGCTTTGAATAAAACAACTTTACATTCGAGTTTTTAAAATAAAAAACCCCGAAGCCAGTTTTATCATGCTTCGAGGTTTAATTGCGTTTCTGGTTAAGCGATATTTATTCGTCGTCTAACGATTGCTCATAACCTTCAGCGTCTAATAAAGAGTCTACTTCACCTTCATCTTCAACTTTAAGCTTAAATAACCAACCATCGCCATAGGCATCGGTATTCACTAATTCTGGAGAGTCTTCTAACTCTTCATTCACTTCAATAACTTCACCTGCTACCGGGCAATAAACATCTGATGCCGCTTTAACTGATTCAACCACTGCAATTTCATCACCTGCGGTAAACCCTTCGCCTACATCAGGTAAATCAACGTGTACTAAATCACCTAACAAATCTTGGGCATGATCACTAATGCCCACGGTTACTGTACCGTCACCTTCGTTTCTAACCCATTCGTGGCTAGTTACAAATTTTAACTCAGCAGGAATATTGCTCATTTTGAGTTCCTTAAAATCAATAAATTAAAAAAGATAAATTAGTTATTTGGCTTAACCTTGATTGGTTAATATCTGTTTATAGTACAGATTGCCCGTTACGAACAAAGCTAGGTTTTACTACATTTACTTTAACCCACTTTTTGCGCATTTCAACCTCAGCCGTTTCGCCAATGGTTAAAGGGACTCGAGCAAATGCAATACTAAACCCTAAACTAGGTGAAAACGTACCACTGGTAATAATCCCTTCGCCTGCGTCGCAACGTATTTTACTGCCGGCTCTTAATACGCCTTTTTCATGCATAACCAAACCCACTAATTTTTCGCTTTGTTCGGCTTTGGCTTGAATAAGCGCTCGGCGGCCAATAAAATCACGTGATTCTGGCTGCCATGCAATCGTCCAACCCATGTTGGCTACTAAAGGCGATGTGTGTTCGTCCATATCTTGGCCGTATAAGTTCATACCGGCTTCTAAACGTAGAGTATCTCGTGCACCTAAACCACAAGGCGCAACGCCTTTATCTAATAATTGCTGCCAAAAACCAGCGGCTTGTTCGTTAGGTAATAAAATTTCATAGCCAGCTTCGCCGGTGTAACCTGTGGTTGCAATAAACAAATCGCCAGCTTGTACGCCGTTAAAGTATTTCATATCGGCAATTGCAGTTTGTTGCTCTGGCGTTAATAGTTCGCCGACTATGGCTTTGGCTTTAGGGCCTTGAACGGCAATCATGGCTAAATCGTCGCGCTCGGTCAGTTTAACTTTAAAATCAGCGGCAACTTTATTTAACCAAGCTAAATCTTTTTCACGAGTGGCAGAGTTAACCACTAAACGATAATCATCTGTGGCAAAAAAATAAACGATAAGGTCGTCTATTACCCCGCCTTGTTCGTTTAACATACCAGAGTAAAGCGCTTTGCCGGGCTGGGTGAGCTTGGCAACGTCGTTCGCTAATAAATACTGCAAATAAGCCTGAGCTTGTTCGCCTTTAACATCAACCACAGTCATATGTGATACGTCAAACATGCCTGCTGACTGTCTTACCGCTTGGTGCTCTTCTATTTGAGAGCCGTAACGGATTGGCATTTCCCAACCGTGAAAATCTACCATTTTGGCACCGGCTTCTAAATGTTTAGCGTGAAGTACAGTTTTATTTGTCATATTAGGTCAGCTTGTTGTCAAAGTTTAGCAAGAAATTTTAGCGCGGATTATACCCAAGTTAGCGCCGTCTGAATAGCCAAAATAAAGCTTATTAGTGGATAATTGGCAAAAGCATTTGTTTAATCATGTTTTGCCATTTATTTAAATCAAACCGCCCGCCTTATGACTTAAATATAATAACTTAAGTTTATATCTAAACGACAATATCAAGCTAAAATTGCAGTCTCAATATTATTTTTTAACGTTTAATTTCATTTCAATTTAAGCGTTAGCTCACTCATTAAATTTATTATGCTGCGGGCATTGTTGCACTAAAACGGCTTGTTGTTTGTCTTGGTATATTTGATGTTTTGTATCCATCATGTTGGCATTGCCAGGTGCCAATTTAAGTGCATGATTAATCATCTCAATTGCCTGAGGGTAACAATTTGCTTGTGCTAACGCATATGCATAATTATTTAAATAGGTGATCTCTTGAGTTGAGTATTCAAATCCTTTTTCGTACCAGCGCAGTGCTTGCTGAATAGAGTCTATACTTTGTTGTGCTAAATGTTGCCCTAAATAATGATTAGCTAATAAAAAATAAGCCAGCCAATAATCAGGCCATTGCTCTGTCGCCGCCTTTAATGCGGTAACACCCGCTTGCGTTTGGCCAGTATCTAATAAAGCTTGGCACGCTTTGGTATAAGTAAAAGCCGTTAGCTGATCACTGGTTTTATCCGGCGGTAACATCGCAAGCATCCAATATTCTCCGCGCTGCCAAGTGCGCTCAAACGTAGAGAGCGCCAGCCGATGATTTTTGGTTACCCCTGTATGTAAAATAATTTCTTGTGTATTCATATCATAACCAATTACAACGGCATAATGCCACTGGGGCAATAATGCAATTGAATTGTTTTGTAATACGATAACGGGAATATCTTCTGCGATTAATTTTAAAAGCTGCTCTAAACTTGCCTTTTGGGTGTATGCAAGCATGCCTAACTGGCGTGTGGCAGCTTTCATTTCAATTTGCAGCGTGCCTTGTAGTTCCGGCACAAAAGTATTAGGGGCTATTTGTGCGGGCGAATAATTACCGCCATAAAAATTAGCGACTTCTGCCAATGTGGTAGGCCCACAAAAATAATCTTGCTGCGGATAAAATGGTACTTTATCAATTTTGTGTTTAAGCACATTGGGTGGGTTATTTAACAGTTTTTGCGTATGAGGTGGGGTTTGGCAAGCTGTTAAAAACATACAAGTAGCAATAAAAAAGCCAGTGAATACACTGGCCTTTATTGAGCCAAACAAAGGTGAGCCAAAAAAAGGTGCGCGAAAAAAACAGGCGCGGCTAAACTGATTATTCAAAATAATGACTCAAATTAAAGCGGACGAATAAATGGGTACACATCAGTAATGCCCATTACATCTAATACAGCAACGACAACTAAAACCGTGATAATAGTGCCAACAATACCACCGGCAACTGCATCTTCATTGAGCTGTTGATTAAGAGATGCTAATTCTTCATGGGTCATGTTGGCAATTCGATTTTTTGCATCAGCAACTGAAATCCCCAACTCGGTTAATTTATTTTGCACTTGTTCGGAATCAACATAAGACAATATTTGGTTTTTGTTAAACGAATATTCTTGGCTTTGAATCACCTGATTTGATTCGTACAAACCCGCGCTCGCTTGACCGACTCCCAATATTAACAAACCACTTGCAACAGCCGCTTGGATTAATTTGCTCATAAATTATTTATCCTTTCTATTATTGAAACATCAAATGTTGAAACGTTAAACTAAGCAGTTAAAAGCTTAACCGCATAGATTAAAAATATCCAGCAAGCTATTAATTTTTGTGAACTTTTATACGATATAAGTTCAATAAATAATAAACCACAGGGATTATTATTAGCGTTAACAGCAAAGCGCTCAACATGCCACCTACCATAGGTGCGGCTATTCGGCTCATTATTTCAGAGCCTGTACCTTTGCCATATAAAACGGGCAATAAACCAATAATAATAGTCGCCGCGGTCATCACCACAGGGCGAATTCTTAAGGTAGCACCTTGTATAATTGCATTTTGTAACACCCTTTTAGTAATCGCTGTGCGATTATCTGATTGGGTTAAGCTTTGGCAAGCTTGCTGTAAATAAACCAGCATTAATACACCAATTTCAACTGCGACACCCGCAAGGGCAATAAACCCCACGCCTACGGCGACTGAAAAATTAAAACCTTCCAAGTAAAGCAGCCACAACCCGCCTATTAATGCGGTAGGCAGCGTAAATAAAATAATCAGCACATCACGCATATTCTTAAAATTTAAAAATAATAAAATCACAATGAGTGCCAAAGTAATAGGCAAAACAAATTTAAGCTTTTGCTGCGCTCGTAACATATATTCGTATTGGCCTGCCCAGCTAATTGAATAGCCAGCAGGCATATCTAGTTGCTCAGCCAATGCTTGTTTTGCGCGCGCAACATAACTACCAATATCGCCCCCCGTTACATCAATATAACTCCATCCATTAATGCGGGCATTTTCACTTTTAATGGCAGGCGGTCCTAATTCAACATAAATACGGGCGACATCTGCTAATACCAAATGAATGCCTTGCTCTGTCACTATTGGTAATTTTTTTAATGCTTGTGGCGAATCCCGATAACTTTGAGGATAACGCAGATTAACTGAATACCTGGCTTGGCCTTCAATGGTTTCAGTGATTTTAGCGCCCCCAATAGCGGTATTAATAACTTGATGAATATCGGCTATGTTTAAACCGTACTGCGCGGCTTTGGCTCTGTTAATATCAACTTTTATATAGCGTCCGCCACTAACTCGCTCTGAATAAACCGAGGCCGTGCCTTCAACTTTTTGTAAAATAGTTTCAATTTGACGGCCAATTTGCTCAATTTGATTTAAATCATCACCCGCTATTTTAATACCCACTGGCGTTTTAATCCCAGTAGCTAACATATCGATTCTGGTTTTAATCGGCATAACCCAAGCATTGCTCACCCCGGGTAGTTGTATAAGCTGATTTAACTCATCTTTGAGCTTTTCGGGTGTCATGCCTGCTCGCCATTGTGATTTGGGTTTAAATTGAATAAAGGTTTCAATCATAGTGAGTGGCGCCGGATCGGTTGCTGTTTCGCCGCGCCCTACTTTACCAAATACGGTTTTAACCTCAGGCACTGTCATAATAAGTTTGTCAGTTTGCTGCAATAATTGACGAGCCTGCGCAATTGATAACCCCGGGTAAGTCGTTGGCATATACATTAAATCCCCTTCATCTAAAGGAGGCATAAATTCACTGCCAATTTTATTGACCGGATAAAAACCCAATACTGTGACTAAAAGCGCCAAAAAAAGCGTCCACTTAGGTTTATTAAGTGCTGCTTTTAAAACGGGACGATACAGGTTAATTAATAACTTATTAATAGGGTTTTTATGCTCAGCAATAACCTTGCCGCGAATAAAATAACCCATTAATACCGGCACTAAAGTAATCGCCAGTCCGGCTGATGCGGCCATTGCATAGGTTTTAGTAAAGGCTAAGGGCTCAAACATGCGCCCTTCTTGTGCCTCTAAAATAAAAACAGGTAAAAAACTAACGGTTATTATCAGCAAGCTGAAAAATAAAGCAGGCCCTACCTCTGCTGCTGATTTAGCGACAAGCTGCCAGCGGTTTTGTGATGTTAGCGGCGTGTTCGAAATATGCTTGTGCATATTTTCAATCATTACAATCGCCCCATCTGTCATGGCTCCAATTGCAATTGCAATCCCACCTAAAGACATAATATTAGCGTTAATACCTTGCGCGTTCATAATAATAAAAGAAACCAAAATGCCTAACGGCAAACTCACCATAGCCACTAAAGCAGAGCGAATATGAAACAAAAATACAATACAAACTACAGCCACAATAAGCAGCTCTTCGCCTAATTTATGCCACAAGTTATTAATGGCATTATTAATTAATTGTGATCTGTCATAAACCGTTACCAAATTAACCCCCTCAGGCAAATTCGGTTTTAAGCTATTTATTTTTTGTTTAACGGCTGTAATTGTTTGTTGTGCATTGGCCCCATATCGCATTACCACTATGCCACCCACAACTTCACCTTTGCCATTTAGCTCAGCAATGCCTCTTCGCATTGCAGGACCGGTAACCACATTACCGACATCAGCAAACGTAATGGTTGCACCCTGTTTTGTCAGGCCTAACGGAATTTGTTTAATGTCCTCAATATTTTTTAGGTAGCCGGTGGATGTAACCATATATTCCGCTTCAGCCATTTCAATAACCGAAGCACCGGTTTCTTGGTTCGCTCTTTGCAGCGCGGTCTGAACATGAGTTAATGGAATATTGTAAGCACGCAGTTTTTGCGGATCGACTTGTACTTGATACTGTTTAACCATACCGCCAATAGGCGCAACTTCAGATACGCCTTCTACGGTTTGTAATTCATATTTTAAAAACCAGTCTTGTATACTACGAAGTTCACTTAAACTATGTTGGCCTGTTGGGTCTTCAAGCGCATATAAATATACCCAACCCACGCCGGTTGCATCTGGACCCAGCTTTGATGAGGCCGATTTAGGTAAACTTTCAGACGCTTGACTTAAATACTCTAACACTCGGCTTCTTGCCCAGTACATGTCGGTATCATCTTCAAAAATCACATACACGTAAGAATCACCAAAAAACGAAAAACCGCGTACCGTTTTGGCTTTAGGTACAGACAACATGGCTGATGTTAACGGGAACGTGACTTGATCTTGAACAACTTGTGGCGACTGCCCCGGATAACTGGTTTTAATAATCACCTGAACATCAGATAAATCAGGAATAGCATCCACTGGCGTATTTTTAAGTGAGTAGCCTCCCAACCCGATTAAAATCAAAGTTAGCAGCAGGATTAATACTCTATTGTTAACTGACCAATAAATAATACGTTCAATCATTTATTGGCCCTCCAGTAACGTAATTTGTGTTACCACCAGCTCGTCACCTACTTCAAAACTAAATTCAATAGGGTGATTAACCATTAAACGGTCAAGATTAATTCTAGGTGAGGCAATAAAATCCATTGTGGCGGCTGATCGATTCCATTTAGCGATTGGCTCCCGGCTAATATTAAGGGTTCGGGTGGCTTTATTAATTGAGTTGATAACCCCTTTCACTTGTGCAAATGGCAATGTATTAGATTGCATACGCATAAAATCTGAGGTTTTACTCGATTCAGAATCAATCAAAAATTGAGCTGAGCTAACCACTCTATCATTGGTTGTTAAACCATGAATAATTTCAATGTAACCTTGTGCAGCTTGCCCCATTACCACATCAACCGATTTAAAAACGCCATCGCCTAATGCTAATACCACTTTATTTTGATCGCCTGTTTGAATCACAGCTTGTGCGGGTACTACTAACGCATTTTTTATCGGCTTGGTTTCAATCTCAATGTTGGCAAACATATTTGGCTTTAATAACAAGTTAGGGTTATTTAAGCTAAATCTAACCCGCACCGTGCGTGTTTTTTCATTAAGCACCGGATAAACTCGCTCTAGTTGGCTATGCCAAGTACGTCCGGGATAATAATCTAAGGTTAATTTAACCGGCAAACCAGCTTCAACCAAAGCGGTATCTCGTTCAAATATTTGAGCTTCTACCCACATTTGTTCAAGCCCACCAATGCTCATGAGTGTCATACCGGGCTTAATATAAAATCCATGCCGAATATTTAATTTTTTCAACACGCCCGTTCGGGGCGCATAAAAAGTTACATTTTTTTTAATTTGCTTATTTTTTTGCAAGTTGGTAATAAAATCTTCGGGCAAGTGCAATGCTTTAAGTCGTGATTTTGCAGCGCGAATCAGCTCGCTATTGTTGCGTTTTAGCGCAATTAATAGCTCTTCTTGTGCATTGACTAATTCAGGTGAATATAACTCATATAACGGCTGACCTTTTTCAACTGAGTCGCCAACTGAGGTGACAAAAAGCTGTTCAACCCAGCCTTGAACCCGTGGATGAACATGGTGTATTTTATCTTCATCAAACTGAATATAACCGGTTGTTTTAATACTTTGGCTTAAATCACGTTGCTCAACGGCGACTGTTTTAACCGAAAGTTGGTTGATTACCTGCGGCGATATTTTAACTTCACCTTTTGCTACTGCCTGTTCACTTTTTGAATAAACGGGTACTAGATCCATCCCCATTGGCGATTTACCCGGCTTGTCACGCCGGTAAGTATCATCCATAGGTGCAACCCAATATAACGGCGATTTATCTTGGCCTGCTGAGTTTTCTTTGTGTGTTTCTGGTTGATCAGTTAATAAAAGCGTCAGCGTTACACCCAGTAAAGCACCTAATAGCAAGTAGATAATATTTCGTTTAGCGCTACTCATTAGCCGCTCCTAAGTGATTCTGATTTAAATAAAAATTAAGCTCAATCCAAGCTTTGACTATATCCACTTTTACCTTTAATAAAGCCCTTTGATTGTTAAGTTCAATTAAGTTCGCACTAAACACATCCGCAAAATCACCCTCTTCTTGGGCATAAGCTGACAGCGCCGTTTTTACCAAGCTTTGTGATTGCGCTAAAATATTTTCTGAACTCGAGTTTAGGTATAATGTTTTTCGTTTTAGTAAAAATTTATACTGGGTTAACGCCGCTGAGAACTCGGCCATCATGGCTTGCAGCTTTAAACGTTTTTGAGTTTTAACTGATTCAGATTGATAAATAGCGGCTTTTACTTTTTGCTCGGTTTGAGCTTGGTTAATAATGGGTAAATCAAAACTCACCCCTACCGAAAACAAATCACTACGAGTCTCACCAAAATCACTATTCTGACGATAGCCATATTTTGCATTGACTTGCCACTGGGCTTTATAGGCTTGTTTTTCTAGTTCAATTTTTTTACTTGAAACTTGAAACTGGCTGTCAAACAATTGAATACTAGGATGTTGCATTAATACTTTCAGCATTTGGCTTTGCTGGGCATACATTTTTAACTGTTCAGGCGTAAGCTGAAAAGCCGCTTTAGGAAGTTCTGGTTTTATCGTTATATTTGAGCCAACCGCCCCTTCAACCAACCATTGCTGCAAACGCGATAAATAGGCTGACAAATTTTGTTTTGATTGCACTAATTGATCATCAAGTTGCATTAAAGCTAATTGTGCATTCAATACATCTTGTTGCTTAGTATTTGTTAAACCGCTGGCATAATTGGCTTGTGATATTTCCAGTATATTACTCAGCACTTGCTGGTTTTTTAACAATAGCGCATGCGATTCCTGCTCAAAATAAGCATTTAACCATAGCAAAGCTACGCTTCGGCTAACTTGTTTTTGTCGCTCTTTTCGCAATAACGGATGTGACTTGGCTTTAATATTATACAAATCACTTTCAATTTGATTGCGGTTACCACGCTCAAATACTTGCGAAGCACCCAAGGTTAATTGGGTCATTGATGTTTGGTTAAATTGCCAAGTTTCAGTTGGCATATTATTCAAGTTGACGGATATTTTAGGATTATCTAACTGTTTAGCTGCTGTGCTTTTAAGCTGTAAAGCACTTTGCTCAGCTTGACTTTGTTGTGACCAAATATCGCCTTTCACAGCCAAATTAACGACGTCACTTAAACTTAAAGCATCTGCAATCGCAAATTGAGTGGCCAGACATAAACTCAGCCCAATAATAAAAACTCTCATTAATATGATTTCCACAATGTTATTTAACCTTAACTCGGGTTAAGGTGGGTTCTAACTAATTGAAAAAACAAAACATTAATGCACAACTAACAACCTTAGTATGGTTGTTTTGGAGTTGGCATCGCTTTGATTAAAAGCTAAAAGAATTTAAATAAGTATGGGAGGTCGGTATAACGAATGGATTAGAGTTTTAGGTTGATTTTGAACCTGAAGATCAATTTTAACAGCCGATTGGCGAGCATTTAGTAAACTTATTGACTGCACTAAAAATAAGCTAGATGTACTGGCTTGAGTTAAACAGTGACAAGTTTGATCGCAACAATCATCCGTTGCGTTTAACTGACTGTTAGTATCGGTAGAACTGAGCTTGGCTGATGAGGTCATTTTCATATGCTCACAATCTGGCATTTCTGACTGGCTCATTTGCTCTGACATTTGGGAAGATTGCTTAGTGAACAATTGCATTTGTTGATTCATTGGCATTTCACAATGAGCATTAATAGATGCAAAACTTTGCCCGACAAAAACGAGTAAAGTTAAAATCATTAATTTAATGTTCAATTGGAAATAATGCAAAAGTTAATTTCACTGTGATTATTAAAAATACTAAACAACTATAAGCGGTATAAGTTAATCTAAAAATATCAAATTGTAAACCCAGACCATTAAACACGGACAATTCATAATGGGGTAATTAAAAGTATTGAACGTTTGCTCAATGCAAAATCAGTGATACACAACAAACCGTTCCCCACTAAAAATTGCGGTGAAAATTAACAGTCAAAAATCGATAAATAAAGCTTTTAATTTAAAGTGTGAACCGCCACGCAAACATAATGCGCCTTAATAAACAATTCAGTGTAACCTTTACCTAATCATTTTGTAACTTTTTTCAATCTAGCATCAAAGTAAAATAAAAAACCATTAATATCAACAAGTTAAAATCAGGTGTGAATTTTGCATAAAATGAGAATAAAAATCAAAGCTGTTTATGTTAATATGCTAACTTATTTGACCTCTACTTTAGCCAAAACAAACTTAAAAGCTTTAAATTTAAAAACCAATTGAAATCCGACTTTGCATGAATGGTATCGTAAAGCAAGGATGATAATTATAGATAAGACAAGGATTTAAAATGCAATCACTTGGTTTACAACATAGTAATATATATCCACTTAAATCTATCAAAACAACGTCGACTATTTTAATCGCACACAACAATATTAGTGTCATTCGTCAATACCAAAGCTTGTTTGAATCTTTATTTAATATTGAAATTGCAACTTGCGGACATTCCGCTTTAAACAAATTATCTAAACAAAATATTGACTTAGCTATTTTAAATGTTGAGTTACCTGGTTTGTCAGGTTTTTCGGTATTAAAACGCTTTAATACGCACACGCCTTTTAATAGTACGTCTTTTATTTTTATGAGCGAAGCCACTAATATCGACCAAGAAAAAACCGCATTAGCGCTAGGCGCAATTGATTACATTAATACCTCTGGTCATACACAAATCACCTTTAACCGAGTGAAAAATAGTATGGAATTAATTGAGCAAAACAAACAGTTAGCACTTAGCTCAAATGTTGACGCATTAACAGGTTTGGCAAACCGTAAAATGTTAGATGATTCAATAAATGATGAATTTGAGAAATCTGTCAGAGGCGATTATGCATTAACATTAATGATGATCGACATAGACGACTTTAAATTATTTAATGATGAATTTGGTCATTTAGAAGGAGATAAATGTCTTACACAGGTTGCTCAAACACTGAAATTATTCGAACAAAGAAACAGTGACTTAGCAGCTCGATTTGGCGGTGAAGAATTTACATTAGTACTCCCCTACACAAATAGTGACGGTGCCAAACAACTTGCTAATAAAATAATCGAAAAAATTCAAGCGCTAAAAATTCGTCAATCGAAATTAGCGACTCATGGGTTTGTCAGCATTAGCATAGGTATTGCGACGCATAATAATGGCATCCATTTTAACCACCCAGAAAAAATGATTGAAGATGCAGACAGCAAACTTTATCAGGCTAAAAGCTTAGGCAAAAATAGATTCGTCGACTAACGCTCGCGGTAATTTGTCGTGATTAACTTAATAGGCTTGCGATAAAAGGCGTAAAAACTTATAACTGTTTAGCATAAGTCCAAAATTCAGACGATATTTTACCAATTAAACTTGATTCGGCATTCATTAACATTGCAAAACCAATTCCTAATTCAGGTGAATAGCCAATATCTGCACGAAACCCCTGTACCCAGCCAGAGTGATATATAACAGGATAATCTTTAAACTGATAAATTCGCCAACCATAGCCATAATGCGCATCCACTAAGTGATTACGCCAAAAACGCTTTCGCAAGTCTCTTTTGGTTTGTATCCTAGGCGTCGTGATCTCTTTTAATAAGCTGGGTGATAGCACATCTGGCGCATAACCCATATTTGCAATTAACCATTTAGCTAAATCCGTAATACTGGCATTAATCCCGGCAGCCGGTGCAACTTTATAAAAATCAGGCGTTACAGGAACGGTTCGCCATATGTATCGTTTAATTGATTTTCCCAGCTTATTTTTTTTACCTGTGCTAACACGTTGAACCAGCACATGGGGCTTAGCAATATTATTCTCTTGTAAAAAAACATCTATCCCCACTGAAGCATTTTTCATATCCAATGGCGAAAATAATCTATCTTGCACTAAATTCGTAAAAGATTTTTTTTGGCTGGCCTCAATCGCAGGCTGAATGAGTGAGTAAGCAATGTTTTGGTAGCCATAACACTGATCTGGTTGGCATAACGGGGTAATACGATCAAACCGGCTAATGATTTTTTCAAAACTCCAGTCTTCGTGTAATAAATTGTCGTACGCATTTGGCATAAGCCCACTGGAATGACTTAATAAGTGCCGTATTTTAATTTTATTAGCGGCTTGTTCGCTGGCAAGCGTAAATTTAGGAACAAATTTTGTAATAGGATCGGACAAGTCCAATTTATGCTCTTGCGCCAACATAGTGGTCACGGTCGCGGCAAAAGTTTTTGATACCGAAGCTAACCTAAAAACGGTCTCTGGAGTTACTTTTTGGGTTTGGGTTTTATCCGTATAACCAAAGGTTTCTAATGCTAGAATTTCATCGTCTTTAATAATGGCATAAGCGCCACCCGGAATATTCAATTCTTTAAATTGCCTAGCCACACTAGACGAAAAACTTTGGTTAAAATGGCTTATTTTATTTGCACAAGCCAAGGGCACTATAAAAATAGTGAGTAGACTAAAAATAACAATGTTTAATTTGGCCATACTTAATCTTGCAAAAATAACTGAACTCCGGTTATTTAAAGCTGATAATTCTACCGAGTTAATAAACGAATAAACAGTAAAAACAAAAAAACCAGTTCAATTGAACTGGTTTTTAATATACAGCTTAAGCTAAGTTTAAACTAAAGCTTTAACTGTGTTAATTTCAAAGCGGTTAGTTTCACCTTTAGGTGAACCTGGTGCACTTTTCGCAACAATCACTAAGCTCTCGTCAGTTAATGTTTTATTATCAACTAATGGGCTTAATGCTTTGTTAAGTACAGTTGCTCTGTCTTCAACATCAATTAAATAAGCATCAACACCATAACTTAACGATAATAAACGTAGTGGCTCTGGCTCATAACACGCAGCATAAATAGGTGCTGAAGGTCTGTGTGAAGCAATTTGACGAACCGTTGTACCTTGACGAGTTGGTACAATAATCGCGTCAACATCTAAATCACGCGCCGCTTTTGCAACAGATTTAGCAATGTAAGCTTGTAAATCATCACGGCTATCTTCGATATCAAAGTTAATTCCTTTTGCAGTTTCAACTTCAACATGGCGCGCTATACGGGCCATAGTTTCAACCGCTTCAAACGGGTAATCACCATAAGCTGATTCACCTGATAACATGAGTGCATCAGTGCCGTCTAATACCGCATTTGCAACATCTGAAATTTCAGCACGAGTTGGGCGTGGGTTTTGAATCATGCTTTCAAGCATTTGAGTTGCAGTAATGACTGGGACTTTTGCTCGAATACATTTTTGAATCATGTCTTTTTGTACTAATGGTACTTGCTCACCCGGAATTTCAATCCCTAAGTCACCACGAGCAACCATAACGCCGTAAACCACTTCTAAAATTTCGTCTAAGTTTTCAACCCCTTCACGGTTTTCAATTTTAGCGATAATTTTAATTGGTGAATTTTTAGCGTCTAAGATTTCTTGTACGTCTAACACATCTTGTTTGTTACGTACAAATGAGTGTGCGATAAAATCAACACCCGCTTCAATCGCCATTTCAATAAATGACTTATCACGCTCAGTAACTGAAGGTAATTTAATTTCAACACCCGGTACATTAACGCTTTTCTTTTTCTTGATTTTGCCGTTATTTAATGCCGTTGTGTATAAAGCTTCACTGTCTTTGCTATCAACAACTAATTCTAATAAACCGTCGTCAATTAAAATGTGCGCGCCAACCGGTACATCATTTACAAAACCTAAATAGTTTACTTGTACCGCATCGCGTGTCGTTGCTACGTCTAAACCATCTGCACGAAAAGTGACTTTATCGCCAGTTTTGATTGATAGGTCTTCTTCAATTTTTAAATTAGTACGCATTTCTGGGCCTTTGGTATCAACCAAAACCGCTAATTTTTCACTGACTTTACGTACATTCTCGATAACCACTTTGGTATCTTCAGGGGTTTGATGAGCCGTGTTTAAACGGATCACGTTTACACCACGTTTATATAACTCACCAATAAATTCAACATCGCCTTTAAGGTCTGATACCGTTGCGACAATTTTTGTCTTTTTGCTCATTATTTACTCTTCGCCATTAATTATAAAAATAATTTCGCGCATTATACGCTGATTTGATTGCCAATTCCGACTAAAAAAACAAATATAGTAATATGCTAAACAATATTCGCCATAACTTGCTTTGATACAAGCTTAATTAATCATTTAACAGACTCATATTAATTTGCCTATTCGTTATTAGATTGTGCTTTTTTAGCAGCGCGCTTTGCCATTTTTTTAGCTTTGGCAGCCACTTGTTTCTTTTGTACCAATTTTCGAGCTTTTGGCTTAGATTTTTTTGTCGGTATTTTGGCTTCTTTGTGTTTAGGCTCTAAACCTTTAATTACACGCCTTGCTAATTTCTCTTTAACGTAGCGCTCAACTTTGCCTAATACCGCCACATCATGCGCTTCAATAAAACTAACTGCTGTGCCTTTTTTACCCGCTCGACCCGTTCGGCCAATTCTATGTACGTAAATATCGGCGGTTCGAGGCATATCAAAGTTAAATACATGACTAACATCGTCAATATCAATACCGCGCGCGGCGACATCCGTTGCCACTAAAATATTACGATAACCCGAGGTAAAAGCTTTAACGGCTTTTTGCCGTTTATCTTGCGCCATATCCCCTTGTAACCAAGCACAGGCTAAATCGGCAGTATTTAGCTGACCGCATAACTCTGCTACCCGCTCACGCGTTTTAACAAAAACAATCGCTTTTTGAACTTCATCAGCTTTTAACCAATGAATTAACTGAGATAATTTGTGAGTACGATCATCTGATAAATGCACCCATTGGATAATTTTTGCTTTTTCACGACGCGGAGAATCGGCTTCAACTAATACTGGGTCGGTTAAAAACTTATTAGCAAAGCTTTCAACGCCCTTGCCTTCTAGCGTGGCTGAAAATAACAAAGTTTGTTTGCGCCATTGAGTTTCGGCGCCAATTTTTTCAATAATTTGGCCAAAGCCCATATCTAACATACGGTCGGCTTCATCAAGCACTAACCATTCAATGTCGCGACAATCGAATGTTTCGTTTTCAATATATTCGAGCAAACGCCCTGGTGTGGCCACTAATATATCAACTAAACCGTCTGAAATATCTTTATGTTTACCATAATTGATCCCACCGGTAATAATGGCGCAGTTTGCTTCGGTAAAACAACTAAGCTGTTTTGCCACTTTATAGGTTTGTTCGGCGAGTTCACGGGTAGGTGATAAAATTAAAATTCGAACCCCGTTTGTTCGGCCTCTGGGATAATCTAAAATATGCTGTAATGCCGGTAAAACAAAGCCGGCTGTTTTACCCGTACCCGTTGCCGCGCTGGCTAAAATATCTTTACCATCTAACGCTGGCGGTATGGCTAACTGTTGAATAACTGTCGGCTTAGTGTAGCCTTGTTGTTCAACCGCATTGAGTAAAACATCATCTAATTCTAAATCGGAAAAATTCACGGGTATTCTCACTTTACAATAATGCGCACATTCTAACTTGATACCCCTTTAAGTAAAGCAATCAAAGAACAATTGTCATGAATTACTGATAATTTTTTATTAAATTTGATTATTTTTCAATTTAGTTTGATAGACTGATCGATGCTCATGAAGCCAATCACATCCAAAGGACTCAAACTAAAGAGTTTAATAGCATAAAAAATATCAGAACTAGGTTTGAAGCTAACTAAAACAGGCGAAGATGATTAATGAATGTATACGATGCTGAGTTAACCGAACAATTTGGTCAAGCCACATATAAAAAAGGCTTAGAGCATTATTTGCAAGATAATGTCACAAAACTAAAATCCATTAGCTTGTTAAACACTGTGACGGCTGTGGTTGAAAATAAAAAGCAACAATTTAGAGTCGCGATTGATAAAGCTGATTTATCAAGCTTGTGTACCTGTGAAAATAGCGGCCATTGCGAGCACGCGGTAGCAACATTAATTGCAGCAGAAGCCAATAATTTAATTGACCGCACGCCCGTAAGACCTTTTGGGCAATGGCAACAAAATGCCGAAGAGGCATTCGGCTGGCACGCTCAAAATAAACCCAATTTAGACCCAAAAACCGATGGCATTGCGTATTGTTTGTCGCCCGTGTTAGAACAAAATACCCATTACACTCGAATTCAATTAAGTTTAGCTGGGCACGCTCAACCTAGAAATGATGAAGACAACGACGTACTCGCTGTTTTTAATCAAGAAAAAAATGAAAAAACCAGCCACCAGCTATATTTAGAAGGCCAGCAAGCTAATTTAGCTTTACCTAAATTATTAGAAACCGGACGTTGCTATTGGCAATCGGCTAAACAAGCGCCTATTCACTATGGTGCGCCGCGTAAACTAAAACATCAGTGGAAAAAGCAAGACGACGAATTTAAACTCATTTTTAGTTTAGAAAAAGCCGAAAAGTGGTTTTTAATCCCAGCTGAAAAACCTTGGTACTATGACCCGGCTAAAGGCACCATTGGCACAATAGATACCGAGCTAAACGGCGCTTTGTTACATACTTTACTAAACTTGCCTGCGTTAAATGAAAAAGAACTAATAGAATTTTCAGTGTGGCAAACCCAACATAATGTATCGCCTCGCATTGAACTGCCTTTGACTAAAGACATAAAAGTAATCAAAGAAAAGCTCACGCCCGTATTTAGAATTGGCTTAAATGACGCTGGTTATATCGCCAAACTCAGAATGAAATATGACGATTACGAAATTCCCATGACTTTAGTCAGTCAGCTTTATTATCAATTAGAGCAACAAAACTCTAGCGTACAAATTTACCGTAACCAATCTCAAGAACGAAAAGCATTTTACTTGCTAGAAAATTACGGTTTTGCACATAGCAAAGGCGTTGGCAAACAAAACGATTTTGTTTTTTTCTACAATACAGAAATTGGCGTTCGATATGACCAGTTTTGGTTAAACATATTTGAAGAAGTAATGCCCTTACTTATTTCTCAGGGTTGGCAAGTCGAGTTTGAAGAAGGTGTTCATCCAATTAGCATCATTAATGATCCGGATTTTGAGTACCAAATAAACGAAAACAAAGACTGGTTTAAACTGGGGATGAAAATTGATTTTGACGGACAAAAAATTGATTTAATTCCGGTATTAGTTAATTGGTTAAAGCAAACTGAAAACTGGCGCGCCCAAACTGGACGTGTAAAAATTGCCTTAAACCGCCATCAGTTTGTGCGCATTCATATTGATAAACTCAAACCAATTTTAAATATCTTGCAAGAAGCCAGTAACAAACAAGCGCAATTTTCTAACCGACAAGCACACTTATTAAACAGTATTCCTGAAATTAACTCATGTATTGGCGGTACCCATGTAAAACGCTTAGCTAACATACTCGCTAATTTTGAAGGGATTCGCCCTGTCGACTTACCACAAACAGTTAATGCAGATTTACGACCTTATCAGCAACAAGGCTTAAACTGGTTAATGTTTTTAATGGAGTATCAATTTGGCGGTATTTTAGCGGATGACATGGGCCTAGGTAAAACCCTGCAAACTCTAAGCATGTTAGAAGTGATGCGTTTAAATGGTCAATTAGATAGACCCGCATTAGTGGTATGCCCAACGAGTTTAGTTGGTAACTGGATTAATGAATCTCATAAATTTACCCCTAATTTAAATATAAAATCAGCACATGGTAGTAGTCGTCAAAAAACCTTAGATACACTCGCTGATTACGATGTTGTGGTAACCACTTACCCATTAATTAACCGAGATTTTGAGCAGCTTGAACAACAAGAATTTAAGCTACTTATTTTAGATGAAGCACAAAATATTAAAAACCCTAGAGCGCAAATGACGCAAAGCATAAAACGACTCAATTCAGATTACCGTTTATGTTTAAGTGGTACGCCTATTGAAAATCACTTAGGCGAACTTTGGTCGCTATTTGACTTTTTAATGCCTGGCTTTTTAGGACCGCAAAATAAATTTAGTAAAGAATACCGCAAGCCAATAGAAACCTTGCAAGACCAAGATGTTCAATACAGGCTGCACAAAAAAATTAAACCTTTTGTATTACGTCGTAAAAAAGAAGAAGTTGCCAAAGAATTACCTAAAAAGACAGAAATTGTTAAATACATTTCGTTAGATAACGATCAGCGCATGTTATATGAAGCGATTCGAATCAGCATGGAAGATAAAGT
Organism: Catenovulum adriaticum; assembly: GCF_026725475.1. Taxonomy (NCBI): domain Bacteria; kingdom Pseudomonadati; phylum Pseudomonadota; class Gammaproteobacteria; order Alteromonadales; family Alteromonadaceae; genus Catenovulum; species Catenovulum adriaticum. The sequence continues at coordinate 1,876,774 of NZ_CP109965.1, forward strand.
TAAAAACATTTTAAAAGACAAAGGCCTCGCCAAAAGCCAACTTGAATGTTTAGACGCGCTGCTTAAACTAAGACAAATTTGCTGTGCACCACAACTGCTTAACTTTGAGAGCACTCAGCAAATTAAAACGTCAGCCAAGCTAGAGTATATAAAAGAAACCGTACCTGAAATGCTAGAAGAAGGCCGCAAGATTTTGCTTTTTTCTCAGTTTGCTCAAATGCTACATATTATTTCAGGTGAGTTAGAAGCTTTAGGTATAGATTACGCAAAATTAACAGGCGAAACTCGCGATAGGCAATCGCAAATTGAGCGTTTTCAAAATGGTGAAGTATCCATCTTTTTAATTTCGTTAAAAGCAGGCGGTACTGGCTTAAATTTAACCGCGGCCGATACGGTTATTCATTATGACCCTTGGTGGAACCCAGCATCAGAAGCACAAGCCAGTGACCGAGCTTACCGAATAGGACAAACCAAACCAGTGTTTGTGTACAAATTGATTTGTGAAGAAACCATTGAAGAAAAAGTACTAAAAATGCAGGAAAGCAAAAAATCGCTCAACCAAAGTATGTTTGGTAAACAAAGCATAGACTCAATAAAAGATCTAACCGCCGATAATTTGCTGGAGCTTTTTAAAAATACCTAAGCTTTTTAATGATAAAATGATCGTGGTATTGATTAATATTAGCTAATAAAAGTGACAGTCAGGCTTAGCTTGACTGCCACTGGCTGCTGATCAGTTTAACAAAATCAGCAAATAAAATAGGTCGGCTAAACAAATACCCCTGTGCCGAATCACATTCGTTATCCACTAAAAACCTTTGTTGCTCTTGCGTTTCAACCCCTTCAGCTATGACTTTTAATTTAAGCTGATGCGCCATTGCAATAACAGCCATTACAATGGCTTTGTCATTAGCATCGGTTGCAATATCTTGCACAAAAGAACGATCGATTTTTAAAATATCAATTGGCAAACGTTTTAAATAAGCCAACGAGCTATAACCTGTGCCAAAATCATCAACGGATACGCTTAAACCTAAACCCCGTGCTGAATTTAATAGGTTAAACACTTCATTGTAATCATTAATTAAACTACTTTCAGTGACCTCTAATTCTAATAATGTAGGGTCCACTTGCTGGCGCTCAATTGTAGATTTAATAAATTCAAAAAATGAACTGTCCATCACTTGCATTGGCGATAAATTAATCGAAAGTTTAATTTGAATATCTGAGCGTTCTAATTGCTTTAAATACTCAGCGGCTTTATTAAAAACCCATTTGCCTAATGGCACTATTAATCCAGTTTTTTCGGCTATCGCAATAAATTCTGATGGCATAACTATGCCTTCGTCAGGACGATTCCACCTAACAAGCACTTCTGCTTTTTCAATTTTAAGCGTTTTTAAATTTAAAATAGGCTGTAAATTCAGTAACAGCTCATCGTTTTCAATAGCTAGCTTAAGCGCTTGTTCTAAATCAATTCGTCGATGTGATGCTTCTTTTAATTCCTGAGAATAAAATTGAATCGCGTTGCGTGTTTTTTTATTGGCGCTATAAGCACTTAAATCAGCAAATTTAAGTAAATCTTCAGGCTGTAAACTATCATGAGGATAACTGACTGCACCTACTTTTAAACCAATTAAATAAGACTCATCTTCTTGGGTATAAAAAGGCTGGTTGGTTAACGAAAATAGTTTTTGGCTAAACGCTTTGCATTTCTCTAGACTATCGATATTGTTTAACACAATTGCAAATTCATCTCCGCCCATTCTCGCTAAAAAGTCAGTTGGCGCAATTAAGTTACTCAAACGTCGGCTCAATTCAATTAACAGTTGGTCCCCCTCGTTATGACCATAAAACTCGTTAATTTGCTTAAATTGGGCAATGTCGATATAAAGTAAAAAAAACGGAATTTCTTCAGCTACTTGGTTTTCTAAATATTGCCAAAACGCACTGCGGTTAAATAAACTGGTTAGCACATCTTGCTGACTAAGGCTTTCATTTTGCTGTAATAAGTATTTTTCGCGACTAATGTCATGCACAAAAAACAACCAATTACTTAACGTTTGTTTGTCGGTTCTCACTGGGTAAAAACCAACCTTAAGCCATTTTAACGTGTGCGGCGGTTTCATCCAGCATAGCTCCCCATTCCAACTGGCTGAGGTTTCAATGAGCCGAGAAAATTCAGGTAGTTGAGACCGCATTAGCTTTAACATAATTTGGCTTGGAGATGTTAGAGTAGAACGTGCAAAATGCGTGACTTCAAAGGTTTTAAATACCGCGGGATTTTCAATAATTACATTAAACTCGGCATCAAAAATAATCACCCCAAAACTTGCGTTTTCAACTGCAGAAACCACAGGCGTAAATAAGTTATTAACCGAGTGGGATGTATTAATCATGCTCAATAATTTATTATGCAAATGTTCATACTGAGCTTGTAATTGATCGTTAGCTAATAAAATATTGCGAGCTGCTTGTAACGTTTTTTGTTTTTGACTGTAAGCATCAGCTTGATTCGTTAATATAAGTACATTATTTGTATCCGTTTTAATGGCTTTAGCATCTAAATGTAAGCTTATATGGTTGTCTAACGCTTCAGTCCAAAACCCTGAATTTAATTGACCTGGAACTGAATTACCCCACAATGCTTTAGCATCAATTAAAAAGTCTTGCAAAAAGTAACTTTGTTCTTCCAGGTTAAAAGCTTGATTAAGCTTAGCTTGTGGTAATAATTGTTGTAGCCAATCAGATTCCCCCGCCACTAATACCAAACTTGCTTGTTGTGGATCAGGACAAATAAAAATAGCTTGTCCGTTGGCAATTAATGCATCGCTAATTACATTATCCATTACTTGTCTCCGTAATGAGTAGCGTGGCTAAATCATTGAATAAGTTTTCTACCTGTGCACCCGTTTTTGCACTAGTTTGAAAAACCAACTCAAATTGAGCTTGAAATTGCTGAAATTGAGCTTGGTTAATATCAATTCCAGCAACTAAGTCACTTTTATTTAAAGCTAAAATAGCAGGACAATTTGATGACTGTTGTACTTGATTGAAAATTTCAAATGCGTCTAATAATGATTGAGGTCGTGTTTGATCAATCACAATAATAACCGCGGATGCACCACGCAAATAACGTTGTTGAAAATGCGCGTATTGATCGACGCCTTCAATATCCCATAGTAAAAATTGAACTTGCTTGTTTTCAACTTCAACAATTTTTTTATCAACTTTAACACCTATGGTGGTTAAATATTTATCATCAAAAATACCTTGCACAAATTGTCTAACCAAACTGGTTTTACCGACGCTGGAGCCACCTAGAAGGCATATTTTTTTTTGGATCATATTTTTCTCTCCGTGTTTTGTGTCTGCTTAAGGTACATCACATTAAATAAGGCCTTCCTTGTATTTATTTGTGATGCCTCACTGCCAAAATGCTTATTATCCAATTGACTCACACCTGTTGTATAAATTTCGTCCTGCGAGATCCCTTGTTTAACCAACTCTGTTCGTACACTATTGGCCCTATCAATACTTAATTTTTGGTTCATTTGTTTAGGACCACTTGCGTCACTGGTGCCAACAACCACTAAATTTAATTGATAATTAAGTGGCTCAGCCAGCTTTTTAGCCATTTGATAAAGCTGAGTCAGTTTATTTAGTTGCGCTAACATAGGCTCTGCCAATTTAACCTCGGCTAGTTCAAAATCAATTTGAATTGCATTAATTTTAGCTAAAATTTGAAATAATGCCTGCTCGCTAACTTGCTGTGATTGAGCAAGCAAAGTATTGCTGGCCTGGATTTGCAACTGAGTTAGATCTAAATTAATACCTTCGGATAAACCAATTGCGCCCAGTTTGATTAATAATTGATATTTTTGGTTGGCTGGTACTTTACCGCTGGCAAACCAAACACCATTTTTATGATTAAATTCAAGCTCGGTAAACTCAGCTTTGATTGGGCTTAATCTTTGTGTAATTAAACTAGGTTCGACCGAATGAAAGTATTTCTCTTTAATCTCGATTTGATCAAGTGTTATCTGCTGATTTGCAAGCCATTGTTTAACTGGCACGCTGTCAGGGTCTCTTAATAATTCAATTTGGGCTGAGCTTTGATGCTTAAAGCCAAAGTCCACATTCAATTTTTGCAAGCTATAGCCAGGCAACGTATCCATTACTGACAACTGAGCTTCTATTTGCTGACTTTGCCAAACTCGCCAACCCCAATGCGTTAAAAATCCCCCTAAAATTAATAACAGTATCCATGCCATCCAAGGTTTTTTTTCTTTAGATTCAAGTTTTTCTTCGGCAATTAAACAATCAGAAAGTTGGCCTTCTGATTGTTCAAACTCGGCATTGTCACCGTTAAATTTGCTTAGTTCAGCTTGATAAAGCTGATGGATCTGCTCCATACTTAACTGCATTTTCTCAGATAAATGGCTGGGCGCTTGCCCAGTAACAGACGCAACTAATGTGGCATAAGGGCCAGGTTTTATTAGCAAGGTATAATTATCTGTAACGATAGTTTCTAGCTGCTCATCATCTGTGGAATCCGGCTGGGCAAACGAATCAGACACAAAATCGCTAATCGCTGTCAGCATTGATGAAATTAAATCAGGATCGGTTTGAACGCTATCAGGGTGACTAACTGATTTTAGCAGTAAGCCAGTTTCACGATGAATTAAAAAAACATGTTCAACACGATACTGGTATGTTTGAGAAACCGCATACTGCGCAAACGAAACATTAGCTTGGCGCGCTTTAATTCGCCATTGAATCCCTTTAACCGTTAAACTGTGCTCCAGCATTTGATTGGTTTTTTCAATAAAGTTACTTAAAAAAGCTTTAACTGACTTTCTAACCAAACTACCAACAATCGGGTAAAAATAACCAACAAATTTATCACTGTGAGTTTCAACGGAGCGCTCAACTGATTGCTCTATTACAGGTTGTAAAATTTTATCAACCGATTGATCTTTCAGCTGCCTGTCGTGTAAAGCCTCAACGACTACATTAGCAACCAGTTCACGCGCATGGCTACGCATAATTTGCGTAATCAAATGTTGGTCTTGCCCCAGAATAATATCTCGCAAGGCGGCAAGCATTTCTTCATCTGATTCTGATGTGAGTGCCTGTTGTACTATATTATTTTTATCATCTGACGAAACATGGGTTTGCATTACAACTCATCATCTTCCAAATTATTTGCCATTGTTGACAGCAGTTTTGCCAGCGTTTTACGGTCGGTTTTAGAAGTGCCTAGCTCGGCAGATACTTTATCTAATTGTTGTCGCAATCCATCTAACAGTTCATTAAATTCAGATTTTAAATGGGTGGCCTCTTTATGAAAATCTTGATTTAGCTGATCAATATTTTTATCTGTGGTTGCACAAAACATTTCATGTTCAGATGCTAAATTGCTTAACTCATTATGAATTTTATCTGACTTATCGTCATGCTGTTTATCTACATACTGAATTCTATCTTCCATTGCAGCAAAATTATGGTCAATTTGCTCATGCAGTTTTTGCATTTTATCATTTAACTCATGAGATAAAGCAGATAATCCATTATCAAGTGACGTTTGCAGGTTGGTAATTTTGTGTTCTAAATTAGCTTGTGCCTGACCAAATATAATTTGCCTAAGCTGGGTAAGTTCATTAACCGATGAACTCGTTTTTTCAGCTTTTCCATTGTCGTTCGGTACATTTTCAGTCATCCCTTGGTCCTTTTTAAAATGATAAGAATTCGATTTTAATTGAGTATAGTTAAACTTTTGTTATTTAGTGCTTTGAAGGTTAAATATTTAAAATATTTCCGTTTATTGCAACTGAATAGCTATTTATACATGAACTTATTATCCGAATTTAGGTAGGGGCTAAAAAGTAGTCTAGATCGAAATAGATTCTAAAGGGCAAGATAAAGACTATTATCAAAAAACAATAAAAAAATATGCCCTTACAATTGCTTGGTCTGCACAATTGCAAGGGCTGTATAAAATAATATGGCATTAAATTTTATTATTTAAGCTAGTGCCGCCGCGTTCACCAGTTGAATAAAACACTCGCCCCTGTGCTGATAATTTTTGAACTCACCAAAACTCGGTGCAGCGGGCGACAATAAAATCACCTCTCCTGCTTGAACTTTGGCCAATATATCCGCCATTGCCTGAGGTAAATTATCGAAAAATTGATATTTAGGCAGCTTATCTATTTTCGGGTTTGAAATATCTAATCCCTGTTTAATGCGTTTACCAGTATCGCCGATCAGCGCCAGCTGTTTAATGTTAAATTGGGGTAGCTGTGATAAAAGCGATTGATAATCCTGTTCGCGTTCTGCTCCGCCTAAGATCAAATAAACAGGTCTGTCAGTATAACAATTAAGCGCACATACAGTAGAATCTGGCGTTGTGGAAATACTATCATTCACCGCAATCATACCATTTTCGTATTCATGCTCTTCTAACCTGTGCGCCAATGCATTAAAGTTGGCTAGTTTTTCTAGTGCCAAACGCCAATTTAACTGCCATTCATTTAATAAGGTTAAACAAGCAGCCAAGTTTTTAAGGTTGTGCTCCCCTTTTAAATTAAATTTAAATCTAAGCGCCTCATCGTAATAAAACAGAGTATTATTTTTACAATAAAACCCTTGAGCCTGATTAAAATAAGTCGCAATTAAAGGGGCTTGTTGCTGTTTAGCTGGCTCAATTAAATATTGCTGGGTTAATTGAGATTCAGCATTACAAATTAGCAGATCACAATTTTTATTGCGCGCTGGACGAGTTTTATCTAAATAATATTGCGCGGCTGTTTTATGCCAAGGTACATGCTCTTGAAACAAATTTAATAAAATAAAAGCGTTTGTGTGCGCATTTAAATCTGCCAGTTGATAAGACGACAGCTCTAAAATAGTATAATCACGAGCAGGCTCAACTGCTATTAATGGTAAACCTAGGTTTCCGGCAACCAAAATATCTAACCCAATACTGTGCATTAAATGACCTAATAAACTCGCGGTCGTGCTTTTGCCTTTCGTGCCTGTCACAATAATGGTTTTGGCATTTGAATAACGTTCAAACCATAAATTGGTTGATGACGAAACCAAACTACCATTTTGTTTTGCCTGTATTAACTCGTCTCGATATAAACTAATCCCGGGGCTTTTAATAATTAGTTTAAAATCACCTTGGCTTAACCGATTTAATCCTTGCTCAGCATAAATATAATTAGGATAGTCAGCTAAATCAGCTTGGTATTCATCCGTTAATATCCATACGTTGTCAGCTTTAAGCGTTTGCGTTAAATACTGATGACAAGCTTGGCCTTCTTGTCCAAAGCCCCATATAAGGGTAGCTTGATTTTTTGCGATTTGGTGCGCTAAACCACCCGTTTGTTTAGACATCAGCAAAACATCCCCGATATTGTTCAGGAATATAATGTAAAGAACGCGCTTTTAATAAATCGGTGCTCGCGCTTTGCAGTACATCTGCGCCATAAGCTTGAATAACGGCTTGGCTCAACTGTTTTATTACTGCATAATCCTGCGTTATTTTTTGCTGGCTTAACATATATATAGCGGTTGCCGATTCTAATTTTTCGCCGACACATTCCCAAGGTTTGTTTTCGGTTAATCCCACCAGTTCACGATAAGCCTGAAGATGTTCAATTTGATTAAGCGGGTTACCATTAAATATGCTCTTTAAGCGGGCTTCATCCATACCAGAAACAGCAAACATTAAATGAACAAAGTGACATTTAGGACAGGCTAAACACCAACGTGTTTGAGATTTTTGATGGTAAATTTTAAATGCTTTATTACAAGAGGTAAAAACAGCATCATAATGACTAAATTGTGCAAATTCTTGTACAATTCGCATTTCGGTAAATGGCCTTAACAATGAAAAATAAGCCAAGTTTGGGTGAACAAATTTTTGCACAAATGCGGTAAAGTCTTTTTCAAATTCGTACGATTTACTGTATTGATGGTTTATTTCAACGCCATTTTTAACCACAGTGGCTTCATTGGCTGACGCTTCGTTAGAAGTAATAATGGCATCACAACCTAACGCTTGGGCAACAATAAGCGCGGTAAAACTAATAATGGCGGTAATGGGCACATGGCCGTTTAGCCCGCCAGCTTCGTTCAATTTAAATAGCTGTGGGTCGAGTGTGCGTTTAACTGATACAAAAGGTAAACCACTTTGTTTAACACAATTTAAAATGGGTTCAGCCGGGTTAACTGCAAATAAGGTAACTTTTTTGCCAGATTTTTTCAGCGCTTCAATGCTCACCAATGAATCTTTACCACCACCAATTAACACTAATGCATGTTGTTCTTGTGACTCTGTGGCTTTAACTAAAGGTGTTTGGGTAACATCTGATGATGGGAATTCGCAAGCCTCTCGAATATCAATTTGATTACGATACGCAAACTCGGCTAACCCATTAATATATAGCTTTTTAAAAAAATGAGCTTGTGCTGTATTTAAGGTCGTTTGTGCCATTTTAATTTGGCTAAACGGCTGTAATTTAAAATAGCTAACGCCAGCGGCGAGATGTAAATACTTAATCGCATTGGAAATTTCAGGTTGTGTTTCATCTATCTGTAACGAGTCGTGCTCGAACGTTAAGGTTTCACAAAACGTGTATTGCCCTTGCTTATAATGCAGGTTTAATTGTTGTGATTCTTTTACAAAATCAGTTTGCTTAAATTCGAATAGTTCAGAGGTAAACAAAGCGTCAGCCAATATCTAAATAAAGATGACTGAGGATTGTATCAAAACTAAAATTAAAAAGATGACAAAAACATAAAAATTGAGTGCTGAATAGCTAAATTTAATTTATGAACAACGCGATATAAAATCGCTGCTACCAATTAAATTCGGATAAAATAATGGAATGAAAAACGGGGTGGCTGATGAAACTTGAACCCGCGCTAAATCAAGGTGGAATCACAGGGATTGAAATAATGGGGTGGCTGATGGGACTTGAACCCACGACAACCGGAATCACAATCCGGGGCTCTACCGACTGAGCTACAGCCACCATAGTAGAAATGACTTCTTAAACATAAGTTTGCTCAAAGAAGTGGCGCGGATTCTAGCTAACTAAAGTCTCTCCGGCAACCCTAAAACTTAAGTTTTTTTAATATTCTTAAATTTTTAGGGTTGATTGGCTAAATACTATGCAATTTAATCGTCCCTCCACCTTAATGATGGTTTGCTTGGTTTTATTAATACCGATTGAAACAGGCTACACCGAGCTTGTTCAACCAACAATAAATCGCAAATAAACTAGCAACAAACAAATACTCAATCAAAAAAGATAATGGCTTATCCACCAGATAACCATCTTTTTGAATCGTTACTTTTTGAGCATTCCGTTTGGCACCCTGCTTAAATGTAACAATTGTAAAAGTACTGGAATTCACAACTCAAATGAGAATAATTACCATTTAATAAATTACAAAAAATATTGAACACAAGGACACACTTCATGCCCGTAACATTAAACAAATTTAAATTTGCATCATTACCACTTGCTATTTTGCTAGCAACTCATAGTGCTTCATCAATGGCTGCTGACAATTCATCTAACAAGGTAAAAAAAGAAATTAACCAAGATGATGTTGAAATGATAGTCGTTCGAGGCCAAGCAACTACTGGCCTCGACCGCTTAATTGACCAAGAACAATTAGAAAAAATTCAAGCGAATAATTTAGAAGATATTTTTCGTTTAGATACTTCAATTAATGTCGGCGGTTCAGTTTCTTCATCACAAAAAATATATTTACGCAATGTAGGTGAAGATATGCTTTATATCTCTATTGATGGCGCTGAAATTGCCGAAGCCGTATTCCATCACACTGGACGAATTACAGTTGAACCTGAAATTTTAAAACAAGTAGAAGTAGAAGCTGGTGCAGGTAGTGCCGCTGTTGGCCCAGGTGCTTTAGGTGGTGCCGTTAGAATGACCACTAAATCGCCAATTGATCTTTTGAAAAAAGATCAAAATTTAGGCGGTATATTAAAAGCATCTCATTTAGCCAATGGCAGTGGCAATAAATATAGCCTCACCGCTTATGCCGCCGATGAAGATCGTAAATACAGCGCTATGGTCAATTTAGTAAGCTCTGATAGTGGAAATTTAGAAGACGGTGATGGTAATGAAATTGTCGGTAGCGGCTCAGAAAAAACATTAGGTTATTTAAAAGGCGTTGCGTATTTAACCGACAGCCAATATTTATCAATTAGCTATGAAAACCTTGAAGAAGAAGGGAATATTTTATACAAGCCAGAGTTAATCCCAAGTGCAAAAAACACACTTTCGCCAACTGAAGGGACACGAGAAAGCATTATTTTAAACTACGGCTACGATAACCTGACCAGTGATTTGGTTGATTTTAGAATAACTGCATACCAATCAGACCAACAACAAACACGTTACTATGGTGAAGACCCTGTATTTGGCGAAGTTAAATCACAAGGCCTTAATATTCAGAATAAATCTTTATTTACGTCTGAACTGGCTAATGTCTATTTGGTTTACGGTTTAAACTATCGCGCTGACGAAAGTGCGTTAGCAGAAACCCCAACTCACGAAGAAGGTAAAGTTTTAGGTGTATTTGCGCAAAGTGTCATTAATTTTGATGATGTATTAACCATTTCAACGGGTGCTAGATTTGATGATTATGAATTAACAGACTGGACGGGGTTAAACATAACCGACAGTGGTATTTCGCCAAATATTAGCGCCAGTTATTCACTCACTGACAGCTTAGGTTTAAGCGCTGGTTTTGCATCAGCTATCCGAGGACCTAAAGTTAAAGACTCTTATAAAGTGGGTTATTATACCAATGATCCTGATTTAAAAGCAGAAACCGCAACCAATTTAGAGTTTGGGGTCGATTATCAAGGCGAAAATTTTGAAGTGGGTGTGGGCCGTTATCAATCTAAAATTAAAGATCCAATTGGCAACATGGCGCCTTGGGGCAAGCTTGCTGAAAATTTAGATCATGACCTTGAAACCCAAGGTTATTATTTACAATTTGATTTAAACATAAACAAATTTTACGCGCATATCGATTTAAACCATGCAACGTCAGAATTTAACGGCGATACTGCCACTCGTTACTTTCATAGTTCAACCGCAACCTCTATGGGTGACAATTACCTAGTTGATTTAAGCTATGTATTTAACGAGCAATTAACGCTAGGTTGGGTTAGCCAATATGTTGAATCTATGGACCCATTTGAAATATTGGTTGATGAAGGTGGTCCATATGAAGAAACTTTAACAGCTAGCAAACAGGGTTACAGCTTGCACGACTTATACGCATCTTGGTCGCCAACTGAAGCGATTAAAATCAATTTAGCGGTTAAAAACTTGTTTGATAAAACTTACTTAAGCCAAGGTTCAGTTGAAGATTTACGCCACAATCCAGGCTACGAAATTATTTCTGGCCAAAATTCTGCTGGCCGAGATGTTCGTTTGACACTTAGCTATCAATTTTAACGGCGAGTCTACATTTAACTGTTAGCTCATAAGAGAAAGGCAAAAGCTGCTTTTCTCTTAACGGAATTTATATACCATAAATATCATGCGGTACTAAAACGATAACGAAAACACTCACTAGAGCAGTAGCTAAAGGGGTATTCATTGGCATTTTTTTGTTAATTCCAGTTTTTTGGGCAGCTGGTTTGCTGCTATATGCGGCCAGCCCAATGGCCGTTGTCGTTCAGGCGGTGGTTGCTGAAATTTTATTTGCCATAGCGCCTTTATATGACACTGTGCTTATTTTACTGGGTTACACAACTAAAGGTGCAATTTGGGATCTGCTATTGATTAATTTACTTGGTTTATTGATCACCGTATTTTGCCTATTATTTGCTTGGCGTAAATACCAAGCTAAAACGATAACCACAGATTAAAAGCTAATTTTTATCCAGAATTTAGGTTAATTAAGCACCGCCTGACGTGTTAAATAAATAACGCCAATGCAAAATGTTATTTGAATGTTTTGAAAATCGGTTAAAATGCGCGTCAATACAATCCCGTATTTCATCTAATTCAGCTTTCGTATTGGCGCCGCAGCGCATACGGATAAAATCGTTGCTAGCGGTCATATCGCAAAATCCCATCGCAAATTCAATATAGCCTTGAGTGTCATTCCAGCCAGCATCTATTTTATGCGAAAAATGTTTACACAATCTATTGACCATTCTGCTGCCATCAAAATTATCAATTTGTGATAAAGCAATGAAAGGACTTATTTTTTCTGACTCTAATTGGCTAATTACACTCATTAATACCTCTTTGTTTATTTGAGCAAAATAAAAACGTTAAAACGATTCAATACTCTGAATACTTTTTAATTTAGGCGATTAAAATATGATTAAGTTTGCTCTACGAAAAACGATACCCTTTACCGTGTACAGTCGTTAGGCGCTCTGGTGACATACCTTTAGCAACCAATTTTTTGCGGATGCGGCTTAAATGCATATCTAAACTTCGATCATCTGTAGAAAATGGACGCCCTAAAACAACTTGATATAAAAATGCTTTACTTAACACTTGGTGACGATTTTGTAGCAGTTGCCACAATAACCGAAACTGAATTGGTGTAATATGTAATTCACTTTCAGCAAAAACGACACTTTGAGTTGATTTGAATAAGCTCAGTTGATCGATAGAAATAACAGATGATTCATTCACACTTGGTTTTGTATAGCGGCGTAAAACCACATCTATCCTTAACAGAACCTCAGTTAAATTAGCGGGTTTTAATAAATAATCATCTGCACCATGCTTAAAACTGGCGATTCGATTGTCTAAACTATTCGACACAGAAAACACCATAATCGGCGTTTCATAATTTTTCGGAATACTTTTAAGTTTTGAAATATCGCTGGCAATTAAACCCGCTAAACCGATTAAAATTAGCTCAAAAGGTTGTGCGAGTGCACTAGCAAAACCTGACGTCATATCGCTGCATGATGTAACTTTATTCCCTCGTTTTTTTATAACCTCAGTCAATTCACCGTTAAATTGACTGTCACTTTCCATGATTAAAACATGCATCACCCAAAAATACCTTTTACAATCTCAGTAAACTACAAAACACAAAGACTAATGATAACCAATATCATTTGCAATGGTTATTTTGATATTTATACTAGGGTCTGTTGACGTTTGGAGTACAAATTTTGTTCTAACTAAACGCTTTTTGATCGCGACGCGAGATATGTAGCATAGTTCTTCTATGTCAATATCGAGCACAGCTACCGCATCCTGCTCACGCTAAGTACCTGCATCCATGCAGGCAACAAAGAGCAAAAAGCGTTTAGGACGAACCCGAAGGGCAGCGTTTGTTTAGTATTTCTACTGTGTTGCCCCACATGGATGTGGGGTAAGGTGACTTTGCAGGAGCATAAAGTCTTTATAGCTCATTTATGTAGCCCACTACACGTCAATCGCTATGCCTTGTATAAATACCACACAAACTGCTGCAAAATTGTACCCAAAAGATCAACAGACCCTAGCCTCTGCTTATCTTTTTTAGATAACAAAAATAAGCACGCGCTAATCCTATTTATTTTGAGAGCTATGCATGTCTAACTTCAACCTAGTCCTGAACGGACGAGTCATCCGCACTTATTTTTATTATGTATTGCCATCTATTATCGGCTTGCTGGCAATCACCAGTGCAAATTTAATTGACGGTATTTTTGTTGGTAATTTTATTGGCGCTAACGCATTAGCTGCAATTACCTTAATGATCCCCTATTTCACCATTTTGATTGCCGTTGCCATTATGCTGGCAATCGGTGGTGCCGTCAGCGCAGGCAAAGCTTTGGGTGAAAAAAATCAATCAGTAGCCAACCACATTTTTAGTCAATCTCTCATTGCGGCCGCGGTTATAAACCTGATATTTGCCTTGTTGAGCTTAATATTTGAAGCTCAATTATTTTCGCTATTAAATATACCCGACGAGATAACGCCACTTGCGGCCAGTTACTTAAATGTTATTCGTTGGGTGTTTATTATCCAATTAACCACTATGGTGCTGTATTATTTAGTGCGTGCTGACAATCACCCCCTATTAGCAACCTGCGCGCTGGTTACTGGTGCGGTATTAAATATTGCATTGGATGCTTGGTTTATTGTTTATCTTGAATTGGGTTTAGCTGGCGCAGCTTACGCGACTGCTATTGCGCAGGTCATTCAGTTTTTAGTATTAAGCCGATATTTTTTCAGTAAAAACAAAACACTTAACTTTACCCTCATGCAAAAAAATTGGCATTTGTTGCTTCGCTCTGCCTACAACGGGGTATCAGAACTAATTAGCGAGTTGTCTGTGGGCATTATCTTTTTTATTTTAAATGCCGTGATGATTGCTCGCTTAGGCGTTGAAGGGGTTGCAGCTTTTACTTTAGTTAATTATTTCATATTTTTAAGCATTATGATCAGCTACGGTTTTGCGGATGCTTTGCACTTGGTTATTAGTCAAAACTTTGGAGCTCAACAATTTAAACGGGTACAACATTTTTTAATTGTCGCCCTTATGAGCACATTAACACTGGGTTTGATAATAGGCTTAATCTTATTAATTTGGCCTGAATCGAGTATTGGTTGGTTTATAAACCAAGAGCAAATTTTGGTGCAACAGGTCAGTCTTCAGTTATTATTTTTACTATTACCATTATTTTTAATCAATGGTACCAATATTATTTTAACCTGCTACTTAACCGCTGTTCATCAGCCCAAACCTTCAGCAATTATTGCCATCACTCGTAGTTTAATTTTACCTGCGTTATTACTGGTCAGCTTTCATTATTTTTTATCACATTGGCTAATACTACCTAATATAAATCCGAATCTGACTTTTATTATTGCGCTGCCTTTATCTGAATGGCTTGCATTTTTGCTGGCAGGATATTTTTGTTGGCGCTACCGTCCTGCAAAATTAGTCTCAAAGTAGATCAACCAGCCCGATTTGTAACATTTGTAAAATCATTTGATACTGATAATCATTATCAATAACATCAAGTAACTCAAGACTCATTAGCTAGGAGATGCAAAATGGAATATTTAAATGCGAATCAACTCGCCGAAAACGCATCCTTTCAGGCATTTACAAATTGTTATTTAAGGGAAATAGACTGCGGTGTTTGGCACTCAAGTCAAAGTTGGCAGCAGCATACGGGCGTTCAATTTAATCCGATAGTTGCACATGCATTAGAGCTACAATTAACAGATATTAAGACAAGTTTAGTGTTAGCGGTTTCGTATCGCTCAACGGTTGGTCGACACCAGATAACGCAAGTATATTGTAAAAGAGATAACGACTGGAGCTGGCAAGCAATTAGCTTTCTTTCTGCCTGCTTAATGTTAATTGACAATATTTATGCAAATAAAACCACGCTTGGCGAGCATGCAAAAGACAAGTTAGAATTGCTTAATCGAATGCTAGAAAGCCAGCAAATTATGGCTGATTATTTAAACCAGCGCCAACAGGATGAAAGTTTAAATACGCTAGATTTTATCGCCTCAGAACAATCTTTATTATTTGGTCATTGGATGCACCCCACTCCAAAATCACGCCAAGGCATTCATTCATGGCAACATAAAAACTATACTCCAGAATTAAAAGCTAAATTTCAACTTCACTTTTTTGCGGTATCTAAATCCTTATTAAAATTTAATTCATCTACTACTGAAAGCGTCGCGCAAATCATTACACAAATCGCGCAAACGGATAGTCATTCAATCGACATAGACAATGACAAACAGCTAGTGCCTGTTCACCCATTACAAGCCCACTGGCTGTTGCATCAAGATAATATTAAGCAATTACTCAGCAGTGGTCAGTTGGTAGATTTAGGCACTATGGGCCATGTATTTACGCCTACTTCATCGGTACGAACTTTGTATTGCCCTGATTTAGATTATATGGTTAAGCTATCAATTCCGGTTAAAATTACCAATTCACTTCGTAAAAATATGGCACATGAACTAGAACCAGGGTTAAGTGTCGGTAAATTAATAGCTGGAAGTAATTTTAATTTAAATTTTCCACAATTTACTTTAATTGAAGATCCAGCTTACATTACAGTCTCATTGCCGGATCAAACTGAAAGTGGGTTTGAAACTATTATTCGCCGTAACCCGTTTACAAAACAATCAAGTGATGCAAATCCAACCCTGTCTATTGCAGCTTTAGTGCAAGATCCAATTCATCAAAACGCAGAATCAAAATTAGCGCAAAGCGTAAAAGCGCTGGCATCACAAAAACACCTGAGCACAAAAACAGCTAGCTTATTGTGGTTTGACAGCTATTGGCATTGTGCAATTGAGCCAGCGATTTGGCTATATGAAAATCACGGTGTTGCGTTAGAAGCGCATCAACAAAATTCGTTACTTACCCTAAATCATCATTGCCCAAGCCAATATTATTATCGCGATAATCAAGGTTTTTATTTATCTGCCCATATGAAAACCAAGCTGCAAGCCAGTGTACCCGAGCTTAAACGTAATCCAGATCTATTTTATGAGGACGAAATGATTATTGACCGTTTTGGTTATTATTTGTTTATTAATCAATTATTTTCAATCATTAGTCGATTCGGTCAGGACGATTTAATCAGTGAGCAACAGCTACTAGCCGTCAGTTACCAAAAATTAAACACACTTCGCTTTAAACTCAAAGGCGCTGGCGCAAACTTTGTGGACAATGCATTTAATCAACCCTTACTTGCCAGCAAAGCTAATTTATTAACGCGAGTTGCAGATGTAGATGAATTAGAAGCTGAGCAAGAACTAGCGGTTTATAGCCAATTTAAAAATCCGTTTTACCCTATCCACCTGCAGGCTAAAACACACCACCCGTTAACTCAAAATAAAAAGGAATATGCGTGTGCTTAATCGTATTGAGCACACTAATGTGCCTTTAAAAAATGCTCGAGAAAATCAGCCTAATTTAGTAATTAACCGAGTGGTTCGTCAGTTGTTAGAAGCCATATTATTTGAAAAAGTATGCCAGTATCAGCATCTAGACGGTTATTTTTATTTCATGCTTGGTCATACTCAATATAAAACAAAAGGAAAAATCACCGGCTTTAGTCGCATCCGGTTAGATGCTTCACAAATGCATGCTTATAAAAATAGTAAGTGGCAAGCCATTCAATTGGCGGAACTGGTTGCTAATTTACCAGCAAAACAACATGTAAAAAATAAATTAATCACTGAACTCAACCAAACCATCGCGTTGTGTAACTGGAATAATCAGTTTTTAAGCCAGTTAAGCAGTCGACGAGATTTGAGCTATGCAGAATTAGAGTCAGCGATTGATGAAGGCCATCCCTATCATCCGTGTTTTAAAGCCAGAACTGGATTTAGCGACTCAGATCATAAAAATTACGGCCCCGAAGCAGCCAATCATTTTCAATTGCATTGGATAGCCTTGCATAGCAGCTTGCTTAAATTTTGTTTTCAGTCAACTTCTGAAAAAACGTTTTGGCAGCAAGAGCTGGGTGAAACTTACGTTAGCCAATTGAATGACAAATTAGCTGAGCTAACCACAGAGCCAACATTGTTTTCATTCCTTCCGATTCACCCTTGGCAGTGGGTTAATTTACAGCAAACATTAGCCGCCGCAATTGATAATCAGCAATTATATTATTTAGGCGCGGCGGGTGATTTTTATCAGGCTAGTATTTCGGTAAGAACCTTAATTAATGTCAGTCGCCCTAATAAAGCAAATATCAAACTGCCGTTAAATATGGTTAATACGTCCTCCGTTAGAAGTATAGAAAATCATTCAATTTGCACCGCCCCCGTGCTTTCAAATTGGCTCAATCAGTTATATGAATCTGATACTTTTTTACAAAAAAATATGGTTTTCTTATCTGAATACGCTGGGATTAGCATCGCCAGCGAAAATATAAATAGTCAACCTTGGTTAACAAAATTAGCTGATCAATTAGGCGTTATTTTTAGGCTAAGTGTTAATAACTACTCTAATCCTAAACAGACTATTCCGTTTGTCGCTTTAACGGTAATCGAACAAGATAATAAACCCTTTATCGACTCTTGGATTCAAACCCATGGTTGTAAAAAATGGTTACAGCGCTTGCTTAATATCAGCATGATTCCAGTTTGGCATTTATTAGTTAAACACGGCATTGCGCTTGAAGCACATGCACAAAATATGTTGATTGAACACCAACAAGGTTGGCCAAAAAAAGTAATTCTGAGAGATTTTCATGAAAGCTTAGAATACGTACACAGTTATCTTGAAAAGCCCCAATTAGCGCCTGAGTTTAATAAATTAAATCCGTGTTACCAAAAGAGCAAACCCAATCAATATTATTGGATGAGCGATGTTGAAGCATTAAGGGAGTTATTTGTTGATACCTTGTTGGTATTTAACTTATCTGATCTGGCCGTATTGCTTGAATCTTATTATCAGTTTTCAGAGCAAGATTTTTGGCAAGTGGTTTACCAAGCATTTAAAGATTATGAAAATGCCGCGCTCACCAGCCCTGCTCGTTTGCAACAAATAAATATTTTCGAGCCCAGTATTCAAACCGAATCTTTGCTCAATAAAAAATTAAATGGCAGTGCCAGTCGTGAATTTCATCACGACATACAAAACCCGCTGGCCCGCGCTAGCTCGCAGACCAACCATAAAAAACGATCTTTAATTGCCGCGATAACTCAAGACAAACCAGAGAAAGTATAATGTTTACCATAAATGATACCTTTTATAGCAAATTAGACGTTGCTAAACAGCAGGCCGCGTACCTTGATTATGATTTACTTAATCAACAGCATGCCATCGCCGTTTGTGTTGAAGATAATTTTATCTGGCTAACGCTCTGTTTTTATCTAAAATCCAGAAAAATATCAGCCATGCCAATTCATTCGGGCATCCCGCTAGACAATGCGAAAAAAATGGCCGAAAAAGCCGGTTGTGGTTTATTAATTTATAAAGATTTAACTCAGATGATATCGCTCAAATCCGCTGTTAAAAAATTATCTGAAAATCACAGTATACACGCCGGCATTATTCAAATGAGCTCAGGCACCACAGGCGAGCCTAAATGTATTTTGCGTAGCTGGGCTGATATTGATATTGAAATTGACAGCTATTGCCGGGCATTCACAGCGGCCAACAGCATGACGCCTGTTATCGCCTGCCCCGTAACCCATTCATACGGATTAATTTGCGGAGTAATGGTAGCGTTAGCCCGAGATAAAATGCCTAAAATAATCACCAGTATTAATCCTAAATATTTAATTAAAGTGTTGAAAAATTGCGATAAGCCTTTGCTGTATTCGTCACCAGTTATGCTGCAAGGGCTCGCCAAGTTATGGCCTAAAGGCGATAACTTATTTGCGGCAATGACTTCAGGTTCAACTATGTCTGGTCCGGTATTTGAACAAATACAACTGAACGTTAAGCATTTATACCAACAGTACGGATGCTCTGAGGCCGGCTGTATCAGTATCAGTCAGCATCCAAAAGCAGCTAATGATTTGGGCGTGCCTTTACCGCACGTACAACTTGAAGCCAGCCATGATATCAACCAACCCACTGAAATTATCGCCCATATTGAAACCGCCTCCGGTTTAAAAACCATACATACACAAGACACAGGGTTTATAAACCAAAATGGCGATTTACATTTTGTTGCCCGCTTAGACGATACCATTATCGTGTCTGGTTTAAATGTATATCCGAATGAAATAGAAAATATTATTTTAACTCACCCCCAAATTACCGACTGTGTTGTGTTTAAAGTTAGCGATACGATTGCCGGTCAACGCATCGCATTGCAGTATGTCGCTATGCCGGAGGTTGAACCAGCCGCTATTCGCGCTTGGTGTAGCCAGCATTTGGCCACTTTTCAAGTGCCGCAAATGGTACAGCCAGTCAAACAAGTGGAACGTATGGCAAATAGTAAAGTTAATCGTAAGCAACTAGCCATAGCCTTTAATGCTTTACCAGCTTAATGATGGTAACCAACAACATGAATGAATCTGTTATGCAAAAAAATACCCTGATTGAAGCTATTAAAAATATTTTGATAAGCGAAATTCCCACTGCAAATATGGCCGCATTCAGTCCAACCGCCAGGTTGAATCAAGACCTATATTTAGATTCGGTTCTAGTGATGCAATTATTAATTAGTTTAGAATTAGAGCTTTCAATAGACGTACCGGATGAAGCGCTAAACGCCAAAGATTTTGAAACCATAGATAGTTTAAGTGAATTTGTATTAAGTAGAATTGCTTCAAATACAAATCCAACAGCAAGCTCGAATGCCAGTGACACCACTGACGAATTTGAAGATATTAAAGTGCACTGTTTTGTGAGTTGCTTGTCTGAATGCATAAAGGCTCATCCGCTTGTTGATCATCGACCATTTTATTTTGGCGTTTGGGATGCGGAGGTCGTCGTAACTGATAATTATAAAATTCATTATCATGCTGATGATTTAAATCATGATTTTTTCTGCTATTGGTTTAATCTACTTTATGGCATACAGGTTAAACCTTGGTATCGGCCTCAAAAATCTAAAACCGAAAACATTTCTTTTTTATTGAGTTTAATTGAACACAAAGCCGACAGTCAGCACATTATGGTAATGTTAGATATGTTTTTACTACCTGAGCGCGAAAACAAATTTAATCAAAACCCTTTTCCTCATTATGTGATGTTAGAAAAGAGCAAAAATCCCGATAATTTATTTATGTGGGATCCTGACTTTCGTTGGCAAGGTGAACAAAACAAGCAGCAGGTATTAGCAGCCATTGAGTCTGACGCCGTTGCAGGCGGGTATTTATTTGACAGCGATGAAATCACCCCTACTAGCAGTAAAGCAATTTATGATTATTTTATTGCTTGCTTCAAACTCAATACCAACCCCATGACTAATGCGGTGCGAAACATCATAAACGCACATATTGAACAAAGAGATGATTTAACCCCGGCAGGTTTAAACCAAGCACTCACAAATTTACCTGTGCTTGCGATACGAAAATATGCTTACGAGCACGGATTGGCATTTTTTATGTTAGCACTTGAAATGGACTTTGATGAATTTGAAAGTTGGTGTGATTTAATTGAACAATTGGTATCTGGCTATAAACAAATTCAATTTAGAGCAATGAAAGTTGCTGCTAACTTTAATGAGGCAACTCATAGTAATAGTGACCACTTGGTTAACGAGATAACTCAGTTATTAGCACTACAAGATGAGCGAGAGTTTAAAATTAAACGTCGACTTGCTGCACTATTTAATCAATGGACCCAACAAATCAAGTTAACGACCGATACACAAGACGCCGAGGTTTGCATATGATCTTGTCTCTTTGCACTATCTCATTTCGCCATCAACTGATTTCGATTGACCAGCTAGCAAAATGGGCACAAGCAAACCACTTTCAAGGGATTGAGCTTTGGGGTATACATGCTAAAAATTTAGCTAGTCAGCCTCATTACAATAAAAATTGGCTCGCCGAGTTTGATTTAAAAGCCACTATGCTGAGTGATTATTTACCGCTACAAGCAAGCGAGTCAGAGCTAAAAGAGCAAGTTGAATTATTTTGTCGGCTAGCAAAACACTGGGGAAGCAAAAAAGTTAGAACCTTTGCAGGTAAACAAGGTAGCGCCGACACAACTCAAGCTGACTTTATCCAACTAGCAAATCGGCTAAAAAAAGTATGTGATTGGATGACGCCACATGGACTGAGTTTAATCATTGAAACACATCCAAATACCTATGCTGATACAGTCACATCAACTGAGCAATTATTTGAACAGGTTGCCCGTGATAATCTTAAACTCAATTTTGATGTATTGCATGTGTGGGAATCAAAAGCGCAAATCATTCCAGCATTTGAACGCTTAAAACCAGTCATTAATCACTTTCATCTTAAAAATATTAGCTCGGCTAAATTACTGGATGTGTTCTCTCCTAGTACGGTTTATTCAGCTTCGGGGTCACGTAAAGGTATAGTGCCTTTATTTGATGGGGCGGTTAATTACGCTGAATTTCTTGATTACGTCAACACACATCCAGATGAAAATGTTCGTGATATGGAAGCTTCGTTAGAATGGTTTGGCGATCAATGTAAAACCGTTTTAAACCGCGACAGATATTTAATTCAACGCTTGCAGCAAACCAATGAACATGCAAAACGCTTTGTTGGATAACTCGCGTTAATTGCTAAGTAGCTCATTAACAAAAAAGCTTAGAGTGGATAACCAACTCTAAGCTTTTTATTTGTGTAAACTTTGTGTAACTTTGGCTAATATTTAAAAAGAGAACTTAACGCCAAAACTCATTAAATCAGCGTCGTCGTATTGCTCGTACATAAATTCAGCAGACATAGCATCTGTCATTTGATAGCCAATACCGCCACCTAAACCAAACTCCCACTCGTCTTCTGTAACACTAGTACCGCCACCTGATGCCGTTAACTCAGCATTAGCGTATGAAGGCGCAGCAAATAAATACACTTGTTGATTCACTGAATATTGCCCTCTAACAGATAAAGCAACAAAACTATCCATTTCTACATCAACGCCGCCAACAGAGTCATCAGAAATACCTGTGCCTACCCGCAATTCAGGTGTAAAATAAAAACCATTTTGTGCGTCAAACTGATACCCTAGAGAGCCGGTTAACCCGCCTAAACTAATATCAGCTCCTTCGTCATTGGATAAGTTAATATAGCTCACGCCACCAACCCAATTAGCAAAAGATGAAAATGAAGCGCCCGCGATGCAAACTGCTAACAATGCTTTTTTAAACATATTATTTCCTTATTCGTGTTTTTAAACAATCATAGAATGACTAACCAGATTAGTGCTTTATATTGCCGCTTAAGTGGTTTAGCCGCGAACCATTATGGTGCAAAATTATGATATTTCCAATACGTTAAACAATTAATTTGAAGCGCTTCAGAAAAATATAAACTTTTTAATGATTTAAGCCCAAATAATATTGTAAAAGTCGTGATTTATAACAAAGGTGCTAGCAACACTTTACTGGCCAAAATGATCAAAAGACTCCCTGATAGTCGATCAATTAATAATGCTTTATCTTGCAAGTAACGAATGACAACCGGTTTAGTTAGCAGTAAGGCAATTAACGAAAACCAGAGTCCATCCATCATCAATGGAATAAATACCAAGATTGCTTGCTCTGTTGTGGTTTGTGATGTTTGAATAAATTGGCTAAATAAAGCGATAAAAAATATTAAGACTTTAGGGTTAAGTAACGAAACTAAAAAGCCTTCTCTAGCTGAGCGACATAAGCTAGATTGCATGCCTGAACTTAATTGCTCAGCCATTCCCCCTTTTGCAGATAATGATTTAACCCCTAAATAAGCTAGGTAAATACCGCCTATATAGGTAATTGATTGAAACAAAATAGGCAATTTTTGCATTAACACTGATAAACCAGTGACCGTGACTAACGCATATAGCGCTATTGCAAGTGCGTGTGCCCAAGCCGAAACCACGCCATGTAAGCGCCCGCCCGTTAACGAATTTTTTGCCACCACCATTAAGCTGGGTCCGGGTGTCATTGCACCTAATAAACAAACGCTCATCAGCGTTAAATAAAATGTTATGCTCATAATCCCCCCGTAAAATTGCATTTTACCCAGACGGAAAACATAAAATGAAATCATACTTAATCATCAAAGATATGATTTAAAGTCATACCTTTTTGATAAAATAGTTAATTCAATTGGCTGATGCGTTTAAATAAACTAAAGTTTGGGTTTAGCATGGAATTCATCATCTAAATGAATTGAATGCTGACTGCTTTGTAAGGTAAGTTGAATTTGTTCTTTGGCCCATTTATGGGCAACATCATTATCATATTTAGTGTGCCAAACTAACCAGTAATGATTAGCTTCCAGATGAAAAGGAATATCATGGTATATAATCGGCCAATATTCTGATAGATGTTTAGCAATATGTTGAGGAATGACCATTAAACAATCAGTAGATTGCATACGACTCATTGCAGCGGTAAAAAATGGAACTTGCAACAGCACTTTACGCTGCATATTAAGCGTTTTTAAATGACTATCTATATTAGAATCTTTATCCGCGCCCCCCGTGATTTTAATATGCGGAAAACTAACAAACGCTTCGAGCGATAGTTTATTTTTTGCTGCTAGTGGATGCTGTTTGGACATAACCACCACGGAAACGTCTTGTCCTAAATAACTGCTAGATACGCCTTTTGGTTTTTTAGGCAGAATAGTGGAAGCGATATCTATACCCAGCTCATGCAAATTATCTATATACTCAGGTTGCCATAGTCTAAAAGTCACTTTTAAGTGCGGCGCTTGTTCACTTAACCGCGCACAAATATCCGGTAATACATATTGTGCTATATAGTCACTTGAAGAAATAACCAGTTCACTTTGCCAAGTTTCTGGTTCAAAGGTCGAATCTTGCAATACCTGCTCTAATTCATTAAATAAACTATCTAATCGCTGTTTTAAAGATTGAGCTTTTGGGGTTAAGACAAGTTGATTACCTTGGCGTACCAATAATTTGTCGCTGCACATTTCTCTAAGTTGAGCTAATTGGCGACTCACTGCAGATTGAGTAATATAAAGCCGTTTAGCAGCTCGGCTAACATGCGCTTCATGTAAAAGCACATGCAAAGAGCGCAACAAATTTAAATTGGTATTAGGTAACATAAATGACTCTATTGTTGGAAACTAATGCTTTAGATAATTTTTTATCCAGAATTCAGATTAATTAAACTATATCTATGTTTATAATTTGAACTGAGAAAAAATTATCTTCGGCAGGCAGAAATAATTCACACGCCCAAAACCATACCTTAAATCAAAGCGAATTACATTTTATTCATCAAGCGCTTTATAACTCATTTCGGATGAAAATTGAGGGGGACTGGTTACGTTTAATCAGCCAGTTCAAATTCGCAGCTTTGTCTGGTGATACCATTTACCATTATTTCTATTTTATGTGTGCCTGAATAATATTTGCGAGTTGTGATAGGCTTAAACGAATGTGTTTTACTAAGTTGAACGGCTTGCATTGCGGCCATATGCAAATTTTTAAGCTTAAAAACTTTTATATTGTGCTGCCCATTGGCGCGCATAAAATGCAGTTTATAATCAATAACCAGTTGCTGTGGGCTATTTGCATTTGACTGCACATCAAACTCAAAGGTTAAGTCACCGCCTTGTTGAACAACGAGTGATTCTAATCTAAGTGCACTCAGAGTGAGTTCAGGTGACTGGGTATAACCAAATAATTTAAATACCTTGGGATGCCCTGCTTTAATTAACCCTCGACATGCATGTTTGATTAACCATAATGTTTTTTCATCTGCACTTTGCTGCCATTCAGTACAAATATTGATCACAAGTTCAGGATCATGCTTGGCAATATCATTCAAATGATTAGCTACTGAACGACGCACGTATAAGCTGGGATCATTTTTTAAAGTGTCTAATAAACCTAAATTTGGGCTAGGGTCAATGACAAACTGAGTTAAACGGATACCCCAAGGTAATAAAGGTCGTGTCCCTTCAGACACCAAACGGCGAACATGTTCGTTTGTATCTTTTACCCAAATTTCAAAATAAGATAAACAAAGTTGCGGATATTGCTGAATAAAAGGCCGTATTGCAAATTCTGCACTAAATAAAGGCGTTAGTATTTTTAATAAATTGAGCGAGATTTCAGGATGTTCAGTTCCATAAACCGAGACATAATCAATAATAGGCCAAGCCGCAAAACCCGATAACGCATTTCGCTGATATTGCTCATCTAATTCGGCCCAAACTTTTGGTACTTGAGCCAACAGTACAGCTGCTTTTTCAAAATCATCTGGTAAACAAACGTGCAATGCTTTAATAAAATGCATTAATCGAGCTTTAAGCTCTAAAGACTCTAAATCTGATTTTGCTAATTGCTCAAATTGAGCTTGATCAAAGTCAAAAATACTTGAAAAAGTTTGAGCAATGCGTTTAATTGCTGGTTCAGCTAAACCGTTTTTCATTGGTTCCATCAGTTAATTTATCCTTAATTAAATGCCTTGTACCAAAGTGCAAGTCCTGCCAGTATCGTCATTACTTCAAATGCACGTTTAACCAATTTATTGCCTTTTGCGATCACTAAATGCGCCCCTACATAACCACCAATTAATGAACCTAACAGTAAGGCAGGTAACCAATTCCATTTAATTTCAGTGAGCATAGCAAGCGTAGCTGCACCCATTCCATTCCAAATAATCCCCACCATAATCAAAGTATAAGATACGGCTTTACCATAACTCAACCCGAACCAATGAATAAGCCACATAGTCACAAATAGCCCCGTACCTGAGGTTAGTGAACCGTTTAAAATAGCAATAATAAATAAGCCAAAACCGCCCACTAAATAGCCCTGTAAATGTCGATTTTTTTCGGTATCTTCAATGCCAAGTTGAGGCTTTAAAATAGAATAAATACCTAACAATATAGTTAATGTACCCAGCGCTGTCATGGCAATAAAAGGCGAGATATTTAAAATAATATTCGCGCCCAATATAACACCCGGTATGGCGCTAATAAGCAAGGTAATGATTAACGCAAATTTAAATTGCCCGTGCTTAAGATGTTTAATGGAGGCACCTAACCCCAACGCAACAGATGCAATTTTATGTGTGCCTAATGCAATAGAAAAAGGGAGACCTAAAAAGATTAAAGCCGGAAGTTGCAATAGTCCTGCCCCGCCACCAGCCAGAGACGACAAAGTATTCGCGATAAAACTAATGACAAATAATATAAATTGATCTAACACCTAAGGTTCCTTGCAAATTTACAAACAAAAACGCCGCTATTGTAGCGGCGTTTTTTAGATAGCTTATATGGTCAACCTAATAATTAAGTTTGTTTACCTTAGCTAAAGTTATGGATATCTAAGCTCGAACTTTGGTTTGCACTACCTGAATCTTTAGCTGAGTCACTACGTAATGCATCTAAATGATCTAAATAAGCTTGGTTAACATCTTTAGTAATATATTCACCATTAAATACCGAGCTTTCAAATTGCTCGATACTTGGATTACCTGCTTTTACTGCTTCAATTAAATCAGGTAAATCTTGGAAAATTAATCCATCGGCTTTAATTAACTGGCAAATTTCTTCCACTTCGCGACCATAAGCAATTAATTCATTGGCGCTTGGCATATCAATCCCATAAACATTCGGGAAGCGAATTTCCGGTGCAGCCGATGCAAAATAAACATTTTTAGCGCCCGCATCACGTGCCATCTCAATAATTTGTTCTGAGGTTGTACCACGTACGACTGAATCATCCACTAATAATACGTTTTTACCTTCAAACTCAGATGAGATTGCATTTAATTTGCGGCGCACGGATTTACGTCTTTGCTGCTGACCCGGCATAATAAAGGTTCGACCAATGTATCGATTTTTTACAAAGCCTTGGCGATAAGGCACGTTTAACGTGCTGGCGATTTCCACTGCGATGTCACAGCTGGTTTCTGGAATTGGAATCACGACATCGATTTCTAATTCATTCCAGACACGTTTAATTTTTTCGCCTAACTTTTTCCCCATGCGAACGCGAGTCGCATAAACAGAAATTTCATCAATCGTTGAATCGGGACGAGCAAAATAAACATATTCAAATAAACAAGGAACTAACTCAGCAGTATCAGAACAAAGCTGACTATGTAGTTCGCCTTCTTTAGTAATGTAAATGGCTTCACCTGGGGCAACATCACGTACAAACTCAAAGCCTACCGCATCCACCGCGACGCTTTCAGACGCAACCATATATTCAGTACCTAAGTCTGTCACTCGGCGGCCTAATACTAATGGACGAATACCATAAACATCTCTAAATGCAACAATACCAAAGCCAACAATTGAAGCAACCACTGCATAAGCACCGCGTGCTTTGTTATGCAACTTGGTTACTGCATTAAAAATATCTTTAGGCGTTAAGTCCCAAGCATTAGCTTCACAGAGTTCATGCGCAAACCAGTTCATTAATAATTCAGAATCTGACGAGGTATTAACATGACGCCTAGCTTCGCTTTTTAAGTTTTCTTTTAACTCATCTGCATTGGTTAAATTACCATTATGAGCTAACGCAATACCGTAAGGAGAATTGGTATAAAAAGGCTGAGCTTCTGCAGATGTAGAAGTACCGGCAGTTGGATAACGCACGTGCCCTATCCCCCAGTTACCTGCTAATCTTTCCATGTGTTTTTGTTCAAACACATCTCTTACCAATCCATTGGCTTTTCTCAATTTGAACATACCATCGTTAATGGTCATGATACCAGCCGCGTCTTGCCCGCGATGCTGCAAAACGGTTAACGCATCGTATAAAGCTTGATTAACTGGAGAATGAGCAACTATGCCAACAACACCGCACATGGATTATCTACCTCTTAAACAGGTTTAATGTCTTTGAGAAAGCTAGAGGTGTTTTTCATATATTCGAAAAACCACTCAATCACAATCTTAAACTCAGGAACTAGAACTGATTCACGCCACCAAACTGACGTTGCAGCAGGCGTGAAAGCGTCCATAAAGAATAGTATAGCTGATACAATTAAGACACCTCGTAGTGCGCCAAACACCAAGCCTAGCACTCTATCTGTACCCGACAACCCTGTCTTTTGTACCAACTGTGAAATTAAATAATTAGCTAACGAGCCAAGCAAAATAGTTACGATAAATAAAATCGCAATTGCGGCTGCATTACGCAACATTTCATCATCAATGCTGTTTAATAAGGTCGCCAGATCTAAATAAAAAGTACTGGCTACAAAAAAAGCGGTGATCCATACCACTAATGACAAAGCTTCGCGAACAAAGCCTCTTACTAAACTGACCAGTGTAGAAATACTGATCAAACCTATAATCGCGTAATCGATCCAGACCATATCTATCTTCATGCTGAAATGTGCGGGCGAATTCTACCAGATCCTAACACCATAATGCTAATCATTATTGCGCTGGTTGATAATTTGCTAATTTGCCCTTTAAATTCGTTAACTGTTTTAAAGCAGGTAACATCTTTTCAAGTTTCTTTTTATCCAAGTCAGGACCAATAAATACTTTGGTTAAACGACCGCTGCTGGAAGTTACTGATTTAGTAAATACGACATAGCCTTCACGTTTTAATTTATTAACTAAGTTATCAACATTTTTTTTATTACCAAAACTACCTAATTGAATCACCCAAGCTGCATTAGTAAACTGAGATTGAGTTGGTGCTTGCTTCGGTTCTGGTTTTTTTGCTGATTGCGCTGAATTAACTTTATCTTGTTTGTCTTGCTTAGGCTGTTCAGATGCTGAATTATCATTTACTTGTTCTGATTGATCATTTTCTAATAAGTGATCAACAGGGGCTTCATTATCTATTTGTACTTTTGCCTGTTGCATTTGTTCATCGTATGCAGACTCTGGAAAATCAGGGGCAATAGGTATTGCTTTAACTTTAGGCTTGTTCGGAATCGTTTGAAATTGATCGGAATACTCGCTTTTTTTACCGTCTAATAAATCCGGTAAAAAAATAACGATTAACGCAATAAAGACGATGCTACCCACTAAACGATTTTGAAATGAATTACCCATTATTTAATCCGTCAAAATATCTGTGATCACCCAAAAAGAGCCAAACGCAACAATAAGATCGTCTAGTTGAGCATCTGCTAAAGCACTTTTGTACGCTTGTTGAATCGATTGATAACAGCTTACTTTATCAGATACGGTTAATTCGGTTTGTAAATCTGTGGCTTTTGCGCCTCTTGGCTGGTTGATATCTGCTAAATACCAAGCATCAAAATCAGCTTTTATGGTGTTAATAACGGTTTTAATATCTTTATCTTTTAACATGCCCAGCACAGCAATTTTTTTACCTTGGTGTGAGTACTGTTGTAGTTGTTGCTGCATAAAACGAATCGATTCTGGGTTATGTGCAACATCAATAATGACATCAGGTTGAGTTGAAATTTTTTGCCAGCGGCCGGCTAATTGAAAATCAATGAAGCATGCATTAATTAAATTAATATCCAGCTCAAGGCCAAGTTGCTCTAAGCCCGCTAAAACCGTACTCGCATTTTGAATCGGCATGTTGGGTTTATTTAAATGATTAAATTGATTTTTTTTACCCTGCCAAGACCAATACTGAGGCTCTATTTGATAACAAAAGTCTTGTTGTTGCCACACAATATCTAGCTGTTTTTCTAACGCTTGTTGTTTAACGGTATCTGGTGGATTTAAATCACCACAAACCGCCTTGCCTTGCGCTCTAAAAATACCGGCTTTTTCAAAACCAATCACTTCTCGGTTTGTACCCAACCAGTCTTGGTGATCTAAATCTATTGTGGTAATAATAGATAGATCAGGTTCAACAATGTTAGTTGCATCTAACCGTCCGCCTAGGCCAACCTCTAATAAAATATAATCTAGCGATTGTTGAGCGAGTAAATAAATGGCAGCTAATGTGCCAAACTCAAAATAAGTTAGCGCTATATTACCGCGCGCCTGCTCTATGGCTTGAAAAGCATCACAATGCTGCTGCTCACTTAGCCAATTTGCATTAACCGTTACGCGTTCACGATAATCATGAATATGGGGGGAATTATAGCAGCCCACATTAAAGCCATGGGCACACAAAAGTTGTTGCATTAAATGACAACTAGTGCCTTTGCCATTGGTGCCAGCAAGTAGCACCACTTTGGTTTGACTAAAGTTTAAATCTAATCGGTTATAAACTTGACGAACACGCTCCAACCCCAGCTCAATATCGTTAGGGTGAAGCGCTTCTAAATAAGTTAACCAGTCTGGCAGCGAATTAAAAGCTACCTGAGCGGATGGATTGACCATTAAATTTGCTCAATAGAAGGTAAATTCATCAGTTTGGTAATTAATCGCGATAAGGTATCTCGCATATCACGGCGATCGACAATCATATCAATTGCCCCTTTTTGCAATAAAAACTCACTTCGCTGAAAGCCTTCCGGTAATTTTTCACGAACCGTTTGTTCAATTACTCGAGGGCCAGCAAAACCAATTAGTGCTTTAGGCTCTGCAATATTTAAATCACCAAGCATCGCAAAGCTAGCTGAAACGCCACCCATAGTAGGATCGGTTAAAACTGAAATATAGGGCAAGCCTTGCTCACTCATTTTAGCTAAACCTGCGCTGGTTTTAGCCATTTGCATTAATGACATTAATGCTTCTTGCATTCTTGCGCCGCCTGAAGCTGAAAAACAAATTAAAGGTAAGTTTTGTTCCAAGCAAACTTCAACCGCTTTAATGAAACGAGCGCCAACCACCGAGCCCATTGAACCGCCCATAAAACCAAATTCAAATGCAACAGCCACCACAGGCACGCCTTTTACAGCCCCTTGAAATGCAATTAATGCATCTTTTTCACCGGTTTTTTTCTGGGCCGCAGTAATTCTGTCTTTATATCGTTTTGAATCTTTGAATTTAAGTTTATCTTGTGGTTCTAAATCTGAACCTAGTTCAGTGCGGTTTTCCACATCTAAAAAAGCTTCCAAACGAGCACGGCCAGAAATGCGCATATGATGACCACATTTAGGGCAAACATTTTGTTGCTGCTCAACATCAGCACGGTACAAAACTGAACTACAATCGTCGCACTTAACCCAAACACCTTCTGGTACATTGCTTTTTTTGCTTGAGTTTGTTTTAGGTAATATTTTTTCGATCCAACTCATTGATAATCTCTGGGTATAATTTCAAAAAGAAAAATTAGTTTATACAAAAAGCGATAAACTCTTAATGCCGCACATTAAATCATAAACTGAAGCATATTTTAACTAAAACCTGCATCTTAAAGTAGAGATAAGTATAGATTTAATTGCTTACTTCGCATTGTTTATCGATTTTTTCAATATTTAATGGTTCAATTTGCTCTGGTAAAAAAACGGGTCCCATCGGCACAACGGGAATATTTAAACTATCTGGATAAAAAACTCGAACCAAATATAAACCATTTGGTTTAGCTGTGGCCGCGGCTAACGTGCGGTCTTTTGCAATTAGCAACTCTGATATCCAGTTAACAGCTTGCTCGCCTTTGCCTATTTCCATTAAAGAGCCCGCGATATTGCGAACCATATGGTGCAAAAACGCATTTGCAGTAATATCGATAACAATATATTCACCAATTCGCGTAACCGATACTTGGTGAATATTTCTAAATGGTGTGTTTGATTGACAGTGCGCTGCTCTGAATGAGGTGAAATCTTTTTCGCCCACTAAAGCTTGAGCAGCTTGATGCATTTTAGTTGCATCTAAGTCGTGATAACAATGAGTGATACCTTGGGGCAATATAGCTGACTTTAACGGGTTATTATATATAACATATCTGTAGCGGCGTGCCGTAGCTGAGTATCTGGCGTCAAATGAGTCATCAACAATTTGAGCCCATTTTACCGCAATATCTTTAGGTAAATTGGCATTAACGCCTAAAGTCAATGCTTTAATTTCGCGTTGAACATCCGTGGTAAAATGCACAACTTGAGCTGTCGCATGTACGCCAGAATCAGTTCGCCCTGCACAAGTGACCACTATTGTTTTGTTAACCACTTTGGATAAAGCTTCTTCTAATGCCTGCTGAACACTGGGTACATTTTGTTGTCTTTGCCAACCCGAATACCGGGCACCATCGTATTCAATACCTAACGCAAATTTCATATCATAACCACATGAATAAAAGTGGCGGCATTATACCCAAACCAAGTAAAAATGCGAGCTTGAGCATAATAATAGCAATTACATTAATCACAAATAAAGATAAACACCTTAATCTAATGGCTTTATCATAATATTTCTAAACTCGGTTGGATGTGACTCAGCTTGAAGCGCAATGTAGCCCTCGTCGATAATCAAATCGCTCAAGCCTAATGCATACTCACTTTTTGGCTCGTATTGAGTTTTTTGATATTCAAATACCACTTCACCATTAATCCGATGAATGACTTTTTCGCCCCCGTGCACCTCTATTTCAGCTTGCACCCATTGATCGCCTGGGTAAGTTTTTGAGGTAGATAAGATACAATGCTCAGTTCTCAATTGACCATTCACAACAATATTGGTTTCTGGTGTGCAAACATTGCCCGTTGTTCGAGTTTGTCCTTGGGTGCCGCCGAGTAACTGAACCTCAATCGAACGAGGAAAACTTTGTTCAATTGCCATACTGCTCGGTGATTGACTATGAAACATAATACCATTATTGCGATAAGCCCACTCGGGCCCGCCATTAACTTGCTCGCCGATAAAACGGTATTCAAGCTTTAGAATATAACTTGAAAAAGGTTTTTGATAAAAAATATGACCAAATTTATCGTCGAAATTTTGATAGTTATCGTACGAAACAATTAATTTTCCATCTTTAACCCCAAAGGTATCTAGATAGTTTTCATCTAGTGGATGATCTGTAAATTTGATATGCCAACCCGATAAATC
The DNA here is from genome assembly GCF_026725475.1 of Catenovulum adriaticum. NCBI lineage: Bacteria > Pseudomonadati > Pseudomonadota > Gammaproteobacteria > Alteromonadales > Alteromonadaceae > Catenovulum > Catenovulum adriaticum. The sequence continues at coordinate 1,910,307 of NZ_CP109965.1, forward strand.
TTTGCCATTAAATAGAGATATCCATTCACCTTTTTGATTATCCGTTTGATCTGTTTTAACAACCTCTTGTTCCACTTGTTCCACTTGATCTAATTGCACACAACTTACCAGTGATAATAGCAAAGCAGAATTAATAACAGCCCACTTGATTTTAAACATAGTCATTCCATCTGTTAATGTAAAAACGTATAAGTAAACAAAAACGGCCGATTAAAGAATCAGCCGTTTTTAAATATTGCCAAATAATAAGTTAAACCTACTATTTAGTCTGATTATTTTCTGTTTCGTCTTGCTCTTGTGAAGCCGCCTTACTTGCTTCAGTCGCTGTTTCGTCAGGTTCATCTATTAGTTTATTTTTAATTTCTTTAACACTTTTATAGGTAATAAAAGGACCTGACAACGCATAAAGAGAAAAGATCAAAAACAACACTAATGCAGGCTCAGTAGCCACAACGACAAAGACTAATACCATGAATAAAACAGCAATAAACGGCACCCGTTCTTTCCATTTTATTTCTTTAAACGAGCTATATTTAAAGTTACTAACCATCAACAACCCACTCACGGTGGTTATTATCATCGCAATGACGCCAAAGGTATCTGGGTTTAGTTCATAATCGGCACCTAGCCAAACCATACCACTGACAATCGCGGCCGCTGCTGGGCTTGCTAACCCAGTAAAATAACGTGAATCAGCTGTACCTACCGTGGTATTAAATCTGGCTAAACGCAATGCCGCAGCGGCGGTAAAAATAAATGCGGCTAGCCAACCAATTTTACCTAATCCAAACAAAGCCCAATTATAAGCGACTAATGCTGGTGCGATGCCAAAAGACACCATATCCGCCATACTGTCGTATTCGGCTCCAAATGCACTTTGGGTGTTAGTCATTCTGGCAACTCGACCATCTAGCGCATCAAAAATCATCGCAATAAAAATAGCAACTGCAGCACTTTCAAAATGGTTGTTCATAGAGGCAATTACTGCATAAAAACCAGAAAAAAGGCCAGCTGTGGTGAGAATGTTAGGTAACAGATAAATGCCTTTGCTTGGATGTTTTTGTATATCGTTTGAATCAGTCATAAAAATTTTTGCTTAATCCTTAAAATAATAAAGGTTTCTAGTTGCAACCATAGTTAAATAAGTAGCAATAGAAACCTCATGTAGCAAGTTACTTTTATATTGTAACTTATTTTGATACAAAGACTAATTTATCATCTTTTTCATCAACAACAATGGTTTTTTCTGTTGGAATTGAACCTGATAAAATAGCTTGTGCTAATGGGTTTTCAATTTCCTGTTGAATTGCTCGTTTTAATGGTCTGGCACCAAACACAGGATCAAAGCCAGCTTTACTGAGCTTTGCCAAAGCTGCATCTGTGACTTCAAAGCCGTAGCCACGGGCTTCCAGACGATTTTTGAGTTCATCTAACTGAATCAATGAAATTTGCTGGATATGATCTTGGGCCAATGGATGAAACACCACAGTTTCATCTATCCGGTTAATAAATTCAGGTTTAAAATGTTGACCAACTACCTCTAGCACGGAAGATTTAACTTGATCTTCATGACCCGAATGCGTCAACTCTTGAATTAAATCAGAGCCCAAATTAGATGTCATTATGACCACTGTGTTTTTGAAATCAACTGTCCTGCCTTGTCCATCTGTTAATCGGCCGTCGTCTAATAGTTGCAACAAAATATTGAAGACATCAGGGTGCGCTTTTTCAATTTCGTCTAGCAAAATAACAGAATAAGGTTTTCGGCGCACAGCTTCAGTTAAATAACCGCCTTCTTCATAACCCACATAGCCCGGAGGCGCTCCCAATAAGCGAGAAACTGAATGTTTTTCCATAAATTCAGACATGTCGATTCTGACCATGGCGCTTTCTGAATCAAATAAAAAGCTTGCCAATGACTTACAGAGTTCTGTTTTACCAACCCCAGTTGGGCCTAAAAATAAAAATGAACCTATAGGCCGATTCGGATCAGACAAACCGGCACGAGAACGACGAATAGCATTAGAGACAGCTTTAACTGCTTCGTCTTGGCCAATCACTCGTTGATGTAAGTTATCTTCCATTTGCAACAACTTATCTCGCTCGCTTTCAAGCATGCGCGATACTGGAATGCCAGTCCAACGCGAGAGTACATCTGCAATTTCTTCCTCTGTAACTCTATGTTTAAGCAAGCTCATGTCTTGCATTTCAGCTTGAACCGCTAAATCTAACTGGCGCTCAAGCGCTGGAATTTTGCCATATTGAAGCTCAGACATGCGGCTTAAATCGCCAGCCCGCTTAGCAATGTCCATATCCAAACGCGCTTGTTCAAGGTCTGCTTTAATATTTTGAGTACCTTGTAATGCCGCTTTTTCTGCATTCCAAATTTCTTCCAAATCATTAAATTTTTGAGTAATGCCTTCCAGTTCTTCTTCAATAGTGTTTAAGCGCTTTTTACTGGCATCATCGCGCTCTTTTTGCAATGCTTGTTGCTCTAATTTAAGTTGAATACTGCGACGTTCAAGGCGATCTAACTCTTCTGGCTTAGAGTCGATTTGCATTCGGATGCTTGAAGCTGCTTCATCAATTAAATCTATCGCTTTATCGGGCAATTGGCGATCTGCGATATAACGATTAGACAAAGAGGCCGCCGCCACAATAGCCGGATCAGTAATTTCAACTGAGTGATGTAGTTCGTATCTTTCTTTTAGGCCGCGCAAAATGGCAATCGTATCTTCAACGCTAGGTTGATCCACTAATACCTTTTGAAAACGACGTTCAAGCGCAGCATCTTTTTCGATAAACTGGCGGTATTCGTCTAATGTTGTTGCACCAACACAATGTAATTCACCTCGAGCTAATGCCGGCTTTAACATATTTCCGGCATCCATAGCGCCATCACCTTTACCTGCGCCAACCATAGTGTGGAGTTCGTCAATAAATAAAATGACTTGTCCTTCTTCTTTGGCAAGCTCATTTAATACCGCTTTCAATCTTTCTTCAAATTCACCTCGGTATTTAGCGCCGGCAATTAAAGCGCCCATATCTAATGATAATACGCGTTTATTTTTAAGCCCTTCAGAAACCTCGCCATTAATTATACGCTGTGCTAAACCTTCAACTATTGCGGTTTTTCCTACCCCTGGTTCGCCAATTAATACAGGGTTGTTTTTCGTTCTACGTTGTAGCACTTGTACAGTACGGCGAATTTCTTCATCTCGACCTATAACAGGATCAAGCTTGCCCTGCTCTGCTTTCGCGGTTAAATCCTGAGTGTACTTTTCTAAGGCTTGGCGTTTCTCTTCGGCATTAGGATCATCTACGTTTTGTCCGCCTCTCACTTTTTCTATCGCTGCTTCTAATTGAGCCCGACTAATACCCGATTTGGTTAACATTTGTCCTAACGATGCGTTTTGCTCAAGTGCAGCCAATACGAAAAGCTCTGACGAAATAAATTTATCTTTGCGTTTTTGTGCCAATTTATCTGATAGGTTTAACAAACTAATCATGTCACGTGATAATTGGACATCACCACCTATGCCTTCAACTTTAGGCAGCTTATCTAAAGATTCAGATAGCTGCGCCCGCAACGCGGTAATTTCACAGCCTGCTTGAGTTAATAAATTACGAATTGAACCTGAATCTTGGTTGAGTAAAGCATACATTAAATGAGTTGCTTCAATGTATTGGTGATCTCGTCCCAATGCCAAAGATTGGGCATCGGAAATAGCAAGTTGGAATTGGCTAGTAAGTCTGTCTAATCTCATGATTGAAGTACCTTATCAAATAACCTAGTTTATTCATAAATGGGTATTCACAGAAAAAATATCAAGGGAGTTTAAAGCAAAATCATCTACCCAGATGAATTAAATTAACTTAAAAATATTGGGCCGTTTCTACCTGTGTGAACTCATAACATAATTGAATAATGGCGGCATCTGAGCTAGCTCGATGCCGTGGCTCTTTATAAAGCTCAACTAAATTATCTTTAACACTGTGCCAAATTTCTATTTGGGCTTGCGTTAAAATAGCTCTGATTGGTTCTAATTTAAAACTGGGCAAACAACCTGCGGCATCATATAATTTACCTAACCAACTTAAATCATGCCCCCAAGCATCTGTGTAAACTAATTCACCTGCTAGCGTTTTGTTCAGCTCATCAGCTACTTGTCGTACATTAAAGCCCATGTTAAACAATAACTCGCGTTTAATATGATGTTTGTGCTCTGCACTACTTGACCAATGAGTCCAATTATCCTCAGGCTTTACGAGATAATTGAGTCGTTTTTTAGACGGCAATACAAAACCTACTTCTATCGGGTAACTACCTCGACCAAAGCCTGATGCTTCAATGTCTAAAATAATAGGTAATTTATTCTCCATTCAGTGCGTTTGTCCCTTTTCATTTAAAATACTGATGCAACTAATTTAAAAGTCAATAAGTGCATTATAATTTTCATATTTAACAACTTATAGTGTCCGTGGACATTTAATGTTATTTATAATGTCTCTGATATGATTCTAGTCGATACTTGAATAACCTGTATACACTTGTCAATTACTCTACAATACGAAAAGGAAAACAACTAGAAAAGCAGCAAAGGCAAAGGCTTTGCTCGTCTGCTAGTTTAAACATTATGACGAACGGTCTACTTAAAAGTCTAGGTTATTTAACTCAACTTTGTATAAAAATGCATTGGCGGCGAGTTTCAGTTGTGTCGATGCCGAATGATCTTCAGAGATCTGACTAATGAGTTTAATCAGTTCCTCATCTTTTTTTAAAGTCGCATTCATTGTCTCGAGTATGGCTAATTTAAATTCAGTTGTCCCATTGGTTAAATGGTGTTTTAAAACATCTGTTTTTATTTGGCTTTGCTCCAATTGCGAAATCGCTGATATTGCTTTAATCGCGATGGATTCAATTTTATTTTGACTCAGTTCTGCTAAACGGTTTGCACAGCGATACTGACTTAAAAGCTGGCTACAAGTTTTTGAAATAGCGTCAATTAAAACGGTTAATGCGTTGTTGTTATCTTCATAGTAACTGGCATCAATTAAACTATCGGTCAATTCTGGTAACGAGGTGTCAGACTCTTTATAGATGTCATAAGCGAACTGACGTTTTTCGACATTCGTGTCAAATAGCAAGTCTTTTGCAAGGTTTATTTTATCTTTGCTAGGTGTTAACTGAATAATACTCCCAAGAATTGAGAGAGAAGCTGGTTCACGAGAATTTTGATAAAGTGAATACAGGTAACTAAGGCCTTGTTCTGATTGGTTTACAAAGTCTGCTATCTTACCAAACTTAAACGCTGGTGAGTCCATAAAACTTAAATAGACTTTTAAGCTATTAATGTTATTAATAGCTAAATTTTCTAATTGAATCTCCTCATTATTTAGCTGTTTGAGCGTTTTATTTTCAATCTGAGAATATTCACATTCGGTTTTTTGGGCTGTTTTCTTGTGATGATTTTGTGTATTACTAACAACAATTTGTGTTTGGTTAGCCGGTAATTTGTTTATTCGAGTATTTTCCTGACTCCAATGAAAACGCTGATTTTCGTACCAAGTTCCAATAAAAAACGATGAGATAAGCGCGATTATACCCAAAAATATTTTGCCCATTTATATTCCAACCAATAGCTTTTTTGAGAAGATAAAAATAATTGTGATAAACATTTAAGCTAACCCCAATATAGAAACCGAATAAATACCAACTGACAAAATGGTATTTCTTAAACTGAGTTAAATTGAGGTTAACTTGGCAACAATTTTAATTAACGGATGTATTGAATCGTATCAAACTTAGCTCGGCATCCATTGCTTTGTGTCGCATTACTCATATAGCAACCTGCCTTATAATAAGTTTTTGCAATATCGAATCCACTAAGAGTAAGGCCACCACTGGGCGTTACTTCCGAGCCATTGATCCAAACCTTAATTTTATTATTTTCGCGAACCATTTTGTAGGTATACCAAGTATTTAGACTTGCACTTTGGTTTCCATACACACTGGTGCTAGCACCCGGTGATGTTCTAATAACTGCGCGTAAGTCGCCAAAAAGTTGCTCGATTCGGACAATTGGACCATCACCTTCGCCAAACATTTGTCCAACCGTGTAGTTACGACTACTTAAGCTTGCACCCTCAAACCTAAATCTAGCGTTAAAGCTTGAGTGGTTACCTAACATATTTTGTGAGCGAACCTCTGTACGTCCATCATCGCCATCGTCATTGTCGAACACTGCGTGACCATCTTGCTGAAAAAAATGTCCATTAATTTTTTGATCATTAAGATTACTGCCCGAAATACAAGTGCTAGTTCGAGGAAATTGTAACCCCTTATATTTAGTATTAGTAAATTCATTGTCCCATTCACTCGCCCAATTAAAGCTTTGTGCACTGCACGACTGAGCTTGTACTGAAACAGTGAACAACAGACATAAAAGTGAACTAGATACGGTTGCTAACGAGATTTTTTTTGATAGTGCTTTTAACATTTTTAATGTCTCCTTCGAAATGTTTAATATGAATAATTTTTAAATCGGCTATGTAATAACCGTGTTAAATATATTTTAAAAAAAATAATTGATCAAGTGGTAAGTCCAATTTATACTGTTAAAAATTGAGTTATTCGATTGAATCAATTATTAGAAGCACGATAAAACAGGCGGTTATGCAATATCGGTAACCCGAAAGATGTATATGTCTGGGACGCTATGAACATAATAAATTAAATTATAAAGTTAAAAAATAAATCAAATATTAAAATACAAGCAGTCTAACTTAGTTAACTCTTTAGGGTTTTTAGCTAAATAATGATTTAGCACCCCAAAACTGGCATTACCACCAAGTTATAAGATTAATGTTAAATACCGTTTATGAACTAAAAAACGTTTGAAATAAAAAATAGATATGAATTTTTAACCATAGGATAAAGAGGAAAATAAAAATGAAAAAAAATTTAGTTACTTTAGGCCTGTTGCTTTCATTGTCAGCTTGTAACCTAGAATCCAGCGATGACAATGACAGGGATATAGCAGAGAATACGCCAGCTATTATTTCTGGTGATTTATTGGCACAAGTGTCAAGCGATTCAAGTACAGACTTAAGTGGAAGCTTAACGATTACTGATGTTGATGATGGTGAAAATAAAGCAATCAGCCAATCTGCGGTAGCAACGCATTATGGCACGTTTAATTTGGCTGAAGATGGCAACTGGACCTACACTTTAGATGGTAGCAACGATGAGGTTGTGGCGTTAACGAATGCGAACGAAACCTTAACTGATTCCATTATCGTAAAGTCTGCTGATGGCACATCCCAAACCATAGTGATCACCATAAAAGGGGTTGAGCCGGTTAAGATCAATACACCCGCCACAATTAGCGGCGATTTAGCAAAAACAACCATTAATAATGTGAATGGAGATTTAACAGGTACTGTAACTGTGACTGATCCGGATTCTGGCGAAGCAAGCGTGGTTAGCCAAGTAAGTCAGGCAACAACGTACGGTACTTTTTCGATTGATGACGCGGGTTCTTGGATATACACATTAACGAGCAGTCATACTGATGTGTCAGCTTTAGCATCGCTAACCGACACTCTGACAGACATCATTAATATAGAATCTGCTGATGGTACCATGAGTTCAATCAAGATTACGATTACAGGTCCTGTTATCACTTCAACCACCAGCAAAGTCGCCAAACTGACGGATACCAAAACCGACGATACAGGAGAACTACGATTAAAATTGGCAGATAGTGATATAGAGCCACTTACAACCGGCAAATTAACGCTTTCATTTAAGAAAGAAGCGGGTGCGCAAAACAATAATCCAACAGATAACGACACAGACTTTAAAGATGCTTATATTGGCTTGTACGGCAGCTCAGTAAGCTCAGGCAAAGATTTAATTGAGCTTAAGATTAAAGAAGGCCGTTATGATATTCGAAATCAAGATATAGAAGTTGACGCTAGTTTTACCGGAGATGAATGGATTGATGTAGAATTTACTTGGGACGCAACAAATGCATCAGACACTGTGCAGCCATTAGTGACTTTAAGCATTAATAGTACACAGGTAACTAATGCTGCATTTTCATCTGTTTCATCAAATTTATCTTTAACTAAAGCGGGTTTACAGTATTTAAGTTTTAAACTAGCTGATAATGATGCAACGGTTGCAACTGCTTATTATATTGATGATATAAAGATATATTCAGATACAGCTGGCACCGTTTTAATATTTAAAGATGATTTTGAAAGTTATGAACTGAATGCGACTTTAGAAAGTTCAAATGACGAATCACCATACCATTCAACGACAAACGAGGTGGTTGTGGTTGAACAAACTAAAAGCTAATAAGTTATTTATATGTACGGGTAGTGTCTGAAAATCTAGATAAGCATCTAGTTTGAACTAAAAAACCACTGTGCATAAATGACTAGTCACAGTGGTTTTTATTTATAGTTACATCCAGCTAAACTAGTGCATTTTGATCTTTTCTGTATTACTTTCCAGCAACTTGTACAGTATTTATACAACAAAGCACGATTTGGGTGTAGTTTTTCTACATAAATGAGTGCTGAGGCAGTAGAAATACCGCACAAACGCTGCCCAAAGGGTTTGTCCTAAACGCTTGTTACGCTTTGTTGCTGATCAGCCCACGAGGCCTACACAAAAACATCGGAAATGTTTTTAAACAGCTCTGCTGGCTTTAGCGTAAGGCAGGGATGCCTGAAGTAAACCCGCGCTGCGATTAAAAAGCGTTTAGCTAGAACAAAATTTATACAGCAAAGATCAACACGCCCCAGTACGGTCAAACCAGTATAGTATTTAGCCATATAGTTAAATACAAGACGTGGTTAACTTAATAAGTTAAGCAAAGCCTGTACTGGGTGGTTAGGTTTAAATCCATCTTCGCGTTTAACTTGCGAGCGACAAGAGTAGCCGGTTGCCAGCACTTCCACTGGAACACTTTGTTTAATTTTATCGCCCCAACTCATTTGATAAATCGCTTTTGAATTATCTAAATGACTGGCTTCATGTCCGTAAGTACCAGCCATACCACAACAACCAACCGCTACAGGACTTAGCTTAGCCCCTGCTTTACTAAAAATTGCTTGCCAGTCTTTTTGGCTAGATGGCGCTGCGGTTTTTTCAGAGCAATGCGCAAATAATTTAAATTCAATTTCAGGGTTATTTTGAGTTGTTTCAGGGAATGAAACATTTTTCAGCCATTCATGAGGTAATAAAACGTCAAAATCCCCTCTTTTATCACCCAGCACTTTAGCGTATTCATCCCGATAGCAAAGTACTAAACTTGGATCTGTACCCACCAAAGTAATATGCAATTCATTCAATTGATTTAAAAATGCAGCAGCTGATTTTGCAGTTTTTGCAAATTTATTCAAAAAGCCTTTTACATGCTGGGCTTTACCATTTGGTTTAAACGGCAATAAAATCGGAGTGTAGCCTAATTTAGCAATAAGCTTTATCCAATCTGCAACCACTTGTGCATCATAATAAGAGGTAAATGGGTCTTGTACTATGGCAACTACCTTTAATCGTTGCGCTTCGCTCATTTGCTGTAAGCGTGATAAATTCCAGTCCAAAACATTCATATCTCCCACACTTTGCTCAAGCGTCGGATAACTTAACAATGGAGTATCTACATAACCTAAAGTTTGCTTAATAAGCCCTTGCACAGGTTTAGATTTTAAGAAAAAATTAAAAAATCTTGGTGCTTTAGCCATTAACGGCGCACTGTTTTCAATTGAAGCCACTAAATAATCTTTTAATGGTCGACTATATCGAGCGTAATAAAGCTGTAAAAAACGTGCTCTGAAGGCAGGTACATCAACTTTTATTGGACATTGGCTCGTACAAGCTTTACAAGCCAAACATTCATCCATAGCGTCCATAACTTCATGCGAATAGTCATATTCGCCTTGCTTTTTAGAATTCGTATTTCGCCAACGAGCAAACCAAGATGATTCAAATTCACCTTTAACAGCGTCTTTTTCAAGCTGATTAAAATCAACCCCTTGATTACTCAACTGGCGTAACCATTCGCGCATTAAACCAGCTCGACCTTTAGGGCTGTGTCGTCTATCTCTTGTAACTTTATAAGAAGGACACATAGGTGAATTAGCATCCCAATTAAAGCATAAGCCGTTACCATTACAGTTCATGGCCGTATCAACACTTTCCCTAACGTTAACCGGAATTTGACGATCGTAAAATCCGCGTTTGGTATCATCAACTGAAACAAGCTTTTCGTCTGAGTTTAATGGGGTGCAAATTTTGCCCGGATTGACTCGGTTATCTGGGTCAAAAGCCGCTTTAATTTTGCGTAATTCATTAAATAGCTCTTGGCCAAAAAACTCTGGCCCATATTCACTACGATAACCTTTACCATGCTCGCCCCACATTAGGCCGCCATACTTAGCAGTTAAAGCAACCACTTTATCCGATATTTGGCGCAGGGTGATTTCTTGTTCGGGATCATTCATATCTAATGCAGGTCGAACATGTAAAACGCCTGCATCCACATGGCCAAACATACCATAGTTCAAATGATAGCTATCTAATAAGGCTCTAAATTCCATAATGAAATCAGCTAAGTTTTCAGGCGGCACCGCCGTATCTTCGGCAAAAGCCAGTGGTTTTTTGCTGCCTTTAGTATTTCCTAATAAACCAACCGCTTTTTTTCGCATTTCATAAATTGTACCAATTGAGCCCAGATCATCTGTTACTTGATAACCTATAACACCGGCTTCGCCGTTTGCAATAAGCGTGTCTAACTGCTGGGTTAAATTGTTTAATTTAGCTGCACTGTCTTGTGCCTGAACCGCATTAAATTCAACAATATTAATACCTTCCATTACCTTGCCCGGCACATCGGTAATTAAATGGCTAACTGAGTTCCAAATTATATCTTCACGCGCTAAATTTAAAACCTTGCTGTCAATAGTTTCAACTGAGGTTGCGTTCGCTTTCACTAAAAAAGGTGCGTTTCTTAGCGCCGATTCAAAACTGTCGTATTTTACGTTTACCATGGTTTTAAATGGCGCGATTGGAGTAATGTTCAATTTAGCTTCGGCAACAAAACCTAAAGAGCCTTCAGAACCCGTAATCACTCGACCCAGATCAAACTCAGTTAAATCGTTATTAAATGTATGCTCTAAATCATAGCCAGTTAAAAAGCGATTTAATCGGGGAAACGTATCTAAAATTTGTTGGCGCTGGTCACGACAGCTGGTTAAGACTTGCTGATAAATTTTACCAATAGGACTCGTTTGTTTGGCTATTTCTTCTGCTTCGGCCGTAGGCATAGAGGCGGTATCGAGCACCTCCCCATTAATTAATACGCTTTTTAGCGCTAAAACGTGATCACTTGTTTTACCATAAACCAATGACCCTTGTCCTGAAGCATCAGTGTTAACCATACCGCCAATAGTTGCCCGATTACTGGTACTTAAATCGGGCGCAAAAAAGTAACCATGGGGTTTTAAAAAGGCGTTTAATTGATCTTTTACGACCCCAGCTTGAACTTTTACCCAGCCCTGTTCAGCGTTAAAATCCAATATTTGATTCATGTGGCGACTGATATCTACCACTATCCCTGACGTTAACGATTGCCCATTTGTGCCAGTACCGCCGCCTCGAGGTGAAAACTTAACTTGTTTAAACTCTGGCTTTGACGCGATTTCAGTCAACACGACCAAATCATCAATATTTTTTGGTAAAACAACCGCTTGGGGTAAGTTTTGATACACACTGTTATCGGTTGAAACCGAAAAACGACTAGCATAGCTGGTTTCGATATCACCTTCAAAACGCGCTGATTTAAGCACTGCTAAATAATCAAGGTAGCTTTGTTCAATGGCATCGACTTCTGTTAAACGTGGGATCATTCTTTATCTATCGCTTATAAAACTTGGTGCAGATTATATCAACTTTAGCTTACTTGTTGCAGCTAAGTTTTTATTTATTTTGAGATTAAATATAGCGCGCATTTCTTTGTGAGTTATAGTCAGTAGACTACACTTAAATAAATTTTAACTGACTTTCTTATTTTATTTATATGCGTTTGAAATATCCGAGGGCAAAAAACATAGCTTCAGTATGTGGCTCAACTTAATAAAAATTAGCTTAATAAGCTTATTTTTATTATCGATGAATATACAATATACACAAGCAAAAACAACTTCAAAAAATGCGTGTTTTAGCACCTACTTACCCTCCGTTCTCGCACAAAATTCAAGATAAATGGCAAGGTGAAGGTTTCAAAAAAGCCTCTCAAATACTTGAAGTGGCCAAGATCCCATATCAAATAACACCAAGTTCTAATTTTGTTCAAGCATTTTAAAAACTAAAAAAGAGCCAAATAGATGCCGTTTTATTAGCCACTGAAAATAAACACCAAAATACATATTCAATCTTATCTCAACCCATTTTGTGTTAGTTGGTATATTAATAAAGACGCTGAATACCTACCTGACAATAAACAATTTAAAAAGCAGTATAAAGTTGGCTAGCCCATTTAAAGCGAATTGATATCTATGTCTTGAAAAAGATAAATACAATGTAGCTGGTGTTTTACAAGTTGATAATTTAGCTAAAATGCTAAAACTTAAGCGGATTGATGCAGTAATGGTAAACAGTGCGGTATTTGAAAACGCGGCAAAGCAAGGCAATATTCCTGTGTCACACTTTAATGCAATAAAACATGGTGCTCATCCGGTGAGTATGTATATTCAAAAACAATATATAAAAAATCATCTACATGTTCTCAAACAAATTAATCAAGCTATTCAGCAACATTATCCCAAGCTTAATTGTCGCTTGTAACCTGTTTAACTCGTCGTTGAAGCGCAGGAATCACTTCACGTTCAAACCAAGGATTTTTCTTAAACCAATATTGATTACGAGGACTTGGATGCGGCAAAACAAATTGCTCTGGAGCATATTTCTGCCATTGTTTAACGGTTTCAGTTAGATTAAGTTGACTGCTTGGTAAATGATACTGGCGAGCGTATTGTCCCAACACTATGGTTAATTCAACCTGTTTTAAATGGGCTAGTAAGGCCTTTCGCCAAAGCGGGGCACAAACTTTAGATGGTGCAATATCGCCCGATTTAGTCGAACCCGGATAACAAAACCCCATTGGTAAAATTGCGACTTTATTTTCGTTGTAAAAATCATCATTTGAGATTTTCATCCATTGACGCAGCTTATCTCCGCTGGCGTCGGCAAAGGGTTTATTAGCTTTATCTGCTTTTCGACCGGGCGCTTGACCTGCAATTAAAATTTTAGCTTGCGAACTGATTTGAATAACCGGATTCGGGTTTAAAATCGCCTCGCACTCACGGCAAGCTAATGCCTGTTGTTTTAATGCTTCTAAACTTAAATTCATCATACTAACGGTAAATTTTATCTGCCCATCTAGTCAAGCCAGATGCAACGCTACCAAAATAATCGCCAACGACAAGTTCGGTTCCTGCTGGGCAAAGCTGTCTGATAAATTGATTAAAAACAGGCGATTTAGCTGTGCCTCCTGTAACAAACACAATATCAGGCTCACACCCTGCTTGGTTAATAGCTTCATTAATTAATTGCGCGATTGAATCGAGTATTCGTCGATTAGCCTGCAATAAATTATCTCGCTCAAGCTGTGCCATTAGCGACGGGCTTAAAAAGTCTAAATCTACAAGGGTAGAATTTACAGCTGATAACTCAATTTTTGCTTGTTCAGCGCAATTGACTAGTTGATAACTCAATTTTTGCTGCTGTACTTTTAACAAGCGTTCGAGCAAAGATTTTTGTTCGGCATCACGTAGCAACTGAGCTAACATACGTGCATTTTCAGCACTGTAAAAGCGCGTTTGTGCCGCAATATTATTAATTTCAACCGCATCACTAAAACATTTAACTGGTAAAGGTTTACCTGTTTTAAGTTGCCCATTCATCCCTAAATATGGCATTAATCCAAACAAAGCTAATTGAATATCAAAGTCGTTACCACCCACTCGTTGACCGCTATGGCTTAATATATGTTCGCTACGCTGTTCATGATTGATTAGCTCAGGTCCCATTAATAACATTGAGCAATCACTCGTACCACCACCAATATCAACCACTAACACGCGTTTTTCTGTTGGTAAACTAGCTTCAAATTCGACCCCAGCTGCAACAGGCTCAAATTGAAATTCAACGTTTTTAAAACCGACTCGCTTTGCTGCATTCGTTAAAATATTTAATGCTTGCTGATTACTCTCGTCACCTTTTAATCCTTGAAAGTTGACAGGCTTGCCAATGACCAATTGATCTATATCTTCTTTTAAATTTTGCTCAGCACAAGCTTTAATATGACACATCATAGCTGCCACAATATCTTCAAACAAATCGATTTGCTGGCGAACTAAACCAGTTGCCCCTAAAAAGGATTTAGGAGATTTAATATAATAACCTTCTTCGGGATCTTCGAGGTAATGCTCTAAAGCTGATTTGCCAAAAGATAACTCAGAATTCAACCCATCTAGTTTCAGCTCTGCTAGCGCCATTTGCCCTTTTTGCAAAGCAAGCTTTCTAGCACTGGCGAAATTACTTTGTTCGTTGGTAGGTAGGTTTTGATAAAGCCAATTAACAATGGTATTTCGACTGGCAGAATATAAACTGGAAGGCATGTAAAAGCCGTGCTCGGCTAACGTAACCAGCTCAGGGTGAGCGTTACGCATAATGCCAACGGCGCAATTAGACGTGCCAAAATCAAACCCTATAGTCGCCATACAAAGCCTCTTTCAAAAAACCCGTAAGCATACTCATTTAGCTTGGCTGGCACAATTAAAATAAAAAAGTAACGCTATTTTTTAAGGCAATTAATAGCCTTTGCCACTTTTAAGCTGATTTACTTTATTTAACCTCTAGCATTTTTTCAATATGCTCACTGCTTCTATGGCGTACATCTTTGCCTTTTATTAAATAAATCACATGCTCACTCAAATTTTGGCAGCGGTCACCTATTCGCTCTAGTGAACGTGTGGCCCAAACAACATCCATTATTTTTGGAATAGAGCGTGGATCTTCCATCATATGAGTCATTAATTGACGCATAATACCTTCATAAGCTTTATCAATTTTTTTATCTAACTTATGAACTTCGTAGGCAGCATCACTATCCATACGTGCCATCGAATCTAATACTTTATTAAACATGGTCAATACTTGTTGACCCATATGATCTAAATCAACAATAAATTGATGATGTTGACCGCTAAAGTGAACTTGTGCAGCTTTGACCATACGACAAGTTTCATCACCTATGCGTTCTAAATCGGCAATCATTTTTGCCACTGCCAAAATAATTCTTAAATCAATGGCTGCAGGTTGGCGTTTGGCAATAATTCGAGCGCATTCTTCGTCTATTGCCACTTCATAGTCGTTAATTTTATTGTCGTTCTCTATGATTTTTTCTGCTATTTTAGGATCGCTATTATTAATCGCCTCAAGCGCTTGTGTTATTTGCTGTTCAACCAAACCGCCCATATCTAATACACTGCTCATAATGCGTTCAAGTTCAATATTAAACTGACCTGAAATATGTTTATCTAATTTTAAATCCATAATTTACACCTAGTGTCATTAAATCTGAGTGTACCTAAAATATCAGCGATAATTCAAGCGGTTATGATAATTTTATCTAAAACTAAGGCTACTTAACCATATCGACCGGTAATATAATCTTCGGTTTTCTTTTTAGCCGGTGTCGTAAATAATTGGTTTGTTTCAGAGTATTCAATTAGCTCACCCATAAACATGAAAGCAGCATAATTAGATACACGCGCTGCTTGTTGCATATTATGCGTCACAATTACCACAGTATAGGTTTCTTTTAAATCATTAATCAACTCTTCAATCGTTAAGGTTGAAATTGGATCTAGCGCCGAGGTTGGCTCATCTAGCAATAATACTTTAGGTTCAATCGCTATTGCTCTAGCAATCACTAGTCTTTGCTGCTGACCGCCAGATAAACCAAATGCGCTGTCATTTAATCTATCTTTTACTTCATCCCATAAAGCAGCTTTACGTAACGAGCTTTCAACAACTTCGTCAAGTTTATATTTTTCTTTAATTCCTTGCAGTCGTAATCCATAAACGACGTTTTCGTAAATCGATTTTGGAAACGGATTTGGCCGCTGAAATACCATGCCAACGTTTTGGCGCAAATTTGCAACATCAACATCTTTATCGTATATATTTTTGCCTTCAAGTAAAATTTCGCCTTTTACTTTACAAATATCAACCAAATCATTCATGCGGTTAATACAACGCAACAAAGTTGACTTACCGCAGCCTGAAGGGCCTATAAAAGCGGTTACTTTTCCTTTAGGAATTTTCATATCAATATTGTACAAAGCTTGTTTATCGCCATAGAACAAATTGAGATCTCGCATTTGTAATGCCGTTTGCTCAGCGGTTAATTCGCTTGGCGAAATGGCATTATTAATTTTAGTAACTTCAGGTGATAATGAAATCATCTTTAATAAACCTTATAAATTTAATGTTCAAGCGATTTGTATTTTTCGCGCAAGTGGTTACGTATACCAATCGCCGTAATATTCAAGGCAACAATGACTGTCACTAATAAAAAAGCGGTGGCATATACTAATGGTCTTGCGGCTTCTACGTTAGGGCTTTGAAACCCAACATCATAAATATGAAAACCCAAATGCATAAACTTTCGGTCAACATGAATAAACGGAAAATTTCCATCTAAAGGTAGTGTAGGCGCCATTTTTACAACCCCAACTAGCATTAAAGGAGCAACTTCGCCAGCCGCACGTGCAACTGCTAAAATAAGTCCGGTCATTATCGCTGGGCTAGCCATTGGGATAATAATACGCCACAAAGTTTCGGCTTTGGTTGCACCTAAAGCTAAACTGCCTTGACGTAATGAACTTGGAATTCGAGACATGCCCTCTTCGGTTGAAACGATAACCACAGGCAAAGTTAAAATTGCCAAGGTAAGGGCCGACCAAATAACCCCAGGCGTACCAAATGTTGGATTAGGCATAGCTTCGGGATAAAATAATTCATCAATACTGCCCCCTAACATATAAACAAAAAAGCCTAAACCAAACACCCCATATACAATCGAAGGAACACCAGCTAAGTTAATTACCGCAATTCGAATAATTTTGGTGACATTATTTTTTGCCGCATATTCATGTAAATAAATAGCTGCAATAACCCCAAATGGGGTAACAATAACAGCCATTAACATCACCATAAAAACGGTTCCAAATATTGCGGGGAAAACACCGCCCTCGGTATTTGCCTCTCTAGGATCGTCACTGACAAACTTGCCAATTTGCACAAAAAACCGACCGGTTTTAGCCAGCACCGTCATATCATTTGGAAAATGGAAATCTAAGATTTGTGCTGCGGGAATATTGACTAACTCACCACGCATATCTTTAACAATAACCGCATCTCGACTCGCTGCCTGACGATATTTAAATAGCTGCTTTTCGTACCGCTGATAATCTTTATTGAGTTGTTTTATTTCGTTTTCAAATTCAGCCAATTTTTTATCAGTCAGCTCATTATCTAACTCAAGCGCGCGTTGTTCTAACCTGATTTTTTCTAATCGATAATTAATAGCACCAATTTCATCATTTTGTAAATCGTGAGCTTTCTCATTAATATCAACTGCTCTATCAATTACCTGCTGAGCCTGACTTGCGGGTGCTTTTTCTCCGTCAATTAAAACATGATCAACATAACCATAAAAATTACCATTTTTGGTTCGTTCAAATACAGCTAATCCCGGTTGTTTAGCTTGACTCTTAATATCAGTTTCTAAAACCCAACGAAAATCCAAATCAACAAATTCTCGATTACCCGTTTTAATCAACAAGCGCTCAATAAATTCATCAGTATTATCTGGTAAAGTTAAACCCGCTTCGCGCAAACGCTTAACTGGCACTTCTTCGCGCTCATAAATTTCACCAATAATCGTATGCTCGGCTAAGCCCTGCTGTAACTTAAATTCGTAAATATCTGCTGGCCAAAAGTAACTTAAACCTCGCCAAGCTATCATAAGTAACAGCCCCAGCACCGAAATTAAGCTCAAACTTACGGCACCTGCCGTCATCCAAATCCAAGGGGATCCTGATTTAAACCAATTTTTCATTATTTACACCTTGGTTTATAAAGAACTATATTTATCACGCAAACGCTGACGAACAAATTCAGCAATTGTGTTAAAAATAAACGTAAAAATAAATAAGACAAACGCAGCTAAAAACAAAATACGATAGTGAGTGCTCCCCACTTCAGATTCTGGCATTTCAACCGCGATATTAGCTGATAAAGTACGCATCCCTTGAAAAATTGACCAATCCATAATAGGTGTATTACCCGTAGCCATTAATACAATCATTGTTTCACCTACCGCTCGGCCTAACCCCATCATTACCGCCGAAAAAATACCTGGACTTGCTGTTAACAATACAACCCTGACTAAGGTTTGCCATTGACTGGCTCCTAACGCTAACGAACCTTGAGATAAATGTTTTGGCACAGAAAACACGGCATCTTCGGCAATTGAAAATATGGTGGGTATAACTGCAAAGCCCATCGCAATGCCAACCACTAATGAGTTGCGCTGATCAAACGAAATACCCAAGTCATCCGTAATAAATAAACGAACATCACCATCAAAAAAGACATCGTTTAACCAAGGACTAATAGCTAGACAGCCCCAAGCTAATAAAATAATAACGGGTATTAAAATAATTGAGTCCCAGCCTACAGGTAATTTACTAAGACAAGCTTTAGGCAGATTATGCCAAGCAAAAGCGACCGCTAAAATACACAGCGGTAGTAATATCACTAAAACAAGTAAGGCGGCTAAATGAGTTTCAATTAGTGGTGCTAGCCATAAGCCAGCTAAAAACCCTAAAATAACGGTTGGTAATGCTTCCATAATTTCGACTGTGGGTTTAACCAAAGTTCGAATTTTAGCTGGCATAAAATAAGCGGTATAAATTGCTGCAGAAAGCGCAATGGGCACTGAAAATAGCATAGCGTAAAACGCAGCTTTAATCGTGCCAAACGTAATTGGTACTAAACTGAATTTAGATTCAAAATCGTCAGATGCTGATGTAGATTGCCACACATAATCTGGTTCGCTGTACCCTTCATACCATACTTCTTGCCATAAAGCAGACCAAGTCACCTCTGGGTGTTCATTTTGAACATTAAATACTTGCAGCGTTTTATTAGACTGCAAAATATAAGCATCTGCTCGGGGTGCTATTGCCAGTGTATCAATTTTGCCTTGCGTGATATGGCCCGTAAATAATTCAGCCTGACTCGTGGTATAAAATACTTCCAGTTCACCATTTTTGGCTATTGAAACAAAACTGCGTCTAAAATATTCAGGATAGATTTCAGTGTGAACCTGCTCGGTATCAAAGCTTCGAATTTTTTCAAAACGACGGCCTTTTTCACCGTTAACTTCAAACCATTGGCTCACGTTAGCACTATCGTCCGCAATTAAAATAGAGTTAGCACCGCCCAATAAAGCAGCTGCTGTTACCTCAGTCCCATAGTCAACAACTTGGCTTTTTGATACTAATGAAACGTCATCTGGATTACGCGTGTTAAACACAAATAACTGACCTTGCTGAATCACAAAAGCACGAGAGACATCAGCAGTTAGCAACAAATAATCAACTTGACCAGCCACCACAGGCAATTTGGTTTGTGATTGAATCCATTGAGTTTCATCTGTCATCCAATTAACTTCAGCATCTAAACGCACAAAATTAATTTCGCCCTGGGAATTTTGATATAACACCCCCCCTTTTTGATCGGCACTATCAATTGCAAACGCAAATTTTTCAATTATTGAGTTAGATGACAATGACAAACCAGATGGCGTTAGCGGGTAACTCACTTGCGGCGTAATTTGACGTTCGTTATTAGCAAAACCTAATTCAAATTTTGGCGAGGCTACAACTAATTGGTGTTTTTGGGTAATAAAGGCATATTGATTTAAATGTGCCATACTGGGCGTAAACGCAACAGCTGGTGCATCCAATTTTATTTGAAATTGTGAAATTGGTTGCCCTGCGTTTGCCCCTTTAAGCTGAAAATAGGTGAGTTGGGCATCATCAGTAAACCGGTAAGCGGTTTCAACGTGATCATCTAAACCCAACGCTAACGTTTTATTGGGTTGTTCGACTGATATATCTAATTTATGTTTTATCGATACCCCATCAAAAATGGGTTGTACGACATAAAGCAAATAAAAAAAGATAAGCAACAGAGCAACCAATACCATAACGCCACCCGCTGTGACCCCATATTTGGCAACTTTGTCTTTAACATTTCGAATAAAATTCGGATTGTTTGTTTGATTGCTAGCTTGATACATACATGAACTTAATCTATTTAAACTAGCCTCAGTATATTATATTTTTATGACACTTGTGTTACAGCCAATAAAAATGAGTACATATGACTAGACAGCTAGTAGAAGTAAAATGCAGCGAAAATCAAAGCTTGAGACGTATAAACAATAAAGGCTTCCGAAGAAGCCTTTAATTTAGGTTGCGCGGCTTTAATGACACTTTTGTCATTAAAGCTCACAAACTAGTTTAATTTAGAGCAAGATACTGGTTAATATCAAATACGATACAATCGCCAAGCCAGCACCAACTGGCAAAGTAACAACCCAAGAAATAACAATGTTTCTAACCACGCCTAAATTAAGCGCCGCAATACCACGGGCTAAACCAACCCCTAGAACCGCACCGACTAAAGTTTGAGTGGTAGAGATAGGTAAGCCTGTACCCGAGGCAATAACCACAGTACTAGCCGCTGCTAACTCTGCAGCAAAACCACGGCTTGGGGTTAAATGAGTAATACCTTTACCTATGGTTGCCATCACACGATGACCAAATAACGCTAAACCAGCTACAATACCTAATGCACCTAAAGGTAATATCCACCATGCTAACGCTGCTTTTGCGCCAATTTGACCACCATTTTGAATTACGCTTACAACCGCAGCTAATGGGCCAATTGCATTCGCAACATCGTTTGAACCATGGGCAAAAGCCATACAACAAGCAGTCACTATCATTAATATCGCAAAGATTTTTTCAACATTATTAAACTGCATGTCTTTATCCGCCGCCGGATCAATTTTTAAACGAGCAATAAAAAACCGTCCAACAATGGCAACAACAAGACCAACAATGGCGGCATATAAATAAGCTTCGCCACCGCTCACAGCCATTTCAAAATCAGAAAATACGTGTTTTAAACCTTTTTTAATCGTCACTAACGATAAAATAAAACCGGCTAAAGCCATGTAAACAGGGACATAACGTTTTGCATTTTTGATTG
Source organism: Catenovulum adriaticum (assembly GCF_026725475.1). Taxonomy (NCBI): domain Bacteria; kingdom Pseudomonadati; phylum Pseudomonadota; class Gammaproteobacteria; order Alteromonadales; family Alteromonadaceae; genus Catenovulum; species Catenovulum adriaticum. The sequence goes on from NZ_CP109965.1 coordinate 1,931,740, forward strand.
GATTGTCGGTATTAAAGATAAATCGCTGTGCGCTCATAAATATAATATATGCCAGCACACCAGATAACACAGGTGTGACAATCCAGCTACCTACGATACCGCCTACTTTATCCCAGTTAATTGCTTCATGACCTGCACTAATTAGCGCAAAACCAATAATAGCACCAACAATTGAGTGAGTAGTTGATACAGGCCAACCCATATAGGAAGCAACTGCAAGCCAGATACCCGCGGCAACCAGTGCCGAGATCATACCGATCACAAACAATTCAGGAGATTGAATAAAAGGAGTGGAATCAATAATGCCTTTTCGAATAGTAGAGGTCACTTCACCGCCCGCTAAATAAGCACCGGCAAATTCAAAAATCATGGCAATAATAATAGCTTGTTTAATGGTCAGCGCTTTAGAACCAACCGATGTACCCATCGCATTAGCTACATCATTGGCGCCAATACCCCAAGCCATGAAAAAACCAACAACTGCGGCAAATAAAATAAGGATTAAACCGTAACTTTGTAAAATATCCATCAAAACTCCTGAAATATTAGCGTGCTAATAAAAGCTCTAAGCGGCCACCAACTGATTCAGCTCTGTCTGCTAAATCGCCAACCCATTCGATAACATCATATAAAAACATGGCATCTATTGGACTTAGCTCAGATTCATGCTTACGTACAGAAAGACGTAAACTCACTTGCATGGAATCTGTGTCTTCCTCAATAGCATCAATTTCAGAAATGATTTTTTCGACTAGTTCAACTTCACGACCTTTAAAGCCCGTTTCAAGTAATTCATCTAATTCATTAATTGCTTTAGCTGCCACTTGCACGGCATCAATACAACGCTTTAAATAAACGAAAAATTCTTCACGAAGTGTTTGAGGGATAGGTAACTCGCGGCCGATAACTCGACCTGCAATATCTTTTGCTTTGTTGGCAATTTTGTCCTGCTGAACTAACAACTCAAGTACATCTGTTCGTTCAACGGGTAAAAATAAACCTTTGGGTAATTGAATTCTAACTTCCCGCTTAATTTTATCTGCATCCTGCTCCTTGCTTGAAATGACTTTTCGTAATTTTTCAGCAAGTGTCCAATCTGTGTCAAAAACAGCTTCAAAAAATGGCACCAATGTTTGGCTAGCTGATTTGGCAATCTCAATATGCGTTTCTAACGCTTTAAAAGGCGATTTTCCAAATACACCTAAAAATGAATTAGCAGACATAGTTTAACCTTTAGTTATATATTGTTTGCGGCGGCGGATTCTACACTAAAAATCTGGCAAAAAAATAATACGATTTAATAAATATTGTATTTTTTTATTTAAGCTGCTTGATTTAGCTCCGCTTCCCCTAGTGTTTCTATAATATTATTTGCTTGTTTTTCAGTACTTTGACTTATTACATTTGCTTTTTCTCTAGCTTGTTGAATAATCATTTCAATCTGCTGTATTGCACTTTTAAATTGATTAATATGTTCAAGTTGAGTGCTCGCATTATGAAAACTTTGTAATGCTGTACTGGCTGAGCTTTGTGCTTGCAGGCGAACTTTTTCAGCATTTTCTGATAACTCATGGGTCGTCGTTTGTTGTTCAATTGACAGCTGGTCAATGCTTTTGATGGTTGACTCCAACTGTGCTGACGCACCTTTAAGTTGAGCTAAAATGTCTGTCATTTCAGCTAGTGAGGTTTGTGTTCGTTTAGATAAACTACGAACTTCATCTGCAACCACTGCAAATCCTCGCCCATGTTCACCAGCCCTAGCGGCTTCAATCGCTGCATTTAGAGCCAATAAATTGGTTTGTTCTGCGATACTACCAATACTGTCTATAATATTAGCAGCGTTTTCAACAGACGATAATAAACTCGCAACTGAGTGATAACTTTCATTGGCAGCGCTCACTATTGCTTGAGTATTGTCGGTGACAACTTCTATTTTTTTATTACTGTCTTGAATTGATATTTCCGTCTCTTTCGCGTTTAGCTGAACCAACTCAGAGCCTTGGTATACTTGCTCTGCTAACTCAATTAGCTGGGCTAAAATACTACCAGTTTGAGTCATGTCATGAGCAATATTACCGGTGAATTTTTCTATATCTTTAGTCTCACCAACTAACCCCGCCAAAGTAGAGGATATTTCGACTAATTTAGTATTTTTGGTAGCTTGCTCGACTTCAAGTTGCTCCAACAGTAAATTAAAGCTCTGACTCACTTCATCAATTTCGGAGCGTCTTTGATTGACCTGAATGCGTTTAACCTCACCAGTTTGAACTAGGTTATAGAAACTTAAATTCAACTGTCTAATTCGTTTCACCACCCAAATATATTGAAACAGCATAATCAGTACCGCCACAATCACTAAACAAACCGCAGCCGAATAGAGTAACCACTTGGTTTGTTGGTTAACTTCCATTTGATGTGCCAATAATTGAGCTTCAATGGTTAAAAAGCCAGCTTCAAACTGATCAACAGCCTGCTCTAGTTGAGTGAAAGCCTGATTGATTTGCATTAACGCATTTTGAGTATTTTCCACTTCTTTGGGATAGCGTTTCACTTGTGAACGTAAATCAGCTAATACTTCATCGCCAATTTCAACAGGCTCATCTGCCATACCTAAAAATAATTCGTCTTCATCTACTGGCTCGACTGGAGGAAACAAGCCAAGCCGGCTAAGTTCATCTAATTGTCTAACCTTACTCAGTAGCTCTAAACTGACATCCACTAAACGTTCAATATTTTGCTGATGTATATCAGCTGAGCCTGTTAAAAAAGCCCGCTCTCGCCGGTAACTTAAATGATGTAATACTTGGCTCGCATTCGCGATTAAACTCATATATTCAGCAGCAAGTTTACTTTGTTGGGGTGGCGCAAGCTTTGCGTATTCATACATGCTTTCTAAATCGCCGCGCATGCTTTGCTCTGCATACTGTAATAAAGTTGCGCTATTATTGCCTAGTTTACCTGCTGCTCTAATATCCTGATTCATTAATTGAGTAATATCATCAACTTGCTTAAGTAAAGGTTGATATAACACTGGGTCTTGGGCTAAAAAATTTTGTTTGATTTTTTCTAGTTCACTTAATGCTTGGTTCAACTTAACTGAGTTACTAGTTTGCAAATATTGATTCACACTTACGCGAAATGTTTGAGTTAATAAATTTTTGTTATTTTGATATTGAGTTAAATTAGCTTGCACTTGCGCTCTTTGCCAATCAGACCAAGTAATTAATATGATTAACCCTGCACTAATGGCTAATAAAATGCCCGCAGATAAGTTTGAAAAACTTGAAATTTTCATTAAATATAAAAACCAAGAACCGCCAAATAATAGTGGCGAAACCTTAACAGCCTTTAATGACACTTTTGTTACAGTTGTCACAATTAATTAGGTATAGACAAAAGCATAATTAAAATCGCATACTAAACTTAATCTAACCCAACCAAAGGAGTGTCGGATGCATACCAATTATGTCATTTCAATTATCACGCGAGACAAGCCAGGTGTTATCGAAAAAGTATCTAAAATTATCGATGAACATAAAGGCAACTGGCTTGCGAGTAATTTTTGTAGATTATCAGGTCAGTTTGCAGGGATTGTTGAGTTTAGCTGCCCAACTGAAGAGTCTAACAATACGTTAAATGCGCTTGAAAGCCTTTCTGGGACAGACTTTCAGCTCAATATCGCCAAAGGTGATAATCAGCAAACGCAACAACATAATGTTGCACAACTAACGATTATGGGGAACGATAAAACGGGCATTATTAAAGAAATATCCCATACGTTAGCCAGCCATCATGTCAATTTACTTAAATTAACTTCTACCTGTGAAAGTGCACCAAATTGGGGTAGCCTTTTATTTAAAGCACAAGCTGATATTGAGATCCCCTCAGATGTCGATTTAGACGATCTCACCCAAGCATTAGAAGAAATTGCCAATGATTTAATTGTTGATGTAGAGGTGACATCACTTTAATTTAGATTAGCGATAATAAACAAAAACCAGCTATATTTAGATTGTCAGTCTGTTTTATGACAGCTTTTATGACAATTGTCATAAAAGCGTCATCATTAAAAGTTGTAATTGACCGCACTTAATAATTGAATTTAATATTAGATTTAGAGCGTAATAATGACAAAAACACAATCGATTATCGCAAAAGAACTCAGTTGGTTATCCTTTAATGAAAGGGTATTACAAGAGGCAGCCGACAAAACAGTTCCTGTCGTAGAGCGAGTTCGATTTTTAGGGATATTTTCTAACAATTTAGATGAGTTTTTCAGGGTCCGAGTCGCAGACGTCAAACGTCGAAATATTCTAGAAAAAGCACAACCAGAAATCAGCAACGAATATAGCGCAAACCAATTACTTATCGATATTCAAGCAAAAGTGTTAGAGTTACAAAATAAATTTGATGCTATATATAAAGACGTCACTAAACAACTTGCCAAGCACAACATTCACTTTATTAATGAGTCTCAACTCAGCGCGTTTCACGAGAATTGGCTTAAAAGTTTTTTTAAAAACCAGGTTTTAAAACATTTAACCCCTATTATTCCATCCAAAACCCGAAAGCTGGTTAATTTACTCAATGACAATGAAACCTACCTTGCCGTGCAGATGAGTCAAGGAAATCATCAAGAATACGCAATTGTTGAAGTACCAACCAATGAAGTCTCTCGTTTTGTATTGTTACCGCCTGAAAAAAGTAAAATAAAAAAAGAAATTATTTTATTAGACGATATTATTGTTCATAACCTTCGGAGCATATTTAGCGGATTTTTTCAGTTTGATGAAATATGCGCATATTCATTTAAAATTACGCGAGATGCCGAATATATTGTTGAAGACGAAATCGATCAAAGTATCGTTGAACAAATGTCAGAAAGTCTCAAACAAAGGTTCAGCGCTGAGCCAACTCGCGTGGTTTACCACAGAGAAATGCCTGCTGGCATGCTTAAATTTTTGAAAAAACAATTACAAATTTCTGATGCTAACGAAGGTCTGTTAGAAGGCGGACGTTATCGGAATTTTAAAGACTTTATTGGGTTTCCTAATTTTGGCCGAAAATATTTAGAAAATCCATCATTGCCAGCATTAGCACATCCTCATTTCACCCAAGCACAAACTGCGTTTGAAGCCATTAGCAAACAAGATATTTTACTCTATTACCCTTATCATCAATTTAACCATTTCACTGAATTAGTCAGACAAGCCGCCTTTGATCCTGCGGTAACCCAAATTAAATTGAATATTTACCGAGTCGCAAAAAACTCTCGCATTATCAATTCATTAATGGATGCAGTGAAAAATGGTAAGAACGTTAGTGTAGTTGTTGAGTTAAAAGCCCGCTTTGATGAAGAAAACAATATTGAATGGTCACGCGTGATGACGGATGCGGGGATCAAAGTACAATTTGGTATTCCCACGTTAAAAATTCATTCAAAACTTTGCTTAATTCACCGTAAAGAAGAGCAAAATATAGTTCGATATGCTCATTTGGGCACAGGTAATTTCCACGAAAAAACAGCAAAAATATATACAGATTTTAGTTTATTTACGGCCAACCCTGAGCTCACAAAAGAAGTGGAAAATGTGTTTGATTTTATTCAACACAGCTACAAACGATTTAAATTTTACCATTTAATGGTCTCGCCTATTAATACACGTATTAATATCACTCAGTTAATTGACCGAGAGATTCAAAATGCACGCCTACAAAAGCCTGCACGCATTGATCTTAAAATTAATAATTTAGTAGACGAACCTTTGATTTTAAAGCTATATGAAGCCAGTCAGGCTGGCGTAAAAATAAGGCTTATAATTAGAGGTATGTGCAGCCTGTTGCCACAGGTAAAAGGGTTAAGCGATAACATTACTGCCATTAGTGTGGTTGATCGGTTTTTAGAGCATCCAAGGGTCATGATTTTTGGTCACGGCAGCGATGAAAAAATTTACATATCCTCCGCTGATTGGATGACTCGTAATATAGAAAATAGAATAGAAGTCAGTTGCCCAATTTATGATGTACACTTAAAACAACAAATAAAAGACTTGTTTGAACTACAATATAAAGACACAACTAAAGCCAGAATTATAGACAGAAATCAACAAAACCAATATGTTAAGCGTGGTAACCGTAAAAAAATTCGTTCTCAGGTTGCAATTTATGACTATTTGAAACAAGCTCAATATAGCGCTAAATAGACAAAGGGGCATTTATGAGTGACGAAAATACAGCCACAACAGCCGATGTGGTTGCCGCGTTAGATATAGGCTCCAACAGCTTTCATTTAATTGTTGCCCGAATTATTGATGGTTCTATTCAAAATTTACATAAAATCAAACACAGAGTCAGATTAGCCCAGGGCTTATCTGGCGATGAAACGCTTAACCAAGAGGCGATGGATCGAGGGTTAGAAACCTTAAGCCAAATGGCTGATACGTTAAAAGATATTCCAGCTGAAAACATTAGAGTAGTCGCCACTTATACGCTCCGTAAAGCTCGAAATCGCCAAGCATTTTTAACTCAAGCAGAAGCTGTATTCCCCTATCCCATTGAAATTATTCCCGGTAAAGAAGAAGCGAGACTGATTTACCAAGGTGTAGCCCATACTGTCGCACACGAAGGTAATAAATTAGTGATTGATATTGGCGGTGGCAGTACTGAATTTATAATTGGCGAATATTTTATACCTTTACAATTAAATTCTCGGAGCATGGGTTGCGTTAGCTATACCAATCAATTTTTTAAAAATGGAAAAATTACTGAGCACGCATTTCAGCGCGCTATTTTAGCTGCCGAGCAAGAACTTGAGATTATTGTAGATACATACAAAAATACAGGTTGGCATTCATGCCATGGCACATCTGGCACAATTAAAGCGATTCGAGAAGCTATCGTTCAAAATGGTTGGAGTAAAAATGAAATAAAAGCCAGCCATCTTGAAAAATTAAAGCAAAGTTTAATGAGCTATGGACATATAGACAAAATTAATATTCCTGGCGTGAGCGAGCACAGGCGTCCAGTGCTCGCCGGAGGTTTGGCTGTACTGATTGCCGCATTTGATAGCTTAGGCATTGAATCAATGACCTATGAAGATGCTGCACTAAGAGAAGGTGTGCTCTATGAAATGCAAGACAGATTCAAACATCACGATATTCGTGAGCGTACCATTGAAAGTTTAAGTCAAAGGTATGCAATAGATACCGCACAAGCTGCTCGAGTTGCACGTTCTGCTTGTTTTATATTTGATCAACTAGATACCGAATGGAAATTTGGCAAGTTAGATTATCGCTCTCTGTTGCACTGGGCTGGGCTTTTACATGAAATTGGCTTGCAAATACACTCATCGGGTTACCATAAGCACTCTGCTTATATTGTTGAAAATACGGATATGCCGGGTTTCAATCAAGAAGAGCAAATTGCCATTGCTTGCTTGGTTCGCTTTCATCGTAAAAAATGCAAATTGAATGAACTCCCTAAATTAAGTTTATACAAATCAGAGCAATTAACCAGATTAATAAGAATATTGCGTATTGCCGCCATTTTAAATTTACGACGTCGTGAAAATTACCTTTCAGGTTATACTGTAAGAGTGAAAAACGATCATATCGAATTACAATTTCCAAAAGATTTTTTAAATACAGAAAAGTTATTAAACGCGGATTTAGAAAACGAGCAAAATATACAAGCTGAGGCTGGCTTTAAATTAAGTATTTTGTAACGAACACCAAATGTCGTAGGTAAAGTCTAACTTGGTAAATCTACAGTATTAATTGAGCTATTTAATCGCGTAGATTTACCTTACTCATTACCACTACACTGTATTAGCGTAGGCATTGTACGTTATTAATCTAAAAATATGGTGCGAGCAGTTTGATATTGCTCTAAAAATTCATCTTCTTCTAAATAGTCTTCATCTGGAATAATGCCTTTTTCAACATATTTACCATAAAACGAATCCAAGGTTTCATTAACAGGCATAACACCTACATGAACGGCCGCAATGCGAATAAAATCGATATAAGATACATTATCAGTTTCATAACGCCTGTCATTCCAACGCTCTACCACGGTAATAAATTCAGGGCTAAATTCCCAAGCGCGCATAATAGAGCCACCAATACGGCCTGCCAAACGGGCAATAGCACCATCTAAAAAGTCTGGGTTAGCAAATACCTCTGGGTGTCTTTCTGCTTCAGTTAAAATAGGTAGCACCCCAATGTTATGAACCATAGCGGCAAGCGTGATTGTATCTAAGCTTAACGGGGTATGTTTGTTACGAGCTGTGTATAGCTTCATTAAAGCAATCGCAGTAGCAGAAACTTCAACTGTCAGTAACCAAATTTTATCTAAAAATTGCTTTACAGTTTCATTATGCGAAATAAACAATTGCTCCATCGCCAAAGCAGTCGCGATATTTTTGATATGCCTTAAACCTATTCGAGTCACCGCTTGATGCAACGACTCTACCTTAACCGTCCGCCCTAAATATGCACTATTGGCAATTTTTAGCATTCTAGCTGACAATGCCGGATCATGTGCTATCACTTCAGACATAGCTTGCAAATTAATATCTGGATCATCAGCAGCCTCTCTAACCCGAATTGCTATTTCAGGCAAAGTAGGTAAAACAAGAGAGTCGTTTTTAATTTTTTCAGCTAATATAGTCAGTAGAGCATTTTCAGTTGACATATCAATCCTTTCATCATTCGAGTTATCGTTGGGATATATACAATTGGAAGTCATATAATTTAGATACAATTTCAATTTAGTCTGCTCTCAAAATTTGGCAAGTTTAATTACGGACAAAAAGCATAAAAATCAATCTTTTCAGCCAATTAAACAATACAATAAATCGAGATAAATCATCTTATAATCGGATAAAATGCAAATTTACCCAAGGCTATTAACTAAATCGGAACGGGTGCCATATAATTTTTCACACAATGGCATTAAAAAATAAATAATTTTAGCGTGTTACTGTTTGAATAATTTAAAATAGTCTTTTAAATATCAACATGTTAAAACTTAAAAATCAGGTCCATCTGTTTTATTATTAAATATTTATCTGTTTATAAAACTAATCAATTTTTGTGCGTTTTACAAGCTAAAACTCGATATGGTGATTATTACTTATGATAGTTAACTTGAGCACTCTATAAACAAGCGAATGATTTTTATTAAAAAGCCTTAACTTATTTAAATTTTATACCTGAGCACCTTATTAAATGTATAACATGGATTTAAACGTACAGCGCAAATTTAAAACCTATCCTAAAGATGCTTTTATTGCGCTAATGGCAACTCGAAAACTGATTATAAAAACAGCAAAAGATGACGGCATTAACGGGTTAACCGAAACACTCAAATGGGGTGAACCTAGCTACATTTCTAGCATTGGCAGTACCATTAGATTTGATTGGAAAGAGAAAACACCACAGCAATATTATATTTATTTTCACTGTCAAACAAAACTCATTGCGTGTTTTAAAGAATTATATGGTGACATTTTTGTATACGATGGAAACAGAGCTATCGTGTTTAAACTAGGTCAGGAAATTCCTATTAACGCCCTTACCCATTGTATTTCGCTAGCCCTACGCTATAAAAAAATAAAACATGTAAACTTACTGGGCGCATAAAAAGCGATGCGCTCGTTAAAAATGCATCGCTTATTTAATGTTTAACCTAAACTTAAAACTAATTAACTTTCAGCTTTTACGCTATCTTCATCACCTATATGTACCGCGCCACGCTTTTCAGCCAGCTGAATTTGGCGTTCTCGTTCAGCAAAACGTGCTTTATCTTCATCTGAAGTTTTATCAAAACAATGTGGACAGCTAACCCCTTTTTGGTATCTCTCATCTTGCTTTTCGGTTTCAGTAATTGGCATACGGCAAGCATAGCATTGGTCATAACTACCCTGCTCTAAATTATGATCAACCGTCACTCTCTGGTCAAAAACAAAACATTCACCTTTCCATTTGGTTTGTTCTGCAGGTACTTCTTCTAAATATTTTAAAATACCGCCTTTTAAGTGATAAACTTCGTCAAATCCTTGCTCTTTCAAATAAGCCGTTGATTTTTCACAGCGGATACCACCCGTGCAAAACATAGCCACTTTTTTATGTTTTTTGGCATCTAAATGCTTTTCAACATATTCTGGAAATTCACGAAAAGTTGTGGTTTTAGGGTCAACCGCATTTTCAAAAGTACCAATGGCCACTTCATAATCATTCCGAGTATCAACTAATAAAACATCAGGGTCAGAAATTAAAGCATTCCAATCTTTAGGTTCAACATAAGTACCAACGACCTGCCTTGGATCTATACCTTCAACCCCCATGGTCACAATTTCCTTTTTAAGCTTAACTTTCGTTCGATAAAAAGTTTGCTCTTGGGCAATGGATTCTTTGTGCTCAATATCCGCTAAACGAGGATCCGATTTTAACCAATTTAACACCGCATCAATCCCTTCTCTAGGGCCTGACACCGTGCCGTTAATACCTTCAACCGCCAATAATAAAGTACCTTTTACTTGGTTATCTACCATCACATTATGCAAAGGCTCTCTTAAAGCTTCAAAGTTATCAAGACGGGTAAATTTATAAAGTGCTGCAACTACGTAGTTCATTAGGCTTCCTCTGTTCAGTCCAATCGTAAGTTGGATACAAAAATTAAGCTGCGAATTATACGATTTTTTTCCTAAAATGCGAATAAAGCGGTTGATATAGATCAATAAACAATTAAGCTTCTTTTTGCTTAACTCTTTGCCTCATTAATTTAATCAAATCACGCCAGCTAACAATACCAATTGGTTTATTTGTTTCATCTACAATTGGGATACACGAAATAATATGTTCATCAAAGCATTTGATTATATCAACCAAGTTACTCTCCACTGATAATGTAACGGGATGACGCGACATAATTTGATGAACTCTCTTATTTAAAGTCGCACGATCTCTTGCTTGTTCGGATGCAGTATCAAGATTTGGACTAAGCGCTTTTAGCCAATCTCGATCCGACACCACACCCACTAACTTTGATTTTTCAACCACTAATAAATGATGAAAATGTGTATTATTGAAAATTTCACTGACTACAGATAAAGCGTCATCAGGCTCAACAGTTACCACCGGCTTAGACATCAAGTCACTTATTTTCATCTAATCACAACTCCTTTATTAATGTTTAACACACTTAGAATATTTAAAGTGATTCTAACGCCAATTACAACCTCAATTAATCCCTTTAGTACCCACTTAAATTTAACCAACCTAGATGACCCCTACTCGGTGTAATGAATATGTTTCAAACGGCCTTTTTTAACGGAGACTGCGTTAAATTTACTTGCATAAATCCCAATGGATAAGGGAAGTAGAGCGGCGTTGAAACTAACGCAGAGGCTAGTTATTAACGCGCGAATTTAACTTGTCCACGCAACAAAATTATAATTAGCCATCATGCAGTGCTATAAAATTAAATAAATAAAGAAATCGGTAAACAAAAATCCAGTTCAAATAACTCATCAGCTGTCAAAAATTGGTTTTTATAATATTGAACATAAGCAGGTGTCGATTGCATTTTAAAGCCAGACGCGGGCAACCATTGCTCTAAAATGTAACTTAGCTGCGGTAATAAGTCGCCATATTTCCCTGTTAACTTAAAAACAGCATGTAAACCGCCTGGAATCATTAAGCTATTAACAACCCCCCGACGAGTTAAAGGAGTATCAATAGCCAAGCAAGCTACATATCGGCATTGCGCCAATTCAACCACAGCTGGATTCGATTGATGTAAGCCAAATTGCTGTGAAAAGTCGCGTTTTTCTATCTGTGCCCAAGCCTGAAGAATTTGCCATGCTTGACGAATAGAACGCCCGTAACCAGTATGCCGAACATACGCAACATGCCGATTTGGCAAATTAATAATATTTGCTGGAGGACATTTGGATTTATCTAGCCTTTGATACGCAGCCGCTATTTCAGCGTCTTTTAAATAAGGCTTATCTTTATTTTCACTTTCACTCTGTCGCCATTGACCCGGCGACATAAAAAAAATAGATTTAAATGCACGACTAAAAGATGAAACCGAAGAAAAACCACTTTTCGTCGCAATTTCTAACACACTAGCCTTAGAATCAAACATTAACTGATTGGCAGCAAACTCTAAACGCGCTCGACGAATATATGAATGCACGGGTTCACCCACCACTTGTTTGAAAGTACGGTGGAAATGTTGCTCAGAGTAAGCCGCAATATCAGCTAAATCTTTCGCCGGTAGATCAAAGGTTATATCTTGATGAATATAGGCTAATACATCATTTATTCTCGAGATTTTTTGTTCTGATGACATTTTAAAATTCTCTGGACAAACCGTACATGGCTATCTTTTTACATATATCATAAACGGACATATATAAAAGCATAAAAGGACATCACTTAGCAATTTATTTCAAGTAAGCTTGGGCAAATTTTTTTCAGTGTGCCAATCAGTATGAAAATCGCAAAATCATTACAACAAATTCAACCTTCTTACATTCGCGAAATTTTAGCGGCTGCGCAAACGCAAGGCGTTATCTCGCTCGCTGGCGGCTTACCCGATGGCGAAAGCTTTCCACTTGATTTAATGGAAGATTCACTTAACACGCTAGCAGCAAGCCCTCAATTATTTCAATATGGGCACACCGCAGGTTATGCACCTTTACTCGATTATTTTAAACAAACAGAGCAACAACCCGGCCACCACAGCGCAATTGTTTGTACGGGCTCGCAACAAGCTTTAGATTTAATCGCTCGTGCTTTTTTAAATCCAAATGATATTGTTGTAATGGAAGCACCTAGCTATTTAGGCGCATTACAAGTATTTGGCTTAGCCCAAGCGAATGTGCAAAGTATTCAACAACGCGCAGACGGCCCTGACTTGGCTCAACTAGAAGCAAAATTTGCGACCGGTGAAGTAGTGATGTTTTACGCGGTTCCAGATTTTCATAACCCAACTGGTGTGTGCTGGTCACTTGAAGTAAGACAAAAAGTTGCCCAACTTTGTATTCAATATAATGTCACTTTAATTGAAGACGTGCCTTACCGTGAACTTAGATTTAATGGCCAGGCGTTGCCACTCACCTCTAGCTTTTGTCCAGATAACTCATTAGTCTTACGCTCGTTTTCTAAAATAGCGACACCTGGCATTCGACTTGGTTTATTAACAGGAAAAACCGATTGGATTAACCCACTCATAAAAGTAAAACAATCTTCTGATTTGCATTCATCTGTTCCAATGCAAGCGGTTTTATTAGACTTGTTAAAACACCCTAACTTTGACAAGCATCTGGCGAAATTACGTGATTTATACCAAAAACGTTATCTTGCGTTAACAGAGCAACTAAGTCAAAAATTACCAGCTGGTTGCCAATTTAATACAGTTGATGGCGGTATGTTTATTTGGCTAACCGTGCCTGATTGTAATACTTACCAATTAGCACAAGCGGCCATTGATAATAATGTCGCTGTTGTGCCTAGTGCTGTATTTTATCAGCAAGGTGAAACGGTTGAGCCAGCGTTAAGGTTAAACTTTACGAATGCCAGCGAAAGCGAGCTCGCAACCGCAGTTGATCGTTTAGTTACGGCTATAAATGAGAGTTGCAAACCAATTTAATTAATTTTTAATTTATAGGCCCATTCTTTTAGCCTACACCTACCCTTACAGACCTACACTTTGGATAAAAGTTAGGTCCAGCGGCACAATGTAGGCTTCAAACAAACCAATACATACAAAATAAGTTCAACGCGCTCCATTTCAACAGATTCGCTCCAAACGATAAAGCTTGATAAGATGCCATCACACTTTGCAACTCAAAAGGAAAGCGCATGAAACTATTTGTATTTGATCATTGTCCATTTTGTTTAAAAGCAAGAATGGCTGTGGGCTATAAAAATTTACCAGTCGCTATTGAGTACTTACAAAATCATGATGTTCAAGCCAGAATAGATAAAGTAGGTGCCAATACGGTGCCTATTTTACAAACTGAAAATGGTAATTATATCGCCGAAAGTTTGGATATTGTTGAATACTTGGATCGCTCAGACGGCCAACCACAATTACTAGACTCAACTCAATCAACACAAATTAATCGATGGTTAAGTCAAGCCAGCGAGGCTAGCAATACACTTGTGTTTCCACGTTGGTTAAAAATTGAGTTACCAGAATTTGCCAGCCAAGAAGCCAAAGATTGGTTCGAAAAAAATAAAACACGAATGATTGATATGAGCTTTGAGAGCGCTTTTGAACAATCTAATTTAGCAATTGAAAACATGCATTCTGTTTTACAGCGATTAGATTTTCTTCAACTCCCTTCAGACCGCAATAATCAACTAAGCTATGACGATATTAATTTATTTCCGTTTTTGCGCAATTTAACTGTGGTAAAAGGCTTAAAATTTCCAAATAAAGTTGCGGAATATATTGATCAAGTCGCTAAATTAACCCGAATAAAATTATATACCGCTCAAGCCATTTAGCCCTTAACACAGTCAACAGCTGGTTACGCCATTATATAAATCTGTGTTATAACCAGCTGATTTTCTAATTCGACAGTGTACGAATAAACCGATTGCTTAGCTGCCGTTAAACTTAGCTTTTGCTTGCTCTACTTTTGAAAAGTCTAATCCTAATTCGTCAACCGCCTGCTTAATTAAATCTGGGTTGCCCATCACTGTCATCATTAACGCTTGCAATTTATCAGCAGGTAAACCTAAAGATTGAATAGTCGGCATAGCGGCTAACGGGTTATCTGTTAATTGAGTAAATAATTCAGCAATTTTTTCATCGCTTACATTCAACTCTTTTAATGTTTGAATAATTGGGTTCATTGTTGCTCCTACTTTATAATCTACTTTATAAATAGTGGGCTTTATACTCTGAATTAAATTAAATGTCAGCCTTTGTACGTGTTTATCTTTGTATATAATGTGAGTCGAGCGGAAATGATTTAGACAAAGCAGAAATAACGAGCTTCTGTTTTGCCTAAGACTAAAATAACCTATAGCTCGTTAAAAATCATGGCAAGGATTAATCAAGACGAACCCCATACATTTTTATCGCTTTTAAGTGAATCCGTAAAAAGCAAAGCCGATATTCTGATATACTCAATTTAAAAATTTGCTGGTGCTTTTAGCTGTATAGGATCAACCAATGGAACAATTTCCGATATTTTTAAATTTAAATAATTTTCCTTGTGCTGTTGTCGGGGGCGGTGATGTCGCGTTTAGAAAAGCCAGCGCATTACTTAAAGCACAGGCCGAACTGACCATTATTTCACCCAAAGTTTGCCCTGAATTAAAACAACTCATTGACGACCATCATTTAACTTGGCTTAATCAAAATTACCAAGATCAGCTAATTGATAATATGCGTTTAGTTGTCGCCGCAACGGATAACGAAACCGTTAATGCCCAAGTTTACGCTTATTGTGAAGCCCATAAAATTTTAATTAATACCGTTGACTCACCTAAATATTGCCGTTATACCACACCTTCTATTGTTGATCGCTCCCCTATTTTAATCGCGATTTCATCAGCCGGTATGAGCCCCGTATTAGCCAGACGGATCAGAGCGACAATAGAGTCCAGCTTGCCGCAAGCATTAGGCGAAATAGCAGAGTATGCAGGTTCGCTGCGCACACGAATTAAGCAAGCTTTCAGTACATTAGATCAAAGGCGAACTTTTTGGGAAAACTTTTTTTCCAGTTCCATCGTCAGTCGCTTTCGCCAGCTAAAAGCTGAACAAAAAGAACAAATTGTCAACGATTTAATTGCCAATGAACAAGTGCAAGGTGAAGTTTGGTTAGTCGGTGCTGGTCCTGGTGATGAAGAATTATTGACCATTAAAGCACTGCAAAAAATGCAGCTCGCTGATGTAATTGTTTACGATAGACTCATCTCCCAAAAAACGCTTGATTTAGCTCGTAAAGATGCAGATTTTATTTGTGTCGGTAAACAAAAAAATTATCATTTAAAACAACAAGAAGAAATTAACGATTTATTAGTTAGATTAGCCCAAGAAGGTAAAAAAGTATGCCGTTTAAAAGGCGGAGATCCTTTCATTTTTGGCCGAGGTGGTGAAGAATTAGAAACCTTGGTTGAACACCAAATTCCATTTCAAGTCATTCCAGCTGTCACAGCCGCGGCTGGTTGCGCCAGTTATGCAGGCATACCGCTTACCCACAGAGATTACGCCAGAAAAGTCGTATTTGTCACAGGCCAAAACAGTAAAGCCGGTGATTATCCAGATTGGCAAGCACTGGTTCGTCCATACCAAACATTAGTGGTTTATATGGGCTTAACCCGAGCGCAATTAATTAAAGATGAGTTGATTCATCATGGAATGAGTAAAAGCATGCCTGTGGCGATTGTTGAAAAAGGCACCACCCGCGAGCAAAAAGTATACGTTGGCAATTTAGATAATCTACCGCAACTGGCCAGAGACAATCAGATTGGTTCACCTGCTTTATTAATTATTGGGGAAGTGGTTAAACTTGCAAATACCCTTAACTGGTTTAATCCAGATGAATTGACTGATGAAACCAGTACTTTTAACACTTATATAAAGCCGTAAAATCTACTTTATTGAGTTGATTTATAGAATAGATTGCACACATTGCGTGCTTTAGTTAAAACCAAAAGGCCTAAATTTGATACTCTATCGAAATTAGGCCTTGCTAGGGTCTGTTGACCTTTTGGGTACAATTTTGCAGCAGTTTGTTTGGTATTTATACAAGGCATAGCGATTGACGTGTAGTGGGCTACATAAATGAGCTATAAAGACTTTATGCTCCTGCAAAGTCACCTTACCCCACATCCATGTGGGGCAACACAGTAGAAATGCTAAACAAACGCTGCCCTTCGGGTTCGTCCTAAACGCTTTTTGCTCTTTGTTGCCTGCATGGATGCAGGTACTTAGCGTGAGCAGGATGCGGTAGCTGTGCTCGATATTGACATAGAAGAACTATGCTACATATCTCGCGTCGCGATCAAAAAGCGTTTAGTTAGAACAAAATTTGTACTCCAAACGTCAACAGACCCTAGCGCTTTAAATACATCCCGTTTTAAGAAATCACTTCATTATTCTGCCTTGTCGTTATGACATTTGGCGGTTTTCAATCGCTAAACCGCAAACCGTTTGCAAGTGCTCAGCTATGCTTTCTAAGTTGTAATCTTGCTGCGGTGGAATACGAATAAACGAATGCTGCCCTTTTAAACAGGCAAGCACCCAATCGTTTTTCCGTTCGTTTTCAGCACGAGTATCTAACTCAATAACAGCCAAAATAGCATTGTTTTTATCCGTAATCACAAAATCCATCAACTTACTTAGCGAATTACGTTTTAGCAATTTGTCTTGTGCGCTAATTAAGTAAGCAAGCGAAACTTGGCAGTGTATACGGTACTCAGAGCTTAATATTTGCTGTAATAACAAATGTAATTTTTGCCTAGGGTTTAACTGCAACGCTTCATGCTTTTTGATAAATTCGAAACGGTCAATTTTAGCTTGTTGCTGTTTTTTTTGCCAAAAATGCGTTGCAATTAAAACAAGGATAAATACGCCAACGACAATAAGTATATTCATTCATTTTAAGTTTTTTATAGTGTTATATAAACTATGGTAACGGCCCCATTTAATTAAAGCTACTGATAAATTTAATCAATAGAAAAGTCCTTTTAAAATTAATGTCCAATTAACTTAAAGCTCGTATCAAGGTTTGCGTATTCACTTTTATTAATTTCCAACAACTTGCCAGCCCTAATAAACCAATCACTAAAGCACCGGTTATAGGGCCAATTAACCAAAATGACCAATGAAAACTCGCTGGCATATTAAATACCTGAGTTTGCAAAATATACAGCGCAATTTCGTTAGCCATCGCGGCGAACAACCCGGCTAGCGCCCCTAAAATCATAAATTCTAAACTAACGCTGTTTCTGAGTAGACTAGACTTAGCGCCAAGCGTTCGAAGTATAACTAACTCTTGTCGCCTTTCATCTAAACTGGCTTGCACTTGTGCAATTAAGACTAAACCACCTGCCACAACAACCAAAATTAAAATAAACTCAACCGCCAACGACACTTGATTTGTAATTTGTCTAATTTGATTAATAATAGCGTCGATATCGATTAAGGTCGCGCTTGGAAACTGGCTCATAATATTATGCAGCTTTGGTTTAGTTTCTTCAGGCACATAAAAGCTAGTGATATATGTAGCCGGAAATTCATTTAAAACCGCCGGATTAAAAATCATAAAAAAGTTAGGTCGCATTGATTCCCAAACTACTGAGCGGATACTTGCAACTTTTACGTCTAACGCTTTTCCAGCAATATTAAAAGTTAGCTTATCGCCTAACGCAATCCCCATACGCTCTGATAATTTTTCTTCAATTGATACTAAATAATCAGTTTCGTTGGGTTGCCACCATTGCCCTTGCACCAATTCATTCTCTTCTGGTAAATTCGGATAAGCAGTTAAGTTTAACTCTCGTCCAATTGAGCGTTGTCTGTCTTCTACATCATCACGCTTTTCTTTCGATACTTGATCGCGCAATAATTCATCATTAATCGAAGTTAAACGACCACGGGTAACAGGGTAAGTATCATCTATTTCAATTGATTGCTTTTGAAAAGCTTGCGTAAAAGGCTCAAGCTCAGTTTCACTAATATTCACGGCAAAGTAATTAGGTGTGCCTTCTGGTAACTGAGATTGCCACTGTGCTAATAAATCGTTGCGCAGTACTAATACAATTAATAAAAGCTCGATGGCTACCGTAAAACTGATTAGTTGAACGCTATTTTCACGTGCTCGCCGGTATAGCCCAGCAAGCGCTAATTTTGTTGCGCTACCAGCGTTAGCACCAGCTTTGCGTGACCCCCAAATAGCGCTTCTGGCAATCAGTAATAATAAAACGATCACAACCCCAGCAGATGCTAATAACGCTAAGCTTAGTTTTAAACTGTCGCTGTATAACCACATTAAACAAAAAATAGCGGTGGCTGAAAACAGCCAGTTTAACCAATCTTTATTTTTTAAACCTTGCATTTGCCGATGTAAAACACGCAGCGGTGGAATTGAAAATAATTTAAGGAGCGGATAAACCGAAAACAACAATAAACTTAACAACCCTGTACTTACAGCCAGCCACCAAGGTCTAAAACCGCCACTTGGAATATAGTCGGGTAAATAACTTTGCAAAGCTTGAACAACGGCAATTTGTCCGAGATAGCCAATCATTAACCCTACCCCAATACCAACTAAAGCAATTAACCCCAATTGAATAACAAATACCCACTTAATTTGCTGCTGGCTAGCACCGAGCGTTTTTAAAATAGCAACCAAGTCAAAATGACGCTCGCAAAAACGCGAAGCAGCTACTGCAATGGCGGTCGCGGCCAAAACGATACCGAGTAAACTGGCTAATAAAAAATATTGCTCAGCTCTGCGTACCGCTCTAAGAATTGGCGAGCTATTATTTTGAGTAGAGCGCAACCTATGAATATCGCGATTGAGTTGAGGTTCAACCCAATCTTGAAAGTCAGTTAATTGCGTATTTTCGCCGATTAAATTAAGTTGATAACTCACTCTGGAGCCTGGTTGAATAACCCCGGTTTTCTCCAAGTCAGTCAAATTAATCAGCGCTAAACCACCTGAGTTAAATACGTTCAGATCCGCATCCGGTACACTGGTAACAACCTCTGATAATTCAAATTGAGCATTGCCAAGTTCGACACTATCGCCAATTGATAATTTAAGCTGGCTTACTAATTTACTATCTAACCAAATTTTTCCGGCTTGTACTCTTTTTTGGGTGCTTTGTCCTTGATCCCATGCAGCATCTGTTACTGCTAACTCCCCTTTTAGTGGGTAAGCTGAGTCCACGGCTCGAATACTGGCAAGCTGCATTTGCTCATTGGCAAACAACATAGACGAAAACCTAACTTGCTTAGACTCAGTTAAGCCAAATTCATTGGCTTTACTGACCCACTCAGGGTTTATCTCCCGTGAAGCAATCAGTAAACTATCGCCTGCTAAAAACTCTCCACTTTTATCTTGTAGCGCACCTTGCAGCCTTTCACTAAACATAGACAGTGAAAAAACAGACGACACTGCCAATATTAGCGCAGCCAAAATAATACTGAGTTCACCACGCTTTAGCTCTTGTTTAAGCAACCTTGATGCGAGCTGAAATGCCCCGCTAAACATTTGTTGAAAAGAAACCGTTTTAACCTGCATAAGAACCAGCCTCGTCATTAATTTTGGGTTGATTCGTTATATTTTGGGTTATTTCAGTTAACTGACCCGCTTGCATCTGGAGTTGCCGCTGACATCGTTTGGCTAAATTTAAATCGTGAGTGACCAATACTAAAGTGGTTCCCTGCGCTTTGTTTAATTCAAATAATAAATTTTCTACTTTATGCCCGTTTTCAGCATCTAAATTACCGGTTGGTTCATCCGCAAATAAAATATCGGGCTTACTGGCAAACGCACGAGCCACTGCGACTCTTTGTTGCTCACCACCTGATAACTGATTAGGATAATGATGCCCTCTGTCGGCTAAGCCAACTGCCGATAACAGTTCACTGGCTTGTTCTTTTGCTTTTGCTTGGTGATTTAATTCAAGTGGCAACATGACGTTTTCAAGAGCAGTTAAGCTTTGGACTAACATAAAAGACTGAAACACAAAGCCAACATGCTGGCCTCGCAATAAAGCACGCTGCTCTTCGTCTAGTCGGTTTAAAGATTGTCCAGCGAGCTCAATCTCACCTTGTTCGCATACGTCTAATCCAGCTAATAAACTCAATAAGGTTGACTTACCTGAGCCTGAACGACCAACTATCGCAACCGATTCTCCTGCATTTATTTCAAACTGACAATCAGATAAGATCTTGAGTTCTTCGCCATTTGATATTACTGTTTTAGATAATTTTTTTACGCTGAGAATAGATGACATTATGCCCCTTCCTTATTATTTTAATGCAAGCGATAAACATTTGAAAAACACATTATTAGCGCCACTGTTTGTTATATTTATACTTTTAAATACCGTTTTAGTTCAATCGGCTCACGCTTCAACCAATAAACAAACCTTACTCATATTAGGCGATAGCCTATCCGCTGGTTATGGTTTAGAAGTTGAACAAAGCTGGGTTTATTTATTAAAACAAGACTGGCAACAAAAATATCCCAATCGACAAATCATTAATGCCAGTATCAGCGGTGATACCACCAGTGGTGGTTTAAACCGCTTTAAACAATTGCTCAACGAGTTTAAACCAACTTGGGTTTTAATTGAGCTAGGTGGCAATGACGGCTTACGCGGTTTTCAACTCTCTACTATTAAACAAAATTTAACCCAATTAGTTCAATTAAGCCAACAACATAATGCCGAACCCATATTAGCAGAAATAAAAATTCCTCCTAATTACGGTCAACGTTATGTTGCATTATTTATTAAACAATACCATCAAATCGCATCTGAATTTAAGTTAGATTTAATTCCTTTTTTTATTGAGTCTGTCGCGACCCAGCCTGACCTAATGCAAAACGATGGCATACACCCAAATGCAAAAGCACAAACTCAAATAAAAACCTACATGGATAAGCATTTAAATCAAGCAATTGAATCAGAGTAATTGCTTTATTTAAGATAAATTAGCACAATAGCGACAATTTTTAGCTATTAGCATCAATTATACTGTGCGGTATAAAGCACAGTCATCATCATTTTTCGGAGTTCACCAATAATGAGTTCGCTACAAGATCAATTATTAAAAGCCGGTTTAACTAATCAAAAAAAAGCCAAGAAAGCGGCAAAAGGTAGTAAAAAAAGCCGAACCTTAAAAAAAGAAATAAAAGCAGCAACAGAAGCCAGCAAAGCAGAACAACAAGCGAAAGCAGAGCAAGCCAACTTGGCGATTAAAAAAGAAGCAGAGCAAAAAGCGATAACTGCACAAATAAAACAACTCATTACTAACCATCAAATTAGCCAAACAGGCGAGATTAAATATAATTTTGAACATAACGGCTTGATTAAAAGCATTTATGTGAGTGAAAAGCTACAGCGTCAGCTCATTAAAGGCTATGTTGCCATTGCAACGTTAGGCGATACTTATTATGTTATTCCAGCAAACGCTGCAGATAAAATTAGCCAACGAGATGAGGGCTATATTGTACTTGTAAATAACCCTGACGAAGCCTCATCTGCACAGAATATCGATGAAGAAGATCCCTACGCTGATTTTGTTATTCCAGATGATCTTATGTGGTAAACCGCTAATTTATTCTTTAAACACCTTAGTTTAAATTCGTTTGTGCTCAATATTGCCGTTATGACATCCTCGTTAACTAAGGGGTTTTAGCGGCAATGGCTTGGTTAATATTATTAATTCTCGCTGAAATATCAGGATGTGTACTAAACCAACTTGGCTGAGACGCTTGTTGATCTTGTAAGCTCTGTGCTTTAAGTCGAGTTAAAATATTAATAAAGGGCTGCACATCTTGATAATGCACCATCATTTGTATAGCCGCATATGAATCAGCCTCTCGCTCTGCCTGCCTTGAGTAAGATAATAATGTGCCAATGGCCGCCCCTTGCAATAATAAACTACTTAGCGTACTGGTATCGCCCAATATAACAACCATGGAAACAGACATCACAGAAAGTTGAACTAAATTTTCAATCTGATGATTAAGCTTCACATGAGCTATTTCATGCAACAAAATCGCAGCCATTTGCTTATCGTTTTCAATTAGGTCGACCAGTTTATCCGTCACTATAATCGTACCATCAGCCAATGCCATTGCGTTTGCCGTATCAGGCCAATTTCTAAATAAAAGCTGAAATTCAAGTGGCTCAGCCTGTAACGATGTTGATTTATAATTTTCAATTAAACTTGAGAACAAAGCATTAAAACGTGCTTGCTGATCTAGACTAAGTTTAGATTTAGTCAAGGTATTAGCATCCAGTTGTTTTAATGTTCGTGTAGATATTTGCTGCTTCGCATCGGTTGGCAACTGCGCAGCTAGGTATTCTGTTAAAGTGGGTAACAAGTAGGTATAAGCTTTATAAATAAATAGCAATATAACCAATAAGCTAGCCGCAATAATAATTGCCCACCTTTTGTAGTCAGCTTTGAGCTGATAATGGACTGTCATTAACTGATCACAATTTATTATTAACTAACATTAAAACACTGGCCTATGTGTAACCTCAGCTAATGTCATTCGCATCATGTCATTATTGTATTTATGAACAATTGATTGGCTTCTAAATAATTGCGGCAATTCATACAATGAAATTAAGATAATCAATACCCAGCCATAATATTCAATGGTTAGTATACCCAACGCAAGAATAATGAGATCAATTGCACCCTGCATATTTTTTCCTAAATAAAAATGGTGGAGCCCAGTTACAAAAAAATAATTGAGGACAGCGTAAGTATCAGGGTCTTTTATTCGTTGTGTTTCCAACTCATAATAATATTGTTTTTGTTGGTTGCTTAATTGCGCAATTTGCTGACGTAAGCTTTCTTCTTCGTCTCTTAACGTTTGATCGTCCATAAATTCCTCGATTAAATTATAATACCTAAGCCCTGTTAACTTAGATTAGGCAGATAATCATCACTTTAGCGGATCAAAAATGCGGTCAGGATTATCAGGTTGATTACAACGGCATATACGTCGATAACCAAGCAC
This sequence comes from Catenovulum adriaticum, assembly GCF_026725475.1. Lineage (NCBI taxonomy): Bacteria > Pseudomonadati > Pseudomonadota > Gammaproteobacteria > Alteromonadales > Alteromonadaceae > Catenovulum > Catenovulum adriaticum. Next base: position 1,955,486 of record NZ_CP109965.1, read on the forward strand.
AATCCCCTTACGCAACCCATATTTTTCAATTGCCTGTGCGCTAAATTCAGAGCAAGTTGGCGTAAAATTACACTCAAGATTAAAGTAACGTTTAGAGCCCCCACCCGCCTGATAACGACGAATAGCAGACAAAACCCACGCCTTAACCATGGCTTCGACCTAAAGTAACAATGACGGCTTCTCGTGTCCAAAAAAGCCAAAACCTTTTATTCTCAATAACCTGAAACACTAATTCCCAGCCATCTGCAGCTTCTCGGTTTAAGGTAGATTCTAGCTTTTTCATTGGTAAACCACTTGAACCTAGCAACAAAGTACCACAACCACCTTCAACCACATGCATCACTTTATATTCATCGAATCTTGGCATTATTATTTCCTATTATCATGATTGTATTTAAACGGAGTCATCAGCCAGTTTAACTCGGCTTAGTTTGATTTAATTTAATAAACTCAGTATTACTATCCTAGGGCGAATGAATGTTCGTGTTATTTTTGTTCCACAGGGCTAGGCTAAAATTATAAACAAAAACAAATACGCCCAAAGCTTAGCTTTACAAAACGCCTAAACTTTAGACTATCAATAAATTTATATTTAACCAAGTATTAACCTTTAATTAAGTAAAGGTAAAACGCAAAGCAAGATGAGAATAGAATAAATAATTACAACAAGGTGATAGATAGGATCAAAAAGAGGGCTTTATAAGCCCTCTTTTAAATTTAAGCTATTTAGTACGCTAAATTAAGCTTTAGCTTCGCCAGCAACTTCTCTAAAGGCTTCTTTAAAGATAGCTAGACCTTCATTTAAAATTTCATCTTCGATAGTTAATGCAACAAATATTTTGTTCACTTGACTATCAGCACCACAAGTTTCAGAAATTAGGCCTTTTTCAAACGCTTTAGCCGATACTTTATCTGCTAAGCCCGGTTGATTAGTTTGAATGCCTAGTACTAAACCACGACCTTTTACTTTACAGTCAAATTGTGGAAATTCAGCTTTCAACTCTTCCAGCGCAGCGACAATTAGTTTAGATTTTCGCGCCACTTCTAGAGTCAAAGAATCATCTGACCAATATTGGTCAATGAGTTCTTTTGCAGCAACGAAAGCTAACGAGTTACCACGGAAAGTACCTGTATGCTCACCCGGCGACCATGCATCAACTTCAGGGTTGATTAACAATACAGCCATCGGATTACCACCACCAATTGATTTAGATAAACATACTAAATCAGGCTTAATACCTGCTTCTTCAAAACTGAAGAATTTACCAGTTCGGCCATTACCCACTTGAATGTCATCAATAATTAACAACATATCGTGGTCTTTACACAACTGAGCTAATTTTTGTAACCATTCAGATGAAGCGACATTAATACCACCTTCGCCTTGAACAGTTTCTAACATTACTGCGGCTGGTTTCTCTAAACCAGAGCCTTTATCTTCTAAATAGCGACGGAACACTTCAATTGTATCCATGTCACCTAAAAAGCCGTCAAAAGGCATGAAAGATACCGCACCACGAGCGCCATATGATTCATCACGATAAGCTTCATTACCTGTTGCTGACAACGCACCCATTGTGTGACCATGGTATGCATTAGTAAATGCAACAATATTACCGCGGCCTTTTACTTGGCGTGCAAGCTTCATTGCTGCTTCAGTACAGTTAGTACCAGTTGGGCCTGTAAATTGTACTTTATAGTTATAGCCTCTGGGCTCAAGAATTTTTTCAACAAAAGTTGTTAAAAAAGCTTGCTTCGCAACAGTTGCTTTATCTAAGCCATGCGCAATTCGGCGATCTTTTAAATATTGAATTTGAGCTTCCACTGCTACTTCTGGGTTGTGGCCATAGTTTAACGTACCCGCTCCGGCAAAAAAATCGACATAACGTTTGCCGTCTTTATCAAATAGCTCAGAGCCAATTGCTTTGTCAAAAAGAGTAGGAAAAGAGCGAATATAGCCTCTCACTTCAGATTCATGTTCTTCAAAAATGTCCATTTGATTGTCTCTTAGGTTAAAGGTTTAAAAGTTATACTCAAACCAGTCGTCAAACGACTTATTTTTGATTTTGTATTCACAAAAACACAAACGAATATAACGAGTCAAATAATCAAGTAGCTTGTTAATTCAGGCTACTTGCTTTAATTAGATTAACAGTTTTTGTTAGTTAAAGTCCAGTTACAAGTCTATGAATCTTGGCTTATTTTTGCCAAAACCCGACTTAAACCACAACTATTTTTTTTTGCTAACCATCTGATTCTAGTTGAATTTAATAGATATACAAATCAAGTTATTTTGCAGTTTTTAATAAATTTAAACAACACTATCAATCGGTTGATTTTTAATCTAAACTGTTCTATTCGCTGATTTTTTGCTCACTTTGTGACTCTAAAAAGTGAGCTTGTTTTAAATTAATTTGCTCAAAACTGACAGCCGATATTTCAAATTGCCACTGGCTTAATTGCGTGTGATGAGTGGCGATTTCACCACTGCCCTGCGACATCACCCTCAACCAATATTGCTGATCAGACGCCAACAAATTAAGACTCAGTAAGCTATCGTCTTGAAAACCAATTTGCACTAAAGTTCTTGCCTCACTTTGCCATACATCGGCTTGAATTTTACTCGCGTTTAAAAATTCAATATCTGCCAAGTTTTGAATAAAATCAATAACCGTTTGTTCCGATTTTAGGGTTTGATTATCAGTCAAAGGTGTCAGATACCAATTTACATTAGTTTGTTCAAATTGAGATGCGTCTGCTTGATTGTCTTCAACATCTGAAAACTGGGCACTGGTTTCAGTTTGATCAAGCAAAAGTTCAGCTTTGGGTTGATGACGCTCAATTTTAAATTGCTCACCCGTTATAACTTGATGCACCGAAATCATATCTACCTGTTCTGGTGTCCAGGTAAATAAGCTCGGGTTTATCCAATCCATAATTGAAGTGGGTAAATTAATTTGTTGATTTAACAACCAAGTTTGATGGCTATCTTGTCGACGCACATATTGACCTTGCCCGCTCGAGGCAAAATTACCCAACAATAGATGATAGGACTTACCTGCCGTCAGTTTAACTAAAGACGCTGGTTTTGCATGTGAGTTTGCCATCGTTGTTTTTAAACTGGGATCATCTAGCCCTAATTTATAAAACTTTTCAGCATTATTAGTCTTAGGCTCCACATTTTTGGCATTTAATACCGAGTTAAACCAAGCTGAAATAGGTTTAACTTGTAAGGGGTAATTTGCCATATTTGCAGCGACCCAAACGCTGTTTTCTAATTTCGCATCAACTAAAAGCTGGTTTTGCTTAGTATAAATTTCTATTCTATTTAAATCTGCTTTTTCAGTTTTAAGCTCGGCTAACCAATCAGGATGATCTGCCACTTTTTGTACACTATTATTTTGCTGGGTAAAATAAAGGCTAATAACCAATACGGATACGGCAAATAATAAAGTTAGTAATGCAGAAGAAACTTTCATTATTTAAAAACTCCCTTCAATGAGATCTAAGTTAATCTGCGTCGTTTTAATAACAGACTGAATACAAACAATAGCAAGGTTAAACATAAAGGTGCTACCGCAATATTAATAAATTTGAGCCAACGCCCTAGCGCTTCAATATCTTTATTTAATTGGTGTTGAACTTCTCGCAGCGCTTTACGTATTTTGACTCTCTGCTTAGCAAATTCATCAATAGCAGCTTGCTGCTTGTCATTTAAGACCAATTGATTGGCTTCAAGCGGCTGTCCTTGAAGCTGAGCCAACTGATTTTCAGTTTCAGTTAATTTTTGTTGTAACTGCTCTTCTTTTTGCCTGAATTGGACTTCAGCTTTTAGTTCCAATTCATTCACTCGGGTAAACGGGCGGCTAAACTTACCTCGGGCTCGTATACTAATTAACTCATCGCTGCCCGATAAGTTTTCAACTGCATTGGCAACAAAATCGCCGTTATTTGCAAAAGGTGTTGCGACCATTTCACCAAAAAATTGACTGGTTTGCACCCAAAAACGATCCGCTAATATGTCTGAGTCTGCAACAACAATTAAGTTCGCTTTGTCTGTTTCAGATTTAAAATTAGCCGCTTGATTTAATTCATCATTTGTTGCAAAAGCGGATGAAATTTTGCCATTAACTCGAACAGCTAAATGATAAACTTGATTTTTAGGTTCAAAGCCAACTTTTAATTGATTAGGATCAACCACGGCTTGGTATTGTTCAAGCTCCATCGTGCTAGCCGAACTAGAGCTACTTAGTAAAGGCTCAAATTGCGCGTCTTTAAGTTTATCCATTTTCATTAGCGACCCAAATGAAGCGCCATTAATGCTTTCAAGCTGAGCATTGATCGCGTCATTTTGATTAATATTTTGGCTATGTAGTCCTAAATAGCCATAGTGTTTACCAGCGGCTCCCGAGGCTAACCTAATTTCAAGTGCACTAGCTGCATCTAAAACGATGTCAGGATTATATTCAATCCCCCAAGCTGCTAACAAACTGGCCGTATTTTGGCTATCAGTAGGCATAACACCCGTTGACTCATTTAGCGGATCAATAAATATAAGTGCTTTACCGCCATTCATGACATATTGATCAATGGAATATTGTAAATTTTCATTCATTTCATTTGGGTTAATTAACAATAAAACATCTGTGTTGGCCGGAATTTCGGTATTTACGGTTTCAACTCTGTTTATCTGATAAAGCTGCTCTAGTTGCTGATAAAATACCCAAGCTGGTTGCGACTGTTGCATTGCCATCATAGGGTTCATTGTATTTGCGCTTCCCGAGACAGGTAAACCAGTTAATAAACTAACGTTTATTGATTTTGGCGCCACTAGTTGCTGTAACAACTGGCTAATATCATATTCTAAAAATGACTCTTTAGACGGTTCAAAAAACGCAATGGTTTCGCTTTTATCAAATGCGTTTCGGGCCCCTAAACCAAAATAAAGCTTTTCACCCAAACTACCAACTTGTGCAGCGGTTAAACCGAACTCTTCGGCGTTATCTTCCGCTTCAGAAAAAGGCGCGGGATCAATAATCTCTAGCTTAATGTTGCCGTCACTTAATGACGCATACTCTTCTAACAAGCTTTGCACGCGCTGCGCATAGTTTCGAATTTGCGTCATTCCTTCAGAGTTTTCTTGCGAAAAGAAAAAATAAAAATAAATCGGATCTTCTACTTGTTCGATAATCTGCTTAGAGCCCTCTGATAGGGTATAAACTTGATTTTGCGTTAGATCTAAGCGGTACTTGGCTAAAAAGGTATTATTAAGCACAACCGCGCCAATAAACAAAATAGCAAGCGATAATAAGGCAATAAAGATTTGGAATTTTTTCATTATTATTCTCCTATTCCGCCTTTTTATATTCAATAATAACTTTACTGGCACTTAACCATATCAAGCTAACAATAAAAAAATAAGCTGCATCATGAACACTAACCACCCCTTTTGCCATTGCTTCAAAGTGCGTTAAAAAGCTAAAAGAGGCTATCGTATCTATCACCAAAGCTGGTGCTACATTCGTTAACGATGATAAAAATAAATGACTACCGCTTAATACAAATAAAAAGCAAATAACAACCGTTAAAATAAAAGCAATTACTTGGTTTTTAGTCAACGCTGACATACAGATACCTATGGATAAAAATGCCGCTGCCATTAACCAACTGGCTAAATAGGCTGCCACAATAATGCCGTTGTCTGGTTCACCTAAGTAATTAACAGTGAGCCATAAAGGAAAAGTTAACAGTAGCGACAAACCTAAAACCACCCAAGCCGAAAAAAACTTTCCTAATAATGCTTGAGTTGTCGTGATTGGTAGCGTCATTAATAACTCGATAGTGCCACTTTTTCGTTCTTCCGCCCAAGTTCTCATGGCTATGGCGGGTACTAAAAATAAATACAACCAAGGTAAAAAATTAAAAAAAGGCAATAAATCGGCCTGTCCTCGCTCATAAAACGAGCCTAAATAAAATGTAAAAACACTGCTTAAACTTAAAAAAATTAAAATAAATACATAGGCTACTGGGGTTGCAAAAAAGCTTGCGAGCTCTCGTCTAAAAATAACACCGACCATTAGCTAACCTCCTCTGTCATTTTTCTAAATACATCATCCAATTGGCCTTGCTCTGAATACATTGCTTTTAGCTGCCAACCTTGCAAGTGAACAATATCAAAAATTTGCGGAAACAAATTTTCATAGCTTTCATGACCAATAATAGAAATTTTATTTTTTGAGCGTTCAATAATATGGGTAACACCCGGCGCTAACCTTAGCTGTGACGTATCTGGTTTTTCATCTTCAAACTCAATCGTGATGGCTTGATGATACGGCGACTCGCTCGCTAATGCCTGTGGCGTGCCATCGAATAATTTTTTACCTTTAGCGATAATAATCGCGCGATTACAAACTGCTGACACTTCTTCAAGCAAATGCGTCGAAATAATCACTATTTTATCTCGAGCTAAGTTTAAAATTAATTGGCGAACATGATGTTTTTGGTTTGGATCTAAACCATCTGTTGGTTCATCTAAAATAAGGACTTTAGGATCGTGTAATATGGCTTGAGCCAGTCCAACTCGACGCTTAAACCCTTTGGATAAGTTATCAATTTGTTGGTTTAATACGCCTTCTAATTGCACTTGCTCAACCACTTTTTGCAAACGCTGCTTTTTATGTTGACCTTTTAAACCCCTAACTTGAGCAATAAAAGTTAAAAATTGCACTACCGTCATTTCACCATAGGCTGGGGTACCTTCTGGTAAATATCCCATGGCTTTTTTTATTTTCAATGGCTGTTTTGCAATATCTAATTGGCAAATTTCTATTTGTCCTGAGCTTGGCTCTAAAAAACCGGTGAGCATTTTCATGGTAGTCGATTTACCTGCCCCGTTCGGCCCCAAAAAGCCCACAATATCTCCGGCTTCTATCTCAAGATTTAACCCATCTACCGCAGTTAACTGGCCAAATCGTTTGGTAAGATTAGTTACACGAATCATAACTTAGCTACACTCCTAATTTTGCTCTAAGCAAATAATGATACCTATTTATTATTTTTAATATTTTTCAAAACTCAACCATTTGAGTTCGTTTTCTGCAAGAAAAACTAGCTTGCCCTGCATATGTTTACAAATAATAATACAAGCCTCTTCTAGGGTCTGCTGACCTTTTGCGTTCATTTTTGCAGCAGCCCGTATGGTTTTTATACAATGCAGAGCGATTGACGCGTAGTGCGCTACATAAGTGAGCGATAAAGACTTTGTGCTCCTGCAAAGTCATCTTACCCCACATCCATGTGGGGTAACGCCGTAAAAAAGCCATACGGGGGCAGCCTTTCAGGTTCGTCCTGAGCGCTTCCAACTCTTTTTTGCCTGCGTGGATGCAGGCACTTAACGTGAGCAGGATGCGGTAGCTGTGCTCAGTTTTTATATAGAATAACTATACGACACCGCGATTTAAAAGCGCTCAGTTAGAACAAAATTTGTACTCAAAAGATAAACAGACCCTAACTGCACTATACTATAAAAAAACGTTAAACCCTGTCATTTTTTAAGGCACGTAATGGGCATACTTAAAAGAATTAAACCATATATCTATTTGCTTGTTGTAATCACCTCGCCGTTACATTCAGCAACAGATGTTAATTTACAATTGCGCTGGCGTCACCAGTTTCAGTTTGCTGGTTATTATATGGCCATTGAAAAAGGTTATTATCAAGCACAAGAACTAAGCGTTAGCTTAATTGAGGGTGGGCCTAACGCGTTTCACCCTGTCGATAATTTAATCAACCAAAAGGCTGATTTTGCGATTAGTGGCTCGGGTGCCATTATTAGCCACATTCAAGGTAAACCTATAGTCGCACTGGCCGCTATAATGCAAAGCTCCCCGCTTATCTGGATTACCCTAAAAAAGAATAATTTAACCCGACCTCACGATTTAACGAACAAAACCCTATCGATCTTAAATCCAATAGAAAGCGCTGAGTTATTAACTGTATTCAAAAAAGAAAATATCAGTTTATCGAATATTAATTTTAAACAAACTAATTTTACGGTAGATAACTTGATTGACGAAAAAACCCATGCGCTTAATGCTTATATCTCAAACGAACCATTTTTGCTCCAACAAAAAAATATTGAATACAATATTATTAACCCTGTTGATTATGGAGTTAACTTTTATAATGATGTCTTGATAACGCATAGTAAATTAGCTAAATCGTCACCTGAACTCGTAAAAGTGTTTACTAAAGCCTCTCTTCAAGGCTGGCAATATGCGTTTAGTCATATAGATGAAACCGTTGAACTCATTCATGCTAAATATGCGCCTCATAAATCCATCGAGCATTTACGATATGAAGCGCTACAGCTCAAAAAATTAGTGATGCCAGAGTTAGTTACAATTGGTCACATGAACCCCGGTCGTTGGCAAAAAATTGCAAATAACTATTACGAATTGGGTATGGTTAAATCAACAGATAACATTAGTGACTTTATCTTTAATCCAAATGATAGCCGCTCTCCATGGTTTGTACACTATATGGTGATTTCAGGTTTAATAATTTCGTTGTTATCTATTATTACTTGGCGCTTTGCTTATTTAACGACATCACTGAGAAAAGAAATTAAGCGTCGTCGTTATGCTGAAAACAGTCTAGTATCAGTCAATAAAAAACTAAAAATTCTGGCAACAAGCGATCCACTCACTAAAATTTATAATCGACGGGCTTTTTTTGACAAAGGCCATGCATTATTAAATTTAGCGCACCGAAAAAATCTTCCTATTACTTTATTTATGATTGATTTAGATAATTTTAAAAGTATTAATGATGAGTATGGACACAAAACAGGTGATCGAGTACTAACATCCTTATGTGATACTTTACATAATAAATTAATTCGAGAGCACGATATTTTTGCTAGAATTGGGGGAGAAGAATTTGCAATTTTAATGCTAGATTGCGGTATTCAAAATGCGGAATCTATTGCGCTACGCATTTTAAACTGTGCACATCATTTGCAAATACCCACAGAAAAACAAACCCAGCTAGATGTCACGGTGAGCATAGGTATTTCAGAAATAGGTATGTCAGAAATCAGCCATGATATTGAGACTTGTTTAAACCAAGCCGATAAAGCTCTATATCAAGCAAAACAACAAGGTCGCGACCAGTTTGTCATTTATACTCATTCAGATATTGCTTAAACTATATGAGTTCTGGGTGAGTTGATGAGCCTTTTGTTTAGCTATGTTCAGACGCTATATTTTTACTTTAGGTGCAATAAAATTAGCGTGCTAGTCCGTTGCTATCGTCACTTCTGAATTTAGCTCTGCATCGGCTTGAGGTTGAATAACCACATTTGAGATAATTTCGGCGACGGGCTTAAATTCTTTCAATTGCGCGGGCCGTTGAATACCAAAACCTTGCGCATAATCGACTCCTATTTCTCGAAGCGCTTCTAATATTTCATCGTCTTCCACATATTCGGCAATTGTTTTCATACCCATTGCATTACTAATTTGATGAATTGAGCGCACAATTTCATGATCTCGCTTGTTTGAAATCATCTCTTTGACAAAGCCACCATCTATTTTGACATACTCTGCAGGCAGGTTTTGTAAATAACTATAAGATGAAAAGCCTTTACCAAAATCATCTAACGCAAACGTAAAACCATAAGCTTTCAAACGTAAAATAAGCTCTCGCCCCGTAACTAAGTTATTTACGGCTGCACTTTCTGTTACTTCAAAACAAATAGACTCACTTGGAAAACCCACTTTTTGATGTAAGTCGATAATATAACCATATAAACTTCCATCATTTAGTGACTCACCCGATAAATTAATAGATAAAGTCACTGAATCCCAAATGCTTGGGCGAGATGATAACCAAGTAAATACCGATTTAATGACCCAACGATCAATCTTTGACATTAAACGAAAACGTTCCGCCGCCGGTAAAAACAAGCCTGGCGCAAGTAAAATACCTGCTTCGTCTCTCATTCGTAATAAAATTTCGACGTGCTCTCGTTCGCTTTTACCAACGGTTGGATTAATCCGCTGAAAAAATAATTCAAATTTATCATTAATTAAGGCATCGTTAATTTTAGCTGCCCACTGTGGTGCTTGATGGTGCGAGTTTAAATGCTCATTTGCGCTATCAAAAACTTGAATATGGTTAGGTCCTTGGCTTTTTGACAAGTAACAAGCAGCATCTGCTTCACGCCGAGCTTCAGCACTGTTATGTGTGGACTGATTGACTTCCGTCAACCCAAAACTAGCCCCTACACTATAAACCTTACCAGCCCAAATAAAACGATAACTTTTAATATGTTCATGAATTTTTTCGATAATTGCTAGACCATGTTTAAGCCGAGCGTCAAATAAAATAATGCCGTATTCATCCCCACCAATTCGGGCACAAATATCTGTTTTTCGCAGAAATGAACGTAAAATAGCACCAATTTCATGTAACAACTGATCGCCTGCAGCATGTCCTGCATTATCGTTAATTAGTTTAAAGCGATCTAAATCAATCTGGCATAAAATATGTTCACGTTTGTCTGTTTTAGCGCTATGTACTGCAAAATTGAGCTGTTCTTCATATTTATGTCGATTCAATAACTTAGTCACCACATCGTAGCTGGCCTGAAAGTTAAGTTTTTGCCTAAGCCGCTCTGATTGTGTCATATCACGTAAAACCATAACGGTACCCACAGATTCGTGGTTTGAGTTACGTAATAAAGTAATGTGTTTTTCAACAAATAAAATTTCTAAATTACGTTTAAATTCATGTGTGTAACGTTCTCCAGCACCTTCGTTTTTTTGCCGAATCACATCGGTTAAAGAAGCATTTAATTTATCGATATCCGCTCGATTTACAAAAGGTAAAACTTGTGAAACAGGCTGACCAATTAACTCTGATTCATCCACCGGAATAATTTGATAAGTTGCGGCATTACAATAAGTCACTACGCCTTTAAGATCAGTCGCAATAACCGCATCGCCAATAGAGTTAAGGACGACTTTATTAAATTCGCGGGTTTCATATAATTCATCTAACATCGCGTTAATAGATTCAGCTAGCTCAGCCGTGTCTTCTGTATTTGTTGAGCCGAGCTTATGATTTGACGTTGAATTTAACGGCTTAATACTCATGATTTCTTGTTTAAGTTTATCTAAATTCTGCTTTGGATCTCGCCACTTTAAAATAATAACCAATACAAAAGCGAGCACGGTTAATACACAAATAGCCACAAAAATGAGCCAAAGCGGCTGTTGGTGTATTTGTGCAAAATGCAGTGGTTTTAATTGAATTTCTAATTCATCAGCGGGTTTGAAAAAATCTTTAAATAATAGTGATTGTACGTTAAGCCCGCTAAGCTTATCCGGTCTGCTGGTGTATGCGCTGATTTGTTTAATTAAACTGGTATCAGTATCAATTAGTTCACCGTATATCAACCAGCTTTGATCAGTTAATTGACTCAAGCCGACACGAGCCCAAGTATTGCTAGCCAATTTGGTGTAACCACAACAAGTGGCTTTAATGGTGTTGTTTACAAAAGCGTTGTTGAGCTTATCAATAAAGCTTAACGGCAATTGATGGGCAATCGCGCCTTCTTTTGTAAGAAATGTCTGACGATAAATCGTATTTTTAGAATCAAGCTGAACCATAAATGAAGCCGAGTTGCTTAATAACTTAGATTCATTTGGGTGAGTTGCAACGGATAATGCTTGTTGTTCAAAACGAGCTTGAAAAACTTGTTCGGCATGTTGTAAATTAACAAACTGTTGCTCGGTCAATTGAGCTTGGTTTGAGTTGTAAAGGTTACTGAGTGCGCGATAAAATACAAAACTTAACAAAAACAAAAGCACTAATATTAAGCTTAATGTAAGATAGAGTAACTTTGGTATATTTTTTATTTTTTTATTTTTAGTCATCATATTTTATATTATTAGCAATGTGCTTTATTGAGTTAAAGTCAGGTAAACTAAATTTACCTGTTGCTTCTTTTTTACACGATACATATCAAAACTCAAGTAATATCTTAAAATTGTGAGATATTTCGTACAAACAGTTCCTAATTTAGTTTTAAAAAGCACAAAACACGCCGCTCACAACACAAGTTCCCTAATAAAGGTTTTATCATTGGCTGTTTTTTCGCTATAGTTAGCGCAATTTTTTATTCGCGATAAATAAATGTGCATAAGCACGAGAACTACGATGGCAAAGGCAAAAATTGATTTAGACCAAGTTAGAAACGACATTACTGCATTAGACGAAAACCTACTCAACTTATTAGCCCAGCGAAGAGCGCTAAGCCTTCAAGTCGTGCAAAGTAAAGTTGAAACAAAAAAAGCAATTCGTGACAGCTACCGTGAAACTTTGTTACTACAAAATTTGACGGAAAAAGGCAAAAAGCTGAATTTAAAAGCCGATTATATAAATCAAGTGTATCGACAAATTATTGAAGATTCAGTCGAACTACAGCAAGATTATTTATTACAGCTAAATAACCCTGAAATAAAAAGCGCTGAATATAAAATTGCTTACTTAGGCAGTAAAGGGAGCTACAGCCATGCCGCAGTTGAAAAGTATTTAGCTGGTGTTAATGGCGGCTTAATTGATCTAGGTTGTAATAGTTTTAACGCCATATTTGCAGCGGTTGAAGATAAAAAAGCAGACTTAGGTGTTATCCCTATTGAAAATACCTCGTCTGGCAGTATTAATGAAGTTTACGATTTATTACAAACAACTCGACTTAAAATTGTAGATGAGCTATTTATCCCTGTAAAACACAATTTACTGGTTGCGTGCGAAACGAATCCTGCTCAAATAAAAACCATTTATGGTCACCACCAACCGATTGCTCAATGCAGCGACTTTTTAGCTGAGTTTGACGATATCAAACTTGAGGTTATGGACAGCACTTCGTCTGCGTTAGAAGTTGTTAAAAAGTTAAATGACCCAAGTGTGGCAGTTTTAGGGAGTGCAGAAGCTGGCAAACATTATAATTTGCAATCAATCCAAGCTGATGTTGCTAACCAAAAAGATAATCAAACACGATTTATTATCGTTGCTCGTGAATCAGTTAATGTGCCATTTCAATGCGCAGCTAAAACCTCATTAGTATTAGCTGTTGGCCAGCGACCGGGCGCACTTGTGGATGCGTTAATGATTTTCAAACAGCACGATATTAATATGTGTAAAATTGAATCTCGTCCAATCAAAGGACGTCCGTGGGAAGAAATGTTTTATATAGATGTGACTGAAAATGTTACTACTGAGCCTATGCAATCAGCTATAAAAGCATTAAAAGCCAGCACCACAGATTTTACTGAAATTGGCTGCTATTTAGATAGAAGTAGCCAAACTCAAAAATAGCCGACTATACCCAGTAGAATATAGACTATATTTGTTTTGCTGGGTGTTCATTCATTTGTTTTTCGTCACATGCACCCGCAAACAATGCAGCTTTTAAAAACTTTCATTTGTTCGAGAATTGAACTTTAATGAATCATTCATACTAAAATTAAACACCAAACCTTTTACCCAGGCTACGGAATTATGACATTGACGTTTAAAAACAAAATTTTAAGTTTATCTTGGTTCCAAGTATTAATTGCAATAACCTGCTTAAATGCCTGTCAGCCAACTGAAGCCCCCAAAGAATTAGTTGATAGAAGTATTGCTTGGATGCAAGTGCAACAACACCAACTAACCCAAGTAAGACATATTGCAGGTGAGCTTCAACCCGTTGATTTCGCCCCACTTAGCTTTCAAGTAGCAGGCAAAGTTGAAAAAGTTTGGGTTAAATTAGGCGATAAGGTAAAAGCGGGTGATAAATTAGCACAATTACAGCCAGAAAATTATCAGCTATCGTTACAAGCTGCTCAAGGTAACTTACATAAAGCTCAAGCTAATTATGCTGACAAAAAAGCTGAGTTTGAGCGCTTTAAAAAGCTAAAAGCCGAACAACTGGTTTCGCTTTCTGCATTTGATAACGCCAAGTCTTTATATGAATCAGCTAAAAGTACGGTAGAGGTCGCAACAACAGAGTATAATATCGCTCGTAAAAACTTAAACGATACTCAGCTATTCGCACCTTATGATGGACATATTAGCCAGCGTTTAATAGAACCCTCTCAGCAAATTAATGTCGGTCAAACCGCATTAACTATTGAAGCCAGTAACGGGCTCGAAGTATCCGTATTAGTGCCTGAAACCTTAATTAAAAATATTAAGCCTGGGTTAACTTGCCAAGTAACCAGTCAAGTTATCCCAAACCAAACCTTAAATGCACAAGTTACTGAAATTTCAAACACGGCCCAAGGAGCTAATACCTTTCCAGTGATTTTAAATTTGACCACACAAAATCCAGAGTTAAAAGCGGGCATGTCGGTTGAAGTCGCCTTTAAATTTAATGGCACTGGGCGCTCAGGTTATCAGGGCAATACGGTTAAAATTCCAGTTGCCGCTTTATTGGCTGGTGCAAACCAACAAGCTTTTGTATTTGTGTATCAACAACAAAGCCATACGCTTAAAAAAGTTGCTGTGCAAACCGAAAACATAATAGACAACCAAGTATTGGTATCAAAAGGCATAAAACCTGGGGATATTATTGCAACTGCTGGCGTTTCTTTTTTAAAAGATGGCCAATCGGTTAAGTTACTCGAAAAACAAATTACCATTTTTAATTAAGGCGGCAGAATGAATATTGCGGCTGTATCTTTGCGTTATAAAAAGCCATTATTTTTTATTTTAGCACTGAGTATTTTATATGGCGTATTAAGTTACTTTACACTACCGGCTCGTGAAGATCCTGAAATAACCATTCGCGAAGCAATTGTTTCAACAAGTTATCCAGGCATGGCTTCTGCCCGGGTCGAACGCTTAATTACTAAAAAACTTGAAGAGTCTATTCGGAAAATCCCTGAGGTTGAAAGAATTCGTTCCACTTCTTCAACGGGTTCATCTGTTATTCATGTCGAAATCGCTGATCGCTATTTTAATTTAGATAATATTTGGCAAGACCTTCGCAACAAAGTATCAGCTGCACAATCACAATTACCGTCAGGAACGCAACCTTCAATAGTTAACGATGAATTTGGCGATGTTGCTATTATTACGTTAGCGCTAACGGCTGACGGCTTTTCTTTAGCCGAAATGCATGAAATGGCAAAACACATTCGAGATACTTTGTATGCCGTTAAAGGTACTAAAAAAATAGACTTATTGGGCATTCAGCAAGAACAAATATATTTAGAAATATCCAATACAAAATTAGCGCAACTTGGTATTGCCCCCGCGCAACTAAGCGCTATTTTACAGAGCCAAAATATTATCAGCCCGGGCGGGTCAATTGATACCGGATTAAAAAGTTTTGCAATTGAACCTTCTGGTAATTTTAATTCGGTCCAAGAAATAGGCGAGCTACTCATTACCCTGCCGCAATTGCAGCAACCCATTTTATTAAGAGATTTAGCCAAAATAAAACGCGGCTATATAGATCCACCTAACAAGCTAGCTTATTACAACGGCAAACCCGCGTTAATATTTGCGATCTCCATGTTAAATGGTTACAACGTGCTTGATTTTAGCCCTAAAATGAAAGCTAAATTAAACGAAATTCAGCAAAGTTTGCCCGTCGGTTACCAATTAGAAATTGCAACTTATCAAGCCGACCAAGTAAGTCAAACCGTGTATGGGGTTTCAATTAATGTACTACAAACATTAATTATCGTGTTGCTGGTAGTTATGGTGTTTTTAGGGGTTAGAGTCGGTTTAATTGTTGGCAGTATAGTCCCCTGTGTAATGCTACTAAGCTTAGCCGTTATGAATTTTACCGGCATAAATTTAGAGAGAATGAGCCTAGCTACGCTGATTATTGCACTAGGTTTATTGATCGATAATGGCATTGTCATCGCTGAAGATTTTAAAGCTCGATTAGAGCGCGGAGAAGATAGAGTTTATGCGCTTACCCACGGCCCAAGCTCTTTGGCGGTGCCGCTATTAAGCTCTTCCATTAGTACCATTTTGTTTTTTTTGCCCTTGATGCTAGCGCAGCACGTAGCAGGTGAATATACCCGTTCAATATCGTTAGTGATTTTAATTTCATTAATGACCAGTTGGTTGTTGGCTTTAAGTGTGACTCCCGTACTTTGCTACTTTTTTGTCAATAAACCCGCTGCTAAAAACGAACGACAAACCCAATCTGACGCAAAAAAGCTATATCACAAAATTCAAGATCGTTATCAGCAGATATTAAGCTGGATGCTTAGCCACAAAGCAATTAGCTTGGGCTTTAGTGTGCTGTTATTAATTGTTTCAGTTGCCAGTATGCCATTTTTAAACAAGCAATTTTTCCCAGACTCAGATCGTTTACAGATTTTGGTTGACCTTGAGCTTGCGCCAGACGCATCCAGCCGGGCCACTAACCAAGCCATGCAAGCTGTTTTTAAATGGCTTTCCAATCCAGAACAATTTTCACAAATTGACTCTTACGCGGCTTATGTTGGCTTTGGCGGACCTAGATTTGTGTTATCGTTGAGCCCAGACGATCCGTCTGAAAACAAAGGGTTTATGGTATTAAATATTAATAAAGCTGAACAAATTGAACCTACTATTCGTCAGTTAAGAAATGGCTTTCGTGAGAAATTTCCATATGTTTCTGCCCACGTCAACAAGATGTTTTTAGGGCCGTCTGACTCAGCCGTGATTTCTATTCAGGTAAAAGGGCCTGATGAAAATGTTATTTACCAACAAGCGAAAAAAATTGAAGCCTTATTAGCAAAAACTGATGGCACCATAGACATTCGCAATAACTGGGAAGGCCGAATCAGCAAAATTAAAGTACTAGTCAATCAACAAAAAGCTCGGCGAGCCGGTATTAGTTCAAATGATGTCGCAGCCACTTTGCAAGGCTACTTTAGCGGTGCACAAATATCTCAATACCGTGAAAATGATAATATTATTCCTATTATTTACCGAGCTGAGCTAAATGAGCGTCATAACTTAGACAGATTACGAACAGTAAGTATTTATTCTCCGGCTTCTAATCACTATATTCCTTTATTTCAAATTGCCGATTTTGAACCTTACAATGAATTTTCTAAAATTCAAAAAGAAGATTTATTCAAAACTGTAACGGTAGAAGCTCGACACTTATCGATGACAGCCGAAATATTAAAACAACAAATTGACCCTCAAATTCAAAAGTTAAAACGAAACCTACCACTTAATCACACCATTGAATATGACGGTGTAGTGCAAGAATCAAGCGATGCCCAACAAGCATTAGCGAAAAATATGCCTTTAGTTTTGGCCTTGATTATTATTTTACTAATAGTGCAATTTAACTCATTTAGACGCCCTTTAATTATTATTGCAACCATTCCGCTAGGTTTTATTGGTGCGGTATCGGGGCTTTGGATAATGCAAGCACCGTTTGGGTTTATGGTATCACTGGGGTTATATAGTTTAGCCGGTATTATAATTAATAACGCCATTGTATTAATTGACAAAATTGATATAAATCGTGAATCTGGCATGGGCATGATGGAAGCAATTGAGCAGGCCTGTCATAGCCGGCTAAGGCCTATTTGTATGACAACAATTACTACCGTATTAGGTTTACTACCGTTAATTATAAGCCATGACCCATTATTTTACGGACTGGCTTGTGTATTAGCATTCGGCTTAGCTGTGGGGACTTTATTAACCTTATGCATAGTGCCTTGCTTATACGCGTTGTTTTACAAAAATGAAGCGTCAACAAATTAACATCTCCTGACCAACCTAAATTAAAGTGATAGCCAAGCATTTAACTATCACTTTAATTTAAACCTTAAAAGCTAATTTAATCTAATTTAAAACTAACAGATACACTCGCTTGAATTTCAGCTGTGCCTGGTAAACTATTACTACTTGATGATTTAAAGCTCATTGATTCAGCAACATAATGCTGATAGCCGCCCTGCTCAGATATTTGAATAACAGCACCTAAATCTCGACCTGCTTGTTTAGCTAAAATAGCAGCTTTCACTTTTGCCTGCTCGACCGCTTTTTCCAAAGCCTGCAAATACAGATCATAACGATTTGAAATTAAAGTACTAATCTGACCGACTCGAGTAACGCCCAAGCCTAAAGATTTATCAATTAAAGTATCAAATTTATCCCAATTATTTAATTGTATTTTAAATGTACGACTCACCATAAAGCCATCTTGCTCTCGTTTATGATCTGGTAAAGTTTCATAGTGTGGTTGTATACTCAATTGATAACTTTGCACCTGCTGTTCATTTATCCCTAACTGCAAAATACTATTAATCAAACGCTTACTTTTCGCATCTACAATTTGTTTGGCTTTTGATACACTTAAATTGTGCTCTTCAATATATAAATTAACGGTCAATTTATCTGGTATGGCTGTCACAGCCCCTTTGCCATTAACGTTAATTTGCTCAGAAACCGTTTGAGTATTCGCTAAACTCGGTGTCGCCCAAGCCAAACTTATCAAAGCGGCACTGAAAACCAATTGTTTAACGCGAGTCATTTTATTACGCTTATTTGTTATTTGTCTCATATTACCTCTGTTATTAATAATGTTACTTATCAGTTATTTGACCTAACATCTGCTTCAAAATTCATTTAGCATGTTCAAAATTTGAATTAGCTTGGCTTATAGCGAGTTTATGCCAGAAGATTAGCATGATAATTTAGATTAAATCATCTCAATACTTGCATTGCGTGATAGCTACAGTATATTTCTGCCATACTGAACTTTAAGTGAACAAAACCGTGAGCAAAGCTTTTATACCACAGCATTTTATTGACTTTATTAAACCCCATATTCCACAAAAAATTAGCCTAGATGAGTTTCTTGAGTATTGCTCTAAGCCACTTCGAAAAAGTATTAGAGTTAATACTTTAAAAATTTCAGTCAATGATTTTATTGATAAGATGCAACAACAAGGCTGGCAATTACAACCAATACCTTGGTGTAACACCGGCTTTTGGGTAGAGCGCCCAGCCGAGCAAGAAAATAAAATCGCTTTGGGGAATACATTAGAACATGTTACT
Source organism: Catenovulum adriaticum (assembly GCF_026725475.1). Classification (NCBI taxonomy): domain Bacteria; kingdom Pseudomonadati; phylum Pseudomonadota; class Gammaproteobacteria; order Alteromonadales; family Alteromonadaceae; genus Catenovulum; species Catenovulum adriaticum. The sequence goes on from NZ_CP109965.1 coordinate 1,974,569, forward strand.
GGCCTTTTTTACATTCAAGAGGCCAGCTCTATGCTCCCTCCTGAAGCGCTGGTTTTAAATCAAACAAAATTAGACGCTTGTTTAGATTTAGCCGCTGCGCCTGGCTCTAAAACCACTCAACTGGCGGCATTAATGAATAATTCAGGAGTTATTGTTGCGAATGAATTTTCATCTAGTCGCAGTAAAGGGCTGTTTGCCAATATTCAAAGATGTGCAGTGACTAATACGGCCCTTACCCATATGGATGGGCGGTTATTTAAACATTTAAATGAAACCTTTGACGCCATTTTATTAGACGCGCCTTGTAGTGGTGAAGGCACTATACGTAAAGATCCAGATGCAATGAAAAACTGGAGTGAAAGCAGCGTTCACGAGATTGCGAGAACCCAAACTGATTTAATTGATGCCGCATTTCACGCACTTAAAATTGGCGGTGTCATGATTTATTCCACTTGTACTTTAAACCCATTTGAAAATCAAGGAATCTGCCAAGCACTTTTACAAAAATATCCAGATCAACTTGAGTTTGAGCCTCTTGATCAATTATTTGAAGGTGCAGAGCAAAGTATAACGCCTGACGGCTTTTTACATGTTTGGCCTCAATTGTACGACTCTGAAGGCTTTTTTATTGCTCGCATCAAAAAAACCGGTGCCACTCCAATTGCAGAAAATAACCCATTCCGCCGTTTGGGTAAATTCCCCTACCCTAAAATTAGTCATAAATTAGCGGATACGTTTGCTCAATATTTATCACAGCAATTTGCTTGTGACGCTTTTCCACTGGCACATTGTTATCAGCGCAATCAAGAAGTATGGTATTTTCCACCCGGTTTTGAGCAGCTTATTGGCAAAGTGAAATTTTCACGCGTGGGGGTAAAATTAGCCGAATTAGCCAAACATGGCTTCAAGCTCGATCATAATTTAGCCGTTAATTTTGCGCAGTACTTTAATAAACAGGCGATGAACTTAACACCTGAGCAAGCTGCGCAATACTTAAAAGGCCAAGATATTTGGTTCGAAAACAATGAATTAGATGCGCTAAGTAAAGGTGAAGTATTGGTGCTTGCGAATGGTCAAGCATTAGGGTTTGCAAAACGACTGCCTGATAAACTTAAAAACCTACTGCCACGCGATTTAGTGAGAGATAATGTTCGTTTTTAACGGGATGTGCAATGTATAGCCTAAAAGCATATTTTTAGGCTGCTCGGTATATAACTAAAAAGACTTAACAGCCGCCTTTAGGAACAAATTAATCCAACCAATACTGGGCAGGAATATAAAGCTATTCTACAATTAAATCATCTAGCTAGATTTGGCAGACAGGTTTAGCTAGTTAGCGCAAATAGACTCACCCCTTTGAGTCTAACATTTCGCCCAGATACCTATTATCTGGGCTTTTTTATATGTGCGTTTACAATTCACCTTTATGGACAGTTTTAGGTCGATATTTAGCCTTTAACCTAACATATAAAGTGCGGTTAACTTGAGCCACTAATTGCCCGTGCTTATCTTTAACATGAAATGTAAAAGTTGGATAAATTTTACCACCCGACTCGGTCGCCTTTCGAATTTCATTCAGTCGTTCACTATTTAAAAATGCTTCAGCAACTAAAGTTTCTCGACCGGGGTGAATAAAGTCAACATCAGCTGATTTATCCCAAACATGATATTTTTTTCCTAAGCTGGCCATTAATAACAAACTATATACAGGATCAGTCATGCTAAATATACTTCCGCCATACTGAGTACGATTTGCATTTAAATTAAGCTTCCAGTGTTTTAGCTCCACTCGTGCATAGCTAAAGTCTTTAGCTATCTCGGTAAACCGAATACCACAACATAAAAACGGTGGCCAAATATTTAATGCAAACTTCACAAAATTAGGGTATTTAAATACCTTATCCATAAACAAAAAAACCTTAACGAGCTCTTAATAAAAACTTGTACTGCTGTAAATATACCTAAGCAGTGATTTTATAAAATTAAAGCCATAAACTAGAGTCCTAAACTCGCATCTTAATGCAGTTTAGGTATATAATCTTTGTAAATTTATCGAATAGCAAATAATTATGTCTGAACAAAATACTGAACTGAAAAAAGCAGGGTTAAAAGTTACCCTTCCTAGAATAAAAATTCTTGAGCTATTACAAAATCCAGAACATCAACATATCAGTGCTGAAGATTTATATAAAATACTACTCGATTTAGGTGAAGAGATCGGCTTAGCCACAGTGTATCGTGTTTTGAACCAATTTGATGATGCAGGTATTGTTAACCGCCATCATTTTGAAGGTGGCAAATCTGTATTTGAGTTAAGCCAAAAAAAGCATCACGATCATCTTGTCTGCTTAAAATGCGGCAAAGTAGTAGAGTTTATTGATAATACTATTGAAGAGCGCCAAGAAATGGTTGCCGAAGAGCATGGCATGAAACTCACAAACCACAGCTTACATCTTTATGGTTATTGCAAAGATAGTGAAAAATGTGGGCAAGACGATTAACTTGCATAACAATTTTTCAGGTTAGCTAAATAAATTAACAACAGGTAAACTGTTCAGCCACGGCGCAGTTTACTTGCAAGTTTTATCTTTAATTAACCCTGAAAACTGAAAGATCAAAAACCCAATGATAGATAGCACAATTGCAATTTCATATCGGCTATAAGCCACAGAAACCCCAATAGCGCCTGTGTTCCAAATACCTGCTGCGGTTGCAGTGCCACTACCACCATCTTGTTTTTTAAAGATAGCACCGCCACCAATAAAGCCCATCCCAGTAATAATAGCGTACATTACTCTCGCTTCGGCGTCTGAACCTTGGTAAACGTTCATACCAACTAGCATAAAAGCACAGGAAGCAATCGTCACTAGCGGAAACGTTCTAAGCCCCGCGCCTCTATCGTGCGTTTCTCGGTTTAACGCAATTGGCAGCGACAACAGCAAAGCAATTCCTAATTGAACAAAATGAAACACGATTAAATTAAAATCAATATCAATTGGTGGCATGAAACAACTCTAGCTAAAATACGATAATTAATTATGGTACAAAAAACCTAACAAAGTACAGCCCAAAATCGTATCGCGAACTCATTCTAAACCTTGTAAAAACGCATCAAAGTCTGCTTCTTCTGCTTCTTCTACTTTAGGTCTAGGCGGATCGCCGTCATAAACTTTAAACTGAGTATTTTGAAAATAGGCTTCTTTAACAAAAATATAGGGGTCAAAACTATCCTCTAATAATTGCTCTTGTGGAATCACTTGAATACGAGATTCCAATGCGTCAATTCCAAACCGAAATGCCGATAACCAAATCGTTAAACCATCTAATGGAAAGTAAGCCGAATCAACAACATCCCCAGCTAATTCTCTAGGCACTGACGGCCCGTAAGCCGGCAACATTAAATAAGGCCCGGTAGATACCCCCCATTTACCCAATACTTCATCAAACTCTTCTTCTTCGGGTTTTAATCCAATATAACCAGCTACATCAACTAACCCTAACAAACCAACAGTCGAATTTAATAAAAAACGACCAGCGCTGGTAGCTGCTTCTTTGGGTTTTGCTTGTAGTAAATTATTAATCATTGAAGACGGCGCTTCAAGATTTGACGACATATTCACCAAACCAATACGAACTGGCATTGGCATATATTTTTGATATGCCAATGCAGTGGGTCTTAAAATATGTTTATCCAAAATATCATAGTTAAAATCCCAAACGCTTCGGTTAACTGATTCTAATGGATCATTTAACTCAGTTTGAGGTTCTGATTGTGTGCTGGCGCAACCAGCCAACACCAGCGTGCATAACAAATAACATAAATGTTTGCGCAACATATGGATTTGAGTTCCTTTACAGTTCTATAGTGACGGTATGTATTAAATCATCCAGTGTGAGTTGCGCACTATTAACTTCAACATCATTGTCAGCCAAAGCTACATCTGCGTCTTTTGACAGACGAACCGTTACATAAGCCTGAGATAATGACGATAAATTAAAGTTAGCCATCATTGCGTTTTCGTCAGATAAAGTTAATTGCTTAGGCAATTCACCGCTGATGGGTAATCGTACAACTGCCGCTGGCGGCCCTGATAGCTGTGGCCGAGCAAACACCACTAAATATTTAAATTGAGCTAATTTAGCATGAGTCGACTCAGATACAAGCAAATTGACCTTAATTTTTTTACTGACTCCATCTGTTTCTGTTTGCTTTTGTGATGATGTCGGCGTCTGAGTGGCTAATTTAGGTAACGCGATTCCTAATTCTTGAGCTAAATCCGGCATTGCCTGGGCAATAGCTTGAATTCGGTTGTCTTTTTCATCTAATGTTTGCAATGCACTTCGCCAATAGACTCGCGCAGCGTCTTTTCGATCTAATTGAAAAGCGACATATCCAGCCATTGTTAATGCTTCAGCGTCTTGTGGTGCTTGTTTCAAAATTTGATTATAAGCATCTAGCGCTTTTTCTCGGTATTTATCGTCATTAGTTGAAATAAGCACTTGGGCGTAGCTTAATAAAGTAGAATATTTATTTGGGCTTAATTCAAGTGACCGCTCGTAAGCTTGCATTGAGTTTTCTAAATGTCCTAATGAATAAGCCACCCTGCCTAACAGCAGCCAACCAGTTGCATCGTCAGATTCACTAGCTAGTTTATTACGCAAACCAATATAAAATGACGTTAGTTCATCTTTACTAAAATTTTCGTTTCCTGATAGCAGCTTTTTAGCAAATTCAGAGGTTTGTTGCTCTGCCTGATAAAATTGCTGCATTTGCTCCGGTTTTCCTTGACCAAAATAGATAACACAAACCAACACCAAGGTAATAATAGGCAACAACCAAACATAACCTCGTTTAAATTTAATCGACGAATGCGACTGAATATTAGCGAGCTCGCTAGCCAGTTGAAGCTTTAAATCATCTTTAGCTGCTTCATAACTTTCAGCATCAATATTTCCAGCGTTTAAATCGGCTGTTAACTCGTGTAATTTTTCTTGGTATAAATTGACTTGTAAACTTTGATTTAACTGTAATTGATGTGATTTTCTATACCAAGGTATTAAAATTGAAAAACAAAAAAACAGGGTTAATGAAATGAGTACTAATCCTAAAATAATCAATTTTATGCCTCTTTGTCTTGTTTAGTTGCTTTTGTATTTTTCTGCTCAGCTTGCGCTAATAAAGCTTCGGCTTGGGCCAAATAGTTATCATCAATTTTTGGCCCCGCTTCTTTTTTACGACGTAACATAACCACAATTAGTAATACCAAAATCATGACAGGTATCACCCAAAGCCAAATCGTAACTGAGTTAATAGGCGGATCATAATGCACAAAATTGCCGTATCGGGCGACCATAAAGTCAACCACTTGCTGTTTACTGTTACCTTCTTTTACTAGCTCGTAAGTTTTGTTTTTAAGATCAATTGCGACCATAGCGTTTGAATCTGCAATATTTTGGTTTTGGCACTTTGGACATCTTAATTCTTGAGTTAATTCGTCAAATACTTTTGACTTATTCACATCATCAAACGGATAAGTTTGCTCAAGTGCATAAACAGACTGAGACCAAAAAAACGTCCAGGCTAGCAAGCTAAAAATGAACTTACACATTATTGAACTCGCTCAATTAAGGGTTGAAATTGCTGCTGCCAAACTCGTTCATCAATCGCGCCACGGCGGTGCGCTAAAATTACCCCGTTTTGATCAATTAAAAAACTCTCTGGTGCGCCTGTAACCCCTAAATCAAGTGATAAGTCTCGTTTAACATCATAAATATTAAATTGGAATGGGTTACCTAATTGGGCTAACATTTGCTCAACCTCAGCTTGAGTTTTCGCTAAATTAACATTTCCGAATGCCGCTTCGGCGGCGTTGTCATAATAAACGCCAACAATTCGCACGCCTTGATTACGTAACTGAGTCATAAAAGGCAATTCAACTCGACAAGTAACACACCAAGTGCCCCATACATTCACTAACGTAACCTCACCCAATAGATCTGCTTTGTTATAAATATGAGATTCATCCATTAAATTAGGTAATTCAAATTCAGGAAATTCACGCTCTAAATTGGCATTTTTGATATCAGTTGGATCTGAAAACAACCCTTTGTATAAAAAAACAGCAGTCAGTAAAAACACACTAATTGGAATAAATAAACGCAACTTTTTCATTGTTAACTCCCACTCTCTTTTACTTTTTCTGGGCTAACTTTATCTGAACTGACTTTAGCTGATAAAATACGACGATATCTTGGGTCAGCCAAACAACAAATACCCGCAACCATCATTAAAATACCGCCTAACCAAATCCAACGAACAAAAGGCTTCACATACAAACGGATGCCCCAACTACCATCGTCTAACGATTCACCCAAAGCAACATATAAATCACGCCATAAACCCGCATCAATCCCTGCTTCTGTCATCACATTTGATTGCACTTTATAATAGCGTTTTTCCGCGTGTAAATGCACTTGACTACTGCCTTTTGTCACCTCAAATTCCCCCATGTAAGCAGAGTAATTTGGGCCTTTCACCAAGTCAACTGATTCAAATTTAAACTGATAACCATTAATTTCAGCCACTTCACCTGGCTTCATTCTTAGGTTTTTTTCAACACTTGAAAATTGAGTCACTGAAATCCCAATCACTAGCACAGCAAAGCCTAAATGGCCAAAAACCATGCCCCAGTGCGATAAACTTAGTTTGGTAATAGATTTACTTTTGACCACTTCTAACGCCGTTAAACAGGCCACCCAGCTAGCTAATACAATCCCTGTTAGTGTTAATAAATCATCAATCGCTAAAGCTAAATAAAACGTCAAAGCCAATAAAACGGTTAAAATACCACCTACAAATAGCGTTTTGTGATGGCGCGATAACTTATCTTGCTTCCAACGAATAAAAGGTGCGATACCTAATACTAACGAAAATGGAATAAACCAAATTGAGGCAATCTGATTAAAGAAAGGCGCACCGATAGAAATTGAACCTAAACCGATTTCTTTATGAACCAAAGGTAATAAAGTACCCAAAAGCACAACCACTAAAGCGACTACGAGCAAGACATTATTAATAAACAATAAAACTTCACGCGAAAATAACTTGTACCTATGTGTACTGACAACACTAGAGGCCCGCATTGCATAAAGAGTTAATGCGCCCCCAATAACGATGAGTAAATAAATTAAAATAAATAAACCACGGGTTGGGTCGCTGGCAAAAGCATGCACTGAAACTAAAATCCCCGAGCGGACCAAAAAAGTACCCAACAAGCTTAGTGAAAAGGCTGAAATGGCTAATAAAACCGTCCAGCTTTTAAACGCCCCTCGTTTTTCGGTCACGGCCAAAGAGTGAATGAGTGCAGTGCCAGCAAGCCAAGGCATAAAAGAGGCATTTTCAACCGGGTCCCAAAACCACCAGCCACCCCAACCAAGCTCGTAATAAGCCCACCAACTGCCAAGTGTAATACCTATCGTTAAAAATGCCCATGCGGCTAATGTCCAAGGTCTAGACCAACGAGCCCAAGTAGCATCCAATTTGCCGCTAATTAACGCTGCAACCGCGAAAGCAAAAACAACCGAAAAGCCTACATATCCCATATACAACATAGGCGGATGGATAATAAGCCCAAAATCTTGTAAAAGCGGATTTAAATCCCGGCCATCAACAGGAAAGTTAGGGAAAGTTCGTTCAAATGGATTAGAGGTAAACACTACAAAGGCAATAAAACCAACCGCAATCATGCCCATAACAGCCAGCACTCTGGCAACATCAGCATCGTCTAAACTACGGCTGAATATTGCAACCGCAATCGTCCACAACGATAAAATCCACACCCATAATAATAAAGAACCTTCATGCGCACCCCAAAGTGCCGATAAACGATAATACCAAGGCAGTAGACTATTTGAGTTCATTGCAACATACGTAACTGAAAAGTCGTTTACATAAAATGCCCAAGCTAAACAGCCCATTGCAATGGTTAGCAAAGCAAAATTAGCATAAGTAAAAGGTTTAGCTAACGAGATTAAATCTGCATTATTTTTTTGCGCACCAATTAAGGGGAGTACCGATTGACACACAGCGAAAACAAATGCTATTAGCAGCGTAACATGGCCTATTTCTGGGATCATTCGGTTATTCCTGAGATTGGTTTTGAAGTTTGCTCTGACAACGCAGGGTTTTGCTGTGGTTTTACATGTTTAATGCCTTTCATTGCCTCAGCCAAATCGGGCGGCATATATTCTTCATCATGTTTAGCTAAAACCTCAAAGGCTTCAATTTTGGTAGGTGTTCGTAAATACCCGTTAGCAACAATCCCCTGACCCTCTCGAAATAAATCAGGCAAAATGCCATCATAAACAACCACAATATTTTGTTTGGATTGAGCATCAGCTAATTCAAACTGAACATTTAAATTGTCAGTGCCGCGTTTAACACTTCCTTCAACGACCATGCCGCCAATGCGCAGTCGTTGATCAATTTGAGGTTTAATACCCGTTTCTTTTTTACCGTTTACAATTTCATTTGGGGTGTAAAATAAATCAATATTTTCTTTTAATGCATATAAAACCAAACCAATCGTAATTGATAAACCCAATACTAAAATAAGGCCTGTATATAAACGTTTTTGACGTCTTGCATTCATAGACTCATCTCCGATTGTACTTGATGTTTTCTGGCTGCTTTAATTAGCTCTTGTTGTTTAATCTCATGTTCAACTTGTTTACGTTGCTGTTTTGACCAAATTAGCAGAGCAATCACACAAACCAGTGTGAGTCCGTAAGATAACCACACATAAAATGCGTATCCATTCATCTGTAAAAAATCACAAAAAGATTCAAATGCGCCCATAATCTCAACTTAATTAATTTTAATACTGACGACACTGATAAAAGTGCCACTATAATTTATTCGCTGTCTGTATTCTCAGACAACCTAATCTAAGCTTGCTTATCTTTTTTAGTTTGGTTGACTAAATCTAACACCCATTTGCGGTGGCTTTCATTTCTAAGCACTTCGGTCGAAAATCGATAACAGGTCAGCGCAATAAAAAATAGCATCACCGAAAAAATATTAATTAATAAAGGCCATAACATTTCACCTGCGATAGAAGGCTTATCAAATTTGGTAATACTGGCCCCTTGATGCAAGGTATTCCACCACTCTACGGAGTAATGAATAATAGGTACGTTCACCATACCAATAACAGCTAAAATGCAGGCAGCTTTTGCTCCGTAACGTTTATCATCAAAACTATGAAAAAGCGCAAAAACCCCTAAATATAAAAATAATAAAATGAGTTCAGACGTTAACCTAGCATCCCATACCCACCAAGTCCCCCACATAGGTTTACCCCATAGGGCCCCAGTAAATAAAGCGACCGCTGTAAATACCGCGCCAATAGGCGCCATAGCAATAACACTTAATTCCATTAGTTTAATTTGCCAAACCAATGCACAAAAACCAGCAATGCCCATTGACATATAAATGCCCATAGACCAAATTGCAGCGGGTACGTGGATATACATAATGCGAAATGAATCGCCTTGCTGATAATCAGCAGGCGCAAACACCAACCCCCAAATCGATCCGACAATGAGTCCTATAAGACTGATAGGCATTAAGATACGAAAAATACCTAATGAAACTAAATAGGCTTTTTCAGGCTTTGCATATGGGTGCAACCACTTAAACATATTAATTATTATCCTAAATTTAATTTTAATGCTTGCGCCGTTGCAAGCGGCGCTATTGTTAATGCAAAAATAGCCAGTGCGAATAAAATAAGTAATGGGCTAGTATAAGGCAAAGACTGACTCGCTGCTTCTTGCGCTGCACTGGCAAAAATAATTGCGGGTATCAATAAAGGCACAATTAAAAGCGCCATAACACCACTGCCTTTTCGGCTTGAAACCAGCAGCGCACTTGCTACCGAGCCAAGACAGGTCATTAATATGCTGCCACACAATAAAGTTTGCAACATAACCCACCATAACTGAATATCAAAACTAAAAAATGGCACGACTAAAAAACTACTTAACACTAAAGGCACACAATACAAAAGCCAAAAACTAATGACCCTAGCACTCACAATTAAACTGCCGGGATAACCTGACAGAAATAGCTGTTCCAACCAACCATTTTCATAATCTTCGGCAAACATACGAGGCAATGCGATTAAAATGGCTAAAATAACCGCAACCCAACCAATGCTAGGTGCTAATCGAGCCAGCAAGTTGCCCTCCGGGCCAACCGCAATCGGAAACAGAATCAAAACTAAAATAAAAAATAAAATGGGCAAACCCAATTCATGCTTTTGTGTTTTAGCCAATTGCAGGTCGCGTTTAAGCATTTGATAAAAAAAATGTGAATATGACATAACTTAAAACCGATAACTCAACTCTAGTCTCTGATCGACAATTTGATCAGGTAAAGTTTGGTGACTTGTCACTATCACATAACCGCCTGCCGCTTTGTGCCTTTCAAATAAAGTATTTAAAACTTCCACGCCTTTGATGTCGATTGACGTAAAAGGTTCATCTAAAACCCATAATTTTGCATTAGATACCCACATTTTAACCAAAGCGACTCGTCTTTTCTGACCAGCGGACAAAAATTTAACCGGAATATCCATCAAACCACTCAACCCTACTTTCATTAACAAGCTTTCACAGTCTGCTACTTGATCCGTTAAATTAAGCCAATGTTGTAAGTTTTGCTTTGCTGACAACCACTCATTTACTGCAGCTTTATGCCCAATATATAAAATATCCGGGCTGCAATCAGCAATAGGTACGCCCGATAACTGAACTTCCCCTTGGTGTAATTGCTGCAAACCAACTAAACTACGTAAGAGTGTTGTTTTGCCAGCGCCATTGGGCCCAGTAAGGTACAGTAATTGACTAGGTTCAAGTTTAAATGACAAATCATCAAATAAAATTCGCTGATTTCTAATGCAAGTTAACTGATTGGCCGATAACAAAATAAGCAACTATTCGAGTATGGAAAATGGGGTCGAATATTACCATAATCGAGTGATTAAACCACAGTTAATAGCCATCCAGTTTTGCTTATGGCTGAAGAGTTTTTATGGTAGAACCTGATTATTTACAAAAGAGTTTACAAAAAAGCACGCCGAACCTAGCATCAAGTACCCAACGTACAAATGCATTGGTCCCTTATGCCCAAATCCAAGACAATATCAGGCAAGCGGCCCTGCATAAAGTAAACCAAGTGATTAGCCAGTTGCAATTTCCAAGTGGCCAAAAAATAGATATAAAGCTCAACCCCAATCAACAATCGCAGCTTAACAATATTAAGCAAGTAGATGTCAGTTTACAGCAGCAAACACTGACTATTTCGCCAAGTAAAACGTTAGTCACTAGGCAGCCGTTAACCTCAATCCAAGTAAATCATTTAGCACAACATGCAACTAAAACTCTAGAGCCGAATCAAATTAAAGGTCATTTAGTAACGGCATCCGTTAAACAAAACCAGGCTGAGTTTGTATTTGAAGATAAACATTACAGATTGCCATTGCCTCATGATTTAACGCACCGAAAACAGTTATCTTTAATAGTAAAACCCGAAGCGCATGGCCTTAATATATCCATTGTTAATCATCCTAAGCATCAAAACATGGTTATTAATGCACAAATTAACCAACCTAAAGCGGATACTTACCTGGTAAAAAATATACTTATCGAGCAACCAAATATAAGCTTTACATTAGCCAATACTCCTATAAAACTAAAATTGGAAAACTCGGCAAACATTCAGTTAAACCAAGTTAATGGCTGGCAATTAGCTAATTTAACAGTTAAAGGAGAGCAAGGTGAATTACAGTTAGCCAATAATGAAAAATATTCATTTATATTGCCAGTAAAACAAATGGCACAACAAACCCTTAGTCAATTATCACACACGCCAAAAGCATTATTTGAATTACTAGCAATAAAAAACCCAACGGCGGATTTACCACTTAATCAAAATGACAAACTAAAATTTAGCTTGCAAAGCAATCCAGCTTCATCCAACAAGCCTGAGTTAGTGATTCAATATGATAAATCCATATCTATTCAGATTAAAATAACAGATGAACTGCGCAACCAGTTGATAAACAGCCAGTTATTTCAATTAAAAAGCCCATTGGTTCAGGCTCAGGTTCAACCGAAAAACGAAATTTCGCCTGCTGCGCTCTTAAAACAATTAAACCAAACAACCGACCATAAACAAACATTATCGCTTAGCCAAATTCAGAACATCAGACAATTAGCACATCAAGTACAACAAAATGATCTAAGCGAAAGTTTACAGTTTTTATTTGAAAAACAATCCACTTTGCAAAATACGTTAACAAGATTATCAAAAGGATTAGACCAACTTAAATTACCAACGAGTGCAGAGCAAGTTCAATCACAAATTAAAACACAAATACAGTTACCCAGCTTAGTGGCTAATCTAAGCACAAATCCGTTACAACCCAATACAGGTTTGGCTACCCAATTATTACAAGCTCTGCAAATATTGTTTAAAGCTAAAACGAATACTCGTCAAGCATCAAGTGAAAGCCAGTTATCGTCTAAAAATTCATCTCAGGGCCAAGTTACAGCACAAAAGTCAACGCAATCCGCAGCTCAGGCACTTAAACATTTTCAAATAAATCAAATCAAATCAGCCGAACATCAAACTCAAGGGCAAAACCAGATTTTCGCGAGTTTGCCATTTATGCAAAATAACCAAATTGATTATGCGCAGCTGGCGTTACAGTGCGAGGCAGATGAGTTTGAAGATGAACATAAGCAAGCAATCAAGCTATGGAAGTTTTCACTTAAATTTAATTTTGAAGAGCATGGCAAACTATTAATTAAAGCAGCATTAATTGACGACACCTTAAAATTAAATATCTACTGTGAAGCCGACAGTTTAAACCAAGTCGCCCAAGCCAAAATAAACGAATTAAAAAAGCGACTAAGTCACTTCAATTTAAATTTAGAAGAAACCGGATTTAACATCGGAAAGATCCCCGAACAACTGTGGCAAGAAACCGCAATAACGATGCAGTATAGATTATGACAGATAAAACGCCTAAAACCGCGATTAGCTTAACCTACCCAGCGCCACAAACGCCTAAAGTCGTTGCTAAAGGGTATAATCATTTAGCGGAACATATTATTGAACAAGCCGAACAAGCCGGTATTTTGGTGCATCAAGATAACGAGCTGGCTGATTATTTAAGCCGATTAGATGTCGGCAGTGAAATCCCCAGAGAAGTTTATTTAATTATTGCCGAACTCATCGCTTGGTCTTATATGCTGCAAGGCAAAGAACCCGATGAATGGAACAATTTACATCAAAAAATTGATCAAAAAGTATAACCTTTAATGAATTAAATCCAGTAAAGGTACGGTTAGCGGATGATAAAAAGTTAAACTAGATTCAAGGTATAAATCACCAGAGGCTACCGTAATCTGATCATTATCGATCATCACATTCCAATGAATATTTTTAGTCGTTTGCGCTGCCAGTTGTTCGATTAATTCACGCGAAATCTCAACTAACTGTAGATTAGGATGCTTATTAATATTTTTAAGCAGTTTTTGTACTTTATCCGCTTGTGTATAAAACAGCCAAATATGTTCTGATTTTGCTTCTGCTTTTTCTAGCCGATCGGGCAAGAAATTGTCCACTTCGACCCAGTGTTCATATTGCGCCTGAGTACGTTTGACAAATAAATCAGGTAATTCACTCGAGTTAATCGAGCGCCCTAATTGTATTTTTTCATCAACAAACAAATCTTGGCGAAATAACGCCCATGTTAATAACCGCAGTGTAAAGTGTTCAGCCGATTCTTGGCCGTCAATGGATATGACTTCCATTAAACGCAAATATTGCTGAGAGTCTAAGTGCGATACATTAATATCCGCTTTAATCACTGTTGAACTGGCCATCTGGTTTAACCTCGCTCAGTTGACTGGATTTTGTATCTAACATCTTAAAGTTTAATGCAATTTGATAAAAACACCCTATCCGCTATACATTTAATCTAGTTTTTAGAGCAATTTGTGATTGAGGCCTCGCTTATATGGCTTAAAAACAAAAAGGCACTGAATCGATTTGACGAATCAGTGCCTTTTAAGCTAACTGTTAAACAGATATTTAAGGGTTATTTAGCTTCAACTTTTGCCCAGCTATCTCGTAAACCCACAGTGCGATTAAATACTAATTTATCTGCTGATTGATTATCTCGGCAAAAATAACCTGTTCGTTCAAATTGAACTGATTTTTCGGCTTCAAGGTCAGCTAAACTAGGTTCAACCACACAGTTAGACATTACCACCAAGCTTTGAGGATTAAGCGCTTGAGTAAAATCTTCTTCTGCTGCAGGGTTAGGCACTTGGAATAATCTATCATATAAACGGACTTCTGCTGGTTTAGCATGCGCGGCACTCACCCAATGTATAACCCCTTTAACAGAGCGTCCATCAGCTGGCTTTTTACCTAGCGTATCCGCATCGTAAGTACAATAAATGGTGGTCACTTCACCTGCTTCATTTGTCTCAATACGTTCAGCTTTAATAACATAAGCGCCGCGTAACCGAACTTCTTTGCCTAATACCAAACGTTTAAATTTTTTATTGGCTGATTCTCTAAAGTCTTCTTTTTCAATCCATAGCTCGCCAGAAAATGGAACGTCTCGTTTACCAAATGCTTCGTTTTGAGGGTGGTTTGAAACATGTAAAATTTCTTGCTGATCAGCCGGATAATTTTCAATAATGACTTTTACCGGATCTAAAACCGCCATCGCTCGCGGCGCATTTTCATTTAAGTCTTCACGGATACAGGCTTCTAACATTGCCATTTCAACCATGTTATCCATCTTAGTAACACCAATCCGCTTACAAAATTCACGGATAGATGCAGCTGTATAACCTCGTCGACGCAAGCCTGCAACCGTAGGCATACGTGGATCATCCCAACCAGCCACGTGATTGTCTTCAACCAATGCAATTAATTTACGTTTGCTCAATACCGTATATTCAAGGTTCAACCTTGAAAACTCGTATTGATGTGGGCGTGATTCAATCGAAATATTATCTAATACCCAATCGTATAATCGGCGATTATCTTGAAACTCTAATGTACAAAGCGAATGAGTAATCCCTTCAATCGCATCTGAAATACAGTGGGTAAAATCGTACATTGGGTAAATGCACCACTTTTCGCCCGTTTGATGATGATGCGCAAATTTAACTCGATATAACGCAGGATCTCGCATACACATAAAAGGAGACGCCATATCAATTTTTGCTCTTAACGCACACTCACCTTCTTTAAACTCACCCGCTCGCATTTTTTCAAATAACGCTAGATTTTCTTCTATCGATGTATCTCGGTACGGACTATTTTTTCCTGGCTCTTTTAAAGTACCACGGTATTCGCGCATTTGTTCGCCATTTAAAAAGCAAACATAAGCTTTACCAGCTTTAATTAGCTCAAGCGCATACTGATAAAGCTGATCAAAATAATTAGATGAGTAACAAACGTCATTGTTCCATGTAAAACCCAACCAGGTTACGTCACTTTCAATAGAGCGCACATAGTCGATGTTTTCTTTAGTTGGATTAGTATCATCAAACCGTAAATTGCATTTTCCGTTGTAATCTTCAGCGATACCAAAATTTAAACAAATCGATTTAGCATGACCAATGTGCAAGTAGCCATTTGGCTCTGGCGGAAAACGAGTTTGAATTTGAGAATGTTTACCACTGGCAAGATCTTCATCAATGATATTACGAATAAAATTGCTTGGGCGAGCGACTGTGTCGACCATATAACGATTATACCTCTCTAAATTAAGCCAGATTATTTTTGAAGTTTTATATCCCGATTGTACCGTATTTTCAGCACGGGTATAGATAATCTAACATGAAAAGTAAAAAAACTAAGCTTTAAGCGATTTTTATCAATTAAAAGCTTTATATATAGTGTTTAAAAGCTAAATTTTTGTTATAAATAATTTTTTATATGACGAATCCTTAAACGAACATAATTACCATTTAAAATTCGTAACCAAAACGCTAAGTGACGTTGTATTAGTATAAGGGACATAATGTTTGTCAGCATTAGAACAAAATTAATTGCTATCTCAGTCTTAACCATGATTGCCAGTGCGACCGCGCTAGTCACATTAGCTTTAAACGAACATGAGCGATTATTTAAGCAAGCAATTAGCCAAGATTTATTAGCACTTAGCAATAACTTGGCAACAGGAATGATTGAGCACTTTTCATCA
The DNA here is from genome assembly GCF_026725475.1 of Catenovulum adriaticum. Taxonomy (NCBI): domain Bacteria; kingdom Pseudomonadati; phylum Pseudomonadota; class Gammaproteobacteria; order Alteromonadales; family Alteromonadaceae; genus Catenovulum; species Catenovulum adriaticum. The sequence continues at coordinate 1,990,870 of NZ_CP109965.1, forward strand.
ACCCCAGTTGATGAATTTGCGATTAGTACCCAGTTATTACAACTGGATCATTATCCTTATATTCGCTACGCCTTAGTATTAGACAAAAATAACACGCTCATCCAACCTTATGTCAATCCAGATTTTTTTTCGCCAAAGATCATAAAAGAAATTGAAGCTGCTATCGATTCAGGTAAAGTTGAAAAGCTACCATTTAATCAAGTCAACATAGATCCACCGTATTTAATGCTACGTCAAAGCATTGGAGATTCAGGCTACCCAGTGGGTACTTTTGTCATATCAGTTGATTACCAAAACCAAATTCACACTAGCCAAGAACTGTTTTTATCAAAAGTGATTCCAGTCACCATAGCCATCATTATTACCATTATTATTTTATTCATTTGGCTGCAAAGCAGCTTAATTAGACCCTTAATAAAATTAAAAAACTTAGTTTCTCAAGTCACACAAACTGCAAATTATCAGTTAAAAAGTGAACACTCTGGCAATGATGAAATTGCCAGTTTAGCCGGCAGCATCAATAAAATGCTAAATACCATTAATCAAGAAAAACAAGAAAATACGAAACACACTAATACTTTAATTGAACAACAGCAAAAGCTTACATTACTAGCAAATTACGACCCCCTAACCCACTTGCCAAATCGCAAATTATTCTTAGAAAAAGTCGACAATATGCTAACTAACGATAATTTATCATTTGCGATATTACTACTAGATTTAGATGACTTTAAAACGATTAACGATACCTTAGGCCACACGAATGGTGACAAGCTCCTTAAGCAAATAGCACAACGATTATCAGACTGTGTTAGTAAAGACTGCACACTTGCTCGAATTGGTGGTGATGAATTCGCAATTATTATTCCAAACGCTAAACAAGCTAACGATTTAATTTATATTACCCAGCAAATATTTTCAGTTTTCACGACTAGTTTTGCACTTAACAAATGGCAAATCAGCACCAGCGTTAGTATTGGAATTGCTTTTAATCAAGGGAATCAAATTCAACTACACACCTTGTTGAGCAATGCAGATATTGCAATGTACAAAGCTAAAGCCAATGGGCGTAATCAATATGTCATTTTTGCAGATTCTATGAGTGAGCAACAACAAAGAAGACTGCAAATTGCAAACGCTATTGATCAAGCCCTTATCGAAAATGAGTTCTTTATTGTTTACCAAGCGAAAGTCTCGCCAACAAAAGGGGCTATCGCTATGGAAGCGTTATTACGCTGGAAAAGCCCTACGTTAGGTTTTATATCACCGGCTGAATTCATCCCAATTGCTGAACAATCCGGTAAGATTACCGATTTAACCACTTGGTTAATTAATAATGGCTTTCAAACATTAAAACAAAATAAAGCGCTAGCAAATTGCATTATCTCTTTTAATTTATCTACTTTTGATATTTTAAAACCTAGTTTTTTAAATAGCCTAATCGACAAAATTCACCAATATGAAATTTCGCCTAATCTGCTTGAGTTTGAAATTACTGAGTCGATTTATATGGAAAATTTTATTTTAGCGAATTTATTTATTAAAGAAATCAAAGCCCTTGGCTGCCACATTGCATTAGATGACTTTGGCACTGGGTATTCCTCATTAAGTTATTTAACCCAAGTATCAGCTGATACGCTGAAAATAGATCAATCATTTATTCACAACTTACAGCGCTCGGATAAAGACAGGCAAATAGTTGAAGCGATTATCCGCCTCGCTAAAACGCTTAACTTAACCGTTTGTGCCGAAGGCGTTGAAACTGACGCTCAATATTTAATCTTAAAGCAGGCAGGTTGCGACTTTATTCAAGGTTATTTATTTTCTAAGCCGCTTGAAAGTCACTTAATATCAGATCAAATAAATAAAATAAATCAACAGCTCAACTTATATACAATTAACTAGGTTAAGATGTTTGTTGCTTTGTTGATGACATGTCAGTCAAGCGGCACACGATAAATGATATGAAATAAATTTGCGTCAACTAAATGGCTAGGTAAATAACCTAAAGCGCCGGGTTGCTGCTTAAGTTGTTCAATCAATTTTTCCGTGTTATCCATTTCCGTCGGTTCAGTACGTCTACCGGTAAAACGCATTTGTGCCCAATAAGACTGAATTCTAGCCTCACTTAAACCAATTACCTTTGAATTAAATACGCTGCGCCAGCGTACGCCAACCGGTAAAGCCAACGGCTGAATATTAACCCCATCAACCGATAATCTAGCGCCAAGATAGACTTGTTTAATCTGTTGCCTAGACAATTCAACTGGCGACATTTTTGAACTAACAACCAATAAGTCATTGGCATTGGCAAATAAGCTCAGCGAGCAAAAAATGAATAAAATAAGCCGTTTATTGACTAAAATACCCATTCAACACTCCCCGTTAATAACGTTGCCTGTCGATCAAAATCAGTGTGCTCAATCGTAGGTAAATGTATTTCTGGGCGGCCACTAATAAAACTTAAATCTAATTTAAACGCAAGGCCCGGTTGGTAATCCCAACGACTCCCTAGGATTATCGTTGATGAGTTAAAAATAGGTCTGTCTTGTGATACTTGATTATAAGCACCAATGAGATAATCGGCTTCAGGATCGCCAATTGTAGGCAGCACTGGAAAATTTGAAATATAATGCCCGCGCCGCTCACTAAAAGTGAGATGATACGTAAATTCATTATGTTGGTAACCAGCAATAATATAATAGCCAGTTAATTCAGTTAATAAATCGATTTCATGGCTGATATCTATCCATTCCCCTTTCAAATACCAATTTAAACGCTCATAAGACAAGCTCAGTTGAGTAAATTCAACATCCCCTTCTACCCGTAACGATTCAGAAACCGATGAAAAAACGGGCCACTGCTGACCCATTTCAGTAAATGCATCAATCACGGGATTTAGCCCAACATCATCTACTCGGTAATTCCCCAACGTTTTAGACAAACGAGCGTTAAAAGAGCCTCGACTTAACTGAAAAGCAATTCCGTTAAAGTAATCAAGATCGACATCAAACTCTTCACCCGCGACCGAAATTGTTTCATCTACTTGACCAACATAAGCTTGAATTGAAACATTATATTCAGCCAGTAAACTCGTATATTCAGCTAAACCGCCAGTGAACGATGAGAAAAAAAACGAATCGTATATCTCTGTTGGCAAAACAACCCAAGGGTAAGCATAACCAACATTTATCACATCGCTATAGTCAAAAAACGGCGTATGTAACTTACCCAGTTTTATTTGCCAGTTATCATTTAAGTGATATTTTAAGTAAAGCCATTCAAGACCAGAATTTGACGACTGAGTTTTACCTAATACCTGGGCAGTGACCGATAAATCGGGGTTTAAATCATAACTAGCCTGCAGCCCTAATAAACTATGTTGGTTAAACTTCAAGTCCTTGTCATAAGTTGATAAAGCATCATCTTCAGACAACATAACGCCACCAACCAAACGTGCAAAACCTGAAAAATTAATCTCATTTGTATTTGCACTAGCCACTGTTGGACTGGCTGATAATAATGCGGCTGAGAGTAGTACTTGAACAAAACGCATGAATAAATCCTTGAGCCTATTTGGTAATATTATAATTTGCCGATCTGCAGCAAGCAGAACTGGATTCAAATTAATTTTGTATGCATTCACTCATTTATAAATTTAAACTTAGCTAATTAAAAATTAGGTTAGTTATATGAAATAAACAACCAGCTAGCGAGATAAATATAAATGAGCAATAGTCAGAGAAACGAGAACATAACAAAATTGACAAAAAAGAAAAGCTTTAGCGGTGACATTAGCCAAAATAGTGGAAAATAATTGAGAATTATTGGCGGCCTATCTGAAAACTCTAAAGTTAGACAACCTCTTAGGGCATGTGGATCTTTGGTTGTCATTAAAATAGCCGAATTACCGCGCCTCCGAAGGTCATCAGAGACGCATAGACAGATCAATGAATGTTAAATAGCTCTCCACCAGTTTCTGACTTGAATCGCCATTAAATAATTAACCGGCACCAACAATAGTGTAATCAAGGTGGCGAAAATAATCCCAAACCCTAATGAAACTGCCATCGGGATTAAAAATTGCGCTTGGGTCGATTTTTCAAACAATAATGGCATTAAACCAATAAAAGTGGTTAACGAGGTTAACATAACAGGTCTAAATCTCGCAGCCCCCGCTGTTAACACAGCGTCTTTAACGTCTATCCCTTTGTCACGTTGCTTGCCAATATAATCAACTAGTACTAAAGAATCGTTAACGACAACCCCCAATAAAGCAAGTAAGCCCCAAACGCTCATAATGGTTAAATCCATGCCCATTAACCAATGTCCAAACATAGCACCAATAATACCGAAAGGGATAATAGACATCACAATTAAAGGCAAGGTGTACGATTTAAGTGGTATAGCCAATAACGCATAAATCGCAAATAGCACCCCGAGCAAACCCCAATATAAGGATTGGAATGACTCTTCTTGCTCTTTAGCTTCACCGTCCATTACATAATCGACACTCGGATATTGCGCCATTAATTCATCTAAATAGCTCAATAAGTCTTGATTAAGCACTGTCATATTCACTTGCTCTTTATCAACATCGGCTACGACATTTAAAGTTCGATAACCATCAATTCGATAAATAGAAGTAGGACTTTTACCCGGTACAAAGCGAGCTACCTGAGATAAAGGCACTTGTGTACCATCGGCTGCACTAATCAACATATTATTTAAATTAGCAACTGAATTACGTTCATCCCTAGGGAATCTCACCATAACTCTAACATCATCTCGGCCGCGCTGAATTCGTTGAGCTTGAACACCATAAAAAGCCTGTCGTACTTGGCTAATGACTTGAGATCGAGTAATCCCCAATAAATAAGCTTCCGTTTTTAATTCAATCCGAATTTCTTCTTTACCGTCCGCCATTGAGTCATTAATGTCAAATACGCTTGGGTAGGTTGCTAGACGTGATTTTACTTGTTCAGCTACTTTGTTTAGCTGAACAAAATCATTACCTCTTAATTGTACATTTATAGGATCACCCGAACGCCCAAATTCGGATCTAAAAATAACTTCTTCTGCCCCCGGAATTTCGCCAACACGTTGGCGCCACTCTCGAGCCAATTCTTGACTAGACACATTAAAATGCAACTCTTCTGGCGGTGTTATTTGAAAACGCACTTGCCCAGTTGCCGCATCGCCCCACTTACCGGTTTGTGATAAAATATGCAAAATAACCGATTCGTTAGTCACAGGATCAACATACTCTTGTTGTAAATCTTGCGCTATTTCAGTAATACGAGCTATGTGGCTATCCGTGACTTCAAAAGGTGTGCCGTTAGGCATAGTTACATTTACTGACACTGTTTCACTGGGTACTCTAGGGAAGAAAATAAACTTAGTATGGCCCACCATAACCGCAGCCATAATAATTCCCAATACCCCACAAAAACAGATCAAGGTATTTCTTTTATTTTGCAAACATAATTTAAGTGCGGGTTGATAGTATTTTAAAATGGCAAGCTCGAACCCAGTTGCAAATTTTTGCTGAATTTGTTGTAGCTTATTTTGCTTGGTCGGATCTGTTTGCTGTCTTACTTTTAAATATTTAAGATGCGCTGGCAATACAAATTTAGACTCAATTAATGAAAATAATAACACCGGAATAACAACCGCTGGTATTTGCGCAAAAAATGCGCCGCGATTCCCTTCAATAAATAAGATAGGGACAAAGGCTGCCACCGTTGTTAAAACACCAAAGGTTACCGGGGTCGCGACTTCTTGTGTGCCCACAATAGCTGCTTGCAGACCATTCTCGGCTTTTTCTAAATGCTTATAAATATTTTCGCCTGTGACTATGGCATCATCCACCACTATACCTAGCACCACAATAAAGCCAAATAAACTAATAATATTTAACGTAAAACCAAACCAAGATAAAACAACAAAGGAGCCTAAAAAGCTTACCGGAATACCAATAAACACCCAAAAAGCAACCGCAGGTCTTAAAAATAAGCCCAATAAAATTAATACTAAGATACCGCCTTGCACAGCATTAGTTAATAACGTGGATATTCGCTTTTTAACCACCACAGAATCATCGCTCCAGTAGCTAATGGTAATTCCATCTGGTAATTTTCGTTGTTGCTCCACGATATATTCTTTAACTTTATCAGCGACTTCAATCGCACTTTGTTTTCCTACCCGATAAACCGATAAAGTTGCAGCACGCTCACCGTCAAATCGAGTACGAATGGGTGATTCTTCAAATCCATCGGTAATTTGCGCAATATCACCCAGGGTAAGAACCGTGCCGTCGGGGTGAGTTTTTAAAATAATACGTTCAAATTCATCTTGGCGATAAGCCTGACCTTTTGAGCGAATCAGCACATCACCACCATCGGTTTTTATATTACCGGCAGATAAATCAAGAGAGCTTTGCTGAATCGCCGTCGATACATCAGATAGACTTAAGTTGTATTCACGCAGGGTATCTTGGGGCAATTCAATGGCAATTTCGTAGTTTCGAACCCCCTTGACTTCAACTTGAGTTATGCCATTTGTTTTAAGTAAGTCATCTCTTACTTTTTCCGCAATTTGCCGAATTTCTTTTTCGGTCACATTCCCGGCAATCGTTACATCAATAACATCACGCTTGCGAATAGCCAGCGAAATAATGGGCCTTTCAGCTTCACCCGGCAAGGTATTAATCGCATCAACTCTATTTTTAACATCATCAAGAATTTCCCGTGGATCGTAACCTTGCTCAACTTCAACGTTAACGCTGGCGCCCCCTTCAGTTGAACGGCTGGTAATCTCTTCCACCCCTTCTAAATCCATCAATGCTTCTTCAATACGAGTCGCTACCGATAATTCAGCATCTTCTGGTGTTGAACCACGTAAACTCACGCTCACACTTACAATATCAGTTTCAATTGAAGGGAAAACCTCAAGCGGAATTTTCGCCACTAAGTGGTACGCACCTAAACCAATAATACAAATCATTAATAAATTGGCAGCTACGTGATTTTTAGTAAACCAAGCAATCATTTAGCTTCACCTTGCTTATCTTTATTAGCTTGACCACGTTTATCTGTTCGAGCTGTATTAGCTGGCTTGCTCATATTATCTTGCTTTAACTTAACCCGAGTACCTGTTGACACTTGACCAAGTGGCGTGGTCACTAACACATCACCGTCTTTAAGACCTGATTTAATCACGGCAACCTGATTATTTTGCCATAAAATTTCAATATTTTTACGTTGCAATACGCCATTTTCATAGGTGTAAACATAAGAGCCTTGGTATATGGTCTTATTCTCTAAAATAATGACGTTATTTAGTGTTTTCCCTTGAATTTTAGCAGTTACATATTGGCCGATTTTTAACGGCATTTTACCGTAAGCTTTTTCTCCGAAAGGGTCTTGAATACGAGCGACTACATGTAACTGTCGGCTTTGTTCGCTAATTTCACTTGCTGTGCGCACTAGCTTTCCTTGCCAAACTTCATTGCCAGCTAATTGCGAAATAATGTCTACATTTACTTGAACATCACGAGTTGCGCCTCGGTAGTCTTCGGGCAATGCGACTAAGCTAATTTCGTTATTTTTAATTGGTAAGCTTATTTCAATTGCTTCTGTTGAGTAAATTTCACCCAATTGAGTATTTCCTGAAACGACTTGCCCTAAGTCAACTGATTTATTAAGCACTCTACCTGCGTAAGGGGCTGTGATTTTGGTGCGCTCAAGTTGAATTTTAGCTTGCTCATAATTTGCCGCTGCTGAAGCCAGCTTTGCTTTGGCTGCTGATAATTGTGGTTTGCGTAGCACTAAATCTGGCGCTTGTTCACTATTACCTAATCTTTGCCAATCTTTTAAAGCTTGATCTGCAAGCGCTTTTTGTTCTGCCACCGCTTGTTGTGCGTCTACTAAATTTGCATAAGCGATATCAACATCAGCTTGATAGTCAACAGCTTCAATTTCAATTAACAACTCATCTTTATCAAAAAAACCACCGCCGCGCATCGACTCTGACACATAGGTAATTTTTCCACCAACTTGTGACGTTAATGCCGTTTGAATTTGTGCTTCAACTAACCCATAAGAATCAATGATAATTGGATAATCAACAGCTTTTAATGGTTTAACATCAACCGATATCTGTGCCTCTGGTGGCGTAAACTTTCGGTTAGCTTGAGGTTTACTATAAACAACAACCCATACAAGTCCAATAAAAAGCACTATCAGAACAAGTGGCATGAATTTTTTAATTATTTTTAGCATAAATTAGTTTTCCTGCTGTTCTAAGTTAGCGATTGCAAAGTCGCCACCTAATGCTTGGTGCAGCATAATTTGATTGGTAATAATTTGTCGTTTCAACTCAACAACCTGATTTTTAGCATTAAATGCCGTTCTTTGGGTTGAAAGGTAATCTGTGTAATCTGTTATCCCACGTTGATACTGCTCAAACGCAAGCTGTTCAGCCAAAATAGCATTGTCTCTAGAGGTTTCACTATAGCTAAGTTGGCGCTCAAGCGAAGCAAATTGATTTAACCCACCTTCTATATCGTCAAGAGCCTGATAAATTGTTTGCACATAGCTAAGCTCTGACTGGCTTAATTCAATTTCTGCTTGTGCTTCTAGCGTTTTCAAACGCCCTGCATCAAATATGGGTTGCAGTACTGACGCAGATAAAGACCAAGCAATCCCTTGGCTAAATAAATCAGATAAACTAGATTGCCTGTCATCAACGTCCGCGGCTAAACGAAAGCTGGGGAATCTATCTTTATGCGAAATAGCTAAATTAGCATTACTCATTAAAATATTTAACCAAGCCGACTGTACGTCTGGCCTCTGTTTAATCAGGCTTGATGGAATGCCTTTAAGTAGTGAAAAATCCACTTCGGGAAAATCATCCCCTACCTCTAACCCTTGTTTTGGTGAATGCCCTAATAACAACGAAAGCTGACGACTCTGCTGTGCTAAAGTGGCTTTTTGCTTTGCTAAATTAGATTTTTCAGCTTCTAAATTATTCCGGGTTAAATAAACATCTAACGCCGAATTAAGCCCCGCACGATAGCCGTTTTCAATGATATCTAAATTGCCTTGTAAATTTTTTAATTTTTGTTCTGTTATATCAATAAACTGCACTGATGCTAACATCTGCAACCAAACCGAACTAACAGAGGTAATTAAATCTAGCTGAGCTTGCTCTAATTGAACTATTGTATTTTGGTAATTATATTGCGCGGCTTTTTGTGCATCACTCAATTTACCCCATAAATCAATTTCATAGCTAGCGGATAAACCGGCAGAAACTTGATTAGAAATAGCAGCATCTGAAGCCGATTTACCACGACTGGCCTGCAAGGAAAAATCTAGATCCGGCCAAAATACAGCGCCCGCTCTTTGTAAATTCAATTTAGCTTTGTCTACATCTAATTGCTTAATTCGAATGTTTTGATTATTCGCAATTGCTGTTTCAATCAATTGGTTTAATTGCTCCGAACCAACCCACTGCACTAATTTAGTGCCTTGTGGGGTTTCAGGCAATGCATTTTGCCAACGCGTTGGAAACTCAACTTGCTGATCTATCGCACCATTATAATTACTCTGGCAAGCAGACAAGGTGGCTGTTAATGCGATAAATTTAATTGTTTTTACAAAATTCATTTTATCCATCATGCTTTTTTATAGATTGAAAAGATTACCAAGCTCACATTGTGAATGACATCACTTTTTTATAATTTACATAACTTTTACACATTATTTATACTCACTTACGTAAAAGTAATCATTTAATGTTGAGCATACCAACTAAAAAAGCTATTTATTCAGTAAGCGTAAATAATTAGTCAAATCACACATCGTATTTATACACCTAAGCTACACAAGAAAAACATTATAAAACATATCTTTCACAATAAAAATACAGTTAATTTCGCGCTTAATAAAACACAGTTTTATTGCATAAAAATATTTCATCTTCGTACCTTAATTAAGCAAGTTGTGCTAAAGTTGTGCATCCCAAATTAGTGCAATCCATCTGTTGAGGTATTGATATAACATTATGCCCAGTATAATGCGCAAGAACTTTGCGACCCCCTTAATAACATTATTTATCACCTTATCTACATTACTTTTATCGCCATCAGCTTTTGCCCAAGCCGCTAGCGTAGAAAGACTAGACCTAACTAACCATTTTGTCGGTTATTTTGCAATTACTATGTTTATCGTGGCTTATGCATTAGTAATCGCCGAAGACTTCTTACATTTACGTAAATCTAAACCTGTATTAGTAGCTGCAGGCCTTATTTGGTTCGCTCTGGGTTGGGTTTATACGCAGCACGATATGTCTGAGCTAGCGAAAGAAATCTTCGAACATAACCTTTTAGAATACGCAGAATTATTGCTGTTTTTACTTGTCGCGATGACTTATATCAACGCAATGGAAGAGCGTCGTGTTTTTGATGGCATCCGCATTTGGATGATTTCAAAAGGGTTAAGCTTACGCAGCTTGTTTTGGCTAACCGGTGTATTAGCCTTTGCTATTTCGTCTTTTGCAAACAACTTAACAACCGCAATGTTAATGTGTGCAATTGTATTAAAAGTGGCAAAGGGTAATAAAACCTTTATAAATTTAGCTTGTATTAACATTGTTGTAGGTTCAAACGCTGGCGGTGCATTTAGTCCATTTGGTGATATTACCACGTTAATGGTTTGGCAAGCTGGCTACGTACATTTTGTAGAGTTCTTTAAATTATTTATTCCTGCTGTCGTTAACTTTATTATCCCAGCTATAATAATGAGTTTATTTATCAGTAATGAACCCAGCAAGGTCATTAAAGAAGAATTTGAAATGAAACGCGGCGCTAAACGCATCGTGTGTTTATTTATTTTAACCATAGCAACCTCTGTTATCGCGCACAGCTGGTTTGGCATGCCTCCTGTTTTAGGGATGATGACTGGTTTAGGTTATCTTAAATTCTTTGGTTATTATTTACGCCGCAGTTTACCTCGCTCGCTTGCTAAAAAACGAACCGAAGCTGAAAAACGTAAAGATGACAAAGCACTTAAGCGTTTAGGCCAAGTTGTTCCTTTTGACGTATTTGACAAAGTAGCGCAGGCTGAATGGGATACCTTATTGTTCTTCTTTGGGGTTGTAATGAGTGTGGGTGGTTTAGGCTTTATTGGCTATTTATCATTAATTTCAGAATCCATGTACACAAACTGGGATCCAACTTATGCGAATATAGTAGCAGGATTATTGTCAGCTATCGTCGATAATATTCCTGTTATGTTTGCCGTAATCAGCATGAATCCTGATATGGGCTTAGACCAATGGTTACTTGTTACAATGACAGCGGGTGTCGGTGGTAGCTTGTTATCAGTTGGCTCGGCGGCAGGTGTTGCATTAATGGGTCAGTCTAAAGGTAATTATTCATTCTTTGGTCATTTAAAGTGGAGCTGGGCGATTGCTTTAGGGTACGCTGCTTCAATTGGCGTACATTTACTAATTAATCACTAATTAAATGTACGCTTAACACACTAAAAGCAAATTGCTTTTAGTGTGTTACCTTATCTAAATTGCCTGCCTATATAACTTGTCTTTCTATCTTAACTTCTAATCGTTTATCAAAATCCAACGACATTAATAAGATCCCATTATATTTAACGTTAACACTAGGTCGCTATATCCACCAATGAGAATATTTAATAGCTAACCTCAACTCGGGTTAAGGTGTATTCTAACTAATTGAATTATTTAACCTTATAGACCTGTGTGGTTTCTAACAAGCATTTTTGCGTGGACAAGGCAAATTCACGCGTCAATAGCTAGTCTCGGCTTTAGTTCCGATGTCGCTCTACCTCCCCCTTTCATGGGGTTGAATGCAAGAGAGTTTAACGCAGTTACCGTGCAAAGGCCGCTTGAAACATATTCATTAAACCGAGTTGAGGTTACATACATTATAATCCGCAAAACATGGATATGAATTATTCCCAGCCAACTGGTTATATTCGAGTATTAATAAAGGTATTAAATTAGACAGGCACTAACAAGATTGAGGATTTAAATACATTGCAATTTTTTGGAATTCGCGATGTTTGCGCCCGCGAGTACTGGCTACTTTTAAGAAATAATAGTTGTTTTTTATTTTCAGCGCTATACGTTATTTATTGCTAACTCAGCCAGAAAGTAACTGTTTATCAGGCTTGTTCCAACCTCTTTGAAAACTATTAGCGCATAAAGGCCAATAGTTTAGCAAAAGGTCATAAATACACTAACACGACTTTATGTTAGCCTTTTAACTTTTCTAATAAAGACTGAGCTTCACTTTTTTGTATATCATCACCATTTTCAACAACCTCGTTTAGTGATGCTTTGGCCGATTCAATATCGTCAATTTCGATATAAGCCCGTGCTAGATCCAGCTTGGCTTGTAAGCCCGAAATATCATCTTGATCAACATCAAATCCAACAATATCCTCGCGTTCAATTTGATTATCTAAATCAATTTTAATTTTATTTTGATCATAAGGTTCAATCTCATTATGTGAACTTTCTAAATCTTCTAAAATTTTATCAACTTCAATAAAATCAGCAGCTCGATGTTGCGGTTTGCTAGATATGGAATTAAAAGCTAATTCATCGGCATCAAAATCCAATTTAGTGCTGTCTTCATCTGCAATTAAGCTATCTAATTCTAGATTGTTAAGTGTATCCGTTGATTGCGTTTGGGGCTTAACATCATCTAATGACAACTCACCTAGCAATTCATCAAAATTAGTATTTTCATACTCATCAATTGCTTGCAAGCTTGGGTCATCACTTTCTATATCTGGTCCAGCATTATTTAATAAATTATCAATATTTAACCCATCAGTTGTCTCATCAACTGAAAAGCTAGATTGCTCTTTATCTACATTGCCATCAAAAGTGGGATCAAGCAGCTGTTCTAGCTCATTTTCAAATGCTTGTTCTGCTGGATCACTCGTTTGAGTTTGTGCTTGATGCTCCGTTTCGAACGCTAATTCATTTTCATCAAGCCAAGTTTCAAAACCTTCAGCTGGCTCTTCAAATTCGACTTCTTCCGCGATAGAGTCAAAATTTTCAAGCGCACTTTCTATTTCTGGGTCACTTTCTTGTTCAGTTAATTCATCAAGGTTTATTTGATCTAATTCTTCATCCGTTAAATCAAATTCGTCTTCTGTTTCGGTTTCAAAATCGGCATAAGGGCCAAGTTCTGAATCCAATTCATTATCTGTCTCGAATCTGGGCTCAGCGGTTAATTCCGGCTCTTGTTCAAACTCGCTTTCAGGCTGAACATCTTCGCTGATTTCATCGTCTGCTAATTCATCAGCCTGTTCATCGCTTAAATCTCGCTCAGTTTGCAGCTCATCATCTAATGCTAAATCTTTTTCAACATCTAGGTCAGCCTCGTCGATTCCGTCATCTTCCCTATCACTTTCAATATCAAGTTCGGAATCAGCGCCTAATTCTGGTTCATTTTCAGGCTCTGGTACTGGTTCTGCTAATAACTCGCTTTCAGGCTGAGCAGCTTCGCTGATTTCGTCGTCTGCTAATTCATCAGCCTGTTCATCGCTTAAATCTCGCTCAGTTTGCAGCTCATCATCTAATGCTAAATCTTTTTCAACATCTAGGTCAGCCTCGTCGATTCCGTCATCTTCCCTATCACTTTCAATATCGAGTTCGGAATCAGCGCCTAATTCTGGTTCATTTTCAGGCTCTGGTACTGGTTCTGCTAATAACTCGCTTTCAGGCTGAACATCTTCGCTGATTTCATCGTCTGCTAATTCATCAGCCTGTTCATCGCTTAAATCTCGCTCAGTTTGCAGCTCATCATCTAATGCTAAATCTTTTTCAACATCTAGGTCAGCCTCGTCGATTCCGTCATCTTCCCTATCACTTTCAATATCGAGTTCGGAATCAGCGCCTAATTCTGGTTCATTTTCAGGCTCTGGTACTGGTTCTGCTAATAACTCGCTTTCAGGCTGAGCAGCTTCGCTGATTTCGTCGTCTGCTAATTCATCAGCCTGTTCATCGCTTAAATCACGCTCAGTTTGCAACTCATCATCTAATGCTAAACCTTTTTCAACATCTAGGTCAGCCTCGTCGATTCCGTCATCTTCCCTATCACTTTCAATATCAAGTTCAGAATCAGCGCCTAATTCTGGTTCATTTTCAGGCTCTGGTACTGGTTCTGCTAATAACTCGCTTTCGGGCTGAGCAGGTTCCCTGATTTCGTCGTCTACTAATTCACCAGCCTGTTCATTGCCTAAATCACGCTCAGTTTGCAGATCTGTATCTGAACCTGTTTGTATTTCTGTTTGTAAATCAGTATCTACTTCATCTTCTATATCTGAATCAATTTTTAATTCAGGATCAGACAATGTTTCAGGCTCAAGGTCGGCTGCTAAATCTATATTTTGTTCTGTGGCAAGTGCCTCAGTATCAGCTTCTAACTCATTGCCAATATCAGGTCCATCACCTTCAAACTCAACATCTAAACTGGTTTCAGTATTACTAGGTGAATAATCGGTAGCCAGTGATTCATTTTTTTCAACTGGCTCAGGATTGTTTTCAGCTACACTAATCTCTTCATCAGGTTCAAAATCAACATCTAAGCTTAATGGATTTTCTTTAATTTCATCATCTTGATTATCAGAGGCAGTGTCTGTTTCAACTGGCGACTCAATTTGCGCTTCATCAATCAACGAGTCTATATCTAATTCATCATCTAGACTTTCAGGAGGCGCTACGTCTGTTTCTGCCGGTGATTCGCCTTGCGCCTCATCAATCAGTGAATCTATATCAAAATCATCATCACTACTCTCAGGCTCTGCTGGTGATTCACCTTGCGTTTCATCAATCAGTGAATCTATATCAAAATCATCATCGCTATTTTCAGGCTTTGCTTGAGATTCACCTTGCGTTTCATCAATCAGTGAATCTATATCAAAATCATCATCACTATTCTCAGGCTCTGCTGGTGATTCACCTTGCGTTTCATCAATCAGTGAATCTATATCAAAATCGTCATCGCTATTTTCAGGCTTTGCTTGAGATTCACTTTGCGTTTCATCAATCAGTGAATCTATATCAAAATCGTCATCGCTATTTTCAGGCTCTGCTTGTGATTCACCTTGCGTTTCATCAATCAGTGAATCTATATCAAAATCGTCATCGCTGGCTTTATTGTTTGCTTGCTGCTCATTTTGGGTATCTTCAATTAACGAGTCTATATCAACATCTTCATTTAAATCTGCTTCGTTAACTGGGTTCTGAGCCATGTCTTCATCAAGTAAAGCATCGAGTTCATCTTCAGCTTCAAGGTTTTCGTTTTCAGCTTGGTTATTATCAATTAGCGCATCAATATCGCTATCATCTAATAACTCTGTCTCTCCATTTTCAGCCCCTGAAATTTCGGACTCTTCATCACTTTCAAATAGTGAATCTAATTCATCTTGGGATAATTCGGTACTAGCTTCTTTTCTGTCTGGTTTAGTGTCACTTGAGGCTTGATCGTCACCATCAATATTTTCCAGTAGCGCATCAATATCATCTTCAGACACAATATCATCCAATTCGCTATCTAGATCACCGCCAACCAAATCATCAAGCGATTGCTCTAAGATATCATCGGTAAAACCAACATCTAAAGTATCATCATCTGACTCTTTTACCTGTTCAGGCATGCTCAGTAATTCATCTTCACTGTCGGCCACGAGCAGATCGTCAACATCATCATCGTCTGTCATCGCAGATAAAAGTTCATCATCGTCTAACCGGATGCCACCTTCCTCAACTGGGCTCTTATCTATAGAGGAGGCTGTTTGGTTTTCAAATAAATTGTCATAGTTTTCAATATCAGACGTCTCATTATCTGCTGGTGATAAATTAGCTGCATTTTCACTTTGTTGTGTATTTTGTTGTTTTTTGCGAGCAATTAGCCACCAGCACAGTAACGCAATTAAAATGAGTGCAGGTAACGTGGCTAATATAATTAGGTATAAAATATTTGAGCTAACAGCTTGCCAAAACTGGCTCAAACCACTTTCGCTTTCTTCTGCTAATTTTTTACGTTGCTGGTCTAACATTTCAGTTTGTTGCGCCAAAATTTTGTCCATTTGTTGCTGCAACAAACTATCTTGTCCAACTTGTGAGCGTAAAGATGCCACTTCGTCGTTAACATTAACCAAGCGATTTTTTAAACGTTCATTTTCATCAATCAAAGTTTGAATATTATCTAGCGAGGCTGAAAATTGAGATTTTATCGTTTCATACGATTTGGCTTGCTCTTGCTGAAGTGCATCAATTCGGGTTTCGATTGAATTTTTGGCTATTTCTAAATCTGACTGTTTGGCGGGTTCTTGCCGTTTTTGCGCTTCGGGGTTACTTTTTGCGGCAGTCACTTTCCGTTGTTTTTCTGCCCAAATCTCATCGTCAAGATCTGATTTATTTTTAGCCGCAGTTTGATTTACTTTACGCATTGCACTAACAGTTGGTATTTTTAATGTAGCGCCGCTGCGAATATTGTTTAAGTTGTTGTTTAAAAAAGCATTTGGGTTAGCTTGATATATAGCCACCATTATTTGATAGGTAGATACACTATTATCTGGACGAATTTTATCGGCTATTTTCCATAAAGTATCTTGCGCTGTAATGGGACCATAAGTATTAGATGTTAAACCCGTATCGGTTTGCTTGTCACCACGAATTTGGATCTCGGCATACGCTTTATTTGCAATAACAATTTCAATTAAGCTAAATTGCGTACCTAGTAACGCTAGCCAAACAACAGCCAAACAAATTTTTCGATACAAGCGCATTCTTTATCAATCCTAAATCTAGCGTTAAAACGCAGTTATTTGAATTTTAACCAGTTGGGTCAAGTCGAATATCAGCAGACAATTAAAATATTGCTTGCCAGCCAAAATTTTATCTATTCGTTTACCTTGCCATTAAACAGGCAAAAATTATTCCAAGTTGTTTAAATTCTAATACAGCTAATAATACTAAGTGGCTTGCCACCTGTTATATAAAGAGATTAAAGCTATATACACTTAATGGTTCAAAGCGAATAAATTCACAAAAATATGTCCGTTATACCCCTAATAAGCGAGACAACTTTTCTAAACTAACACTTTAATTTTTAAATATATCTTTTTTCAAGATAGAATTAAGTGTGATCTGACTAACTGATTTATGTAATTAACCAGCCTGAACCCGAAACAAAAACATATTCAGTTAAGTTTAAAAGACAGCTATCTAATTTAACTTTTAGTTACCGCATTCAGGCTATTTATTACGATTCGGTTTTTAAGCTGGTATTAAACCCTAAATCAGTAAATATTGGCAATAGTGAATTATCACATTTGACTTTTAATGAGGTTACTTCACGGCGAATTGCATAGTTTTTTCTTAATTTATCAAAACTATCAGGCGCTTGTTTAAGTCCCATTCTAAAATCTAAATCATCATTTCGGATATCATAAATAAGGTTCATAATAGCGCGATATTGACGCTGGCTTAACGAATAATTATCCGTTAAAACCATGTGTTCTATCGCTAATGACGGCAATAATGATTCTAATTTTATGGGTGCGTCTACGCCTAAACGCTGACACATCATTTGGTATAATATTTCTGTGCCTCGTGCTTTTCCTTCAAGGCTGTGACCAGCTATATGCGGTGTGCCAAATTCAAGATAGTTTAATAAACCTAATTCAATATTTGGTTCATTCTCGAATACATCTAAAATCACACGTAGAGCATGCCCATTTTCAAAAAAGCGTAGTAATTCAGCGTTATCGATTACTTCGCCACGACATGCATTAATTAAAATCGTGTCAGGTTTTAATTTGCCTAAAGTTTCATAGTCAAACATGTGTTGGGTTGGATGAGCTCCCGCTTTAACCAAAGGTACATGGCAGGTAATTAAATCGCAAGCTAAAACAGCTTCAAAGTCCGCACTTTCAAAACTGGTATTTTCAGAAGCTTTAACCGGATCATATTGCACAACTTGACAGCCCAATGCATTGAACCGACGAACTAAACGCTCTCCAATTTGACCAACACCAATAATCCCAATCACTTTATCTTTTAACATAAAGCCGTATTTATTGGCTAAATTTAAACCTGTGCTTATAACATAATCAGCCACCGCATCGGCGTTACAACCAGGAGCCGCGCTCCATGGAATATTCCGACTTGCCAAATAATCGCTGTCAATATGGTTGTAACCGGCTGTTGCTGTACCTACAAACTTTAATTTATGACAGTCTTTTAGCAGGGCTTGGTTCACTTTAGTGGTTGAGCGAGTTAAAAGATAGTCGGCTTCGGAAATGTCTTTACTGGTGACTGTTCGGCCTTTAAAACGTGTAATCTGGCCAAGCTCTGAAAAAAATTCTTCAGCGTATAATAATGAGTCTTCGATAAAAAAATGCGGTTTTTCGCTCATGGTTAATTCAGCTTTGTTTTTAAATTTTTGTTAGTTAGATATTTTAAACTCAAAACCCAAAAAACTTTGTTTCAGCAGCCTATTAATTTTTTAAATAAACCTATTATATTTTACTGAAATTAATCGCTTTCAAGTTGCTTGAGTAAATAAGGTAATATAAATAAAAAGCCGCTAATAAGAGCGGCTTTTTATTTAAAGTATTTTCAATTTAACGACAGTTACGCTTTTTGAAAACGCTTAAATACAAGTGTAGCGTTTGTGCCACCAAAACCAAAACTATTCGACATAACAGTGTTGAGTTTAGCATCACGCGGTTCTGATACAATGTCTAATCCCGCTGCTTTTTCATCTAAGTTATCAATATTAATAGAAGGCGCAATAAAGTCGTTTTCTAGCATTAATAATGAATAAATAGCTTCGTGAGCACCTGCAGCCCCTAACGAATGACCTGTCATTGCTTTAGTTGCACTAATCGCAGGTTTATATTTTTCAAATACCGTTTGAATGGCTTCAAGCTCTTTAACATCGCCCACTGGAGTTGACGTGCCATGAGTATTAACATAGTCAATATTTTCATCAACTGTGGCCATCGCTTGCTCCATACAACGTATGGCACCTTCACCTGAAGGCGCAACCATGTCATAACCATCAGACGTTGCGCCATAACCAACAATTTCACCGTAAATTTTTGCACCACGCGCTAACGCATGTTCAAGCTCTTCAACCACGACAATACCACCACCACCGGCGATTACAAATCCGTCTCTATCAGCATCATAAGTTCGAGACGCTTTATCTGGTGTTTCGTTATATTTAGTTGATAACGCACCCATACCATCAAATAAACAAGCTAGTGTCCAATGTAATTCTTCACTGCCGCCAGCAAAAACGACATCTTGTTTACCTAACTGGATTTGTTCCCAAGCGTGACCAATACAATGAGCAGATGTAGCACAAGCTGAGCTAATTGAATAATTAACACCTTTAATTTTAAATGGGGTTGCTAAACAAGCAGAGGCGGTAGAACCCATAGTTTTAGTAACCATATATGGCCCAACACGACGCACGCCTTTAGCTTGCATAGTGGCCGCGGCATTTACTTGGTTTTCTGATGAAGCACCACCTGAGCCTACAATTAAGCCGGTTCTTGGGTTAGACATTTGCGATTCAGATAAACCAGAGTCGTCAACCGCTTGTTTCATCGCAATATAAGCATAGGCTGCAGCATCGCCCATAAAACGTAACTGCTTTCGGTCGATATGTTCAGAGAAGTCTATGTCTACGTTACCCCAAACCTGGCTGCGCATATTTGCATCTGCAAACTGCTGAGAATGTGTAATACCTGAGCGGCCAGCTTTTAACGAAGATGTTACTTCCTGTGCATTGTTCCCTATACTAGATACAATTCCTAAGCCAGTAATCACAGCTCTTTTCATAAAATTCCTCTTAGTGCAAAAGACACAACTTATTGCAAATTATTTTTCTGGTATGCTAAAAGTTGCTTATTATCGGTTAATTTCAAGTAAAATGCGATCCTTGTTATGCAATTGGGTGAATAAAATTGACAAAAATACACACCGCCAGCGTAGAATTTAATCAAAATGGTACACCTGTCTCGACCAAATTTGATGACGTCTATTTTTCTACCGACGATGGGCTTGCAGAATCTCGTTATGTTTTTCAGCAAGGTAACAAGTTAAATGATCGTTGGCAAACTTGGCCATACCATCATTTTACCATTGCTGAGACCGGCTTTGGAACTGGTTTAAATTTTTTAGCTGTCTGCCAAGCTTTCACTCAATTTAAACAGCAAAATCCAAACAGTCCATTAAAACAATTAAATTTCATCAGTTTTGAAAAATACCCACTATGCAAAACTGATCTTGCTAAAGCCTTGGCCCCTTGGCAAATGCTTTCTTGCTGGTCAGAGCAGCTCATTCAAAATTACCCCTATTTAGTTGAAGGTATACATAGAATTGAATTTGATTCGCAAATAAAACTCGATTTATGGTTTGGTGATATTCATACTCAACTACCCCAAGTAGCCGATAATCAAACCGGTATTGTTGATGCTTGGTTTTTAGATGGCTTTGCGCCTAGTAAAAATCAAGCCATGTGGCATCAAAATATCTTTAATCATATGGCAAGGCTTGCTTCAAAAAATGGTCATTTTGCAACATTTACCGCAGCTGGCTTCGTTAAACGTGGGTTAGTTGAAGCGGGTTTCGTTGTTAATAAACAAAAAGGGTTTGGTCGTAAACGTGAAATGCTATTGGGTCATAAGCTTCAAATCAATACCAACGAATCAAGCATCAGTCATCGAAATAAAAATAGACAAAATAAAACGACAACTGCCGACCCACATTCAAACAAGGTAGCTCAAACAAAATTAAAGCAAAGCTTGCAACCAACTCCGTATCCACAAATGCCAGCTAAAAGTAAACAAACTTGTATTATTGGCGGCGGCATCGCGGCCATTTGCACAGCATTAACCCTCGCCGAGCGTGGACACCATATCCATTTAATTTGCCAAAGCCATTTGGCTGATGGTGCATCAGGTAACCGCCAAGGTGCTATTTACCCGTTAGTACAAAATGAATTGAATAGGGTTACCGATTGCCATTTAAAAAGTTATCAATATGCCTGTCAATTTTATCAAAAATGGCGTCGCCGATTTGAATTCTCGGTTGATTTTTGTGGGGTGGTGCAACTGGCTTTTTCTGAAAAAATGCAAAAACGCCAGCAAGCTTTGCTTGCAAACCCAAGTTTGCCAAATGAACTGTTTGACCATGTTAAACAACAAGAAATGGAATCAGTGACGGGTATTAACTTCCCTCATAATGGCCTTTATTTTCCTCAAGGAGGCTGGCTAAACCCAACAAGTTTTATTAAAGCAGCGGTTAAATATTTACAACAAACCCAACAACTAACGCTTTCAACTCATACTCAATTAATTTATTTAAATCGACAACAAAATAACTGGCGGTTAACCTGCCAAACCACTCACGATAAACCTGAAACTCAGGTATTTGAAGCCGACAATGTCGTTTTGGCTCAAGGTTGGCAAGTGAGCCATTTACCTCAAACAACACATTTGGCGATTAAGCCCAGCCGCGGACAAGTTAGTTATTTACAATCGAATAAAACACTCAACCAACTAACAAAAGTGATTTGCCATAAAGGTTATTTAACACCGCAATGGCAAAATCTGCATAGCGTTGGTGCTACGTTCAAAATAGATCAAACAGATGCAAAAATTAGCGAAGAGGACGATAATGCAAATTTAGAAATGCATCAAACCCATACTCCTAATATTACAGGCTGGTTGACCGACAAAAATGTAGATTCGAGTCGCGCGTCGATTCGAGCCACCACAGAAGACAGATTACCTATGATAGGTAACGTTAGTCCAATCGAAAGCCTACAAACAGAGTTAAATGGATTTGCTAAAGGCGGGAGGTTGCCTCAACAGCCGATCAGTATATACCCTAACCTTTACGTTATTGCTGGGTTAGGTTCAAGGGGCTTAACAAATACACCTTTAATGGCTGAATCTTTAGCTGCAATAATGCAAAATGAAAGCATACCGCTATCACTTGATACCATTACAGCGGTGCACCCTAATCGTTTTGCAATCAGAACTATGAAAAGAGGCAAATTATAATCAAGATTAAAAATTTACAAAATCCTCTTCAAACGTCTTAATAAATGAATCTCGTTTAACTGTTTAAGGCATGTTGTTTAACGAAAAATTGACTTTTGTAGGGCTTTGTTGGTAGGTCGCTTTCAATTTTTCTATGTTATGAGTTAACGAGCGAATTGATTTAATAACATTATCAACAGAGGTCATTTCATTATAAATGACTTCTGGTTGACAAAAATCTGCTTGATCTAAGCTTACAAATTGTGACATAACAAACACCCACTGACCGATTCATTAATGATAATTTAACTATCGGCCAAGATGACAAAAGCTTAAGCTTTTTAGCCCATGTTTTTGGAGGTAACCATGAAACAGTCAAACGATTGGATTAGCTTTAGCCAAACCATGAATGATGTCAAACCTATGACTCAAGACAAGGTGATAAATAAACACAACAGTTTAGAACAACAAAAGAAACTTAAAAGACTAAATGCAATAAAAGCAGAGTCACAAGACGACAACACGCTAACAACTGAGTTTGTAGAACCCATTGACCCTTATGATTATCTTTCTTTCAAACGTGATGGTGTACAAGAAGGTGTTTATCGGAAGTTGCGACTTGGTAAATATCCTATAGATGCACAGCTTAATTTGCATAGACTCACTCTGTCAGAAGCAAGAATTGAAGTCTTTCAGTTTATTAAAGATTGTTATCAACACAATGTTCGTACTTTATTGATTATTCATGGTATAGGTCAACATAGCAAACCCTACCCTGCGTTACTTAAAAGCCATATTAACCACTGGTTACCAACGCTAAATACTGTGCTTGCAATGCACACTGCGCAAAAACATCATGGTGGGTATGGCGCTACTTATGTATTGATTAGGAAATCAGCTGATAAAAAACGTGAAAATAGAGAACGCCACTCAAAACGGTTCGTTTAATCGAGCCTATGCAAATTTGTTGTGGTGAATCGATAAAACCGAACTGACTAAATAATTTAATTCACTAGAAAATTAAATTAGACTTGAGATATGCTTTTTAGACCTCACTTTAGAAAGAATCATTTCAAGTTTCAAAATTAGATTGGAGAAAACACATGAGCGAAGCCAGACACAGTCGTCTGTTAATTTTAGGATCAGGTCCTGCTGGTTATACAGCGGCAGTATACGCAGCACGTGCAAATTTAAAACCCGTATTAATTACAGGTTTACAGCAAGGTGGTCAGCTAACCACCACAACAGAAGTTGAAAACTGGCCAGGCGATGCCAACGACCTAACTGGCCCTGCATTAATGGAACGTATGCAAGCTCACGCTGAAAAATTCAACACTGAAATTCTTTTTGATCATATTCATACCGTAGATTTCAAACAAAAGCCTTATCGCTTAATTGGTGATGCTGGTGAATATACTTGTGATGCTCTAATTATTTGTACGGGTGCGTCAGCTAAGTATTTAGGCTTAGAATCAGAACAAGCTTTCCAAGGGCGAGGCGTATCAGCATGTGCAACTTGTGATGGTTTCTTTTATAAAAACCAAAAAGTGGCCGTTGTAGGCGGCGGTAATACCGCAGTTGAAGAAGCTTTATATTTGTCAAATATTGCATCAGAGGTGCATTTAGTACATCGCCGAGATACATTTAAATCAGAGAAAATCCTAATCGATAGATTAATGGATAAAGTTGAAAACGGTAATATCATTTTACATACCGATCGCACACTTGATGAAGTTTTAGGTGACGATATGGGTGTAAACGCGATTCGTTTAAAAGATACAAAAAGTGACGCCACTGAAAATTTAGATGTTGCGGGTGTATTTATCGCAATTGGCCACAAACCTAATACTGATATTTTTGAAGGTCAACTTGAAATGAAAGATGGCTATATTATTACGCATTCTGGTTTGCAAGGTAATGCAACCGCATCTAGCGTTGAAGGTGTATTTGCCGCAGGTGACGTTTGTGACCACATATATCGTCAAGCAATCACTTCTGCTGGAACGGGTTGTATGGCTGCACTGGATGCAGAGCGTTATTTAGACGTGTTAAAATAATATTCATCCGCTTTAATAAAAAATGAGCAAGCTGGCCTTTGTGTTTGCTCATTTTATCCAATTCCACTAACCTATTTAGCTAAAGCCTTATATACTTAAGTCTTAATTGATCATAGCCGAGGTGTGCAATAGCTTTATATCAACTAGACGAACACAACGTCAATTTTCCTCCAGCTCAACTTGCTTTATCCAGCCCAAACGGATTATTGGCTATCGGCGGCGATCTTTCTCCACAACGCTTAATGTCAGCTTATCACAATGGTATTTTTCCTTGGTTTAATCCAGGTGAACCTATTTTATGGTGGAGCCCTGACCCGAGGGGAGTACTCTTTTTAGATAATTTACACATTAGCCGAAGCTTGAAAAAAAGCATTAGAAAGCAGGGATTTACATTTAGTGTCAATCAATCATTTGCAGCAGTAATTGAGCAATGTGCAACGCAAAGAGCCGCTCAAGAGGGCACATGGATAACCTCACAAATGAAAACAGCTTATACTCAATTACATCAACAACACAATGCATTTTCTATTGAAGTATGGCAAGCACAGCAACTAGTAGGCGGTTTATATGGCGTATTAGCTGGCGGCGTATTTTGCGGTGAATCTATGTTTCATACCGTCACTGATGCTTCTAAAGCTGCGCTCTGCTTTTTAGTTCACTTATGCAAACAATCCGGAGTCGAATTAATTGACTGTCAAATGCAAAATGAACACTTGGCAAGTTTAGGCGTGAGCGAAATATCAAGAGCGACTTTTTTAGAAAAACTGAACCAACTAACACCCAAAATGATTAATAAATCACTTTGGTTTGAGCAAATACATGAGTCATTCAATCCCAATTAAATTTGGCATTAGCCAATATTTTCCCTGTAATTATATTCCCACGGAGCAAGAGCGGCTGCTGGTTGCATTAGATTCTGTTGTGCAAACGCCCGAAAACTATGAACAGCTGATGACATTAGGATTTAGACGAAGCGGCGCTCAAGTTTATCGGCCTCATTGTGAAGCTTGCCATGCCTGCCAATCTATTCGGGTACCAGTTAAAACATTCAGTTTGAGTCGCAGCCAAAAGCGAACGGTTAAAAAAGCAAAACACTTTAGCGTGAGGCTAAACCAGAACTGTTCAAATATCATGCATTATTACCCTTTATTTGAAACCTACATCAATCAAAGACATTATGATGGCAGCATGTTTCCTCCAACAAAAGAGCAGTATCAAAGCTTTGTAGCTATTGATTGGCTCACGGTTGGATATTTAGAGGTTTATGACCAAGACAAGCTCGTTTCAGTCTCTGTGGTTGATGTATTGCCCGATAGCTTTTCAGCCGTTTATACATTTTTTGATCCCGCATATGATAAATACTCGTTAGGACGTTTTGCCATTTTACAGCTCATCGAGCAGGCTAAAGCCAATCAAAAGCAATATGTATACTTAGGTTATCAAGTAGATGAATGTCGTAAAATGAATTACAAAACTCAATACAAACCATATCAAAGGCTAATTGGCGGAAATTGGATTAATTCAGAGCAGATAATCGGAGAAAAAATCAGCTAAACCTTTACATACGCGACAGCTTAAGGCATGATCTGCGCCAATTTTCCGTATAAACATATTTTACAACTGAGGTTTTTAATTTAAATGGCGAAAGAAGATTGCATTGAAATGCAGGGAACGGTTTTAGACACGTTACCTAACACTATGTTCCGCGTAGAACTTGAAAACGGCCACGTTGTCGTTGCTCATATTTCTGGAAAAATGCGCAAAAATTATATTCGTATATTGACTGGCGACAAGGTTACAGTAGAACTGACGCCTTATGACTTGTCAAAAGGTCGTATTGTCTTCCGCCAGCGTTAATAATCTGGGCATAAATTGATGCCGGATATAACCCATTAGCTTTTAGAAAGTTGATATAAAAAAACCGACGTTCTCACGTCGGTTTTTTTGTAGCTTAAAAACGTGACATCATAATTTAATGATGCTCAGCTTCTGCCGCACAATCTTCATATTGAAATTGCAGCTCATCTCCATTTACCGATATAACGACATTACCGCCTTTAATCAGCTTGCCAAACAATAATTCATTCGCAAGTGGCTTTTTCAAATGCTCTTGGATGACTCGAGCCATAGGTCTTGCTCCCATCGCTTTGTCATAGCCTTTTTCAGCCAACCATTCACGAGCATCACTTTGTAAAATAAGTGAAACACCTTTTTTGTCTAATAAGGTTTCAAGCTCGGCTACGAATTTGTCAACAACTTGAACAATAATATCTGGTGTTAAATGATTGAACCAAATTGTATTATCCAAACGGTTTCTAAACTCAGGACTAAAAGTGCGATTAATTTCATTCATGGCGTCGCTGCTATGATCTTGCTGCTGAAAACCAATCGATTTTTTAGTTGTCTCTTGAACACCAGCATTGGTTGTCATCACCATAACAACGTTTCTAAAATCAGCTTTACGCCCGTTGTTATCGGTTAGTGTCCCGTGATCCATGACTTGCAACAGAATGTTAAATACATCGGGATGGGCTTTTTCAATTTCATCTAATAATACAACTGAGTGTGGATGTTTGATTACTTGATCAGTTAATAAACCACCCTGCTCATAACCAACATACCCAGGAGGTGCACCAATTAATCTTGAAACTGCATGTCGCTCCATATATTCAGACATATCAATTCGAATGAGTTCAACCCCCATAATTTTCGCGAGTTGCTGAGTGACTTCCGTTTTACCAACCCCAGTTGGTCCGGCAAAAAGAAAACTTCCCACAGGTTTACCTTCGTCTTGTAAACCCGAGCGTGATAATCGAATTGCAGACGTTAAGGTTTCAATAGCCAAATTTTGCCCAAACACCATCATTTTTAAATTGCGCTCAAGGTTTTTAAGCAAATCTTTATCTGATGATGAAACCGACTTTTCTGGAATTCTTGCCATTTTAGCAATAATCATTTCTATGTCGTTTACGCTAATCGTTTTCTTGCGTTTACTTGGAGCGGCCAACCGCTGACTAGCACCAGCTTCGTCGATAATATCAATCGCCTTATCAGGTAAACGACGCTCGTTCATATATTTAGCTGATAACTCTGCCGCTGCTCTTACCGCCTTTGCGGTGTAACGCACACCATGGTGTGATTCATAACGAGATTTTAATCCCATTAAAATTTTAGTGGTATCATCCACCGATGGCTCAACTACATCTACTTTTTGAAAACGTCTTACCAAAGCTCTGTCTTTTTCAAAAATACCTTGAAACTCTTGATAAGTTGTTGAGCCCATACATTTAATTTTGCCACCTGATAATAATGGCTTTAATAAATTAGATGCATCAAGCACCCCACCCGAAGCGGCACCCGCCCCAATAATAGTGTGAATCTCATCAATAAATAGAATCGCTTTTTCATCTCGCTCTAATTCTTTTAATAAGCTTTTAAAGCGCTTTTCAAAGTCACCACGGTATTTAGTGCCCGCTAGTAGCCCACCCATGTCTAATGAATAAATGGTGGCGTCTGCTATCACCTCAGGTACATCTTCGTGCACAATCCGATAAGCTAAACCTTCTGCTATTGCCGTTTTACCAACCCCAGCTTCACCAACCAATAATGGATTGTTTTTACGACGTCGACATAAAACTTGTATGGTTCTCTCTAATTCCTGGTCGCGCCCAATTAACGGATCTATTTTTCCTTTTTCTGCTTCTTTATTTAAATTAGTTGAAAATGAACGAAGTACACTGCCCTCTTCACTTTGAACTTCATCAACATGCTCTTCATCAATAGATGCACCGTCAAAATTATCCTCACCTTCTGTTTTACGAATGCCGTGAGAGATAAAATTAACCACATCTAATCGATTAACATCCGATTTTTTCAATAAATAAACCGCTTGTGATTCTTGCTCACTAAAAATTGCTACCAAAACATTTGCTCCGGTAACTTCTGTTTTTCCTGATGATTGGACATGAAAAACCGCACGCTGTAACACGCGCTGAAATCCAAGTGTAGGTTGAGTCTCCCGGTCTTGTTCATTTTCTGGTATTAATGGCGTCGTTTCATCAATAAAACTCGCCAACTCAGATTCAATGGTTTCAAGCGGCGCACCACAAGCTACGAGCGATTCCTTTGCTGCTGGATTATTCAATAAAGCCAACAACAAGTGCTCAACCGTCATAAATTCATGGCGGTTCTCTCGCGCTTGTCTAAATGCTTCATTTAACGTCTGCTCTAAATCTTTATTTAGCATAAGGTACTCCACTGGCTGACAAAAATAAGCATCCTTACCACTAGGCTTGTTCCATAGTACATTTTAACGGATGTTGATTTTCTTTCGAATATTGATTTACCAATGCCACTTTAGTTTCTGCGATATCGCAAGTAAAAACGCCACATATGCCTTTACCATCATAATGGATAGCCAGCATAACTTGTGTTGCTTTTTCCGTATCCATCGCAAAAAACTTCATTAACACATCGACCACAAAGTCCATTGGGGTGTAATCATCATTATTTAATACCACTTTATACATTGAAGGCGGCTTGAGTTTAGATTTAACCGCTTCTTTTAACTCACCATCTTGGTGATCAGGTTCATTTAACTTACCCATACTTAAAATATAGCTCTCGATTGAGTTTATGCACAACGAAAATCACTTTAACAAAAAATAAAGTGTTTTTTCATTTAAATTGAAATTTAACTTGACTGAAATTATATTTTATCTACAGTGAATATGTAGGCTGTAATTTAATTTTCAATGATTGTCATTAAATTTGCAGTATAGCCTAAACGATTTGAAATTTAGAAGTTTGAGTTGATATAGAAGGAATTAGCAGTATGGCTATCGGTAAAGTTAAATGGTTCAACAATGCAAAAGGCTTTGGTTTTATTGTTCCTGACGGAAAAGAAGAGGATGTGTTTGCACATTACTCGACTATTACTATGGATGGTTATAGAACATTAAAAGCAGGCCAAGAAGTAGAGTTTGAGCTTGAAGAAGGCCCTAAAGGTTTACATGCTACTAACATTAAGCTGACGGATATGGTTAAATAATAGAAGCTTACCTCTATTGTTGGCAACGGCCAAATAGCCACTAAATGTGACTAAAAACATATATTTAGTCGCTGTAAACCATAAAAAAAAGCAGCTTAGCTGCTTTTTTTATGGTTTAAATTCAATACAAATATAAACTTAAACAATCCGCTCAAAACTTAATATTTTATGACTCGTGTCTGTGAGTAATCTAAACCGTCCCTTTAACCCTCTACTATCCAAATGTTTTTTTAAATTAACGACCGGGATTTGAACTTTATAGCCCCTATCATCAATTAATAAAACGTGTTGCAACTGTCCAGTATAAAATATTTGGCATTCTAAATAGCTAATATTTAATGAAAAATAATAAGTATAATATGAGTTCATAGTAGGAAACATCAAATGGAGCTAGACTAGACTCATGTCAGCATTCTATTTAACTCGTGCAGACATGAGCAATATTCTAACCTCTACTGTTAAGGTACACGTTTAAGATGTAGGCAATGACTTACTAATTTTTTCGAATAAATCTTTCGACAATGTCGGCAACTCTGCCAATTTTTTCAATTCAGAAATAATTAAATTTTGTCTGTGTTGATCTAATTTTTTATATTGAATCAACGGAGTAATCATTCGGGCTGCCACTTGTGGATTAATGCTATTTAAGCGTTTAATCACTTTAGCTAAATATTGGTATCCTCGCCCTGATTTATGATGAAATTGAGGGTAATTAAACATCGCAAACTGCCCTACTAAAGCACGAACCCGATTAGGGTTATTCCAATTAAAATCTGGATGTTGTTGCAACTGGTCTAACCGCGTCAAAATGTCATCATTATCTTGTTTAGCAAATGTGGCGAACCATTTATCCATAACCAAAGCATCTCCTTGCCATTTTTGATTAAAATCTTCCATAATTTGGCTAAAACTAGATTGTGCTTTTAATTTCGCCGCTGCGGACATTGAAGCTAACGTATTCGTCATATTGTCAGATTGTTGGTACTGCTCAACAATAAGCGCTTGAATTTGATCTGTTGCTAACTCTGCCAATATAGACAAACAAGCATTCGCTAAAGCACGTTCGGCAATAGCCTCGCCGTTATATTGATAAGTTTGACGGTAATTATTTTGGTAAACCTGAGTAAGTTCTGTTTTTAAATTTTCAGCAATATGCAAAGCTAATGCATTTTGCGCACGTAAAATGGCATCAACATCTGCTTGCTCAAAATGCTCCAATAGCGAAGCAAAAGAAGGTACTTTTAATACCTCAGCAAGCATCGCCTTATCTAATCGCGTATCTGATAATAACTCAGCTAATAACTCGGTAATTAATGTAGGGTAAACATATTCAGCATTTTCAACATTCAGTTTAAGATGCTGAATGTATAGCGTTTGCATTAATTCCCATTTAGTATAGGCACTCGTCTCGGCTAAAATAAGTTGGGCTAGCGTGTCATCTGCATATTGATAATCTAATTTAACTGGGGCTGAAAAATCCCGTAAAAATGAAACAATAGGCTGTTTTGAACAATCAAAGGTAAACGTCTGATTGGTTTGAGTTAAATTAATCACCTGTTCATTTGAGGTATGTCCATCTAATGTGAGCGCTAGCGGCTCGCCATCCTCACTGTAAAACGCAACATTAATAGGGATATGTAAAGCTTGTTTTTCAGGCTGATCTGCGGTAGCTGGCGTACCTTGTGTAATCTTTATTTGATAGATGCTTTGCGCTTCATTGTAGTGAGTTTCAATGTTTACAATGGGTGTCCCGCTTTGTGAATACCATAATTTAAATTGTGATAAATCTATACCAGAAGCATCTTGCATGGCACTAACAAAATCATCGCAAGTTACCGCTTGTCCATCATGACGTTCGATATACAGTTGCATCCCCTGTTGGAATTTTTCTTCCCCTAAAATACTATGCAGCATTCTAATGACTTCTGCACCTTTATCATACACAGTCACTGTGTAAAAATTATTCATTTCAATAACAGATTCTGGACGGATAGGATGCGACATAGGTCCAGCATCTTCAGCAAATTGATGCTCACGCATAATTTTAGCCTGCTGGATTCGATTCACGGCTCTTGAGCCTAAATCCATACTAAATTCTTGATCCCGAAAAACGGTTAAGCCTTCTTTTAAACTCAGCTGAAACCAATCTCTACACGTTACTCGATTACCTGTCCAATTGTGAAAATATTCATGACCGACAATAGATTCAATACTCAAATAATCCGCATCGGTTGCACTTTGGCTATCTGCTAGTACGCATTTTGAGTTAAAAACATTTAAACCTTTGTTTTCCATGGCTCCCATATTGAAAAAATCGACTGCAACTATCATATAAATATCAAGGTCATAGGCTAATGAAAACCTTTCTTCGTCCCACGCCATTGCTCGTTTTAAAGAAGCCATTGCGTGTTCAGCTCTATGTAAATTGCCTTTATCTACAAAAAGTTCAAGTGCTACTTTTCGGCCTGTATTGGTAGTATAGCTATCTGTCAGTAGATCAAAATCACCAGCGACGAGAGCAAATAAATAGCAAGGCTTTTTATAAGGGTCTTGCCAAGTTACTTGAGTCAATCCGTTATCTAATGTGTGTTCTGAAATTTTATTGCCGTTAGAAAGTAAGTACGGGTATTGTTTAACATCAGCGATAATATGAGTGGTAAAGGTGCTTAAAACATCAGGCCTGTCTTGAAAGTAAGTAATACGTCTGAAACCTTGAGCTTCACACTGAGTGCAATAGGCTCCTTCTGATAAATAAAGGCCTTCAAGCGAGGTATTGTTAGCCGGATCAATTTGGCTAATAATAGTCAGCTCAAATTCATCAACTTGAGGTGTAAATGTTAATGTATCTTCCTCTAGTTCATAATCGTTTTCGTTTAGTAATTGCTGATTGAGTTGAATTGAAATTAATTTTTGGTGTTCACCATTGAGCACTAAGGGTAAATTATGCTCGCCATTTTTATAATATTGAACTACAGCCGTAACTTGAGTAAAGCCTGAATTTAGTTCAAAGGTTAGCTCTGTGTTTCTAACTAAGAAAGGTGGCACTTGATAGTCTTTTAAATATTGAGCCTTTGTAGAGTTAATAATCGTATTGGACATAAATACTCTCTTTGCGGTAAACGAAAAGTAGAAGCCTCAAAATGATGACTCACCTTGAGGACACTAAAGTTTTAAAATTTTAAAACACCTATTAGATTCAAAAATACAATTAAGATAATAAGTGGGCTAATAAATTTAAGTAAGTTTGAACAAACTAAAAACATAAATGGAGATAGCTTTAGTTCCATCGCTAAATCTTGCTGTTTTACACACCAACCAACAAACAAAGCAATGAAAAAACCACCTAATGGCAGCATAATTTTAGCGGTAAGATAATCAATCATTTCAAAAAAATTCATGCTTGATTCAAACCAATGAACTTCTGTCCAGGATGCACCGGTAAAACTAAAAATACTCAATAAGCTTAATAACCATAAACCAAATCCTGAAAGCGCAGCTGAGAGCATTCGGTTAAAACCTTTTTTCTCTACCAGCCAAGCTACACTTGATTCAATTAAGGCGATCGCCGATGTAAAAGCGGCGAACACTAACATCACAAAAAATAGACTACCAATAAATTGCCCCGCTGGCATGTGACCAAATGCTAATGGCAAAGTTTGAAAAATTAAGCCTGGCCCGGCACTTGGCTCCAACCCGTTAGCAAATACAATTGGAAAAATCGCAATACCAGCGATCAACGCTACCATGGTATCTGCAAGTGCTATCCAGATAGAAGTTTTAACAATAGAGGTGTTTTCTGGTAAATACGCACCGTACATAATCATCACACCAGAGGCTAGGCTTAACGTAAAAAATGAATGGCCTAGTGCTTCTAATACTGAATCTACTGTGAGCTTGCTAAAGTCAGGTGCAAACATAAATTGAATCGTTTGCGAGAATTCACCATAATTAGCTGAGTAACCCGCAATAATGATTAACAGTAAAAACATCGCGGGCATCATATAACGCACACAACGTTCTAACCCCTTCTGTAATCCTTTAGCCACCACACCAACAGTTACCAATAACATAAAGCTTGTCCAGGCGATCAATTGAGGTGCTGAACTAGTTAAACTCTCAAACGTTGTTTTAACTTCGCTAGGCGTGGCATTAATAAAATGTCCCTGAGCAGTTTCGATAACATAAGCGCATGCCCAACCTGCAATCACAGCATAAAACGATAATATTAAATAGCCAGCTAACACACCCATACCGCCAGCATATTTCCACGCTGCGGAGGCCGCATATTTTTTTGCAACGACACCCAGTGCTCTCATTGGGCTTTGGCGGCCTGTTTTGCCTAAATAAACTTCGGCGATCATCACAGGAATACCCACTATCGCGATACAAAATAAATAAACAAGAACAAACGCCCCCCCGCCATTTTCTCCCATGATATACGGAAATTTCCAAATGTTGCCTAAACCAACGGCAGCACCTGTTGCGGCTAAAATATAAGCTAAACGATTAGACCATTGAGCGTGTGTGTTTTCGATTTGAGGCATGGCAATTCCAGCAAGCGGTAT
The DNA here is from genome assembly GCF_026725475.1 of Catenovulum adriaticum. NCBI lineage: Bacteria > Pseudomonadati > Pseudomonadota > Gammaproteobacteria > Alteromonadales > Alteromonadaceae > Catenovulum > Catenovulum adriaticum. The sequence continues at coordinate 2,024,666 of NZ_CP109965.1, forward strand.
ATTTGAACATTGTTATTTTTTATAGATAACTTTTTATAAGTATCAGAGTTAAATGGAAATACTTTAACTTGTTTAAGTTTAGACGTTTTCACGTATTTTGAGACAATTTTTAAATACTAATTAAAATTAATAAAAAGCCCCAATGCATAACACATAGGGGCTTTTATTAACGAATTAGATAAATTACTGTTTAGCTAATTCATCGTTTCCAGTTGTGGGCGTTAAAGCGACATAATCTAATAAAATATTCGCTGCTTCATTTAAGAAAATGTCGTACTCATTAATATCATCTGGGATATCGTCCACAGATTCCACTTTTTCTTTGCCCATTCTAACTAATCTTTCGTTGGCTCGTTTTAAGCGTTCCGCTTTAGCTTCATCACGCTCTTTAACTCGCTCTTTCTCATTTAAAGATTCAAATTTTTTGTCTTTATTGAGATTATATTCTTCAATATCATCAAAAATGTATGAAAACTCAACATCTCTTTTAATTCTCGCCTGATGTTTTTTGTCTAGCTTAGCAATTTGTGAAGCCGTAATATCACCCACAGAGTTATAATTTGCACTTGGAATTTTATCCCAAGGGAGTGCGTTGTCCTCTTTACTTTCACCCCACTCAGCTGGATCAATTGCCGTTGGAAATTGAATATCCGGTCTAACACCACGGTTTTGGGTAGAGCCACCATTAATTCGATAAAATTTAGCGAAAGTATATTGAATATGACCAAGCGGTTTATCCAATATATCAAAGCGACGCTCTAATGAACGATGTTGTTGTACCGTACCTTTACCAAACGTGTTTTCTCCAACCACTAAGCCTCGGTCATAATCTTGGATAGCAGCAGAAAAAATCTCAGATGCTGAGGCACTATAGCGATCAACCATAACGACTAGAGGGCCTGAATAAAAAACTCTAGCATCTCTATCTTTTTGAATATCAACACGATTACCAACACTTCTCACTTGCACAACAGGCCCTTTTTCAATAAACAAGCCTGTTAAATTAATTGATTCGGGTAATGAGCCACCGCCATTACCCCGTAAATCAATAATAATGCCTTCAACTTTATCTTCTTCTAGCGCTTTAAGTTCTTTAACAACATCACGAGTGATCCCTGAATAAAAACTGGGTATTTCAATTACACCAACTTTACGATCTTTGTATACGCCGCTATCTGGCGTATATACTTTTGATGTTGCGGCTCTGTCTTCTAGTTTGATTTTATCGCGAATGATAGAGACAATTATCGATTTGTTATCCGCTGAATCGCCTTTAAGCACTTGCAAACGAACCTGAGTCCCTTTTGGACCTTTGATTAATTCAACAACGTCATCCAGGCGCCAACCAATCACATCAACCATTTCTTCTTCGCCTTGGGCCACCCCAATAATTTTATCTTCTGGCTTGATTTGTTGAGATTTATCTGCCGGGCCGCCCGCGACTAAACTTTTAATCACTGTGTAGTCATCTTCGGCAAATAACACTGCACCTATCCCTTCTAATGATAGGTTCATTTCCATTGCGAATCGATCTGCTCGACGAGGAGATAGATAACTAGTATGTGCTTCAATACTGCGAGCAAAAGCGTTCATAACAGCCTGAAAAACATCTTCACTTTGTGATTGAGACAAACGTTTAATTGCGGTTTGATAACGTTTGTTCAAACGCTCAACAATATCGGGCCATTCTTTACCTGTTAATTTAAGATTGAGCGCATCATATTTAACCCGCTCTCGCCAATATTCTTTTAATTCTGTTTCTGATTTAGCCCAAGTTGCATCTTCACGGTCATAATAATAAAAATCTTCACCAGTGAAGTTCATTGGTTTTTTTTCGTCCAATAGCGATAGCGCATAGCTATACATCTTTTTACGACGTTCTAAATTAACCCTATACATGTCATAAACAAAAGACAAATCTCCTCGGTAAAAAGCTTCATCGAATTTGTTTTGATTGGCCGACATTTTTTCAATATCAGAGGCTAAAAAGAATTGCTTGTTATAATCTAATTGATCAACATATCGCTCAAATACTTTTTGTGAAAAAGCATCATCCATCTGAAAGCGTTTATAATGTTCACGGGTAAAGAGCTGATAAATGCGTTTACTGGCCAACGCATGTTGAGTTTCCTGATTCAGCTTAGGAAGTGTGATGGGCTTGTCGTTAGCAGTTTCAGCTAACAAAGAATTACTAAACAAAATTGCAGATGACAGAATTAAACTGCGGATCGGCATTTTCACAAACATCTAGAGCACTCCTAAATTCTGAGTCTAAGCACAGTAAAACGATCCAAAACGCAATGTACGCCGCTTTGGACTGATATTTTTAGTATTAGATAAGCTAACAATCTGTTTGCTCCCCAAACTAAGTCATCAAAAAAATTGATGACTTGTGGGTAACAATCACAACTTTGCCAGTTAAACTATTTGTTTTTTCTCGGCTTTAATTGTCATGCCTGAAGTAGTTTCTACCACAACATCGTTGCCGTTAACTTCTTTGAGTATACAGCTTACCGGAGAGTTCCCCATTAAAACGTTTACTTTCATGCCTGCTTCTAACGGCACAGATGGATCGCGTTTTTCAATTTTAGGGGCTGGTTTAGCGATAGGCTTTCGTCCAGCTTGGCTAGATTTAACATTTGGGTTCGCTTTAGCATGCTTTTTTCGCGTTTGAGGCGCTTTTTTACCTTCAGCTTGGCGTTGCTGTTTACGACGTTCTGCAACTTTTTGTTTGCTTTGCGCAAGCGAAGTAGCTGCATGTTCCGCGTGTTCTGCTTCAATAATACCAGCTTCATTGCCATCGATATCAACGCGACTTGCTCCCTCTTTAATGCTCGCTAAATAACGCCAGCTAGAGGTATATTTTCGTAAAGCTGAACGTAATACCGTTCTAGACAACTTTTCATCATCGTCTATTCGCTCTGCGATATCTTGGAAAATACCAATTTTTAAAGGTTTAGCTTCACCTTTAATTGAAAAACACTGTGGAAACAATTCACTTAAATACGCAATAACTTCTTGCGGTGCTTTTAATTTTTGGCTTTCGGTAGCAGACTCAACAGTGTCTGTAGCTTGGCTTTCTGTTGTTGCAGCGTCAACTGCGTTTTCATTTTCAGGGGTTGTTTGTTGCATTATTTAATTTCACCATTCAATTATGTTATTGGTTTTGAGCTTTTAAAAAAGTTTCAACCCACAACATAATTTCACTTTCATCTTCAAACTCGCTCAAATATTCATCGGCTGCCAAAGCATGCCATACTTGTTCAAGTAAACCTTCTAATTGCTCTGTTTCAATATCATCATCTGCCATTTGATAAACAGTATGAATCACTTGATTGTAATTATCAGCAGCAAGCTCATTGTTCTCATGCCAATCGGCCAAATCATCGGCACCAACCAAATAGTGGTGCACAGAAATTAATTCTTTCAAAATTCTCACCGTACTAAACTAGCGTTACGTCTATTAATGTAAGCTAGGAAAATTGGCATGCATCATACACAAAAAACAAGTTAAGTTTAATGCTTTCACGCGTTTTGTTGAGTTTTTCATTCAAGCTGATGCAATTAACTCAACTTTACCAGCCCATAACATTTTTTACAAAAGGAATTGTTAACCGCCTTTTTTCGGTTAGTGATTCCTTATCTAAACATTCTAAGCAGCTTAAAATACTTGCATTGTCTTGCTGACAACGCAAAATAATATAGCTTGCGAGTTCATCGCTCATAGGAATACCTCGCCCTTGAGCTCTAAGCTGTAACATAGCTTGTCGCTGTTCATCACTTAGTGGTTTTAACAACCAAATCTCACCCCAATTTAATCGAGATATCAAATCGGGCAACTCAAAACCAACGTCATCTGCTGGTTTTTTCGCGCTAAATATGAGTTTACAACCTTGCTCTAAACAACGATTAATCAGATCAAATAAATTTTTTTGCCACTCAAAATTGTTTACTAATAAATCGACATCATCAATCACCAATAAATCATTATTTTCCAAGCCCAGTGTAAACTCTTGTGGTAATTGAATGAGCTGTTCGGCTGGTAAATACTGAGCTGTTTTTCCAGCTTCATCGCTGTGATGACAAACAGCATGTAGCAAGTGTGTTTTGCCACACCCTGTCATACCATGTAAATAAAGCAATTGCTTACTGTATTGGTTTGACTTCTGATTAATAAATTGCTTTAAATTTTCAACCAAAAGTTGGTTGCCCTGCGCGTAAAAAAAGTCAAAACTTGCTTCAGGTTCAAATGCAAAATTAATAGTTAACTGCTGTTTCAATGGGACTGTCCTTTCCATCGATAAAGGCTATTTGGCATACTGTTCTCTTGCCCAAATTTAGGGGTCACTTTTTCAATTCTATCGTCAAATGTTAAGGCGTCGTAAACATCAAGCGCTTCACCCAATAAATTTAAGTGGTAAGTTACGCCCGACTGATTTAGTTGATATATTTTAACTGTATCGACCGCCGAAATGGTTGCTAAAAAATCTTGAATAACAATGGCTTCTGCAGCGTTATCAATATTCTCAACCGTCAAGGATAAATCTTCGGTGGTGACATCGCTCGCTTTTATTGAATATTTTTGCGCTAATAAATTTGCAACTTCATCAACCACTTTACTCATGAGCAAATTTTTATCGTCTGCATTCACTAACAAAGGCTGAGAGTGGCTACCATCGACTAAATTTAATTGTGCAAACCAAGCTTGGCTAGATACTGAATCTTGTGCTTTTTGTTTAAATATTTTACCCAGTACAATCACTTCTGCTTGGTATCTTTCACTAGCACGTAACGCTGGCTCATCAAACCGTCCCCAAATATCAGAAAGAGAGACGAGCATTAAATCGTCAAAATCGACTAAAGGAAACAACGAAGCGACCCCGCGAACTCGACTTTGCTCAAATACCGAACGAGTAATGTCGTTATTGCCATCTGCAACTATGTTGCGTTGCCCATCATCATTTTCAAGCGCTAACCACCAAATAAGCTGAGGCCTACGACTACCCCAAATAGTGCCACCCGTTGCGCGGATTTGTTGATTAATTGCCTTTTCATTAAATTGCGCCTTTAAAAATAACTGTCCATCAATATGTTGAAACTGATATTGACTTAGATAGCGAGTAGAATTTGTAATCGCACTTTTAATATCACTATGATTTGAAATATGTGGATTACCGCTTATTCGAATAAATACAACTTCAATCGCTTTTTTATAAGCGTTTTGGCGTTCTTGATATGTTTGAGTTTGTACCGCTATTTGTGCCGTGTATAAGCCATTCATTTCAACAGCACTGGCGTTAAAACCCAAAAAGCATAACAAAAATAATAGTTGTATAAAACGGCTGAAATACAAAGCCATAGGTTTAAAAATCTTCCTAATCAATTAAATGAACCAAGCCAAACCATAATAACCTAATCATAATGTATTTAAAGCTCAAAAACGATTCGCTTTTACAATTCATTTAAAAACCGTTCAAATATCAAGCAATATTATCCTGTTCATCCTGAATTCTGACAAATATATCAAGCAAAAGCTTTTTATTCCGATTTTATACTTGGTACAATATGTTTACTTAAATTAAGTTTCGCAAAACGGTATTGACTCATGTTAATCGTCAATTAGCTAGTTTTTACTGTTGCTTTTGTGAACATATAAACATTTTATAATTGAAAGGTACTCATCGCTTTTCGGTTAAAGTTAAACATGAATCGCCCTAACTCGCATTTGCAGTTAATTGGGGTATAATTTATTCGTTTTTTTGATTTTATTAATAGGATCCACTGTGGCTGAGCAGAAAACAACTTTAAATTACAAAGACGCAGGCGTTGATATTGATGCCGGCAATGAATTAGTTGAACGCATCAAAGGCGTAACAAAAGCAACTAGCCGCCCCGAGGTTGTCGGTAATATTGGTGGTTTTGGCGCACTTTGCCGAATTCCAGAAAAATATAAACGACCTATGCTTGTCTCAGGCACAGATGGAGTTGGCACCAAACTTAGACTTGCAATCGATTTAGGTTTTCATGACACTGTGGGCATTGATTTAGTTGCAATGTGTGTCAATGATTTAATTGTACAGGGTGCTGAGCCTTTATTTTTCTTAGACTATTATGCAACCGGAAAATTAGATATTGATGTTGCAGCCTCTGTTGTTTCAGGTATTGGTGAAGGCTGTAGCCAGTCTGGTTGTGCTTTAATTGGTGGCGAAACAGCTGAAATGCCAGGCATGTATGAAGGCAGTGATTATGATCTTGCTGGCTTTTGTGTGGGCGTTGTAGAAGAAGCAGATGTCATTGACGGTACTCGCGTGCAAGCCGGTAACAAATTAATTGCGGTTGCATCGTCTGGTCCTCACTCTAATGGCTACTCACTTATTCGAAAAATTTTAGAAGTAAGCGAAGCCGATTTAGAGCAAGATTTAAATGGCACACCATTAAAATCACATTTAATGCAGCCAACTAAAATTTATGTTAAATCTGTACTTAAGCTTTTAGAAAACACCAAAGTTAATGCAATAAGCCATATTACTGGTGGCGGTTTCTGGGAAAATATTCCACGGGTATTACCTAACAATACGAAAGCCGTGATTGAACAAAATAGCTGGCAATGGCCTGATGTGTTTAGCTGGCTTCAAGAAGCAGGTAATGTTGAAACACACGAAATGCTTAGAACATTTAACTGTGGTGTTGGTTTGATTTTAGCGGTTCACGAAGATGATGTTGAAGCGACCTTAATTAGCTTACGTCAATCGGGCGAAAAAGCATGGTTAATCGGTTCAATTGAAGATGCCAATGACGGTGAAGCGCAAGTAGAGATGGTATAAGCGTGACAGCTGAAAGCAAAAAAATAGTTGTTTTGATTTCAGGCAGTGGTTCAAATCTTCAAGCTTTGATCGACAATCAATTATCTGGCCAGCTTGGTGGCCAGATTGCTGCTGTGATTTCTAATAAACAGCAAGCTTATGGTTTAGTTAGAGCCAATAATGCAAACATTTCTACCCATGTTGTAAATCATCAAGATTATTCAAATCGCGAAGATTATGATCAAGCACTCAGTGAAGTAATTGATACCTACCAACCTGATTTAGTGGTCTTAGCTGGTTTTATGCGAATTTTAACCGCTGCATTCGTGCAAAAATATGTTGGAAAAATGTTGAACATTCATCCATCATTGTTGCCTAAGTATCAAGGGTTAAATACTCACCAGCGAGCAATTGACGCTGGTGATAAAATGCATGGCGTGAGTGTCCACTTTGTAACTGAAGAATTAGATGGCGGACCCGTTGTTTGTCAGGCCAAAATTGAAGTTACAGATTCTGACACGGCGGAAACACTCGCTCAACGGATCCATGCTAAAGAACATATAATTTACCCTAAAGTTGTACGATGGTTTTGCCAGCAAAGGTTAAAAATGCACCATAACCAAGCTTGGCTTGATGATAAAGTGTTACCCGTAACAGGTGAGCTCTATGTTGAAAAAAATTAGTTGTTTTTCGTATTCATGTATTTTAGCTATTAGTATGGTGGGCTTTTCTGCGAATAGTTCACCAACACAAACAACGCAAAATCATGTATTAACACCATTTAATGCTAAATATAAAGTTTCAAAAGGCCGCCTCAATTTAGGTTCAGCTAAGCGCCAACTATCCCAAATTGATGAAAATCGTTTCACGTTTTCATATTTTTCAGAGCTATCTTTTCTGATTTTAAGTGATCATCGCAGAGAAACCTCTGAATTAACCATCGATGAGCAAACAGTTACTCCTATTCGCTACTTATTTAAACGTGAAGGTACAGGTAGCGACAAAAGCACAACGCTAAGTTTTAAAGAATCTAACATTATAGATAATGAAGAAAACGTTGAAATAGATGCCGACGCTAGTATTCATTGGTATGATGAAATAAGCTACCAACTTCAAATGAAGCTAGATTTAGCAGCCGGTAAAACCGAAATGAAATACTACCTTATCGATCATAAAAAACGAGATAAGTTATATCATTTTAAAGTCGTGGCCAACGAAACAATTGAAGTACCAGCGGGTAAAATAAAAACGGTCAAATTACAAAGAATTAGAAAAAACAGTGACCGCCTTACAGAATTTTGGTTAGCGCCCGAATTAGGCTATTTATTAGTTCGTATCAGACAAGAGCGCGACGGCAGCGAAGTAGCAGACGCTCAGCTAGAAAAATATGTTTTTACCCCACTATAAAAAACTAAGTTCAGTTCATGAATAAGCTAAGTAAATAGCGTATATTTGAAAAAGAAAAAGGTCGCTACTAAGAGCGACCTTTTTATTGAATAATTGATTAACTAGCTTGGTTACATAACAAAGCTAGTTAAAAATTTAAGCATTTCGATTACGGAAACGCTCAATTAATGCATTAGTTGAACTATCGCCGTCTAACTCTATAGAGCTATCTTCTAGCTTAGCTAACACATCATTACCTAACACTTTACCTAATTCCACACCCCATTGGTCGAAAGAGTTAATACCCCAAATAACACCTTGTACAAAAACTTTATGTTCATACATAGCAATTAATTGACCTAAGGCTCTAGGCGTTAGTTTTTCCATCAAAATAGTATTACTTGGTTTATTACCTTCAAATACTTTTTGCGGCGCAACTTTTTCAATTTCAGCGTCAGTTAAACCTTTATCAGCAAATTCAGCTTTGACTTGCTCAACAGTTTTACCTTGCATTAGTGCTTGAGTTTGGCCAAAACAGTTTGAAGCCAACATAGCATGGTGATTACTCATTTCATGTTGAGAATGTATTGGCATAATAAAATCAGCCGGAATCAATACTTGGCCTTGGTGAATTAACTGATGGAAAGCATGCTGACCATTAGTACCTTCTCCACCCCAAATCACTGGACCGGTTGCATAGTCTAAATAATCGCCTGTTGGTGTTGCTGATTTACCATTAGATTCCATATCCAATTGCTGAACATATGCAGGAAAGCCACGTAAATAATGATCATATGGCAGTAATACATGGCTTTGTGCACCAAAGAAATTAATGTACCAAACACCTAAAACACCTAATAACGCTGGTACGTTTTCTTCAAGCGGAGCGCTTAAAAAGTGTTGATCCATATCGTAAGCGCCATCAATTAACGCTTCAAAATTATCAAACCCTAACGCAAGTGCAATCGGTAAACCAATTGCTGACCATAACGAATAACGACCGCCTACCCAATCCCACATAGGGAAGATATTGTCTTCATCCATGCCAAATTCAGTAGCCGCTTTAATGTTTGAAGAAACACACATAAAGTGCTTTGCAATATCTTCAAATGTGCCGCCGTTATTTAAAAACCATTCTTTCGTCGTTAAAGTATTTTTTAATGTTTCTTGCGTGCCAAACGATTTTGAAGACATTAACACTAAAGTCGTCTCAACTGGCAATTTAGCCAATACATCATGAATGTGTGCACCGTCTACATTCGCTACAAAGTGAACGTTCAAACCTTCAACTTTATAAGGTTTAAGTGCCTCGGTCATGATTTTAGGGCCTAAAAAAGAACCGCCGATACCAATCGCTAATACATCAGTGAATTGTTTACCAGTGTAGCCCTTACGAGTTCCATCATGTACCTCTGCTACAAAGGCTTTCATTTTAGCAAGTGTGGCACGCACTTCAGGCATCACATCTTGACCATCTACTAAAACTTCGTTATCAGATTTATTACGTAGCGCAGTATGTAAAACAGCACGATCTTCAGACGTATTAATACGTGCGCCTGTAAACATACCATCACGCTTTTCTTCAACTTTAGCTTCTCGAGCTAAGTCTAATAAAAGCGCTTTAGTTTTTTCCGTAATACGGTTTTTTGAATAATCGAGTTCAATTCCACAAGCTTTAGCTGAAAATTTAGTAAAACGATCCGCATCTTTTGCGAATAAATCACGCATATGCTCGTTTTTAACTTCTTCAAAATGTGATTGTAAAGCTTGGTAACTTTTTAATTGGGTAAATAAAGCCATAATTTTATTCTTTATTATTAGGGTCTATTAACGTTTGTTATACAACTAGTATTTTAACTAAACGCTTTAGCTCGTGACGCAAAATAGGTTAGCTAGTCGTCTCCTGTATCCTTACAGTCGTATGCGAATACGAGTAACAGCCCCTAGGGGTTGTAAACAAACAAGGCGGTATAAACCGCCTTGTATAAGCTAATTAAAATTAATAATTAAAGCTTAGCGCGTAACATGTCTTCTAATTTATTTTGGTCAGCAGCAAAGTTACGAATACCTTCAGCTAATTTTTCATTAGCCATTGGATCTTGGTTATGATCCCAACGGAACTGTTCTTCCGTTAAACGTGCAGGACGTTCTTTAGTTTCACCGCTGTATGCTAATTTAACTTCTAAATCGCCTTCAACTGCTTCTAATTCTTCTAACAATGCAGGACCAATAGTTAAACGGTCACAACCAGCTAATTCAATAATTTCATCAGTGTTACGGAAGCTTGCACCCATAACAACTGTTTCATAGCCATGTTGCTTGTAATAATTGTAAATGTTAGTTACAGAAACCACACCTGGATCTTCTGATGGAGCATAGCCGTCTTTACCTTCTGCTTTTTTGTACCAATCTAAGATACGACCAACAAATGGTGAAATTAAGTATGCGCCAGCTTCAGCACAAGCTCGCGCTTGAGCAAAAGAGAATAAAAGTGTTAAATTACAGTTAATGCCTTCTTGCTCTAAAATTTCAGCAGCTTGAATACCTTCCCAAGTTGAAGCCAATTTAATCAATACGCGGTCATTAGAGATACCAGCATCATTATAAAGCTTCATTAATTTACGAGCTTTTGCCAACGAGCCTTCTTTATCAAATGATAAACGAGCATCAACTTCAGTTGAAATACGGCCAGGTACGCTTTTTAAAATTTCTAAACCAATGTTTACAGATAATTTATCACCAGCATCAATAATTTGTTGCTCTGCGTCATCTGATTGCGCTTTAGCCCATGAAATCGCTTCATCAATGTAAGGGGCATATTCAGGAATTTGCGCTGCTTTTAATAATAAACTTGGGTTAGTTGTTGCGTCTTGAGGTTTAAATTTTTTGATTGCTTCGATGTCGCCTGTATCAGCTACAACAGTTGTCAATTTACGTAAGTTTTCCAGCTTAGTAGTCATGTATAACTATCCTATAGGTTTCAATTGTTCTAACAAAAAATCAGAAATGTAACCAAAGCCAACTTATTAGGCTAGCTTTGATGCGATAATTTGGTTTAATACCATTATACAGATTTTGTATAGATTCGAACTATTCATCAAATATATAACAAATATATGGGGATCAAAATCTATATTTACAAGAATTAATTGGTTAAATATTATAATTAAACTTGTCAAAAAGATTAGCCATAAAACGTTTATGCTAATCAACATAAACGTTTAGCAATAGGTAAACTTTTTATATTACTTTTATAATATCTTGTTTGCAGTCACGACTAAAAAAATTGAGTGATTTAGCCACCAAACAATCAATATAAACAGCTTTATTATTCCAATTAAAGATGACAGGATTATAACATAAAATCGGTATCAAAAAATATTTAAGCTCAAAAAACCACATTCAAAACATCAAGTTTTTTTTACGCTAAATGTCGGCCACCATCTAACTTTAACGTGCGGCCAGTCATGTAGTCACTCGATAAAATATACTCTATTGCAGCCACCATTTCTTGTGTACCTGGCTCAATACCGAATAAAGATTTACTTAATGTTTCTTCTTTGTACGCTTGGGTATCACCTTGATTAAATATAATGAGTGAAGGTGCTATGGTATTCACTTTAATAGTAGGCGCGTATTTAGTTGCAAAAGACAAAGTTAAATTCGCTAACGCCGCTTTACTGGCACAATAAGCGATATGATCCTCACTTCCTTTTTCAACGGTATAATCTGTAATATGGATAATATCGCCAGTTGAAGATTGACTAAAGTAGTTTTTCAATGCCAAGTTAAGCTGATATGGCGCTTGCACATGAATTTGCATCATTTGATTCATAAGCGAAATAGTGTCAGCTTCATCGGATTCTGCTTTCCAATCACTTGCATTATGAATAATCGCCCGCAAACTCTCTACATTTTGTTTAACCCATTCAATAAAAAATAGAATACCTTCATCTTGACTAAAATCCGCCTGAACACAAGTAATACCTAATGCTTGCAGTTCTTTAATTTTCTCACGATAACGACGATATGTAATGACCACTTGATAACCTGAACGATGTAAAGCTAATGCGCTAGCCAAACCGACTCGTTGGGCTCCGCCTGTTATGATAATCGTATTTTTCATCATTAGATCCTAAACTGCCTCTACCTCTACTTGTTGCTTCATATTCCACAATACAATTTATTCATTCAAATATTAAAATCCACCCTAAATCAGTAAATTCAACTATCCTAAAATAGCGACAGTGAACAACTTAAGGGATCAACATGAGCGACGATGGTTTTTTACACTTTTGCCATGAACCTAGCAATCCAACTCAGGTTGATGATTACTGGAAAATACTCATTGTTGATGATGATAAGTTTATTCACCAAGTAACCCAGTTAGTTTTAAAAAATGCGATTATAGAAGACAAGGGAATTTTACTTTTAAATGCATACACAGCTAATCAAGCAAAAGTTATTTTTCAACAGCAACCTGATATTGCACTCGCTTTTATTGATGTTGTCATGGAAACTAACAGTGCTGGTCTTGAATTAATAAGGTGGGTTCGTCAAACTTTGAATAACCCTGTGACCAGACTAGTGCTTAGAACCGGTCAGACCAGCAATGTACCCAAAGAAGATATCATAAAAGGCTATGATATTCATGACTACAAACAAAAATCAGAACTAACGGCTCATAAATTAACCGCTACCGTTTATTCAGCTATCCGCTGTTATCGCGACATTATGTATGCGCAAAACCAACAATCAAAATTTAATCAGCTAATTAAAAGTATTCCTCTCGTATTAAGCCCTAAAAGTTTGCCTGATTTTACCCAAATGGCGTTAATTCAACTGCTAGATTTACTTGCAATAAAAAGCCCTGTATTGCACATAATAAAAAAACCAAAAGGAAATGAAACCCTGCTTGGACATACTGGCCAGTTTTCAAATATATACCAAATATCTCAACTTCCACCCGCGTTATACACACAAATAAAGCAACTTATTAAATCTCCAGAAAATAATCCCCTTCCCCAGTATCATGTCATTTTTAAACAAACGTTTCCAACGCAGTCCGTTATGATAATTCAACAAAATACGGCCTTAAATAAATTACAAATAAGTAGCTTGAGCGACTACACAAATGCCATCGCCATACTTTTAAATGCACAACTTTAAGATAACCTCAACTCGGTTTAATTAATATGTTTCAAACGGCCTTTTTCACGAAGAAGGCGTTAGAAACCATGCAGAGCTGTAAGGTTAAATAATCCAATTAGCTAAAATACACCTTTAGCCGAACTGAGATTAAGATAAAAACACAGTCAATCAATCATTGTAAAGTGAACGAGAGCAAACGAATACACGCAGATAAGCTAAATCAAGATATGAAGTTATAGAAAGAAAATAAATATAAATGGATAGATAGAAATAAAAAAGACAAGTTAAAATCTAACTTGTCTTTTTTATTAAAGTTTTATTATTTAAAGTTTTTAAACAGATTCAGCGGCGTTGCTCGTCTGATTATCTTTATTACGTGTGCCACGTGTCATAAAGTATAAACCCGTAAAACAAACAATTAATACTAATGGGAAATACACTAAATGGCCTAAGGTTACTTGGCCTGCTACCACTTCCGCTTCAGCGCCCGTTAAACCAGTTTTTTCCGCAGCTTGTCGACCTGCATCAATCCAATTACCAATAACAGGATTCCACATACTCACCGAAAACATACCGGCGCCGCCCATTAATGACATACCCAAAGCGCCTGTTTTAGGTGTATATTCGCTAATAAAGCCTATCATTGTTGGCCAGAAATAAGTCACACCTAATGCAAATACAATCGCAGCTAAATAGATTAAACCGCCATTGGCAATGCTTAATAAATAAATACCAAAAGTGGCTACAACAGAAGACATTAACAATACACCAACTGGGTTAAGTCTGTGTACTAAAGGACCCGCGAAATAACGACCAACGGCCATTACACCAGTGGTCATAGCTAAAATAAGCATTGGGTTAGCGTCGGTTGAGCCTAAGATTCGGTCAATCCACTGCTGCGGACCAAACTCTGTAATGGCGGTTAATGTCATACAGAACATCATAAAAATAAATAAAGGTGAAATTAAAGCTTTAATATTCGCAGAAGTTGAAGTTTCTACTTCGTCGTCTTTCGGGAATGCTTGGCCGAACATGAGCCAACCATAAATAATTGTTGGTAAAATCATGATTGCAATTTGAGCATGCCAGCTCAGATCTAATCCTGTCATAAAGTTAGACGTTATCGCACCTATCACAATACCACCTGGGAACCAAACGTGAAAACGGTTCAACATTGCGGTTTTATTATTTTTGTAAATTTCGGCGATCAGTGGGTTTGCACCCGCTTCTACTGAACCATTTGCAAAACCAACAAAGAAGCTAGACAGTAATAATAAAATAAAGCCATCTGCCATTATCGTTAAAACCAAACCAATTAAATGGCAGAAAAACGCTAAAAACATAAGTTTTTTCGCGCCAATCAAATTATATAATAAACCGCCAAACATCATAGCGACCGGAAAGCCTAAAAAGGCCATCGCATTGATCCAGCCTAGCTGAGTGTCGCTTAAGTTAAATTCATCACTTAATTGCCCCAAAATACCCGCACGTATAGCAAATGTCATGGCGGTTACAATTAACGCCACACAGCATGCCAGAAATATTCTTGATTGATTAATATTAGTATTATTCATTTTATGGTCTCTTTGTTAGTCTCGGAGTCTATCTCTAACTAGTTAGCAAGCATCAACTAAATGAGCTTAACTGATGCTTTATTCTTTTAATTTAAGCCCAACACTTTTTTATTAAAATCTTCATCAATGCCTGACGCTGCAAAATCATCAAACGCTTTTTCAGTCACATTAATGATGTGTTTAGCGATAAATGGAGCACCTTCTGCAGCACCCGTTTCTGGGTGTTTAAGACAACATTCCCACTCTAAGACAGCCCAACCATCAAAGTCGTACTTAGCCATACGACTAAAAATACCACTAAAATCAATTTGACCATCGCCTAATGATCGGAACCGGCCCGGGCGATCCACCCAGCCTTGGTAACCACCATACATACCAGATCGGCCGTTTGGCACAAACTCGGCATCTTTAACATGGAACGCCTTAATACGCTCATGATAAATATCGATAAAATCTAAATAATCAAGCTGCTGTAAAATAAAATGGCTTGGATCATACAAAATGTTTGCGCGTGGATGGTTATCAACTGCTTCTAAGAAACGCTCAAACGTAATCCCATCGTGTAAATCTTCACCTGGATGTAGCTCATAACATACATCACAATCAGCTTCATCAAACGCATTCAAAATGGGTAACCAACGTCGAGCCAACTCTGCAAAACCGGTTTCGACTAAACCAGCCGGACGTTGTGGCCATGGATAAACGGTATGCCATAATAAAGCGCCTGAAAAAGTAGCATGCCCTTTTAAGCCTAAGTTTTTACTCGCTTTAGCGGCAAACATCATTTGCTCAATCGCCCATTCAGTTCTAGCTTCAGGATTGCCGTGATATTCAGCTGGTGCGAACCCATCAAATAAATCGTTATAAGCAGAGTGACAAGCCACTAATTGACCTTGCAAATGGGTTGATAACTCAGTGATTTCTAGACCGTGTTCGGCAACGGTATCTTGAATTTTTTTACAATAATCTAAATCGGTAGCCGCTTTTTCTAAATCAAATAAACGCTTATCCCAAGTTGGAATTTGCACCCCTTTATAACCTAAACTCGCAACCCATTCGCAAATATTAGGTAACGTATTAAATGGCGCTTCGTCACCTGCAAATTGCGCTAAAAATATTGCTGGGCCTTTTAATGTTTTCATCTATTAAATCCTCCTATCTGGCTTAAATTAAGCCTGTGTCACTTAATCAGCTAAAAGTTGTTCTAATTCAAACCATTTCGAGTCTGATGCGCTGCTATCAACAAATGATTGAACCAATGCCATACCCCGAACACCATCTTCAATTGAAGGATAATCATAGGCTTGTGGGTCAATGGTTTTACCATCGGCAAAATCTCTTACAGCTGTCGAAAAGTTCAGATAAATATTCGCAAAAGCTTCTAAATAGCCTTCCGGATGACCGGCCGGAGTTCGTGTACCTCGATTTGCTTTAACACCATCCACTAAACCCGTTCTTAATGTCTGCATTGGACCAGTAAGTGGTTTAACTTGTAAGCTGTTAGGCTCGTGTTGGTGCCATTCTAAACCTGCTTTTTCACCGTAAATACGAATGGTTAAGTTATTTTCTTCGCCTGCTGAAATTTGGCTTGCTTGTAATGTACCTTTCGCGCCATCTTGCATTTTGAGTAATACGATACCGTCATCATCTAAACGACGGCCTTCAACAAAAGTAGATAACTCTGCACAAACATGTGTAATTTTTTTACCACTAATGTACTCAGCAAGATGTGCGGCATGGCTACCAATATCACCCATACAACCAGAAATACCAGAACGAGAGGGATCAGTTCGCCAACTAGCTTGCTTATTATCTTCAGTTTCTGGCTCAGATAACCAACCTTGGATATATTCAACCATTACTTTTCTAACTTGACCAATTTCTCCATTAGCTATCATCTCTTGAGCATGTTTGGCCATTGGGTAGCCTGAGTAGGTGTGAGTCAACCCATACAATAACCCTGTCTCTTTCACAATTTTTTTCAGCTTTTTAACTTCGGCTAAATTTAAAGTCGCAGGTTTGTCTGATAAGACGTGAAAGCCAGCTTCAAGAGCTGCTTTAGCAACCGGGAAATGCATATGGTTTGGTGTTACAATGGCAACAAACTGCATTCTTTGGTCTTGCGGTAACTGAGCTTCTTTTTCAAACATGGTTTGAAAGTCTGGATAAACCCGATCTTCTGGCAAATATAAAGCTTTTCCGGATGCAAGTGATTTTTCAGCACTACTGGCAAATGCGCCACAAACTAATTCAATTTGGCTATCAATACTCGCCGCTATTCGGTGAACAGCACCAATAAACGCTCCATGGCCGCCACCGACCATTCCCATTCTAATTTTACTCATTTAGACTCCAGCCCTATTTACTTGTACTTTATGAAGCTAGTATCAGTTGATCTATCAAAAAATTCTGTAATAATTCAGTCGATTCCTATAATAAAATCGGCATATGTAACTCAAAAAGCAATAATAAGTTACGTTTATTAACATAAGGCATAACAATATGGTAAACAACTCTGATGTGTTTGCTTTTTACACTCAAAATTCTCTAGATAAACCTAGCCAGCTATTTGAAACCTTAAGTGACAGTTTTTATTTTGCGAAAAATCTAAACGGTCGGTTTGTGTATGCCAATCAACTATTTTTAGATCATTTTAAATTTGATGGGCTTAAATCTCTGATCGGCAAAACAGATTTAGACATACTGCCACGAAGTATAGGCGAAAAAATTCAGCAAGATGATCAACACATAATGAAAACAGGTCAAGCTATTGCCAATATAGTTGAGTTAATTCCCGGTAATTCAAGCAAAATGCGCTGGCATGTCACCACTAAATCGCCTTTATTAAATCGAGCGGGAGAAACGGTTGGGATAGAAGGTATCACACGTGATTTATCACTGGCTGACAAACAATTAGAACCTTACAGCCAGTTTAAAAACACGGTTGGCTTTATCCAACAAAATTTTAGCGAAAGTATTGATATAAGCAAATTAGCGAGTCAATTGCATATGTCAATTAGTACATTTGAAAGACAATTTAAAGCTAGATTTGCCTGCTCACCAAGCCAATTTATTAAAAAGACACGAATTGCCGCTGCTTGTAAGTTACTAAGGGAAGGACAAAATATTAGTTTAACCGCGACGCAATGCGGTTTTTGTGACCAAAGCTACTTTACCAAAGAGTTTAAAACATTAATGGGACTTACACCTAAACAATTTCAAAAAAGTTTAGCCGCAAGTACCCATAAAATTGATTTTATTAAATAATTAGGCTTTTACCGTACGAGCCTTAGCTGTTGATGAAAAGCTTTGTATTGGCATCTGAGCTTTTTGCTCTGCCGGGAGCTCAGGCAACGGATAATCGACCAGAAACGACGTCGGTACGCTATCTAAATGCTGATTTAACTCAAGCAAAACGGCATCAGTTTGACTTTCACTTGGGCAAATAAAGAGCCCCATTTTTTTTGCCAACAGCCCTAATGTTAAACTGCTAGAGTATCTCACGATAGGGGCCGCTAATACCAAGCCAAACAATACGGGTGTCATCCAATAGAAAAACACGGGGGTGTAGTAATAAGTTACAGCACCCCATATTAGCGCGACACTGGTGGCGAAAAAGGTGTAAGAAAACGCCTCTTTCCATTTAACCATACGCCCTTCTCGGGATTGAGGATCCCAGCTCACTTTACGCCCGATAAACACACATACAACAAAATAGGCATGAAAAACCATCATCATAGGTGCAATAATAATCGCAAATATAGTTTCAATAATTGAGCCAAACAAGAGTTTAAAAAAGCCACCAAATTCAGCTCTTCTATGAATAAGCCCAATAATTATCCCCATAACTTTAGGCAATAACAGTAATCCAGCAGTTAAGTACAACAACGAGTATATCAACTCTGTTTTCGCAATTTTCCAAGTAGGAAACATTTGATAAGCACTTTCAAAAAAGATATTACTATCCATTGCCCGCCCTACCGCATCAAATGTACTCAGCGCAAGCATAGACAACCACACTAACGATGAAATATAAGCAACGGCCCCCAACAAAAAGTGCAGCTTATTAATCATTTTAATGCCAGATGAGTTTAATAAACCTAAGTGTTGGATATTACCTTGCACCCAGCGTCTGTCTCTTATGGCATAGTCAAGTATGTTGCTAGGTACTTCTTCATAACTGCCTTCTAAATCCGCCAGTAGTAATACATCCCAGCCCGAGCGGCGCAGTAAAGCAGCCTCAACAAAGTCATGACTTAAAATTTCTCCCGAAAAAGGCCCTTTACCATCGAGTTCTGGTAAACCACACTGCTCGATAAACGCCTTAACTCGAATAATAGCGTTATGTCCCCAATAATTGGCACCATTGGTTTGCCAAAATGCTAAGCCAGTCGCTAACATTGGGCTATATAAAACTGCAGCAAATTGCAAAAATCGACCAAAAAACGTATGCTGCCTAACCGGAATAGGAACCGTTTGAATTAATCCGGCTTGAGGATTATGGTGCATAGCCGACACAAGCTTCAGCATGCACTCACCTGTCATGATACTATCGGCGTCCAGTACAATCATGTGATCGTACTGACTACCCCAACGTTCACAAAAATCCGCTAAGTTACCAACTTTTCGTGATTTATTGTTAGTTCGTCGTCGATAATAGACATTTTTTGACAAATCGCCTAAACGCTCGCACATTTCGCCCCATGCATTGGCTTCAGCTTTCGCAATATCCGCATTCTGACTATCACTTAATAGATAAAAATCAAAATGCGCCATATTGTTTTGCTTTGCAAGCGAACGTAATGTCGTTTCAAAACCTGCTATTACCCGTCCCGTATCTTCGTTATATATGGGCATAATAACGGCAGTTTTTTGTTTACTAAGCTCATTTGAGTCTAATAACTGAATTTCTTTTTGAGGTTTTAGTGTTAAAGGGTCAAGCTTAAAAAGCTGTAAAACAAAGCCTATCGCCCCACTCCAGAAAGCAGTCACTATCCAAGTAAAGGTAATTGAAAATAAAACAAGCAACGAAAACTCTAATATACTGGTGCCGTTTGAACGTAAAATATCAAACATAATCCAGATACCTAACGCTGCAGTCGCGACAACTAACAAACCAAAGAATAACTTACGAAATCCTTTTAATGGAATTGATTTATTTTCACTGTGTTGCGTCATTTTATAACTCGACGTCATTGGCATACCAAACATAATTCCATACCTCGCTTAATTGTTGTTCCCTCAACGTTAATGCTAATCGCATATCGATTGCTTGGTTATCTTCTGGCATTACTTTAAATGCAACACGCCAGCCTTGATCGTCAGGCAATCGAATCACAGTAATATCTGTTGCTTTTCCGCTTGAAAGTGACAAATCCGCTTGCAGTGGTAAATCTCCAGATAAATTGCTCAATGCACCGCCTTTATAATCAACAATAATTTGGCGCTTCGATTTTGGCGGCGGGTTATCTTCACCCGGCAAAGCGCCCCATCCAATGCGGGTACGTACTACTTGAGCTTTATCATGCTCTGGCAAACCTGAATCGAAAGTTTTTAAATAATAATTAAATTCACGAGTTTGACCCGCTTTAAAAGGCTTTTCTGGCACCCAGTAACTCACAATATTATCATTGGTTTCGGTATCCGTTGGAATTTCAACTAACTCAACGCGGCCCTCACCCCAATCACCAATCGGCTCTACCCACAAACTTGGACGTTTACCATAATGAGCTTCAGCATCTAAGTAATGCGTAAACTCTCTATCTCTTTGTAATAAGCCAAACCCTTTAGGTGAGGTATATTGGAATGAATTAACTCTTAAATTAACTGGGTTTGTCAATGCTCTCCAAGTCCACTGCCCCTCTTTTGAACGAACTAATAGACCATCTGAATCATGAATTTCAGGTCGAAAATCGTCAATAAATCGATTGGTATTTTCGCCGTGGTGAAACATACTGGTTAATGGCGCTACACCTAATTTGTTAATGTCTTGACGTGCAAATAACTTTGCGTTTACTTTAACTTGCGTCGAAATACCTGGCTGTAGTTCAAATCGATACGCGCCACTAACAGATGGGCTATCTAATAATGCGTACACAACCAAATGAGTTTGTTCCGCAGTAGGCTTCACTAGCCAAAACTCTCTAAAAACAGGAAACTCTTCCCCTTTGGGCTCTGCTGTGTCAATTGCTAAACCCCTAGCTGATAAACCATAAACTTGATTCGGGCCGACAACTCGAAAATAAGAGGCGCCTTGAAACACGGCAATTTCATCCTTGTATTCATTGGTATTCAATGGATAGTGAATTCTAAAACCGGCATGACCTAGCTTAGTTTCGCCAATTGCTTGCTCAATAACAGGTTGTAGTGATTCTGCACTTGCATCATAGGAGTAATGCGCAGGATCAAACGGCAACATGCTAACATCACCATCAGGCGTTACAGTATGAATTTTAACTGGCTGTTGATATAAAAAACCGGGGTGAAATAACTGCAACTCAAACAATCCGCTGTTGTGCCAAATAGCTGATTCAGAGCGATATCGTATTGCTCTATATGCTTGATAATCAATATTATTAAGTGCATCAATCTGGATTTTTTCAGGCTCTACATAAGTGTTTTCGGCTAGTTTTTTTGCTCTAGCCGTGACAACGTCGAATAAAATATTTTGAGGCGTTTTAGCACTAAATTCATTGGTGGCTGCCTGAGTGCCACTCACTAAAACACTATTTAAAATCGCGGCTACTGCAATTAATTTGTAATCTATTTTAAAGTGGTGGGTAATATTATGGGTAAATTGAAACACGTTAGCCTCCATGACTTTCATTTTTTTAATTTGAATTCGGGTTAATTAAAAATGAGTTCCTTGATTTGATTTGCAGTTACATTCATGTTCAAGCCAGCAAACTCAATCAATGTTAAACGCCTACTTCCATCGTAATTCCGGCAAATAAAACACTTTCACTTTTAACTGTTTGACCTTTTAATATCTAACCCTAAATAGGTTTACAAAGCCAGTAGCCTGCTCGACTCTTTTACCAAGCTGTTAACTATGTAGCAATTTCTAACCTTAGCAAAAATAAAACCGAACCATCGTGCCTGTGTTTGTGGTTAATTCATTAAAAATAATTATAAAAAACGAGTTTAAACAGCGCCTTAAACAATTTTGCTTAAGAGCACTGTTTATTTTAA
This sequence comes from Catenovulum adriaticum, assembly GCF_026725475.1. NCBI lineage: Bacteria > Pseudomonadati > Pseudomonadota > Gammaproteobacteria > Alteromonadales > Alteromonadaceae > Catenovulum > Catenovulum adriaticum. The sequence continues at coordinate 2,046,771 of NZ_CP109965.1, forward strand.
GCGATTAAAAAGTGTATTGAAGTGCAATACCTGCATGATCAACTTCAGTATCAAAGTCATCAACTTCAGCTAAAATGCCAATTTCATCACGTTCAAACTCTAAATCGTAACGAGTGTACTCTAAACGGACATCCCAGCTATTCGATAAAGCGAATGAGGCACCAACCCCATAAAAGAAATCTTCGCCATCTAAATCTTGGTTATCGTCGGTTGCGCTTAAATCAGACTCCCACCACAGTTGACCCCCACGAGCATATAAAGTGACTTTATCATGCACTGGAATCCCTGCTTTTAAAGCCAAGGTATAGCCATCCACTGCAGAGCTAAAAACATCATTTCCATAGCTACCAAAATCTATATATCCAGCTTCCGCTGATAAAATTTGATTAAATTGAACCCCTGCATAGGCATTAACCGCATCATCTTCTTCATCAAAATCTTCGTTACCATCTACTTTTAATAAACCATACCCGGCCCCCACATAAAGACCTTGGTGGTCAGTTGTATCGGCATGAGCTAAACCTGAAGTAACTAATAAAGACGTTGCTGCTAAAGTGATTAATGATTGCTTGTTCATCTAATACCTCCATTATTTAAGTCTCTTTAAATTCTATGCTGCATGTCACCAAAACTGGGGATAACAACTAGAACACAAACGGTGATACAAACAACGTGCCAAAATAAAAAATACTTTAAAAATCATAAGAAAACACTTCGAAAGTGCCAGCGATAGGGTTAAAAAAATAACAAACATTGTAAAAAGGAACCAAGCAAATGAAATATTTACGCTCAAGATAAGAATTGCAAACTCGGTTTTTCTCAATGGCAGATAAGGTTAATATTTCATCTCTGGTGGAATGGGTAATTTGCTCGGGCTAAACTGCTTAGGACGCTTTTTCACTTTTCCTTTTTTATAATCTTTTAGGGCAAATACATACGCTAATACTTGCGCAACAGCCGCGAATAATTTTTCAGGAATTTCTTCTTCAAATTCAGTGGTATGATAAATTGCACGAGCCAGCATAGGAGCGGTTAAAATAGGTACGTCGTGCGCATCTGCTATTTTTCTAATGTGTAGCGCCATCTCATCTGCGCCCTTAGCAACTAATTTAGGCGCCCCTGAGCCTAAAGGATCATATTTTAGGGCGACAGCAAAATGTGTTGGGTTAGTAACAACGACATCTGCCTTGGGTACTTCTTGCATCATACGGCGCTGAAAAGCCTGAAACATAGCTTTACGGATACGCCCTTTTACAATGGGATCACCTTCTGAATTTTTATGTTCATCTTTCACTTCTTGCTTGGTCATTTTTAACTGTTCATTATGCTGATGTAATTGATATGGCACATCAATTAACGTAATTAAAATAAGTGAACAGCTTAAAATTAAAAATACCCAAATGAGAATCTCTAACGCTTTAAACAAACCTTCTGGCATTGCTTCTACATTGATATGTAACAATTCGTCGTAAAATAAATTAACGCAAATATAGGCAGTGGTAATAATAACTGCCACCTTAGCAACAGATTTAACTAACTCAACCAGCCCTTGAATGCCAAAAATTCGTTTAAACCCTTTAATCGGATTCATTTTACTCAATTTAGGACGCATTGCTTGTGTTGAAAAGTTATAACCACCCAAAGCTATATTGCCAATAACAGCAAAAACAACCAAAACTAGAATCAATGCAAATGCAGGCCAAGCCACTTCAGCAAGCAAGGTTTTCATTTGAATAAACATGCGAGACATGTCAAAAGCGTCTTCACGCTCAAGTTCAAAGCCTTTTTTAAAAACGCCAAAAAGCGCAGTCCCCAAATAGTGGCCGTAAAGTAAAAAACCAATGCCGCCACCTACTAACACCATCATAGTACCTAATTCGCGTGAACGCGCAACTTGGCCTTTTTTACGAGCGTCTTCTTCCTTTTTTGCGGTGGGGTCTTCGGTTTTACCTTCGTCTTCTGCAGCCATATGTCTCCTTTAGCACCCTAAAATATCGCACATTAAATAAGCTGCATCTTGCCAAATCGTATCAAAATGCAACATAAAGACGGACAGACTAATCCAAACCACAATTAACCCGGTAATCTGCGTGACCGGAAAACCAATTGAAAAAATATTTAACTGGGGTGCAGCTCGAGTCATGATACCAAACGTAAAATTAACCATTAACATTGCGGTTATTGGCGTTAACGCTAGTGTCATGGTTGCTAAAAATAGCCATTTTCCCCACTCAACCACTTTATAAATTTGCTCTGTTGCTAGCCAAGTTCCCACTGGCATAGCTTCAAAACTTAAAGCTATCATTTTGATCATCGTTAAATGGCCATCAACAGCCCAAAAAATTAACGTGGCTAAAATAACGTAAAACTGGCCAATCGCTGCGGTATTAATACCATTAACAGGGTCAACTAAAGTTGCAAAGCCTAAACCTGTTTGCACAGCAATCGTTTGACCAGCCATCACAAAGGTGTTTAAAAATATTTGAGAGATAAACCCAATCGCAACGCCAATTAAAATTTGTTGAACAACTAGCAAAAAGCCAGCGAGCGAAAATAATTCAGTGAAACCAGGAGATGGAATGGTAGGTGCAATTAAAAATGCAATCATCAAAGCTAATAGAGCTTTTACTTTTTTTGAAACCGACTTACCACTAAAGCCGATCATGGTAACCAAAAGTGCAGATATCCGAACAAAAGGCAGTAATAAATCTGCCAAATATTGCATGATTAAATCAGTTGAAAACGTCATTTAGCCAACCACTTGCTGTACCCGCATAAACATACCTATGGTGTACTCCATTAAATGGTTAATCCCCCAATGCCCGCCATAAACAATCGCTGCTAAGGTCACAATTAAGCGCGGTAAAAAACTCAAGGTTTGTTCATTAATTGAAGTCGCAGCCTGAAAAATAGCGACAATTAAGCCAACAATCATACTGGGTACAATCACTAAACAAACAAGCAAAATCACCATAAACATGGCTTCTTGCAAAATATCAACAAATATTTCTGGTTGCATAGTGGTGTCTCCTTATTTGGCTGGTTCGACAACTTTAGTTAAGTGCCAACCCCAAAGCTGGTTGCCAAAGTACCCATGGTTAAATTCCAGCCATCGACTAATACAAATAACATTAGCTTAAAAGGTAACGAGACCATCATGGGTGATAACATCATCATACCCATCGCCATCAATACTGACGCGACCACTAAATCCAAAATCAAAAACGGAATAAATAACATAAAGCCAATTTGAAAAGCGGTTTTAAGTTCGCTCGTTACAAATGCTGGTATTAAAATTCGCATTGGCACATCTTCAGGGCCGTCTAAAGTTTCATACCCAGCGATTTCTGCGAATGTCGCTATGTCTTTGACTCGCGTTTGATGCAGCATAAACGCTCTCATTGGCTCCTGTGCTATCGAAAACGCTTCTTTAGCTGTAATCGATTCTTCAATATAAGGTTGTAGTGCTTCATCATTAATTTGCTCTAACACTGGGCTCATAATAAAAAACGTTAAAAATAAAGCAATCCCAACTAATACCTGATTCGGCGGCGACGACTGTAAACCAATTGCCTGCCGTAAAATCCCTAATACTATGATAATACGAGTAAATGACGTCATCATAATCACAATCGCTGGCAAAAAACTCAGCATTGTCATTAACGCCAGAACTTGCAGGCTAATTAAATAATCTTGTCCACCATCAGCATTGTCCGACACGGTCAGTGCAGGGATACCCGGTTCTGCGAATACAGCAGAACTGAAAGCCAAGCCAAGAAGTAATAACAGATAAGTGCTGAGTCGCTTCATATATGAGTCTTATTGTTGTTTATTTTTCTGTTGCATCAACTTACCAAAAGTTTGCTTAAAATCTTGCGCCGGCATTTCAATTGGTTCATCAAGCGATTGAATTAAATTTATATTATGAGCTGTCACCCCAATCACCAATTGTTGCTTTCCCACCTCAATCAACATTATTTTTTCACGGCCCGATAAAGGTAAGACAGAGAGCACTTTCATGCCTGATGATTTCATCTGCATAAAATTGGTTTTTTTGGCAAGCCCAGCTAACACATAAATAAGTGCAAGCATAACAACTAAACCAATTAGCAAAGTTGGTATGCTCGACATTAAATCAGGCGTTTGTCCCAAGGCTTGAGTCGATATGCCAGATAAACTGAATAAAAAAAATTTTAAATGAGAAATGAGTTTAGTCATTATTTTAATTTTTTGATGCGTTCAATTTGGCTAATCACATCAGTTAACCGAATACCAAACTTATCGTTTACCACAACCACTTCGCCATGAGCTATCAAGGTGCCATTAACTAACACATCTAAAGGCTCACCTGCTACCCTGTCTAACTCAACCACTGAGCCTTGATTTAGTTGTAATAAATTTCGAATACTAATTTTACTGCGACCCACTTCCATTGAAATCGTCACCGGGATGTCTAAAATGGTATCCAGTTTTCGTTTTTCTTCTGCGCTAATCGGGGCGCCTTCTTCTGATAGTTCTTCAAGTTCGGCTAGCTGAGCTTCACTTTTTTCACCTTGCGCTTGTTCAGCTTCAGCCTCTGATTCAGCTTGCTCTGCCATTGCTGCAGCCCAATCATCCATTTCTTCACTCATACGATTACTCTCTATTTTGATCTTAGGGTCTGTTGACGTTTGATAATTCAAGCGATATCTAACAATGAAAGTTTACTTTTAATCAAAGTCTTCCAATTCTCTTAACTCAGCTTCCGCGTCAATTCGGCGCCCACCCCGAGTTACCATCTGTAATTCTGATTTAACAGATTGTGGTCGTTTAATTTTTTCAGTTACTTTAACCGCAATATTGTCTTGAGAACGGCCCATTTTTGCACGATAAGTTGGTAAATCTTCTACAAATACCGTTAAAGTTTCTGGCATTTCAACCGGAATCACATCACCTGGCTGTAACTCCATAATATCTTCAAGTGACAATTCAAAGTCGAGCAATTTAGCTGCAATATCAACTTTGACATCTAAGATTTCATCTCTTAACGCTTTGCTCCAGCGTAAATCTGTATCCTCTTTATCACTTTGCACACCTGCATCTAACAACTCTCGAATAGGTTCAAGCATAGAATACGGCAAACAAATATGAAAATCGCCACCACCACCATCTAATTCAATATGAAAAGAACTTATCACAACAACTTCTGTTGGGCTTACAATGTTAGCCATAGCTGGATTCACTTCAGAGTCTAAATACTCAAAAGAAACGTCCATCACTGGTGCCCAAGCTTCTTTATAATCTTCAAACACTAATTTAAGCAGCATTTGAATAATTCGACGCTCAGTGGGTGTAAATTCACGACCTTCTATTTTTGCATGATAGCGACCATCGCCCCCAAAAAAGTTGTCTACCAAGATAAAAACTAATCTTGCTTCCATGGTAATTAGACCAGTGCCTTTCAGCGGTCTAAATCGCACCATATTTAAACTCGTCGGGACAAATAAGGTATGCACATATTCGCCAAACTTAATCATTTGCACGCCATTAATGGATACTTCGGCTGTGCGACGCATCATATTGAATAGGCTTATGCGCATATGTCTGGCGAATCGTTCGTTAACAATCTCAAGCGTGGGCATTCGCCCACGAACAATTCTATCTTGAGATGAAAAGTCATATTCTGATGCGCTCGAACCTGAACCACCAGAGCCGCCAGCATCATCGTCTATGTCTTCTTCTTCAACATCATCAACACCATGAAGTAGCGCATCAATTTCGTCTTGAGATAATAAATCACTCATTTACTCATGTTACCTATTGCATCACAAAACCAGTAAATAGCACTTTTTCAATCACGGTGCGCCCTGCAATACTTTGCATTTCGTCTTGTACGGCTTTTAATGAATCACTTTTTAAGGCACTTTTTCCTGCAGTTGTACCCAGCTGATCAGCACTTGCACCACTAAATATACGTAATAAAGTGCCTTCAATTAACGGAATATGTTTTTTTGCTGTTTCTTCATTTTGAGCGCCTCTAACAAGCAGCTGTACTTTAATTTGAACTAAGCGATCTCTTTGTGTACCGGGCACATTAAAAACAAACGGACGCGGCATGGCGACATATAAAGCGGAACCTAATTCTACCGAACCGTTGCCCCCATCAGGTTGGCTAGTTTCGTCTAAACTGGGTTGAGCTGTTTCAGGTGCAGAACTGCTATCATCGCTCATTAGAAAAAAGTAACCCGCGCCAGCTAATGCAAGCACCACAACAATACCTATGATAATAAATAATTTACCTTTACCTGCGGATTTTTCTTCTACTTCTAACTCTTCTGGTTCAGCCGCCATAGTAAACTCCCACTCTTTTTATTTTATGCTATATAAACGATATTGTTGAAGTATAACAATAATTATAGGTTGTGTATTTTAGTCTAAAACCTGTATCTACGGCTAATTAATTTAAGCATAATAATCAACGGTACCTAAATGCCCATTATTAATAGTTTGTTCTATCTGGTGCGACTCGCCTGCGTTGCCATCTTCGGGCTGATCTGAAGCGCCATCACCATGGCCTTGACCTGCTTGTTGTTCACCCTTACTTTGGTGCTCAGAAACATTAGACTCACCTAATTGAATGCCTTGCTGCTCTAACATTTCTTTTAATTTAGGCACAGATTGGTCCAGAATATCTTTAGCTTGCTGGTTTTGTACCACCATACTCACACTGGCTTGATCACCGTTCATGCTAATTTTAATTTGCATGCTACCCAATTCAGGCGGGTCAATTCTAATTTCTGCCGATTGAATACGGCTATTCATCATGTACTTAACTGAGTCATTTAAAGCATTAGCAGAATCATTTTTGTTTAAATTTATTTGCTCTTTTAATTGATGATGAAGACTTTGCTGCTTTTCAACATTTTTATCAGCTTGCTGAAATTGCTGCTCTTGTTTGTGTATTTGTTGCGAAACTTGAGCTGTCGCAGGTTTATGATCAGCGCTTGCGGTATGCTCGCTTAGTTTTGCTTGCTGTGTATGCACTTCTTGTTTAGCGGATTGCTCTAAGCTAGCGTGATCAATTATCGACTTGTCTTGTCCAATCAGTTCTTTTGCAGTTTCAGTTTGGCCTTCTTTATTTGCATTTAATGATTGCACAGTTTGTTTGCCCTCGGCGTTTAATTTAGTAGGCTCTGCTTTAGCAGATTGCACTCCATTTTGAGGATCTGCTTTTTTATCGGTCGGGGTTTCGCTTTTTACCGATTGAACTAAAGTTTGCTCTACTATTTTGTCATCGTCAGTAGCTTGTTGAACTGCTTTCTCTTGTTGTTGCGTTTGAGCTAATACTGCTTGTTGATTAGCAGCTTGTACATCAGGGCTTTTATTTGCTTTTGTCTCTTTTGGGTTAGCCTCTGTTACAGTTGATTGAGGCTCATTCAGATCTTGTTTTTGCGCATTGAGTTGGCCACTCTCACTTGCCTGTTTAATAACTTGCGTATCTGATTTAGCCGATTTAACCTCAACCGCTTGGCTATGATTCACTTTATCACTTCTTTTATCATCAGATTTAGCCAATGCTTGCTCATTTTCATCAACATTAGCAGATGATTTTACTTGGGCCTCTGTTACTTGAGTATCTGGTTTATTCGTCTTTTGTTCATTCGCTTTTTTATCATCTAATTTTTGAGTAGATTCCGCTTGATTTAAACTAGTTTGCTTTACAGAAGCTTCTGATACTTTTCCCGTTGTTAAAGCTTGGATTGGTTGCTCTATTTCACTTTTAGCATTTTCAACCATGATGTCATTTTCATGTACTTCTTTTACTTGCACATCTTCCGCTTTAAGCTGCGTTTTTGATTGTGCGTCAACTTTAACCTGCAGATTCTCCGCTGACTTTAACTCAGCTTTATTATTTTGCGCCTTTTGTAAAAAATTTAAAAAATCAAACTCGTCAGCATTCTCAAGTTTAGCGGCTTGTTTCGCCGGCTTAGTTAAAACCAACTCAGCATCCGCTGACTCAATAATAAAACTATCTTCAACTGAGTGCTGAGTTTCTTTTTTTATTGGGCTATTGTCTGAGCTAATCTTTCCGGAAATTTGGGAGGTGCTTGGCGTTTTCTGCTCATCAGTTTGAGCTGTTTGATTTTTGCCTGAAGTATCGCCAACTTGCGCGGCAGAATATTTATCTGTTTGTTTTTCTGGGGTCGACGAAGTTTCACTATCAGCAAATTTGTCTTTGCTAGTGGTTTGATTAGCTGAATTATTTATTTTTTCGTTTTTTTGATGTTGATTTGTGCCAGTATTATCCGCAGATGTTAACGCTTTTTTTTCTGATTTTTGTTGATATGAATTTTCAACTGCTTGTTTTTTTGCCGCTTTATCATTTGAGGCTTTTAAAATATCAGCAAAATCTTGGTCAGCAACAATGCCACTCGCTGCACTAGGTTGCGATGAAGCATAGTTTTGCTTAGGCAAAGCGGCAATATTTGTTTGAACATTGGCAAGATACTGCATAAAAGGTTTCCTATTCCTGTATAAAACAAACAACAAAACAATCAAAATGAGTAATTAAAAGCTGATTTCCTAGGGTAAGCCTGTATTCTACAACTTAGCTCAAAGCGTCATTTATTTTGACGCTACTTACCTCTAATTCGTTACAATCAAGTTCCGTACCAATTATTAGGTGAGAATAAGAAATTAACTTCGACGAACAAATTGATTTTGTGCAAACTCATCAAGTACTAGTTGCTCTTGTTTATCTTGCTTTGCAAGCGCTGCTCGTTCTTGTTTTTCTAATAGCAGCTCAATTGATTTTCGTTTTCGTTGCTGTTGCAACCAAAGCGCACGCCGCTGCTCTACCACTTTGTTCGCATTTTGAATTTTGGCTCTTTGCTGAGTACAAGCTTTATCAAGTTGCGATATAAAAGCTTGAAATCGCATTAAATGGTCGGGCGATATCCCGCCTTGCCCATTGTTATTCATATTATTTATATAATCATGCTTATGTTTATCTAAGCCAACTAGTTTTTCGTTTTTTGCTTGCAAATCTTGTTGGGCTTCAGCATATTGCAACGCTAGCTTATCTTCTTTTTGACGTTCAAATTCAACCACAAGTTGTAACTGGCGCGGTAACATATTTAAGCCCTAAACGAACTGGTTAACGTAGACAAGTGGGATAAGCAATCATCATAAGTAATGACTTCTTTCATTCCTTGTTGTAAAAATTTATCCATTTTTGGTTTTAACTTAACGGCAGCATCAATGGTTGGATCTGTGCCTTTGGTATAAGCCCCAATTGAAATTAAATCTTTACTGTTTTGATAACTTGAAAATAATTGCTTAATAATTCTGGCTTGTTGTTGGTGCTCGTCGCTCGTCACGGCTGGCATTACCCGGCTAATTGATTTTGCAATATCAATCGCTGGATAGTGCCCGTCGTCAGCTAACTCACGTGATAATACAATATGACCATCTAAAATAGCGCGTGATGCATCTGCAATAGGGTCTTGCATATCATCCCCTTCTGATAATACGGTAAAAAAAGCGGTAATAGAACCTTGACCATCACCACCATTACCTGCTCGTTCTACTAAAGCCGGTAATTTAGCAAATACCGAAGGCGGATAACCCTTTGTTGCTGGCGGCTCACCTACAGCCAAAGCTATTTCACGCTGGGCTTGAGCATAGCGGGTAATTGAATCAATCAATAACAAAACGTTTAAGCCTTGATCTCGAAAATATTCAGCAACAGAAGAGGCAGTTTCACATCCTTTTAGCCTCATTAAGGGGGCGTTATCCGCAGGTGCTGCAATCACAACTGCGCGTTCACGCCCTGACTCACCTAATATTTCTTCAATAAACTCTTTAACTTCGCGGCCACGCTCGCCAATTAATCCAACCACAATGACATCAGCTGCGGTTCCTCGGGTCATCATCCCTAGTAAAACACTTTTACCCACGCCCGAGCCGGCAAATAAACCAATTCGCTGACCCATACCAACCGTCAGTATGCTATTGATGGCTCTAATACCAACATCTAATGGTTGGCTTATTTGTTTACGATGTAAAGGGTTCAGCTTATGATGTGCTCTAGGTTGATCAGATGTAGCTATTTTACCTTTTCCGTCAATAGCTTGGCCTCTTGCATCTAATACTCGGCCCAATAAATCCATGCTTAATTGAAGGTGATCTTGAGTTGCACTAGGAACGACTTTAGCACCCGGTAAAATACCTTGGATGGTTTCACTGGGCATTAAATAAATTTTATCCCCTTCAAAACCAACAACCTCTGCATCAATATAACCTGAACTCGATTCAACCTTACACTGAGTGCCCACCGCAGCCTGGCAACCAATGGCTTCAAGTGTCAATCCTATCACTCGAGTTAGCCGGCCAGCCACTTTAGGTTTACTTTGGCTGATGTGTGCTTGATATTGCTGTAAACGTTGGCTAAGTTGCACGCTCATGTTTAAATCCGCCATTAACACGTATTGCCGTTATTTAACTCGATTGTTGAGTAAAGTTTTCAAAAATTTCGTTAATTCGTTCATCCATCGTATAACTAACGCTGGATACTTGAGTTTTAATTTCAACCCCGCCTCTCTCAACGTTCGGGTCACTATGCAAATGCCATTGACGGCGATTAATTTCTTTATCGCCGTAGCTTTCCTGCACCATTTCAAAATCATCTGGATGCAACAAAATCTGACATTGCTGGGTATTAAAGGGTAAAAACTCAGCGGCACTTTTAACGCTTTGCAATATAATTTCAGGGTTGGTTTTAAGTTCTGTCTGAATCACAGCTTTTGCTAAACTAACGACAAGCTCAATAAGTTCGTTTTCAACTTGGCTATCAAGCTGCTTTAAAGGCTCATCCAGTTGCGCAATAATATCATTCCAGTGTTGGGCTTTTTCTTCCATTAATCCTGTGCCACTTGCCAAACCTTCTTCATGACCTTGTGTTTTGCCTTGCTCTAAACCGACTTCGTAGCCTTGCTCTTTACCTTCAACTTCACCTTTTTCAAAACCTTGAGCTTGACCCTCAGCAAAACCTTCTTCATATGCAGCTTGCCTAATTGCTTCTACATCTTCAATAGTAAGTGGCTTTACTTCTTCGGTTTCTTCATCTGCTTCCGGCGGCTCATATACCCAATTAGACTTTTTTCCCAGAACGTTCGTGTAATTTTCATCTTTCTGGTTTAATTCAGCTTGCATGTCTGGAATATCCCATGCTTTAGCATCGGCGATTAAATCATCGTCACGTCGAATCGATTTTCGGTATTTAAAATCATCAGCCATAATGGGGCTACTTGCCTATTCTATAAAAATTCTTCACCGCCGCCACCGCCTAGCATAATTTCACCAGAGTCAGATAACCGACGCGCGACCGATAACACTTCTTTTTGTGCCGCTTCAACTTCACTAATTCGAATTGGGCCCATAGCTTCTAAATCATCAACTAACATTTCAGCCGCTCGTTTGGACATATTACTTAATATTTTATCTTTTAAGCTCTCATCTGCGCCTTTAATCGCAGGCATGAGAACATCTTGCTGAACTTCACGCAAGATGGCCTGTATACCTCTGTCATCAACATCTGCTAGGTTATCAAATACAAACATTAAATCTTGAATCTGCTGGCTCATTTCTTCGTCATGTTCACGGATAGCATCCATCAACTGCCCTTCAATATTAGTATCCAGGTAGTTCATAATATCGGCTGCGGCTTTTAAGCCACCCATTTTAGCTGCTTGTGCACCCGCTTGGCCGGCAAATTGTTTTTCCATAATTTCGTTTAATTCTTGTAGCGCGGCTGGTTGAACTTCTTCTAAATTCGCAATTCGCATCATTAAATCAAGTCTCACTTTTTCAGAGAATTGATTCATAATTTCAGCTGATTGCTCTGGCTCTAAATATGACAATACAATGGTTTGAATTTGTGGATGCTCGTTTCTAATGATATTGGCAACTTGTTTTGAATCCATCCATTTGAGTGAATCCAACCCTTTTGCACCACTGCCCATCACAATTTGTTCAATCAAATTGCCCGCTTTATCTTCACCCAAGGCAGCTGTTAAAGCTTTACGAACAAACTCTGTACTTTGGAAGCCTATGGTACTAAAGCTTTGAATATCATCAATAAATAATTTATGAATTGCGGTGATTTTAGCCTGACTAAAATCATCAATAGACGCCATCGCCATACCCACTTTTTGAACTTCTTTAGGTTCTAAGTGTTTTAAAATTTGAGCAGCATCTTCTTCCGATAAACTCAAAAGTAATACCGCTGCTTTTTCAACCCCTTCGAGCCGGCTGACATCAAAGTCTTGTTGTGCTATTTCGTTATCAGGCATCTTCGTTTAACCACGCTTTAACCACTTGGGCTGATAAAATTGGTTCGTTTGCAACCAAGGCTCGAACCGCTTTTAATACATCTTCATCTTTGTGTAAATCAGGTAACATTAAGGTGCCATCTGACGAGAAACCAACAGCACTGGCATCAAAATCATTAGATAACATATCTAAAGTTTCGTCCCCTAAATCAACACCCGATGAAACGCTATCTTGTGAATAATCATCTACCACTTCTTCAGGGTAGATTAATTTACGCAGCATAGGTCGAACTACCGCATATATCAAGACGATAATAATCGCAGCACCCAATATTAATCGAACTAACTTAGTGAACCAAGGTTCTTCAAAAAATGGCGTCTGTTCAATTTCGCCAATATCTTCCCTTACAAACGGCATAGCGACAACTTCTAATGTGTCTCCTCGTTGCACATCAAAACCAATACCGCCTTGCAATAAACGACGAATGTTGGCCAGTTCAGCCACAGGTCTTGGCTCTGAGCTTACTTCACCAGTTTCAGCATTTGTGCTAGCAACATAATCAACTGCAACAGATACACTTAATCGGCGAATAACGCCTGTTTGCTGGCGAGTATGGCTAATTGTGGTATCTAACTCGTAATTTCTGGTGGCTTCACGATGGCTTTTACTTGGCGAAGCATTAATTTCACCATTGGTTGCTTCTTCCGGTATGTTAGATTCAAGTGGCGGCTGATTGGTTAAAGCACCTGGTATACCGGCTGCTACACCGCCTAACGAGTTAGTTTCAAGCGTCATTTCACTGCGTACGGCTGGTAGATCCGGATTGTAACGTTTTTGAGTTTGCTCAACCGAGGTAAAGTCCATAGTAACGTCAACTTGTGCGGTATAATTACCTAAACCAACTACGGGTATTAAGATGGTGTCAATCTTCTCTAAATATTCAGACTCTCGTTTTTGCTCAATTTCATATTCTTTACGATTACGAGCAGATAAATCGTTTTGCGAGCCTGAATTTAATAAACGGCCGTTTTGATCGGTAACGGTAACGCGATTAGGCTCTAAACTTTGAACCGCTGAAGCAACCATATCTACAACAGAATCAATTTCTTCAGAAGATAAAATGCTGCCACGTTTTAGCGTAAGTACAACGGTTGCACTGGGCTTTTTTTCATGCCGAGCAAACACATTTTCTTTTGGAATGGCTAACAATACTTTGGCGCGCTGAATAGATTGAAGTTCTTCAATGGTTCGAGCCAATGTTTGCTCGCGACTAAATTTTAAGCGCTCACGTTCAACTCTTTGACTAACCCCAAAGCCCATGTCAGTCAATAATATGTCAGTCCCTTCAGATGGCCCTGCAGCAACCTCTAAACCTGAACGTTTAAGCTGAAGTTTTATATCTTGATATTCTTCTTCGATAACATAAACCACATCGCCTTCAAGTCGGTATTCAATTTTTTGCTGGTCTAAAAAATCAAGTGTTTGGATTAGTTCTTCAGTTTGCATTTTGCCAAGCGGACGAAAATCCGGTTCGCGAGCCCAGACAATAATAAAAATTGCAATTGCCAAACAAATTGCAAGCGCAAGTATCAAAGTCACTTGTCGTAATACATCGACATTGCCAAGTGAGCTTAAAAATCCAGATTTTTGCTCTTCGTTTGCAACGTCTTGATTATCAGTACTAGCGTTGCTATCTGATACCATTAAATCGTTGTTTGCAGTTTGTTCAGCCACTGTTATTTACTCCATACCTGTTTGCAGGTTACACCGGCATGTTAATGATTTTATCGTACGCTTCAATGACCTTATTCCTAACCTGAATGGTTGCTTCAAAGGCGATACCTGCTTTGCCTTTTGCAATCATAACATCAGCTAAAGAAACACTTTGATCGCCTAGTTCAAACTGAGTTGTTTTATGTTTTGATTCATAACCCAAGTCATTCACGTTATTAATTGCATCACTCAACAATTGACCAAATTTTGCTTGGGTAGGGTTTTCAACTTTAGGTATCGATTGCGAGGGAATGCCCATCACATCATTTTGAATGGGTGAATTTGCACCTATCGCCATTTTTTGCATTTCAGCATATAAAGAATCTGAACCAATTTTCATCTTTATCTCCCAGCGTCAATTTTTTGAATTGAGTTAATTTACACTAGGATATGCAGTTAGTATGCCAGACAGGAATAAATTTATAAGTTTATGGGAATAAGATTTTGTTTATTTTGGTTTTCCTAAGTCTAAAAATTTGAGTACTTGTTAAAACTACTGGTATAAATAGCAACTAACCCAGCCTCACACTACCTTTTAACTCAAGCTTTAACCTACTAAAAATACCTTTTAAAATACGTTTACTTCCATGTAAACAAATTGACTAGTCTAAGGTTAACTTAAACGAGTCAAGCAGGTGAATTTAAACTGGGATTTCAATGCCATACTCTTTCATTTTAGCAATTTTATATCGTAAAGTACGTGGGCTAATGCCTAACTGATCTGCGACTTTGTTTCGCTTTCCATGGCAAGCAATTAACGTATCAATAATAATTTGATGCTCCTGCTGTTTTAATTCATCCCCTAGTGAATCTTGTTCTGGCGCTTGGTTAAATTGAGATTGATACACAGCAGTGTCGGCTTCAATCAAAATATCTGACGCTTCTATATATTGGTTTTGGCTCAATATCAGAGCCCGCTGAATAACATTGTCTAATTCGCGTACGTTACCTGGCCATTCATATTGCTGCAAAATTTGACGGGCAGCGACTGATAATTTAGGGGCTTGCTGCTTATTCTGTTTCGCATGACGTTCAATTAAGTGTTCCGCCAGTGGCAAAATATCTAATTTACGTTCATTTAGTGAAAGCCACGTCAATGGGAAAACATTAAGCCTATAGTAAAGATCTTCTCTAAAAGTGCCATTCGCCACAGCTTGTTTTAAATCACGATTACTAGTGGCTATCACTCTGACATCCAAATTGATGGTTTTTCGACTCCCCAAACGCTCCACTTCTCGCTCTTGCAATACTCGCAGCAGCTTAGCTTGTAGCGATAAATCCATTTCTGAGATTTCATCTAGTAAAATAGTTCCGTACTGGGCTTGCTCAAATTTTCCGGGACAAGCTTGCAGCGCTCCGGTAAAAGCGCCTTTTTCGTAACCAAACAATGTTGCCTCAAGCATATTTTCAGGAATGGCAGCACAGTTAATGGCAATAAAAGCGGCATCTTTACGAGGAGATTGTTGGTGAATATAGCGCGCTAATACCTCTTTGCCTGAACCGCTTGGACCTAATACCATAACGGAAGCGTCAGATTGGGCAACTCTTGAAGCTAAATTTAATAAATCGATGCTTTTTTCATCAGCTACAATTGGCTTAAAAGCTTTAACTGGCTCTGTCGGTAAATAACGACTCACTAAATTTAATAATACTTCTGGCGAAAAAGGTTTAGCAAGATAATCAGTGGCGCCTTCTCGCATCGCATCCACCGCGTCTTTAATATTGGCAAACGCGGTCATTAATAAAATAGGCATATCAGACGTTTTATTTTTAACAGCTTTTAATAATGACAACCCATCCATACCCGGCATTTGAACATCACTGATAACCATACCAATGTCTTCTTGGTTTAATTTGATTAAAGCTTCTTCACCCGATTGGGCTTCAACACAGTTATAACCTGCGATGGCTAATGTATCCACAATAGCTTCTCTTAAATCGGCGTCGTCTTCTACCACTAAAATAAAATGATTCATCATATACTCCGATTAATTTTGACCTGATGCATAATTCAAATCACTAGACTCGTTTTTAGCTAAATCGACTATACTGAGCTCAATGGTAAAAACACTGCCTTTGCCCAACTCAGATTCAACTTTAACCTGCCCTTTGTGTTGCTCAGCAACCGCCTTAACAACAGCCAAACCTAGTCCGGTGCCTTTGCTTCGTGTGGTAAAAAAAGGTTCAAATATATGTGGTAATTGGTTGGCATTGATCCCCGGACCGTTATCCGAAACTTGAATCCAAACTAAATTTGGATCAGTTGGACACCTTTTAGCTAACAGCTTTATTTGAGCACCTGTTTCTATGATTTGGATACTATTGTGAATTAAATTTTGAATCGCGCTTGCCAGCGCATTTTTGTTACCGTAAATAATAATATCAGGTTCAGGTAAGCTAGTCGTTAAACAACCCTGGCTTTGCAATATCATGGCTTCACTGCCAGACTGAACCTCTGATAATAACTGTTGCAACGATAGTTTTTCAGCAACCTGGCGCTCTCCACTTTTTGCAAATAGCAGCATATCAGTAATCTGATTTTCTAAATCATGTAATCGAGCCATTAACTTTCTTTGAAAGTTTTGTTTTGAAGCCGGGGCTAAAGAGTGATTTGCCAAATTAGCAGCATACAACATAGCGGCAGACAAAGGAGTGCGAATTTGATGAGCCAGCGATGCCATCATTTTTCCTAGCACACTAAGTTGTTTAAATTGGCTCAATCTAGCTTGTAACAAACGTGTATTTGTCATGTCTGTTAACACGACTAACTGACCTGGTTCAGGAGTGAGCGCTGTTGTTTCTAACTTAACTAAACGCCCGTTTCTAAGTGAAATTTCATGTCCATCATCTGCTTTGGGATTAAAAGAGCGATGAATAACACTCAGCCAAGATTCACCAATTAATGGCTCTTCTAATAGATCAATTGCAATTTGATTGGCTTGTTCGACCAAGCCCGTTTCTGACAAAATAATGACACCGGCGGGTAAAATATCGACTAAATGCTTTAAACGAGCAGACTGGCCTCTTAACTCGTTTAATTCACCTAGATAGCTTTCTTGTTGTAAAGTGTGAAATGGCTTTGAAATCGACAATGCCTGCATGATATTAACCTGTGTCAAAAGTTTAACTAAAATTCTAACAAAGGTAATGCAATCCAAATGCCAACAATTTAATACTTATAAAACATAGAGTTAAGCTAGGTTCATAGGAGTCGTTAATTTGACAGCTAAACCACTATTGATTTAATCCATACTTTCGCATTTTTTCAACTAAGGTGGTGCGACGCATACCTAGCATTTCAGCTGCCCTGGCAACTACCCCTTCTTGCGCGGAAAGTGCTTGATTAATTAAATCAACTTCAACTTCAGATAAATATTCTTTAAGGTTTAACCCTTCAAGCGGTAATTCGGTAACCATTTGGGTACTGGCTTGTTCCTCTTCAAGTGCTTCGTCTTCTGAAAATGAAAACAAATCATTTAATGCATCCCGCTCTAAAACTGATTCTGGATACTCTGGCTCAAACGTGTCCACTTCAATATGCTGATATTTTTTAGGCAGTTCTGCGACATCGACCAATTGGTTTGGATACAAAATAGAAAGCCGTTCAATCAAATTAGAGAGTTCTCGTACGTTACCGGCCCATTTATGCTCCATTAAAGATTGAATCGCATTATCTGTAAGTTTAACTGAATCTTGCGCTTGTTCAGTTAAACGGCGAATTAACTCATTAATCAATAGGGGTAAATCTTCGCGCCTTTCTCTAAGTGCAGGCGTTTCAACCGGAAATACATTCAGGCGATAATAAAGATCTTCTCTAAATTTTCCTTCGTTGACTAAGTTTTCTAATTCTCGGTGAGTTGCTGCAATTACTCTTACATTCGATTTTATTTGCAACGCCGAACCAACACGCTCAAACATACGCTCTTGCAATACTCTGAGCAATTTTACTTGCATTTGCAACGGCATATCACCAATCTCATCTAAAAATAAAGTGCCACCTTGAGCTAATTCAAATCGACCTTTACGTGTGCTAATAGCTCCGGTGAAAGCCCCTT
Source organism: Catenovulum adriaticum (assembly GCF_026725475.1). Lineage (NCBI taxonomy): Bacteria > Pseudomonadati > Pseudomonadota > Gammaproteobacteria > Alteromonadales > Alteromonadaceae > Catenovulum > Catenovulum adriaticum. Next base: position 2,064,911 of record NZ_CP109965.1, read on the forward strand.
TTTCGTGGCCAAACAACTCGCTTTCCAGTAACTCGCCGGGTATAGCCCCGCAATTAACTGGCACAAACGGGCCCTTAGCGCGTTTAGATAAACGATGAATGGCCTGAGCAACCACCTCTTTACCTGTGCCTGATTCACCCAATACAAGTACATTAGCGTCAGTTGGCGCAACCTGTTCAATTAGCTTACGAACGACCTGCATTTCATGGCTATGACCCACCAAAGTGTGTTGCAAGTCTTTAGAGGATCTTAATTGTTGGTTGGGTTTATTACGCAAATAAAGTTCACAGCGATGCAAAGCTTGAATAAAACCAGAGTGGGTAATTTGACTATCAAACGCGGCAACCACATTCGCAAGGCCGGTTAAGTCAGATAAACGCTGATCAACAATAAACGGCAACTCTGGCGCTGCGGTAATTAATTGCTTACATAGCTCAAAATCATCACTATTAGCACTAAGTAAAACCGCTTTCCACTGCTGATGTTGAACTAAGGTTTGAGCTGTATCATTGACGTCGACACTATCAAAATCTTCATCCATAAACTTAAGAATGGTTTTAAGCGTCGAAAAATCGCTAGCAGTAGAGTCAATTAATAGAATACGTCGATTATTTTGCATGCGCCTGTCAAATTATTGTTATTATGAAATCTATTGGTTGAATTATTGACGAAACTTATCAATTAATCCAGTTAAAACCTAAAAAACGTCAATTTTTTGTATCATGAAATCAGTTTACCTTTAAATGATTAAATATGCTTAACTAATCGGTACTTACAGCCTATTTAAGTAGAGGTAGTAAGTGTAAAGAGTTGAGTATTTTCAAACATATTGGCAACTTTATCGATTGTCTTTATTAATCACAATCCCAAACTCAGCAAGTTCAGTTAAGCTTTGTGCTAAACCTTGCTGCAATATTAAAGCATTTGTTTGCGGTAAGGCTTGTTGTAACAATTCGGTTAGGCTGGCAAAGTCATTTGCGACCTCTTTTGCAATTAAGTCCAAAAGATAAGCGGTTACCGCATTCACTTTCAAAAACTGAACTTGTTTTTTCCAGTTACGGTATACCACTAAAAATGTCGGCTCAGAATCAACTATTTTAGGTTGATTGTCTGGACTAATTTGATGAACTGCGAATGGGTAAGACACAACTTCTGCACTTTTTGATAAATAAAGCGATTGTGTATTGATATCATCAATCAAACGTTCGCTAGCTTCAATAGGCCTAAGCGAAATATCTAGCTCAAGCCATTCGTAATGAGCCAACTCAGCTAAAAAAATGGGATCACTTTCCGAGATTTCATACTCATTTTTTATGTACGCCACAAACTCTTCTGCTATTTGACAAAATAAAGGGGCTTGAGCTTGGTGATTGGCAACAAACTGCTGCTTTATTCTTAACCAGTCATTAGAACTATAAATTCGCTTAAGAACTGGAAATGCGCTATCAATAAACCCTTGAATGGTGTTAAAAATCAAACCTTGATAAATTTTAAGTCGTCGGTTTTCAATATCTAAATTATGGCTTTGAGTCGGGTTTCTAATCGCTGACGCAAACTGATACTGTAGCGCTTTGAAATCAGGCATAAATTTGATACCTGTCTTGAATCAATTTAATTTTATTAACCTCGGTTAAAAGCTGCTTTGGATCTGGAATATTAAAGTCACGCTCGAGTAAGGTTGGAAATACACCATGATACTGATATGCGTACTCTAATAAAGCCCACACAGGTTCAATTACGTCCGCGCCGTGAGTATCGATAATTAAATCGGCTGCTTCGTTATAATGGCCTGCAATATGCCCATAAACAATTTTCTCGGTGGGTAACGAGCAAATAAATTGCTTTGGGTCATAATTATGGTTAACCGAATTAACATAAACATTATTAACATCTAATAATAGTTTGGCACCTGAATCTGCAAGAATTGCATTGGTAAAATCACTTTCACTTAGCTCTGTTGACAGCGGTGTATAATAAGAGACATTTTCAAGTACTAACGGTCGTTCTAAAATATCTTGGACTAGCTTTATTCGCTGAGCCACATAATCTACAGCTTCTTGCGTAAATGGAATGGGCATTAAATCGTATAAATGCCCGTTAGCAGAACAAAAACTTAGATGTTCTGAATAAAACAAAATGCCATGTTTATCTAAAAAAGCTTTCACATGCTTAACAAAGTCAATATCCAACGGGTCTGGGCTACCAATTGATAAGGACAATCCATGGCAAACAAATGAATGTTGCTGGGCTAGTGCTGAAAATTGCTCAACAGCTTGATCCGTCTGACGCATCCAATTTTCAGGGGCAACCTCTAAAAAGTCTAGCGTTTGCGGAAATGAATCCGACAATGCCTGAATAAAATCACGCCTAAGGCCTAAACCCGCACCTGTTAGCTTTTTTTGAACCTGCATTGGTGAACCTTTAAGTACCCTGTTTTAAATAAAAACGGCTTTTAAAAGCCGTAAATGCTAATAGTGTTCTGGAGGGTGCTATTTAGCGCCACACTTACCTTCACCGCACTTGCCCTCGCCACATTTACCTTCTCCACATTTGGCTTCTTTGTGCATTTTAGCTTTGTCTTCGCCGCACTTGGCTTCTCCACATTTACCTTCTTCATGCATTTTAGCTTTGTCTTCGCCACATTTAGCTTCACCGCACTTAGCTTCCCGATCAGATTTAGCACCACATTTAGCTTCATGTTCAGTTTTACCTTCACCAGATTTAGCTTCATGCACTAGCTGCTCATATCCAGAAGATAAAGGTTGCATTGAAAAAGGAGAAGTTTCTGCTGTTGCCACACCTGACAAAGAACCAACTACAACAGCACCTATTGCTAAATTTAATGAGGTTTGATTTGATGATTTCATAACGCGTATCCTTTTAAAAATAAATTGCTATCGCTGCTAATATGACCTTTGGTAAAAGAAAATAATTTCAATTATTTACTATTTAATTTCACATCAAAAATAAATTTAAAATAAAAACAAATACAAAAAAAGCAGCCGAAGCTGCTTTTTTAACTAAACTCAGTGTTTCAGATTTAGTTTATTGAGATCTTTTTACGCTCGGCTGTATCTTTAATATAGCTTAACCAGCCTTTTGCAACACGTTTGTGTTGATTAGACTTAAGACCTTCTTGTGCATGCTCATATGCTTTTTTGTAATTGCCTAAATTGAAATGAGCTTCAATTAACGCAACATTAATTGAGCCTTTCTTAGGGCTATCATACTCTAAAGCTTTGTTATATGAAGCAATTGCACTTTTGTACTTTTCGGAAACTGAAAATAAATCACCAGATTTACGATAGAACTCAGCATCATTATCTAATTTAGCGGCTGCTAAATAAGTTTTTGCTGCTTTGTCATATTCTGACGCCTGATGAAAATAGTTTGCAGTTGATCCCATATTTTTAGCATTCTTTTCAAGTAAGCCAGATTCGATGTGTTTTTCCATCGTCACAGCTGCTTTGTAAGGAATACCATTCATTGAGTACAACTGAGCTAAGGTTGTAAAATGAGTTGGTTTGGTTAAAAACCCTTGTATTTCTGCTAATTCGAAAGTCGACAATGAACGTTCATAATCTTCTGTCATTAGATAGAATTGAGCAAGTGGAATCCACCATTTTTTATCTTCCGGGAATACCTTAATAGCATCAGTAGTTACCTCAATCGCACCCTTATAATTTTTTTGATCTACATAAGCAGACATTTTTAATTGATAAGGATCGGCTTTAGGTTCTTTCGCATACTGAATTGCTAAGTCAGCATTCTCAATAGTTTTGTCATATTCTTTTAGCTGATAATAAGCCAAAGCTTTATGACTATAAACTGTTGGGTCATGCTTTTCTGTAAACGCAAACCATTGATTATATGCATCAATCGTTGCTTGGTACTTTTCTTCCTGAAGGTTCAAAATAGCTAAAAGCTTATATACACCGGCTTGGTCATCCCAACTCAGAATGTCTAAGTCTGCTGCATATTTTATTTTGCTGATGGCTTTATCGTAGTCACCTTCTTGAGCGTAAAGTTTACCGATAAGTTGTGATAAATAAGCTTTATCAAATTCTTTTTTCGGCTCTAGCTCTTCAAGAAGACGGATAGCAGCTTTAGGATCGGCTTCTCTACCTTCTTCTTCATTAGGCGTTAAAAACTCAACCGCTTCAGCAACTTTTTTACCAACTCTTTCAGACATTACCTCTACAGGTCTTGCCTTTTTCTTCTCTTCTAGCGATTGTGCCGCTGCAGCCTGCATCGGCAACATAGTTGCAGATGCTGTCGCACCGAATAAAACCGCTGTTAATATCAATCGTGAGAATTTCATACTATCTCCTGGGTTAGCTTCAACGCTTATTTACTACAAAGGTTCAAGCTAACCTTCCTCAATTGAGCCTAGACTCAAGTTAGTTTGATGCCAAACTAAAGTCTAGTTTTACTGTCAGACCAGGTTGCTTAACTGGCTTACCATCAACAATTTTTGGCTTGTACTTCCATTTTGAAAGCGCTTTTTTAGCCTCACGGTCAAAAATTCGCTTAGGTTGTGAGTCAATAACGTCTACATCAATTACTCCACCAACTTCATCGATAGTAAAACTTAACTCAACCCAACCTTCAATGCCATCCCTTGCTGCTTGTGCCGGGTAGCGGGGTTCAATTCGAACAATTGGTGTTGCGTCACCATCTTTCATTAACGCACCACTAATATCACCGATACCTGCATCAACACCACCTGTATTAACTTGAGGTACATCTAAATTAATACCTCCCGCATCAGCGTCCGTCGTATCAGGCTCTGCCGTTTGTGGCGGCGGTGGAGCTTGAGGCGGCGGTGGTGGTGGTGGCGGCGTTCTGGTTCGCTCTTGCACAGAATCGGACGGTTTTTGCATCACGATATCAATCCTAGGTGCTTCCTCAGAAGCATCTGGGCCTCGTTGATTATTGGCAATTAACTGTGCCATCAAAACAAAAAGGCCGAATGTTATCGCTATGCCTATTGGTATGGATAACAGTAGGCGGATCATATTATTTTTTCCCCGCGACTACGATTTTATCAATACCAGCGGCCTTGATTTGATCCATGACCTTCATCACTCTGCCATGTTTAGCTTCTTCGTCAGCCTGGACAATGACAGTATCTGTTGCTTGTTCTGCTAACATTTTTTCAAGGTTAGCTTGAACGCGCTCTACGTCTACCATACGTTTATCCATCCAAATATCACCGTTGTCATTAATAGCAACAAAGATATTTGCTTTAGGCTTAGATTCAGCCTGGCTTGCTTCTGGTTTATTTACTTCAATACCTGCTTCTTTAACGAAAGAGGTTGTTACGATGAAGAAGATCAACATGATGAATACGATGTCTAGCATCGGCGTCATATCGATTGCTGCATCTTCCTCTTGTCGGCGATGTCTACGTGCCATAAATGAATCTCTCTAATGATGTGGCAAACTGTCCACTAACTTTTCTACTTCCATTCTTACGCGAGTTTCTATTCTAGAGCTAAAGAAAACCCCGGAAAGCGCTGCAACCATCCCTGCCATAGTAGGAATTGTCGCCATGGAAATACCCGATGCCATCAAGCGAGGGTTACCCGTACCTTGTACAGCCATAACTTCGAAAACCGAAATCATACCCGTAACCGTACCGAACAATCCAATTAAAGGACATACCGCCACTAGGGTTTTAATCAATAGAATTCTGGCATTCAGTAATTCTGATGCTTCCGAAATCCAAGCTTCACGCACTCTGTGCGCATACCAAGAAGTCGTATCTTCACGTGAATCCCAACGTTGAATGATGGCTTTTTTATGCTTTGGAAATTCCATAAACATATACCAATATCTTTCAATCATTAAAATCCACATTACCGCTAGCACCCCGAAGACGATCCATAATACATCGCCCCCGGTTGATATAAATCCCCTGACAGTTTCCCAAAGTTCTATCAGGTATAACATCTTATGCTCGCTCCTGCTCCGCGTGAGCCGCTACGATACCCGCGCTTTGCTCTTCTAAGACATGAACAATAGACTTGCTCTTAGCTGCAGTAATACTGTGTAAGAATATCAACGGTAATGCTGCGATTAGACCTTGAGCAGTAGTAACAAGTGCCATTGAGATATCACCCGCCATAATTTTCGGGTCACCCGTACCGAATAAGGTGATTGATTGGAACGTACCAATCATACCTGTAACCGTACCTAGTAGACCTAATAATGGAGCGATAGCTGCAAGGATTTTAATTACGTTTACGCCGCGTTCAATACTTGGTGTTTCACGTAAAATACCCTCATCAAGTTTAAGTTCAAGCGTCTCAGTATCAACTGATTTGTTTGAATGATAAACCGATAAAATACGACCCAATGGGTTTTTATCTGAAGGGTTAGAAAGATTTTTCAACTGAGATTTAATTTTAGCACCAACAATCGTTAGTGTAACGAAACGCTCAAGAGAAATTAACATACCAATTAATAATACAACTGTGATTACATAACCTGGTAAGCCACCTTGATGATAACGTTCCATCATAGTTGCTTTTTGCTTGAAGATATCAAGAATTGCACCACGTGAAGGGTCAATATATAAACCTTCGTAACCTGAATCTGTACCATTAAAATCAGCTACAGATGAAACCATATGACTTTCAGGCTGACGGCCTAAAGGTTCAATTTGATTACTTTCTGAGTTGAATTTTAAGTAATGGTCATCTGCTAATAAGTTGAATGAACCAACTCGAGTTACGGTTTGCATTGATTCAGAACCATCTAAACCAATTACCGGCGCTTCGAATTTAACAACTTTTGATGATTCAGTCATTTCAGTTTGAAGTGCGAACCATAATTCTTCTAATTCATTTAACTTAGGTAACTCTTTAGCTTCTGCTAAACGACCTAATAATTCTGTACGATCAGAATAAGCTGGTTGTGCACTAATGATTGAAGTTGCAATACGACCTACTGTATCACCAGCAGCTTGACGTACCACACCAAACATTTCACCTAATGTACCTTTAGCATCATCAAGTTCGTTGGTTTTTTCAGTAATGCGTTTTTCATTATCAGCAAAAGTTTGTTGCAATTGCTTTTGACGAGCTTGCGCTGCCTCTAGCTCTTTTTTTGCTTTATTTAATAAGGCTTGTTTCTGGTCACGTGCAGCTTGGAATTCCGCTTCACGTTCTTTATTTAATTTAGCTTCAGAAACACGGTTTGATTTAACTTCTTGAAGCAATTGGTCTAACGAATTTGAATTTGCGTAAGCGCCAAAAGTCATAGACGTTAAAGCAATAGCTGAAGCAGTAAGAATTGTTTTAATTGATTTCATTATTCTGCACTCTCCGCTGCAAACACTGGCACTTTAATGAGATCAGGTGCAACCTGTTTCTTAGCCATACGAATTACTTTGGTAACTGGTTTGATATATTCATCACCTAATTCAACCCAATCACGAGCGTCATTATCCCAAACCCAAGCATGCTTAAGGTCTAAAGATTGAGCTAAAAGTGATACGCGGCCGATGTGAACCATATCTACTGTCATATCATTTAATTTGCCTTGATATGCAGAGATAGCTGAACCGTAATCATTTTCAATTTGATAAGCTTCTAATACCAAACGGAATCGTTCAGACGTAGTAATGTTAGGATCGCTCATTAATTCACGAATACGCTCAACACGTTCTGTACGAGCTTCAACTTCCACTGGGATATCTAATGCGATGAATTTCTCTAAAGAATCAAGCATACGATACATTAAAGGTACAACCCCTTTTTTAGTATCTTCAATACCGTCAATTTGGCCTTGTAGTGAATCAATTAGCTTCTGTTGGTTGTTTACCAGTTTCTGCACATGTTCGTTGTACATGTTTAGATTGTCAGTTTCATCAACAACGCTACGATACTCACCAAGCAAATCAATTGATTGCTCAAACATAGAATCGACACGTTTTTGAGACTTAACAGCGGCGTTATGAATAGCACGCTCTTCTTTGTGCAGATTTTCCACTGGGTCTGCATAGGCAGCTGTAGACAGTGACATCGCACATGTTACAGCTATTGCAGACGCGAGTTTTTTGCTTTTTATCATCTTTGACACGATTCCCAATAATTAATAATTGTATGGAACTTTCTAGCTGGCGGACTCTGATTCATCCGTTGAACTTTTGTTATAGTTTTAAATAAAACTGCAACAAATCTTCTACCAATTCCCTCAGTCTGTCAACCGCGCTGTTTACATAAATAAAGTGAAAGTAAGTAAAATCCAGCACTAAAGATTATACTTACGGACCTTCTTCTTATAGACGCATCTGAATCTTAGCGAATGTGACTAGTAGATTGCAAAGATTTTTATATAAATAGACAATAAATTTTGCTTTTTTTGTTATCTAATTTACATATTGGGGTTTATTTGCTTTAAATTTAATCAAATGTTAACAAAGGTTCAGGCAGAGCAGCCAGAGTAAGGAGGTTAGAACAATCAATTTTAACAACTTTGTTTATAGTAAGAATAAATATAAGTTATAATAAACCTATTAGACACGGGTTTAAATAAACCTTAGCACGCCCTATTACAGTCATAAATTGATTATTTGATTGATTTGAGCCTTAAATTAATTTAGATAAAAATTAAGGCTCATTAACTTTTGGTGAATCACGGGTAGGGTTACATTCTTTCCATGGTTTCTATACCTAAAACATCTAGGCCTAACTGCATTACTTGTGCAGTCCATAAGCTTAGTCCAAGTCGGCTTTGTTTATCAGTTTCATTAACATCTGATTTTAAAATTGGACAAGCTTCGTAAAAACTCATAAACACACTGGCTAATTCATATAAGTAGGCACAAAGTACATGTGGGTGTGCTTCTTTTGTTACTTGCGTTAAATAATCTTCAAATTGAAGCAATTTAATCGCTAATGCCCGCTCTTGTTCTGCTTCAATGTGAATACCTGCTGTCAAACTTACCGGATCAATACCCGCTTTAGCAAAAATTGAACGCACCCGAGTATATGCATATTGTAAATAAGGCGCTGTGGCCCCTTCAAAGCTCAGCATACTCTTCCAAGAAAAAATATAATCGCTGGTCCTATGTTTTGATAAGTCTGCAAATTTAACAGCACCTATTCCAACCTTTTGCGCAATTTCTGTTTGTTCTTGCTCTGATAAATCGGTAGCTCGCTCAGCAATAAGTGTTTTTGCGCGGGCTACTGATTCATCTAATAAATCGGTTAATTTAACAGTGTCACCAGAACGCGTTTTAAACGGTTTGCCATCTTCTCCCATCATAGTGCCAAAAGCATGATGTTCTAGACTGATGTCCGGATTAACAAAGCCGGCTTTACGAGCCACAGTGAACACTTGCTGCATATGGAGAGATTGACGCGCATCTATAAAATACAAGCATCGATCGGCATTTAAGCTTTTACTGCGATATTCTGCCGCTGCTAGGTCAGTTGTTGCATATAAATAACCGCCACCTGATTTTTGAACAATCACAACCGATGGTTCACCATCTTTTTTGGCGAGTTCATCTAAAAATACAACTTGAGCACCTTGGTCTTCAACTGCTAAACCTTTTTGCTGTAAATCTCTAATAACACCGGCCAATTTATCGTTATAGGCACTTTCAGGTTTAATATCATCTCGTGTTAAAGTGACATTAAGTTTTTTATAAACCGCTTCACTATGAGAAACCGAAATATTAATAAACTCTTGCCACAACTCTAAACAGCGTTCATTGCCACTTTGTAACTTAACCACATAATCACGAGATTTATTTGCAAACGCTTCATCGTCATCAAATCGCTTTTTAGCTTCACGGTAAAAGTTTTCTAAATCAGCAAGCGCAACTTCTGCTACTGAGTTGCCCTCAAGCTTTTCCTCTAAATGAGCGATTAACATGCCAAACTGGGTTCCCCAATCGCCCATATGGTTTTGGCGAATAACGTTATGGCCTTGAAACTCTAACGCACGAACAACAGCATCACCAATAATAGTTGAGCGTAAATGCCCTACATGCATTTCTTTAGCTAAATTGGGTGATGAGTAATCAACCACACAAACATCGGGCTTATCGGTATTTTCAACACTTTTTCTAGGATCAGCTAAATGATGATTAAGTTGTTCTGATAACCAAGTTTCAGCTAAAAAGATGTTAATAAAGCCTGGTCCAGCGACTTCAATTTTGGATGCAATATCTGAAAGATCTAACTGTTCGATAACTTGTTCGGCAAGGGCGCGTGGATTTGTTTTTAATTTTTTTGCAGCCCCTAAAATACCATTTGCCTGGTAGTCACCAAATTGAGCTTGTTTACTAAGTGCGATATGCGGCCCAAATTCAGCAGGGATTTGTACAGCCAACATAGCTTGTTGTACTTTATCGGTTAATAGTTGTCTGATTTTCATAAAAATTCGCTATCAATTAATGTTCACGTGTTTGGCGAAACGCCACATCAGGGTATCTTTCTTTGGCTAAATTTAGGTTAACCATGGTTGGCGCGATATAAGTTAAGTTATCGCCACCATCTAACGCTAAATTGCTTTCGGCTTTGCGTTTAAATTCTTCAAATTTTTTCACATCAGTAGAATCTACCCACCTTGCTGTGGCAACATTAATTGCTTCGTAAATAGCTTCTACTTTATATTCTGCTTTTAATCGCGCTACCACTACATCAAATTGCAGTACCCCAACCGCACCAACAATTAAATCATTATTCATTAAAGGTCTAAATACTTGTACCGCACCTTCTTCCGATAACTGTACTAAACCTTTTAATAATTGTTTTTGCTTTAATGGATCTTTTAAACGGATTCGTCTAAATAATTCAGGTGCAAAATTAGGAATACCACTAAATTTAAGACTTTCACCTTGAGTAAAAGTATCACCAATTTGAATTTTGCCATGGTTGTGTAAACCAATAATATCACCAGCATAAGCATCTGCTGCGCGTTCACGATCGCCAGCCATAAAAGTAACAGCGTCAGAAATACTCATCGTTTTTCCAGTGCGTACGTGGTTCATTTTCATGCCTTGGCTATATTTGCCAGACACAATTCGCATAAATGCAATTCTATCCCTGTGTTTAGGGTCCATATTGGCTTGAATTTTAAATACAAATCCTGAAAAGTTATCTTCTGTTGCAATTACGTCTCGCTCACTTGTTTCACGAGGCATAGGGGCAGGCGCCCATTCGGTTAACCCATCGAGCATATGGTCAACCCCAAAGTTACCCAAGGCTGTACCAAAAAAGACAGGTGTTAACTCGCCGCTTAAAAATAATTCACGATCAAATTCGTGTGATGCGCCTATAACTAATTCAAGCTCTTCTCTTAATTGCTCGGCCAGCTCTTCACCTACTGCAGAATCTAATTCAGGGTTATCTAAGCCTTTAATCGTTTGACCATCTTGTATCGTATGGCCTTTGCCTGACTGATACAAAATTGCTTCATTTCGATGAATATGAAAAACCCCTTTAAAACCTTTACCACATCCAATCGGCCAAGATATAGGAGAACAGGCCATATTGAGTTCAGTTTCTACTTCATCTAACAATTCCATTGGATCGCGAATATCACGGTCCAATTTATTCATAAAAGTAACAATGGGCGTATCACGTAGGCGAGTCACTTCCATTAATTTTCGAGTTCTGTCTTCGACACCTTTAGCCGCATCGATAACCATCAAACAGGAATCAACTGCGGTTAGCGTTCGGTACGTATCTTCAGAAAAATCTTCGTGACCTGGAGTGTCTAATAAGTTGACCAAAGCACCATTATAAGGAAATTGCATTACCGAGGTCGTTACCGAGATACCACGTTCTTTTTCCATTTCCATCCAATCAGATTTAGCGTGCTGGTTTGAACCTCGGCCTTTAACTGTACCTGCTTTTTGCAACGCCTTGCCGAATAATAAAACTTTTTCAGTAATTGTTGTTTTACCCGCATCAGGGTGAGAAATAATTGCGAAAGTCCGTCGCTTATTGATTTCATTAAGAAAATCTTGGTTTGCCATGTATAAATTCTTTTGTTTGTACACGGATTTGTAAACACTGTTAGAAGTACTCTTTTTCAGTTCTTCGCTTGTTAAATCCGTTGTGTTAATCGTAATTGGCCGCTATTTTCGCTGATTTTGACTTTATAAACAATCAATGGTTATCTAATCGGTTAGCATTTACACTCAGCAGCCATCAATGCTCTGTTTTGGCAGGTCTCAATTATTGCTTATTTGGCTTGTAAACAGCTATGACTAGATCTCAAACTTATTCGTTTATAGCCTGTTTACCAACCCCTATAATTGTGCAGTTGCTATCATTAATTGCTATTGCTGATACAATTTAAACTGTTTAAAAACTACAGTTTAAGCTGTGTACCGCACTTTCGTGACCCCAATAATGATAACAGCAGACAGTTTAAAAATGTTCGCCATTAAACAATAGATTAATTTATAGCTATATTATCAGAAACTCAGTAACGATATTATGGAAATTCGGTCGTTGTAGGCTAAGTTAATTCTAGCCTAATACCAATTGATGACCTCAATCCAATAACCACTCAATTACCATCGCCAAAAGCAGAGTATATCTTTAGCGCGATTTTCAGTGTCATTAAAAAGCGAATGAACACCCACTAATTAAAATTTTCTGAAGCAACATAATACGAGGCGACGCAAAACGCTAATGATCAAAACCAGCTAATCGATTATGATCTAACTTTATTGCTTCTTCTATAAAATCAACAAACGCTGTTACTCTGGCTGAATGTTCAAGATCTTTGTGAGTCATTACCCAAAGATCGGTACTTTGGTGTTTTACTTCCATATCCACTTTTTGCAGCATTGTCGAACCGTCTCCGATGAAACAAGGTAAATAAGCCAGTCCCATCTTATTTTCAGCCGCCATGATCAAAGGTTCAAAAGAATCGGCTTTCAGTACTATTTTTTCCTCTGAAATCAGCTTTGACACCTGTAATGAAGCATTGCCTTGATGCATCATCAGCCAAGTAGCAGATTCAAGTGGATGTTGGCCTTGCAGACCATTGATATACTCAGGTGCACCGTACACACCAAAAGCCATTTTGCACAATTTGGTTCCCGCCAAAGTGTCAGGCAACTCACTTGCAGCGCGAATCGCAACATCTGCATCTAAATGTGAGATATCTAAACGACGAGATGTCAAACTCAGTTCCAATTGAATTTTCGGATAAAGTTGATGAAAAGCAGCCAAATGAGTCCCCAAGATTAAACGCGATAAAGCATCTGTTGTTGTTAACCTTAGCGTTCCTTCCAACTTCATCTCTTGGCCAAAAATTTTATGCTCCAGTGCTTTCACAGTAGATTCTACTGCTAATGCAGACTCTAGTAATTTTTGTCCTTCGATAGTTAATTTGTATCCGGTAGAAAGTTTATGAAAAACGCGTAGTTTATGGCGATACTCAAACGCATCAAGACGACGCAATACGGTACTGTGATTCACGCCCAATGATCTGGCTGCCGCAGATAATGAGCCTTCATTCGCTACCGCCAGAACATATTGCAGGTCGCCCCATCTTATACTGTGCATTTTCGCATACCTAACGTGTCTAATTAGTGAATTTACCAAAAATTTAGCACAGGTATAGTGTTCATACCAACACATTGAACTTAAAACTTACATTTAGGAGAACAAAATGTTTAAAAAAAATCGACTAATCGCCCTTGCTACCCTACTCGCTCTTTTCCAACTCACTCCAGCCCTAGCGGATAACACAAAAGCGGTTGACTCAGCTAAAACATTAGAGACGGCTCAAGCATTCCTATGGGCAGCAGGCTCTGGTGACATGGATAAACTTCAAGCATTAATGGCAGACGATTTTGTTTGGCATAACGAAGGAGATTCCAACATTCCGTGGATCGGTAACTGGGAGTCAAAAGAAACCGTACTAAAAACTTTTCTTCCTCGCTTTGGTGCTGGTTTGAAAGTAACAAGCTGGTCTACAGACTATAGCTTTGCAAACGGCGATCAAGCGGTATTTATGGGCAGTATGAGTGCCATTGCCAATAAATCTGGTGTAGATACCGGAAAATTCAGCTGGGCAGTTCGCGTGCATGTTGAAAATGACAAAGTAAAAAGCTGGAACTGGTTTGAAGACAGCTACGCTGTATCCAAGGCTTACCACGCCAAAAAATAATACTGCTACATTTTATAAGCTCGGTATATCCTAGCAGATATCGAGCTTACTAGTCGCCATTGAATGAATGTTAGTTTTTCAGGTAGCGTCTTTGGTAGATACAACTATGGATATAATAAGCCAACGTGTTGACGTATCTTCTATCTTAGTTGGCTAAGCGACTCGGCGGAGCTTTTATTAACGATAAAAGGCGTTAGGCAATTCCGGCTTCATTGCCAATCACAATAATTTGATCATTGGCTAACTGTGAAACTCGGGTACCATTTTCTAAATTTAAAATAACCTGATCGCCACTGAGGTCTTGCTTAACCATACCAATGAGTAATTCGCCTTGCCGTTCAGCCAGCAGCTTAAGCTGATCAACTTTCAGCATTTCTTTATCTGAGTAATGCTCAAGTTGACGAAGCCGTATTTGAATGCCGCCTGCTTTCATTAAGCTATCAAACAAAACTTGGCTTTGTGGCATTAACGCAGTCTGCGATAAAATATGGCTCATGATTAAAGGCGTAATAAAGGTATCCCATCCAGATTGATCCAAAAAGCTTTCATTAGAAGGATCACTTAATTCAATCAAAACATGCGGCTGTTGCTGTGTATTAGCTAATACTTCATTTAGCACCATAGAGCCTACCAAAACTCTTGCATCGGCCTCTTCGGTTGAATCTAACCTGTCGCTATACAAAAGTAATACAATATCGTAATTATCTGGGTTGAGCTGCTTAACGTCTGCTTCAACCATATAGTCAGCCGCCTTATGTTCTATTGTTGTGCGCTCACTAAAAGGTCCTAGTTTAGCAATTTCAGCTTCTCGGATTTCAGTTGCTAAGCTAGACACTATAGTCACTTCAAAACGCTCTTTCACATAACTATCTAACTCAGCAATAATTGCAGGTACACGTCGGTTCCAGCCCAGTAATAATAATCGCTTATGAGATTTTTTTACGCTAACTTTACTGGTTGTTTTTTGCACAGCTGACTGAACTTTATCTAATTTATTACTCGGTAAAATTTTTTCTATCTGCTGAAAATTTTGTGCCACAAACACCAATACATCAGCCTGCTTTAATTTATGCTGGGCTGTGTCACCCACAGATAACGCAAAATGTTCGGTTTGAGGATCGATAAAGCCAATTAAGGTTGCGGCTGAGTGTAACTGTTTAATATGATTAATCGCCATGCCAACAAAAGGCTCAGCCGATTTAAAATAAAACTGCGCGCCTTTTGATGAGGTAATTAAGTGGCTATACACTTTGAGCAAACTTGGAACAACGGCGCACTGAGCAATCAAACGGCTAATGGTTTCATCAGTTGCAACTGTGCTCAAACCGCCCTGATAAGATTTTCTAGCCAGTTTAGCATGGCGGGCATCATCAAGTTCAACCACCACTCTAGGGTGTAAACCACTGCTTTCAGCCAACACGTTAAGAGACAATAAAGATTTTATCGTTTCCACATCTGAGGTCACTGGTGAGTCAGAACGCTGAAATTGGCTTGGTAATATAATGGCGGTTGCTTGAGTGCAGGCGGCTCGGTGCAAAGCATCTAACTGAATCGACTTGCCCGATCTAAGTACTAAACGTTTACTTAATTTCAGTGGCATATTTAGTTCAGCTAACAGTTGCTGATGAATAATCGCATTAACGGTTTCAGCTAATAAAATGATCGATAAATCTTTATCTTTATTTAATTTTTTAAAATAATTTCTGTTATCTTCATTGCCTAACAATTCATGAATAATTGGCACTGTTCGGCTGGTATCGCCTAATACAACCAGGTGTTGTTTCACTGAAACTGGGGTTAAACCTTGTTCCAACTTTTCCATAAACGCGATTAACCAACGGGTCATAATGGCAACCAAAGTACCCATAAATAACACGTAACCACAAATCGTTAATAAGGTTGAAACTACTCTTCGCCATGCACCCTGATCATCACCTAAATAACCAGGGTCAGTTAAGCGTAAAAAAGCCCACCAAACATCTTCGCCAATAGCATGCCCATCAAAATTAATTGGTGCGATTAACAAACCACCTGCGATTGAAACCATAGCAATACAAGCCACAATTACAAATAATTGATAGCCAGCCCCTTTTACAAGCTGACGCTCGATAAAATACTTGAGCCTATCTATTGGTTGTAAATGATTGAAATGAATCGCCATGAACAATGACCCTATTTAAATAAAAACAATAACAGCTAATAATGATTATGTTGCACTATTATCACGCTTAGTATTATGTTGAAAGAAAAATCGAAAATTTTGCTTTTAAAAAGCCAAGTCGCGACTCATTACAATGGCGTTTTCTTTGTTATTAATTGGTTTTTTTTGATTAGCCGAAATAACAGGATAATAGTTTTTACGAACCGCAATTTCATTAAAATCTAATTCATTATATAAGGCGCGAGCCGCTATGTTAGATTCTCGCACTTCTAACCAAAGTGTTTCGGCATTAATTGCTTGGCTATGCGAAACAAGATGGTTAAGCAGTTGCTTAGCAAATCCTTTACGCTGATATTGAGGTGATATACAAATATTCATAATGCTGACTTCGCCCGCCACATGATCACTAAAAACATAGCCAAGTAACTGATCTGAATTAGCTAACGTTAACGCAAAATTCATATACCGGCGCCCAAAACACGAACGAATAATTTTTTCATTCCATGGGTTTGGTTGCGCTTGTTTTTCAATTATTAAAGTTTGCGCAAGATAGCGCTCAGAGAAAGGAACAATTAGGGTTTTCATGTTCGTGCATATGACCTTAAAATTATTTTATGCAACAAGCAATTTTAATCACTAACCAAAAAAGCTAGCTAATTAAGACAGCTTAAAATAAGTTGCCAACAACTTTTTTTATTGGTTGGCTGGCTTAAATCAAAATCCATGTGTTGTGACAATTTAGGATGATAAGCAATCACTTTATGTTGACTGTCTTGCTCAAATGTCCAATCATTATTATGTGACCACACCTGCAATATACTCAAATCACTTGCGTCAATGGCTGACAAGCGCAACGCAAATTGTTCGGATTTTTTAGAATTATTCTCAGTCACCTCAGATGCAGTAGAAGTGGTTGGTAAAATTGAAGCTAACTGATTAATGGCTTTCGTTTTATCCGCAATTGCTTTATCACGCTCTAGCTGCTCTGTATTTTGCTCAGCTGATTGCCCCTGCAACGAAGCATGGGTCAGCTTATCAGCAATAACGTCAATATTATCGTTTTTCTGAGGTTGCGATATAGGCTGACTAGCGGCTGGATGATTTTGTTCAATTTGCGGTTGCTGTAACACAGGCTCATTAACTGAATTTGGCTGCGGTTTTGCTGGTATTGTTGGTTGAGGTGAATTAGCTTGGCCTGAGATCTCATCATTTGTTTGACTAAAATGACGTTCAGAGTGCTTTTGTTCTAACTCTGCTGCCGATGCATTATTAACAGATATACTGATTTCAGCTGCGGATTTGTTTGTTGATGTATTTTCAGGTGAAATTTGTTTTGATGAAATCTGTGCATCAGATTCATTCGCTGTTTTCACAGCTGAGTCATCACAAGTCTCAAATAAATCAGAATTTGATTGATGATGAAGAAATATTGGTATGTTCAACTCGGCTAAAACAGCCTGCTGATAGCGGTTTAATAATTGCGTCATTTCAGATTTCTCGAGAAATGGCAGGGGTGGAGGGACTCGAACCCCCAACCATCGGTTTTGGAGACCGCTGTTCTACCAATTGGAACTACACCCCTAGCGAATTGAGGCCAGATTATACAGAGGCTTTGAGCTGTGTAAAGCAATTAATTCACTCCTTTGTACCGTTTGCTTATTTTATCTTCAATTCGTTCAACTTTCACGCTAAAAAGCGCTAATTAACCTATTTTGCTCCCGCAAATACGACAATTATCATCAGCCGTTAAACCAAATTGATGAAAACTCATTTGCCAAGCATCAAAACATAATAACTTATTAGTTTGATTTGATGCGCCTTGCGTTATCAATTTTATTGCTTCAAGCGCTTGCATACTGCCCATCAACCCTAATACAGGCGCTAACACACCCGCATTACTACAATTTAAAGTTTCTTCAGCTAAATCAGGGTAAACACATTGGTAACAGGGCGAGCTATTATTTTCAAAATCAAATACCATTAACTGCCCTTCGCCACGAATGGCTGCGCCAGATATTAAAGGTATTTTGTTTTGTTGACAGGCTTGATTAATAAAATAGCGGCTTGAGGCATTATCTGTGCAGTCTAAAACCATATCGGCTGAATCCAACAAGCCCTCAAAATCACATTGTTCAACTGGTTTTCCAATTGCCAGTATTTTAATTTCAGGATTTAAGGCTTGTAATTGGTTAGCGGCTATTTCGGTTTTGCCGCGTTTGACATGATTCGTTTTGTACAAAATTTGACGTTGTAAATTTGAAATTTCAATTGTGTCTGGATCAATTAAAGTTAACGTGCCCACCCCACTAGCCGCTAAATATAAAGCTGCAGGACAACCTAAACCACCAGCTCCCACAATAACGACCCGCGCTTGCTTTAACCGTAACTGCCCTGCCTTGCCTATTTTATCTAATAATAAATGGCGGCTATATCTTAATTCTTCCTGCACCGATAACGGCATAGTTAATCCTGTAATGCTTGATTTGTATCTGTTATTGCCTGCAAATCAGCAACGGCTTGTATTGGATCTTTCGCTTGAGTAATAGCCGTCACTACCGCAATACAGCCAACACCCGTTTGCCAAACTTGCTTAGCTCGCTCTAAATTAATACCACCAATGGCTACCATAGGACATGTAGGTTGCTGTTGATTTTTCATGTCAGTTTGCAATGTTAAATACCGTTTTAATCGAGTTAACCCTTGAATTTGACCTGTCATATCTTTTGTTTTGGTTGGGTAAATAGCGCCCACAGCGATATAGCTAGGCTTTAATTGCATTGCTGCTATCAGTTCGTATTCACCATGTGTACTAATCCCTAAACGCAAGCCAGAGTGTTTAATTAAATTTAAATCGGCACTTTGTACATCTTCCTGGCCTAAATGCACACCATAAGCTTTATGCTTAACGGCTAACTGCCAATAATCATTAATAAATAACCGAGCATTATATTGCTTGCCCAAAGCAATTGCCTTAATAATATCTGGTTCAACATCAGCTAAATTTAAATTTTTAATTCTTAGCTGTAACGTTTTCACCCCTTGCTTTAATAAAAACTCAATCCACTCTACGCTATCAACTACTGGATATAAACCTAGGCTAGCTGTATCGCAGCTTGCAAATTCAGAGGCCCAGCTGGTTTCGCTGGTGCCTTCAATTTCCCAATCTAACTGCTTGGCAAAATGTGAATTTGGCTGCATAACGTGCGGATAAAAAGCAAAATTTAAAGGCCAATTACCTTGCCAAATAGGGCCATAAATACCGTCATATTTTGATGATGCAGTTAACCCTTGGTTAATATAAGCCTTAGCAACTGTAATCGCATCGCGTAGCAAATAACCTTGTGCTAAGCAGGCGGCCACAGCCGAGGCATAAGTGCAACCGCTACCGTGGCTGTGTTCGGTATCAATTTTTTCAGAAGCGAGCCAATATTGATTCTGTCCATTATCCGCTAAATCGACACAATAGCGACTATCAATATCAATATGTCCGCCTTTAATAATAACTGCGCCTATGCCCATTTTTTGCAAGGCTGCACTGGCATCCAACATACTGTCCCAGCTAATGATATAAACGCCAGATAATCGCTGGGCTTCGTCTGCATTTGGGGTTAATACATCAACTAACGGAAACAATTTTTGTTTAATAGTAGGTAGTATATCTTCTTCAACTAGATCACCACCAGCACTAGCAATAGCGACCGGATCGTATACCACAATAGGCGGCTGCGCCCAATCACGCTGACACCGTAAAATCCAATCAGCAATTAAATCAACCTGTCGCTTATTAGCCAACAAACCAATTTTAATCACGTTAGCGGGTTTGTCCTGATGCAAAGCTTTTAATTGCGACCATAAAACATCTTCATTAACGGCATTAATTTCAGTAACGCCTAAGCTATTTTGTGCTGTATTTGCGCTAATAACAGTACAAACTTCACAGCCTAAATTATGCATGGTTTTTAAATCGGCTTGAATACCTGCACCGCCTGAACAATCTGAGCCCGCAATGCTCCAAACGATAGTGCGCTTATTTTCTTCTAACATTAACATCTCAACTTAAACCAACCAGAGCAATTGCCCCAACGCTACGGATAAACGACTTGCAAAAATAAGGTAAGGTAACCAAACCTAGCAAAATATACCTACACCCTTATATTATATATTACCCAGATGTGTATTATCCCGTTTGGTGCCAAAACGGCATGCCTAACGTAGGTGTACTTGGGTTTGCAGTATCTTTTTCTGGCATTCGTCCAGCTAAATAACCTTGTCTTCCGGCTTCAATTGCACATTTAAATGCGCTCGCCATCATGACTGGATCTTGCGCTTGAGCGATGGCAGAATTTAATAAAACCGCATCATAACCCAATTCAAGTGCTTGTGTCGCATGTGATGGCAAGCCAATCCCAGCATCAACAACTAAACTAATCTCAGGAAAACGATTACGAATAGCAGATAACGCATACGGATTTAATAAACCTTTACCCGTGCCAATAGGTGCACCCCAAGGCATTAAAACCTGACAACCCAGTTCAACTAAATGGCGACAAATTACCAGATCGTCAGTGCAGTAAGGCAGCACCTGAAAGCCGTCATTTAACAAAATTTCAGTCGCTTTTAATAAATCAATGGGATCAGGCTGTAAATTATATTCATCTCCAACCAACTCCAACTTAATCCAATTGGTATCAAATATTTCTCTAGACATTTGTGCCAAAGTAACAGCTTCTTGCACTGAGTGACACCCTGCCGTATTAGGTAAAATATGTTTACCCAACGCTTGAATTTGTTGCCAAAAAGCTTGCCCGCCCGCTTGTTCAGGCGACTGCCTGCGAAGCGAAACCGTCACAATCTCAGCTTTAGAGGCTTCAATAGAGTCTTGCATAGTCGCAGGTGACGGATACAAAGCGCTACCAATAAGCAAGCGACTCTCTAATTCTGTGCCGTAAATTGACCAAGTACCTGTGTTGTTTTTCATGTATTAACCTTTTAGCCGCCTTGTACCGGAGATAAAATATCAATCGCATCGCCTTCGTTAAGCTCATAAACAAGATGCTGGCTTTTGGGAATAAATTGACCATTCACTGCTAATGCAAATGGTTTTACCGCCCCAAAATTTTCAACTACCTGAATCAATGATTGAGTTTGCGGTAATTCAATAGGTTGCCCATTAATAATAATATTCATAAATTAAAACTCTGCATTTTTTAGCCAAACACTTGATCAAAATGCCCAGAATCAAGCTGTTCTGATTGATAAAAATAATCTGTGGATTGCTCAGTAAGCTGATTAAACAATTCAAGTGCATGAGCAATAACCGCTGGCGCTAATAAATAACCATGACGGTATAAACCATTTATGCGAATAACGCGTCCATCATGCTGAATCATGGGTTCGTTATCAGGCATGCTAGGCCGTAAACCCGCATCAAGCGACGTGATTTGCGCTTCCGCAAAACCTGAATGAACACTATAAGCGGCGGATAATAATTCAAGCGCTGAACGCACCGTCATCGGCTTATCGCTAGATGATTCAATTTCCGTTGCACCAATTACATATTCATGATTTGGCTTAGGCACAATATAAATGGGGTATCTTGGATGTAATAAACGAATCGGACGATTTAATTGCACTTCTGGTGCATACACTCGCGCAACCTCGCCGCGCACCCCTCTTAACCGACTAATATCAAGCTGAGCACCCAGTCCTCGGCAATCGAACACCCAATCAAAATCTTGTTTTTGGCCGTTCGCACTCACTTGATTATCGCTAATAGTGGCACATTCGGTGGTAATAATTTTAACTTGGCTTGTTAATATTGTTTGCTCAAGCGCACGATATAAAGCTCGATTATCAATTTGCGCCTCATTTTCCAGCCAAATTCCTTGATGAAAACGTTCCCCTATTTGAGGCTCTAGCTCAGCAATCTGACAACGTGTCACCGTTTTTAACCCATCGTTTATTTTGAGTCGCTGGCAAAAGCTGGCTAAATCACCTTTATCTTGAGCATGCGCTAAAATCAAGCTGCCCGCTTTCTGATAAAACACATTTTGTTTTAATTCAGCTAAAATATTCGGCCATAAATTAACTGACAATTGGCCTAAACCAACCACCAAACGGCTCGCGATAACTGATTCAGCTACCGGAGCTAACATGGCCGCCGCTATATAACCAGCGCTGTACTTAGCAGTTGTAAAGTCTTTATCGTAAAGCGTGATCTCGTGGGTCTGGCTTAATTGCCAAGCAACTAAACGGCCAACTAACCCAGCACCAACAACCGCGATTTTCATTGCAGATTACCACTCTTTTCCACACAAAACTGTCATTGGCTTTGCATTAGCAAACGCAAAGCCAATCCCAAAACTCAATTACTTAGCTTGGTGGTAAATCTCTGAGCCTTTTTCTCTAAACTCAGCTGATTTTTCAGCCATCCCCGCATCTGGATTAACTTGCGAGTCTAACTCACCGATTTTTATGTTTTTCGCTTCTAAATCAGCCGCGTAATCACGTACTTCTTGAGTAATTTTCATAGAGCAGAATTTAGGACCACACATTGAACAAAAATGCGCTACTTTACCGGATTCTTGCGGCAAAGTTTCATCATGGTATTCACGTGCACGTTGAGGGTCTAACCCTAAATTAAATTGATCATGCCATCTAAACTCAAATCGAGCTTTTGATAAGGCATTATCGCGAATTTGAGCGCCCGGATGACCTTTCGCCAAATCAGCAGCGTGAGCCGCAATTTTATAAGTAATTAAGCCTTCTTTTACATCTTCTTTGTTTGGTAAACCTAAATGCTCTTTTGGAGTTACATAACAAAGCATTGCACAGCCATACCAACCAATTTGAGCCGCGCCAATCCCAGAAGTAATATGGTCATAACCAGGTGCAATATCAGTTGTTAACGGACCTAAAGTGTAAAAAGGCGCTTCTTCACAATGCTTTAATTGCTCGGTCATATTCTCTTGAATCATATGCATAGGCACATGCCCAGGACCTTCAATCATCACTTGCACATCATGTTTCCAAGCTAATTTAGTTAATTCGCCTAAAGTACGTAACTCACTAAATTGGGCTTCATCATTGGCATCGGCAATTGAACCCGGGCGTAAACCATCCCCTAATGAAAACGCAACGTCATAGGCTTTCATAATTTCACAAATATCTTCAAAGTGGGTATATAAAAAGCTTTCTTTATGATGCGCTAAACACCATTTCGCCATAATAGAGCCACCACGCGAAACAATACCGGTTAAACGCTTAGCTGTCATAGGCACGTAACGCAATAATACACCCGCATGAATCGTAAAATAATCCACGCCTTGCTCTGCTTGTTCAATTAACGTATCGCGGAAAATTTCCCAAGTTAAATCTTCGGCAACGCCATTTACTTTCTCAAGCGCTTGATAAATTGGTACTGTCCCAATTGGCACTGGCGAGTTACGAATAATCCACTCACGCGTTTCATGAATATAACGACCTGTTGATAAATCCATCACAGTATCACCGCCCCAACGGGTTGACCAAACCAGCTTTTCAACTTCTTCTTCGATTGATGAAGTCACCGCTGAATTACCAATATTCGCATTCACTTTAACCAAAAAGTTACGGCCAATAATCATAGGCTCAGATTCAGGATGGTTAATATTGTTTGGGATAATTGCGCGACCTTCAGCCACTTCTTTACGCACAAATTCAGGCGTAATTTCTTTTGGAGTATTAGCACCCCAAGGGTTACCCGGATGTTGAGGCGTTAAGGCTTTGTCTTTAATTTCGGCTAATTTTGCGTTTTCGCGAATCGCAATATATTCCATTTCTGGCGTGATAATGCCTTGGCGAGCATAATGCATTTGAGTTACATTTTTACCCGATTTTGCGCGGCGAATTTTAGGAAGATGTTCAAAACGGATATGATCTAAACCATCATCCGCTAATCGTTTTTGACTAAAACGAGAGGTAACTGAATCAAGTGCTTCAGTATCGTCACGATCGGCTATCCAACTTTCACGAATACGAGGTAAACCTTTATGCACATCAATATTTATAGAAGGGTCAGTATAAGGGCCTGAAGTATCATAAACTCGAATAGACTCATTAGGCTCAAATTCAGGATTTTCTTTAGTACCGCCCACATAAGTATCAGCGAGGGTAATTTCACGCATCCCAACTTTAATACTCGGGTCTGAACCTTCAACATAAACTTTATGTGAATTTGGGAAAGGTTGGCCAGTTAAATTATTAATAAATTCTTGAGCGGCAGCTCGGGTTTCTCTTCTGTTACTGTTGCTAGTAGCCATATTAATGCCTTTATCTCTGTGTTTGTGGTTAAACCACGATTTAGAATAAAGACGGAATGCAAATCTGAGACAAGATATAATTTTGATATATCAACATAACAATCAAGTGCGCAAATATTAATAACGTACTTAGCCCTTGCTTTAACATTAATTAAACCAAGTTTGCCATTTGAATTTTCAATCTTAACCGATAAATAAAGCGCTAAGCCTAAACCAGATTAATTGAAAACCCTAAAAAGCTTAGTTATGAAGAGTATAAAAAGATGTTTACTCTTGTTCCCTACGCTGGCGTTAACCAGATCAGGTTCGACGGATCCCACTTACGCGATCTCAGCCTTACAGGCACTCCGACAAGTTTTCAATTTGGATTATACGGATATCAAATTAATTTAAAAGTAAAACTTGAGAAACTTGTAATTAACGCTATTTAAATTAATAATCAATACAAAGAATGATTAAAGGTAGCTTGATCGTACTAATAACAAACAAACCTCTGCCTGAATCAGTTAACCAAACCTTAAGCCTGTAATATGAATCAAGATTTAATCAAACATGCCCGAGTTTTAATTATTGATGATCAAGCTTTGGCGCAAACTTTTCTGAAAAAATCATTAGAAAAAATTGGTTTTGACAGCATTCAAATTGCTGAAAGCGCTAAGCACGCACTCAGGTTAACTGACGATATCTTGTTTGACTTAATCATTTGTTCATTTAATTTAAGCCGCGACCGAGATGGTTATCATTTATTTGAAGAACTAAAAGATAAAGGAGCCATTAAGCTCAACACCACCTTTATTTTTACCAGTGCAGAAACTGATGCTGCGCTGGTTAATAGTGTCATTGAACTCCAGCCTGACGACTTTTTAGCTAAGCCATTTACATCAAAAGAATTAAGTGAACGTTTATTACGTGTACTTAAGCGCAAACAAAAACTCAATCATATTTATCAAGCACTAGATAACCAAGATTTTAAAGGTGCGTTAGCGCATATTGATGACACTTTAAATAATCCAAAACAAACCCATTTATATCCGCTGGTAATGCGCCTAAAAGGCGATATTTTATTAGCACAAAAAGACTTCGCCACCGCGGCTCGCTACTTTTATGACATCATCACGGTGCAAAAATTTACTTGGGCAATGATAGGCCTCGCCAAAGCTTACTTAGGATTAAATAAAGAAGAAGCCGGAAAAGCCATTTTAGATAAACTAGTAAAAAAACCTGAAACACGCCTAGCCGCTTTAGATTTATTAGCACAGTATTACATTAACCATGATGAATACGATTTAGCTTATCAACAATTTAGAAATGCCAAAGCAATATCACCGCGCAATATCAAACGTCACCAATCGGTTGTTAATTTAGCCAGGTTATTACACGATCATAGTGGCCAATTCGAAGCGGCCAAAACTATGTTAAGATTTGCCAAACATTCGGTGCACGATACAGAAGACTTATATTTAACGGTTGCCCGCGCCGGAATTGATTATGCACTAACGCTAACTGAGCAAGAATCAGTTAACATTGCTAAACAAACTGATAAATACCTTGCCACCGTTAAACGAGAATTCTTACATACCGCGGAATCGAAAAATAAAATAGCCATAGTGCAAGCCAGATTGCATTACATTAGAGACGAACAAGACAAAGCCAAACAACTAATAAACTCCCTTGAATTGGACAAATACGGGGCAATAAGTTTTGAAGATTACATAGATAGAGCTAAAGCATTTCATGAATTAGGATATCAAAACGAGGCCGTTGAATTATTAGAAGAAGTACCTCAGGTATTTGATGCTGATGATATAAATGGAAAAATCATGGCTAAATTTTTAACTCAAGAAACGCAAGAAAAACGCGACATTCCATTTTCACCACGTCAACTTAACAATATTGCGGTGCAGTTATATAACCAAAAACAAATTGATGCAGCCATGCAAGCCTTTAAAGATGCATTAAAATTAATGCCAAAAAATGCGCGAATTGCGTTAAATTTATTACAAGTACTGGTAGAACAAAAGCAACGTCAGCATTTAGACGAGCCCCAACAAGCGCTTTATTGGAAAGCAATAGAAGTTATCAATCAAAACAAATTAGACACCCAACAGCAAACCCGATATGAGTCTTTAACCGCACGCAGTGAGCAATACGACGTTCGCCACACTAATTCAGCTTAGCTGACTATCAAAAGCCTACTCAATTACCCAATGGTAATATTCAGCTAAACGCTTTTTGCAAAGATCACAATAAGACACTTCTTTATTAAGTACCGGATCAAGGACCGGCTTTTTTGGATAGGCAAAATCAGTTTCAACAATAGATTGCTTATTATGTTCATCAAATCGATAATCAAAATGGCGAAACAGCCCACCTTGGCTTACAAATGCAAAGCTTCCGTCAAAACCGGGTTCTAAGCTCCAGCTATCATAACCACCATTTACCACATCAACTAAACGTTCGCCTGAATCAACATGCTCAATATAAAATCGGCCAATATCACTTGCCGGTTTAAATGCCCATTTAATATTATTAAGCACGGCATCTTCTATCAAACCTACCTGCCCTTTCATCACAGATAAAAACTGACCGTTTAATGTTTTAATTGACCAATTTTTTTCGCACATTTGTTGAGCCTGAAACATCATTCTACACCACCTGCGTTGCCAAAAATTTAATCATTAACCGCTAAGCTATATTAGCGCTTACTATCAAGGTATTTAACTTAAACCCTAGATAATAACTTAGCTAAGGTATTAAATTTGTTATCCAGCATTTAAGTTATTTAAGTATAGGCTAACTCTGTAGATAGGGCAGCTCCCTGTATTTAAACAACTAATCAACATTTTAAATGACTAATGGATATTTGGGAGTTAATAAGTGAAAGGCTAATAATAAAAATTATTTTAGTGGCTTAGTTAACAATATTGATCAATAACTAAAACTTAAAAATATAAGAAAAGATTAAATCGATATAAAAATACTCAAAAAATGGGGTTGAATACCAAACCTAGCAAATTAATGACCATTAGTCACCAATAAAGATACACTAGAAAGTTAAAGTGAAAAGTTAAAGCGGAAAGCTAAAATGGAAAAAAGTTTAAACTAAACAAAGCGCGACCATTATTGTAATTCATATGTAATTCATAAACCAATCGCGCAAATTGTAAGGGCTAACCAAAAAATAACCGCCATAGCCAACCATGGCTAAGTTCTTCTTTACAGCCTCTAAGTTGTGCTCCGTATACTTCAGCTCTTCGTTGAACTTTAGCCGATACAGATTTTAACCACGCTTTTCGGTTATA
Organism: Catenovulum adriaticum; assembly: GCF_026725475.1. Classification (NCBI taxonomy): domain Bacteria; kingdom Pseudomonadati; phylum Pseudomonadota; class Gammaproteobacteria; order Alteromonadales; family Alteromonadaceae; genus Catenovulum; species Catenovulum adriaticum. The sequence goes on from NZ_CP109965.1 coordinate 2,092,828, forward strand.
GCTTTTTTTACGATAACCACCCCAGCCTTCATGGTAATTTAAATACTGGTTATAAGCGTCCCATTTAGATACTTTATTGATTTTATTTGTTTTATAAATAAACCATCCCATAAAATCAATCGCATCATCAAAATCATCTCTGTCTGCGCCGTAATTATCAGTTTCGCGCATATAGTCTGACCAAGTCATCGTTTTAGCTTGCGAGTAACCATAAGCAGAACTGGCTCTGCCAATTGGAATAACCCATAAAAAATACTGCATTGGCGGAGCGGCATTATGCCTAAATGAACTTTCCTGATACATAATAGCCATAGAAACATGAATAGGTGTGCCCCAGCGCTCTTCTGCATCTTGCGCATCATCGTACCAATCTCTGTGCTCAAAAAAGATCTCACACAAATTTTCAGGCCTTTTAGGCGGTGGCGTTGCACAGCTACTCAAGAGTAATGCACACAATGCAAGGCTAATGACTTTTTTCATATTAAATAACAACTAATCAGACAACGACGAGCCGAAATATTGCGTTAAAAAAGTATCAAAGTCCAGTTCATCTGCATTTTCAATCGACTGCTGGCGCAGTTCACTATCTTTACTTTCTTGCTCTAATTGAGTTTGTGTAAAATGATGAAAATCTCGCTCAAAACTTTCATTACGATACTGTTTAGCAAGTTGAAGACCAAAAGAACCATTGTCTAAATTATGCTCGAGTAAATGGCTCATAATTTTGCCTGACGGCGTTAGGTCTGGATTTTCAATTTTAGCTTGCTGTGCCATCAGCGCTTGGTGATATACGCCCTGAGTATCACCATCAAATATTTTGGCTAAGTCGTCCAATTCTGCCAATATTTGAGTCGACCATTGCGTTAACGCAATAGGTTTGCTGTTTTTTTCTAACAACAAATCTGGCTTGCGACCATACAAAATCACTTGCTGTAAATTCTCGGCGATAATAGATTCATCTTCGCGTTCAATATCTGGCGAATCAGTTAATGCACACCAAGTAATTAATAAATCTAAAAAACGAACCTGTTCTACTGACATACCCGCTGGATTAAAAGGGTCAATATCCAACGCTCTTAACTCAATATATTGAATGCCAGCACGCTCCAGCGCATCTGTCGGCTTTTCACCAGACTCAGTAACGCGCTTAGGTCTAACCGGTGAGTAATATTCGTTTTCTATTTGTAGTACATTTTGATTCAGTTGCTGATAGTCACCCGGTTTCGCTGAAATACTCGCAAAATCAGCCGAAGGCATACGAATAGCATGGCGTAAACCTGCAATATAATCATCTAATTGATTATAGCGAATATTAAGCGCGGCTTGCGCTTTGTTGGTATAACCTAAATCGCTTAAACGTAACGCAGTAGCATAAGGTAAATACAAAGTGCCTTTACCTATTTTTTGCATTGGATACGGTGTCGATTTACCATTTAAAAACGATGAACAAAGTGCTGGTGAAGCGCCAAATAAATAGGCCAACAACCATAAGTTTCGTTTTAAATTACGTAAAATCGCTAAATAACCCTCATCGATAGATGATTGATTAGCCACCTTGCCTTGGCTACTAGCCCAAGCCTGCCAAAAACTATCAGGAAACGAAAAGTTAAAATGCACACCTGATATGGCTTGCATATAGCTACCATAGCGGTTTTTTAAACCCTGGCGATATAGCGTTTTCATTTTGCCAATATTAGAGGTGCCATATTTAGCAATTTCAATATCATCTTCACTACCGACAAAACAAGGCATGCTCATGGGCCAAAGTAGTTCTTCGCCCTGGTTTTGATAAGCAAATTTGTGTAAGTCCAATAATTGTTGAATGCTAGTTTGCGCATTTTGCTCAACTGGGGTGATAAACTCAACTAAGCTTTCAGCATAATCCGTTGTAATATAGTCGTGCGTTAACGCAGAGCCAAGCCCTTTAGGGTGTTGGCTTGTGGCTAATTTGCCAGATGCGTGAATGCGTAATGCTTCTTTTTCAATACCTCGATTAAAGCCAGCAAAATAAGACGTTGGCTGGCTTTTCAAAAAATTTAACAGGTTTTTATTCACATTCACCTAATGTTTCCTTATTCCATATGCAGGCAGTATGAGCCAGTTTGTTTGCATATGTGTTTTAATAAACTGAGCAAACTACAGTTTACATAAATTTATGTATATACTCACAACTCTAAGCTGAATTAAAGCCCCTATATAAGATAATTTGGGACATTAAAATAGACCGCTTAAATAGCAAAAAATAACAAAATTGTATAAAAATAATGACTCGACTCAGCAGGGAATAATTCATCCAATGATACTCAAACTATCTTCAAAACGATTATTTACATTAGTTTTTTGCTGTGTCTTAATGAGTTTTACCATACTGTATTTTGCATTTTATCAGTATCTTCAACCAAAAGAGCCAAAAAAAAGCGATTTAGAATCAGCAGCAGTCCAAGTTAACCAGCAGCTTACCAGCAAAATACAGCGTCAATTAGACAATTTAACTCAAGTTATCCAAATATCAAATTTACCGCACTCTATTCGTTTTATTAACAATGAAGACGCAAGTGCACAATTTCAAGCTCTTAGCCAAGTTTTTAAAACTCAAACCCATAAAAATTATGTGCAAACAGCCATTAAATACCAAAATCAATTTTGGTCTGACCAAAAAAATAGCAACCAAGCGCTAAATCATCACCTAAACCAATATTTAAATAAACTGGCAAATATTAACCTAGCGGCAAAACCACATCTAATTATTGAGTCAAATCAACTGGTGCTCATATCTCCTGTTTTTTCTCCTAACAGCGCCATTCAAGCCCAACCAACTAGCCGCAATCCGGATAATAATTTAGGTTACCTAGCACTCATACTAAAACCAGAGTGGCTAATACAAAACACTGGTTTTTATTTAACTAACAACCAAAAAAATATTATAGCGGCACCTAACTCAATTCAAACCAGTGAGCCTAACTTTAATCATCAATTTAAATTTGCGCCTAAGTTAGCCGAATTAACACCCACAACTAACTGGCAATTGGTTAGTGCTACCACAGTTAGTAAACCCACCTATGCAGAAAAACAGTTTGGTTTGGTCATTTTCATCAGTATATTAATCATAGGTACAATCGCTTTATTGCCAAGCCGAATGTTATGGCTTTATTCAAATGCCATTCAGCAGTTAACTAATCATGTACTCGCCCTTAACCGTAATGATAAACTTGCGACACCAAGCTTCAAAAATTTCCCTCGTGAATTCCACCCACTAATTAAAGCTTTTGATTCATTAAAAAAACGTTTAGTTCGTAAAAACGCACGTATTCAAACCCAAAAAAAACAACTTAATCGAGCACTTAACATCGCCAAAATAGGCACGTTTGAGCTTCATTGCGATACATTAAAACTCTATTGTTCAGATACGCTCGTCGATATTTTTTCTTTGTCTGAAACGCCCAAATATACAGACTTATTTACGGTTTTACCTGAACCTTATGCAGAGCTCATCAGCGAAGCTTTAGAAAAACTCATCCAACCAAGCTCTAAACATCAAGCTGAATTTTTTAACTGTCACCTACGCCCCGATCAAAAAACCGAGCAACATTTACATATTCGGTTTGAAAAATTAAAAATAGACAATCATTCAATTATTTTAGGCTGTGTTAACGATATTAGTGAAATTAAAAATACCGAGCATAATTTAGCCCATAGTTTAGAGCGACTCGCCTACGCACAAGAAGCGACCAACGATGGGATTTGGGATTGGGATATTGTCAATAATCAAGTTTATATAAGTGCGCGTTGGCGCCAAATGTTAGGTTATCAAGCCAATGAACTTGATTCGAGCTTAGAAACCCTGCAGGCGCTTATTCACCCAATTGATACCGATAAAGTGCTCGCATCTACCAATGAGTTATTAGAAGGTAAAGCTTCGAGCTTTGTGCAAGAGTTTAGGATGAAACACAAATCAGGCGAATACATTTGGATATTGTGCAGGGCGAAGGTATTTGCCAGCGATCAAGACAATAAACCACTACGGATGATAGGTTCAAATACCGATATCACCCATCGTAAACAAACCGAACACAAGCTAACGGTGCTCAATGATGAATTAGAGCAAAGAGTAGAGCAAAGAACCAAACAACTTGAACTCAGCAACCTAGCGTTAACCGACGCTAAAGATAAAGCCGAACAAGCCAATAAAATAAAAAGCGAATTTTTAGCGAACATGAGCCATGAAATTCGTACACCGCTAAATGCGATTATTGGTTTAACAAACCTAATCAGCAAAAGTCAGCTCGATGCAGAGCAACGTAATCGTATCAACAACATTCATTTGGCCTCCGATAATTTGCTCAGTATTATTAATGATATTTTAGATTTTTCTAAAATCGAAGCTGGCAAACTCAAGATAGAGCGAATTCAATTTAATTTAGCAGACATCATTACCGGGGTTAGCCACTTACTTGCGCATAAAGCTCATCAAAAAGGGCTTGAATTTATTGTTAATGTAGAGCCCAATGTGCCCTTTTCACTCGTTGGTGACCCTAACCGACTTAATCAAATTTTGTTAAATTTAGTGAGTAACGCAATTAAATTTACCGAACAAGGTGAAATTGAATTATTAGTGCGCTTAAAAACCTGTAGCGACTTAAACGCCAGAATTGAATTCGCCGTCACTGATACCGGAATTGGCTTAACTCAAGAACAACAAATAAATCTATTTAAATCATTTACCCAAGCAGATAACTCAACCTCTAGAAAATACGGGGGCACCGGATTAGGCTTAACAATTTGTCGCCAACTCTGCCAATTAATGCAAGGTGAAATAACAGTCAATAGCCAAGTAAATCAAGGCGCTACGTTTAGTTTTGAGCTGCCATTTAGTCTAAATAATATTCTGCAACCCATCTACCAATTTGATCAGCTAATTTACCCAGAGTATCCTGTTTTATTAATTGAACCTAATCCTAAACTCAGCCAATTAGTATCACAAAATTTGGCCACTTTTGGTTACACCACACTAACCTGTGACAACATTCAAGTAGCCCTATCAAACCTTAACAACCAATCTGAATTTAAACTGGTTATTGTCGATTATGACAAGATGAATGAACAGCCCGGTTTATTTGAACAATTACGCAATACTCTTGCTTGTGAGCACGCCTATTTTGTGATCCAACATAACTCAGTAAAACCATCAGCTTTGCCTAAAATGGAGCGCGCAGAGAATATTAACAAGCCGCTGCATATTTGGGATTTGTACCGACTGATATCACAGTCTGATCAAACTAGTGACGTTCAAATTGCTTCGTCTACGCCAAATCAAACAACAAAGGGAGTTAGTTTGGATATTTTAGTGGTAGAGGATAATGAAATAAACCAAGAAGTGGCTAAAGCCTTACTCACTTATCATGGCTTTAAAATCACCTTAGCGGACAACGGTAAACAAGCTTTAGAAAAATTAAGCAAACAAGACTTTGCGTTAATTTTGATGGACATTCAAATGCCAGAGATGGATGGGTATCAAGCCACGCGTGAAATTAGAAAAATTGAACAATATAAAAGACTGCCTATTATTGCTATGACCGCCAACGCAATGCCAGAAGATAAAGAAAAATGTATTGAAAATGGGATGAATGATCATGTTGCAAAACCCATTAATGAAGCTGATCTATTATCGACTATCTCAAACTGGCTAGGTCAAAATTTTACCTCACAAAGTGGCAACAAAAGCACAAACACAAGTAATGCAACTGCCTCTGAGTTAAATCAAACAGTTGAAGACAGCGCGCTTACCGCCGCGCCCTACGCTAACTTGTCTTATACACTTAATCAGTTTTCTGGCAATCATGAATTAACACAAAAAATGCTAAAACGATTTGTTGAGGATAACCAAAATAGCGACCAAAAAATTAACACCTTTATTGAATCTCAGCAAAACCACAATGCTCAACAATTAATTCATTCAATAAAAGGCGTTTCCGGTAATTTAGGTTTGCAAAAGCTACACTTGGCCTGCAAACATTTTGAAAATGCGCTAACTCAAAACCCAAATCAACAAAGCAATAATGCAATTGAATATTGGTCGGCTCAATACTCAAATGTGCTGCATGAAACAATTAATCAACTTAACCAACAAATGTTAGCTCAATCAAACCAAAAAACGCCGGATCAGCAACAAGAATCTATAGACTTTGACGAAGTTTTACCGCATCTCACCGCGTTAAAACAAAAATTAGAACAAGACGAATTTATCACCCAAGCTGACACCCAAACCATACAAAGTTTATCGCAAGCATTAGAAGTAAAAGATTTATACCAATCGCTTATTCATCAGCTCGAAATATTTGATAATGAGGCAGCAATCGATACCTTGCAGCAATTAATTCAGTATTGCCAACAACAAGATTAGGTTTCTAGTTTCTAGGCGCTAGGTTTCTAGGGCGCTGCGCTGCTAGGGGCGAGAATTTAGATTTTAGATTTTAGATTTTAGATTTTAACACCGTAGGTACGATTAGCACGTAAGTGCGTAATCGTACAATTGTATTTTAGGATTCTAGGCGCTGGGTTAGGTTTTATAAACCCTGTAGGCGTCAAGCTGGCCTATAGGGATATAGGTCGTAGAACATTGCCGGGAGCAAAATGCCGATAGCGCACGCGATATTTTCTCCAGCGTTGCCTTCTACATAAAAACGCGAGCAAGCTTCGCGTCTACGGTGTTTTATAACAGCACCGTAGGTACGATTAGCACGTAAGTGCGTAATCGTACAATTGTATTTTGGGATTCTAGGCGCTGGGTTAGGTTTTATAAACCTTGTAGGCGTCAAGCTGGCCTATAGGGATATAGGTCGTAGAACATTGCCGGGAGCAAAATGCCGATAGCGCACGCGATATTTTCTCCAGCGTTGCCTTCTACATAAAAACGCGAGCAAGCTTCGCGTCTACGGTGTTTTATAACAGCACCGTAGGTACGATTAGCACGTAAGTGCGTAATCGTACAATTGTATTTTGGGATTCTAGGCGCTGGGTTAGGTTTTATAAACCTTGTAGGCGTCAAGCTGGGTTTATAGGGATATAGGTCGTAGAGCATTGCCGGGAGCAAAATGCCGATAGCGCACGTAATACACCCATGCCACATATAAACCTAAAACGCGGGGTAAACCCGCTGCTACGTGGTGTAGCAGCGATTTTATATCGCGTGAAAACGATAAAAACGCGAGCAAGCTTCGCGTCTACGGTGGTATAAGCCAGATATAAGAATTCAGATTTTAGAATTGAGAGGTTTGGGTTTTTAAACCCTGTAGGCGTGCAGCTGGCCTATAGGGATATAGGTCGTAGAGCATTGCCGGGAGCAAAATGCCGATAGCGCACGCGATATTTTAAACCTCAAACCTAGCGCCTGAATCCTAGAACCTTCCTGGTGGCTTACGCTCATACTTCGCTAAACCACCCTACATTTTAATTTTTACCCCTAATGCCTAAAATCTCAATTCTAAAATCTCAAATCTTCACGGTGGTTAACTCGACTCGCTTCCTTGTTCTTGTTACCATAGCGGCACCATGGGGTGTTCTATGGATTAATTAAATGACTAAAGCTCATTAATTAATCCAATAAGACTGAGATGCTTTGCAAACCCATTGTACCTGTCCAGGTAATGCTGACGTAGGGATGGTCTTGTTGTATCTCTCTGCGTTTATAAACCCACAATTCAGAGAGCATAATGAAACATAATATCACTCGTATCGCGCTTGCTTTAGCGGCCTGCTTTCAATTTAACGCGCAAGCAGAACAAACAGATAACTCAAGCGAAACTGAGTCTACCGAAGTCATTAAAATAAAAGGCGACTTCCGCGAAAACTCAATTCAAACTAGTGCAATTGCCGTCAGTGTGATTGGTACAGATACGATTGAGCGAAACTCAGCCAACCATTTAGAATCTATTTTATCCTCAGCAGCTAATTTAAACTTTGCCGGCGGCACATCACGCGCTCGTTTTATTCAAATTAGAGGGATTGGGGCGCAAAGTGAATACGACGCCCCCACTAACTATCCGGTTGGTTTATATATAGACGGAGTCGATTACAGCGCAGTGGGTAGTGCTGCAACATTATTTGATATTGAACAAATTGAAGTGCTACGCGGCCCGCAAGGTTCTCGTTTTGGTGCCAACGCACTCGCGGGTTTAATTTATATGCAAAGCACTCAGCCAACAAACAGCCCTTCTGGCCGAGTAAAATTAGGCGTCGGTAACTATAAAACGCAAGAGCTTGGTGCAGCCTATTCAAACGCATTAACTGATAGTTTAAGCTACCGCGTTTCAGCACATCAATATTTAAGTGATGGTTTTATTGAAAACACCCACTTAGAGCGCCACGACACCAATAACAGAGACGAGTTAACGCTGCGTGGTAAACTTAGATTCCAACCTAATCAAAATGTGACTTGGGATATCAACGCCACCCACATTAATATTGATAACGGTTACGATGCCTTTAGCATAGAAAATACCAGACAAACCTTTAGCGATGAGCCAGGTCAAGATAAACAAACCACCACAGCTTTAAGTAGCCATCTAAGCATCAAACTAAATGAGCAAGCGTCATTTGAATCAATTCAAAGTTTTGCCACCTCTGATACAGATTACGGATTTGACGATGACTGGACCTATGAAGGTATTCCAGAGCGAGAACCTTTTGCAGCCTATAAAGCGAAAGACAGAAACCAACACGACAAAAAAAATGTCAGCACAGAGTTTAGATTTTTATCTGAACCTGCAGGTCGAATTTTTAACCAATCAACTGACTGGATAGTCGGTGTATATTGGCAAAAGAAACAAGACGAATACGTCAGAAGCTATACGTATTTTGATAGCGACTTCAGCTCTGATTTTGATAATAATAAAAAAGCAATTTATGGCCAGTTAGATACTCAGCTCACTGAAAAGTTGAGCTTAACGACCGGGATGCGCTACGAACATCATGAAATGGATTATCAAAATTCAGCAGGTATCAATGCAACGCCCGATTACAATTTGGTTGGCGGTAAAGCGAGCCTAAATTATAAAGTTTCTGACGAGTTATTTGTATTTGCCTCAGTGAATAAAGGTTATATGAACGGGGGTGTTAACTCAGATGGAACCCTACCAGAAGCCGACCGATTTTATGAGCCTGAATACCTCTGGAATTACGAATCAGGGATCAAATATCAAAACCATGGTTTAACGGCAAATTTAACTGCATTTTATATGCAACGTAAAGACATTCAAATTAAAAAGGATTTTTTAATTCCAAATGAAGATGGCAGTATTCAATTTCTTCCTTCGATAAAAAATGCAACAGACGGCAGCTCTAAAGGAGTTGAGTTAGACTTAAGTTATCTAATCACTAGCCACATACAAACTTACGCTAATTTCGGTTATTTAAAAGCCGAGTTTGATACATATCAAGAAGATCCAAATGCAGATCCAACGATGGGTAGAGAACTATCTCAATCTCCTAATTATACCTACAATTTAGGATTCAACTTTACCCTAACAGACAACTTTTGGTGGAATATTGAAGCAGAAGGCAAAGATGACTTTTATTTCTCAGACGATCATAACGTTAAATCAAAAAGCTACAACCTAATTAACACCTCATTAAATTATCAATTTAACGAAGTATTAATTAAGCTTTGGGCCAGAAACTTAACGGATAAAGACTATTACATTCAAGGGTTTGATTTTGGCGGCTATATTATGGACCCTCGCCCAGGTGGTGTTTCTGAACCCTATTATCAATATGGCGCCCCAAAACAAGTTGGCATAACTGCTGAATATCAATTTTAAAAATAAAATTAATCGCAGCCATTTAATAATGGCTGCTATGATTAACGACGGTAACATCAGGAAATAACAATGCAATTATCAGTCGAAATTAGCTTATACCCACTACAATTTGAAGACTTTGAAACCGAAGTCTGGGAATTTATAAAACGTATTCGCACCTACTCTAACTTAGATATTGTCACCAATGGTATGAGTAGCCAAGTGTTTGGTGAATACGACGCCGTGATGGATTGCTTAAATAAAGAGTTTAAAACCACATTTGAGCGAACCGGCACACACATTTTTGTCTGCAAATTTTTAATGGGTGATAAATCCAGTGTCTCTGAATGAGGTTTTAACACAATTGTCTATTATCTCTATATGGGAAGGCTTAGCGCTGGTTCTCAGTTTAGCTTATGTGATAATGGCAGCCAAAGGTGTTATGTGGTGTTGGCCTATCGCATTTTTTGCAAGTGCAATCTATTGCATCATCTTTTTTAATGCCCAATTACTAATGGACAGCTTACTGCAAGTTTATTATATGGCTATGGCGATATATGGTTGGTTTTGCTGGCAATTAGGTTGGAGTAAAAAAGATAACCATGTTACTTACACTCGTTGGCCTGTTAGCCACCATCTTGTTATTATTAGTATTTTATGTGTACTCAGTTTTGCACTGGCCCATTGGCTTGAATTAAATACCCAAGCGGATTACCCGTTAATTGATACATTCACAACAATTTTTAGTATTTATGCCACTTACTTAATTGCGGAGCGAGTGGTTGCAAGCTGGCTTTATTGGATCGTGATTGATGCAGTGTCAGTTTATATTTATATACAAAAATCGTTAGTCGTCACTGCGCTACTATTTGTCTGTTACACTATTTTAGCCGCGTGGGCTTATTATCAATGGCAAAAGCACTACAAAGAACAGCCAGTCGATAATAACTTAAGCTCGGCATACTAGCCCAGCATATAAACGTTACCTGCTATATATGCCTAATACTAGTATCCAAAATTTAAATCAAAAATCGTTGAGTTGGCTGCAAAGTCAACTTGGCGAATTTAAACAAATTACGCCGCTGACACACAACCACACTAATCAGTGTTTTATTGCGTATCCCAAACATCATCCAGCCGTTTTTATTAAGCAATTAAATTCTAAGATTTTATCAACAAACAGTTTTAAAAACGAACGAACGAGCCGACATTGGGCTCAGCAAATCACCCCAAAAATCACCCCAAATACCCTATACGAAAATGCTCAGCTAGGCTTAATCATCGATGAATTAGTTAGTAGCCGTAACACCTCGCCGACAATATCTGATCTTGTGAGTTTAATGAGCCAACTCCACCAACAAAACCTGCCTATCAATTCAAATATTATTCGCCAGCAAATTTTTAACGATATACAAAATTTATTAGCCGCGCTTAAACTGCCCGAGTATTCATTTAAATCCCTATTAACACAAGCTAAACAGCTGGATGAAAGCCAACAGGCTTGTTGTATTTGCCACGGTGATTTATCGTTTGAAAATATTTTAATTGGCGAGCAGCCTTATTTAATTGACTGGGAATATGCCAGAGTCGCCGAGCCCGCCTATGATTTAGCAGCAAGCATATTAATTAATAACTTAAACTCAAATTTACAACAGCAACTGATTACAAAATACTGCCAGCACAACCCACAACCCGAGCAAAACATTCTCAACAGAGTGCAACAATATTTAAAAGTACTAAAACCGCTTAACCAGCTTTGGTTTACCCACCAACATCAGTTACAATAACCAATTAACTATCAAATTAATCGATTGGATACCTTATTTATGAAAGCTTGTGGAGTCGAACTTAAAGGTAGCGAAGCTATCATTTGCATTTTAACCTTAGATCAAGGTTTGTTTGGCGTACCTGACTGCCGTACTCAAAAATTTGTTTTAACGGGTGCGGGACAGCAAGACACGCTCGATTTTCAATTTGCTTTTAAAAAATTAATGGAAGATTACCAAGTTGAGCAAGTGGTCATCAAAGAGCGTCCAACCCGCGGTAAATTTTCAGGCAGTGCGGCCGGATTTAAAATGGAAGCTGCCATCCAGTTAATTGAAAGTCTTGAAGTCAATTTACAAAACAATTCAGAAGAAAAAGCCAGTATTAAACGCAACCCTCTACCAGTAGATTTTAAAAGCACAGGGCTAAAAATGTTTCAGCAAAACGCCTTTACCACCGCCTACGCTTATTTAAATATTCAGTATTATGGTTTAGCCGAAAACGACCCTGAATAAAAAAACGTTTTAGATTAGAGAGTTGAGAATTTAGATTTAATATTAAAAAAACGTAGGGTGGTTTAGCGAAGCATGAGCATAAGCCACCGATTTGCACCAAATCAATTACCAATACCCCATCATTCCTTTGAACGACTGAATGGATTCAGGAGGTAGAATAACGCAGCGAGCAGTTATCGAGAAAGGAATCCAGCCGTCAACACAAATACCATTGCCAACCACAAAACAACACCAGCATTATTATTGCCTGTAAATCCTAAAACACAATCAAGATTCAAAATAGCCAAAGGGATACCCGCCGCCGCGGGCATGACGAGTGTGTAAACAGGCTTTATGAGTTTGTAGGGTGGTTTAGCGAAGCATGAGCGTAAGCCACCGATTTTCACCAAATCAATTACCAATACCCCATCATTCCTTTGAACGACTGAATGGATTCAGGAGGTAGAATAACGCAGCGAGCAGTTATCGAGAAAGGAATCCAGCCGTCAACACAAATACCATTGCCAACCACAAAACAACACCAGCATTATTATTGCCTGTAAATCCTAAAACACAATCAAGATTCAAAATAGCCAAAGGGATACCCGCCGCCGCGGGCATGACGAGTGTGTAAACAGGCTTTATGAATTTGTAGGGTGGTTTAGCGAAGCATGAGCGTAAGCCACCAAGAAGATTTGAGATGTGAGAATTGAGAAAACGTAGCCTTGATTAGCGAAACATGAGCGTAATCGAGGAAATACAATGTTAGGAACTAGGCCGCTGCGCTTCTAGGCGCTAGGAAAACCCAAACCTCTCAATTCTAAATTCTTATATCTGGCTTATACCACCGTAGACGCGAAGCTTGCTCGCGTTTTTATCGTTTTCACGCGATATAAAATCGCTGCCACATCACGTAGCAGCGGGTTTACCCCGCGTTTTAGGTTTATATGTGGCATGGGTGTATTACGTGCGCTATCGGCATTTTGCTCCCGGCAATGCTCTACGACCTATATCCCTATAGGCCAGCTGCACGCCTACAGGGTTTAAAAACCCAAATCTCTAAATTCTAAAATCTCGCCCCTAGCAGCGAAGCGTCCTAGCGCCTAGAAACCTAAAAACCTAAAAACCTACCTCAATTATGGTCTTTGCATTCTAATCACAACCCGGCGGTTTTTGCTGCGTTCAATAATATTTTGATTTGATGCTATATGCCGTTTTTCCCCAAAGCCTTCTATTTTAACTCTGTCTTTATCAACATTATGCTCAACAAAAAAGCTTTGAATGGCTGCAGCTCGTTTTTTAGAAAGTTCCTGATTATGAAAACGACCACCATAGCTATCGGTATAGGCGTCTACCAACACCAGCTCAAGCTCTACATCTTGCTTTAAATATTCGGCTATCATAGCCAAACGTTTTTTAGATGACTTACTCAACTCCGATGAATTTTTTTGGTACGTTAAAACCGTTAACGAAATGTCTTCAAACGAATAAGGCAATAAATTATCTAAACACAATAAAAACTCATCATAAGCCTGATGAAAATTCACCGCACTCACCCCAACAACCACCTTATCAAATTGGCTATACCAGTCTTGATAATAAAATGTTGGCGTCATCCCTTTTTCAAGCTCATTTAATAATATCCAAGCGGGCTTTTGGGTCAGCTCACCATCAAATTGCTTAAGTAATTTCATTTCAGTTACAGATTTACTTGCCACCCCAGGACGATAACTTGGCGGTACAGAGCTCACTTTAGCAAAGCTATAATTATCCGGCAGGCGTAACATATCCAAAGCAAAATTTAAATTAAGCGAGCGCCCTGCTGCACTAGAAAATACCGCTTTTCCATATCGCGGAATGGCGTGTTCTAAACGACACTGCAGGCGAGTTTGTTTTGAAAACTGCCATTTAGAGCTATCAATACTCGCTTGATAATGCCGCACATCGGCAAAACTTTGACAGCTAACCAAACAAAGTAATGCCAGCAAACCTTGGAGTCTGTTCATCATTTGCAAACCTTTAGACAAAATATTGACGATAAAACCAAGCCAATAACAAAATAACGCAATTTATTAAATATAAATGGAACGAAGCAATTATTAGACCAGTTATAAAATAACAAGGCGCTATATAAAAAGCGATAAAACCTTAAAGCTCAACTCGAAATTAAAAATCGTCTGATCTCAAACTCAAATTCTGGCATAATGGCATACAAATCTGTTAAAAATAAATGACATGTCTGAAGAAAACTTTAAACAAAGATTCCGTGGTTACTACCCTGTGGTAATTGATGTTGAAACCGCGGGCTTTGATGCAAATAATAATGCCTTATTAGAAATCGCTGCCACCCTAACCGAAATGGACGAAGAAGGTTATTTATACTGCGGTGAAACCGTACAATTTAATATAGAGCCATTTGAAGGCTCAGTATTAGAGCCAGCCGCACTTGAGTTTAATGGGATTGACCCAAACAACCCATTGCGAGGCGCTGTTAGTGAAAAAGAAGCCTTACAAGAAATATTTAAACAAGTTCGCAAACGCCAAAAACATTATGGCTGCCAGCGCAGTGTCATGGTGGCACATAATTCTGCATTTGATATGTCATTTGTTAATGCCGCGATTAAGCGTACCAATATAAAGCGAGTGCCTTTTCATCCGTTTGTGTCTTTTGATACCACCAGTTTAGCCGGATTAACCTTAGGTCAAACCGTGTTAGTAAAAGCTTGCCGTGCAGCCGGTATTGAATTTGATAGCAAACAAGCCCACAGCGCTTTATACGACACCGAAAAAACAGCCGAATTATTTTGCTACATGGTTAATAAATGGAAAGCATTAGGTGGCTGGCCCATCTCGGTTGATGTACCAGAAGAGGAAGAAAAACAACCCGATAAATAAAAAAGATTTGAGAGTTTAGAGTTGAGATTTGAGATTGTAGAAAACGTAGCCTTGATTAGCGAAGCATGAGCGTAATCGAGGATCAAGGTTAAAAACCACAATTGTACGATTACGCGCCCACGCCGCTAATCGTACCTACGGTGCTCCGTCATTCCTGCGCAGGCAGGAATCCAGCAAGCCCCACAAAACCTCAAGTGAAAAACCCAAACCTCTCAATTCTAAAATCTAAATTCTTATATCTGGCTTATACCACCGTAGACGCGAAGCTTGCTCGCGTTTTTATTTAGAAGGCAACGCTGGAGAAAATATCGCGTGCGCTATCGGCATTTTGCTCCCGGCAATGCTCCACAACCTATATCCCTATAGGCCAGCTGCACGCCTACAGGGTTTAAAAACCCAACCCCTAAATTAAACGTACGATTACGCACTCACGTGCTAATCGTACCTACGGTGCTGTTATAAAACACCGTAGACGCGAAGCTTGCTCGCGTTTTTATGTAGAAGGCAACGCTGGAGAAAATATCGCGTGCGCTATCGGCATTTTGCTCCCGGCAATGCTCTACGACCTATATCCCTATAGGCCAGCTTGACGCCTACAAGGTTTATAAAACCTAGCAGCGAAGCTCCCTAGCCCCTAAAATCCTAGCCCCTAATATCCTAACTAATATTTCTAGCGTAAAATATTTCTTGAATTTCACGTTGTAAGCCGCTTTTAGCTTCAGCAATTTCAGTCTCGCCCATTTCATTAATGCCACTACCAAACAAATAATGGGTTAGCTCAAAATCTTTTAAAACCATTTTGGTGTGAAATATATTTTCCTGCTCAATATTCACATCAATCATATCGTAAAGCTGGTGAATATCTGCCGACAAATAATCCTGAATCGACCGAATTTCATGATCAATATAATGCTTAATACCCGACACATCGCGGGTAAAACCACGCACCCGATAATCAACCGTCACCACATCAGAATCAAACGAATGGATTAAAAAATTAAGCACTTTTAACGGTGAAATAATGCCGCAGGTCGACACCTCAATATCTGCCCTAAAGGTACTAATGCCATTTTGAGGATGGTTTTCAGGATACGTATGAACACAAATATGGCTTTTATCTAAATGCGCAACAACCGACTCAGTTGCGGGTTTCGGCGGTGGTAACGAAGGTGTTGGTGCCTCACTCATTAAAATCGTGACACTGGCACCTTGCGGATCATAATCTTGCCTGGCAATGTTCAGCACATTAGCGCCAATCATTTCAACTACTTGATACAAAATATCCGTTAATCGATTAGCGTTATAGTGATGGTCGATATACTTCGCATATTCATACCGGTGAGCTTCGCTTCTTGCCCAGCTAATATCGTAAAGTGAAAAGCTTAAACTTTTAGTTAAATTATTAAAGCCATGCAATTTAATTTTTTCAGAAGACAAAACTAACAGACTCCCTTTATCAACAATAACACAGCGCTCAGTTCAAGCCCGACACTACCACCTCGCTCTAATACAAAGTTAAGCAAAAGCTGAATCAAATAAATTTTTAATTAACGCCGAAAATTCAATAATAAACGCTTTTTGAGGTTCAGTTGCTTCTTGCTCTAATCTTCGAGATAAAAACTCTTCTAAATCAGTCACAATAGCATCGGCTTCACGTACAACATCTAATCGAGTGTCTTGTGGCAAATCAGGATGCTGCTCAAAAAACTTCATCACATTGTCTGAGATTTTTTCTTCAATTAAACTTCCAATGGTTTGCCCGGTGGTTGCGGTATCTTGCGACTCAAATAAAGCAATGTTTTCAGTAAAATAACCTATTAGTTCAATATAGGCTTGAGATTCTGTCACCATAATATATTACTACTTATACTTACGATTAATCGTATGCCGTTAATTGGTTGGAAAAGGTGTAAACATAAAATATTACACCTCACTATCATTCATTAAACCTGTGTTAGCCACTTACTAAATAACCTTAACCCAAGTTAAGGTTATTTATCTAGTTGGCGATGTGCCGTTTTAATTCGCTCAACCGCCTGCTCTAACTGAGCTCGGGTACAAGCAAAATTAATACGCGCATATTGTGGCTCACCAAAATCACGACCGGGTGATGGGCCTACCCCCGCCTCTTCAAAAAAGCTTTGAACATCTTCAACCCCTAACTCTGAGCAATCAATCCAAGCTAAAAAAGTTGCTTCAGCTTTGCTCATTTTCATGCCTTTAAGTTGGCTGATTTCCTGATATAAATAATCGCGATTAGCACGCAAATATTCAATCAAAGCCTGATGCCAGTCATGGCCTTTTTCAAAAGCGGCTTCTGTTGCAACCAAACCTAACACCTGAACCCAAGGCACAATGCCCATAGCGGCGTTTCTGAACTGCATTCTTACTCGGCTATCAGGAATAATAGCAAATGACGCGCCCAAGCCCGCAATATTAAAAGTTTTGCTGGGTGCCATTAAACTAATTGAACGGCTTGAAATTTCTGCAATCGCCGGAGCCGGTATATGTTTCGCATTTTCGTCTAAAATTAAATCACAATGAATTTCATCTGAGCACAATAAAACATGATGACGCAAACAAATATCAGCCACTTGCTTAAGTTCAGCTTCGGTCATCACAGAGCCACCCGGATTCATCGGGTTACACATAATAAATAGTTTACATTTTGGATCAGCGGCCTGCTTTTCAAGCTCGGCCATATCCAACGTCCAACGACCTTCCACTAATACACTTGGAATATCCACCCGCTCACACTGGTTTAACGATGGCGCTTTTAATAAAGGAGGGTAATTTGGCACCTGAATTAATACTTTATCGCTCGGCTCACAATAGGCTTTACAAGCCACATTAAAGGCAGGTACTACGCCTGGCGTCCAAACAATCCAATCCGGTAAAATATGCCAGTTATGTTGCTTGGCAACCCAATCGCATACACTTTGATTTAATTCATCATAAGGCAAGGTATAGCCTAAAATGCCATGTTCTGTGCGTTCTTTAATCGCGTCAATCACCTCTTGAGGGGGTGAAAATTCAGCATCCGCTACCCACATAGGGATCACATCTTGCCCTTTGTATTTATCCCATTTAAAAGAATGAGTGGGCTTTCGGTCAATCACACGATCAAAATCAAATGACATAGTATTTCCTGTACTCTGTAGAATGTTAGTCAACCCAAAATAAAGGTAATGACAAAATTAACGCGTATTTTAAACCTAAACCCCTTTAAGATGCCAGTTTGCTGTATTTAGATTTCAATTTAGCCGACAAATAAAGCCAGATTCACTCAAATAACTGTTAACGTTAATTGAAACCGTTATACTATGGCACATTAAAAAATTCTTACACTTTTCAATAAAATTTACTTGGTGATTTATGCGTTTATTGTCGACAGGGATTGGCTTATTGATAGCGACAACCCCAGCTTTAGCCAACGAGCAGCCAATTGTTCAACCATCGTTAAATGGTTATGGCGGTTACTTTAATGTGCCTAGTGCCTATAACCTACAAGAAGGTTATGGCAGCATTATTTACAGCACCTTAACCGAACGTGGTGGTTACAAAGACACCCCCAATTATCAGTTTGGTGTGTCACTGTGGGAAAGCGTTGAGCTATCAACCCGTTTATCAGCATACACTCAAGATTCAAGTGGCAGCTCTGATTTATCTGCCAATGTAAAAATGCAAATTCCTTTTATTCCAGATGACTGGTTTAAGCTGGCAGTTGGCATTCAAGATTTAGGCGGCGCTGCAAATCATTATGATGCTAAATTTATGGTCGCCTCAAAATATTTTGCCGACTACAACCTAGATATTTCATTAGGTGCGGGCTCAAGTGATTCAAAACTTGATCGCATTAACGGCACCTTTGCCGCATTAAAATGGCAGCCTTATGAATGGGGTGCTATTTTGGCAGAGTACGACGCCACCAGCACCAACTATGGTATTGAGCTAGCCACCCCAAAAAATTGGTTATGGGGTGCGCAAATCATTTCAAAAGCTATGCTAGGTGCCAGCGATGATCAACTAGCAGACAACACCTTTTATTCGGTTGGCTTAAACGTGCCTTTAACTCGTAAAGCAACAGAAATTACGCCCACTCAACTAAAACAAATAAAACCCATTGAAACCGAACAAACCAGCAGCCTTGCGCAAACTTTATCAATGCTTAACAAAGCTTTAGTTCGCCGTGATTTTGACCAGTTTAGAATCGGCATGGCTGGCAACAGCCGCATTGTCGTTGAAGTTGATAACTCAGTTTATAGCACTAACGTGATTGATACTTACGGCGTGGTTATCGGTTTAATTAGCCAATATGCGCCTAATCAAGTTAAAGATTTTACCGTTAATATTAAGCAAAGTGGCGTGGTTGTTAACTCTGCATCGGGTAACTTAGCGCAATATCGCAGCTTTTTAAAAGGCGACGCACTTAAACTAAGCCAAAATAAACCTAATACCGATATTAACTGGTTTGAGTCTGAATCAAGCTTTTTTATAAAACCTAAAATCACCTTATACCCACATTTAAACTCAACCGTGGGCACAGAAGTAGGCATGTTTGATTACTCGCTCGCGTTAGCAAGCCATTTAGAACTTCCCCTTTGGAAAGGTGCTGCGTTTACCGCCCTGCATATTAATCAGCTTAAAGAGAGTAAAGACTATCGAGATGGTCGCGCATTTTCAGGCGGTCGTCAGCCAGACTCAGCACTCCTTAATGCAACTTTTCACCAAGTTGTAAATTTACCATTAAATTCACGTGTGTTATTTAATTACGGTAAATACGCACAAGATTTTGTTCAAACCAGTGTCGAAGCAGATTGGATAAGTGATTCGGGCGCACACAGAGTGAGTGTTTATGCCGGTAATTATAAATTTGAAGGCCACACAAGTTATGGCTACGACAGAAACTGCTTAAACGATCCAGATAAAGTCTTAATTGAGTGTTATAAAAAAATAGCCAGCGATATCGATCGAAAAATCAAAGTGGCTAAATATAGATATTACTCATCTAGTTTAGATACCAGCTTTTTAGCCAAGTATGGTCAGTTTTGGTCGGGCGATAAAGGCTATCATTTTATTGTCAGCCGACATTTTGATGATGTTGAAGTTAACTTTTCGTTTAAAGCCACCAAAGGGGCTCGCGAAGGGTTAAGTGGGTTCAATTACGAAGACGACTATCAAAAACAAGTTGGGATTGGCTTTACTGTGCCGCTTGGTCCACGTAAAGACTTTAACAACAAATACATTAATATTCGTGGCCGTGCAGACTGGAGTTACGTATTACACACCCTAGTAGGTGAAGAGCATAACGGCTTAACATTTGGCTTAGCAGACGAAGCCAGAAACTTTTATAACCTCAGCACCCACTTTAATAATTTTGACCGCAGCGGTTTAAATTATTTACAGCAAAACCAAGAAAGACTTCGCAGTGCTTTCTTTGAATTAAGATAGCTAAATTAACATAGCTTAACTTAAATGAACTAAACATAAAGCAGGCAAATTGCCTGCTTTATCCCCTCTGAAACGCACAATATATAAACGCCAAACACTAAACTACTAAATTACATATGTTCAGACTGATTTGGCTTTGGTATAATCACCCCTCTTAGCAAAGAAGCTAAAATACACGGATATAAGTACAAAAAACGCGCAACATCGGCTTATTTTGTACAAAATGGCTAAATTATCTAAAAAAATTAATTAAAAGCACCAATATATTCTTGTATTCTATTTTTTTATGAATATGCTGACAAACCTTACATTTCGAGTGATTAACTCGGTGATTTCGAAACTTTTAAGACTTATTGATTGAAGAGGGAGTAATAAACTCTATGTGTTCAATTTTCGGTATTCTCGATTTAAAGACTGATCGAGCTGAATTGAGAGAGACAGCAAAAGAGCTGTCAAAATTAATGCGCCACCGTGGCCCTGATTGGTCAGGTGTTTACGCAGGCGAAAACGCAATTTTAGCGCACGAGCGCTTAGCAATTGTAGATGTAAATTCAGGCGACCAACCACTCTTCAATCTAAATCGAAATCATGTATTAGCGGTTAATGGCGAAATTTATAATCACAAAGAGCTAGAAAAAGAATTATCAATTGATTTTACGTTTCAAACTAAATCTGATTGCGAAATTATCTTGGCTAAATATCAAGAAAAAGGCATTGAGTTTATTGACGAACTCAAAGGCATGTTCGCATTTATCCTTTACGATGAAACTAAAAACGAATATTTAGTTGCGCGTGACCACATGGGGATTATCCCGCTTTACATGGGTTGGGACGAACACGGTAACTTTTATGTCGCATCAGAAATGAAATCATTGGTTTCGACTTGTAAATCAATTAAAGAATTTCCTCCAGGGCATTATTTACATAGTGCCGATGGTGAATTACGCCAGTATTACCATCGTGATTGGATGGAGTACGATGCCGTTAAAAACAACGCAGCAGAACCAGCTGATATTAACGCCGCATTAGAAAAATCAGTTAAATCACACCTAATGTCAGATGTGCCATACGGTGTATTATTGTCTGGTGGGTTAGACTCGTCGGTGATTTCATCTATTACCCAAAAATTTGCCGCAAAACGCATTGAAGAAGACGACCAAGGCGATGCTTGGTGGCCAAAACTTCATTCATTTGCAGTTGGTTTAGAAGGTGCGCCTGATTTAAAAGCAGCCAAAAAAGTAGCTGATGCCATTGGCACTGTTCACCACGAAATGACTTACACAGTTCAAGACGGTATCGACGCCATTAAAGATGTTATCTACCACCTTGAAACTTATGATGTAACCACCATTCGTGCATCAACCCCAAT
Source organism: Catenovulum adriaticum (assembly GCF_026725475.1). Lineage (NCBI taxonomy): Bacteria > Pseudomonadati > Pseudomonadota > Gammaproteobacteria > Alteromonadales > Alteromonadaceae > Catenovulum > Catenovulum adriaticum. The sequence continues at coordinate 2,114,595 of NZ_CP109965.1, forward strand.
GTACTTAATGGCGCGTAAAATTAAAGCCATGGGGATTAAAATGGTTTTATCAGGCGAAGGTGCTGATGAAATTTTTGGTGGTTATTTGTATTTCCACAAAGCGCCAAACGCAAAAGAATTTCATGAAGAGCTTAACCGTAAATTAAACAAACTACATATGTTTGATTGCTTACGCGCAAATAAAGCCATGTCAGCTTGGGGTGTAGAGTCACGAGTACCCTTTTTAGACAAAGAGTTTATGGATGTTGCCATGCGCATCAACCCAGAAGCTAAAATGTGTAAAGATGGCAAATCTGAAAAACACATTTTGCGTGAAGCCTTTAAAGATGGTTACTTACCAGATGATGTTTTATGGCGTCAAAAAGAACAATTTAGTGACGGTGTTGGTTACAGCTGGATTGACAGCTTAAAAGAACATTGTGCCGAAAACGTAACTGATGATCAGCTAGCCAGTGCGCAGCACAGATTCCCGCACAATACGCCAGATACCAAAGAAGCTTATTATTACCGAAGCATTTTTGAAGAACACTTTCCACATCCATCATGTGCTGAATGTGTACCAGGCGGTAAATCAGTAGCCTGTAGCACACCAGAAGCACTTGCATGGGACGAAAGCTTCTCAAAAATGGCCGACCCTTCAGGTCGCGCGGTAGCAGCCGTTCATAACGACGCTTACAACAAATAAGCTTACCTTAGTAGCAGCGATTTTATATCGCGTGAAAACCAAAAAAACGCAGTCCTCGAAAGAGCACTGCGTTTTTTGTTTCCATAAATTGTTATTGATCCGGTGTTGCTTGACACGCGAGCAAGCTTCGCGTCTACATATAATCCAAAATCAGAATTTTAAACCACACCGTAGGCGTGCAGCTTGCGTACGCGATACACGGAAGTTTAAATTGCCGATAACGCACGCGATTTAACAGGCAATTCCGCTTTTAAAATCATCTACCCAATTATCAAACAGCACCGTAGGCGTGCAGCTTGCGCACGCGATACACGGAAGTTTAAATTGCCGATAACGCACGCGATACGCCGATCTCGCATGTAAAACTCGATATCCCTTTCGCGCCTATAAATAAATACAATCCCAAAACGGATATTCTTCAACGCGATTAACCAATCCTGCTCTTAATGGGTTTGCAACAATATAACGAGCTTGAGCGACCAAATCTGATTCTTGCCTAATTTGGTGATCATAATAATTTGATTGCCAAATTTTGGTATGGGTAACACCTGATTGATTTAATTTAACTGCGGTAAAACTCTTATACTGCTTAACTAAACTTGAAAGTTCTACTGATCCCTGAAGCTGAAACAACCAATGCAAATGATCCGGCATAACCATGTAGCAAACATTTTTTACTAACCCTTTTTGCTCAAAAGCCATTAGCGCTTTTGTTGCAACGCATCCATTATCAAAATTTTGAAAAATTTTTTGTCGTTGATAACAACACAGAGTCACAGAATAGAATGAAAATGCTTTAGAAATCCGTCCTTTCAACCTTTTCCTTGATGAAAACATAAAAATCCTTTTAAACCATGTCACATATAAACCTAAAACGCGAGCAAGCTTCGCGTCTACATATAATCCAAAATCAGAATTTTAAACCACACCCTAGGCGTGCAACTGACCTATAGAGATATAGGTCGTAGAGCAATGCAGGGAGCAATTGCCGATAACGCACGCAATACACCAATGTCACATATAAACCTAAAACGCGAGCAAGCTTCGCGTCTACAAAATTATCCGACCCCAATTCAAACTTTTACAATATTACCCAACACTTTATTGGCTAATTTTATTGCAACATCAACATTATCTGATTCGGCATAACACCTTAACTCGGGTGCATTGCCTGATGGTCTTAAATGAATAATATTGCCATCAGATAACGTCATTCTTAAACCATCTGTCGTATCTACCTTAGCAATAGAAACGTCTTCAAACCCTAACTTAACCAATAAATCTTCTGGCGATTGCTTGGCATTGGCAATAATTTGCTGGCTTTTTTCAGTTGCAAAATCTTTAATCCGATCACTATGGGTAAAACGCGGTGGCAATGCATTCACTAAATCTGCCACTGTTTTATCTTGGCTGGCCGCTAACAACATTAATGCAGGTAACACCGCATCACGGGTTGGTAAGGCTTTTAAAATTTGTCCGTTCAACTCAACATCTGAGCCTAATAAAAAACCACCATTTGCTTCAAAACCAGCAACCGATGAAAAAACTTGATTAAGCTGCTCAAATTCAGCAATCACATAAGGCGAGCCAATTTTAGTCCGCTCAACCTGCTTAAAAGCACCGCAAGACTCAATCGCGGTATTACAACTCACTGGCACAGCTAAAGCTTCAATGTTCATCGCTTGTGCGGTAATCAAGCCCAAAATATCGCCACGCAACCACTCGCCATTTTCACCCGCTAATAAAGGCCGGTCGCCATCACCATCGGTTGAAAAAATCAAATCAAAGCCATGCTCTTTAGACCAAGCCAAAGCTTTCGCTTTATCTTCATCAGAAACCGCTTCGGTATCAATCGGTACAAACTGATCACTTCGCTCAAGCGAGGTAACTTGAGCCCCTAAACGAGTAAACAATTGAGGATATAAATCGCGGCCCGCACTAGAATGCTCATAAATACCTATATGTTTACCCGCTAAAAAATGCTCGTTAAATAACGATGTATAACGTTCAACATATAAATTAGCAGCCGACTCATCAACCGTTAATTCAGGCAAATCACCCAGCGAGTCAAACTCAACCTCACCATTGTTAATGCCCTGCTCTTCTGCTTTGGTTATTTCTCCGTCAGGACGATAAAACTTTAAACCATTGCGATCAAACGGAATATGACTCCCTGTAACCATAATACACGGAATATTATCTTGCATAGCAGCATAGGCTAATGCCGGCGTTGGAATAACCCCATAATATACAGTTTCAAGCCCCAGTTGGTTTAACGCAGCACCACAAGCCTGTGCCATTTGATAACTGCTTGGCCGGTTATCAACCGCCAAAGCAACACGCTTAAATGTAAAATTTAACTGCATTGATGCAACAAACGCATGCGTAAAAGCCGCACACACATCAGCGGTAAAATCAGTTACCAAACCGCGTGCCCCACTTGTGCCAAATTTAACCCCTGAGTTTTCCAATACCGTTTTGGTGATTAGTTTAGTCATTAATCTTCAACCTTAATTTTATCTTCCAATTTTTTTAAGCAACCCGTTTTAATCAGCGATTTAAACCCAAACGAGGCTAAGCAACTTAAGTTTACCTTTTTTTATATTTAGATTGAGTTTTTTTGTATTAAATAATGCAGTTTTTTGAATCGGTACCCGTTACCACCGGGAAGGCGCTAGGTTTCAGGTTTAAAACCGCCCTCCCCGCAAACACAAAATTGGCATAAAACACCGTAGACGCGAAGCTTGCTCGCGTTTTTGGGTGTAAGGCAACACCGAGATCAATTACCGAAATCTAGCATTTAAAAGCAATACAAAAATATATTCGCCCAACAAACACCGCGTGCGCTATCGGCATTTTGCTCCCGGCAATGCTCTACGACCTATATCCCTATAGGCCAGCTTGACGCCTACAAGGTTAAAAACCCAATGCCTAAATTGAATGTACGATTACGCACTCACGTGCTAATCGTACCTACGGCTTTAGAGAATTGAGATTTGAGATTGTAAATTAAAAAAATGTAGGGTGGTTTAGCGAAGCATGAGCGTAAGCCACCAGGAAGATTTTAGGATTCAGGTTTCAGGTTTAAAACCGCCCTCCCCACAAACACAAAATTGGCATAAACCACCGTAGACGCGAAGCTTGCTCGCGTTGTTGGGTGCAAGGCAACACAGGAGCAATTACCGAAAACACCGCGTGCGCTGTCGGCATCTTGCTCCCGGCAATGCTCTACGACCTATATCCCTATAGGCCAGCTTGACGCCTACAAGATTAAAAAACCAATTGTTACCAACAATGCCTAAATTGAATGTACGATTACGCGCCCACGCCGCTAATCGTACCTACGGTGTTAAAATCTCAAATCTAAATTCTCAAGTCTCTGTTCCCCTAGCCCTAAATCCTAGCGCCTAAAACCTAGCAACCTAGAATCCTAGAATCCTAGAATCCTAGAATCCTAGAACCTCAATAACCCTACTTCCCAATTTCAACTTCAACATGATCGCCTAACAATTGATAATACTGCTCGGCTAAAGCCAATTTGGCTTCGTCATCACCGTGCACAATCCTAATATGCGTGGGGCGATAACGCATACGTTTAACAAAATTCACCAAATCTTTTTGATCCGCATGTGCGCTATAACCAGACAAAGTATAAACCCCAGCTTTAATATCAACCCGTTCATCATCAATAAACACATAACCACCCCGCGGGCCATACTGTTGAATATCACGCCCCGGCGTGCCTTTTGCCTGATAACCCACAAACAAAACGTCGGTGCGTTCATCAGGCAACAATGCCTGCAAATAATTCATAATACGCCCGCCACTGCACATACCCGATGCCGCAATAACAATACAAGGCGAGCCCTTACGCTTAATATAATCAATCGCCGATAAATGCTCAGCGTGGCTATCAATGGTATACAAATTTTCAAAATCGAGCGGATGCCTACTTTTAGCCAACTTAGCTTTAGCCTCGGCATCCCACAAACTAGATAAGTTTCGATAATGGCGCGTAAAATCAGCCGCCATTGGCGAATCTAAAATAACCGTTAAATCCTGCCAAATATCACACTTACCCGAACGGCTAATAATATCTTCAATTTCATACAACAACTCCTGCGTACGACCAATACTAAATGCCGGAATTAACACAGCCCCTTGATTTTGCAAACACCGCTCAACCACAGCTTTTAATTGTGCGCGCCTTTGCTTTCGACCAACATGGCATTTATCACCATAAGTTGACTCTATCACCAAAGTATCTGCCCGATACGGCGATTTAGGGGCTGGCAACAAAGGCGTATAAGGCGCGCCTAAATCACCCGAAAAAACATACCTGTGTTTAAAATCATGGTGTTTAACATCAACCTCAACATAAGCTGATCCCAAAATATGCCCCGCTGGCTGAAATTTAATTTTAACGCCATCCATGCCTTTAAGATTAACCCATTGCTTATATGCCACTGGCACAATCAAAGACCGAATCACTTTTAAAAATGACTCAACTAAATGTTTATCACGAGTAATCTCCAGCTTAATGGCGTCTTCAAGCACCATAGGCAACAACTCAGCCGTTGCTTGAGTGCAATAAATTGATTCACGAAAACCAGCCGCAACTAACCAAGGAATACGCCCAACATGATCAATATGACAATGCGTAACCACCAAAGCTTTTATGTTTGATAAATCGAAATTAATTTGAGGCGAATGAGCACCCGCCTTACCCGAAACCTCAGCCCCTTGAAACGAACCGCAATCAACCAAAATAGCCTGATGAGGAGAAATGTTTAATTGATGACACGAGCCAGTCACACCATCGACCGCCCCATGATGAATAATCCCCGGAGTTTGCATAACTTTTTGATTCATAGATAAATCCCTTTAAATAAAGCCAATTTAAAGTTTAGGAAATAACATGAAAAAAACAAACAAAAGATAAAATGAAAAGTTAAGAAGAAAGATTTGAGACGTGAGAATTGAGAGTTGAAAAAACGTAGCCTTGATTAGCGAAGCATGGGCGTAATCGAGGTTCAAGGTTAAAAATCACAAATGTACGATTACGCGCCCACGCCGCTAATCGTACCTACGGTGTTAAAATCCCCCCCCCTAGCAGCGAAGCGCCCTAAAACCTAGCGTGTAAATCCAAATTTTATCGGCTTAGCCTTTTATACCGCTTTATAGCTTCAAGCGTATTTGCCTCAATCACCTCTGCTACTTCTATCGCATCATCACCATATTTTTCACACTTACGTTTAGCCACATCCAAAGCGCTAGGTACCACTTCCAACATCTGATTGATTATGCCAAGCGCATCATCTTCAGCTATTTTGAGTATTTTGGACTGGTTCAACCAATGACGAGGCATAATTTTATGCCACTTATAATATTTTTTACTGCCACGCACTGACATGGCCATCTCAATTTTCTTTGCCTGAAACTCACCCTGACCTACATATGGCCAGACCGACATCACATCATAAAAGGGGGTCAGGGTATAACCTTCACTATCAATAAACACACTAAAATTTTTTGCATGACCATCAATAGCACCAATTAACCAAAACAAAAAATGCGAGGCAAAAAAGTCATGGATATCCTGCTCTGGGTATCTGGACGTTCGCAAAAAATCAACCACTTCTTTCGCGCTTGGTCCACCTTTATCTTCATACTTAGATCCCGAAGACACGCCAAGTGCCTGACACAAATCTTCTTGTGCTACTCGATAGATTTTCTTTTCGTCAATCAGTCTATCAAAGCGCTCAACAATCAAAACGGCTTCATTTTCGAAACGCTCAACCGTTGTGTTAGCTGTATCAAACCCACAAGCTTGAAGTAGGCTCATACAAAAGAATTCATTGTATACGCTGTTACTCATATCAACCCGCTCATCACGGCTAACGATTGATGGCTTGAAAATATGAGTTGTTGGCGTTTTACCTTTTGGCAAACCCCACCTGCCATCCCAACGGGTTAAGGCTGTTTTATCTTGTGCACCAGCAATAGATATACGAAAGCTATTAGTTTGTGACATGCCCAAAGTGCCAAGCCGTGTTTGTTTTATTTGCTCGCTCACTTCTTGTTCTGAAAGGTATTGCAAATCTACTTCAGGCACACCACGGGTATCTATTTCGTGTGAAAATGTGAGCGCCCCCACGCAATCTCCCCCCACCGCCTGAAGCAAATCAAAAGGCTTGACGCTATTAGCGCCCAACCTATCAACCACATGCTGTCTGACGATTTGTTCATCTGGCAATAAATTATCAAAATAAGACACAACCTGGTCACCTTGTTGCGGTTCATATACCAAAGGGAGTGATTGAGATATTGGGAAAGCTTCTGGATTCTGTAAATATTGCTCTGAATATTGAAATGCCAGCTGATTACCTTTGCGCGTTAATGTGCCGACATAAGTACTGTTTAAACTACAGTGCAACACTTGTGATAATTTTTTTCGTCCCATACATGGCCTACTTGAGCACTTTTATTTTCTTTATCGTTTTTTGATTTGGAATATTTTTAGTCAATATTTCATTTGATCTAAATCCAGCTGAGGCGACGCCTTTAAGCGTAGCGTCTGACTCCAAGCCCAAGTGCGCATCCTTCACGTCTAGTTTTAATCCAAGCGAAGCGAGAATGGTAAAGAGATTCGATACCGTAAATTCGCCACCCCTTTCAATCTTTGAAATAGTCACTTGTGAAAGGCCCGTTTTCTTTGCCAAGTCTGATTGTGACCAATTACGATTTAAACGTTTAGTTTTGATAGCTGCTGATAATTGCTTTAGGTTTGTTAAAATCACCTTACTCACCATTAATAACTATAGTTTATAATTTATCTTTTATAAACTATAGTTATTAAACAGTCAATTATAAACCATGGTTTATGTAAAGTCATTACCTACCGATGAACACGCGATTCCACCCGTAGCCTTGATTAGCGAAGCATGAGCGTAATCGAGGATCGAGGTTAAAAATCACAAATGTACGATTACGCACTCACGTGCTAATCGTACCTACGGCTTTAGAGAATTGAGATTTGAGATTGTAAATTAAAAAAATGTAGGGTGGTTTAGCGAAGCATGAGCGTAAGCCACCAGGAAAATTTTAGGATTCAGGTTTGAGGTTTAAAACCGCCCTCCCCGCAAACACAAAATTGGCATAAAACACCGTAGACGCGAAGCTTGCTCGCGTTTTTGGGTGTAAGGCAACACCGAGATCAATTACCGAAATCTAGCATTTAAAAGCAATACAAAAATATATTCGCCCAACAAATATCGCGTGCGCTATCGGCAATGCTCTACGACCTATATCCCTATAGGCCAGCTTGACGCCTACAAGGTTAAAAAACCAATTGTTACCAACAACCCCTAAATTGAATGTACGATTACGCGCCCACGCCGCTAATCGTACCTACGTCTTTCGAGAATTGAGATTTGAGAATTGAGATTTGAGATTGTAGATTCAAAAAATGTAGGGTGGTTTAGCGAAGTATGAGCGTAAGCCACCAAGCAGGTTTTAGGATTCAGGTTTTAGGTTTCAGGTTTAAAATATCGCGCCAGCAAGCTTGACGCCTACAAGGTTAAAAAACCCAACCCCTCAATTCTAAAATCTAAATTCTTATATCTGGCATAAAACACCGTAGACGCGAAGCTTGCTCGCGTTTTTGGGTGTAAGGCAACATCGAGATCAATTACCGAAATCTAGCATTTAAAAGCAATACAAAAATATATTCGCCCAACAAATATCGCGTGCGCTATCGGCATTTTGCTCCCGGCAATGCTCTACGACCTATATCCCTATAGGCCAGCTGCACGCCTACAAGGTTTAAAAACCCAAACCTCTAAAATCTAAATTCTTATATCTGGCATAAAACACCACAGACGCGAAGCTGGCCTAAAAACGTAGCCTTGATTAGCGAAGCATGAGCGTAATCGAGGATCAAGGTTAAAATAACAATTGTACGATTACGCGCCCACGCCGCTAATCGTACCTACGGTGTTAAAATCTCAAATCTCAAATCTAAATTCTCAAGTCTCTGTTCCCCTAGCCCTAAAACCTAGCAACCTAGAATCCTAGAACCTCAATAACCCCTACTTCCCAATTTCAACTTCAACATCATCGCCTAACAATTGATAATACTGCTCGGCTAAAGCCAATTTGGCTTCGTCGTCACCGTGCACAATCCTAATATGCTTGGGCCGATAACGCATACGTTTAACAAAATTCACCAAATCTTTTTGATCCGCATGCGCGCTGTAACCAGACAAAGTATAAACCCCGGCTTTAATATCAACCCGTTCATTATCAATATAAACATAACCACCCCGCGGGCCATACTGTTGAATATCGCGCCCCGGCGTGCCTTTTGCCTGATAACCCACAAACAAAACATCGGTGCGTTCATCGGGCAACAATGCCTGCAAATAATTCATAATACGCCCGCCACTACACATACCCGACGCTGCAATTACAATACAAGGCGAACCTTTACGCTTAATATAATCAATCGCCGACAAATGCTCAGCGTGGCTATCAATGGTATACAAATTTTCAAAGTCGAGCGGATGCCTGCTTTTAGCCAACTTAGCTTTAGCCTCGGCATCCCATAAACTAGATAACTTTCGATAATGGCGGGTAAAATCAGCCGCCATTGGCGAATCTAAAATAACCGTTAAATCCTGCCAAATATCATGCTTACCCGAACGGCTAATAATATCTTCAATTTCATACAACGGTAATACACCCATTTTTAATTGACGCTAAAAGTAGAAGGTTGCGTTATTAAAGCCTGTTTGTATTTCGGTGGTATGCCACCAATTGCCTTATTTGGTCGTTCATTGTTGTAAAACCATAGCCATTCTGTCGCATGATCTTGCACTTCGGCAATACTGCTGAATAAATACTGGTTCAGCCATTCGTAGCGAACGGTGCGGTTATACCGCTCCACATAAGCATTTTGCTGTGGGTTGCCTGGTTGGATAAATTTTAGTTCAACATCACGTTTTTCAGCCCACTCAGCCAATAACGCACTGATATATTCCGGGCCATTGTCACTGCGGATTTGCCTGGGCTTTCCACGCCATTCAATAACTTGATTGAGAGTGCGGACAACACGTTCAGCTGGCAGCGAGAAGTCTACTTCAATCGCCAGACCCTCACGATTAAAATCGTCAATGATATTGAGTAGCCTGAAGCTGCGGCCATCAACAAGCTGGTCATGCATAAAATCCATAGACCAACACTGGTTTATCGACTCAGGCACAGCAAGTGCTTCAGGTTTATCCCGTTTTAAGCGCTTCTTAGGCTTTATGCGCAGATTAAGCTCCAGCTCCCGATAAATCCTCAACACCCGCTTATGGTTCCAGCCAAAACGTTTCACATTACGTAAAAAGTAAAAACACATACCAAAGCCCCAACTGCGGTGATTTGTCGTTAGCCAAAGCAGCCAGTCAGCAATTAGCGCGTTCTCGTCACTCAGTTTGGCCTGATAGCGATAACAGGTTTCGCTAATCCCAAACAAGGAACACGCTAACTTGATGGCAATGGAATGGTTTTGCACCGCCTTTTGCGCCAACTCCCGTCGGCGCGACGGCTTTACCACTTTTTTTCGATGGCCTCTTTGAGGATTTCAGCCTTTAGTCGCTCCTCGGCATACATCTTTTTAAGCCGTGCATTTTCGGTTTCCAGCTCTTTTAATCGGGCCATCATGGACGCATCCATGCCGCCAAACTTGGCGCGCCATTTATAAAAGGTAGCCGAACTCATGCCATGCTCGCGGCATAGCTCCGGAACCGGCGCACCGGCTTCCGCTTGTTTTAAAATTGCCAGGATTTGGCTGTCGCTAAATTTTGATGTTTTCATGCAGAATCTCCTGCGTTTATGTTACGAGAAAATTCTACTTTTGACGTCAGTTATTTTTAGGGTGTATTACCCAACAACTCCTGCGTACGACCAATACTAAATGCCGGAATTAACACAGCCCCTTGATTTTGCAAACACCGCTCAACCACGGCTTTTAATTGCGCGCGCCTTTGCTTTCGCCCAACATGGCATTTATCACCATAAGTTGACTCTATCACCAAAGTATCTGCCCGATACGGCGATTTAGGAGCTGGCAACAAAGGCGTATAAGGCGCGCCTAAATCACCCGAAAACACATACCTGTGTTTAAACTCATGGCATTTAACATCAACCTCAACATAAGCTGATCCCAGAATATGCCCCGCTGGCTGAAATTTAATTTTAACGCCATCCATGCCTTTAAGATTAACCCATTGCTTATATGCCACTGGCACAATCAAAGACCGAATCACTTTTAAAAATGACTCAACTAAATGTTTATCACGAGTAATCCCCAGTTTAATGGCATCTTCAAGCACCATAGGCAACAACTCAGCCGTTGCTTGAGTGCAATAAATTGATTCACGAAAACCAGCCGCAACTAACCAAGGAATACGCCCAACATGATCAATATGACAATGCGTAACTACCAAAGCTTTTATGTTTGATAAATCGAAATTAATTTGAGGCGAATGAGCACCCGCCTTACCCGAAACCTCAGCCCCTTGAAACCGACATTGATCAGACGATCATTCAATAATTTTATTTTTAGGGATCGTCAGATCCTCTTAAAAAACATAAAATAGCACCTCAATTTAGTGAGGTGAATATGAAATTAAAAATCAAACGGTTAGATCATCATGGCATTGTAGCAGGCGTAATTGACGACTTGAAACTAGTTGAATTAATAGACCAATATTTACCTCAAGATGAAAAGCAAGAGATAACACCAGGTGAAGCGGTTAAAGGCATGATTATGAACGGGTTGGGCTTTTCTAACCGACCTTTGAGCCTCACACCACAATTTTTTGAAAATTTGCCAATGGAGCATCTTTTTAGACAAGGAGTCGAGGCAAGTCACTTTAACCGTCACAAATTAGGACGCACACTCGACCAATGCAGCGACTTTGGTTGTGACAATCTTTTTGCTCGTATTGCCTATCAAGCTTGCCAAATAGAGCAAGTCGACACCCAATTTCAATCTTTAGATACAACAAGTTATTCACTTACAGGCCAATACAATATAGATGATGAACAAGAAGATGAAATTCCAATTCAAATCAAACATGGATACAGCAAAGACCATAGACCTGATTTAAAACAAATCGTGCAAGAGATGATTGTTACGCAAGACGGCGGCGTCCCTATGCTCAGTAAAAATTGGGATGGCAATGCATCTGACAGCACTATATTTAGAGAGCGTGCCAGCGCATTGGTAGATACATTCAAAGCAAGCGATGCCCCCAAATTTTGTATAGCAGACAGCAAATTTTACCACAAAGAAAATGCCGAATTTCTCCAACAAATTCGATTTATCACTCTCATTCCATCCACGATAAAATTAGAAAATCAGTCCATTTCAGAAGCGTTAACGGCCAATGATTGGACACGTATCAACGACAACTATCAATACAGACCGCTTAGAGTTGAGCATATGGATATTGAGCAGCGTTGGCTGGTTGTTTACTCTAACGCAGCAAAAGCACGTGCACAGAAAAGCATCGAAGGTTTAGTGGCTAAAGAGCGCAAAGCATTGGATAAAGCCCTATTTCATTTGCAAGCGCAAAGATTTGCTTGTGAAACGGATGCACAAAGCGCCTTAGCAGTATTAGATAAAAAGCAAAAATACCATAGTTTAAGCATTGCTGAGTGCAACGCACATAATCAATATGAAGGAAAAGGCCGACCCAAAAAAGATGCGGTGGTTCAATCAGTGCAATGGCAACTTATCGGCCAAGTGACCGAAGATAAAGCCGCGCAACAGAATTACGTCGAACAAAAATCTTGTTTTGTATTGGCAACAAATGCCTGTGAAACTGAGTTAAGCGATGAATGCGTTTTTGAGCGCTACAAAGCGCAATCTCATGTTGAGCGAGGGTTTAGATTTTTAAAAGACCCACTATTTTTTGTCTCGTCACTTTTTATAAAAAAGCCAAGCAGAATCGATGCCTTGTTGATGATTATGACGCTGTCGTTATTGGTTTATAGCATAGGTCAAAGACGGTTACGTGCGAATATGGCTAAAGCGCAAGTAACCATTCCAAACCAGATAAATAAACCAATTAGCAATCCAACTTTACGTTGGGTATTCCAGTGTTTTGAAGGTGTAAACCTAGTGCAGCTTGATACCCACTATGACTATGAGTTGGTGCATGTGGATGGGATAAATGACGTGAGGAATAGTGTAATCCAGCAGCTCGCAGGATGTGCTGAACGCTACTATAAAATTAATAATTTTGAGCTTGGGGTCTGATCAATGTCGGTTGAAACGAACCGCAATCAACCAAAATAGCCTGATGAGGAGAAATGTTTAATTGATGACACGAACCAGTCACACCATCGACCGCCCCATGATGAATAATCCCCGGAGTTTGCATAACTTTTTGATTCATAGATAAATCCCTTTAAATAAAACCAATTTAAAGTTTAGGGAATAACATGAAAAAAACAAACAAAAGATAAAATGAAAAGTTAAGCAGAAAGATTTGAGACGTGAGAATTGAGAGTTGAGAGTTGAAAAAACGTAGCCTTGATTAGCGAAGCATGAGCGTAATCGAGGATCAAGGTTAAAAGTAACAATTGTACGATTACGCACTCACGTGCTAATCGTACCTACGGTGCTCCGTCATTCCTGCGCAGGCAGGAATCCAGCAGTCATCACAAATGCCATTACCAACCAAAAAACATAACCAGCACCATAACTGCCTGTTAAATTCTAAAATTTAATCAACATTCAAATAGCCAAAGGGATACCCGCCTCGATAACTGCTCCCTGCGTTATTCTACCTCCTGAATCCATTCAGTCGTTCGCGGGTATGACGAATGTGTTAACAGGCATAGTGAATCTGTAGGGTGGTTTAGCGAAGAATGAGCGTAAGCCACCAGGAAGATTTTAGGATTCAGGCGCTAGGTTTGAGGTTTAAAATATCGCGTGCGCTATCGGCATTTTGCTCCCGGCAATGCTCTACGACCTATATCCCTATAGGCCAGCTGCATGCCTACAGGGTTTAAAAACCCAAACCTCTCAATTCTAAAATCTAAATTCTTATATCTGACATAAACCACTGTAGGCGTGCAGCTGGCGGGTTGTAATTTGTACCCCGAGTTTAGATTATATTGTAGACGCGAAGCTTGCTCGCGTTTTTGGGTGTAAGGCAACATCGAGATCAATTACCGAAATCTAGCATTTAAAAGCAATACAAAAATATATTCGCCCAACAAACACCGCGTGCGCTGTCGGCATTTTGCTCCCGGCAATGCTCTACGACCTATATCCCTATAGGCCAGCTGCACGCCTACAAGGTTAAAAAACCAATGCCTAAATTGAATGTACGATTACGCGCCCACCCCGCTAATCGTACCTACGGTGCTCCGTCATTCCTGCGCACGACTGAATGGATTCAGGAGGTAGAGCAATGCAGGGAGCAATTGCCGAGGCAGTGTAATCCAGCAAGCCCCACAAAACCTCAAGTGAAAAAACCCAACCTCTCAATTCTAAATTCTAAAATCTCGCCCCTAGCAGCAAAGCGCCCTAGTTTCTAGAAACCTAGCGCCTAAAAATCTAAATTCTAAAATCTAAATTCTAATCTTTTGAAACCTATCCCCTCTCCCCTAAACGAAAAAAGCCTGCAAATGCAGGCTTTTTTTACAAAAATAAATTCGAGCTTAAGGTGCGGCTCTTTTGGCTCTTATGCGTTTAACGGTTTGGCGGCGTACAAAACGCACCACTTTCCAAACATGCACTAACGAATAACAATACAGTGCAAATATCGCTAAAAACGAAACAAACATAAACCACTCTGGTAACTGATAAATCTCACCCACAATACCAAAACCAGAATAAAACATAGACAAACCAAAAATAATGGCAAGCGACTGACGAGAGCTAAAACCGGCTCTTAAAAAGATATGATGCAAATGATCACGATCAGGCAAAAACGCAGACTGGCCCTTACGAATACGGCGGTAAATAATAGCCGCCATATCCATTAACGGAATACCAATAATCCAAAGTGCAGTAACGGTTCTAAAAGCAGGCGTTTCAGATTGCGTACCAATAGTTAATAACCAAATAACACTCAAACCAATAAACATAGAACCCGCATCACCCATAAAAATCTTTTTAACCGGGCCCGGTACTAAACTTAAATTAAAGGCTAAATAAGGAAGAATTGCACAAACTAAAATAACTGGCAAAGCTAAAAATGTATGCTGGTCAGTTATAAAAAATAAAATACCAATACTAGCGAACGTGTTTAAAGCAAGTGAGCCGGCTAAGCCATCTATCCCATCTGTCATATTAAAAGCGTTAATAGCCCCAATCACAGCAAGAAAAGTTAATAACGTACCTGCAACGTTAATATCAATATCACCTAAGCCAACTAAATTGCCTAAATTGTGAATATACATATCAGCGCCAAACACCATAATACTGGCAATGAGTACCTGCGATACAATACGCGAGCGCACACTTAAATTATGATAATCATCCAGCACACCTAAAAACACCACAAAAGCAGACGATATTAAAAATAAAGTAACTGTTTTATCACCCGGAAAAGCCACCATACAAGCAACTAAGGTAGCAAAATAAAACGCCATACCACCCACTAACGGGATAGCACCTGAATGTTTTTTACGAACATTGGGTTTATCGACAAGACCGATTTTTTCGGCAAAAGGCTGTAAAACAAATACTGAGGCAAAGCTAATAGCAATCGCAGCTATTATTTCCATACAAAACTCCGTTTAGGTCACGCTAGTTCAATCGGCGCTTATAATACACCAAGCAGACTAACTTGAATATGACAAAATGAAAAATTTATTCTTCATTATCCCTGTGCGTAAGGCTTTTAACACTAAACTGTGAAATTGATCAAATTATTTAAACATAATTAACTGACCAATAACCAGCACACATTTTACAAACAAATTAATTATAGCAGACAATACAAAAAAGCAAGAAATGACATAACAATATAAGATTCTAGATAATAGGCTTTTAGGCGCTAGGTTTGAGGTTTAAAAACAGCCTTCCCCTCAAACCAAAAACCCGCGTTTCCACGTATCGTCATTCCGTACAGTGAGGAACGAACGTGATACGGAATCCATCTTATTAGCAACACACCAGCAATTACCGAAAACCCGCGTTTCCACGTCTCGTCATTCCGTACAGTGAAGGACGAACGTGATACAGAATCCATCTTATTAGCAACACGCCAGCAATTACCGAAAACCCGCGTTTCCACGTCTCGTTATTCCGTACAGTGAAGGACGAACGTGATACAGAATCCATCTTATTAGCAACACGCCAGCAATTACCGAAAACCCGCGTTTCCACGTCTCGTTATTCCGTACAGTGAGGGACGAACGTGATACGGAATCCATCTTATTTAGCAACACGCCAGCAATTACCCGACAACCCGCGTTTCCACGTCTCGTCATTCCGTACAGTGAGGGACGAACGTGATACGGAATCCAGCTTATTAGCAACACACCAGCAATTACCGATAGCTTACGCTTCCACGTCTCGTCATTCCGTACAGTGAGGGACGAACGTGATACGGAATCCATCTTATTAGCAACACACCAGCAATTACCGATAGCTCACGCTTCCACGTCTCGTCATTCCGTACAGTGAGGGACGAACGTGATACGGAATCCATCTTATTAGAGGATTAATTTTAAACACCTCAAATGTACGATTACGCACTCACGTGCTAATCGTACCTACGGTTTTCGAGAATCTCGCCCCTAGCAGCGAAGCGCCCTAGAGCCTAATTCCTAGAGCCTAATTCCTAGAACCTGCTCTCCAAAACCTAAATTCCCCTATACCCCATAATATTCTCGATACCAATCAACAAAGGCTTTAACGCCTTCTTTAACACCCACTTGTGGTTTATGGCCTGTTACTTTTTCTAAATCGTCGGTATCTGCCCAGGTTTTATAAACATCACCTGGCTGCATATCCATAAAATTCTTTTTAGCTTCAGTACCAATGGCATCTTCAATCGCTTTTACAAAATCCATCAACTGAACAGGTGAACCATTACCAATGTTGTACACATAATAAGGTGCTGAACTATCTTTAGCAGATCCACCTTCTGGTGCCCAATCGTTATTAGCAACAGGCGGTTTTTCAGCAACCCGTAAAATACCTTCTACAATATCGTCTATATAGGTAAAGTCACGTGCCATATTGCCATTGTTATAAACGTCAATTTCTTTACCCTCCAAAATCGCTTTTGTAAATTTAAACAAAGCCATATCTGGGCGACCCCAAGGGCCATACACAGTAAAAAATCGTAAACCCGAAGTTGGAATACCATACAAGTGCGAATACGTATGGCTCATTAGCTCATTTGATTTTTTAGTGGCAGCATAAAGCGAAATAGGATGATCAACCGAATCTTCAGTTGAAAATGGCATTTTAGTATTTAAACCATAAACCGAACTACTAGAGGCATAAACTAAATGCTTAACATTATTGTGTCGACAGCCTTCTAAAATAGCCAAATGCCCAATCAAATTAGAATCAGCATAAGCAAACGGATTATCAATTGAATAACGAACACCAGCCTGAGCAGCTAAATGAATTACCCGATCAAACTGTTCTGTTTTAAACAATTCAACCATGCCTTCACGATCAGCTAAATCAATAAATTTAAAACTAAATCCTTCACTTGGCTCTAATACTTTAAGCCTATCTTTTTTTAACTGAACTTCGTAATAATCATTTAAATTATCAATACCAACAACAGTATGCCCTTGGCTTAATAAACGTTGTGCCGTATGAAAGCCAATAAAACCTGCAGCACCTGTAACTAAATATTTCATCAAATACAATCCAAAAAGTGTTCTAAGCGGAGCGCCCTCATATGGCATGTGTCGTTAAACTAATAACGCGAGCCAGCTTCGCGTCTAAGAAAAAAAACCAACTAACCGCAGACGTCAAGTTGGCTTATAATCCAGTAACGAATAGCCCTAACCTACCTAAACCCGACCATACTTATCTTCAAACCGAACAATATCGTCTTCACCCAAATATGAACCTGACTGAACTTCGATTAGCTCTAAATCGACTTTACCCGGGTTTTCTAATGCGTGAATCACCCCTACCGGAATATAAGTTGATTGATTTTCGGTTAATAAAATATCTTTATCGCCATTAGTAACCTTTGCAGTACCCGATACCACAATCCAATGCTCAGCTCTATGATGATGCATTTGTACCGATAATTTAGCGCCCGGTTTAACCGTAATACGTTTAACTTGATAACGTTCACCATTATCTATTGAATCATATTTACCCCAAGGGCGATAAACTTCACGGTGAAACTCGTGTTCACTACGCTGATCATTTTTTAGTTTAGATACAATCTGTTTTACATTTTGCACTTTATCTTTTGCGGCTACTAATAATGCATCTTTGGTATCTACAATTACCAAGTCTTCAACCCCAACCGTTGCCACTAAGCGATCACCACCTTGAACCAAGCAATTATTGGTATCATGTAAAATAGTATCACCTTTAGCAGCGTTACCATTCTGGTCTTTATTATTTACATCCCATAAAGCCGACCACGAGCCAACATCACTCCACTGCGCATCCAACGGTATAACCACAGCAGAACCCGTTTTTTCCATCACCGCATAATCAATAGAATCATCTGGGCAAGCTTCAAACGCGGCTTTATCAACCCGAACAAAATCTAAATCGCTCGCCGTATTGCCAATCGCTTTTTTACAAGCGGCTAAAATTTGTGGTTGATGCTTCTCTAATTCGGCTAAATAACGGCTAGCTTTAAACATAAACATGCCACTATTCCAATAATATTCACCAGAGTTAAAATATTCAGTCGCAGTTGCTAAATCTGGTTTTTCAACAAAGCTAGCAACCTGGTATGCATCCCCTTGTTCATTGCCTCGTTTAATATAACCATAGCCGGTTTCAGCATGGCTTGGCACTATGCCAAAAGTAACCATAGCGCCTTGCTCAGCAAGCGTTTCTGCTTTAGTGATTACCTTTAAAAATTCGGCTTGTTGCGCAATTACATGGTCAGCCGCTAACACTAATAAAACCGGATCAGAACCATCAGCAACCGCCTGCAATGCTGCAAGTGCAATAGCTGGCGCTGTATTTCGGCCAACAGGCTCTAGTATAATAGGGCTTTGTAACGCATTAATTGCTCTTAATTGCTCGGCAACCATAAAACGACTTGCCTCATTACAAATAACAAGTGGTGCTTTATGTTCAGAGCCTGCCAGCCTTAAAACCGTGTCTTGCAACATTGTATTATCACTGGTTAGTGACAAAAATTGCTTTGGGTAAACTGAACGAGAAAGTGGCCATAAGCGCGAGCCAGTGCCGCCAGCCATAACAATAGGTAAAAACATTTTTAATCCATTCAATCAGTTTAATAATTTATCAATTAGCTTTATCATAGGAAAGAGTTTCCCTTTCCACGTATGAGCTTTTTTAACATACTCGTTGCCTTGCGAACCCAAATTTTCCGCATAATCAAGATTTTTAGCAATATTTGAAATAACTTCAACATAGTCATTAATATCGTCCGCGACTAAAAGCTCCTTTCCTACTTCAGCTTCAATACCTTCTAAGCCAACAGAAGAGGTAATAGCAGGCATTCCCAAAGCCATATATTCTAAAACTTTATTCTGGACACCAGCACCTAAACGCATAGGACATACGCCCGCAATTGCACCTTTAGCAGCTTCAGCGACGCTTTCAACCCCACCAGTAGCTAATGTGTTCGCGTAACAATTAAATTCTTCCTTTATTTGTTCTTTAATACGCCCAATCACTTTAAATTGATAGTTACCTCGTTTGACAAGTTCAGGCATTACCGACTTGGCAAACCAACGCGCCGCATCTAAATTCTGAACCGTAGTCATATTACCAATAAAAACAATCGTTTTACCATCGGGTTGATAATCGCAAGGCAAAGCGTCAAAGCTCACGCCATTAGAACAAACCAATACTTTATCTCGACTGGCCGAGCCAGCTGGAAACAAATAATCTTTATCGACTTGCGACACAAAAACCGACAAATCAAAATCTTTGGCAATTTCTTGTTCATAATTTTTTAACCGGCTTTGTTCTACTGAATACACCATGTTTTTAAAACCGGATGATTTTGCAATAGCCCCAACTCGTTCGTAGTTCATTGAAATTGCATCAGTCATTTCCAATACTTTAGGAATATCAGATTGTCTCAAATAATGCCCTGTTCTTATTAAATGAGCTAATGCAAGATCATGTTGAGGAACAAACTCATCAACCTTTTTTTTAAATTCAGCCGAAGAATAATAAGCAACTTGTAATGGTGTTTTAGTTGGTAAAGTAAACAAACAATTTAAATACGATTTCCATTTGGGCAACAATACACGCTCAACCTTAGCAAAAACACCATCGTCTGGAATTGGCATCTGCATCTCTTCCTGAGTTTCACACAAGCTAAGCAAAGTCAAGTCGTAGTCTTTTGCTAACTCTTTACAGATATAGTAAATTCGCAATCTGTCACCACCAATCACTGGGTATGGGAACCTAGGAGTGGTAATTAAAATATTCTTCCTCATATCATCTAGCCTTTCTACCTATCTTTAATGCCCAAAAGCAACTATTAGTGCGGCATGTCCCAAATATAATCGCACAAACAGTCCAAAAAATGGGGTTACCAAACCAGCTTTGGAAAAACAAAGCTATTAACATGATTACACATAAGAAATCTCGAAAGTACCCATGTCCTCTGCGCTCAAATTCTTCAACACCAGAAGATATAATTGCCAACAAGAATACGCCATATATGATCCCAAAAATGCCGTACTCAAAAACAAGGCGAAATAGTATTCCTTGTGGGGTCCCATCACTGATGTAAAAATTATTGATAAACGTTTGGCTCTCCCTCCAAAACGCCTGAAGGTAAGGCTCACCACAAGCTTTTGTCTGTATGCCCAATATAGATTTAGGTAAATCTACCGTAAAACATTCGATTACATATATATTAGAAAATATTCTCCATAAATTAGCACCTTCCAGAAAGAAAATTAACCCACTAACTTCGATGGAATAAAACTCAAATAACTTCCACATTAAAACATATAAAACTATCGTGATAAGACACATGGAGAAAAAGCTCAAGCTTCGAGCCAGCCGCACAGCCCATAGTAAAACAACGGTTAACAGCAGCATCTCACTCTTAAGTACAAAAAGATATAAAAACAAACAAATAGCAGTCATAAGTACCCTAGGATACTTAATGTTGTATATGTAGATCAAAAGAGCCATTACAAAAAAAATTACAATTGTCTTTTGAGATTTTTCTATACTAGACAATAAAACTAATGTAACTACTACTGCAAAACTCAATAAAAATAGTCGGGGGGTGCGGGATAAGTCAACCTTTAAAAAACTCAGCAACAGTAGTAAAAAAAGTGGTTCTTTGAATTGCTGGAGATAAAGCATTTCGAACATGTCTACAAACAAAACCCCCGTCACTAATACAACTTGACTTACTTTGAGGCTCTGAAATGATTTAATCAATCCACCACACAGTATTACAATTGCAAATAGCTTCCCCAGCACACTCCATCCGACAATAGCTAGCAAAATTGCATTCACAAAATGAGCCTATTCAACAGTTGTTTCTAGAAGGAAGTCAACTAACTTTGTTCTAGGGCTTAATAAATCGGGTGTACGACTAAGTGCCATCCATTTATCATGGTCTTCGTTGACCCAACGAATTAAACCTTGAACCATCCTCTGTTGTGTATTAAAAAAACTAGCTTGGCCAAATTGTTCGAACTCAACGAGAGCGCCTACATCAATGGCAAATACTTTTAGCTTTGCAATCAAAGCGTCTTGAAAAGTTAAACCATAAGATTCAGGTAAAGTACTCGTATGAACAAATACTTGCGACTCTTGGTAAAATTTTGGCACTTCTTTTTGATCTACCCATCCAATCGTCTTAATATCAAGCTTCGAAGGATCACATTTATTTACTAACTCCTGGATTAAAGGCAACTCCTCCCCGCTCCCAAGTATTGAAACAGCTACTTTTTTTTCTAGTTCATGAGCGCTTTTAACTAATTGGCTTACAAAGGAATAGACCCCCTTGCCTGGGGTAAGGCGCGCACAAATTAAAATGTTTATTGGTCCCAAATGCTTCATTGCACTTTGCAGTTTAACTCCGTCACAAGAAAGCAACGTTTTTTCGTATTCTGAAATTCCCCATGGGTAGACGTGAAACTTTGATTTATATGCCTCCAAAGGAGTTTTTAGCATTTTCCTTTTTTGAAATTTTGAGGGCAATATATAGGCTGCAGCATTTTTGACAGCGTGTACATACAATTTATCTACTTTCAATATCGACTTAATCGTAGTTGGATGACCAAAGAGAGCGCGATCCTCTGAACCATGCGATAAAACAACGTAATTAATGCCGAAGCTAGAGGGAATAAACCCCAACAATGCGGAAATTTGGTCATTTAAAATAACCAAATTAGGTCGATGCACAATCAAATTCATTATAAACTTAAATATAAAGCAGCTATAGCCGAACCATTTAAAACGCCCTTGAAAAGGAAGTTTTACTAATGTAATGTCTAAGTTGCCAATACTGGACAGCGAAGAGGCTAAGCTCTGCGCTACGACTCCAGCTCCCCCGCCATACGGCGGAAACTCTGCGCTTAACAACAGAATTTTATTTGTCATAACATTTCCCCAATTCATACGCTTTAACGCATTTAAAAAATGTATGATGATACGGTCCCAAATGTTGATCAATTGAAGCGTCAAGGACTTTAATGCAAGAGTCGCTCGAAAGAGGTTGGATATTGCCAAAAAAGTGTATACCCACCCCTACCTTATATTTCTCGGGAACTGAAAGTCCAGAGACGCCCGCCCTAAGCAATGAAATCGTAGCAAAAACCTTTTTCAAAGATTCCTCATTAGTCACCCAAGAGTTATTAATCAATCGAAATATTTGTTTTGATTCAATTTGTGCATATACGTTCGTTCCTCGACTAGGAAGAACTATACCAAATTTATTAAACAAAGCTTCTCCGATTAGGCCTGCACTACCATTAGTAATTAATTTCTTAATAATATCAGTTTTTTGGTTTGACCAAGCTCTAGTGTAATTAGCAACATTGTCAGCATTATTGAAATCACACACAGCAGGTCTTTTAAAGATGACACAATCATGAAGAAGTTGCGTTTGGTATGAGAATCCTCCCCCATGTCTTGCCATATCTGGTGGTGAGTATTTATTACTCACATACCCCAAGTACGCTGTAACATGGTCACCCATAAAACTATTTAACTTAAAACTGTCATGCAAATCACTAGACCTAGCAAATAGCGAGTAGGTATTAATGGGGCCAGCAGCACAATATACCTTTTTACACGCTAGCATTTGACCATCAGCTAATTCGATGCTGGGATTTTTATCACGGCCGTGTATGCGCCTCACTAATCCAGAAATAAAATGCACTGAGTTTAAGTTCCTCATTTTGGGCCTATGCACTCTATACGGAACAAATACACGAGAGTCAGAATCACATAAGAGTGACTGTTTTCGCATATCCCCATACCAAGAACGGAGTAATTTTAAGGATTCGTCATTACCAATGTATTTACTTGGTATAACTCCATGCCATCCAGCCCCTAAACCTCTGCACCCACTATACATAGATGTCACAAGTCCTCCATCAAGCTCGACAGTTTTTAAAGGGCTAGAGGGATAGCCGGAGGGGGCAACAACACAGACTTTCAATGGTTTTTCTGTTTGCAATAGTCCTTCCAAAAACGACTCGGCAATCAGCCCACTTCCAATCAAAACAATATCAAACATAAATTAGTACTCAGTTAAATTGCCTGAACAAATAACCGTAGTTATTATATCCCAGTAACTTAAACACAATATCTAAAGGTCGAGAGATGAAAAATGGTAAGTAACTAGATAGCTTATAAATGCGGTACAGTAGCAGTAGTTTTAAGCTTTGACTTGTAAGACAATCTACTTTAAATAACTTTATCTCCTTAGAGTCCTCAATGCTTGACAATTTCTTCCATTCATTAATGGAGCAAGCCAATCCGTCCAAAGACGTATACGGGACTGAACCATGTATTTTCCCTAAATCATGTGTATTTTCAATTAAACCAGCTTTTACGATGTAAAACAAGTCGAAATTTGAGACCACAAATTGTTCAACGATTAGTTTGTTCTTTACATATCCATAACGATGACAACTTTCAAAACAGGTTGCACTTGTCGAAAGAAAGTAAACTTTTTTTATACCTGACCGGTTTAAACGAACGAATAAAGCAATGTTGTCTTCCAACTTCTTAGACCATGAAAAGACTACTGCTTGAACGATATCATTTTTAACAAGTAGTTCGAAATCGTCTCGGTAGGAAACTTCAATATCACCCGTTCGGAATATAGCATTTTTCAACAACTGATATACTTTAGAATTCTTGCCAATATAAGCCGTTTTCATTATTTTTCCCCAATTTTAACTTGGTTAATTATTTTCGCTAGTTCAAAAGAAATATTTTCGGACGAGTAGGAATGCCTAATATGGTTAGCTACTTGGGCTCTAACTAAATCTCCCTTCTGCTCAAGTGCACGAATCCCCCCCTTTAGCTTCACCAACAAATCACCTCGAGTATCGAATGTAGGATTATACAAATCGTCTAAACAAGATGGTAAATAATCAACTATTCCTGACTCCTTTCTAACTAAAGGCAAAGCACCAACTGCCATGGCTTCTAAAATAGAGTTGGGGGAGGTATCCAAATTTCCGATGGATAATACAATCGATGGTTCACTTAAAAGCTCTCGAAGCGCAAGTTTATCTAGTAATCCTTTGTGTTTGACTGGGCCACTAACGTTACGTTGCTTAGTGGAGCCAACCGCGCAAAATTGAATATAGTCTGAGCTAAACTCAGCTGCTAGACTCTCGAATACGTCAAACCCTTTTCGGGGTTCATCAAGGTCTTTCGCAATCAAAAGTATTTGAATCTTATTAGGGCTCTTTTCCTTCGGTTTAAAGTCGTAAAACCAAAAAGAATCAACCGCATTTGGCAAAACATGAACCCGCTCCTGTATGCAAGGTAGGACTCGTAAAAGAGAGTTTTTTAACCAAACGCTAGGGGCGAGTACGTGAACATTACTTTTGGAAAGCAAGCGTAGCTTTTGCTCTAAAAAATAATTGTTAACTTTTTTAATAGCATGAGTCTCTTTTTTAGTTGTGTTGTAATGCAAAGTACCTAGCCAAGCCCACTCATCTGACATTCGCCAAAATATATGCTTATCCGACCTAATAAGCTCCTTAAGCGTTATAGTATTGTTGCCTATCCACGTACCAAAAACATAGTCATGTCTAAAAACATCAAGTACTGGTAGACGGCTATAAATGTTTACTGTCCGGTAGCTAAAATCTCTCGCCAAAATAACCAGTAATACGTGCAATAATTTAGCAACCATATCATGAATCCATTGCATTGGACTATTGCGGCCACCCGATGGCTTCACAAAAAATTTGTTACATACTACACCATCTACCCGACCCAGCGCATTACAAAGGCCCTTTGTGCCCGTACCACTACCTCCTACATAATCACTGTATCCAATTACAGCGACAGAAACTGTCGAAAGCTTATTTATGAATTGTCGAACAAAAGTTCTTTTTATTTCTTCATACTCTAAAGTCCCATAAGTATCTAAAAAACCGTAAATTTTTGCAGAGATAACCCAAGGTTTGAGTTCACACCCTTCAATCTTACCTAAAATCAAACTATGCATTCGGCCTGAGAATACTACGCGAGATCTTGATAACAGACGGCGATATTGGTCTAACGATTCAACACCATCAACTAATTCTATAGGGTTATTTACAGCTGCTTTTAATAATTGATATAAATCGCGATTACAGGCTGCATCTTTATGGGTGGTAGACGCCAGATAAATAGGCTCTTCAGAATCTATAATTAATGACTTTGTTTTGTTTAACCAAGCATTTAAGTAACTGTCGTAAGTGTCATACTGATTATCTGTTACCTCATTTTTATACCTTTGATATACCGCATAATCAGTCATTCCAACAATGATACCATTCGCTTTTTGTGCTTTGTCTAACGGAGTTAACCCAAATGCTAAGTCGGGGCAAAATTCTGCTTCCACATTAAAATAACTTTTGAGCTTGCCAATTGAAGCAGTTTCGCGGACGAATATCGCATCACACTGCTGCAGTGCTTTTTTATATAATTTTACCTCGCTAGGTAAAAAGTTTTCACCACACCCTACTCCAGCCACATAAACTGGTATATTTTTTTGTTTTGCATATTTAACCCAGGCATGCATCGCAATAGGAAACGCAAAACCAGATAGAATTAGTTGCCCCCCACCAATAATAATTCCGTCATATTGATTATTAAGCTGGTTTTGGATTAAAGCTTTATTTTTTTGTAGCCACAAAAAGTGAAATAAAGGTTTAATAGATAAAATGGACCGTTTTAGCTTTGTTAAAACGCTTTTTTCTACTTTTTGTTGGCTGGCTTGTTGAACTTGTTTTTTTGTAGAAAAAGGAGCAGATTCATATGTATACCCTTTTTCTGACAATAACGTTTTAAGACCTTCATTAATAGCATGGTCACCAATATTGTCAGATCCGTTTTCATTGACGAGTAAAAAATGTTTTGTCACGTAAAATCCTTAACTTGCTCGTTTTTTATTTTTTAAATTTTGCAACATTTTTAGGGTTAAACTTAGCGAATCGAGTTTGAGCACAAAAGCCCCCCCAACAAACATAATAAGTGAAAGAAGCCCTAAGATAATCAACTCAATAAATGCCGGTAGAGTCAAAATTGTTTGTAAATACCAAACAAAAATAGCAACTACAGCAGACAATATTAAGTTTGGTAAAAAGTCTTTCATTTGTTGAACAAACGAATAACTTACCAATTTATTTGAGAGATATACGCTAGGGTAATAATTAACTGCCTGACTTGCTATCTGCCCATATAAAATAGCTAGTACACCATGCTTATAGGTAAAAAATAATACAATAAAACCTGTAAGTTTTTTAACAATTTCTAAAAACAAGTACCAACCACTATGTCCTTTAATTTTTATAATATTTAGGTTTATTGAAATAATTGGTATCACCAAGCATGATATACACATTAATTGTAAATAAGGCACAGCTGCTAACCATTTGTCCGGCAGAAGTAGATCAAAAACAACTGCAGCTAAAGCAGCAAAAATAAGCAGTATGGGAAATACCGTAAATGTCATCACTTGCATTATTTTACGATAGGCCTGCTTTAATCTCGCCGAGTCATCTTGTATTTCTGAAAGAGCTGGAAATGTAACCGTTTGAATAGATATAATCAGCTGTGTTATTAATAGCTCCTTAACTCTATCAGCAAAGAAATACAAACCTGCTAACGACACTGTAAATGTCTTCGCAATGATCATCACAAAAATATTTTTATAAAACGTATCTAGCAGGCTAGATAAAAATAGCTTATAACCATAGTTATACATTTCTTTAAGAGAATGCATACAAAAACGCATTTTAGGACGCCAGCTACTTTGTAGCCATAAAAATGCTGATATCAGTAAAGATGATAACAACATTTGTCCAATTAAAGCCCATACCCCAAAACCCAAATATGCTAATAAAACAGCAGAAGCACCTGAAATGATGGCGGCTGGAAAGTTAGCCTTAAGTAACGCTTTAAATTCCATTTTTTTAGACAAAATTGCAGTTTGTACAACCTGAAATGCATTAAATATCAAGATAAGACCAGCTATTTTGATCAGGCTTGTCAGCTGAGGTTCATTATAATACGCAGATATAAAGGGGGCAGCTATAAACAAGACGATATAAGCAATAGCAGATAGCAGTATGTTTGCATAAAAAGCTGTATTAATATCTAAATCTGTTAAATTTAATTTTCTGATCAAAGCCTGTTTAAAGCCAGACTCCATTAACGCATTACCTAAAGCTAAAAACAAACTCATCATGGCAACCAAACCATAATCTTCAGGTGTTAAAAAGTAAGCAAGTAGCAGCGTCACCAGAACTGAAATTCCACGGCGTGAAAATTGCTCTAAAAAACTCCAGATGACACCTAATGCCGTTTTATTTGTTAACACGCTTGGCCTTTAAAAGTTTAACTTTGAACAAAATGCGTTTAAGAACGCCTAAAACTAAAGCCAATAAACCATGAACTTTGTTGTAAGAACCTATTGGCAATTTAAGTAGTTTCCTATATGAAAATATACGATTGCTTAAGTTGAGGTTAGAGTTTCCTATAAAACGGTAAATTCGACCCAGCATAACTCGATCAAAAATGCGGTCGTAATTATGCTTAGTTATTTTTTTTAGCTCTTCATTTCGTTGTGTAAATTCAATGAAGTTATTTACTTGAGCTTGTAATTTTTTGGCATTTTGAAAACTCCAAGAACCTTCGTGCATCGAGCGATAAACCGACATTTTTTCAGGTAAGTATAATGCCCCGCCTTTTATAGCAGAAATAATTTGTATTGCACTGTGCCGTAGTAATTTACGATAAAATTGAGGAAAGTCTCCACGACAGTGAATTAAAGCATGTGTACGAATAAACATAGATGCCATGGGCATAAGCCCACCGCTTATTTCAATTACTTTTTTAATTGGAATAATTTTTGAAGTTGATCCCTGACAGCCATATCCGTTATCCAATATTTTTCCATCTAAACATGTATATGCTGGATGAAAACATATATTTAACTGAGGTTTAGTAGCCAATTCATCATATTGTTTTTGCAACTTACTTTCCACACACCAATAGTCATCCCCTTCACACAAGGAAATAAACTCAGTATCTATTTTAGGTAATAGCAAATCTAACGGTCGATTTCCTTTAGAGTATTGGTTTTCTTCTGGAAAAACAGTTTCAATAATATGCGGGTACTTTTGCTGCCATGCTTTTATAATATCTCTAGATTTATCTGTCGATAAGTCATCATAAATGAGTACCTTAAATGGAAACTTGGTACGCTGAGCAAAAAAACCCTCCATTGCTGAGTTAATATATTTTTCATGATTAAAACATACACAGCAAATTGTTACTTTGAAGTTCAAGTCATCCCAAGCGACTAATAATTCGTTTTCAGTATAGATTTTCAAAGTTACTCCAAATGTCAGCTCAATAACTCATAGCCAAAATGAGCCAGTGTATCTGCAGCAACTTTTTCAAACTCTGCGATATCTGCCTGAGAAAGTATTCTTTTGAATTTAAAGTTGTCATTTTCAATTGGTTTTTTATTTTTTGATTTCCACTCATCATATTCTTTAGGTTCGTAATTGTCTGAGTTTTTATAATAATCCAACATCTTAATGTCATATTTATAACCTAAAAACTTGCATACGCGTTTAAGTTCATTTTCAGGCTTTTCTACTAAATCTTCTAATCGAATTGTTATGATTTTTTCAGGGGGGATGCCTGCTCTAATTTTATTATTGTTTTGTGACCAACTGCTTGCTATCTCCGTTATATTAGTCGGTAAAATAGGCGCGTATTTTGAGGTATACTTTTTATTCATTAGCTGTAAATATGAACAGGCTACGTCTCTTCCATCCCTTACAATATGTATATAAGACATTGATGAGTTTATTTTTTTTAATGTATCAATATGATCGAGATAAAAATTATTTTTATCTCCAATAAACTGGACTTGTTCATTTTCACGGTAGAACTCATAAGTTTGTAAAATTGCACTTTTTAGAGAATCTACTTTGTTTTTGTGTAAATACGCTGTTAGCTCTTTTTGATCTATTTGCCAAGATTCAATTTTTTTTGTCTGACAAAGCTTTTCGACATATATCTCAGGCGAAAATTCTCCTTCCCAGTTTTCCATTAACCACACGGCGAAGCCAGCTTCTGGTGGCACTGTAATGTCTGGATGAGTAGATAGCATCAGCCGAAGTAAAGTTGTTCCTGATCTTGGGTTTCCTAATATGCAAAAATCAATCATTTAATTACCTTTTTAATCAAACTTACTACAAGGTCGGCATCCTGTTTAGACATATAAAAATGTAAAGGCAAACAAATAATAAACTTTGTTTTTTGCTGAGAAATGACAGTTCCATTGTTTTGAACGTGTGCAAATGCACTATCTAAAGAAGGTTTAAAATAAGGCCTAAACTGTATGCCATTGTCATTTAATATCTTGGACACCTTTATAAAATTATCCATATTCATTAAATTAACTGGAAAATAAGCACCGTTATAATTAGCATTAGGATGCCATTTAGGTGTTTCAATTAAGGTGTTTGATAAGCCATTTAAATATGCTCGAAACAACTCAGCCCGATGTTTTAATATGTTATCTACATTATCCAGTAAAGTTAGGCCAACTGCACATTGATATTCATTTAACTTCGCATTAATTCCAACATCCGTGATTTCACCGTTGTCTAAACCAAAGTTAATAAGTTGTTTTGCTTTTTCGAAATCAGCTTTATGCTTAAAGATAATAGCGCCACCCTCAACTGTATGGAACACTTTAGTCGCATGAAAACTAAGCGTGCTCGCATCGCCAAAATTGAGTACCGATTGTTCACCTACTTTAATGCCAAATGCATGCGCAGCATCATATAAAACTTTTGTATTATATTTTTTGGATAAATCACCAAATGCAGAAACATCGCAAGGATTGCCATAAACGTGAGTTGCTACAATTCCATTTAAAGATGGATCGTTCTGTAATGCAATCTCAGTTGTGTCTGGCGATAGGTTATAGGTTTGAGAGTCAATATCACAAAACTGAGTTTGTATATTTTGCCACAACAACGAGCTGGTTGTAGCGACAAAGCTAAACGGGGTGGTTATCGCATTTGAGATACCAAGCACTTTATAAGCGACTTGCAAAGCCAAAGTACCATTAGAAACAAGTAATAAGTTTCTCACCCCTAAATATTCTTCTAGACGTGACGTTAATTCTTGATGCAATGGGCCAAAATTCGTATACCAACCGCTATCATTGACTTGCTCTAGATAACTTGTCAGTTTTTTTAAGTCTGGCGCTACAGGGCTATTTAATGCAATATTCATATTTAGTCTTCAACTAACTCCATCAAATATTGCCCATAACCATTTTTCAATAATGGTTTCGCTAATTTTTTAATATCGTTTTTATTTAGCCAACCTTGATTAAAAGCTATTTCTTCTAAGCAGGCTATTTTATAA
The DNA here is from genome assembly GCF_026725475.1 of Catenovulum adriaticum. NCBI lineage: Bacteria > Pseudomonadati > Pseudomonadota > Gammaproteobacteria > Alteromonadales > Alteromonadaceae > Catenovulum > Catenovulum adriaticum. Next base: position 2,145,602 of record NZ_CP109965.1, read on the forward strand.
CCTTGGCGTTTTTCTATGGTTTCTACAAACTGCGCTGCTTCAAGTAAACTCTCGTGTGTACCTGTATCTAGCCACGCAAAACCACGGCCTAACATTTCAACGTTTAATTTATTTTGTTTTAAGTACATTTCGTTTAAACAAGTTATTTCTAATTCACCACGATGAGAAGGTTCAACTTGCTTAGCTAACTGAACGACTGAGTTATCATAAAAATATAACCCAGTAACTGCATAATGAGATTTTGGTTTTGTTGGCTTTTCTTCAATTGAAATTGCTTTTCTATTCTCGTCAAATTCAACCACGCCAAAACGTTCAGGGTCTTTTACTTGGTAGCCAAATACAGTTGCACCTTGCCCATTTTTAGCATTTTCTACAGCGTGTTTTAATTTAGGACTAAAACCTTGACCATAAAAAATATTATCGCCTAAAACTAAACATACATCGTCATTACCGATAAATTCTTCACCTAAAATAAATGCTTGAGCTAAGCCATCTGGACTAGGCTGTACTGTATAGGTTAATTCAATACCAAATTGAGAGCCATCACCTAATAAGCGTTTAAATGAACTACAATCTTCTGGTGTGGTGATAATGAGTATTTCACGTATACCTGCTAGCATTAATACCGACAACGGGTAATAAATCATGGGTTTATCATATATGGGTAATAACTGCTTTGAAACACCCATCGTAATAGGGTAAAGCCTAGTACCTGAACCACCTGCGAGTATTATGCCTTTCATAAAATATCCTTGTTATGCTTATTAATTACCAGAACCCAAACGCTCTAACTGATAATGGCCTGACAATACATTTTGCCACCAAGTTTCATTTTCCAAATACCAAAGCACTGTTTTACGCAAACCTGTTTCAAAAGTTTCTTTAGGTTGCCAGCCTAACTCTTTTTGTATTTTACTTGCATCAATAGCATAACGCATGTCGTGGCCGGGTCTGTCGGCTACAAATGTAATTTGTTCTGCGTACTTTTTAGCTTTTGGCTTAACCTCATCTAATATTTGGCAGATGGTTTTTACCACTTCGATATTTTGCTTTTCATTATGTCCGCCAATATTGTAGGTTTCTCCTACTTTTCCTTCAGTGGCAACTAATACTAACGCTTCCGCGTGATCTTCTACGTATAACCAGTCACGAATTTGATTCCCTTTTCCATACACTGGCAATGGTTTTTCTGCTACTGCATTTAGGATTACTAGTGGAATCAATTTCTCAGGAAAGTGATAAGGTCCGTAATTGTTTGAACAATTGGTAACAACTGTTGGTAAGCCATAAGTACGCGCCCAAGCTCTAACTAAATGGTCAGAACTCGCTTTGCTCGCAGAATATGGACTACTTGGGGCATAAGAAGTATCTTCAGTGAAAAGCGGTAAATTTTGAGATTCACTCTTTTCGCCTTTCCCTTCACCACCAATAAAATCATCTGGATGCTGTAAATCACCATAAACTTCATCTGTTGATATATGGTGAAATTTAAATTTTGCTTTGGCTTCGACTTCTAAGTTTGCGCAATACGCTCTTGCCTGCTCCAACAAGTTATAGGTGCCAATAATATTGGTTTGCATAAATTCGCCTGGGCCATCTATCGATCTGTCTACATGGCTTTCCGCGGCTAAATGCATGATTATATTTGGCTTGTGTTGCTCAAAAACGCGTTTTAATTCTGTTGCATCACAAATGTCAACTTGCTCAAAAGCATAACGCTCATTAGTGCTAACACTAGCTAATGATTCTAAATTGCCTGCATAAGTAAGTTTGTCTAGATTAACAACTGAATGGTTAGTATTGTTAATGATATGTCTAACAACCGCTGAACCGATAAAACCAGCACCACCTGTAACTAATATTTTCATCTCAAACTCTTCTTATTTTCTGTAGTGTGCGATTAGCACATAAACTAAAGAAATTAACCCACCCAAAAATGTTATCAAAATACAAATCAAACCGCGTTTAGGGCCAAATTTTTCTTCTGGATATGTAGCTGGCACTACCGTTTTAACTAAATACTCATCACTTACCTCGGCAAGCATTAAGGTTTTTGTTTGTGATTCAATCATTTTGTAAAACACCGCTTGCATATCTGTGATTTGAGTTTCAGAAATTTTATTTGTTAAATAATTAATATTCTTTTTTGCATCTTCCATATCAAGGTGTTGATAAAATATATTCAATTCATTTTTTAATATGTTAACTACTTTCAAGGAAAATTCAGGGGAGATGGAATCATAATTTAATATTAATAAGCCAGACTTAGCTTCAAACTCAGCTGTGATATTGCTTTTGAATACTTTGTATGCAGTCCAGCTTTTTGGTTCGAGGGATTCACCCTCCAGATATAACCATTCTCGTGTAGTCGGATCTAATAGGTCTTCGTCATAAATGAATTTATGCTCGTCAGGGCTCCAGCTTTCCGCCGCTAAAAGCTCTGGCTTAAAATTGTAATCTGCAATTATTTTTTCTAAAAAAGGTCTACTTTCTAATAATGCAAGCGCTTGATCTATCCTAGAGCTTTTACTTCCACCAATATTAACACCTGCTAAAGCCGCTAAACCACCAAGTTGCGAACTCAGTCCACCATTGTTAGAGCTATCTTCGTTCACCGCAGTGATGCTAGCACGATAAATATTGGGCAATGATAAAGCGTAGATGACGGAGGCGATTGCAAAAACGGCACTGATGGCGATGATTTTAAATTTGCCAGCCCAGATAACATTCCAGAGTTCACGGAGATCGATTTCGTCGTCGCCCGGAACGGGCGCAGAAAAGTCAGAATCGAGATTTGAGACTTTGGATTTTAGAGCTATGTGATCTAGCTTATCTTCTATATGTTGTAAGCGGTTTTCTAGGTTGTTCGTCATGGTTTTAGATTTTAGATTTTAGAATTTAGATTTTAGAATTGATGCCTAATTTCGGCTTTCATCCTGGTGAAAATTACTTGGGAGCGATATTTTGAAGCAATTTGCGCTTCGTGTTTAATAATCCGCCAAGCATTTTATTTATTTCTTCCAATTCTTTAATCCATGTTATTCCTTGGTTTCGCTCAATTAAATTGGCTTCGATACCAATATAGAGCTGCGTTATTACTTCTGCACTTGAGCCTTTCGCTATATTTAAAAATCTCATGCATTCTTTAATACTATCTCTATCTTCCCCCTCGATAACTGCTCCCTGCGTTATTCTACCTCCTGCATCCATGCAGTCGTCGGCTATATTTGAGGGGATTGACAAGGCTGCGCGGGTTATTTAGTCGCGGTAGCCGTAGTTTTTAATTTTTTCGCTGTATTTGTATAGTTCTACGCTTAGGCGTGAGCTGCGTTTCCTTTCGGCAATGTGCTCCTGCATTGCTCTACTACCTAAATCCATGTAGGCAACCTCTAATTGCTTAAATTGCATATTGAAATTCCATTTCAAGTTTTTAGATTGTTCTAAAGTCTCAATTCTAAACTCTCAAATCTTTGCCTCTTTAGCCTAAATCCTTTTTACTGTTTGGGTTTTGTCGTCCCATATTACGGCGTATTGGCCGAGTTTTTTCTTTTTGTCTAATGCTTTGGTTACGGCGTTTTGTAGTGCTTGGCCAATAGCTAAAGCGTTCTCTGATACTTCACTTTTTCGTTCAGTGTTCATTTACTCGCCTTCTCTTTCAATAAATCGTAATAATGTCGATTAGCCACTGTTGTTCCTTCTGTATTTTTATCAAATACTATTTCAGGAAAATTTAAGTGGTTTATATAACAAACACAATTATCTACTTCTTTACTGTAGGCTTCAAATAAGTTTTTTAAGCTTTTGCTAAAACGTCGTTCTAGTGCGCTTATTGGTATGTTATGACCACCGTGTTTTACTCGTTCTGCAACTCGCTCTTTTGAAAGCTCGACACTGGGTAGTGCTAAGTATATTAAATCTACATCCCAATTTTGTGCTTTTAATCTTTTTATTAGCTTTAGGTAGTTTTTACCTGCTAAAGTTGTTTCTGCAGCAAAGTTTTTGTTCTTGTTTATGCAGTTTTCTATTTCTTTGAGCAATAACTTACCTGCTGTTATTAGCTCTTGCTCTGGTGCCAGTGGCGATAAACCAGCAGCTATTAAATCTGCGTTTATAAAATGCGTGCACTTTACTATATTGGCTAAATATTCTAAAGCAAATGTTGTTTTTCCGGCTCCGTTTGGGCCTGCGATTATCCAACATTTAGGCATTTTAGTTCCTTTAGTTTAGGTTTTAGATTTTAAATCCTAGCAGCGTAGCGCTCTAGCAACCTAGGTTTCCATCTAGCCTAAATCGTTTTTATTCATTTTGGTAAGGGAGTTTCGCTGGCAGGTGCGTGCTTTGCTTTAATCCCTTAAACAATGGTGCGCATTATTCCATAATTGGATTAAGTTTTCATGACTTTTTTTGGAATTTGTGTGAAAGCCGTTTAGTTTTTGGGGAAATGGGGTTTTAGGGGCTAGGTTTCTAGGAAACTAGGCGCTAGGTTTTAGGTTTTAGGTTTTAGGTTTTAGGTTTTAGGTTTTAGGTTTTAGGTTTTAGGTTTTAGGTTTTAGGTTTTAGGTTTTAGGTTTTAGGTTTTACAGGCAATTGTGGTGCTGGTTTTGTTTTGTGGTGAGTCATGGTATTTGTGGTGACGGCTGGATTCCTGCCTGCGCAGGAATGACGAGGTGGCACAAGGGATGACGAGGCGTGGAAGCGTGTGCTATCGGTAATTGCTGATGTGTTGCCTTGAATTTAGAAGCGCGTGCGCAAGCTGCACGCCTACGGTGTTCTAGGCCAGCTTCGCGTCTACGGTGGTTTGAATCAGAATTGAGATTTTAGAATTGAGATTTCTAGGGGCTAGGTTCTAGGTGTCAAGAGTTTTAAACCTCAAACCTAACGTCTAGAACCTCACACCTTATTTGGTGGCTTACGCTCATGCTTCGCTAAACCACCCTACAAATTCACAAAGCCTGTTTACATATTCGTCATACCCGCGAACGACTGAATGGATTCAGGAGGTAGAATAACGCAGGGAGCAGTTATCGAGGCGGGTATCCCTCTGGCGATTTTGAATCTTGATTGAGTTTTAGGGTTTACAGGCAATTGTGGTGCTGGTTTTGTTTTGTGGTGAGTCATGGTATTTGTGGTGACGGCTGGATTCCTGCCTGCGCAGGAATGACGAGGTGGCACAAGGGATGACGAGGCGTGGAAGCGTGTGCTATCGGTAATTGCTGATGTGTTGCCTTGAATTTAGAAGCGCGTGCGCAAGCTGCACGCCTACGGTGTTCTAGGCCAGCTTCGCGTCTACGGTGGTTTGAATCAGAATTGAGATTTTAGATTTCTAGGGGCTAGGTTCTAGGTGTCAAGAGTTTTAAACCTCAAACCTAACGTCTAGAACCTCGAACCTTCTTGGTGGCTTACGCTCATGCTTCGCTAAACCACCCTACAAATTCACAAAGCCTGTTTACATATTCGTCATACCCGCGACGGCGGGTATCCCTCTGGCGATTTTGAATCTTGATTGAGTTTTAGGGTTTACAGGCAATTGTGGGGCTGGTTTTGTTTTGTGGTTGGTCATGGTATTTGTGGTGCTTGCGGGATCCCTGCCTTCGCAGGAATGACGTAGTGGCACAAGGGATGACGAGGCGTGGAAGCGTGTGCTATCGGTAATTGCTGATGTGTTGCCTTAAATTTAGAAGCGCGTGTGCTATCGGCAATTGCTCCCTGCATTGCTCTACGACCTATATCCTATAGGCCAGCTTCGCGTCTACGGTGGTTTGAATCAGAATTGAGATTTTAGAATTGAGATTTCTAGGGGCTAGGTTCTAGGTGTCAAGAGTTTTAAACCTCAAACCTAACGTCTAGAACCTCGAACCTTCTTGGTGGCTTACGCTCATGCTTCGCTAAACCACCCTACAAATTTACAAAGCCTGTTTACATATTCGTCATACCCGCGACGGCGGGTATCCCTCTGGCGATTTTGAATCTTGATTGAGTTTTAAAATTTACAGGCAAGTGTGATGCTGGTTTTGTTTTGTGGTTGGTCATGGTATTTGTGGGGCTTGCGGGATCCCTGCCTGCGCAGGAATGACGAGGGGTTGGGGTTTCCCTAGTGCCTGAATCCTAAAACCTCGAACCTTCATAGTGACTGTGTATTTTAAGTGTTTTGATAATTAAATTTCACACTAGCTACTTTTTGATAAAGTTCTGGTAGCTCTCGATGAATCGTTTTCCAAACTAATTCATAGTCAATTTTAAAATAGCCATGTGCGAGCGCATTACGCATTTCATATGCAGAACCAAATGGTATATTATTGTTTTGCTCTGCGAATTCTGGGTAGTGTTTACAAATATTATTACAAGCCTCTCCAACAACCTCAAAATTTCTAACCACTGCGTCTTGATATAGTGAATTTTCTAAAAATTGAATTTCATCAATTTCTGAGCAATAAGATTCAATATTTTCAATCGCCTTTAAAATATGTTCAAGATAATCTAGTAACCTTTGCTTGTCCCGACTCATAGCGGTTTTGATTCTTCAAGTAATTGAGCGCTTTTATTTTTAGGTACTGAGTTTAACGTCAATACGTCTACGCTTACCCCAAGTAATTTTTTGAGCTGATATTTTATATGGCCAATATCCATCATTGTTGTGTCAGTTGTTGTTTCAACTAACAAGTCTATGTCGCTCTCTTCTGTATCTGTTCCCCGCGCTACAGAACCAAATATTCTAGGGTTTGTTACATGGTATTGCTCAAGAACAAGTTTAATGCGCTCTCTGTTAGTTTTAATCACTTTCGACGGTTTCATACACCCTCCTTCTTGTAATTAGTATCGCTGTTTTTTGGGTTAACGCAAGAATAAATTGTCCCATAGGTTGGTGGACATTGCATAATTATTATTTGGTTGGGGAGAGGGATTTTAGATTTGAGAATTTAGAATTTAGAATTTAGGGGTTGGGGTTTCCCTAGCGCCTGAATCCTAAAACCTCAAACTTTTTGGTGGCTTACGCTCATGCTTCGCTAAACCACCCTACTTTTTTCTATTATCTCAAATCCAAATTCTTGAAAACCGTAGGTACGATTAGCGACGTGGGCGCGTAATCGTACAATTGTGGTATTTGAAGTCATCCTCGATTACGCTCATGCTTCGCTAATCAAGGCTACGTTTTAAGTTTGTTTTGTAAAATTTGTAGGCGTGCAGCTTGCGCACGCGGGGGTTGGTTAAATTAATTTCGTGTTGCTGATAAGATGGATTCCGTATCACGTTCGTTCCTCACTGTACGGAATGACGAAAGGTTGGCAATTGTGGTGCTGGTTTTGTTTTGTGGTGAGTCATGGTATTTGTGGGGCTTGCGGGATTCCTGCCTGCGCAGGAATGACGGGGTGGCACAAGGAATGACGAGGCGTGGAAGCGCGTGCTATCGGTAATTGCTCCCTGCATTGCCTTAAATTTAAAAACGCGAGCAAGCTTCGCGTCTACGGTATTTTATACCAGCTTGCGGAGAAGATGGTTTTTAAAACTTAAACCTAGCGCCTGAATCCTAAAATCTCGAACCTTCTTGGTGGCTTAGGCTCATGCTTCGCTAAACCACCCTACTTTTTAAAATTTCAAACTTGGCGCTTAAAATTTATTTTATAATGCGGCGACGGCTGCTAATGCGACTGTGGATTGGTAAATAATGCTGGTTACATCACGCCAAATACTTAGGGTTGGTACTGGGTCTATATTAGTTGGTACCACTATTGTATCGCCCGGTTCAATTGAATCGCTTGAGCTAAACCAACCTGTGTTTCCTACAACTCGGCCATTTGCTTTTATAATATAGGCATCTGAACCTTCTGCGATTTGGTTAAAGCCGCCGGCTGCGTTTATGTAATCGTCCATATCCCAATCTTTGGTGTAAACCTGGGCGGTGGCTGAGTAAACTTCACCAATAACAGATACTGCGCTGTTTCTGCGCGGAATAATGAGGCTATCGCCACTGCGTAATTCAACTGAGTCGTTAGCACTAAGTAACTGTTTTCTGTCAATTACCATACGGCCGCTGGCTTCTACGCCTTCTAGTTCGCTTAGTAATGATAAAATGGTTTCTGAGCTGCCGGCTGCGCCTGCATTGATTTGTGCTGATACTAATTCACGTTTAAGTTTACGTTCAGCATCGGCTAATAAAGCTTGCTCTTTTTCTTTTAAGTAGCTGCGAGTAAAAATAGAGGCATCAACAAAGGCCTCATTTGTAAAGCCACCTGCTCGCTCGATAAGCTCGGCTAGGGTTTCGCCTTTGTTAATTACGTAAGTACCCGGAAATTTAAATTCGCCTAATAACTTAACTGTTTCATGATCGCGCCAATCTGGTATTTTATTTACGACTATGCTGTCGCGAGGTTGTAATTGATAAGTGTTTAATGTGTCGGAATCAAGATCCAATTTAATTAGTGAATACTCAGATTTATCTTTTAAATTAGTATTAAATCGACTGATATTAACTGAGTTCATAAAGCTCGATTCAGTAAAACCACCGGCCGCTGCCACTAAGTCTTTAAGTGACATATTGTTAGCTAATGGGTAGGTGCCCGGAAATCTCACTTCGCCATTAATCGTTACTAATTGCTGTTGGTTTTGTTTGTTGGTTTGTCGTTTAATTTCGTTAATTAAGTCAACAAACTGCTCTTCGCGTTCGTCATTAATTGAAAACACGTATAACTTGTCGGCTGGTGATAATCTTTTATTTAAATCAGCTGGGTTATTAAAGCTAATCACGTCAAACTCGGTAATGTTTTGACGATAATTTTTGCTTTTTAATAACGCATAATTCATGTCGGTTTCAAGCTGTAGATCGTACGAGGCTTTAATTAAATCTGCCACTGTCATATTTTGAGTAAATGGGTAATTGCCTGGGTATCTTACATGCCCTGCTACATTAACTACTTTAGCAGGTTCGTCTAAGCGAGCTTGTGCTTTTAGGCGTGCTAATAGTTTATCAAGTTTTCGTGCTTCGTCTGCTGCAAATACATAAATTTTATCACGCTCTTGCAGGGCTAAATTTTCAGCTGAGTGCGGCGATGAGAACGCTTTTTTAAGTGAGAACGATAAGGCTGATACGGTACGTACATTCGGTTCTTCTCGTACGATTAAGCCGTAGTCTAAATCTGGATTTGCTTTAAGTGCAGTGATGCTGCCAATAACATCTAACAAACGCATGTCTGGTTTGTAGCTAAATCGACCTGGGCGATGTACGTGACCATTTAAGCTTACTACGTTTTCCATTTCATCTAACACTGAATAAATACGTAATACATCACCTGATTTAACAACTTTTTGTTTGTTAGCTCGCTTAGATAAATCTAAATCGACTACGGTTCGGGTTCCATCGCTACGAAGGCGTTCAAGCTTTGAGGCATTTGGGTAGGCTGTTGATAATAGTCCACCGGCCAGTTTAATTAGCTCTTGGGTGCTGGTTTCGCCTTTTAATTCGTATATGGCTGGGCGTTTAACTTCGCCGTCTATACCAACGGTGCTGTTAACCGGTGGTACAAATACAACATCGCCTGGCAATAGGTTTAAGTCTTTTGAGGTGTCGCCTTTTAATAGTAAGTCGTATAAATCGAAGGTGGTGATTATTTTGCCTTTGCGTTTTAATTGAATATTACGCAATGAACCCACGTTGGTTACCCCGCCCGATACAAATAACGCATGGATAATGGTTGATAACGAGCTAACGGTGTAGGCACCTGGCTGGTAGGCTTCGCCCAGTACAAATATACGAATTGAGCGCATTTCGCCCATGGTTACATTGGCTTTTGCGCCTATGACTTTTTGTTCGATTTGTTCGTTAATAAAGGTTTTAAATTCGCCAAACGACATGCCTACTACTTGAAGTGGGCCGGTTTCTGGCAATATTAAGGTGCCGTTACGATCTATGGTTAGGCTGTAGTCTTTATATTCTTTACCAAATAGTTGAATCTTAACGGTATCGCCTGGGCCTAATACGTATTCGTGCGGGACAGGAACATCGGTTGCTGGCGCAAATGTACTAGGTGCGCCTGCAAAAAGCTCATAACCAAATGGTTTAAGTTTGCGTTTAGGTTGGGCTTTTTCAGAATCGTCTGTTTCGCTGCTTACGCTTTTGGTGCCGCTTTCTTTTAATTGGTTTTGGCTGCGCATGCCTTTGTCGATTTCAGTTTCGGTGACTTCGTCGCCTGCGCTTTGGCTATCGCGTGATTTTTGATCTGGGCGTTCGTTTACAACATCGGGGTTGTCTATTTGTTTGTTGTTTTGGTTGTTGCTTAAGTTAGATAAATTAACCCCATATTGTTTTGCTAACGCTTGCTGCTGCGCTTTAGGTAGTTTTTTAAATTGTTCAATTTGAGCCGGCGATGGTGTAACCGCTTGAGTTGAAAGGCTAAAAAAAAGAGTGGATAAAATAAGCAGTCTTAGCTTCATAGTACTTTGTTGTCCCTTTACAATGCTTAGCAATCCGCTATTAGCATTTGATGCACAGTTTAAATTTGTTCTGGAATTTATAGCGCGTAAATATAACAAATTTATGGCGAGAAACCATGTGTTTTTAATGATTAGTTTTAAAAATGGGCATTAATTAGTGATTTTGGAGGTTTGTGGATTCAGGGGATAGAATTTAGAATTGAGGTTCTAGGATTCTAGGGGCTGGGGCAGCTTCGCTGCTAGGGAAAAGGTTTTTGATTTTAGCACCGTAGGTACGATTAGCGACGTGGGCGCGTAATCGTACAATTGTGGTGTTTGAAGTCAGCCTCGATTACGCTCATGCTTCGCTAATCAAGGCTACGTTTTAAGTTTGTTTTATAAAATTTGTAGGCGTCAAGCTGGCTGGCGCGGGTTTTTGGTTAAATTAATTTCGTGTTGCTGATAAGATGGATTCCGTATCACGTTCGTTCCTCACTGTACGGAATGACGAGGCGTGGAAGCGCGTGCTATCGGCAATTGCTCCCTGCATTGCCTTAAATTTAAAAACGCGAGCAAGCTTCGCGTCTACGGTGGTTTGAGTCAGAATTGAGGTTTTAGATTTTAGAATTGAGGGTTGGGATTTTGAAAACCGTAGGTACGATTAGCGACGTGGGCGCGTAATCGTACATTTGCGGTGTTTGAAGTCAGCCTCGATTACGCTCATGCTTCGCTAATCAAGGCTACGTTTTAACCGACATTGATCAGACGATCATTCAATAATTTTATTTTTAGGGATCGTCAGATCCTCTTAAAAAACATAAAATAGCACTTCAATTTATTGAGGTGAATATGAAATTAAAAATCAAACGGTTAGATCATCATGGAATTGTAGCAGGCGTAATTGACGACTTGAAACTAGTTGAATTAATAGACCAATATTTACCTCAAGATGAAAAGCAAGAGATAACACCAGGTGAAGCGGTTAAAGGCATGATTATGAACGGGTTGGGCTTTTCTAACCGACCTTTGAGCCTCACACCACAATTTTTTGAAAATTTGCCAATGGAGCATCTTTTTAGACAAGGAGTCGAGGCAAGTCACTTTAACCGTCACAAATTAGGACGCACACTCGACCAATGCAGCGACTTTGGTTGTGACAATCTTTTTGCTCGTATTGCCTATCAAGCTTGCCAAATAGAGCAAGTCGACACCCAATTTCAATCTTTAGATACAACAAGTTATTCACTTACAGGCCAATACAATATAGATGATGAACAAGAAGATGAAATTCCAATTCAAATCAAACATGGATACAGCAAAGACCATAGACCTGATTTAAAACAAATCGTGCAAGAGATGATTGTTACGCAAGACGGCGGCGTCCCTATGCTCAGTAAAAATTGGGATGGCAATGCATCTGACAGCACTATATTTAGAGAGCGTGCCAGCGCATTGGTAGATACATTCAAAGCAAGCGATGCCCCCAAATTTTGTATAGCAGACAGCAAATTTTACCACAAAGAAAATGCCGAATTTCTCCAACAAATTCGATTTATCACTCTCATTCCATCCACGATAAAATTAGAAAATCAGTCCATTTCAGAAGCGTTAACGGCCAATGATTGGACACGTATCAACGACAACTATCAATACAGACCGCTTAGAGTTGAGCATATGGATATTGAGCAGCGTTGGCTGGTTGTTTACTCTAACGCAGCAAAAGCACGTGCACAGAAAAGCATCGAAGGTTTAGTGGCTAAAGAGCGCAAAGCATTGGATAAAGCCCTATTTCATTTGCAAGCGCAAAGATTTGCTTGTGAAACGGATGCACAAAGCGCCTTAGCAGTATTAGATAAAAAGCAAAAATACCATAGTTTAAGCATTGCTGAGTGCAACGCACATAATCAATATGAAGGAAAAGGCCGACCCAAAAAAGATGCGGTGGTTCAATCAGTGCAATGGCAACTTATCGGCCAAGTGACCGAAGATAAAGCCGCGCAACAGAATTACGTCGAACAAAAATCTTGTTTTGTATTGGCAACAAATGCCTGTGAAACTGAGTTAAGCGATGAATGCGTTTTTGAGCGCTACAAAGCGCAATCTCATGTTGAGCGAGGGTTTAGATTTTTAAAAGACCCACTATTTTTTGTCTCGTCACTTTTTATAAAAAAGCCAAGCAGAATCGATGCCTTGTTGATGATTATGACGCTGTCGTTATTGGTTTATAGCATAGGTCAAAGACGGTTACGTGCGAATATGGCTAAAGCGCAAGTAACCATTCCAAACCAGATAAATAAACCAATTAGCAATCCAACTTTACGTTGGGTATTCCAGTGTTTTGAAGGTGTAAACCTAGTGCAGCTTGATACCCACTATGACTATGAGTTGGTGCATGTGGATGGGATAAATGACGTGAGGAATAGTGTAATCCAGCAGCTCGCAGGATGTGCTGAACGCTACTATAAAATTAATAATTTTGAGCTTGGGGTCTGATCAATGTCGGTTTTAAGTTTGTTTAACCGATATTGATCAGACGATCATTCAATAATTTTATTTTTAGGGATCGTCAGATCCTCTTAAAAAACATAAAATAGCACTTCAATTTATTGAGGTGAATATGAAATTAAAAATCAAACGGTTAGATCATCATGGAATTGTAGCAGGCGTAATTGACGACTTGAAACTAGTTGAATTAATAGACCAATATTTACCTCAAGATGAAAAGCAAGAGATAACACCAGGTGAAGCGGTTAAAGGCATGATTATGAACGGGTTGGGCTTTTCTAACCGACCTTTGAGCCTCACACCACAATTTTTTGAAAATTTGCCAATGGAGCATCTTTTTAGACAAGGAGTCGAGGCAAGTCACTTTAACCGTCACAAATTAGGACGCACACTCGACCAATGCAGCGACTTTGGTTGTGACAATCTTTTTGCTCGTATTGCCTATCAAGCTTGCCAAATAGAGCAAGTCGACACCCAATTTCAATCTTTAGATACAACAAGTTATTCACTTACAGGCCAATACAATATAGATGATGAACAAGAAGATGAAATTCCAATTCAAATCAAACATGGATACAGCAAAGACCATAGACCTGATTTAAAACAAATCGTGCAAGAGATGATTGTTACGCAAGACGGCGGCGTCCCTATGCTCAGTAAAAATTGGGATGGCAATGCATCTGACAGCACTATATTTAGAGAGCGTGCCAGCGCATTGGTAGATACATTCAAAGCAAGCGATGCCCCCAAATTTTGTATAGCAGACAGCAAATTTTACCACAAAGAAAATGCCGAATTTCTCCAACAAATTCGATTTATCACTCTCATTCCATCCACGATAAAATTAGAAAATCAGTCCATTTCAGAAGCGTTAACGGCCAATGATTGGACACGTATCAACGACAACTATCAATACAGACCGCTTAGAGTTGAGCATATGGATATTGAGCAGCGTTGGCTGGTTGTTTACTCTAACGCAGCAAAAGCACGTGCACAGAAAAGCATCGAAGGTTTAGTGGCTAAAGAGCGCAAAGCATTGGATAAAGCCCTATTTCATTTGCAAGCGCAAAGATTTGCTTGTGAAACGGATGCACAAAGCGCCTTAGCAGTATTAGATAAAAAGCAAAAATACCATAGTTTAAGCATTGCTGAGTGCAACGCACATAATCAATATGAAGGAAAAGGCCGACCCAAAAAAGATGCGGTGGTTCAATCAGTGCAATGGCAACTTATCGGCCAAGTGACCGAAGATAAAGCCGCGCAACAGAATTACGTCGAACAAAAATCTTGTTTTGTATTGGCAACAAATGCCTGTGAAACTGAGTTAAGCGATGAATGCGTTTTTGAGCGCTACAAAGCGCAATCTCATGTTGAGCGAGGGTTTAGATTTTTAAAAGACCCACTATTTTTTGTCTCGTCACTTTTTATAAAAAAGCCAAGCAGAATCGATGCCTTGTTGATGATTATGACGCTGTCGTTATTGGTTTATAGCATAGGTCAAAGACGGTTACGTGCGAATATGGCTAAAGCGCAAATAACCATTCCAAATCAGATAAATAAACCAATTAGCAATCCAACTTTACGTTGGGTATTCCAGTGTTTTGAAGGTGTAAACCTAGTGCAGCTTGATACCCACTATGACTATGAGTTGGTGCATGTGGATGGGATAAATGACGTGAGGAATAGTGTAATCCAGCAGCTCGCAGGATGTGCTGAACGCTACTATAAAATTAATAATTTTGAGCTTGGGGTCTGATCAATGTCGGGTTTAATAAAATTTGTAGGCGTCAAGCTGGCTGGCGCGGTTTTTTGGTTAAATTAATTTCGTGTTGCTGATAAGATGGATTCCGTATCACGTTCGTGCCTCACTGTACGGAATGACGAGGCGTGGAAGCGCGTGCTATCGGCTATTGCTTCCTGCATTGCCTTAAATTTAAAAACGCGAGCAAGCTTCGCGTCTACGGTGGTTTGAATCAGAATTGAGATTTTAGAATTTAGGGGTTGGGGTTTTCCTTATGCCTAGAAGCGCAGCGGCCTAGCTCCTAACATTGTATTCCTCGATTACGCTCATACTTCGCTAATCAAGGCTACGTTTTCAAACCTCTATTGTGTATCGTTTAGTGTCACTAGTTTTTTAATATTTACTTCCCTGTTCTATTTTTTTAGATTCATATTTTCCTTTAACAAATTGATTATAAAAGCCGCCTTTAGATATAGCTTGATTAAAATCTGTAATAACAGCCCCCGGCACACTAGAATAACGATAAATATATTTAGCAGAAAACTTTATATCTAGAATGTGGTTTACGTCAGAATAGCCATAACTCTCAATGGCGCTAGACTGTGTTAAATTTTGATTATACATTGGTACGGGCAGCATTGAATCAGCAATAGCAATTATAGAAGTTGAAATATATTTAGCCTGCTGCGGCTGACTTAAATATGATTCAATAATAGAGTGGCCAGACCAATCGCTGGAATTAAATGATGATTTAAAATTTGAATCCACAGCTTCAAGGGCATCTCTCACTGCCAACATAATTAAATCATTGTCATTTGTAATATGCCCAACTAAATTTGGATTTTTGGTACCCGTTTGATCACCTATGGTATTAGCTGGATTTGCAATAGACATCAGCCCTAGCATGGGGTAGTCAGTGAGCAACCAACCACCTGGCAGTATATGCTTAGAATACATGTCATCTATCAATTTATTCGCATAAAAATTACCTTGCGAGTGCGATACTAACACATTTCTACTGCACCCATTTATTGTATTTTTAAGCTGCGAAATTGCGTTTATATAATCATTTTCATTAATGATTGAAGGTAAAAAATAATTCCAATTGTGAGCTATTATATCTATTAATAAGTCTTTTTTTATTTCTTGGACTGGGTTTCCCAATAATACCTGATAGACAGCTTCTTCCAGTTTATTTTTTATTGATTGTGTTTCTGCAATATCCTCTATTTTATGTTTGGCTACTTCTGCAAGTTGACTTACAAAAAATTCATTATCATTGTAGGCGCCTTTAACTGAGCTTGCTTTTTTATACGATTGATTTAAAAAACCATCTTGGAATTGATTCAATGCTCTTTTATTCTCTAAAAACGCCTCATAACTTGTAAACATTCCATTCACATAAAACAGTTGTAAAAAATCAATATAATCTGAACAAATTTTTGGGGCTGCATAAACATTTTGATTTGAATATATACAAGATATAATGAGCAAAGTTATCTTTAATAATTTTTTCATCTAATATTCCTTAATTGATAACTTGCACACATGAATCATCCATAATAGCAGCCTCGTATTCATCACCTAGCTGAGTATGTAAAACTTTTTGTCCGCCATAATAGGCCTTAATTCTGCTGGGTGAATTAATATATTTGTGCTGAAACCCTGTGAAATCAGGATATTTTAATGTAAGTTTTTTCTGGCAAATACGCGATGCTACCAATTTATTCATAAAAATCTTAAGATCTTGTTCAGTGTTAAACAAATTAGGCATATTACTTAACATGAGCACTTGATTATATAAACGCCCCGCAGCTAGACCTAGATTTCTTAACTGAAGCGATGAAAAGTTCATTAACACATAAATTTCATAATCATCTCTTAAATCATTCTGATTAATATCAATTCCCATTAAATTATCAGGTAGACTCTCAATTATTGGTAAATCGTACCCTATAGCTGGATGCGAAAACTCAACCCAATTACGTTCAAAGTGGCGATCATTAAATTTAAACTTAGTTTGCTTTATTGCGAAGTAATAGCGGTCAAGGTGAGTAACAGCTTGGCCTATTTTATAATGGCCGCTTAATTTCGCTTCTTGAATATTAATTAAAGGGATATGAGTCCAAACTTTACTTATTGCTGAAGGTGGTTTGCCAATAGAGGAAGAATTAGCAACCCAAATATAGTTGATATAACGAATATAATCACCTCTGTGATATCTTAATTCGTTATTGTAAGTATTGATATCATTGAAATTTACAGCGTAACTTTTCATTACAATAAAAATTAAACTGGCAAATAAATACTTCATATAATAATCCTTTAATAATGTAGTTCCTGTATAAAAATATAACTTAACTTTGATATTTTTCCACGAGCTATAGGTATTTTAAACTTCAAACCTTCCTGGTGGCTTACGCTCATGCTTCGCTAAACCACCCTACTTTTTCTCTTATCTATTATCTCAAATCTAAATTCTCGAAAGACGTAGGTACGATTAGTGACGTGGGCGCGTAATCGTACATTTGTGGTGCTTGAAGTCATCCTCGATTACGCTCATGCTTCGCTAATCAAGGCTACGTTTTAAATTTGTTTTATAAAATTTGTAGGCGTGCAGCTGGCCTATAGGATATAGGTCGTAGAGCATTGCCGGGAGCAAAATGCCGATAGCGCACGCGAATTGTTATCGGCAATACACGTGTGCGTTGCCTTAACCCAAAAACGCGTGCTATCGGCAATTGCTCCCTGCATTGCCTTAAATTTAAAAACGCGAGCAAGCTTCGCGTCTACGGTGGTTTGAATCAGACTTTAGAATTTAGGTTCTAGGATTCTAGGGACTAGGGCGCTCCGCTGCTAGGGAAAAGATTTTTGATTTTAGCACCGTAGGTACGATTAGCGACGTGGGCGCGTAATCGTACATTTGTGGTGTTTGAAGTCATCCTGGATTACGCTCATGCTTCGCTAATCAAAGCGGGGTTTTTAATGTTTGTTTTGTAAACCTTGTAGGCGTGCAGCTTGCGCACGCGGGGGTTGGTAATTGCTGGCGTGGCGCTGATAAGATGGATTCCGTATCACGTTCGTGCCTCACTGTACGGAATGACGAGGCGTGGAAGCGCGTGCTATCGGCAATTGCTCCCTGCATTGCCTTAAATTTAAAAACGCGAGCAAGCTTCGCGTCTACGGTGGTTTGAATCAGAATTTAGGTTTTAGAATTTAGGGGTTGAGGGTTTCCCTAGCGCCTGAATCCTAAAACCTCAAACCTTCTTGGTGGCTTACGCTCATGCTTCGCTAAACCACCCTACTTTTTGTGGATTTTATGTTAGGTATAAAAAAAGGTTGCCGAGGCAACCTTTTTATCAGTTTGGTTTGGTTAAAAATTTAACCGCTAACCATTAACCACCGACTAATGCTAATAAAATACCTGCGGCAACGGCTGAGCCTAATACACCGGCTACGTTGGGGCCCATTGCATGCATCAGTAAAAAGTTGTGTGGGTTGGCTTGTAAGCCCACTTTATTCACAACTCGAGCTGCCATAGGCACTGCTGATACGCCAGCGGCACCGATAAGCGGGTTAATTTTACCGCCCGACATTTTGCTCATTAGTTTAGCCATTAATACACCACAAGCGGTACCAATACCAAATGCAACAGCACCTAGTGCTAAAATACCTAAGGTTTCTACGGTTAAGAATTTGTCAGCGGACAATTTAGACCCCACCGCTAAACCTAAGAAAATGGTCACTATGTTAATTAATTCGTTTTGAGCTGTTTTGCTCAAACGATCAACCGCACCACATTCACGCATTAAATTACCTAAGCAGAACATACCTACTAATGGGGTTGCTTCTGGTAAGAATAAAATGGTGATGCCGAGTACCATTAATGGAAAGATCATTTTTTCTTTCGCTGAAACAGGTCTTAATTGTTCCATTACAATTTTACGATCCGCTTCTGACGTTAATGCTTTCATAATGGGTGGTTGGATAATTGGAACCAGTGCCATATATGAATAAGCAGCTACCGCTATTGCACCTAATAAATCGGGCGCTAGCCGGGACGCTAAGAAGATTGCGGTTGGGCCATCTGCCCCGCCGATAATGGCAATCGCCGATGCATCCGCCAAGGTAAAATCAAAACCTGGAATTAGGTTTAACAAAATTGCGCCAAACAAGGTGGCAAATATACCGGTTTGAGCCGCTGCACCTAATAATAACATTTTTGGATTTGCGATAAGCGCACCAAAATCTGTCATTGCGCCGACACCCATAAAGATTAAAAGTGGGAATACACCCGTATCAATCCCTATATGGTATACGTAGTAAAGTAAACCGCCTTCATCAGCAAAACCTGCCACTGGTATGTTGGTTAATATGGCACCAAAACCAATAGGTAATAATAATAAAGGTTCAAACTTTTTAGAAATTGCTAAATACAAAAGCCCAAAACCAACAGCAATCATCACTAATTGTAAAATTTCAAAATTAGCTATGCCCGTTGAGGCCCATAAAGTTGCTATACCGTCCATTTTAAACCCTTACGACAAACTTAACATTGGATCGCCAGACTGAACTGAATCGCCTGTTTTAACGAATACGTCAACCACTTCACCATCTTTGGTTGCTCGGATTTCTGTTTCCATTTTCATCGCTTCCATAATGATAACCACATCACCAGCGGCAACTTGATCGCCTGGGTTTACATTAACTTTAAAAATGTTGCCCGATAATGGTGAGTTTAAGGTTTCAGCTGCTGATACTGAGGTTGATTGTGGCACTCTTTCATCGCCACCTGACTGCATGTTTTCAATATCTGTAATTTCACCGCTAGGTGCTACTTCTACTTGATAAACTTTGCCATCAACCCTTACGCTATAAGCAGCTGGACCTGCTGTTTGTACCTGTGGCGCACTGTTTGATGCAGGTTTTTCTTCTGATTCAGCCGTTGGTGCTGGTTCAAATGCAGATGGGTTATTACGGTTTTCAATAAATTTAAAGCCAATTTGTGGGAATAATGCGTAAGTTAATACGTCATCAATTTTTTCATCGGCTAGTTTAACTGATTTTTCTTCCGCTAATTTTTCTAATTCGGCAGTTAGGTTGTCCATTTCTGGCTCTAATTTATCTGCCGGACGACAAGTGATTTGCTCACCGCCTTCTAATACTCGAGCTAACAACTCGCCATTTACTGGTGCTGCAGTTGCACCGTATTCACCTTTTAAAACACCAGCAGTTTCTTTAGTGATTGATTTATAACGCTCACCCGTTAATACGTTTAATACTGCTTGTGTACCTACAATTTGTGAGGTTGGTGTGACAAGTGGAATAAAACCTAAATCTTCACGTACGTTCGGAATTTCTTTTAATACGGCGTCTAATTTATCGCCAGCGCCCTGCTCTTTTAATTGGCTTTCCATGTTAGTTAACATGCCGCCAGGTACTTGTGCCGTTAAGATACGTGCATCGACACCTTTTAATGCGCCTTCAAATTTGGCGTATTTTTTACGAACGTCACGGAAATAAGAGGCGACTTCTTCCATTGCATTAAGGTCAAGACCTGTATCGCGTTCTGTGCCTTCAACAATGGCGGCAATGGTTTCTGTAGCTGTATGACCGTATGTCATACTCATTGAAGAAACCGCGGTATCTAACATATCAATACCGGCATCAATGGCTTTCATGTATGTGGCTGTGCTTAAACCGGTAGTGGCATGACATTGCATCGCAATTGGCACATCAACCGCTTCTTTTAAGCGAGTGACTAATTCTTCAGCAACGTAAGGTTTTAATAAACCGGCCATGTCTTTAATAAAGATTGAGTGAACGCCCATATCTTCTAATTCACGCGCCATGTCAATCCACATGTCCATGGTGTGAACCGGGCTCACTGTGTACGATAATGTACCTTGCGCGTGTGCACCTACTTTAATCGCAGTTTTAATTGCCGTTTGTAAGTTGCGTACGTCGTTCATTGCGTCAAAAATACGGAAAACGTCAACACCATTTGTGTGTGCACGTTCAACAAATTTTTCAACCACGTCATCTGCGTAGTGGCGATAGCCTAATAAGTTTTGACCACGCAATAACATTTGCTGTTTGGTATTTGGCATGGCTTTTTTAAGTTCACGAATTCGATCCCAAGGATCTTCGCCTAAATAACGAATACATGAATCAAAGGTTGCACCACCCCAGCTTTCAAGCGACCAATAACCTAGTTTATCTAGCTTTTCGGCGATGGGTAACATATCGTCTAAACGTAGACGAGTGGCTAATAGTGATTGATGCGCATCTCTTAATACAACATCTGTAATCAGTAGCGGCTTGGCCATAATAAATCTCCTACTTGCTATTTGTTATCTTGGCGATATTGGTGGATTGCAGCTGAGATAGCCGCTTTAACTTTGTGATCTTGGGGGGCTGATGCTGGTTTTCTGGCTCTTTGGCCAGGATTAACCTGTGCTGTGACAGGTGCATCACCACCAACCAAGCTAGACATTAATTTCATTAAAAAGATTAAAATGCCTAAAAACGAAAATACAACCACCATACCGATTAACAGTAGGTTGCCCGCTTCAAGTAGTAAAGCTCCTAGATTGTTTTCCATATATCGTCTCTATTAATTTAGGTTCGTGAACCTACGGTTATCACGACGCCGTTTATAAATCAACCAAATTAAAAATCTGGTATCAGTTTAAACGCTCAATTCAACGTAAAAAAGAACTAAAAATTTATGTCTTAGTGCTTAATTGAATTAAAACCATTAAAAACATAAATTATCAGTTAATTTTCAACGTAAAGATAATAATATATAGACCATAACAGAATTTTGCATAGTCTAAATATCGACCTACACTAAATTTGTTTGATTTAAAGTGGCTTAAGTTTAGTAAACAAATTCAGTGTTTTTACATTGTAGTTAAAATAATTTAACTCTAAGGCGCAAAAGTATTAAAAAATACCACCTACACAATTTAACAACACTGCTCATTTACAACTAATAATAAGATGGTAAAACTGAGAAGTGGCGCGTGTGGAAGGATTCGAACCTCCGACCGCCTGGTTCGTAGCCAGGTACTCTATCCAGCTGAGCTACACACGCGTTTTGATATTAGGGTAAGATAAATGGCGCGTGTGGAAGGATTCGAACCTCCGACCGCCTGGTTCGTAGCCAGGTACTCTATCCAGCTGAGCTACACACGCGTATTTGATCTTTACGAAAATGGCGGTGAGAGAGGGATTCGAACCCTCGATAGGGCTACAAACCCTATACTCCCTTAGCAGGGGAGCGCCTTCAGCCTCTCGGCCATCTCACCGTTTTCGTTGGGGCGCATATTAACGATTCTCAGATTTTTGTCAAACTTTTTTCTAAAAAAAATCCATATTTTTTTTGATTAATTAATTATTAACCAAGTTTTGTGCAAATATAAATCAAAGCGGTTAGTTTTTGAATAAATGCGTTTTTGGGTTAATGGATTGCTGGGACGCTTCGCTTCTGGGATTTGGAGTTTTGGGATCTGGGGGTTGCATTCCGTAGTTGGAAAACGTCAAAGGGATCCCCGCCTCGATAACTGCTCCCTGCGTTATCTACCTCCTGAATCCATTCAGTCGTTCGCGGGTATGACGATGGTGTTGAGTATTGTCATACCTGTATTACTCCGTCATCCTTTTTTACGCTGTCATCCCTGCGTAGGCAGGGATCCCGCAATCACCATAAAATCTAAGTCAAAGCAACTGAATTAATCAGCACTATTGTCGCTTGTTATTTCAACATACTAAAAAAATTCGAAGCCGCCAAAGGGATACCCGCCTCGATAACTGCTCCTTGCGTTATTCTACCTCCTGAATCCATTCAGTCGTGCGCGGGTATGACGGTTGGGCGGAAATCCGTCTTCCCTGCATTTACTCCGTCATCCCTGCGTAGGCAGGGATCCCGCAATCACCACAAAACCTAAGTCAAAGCAACTAAACCAATCAGCACTATGGTCGCTTGTTATTTCAGAATACTAACAACGTTCGAAGCCGCCAAAGGGATACCCGCCTGCGCGGGTATGACGGTTGGGCGGAAATCCGTCTTCCCTGCATTTACTCCGTCATCCCTGCGTAGGCAGGGATCCCGCAAGCACCACAAAATCTAAGTCAAAGCAACTAAACCAATCAGCACTATGGTCGCTTGTTATTTCAGAATACTAACAACGTTCGAAGCCGCCAAAGGGATACCCGCCTGCGCGGGTATGACGGTTGGGCGGAAATCCGTCTTCCCTGCGTAGGCAGGGATCCCGCAATCACCACAAAACCTAAGTCAAACCAACTGAATTAATCAGCACTATTGTCGCTTGTTATTTCAGAATACTAACAAGGTTCGAAGCCGCCGAAGTGAATTATCATTATTAGTTCGAATTGATGAAAAAGACATTCTAGTTTTCAGTCAAATTCTAAAACTCGGTTTATAATTAACGGAACGGATATTTATTCAAAACGGAGTTTGAAATGCTGCATCAACCTTGCGTCTACATATTATCAAGTAAAAAGCATGGAACTTTATATATTGGTGTAACAAGTGATATTAACCAGAGAGTTTGGCAGCACAAGCAAAAGTATAACTCTGGGTTTACTCAAAAATATGACATCACTAATTTGGTTTATGTTGAATGCCATCAAACTATGTATGAGGCAATAACCCGAGAAAAACAAATGAAAAAATGGAAAAGAGCATGGAAAGTTAATTTAATTGAAGAAAATAACCCTGACTGGAACGATTTATGGCCGTTAGTTTAAAATGTGTTATCCCTTGGTTTACCTCGTCATCGCTGAGAACGACTGAATGGATTCAGGAGATCGAGCAATGCAGGGAGCAATTGCCGAGGCAGAGATCCCGCAAGCACTTTAAAAGACATTACAAAATACAAATTCAGCCAGCAATATAATTGCCTGTACCTCTTAATCCCTACCACAGTTCAACATCGCCAAAGGGATACCCGCCTTCGCGGGTATGACGGTTGGGCGGAAATCCGTCTTCCCTGCATTTACTCCGTCATCCCTGCGTAGGCAGGGATCCCGCAATCACCACAAAACCTAAGTCAAACCAACTGAATTAATCTGCACTATTGTCGCTTGTTATTTCAAAATACTAAAAAATTCGAAGCTGCCAAAGGGATACCCGCCTCGATAACTGCTCCCTGCGTTATTCTACCTCCTGAATCCATTCAGTCGTTCGCGGGTATGACGGTTGGGCGGAAATCCGTCTTCCCTGCATTTACTCCGTCTTCCCTGCGTAGGCAGGGATCCCGCAATCACCACAAAACCTAAGTCAAACCAACTGAATTAATCAGCACTATTGTCGCTTGTTATTTCAGAATACTAACAAGGTTCGAAGCCGCCAAAGGGATACCCGCCTCGATAACTGCTCCTTGCGTTATTCTACCTCCTGAATCCATTCAGTCGTGCGCGGGTATGACGATGGTGTTTAGTGCCGTCTTCCCTGCGAAGGACTGAATGGGACCAGTCATACAAAGGTACCGGGTAAAATTAAATTTGCGGATCGAATGCTTCGTGGTGGTTGGTTCTGTCGCGGGCGGCGTCTTGTTCGGCTTTGACAATTTCATCATCATCTATGGTTAAACCAGGGATGGCTTGATCGCAAACATCACCCCCCATTTTTTTCACTTCACGGCACAGTTCAATCACTTTACTGTCCATAAAATGCATGTGATCTAAGATACGACCAATATGATTGGCAACTGGATCTGGGTTATCAGAGCTAACCGCATAAGCATCAAAGCCGTATTTTTTGGCGATGGCTTTGCGTACTTCATCTGTTTTTTGTTGTGATTTGGGTACTACAATACGCCCTGGTATACCGATACAGGTTGCTTCTGCTGGGACATCTTTAACCACTACAGAATTTGAGCCTACTTTTGCATTTTCGCCAATATTAATTGGCCCTAATACTTTTGCGCCTGCCCCCACTACCACGCCATTGGCTAAAGTTGGGTGTCGTTTACCTTTATTCCAGCTGGTGCCGCCTAAAGTTACCCCATGATATAAAGTGCAATCGTCCCCTATTTCGGCTGTTTCACCAATGACAACGCCCATGCCATGGTCAATAAAAAAACGACGGCCGATAGTTGCGCCGGGGTGAATTTCAATACCGGTTAATAATCTTGCTACGTTAGAGACAAAACGTGCCAGCCATTTCCAATTATGTTGATACAAAGGATGGCTTATTCTGTGCCACCAAATCGCATGCATGCCCGGATAGTTAGTTAAAACATCCATAAAGTTTCGAGCGGCTGGGTCACGATGAAAGACAGCTTGAATGTCTTCTTTTAGCCTGTCGAACATTATTGTTTACCTTTATTTTTAACCAGCTTATCAACCGACGCTAACATACCACGTAAAATATTAAGTTCATGCGATTCAGGTCGAGCGCGGTTAAATAAGCGTTTTAATTTACTCATAACTTGGCCCGGGTGATTTTTAACAATAAATTCGGTGCCAATTAGTGTTTCTTCAAGGTGCTTGTAAAAACGCTCCATATCATCAACCAGTGGATAAGGTTCCACTTGCGTTTCAAATTTTTCTTGCTGTAAATAAGCCATTCTAACTTCGTAACAAAGGGTTTGTACTGCTGCAGCTAAATTGAGTGAACTATAATCTGGATTTGCCGGAATAATGGCATGGTAAGTGGCTTTTTGCAGCTCTTCATTATTTAAGCCGTTATTTTCACGACCAAAAATAAGCGCAACTTCACCATCGTCGTGCTGGGCTTCTTGAATTAATTTAATGCCAGATTCTCTAGGGTCAAGTTCAGGCCAAGCCAAAGTTCGGCTACGTGCACTGGTTGCAATCACTAACCGACAGCCTGCCAGCGCTTCATCTAATGTATCTACAATTTTAGCCTTGCCTAATACGTCCGTTGCACCGGCGGCAAGCGCTGATGAATGGCTATCCGGTTTTGAAACCGGGTCAACTAACCACAAATTAGACAAGCCCATGGTTTTCATCGCGCGAGCGGTTGAACCTATGTTACCAGTGTGAGAAGTATTAATTAAAATAATCCGGATCTTATCAAGCATGTACAGGTGTCCTCTAGAATTGAGCGCGTATTCTAGCATAGACAAGCTTTTTGTTAACTCAAAGCTGAGTTATTTTTATGAAAAATCGGCTAATTTACTGGCTAAAAATGACTTGTTCAATTATAATACGCGCCGATTTTTAGTTCTTTTACATGACAGGGTAAGATGATGCATCCAATGCTGACCATTGCGGTACGCGCAGCGCGTAAAGCAGGCCATACGATTTCTCGTGGCTTTTCACAATTAGACCGAGTAACGGTTGAAAATAAAACTGACAATGATTTTGTAACCAATATTGACCGCGAAGCGGAACGCGATATTATTTCAACCATTTTACAATCTTATCCTGATCATAGTTTTATTGGCGAAGAAGGCGGCCATAAAACAGGTAAAGACGCAGATTACGTTTGGGTAATTGACCCATTAGATGGCACATCTAATTTCTCTCGTGGTATTCCTCATTTTTGTGTTTCGATTGCGCTTAGAGTTAAAGGCAAAACGGAAGTTGCGGTTGTTTATGACCCTATCCGTGATGAACTTTTTACTGGCGTAAAAGGCCGTGGCGCTCAGTTAAATGAATTTAAAATCCGAGTTGCTAAGAAAAAAGACATGACTGGCACTATTTTAGCAACGGGTTTTCCGTTTAAAGCTAAACAACATTATGATGCTTATATAGGTACATTTGGCGCTTTATTTAAAATTGGTGGCGATGTACGCCGCGCTGGCTCTGCGGCGCTTGATTTAGCTTACCTTGCTGCTGGCCGTTATGATGCATATTGGGAATTTGGTTTAAAACCTTGGGATACCGCTGCTGGTGAATTAATTGTGCGTGAAGCAGGCGGTATGGTAACTGATATGGTTGGCGGTCATAATTACTTTAAATCAGGTAATATTGTGGCAGCTAACCCTAAATTATTGGCGATTACCTTAAAAGAAATTCAGCCTTTTTTAACCCCAGAATTAAAAAAGTAACTCAATAATCATTAAAAATTAATTGCCAAAAAGCAATTAAACCAATATTTAAAGCCCGCTAACCATATAGTTAGCGGGCTTTTTTATTTTTGAAACTTAAAAACGTGCGCTATCGGCAATTGCTCCCGGCGTTGCCTTAAATTTAGGAACGCGTGCGCAAGCTGCACGCCTACGGTGTTTTATGCCAGTTTTGCGTTTGCGGGGAAAGGTGGTTTTAAACCTAGCGCCTGAATCCTAAAACCTCAAACCTTCCCGGTGGCTTACGCTCATGCTTCGCTAAACCACCCTACGTTTTACAAACCTCGTAGGCGTGCAGCTGGCCTATAGGGATATAGGTCGTAGAGCATTGCCGGGAGCAAAATGCCGATAGCGCACGCGGTGTTTTATGCCAGTTTTGCGTTTGCGGGGAAAGGTGGTTTTAAACCTCAAACCTAGCGCCTGAATCCTAAAACCTTCCCGGTGGCTTACGCTCATGCTTCGCTAAACCACCCTACGTTTTACAAACCTCGCAGGCGTGCAGCTGGCCTATAGGGATATACGTCGTAGAGCATTGCCGGGAGCAAAATGCCGATAGCGCACGCGGTGTTTTATGCCAGTTTTGCGTTTGCGGGGAAAGGTGGTTTTAAACCTCAAACCTAGCGCCTGAATCCTAAAACCTCGAACCTTCCCGGTGGATTACGCTCATGCTTCGCTAATCAAGGCTACGGTTTAGCTCTCAACCCTAGCGCCTAGAAAATTAGCGTGTTTTGGGTATATATTTATTTTAATCGATTTGTTATCTTGAACTTGCCTATTCAAATTACATAAAGACTTATCTATTTTTATGAAAATCATACATTTATTGACTGCTAGCTGGGCATTCATATATTTATTTACGGCAACTGCTTTTGCTCAAAATAATGCTGATGCGTTATTTAAAGAGTATGAAACGGTTGTTTTTCAAGTTCAACTTATTGAAAAAAACAGCAATAAAAAATCCGCAATTGGTTCTGCATTTTTAATTGAAGGTGGCCATATTGTCACTAATTATCATGTTGTTTCATTATTTGTGAACAGCCCTAATCAATATCGTATTGAATTACTCACGGATAAAAACACAAACTTGCCTGCTAAATTAGTTAATTTTGATGTGGTAAATGATTTGGCTATTTTAAAAGCTGATATTCATACGCTTATTCAATTAAAATTAGCGACAGAAAGCCCAAACCAAGGGGAAGACATATTCTCTATTGGTAACCCACATGACTACGGCATGATAGTATCGCCCGGCACATATAACGGCATTACGGCTCATAGCTTTTACCAACGCATAAATTTTACCGGCTCCATTAACCCCGGGATGAGCGGCGGCCCTGTTTTAAATCAGCAAGGTGAAGTTATAGGTGTTAATGTCGCCACTGCGGGTAATCAACTGGGTTTTTTAGTGCCCTTAACTAAACTAAAAACCTTATTAACAACAACCAAAGCGCCGATCTTAGTTGAAAATTACAACCAGCATATTGAAACCCAATTATTTACCAGCCAACAAGCATTATATGAACCTTTATTAGCAAGCGACTGGCCTCAAACTCGGTTAGGTCAAACTCAGGTGTTAAGTGAAATTGCACCTTTTATTCCTTGCTGGGGGCAATCAAATGCCGAGGCTGAAAAAGCACAATTTAAGGTCAGTGAAATTAATTGCTTAAGTAAAGAAAAGCTCTATTTAAACCGAAATTTTCAAAGCGGCAATATTGAAATTCAATTTAGTTGGTTAGATAAAGATAAACTCAATGCGATGCAATTTAGCAAACTGCTAGAAGGCTCTTTTTCGCGTGCGGGCCCGGGCAACGCGGCGGGCGAAAAAAATGTAAGCAATTATCACTGCAATCAAAATTTTACTCACCCTGCGCAAAACAATGCCAACTTTAAAAGTACCTATTGTGTGAGAAACTATAAAAAGTATCCCAGCTTATATGATGTTTTATTTATGTCGGTGTCTGTTCATAATAATAGCTCATCGTTAATGAGCCACTTTACGTTATCGGGCGTGAGTAAAGAAAATGCACAAGCCTTTACTCAAAAATTTATGGAGGCAATTCAATGGAATTAATCATTCAAACTTTGTCTCGCTCGGGTAAAGTTAGTCAACAGCAAAAAGCCTCATCTAATGTTATTCGCATTGGCCGAGCTTATGATAATGACATTATTTTAGAAGATATTCACATTAGTGAGCATCATGCCCAAATTAGCCAAAACGAACTGGGCGAATTTGAAATTGAAGACTTAAATTCGTTAAACCATGTTTTTGATAAAGATAAGAATCAATTACTCAATAAAAAAACACTTAAAAGCGGAGATGAGTTTTATTTAGGTAAACTTAGAATCAAAATATTATCACCTCACCACCCAGTAGCAGAAACCATTGCTTTAACTAAAAGTGAAGAAACCGCTGAGTTTTTCTCAAGCAAACTATTTTTTATAACCAGCTTTAGTTTATTTATTAGTTTGTTTGCTTTAACTGAGTATTTAACTTTTTTTGGTGAATTTAAAATAAAGCAATTATTTAATCCGGTACTGAGTTTAATTTTTGCGTTAACCTTGTGGCCTATCTTTTGGAGCTTATTATCCAGATTTTTTAAGCACGAGGCTCGATTTTGGGCTCATTTGTCCACCTTATTGATCACGCTACTTAGTCTAAAAGCGCTAACGAGCGTTAGCAGTTTGGTGGCTTATAATACGAATGGCACAATTGCCAACGTGATGAATGCGATGGTCGGTTTTGTTATTGTGTTTGCTTGTTTACGTTTTAGTTTATATTTATTTAATCAAAAACGTGATCGTCGCCAGCTCTGGCTAAGCTTTTCACTCAGCTGCTTTTTATTTGGCTTAGCTTCGCTTGGTTATTATGCAAAACATAAAGACTTTAGCGCCAGACCAAGCTATTCAGGGTTAATTTTACCTAGTCAGTTTTTATTAAAAGACAGCATTAGCATTGGCGATTTTGTTGATAACAATAGCGAGCTATACTCAAGTGCACAACAAGAAGCACGTGAAAAAAAGCAAGATGAGCATTCGACAGATCAAAACGAAACAGAAAATGAAAATTTAATTGAGATGTAGTTAACCTCAACAAAGCAGCTAAGCTGTGATAGCTTGGCTGCTTTGTCTTTATTGGTCATAATGGCAAAAAAGCGCCACCAGAAACAGGATTTTGTATGGCTCAAACAACCCCTATCATCCCAGCTCAACAATCTATTATCGAATTTAATTTAAATACCATTATATTAGCTATTATTTTGGCTGTTATTTTAACCGCAGCTAATGCCTATATAGGCCTGCTCGTTGGTATGACAGTGTCAGCTTCTATTCCAGCTGCGGCCTTAAGTATGGCGATTATGAGTTGGTTTAAAAATACGAATATTTTACAAAATAATATGGTGCAAACTTCGGCATCGGCCGGTGAAGCTTTGGCGGCTGGGGTTATTTTCACCGTGCCAGCCCTGGTATTAATGCAGGCTTGGCAAGGATATTCATTTTGGCCTATTTTAATTTTGGCTTTAAGTGGTGGCCTTTTAGGGGTTATTTTTACTATTCCGCTAAGACGCGCGTTAATTATTAATCGCTCTTTGGCTTTTCCTGAAGGGGTTGCAACCGCTGAAGTATTACAAGCTGGTTTTCAATTAACCGGTACTCAAGCTAACCCCACTGAATTAAATAATAGTACCCACTATAAACAAACCGAGTTTAGCTCGAAAAGCCAGTTAGGGGTTCGTCATTTACTTCAAGCCTGTGGCATTAGCGCGCTATTTAAATTAATAGGGACTGGTTTTGGCATTTTTTCGGCGTCTGCCACTTGGATAAAACCACTATTAAATGGTCAAATATTAGCTAATTTTAGCATTCAATTTAGTCCGGCGTTATTAGGCGTTGGTTATATTGTTGGCATTAATATCGCCATTTTGGTGTTAATGGGTGGATTAATTGGCAGCTTAATTGGGATTCCACTCAATTGGTATTTACAGTCTGATTTTTGGCTTGAACAAGTACAAGTTGCTGATACGAATTTATTAACCCAAACCGATTGGCAGCAACTTGCCAATATGATTTGGCAAGATAACCGCCGTTTAGGGGTTGGCGCTATGTTAGTGGGTGGTTTGTGGTCGCTGATTCAAATTGCAAAACCAGTTTGGGTTAGCATTAAAACCAATTTAAAATCATTCCAATCATTTAAGCAAACCGATAATCAAATATTAAGAACTGAGCACGACTTACCTTTCGCCTTATTAATATTGGCTATGCCTATTGTTATTGCTCCGTTGGTATTTTTAATATACCCATTACTGGGAGGAACACCCTACCCTGTTATGTTCACTTTGATTTGGACTTTGTTTGTTGTGGTTTTTGCTTTTATTTTTTCGTCGGTTGCGGCCTATATGGCTGGGGTGGTGGGGAGTTCAAACAACCCAATTTCTGGGGTGACAATCGCCACTGTTTTAGTTAGCTCGGTTATTTGGTTTTATTTATTGTCTGGGTTAACTCAAGTAGCCCAAATTGGTGGCATTATTGTCATGTATTTAGCCGCTGTGACTTGCTCGGCTGCTGCTATTTCAGGTGATAATTTACAGGATTTAAAGTGTGGCCATATTTTAGGCTCTACGCCATGGAAGCAACAGGTATTTCAAATGATTGGGGTAGTAGTAGCGGCTATCGTTTTACCTTTTATTTTAATTTTATTGGATACCAGTTATGGGATTGGACGAGCCAGTGAAGCGAACCCAAATGCTGATTTTTTAGCGGCACCGCAAGCCGTTTTAATGCGTGATTTAACCACGGGTATATTTAATCAAAGTTTAGATTGGTTGATGATTCAGCTTGGCGCGCTTATCGCATTTATTATCATTATTGTTGATTCTATATTGGCACGTTTTAAGGCTAAATTTAGGCTGCATGTTTTAGCGGTTGCGATTGGTATTTATTTGCCTTTAGCGTTGGCTATTAGCTTGTTTATTGGCGCTTTATTAAGGTTTTGGTTAGAGAGTAAGTTAAAGCATCGTACTGAATCTGAAAAAGCTGCTCATAATAAAAACGGTTTATTGTTAGCTTCTGGTTTAATTACGGGTGAAGCATTAATGGGCGTGTTATTAGCTGTGTTTGCCGCTTTTGTAATACCCCTTGCAACCCCTATTGAATATGCCAGCTGGACAGGCGTAATCGCCTTTTTCTTAATTTGTTTATATATTTATAAACGCAGCCGAGCGGATTAGGTGTTAGGTTTCTAGGGGCTAGAATTTAGGCTTGTTTTATAAACCTTGTAGGCGTGCAGCTTGCGCACGCGGGTTTTTGGTTAAATTAATTTCGTGTTGCTGATAAGATGGATTCCGTATCACGTTCGTGCCTCACTGTACGGAATGACGAGGTGTGGAAGCGTGTGCTATCGGCTATTGCTGATGTGGTGCCTTGAATTTAGAAGCGCGAGCTATCGGCAATTGCTCCCTGCATTGCTCTACGACCTATATCTCTATAGGCCAGCTTCGCGTCTACGGTGCTTTAAGTCAGACTTTAGGTTTGAGAATTTAGATTTTAGAATTGAGGGGTTAGGGTTTTCCTAGCGCCTAGAAGCGCAGCGGCCTAGTTCCTAACATTGTATTCCTCGATTACGCTCATACTTCGCTAATCAAGGCTACGTTTTTAGGTTTGTTTTATAAACCTTGTAGGCGTGCAGCTTGCGCACGCGGGTTTTTGGTTAAATTAATTTCGTGTTGCTGATAAGATGGATTCCGTATCACGTTCGTCCCTCACTGTACGGAATGACGAGGCGTGGAAGCGTGTGCTATCGGCTATTGCTGATGTGGCGTCTTGAATTTAGAAGCGCGCGAGCTATCGGCATTTTGCTCCTGTGTTGCCTTGAACCCAAAAACGCGAGCTATCGGCAATTGCTCCCTGCATTGCTCTACGACCTATATCCCTATAGGCCAGCTGCACGCCTACGGTGTTCTAGGCCAGCTTCGCGTCTAAGGTGCTTTAAGTCAGACTTTAGGTTTTAGAATTTAGATTTTAGAATTGAGGGGTTGGGGTTTTCCTAGCGCCTAGAAGCGCAGCGACCTAGTTCCTAACATTGTATTCCTCGATTACGCTCATACTTCGCTAATCAAGGCTACGTTTTTAGGTTTGTTTTATAAACCTTGTAGGCGTGCAGCTTGCGCACGCGGGTTTATGGTTAAATTAATTTCGTGTTGCTGATAAGATGGATTCCGTATCACGTTCGTGCCTCACTGTACGGAATGACGAGGCGTGGAAGCGCGTGCTATCGGCAATTGCTCCCTGCATTGCTCTACGACCTATATCCCTATAGGCCAGCTTCGCGTCTACGGTGCTTTAAGTCAGACTTTAGATTTTAGATTTTAGCATCGTAGGTACGATTAGCGACGTGGGCGCGTAATCGTACATTTGTGGTGTTTGAAGTCATCCTCAATTACGCTCATTCTTCGCTAAACCACCCTATGGTTTTAGCTACCAGGCATAGTTAAGCGAAAAATCGATAATAATGGTACCAGCTTGCTGGAAGTTAATGGTTTCGCTAGCCACTGAGACATTAAAATACGCATGTTTGGCTCTCACTATTAAAGCATTAGATTTGGCTTGATAACCTAGCTCAAACCGGGTGTTAAAATAATCACCACCTACCCCTAATGAAGGAAAATAGCTATCTTCCACGGTATAAAGCTCTGCCCATACGGGTATTGCATAGTCAGCAGATAACCTCAAATTAGTTTGCGTTGGTATGCTTTGCTTATATTTACCATCCGAAAATTGGCCTTTAAAACTGGGTTTAATCGAAAACGAGCCATCTGGGTTAAATACTTCGTTTTGCGTATCTAACTGACCTTGGGTAATACCTAACTGTTTATAAGTAAATTGGTTAAATAAATCCCAAACACTTGCTTCAAATCGCCAATTTTTATTTATTTGATAAGCCAATTGCATATCAATACTATACCCATCGCCATCCTGTTTCCAGGCGCCATGACAACCCGGCACGGGCGGATCACTTTGTGAGCAGTTGTTTCGGTCTAATAAAGCATCTTGAAAATATTTATAGTCAATATCACCGGTCACTTCAAAATGTTCGCCATCATCTTCAACATGAAAAATGCCATTAATGTCGCCATTTTGCATATTCTGAACATGCCAATAATTCGCCACAACATTCATATCCAGTTGCTTAAATTGCCATTGATAGCCCAAACCAAATCCATTTGCTTTAACATGGTTGGCCGAGAATTTAAGCAAGTATTTATCTTTATTAACTGGCCTTTGATTGCGCTCTAAAAAAAAGAGTTGAGCTGCATCTGGCGTAAATTGAATATCATAATCATAACGGCTGGCTAACTGAATAAACCAATGGTCCCAGCTAACTCGAATGTTAGCCCGATTATGAGTAATAGCTTGACGGCCCTGTTCTGGTTTAGATGAAAAGCTGGTTTCTCGCCCAATTCTAGCAACAGGAATAACCCCAGCAAAGGTTTCTATAACGGGCATCACTTCGCTGTAACTAAAAGAGTTAATATTAAATTCAACTTTGTAAGCTTTGTCATTTTTTATTTGTGCAAACGCTGGCTGGCTCAGCAATACAAATAACGTAAGTAAGGCTTTTATATTTTTTGGTATATGCATGTAAGGTCACTATAACAGCTTGAACTGGCGCTCTAAGTAAACAAATAAAAAGAGGGCATGCGCCCTCTTTTGTTAGTTTAATACGTTGAAAATAGCATAGAATTAAAAGAAGGTTTCAAAGCGATTAGTCCCTGTGTAATACACCTCAACTAAGCCATCTTCATTTTCTTCAAAAGTTGCAAGTAAGCTATTGTCGTCGTCATCAGTGCGAATTTCTGCGACGATCGTTTTATCATTTTCAGTTGGATACAATCCATTTTCGTCGTAGTTAACATATAAGCCATCATCATTTTTGATGGTGATATTATCTTCTTGCTCAGAATCATAAGTTAGTGTTAACTGACTGTTTGAATCTTTCATTTCAATAGACACTGTGGCTTTTTCATAACCGGTGCGCATCACTTTGGCAACAATACTCCCTTGAGATTCAACTTGTGGATTTGCATCAAAAGCAATACTGGCTGTTGTATTTAACCAGGTATTTTCATCTTCAAGATCTAACGATAATGATAAGCTATCACCTTGATTCGTAATTAGTACATCACTCGGTAGTGTGTAGCCAGCCGCGTTTGCAATAGTTAATACAAAGTTGGCTTCTAATGTATTAGTTGAGTCTGTTGTAAATTTGCCTCGAGCTGAAACATTAGTTGGTAAATATAAAGTGAAAGATTCAGTTTCAACGCTATTGTCTTGTGTATCTTCAAGCTGAACGTCTATCGTTTGGCCTTTAACTAAAGTAAAGTTGAGTCCACCTTCAAAGCGAACATCTTGGGTCAAATCACCCGTTGCTTCTTGCAGTAAATCAACTTCGATAGCCGCAATCATTTCCAGCACTTTATTTTGTTCATGTTCTGTATTCGCGCTGCCCGCTAGCACTATCTCAAACATAGATTGGTCGGTAAATTCAATCGAGGTTTTGCCTGCAACTAAATGACCTTGGTGAATAATCCCTTTAATCATTTTTTCAGTCAGTTCAGAGTCTTGGGGTTCTTCTTCCGGCACGACAAATTCAGCATCAATATTTAAGGTGTGTCCATTTTGAGTAACATCTACCTTTAACTGCGCTTGGGTATCCACTAATTCTTGCACGGTTATCATACCGCTTAAGCTGGCATCATATTGAGCACTGTCAAATACGGTTTCATCTGTTTGGCCTGAGTTAATATCATCCATAATTTGCTCAACAACCGCCGCCACATCACCTAAAATGGTCATATCAGATAACTGAGTTTCAAATACTGGGCCTGCTGTATCTACTACGTCCAACATGGCTCTGGTATCTTCAACCAAAGTACCGGCGCCTTCAAAATCATTCGGGAATAAATAAGCCCCCCAATTTCGCATGTCTTCGACCATTAACATGGCTTTGGCCGCTGAGTCGTTTGCGCTGATTTCAACATTAACAATGGCTGTTTCCATCATTCCGGTTTCGGTGGTAACTTGATAACTAAAGCTATCACTACCCACTGCGCTATCTGAAGGCTGATATGTTAATTCTCCATCGGCTGAAATATTGGCTAGCCCTTTGTCTGTTTCTAGCTGGTCAACCTCTGCTGAATCATTTAATAATTTTACCGATTGAATTTGTGCACTAAATTTATCATTTGCTAGTACATTAATGCTGGCATTGGCAAATTGAGGTGTATTGATGGTGTCGGCTTCAGCATCTACTACTGAGCTAATCATGTAATCAAAGGTATTCTCATCACTTTCCCCTGATTTTAAATTAACTTTGTAAGTGAGCTGATCGCTTCCATTAAAGTCAGCATTAGGCATATATTCAATACTGTTTGCATCAACGTTAGCTGTACCATTAGCAGGCTGAGTCACTATTTCAATGCTTTCAATATTATCAATATCATAAGTGCCAATAGCAGAATCGGTTCGGCTTTCATCTTCAGCCAACTCAAAACTACCACCCGCTAAATCATCTTGCGCTTGCACTTGCAATGTCACTTTTGCAGTAAACATTAAATTTAGCGCTTTTACCGTATAGGTAAATTCGTCTTCACCGCTAAAATCAGCATTAGGTGTATACGTAATTTTGCCATCACTAATTTCGGCGGTACCATTGCTAGGCATCGAAACAGAATCAAGGGTAATTTGTGCAGTATTATCGCCTTCTATTGATAAGGTATCATTAGCTAGTACATCAATGGTTAAACTGCCATCTTCAGCTAACTGGCGATCATCGGCAATGAGTTTGCCTTTTACGACAGGCCCGGTAGGATCATCGTTTATATCATCTTCTGTAAACTCGTCACCTGCTCTATCTTCGTCGCCAGCTTCTTCAATATCATCTTCTGCTTCTAAAATAATATCATTGTAAGCTTCGCTGATATTTGTATTATTTTGCAGTGCATCTTTAGCGATCTGTTCAGCTGCTTGTTTTTCTTCATCCGTTAATTCAGTTGAGTTTTGTATTTTTTCAATTATTTTTTGTTCTAACTGACTATTTAAATTTTTAATTTCTGCCAAGGTATCAGCCAACGAGATAACATTTTCACCACTGCTGGCAGCTCCAACTTTAATCGTACCTTGATTATCTGCAATGTCTTGCGCGGCCACTTTAAGGAAATTCGCTAAGCTATCGGATTTTACCGCTTTTGCCGCAATTGCGGCATTAATAGCCGCTGCTTGAAATGTTTGAGTGTCAACTTGAGCTAATTCAGCTTGGTTTGTAATATCAATAATTTCGATCTCAGAAACATCAACCCCTTGCCCTAAATTAAACAGCTGAGCAACTTGCTGGTTAACCGCAGACACAGCATTAAGCGCATCGATAGAACTATTATTTGCCAAGGTTTCTTCAAATAACGTCGCTGCAATATTCGTTAAAGGAGTTACGTTAGTCGTCACTTGTGTATTTTCACTATCGCCTTTAACCGCTTTGGCCACCGCTGACAGTTCAAAATTAGTGTCTAGCGTTAAATCTTGACCAAATGCAATATCACCACAGCCATCTATCACATCACATACCATTAATGTATTGGCTGTAGGGGTAATCATGATTTTTATAGCGCCTTGATAATCACCTTCTAAATTAGCGGTATATTTACCATCATTATCTGTAAGTATTTCGCTGGGTACTGTGGTTAACTTTTCCCCTAAAGAGCCGGTCTCTGTTACTTTATAGATGGAGACTAACCCTTGCTTGATAATACCTTTTGAGGCCTTACCTGATACTTCAATATTAACAATTGGATCAGGTGTGACCTCATCATCGTTACTATCACTACCACCACAGCTAATCAACGCAGAGCTCGCAAGCCCTAATAATATATATTTTTGAGTATTTTTAGATATTTGCATTTAGTTAAGTTCCTTGGTGCTATTATGACGCGCTTTAAGTATTAAACTATATCTAACAAGACTAGATGAAGTTTTGATGAATAACAGAGATTTTAATAAAAAGCAGCCTAATAAACCCAAAACAAAAAAACAAAAACCTTAATAAATATTAACCTTTAGTTTTATTACTGAAACCTTTATTTAAACAATTCAACATTCACATGTTCGCCGTCTCCTACATGACCTTGTTCTGCTTCCAACACAATATAGCAATCCGCGTAAGCAACTGACGATAAAACTCCTGAGCTTTGCTTTCCGGCCGGCTCGACTGCAACCACTATATTATTTTTTCGGATTAATCGCGCACGTTGAAAATCTTTGCGGCCTGGTCTTTTGCGCAACGTTCCGCTCACAGGTAAAGATAGTCGAACTTTTGGTTCAGGCTGCTGACCGGCTAAATGCGATAAGGCGGGTTTAACCAATTGTTCAAACGTGACATAACTTGAAACAGGGTTGCCCGGTAAGCCCAAGAATAAAGCCTGATTAATTTTACCAAATGCAAAAGGTTTACCCGGTTTAATCGCTAATTTCCAAAAATTAATTTCGCCAATTTTATCAATAACTTGTTTTGTATAATCAGCGTCACCTACCGATACTCCTCCGCAAGATACTATTGCATCACAACGATTCGATAAGGTTATAAAAGCTTGCTCTATTGCTGAAAAATCATCAGCTATCACGCCTAAATCAACCACTTGAATATACGCATGATTTAACAAGGCTTTAAGCATTGGCCGATTACTATCATATATTTGCCCCGCTGATAATAATTCCCCCGGCTGCTTTAATTCATCTCCTGTGGTGAATACGCCAACTTTAATTGGTTCAAATACACTTACTTGAGCGATACCTAGTGATGCTAATAAACCAATATCGACCGCACGTAACAACTGCCCTTTTGCTAATACTTTGTGGCCTTGTTGAATATCATCTCCCATTAGCCGGATGTTTTGATTTGCAGGGGCAATTTCGCTAAGTTCAATATGCTGCTCAAGACGCTTTGCGTTTTCTTGCATCACCACGGTATTAGCCCCCTCAGGGATCACCGCGCCTGTCATAATACGGATACATTCGCCTGGTACAATTTTGTGCTGATAAGGTTGGCCGGCTAACGCTTTGCCAACTACTTTGTATTTCAAAGTGTCAGGTTTTATCGCGATGGCGTAACCGTCCATCGCAGAATTGTCATAAGGCGGTACATTAATGGGTGATACTATATCTTCAGCCAAAATACAGCCTTGTGATTCGGATATCGTTTTTGTTAAGTTGCGCTTTATTGGTTTAGTTAAAGTTAGCATTTGAGTTAATGCATCCTCTAACGGTAATAGGGGTTGAGAATCACAATGGATCATTATTACTCCTTATTTTAAAAACGATAAATTTATTATTTTTAATTTGTAATTGATACTTGTAAAATTGAGTATTAATCATTGTTTTCGGAAAATTACATGAATTTTATGTACCAGTTAAGTATTAGACAACGTACTTATCTTAATATCTTCATTTCTTGTTTAGGCATCATCGTTATCGTCTCAATTATCAGCTCTGATTTTACTAAATTAAATGCACTAAACGACGAAAAACTACATATAGCCCAGCTAGAAACCAGCGTATTAGAGTTAAGACGCGCTGAAAAAGATTTTTTAGCTCGTAAATCACTTAGCTATGTCAGTGAGTTTGAAGAAAAACATGACAACATAAAGCAGCAAATTAGCGATATGAAAAGCAGCTTACAAGTATCAGACATAGATACTCGAGCATTAGCCGATTTTGCCAAACAAATTGAAACCTATAAAAGACTTTTTATTGAAATAAGTCAACATCAAAAAAGTATCGGCTTGGATCATGAATCTGGATATTACGGCACTTTAAGAGCAGCCGTACATAAAATTGAAGATTTAATTAAGCAACAGCAAAATGATGCATTATTAGTACAAATGCTCCAGCTGCGACGAGCAGAAAAAGATTTTATGCTCAGGATGGATACAAAGTATTTAGATAAATTTACCGTGCTCATTAATAATTTTTCAACTCAAATTAACGCCGCAGATATAAATAGCCAGGTAAAAAGCCAAATACAACAAGCGCTAGCCAAATATAAAAATGATTTTAATGCGTTTGTACAAGCCTATATGACATTAGGTTTAAATAGCCAATCTGGTTTGAAAGGTCAGATGCGCAACAGCATTCACCAAACAGAACAAAGCCTAAATACCTTGCTCACGCAAACCACAAGTGCGATTAAAACTAAATTTGAAAATACCTTATTCAATGGCATTACGGCCATTATAATTGTCATTTTACTTTTAATTATTGCTGCTTACTTTGTATCGATTAGCATCACCCGCCCTATTGATAAGCTATGTCAGACAATAGAAAAAATTAGACAAACTAATGATCTCTCGATTAGATTAGATGAATCAGGTAACGATGAAATTAGTTTTTTAAGTAAAACTTTTAATCAGCTACAAGCCGATTTTTCTGATGCGATTGGCTATATTAACGCAACCACTGCTGAGTTAGATAACACCATGGCTAAGCTGTCACAAATGACAGCCGATACCCAAAACTTTATGCAAGAGCAGCACAGCCAAGCAGATATGGCGGCAACTGCGGCAACCGAGATGCAAACCACGGTTGCCGAAATTGCCCAAAATACAGAGTCAGCAGCGAGCAATGCTGCAAATACAGCGAGTTTAACAAACCAAGGTAAACAGCAGGTTGATCAAACCGTTAGTGTTATTAGTGAACTGGCTGAACATTTAAATAATGCCAGTAGCGAAATAAATAAATTAGAAGATGATAGCCGCACTATAGGTAACATTATTGAGGTTATTCAAGGTATTGCTGAGCAAACTAATTTATTAGCGCTAAATGCAGCGATTGAGTCAGCACGCGCCGGTGAACAAGGTAGAGGCTTCGCAGTTGTTGCTGATGAAGTACGAAACCTTGCGATGCGCACGCAAGAGTCAACGAAGCAAATTGAAACTACGATCAGCCAATTACAAAATCGTTCCTCAGCGATTGTTAGCTTGATTCAAACTTGTTTACATAATGGCGAAACATCGGTTGAGCAAGCCCAAAGAGCCAATCAAATGTTAGAGCAAATCCAAGGGGAAATTAGTTCTATTTCAGATATGAGTACCATGATTGCCACCGCGGTAGAAGAACAAAACGTGGTGACCGATGAAGTAAATCAAAATGTGGTGAAGATTCGTGATATCTCTGATGAAATTTATAAAATGTCAGAAACCAATACTCATATTAGTCAATCAATAAACGCTAGCATTACCGAGTTACATCAGTCAGTCGATAAATTTAAAGTATAATCTCTGAGCGTGGTTATACGTTAAATTCAAACGCCCTTATCAAAAACAAAAAAGCCGAATACACTTTTATGTATTCGGCTTTTTTAATATCTGTAAATAACCACTAAAAATCGTAAGTTTGGTTTTTTGTGTGCTTACGCTTTACCGCTTACGACGAGGCAACTTCAGTAATTAATCGGCGTAACCAAATATGACTTGCATCGTGATGTAAGAGCGGACTCCAAATCATATCAAGCTTAATTTGTGGCAGTTCAAATGGTGGCTCTAACATCACAATATTAGGATCATGTAAATAATTAGCAGTTGCGCGCTTTGGCACTGTCACCATTAATTTTTTAGCCATCGCTAATTGAATTGCAACATGATAATTTCGAGTGAATACTCTAATTTCACGTTTTTTTCCTAACGAGTCTAACTTTTCATCTACCCAGCCGAGTTTTTGAATATCACTTGGGTCCATACCCAAGCCAACCCCAAACCCAGTTTTACTTACCCATACATGCTGAGATTGACAGAAGGCATCCAATCCCCAATCACCAATCACAGGGTTTTCTTTATGCGTTAAACAAACAAATTGATCCGTCCAAATAACCTTTTGATGAAAAGACAAAGGTAAATCATCAAATCGATTAATTGCCATATCAATTTTACCTTCCTCTACGTCATGGAAGGTTACATCACTAGGTGTCATCACATCTAACGATACGTTAGGTGCTAATTCTTGCAACCGAGATAATAACGCAGGTAATAACGTAGACGCCGCATAATCACTCGCCATAATGCGAAAAACGCGAGTACTGCTTTCTGCTTTAAAAGGGTCTGTTGGCTGAAGCGCTTCTTCTAAGTCGAGTAAAATTCGTCTAACGGTTGGTTGTAATTTTCGTGCTTTTTCAGTGGGAGACATGCCGTCTGAGGTTCGTACCAAAACAGGATCGCTTAATAACTCTCGCAATCTTTTTAAGCCATTACTCATAGCTGGTTGGGTAATACCTAATTGCTGAGCGGCGCGGGTTACGTTTTGCTCTCTTAAAAGCACATCGAGGTAAATCAGTAGGTTTAAATCTATCTTAGATATATTCATTTGTATTATAAGCTGAAGCTGAATAATTCATGCGGTGAATGTTACTGGTTTTTCATACATTCAACAAGCTTATCTGTAAAAAAAATATAAAAAAGCCCGTTGTAATTAGTAACGGGCTTGTTAACCAACGAATCTAGCGTTTAAATTAGCTTTCGCTATCTGACTCTACTGGTTTGTGTTTAGCTGCAGTCTCTTTGATTAATGACTGTAATTCGCCTTTTTGAAACATTTCTAAGATAATGTCGCAACCGCCAATTAGCTCACCTTCAATCCATAATTGTGGAAAAGTTGGCCAGTTAGCGTATTTAGGTAATTCAGCGCGAATATCTTGGTTTTGTAAAATATCTACGTATGCGAATGGTTCGCCACAGCTCATTAAAGCTTGTGCTGTTTGCGCTGAAAAACCACAGCTAGGTAACTTAGGGCTACCTTTCATAAATACCAAAATCGGGTTTTCACTGATCTGCTGTTTAATTTTATCTAAAGTTTCCATAATGCGGTACACCTTTAATCTTTATACTTGAGTGCTATTGTAAAGTATTATCTCAATTGACCCAAGTGCTTTTGGCTAAATCAATCTTAAATGAGCAATTTGTTGGTTATGCTGAATAAAAAACAAATGAATACCGAAAATAAAGCGCCAAGGGGTTGAGAATTGCCAGTCGCGCCACTATTGTATCAATGAGTCGCTATCTTAGTTATAAAAAGCCCCCTTGTTTTTAGGTTTTTTATAATTGAATTATCTCTAAGATAGAGTTGATCAATACAACTAGCCAACGGAGAGAGTAACATGGCATTTGAATTACCAGCATTACCTTATGAAAAAAATGCATTAGAGCCGCATATTTCAACTGAAACAATTGAATATCACTACGGTAAGCATCATCAAACTTATGTAACTAAATTAAACGGTTTAGTTGAAGGCACAGATTTAGCTGAAAAGTCACTTGAAGATATTATCAAAACTTCATCTGGTGGTATTTTCAACAATGCTGCTCAAATTTGGAACCATACTTTTTACTGGCACTGCTTAAGCCCTAACGGCGGCGGTGAGCCAACAGGCGCAGTTGCTGATGCAATCAATTCAGCATTTGGTTCTTTTGAAGAATTTAAAAAGCAATTTAACGAAAAAGCAGTTAATAA
Source organism: Catenovulum adriaticum (assembly GCF_026725475.1). Classification (NCBI taxonomy): domain Bacteria; kingdom Pseudomonadati; phylum Pseudomonadota; class Gammaproteobacteria; order Alteromonadales; family Alteromonadaceae; genus Catenovulum; species Catenovulum adriaticum. Next base: position 2,188,856 of record NZ_CP109965.1, read on the forward strand.
CTTTGGTTCAAGCTGGACTTGGTTAGTGAAAAAACCTGACGGTACGGTAGATATTGTAAATACATCTAACGCAGCAACGCCACTAACAGATGCTGATACCAAGCCTTTATTAACGGTTGATTTATGGGAACACGCTTATTACATTGATTATCGCAATGTACGCCCTAATTACCTTGAAGCTTTTTGGGCATTAGTAAACTGGGACTTTGTTGCTGCTAATTTAGCAAGCTAAGTGACTCGGTTTATCATATAAAAATCAGGGTATTATGCCCTGATTTTTATATCCTCTTTTATTTACCTTACTCTGCTATCTACTTATCAACACAGATAAAATTTATTAAAAAATTCATTTTATTTGCTGTCGTTTAATCATTCTTAGGTCTACGCTTAAATTAATCTAAAAGCACGTTTTTTCTAAAAGCGCATCTTGATTAATGAAAGACGTAAACTTGCTTTCAAATTTGCTGAATTCTTAATCTGAGCTGGCAACGCTAGGAGGCCTGCATGGGTATATTTGAGCATTATCAACAAAGGTACGAGTCAAAACAGGAAGAAGAATATTCCATTCAAGAATTTTTAGAACTCTGTAAAACTGACAAATCTGTTTACGCTAACGCTGCTGAAAGGTTACTCACAGCTATTGGCGAACCTGAAATGATAGATACCGCACAAGATCCAACATTAAGCCGATTGTTTTCAAACCGAGTCGTTTCTCGCTACCCTGCATTTTCAGAGTTTTATGGCATGGAAGATGCCATTGAACAAATTGTCTCTTACCTTAAACATTCCGCCCAAGGGCTAGAAGAAAAGAAACAGATTTTATATTTATTAGGCCCAGTTGGTGGGGGTAAAAGCTCGCTTGCTGAAAAAATAAAACGCTTAGTAGAAGTTTGCCCTATTTATATTTTAAAAGGCTCTCCGGTTAACGACCACCCGCTGTGCTTATTTGATTTAGAGCAAGATGGAAAAATTTTACAAACCGAATTTAATATTCCAAACCGCTACTTAAAAACCATAATGTCACCTTGGGCTAGAAAACGCCTGCATGAATTTAATGGTGATATTAGTCAATTTAGAGTAATAAAAGTTTATCCATCTGTACTGGACCAAATTGCGATTGCCAAAACTGAACCTGGTGATGACAACAACCAAGATATTTCAGCTTTAGTGGGTAAAGTTGATATTAGAAAATTAGATGAATATGCACAACATGATCCCGATGCCTACAGTTATTCAGGCGCACTTTGCAAAGGTAATCAAGGGGTTATGGAATTTGTTGAAATGTTTAAAGCGCCTATTAAAGTACTACACCCATTGTTAACCGCAACCCAAGAAGGTAACTATAACCCAACGGAAGGCATGTCGGCTCTACCTTTTGATGGCATGGTTTTAGCGCATTCAAATGAATCTGAGTGGCAAGCTTTTAAAAACAATAAAAACAACGAAGCGTTTTTAGATAGAGTTTATATTGTTAAAGTGCCTTACTGTTTACGCATTTCAGAAGAAGTTAAAATATATCAAAAGCTAATAGAAAACAGCGAATTAAAAGATGCTCAGTGCGCTCCGGGCACGTTGGAAACTTTAGCGCAATTTTCTGTATTGTCGCGTTTAAAACCACCCGAAAACTCTAGTATATTTTCAAAAATGCGCGTGTATAACGGTGAAAGCTTGAAAGATACCGATCCTAAAGCTAAGTCTTACCAAGAATACCGAGATTTTGCTGGGGTTGATGAAGCTATGTCTGGCCTGTCGACTCGATTTGCATTTAAAATTTTATCTCGGGTATTTAATTTTGATCATACTGAAGTGGCTGCTAACCCTGTACATTTGTTTTATGTGCTGGAGCAACAAATTGAGCGTGAGCAATTTTCAGCAGACGTTGCCGAGCTTTACCTTGAACATTTAAAAGGCTATTTAATTCCTAAGTATGTCGAATTTATAGGGAAAGAAATTCAAACTTCGTATTTAGAATCTTATTCAGAATATGGTCAAAATATATTCGACCGTTATGTCAGTTATGCTGATTTTTGGATTCAAGATCAAGAATATCGCGATCCAGAAACCGGTCAGCTTTTTGACCGAAGCGCACTCAACAATGAGCTTGAAAAAATTGAAAAACCAGCAGGTATTAGCAACCCAAAAGATTTTAGAAATGAAATTGTGAATTTTGTATTACGAGCTCGAGCCAATAATGGAGGCAAAAACCCAGCTTGGACAGGCTATGAAAAATTAAAAACTGTTATTGAGAAAAAAATGTTCTCTAATACTGAAGAGTTGCTGCCTGTTATTTCATTTAACGCTAAAACCTCCAATGAAGATCAGAAAAAACATGATGATTTTGTCGCCCGTATGATGGAAAAAGGTTATACAAAAAAACAAGTTAGACTACTGTGTGAATGGTATCTGAGAGTTAGAAAATCGTCTTAATTGAACAAACATTGCCTGCAAATAAACCATACGTTATAGGCAAATGTAGGAGCCAATATGACGAATTTTATTGATAGACGCTTAAATGCCAAAAATAAAAGTGCGGTTAATCGCCGCCGCTTTTTGCGCCGTTATAACCAGCAAATTAAAGAAGCGGTCTCAGATGCTATTAATCAGCGTAGTGTCACGGATATTGATTCTGGTGAGAGTGTCAGTATTCCAAAAAGAGATGTATCTGAACCTTTTTTCCATCAAGGAAAAGGCGGCCACCGCGATATGGTTCACCCTGGAAATGATCAATTTACTCAAGGTGACAAAATTAATCGCCCACCCTCAGAAGAAGGCAGTGGCGCGGGTGAAGGTGAAGCGACTCCAGATGGTGAAGGGGAAGATAATTTTGTATTCCAAATTTCAAAAGAAGAGTATTTAGATATTCTTTTTGAAGATCTTGAACTGCCCAACCTTAAAAAAAATCAAATAGCCAAAGTGACTCAATATAAAACGGTGCGTGCTGGTTTTAAATCTGATGGTAATCCAAGCAGTATAGACATTGTTCGTTCACTGAAAAACTCTTTAGCAAGACGCACAGCCTTAACCGGAAAACATAAAAAACAATTAAAAGAAGCTGAAAAACAACTGGCACAACTACGCCATGCGCCTCACAATCACAGCGCTGATATTCATATTCTTGAAGCCGAAATTGAAGCATTAAAAAAACGAATTAAAAAAGTCCCGTTTATTGATGAGTTTGATTTAAGATATAAAAATTACAATAAGCTGCCCTTACCTAGCAGCAAAGCTGTGATGTTTTGTTTAATGGATGTTTCCGGCTCAATGGATCAAACCACTAAAGATATGGCGAAGCGTTTTTATATTTTATTGTATTTGTTTTTAACCCGTACCTATAAAAATGTTGAGGTGGTTTATATACGTCATCACACTCAAGCAAAAGAAGTAGACGAACACGAATTTTTTTACTCGCAAGAAACCGGCGGTACTATTGTCTCCAGCGCTTTAAAGTTAATGTCTGATATTGTTAAAAAACGCTATCCACAAGATGAGTGGAACATTTATGCGGCACAAGCCTCTGACGGTGATAACTGGGCTGATGATTCTCCATTGTGTGTTGATATTCTTAATCAACACATTCTCCCTTTAATCCGCTACTACGCTTATATTGAAATAACAACTCGCAACCATCAGTCGCTATGGCGAGAATACGAAAAACTCAGTGCAGAAAATTCTCATTTTGCAATGCAGCACATTACTCAGGTTGCGGATATTTACCCTGTTTTTCGTGAACTGTTTAAAAAACAAATAAAATAAGGCGGAGCTTATGGTCACCCAAAAAACGCCATTAAGTGATGGCCCAGATTGGAATTTTGAGCTACTTGAACAATACCACACTGAGATTAAACGCGTGGCTGAGCATTACCGCTTAGACACTTATCCAAACCAAATTGAAGTGATTACAGCTGAACAAATGATGGATGCCTACTCGAGTATAGGTATGCCGATTGGATATTCCCATTGGTCGTTCGGCAAAAAATTTATCCAGACTGAGCAAAATTACAAACGAGGTCATATGGGGTTGGCTTATGAAATCGTTATTAACTCCAACCCGTGCATTGCTTATTTAATGGAAGAAAACACCATGACAATGCAAGCATTGGTTATGGCTCACGCTTGTTATGGGCATAATTCATTTTTTAAAAATAATTATTTATTTACCACTTGGACAGATGCTGATTCAATTATCGATTATTTATTATTTGCGAAAAATTATATTGCGCACTGCGAAGAAAAATATGGAATTAGCGAAGTTGAGTCGACTTTAGATTCATGCCATGCCCTAATGAATTATGGTGTCGATAGATATAAACGCCCTCAAAAAATTTCAATTCATGAAGAACAAAGACGCCAGCACGAAAGAGCTGAATATTTACAAAGCCAAGTGAATGATTTATGGCGAACCGTACCTAAAAAATCAACCGAAAAAGAGCATAAAACCGTTAAATTTCCGAGCGAGCCACAAGAAAACATTTTATATTTTATTGAAAAAAATGCGCCTATGTTAGAGCCGTGGCAGCGAGAATTAGTACGAATTGTTCGTAAGGTCTCCCAGTATTTTTATCCGCAAAAACAAACCCAAGTCATGAATGAAGGCTGGGCTACATTTTGGCATTACACCATATTAAATCATCTGTATGACGAAGGTTTAGTTACCGACAGCTTTATGCTTGAGTTTTTAAACAGCCATACCAATGTGATTTATCAGCCACCATACAACAGCCCTTACTATTCAGGTATTAATCCTTATGCGCTGGGCTTTAATATGTTTATTGATATAAGACGAATTTGTGAGCAGCCAACAGTTGAAGATAAATACTGGTTTCCTGACATTGCAGGTTCAAACTGGCTGGATACACTGCATTTTGCAATGCAGAATTTTAAAGATGAAAGCTTTATTAGCCAGTTTTTGTCACCTAAGCTTATTAGAGATTTAAAACTGTTTAAGATAACCGATAATGACCAACAAGAATTTATCGAAGTCGCGGCTATTCATAATGAACAAGGCTATAAAAATATTCGAGAGTCGCTCTCGCAGCAATATAACTTAAGCCAAGTTGAGCCAAACATTCAAGTTCACAACGTTGATATAAATGGTGATCGCTCACTTACCTTAAGATATACGCAGCATAACCGTATTCCATTAGCAAGCAGTCGACAAGAAGTGTTAAAGCATTTATACCGGCTGTGGAAATTTGATGTGAAATTAGAAATGGAAAATAGTGATGGCAGTGTCAGCACATTAGACACTTGCCCTATTAAAAAGTTAAAAGTTGCGCTTGATTAAAGCGCTAATCTAACTCAGGCAGATTTGCTTGATACTTTTTGAAAATTTCACCTGACTTTACCCCATATTTGCGTAATAACTCTGGTATTTGTTCAAAGTCACCTTCGCTGGCACAAGCTAAAAAAGCTTTGTAATGAGCCTGAGCTAAATCTCTGGCTTCTTGGTGAGAAAAATAGAATCGACCTAATTTTTCATAAAGCGATTTAAAACCATTTAAAATTAAAACATAAATTGAGTTATTTGAAGCTCTGGTTAATGCATGATGAAATTGGTAATCAAATTCGCTATAAGCTTCTTCAGTATCTGCCAATTTATTATAGTCAGCTAACGCGTGAACCACCGCTTTAGCATCATTTTTTACCGCAGCTCTTGCATAAATAATTGCAACATTCGTTCGGGCAGATAGCAAATCATCAATAATTTGATCCGAGTTATTATGATCTAATTTAACCAAAGTGCCTAAAATATTCAGCCCGCATGAATGCCAAATATCATTAACTTGAGTCGGTTTTCCGTGTTGAATTGTTAGCCAGCCATCTCTGGCTAGGCGCTGTAAGACTTCGCGCAGGGTGGTTCTTGTCACTCCAATAACGTCTGCCAATTCACGCTCTGCCGGCAAAATAGAGCCAGCAGGGTATTTACCATTCCAGATTGATTCAATTAAATATGTTTCAGCAACACCCGCAGGGCCTTGTGCTTTAATGTACATATCTACTTCCTTTATTGAATAATTTTAATAATTTATTAAAGCCTGTTCGTTTTTATTTGTTTTTAAGTGTTATGACAGCGGTAATAAACAAGAAAATATAAACAAAGCTTAACATGTATGCAGTATAACGTGACTCAGTTCGATAATGCATTACAAAAAGTAGAACTCAGTCACATAGTATAGTTTAAAATGGCATACCTTGTGCATTTTACGCTTTATCAAAATCACATAAAATCGTTCAAATGGCCAAAATTGCTGACGTTAAATCTGTTACAATCCATTCTATTGAGCCATTAGATTATTTTGATTAAATATGAAGTTACATTACAACTTAAGTGGTCAAGGCGAGCCGGTGGTGCTACTCCACGGTTTGCTTGGTCATTCACAAAATTTAGCAGGCATTGCAAAAGTTTTAGCCGCTGATTTTAAAGTGATTAATCTCGATTTAAGAAACCATGGCGTTTCACCCCATACCAATTTACATACCTATACTTTAATGGTTGAAGATGTACTAGAAACTCTGGCCCCATTAAATTTAAATAAAATAAATGTATTGGGCCATTCTATGGGTGGGAAAGTGGCAATGCAGCTCGCGCTAACTTACCCTCAAAAAATTAACAAGCTCATGGTTGAAGATATTGCACCCGTTGCCTACCCTGAACGGCACAATGAGATATTTAACGGTTTACAGGCTATTGATTTATCGAATCTTGCCAATCGACAACAGGCCGATGCGAAGCTGGCGCAATATGTCGATGATATTAACATTCGGCGGTTTTTATTAAGCAATCTGACAAAAAGTGAGGATCATTGGCAATGGAAAGTGAATTTGCCCGCTTTAATTGATCAATACTCAGAAATTTGCCAATTTAATCCGCCAGCTAATCAGAGTTTTGATGGCGAGACTTTATTTATTAAAGGCGGTAACTCTGATTATATTCAAGCCGATCATCAAAGTATTATTCAGCAGAAATTTCCAAATGCTCAAGCTAAGATTATTCAAGCAGCGGGGCATTGGATTCATGCAGAAAAAGCCAGCATATTCAATAAAATCATCTTAGATTTTTTACAAAAATGATTCTCATTACGAAAAGTATGATATAGTTTGCGACCTTAATTTTTGGTTTGACGTGAAAGATAGGCATCAAACATGACCTTTGAACAATTTGAAGCACTTAGTTTTTATTTAGGGATCAGCGGCTTATTTGTGTTAATTGCATTGGCAATAAAAGACATTTTAAGCAAAGGCGATGTTCCTGTGTATGGCAAAGTGATGGTTTGGCTAGTGCTGTTTTTAGGATGCGCCGGCTTTTTAGTTAAAGGTCTTATCCAAGTATTTTTTTAATCTTTGTAAAAGCGAGTTATCAATATGGCAGTAGTGGGCTTATTTTTTGGAAGCGACACAGGCAATACCGAAGCTGTCGCCAAAATGATCCAGAAACAACTGGGTAAAGACCTGGTAGACATTCATGATATTGCTAAATCAAGTAAAGAAGACATAGCAAACTATGACTTCTTATTATTTGGCATTCCAACTTGGTATTATGGTGAAGCACAATGTGATTGGGATGATTTCTTCCCCGATTTAGAAGAGATAGATTTCACTGATAAAGTGGCTGCTATTTTTGGTTGTGGAGATCAGGAAGATTATGCCGAATACTTCCTTGATGCAATGGGCATGGTACGCGACATTATTGAACGCAAAGGCGCAACTTTAGTGGGTCATTGGTCGACTGATGGCTATGACTTTGAAGCATCAAAAGGATTAGTTGATGATGATCACTTTATTGGTTTAGGTATTGATGAAGACAGACAACCTGAATTAACAGATGATCGAGTTAAAGCTTGGTGCCAGCAATTAACTGAAGAAATGTATCTTTCTGAATTTAAATAATTCACCATTAAGGCATTGTTATCTTTAAACAATGCCTTTTTATCTCTCCTTTTATTTTTTTCTTTAGACACCCCTTTTAAGCGCTTAAGACAGCTCAAAAATTTGAACGCTATCCCATTTTATTTTAAGCCTAAACTTATCTTGAACTTTCCTCGATAAATACACACCAAATTTATATATTGATTAATTAATCGTTATAGCGCTAAGCAATAGCAGCTTATAACTACTTTATATAAAAATATTTTTTATATAACTGGCGACAATGCAAGTTAACAACTATTTTTTAATTTATAGTAAAGTTTTTAGTTATTTGAAATATATTTTTTGATGAAAACAGGTAAACGATTGATTCTAAAAAGCTTTAGAACATGGCAGTTCAACTTATTGCGCTAATGCGGTCATCTCAAATAAAAATAGGAGACTCATGTCAAGCAACTGGCAAGATATTATCGATTCGGCAACCGAAACCCGAAAAGCATTACATCAATCACCAGAGTTAAGCTGGCAAGAAACTCAAACCGCTTCTCTGATTCGAGAAAAACTTAATCAATTAGATATCCCGTGGCAAAGTTATGCGCAAACTGGCACTTTAGCTTGCATTAACCCATCAGCAAAAGGAAATGGGCACCCACATATTGCACTTAGAGGCGATATAGACGCTTTACCCATTAGCGAAAAAACGGATAAAGCTTGGCAATCTAAAACAGATGGTTGCATGCATGCGTGTGGGCATGATGGCCATACCGCCACGCTATTGGCAACGGCGGAGTGGCTAAAGTTAAATGAAGCCGAAATCCCGGGTGCCGTTAGCCTCGTTTTTCAACCAGCAGAAGAAGGCGGGCATGGTGCACGCGAAATGCTCAAAGATGGTGCACTAAAAGAGGTAGATTATATTTATGGGTGGCACAACTGGCCAGCTATTCCGTTTGGCCAATTATTATGCCCTGACGATATTGTAATGTGCGGCAATGGCACGTTCGAAGTTATCATTACCGGCAAAGGCGGTCACGCTAGCCAACCAGAACTGTGTGCCGATCCTGTCTTAGCAGCAAGTGCAATTAATCTCGCATTGCAACAAATAATTAGCCGTAAGCTTGCACCACAACAGGCCGCTGTTGTAAGCGTTACCTCAATTCAAGCTGAAAGTGGTCTTACCGTTATTCCACAACAAGCCAAATTATCGGGCTGTATTAGAGTACCGAATCAAGAAACAGCTGACACTATTAATCAGTTGATTGAACAAATCAGTCATGATACCGCTAAAGCTTATGGGACAGAGTGTCAGGTCAACATTTACCCTCGTTATAGCGCGACCATTAATCATAAAACCCACGCCCAACGCGTGCGAGAAGAATGGCAAAATTTATACGGTAAAGATAGTTTGGCACAAAATGTGAATGTGCCAATTATGGCGTCTGAAGATTTTAGCTACTATTTAAATGCTATTCCGGGGGCATTTGCGTTGATTGGTGCCGATGATGGCGAAAACCATGATGCGCCTTGCCATAGTCCTAATTACGATTTTAACGATAAATTAATCGCCTTAGTCACTCAATTATTTTCTCGTATTGTAGGCGCTCCTGTGCCTAATTTAACTAAATCTTAAACTAAGCAATGCTTGCTTAACTCAGTCACCCCATGGAGGTCATTATGAGCATTTTTGAACAAAGAGAATCCGATATTCGTGCATACTGCCGTGTATATCCGGTTGTTTTCGAAACCGCGAATAATGCAAGGCAAACCGATGAGAATGGAAAAGAGTATATTGACTTTTTTGCTGGTGCTGGTGTTTTAAACTTTGGTCACAACAACCAGCATATGAAAAAAGCCGTTATTGAATATATCGAAAAAAATGGGGTCACTCATAGCCTAGATATGCACACAAGTGCCAAACGGGACTTTATGCAGCGCTTTGTAGACACCATTTTAGAACCTAGAAACATGCCCCATAAATTACAATTTATGGGGCCGACTGGGACAAATGCAGTTGAAGCCGCTTTAAAAATTGCACGCCGAGCAACGGGGCGAACTGAAGTTGTGGCTTTTACTCATGGCTTTCACGGGATGACATTAGGTGCACTCGCTTGCACTGCTAACCAATATTTTAGGGGCGCCGCAGGCGTTTCGCTTCAACATGTGCGGCATCAACCTTTTGGCTGCGAAAAGACCTGTGGTGATTGCCATAATGGATGCGGTGTTGCCAGCGTAGATGCTTTAGCTGCTTTATATGAAGATAGCTCAAGTGGTGTTAGTCCACCGGCTGCGTTTTTAGTAGAAGCGATTCAAGCTGAAGGTGGCGTTAAAGTAGCTAGCAAAGCTTGGTTAGAAGCATTAGGTAAGTTAGCTAAAAAAGTGGGTGCGTTACTCATTTTAGATGATATTCAAGTTGGCTGTGGCCGCACAGGTTCATTTTTTAGCTTTGACGATATTGATATTGACCCTGATGTAATTTGTTTAGCCAAAGGCATAGGTGGCATGGGCACGCCAATGGCGCTTAATTTAGTTAAACCTGAAATTGATAAACATTGGTCGCCGGGTGAGCATACTGGCACATTTAGAGGGCAAAATTTATCCTTTGTTGCAGGTAGTGTAGCGTTAAAGTACTTTGAAAATGACGCTTTAATGCAAGAAGTTAAAGCCAAAACCGAGACAATGCAGCAGCACATATCGCCTTTAGCTAGCACATTTGATGCAATTGAAATCAGAGGCAAAGGCATGATTATGGGCCTAGATGTGGGAACCGGTGAAACTGCCCGTGCCATTATCGATAAGTGTTTTGAGCAAGGTCTATTAATTGCCGTGTGTGGTACAGGCGGACGTGTTATTAAATTAATCCCCCCGCTCACGATTCCTGAATCAGATTTAAAACAAGGGTTAGAAGTTTTAGTTAAAGCAACACAAGATGTGATGGAGGCTTTATGAAACAACGCGACGATATGACTTTTAGCTTCGACGAATATGAACGCCGAATTAGTGAACTAAGAACGCGCATCGCACAACGTAATTTAGATGCGGTGGTAATCAGTGATCCTGAAAATATTATGTATTTAACGGATTATCAGACAACTGGCTATTCTTTTTTTCAGGCCCTAGTTGTGCCGTTAGAAGATGAACCTTTTATGATCACTCGAGCAATGGAAGAATCGAACGTTATTGCTCGAACCTGGGTTGAAAAAACGCGCCCTTATCCTGACACTGGCGATGCTATTCAAATGCTCGTGGATGCCCTAAAAGAGTTTGGGTTGTCGAAAAAACGCATTGGTTATGAACGCAATAGCTATTTTTTCCCGGCTTACCACCAAGACTGTATCCACACGACTTTAAATGAAGGCAAATTATTAGATTGCTTTGGTATTGTAGAGCAAGGCCGAATTAAAAAATCTCCTGCAGAAATTGAGCTGATGCGTAAAGCCGCACAAGCGACTGAAGCTGGAATGCAAGCCGGTATTGAAGCTGCACAAGTAGGTGTTACCGAAAATGAAATAGGTGCAGCCATTAGCAGTGCTATGTTTAGCGCTGGCGGTGAGCCCCCTGCTGTTATGCCTTATGTCACATCGGGTCCTCGCAGCATGATTGGTCACGCTACTTGGGAAGGTAGAACGGTTCAAGAAAATGAACATGTCTTTTTAGAAGTTGGTGGCTGTTACCGCCGCTACCACACTGCCATGATGCGTACCATTGTCATGGGTAAATTGACAGACTCTATGTATAAAGCTCAAGAAAGAATGAAGCTGGCTCTGCACTCTGTCAAAAATTATGTGCAGCCTGGCATGACAGTCTCTGATGTAGATAATTTAGTGCGCAATATTATTTCTGAAAATGATGTCGGTGCGAGACTGATTACCCGTTCAGGTTATTCGATTGGGATCGCATTTCCGCCGAGTTGGGATGAAGGCTATATTATTAGTCTAAAACAAGGTGAATCTGCATTCTTAGAAGAAGGCATGACATTTCATATTATCCCTTGGATGTGGGGAGTTGATGGTAACAAAACCTGTGGCATCTCAGACACCATTTATGTAACGGATAAAGGCTGCGAATCTTTCTTTTCATTGCCTGAAGATTTTTCAGTAAAAAGCAATGAAAAAGTCAAACCAACGAAAGATAAAAACAGTTCTAGCAATAAAGCTGATAATAAAAAATCAGCTAAATTAGTTGAGGTAAATAGTAAATAGGCGACCTCATTTAAACTCAAATTTAATGATGAAATAGCCTGTGCTATTCGCCAACCCGAAAAATAATCAAGTCATTTAAAATATCATATCTCAGAGTTTATTCACTCTGAGATAAATTCGTTTAGAGGTGATTATGTTAACTGCAACCAATCCTTTTACCGCACAAAAAATAGCAGACTATCCCGCATTAAACGCTCACCAAATAAGCGATTGTATTGGGAAAGCCGTTACTGCATTTGATAAGTGGCAACAAACATCGATTGAAGAAAGATCTAGCGTATTAAATCAAATTGCGATCCAGCTCAGAGAGCATAAAAGCAAGTTAGCAAAATTAATGGCTGAAGAAATGGGCAAACCAATTAAAGAAGGTTTAGCCGAAGTAGAAAAGTCAGCTTGGTGTGCTGAGCATTACGCCCAAAACGCAAAAGCCTATTTAACAGAAGAAGTGATAGCCTCCGATGCGTCCAAAAGTTACGTTACTTTTCAGCCTCTTGGCACCTTACTTGGTATTTTACCTTGGAATGCCCCCCTTTGGATTGCATTTAGATATTTAGCGCCAGCTTTAATGGCTGGTAATACATGTGTGATGAAACATGACCCTAATGTACCTGGATGTGCTCAAGCGTTAGTTGATGTATTTACCAAAGCAGGCGCACCTGCAAATATAATGGTCAACTTACCGGTTAAAACCTCGGATGTAGAAGTTGCCATGCGCGATCCTAGAATTGCCGGCATTTCTTTTACTGGCTCAAGCGCGGCTGGTAAAAAAGTAGCCTCTGTGGCGGCCTCAGAACTAAAGCCAGCAGTATTAGAGTTAGGCGGCTCTGATCCTTGCATTATATTAGCCGATGCAGATTTAGAGCAAGCGAGCAGTACAGCTGTGCTGTCTCGTATCATTAACGCGGGTCAATCTTGCATTGCAGCAAAGCGTATTATTGTTCAAGCTTCAGTTTATAACGAGTTTGTTGAATTAGCCAAAAGCAAGCTTGAAGCATTAAAGTTAGGCGACCCGCTAGATGAATCAACCCAAATCGGCCCATTAGCGAGACAAGACTTACAACAAAATTTACATCAACAAGTATCACAAAGTATTCAAGCTGGCGCTACCTGCTTGTTAGGCGGTGAATTACCTGATACCCAAGGTTATTTTTACCCTGTCACTTTATTAACCGATGTAACCCCCAAAATGGCCGTTTTTAATGAAGAAACCTTTGGGCCTGTTATGGCAATTATTAAAGCTGACGATAGCGCCCATGCACTCGAGCTGGCCAATCGAACTGAATATGGTTTAGGTGCTGCGATTTGGAGTAAAGATGATGCCAGTGCCGAGAAGCTGGCCTTGCAAATTAACTCAGGTCAAGTAGCCATTAATGGCATTGTAAAAACCGACCCTAGATTACCCAGCGGCGGAATTAAAAAATCAGGTTACGGTCGAGAGTTAGGTCCGCATGGCATAAAAGAATTTGTAAATGCCAAACAAGTGTGGATTAAATAAATCGCAATATAATTAACGAAAAGTATAATCAACGAAAAGTGGATAAAGGCTATCCACTTTTTCTTTTTAAGATAAATTATAAATAATTAAACAACGAAAGTCCGGATAAACGAGTAAATGTTTGGCTCGATACCTGAAAGGCTACTTCTTGTTTTTGTAATTCAGTTATGGCTTCAGCTAAATCAACTTCTGATACATTGGCTTTTGCTTCTCGGATATTAATATCCTGATCGGCATTCGATAACGCAACCGAATCTAATACGTTAACCTTACCCCCAATTTCTGACCGGGCTTCGCCCAAATTCTGTTGGGCTTGAGAGATAGAGAATAACGTGTTTTGGATTTTATCTGAATAACTGTCATTTAAATTTTCACTGCTTTGAATCACACTGACTAATTCATCTAAAGCATTTAAAATATTCTTTTTGTTTGGCGGGTCCAAACTAAAATCTATACTGTCACCAGCATTACCCTCTACTTTAAACTCTAAACCTTTAAATTCAATAGGCTCACCCTGAGTATAATCACCAGAATCTAAAACATTGCCGGCGTTATCTTCAACCTGATAAGTGCCCGCCCCCAATACAAGACTATAGTCATTAGAGCCTGCTGGATTAGGCGGAACTTGAACATAATTTTGGGTATGAAACTTATCAAAGCTGTCACCACTAATGAGTCTATATTCACCGGTTGCAGTTGAGGTACTATTAATAGTCACAGAGCTGCGCGCGTCTGTATTTTCAAAAATAGCTAAACCTGAACCGGGTATACCCGTATCCATTTTAAGTGTTTCAGACACCTGAATTTGTTTTATATTTTCATCCCCTTGATAAACAAATTCTCCCGCTGAGTTTTTTACAAATGGTGGCTGATCTGATTTAGCGCCAGCAAAAATATACTCGCCTTGTGCGTTTTTGGTGTTCATTAAATCAAAAACTTCGTCTTTGATTAGGCTTATCTCCGCAGCTATCGCTTTTCTATCTTCAAAACTATAAGCTCCATTGCCTGCCTGAATCGTTAAACTATTGGCTTTAGTCAGCGAGTCGTTAATGTTAGTCATTATCGTTTCTTGCTCGGCTAAACTGCTTTTAACACTCAGGTTATTCTTTTTAAACTGTTCTAAACGCGCAAGATCTTCATCAAACCGCACAACCTTAGTGGCGCCTGTTGGATCATCTGATGGTTTTAAAATATTAGTTTGTTCATTCAGTACATCATTTGCTCTAACCAAACGCTTTTGTGACTCTAAAATACCGTCTAAATTTCGGTTATAAATCATATTTGTGGTTAAACGCATGATTAAGTCCTCACAGCTGCTAGCAGCGAATCAAAAATAGTTTGAGCAACGGTAATAATTCTGGCTGATGCATTATAAGCTTGTTCAAACTTAATTAAATCTGCAGCTTCTTCATCTAGATTAACCCCGGCTACATTTTGTACTCTAGCTTCAGATTGCGACAACAAACTTTCGCTAGCTGCTAAATCTACGTTAGCACGATTTGCGGTATCGCCAACAAAGCCAATTAAATTAGAATAAGCTTGATTAAAGGTGAGGGTATTTTGCTCAGAGCCACTTACATTACGGCGCATCGTATCACTCGATTGTAAATCGGTCAGTTGCTGCGCATTAAAGTTATCATCTAAGCTATCTGAGTTATAGGCTAAGTTAAATTCATCACCCGGTTCTGGCTTACCCGAGACACTAATTTCATATCCAGGATAGTTTTCACCATGTGAGCCGGCTGGCCATGTACCTGCATCACGCAGTTGCTGCATAATATTATTGCCGTCAGTTACCGTGCCTATCACTGCACCTGTACTGTCTTGTACTTCATATTCTTCTGCAAGGGTGTAAACTACTTTTGCAGGCGCGTCAGCATCTAAGTTACCAGCGCCGTCAAAAGCTGACATATTAAGCGGCGTATTTGAGCTATCAGTAGAGCTCACGCTAGTCAATTTAGCGTCACCTGAACCCAAGTTAGCAATGGGGTTTTCAACCGTAATAGGCGCAGCCAACGCTAATTGTTCAGGCCGGTTGATATTTAAATCAATTTGCACACCCGCTAATCGAGTTGGGCGAACTAAAAATTTATCGCCTTGCGCAAATGCACCATCCGCTTCAAATCTTAATTCTAAACCATCGGGTAAACCTTGGGCGCTGGCTTGAGTATCCGTCGTATTGGCCGGTATGGTGAAAGGTCCACTAGTGTTTCCTACGGCATCTCCGCCTTGATACGCTTGCACGGTATACTCTGTTGCACTGGTAAAGGTGAGTTCATAATCAAAGTTAGTAACGCTACCACCTTTGCCGTCTTCAATACCGACTTCGATAAAATGGTTGCTGCTAGAGTTATCATCAAAACCGAGTGCTTTAGTGGTAGGTATGTTAAAAACATCCTCTCCTAAATCTCCGTCCAGTGTTACACCTTTTTTATTTTGCTCATTCATCGCATCGGCGTAAGCAATCGCTAATTGACCTAATGAGTTAACAGATTCATCCAATACCGTTTTGCGGTATTCAATTAAGCCCCCTATCTCACCGCCTAAATCATTAGTATTAAAACTTCGGTTGGCTGAACCGTTGCTGGCTGAAATTTCAATTTGAGTTCTGGTTGGATCAGGATCACCATTTACTGCTTTAAATTGAAAGTAATGTCCATTCGTGACTAAAGGTTGACCATTTTGTGTATTCAATAAAATAGCCCCACTATTATCTTCAAGCGGCTGTAAATTTAGTTTCTCGGCTAATTTTTTTACTATTTCATCTCGCTCATCTAATAGTTCTGGCGAGGCTTGTCCATTCACTTCCGTTTTTTTAGAAGTCACTACACTCTGATTAATATCATGCAATGACTTTATCAATGAATTGGTTTCATTTAACTGCAATTTTAGCTCATCGTTGATAACGTTTTCTTGCTCTAGAACACGATCAGATAAACTTTGCATTCTGTCGACTAAAGCTTGTGAGTCTGATATTACAAGTTGCCTTGGCGTTAATGAAGTTGGATCATCACTAGCTTCGTGTAAGCGTGAAAAAATGCTGTCTAACCCTTTGGCGATACTGGTTGAGTCATCAGAAAATAAGGTATCTAACACCGCGGTATTATCTGACAAAGCTTTTAAACGTGAATGTTCAGAGGTATCTCGTCGGAATTGATCAATCGCAAACTGATCAAATAATCGAGTCACTTGTGGGCGACCAACCCCCCACTCAACATAGCTCGAATACTCAGTGCGTTGACGCGAGTAGCCTGGGGTATTTAAATTTGCGATGTTATTACTGGTTGTCGCTAACTGGTTTTGATTACCTAATAACGATGAACTACCAATCTGTAATAGAGAACTCATAGGTCGTACCTAAAATTAAATAACTCAAATGTGAGTCGATTTAGATGATTAATACAAATTTAATGTGCTAAAGCTTGAATAAAATATGACCCTAAACACGATAAAAGTATAGCCACAGTCATACTTTTAAGCTGTATTTAAATATCGGCTCGTTATCTTAAAACTTTAGCACAGATGATGATTTAAAAACGGAATCTTTTAATATGGCTTGTATTTTTGACGCATAATTAGGATCGGTTGCATACCCTGCGTTTTGCAGCTCGGTAAAGTAAGCATTAGAATCGTTAGCAACGGAGACAGCTTCGCTATATCTAGGGTTAGTTTGAATAAATTGGGTATAGTCATCTAGTGCCTGATGAACGTTATCATAAGATCTAAAATGAGCTTTTTCCTGAACTGCTACCCCATTTCGGTGTTCAAGCGTATTAACGTAGGCCTTATCACCTTGCCAACGATTATCCGCTTTAATACCAAAAAAATTCAATGCATTACTGCCATCTGAATTTTGGATCATTTTTTGCCCCCAGCCTGTCTCTAGCGCAGCTTGAGCTATCATAGCTTGAGGCTCTATACCAATTTTGTGCGCTACTTTTTCAGCAATCGGCATCAATTTATCAACAAAATCTTGCTTTGATTCAAAACTTAATAGCTTGTTCGAATTAATCGCACTAGCTTGCTGAATTGGCTCATTTGCAAGCGGTTGATTGGGTTGAAGATGCTGATAACGCGCTAATTGCTCAGCCTGAACTAAATTAGCCATCTGCATTGAGTCATCTAACGACTTATCAAACTCGCTATCTGTTTGACGCAATTGCTGAGCATATTTAGGGCTGTGTAATGCTTGCTGTAAACCGGCATCCGGCCTTAAGCTTTGCGCACTTTGAAAATTGTCAGGATTAGGATCGAGTTGTTGCACAATTAAATCAGCCAAACCTAAGGCACCTGTTTGAGATAAATCCATCGCCATTTGGTCATCATGCATATCTCGATAAAATTTTGTGGTTTGGCTATTAAAAGGGCTATCTTTATCGGCTAAAACCTCTTCAGCCTGACGCATGCTTTTGAGCATCATCTTCATAAAAATAGATTCAAAATGCTCGGCGGCTTTGCGCAGCGCTTGCTTATCGTTTTTAAGCCCGCCTTGACGTAGCTCATCTAAGCCAGAAAAGTCGTTATATAGTTGTGATTGCTCTAATTTGTCCATTGCAAACCCTAAATAATCACTAACTCGCCTTGCAAAGCACCTGCTTCTTTTAAGGCTTCTAAAATGGCCATTAAATCTCCTGGCGCTGCGCCTATTTCGTTCATAGCGCGAACCAATTCATCTAAACTAGCCCCCGTATCCAGTACAAACATCCGAGTATCGTCCTGGGCAACATCAATCACAGATTGAGTTGTGACCACAGTTTCACCGTCGCCAAAGGCGTTAGGTTGATTCACTTGCTGGTTTTCAGCAATGGTTACCGTTAAACCGCCGTGAGTAATTGCGGTTGGCGCTAAACGCACATCTTGACCTATCACTATGGTGCCTGTACGAGAATTAACAATGACTTTTGCGGGCGCATCGGCCGGATTAAACTGTAAATTT
Source organism: Catenovulum adriaticum (assembly GCF_026725475.1). NCBI lineage: Bacteria > Pseudomonadati > Pseudomonadota > Gammaproteobacteria > Alteromonadales > Alteromonadaceae > Catenovulum > Catenovulum adriaticum. Next base: position 2,207,349 of record NZ_CP109965.1, read on the forward strand.
TCTAAGGTTGAGATATAAGAAACACGTTGACCAATATCACGCGGTGCCATCACTTGTACTGAGGTTGCATCAACCGCTGTGGCTGTATTTGGCCCTACTAATTGATTTATCACATCAGCCATTCGCTTGGCGGTGGTAAAATCAGGCCGGTGCAGGTTATAAACCAAATGGTCGCCATTGCCTAAAGCCGTTTTTACCTCTCGTTCAACCAAAGCGCCATTAGCAATACGACCAACGGTTGGCGTATTAACTAATACACGCGAGCCATCTCCACCTTGTATGCCAAAACCACCAACCACTAAGCTACCTTGTGCGACAGCATAAACTTGGCCATCGATCCCCTTTAAGAAGGTTTGTAATAACGTACCGCCATTTAAACTACCGGCACTGCCGATAGAAGACACGGTAACATCTATGGTTTGGCCTGGTTTGGTAAAAGGTGGTAATGTTGCGCTAACCGCAACTGCAGCCACATTTTTAATTTTGGGTTTAACATCAGATGGCATGCTAATACCAAAATTATTAAGCATGGTTTTAAAGCTTTGTTCTGTAAAAGGACTTTGCTCGCCCGTGCCAGGTAAACCAACCACTAGGCCATAGCCCACTAATTGGTTATTTCTAATACCTTGGATACTGGCTAAATCTTTTATGCGTTGTGCTATTGCTTGATTGCTTACTATTAATAAACTTAAACTGGCTAACCAAAGCATTTTTTTATATAGAGATTTCATCGTCATCCCGCCTCTTAAAATGGCCACCAAGTGGAATAAAAGAAACTCGATAACCAACCTTGCTTATTGGCATCTGCAAACGAACCTGTTCCGCTATATTCAATTCTTGCATTCGCAATTCGATTACTGGCAACTGTATTACTACTGCTCACATCTTCAGGCCGTAATGTTCCGGTTAACCGAATATATTCTTTACCTGTATTTAACGTGAGCCATTTCTCACCTCGAACAACCAAATTGCCATTCGGTAAAATACGCGTCACATGTACAGATATTTCACCGTTAAGGCTATTGCTTTGATCAGCTTTTGAATCGCCTTTAAATTCTGTTTCGCTGCTTAAACCTAAATCAATTGGGTTACCTTTAAAGGTAACGTTTTTCCCAAAAGCGGTAAAAGGCGCCATGCTGATATCATTCTCTTTACCGTATTCCGCTTTAGCGTTTTTAGAAGCAGATGTATTTTCTTCCAACATGACAGTAATAATGTCGCCAAGACGTCTGGCTTTGCTGTCTGAGTAAATATTATTGTTAGCGACAGTGCTAAACAAAGAGCCATTAGGCACAACTTGAGTCATAGTTGGAGCAGCCTCAATAGGTGCATACATAGGATCATCCGGTTCTGGTTGCTCCATCGGCGTAGAGGCACAGCCAGTTAATAACCCTGCACAGACCAATACAAAAGATTGCATGACATATATTGGTTTCATGATTTTGCTCCAAACATTTAAAATTATAGTTGCTGAACCGCTTGGCCTAACATTTGGTCAACCGATGAAATGACTTTTGAATTCATTTCAAATGCACGTTGGCTCTCTATTAAATTAACCAATTCTTCAGTGACGTTGACATTTGACGTTTCCAATGCACCTTGAATGGTTAAACCTAAGCCATCAACACCGGGAACCCCTTGAACTGGAGCTCCACTAACCGCTGTTTCTTTATATAAATTTTGACCCATAGGTTGTAAGCCTGATGGATTAATAAAATCAGACACCGTTAACTGGCCGATAACTGCATTATCAGCTTCGCCCGGCAAGGTAACTGAAACTTCTCCATCTTGTGACACCGTTATAGACTGTGCGTTTTCAGGCACAACAATATTAGGTTGTAATAAAAAACCCGCACCTGATGTCACCATTTGACCTTCTTCATCTAAAGTAAACTGGCCATTTCGGGTATAAGCTATGGTGCCGTCAGGCTGTAAAACCTCGAAAAAACCTTTACCTTGAATCATCATATCGAGCGAGTTTTCAGTAGTTTGCATATTGCCTTGACTAAAGTTTTTTTGAGTCGCTACTACTTTAGAACCTGCCCCCAACATTAACCCATTAGGCAATTCAGTATCTTGTGAAGAACGACCACCTGGCTGATTTATGTTTTGATATAATAAATCTTCAAAAATAGCTCGGCTTTTTTTAAAACCAATCGTACTGGCATTGGCTAAATTATTAGAAATAACCGAAATATCAGTTTGGGTTGCATCAAGTCCGGTTTTACTAATCCAGAGAGCTGAGTGCATAATAACCTCCTGAGCATTAGCTCAATTAAAAAACTCGCATTAAAGCGTCTGACTGCTGATCTATCGTTTCCGCTTGTTTCATCATCTTAGTTTGCATTTCAAATTGACGTTGCAGCGAAACCATATCAACCATGGCACTAACCGCATTTACATTACTGGACTCTAATGCGCCTTTAACAATTTTAACGTCTGGCGATGCATCACAAAATCCACATAATTCAAATTCTTGCTGGTCTTTTGGGCGAAATAAACCATCATTTTTCTTATCTAACTGAAAATCATCGTCTGGTTTAATCAGCTTAATTCGGTCCACGTCTTCTAAAAAATTAGCGGGTGCGCCTTGAGGCCTCACCACTATGGAGCCATCTAAACCTATTTCTACCTTATCAACTGGTACAGGCAAAATAATAGGGCCGCCTTCCCCTAATACAGGGTTGCCTCGCGCTGTAGTCAGCATGCCTTCAGGGGTTATTTGCAAATTACCAGCGCGGGTATAAGCTTCGTCCCCTTGGTTATCCTGAACAGCCATCCAACCATCTCCTTGAATTGCAATATCCAAATCTCGTCCGGTTGTAATTAAAGTTCCACCAGCCATATTTTGCGCTGGCCTTTCGGTCATTGAAAATACTCGAGTTGGTAAACCTTCACCAAAAGCTTGCATGCTTCGGGCCTGTGCCATATCAGCTTTAAAACCTATGGTTTTTACATTGGCTAAATTGTTGGCTTGCATAGAAACATTGAGCAGATTTTGCTTTGCTCCGCTCGCTGCAATATATAACATTTTATCCATATCGACTGCCGTTGATTATTTGACGTACAATAGATAAAGCAAACGGCATACCAATTTAACAAATAATAGAATATTTAAATTAAGTTATTGAAATTACTTAAGATATAAACTTAGCTTTTAGGGAAGAAAAGGCTAGCCAGTTTATTGACGATAATCGTCTAGCTAAAATTAACTGCCAGCTGAAGGATGCTAAATAAAAATAAAAAAGCCACAGTAAATGTGGCTTTGAGTTGACTGGTGTTGAACTGTCAGATTCGATAAAGTTATTATCGAATCTGCAAAATATTTTGTTGTAATTGTGAGTTCACATCTAAAGCTCTTGAGTTAGCTTGAAATGATTTTTGAGCAGTTATCAAATCAACTAATTCTTGGGTAATATCCACATTTGATTGCTCAAGTGCAGATGAAACAACACTACCAAAAGTACCTGTATTGGCTTCACCGGCTAAAGCTTGCCCCGATGAAATCGTCTCTTTCCAACTGGTGTTACCAATTTGCTGCAAACCTTGCTCATTGGCAAATCGCACCAATGCTACCCGACCTAAAAAATCAACTGTGCCGTTAGAATAATTCGCTGAAACTAAACCATCATCGCCAATACTCACACCGGTTAATCGCCCGACGGTTGCGCCGTCTTGCTCAAGCGAGGTCACTTCAAACGCAGAGGCAAATTGAGTCGGATCTTGAAAATCTAAAGTAATCTGCTGCGCTGGATTTGCCCCGTTGGTTAAAACACCTGCTTGACCCGCATTTGGGCCCAATTCTTGAGTTTGAATGAAAGGTTCAGCATCAACCCCTGGGAAATACCCATTAACCGACTGAACTATCCCTTGATTATCAAACACTATAGGTACACCGACAAAATCGCCATCACCTGCACCATAACCTGTCGGTGCTGCAGTCACTGTTCCACCCGCATCCGGATCTGTCGCCCCTGTCGCGGTGCCATTTAAATCAACCGGGATAGGATTACCATTATCATCTGCGTCAATTGACATAAAAACATGCCAGCGATTAATTGGTGGCGCAGCAGCTGCCCCCGCTTCATCTTTAACATAATAAGTGGTTTGAATATGGCTCTCACCTAAAGAGTCATAAACCGTCACAGATGAAGATGCATGATAAGTTGAATTATCATTTGGATTAAATAATGCTGGGTCCAGCGGAGTTGAAGTAGAATCTACGTTAAATGTCATCTCTACTTCACTGGTTTCAATCGGCACACCTGCTGAGTCAGGTATTCGTAATGCATCTGTGGTGCTTAAAGAAACCCCTTGTGATGTACCATCTTCATTAACTGGATAAACCTGTAAATAATTACCTTGGTTAGTCACCACAAAATTATCTTCATTCAATTTAAAATTACCAGCTCGAGTAAAAGTGTTATCACGTGAAGTTAACTCTGGCGTAGTGGCAAAAAAACCATTACCAGTAATTGCCAAATCTAGCGAGTTAGTTGTAAATTTTAAGCTACCCTGGCTAAATTGCTGAGCAACGACCGCCGTTAAACCGCCATCACCCACTTTTGTTTTACCGCCGCCAAATACACTACTGGCATATACATCAGCAAATTCAGCTCTCGAGCCCTTGAAGCCGGTTGTATTTGAGTTTGCAATGTTATTTGCGGTTGTATTTAAATCTTTTTGCGAAACCGAAATACCACTAAGCGCAATGTTAAAAGACATAAGTTTTCACCTCTTTAAGTTACTGCCGCTTAAGATGCGACTTCAAGAATATCATCCATCGAAAAACTACCTAAACCAGATAAGTTCAATGAAAGTTTATTACCACTACCAAAGCTAACGCTATTTACACTAGAGTAAGCACCTACTTTAATGTCATTTCGCTCGCCACTACTCGGGTTTATACCCGTTGCATTTAACGTATATAAACCAGATGGCATTTGATTACCGTCGGCATCTAAACCATCCCAATAAAAACCTGCTGGCCCTTCTGAAACCGCACCAACCTCAATGGTATTAACCACTTTACCGCTGCTATCTGTAACCTCAACTCGAATATCATTCATGCCGTTTTCCATCATTAATTGACCAGACATGCCATAATTTTCTTCATCAAACTGAAATAGCGGAACTTCGTTGCTTTCAACCAGTACTGTCTGTCCTACCATTGAAGAGGCTTGCAATGCATTATTAGAAGTTTGACTCGATGACGAATTTTCTAGGAATTCCGAAAACTGACTAGTAAAAGTATCAAACTTATTGCCTAAATCACTAATACCGTCCGCCATGGTGAAATTTGTCATTTGCGAGATCATTTCATCATTGCTGGTTGGATTGGTTGGATCTTGAGCTGCTAATTGGGTGGTTAACAAAGCAAAAAAGTCTTCTTGTTGTAATGCTTTATTACCTGTGTCTTCAGGCACTTTGGTGCCTTCATTTTGTTCCCACCGTAAAGAATCAGTATAGGATGTATCAACGCTACTCATATCAGTTATCCTTATTGACCTTGACCTATTCGCAAGGTTCGAGAAAGCATTTTTTTAGCGGCATCTGCAATTTGAATATTAGTTTGGTAACTACGTGATGCTGAAATCATATTCGCCATTTCTTCCATCACATTCACATTTGGCTTGTAGATGTAGCCGTTTTTATCCGCCATAGGGTGGTTAGGGTTAAACTCAACCTGCAAAGGCTTGTCGCTTTCGACAATGCCAAGTACTTTTACGCCAACATTCTCTGTATTATCCATATTATTTTGTGCACGACTCATTTCAGCCGCAAATACAGGTTGACGAGAGCGATATGTCTCATCTACCGATGAACTCACACTATTCGCGTTTGATAAATTACTTGCCGTGGTATTTAACCTGACAGACTGTGCACTCATGGCTGAGCCAGAAATATCAAATACATTAAATAAGCTACTCATTATGGTTGCCCACCCTTAATTGCTTTTTTCAAACTAGAAATTTTATCTGTCATAAATTGAACACTGGCATTAAACCTAACCTGGTTTTGTAAAAATTCATTTCGTTCAGCTTGCAGATCAACTGTATTACCATCTCCGGTATCCGGTTGATTTGGCGTTCTGAACTGTAAGCCGTCGTTCATCTGACTGCTGACTGAAATATGTTTATCATTGGTGCGCTCAAGCGACGTTGTATAGCGATGACGCGCGCCAGATAAGGCTTCCGAAAAGTTAAAGTCTTTAGCTTTATAGCCGGGTGTATCTGCATTAGCGATATTACTGGCCAACACTTCAGAGCGCTCAGTTCTTAATTGAATCGCTTGAGGATGCACGCCAAAAGCTTTATCGAAAGAAATCGCCATTTTTTTGTCTCCTAAACTCACATGTTTAGAATAAAGCAAATAAAATGCCAACCAGCTTAAGCAATAAAAACTAAAAAAATAACCAAATAATATCAGTGAGTTAAAACTAATGTAGAAAGGATTTAATTATAAAGGTGAGAGATTAGCGACAAAAGAGAGTCAATCATTGCCGCCTTAAACATGAAGCGGCAATGGCTGTTGGTATGTTAGTTTTTTAACCGGTAAACAATACCAGGGTTACACCTTTGCATTACAAAGTCGTCACTTAACCCCGAAATAGACTCCGAAGCCCCTAAAAATAGATAACCATCTGGGTTTAGTGCTTTTGAAAATTGTTTCAAAATTTTTGCTTTATTTTGTGCAGAAAAATAAATAAGCACATTTCGACAAAAAATAATATCAAACTTACCTAGCAAGCTATAGCTGTCTAATAAGTTCATCTGCCTAAAATTAACCATTTGGGTAATGTTAGGTTTTAATGTCATACAACCTGACTCAATTGATGCTTGAAAAAATTGTTGTTTACGCTGCGGGGATAAACCACGAGCTAACGCTAGCGAGTCGTAGGTAGCATTTTTACAAAGTTCCAGCATACTCGGCGAAATATCGGTACCTAATATTTGAACTTTGCAAGCGTTGGCTTTACGTTGCTGGTGCTCTGCAGACGCCATAGCAATAGAGTATGGCTCTTGTCCTGATGAAGCGGCCGCAGACCAAACTTTCACAGTTTTAAATTTACCATCGTATTGCGGAAAAATATCTTTAGCTAGCACTTCAAACGGGTAGGAGTCTCTAAACCATAAGGTTTCATTCGTTGTCATTGCATCGACAACAGCGGCACGGAGTTGCCGCTCTGTCATACTCATCGCTCGGTTAATCACATCTGAAATTGTGGCCACATTAAACTTGCTAATTAATGGTGTTAAACGACTTTTAACTAAATATTGCTTGTTTTCACCAAGCACTATGCCACATTGATGTTCTAAAAATGTGCAGAATTTTCTATAGTCTTCCGAGCTTATATTTTTATCAAGCACAAACGATCCCTAATTTAAACATTTAACCATTTTTGAACTGCACCCGCTAATTCGTCTGGGTTAAACTTTGCAATAAAATCATCCGCACCTACTTTTTCAACCATGGCATGATTAAAAACACCACTCAATGAGGTATGCAAAATAACTTTTAAGTTTTTCAATTTTGGATTATTTTTTATTTCAGCCGTTAAGGTATAACCATCCATTTCTGGCATTTCAATATCTGAAATAAGTAACGCTACCTTATCCGTTACTTCACCGGTTTCTTCTGCCTCAGCGAGTAATTTATTGAGTGCATCTTTACCATTAATTGCTAATTGTAAATCAATACCAAATCCTTCGAGAGCTCTTTTAACTTGGTTTCGTGCGACCGATGAATCGTCGGCAATATAAATTTTCTTCGTTGAATAATCTTTCTCTACCGGATTAGCTTGCATAACGGCATCACTCACTTGAGCGTCAATTGGCATTATCTCGTGTAAGATTTTTTCAACATCTAAAATTTCAACCAGCTCTTTATCAACTTCGGTAACGGCGGTTAAGTAACTATATCGTCCAGCGCCTTTTGGCGGTGGTAAAATAGATTCCCAGTTAATATTAATAATACGCTCGACCGAGGAAACTAAAAATCCCTGTACCGACCGGTTATACTCAGAAATCACAATAAAGCATGTACTGGTATCTTCAACTGGTTTGCCGCCAGTTGCCATGCTTAAATCGATAACCGATATAGTCTGGCCACGAATATGCGCCACACCTCGAATATAAGGATTTCGTTTAGGTAGGGAAGTCAGTTTTGGACACTGCAAAACTTCTCGAACTTTAAAAACGTTAATCCCAAATCTTTGCCTTCCTTGCAATTTAAACAATAAAAGCTCCAACCGATTTTGTCCTACCAATTGGGTACGCTGATTAACAGAGTCTAAAACACCTGCCATACTTTTCTCCAACATTCACTTCGGCATTATTATTGGTGTGATAATTGCTTCAATACCACAAAATAATGCAATAACACGGCTATTAGTCAAGATACCAACAGTTTTTGACAATAGATATTAGTTTCTTTTATAACGCTTTTTTTTGATTAAGCATAGTCGAATATGAAAAAAGTCGCATTTATTTGCTAAGGTTAGAATATGAAAACACAAATCGCTTGGTTATTCGCCAGCTTAACCCTATTTTCTGGCGCAACTTTAGCCGCTAACTATACCAAAAAACAAATTGAAAACTTTGCTGCGGACCATGTGGAGTCAATGTATCCTAAACAAGCAGATGAAACGTTAAAAGCGATAGCCTCCCCTATTGATTCTCGATTAAAACTAAACCCATGTAACGGTGAACTCGTTGCTGACGTGCCTAATTTTAATACCTATTCTAAAAATATGACGGTTAAAATAAAATGCAATGCCGATACAGAGTGGCTGTTGTATGTCCCTGTCCAAGTCAAAATTATGACGCCGGTTGTTGTCGCCACCCAGTATATAGAGTCAGGGCAAACCATCAGTCAGGGAGATATTCAAGTTAGGCTATTAGAAAAAAATCGTTCAAGAAATGGATTTATTGCCGATAAAAATACCATCATTGGCAGTAAAGCAAAACGACAAATAAAATCAGGACAAGCTATTATTAACCGCAATATTTGCTTTGTTTGTCGTGGTGAAATGGTTACAATAGAGGCAATTACTTCAGGCTTATCGGTAAAAGCAACCGGAGTTGCCATGTCTGATGCAACTTATGGTGAAACAGTTAGTGTAAAAAATAAGAGCTCAAACCGGATTGTACAAGGCCGAGTGAGTTCAGTTGGTGCTATCCAAATTTTTTTATAAATTAACGAAAACAGGGCTAAAGCTTTAATACAAATGGCCGATATAGTTATTGGAAGTCATTTTTTAACAGGTATAGATATGGCAATTAATCTAAACAACCTAAATAACCAGCTCGGAAAAAATACGGTTGATGCGCAAAAGTCGCAACAAAATCAACAGTTAAATAATCCAGCTAACCAAGCTGCGCAGCAAGCCAAAAATGCACCCAGACAAGACTCTGTGTCATTAACGCAAACCGCGCAAAATTTAAATAACTTGACCAAAAAAGCAAACAATGCGAGCGGCTTTGATCAAGAAAAAGTAGATCGTCTTAAAAAAGCGGTTGAGTCTGGCGAATATAAAGTGAATGCCGAAAAGCTAGCAAATAATATTATTGCAAGCGAAGGCAAGTTATTTGGTCTATAATTTTTGTATTCGTTTTAAATAGCAGGTTTACATTTAATGTCACAACATGAAGCGTTATTAGCAAAGCAACAATCTCAACTTGAGGGATTTACTCAACTGTTAAACGACGAGTTGGTGGCTTATAAACAGCGAAAGTCTGATGAAGTGTATAATATTGCGGTAAATAAAAACGAACTACTTACACAAATTCAGCAAACTGACCAACAAATCTCGCAATTAGAAAACTTATCAGAGCTCAAAAAAGATGAGCACTTTAACCAAGCGGTTGCGAAACTAGATGAATTGCTGGCTGACATTAAAACGCAAAGCGCAATTAACGAACGCGTTATCCGCACCAGTTTAAATAACGTGTTACGATTAAAGCAATCCATTTTAGCGCTCAAAAACTCTGATGCTATGACTTACGATAAACAAGGTCAGGCTCAAACACAAACTTTAGGTAAAGGCATCAAAGCCTAATCTGCTTCGCTAACTTGCTAAATCAACTTCAGCTAACTTTGACTTACCCAATCCTTTAACTCACGCCAATAGTCATTAAATTCTCCTCAAAAAATTGACTGGTTTTTATGTCATTTAAGGCAAGAATCTAAAAACAAAGCAACAACCAACACACATAAGCACACCTTCAATAGTTATAAACACAAAATAGGGCAGCCTAAATCAATCGACAAAAAACCTGTTAATTAAAAATGTTTAGCAAAGCGACTACAACATTTTTAATTAACAGGTTTCAGATTTATCCATTTTGCTTAGGAAAATGAGCTTAACAAACTCACGTAAACATTTATTGATTCACTAGGCTAATTCCTGAGTTTTGCTTAGACGATATTAATTGTTCAGCAACCGCCGTTGGGATTACCCCTTGTGAAGAAGCCACAATGGCTCTACTTTCGACACCAATCACGCGTGCGTATATATCTATACCAGTATCTTTATAAGTAAAAGTCCCTGTCAATATGTATTCAATTGGATGGTTATGTTTCAATTCATCTATATCTCGACTGAGTGAAAAGTCACCTTGATCAGTCACTCTAATCGTTCCGGTTGCTTTATAGTCAATTACCGACAAACCTAAGTTTTGCATATTGTGCTGAAAGCTTTCAGCTAGGTGCATACCCAACAAATTACTTTGTTCTAAATTTGAGTCAATGGGTACAAAGCTAGTCACTGCAATGGGTGTTTTGTCAGAAACATAACGCATATTTTTGATTAAACGCATCGACATAGCTTCAACATAATCACTAATGTCTAATTGAGTATCTGAGCGTAAATGAGCTGTTTTTTTATTTAAATACGCATGCGGCGACCTAGCCCAATAGTTAGTATATTCAGCATCTTGATGTCCATTAAATATTTCATCATTTAATTGAGCTTGCTTTTCCGCCGACTGGTTGGTATCAGCATTTTTTTGCTGCCACTTTGCAATTGAATGACAACCAGCTAACGTGAGTACACTTGCGGTCGCTACTGCTAATAAGCTAAAAGATTTCATTATTCCCCCACCTAGTCTCAACTAGTAGTACTTTGAATCGATAATTCGGGTTTGCCCATTAGTAAAAGCCCTCACCCGATATAAATCACGCAAATTAAGTTCTAACTCAGTAACATACACATCGTCTAAAGGATATGATTTAATCAACCGAGCGCCTTTTATCACCCCTTGTACCGAGGCACGAATTTGTTCATCTCCCATCACCAAATCTCTAACACTCACCTTGCCACTTAATTGATAACCGTGTACTTTTTCAGATAAATCTCGATAAGCATCTAATTTAGATACTTTGATCGCTTTAATCATTTTGACCGTTTTATCACTTCCGGTTTGGCTATTAATAGGAGCGTACCCTGTTGCGGTGACAATGTAGTCTTCTTCAGGTAACTGATACTCCCACTCATTATATTTATGTAGCTGTACTAAATCTGAGTTTGTTTGGCATGCGGTTAAAAACAAGCTAACTATGAATAATTTAAAAATAACTTTCACGATCGCCTCCAATAACCCGGTTATTCTCGCCTTTGTGCATTAAAATACCATTACGAGTTGTCACTTTTTCATCTGACCAAAATACGTTATTAGGAACAAACCCCTGAGCTGTTGCCAATACGACTCCATCTTTCATATTCATCATTCTAATATTAACTACGGCGCCATTTTGATGAGGCGTTAACGTGCCCGATACAACATATTTAGCATCCACTTTCGATTTTAAATCGGCTAAATCTCGGCTCCATATATAATCGCCTTCAGGCTGGACTAAAACTGAATCTCTGAGCTTAAAATCAATCACTTTATAGCCACGCTTTTGTAACTCGTATATAAAGCTTTCTTCTAATTGCCCGCCTAAATCCGCTAAAGGCGACGATTTATCCGTTACATGAGTTCGGCTTTGTTGATCAACAAAACGAGTCACTAACATATTGCCGTTTAAATTGTGCTGAGCCAAAGGTTGCAACAATTCATCCGCTAGCATAAAACTGTAAGCTTTGACCGATAATTGGCTCATGTTAGATGTATCAGCAGGCACTTTTACAGCTTCCGGTGTATCTGGCACTAAATAACTATTAACAGTTTGTGTTGAACACCCCAGCATAAATAAGCTAAATACACTGGCAAATTTAGCAATTTTTGGCATTTAACTGGCCTTAAAATAATTAAATTTTGATTTATTGGTGACTAATGCAAAAATAGTTCCAATTATATTTTGACGTCATTTTAATCAACGAGTAAAACCAAAAAATATCAAAATAGACAGATGCTCGCTATACTTAAGCTTTAATAAACAAGCAAAAATAATGTCTTGGCATAAAATTCGCTTTAGTCGTTTAATAAACGCCAATTTGGCTAAAATTAAATAAAAAGTGCTATTTTTTTGACGCACTTTAAATTTAATCAACTGATTGATATGTGAGCATTATGAGCCTGATTTTAAAAAAGCATTGTCTTAGGTATTGTTTATTAACTATTTTATTGTCTGGGATGGCACCTTCTGCTTTTTCAGCTTGGTATCAAACAACTGGCGTCGCGAAAGTTTATCAAGGCAATACAACCCAAGCTCGTAAAAAAGCAATTGATGAAGCCATTAAAGAAGCGCTACTTTTTTCAGGCGCATCAATATCAAGTACCCAGCAAGTTCGAAATGGTTTACTCACCCAAGACCTCTTTATGGTGCGCAGCAGCGGTGTGGTTAACGATATTGAAATTATTAACGAAAAAGTGTCTAACACTCGGGTAGAAGTGTCGATTCGCGCCGATGTATTTGCCGAAGACAGGCAATGTTTTACCGCTGATTACCGCAAATCAATTGCCGTTATTCCTTTTATTGTTAGTCATCAAGAACAAGCTCAAATTGGTGAGATTTATCCACTAGCCAGCAAAGTCAGTGAAAAAATTTATCAAGGTTTACAAACTCAATCTCTTCACTTAGACGCCAGAGATTATTACCCTTCACCAATTCAATTAAGCGATGCTCAACAAACTATGAGCAGCCAATTAGATAAAGCTATGCTTGCGGCAATCGCACGACGTAGCGATGTGCAATATATTTTAGCAGGTCGATTAACAGATCTCTCTATTCAGTATAACGACAATCGGTTAACTAACTGGTTAACGGGTGAACAAGCGCACCGCTATTTTGATATGCAAATAGAGTTGTTTAACGCATATAACGGTGAACTTGTGCAAACATTTAATTACCAAACTGACGCGCACTGGCCCTTTGATATAAAAAAACGAGTTAATATAAATAGCCGCCTTTTTTGGCAAAGCGATTATGGCTTAGCCGTAAATAATCAAATAGATAAAAGTTTGAACGAATTAGAAGCGTTAATGCAGTGTACCGCAGCTAAAGGGCAAATTATTGAAGTAGCAGACAGTCAAATTCGATTTAATTTAGGCAGTAAAAATAAAATAAATGTGGGGGATCGTTTTAAAATTCTTCATCAAGCAAGCTTCACAGACAAGCAAGGCATTGTCCGCCCAAATTATATTATCAGCCACTACCAGGTTGAAGTCACTCAAGTTTACCCCCACTCTGCGGTAGCTCAAACCACAAACAATAATATGCTAGCCAATATTCAAATAGGCGACATGGTCAGTTCAAAATTATTTTAAAGTCGGCGGCTCAGGTAAGCGCCATAAATAACAACTGACAGCCACAGCAGTTAACAACAAAGTTAAGGTCAGCCAAAGCTGGCCCACTAAATAGGCTGAAAAACTCATACTCAACCACATGAGTAAAATCGCTCTTACTTTTATTTTGCGACTAATACCTTTATATTTTTGGTAATTGGTAATCATTTCGCCAAAATACGCTTGGTTAAGCAGCCATTGATAAAACCGAGGGGACGATTTAGCAAAACAAGCACCTGCTAATAAAATAAAAGGCGTTGTTGGTAGTACAGGTAAAACCACGCCTAACGCGCCTAATACAATGGCGCTCCAGCCAATAAATATAAGTAGATAACGCATTATATTTGCACACATTTTATAGCTAACGCTTTTTAAGTAAATGCAGTGCAACCAAAGTAAAAATCAGGCTTGGCATTAACGCACCGATAATAGGTGAAATATTAAATACCAATACAATGGGCCCAAAAATTCGATTGGCAATAAAAAAACCAAAACCTGTCATCACACCCATTAAAATCCTCGCGCCCATTGAAGTACTACGCAGAGGCCCAAAAATAAAAGACAAAGCCATTAACATCATCACGGCAACTGTTATAGGCTGTAAAATTTTACGCCAAAAAGCGAGTTGATAACGGCTAGCATCTTGCTCATTATTATCTAAATAATCCAAATAATTAGATAATTCTGCAAGCGATAATGACTCTGGCGTGGTTGATACCACAGCTAATTTATCAGGTGTAATATTAGACTGCCAAGTCGCCTCTGCTTCTGTATTGCGACTAATTGACTGCGAACCAATTTGAGTGTGTGATATTTGACTTAACGTCCAGTCACTACCTTTAAACTCAGCAGATTCTGCATGTGTCACCTGTGTTAGTTCAAGTTCATCTGAAAAATCATAGATGGTGATGTCTTTTAGGTGCGAAATATCTTTACTGTCACCGACATAAACAAATTTAGCGCCATCTTTTAACCAGACAGACTGTGCTGAAACTTCAGCTTTGTCACCATAAATGGCGGTATCTTTTAACTTATCAGCTGCTTGCTCCATTTTAGGTGCTAAAAACTCTCCAATAACGAGCACAATAACAACCATAATGGTGGTCGTTTTCATCACTGATTTAATAATATCTAGCTTAGACAAACCGGCAGCTTGCATTACAATGAGTTCACTATTACTCGCCAGTGCACCTAGCCCTAATAACCCGCCCAATAAAGCGGCCATTGGAAAAAAGATCTCTAAATCGCGAGCAATTGATAAGCCGACAAACATAGCCGCATCAGACATCACATAAGTTCCACGACCAATTAATCTCAGTTGTTCAACAAATTTAATTAAACCGCTTAATGCTGTTAATACCAATAAAGTAAAAAACGTACCTGAAACAATGGCGCGCCCAATATACCAATCTAAAATTTTAATCATGCGCGCTTCCTACGTATAAATTTGGCAATAAATTGACGACCTAATGTACGCTCTGTTGTAAATAAATACAGCCCATAAGCCAAAGCACCGGCATGAATCCACCAAAGCCCTAGCGGTGGTGGAATTTTGCCGTCTTCCAGTGCTGATCGCCCTGCCATCAAGAGTAAGAAGTAACACAAATAAATCGCAAAAGCAGGCACGAGCTTAGCGTATTTACCTTGCCTAGGTTTCACTCGGGCTAAAGGCACTGCAATTAACGCAACGATAATAACACTAATGGGTAAAGAGATGCGCCATTGCCACTCTGCAATTGCCGCATTGCCGGGAAT
Organism: Catenovulum adriaticum; assembly: GCF_026725475.1. Classification (NCBI taxonomy): domain Bacteria; kingdom Pseudomonadati; phylum Pseudomonadota; class Gammaproteobacteria; order Alteromonadales; family Alteromonadaceae; genus Catenovulum; species Catenovulum adriaticum. The sequence continues at coordinate 2,222,834 of NZ_CP109965.1, forward strand.
AGTTAATAATTCAGGTGTAGGCACGGCTAACAACTTAAGTCTTTTTTCTTCAATGGTTTGCTCTTTGATGATCATCTTGTAGTCAACAAAGTCTGTAATCTGATAATCGAGCTGATGCGAATTGCCTTGATAGGCTGTGCCTTCAGACAAAATTAAACGTTCAGCGCCTTGGTTAAATGATTCTGTATAACCGCTTTTAGCATACAACACATAAAAATCGTTTTCGCTTTCATTATTTGCTGTAAGCTGCGCAACAAATACCTTACTTAACTGACCGCTATTTTTTTCATTTTCATGAACAAATATTACCGCTTTTTTATTACTTGATTGCTCAAATTGTCCCGCGACGATAGAGGATAGACCAACATTGGCTTTAATCTCTTGGCGCAGTACTTCCCTTTCTTCAAATGCGCTCGGCGTCCACCACAAAGAAAATAACCCAGCAATAATGGCAATAATCAGCGCTAACACCAAAGTAACTCGGCTGACATACCACTCGCTAACACCACAGGCTTTTAATACAGTCATTTCACTATCGGCATACATTTGCCCGTGCGCTAAAAATATACCAATAAATAAACTCAGCGGTAAAATCAAACCAGCAAGGGAGGGCATATATAACATCAACATATTAGCGACCAGCTCGGTGGGTAACTTCCCGTCGACGGCATCATCTAATACCCGCATTAAGGTTTGTGAGGTAAAAATCGTCATTAACACAGCAAATACGGCAAACTGAGCTTTAAAGGTTTCTACCAGTAGATATCGAAAAATTATCAAATTAAAGTCCGTTAATTTTGTATTTTGCTGCAATCAAGCAAAATATTAAGTAAACTCGTTATTTTCATAACTAAATACGGTTAATCTAAGCCAAATTAAGCAGATTTTGAGTTAAAATATATCAATATACAAATTGTAACTGATATCGTTAATTTTATTCAGCCTTAATTTGCAAAAATTCACGAAATAAACGCGAATCTAAACGGCTTAATAACAGATAACCAGATTATTTTTAATCTATTTTAGGGTAATATTACTCTATTTAGTTTCAGTCGTATTTTTCTAAAACAGTGATAAATTGCCCTGTTTTGCATACAAACAGCATTAGGAGTCAACATGGAATTTAGCGTTAAAAGCGGTAGCGCAGAAAAACAACGCAGTGCCTGCATTGTTGTAGGGGTATTTGAACCTCGCAGGTTAACCTCAGTTGCCGAGCAGCTGGATAAAATTAGCGACGGCTACATTAGCAATTTATTGCGCCGTGGTGATTTAGAAGGAAAAGCAGGGCAAATGCTACTGCTACACCATGTGCCTAATGTGTTAAGTGAACGTATTTTGTTGGTTGGTTGTGGTAAAGAACGAGAATTAGATGAGCGCCAGTACCGACAAATTATTGCTAAAACAATTAATACGCTAAATGAAACTGGTTCAATGGAGGCTGTCTGCTTTTTACCTGAAATGCATGTAAAAGGTCGCGATACCTACTGGAAAGTTAGAATGGCAGTTGAAGCAACGCAAGATTGCTTATACACCTTTAATCAACTCAAAAGTAAAAAAGAAGAGCCTCGCCGTCCATTACGTAAAATTGTATTTAATGTCCCTACTCGCCGCGAATTGGCAATTGGCGAAAAGGCGGTTGAGCATAGTTTAGCGATTTCCGTCGGCCAAAAAGTTTGCCGAGATGTAGCTAATTTACCACCGAATATTTGTAACCCTGAATACTTAGGCGAACGAGCCACTAACCTCGATAAAGAATACGATAAAATTTCGACCTATCTCGTAAAAGAAAAAGAAATGGAAGAGCTAGGTATGGGATCATATCTGGCTGTTGGCCGTGGTAGCGAAAACGAATCTGTGATGTCTGTTATCCAATACCAAGGGGCTGATAAAGATGTAGCGCCTATTGTATTAGTGGGTAAAGGCTTAACGTTTGATGCTGGCGGTATTTCATTAAAACCGGGCCAAGGCATGGATGAAATGAAATACGATATGGGCGGTGCTGCTGGTGTTTTAGGAACGATGCACGCCTTAGCTGAGTTAGATTTACCAATAAATGTAGTCGCTATCTTAGCGGGCTGTGAAAACATGCCTGATGGCCGAGCTTATCGACCAGGCGATATTTTAACAACTATGTCTGGCTTAACGGTTGAAGTACTCAATACGGATGCAGAAGGCCGATTGGTGCTATGCGATGCGCTGACTTATGTTGAACGTTTTAATCCAGATGTTGTCATTGACTGTGCCACATTAACAGGCGCTTGTGTGATTGCCTTAGGCCATCAAGCCACAGGTTTAATGAGTAATCATAATCCATTGGCTCATGATTTGGTCAGTGCATCCGAGCAATCGGGTGATAGAGCATGGCGCTTACCTTTATGGGATGAATATCAAGAACAAATTGAAAGCCCATTTGCAGATTTAGCCAATATTGGCGGCCGACCAGCTGGTAGTATTACCGCTGCGTGTTTCTTATCACGATTTACTAAAAAATATAGCTGGGCTCATTTAGATATTGCAGGTACAGCTTGGAATAGCGGTAAAAATAAAGGTTCAACAGGTCGACCTGTCCCTTTGTTAACTCAATACCTTATTAACAGAGCGTCTAACCAAGTTTCAGACTAATGAGCCAGGTTACCTTTTATATACTAGCAGAGAACACAGCAGGCTCATCTGAGGCTGCTGTGTCTCAATTTGCTTGTCAATTAATTGCCAAGCTTTATAGAGATAAACACAAGGTTTTTGTATTCACCGATACTCAAGCCCAAGCAGAACAAATTGATGAAATATTATGGCAATTTGATGCCAAACAATTTGTTGCGCACAATTTACAAGGCGAAGGTCCTAGTTACGGTTCGCCTGTTGAAATAGGCTGGCAAGCGCCAACAAACAGACGCAGCGTATTGGTTAATTTGAGCCAGCAAGTGCCCGACTTTAGTCAACAATTTCAACAAATATTTGATTTTGTGCCCGCCGCTGAACAACCAAAGCAACAAGCCAGAGAAAGATATAAAACCTTTAGAGTTGCAGGACATGTCTTAAGCACCAGTCCAGCAGAAATCGCATAATGTAGAGTACAGAGTATTTATGGAAACGAAATTTAATCCATCCGCAATTGAGCAATCGCTTTACCAAGCATGGGAAGAGAAAGGCTATTTTAAACCATCAGGCAAAGGCGATGCCTATAGCATTATGATTCCGCCCCCGAATGTAACGGGCAGTTTGCATATGGGACATGCATTTCAAGATACCATTATGGATACCCTGATTCGTTACAAGCGAATGGATCAATACAATACATTATGGCAGGTTGGTACAGACCACGCTGGTATTGCAACTCAAATGGTTGTTGAACGTAAATTAGCAGCCGAAGAAGACAAAACACGTCACGACTTAGGCCGTGACGCTTTTATTGATCGCATTTGGGATTGGAAAAAAGAATCTGGCGGCACTATTACTAAACAATTACGTCGCTTAGGTGCATCTGTGGATTGGGAGCGCGAACGCTTCACTATGGATGATGGCTTATCTGAAGCAGTAAAAGAAGTATTTGTCAGATTACATAAAGAAGATTTAATTTATCGCGGTAAACGCTTGGTCAATTGGGATCCTAAATTACATACCGCAATTTCAGATCTCGAAGTTGAAAACAAAGATAAAAAAGGCCACATGTGGAACTTCCGTTACCCACTGGCTGATGGTGTAAAAACCAAAGACGGCAAAGACTATATTGTGGTCGCCACCACCCGCCCAGAAACTATGTTAGGCGATACGGGTGTTGCGGTTAATCCAGAAGATGAACGTTATCTTGATCTCATCGGCAAAGAAATTTTATTACCTATCGTTAATCGCCGTATTCCTATTGTCGCCGACGAACACGCTGATATGGAAAAAGGCACAGGGTGCGTTAAAATCACTCCTGCGCATGACTTTAACGATAACGAAGTTGGTAAACGCCATCAGTTACCTATGATTAATATCTTTAATCAAGACGCGGCTATTTTAGCGCAAGGCGAAACCTTTACTTTTGATGGCAAACCACTTGAACTAGAAGCCCCATTACCTGAACGTTTTCATGGCTTAGACAGATTTGCAGCACGTAAAGCGATTGTAGCTGAGTTTGAAGAAGCTGGCTTATTAGAAGTGATTGAAGATCATAGCTTAACTGTACCTTACGGTGACCGAAGTGGCGTGGTGATTGAACCTTTATTAACTGACCAATGGTACGTTAGAGCCGCGCCGCTTGCACAACCAGCAGTCGAAGCTGTAAAAAATGGGGATATAAAGTTTGTGCCCCAGCAATACGAAAACATGTATTTTTCTTGGATGAACGATATTCAAGATTGGTGTATTTCACGTCAATTATGGTGGGGTCACCGAATTCCAGCTTGGTATGATAACCAAGGTAATGTATACGTTGGCCGTGATGAAGCGGAAGTTCGCCGCGATAACAATTTAGCCGACGACATTAGTTTAAGCCAAGATGAAGATGTATTAGACACTTGGTTCTCGTCTGCACTTTGGACATTCTCAACCTTAGGTTGGCCACAGGAAACACCCGATTTAAAAACCTTCCATCCTTCTGAAGTATTAGTAACAGGTTTTGACATCATTTTCTTCTGGGTTGCACGAATGATCATGATGACCATGCATTTCAACAAAGATGACAATGGCAAGCCACAAGTACCTTTTAAAACCGTTTATGTTACCGGCCTTATCCGAGATGAAAACGGCGATAAAATGTCAAAATCTAAAGGTAACGTGCTTGACCCTATTGATATGATCGACGGCATTGATTTAGAAAGTTTAGTGCAAAAGCGCACCAGTAATTTAATGCAGGAAAAAGTTGCCAAGAAAATAGAAAAAACCACGCGTAAAACATTCGACAACGGGATTGAAGCGCACGGTACAGATGCACTTAGATTTACTTTAGCAGCAATGGCTTCAACAGGTCGTGATATCAACTGGGATATGAAGCGATTAGAAGGCTACCGTAATTTCTGTAATAAATTATGGAATGCCAGCCGCTACGTATTAATGAATACAGAAGAGCAAGATTGTGGCTTAAACGGTGGCGAAATAGAGCTTTCGCTAGCCGATAAATGGATTTTAGGTCGACTTCAACAAACCATTGAAACGTCTCGTAAATACCTTGATACCTATCGCTTTGATTTATTAGCTCAAACTTTATATGAGTTTACTTGGAATCAATTCTGCGATTGGTATCTTGAGCTAACCAAGCCTGTGTTACAAAATGGCACTGAAGCACAGCAACGTGGCACCCGTAAAACCCTAATTCAGGTTTTAGAAACATTACTGCGTTTAATGCATCCTGTTATCCCTTACATCACAGATACCATCTGGCAGCGTGTAGCACCACTTGCAGGCGTAGAAGGCGATACCATCATGCTTCAAGCCTATCCTAAACCACAAGCTGACATGATAGAAGAGTCAGCCATTGCCGATGTTGAGTGGCTAAAACAGTTTATTTTAGGGGTTCGTAACATCCGTGGTGAAATGAACATTTCACCTAATAAACCAATTCAAGTATTGCTACGTAATGCAGGGCAAAGCGATCAACGCCGTTTAGCCGACAACCAAAACTTTTTACAATCGCTTGCTAAATTAGAAAGCATTGAAGTGTTGGCAGATGGTGAAAAAGGTCCAGCATCAGCAACTGCCTTAGTGGGTGAAATGGATTTATTAATCCCGATGGCAGGTTTAATTGATAAAGCAGCTGAATTATCGCGTTTACAAAAGTCGATTGATAAAGCTAAAAAAGAAGTTTCTTTTATTAGTGGTAAATTAAGCAACGAAAAATTTGTTAATAACGCGCCTGAAGCCGTTATTAGCAAAGAACGCCAAAAACAAGCAGAAGCTGAATCGACATTGACCAAGCTCGAGCAGCAATTTGCTGAAATTTCTGCGCTTTAAATAAAATCGCAGTCAACAATATAACAGCCGGATCTTTAGCTACCTTCACTTCAAGCACTTAAAGATTCGGCGTTTTTATTTAAGCGACGCATTTGAACACCTTACAACTGCAAAATAATAAAATATTTATTATTGGCCTACCCCGTACGGCAACCACCAGCTTATGTCTTGCGTTTTTGGAATTAGGTTATAAAACCGCGCATACAGCTTACGTATATGATTGCTTTAAACAGGCTCAAGTTATCGCCGATACACCTGTGTTTGCAGATTATCAACAGCTTGATAAAACTTACCCAAACAGTCGTTTTATTTATCTTGAACGCGATTTATCAAGCTGGTTACCGTCAATAAAACAGCTATTAAACCGAATGGCTAATAACTTACTCAGAGCCGATGGTGGCTTTAACCCCATCATCAAACGCTGTTTTACTCAAACATTTTCGCCGTTTACCTTAGATAATATTCAATCCGATACTTTTTTAACGCAGTGCTATCTCAGCCACCAAGCCCAAGTTTTAGATTATTTTAAAAACAGGCAACAAGATTTGCTGCGTCTAAGCATCGCAGATTCAAATAGCTATCAGCAACTACTCAACTTTTTACAACTAAACCCACAACTAAACCCACAACTAAACCCAGTTGCCACTCATCCCATAAAATCAGGCTTTACCCCCATAAATATCGCAGGCAAAGTGACAGCTTGGAACCATATTAAACATCCATTAAAAGTTGCATCTACTCGCGCAGGTAAAATAGATAAGTTAAATTACCAGCATTTATTAGCCGAAACCGCACCCAAGCCGAATAAAATATAACTTTACGACTTTTTATCAAACGCCATCACAGGTAAAATTCAGCCCTATTTTGAGCGAGATAATAAAACCCATGTTTGAATTAAAATACAAAACCCCATTTAAATGGACTGAAGCCGTATTAGCTGACTTTAATGCTTTTTTACAAGATCATGCCGCTGCCGAAAAAAAAGCATCAGGCATGGCAATGTCTATGTTGTCACACTACCCCGACCGCAGAAAGTTAGTTAGAGCCATGACAGATTTAGCACTTGAAGAGTTAATCCACTTTAAACAGGTTTTAAAACTGTTAGACGAGCGCGATCAAATACTCGGTGACGACAAACAAGATTCATACATAAAACAAATACGTTCGGTATTTAGAAATGGCAAAGACGTATTTTTAATGGACAGATTACTGGTCGCTGGGGTCATTGAAGCACGGGGTCACGAAAGGTTTTCTCTGGTTGCCGATGCATTACCTGAAGGTAAAGATAAAGATTTTTACCAAGCCATCGCTAAATCAGAAGCCAAACACAAAAATTTATTTGTTGAATTGGCCTATGAATATTTTGATAAAACCGAGGTTGATAGCCGATTAGAAGAAATTTTGATCGCCGAAGCTAAAATATGTGAAAACCTGCCTTTTAGAGCCGCATTGCACTAAAAAGGTTTTAAATGTATCAACTTCGCCCCTACCAGCAAGAAGCCGTTGACGCGACGATCAATCACTTTAAGGCACATTCAAGCTCTGCCGTGATTGTGCTACCAACTGGCGCAGGAAAAAGTTTAGTGATAGCTGAGCTGGCTAAAATCGCCAACGGCAAAATTTTGGTGCTCACCCATGTAAAAGAGTTGGTTGAACAAAATCACCAAAAATATGAAAGCTACGGTTTAAAAGCGGGCATTTTTTCAGCGGGGTTAAAACGAAAAGAAATCCAACACGCTGTCACCTTTGCCAGCGTGCAATCTGTCGCGCCTAATATAGATGCATTTAAAGATAAGTACAGCTTACTTATTATTGATGAATGCCACAGGGTTGCCAATACACAAGATAACGCGCAAGCTGAAGCGCAAGATAAAACCACAAAAAATCAGACTAAAAACCTAAAACCAGAAAACGAAAAAAACACTCACCAAGCCAAAAAAAATAATAACCAATACCAAAAAGTCATTTCGGCATTGCAAACGAATAACCCTAAGTTAAAAATACTAGGATTAACCGCAACCCCCTACCGACTCGACTTTGGTTGGATTTACCGTTATCACTATTATGGTTTTTTCCGCTCTGAAGCCGCCTGCCCGTTTGAAACCTGTATTTATGAATTACCGCTTAGATACATGATCAAAAATCAGTTTTTAACGCCGCCTAAAATGGTCAATGCTGCAACCGCCCATTATGATTTTAGTCATTTGCAAGCAACCGCCAACGGGGAATATAAAGCAAATGATATTAATCAGCTGTTGACTCAATACCCCAGAGTGACCAAAGCGATTTGTCAGCAAATTGTTGAGCAGGCAACTAATAAGCAAGGTGTAATGGTTTTCGCCGCGACAGTTCAGCACGCCCAAGAAATTCACCATTATTTAAATCAATTTGCAGATGCAAAACAAGTAGCCATAGTCACTGGTGATACCCATCATAGGGATCGAGATGCCATTATTACTCAATTCAAAGCCAAAACGATAAAGTACTTAATTAATGTGTCAGTACTCACCACTGGATTTGATGCACCTCACGTTGATTTTATAGCGATTTTACGCCCCACTGAATCCGTTAGTTTATATCAGCAAATTGTTGGCCGAGGCTTACGCTTAGCGCCCGATAAAACCGAGTGTTTAGTCATTGACTATGCGGGTAATGACTTTGATTTACATTATCCCGAAGTGGGGAATGTTCGCCCTAGTAAAAACACAGTCCCAGTGTCTGTACCTTGTCCGTTATGCGGTTTTAACAATACTTTTTGGGGTAAAACAGATGCTGACGGTGACATTATTGAGCATTACGGCAGACGATGTTGGGGCGTAATTGAAACAGCCGAGACTAACAACTTAGACACAAAGCTTGCAGATACCCCACCAACTCAATGTAATTTTAGGTTTAAGTTTAAAAACTGCCCGCAATGTCAGACAGAAAATGATATTGCAGCCCGTTATTGCCATGAATGCCAACACGCATTAGTTGACCCTGATGATCAAATTAAAGACGCACTCAAATTAAAAAATTCGATGGTCATTCGCTGTTCAGGTATGCAAATAATTGAACATCAAGAAAAGCTAAAAGTGATTTATTACGATGAAGATGGACAAGAACTCAGTGAACTATTTAACTTGGCCAATAAAACCCAAAAAGAAAAATTTAATGCTTATTTCGCGAGGCGCTTGGCGTTAGCTACCCAGCCCACCGCTTTTGAGTCTAATCAACAAGTCATAGCAGCAAAAAATAGCTTACCCTATCCTGACTTTGTTATCGCCCAACAGAAGAAAAAGTACTGGCAGGTCGTTGAGCGTATCTTTGATTATCAGGGTAATTTTCGTAAAGCCAATCAAATGTAACTTCTACGTTTTTTAAGCAAAGTACAACTTGTGTGGTTCACTGCATTAATAATAGTAATATATTTCCCACTTTTAAAAATCTTAAATCTACATACAAAAAAAGCGTCCATAGGACGCTTTCTATTCGCAGTAAATAAAATACCTGCTAATTAGTCTTCAAGCAAAATACGTAACATTCTACGTAATGGCTCAGCAGCACCCCATAATAACTGGTCGCCTACTGAAAACGCTGAAAGAAGTTTATCGCTGCCCATATTCAGTTTACGAATGCGTCCAACTGGCACATCTAAAGTACCTGTTACTTTAGCTGGTGTTAACTGGCTAATGGTTGCTTCTTTTTCATTTGGTACTACTTTAGCCCACTCATTATGCACGGCTAACATATCGTGGATTTCATCCAACGGAATGTCTTGCTTTAATTTCATGGTGAAAGCTTGACTATGACAACGCATTGTACCAATGCGAACACATAAACCTTCAACTGGAATTGCATTGCCATCTAAACCTAAAATTTTATTGGTTTCGGCGCCTGCTTTCCATTCTTCACGGCTTTGACCATTGCCTAAGTCGCTATCGATCCAAGGAATTAAGCTACCCGCTAATGGCACAACAAAGTTATCTGTTGGGAAACCATCTGAATTTAAGCTTGCTGTAACTTTTTTATCAATCTCTAAAATAGCACTGGCTGGATCTTGTAATTCGCCAGCAACAGATTGATTTAAATAACCCATGCCAGATAATAATTCACGCATGTGTTTAGCACCGCCACCTGACGCTGCTTGATAAGTCATCGCTGAAACCCAGTCAATTGCATTATTCGCAAATAAACCGCCTAACCCCATCATCATTAAAGATACGGTACAGTTACCACCTACATAGGTTTTAACCCCGTTTTGAATGCCATCTTTAATTACGTTTTTATTAACTGGGTCAAGTACAATAATGGCTTCGTCATCCATACGTAATGAAGACGCTGCATCAATCCAATAACCTTTCCAACCTGCTTCACGCAATTTAGGATAAACAGCTTTGGTATAATCACCACCTTGACAGGTAATGACAACATCCATTTTTTTAAGCTCATCTATGTTGTTTGCATCTAATAACAAGCCTGCATCTTTACCGAAATTAGGAGCAGCTTGGCCCGTTTGAGAAGTGGTGAAAAAAATGGGCTCAATTAAATCAAAATCTTTTTCTTCAACCATGCGGTTCATCAATACAGAACCAACCATGCCACGCCAACCAACTAAACCTACTTTTTTCATTAACAATATCCCCTCGATGAGCTGAATGAAGTTTTAAAAGAGCCAAGATCATACATAAAAACGAGCCATTCGGCTAGATTTAACGCAAAATAAACCCCAAATTAACGAGCTTTAAGTCACAAATTTAACCCTGTATATTCAGCCAAAGACACCGCCACAACTTCGTTTGAGCAATAAGCCAATTGATTTTAAAAAAAGTTGATAAAAAAATAGGTTTACACCTTAAAATATGCCGTAAAAACTCATAAAAATTGCGTTAATCAGTTAAATTATCATTTTGATAATCCCGAATTGCTTGCTCAATTTGCGCCGCTGAATTCATCACAAAAGGACCTCTTTGCACGATAGGTTCATTAAGTGGTTGACCGGCCATTAACAAAAATCTAGCTTCGGTACTTGCACTCAATTTAACCCGCCCTTTATTCGATAACCGAGCCAAATGTTGAGCCGTTAATTTATCGTTATCATCCCCTATTGTTAGCTCGCCTTGATAAACATACAATAAACTGGTTTGCCCATCAGCAATATGAATTTCAATCTCGGATGCCTGAGTCACTTGAAAATCTAAATAAGTAGGTTGAGTTTTTACCTGCTGAACTTTACCTGTCACTAATTGGTCATTAACTTGAGTTTTACCTGCAATCGCGGTGACATTAAACCCTTCAAAATCAAAATTAGGGATGTCATCTGCCTCAATGTCTTCATATTTTGCGGGCTGCATTTTGTCTTCAGCAGATAGATTTAACCACAACTGAAAGCCATGCATTTTACCTTGGGTTTGTTTGGGCATTTCAGAATGAATCACCCCTTTGCCGGCGGTCATCCATTGTACGCCACCATCACTGAGTAAACCAACATTGCCCATATGATCTTGATGTTCCATTTTACCCGTTAGCATATAAGTAATGGTTTCAAATCCCCGATGAGGATGCGGCGGAAAACCAGCAATATAATCATCTGCTGATTCAGAGCCAAATTCATCTAGCATTAAAAAAGGGTCAAAGCGTTCTGCTCTGGGTCCAGAAAATACTCTAAGTAATTTAACACCAGCCCCATCTGACGTAGCTTGAGCTGGAATTTTTTCAACAATATGGCGATTGTTCATCATAACTCCTAGTTTATTTTACATTGTAAATAACACACGGATTATTCAATAAGCTCTGCGATGTTTTGTTTAGCGGCTTCAATGCTTAGCTCCCGATGACCACTCATATTCAGCGCTTCTGCATAAACGACCTGGATATTGCTTAACCCAAGAAAATTCAAAAACGTTTTAACAAACTGAATTTGCGTATCTTCGGCCTTTCCTTTATGAATTCCACCACGCGTGGTCAGTAAATAAACAGGTTTATCCTTAATCAAACCAACGGGTCCCTGCTCAGTATATTTAAAAGTGACCCCTGCCCGTGCAATATGATCAAACCAGGCTTTAAGCATTGAAGGCACATTAAAATTATACATAGGTGCGGTCAGTACCAGTACATCGGCTGCTTGAACTTCGGCAATTAGCTTATCCGAAAAGTTCACTTTATCTTGCTGCGCTTGGCTACGTTCAGCTTCATTTGTTGAAAGCGCTTCAATCCAACTCGCATCAAAATGTGGAATTTCTTGCTCAGCAAAGCGACGCTGAATAACATCAATATGGTTATGTTTTGTTTTTAATTGCTCAATCAGTGCATTTGCCAATTGAGTAGAAACACCGTTTTCGCCAAATATGCTCGAATCTATTTTTAAAATGTTTTTCATGCAAACCTCTTTATTTTTTAAGTTAAAATCAGTACAAATCAATAATACAAAGATTTTTTTGATTAATTGCATTAAAATATTGATTAAAACAATCAACTTTTTAGATTAATCATGAAAATTCCAAAAATTAATTTAGAACAGTGGGCTGCCTTTAAAGCTGTTGTCGATGAAGGAAGCTTTGCAAAAGCGGCAGAACAACTTAATAAAAGTCAGTCTAGCGTTAGCTACATGTTAGCCAATTTGCAAAAACAGTTACCAGCACCTGTCTTAATGCTCCAAGGGCGCAAAGCCGTTTTAACTGAAAGTGGCAAAGTACTTTATCGCCATGCCAAAAATTTATTAGAAAGTGCACTTAATATAGAACAAACCGCCGCACATTTAGCTATGGGTTGGGAATCAGAGGTGACAATAGCAGTAGATGGTTTAATGCCAATTGAGCCTGTGTTAGCGGCAATTGAGCAGTTTTCAAATCAGCATCCAAAAACCCGAATCAGGATATTAGAAACCGTGTTATCCGCTACCGAAGAAGCGATTTTAGAAAAAACCGCAGATATAGTATTAACACCAAAAATTGTACCTGGTTTTTTAGGCACCCCAATTACCACAGCAACTATGATTGCTGTTGCACATCCTAAACATAGTTTATTTAACCTAACGCCGCCGATTAATCATGAAGATTTAAAGCAATATAGACAAATTGTCATACGGGATTCGGGTGTAAAGCGTCAGCAAGATGCTGGCTGGTTAGCTGCTGAGCAAAGATTAACGGTGACTAGCCCTGATACTTCTATTAAAGCGGTTAAAGCAGGCATTGGCTTTGCTTTTTTGCCACAAGCTATGATTCAATTTGAATTAACTCACAACCAATTAAAACAAATACCACTTAGCCAAAATGCCTACCGTGCTTTACCTATTTATTTAGTGCAAACCAAACAAGACGATAGCGGCCCAGCCACTAAAAAACTGGTTGATTGTTTATTAGAACAATTTCCCCTTACTCCGACTTAAGCAGGTGTAATAAGCCATTCTAATTTAGCGTAAGCTTTATCATCTTGAGCTAATAAAGGGGTTAACCATTCTAATGCGGGTTTTATTTTTTCATCTAATTGGAAAGGCGCGTTGACCACCAACATCCCTGAGGCATGCATACCAAAATCTGCTTGCTGCTCACTCACCCCGAGTTCAACCTGCAATAAGCTTGAAACACCAAGATTAGTTAATTTTCTGATTAAATTTTGGCTATGATCTCTTTGTGTTGCCAGTACCGGATACCAAACTAAATAAATTCCGGTTGGCCACTTTTTATAAGCTTTTTGCAATTGCTTAACCACAAAATCATAATCTTGTTTTACTTCATAAGCCGGATCAATAAGTACTAAACCTCGTGCTGGCTTTGGTGGTACACAAGCAGCTAACCCCTCAAACCCATCTCGATGATGTACGGCAATTCGATTATCGCCCCGCATATTCGACTTTAATAAGTCGATCTCATTATTATGCAGCTCCATTAACACTAATTTATCAATCTCTCGCAAACTGAGCCGAGCAATTTCAGGAGACCCTATATATTGAGTTAACGCGCCTGCGTTATTAGGCGCAACTAAATCTAAATACTGTAAAATAACTTCTGGCGCTTTTTTTTGTTCGGCCAATAATTTTATAATTCCAGCTTTATACTCGCTGGTTTTATTTGCATCATCTGATTTTAAATCATACACCCCTCGCCCACTGTGCGTATCAATATAGACAAAAGGTTTATTTTTTTGCTTTAGCTTTTCAATAACCAATAATTGAACCAGATGTTTAAGCACATCTGCGTGATTGCCGGCATGAAAACTGTGACGATAACTTAACATTTGGTAACCTTTAAACTGGAAAAAATGCGATATAATTAGAAAATAGTATACCTTGATTACAGAATATTTAATATTAAAGGATTGATTTTTTAATGCTTAGCCCCATATATGTCAGTACTTTAAGGGTAATTTTGCACATTTTTTGTGACTTTTTAGCTTACAAACTGATCAATAAAAAAAATATAAAAATATTGAACTTTTTTGCTTGACCTTAATCAAAAATTAAAACAAATTATTAACAACAACTTAATATTCTAACTTTTGGTGTAACCGTGAAACAAAATTCAAATACATTATTAAGCAGCTTGGCTCTAATGTTTTTATTACCATTAAATAGCCAGGCCGATACTGAACCTTCGAGTAGTTCAAGCGAACTGTCGGTTGACGATGAAACTGTAAAATTAGCCTTAAAGGTGAATCGAAAATTAATTGAAAACGATTTGGTTGAAGTTGAACACATTCCTAATATTGATGTGTTAGATTTAAAAGCCTATCAAACCTACCTTGAATATTACTTTCAAGAGTACTTGCCTGTGACTAAAAACGAAGGCGAACCTGTCAACTTATCTATTAAGTCAGCGGATTTAGATGGTGAAACTGTGGTATTTAATTTTGAAGCGCCGTTAGAAGATGCTGATATGTTAAGCATTAATAACCGAGTGCTGTTTGACAGCAATGAAGAACAAGTAAACAAGGTTTTGGTTGAAGATAATAGCTACACCTTTACTAATTCAGTTGATGAACCTTTAATTGTTTGGCAAAAAGGTCATGCTGATTCATTGGTTTAAACCACGCAAGAAAGAATCATACATATTAAGTTGAAGATACAAACATACAAAATCAAAAGTTAAATCAAATTAAACGCATCTCACGATGCGTTTAATTTTTCTGCTATAAAAACAACTCAACACCCCACATAAAACACGAATAAAAGCCTCTAGCCACCATAATAAGGGCAAGTATTAATTAAATCGCATCAAACAAAGCTTCGTGCAAATGCTCTACTACTTTACCGGCATCTTGAGCTCGAGTTAAAAAGCAAAAGTTATGAGCGCTGGCACCCTGACAAATCATACGCAAATTAAAGTTTTCTAAAGCGGTGAGTAATTTACCTCCAACGCCTGAATTTGCTTGTAAATGATTACCAATCACAGCAACTAGCGACAAACCTTCTTCAACTTTAACTTCACAAAACTCCGCTAATTTATCTAATACAACTTGGTTTAACCCAGTAACTGTCGAGTTAGTTGGACTATCAATCGTTAAAGCGACTGAAATTTCAGAAGTTGTTACTAAGTCGATACTAATTTTATATTCAGCTAAAATGGCAAATACTTTTGCTAAAAAGCCACTCGCTAATAGCATGTTAGGGCTTTTTAATGTCACTAATGTTTGGTCTTGGCGCAGCGCAATTGCACGATAAGGCGGTTTATTTTCCACTTTATTTAAAATCCAAGTACCACCTACATCTGGCTCTCGGCTGCTACCTACAAACACCCCAACACCACTACGAACGGCGGGAATAAGCGTAGCAGGATGTAAAATTTTAGCACCAAAGGTAGCCATTTCAGCCGCTTCATCAAAACTGATTTCCGGAATAGGACGTGCAGCTTGAGTTAATCTAGGATCCGTTGTGTAAATACCGGTCACATCAGTCCATATTTGCAAGGTTTGAGCATGCAAGGCTTCTGCAATTAAAGCTGCACTATAATCACTGCCGCCGCGGCCCAAGGTTGTCGTTTGACCCTGATCATCAGAACCAATAAAGCCTTGAGTAATAAAAACCGTTGCTTCTAATTCTGGGGCAATTAATTTTTCGGCCTGTAACCGAGTTTGCTCAATGTTGGGCTGAGCTTTGCCGTAATTATCATCTGTTTTTAATACTTGGCGAATATCAAAATTAACGGCATGCACGCTTTTTTGTCTCATGACTTCTGCAAATAACAAAGACGACATTTGCTCGCCATAAGATTGAATTTGATCTTTGAGTTGCATTGAGCCTACTAAATTTTCAGAGTTTGCAACTGCCGTTAATTCATTTAATAAATTGTTTAACGCTAGGCAAACCCACTCAGGACGTCCCAAGGCATCAACAATGGCATATTCAATCTCTTTAATTTCAGATATTAACTGAGCTCGCTCATCTAGGGTAACATCCGCTTTAGTTAATCTAACTAAACGATTAGTTACACCAGATTGAGCTGAAACACACACAACTCGAATATTAGGTTCATTTGATATAATTTCAGCACAGCGCGACATAGCTTCAAAAGTTGCTACGCTCGTTCCGCCAAATTTGGCAACAATAAGATTTTTCATTATTTCCCCGAAAACATTTTAATATTTTCAATTTATGGGAAAGCAGAGGCTTTGAAATGAAGGATGTATACTTCACAGCAAAGGCCGAAAGCTCTCCACCAAGTTGGTGACAGTTAGCCGGATTCAACCACACTAACCGAAGCAAAACAAATGCTAAGTTGTTTTGCTTCTCGGCGAGTATTCCCCTTACTGGTGATTATTAAAGCTTAGCCTTTTCCTACCAGTTACCTGAATATCGCACCTCTTCCGGTCTTTGTGATCGACGTTAGGGCCGATCAAAGACGCGCGCGCATTAAAAAGCAAATTAATTCAAAAATCAATATCTGTTTATCAAATTTTTATTAATAAATTAGAATCACTAAAAAGTGAGGCGTCTATCTAAATTTAAACCATTTCTATTTTTAACTCGCTTGTTATGAGCTGTATTTCGGCAAGCTTTGCTTTAAAATAATTTTAAAAATTTTATGATAATTTGTGGAATAAACAGGCACCTTGAAACCCGCAGAATTTCAAATAAAAGCACAACAGACCTAAGCTAAATTTAAAATTTAAATTGGGATGAACTACACTTTAAGCTAAGTGCTTATCCTTAAACCTAACTCAATAAACGAAAAATAATCATGACATTGCCAACTGAAGAAAAACAATTTAACCATCAAGCTGAGCTAAATGACTGGCAAGATTTACCCGAACTCGAACTTTTTGACGACGAGCTCGCTTTTATCAAAAAAGATAATGCGGATTCTTTAGCTGAATTAGAAGAAACCGATGAACTTAGTCTAGCTCACCAATTAACCGATACCAGCACTGAAGGCTTCGACGAGCTGGGGCTCACCGAGTTAAGTTCCATAGATCCACCGCAAGATGAGACCTATGAAAGTTTAAAAGACAGTCAAGAATCTGCCGACAAGCTCATCCCTGATGATTTAACTCAAGCCTTGTTAGACGCGCCCTTAGAATACAAAAATTCAAGCAACACAAGCAACGAAGCTAAGCTAGATAACACTCAAACCATGCTAACAGCCATTAACCAACTTACTCAGCAAATAGCTCAGCTTAGTAAACAAGTTGAACGGTTAAAAACAAGCAAACCGGTTAATAACCCACAAAAGTTATTTGCGACAGGCGTTTATTATGCAAAACACCAAGATTACATTCACGCAGCCAAATGGTTTCGTCGGGCAGCTTTAGCCGGTCATGCTAAAGCCATGTTTTATTTAGGCACCATGTTCATTAAAGCTGAAGGATTGCCGCAATCAGTCACTCATAGTTATATCTGGATGACACTTGCAAATGTTTATGGCGCAACCGAAGCTAAAGCAGTCGCCCAAGATTTACAAAAATACTTAACAGCTAAAGAACTCAACCTAGCTCAGCGAATAGCAGCTGATAAATATGAAGAAATTGAAGATGCCCTATGGGTTGACTCACCAACTGGCTAATACTAAGCGTGAGTACATCTGTTCGAAACATTAAACTTAACCCATGCCATTATATTATTAAGATAGCAATTTTTGCTTAATGATAAATAATTCCGCCTGACTTTAGGTTTATATCAATCAAGGTTTATATCAATCAATAGTACAAATCGCATTTATGTGAGTAAGACTGGCAGCTTTTACGGAAGAAATTTAAAAAAAAGTATTAACAAAGTTTAAAACAAACAGCTAATTTATATCTTTGGCTAAAATTTGTTGAGCGGCAGCTATAATGCCAGGAGGTAGTGAGGGTTAGGCCACTACAACTGCCGTCAACATCTGTATAAATCATTGGATTTGATTAAGGGAGTCAAATGCCAATTTATTGACTTATACAGCGCAAACTAAGTTTGCAAAAAAGGTAATGCACAAAACAAGCCAAAATAAGTTTGGTTAAATATAAAAAGTCTGTTTAACTCTATAAATAATTAACCTAATAAAGATAAAGCCGCTTGTGGACGCTGATTCGCCTGACTTAATACGGTTGTACTCGCCTGTTGTAAAATTTGGTTTTTTGTCAAAGTCGCTGTTTCTGTCGCAAAGTCTGTATCTTTAATTTGCGAACGGGCTGCTGAGACATTTTCAATAACGTTGCTTAAGTTACGAATCGTTGATTGAAAACGATTTTGAAGCGCACCTAAGTCTGCACGTGCCGCACCGATAGTTGAAATCGCTGCATCTATTTTGCTCAGCGCTGCCGAAGCCAGTTGTTCACTTGCAACTGATAAGTCTCCACCGACTAAGCTTGAAGCACCAAAGCTGCCACCCGCTGCTCGTGATAAGTTGACTGAAATCGTTTGGCCGCCATTGGCACCCACTAAGAATTTTGCTGAATAATCGCCTTGCAATAAATCAACCCCGGCAAATTGTGTGGTTGTCGCAATTCGGCTAATTTCAGTTTTTAACGCACTCACTTCTTTTTGTAGTGCGGTTCTGTCTGCTGAGGTATTAATACCATTTTGTGATTGAATCGCTAATTGACGAATTCGTTGCAATGAAGTCGTAATTTCTTGCATTGCACCTTCAGCTGTTTGCGTTAATGAAATGGCATCATTTGCGTTTCTAACCGCTTGGTTTAAACCTTGTACCTGTGTGGTCATTCGGTCTGTGATTTGCAAACCTGCCGCATCATCTGAGGCTCGGTTAATTCTAAAACCTGATGATAAACGTTCAAACGCTGTGTCTAACGCGTTACCTGAACCTGTTAATTGACGTTGCGCATTTAATGATGAAACATTTGTATTGACGAACATACCCATTTTACACTCTCCTGAACTTTTTTCGTTGCTTTGTTTTTTGCAGCTTTGCTGCTTGGTTATTGGCTTATTTATCTGATTTAATCATCTAAATAAACGCTACCTTGTTTTTATTATTATCATCCGCTGACAATTAGGTTATCGGAGTGCAAAGTCGCTTCTTTAATAAAAAAGTGAAAATAAAGGACAAAAAAATCGCTAAAGTTTTTTATTTATTGGACGAGCAAGGCGAGGAAATAACAACTAAAATTAACAAAAATAAAGAGAGAAAAAAAAATAAATAAATATAAAAATTAGATACTTAAAAACAAGAAAATAAAATTTAGCAAGCCGTTATTCAAACGGCTCAACTAAAACAAAATAATTTATAAAAAATTCAACTTTTTAGTTAAAGGCTCAAAAATAAGGGTTAAGCTAAACCTCGCTTAACCCTTATGGAGTGAGTATGGCTCACCCGCTTGGCCTATTAACCCGTCGCACTACCTCCTGGCTTATCCCCAAACGGGTGGAAGCAGAACTTAAGCTAGCTAAATCCTTAACCTAATAGCGATAAAGCCGCTTGAGGTCGCTGATTCGCCTGGCTTAATACAGTTGTACTTGCCTGTTGAATAATTTGATTTCGGGTTAACTCTGCAGTTTCAGTCGCAAAATCTGTATCTTTAATTTGTGAACGTGCACCTGATACATTTTCAATGATATTGCTTAAGTTACGAATCGTTGATTGAAAACGATTTTGCAACGCACCCAAATCGGCACGAGCGCCACCAATGGTTGAAATCGCACTATCAATGGCTGTTAAAGTGGCAGACGCCAAATCAGCTGTGCTGACATCAAAGTTTGCACCACCTAAACCTGACGCACCAAAACCGTCGCCTTCTAAATTAACAGAAATGGTTTGACCACCATTGGCACCGACCAAAAATTTAGCTGAATAACCACCAGTTAATAAATCAACCCCAGCAAATTGAGTAGTTGTACCAATTCGGCTGATTTCGGTTTTAAGCGCACTGACTTCTTTTTGCAGTGCAGTACGGTCTGCTGAGGTATTAATACCATTTTGCGATTGTACTGCAAGCTGACGAATACGCTGCAAAGAGGTGGTAATTTCTTGCATCGCGCCTTCAGCGGTTTGCGTTAATGAAATTGCATCGTTTGCGTTACGTACTGCTTGGTTTAAACCTTGAATTTGCGTAGTCATACGATCAGTAATTTGAAGACCGGCTGCATCATCTGATGCACGGTTAATTCTAAAACCTGATGATAAACGCTCAAACGAGGTATTTAATGCATTGCCTGAGTTTGATAACTGACGCTGTGCATTTAATGAAGATACATTAGTATTTACGAACATACCCATAATACTCACTCCTAAAATTAGAATGTTCTTTTATCAATTAATAGGCCACTTAATGCCTAATTAAGACAAAAGCCACAAAATTTAAAATATGTGTCATTGTCTATTTCTATATCGACCAAAAGTTAAACAACTTTAGAAATTAATTTAATAATAATTGGCTAAATAATAAAAGTTAATTAAAACAAATAGAAAACTAAGTGAAAAATAAAAACAGAACAATGTTTTAAACATATAAAACATTTAAAATGCAGGGTAGGTGTTATAAACACTAGCTGATCAGCAAGATATGAAGTGAGCAGTAAACAAAATACAACTATTTATCCGTTTATTTGATTCTGCTGGTTATAGGCGGGTTGCCTAACTTTTTTTAAATTTAACCTTGTCCTTCTTCTTTAATTAGCTGGTTTCAAATAACAAGCTTTCACTTTTATTTACACATATGCTTGGCACAATAAAAACGAACAGCCGTGCTTCTTAATTAGCCCAACCTAAATTCACGTAATAACTCATTAAAACTCAATGTAACGAAAACAGCCGGAGCAAAATGCTCCGGCAAATCGCAACACCAGTCAGGAGAGTGCTTACGAGACAGTTAAGTCAACCGCCAATAACCAAAACCGATTAATAACGATTGACTAAAATAAACGACTAAAACGCGATTTCACTTAAAATAATCATTCTTACTCAAAGAGTCTTCAATGTTTTAATTAAGCAATAAAGGCTTTAGCTTAAAATTAGGTTAGATAGCTTTATCTAACCTTTAATCTATCCATCTTTAACCTAATAAAGATAAAGCCGCTTGTGGACGTTGATTCGCCTGACTTAATACGGTTGTACTCGCCTGTTGTAAAATTTGGTTTTTTGTCAAAGTCGCTGTTTCTGTCGCAAAGTCTGTATCTTTAATTTGCGAACGGGCTGCTGAGACATTTTCAATAACGTTGCTTAAGTTACGAATCGTTGATTGAAAACGATTTTGAAGCGCACCTAAGTCTGCACGTGCCGCACCGATAGTTGAAATCGCTGCATCTATTTTGCTCAGCGCTGCCGAAGCCAGTTGTTCACTTGCAACTGATAAGTCTCCACCGACTAAGCTTGAAGCACCAAAGCTGCCACCCGCTGCTCGTGATAAGTTGACTGAAATCGTTTGGCCGCCATTGGCACCCACTAAGAATTTTGCTGAATAATCGCCTTGCAATAAATCAACCCCGGCAAATTGTGTGGTTGTCGCAATTCGGCTAATTTCAGTTTTTAACGCACTCACTTCTTTTTGTAGTGCGGTTCTGTCTGCTGAGGTATTAATACCATTTTGTGATTGAATCGCTAATTGACGAATTCGTTGCAATGAAGTCGTAATTTCTTGCATTGCACCTTCAGCTGTTTGCGTTAATGAAATGGCATCATTTGCGTTTCTAACCGCTTGGTTTAAACCTTGTACCTGTGTGGTCATTCGGTCTGTGATTTGCAAACCTGCCGCATCATCTGAGGCTCGGTTAATTCTAAAACCTGATGATAAACGTTCAAACGCTGTGTCTAACGCGTTACCTGAACCTGTTAATTGACGTTGCGCATTTAATGATGAAACATTTGTATTGACGAACATACCCATTTTACACTCTCCTGAACTTTTTTCGTTGCTTTGTTTTTTGCAGCTTTGCTGCTTGGTTATTGGCTTATTTATCTGATTTAATCATCTAAATAAACGCTACCTTGTTTTTATTATTATCATCCGCTGACAATTAGGTTATCGGAGTGCAAAGTCGCTTCTTTAATAAAAAAGTGAAAATAAAGGACAAAAAAATCGCTAAAGTTTTTTATTTATCGGTCGAGTAAGGCGAGGAAATAACAATAAAGAAGAAATCTAACTATTTGAAAATTAAGATTAAAAAAAAGAAAAAGCCAATAATCAATGATTATTGGCTTTTTATGAAATTTAGCAAAAACATTTTAAATAAAGTGAGATTAATCAGCTTATTTATAAAATAAATCGAGATAAATCTTCATCATCGACAGCATCATCTAAATGCTTTTTAACAAATTCAGCATCAATTGAGTATGCTTCGCCGCTTTTTTCTGAAGCATCATATGAAATTTCTTCCATTAGCTTTTCCATCACGGTATGAAGTCGACGAGCCCCAATATTTTCGGTTTTCTCGTTTACTTTCCACGCAGCATTAGCAATGCATTCAATGCCGTCTTGGGTAAAATCAACATTAACGCCTTCTGTTGCTAACAAGGCTTTATATTGCTCAGTTAATGATGCTTTAGGCTCTGTTAAGATTCTGACAAAATCGCCCGATGACAACGCACCCAGCTCAACGCGAATAGGTAAGCGCCCCTGCAGTTCAGGAATGAGATCTGACGGTTTAGCCATTTGGAATGCACCAGAGGCTATAAACAAAATATGATCAGTTTTAACCATGCCATGTTTAGTTGAAACCGTTGAGCCTTCAACTAACGGTAATAAATCGCGCTGCACACCTTCTCTTGAAACATCTGGGCCATTGCCTTCACCGCGCTTACAAATCTTATCAACTTCATCAATAAACACTATGCCATTTTGTTCAAGGTTTTCGATGGCCTCTTCTTTTAACTCTTCTTGATTAACTAAACGTGCGGCCTCTTCTTCGATCAGCAATTTAAAAGCCTCTCTTACTTTTAATTTACGTGTCTTTTTAGTATCACCCGATAAGTTTTGGAACATACCTTGCAGTTGATTGGTCATTTCCTCCATACCAGGAGGCGCCATTATTTCAACACCCACTTGAGGCGCAGACACATCAATCTCAATCTCTTTATCGTCTAATTCGCCCTGACGCAGCTTTTTTCTGAAAACTTGGCGGGTTGAACTTGAGCTTTCCTGTGCTGGTGCTTCTTCGCCATACATAGGTTTAGGCTTTGGCAATAAGGCGTCTAAAATACGCTCTTCGGCCGCTTCTTCAGCTCGGTATTTCACTTTTTGAGTCGCTTGTTCACGAGTCATTTTAACCGCGATGTCAGCTAAATCACGAATGATCGTTTCAACCTCTTTACCTACGTAACCCACTTCAGTAAATTTTGTGGCTTCAACTTTAATAAAAGGCGCGTTAGCGAGTTTAGCTAAACGACGTGCAATTTCAGTTTTACCGACACCCGTTGGACCTATCATTAAAATATTTTTAGGCGTAACTTCTTGACGCAACTCTTCTTCAAGCTGCATTCTGCGCCAGCGGTTTCTTAAAGCGATCGCAACTGCTTTTTTAGCATTGTCTTGACCAATTATGTGACGATTCAGCTCATGAACAATTTCTTTTGGGGTCATCTCAGACATAATTGGCTCCTACTTTTTAGCTTCAGTTTTAGTTGAGTCATTCGCATTTAACACTTCAATGGTTTGATTTTGATTAGTGTAAACACAAATATCACCTGCAATTTTCAGGCTTTTCTCTACGATTGAGCGCGCATCAAGCTCTGTATTTTCTAACATAGCAGTCGCAGCAGCCTGAGCAAATGAGCCACCCGAACCAATTGCAATTAAATCTTGCTCTGGTTGTATGACATCACCGTTACCAGTAATAATAAGTGAGGCTGTTTCATCAGCTACCGCCAATAAGGCTTCTAAACGGCGTAGCGCTCTATCGGTTCGCCAATCTTTTGCAAGTTCAACCGCGGCTTTGGTTAAATGGCCTTGGTGCATTTCTAGTTTACTTTCAAAACGCTCAAATAAAGTAAACGCATCGGCTGTACCACCAGCAAAACCAGCTATCACTTTATTATGATACAAACGGCGAACCTTGCGTGCATTGCCTTTCATTACGGTATTACCAAGCGATACTTGGCCATCACCACCTATAACAACTGTGTCGCCACGACGCACTGAAACTATCGTAGTCATAAATATTTTCCTCTTAGTTGAGACTTACCGCCAATCATGGCAACAAGCATAAATAACCCGCCAATGCAGCGGGTTACTTTTATTTATGAATTTAAGATGGGATTGGTTTGCTAAAAATCAAGTCCAAAACCAAATTTGGCACCCATTCACTTTTGCTCTTTGCAACTTGTGCCTATCTGCTTCAGCTTCTCGTTTTGTAGGGTAAGGGCCTAAAACCACTCGATACCAAACGCCATTAGAACCATTGGTTTTTTTAACCATAGATTCAAGCCCTGCAAACGCAATTTTAGCTTTCATGGTATTGGCTTGGCCTTCTACTCTAAATGAACCGCATTGCATTTGATAAGGCCGTGTAGGTTTATCATCCCGTTTAGGTACATCCACTTCAATGGTTTTATTCTCTAATTCTTTTACATATTCCCACTTTTC
Source organism: Catenovulum adriaticum (assembly GCF_026725475.1). Lineage (NCBI taxonomy): Bacteria > Pseudomonadati > Pseudomonadota > Gammaproteobacteria > Alteromonadales > Alteromonadaceae > Catenovulum > Catenovulum adriaticum. The sequence goes on from NZ_CP109965.1 coordinate 2,247,689, forward strand.
TTCTGGCATTTTTGGCAACGGGGATTCTTTGCTTGAGTTAACAGGCTCTATGGTTTTTTGCTCTGGCGCTTTGCCCTGAATCGAAATTAAAAAACTGATAAAAGCGCCAATCAAAATAACCACCAACAATAACAAAACAATATTTTTTGTTTTTTTAGGTGCAGGCTGCTGTTGCCTAGTGTTTTTACGAGGTACAGGTTTACCTTTTTTTACATAGTCTCTAGCCATGAATACAAATACAACTCCTACTTTAATTATGTATTATTCTAAAGCGCATTGGGCTTGCTGAAAATAGCCAACGCTAAAAAGATTAAAGATTATTTAGTTCATTTCTTGCGGATCAATATCTAATGTCCAGCGTACTTGCTGACTAAAACTATTTTGCTCTAAGCTCATCACCAATTGCTGCATGGCTGCATTTAACATGCTGCGCTGGATAGATTGAAACACCATCATATGCCTGAATTTTCCTGCTCGCTTTTCCTGAGGTGCTGGCATCACCGCAAATAGGTTTACATTTTGATAGTGAACTTGAATCTGTTCATTAAATAAAGATTCGATTAATTCAACCGTGGTTAATAATTTGGCTTGTTGGGGCGATTCAACCCTTAAAATTGCCCAATAATAATAAGGCGGTAATTGCATTTGGTGGCGCTCTGCTAGTAATTTTTTTTGCAGTGCTGGGTAGCCTTTATAAATCAGGGTTTGTAAATACTCATGCTCAGGAAAATGAGTTTGTAAAATAACTTGCCCTCGTTTTTCAGCGCGCCCTGCTCTACCTGAAACCTGTACTAATAATTGCGACATTTTTTCAACCGCTCTAAAGTCAGAGCTGTACAGTGCACTATCAACATTGACTATTACCGTTAATGTTAAATTAGGAAAATGGTGCCCTTTGGCTAACATTTGGGTGCCAATCATAATTTGATGCTCACCGTTTTCTATCGCTTTTAGCTTGTTTTCTAATTCGCCTTTGCGCCGTACACTATCTCGATCGATTCTAATCGGTTTTGCGTCTGAAAACCGTTCAGTGAGCCAATCTGCCAGTTGCTCTGTGCCTATGCCCCAATCAATAATTTGTGTTGAACCACACTCCGCACATTGAGCTGGCGGTTTATTTATCTCACCGCAATGATGGCAAACCACCTGAGACAAAGCTTTATGATAAGTAAAGTGCCGCTCACAACGTGTGCACTGACAAACCCAACCACATTCATGGCAAATTAATGCGGGTGAAAAACCCCGACGATTTAAAAAAATTAAAGCCTGATTACCTTGTTTTACATGATGCTCAATTGCTTCAACCACCCCATATGCTAACCCGGCCTGTAATGGCTGGTGCTTAATATCTAATAATTGAGGGGTTGGCGGCGCATGCTTTTGAGTTCTTTGTTGCATTTTAATATGCACAAATCGCCCCTGTAGCGCATTATTCAGGCTTTCTAACGAGGGGGTCGCACTACCTAAAATAATTTTACATGACTCCACTGATGCTCGCTTAATAGCAACATCTCTGGCGTTATAACGCAGGCCGTCTTGCTGTTTATATGAAGCATCGTGTTCTTCATCTAAAATAATGAGTCCTAAATTAGGTGTGGGCACTAATACTGCCGAGCGAGTACCTAATATAATAGGTGCTATGCCTTTGCGTGCTTTAAGCCATGCGTTATGGCGCTCGCTATCATTTAACTCTGAATGCAATAAAGCAATTTCACATTCAAACCGCTGCTGAAACCGTGACAAAGTTTGCGGCGTTAAACCAATTTCAGGCACTAATATAAGTACTTGCTGACCTTGCGCTAGCACCTGTGCCATTAATTGCATATATACTTCTGTTTTACCGCTGCCCGTTACCCCTTCAAGCAAATACGTCGCAAAACCACTTTTTTGTTTCATAATATCGAAGGCATTTTGCTGCTGAGGTTGCAACTGATAAGGCGAAGGGTTAATTTTAAGCGGTTTAGGGGGTTGCGCCAAAATATCAACAGGCTCTATTAATGCCTTTTTTTCAAGTTGATTAATGATTGATTTACTAAAACCGGCTTGCTTTAATAAACTTTGAGTCGTGCTGCCTTGTTTACGTAAATAATCGTAAAGCGCTTGCTGCTGTTTTGCCCGCTCAGAAATATTTGCTGGCGTGTTGGTACACTGCCAAACTGGCTCTGTGACTAAACGATCAGGGTCACCTTGCTTTAATTTTTTAGGCAACAAGTTAACAAACACTTCACCCGGCGGGCACAAATAATAGCGACACAGCCAATTAAAAATTTTGATATATTCAGTATTTATTAAAGGCTCTACATCAATACAAGCATCAATAGGTTTAAGCTTAGCCTCTGGGTAATCACTGTTAGCTTTAATATTAACCACAATACCTATCAATTTTTGCCGGCCAAAAGGCACAGTCACTCGCGCGCCCACATTGGGCGACAAATGAGTTGGAATGATATAATCAAACAATCGGCGTAGCGGAACGGCTAACGCAACTTGAGCAATGGCCACAAATTAACCTATTAATACTTCAATAATCAGCCCTATACATTAACATAAGCAAAGGGAACGCAAAATCATACTTTTATAATTAAGCCTGCCTTTAATTCAATTTTCAATAAGTTCATCGCTAATAGCATTTTCTCAAATTAATCTTGATTTACTATCTCTCATCCCTTATCATCCGCGACCAAATCAAGTGGCATTATAAAATGCTGTTATTTAAATGACGTGTGGTATTCGGCAAGTAGTGACTATTTGGCGCGAATGGCTATACGGCCCTATTATAGAGGTAATCCTGATGAGAAAAGATATTCATCCAGAGTACGCAACAATTAAAGCTAGCTGTTCATGTGGTAACGTAATCGAAACTCGCTCAACAGCTGGTAAAGATTTAAACTTAGACGTATGTTCTGAGTGTCACCCTTTCTACACTGGTAAGCAACGTATCTTAGATACTGGTGGCCGTGTTGATCGCTTCAAGAAGCGTTTTGGTGCACTTAGCTCTAAAAAATAATCGCTTTAGATTATTAAATAAAAAAGGCGCTTTAAGCGCCTTTTTTATTGCCTGAAACTTATGAAATACTCACAATACAACTTGAGTACTATTTATAATGTCATCTACATCATCTCTAATATCCTGATACTCATCAATATCAATCTCAAGTGCATCTAAAACATCTTGTTTAATATGAGGCCAATCCGGAGCCGCCACAAAACGTTTGCAACTGGTTACAATATTTTCTGCCATTTTAATTGCGGCATAACCCATTTTCATTTGTTCATCCCGAACCTGAGATAAAAAATCTCTTTCTTGGTGGCGTAAAATAACCTGACATAAATCATCAGGCAGATGCCATGACTTTGCCAAAAAATAGCCAACCGTTGCGTGATCTGTTGAGTATTTTGCTTGCTCTAATTCAACTTGGCTAATCTCGTAGTTGTCATTGGCCTCCATTAATAATTCTTTGTAATCCGCATAATTACAAGCCATTGCAGGAATCCCACAATCGTGGAATAAACCTAACGTATAAATCGACTCAACGATCACTTTATGCTTAAATTTATACGCAATAAACGCAGATACCGCGGCTATTTCTGTGGCACTATCCCAAAATCGCTCTAATGAAATACATGAATCTTTCTGGTTAAATGAGCGCTTTAATTCAATTGCAGTCGCCAGTGCATTTGTGCCAGTAACCCCTAAAAAAACTACGGCTTGTTTAATATCCGACACACTGCGATCTAACCCGTATAGAGGGGAATTTATGGCCTTTAAGATCCCAGCAGACAGCCCAACATCACTTGATATTAAATCCGCAATATCAAGCATTTCAGGCTCTTTGTGAGCCATCAACGCTTTAAGTTTAATAAGCACTTCAGGCTTAGGTGGAATATGAAAACCGTGAGTTACATCCAGTGCAACTTTATCATCAACCTCTATCATTATCTGTCCCTGCCTTGTAAATGTTTAATTCTGGGTACAAGCCAAGGTATATATGCTTGAATCATAACAATAGCAGTTGTATTAAAAATTGCTGAGTTACAGCGTTTTTATTTATACGGCCTTTTTTAAGTAATTAAGACATTGTAAAATCGCGGTGACCAGTTATATAAGGCTTAATGCTTGCCGCGCTAACAGGCTGACTCAGCCGTTACCGATTATATTTTCGAGTAAGCCTTGAAATGCATCTAAAAAATTAAAAACCCATGGAAGATAAAAAGCTATAGCAAATTTAAAAGCTCGTAGCCTTGATTAGCCAGAGCCGTAATCGAGGAAATAATTTTGTGGACATTAAGAACACACGTTTGCTTGAGACAGACTATATTGGCGTTGAAATTGATTATCGGGATGTTGTGATTTGATGAAATGGTGGCCCCTCCCAGACTCGAACTGGGGACCTAACGATTATGAGTCGTGTGCTCTAACCAACTGAGCTAAGGGGCCATGTTATCTTGAAACGTTAAGTTATCAAGTAAGCGGCGCGAAGTATAAATGAGTATAAAATCGATGTCACCTATTTTTGTTATTTTTCTGTCTAAGTGGTTAGATAATAGACAAATTTTAATTTTTATAGGATTAACCAAGATAGCGTTTTAAAACACAGTGGCTTTAAAAAACCACTGTGTTTTATACCTTTACTCGTCTAAGAAGCTTTTAAGCTGCTCTGAGCGAGATGGGTGTCTTAATTTACGAAGCGCTTTAGCTTCAATCTGACGAATACGCTCACGTGTTACGTCAAATTGTTTACCTACTTCTTCTAACGTATGGTCGGTATTCATATCAATACCAAAACGCATACGTAGTACTTTAGATTCACGTGCAGTTAATCCAGCAAGTACATCTCGCGTGGCAAACTGTAAGTTTTCTGAAGTAGCTGAATCAACCGGTGAGCTAATTGTGCTGTCTTCAATAAAATCGCCTAAATGTGAATCTTCATCATCACCAATTGGCGTCTCCATTGAGATTGGCTCTTTGGCGATTTTCATCACTTTGCGAATTTTATCTTCCGGCATTTGCATTTGCTCTGCCAGTTCTTCTGGTGTTGGCTCTCGACCTTTTTCTTGTAACATTTGACGTGAAATACGATTTAACTTATTAATCGTTTCAATCATATGTACCGGAATACGAATCGTACGCGCTTGGTCAGCTATTGAACGTGTGATAGCCTGACGAATCCACCAAGTTGCATAAGTTGAGAACTTATAGCCTCGACGGTATTCAAACTTATCAACTGCTTTCATCAAGCCTATGTTACCTTCTTGAATTAAGTCCAAGAATTGTAAGCCACGGTTGGTGTATTTTTTCGCAATTGAAATAACCAAACGTAAGTTAGCTTCAACCATTTCTTTTTTCGCTCGGCGTGCTTTCGCTTCACCAATCGACATACGGCGGTTGATATCTTTAATACTAACAATGCTGAGTTTGGTTTCTTCTTCAATCACTTTTAGTTTTTGAATACAGCGTAAAATTTCGTCTTTGTGTTCAGTCAGCGCTTTTGCGTATGGCTGATCACTAGAAACTGCTTTTTCTAACCAAGCTGTTGAAGATTCATCACCGGCAAAGGCTTTGGTAAATTCCTTTTTAGGCATTTTACAATATTCAACAGAATATTTTAAAATAATACGTTCTTGCGTGCGCACTTTGTCCATCATCTTACGCATGCTACCAACCAATTTATCAAATTGTTTTGGTATTAAACGGAACAGCTTAAAGATGTCGCTTAGCTCTTCGATAACAACGCGGGTTTCAGGATGATTACGACCGTGTTGGTCTATCACTGCCATGACTTTTTCGTAAGCTTCACGTAATTGGGTAAATTTCTCACGTGCAAACTCAGGATCAATCCCGGTATCTTCTTCTTCCTCATCGTCGTCATCGTCATCTTCGTCATCTAAATCATCTTTTGATAATTCAGAACCAACATGCGTTGCAGTTGGCGATACGACTTCATCAGATTCGTCAGGGTCAATAAAGCCTGAAACAATATCAGTTAAGCGAATTTCTTCTGCTTCAACTTTATCGTATTGATCTAATAAATAAGTAATAGCTTCTGGATATTCGGCAACAGAGCATTGTACTTGGTTAATGCCTTCTTCGATTCTTTTTGCAATCTTGATCTCGCCTTCGCGAGTTAACAACTCAACCGTGCCCATTTCGCGCATGTACATACGCACGGGATCAGTCGTTCGACCGATTTCGCTTTCCACTGTTGCTAATGCTTGAGCTGCTGCTTCTTCAGCATCTTCATCAGTTGCTGTTGTTTCATCTGACATTAATAACGAATCAGTATCAGGCGCAGATTCAAAAACCTGTATGCCCATATCGTTGATCATGCTGATGATGTCTTCAATCTGATCTGAGTCAACTATCTCTTGTGGTAAATGATCATTAACTTCAGCATAAGTTAAATAACCTTGCTCTTTACCTTTAGCAACGAGTAGTTTGAGTTGTGACTGACGGTTTTGCTCCATACAGACTTCCGCTTACCTTTGAAAAGAAATTAATTACGATGCAGTGAACTCGACATTATAGCATATTATTCGATTTAATATACTAGCAAGTTCAATAATGGTTGTTTTTATACCCATATGTCGCATCAGCTATCGTTGATTCGGCTTATATTTTTGAGTATAACTAAATATTGGTCACTTACCTGTTATTTTCACTTTATTTTTAACAAAGCTAAATATTCCTGTTTTTCTTCAGCTGAAATCAAATTCATCTTGGCTTTGGTTTGCAACATTGCTTTTCGTTTACTCACAAATAAAGATAAGAGCTTTTCAATGGCATCTAAAAATACCACTTCGATGTTTTCAGCTTGTACGTGGTGTTCCCACATCATCAACTGAGATACGATTTTTTCTTTATCTGTGCCGCGCCAATGCTCTAAAATTTGGGCTGCGCTACATTGTTGTTGACCTCGACAAAATAATAAAAGTTCAACTAAAAAGTCCATCCCAGCTTCATCCATTTGTGCAAGTGATTTAAGCTGTTCATCAGACATATTAGCCAGATGTTTAATTAGATGGGGTTGCTCAAGCAATAATGCAACCGCTAATCTTACTGGCGTTACCTTTCTTGAGGTTGAAGCTGTGTATTTAGCTTGTTTTGCTTTGGCATCTGCGATTTTATCTTGGCGGTTATGTTTAATTTCGCGCTTTAATTTTACCGATAAGGTGTCGTTTATCGCATGTTTATATTCGCTGTTTGGCATTTGTTCTATCAGCGGTTGTGCTAATTGGCTGAGTTTAGAGCGGGCAAACTCCCCTTCTGACTGGCCAATTTTGCGATACAGTTCTTGATAAAAAAAGCTGACAAAATCTTGTGCGTTATCTATTAGCTGTTCAAATTTTGTCTTGCCATGCTGTTTGATATAAGAGTCTGGGTCTTCTCCGTCGGGTAAAAATACAAATTTAATTTGAATGCCATCCACTAAACTCGGTAAGGCGTTTTCAAGTGTACGCCAGGCTGCAGCTCGGCCAGCCTGATCACCATCGTAGCAACATACAATTTCACTGGTTGCTCTAAGCATCAATTTAATATGATCTGTGGTGGTGGCTGTGCCTAACGATGCTACCGCGTAGGTTACACCCGCCTGAAATAAAGCCACTACATCCATGTAGCCTTCAACGACCAATAAACGTGATAATCCACGATTGGCATTTCGTGCTTGATATAATCCATAAAGTTCGCGTCCTTTATGGAAAATTCGAGTTTCTGGGGAGTTTAAATATTTTGGCGTACCATCCCCTATCACACGACCACCAAAAGCGATACATTTGCCACGGCGGTCTAATATAGGAAACATGAGCCTGTCTCTAAAGCGATCGTAAAAGCCAGCTTTACCATCTTTTTCAATTAACATGCCTAAATCAGCAAGTTGTGTGGCGCTTTGTCGGCTTTGTCCGTAGTTTTTTAGCAGTGAGTCCCATTCATCTGGGGCGTAACCAATTTGAAATTGCTCAATGATCTCAGCCGACAAACCTCTCAGTTGCACATATTCAGCTACTTTAGCGGGGGCTTGGTTTAATTGTTGCTGATAAAACTCAGCTGCTTGTGACATCACTTCAAAATCTTGCTTGGTTTGCGCAATTTGTTGTCGTTCTTTAGCTGGGTTGGCTACATCTTCACGTTCAACTGCAACGCCGTTAATGTCGGCTAATTCTTCAATAGCATCAACAAATTCAAGGTTATCGTATTCCATTAAAAATGAAATCACATTGCCTTTGGCCCCACATCCAAAACAGTAATAAAACTGTTTATCGGGCGCGACGGTAAAAGAAGGCGATTTTTCATTATGAAACGGACAGCATGCTGAATAGTTTTTACCGGTTTTTTTCAAACGAACACGGCTGTCTATCACGTCAACAATATCTGTACGTGCGATTAAATCATCAATAAAATGTCGGGGGATTCGGCCTGCCATATTCTTCTTATTTTAACCAAAAATAGATAAAAGCAATTGGGTATGCATGTTTACAATATGCCCTAATGGCCATTTGTTTAACAGTATGAATTGATATTTTTTCGAACTTTAGAAATAACAAAACCGCACATAAGCGCGGTTTTGTAAGAACACGAATAAATTAAATTAGGCAGTTAATTTAGCTTTTACAGTTTGACTAACTTGCCCCATATCAGCTCGACCTTGTACTTTAGGTCGAATAATATTCATTACTTTACCCATATCCTGCATCCCTTGTGCACCGCTTTCAGATATCGCATTAGATACAATTTCATCTAGCTCATTAGCACTAAGCGCGGCAGGTAAAAATTTTTCAAGAACAGCAATCTCGGCTGATTCAATATCTGCCAAGTCTTGACGACCGCCTTCAACATACTGAGTAATAGAGTCTTTTCGCTGTTTAACCATTTTGGTTAAAATTGCTAAAACCTCATCATCAGATAGGCTAGTTTGACCATCTACTTCTCGCTGTTTAATGGCAGAAAGTGCTAATCGGATAGTACCTAAACGCGCTTTATCTTTCGCACGCATTGCATCTTTCATCGCCTCTTTCAGCTGTTCAGTAAGCGTCATATCAAGTAGTTCTTAGTATAATTTTACGCGACGAGCATTTTCACGAGACATTTTTTTAGCGTGGCGTTTAACTGCTGCAGCTTTTTTGCGCTTGCGCTCTGCAGTTGGTTTTTCGTAGAACTCACGGCTACGAACATCAGCTAAAATACCCGCTTTTTCGCATGAACGTTTGAAACGACGTAATGCGACATCAAATGGTTCGTTTTCTCTTACCTTAACAATTGGCATTAAATATCACCTCAGGATAATTAAACACACCGCTTCGAACAATTATTCCCAAGCCATTTTGGGGATTTTCAGCGGCCAGACTAAAAAATGGTGCGCAATTCTAATCCAATTATCCTAAGAAAGTAAAGTTATTGAGCACAAAAACTGGTGAAACTTATGTTAAATCGTTAAAATGCCCGCCAATTCGGTATGAACAAAGGTAATCTATGCGAGTTTTAGGCATTGAAACGTCCTGTGATGAAACAGGCATTGCAATTTATGATGATCAAAAAGGGCTTTTGGCTCACCAACTTTACAGCCAAGTAAAGTTACATGCTGATTATGGTGGTGTGGTGCCAGAATTAGCATCACGCGATCATATTCGAAAAATTATTCCGTTAATAGACGAAGCACTTAAACAAGCAGGGTGTGATAAATCAAGCATAGACGGCATTGCCTTTACCTCCGGCCCTGGATTAATTGGTGCATTATTAGTTGGCTCAACGGTTGCTCGTGGACTTGCGTTTGCGTGGAATAAACCAGTTATTGGCGTACACCATATGGAAGGCCATTTGCTGGCACCCATGCTGGAAGACAATATACCTGAGTTTCCATTTTTGGCTTTGTTAGTTTCAGGCGGACACTCATTAATTGTTGAAGTTCAAGGCATTGGAGAGTATCAGATACTAGGTGAAAGTATAGATGATGCCGTAGGCGAAGCGTTTGATAAAACCGCCAAAATTATGGGACTAGACTATCCGGGCGGCCCTAGATTAGCGAAATTAGCCGAGCAAGGTACAAAAGGCCGCTTTAAATTTCCACGCCCAATGACTGACAGACCGGGCTTAGATTTTTCGTTTTCGGGTTTAAAAACGTTTGCTGCCAATACTTTAAAAGCACAAGGTGATGATCCTCAAACACTAGCCGATATTGCTTACGCATTTCAAGAAGCCGCTGTAGATACTTTATTGATTAAATGCAAACGAGCACTTAAGCAAACGGGTTTAAAACGTCTTGTGATTGCAGGCGGTGTAAGTGCCAATACTGAACTGCGTGAAAAAATGGCTACCTTAATGCAATCAATGCAAGGTGAGGTTTATTATCCTAGATTAGAATTTTGTACTGATAATGGTGCTATGATCGCCTACGCTGGTTTACAAAGACTTAAAGCAGGCCAGACAAACCAAAACATCAATGTTAAGCCTCGCTGGCCGCTCAACGAATTAGAAGCGGTTTAAAATTTATACCTAATACAGCCAAATAAGGCTGTATACTTACCTTCTGTTAATTTATTTAAGGTCGCACTGTGTCAAAAAACGCGTTTTCAACTGTTAATTTAAAGCCCGAATTATTAACCAATTTAGATTCAATGGGCTACCAGTCCATGACTGAAATACAAACACAAAGCTTGCCTTTAATTATTGACGGTAAAGACGTTATCGCCCAAGGCAAAACTGGCTCAGGCAAAACCGCTGCATTTGGTTTAGGTTTACTCAATAAATTGGATGTCAAAAAATTTAGAATTCAAACTTTAATACTGTGCCCTACTCGCGAATTGGCCGATCAGGTGGCAACTGAAATCAGAAAACTTGCCCGTACCATTCACAATATAAAAGTGTTGACCCTGTGTGGCGGTGTGCCTATTGGCCGGCAAATTGATTCTTTATACCACGGGGCGCACATTATTGTGGGCACACCTGGTCGGATAGAAGATCATTTAAATCGCGATACACTCGATTTTAGTCACTTAAATACATTTATTTTAGATGAAGCCGACCGCATGTTGGAAATGGGTTTTCAAACCGCCATTGATGCCGTTGTAGATAAATTGCCAAAACAAAGACAAACCTTACTATTTAGCGCCACTTTTCCAGACAAAATAGAAAGCATCAGTCAGCGCATTATGCAAAAACCTGAAATGATAAAAGTAGAAGCCAGCCATGACCAAAATACTATCAGCCAGCACTTTTTTCAGGTTAACGACAATCAAGACAGACTCAACAACTTACGTTTATTATTATTAGAGCACCAACCAGAATCTAGCGTGGTTTTTTGTAATACCAAAGCCGAAACACTTTTGGTATGCGACGAACTCAATGCATACGGTTTTAGCGCTATGGCGCTCAATGGTGATTTAGAACAAAGAGAACGCGACCAAACCCTTGTACAATTTGCCAATAAAAGTACCAGCATTTTAGTCGCCACCGATGTGGCCGCACGAGGCCTTGATGTAGATAACCTAGATGCCGTATTTAACTATAATTTAGCACACGATACCGAAGTGCACGTACACAGAGTTGGCCGCACCGGCCGTGCAGGTAAAAAAGGACTGGCGTTTACATTTTTCAGTAACAAAGACCACTATAAAATTGAGTTGCTAAGTGAGCTTTTAGATAGAGAAATAAGAGCAGAATCACTACCAAGAGACAGCGTACTTGATCGTCAAATTGCACCACCCACCATGGCGACTATTCAAATTGACGGCGGTAAAAAACAAAAAGTTAGAGCCGGTGACATTTTAGGTGCACTAACCCGAAACGATGATTTAAATGGGCAAGACATCGGCAAAATTCAACTATTTGATAACTGGGCTTACGTAGCGGTAAAACATAAAAACCGCAAAATTGCTTTAGATAAAATAGCTAAAGGCAAGCTAAAAGGCCGAACCTTTAGAGCTCGATTATTACGTAATTAATGCTGTTAACTAAAAAATTTACACTGTAAAACATTTGAGATACCTATGCCATTTGACGATTTATTAGCGCCAATTCACACTTTTTTGCAGGCTGAAACGCCAGATAGCTGGGTTCAAAAAGCAAAAAAACCAGAAAGCCTTAACATTTTGCTGATTGATCATTTAATTTGTGAGTTAAAAGCTGCGCAATCGGCTATGTTTTTAATTCGTAAATATGCAGTAGATAAAGCCAGCAGCGATGCTTTACTCGCCTGGCTTAAACCTTTTGAAACCTTAATTTACAAACGTGAAGGCGACTGGCGTGAATTAGCAGCCAAAAATAAATTAACTAAATCTATTATTCCTAAATCGACTTCAGCATACGGCCAAGATTTGATTGATAAAATGGTGGTTTTGATAAAAGAAGAACTGCATCATTTTTATCAAGTATTAGAAATTATGGATGAATACGGCGTTGAGTATCAAAGCATTACGCCCTGCCGATACGCCAAAGGCATGTTACGCCATGTAAAAACCTATGAGCCAGATGCACTAGTCGATAAACTCATAGTGGGCGCTTACATTGAAGCGCGTTCGTGTGAACGATTTGCAAAACTAGCACCGCATCTTGATAAACGTTTAGGTGATTTTTATACCTCCTTGCTCCGTTCAGAAGCGCGCCATTATCAAGATTATTTAACTTTAGCTCAAGACATTGCCGATTTTGATATTACCAAACGAGTCGAATTTTTTGGGCAGGTGGAAGCTAAGTTAATTTTATCGCCCGATGATGATTTTAAGTTTCATAGTGGTGAGCCTGCTAACGCAATCGCATAAAGCTACCTAATCATTTGAATCAGATATAAACGAATACCTCCAATAAACAAATCAAAAATGCAGGAACATTCAATTGAACAAGCACATTAAAGGAATTGATGGATTACGTGCGCTAGCTGTTATTGCCGTTATACTCTATCACTTAAGCTCAAATTTTTTGCCCGGAGGTTTTACTGGGGTTGATGTTTTTTTTGTGATATCGGGTTATGTCGTAGCATCGTCTTTATATAACAGGAAACCGAGTTCAACTAATGAGTATTTTTGGGACTTTTATAGCCGTCGTTTTTTTAGAATATATCCTGCATTGTTATTTTGCCTAGTCACTTGTTGTATTGTAGTTGTACTATTTATCCCTCAATTTTTTGTAAGTCGAATGATCAATGAAACGGCGCTATATGCATTCTTTGGGGTTAGCAATTTCTCTTTAGCTTTTAATAACGATTCATATTTTTCTCCGTCCACTGATTTTAATCCTTTCGTTCATACTTGGAGCCTAGGTGTCGAAGAACAATTTTATTTAATATATCCTTTTGTAATGTATTTTTGGTTAAAGCAAAAATATAAAAATGCCATCTATTTTCTTTTTGCAGCTTCATTTATCGCAACAATCTACTATAGCTTAACCCATACAAACTATGCCTATTATTTATTAACAAGCAGACTATGGGAGTTAGCTGCTGGTGCCATACTTTTAAAATGGCATGTATCTTTAACCGGAAAAAATAATTTAATTAAGGTTAGTTCAAGTGCATCATTATATTTAGGTTTTTTATTTATTCTATGCGGAACTATTTTTTCTAATAAAGGGCAATTTCCATTCCCATGGGCTTTATTACCGGTTGTGGGTACAGGGTTAGTCATTAATGCCTTAGTTTTAGGCAAGCCACATAATTTAATATCCAGCTTACTTGCTAGCACATCGTTGCAACACTTGGGTAAATTATCTTACTCACTTTATCTCTGGCATTGGCCTATTTTTAGTTTTTTCAGATGGTCCTATGGATTGCAAAGCATGCTAGAAATGTTTCTCGCTATCACAATAACCTATATCCTTTCATTAATTTCATTTTATGGTGTAGAAAAAACTTTTCAAAAAATCGGTAGAACTAAAAAAATCAACAGTCAGATTAAAGTCTTCGCTAGTTTAGCGACTATATTTTTAACGACAGCCGTGACTTATAAAGGCCTTTCGACACAAGGATGGAATAGCTTAAGTGTGACAACTAACGAAACTGTCTGGTCTCCATATACTTCAATACGAACAACAAAAGACTCTCCGCTTATTTTATCTGATCGGACTCTTTATGTGCTAGGTGATTCACATGCTGGCGCCTACAGTAAAATGTTAAGGCAATTAGCTAATGATACCGGCATTAATATTAAACTAATGTCTAAAGGTGGATGCGGCGTTGCTAATCTACGTGAACCAGTATTATTACCGGGTAATCCTTGTTTAAATAAGTTAGAAAAATGGATTGAAGAAATTAAATCAACCGCCAAGCCAGATGACATTATATTTCTGGCTAGCTTAAAAACTTACCGTTTTGTAAATCAAAACTCTATTTTTCCAGCCAATATAGAAGAAAAATTAGCTAACCAATTCAATGATAAAGCTATTGCAGATAGAAAGCTTGCGTTAAATGAATCTTTAACAATAATCCAAAGCTTACGACAAATCACACCATATATCATTATAGATGCCCCCAAACCTATATATAATTATATCGCGTTTCGTTGTGCAGATTGGTATACCCAAGATAACCCTATTTGCGGAGCAGGTTATGAGTTTGATAGGGAGTTTATGGAAAAGTATAGACAAACAACTACGAGCTCGCTCGAAACAATAAAGCAACAATACCCAAATGTATCTGTCTGGGATCCATTACCCGCTCTTTGCTCAACCACAAAATGCTCATTATTTAAAAATAACAAACCTTTATATTTCGATTCCGATCATCTTTCAGGTTATGGTAATCAAGTTATTTATCCAAGCTTCAAACAGCATTTTGAAAACTATTTAAAAAATTTCGATATGTCTGCGACAAGCAGATAAAGCTATATCTAAATTCAGGCTTACGTAATTTAAATGACTCGCTTTCATGCTTAACAATTATAAAAGGATTATTATGCATAAAATTTTACCACTTAGTTTAGCTTTATATTCGCTACTCACCTCGCATAATTTATTTGCGCAATATAGTGATCAACAAGCCTGTTATTTAAAAACAATTCAAGAAGCTGAAAAAGATACGGCTGTCACGGATGTTATCGACAAGTGTAAGCACGAAGATGAACAACCGCATCTTGGCGCAATAAGTGAACGAATTTCGGCTGAGCGTGAAACCTATTTTTCACCTTATGTAATAACACCACATAAAATGAATTACATTTTACCTGTCACTCATACATCAGGGTTTAACGATAAAATAGAGGTAGATGACGGCGTACGCGAAGCCGCGCGACCACTTGAAGCAAAGTTTCAAATTAGCTTTAAAGTTCCGTTAAACCATGAGTCTATCTTTACTGAAGGAGATGCCCTCTTTTTTGGTTTGACCATGCAATCTTGGTGGCAGTTATACACAGAGGCTATGTCAAAGCCTTTTAGAGAAACCAATTACCAACCAGAAATTTTTTATTATTTACCCGTTAATTGGCAGCTATTAAACACACATACCAGTTTAGCATTTGGTTTAGAGCATCAATCCAACGGCCGTAGTCTGCCTTATTCTCGAAGTTGGAACCGAGTGTATTTATCTGTGATTGTTGAAGATGAAGCTTGGGCGTTAACTTTAAGACCCTGGTGGCGTTTGCCTGAATCGAAAACTAAAGAAATTACCGATCCAACCCGAGATGACAACCCTGACATAGCCAAATACATGGGTTACTTTGAATTAAACGGTGCTTACCGAATCGATCAGAATATGCAGGGCCATTTTATGGTTAGGCAAAACTTAAACCACGGCAAAGGGGCTATTGAGCTGGGGGTTACATTTCCGCTTTGGGGGCGAGTAACTGGCTATCTACAATACTTTAATGGTTATGGCGAAAGTTTGATTGACTACAATTATTCACAACAGCGTATTGGCTTAGGCATTGCTTTAACCAGCTTATTGTAATTTTAGAAAGCGCGTAATACCGCTTTCTAAAATTAAACAAAAAGCTATAGAGCGCTTATAAATAGCCTGCTAAAGTTAAAACAGCAATAACACTTAACAAAAACAATAACGCTCGCTTGGCTAGTTTTAGCATTAAACATGGCTCAGTTAGGCAGTCTGATTCAGGCACATCAATTGGCTCAGCTGCTTTTGCAACTTGTGCTAAATACACCCGTGACCCCTTTTTTAATTGAGTTAACCCAGCAAACCAAACCGGTAGTGCCTTGGAAAAATGCCCAACAAACAAAAAGGCAAATCCGGTTAATCTTGCAGGCACCCAAACTAAAATTTCAAACAATCGTAAACTCGCTTGGCTCAGCCAGTTTTGATTCTCATCAATTTGGCTGTTTTTTGCCAAATTACGTGCAAACACATATAAAATCGCGCCCGCTGGACCTAATATCACAAACCAAAAAATAACAGCGAAATAATGGCGGAAATTAACCCATATAAGCGCTTCACCTAATGTTTCTCCGGCTTGTTCTGAATTAGCGTCATCCATTTTTTGTCCTAGTTGTTCAGCATAATGAAAACAAGCTTGTTTATCTTCACGCGCTGCGGCTTCAAGGTAAGCCTGATACCAAAGCCTATGTTGCGGACAACCGTAGCAAATAAATAAAATAAACGCTGAAAATACCAAACCTAGCACCCCGTAGCCGAGCACTGCTTGAATAATAGCAACTAAACAAACAGGTACAGCTAACCAAAGTACAATGAATATTTCGGCCGAATGTTTATGCTCACCATTAAGAAAATTACGGGTTAATTCAGCATATTTTTGATAATAGGTTTGATATTGAAACCCTTGAGTTGGCTTAATTAGCCGCTCGAGTAAAACCACTAAAATTATACTTAGCAATGTCATTTTATTATATCCCTAATCGTCATTTAACAATTTATAAAAGTGATCCCAATTGAATACTTCACCTGGGTCTGTTTTCCGCCCGGGAGCAATATCACTATGTCCAACTATTCTATCATGAGTAATAGCCGGATAGGACTGTTGAATTTGTTTTACCACCCCCGCCAGCGCTTTATATTGAACAGGTTCATATTCAATATTGATTGAGCCTTCAAGCTCTATTCCAATTGAAAAATCATTACAATTGGCTTTGCCATTAAACTCAGATACACCGGCGTGCCAAGCTCTTTTATCAAAAGGCACATACTGAATAATTTGCCCATCTCGCCTTATCAAGACATGCGCAGATACTCTTAATCCAGCTAAAGCTTGAAAACTTAAATCTGCCTGACAATCTAAACAACCTAAAAATAAATCATCAATATAGTTTAATCCAAATTGATCTTCAGGCAATGAAATACAGTGAATCACTAATAAATTGATTTGGTTTGGCTGTGGTCTTTGATTAAAATGTTCAGATGGGCGAAACTCTGCACCTGTAAGTAAATGATTTATAATTTTATTTAAGTGGGTATTACTCATGGAACAACCTGATGTCAATCAAAAAACCGGAAAATGGATGTATTATGCTGCATGGATTATCGGTTTTGTGTTACTAACCTATGGGTTTCAACGTTTTTACGATAACCAAGAAAACCCAAACCAAAGCCCTGTCAGTGAGTATAGTCAAGCTGGCACCATTGAGGTTAGATTAAAACGTAATCCATATGGGCATTATGTCACTAACGGTCATATTAATCAGCAAACGGTCACTTTTTTATTAGATACGGGAGCAACGCATGTCTCAGTTCCTGAAAAAGTCGCCCGTAGACTTAATTTACCCTATGGGCCTCGCCAAACTGTGTCAACTGCAAATGGCGTGGTAGAGGTTTTCCAAACTCGGTTAGATACGCTCCAAGTGGGTGAAATAACGCTCAGAAACGTGTCAGCTAGCATTAACCCGCATATGGATGAAGAGCAAATATTATTAGGCATGAGTGCTTTAAAACGAATTGAGTTTAGCCAACGCGGTAATACACTAACTCTAAAGCAATATTAATGATAAAATAGCGCGATAATGCTGAGCTCGCCTCTAACTTTTCACTCAATTTTGATAATAAAACTATGACCATAACTTTAAGCCCTGAATTAAAAAACAGTATCACTAAGCAAATCGAATTGGCTTTGTTTGAAGATTTAAACGGCCTAGATGCAAATAACGACATTACCGCACAGCTTATTCCAGTGGAGCAATCTGTCAGTGCTCACATTATAACCCGTGAAGATTGCACTTTTTGTGGCCAAGCTTGGTTAATAGAAACCTTTAAACAATTGGGCGATCAAATTGATATTCAGTGGGCCGTAAAAGATGGCGATAAATTGGCAGTTAATCAACTTATTTGTACACTAACTGGCTCTGCTAGAACCATTTTAACAGGCGAGCGTACGGCACTTAACTTTATCCAAACCTTATCGGCAACGGCAACGGCGACTGCTTTATATGTAGATAAAATAAAGCACACTCATACTAAATTATTGGATACACGCAAAACCATTCCGGGGATGCGCCTTGCACAAAAATATGCGGTTACTTGTGGTGGTGGTGTTAACCATAGAGTGGGTCTGTACGACGCGTTTTTAATTAAAGAAAACCATATTACTGCGGCAGGCGGAATTGATAAAGCAGTTACTCAAGCCCGAAAAATTGCGCCAGGGAAAGCGGTTGAAGTAGAAGTAGAAAATAACGCTGAATTACAACTGGCATTAGATGCTGGTGCTGACATTATTATGTTAGATAATTATTCACCAGTTCAAATAGCAGAAGCTGCAGCCATCAATAATGCGAGTAATAAGCCAGCTAAACTAGAAATGTCAGGTAATATTACAATCAATACCATTGCTGACTATGCTCAAGCTGGGGTCGATTTTATTTCAAGCGGTGCTTTAACTAAGCATATTCAAGCAATTGATTTATCATTGAGAATAAAATAGTCTCGTTTTTTGCATAGCTGTTGTAAAACTAAAAAGTTAACTTGCTGGGTATAAGCAGCCCAGTATCTTAGCTTTTTTAGCGCCTGTAACAGCCGGCATGTTGGCCGGTATTCTATGCGTAAAGCAATAAGCTAGCCAAGCAAAACAATCTGCTTCAATCCAATCTGGATCAATATTAATTTTCGCGCTGCTGTTCACCTCAAAGCCTGCCCCTAATCGGGTTTGCAGTTGTTGCATTAAATATTCATTATGCACCCCGCCGCCGCATACCCAAACTTGCGCCGTTTGTGTGTACTGAATGATACTTTGCTTAATGGTTTCGCAAGTAAAAGCCACTAAGGTTGCTTGAATATCTTGAGCCGCACGCTCAGTAAAATCGGCTAAAAATTCATTTAACCAAGTTAAATTAAATACTTCTCTGCCGCTGCTTTTAGGACCTTTAATTTTAAAATAGTCACAACTTAGCAAAGCTTGTAATAATTCATCTATCACTTCGCCTGTTGCTGCCCAGTGGCCGTTATGATCGTAAGGCTGTTGAGTATGTAAACCGCACCACTCATCAAGCAAGCCGTTTCCTGGTCCGGTATCTAGCCCTAGTATTGTTTGTCGCTGATGAGTCACCTGATTTTTTAACACTGTCATATTAGCAATGCCACCGATATTTAAAATAACCTGATCACCTGCTTGAGCGGGGAAAATAGCATGGTGAAATGCAGGTACTAACGGCGCACCTTGACCACCAGCAGCAATGTCTGCTGAACGAAAGTCACCAATAACATCAATTTCGGTTAATTCCGCCAACCTGGCGTAATCCGCTATTTGTAAACTAAAAGGGGTTTTACTGTTTGGACGATGACGAATCGTTTGTCCGTGACAACCAATCGCTTTAATTTGAGAAGCTATTAAATTATTTTGTTTAAGTAATTGTATAATTGCATCAGCATACAAGCCGCTTAATAAATAAGCGACTTGTGATAAGTGCTCAATCTCGTCAGTTTGAGATTGGTAAAGTGAAATGATTTGCTGTTTAAAAATAACATCAAAAGGCAAATAAACTTGATCGATTGAGCACAACTGACTTGAGTGCATCGCAATTAAACTTGCATCGACGCCGTCGGCACTGGTTCCCGACATCAACCCAATATAATACTCTGTCATTTATCAGCCTAGATTAAATTATTGTGTAGATACCGCCGCATCTGCTGATTTTACATTTGCTGCCAATAACGTGCGTTTATTAGTTTGCAACATAGCTATCATCTGACTTGCCGTTTTGCTAAACGCTGCTTTTTCAGCCGGATCAATTGGTAATGCTTTTGGCAAGCTCACAGTTTTAGGATTACGGTGTACCCCATTAACTAAAAATTCATAATGCAAATGTGGGCCTGTTACACGGCCTGTTGCACCAACGGTACCAATTTTTTGATTTTGTTTAATCCGCTGACCAGTTTTAACTAAACGTTTATTCAAATGCAGGTATTTAGTTACATAGGTTTTGCCATGCTCAATAAATACATAGTTACCATTTAAACGACTATAACCTGATTTAATAACTCGACCGTCACCCGCAGATACAACGGGTGTACCTGTTCGTGCCGCATAGTCAATACCACGATGTGGCGAGACACGTCCGGTCACAGGATGCAAACGTCTTGGATTAAAACTTGAACTAATATATTTAAAGTTAACAGGCGCGCGTAAAAAAGCTTTACGCATACTTCGACCTTCTGGCGTATAATAAGTGCCGTCTGTATGTCTTACTGCAGAAAAATTAGCACCTTGATTAATAAACTCAGCAGCTAAAATATCACCTGTACCAACATATTCGCCTTCAACATATAACTCTTCAAACACCACGGCAAAGCTATCGCCTTTTCTAATATCCAAAGCAAAATCCACATCCCAGCCAAATACGTTTGCCAAATTCATAATTTGTCGATTGGTTAAACCGGCATGTAAACCTGCATTCCAAAAATTAGAAGTAATTTCTGCGGCTGCAAAACTTTGTTTTACATCTACTTGCTTTTCAATTTCTTGCGCACTAAAACCTTTATCGGTTTTGTGGATTTCAATCAAATTGGTTTTAGACAGCGGATAAACTAGCTGTACAAATTCATCATTATGATAGCCCAACTGAATCACTTGACCTGGCATTAACTTTCGAATCAAGGTTTTTGCAGCATCACCACTTTGGCTCACTTCCCAGACTGTTTTAGCAGATAAGCCATTGCGTTCAAAAATTTTCGCCAAACTATCATTGCGTAATACTTTAATATCACGCCATTTTAATTCTGGTTGCGCCTGAATTTGCGCTTGTTCAGATACATCATCAATCACTTTAACTGATTCAGCAATGGCTTGTTTGTCAGTTAAAGTTGTTTTTTTAGACGCTTGCTCTGGTTGAGCATCTTGTGTATTTTGGGATTGTTCGCTTTGTGGCGCATTCACTTGCTCTAAATCTAAATTATAACGAACACCCGGTGTTAAACGACTACTCGCAGGCTCGTTTTGACGAGATGCAGTCGCGTTTTCGGATGGAAAAAACACTGTGCCGAACAAAATAACAATAATTGAGATTATGTATACTTTATGCAAAGTAGGAAAATCACGCCAAAATCGTGCGACGACTTGCATTATTAAAAACCCCCTCAAAAAAATTCGCCCTCAGAATATACTGATTTTGCTTTATTTGCTAGTTTAGAAGCCAAAATGATTAAAAAACAACCAGACTTTTTAAGGTTTTGTACACTCAAAATTACTCTTATAATAAAAAGCACCAGTTAAAGACAAAAATCAGTTTATATCTGTCACCTCAAGTCTGTTGGTTAAACACCGATACTAGCTTGGCTTGCGCTAAAAATTGATTTTTCACCAAACGTTTGAAAAATTAATTAATAAACTCGGCTAGAGCTTTAAATTAAGCTTATTGCGCTATAGAATGACTCATTTTGGCACGTATATATTAATTGGTATACGAGCCAGCTTAAAATATGAGTCTACTGTTACCGCGTTTATCACCATAACCATAGCTTTCATCTGACTCTAACTTAGGCTCAATTGTTCCGTATATATTAAATTAAAATAGGTAAAAGCATGACTGATGTGCAGGCAGCGCTCGCAGAACTAAAACGTGGCGCAGAAGAAATACTCGTTGAAGACGAACTATTAGAAAAGCTTAAATTGGGTCGTCCACTTAAAATCAAAGCTGGCTTTGATCCAACCGCACCTGATTTACATTTAGGCCACACGGTTTTAATCAATAAAATGCGGGCATTTCAGCAGTTAGGTCACGAAGTTATCTTTTTGATTGGCGATTTCACAGGCTCTATTGGTGATCCGACGGGTAAAAATGTAACTCGCAAGCCGTTAACAAAAGAGCAAGTACTGGCAAACGCTGAAACCTATAAAAATCAGGTTTTTAAAATTCTTGATCCAGAAAAAACACGTGTCGTCTTTAATTCTGAGTGGATGGATAAATTGGGCGCGGCAGGCATGATAAAATTAGCCGCTAACCAAACCGTTGCACGTATGCTTGAGCGTGATGATTTTAAAAAGCGTTACAATAGCAGCCAGCCTATCGCGATTCACGAATTTTTATATCCTCTGGTTCAAGGTTGGGATTCTGTTGCTTTAGAGTCAGACATAGAGTTAGGCGGTACCGACCAAAGATTTAACTTGTTAATGGGTCGAGAGTTACAAAAAATAGAAGGTCAAAAACCGCAAACCGTGCTTATGATGCCATTGTTAGAAGGCTTAGACGGTGTGCAAAAAATGTCAAAGTCGTTAAACAACTACATCGGCATCACGGATAGCCCAAATGATATGTTTGGTAAAGTGATGTCAATATCAGATGAATTAATGTGGCGTTACTTTGATTTATTAAGCTTTAGACCACTTGAAGAAATAGCCGAGCTAAAACAAGCTGTTGAAAATGGTCAAAATCCGCGTGATGTGAAAATTGAATTAGCAAAAGAGTTAATTGCCCGTTTTAACGATGATGAAGCCGCTGAAAAAGCGCACCAAGACTTTATTCAACGATTTCAAAAAAATGCTATCCCGACCGATTTAGAAACTGTAACTATTACCACAGGTGAAGCAACAGGCATTGCCAGCTTTCTTAAAGAAGCCAAACTCGTTAGCAGCACCAGTGAAGCCATGCGTATGATTAAACAAGGCGCAGTTAAGATTGATGGTGAAAAAGTCAGCGACAGCAAACAACTTATCGAATTAGGCTCTACAGCTGTATACCAAGTTGGTAAACGTAAGTTTGCGAAAATTAATTTAGCTTAATTGCAAACCGAATTCGCTAAACTGAAAGTAGAATTTTAAATTAGCGGCTGAAAACTTATTTCAGTCGCTCAGTCGCTAATTTTTTTTGTTTTCACATGCCATATTTTCAACATACGATACGTTTCTCAAATTTAACGCTTTAAAGTTCAAATATTCCAGGTACTTAGAACCCTACTCCGTAATAAAAAGACTCAATATAATGTAAGCGTACGCCACTCTATTGTGTAATAAAGCTGTATTTTCTGACTGAAACTTTCTCTCTTCCCAAAATTAAAATGCAACATTTTTGAAACCTTTATTTGACTGACCCGCATCCTCTCCTATTCTTATCGTAAATAATATAAAAACATACCACACTCTCACTGTACAAAAAGGTTATAGCATGAAAATACATAAACTAACGCTTGCCGTTGCGGCAGCTTGTACCTTGTCACCCAGTTTTACGATCGCTCAAGAAACCGATTCACAAACAAATAAAAAAGAAATAGAAACCATCATCGTCAGTTCAACTAAACGCAGTACCACACTGCAAGAAATTCCATTTTCTGTTAATGCACAAACCTCTGCTGATATAGAACGCTCTGGTTCAAACAACTTAGAAGATGTCTCTCGTAATATTGCCGGACTCTCCATTCAAAATTTAGGGCCTGGTCAAAGCCAGGTCGCTATTCGTGGTGTTTCTGCTGGGCAAATCGTGCGTGACCAACCCGGCGTAAAAGAACAAGTGGGCATTTATCTAGATGAAAGTGTTATTTCATTATCACTTTTCACCCCAGATATTGACCTTTATGACTTAAACCGAATTGAAACCTTAAGAGGACCACAAGGCACATTATTTGGCTCGGGTTCAATTGGTGGTACGGTTAGGTACATAACCAATCAGCCTCAGTTAAGTTCGTTTGAGGGCTCACTAGAACTGAACGCACACAGTGTTACCGATGGTGGATTGGGCGGGCATGTAAAAGGCATGGTAAACGCCCCTTTGTCTGATACTGCCGCTATTCGGGGTGTATTTTATACCACAGAATATGCAGGTTTTATTGATGCGTTAGGCGAAAATAATAGCCGAAAAGAAGATATAAATGATGGCTCTCGAACTGGCGGACGAGTCGCTATAAAATGGCAACCAACCGACAACATCAGTATTACCCCACGGCTTGTTTTTCAAAAGCTGAGTGTGAATGGGTTTAACCGCGATGAAATTTATAACCTATTCGCCAACCCTTTTACAACCGAGCGGCCCGCAATTAAACTCAAAGAGCGTGAACAATATTTATTATTAGATGAAGGTTTTGAAGACGAAACCCTAATTGCTGATATTACCAGTGAATGGAATGCGGATTTTGCCGATGTTACTTTTGTTTATA
Organism: Catenovulum adriaticum; assembly: GCF_026725475.1. Lineage (NCBI taxonomy): Bacteria > Pseudomonadati > Pseudomonadota > Gammaproteobacteria > Alteromonadales > Alteromonadaceae > Catenovulum > Catenovulum adriaticum. Next base: position 2,272,144 of record NZ_CP109965.1, read on the forward strand.
GTTATACTGACCGTGATATTTTAGTCAGCCGTGATGTCAGTGCACTTTCTGGCAGTGTTAGTTTAGATTTAGGGCTTGCAGATGCGGCAGTTAAACTACCTTCTAATTTACGCGATAGCACAAAAGTAAAACAAGATACCTACGAGCTACGTTTTGCCTCTAACAAAGATAGTCAGTTTGAATGGTTAGTGGGTGGGTTTTATTCTGATACGCAGCGTAACTATTCACAACGATTGCCTACCCCTGGCTATGACCAATTTACCGATGCGGCTTTAGGTGATGGCACGGCAGAAAGTGTTTCTAATGGCTTTGAGGCCGACTCACCATACAATGCAAGGCTCCCTTACGATTTGTCTCAATTATCGATTTTTGGTGAAGCCAGTTATCAAGCAAGCGACAAATTAAAAGTGACTTTTGGCTCGCGATATTATGATTATGAAGAAACACGTAGCTTTAAAACAGGCGGCTTATTTTCAAATAGCGATGAACAAACAGACTCGACAGCTTCAGATGGATTTAATTCAAGAATCATCGCCAGTTACCAAATTGATCAGCAAATCAGTCTAAATGCTCAAGTATCTCAAGGATTTAGATTAGGTGGCGTAAATGATCCGCTCAACGAAACTTTATGTAATGAGCAAGACTCCGCTGTATTTGGTGGATTTCAGGATTACGATGATGAAAAACTCACTAACTATGAAGTAGGTTTTAAAGCTAAAAAATCATTTTGGACAGCGAATGTTGCCTTGTTTCATACCCAAATTGATGGCTTGCAGGTTACTTTAGACGCAGGTTCTTGTTCATCTAGGATCTCATTTAATGTGCCCGACTCGCATACCACTGGGGTTGAATTTGAATTTGAATCTCAAGCAACCGATTACTTAAATTTAAGTCTTGCTGGTAGCTATATTAGCGCAGAGTTTGACTCAACGATTTTAGATTCCAATGGTGAGGTTATAGGAGGCGTTAAAAAAGGCAATCGTTTAGCTTCTGTACCTGAATTACAACTCGCATTTGCTGGCACTTACGATTTACCAACCAGTTTATTTGGCTCAGATGCAACTTACCTGAATGCATCGCTGCAATATGTTGGCGACCGTATTACTCAACCAAGTGATCAAGTGGCCGGCGCTGGCGTATTTAGTTTAGGGGTACCTTATGCAGGCGCAAGTGGTAATGAAGAGACAGAAGTGGATTTAACCTTAGATGCTTACCAAACCCTAAATATAAATGCAGGTTTTTTATATGATGATTGGGATGTATTAGTTTATATTAATAATATAACGGATGAAAATACTAAGCTTTCATTTGATCGCGAACGAGGTGGTCGCGCCAGATTAGCCTACCGTGTTGGTCAGCCCAGAACCATAGGCATAACGCTCAGAAAATCATTTTACTAGTTGCTCCCACTCAACTAAAAAGCCAAGGTATAAAAACCTTGGTTTTTTAATTTTATCTGCCAACACTCTACTGTTAACTTGCTCATTCAAATTTAAGAGCTGGTTTAAGTTAACCTCAACTCGGGTTAAGGTGTATTCTAACTAATTGAATTATTAACCTTATAGCTCTGCATGGTTTCTTACGAGATTTTAACGCAGTTTCCGTGAAAAGGCCGTTTGAAATATATTCATTAAACTGGGTTGAGGTTAAGTTACTTCAATTGCCAGTTTTGCCATTTCTGAATCGATCACATTTTGAACCATATTGACACACGTGCCACAACTACTGCTGGCTTTAGTTTTAGCTTTGATCTCATCGACTGTTTCACATCCTCCACCAATAGCTTCTACAATTGAGCCTTTTGTTACCATGTTACATAAACAAACAAAAGCTTCATCTGCCATTTTATCTGCAGGGTTTTCTGGTTCACCTTGCAAACTAGGGACGATAAGCTCAGCTGGGTTAGCGGGAATTTCCAAGCCTTGTAAACAATACTGTAGCAAAGTGTCGTATTCAGCTGCATCACCAATTAAAACTGCGCCAATTAATTTATCTGCTGTTTCATTGGTGACTATTTTTTTATAAACCCCTGTTTGTGGGTTTTCATAGCAAAAGGTTTGGGCATTAGGTGTACGAGCGTGGGCATCGCCAATAGATCCAACATCAACCCCCATTAATTTAAGTTTAGTGCTCATATCTGCACCTTTAAACTGCATAGGTTTAGTTAAAATGTCAGCGCATGCAACACGGGCCATAGTGTATCCTGGCGATACTAATCCAAAAATACGCTGTTGCCACAATGCACACTCCCCTATCGCATAAATATTGGGATCAGAGGTTTGGCACTGGTCATTAATGATAATTCCGCCCCGTTCGCCAATCTCAAGTTCAAACATTCTGGCTAATGTATCTTGCGGCCGGATACCCGCAGAAAACAAAACTAAATCCGTTTCAATCGCACTCCCATCTGAAAATTCTAACTTATGCAGGCATTGCTCACCATCGGTAATTAAACTGGTCGCTTTTTGGGTATGAACTTGTACGCCTAAATTTTCAATTTTGTTTTTAAGCTGGCGTCCACCACCAATATCAATTTGGGTGGGCATTAATTGAGGTGCAAACTCAACGACATGTGTTTTTAAACCTAACTGTTTTAGTGCATTTGCTGCCTCTAAACCGAGCAAGCCACCTCCAATAACTAAACCGACTTTACTTTGACTAGCAGCTGCTTGAATTTGTTCTAAATCTTCAATGGTGCGATATACAAAACAGTTTTTTCTGTCTTTACCGGCAATCGGCGGAACGAAAGGGAAAGAGCCAGTTGCGAGTACTAGCTTGTCATACGCAAAGGTATGGCCTTGAACCGTGGTGACCGACTGGCTGGCTTTATCGATTCGATCGACTTGACTGTTTAAGTGAAATTTAATCCCTAGAGATTGATAGTAAGTATCTGAAGTTAAAGCTAAATCTTGTGCTGTTTTACCAGCAAAAAATTCAGAAAGATGCACTCTGTCATACGCTAGTCTAGGTTCTTGAGCCAGCACAGTTATTTCAACATTCTGCTGAGCTTGGGCAGCTAATTGATCTACAAAATAATGACCTACCATGCCATTCCCAATAACCACAATTTTTTGTTTAGTAGACAAAATATTCTCCTGCACCTTTGCATTTGTCGGCTAAAGACCCGCTACAGGTAACTGGCCTTTAATAAATCAACAACGATAATATACAAAAGTAAAGCAAGCTCTATGCCACCTGATTTTTTCCTTTTGGATTAGTCTTTTTATGTTGAGTTGATACTGGTTCAATTTTGCGTTGTTTTTCGTATAAAAATTTCAGAACCTGATGACGATAATGATTGTATTCTGGCTGGTCAGCCAGTGCTAATCTGTCTCGGGGCCTCGCTAAATCAACAGATAACACTTCGCCAACAGTCGCTGATGGGCCATTTGTCATCATCACAATACGGTCTGATAACAATACAGCTTCGTCAACATCATGCGTAATCATAATCACCGTATTACCTAAATCGGCGTGAATCTGCATTAACGAATCTTGTAAATGTGCACGAGTTAATGCATCGAGTGCACCAAAAGGTTCATCCATTAATAAAACTTTAGGTTGCATTGCGAGCGCCCTTGCAATGCCAACACGTTGCTTCATACCACCTGAAATTTCATCCGGTCTTTTATCTGCCGCATGTGTCATATGAACAAGTGCTAAATTATGATTAATCCACTCTTTCATTTGTGCTTTACTCATTTTGCCTTTAAAAACTTGCTTAACCGCCAATTCGATATTTTGATAAGCCGTTAACCAAGGCAATAATGAATGATTTTGAAATACGACCGCTCTTTCAGGTCCAGGTTGATTAACTTCTTTATTGTCTAATAAAACACCGCCATTTGTTGCTTGATATAAGCCTGCAACTATATTAAGTACCGTTGATTTACCACAGCCAGAGTGGCCAATTAAAGAGATAAACTCTCCTTTTTCAATTTTTAAATTAACGTCTTTTAAGGCGCAAAAAGGCCCTTTAGGCGTTGGAAATTCAATTCCAACTTGGGTAAATTCTAAATGTTTTGAGTGATTGCCTGAATTCATTTTTATCATTCCTTACATAATTGGGGTTAGTTTGACTAGCGACTAGCGTAGCGCAACAGATTTATCCCAGCTGACATGGCGCTGAATGGCTAACATAATCCTGTCTAGAGCAAAGCCAATCATCCCAATCACCAGCACAGCAACCATAATTCGAGCTAATGATTCTGAACTGCCATTTTGAAACTCATCCCAAACAAATTTACCTAAACCTGGATTTTGAGCTAACATTTCTGCGGCAATTAATACCATCCAGCCAATCCCTAATGACAAACGTAAACCAGTGAAAATCATAGGGATAGATGAAGGTAAAACAATTTTGATAATATGAGTCCACTTATTTAACGTTAATACTCGACTCACGTTGACTAGGTCTTGATTAATGCCAGATACCCCAACGGCTGTATTAACCAAAGTGGGCCATAAACAGCATAAACTAACGGTCAGCGCTGAAGTTAAAAAAGATTTAGAAAAAAGTGGATCATCGGTTACGTACAAAGCACTGACCACCATTGTAACCAGCGGTAACCAAGCTAATGGAGATACAGGCTTAAATAATTGAATTAAAGGGTTGATTGCCGCATAAGCATTTTGGCTCAGCCCACATAAAACACCCAGCGGTACTGCAATGAGCGATGCAATCAAAAAGCCCACCATTACGGTATATAGACTCGTCCATATTTGGTCTAAAAAGGTCGACTTACCCGTATAATCGCGAATTTTGGCATCATAAGTTGGGTCTTGAGCTAATCTAGCTTCATTGCGCTCTTGCTGACGCTGATAAAAAGCCTCTGCTTTTTCCCGTTCAGCAAAGTGCTCATCGACTAATACAGAGCTTTGCTCCAGCACTTGGACCGGGCCGGGAAACTGCCCAAGCGATGTATCAATATTTTGTGACGCTACATGCCACAAAAAGATAAACAAAGTCAGGCCAATAAAAGGTAATAATAATAGTTTAGATATTTTTTTTGCGGCATCTGTGTTCACTGCACTTTTAAATTCGAGCACTGTCACTTTGCCTATATCGGCTGCTTTAAGCATATAAATTCCTAATAATTTAACAAGATCTGATTAAGTTGATTCTGTGGCGAAACACCATTCACCACAAACTGACAGCTAAAAATGTTCACTTGCATTGATTTAAGGTTGTTGACTGCCTTTAAGCCCGATTTTAAATTGTTCTAAATACGCATTAGGTTTTGAACCATCATAAACAATGTTATCAATGAAATGTGTTTGAGCTGGTTTAAAGCCGCTTTCATTTGTAAACTCAGGAAACTCTGACGCTTTAGCTTTGCCTTCAGCAATTAAGGCCTTTGCAGCTTGTGCATAAATGTCCGGACGATACACTTTTTTAGCAATATCTTTATACCAATCATCTGATTTAGCATCAGATATTTGACCCCAACGACGCATTTGAGTTAAATACCAGATTGCATCTGAGTAATACGGATAAGTCGCGTTGTATCGAAAGAATACATTAAAATCAGGTACATCTCGGGTATCGCCTTTTTCATATTCAAAAGTCCCTGTCATGCTATTGGCAATGACTTCATAATCGGCACCTACATACTGACTCTTGGCTAAGATTTTAACCGCTTCAGAACGGTTCTTATTGTTGTTTTCATCTAACCACATAGCGGCGCGGATCATAGCTTTAACGACTCGAATATGCGTATTAGGGTATTTATCAGCCCAACCTTTACTGACCCCAAATACTTTTTCTGGGTTATTTTTCCAAATTTCGTAGTCAGTCACGACAGGCACACCTATGCCTTTAAATACAGCTTGTTGGTTCCATGGTTCACCTACGCAATAACCATAAATAGTGCCAGCTTCCATGGTGGCAGGCATTTGTGGTGGAGGTGTTACCGATAATAATGCATCAGCTTGCAACTGACCGGTAATGTCCCCTTTGTGCGGTGCATAATAACCAGGATGAATACCACCCGCAGCTAGCCAGTATCTCAACTCATAATTGTGAGTAGATACCGGAAAAACCATGCCCATGTTAAAAGGTTTACCTTGAGCCTGATATTTTTCAACAATAGGTTTAAGCGCATCCGCCTTAATTGGGTGAACAGGTTTACCATTTTCATGCGGCACTAACGGCTTCATTTGTTTCCAAATATCATTAGAAACTGTAATCGCGTTGCCATTTAAATCCATACTAAATGCGGTAATAATATCGGCTTTAGTGCCAAACCCAATTGTGGCTCCTAAAGGCTGACCCGCTAACATATGTGCACCATCAAGTTGGCCATCGATCACTCTGTCTAATAAGACTTTCCAGTTGGCTTGTGCTTCTAACGTGACATATAAACCTTCGTCTTCGAAATAACCTTTCTCATAAGCTATAGCAAGTGGCGCCATGTCGGTTAATTTGATAAAGCCAAATTTTAATTCTTCTTTTTCTGGCCAACCGACATCCGCTGCAATACTGCTGGGTGTTATCGTACTCCCCACAGCTAATGAAAGTGCAATCGACATTGATTTTAAGTTATTCATCCACTTTGATGTAAATTTCATTTGTATCTCCAATTTCCCAAAAAAAAAAGCTCACACCAATCTGGTATATAAATACAAGATTGGTGTGAGCTTCGTTGCCGCATCGTTAAAGCGTTTATGTCACTAGACAAAAAATCACTATTTTAATAAATGTGATCTGCCCGTTTTTATTGTTTCTTTAATTTAGGTTTAATTTAAATTGAGGTTTTAGGCTACTGCCATCATTGGCAATATAATTTTTAACTCAACAAATACAAAGCAATCCACATGCCACAAGTTAAAATAACAATAAAATCATAAATATATATAAAATCATTAAGCATAATTACCCATTATAAAAATCAAATAGGTGCAAAAAAATGAACATTACGCACTAATTAAGAGTCAAAGTTCTTAGCCTTATTACTGATAATTCGTTAAACTTGCTTAAATTAAGGCCATTATATTAAATTAAAGGAATAGGTTATGAGCTCTACAATATTAGTAACAGGTGGCGCCGGCTATATTGGCAGTCACACCGTGTTAGAACTACTTAATCAAGGCGATCAGGTCATAGTAGTTGATAATTTAAGTAACGCTTCAGAAGAAGCTTTAGAGCGAGTAAAAAAAATAACAGGTAAACATGTTGTTTTTTTTCAAGCAGATATCTTAGACAAGCCTGCACTAAGTCAAATTTTTAAACATAACAATATTGATGCCGTGATTCACTTTGCCGGCTTAAAAGCCGTGGGTGAAAGCACTCAAATTCCACTTACCTACTATCACAATAATGTCACAGGCACGATAACCTTATGCCAAGTAATGGCAGAGTTTAATGTGAAATCACTGGTCTTTAGCTCTTCTGCTACGGTTTATGGCGATCCGGCTGCATTACCGTTAGTTGAATCGATGCCAACTGGCATACCAACCAATGCGTATGGCCATTCAAAATTAATGATTGAAGAAATTTTACGTGATTTAGCAGAATCGGACCCAAGTTGGCGTATTGCTATTTTACGTTACTTTAATCCGATAGGTGCCCATGAATCAGGCTTAATTGGTGAAGATCCTAACGGCATTCCAAACAATTTAATGCCATTTATTACCCAAGTCGCCGTTGGCCGACGAGATAAACTCAGTATATTTGGTAATGATTACAACACCAAAGATGGCACTGGCGTAAGAGATTATATTCATGTTGTCGATTTAGCGTTAGGACATTTAAAAGCATTAGATAAATTAAAATCAGACTCTGGTGTATTTACTTATAATTTAGGAACAGGAACGGGTTATTCGGTGCTTGAAATGGCGACTGCATTTGAAAAAGTATCCCAGCAACCTATTCCTTATGAAGTCGTAGATCGTCGTCCTGGTGATGTCGCTGCCTGTTACGCTGATGCAAGCGCTGCAAAAGCAGAGTTAAACTGGTCAGCACAATATGAACTTGAAAGAATGTGTCAAGATAGCTGGCGCTGGCAAAAAAACAACCCTAACGGGTATAAACAATAAGAGCACACTATGAAATTTTTAATTACAGGTGCCGCCGGTTTTATTGGTTTTCACACCGCGTTAAAGCTATTACAACAAGGTCATCAAGTGGTTGGTATAGATAACTTGAATGACTATTACTCCGTAAAATTAAAAGAAGATAGGCTTGCCGAACTCGCACCCTACTCTGAATTTAAATTTATCAAACTCGATTTGGCTAATAGAGAAGGCATGGCTGAGCTGTTTAAAAAGGAACAGTTTGAACAAGTCATTCATTTGGCTGCTCAAGCCGGCGTTAGATACTCAATTGATAACCCATTTGCTTACGCAGATGCAAACTTAATTGGTCACTTGAGTATATTAGAAGGCTGTCGCCATAACCAAGTTAAGCATTTAGTTTACGCATCCAGCAGCTCTGTATACGGGCTCAACGAAAAAATGCCTTTTGATACCTCTGACTCAGTCGATCATCCGGTTTCGCTTTATGCTGCAACCAAAAAATCGAATGAACTAATGAGCCATACCTATGCCCATTTATATGGCATACCAACCTCGGGTTTAAGGTTTTTTACGGTTTATGGCCCTTGGGGCCGCCCAGACATGGCTTTATTTAAATTTACAAAAGCGATGCTCGATGGTAAAGCTATCGATATTTATAACAATGGCGATATGGCCCGAGATTTTACTTATATTGACGACATTGTTGAAGGTATTCTAAGAGTAGCTCGTAAACCGCCAAGTGCGAATGCAAATTGGAAGCCGGAAGCTGGCTCTGCTAAAGATAGCTCTGCGCCTTATTATATTTATAATATAGGCAATGGCTCACCTGTTAAGCTAATGGATTTTGTAAAAGCCATTGAAGATGCTATTGGTATTGAAGCAAGTAAGAACTTTATGCCCATGCAACCTGGCGATGTTTATAAAACTTGGGCTGATACTCAAGATTTAGAAACCATAACAGATTACAAGCCGCAAGTAGGCGTTAAACAAGGCGTTAACGCTTTTGTTGATTGGTATCGCACTTATTATCAAGTTTAAAACTTTACATAAGTGTGAACTTTTTTTGAAAAAATAATGAGCTTATCATTGAGGTTTGAGCAGAAGTCTTTAGAATTACGATTTTTGCTTGAACCCTAAAATGTACCTATATATCTAATGAAACTAAAACTCTCGTTCGCAATTGCTTGTGCTTTAACAAGCCATTCAGTATATGCAAAACAAGGACAGGACAAATTAGGCAGTTTTGTCGCCTCCGTTGAAGTCGGCTACATAATGACGTCTGGCACAAACAAAAACGACTCAACTTCCACCATAGTTAAATTTGATATAGGTAATGAAACAGAATCATTCCGTAATCAATTTGCGTTTGACTCCACATTTAAAGAAGACGAAGTTAGCTATACCGACGATAACAATGAGGAAAAAAAACGTAAAAAAACAACTAAAGAAAAGTATTTCGCTTCTGTCCAAACAAACTATAAAGTTAATCGCGAAGGCGATGCTATATTAGCCTTCGCCTCGTACGAGTCTGATCGCTTTTCTGCGTTTCATTACCAAACTTCAATAGCAACGGGTTATAATACTCGAGTATTAGATTCAAAAACGGGCTTTTTAGACCTATCTATTGGTCCTGGCTATGCATTTGATAGCTTACGCGTTTATACCAATGATGAAGGTCAGCGTGTCAATGCTGATAATGTTTTAATATACGATGATAATGGGGCTATAACTTACCCTAAAGATGATTATGAAAACCGCAAGCAAATGATTTGGCGTGGTGCTGTTACTTACCAGCGAAAAATTATGGAAAACATTAATTTTAAATCAGCTTACTCAATTGAAAAAGGCAACTATAATACAAAATCGGTTTTTGAAACGGCTTTAACCATGCAAGTAAATGGTTCATTATCGTTAAAAGCTGCTGTCAAAAATAAAAAGAACACCAATGAAGGGATAACGACAGACGATAAACGTAATTCAGTGACTTTAGTCTATAACTTCTAAAAACCGTTAATCGCTTTGCAGACATAAAAAAACCGCAAATAAATGCGGTTTTTTTATGTCTGCAAACTTATCGCTATACTATTCTAAGTTTTCAGCAAAACGCTCTGATAATTTTTGATACACTTTATCTAACTGCTTTTCTGTTAAAGGATCGAGTGTAATATCATTAAATACTACAGCGGTTTTGTCACCAGCACGAATAACTTCAATCACGTAACTGCCTTTTTTCAAACCCAGTAGCTGTTCATTTTTGCCAACTAGATTAGACCAAAAGCCCGTATTATCAGACTTAGCACGTGCATAAATGCGACCTTGGATTTTATTTAAATCCGTCATTAACATTTCATAATGATCAAGTGCATCTATTATACGTACCCAAGCGTGTTCATAAGGAACATCTAAAATAAAGGCGTCATCTCCGTTTGGAGCTTGACCACGCTCCATATTAAAGCCTTTAACGTATTCTGTACGTCTGTTTTCAGCATCTAATCTAAGGCGATATTCAAAATGACCTACAATTGCATTAACCATTTCGGTTTCAACGGCTTGGTCACTAAACACCTGATGCATAGGATCATTTTCTTTAACGGCTTGACGTTCAACTAATTTAACTTTTACCTGACCAGAACGTCCGTGCGGTTTCATTTTTACTTCAAACTGGTATTTTTGACGTTCAACCAAATGGGAGTTAGTCCATAAGCCCCAACCAGTTTCTCGCTCAACTTCAACCCAATCGGTTAATAACACCTGAGCATTTTTGTCATAACTTAATACATCTACGTCATTTTTATCCAGATAGCCATTAATAGCATTCCAAATTGCCTGATTTAAATTATCAATTTGCTCAGTTTGCTCAAACCATATTGTTGAACGTGGATCGTTGTCATCAATATGGCTGGCAGTCACAATAGGCGCAATTAAGCGGGGTGGAAAAATAGAAATTTTATTACCAACTTGGCCATCTAATTGTGATTGATGATCAATATAATAATCTTGTTTAACTTGTGCCGAGCTAAGGTTTTCTGGCACTTTAATAGGCTCTTTAAGCTGAGCGTCAGTGTAATTAAAATCACCATCTGCTTTATTAGGCTTACCAGCGCACGCTGCCAATAATGCACTGCAGGCAGCCAAACTCGTCCATTTTAATAAGCGCTTTGTTTTATGCATGTATAAAACCTGATTGTTGTAAAGCTTGTTCGATTACTAATTTTGAATTTGGTTCCGGCTCAAGTAGCGGTAAGCGGAAAATACATTCAGGAATCAACCCCATACGGAACAATGCCCATTTAACTGGAACCGGATTAGATTCAACAAATAATTTTTGGTGTAAAATTAAAATTTTCTCATCAATTACTTTTGCTTCGTCATATTTGTCTTGCTTAATCAGCTCGCAAATATTAGAGACTTCACTTGGTGCAACATTAGCTGTAACAGAAATTACCCCATGTCCACCCGCTTGTAAAAATGCTAATGAGGTTTCATCATCACCACTGAGTAAACTAAAATCATCACTCACTAACGCTTTTATTTCATGTAAGCGGTCTATGCTGCCAGTCGCTTCCTTAATACCAATAATTTTGTCATGTTGGCTTAACTCAGCAACTGCTGGGGGTAGCATGTCTACCGCAGTTCGTCCTGGTACATTATATAAAATTTGTGGAATATGGCTGCTATTAGCGATTGCTTCAAAATGTTTTATCAAGCCACGTTGTGACGGCTTATTATAATAGGGCGTTACACATAAAAAAGCATCAATACCAGATAGCTGGCTCATTCGCAGTGTCAATTCAACCGCTTCAGAAGTTGAGTTAGCACCGTTACCTGCTATAACTTTCACTCTGTTGTTGGCTGTTTTAACAACTGTTTCAACGACTTTCACGTGCTCATCCACAGGTAATGTGGCTGATTCGCCCGTTGTACCAACCGCAACTATGCCATCAGTGCCAGCTTGAACATGAAATTCAACTAATTTTTCAAGTGTTTGGTAATCCACCTCGCCATTTTTATGCATAGGTGTAATTAGCGCAACAATACTTCCTCGGATCATTTAATGCCCCCATAAAATCAAGCGTTCTATGGTACTGTTGAGCGCTAAAAAAGACAATATGAATGCAGCATTTGAGGTAAATTAATCTTAAATATTTACATTTTTTGGTAAAAACACCGCGTTTTCCATGAAAATAGCCTAAATCCATACAAGGTAAATTAATCATTTTTGCGTAAATGCGATGCAGACTGTCTGGAAACTACAGCTTAAATTAATATTTCGGATGTCATCCCTTTGCTATCCTATCTGACAGCAAAATATAAAATTTGTTATCATTGCTTAACCAACCTAACAAAGCAGTAAGGAAATAATTGAATATGAAAACATTAACCGAAGGCCAAGCGGCACCAAAATTTGAATTACTTAACCAAGCACAACAAACTATTAAGCTAACGGATCTCATTAAAACTCATAAAGTATTAGTTTATTTTTATCCAAAAGCACTTACTCCTGGCTGTACCACACAAGCTTGTGGATTACGTGACACGATAGCCGAACTTGAAGCTCAAAATACTAAAGTGGTTGGTATTAGCCCTGATCAACCTGAAAAGCTAGCTAAGTTTGTTGACAAACATGACCTTAACTTTGATTTGTTGGCAGATCCTGATCATGCGGTTGCCGATGGGTTTGGTGTTTGGGGATTAAAGAAATTTATGGGTAAAGAATACGACGGTATTCACCGTATCAGTTTTTTAGTCGGTAAAGATGGCAACGTTGAACATGTTTTTAATAAATTTAAAACCAAAGACCACCACCAAGTTGTGCTTGATTATTTAACCTCTAGCCAAGATCGCGAGTAATTATCTACCCCTGTAGCAATGCAAGGTTAATTGATGATGCTAGTTGGCGTTGTTAACCTTGTTTGGTATTATTGCCACACATTTCAATTCAAGTTAAATCCATTAAAAACTTAGATTTAACTTGAAGCTGCCCACAGTGATTTATAGGAATTTTGATTAATGAACCTTGCTGATAAAGTATTAGCAGTCAACGATGATTTGCCAATTCGAACCGACAAGCCAGTTCACAGCGGAAAAGTTCGCTCTGTTTATTGGTTAACACCACAAGACAGCCGCCGCTTAATAAAAGAAAAAGGCTACCCTGTCCGCGAAGATGCACCCCTTGCGATAATGGTGATCAGTGATCGAATTTCAGCTTTTGATTGCATTTGGCACGGTGAACAAGGTATGCAAGGCGTTCCGGGTAAAGGCGCCGCATTAAATGCAATTTCTAATCATTGGTTTAAATTATTTAAACAACAAGGCCTGGCCGATAGCCATATTTTGGATATTCCTCACCCGTTTGTGTGGATCGTGCAAAAAGCAAAGCCGGTTAAAATTGAAGCTATTTGTCGCCAGTATATTACGGGATCTATGTGGCGAGCATACAATAAAGGCGAACGAAATTTTTGTGGTATAAAATTACCAGAAGGTTTGACTAAAGATCAAAAATTACCTGAGCTTTTAATCACACCTTCAACCAAAGGCATACTAAAAGGCATTCCAAATGTACCTGAAGTCGACGATGTCAATATTACACGCGACGACATTCAAAACAATTTCGCAGCATTTAATTTTTCTAACCAAGCTGATATTCAAACCTATGAAAATTTATTAACGCAAGGCTTTGATGTGATTAGCAATGCTTTAGCTCAGCTAGATCAAATATTTGTCGATACCAAGTTTGAATTTGGCTATGTAGAAGATGAAAACGGACAAGAAAAACTCATTTATATGGATGAGGTAGGCACGCCTGATTCTTCGCGAATATGGGATGGAACAGCTTATCAAAATGGTGACATTGTTGAAAACTCTAAAGAAGGTTTTCGTCAATTGTTGTTAAATCACTTTCCAGATCCTGATATTTTATTAAATAAAGATCGAATGAATGAGCGCAGCGAATTGGCTAAAAACAACGCTTTACCAGTGGATGTTTTAATGGATGTTTCGCAAGTTTATGTTGGTATTGCTGAAAAAATAACGGGTGAAAAGCTCAATTTATCTGATAACCCTAAAGCTGAAATTATTGATATTTTACGTAATCAATATGGGCTTATTGATTAAATTTTTAGATAAGCCATAGTGCTCACTATGGCTTATATTTTTCGCTTTAGCTTTGCAGCGTTTGAATTAACTCTTGCCAACTGGGCTTTGCATCTGGCTTGCGTCATAACTAGTTGGCCATGCGTTAATAACCGCTTTCACCAAGGTTGCTAACGGGATGGCAAAAAACACCCCCCAAAATCCCCACACACCGCCAAAAAACAATACAGCCACTATAATAAATACAGGGTGCAAATTAACCGCTTGCGAAAACAATATTGGCACAATCACATTGCCATCAATCGCTTGAATAATACCGTAAGCAATCATGACATACCAAAACTCTGGGCTCACTCCAAATTGAAATAAGGCAACAATACCAACTGGCACTGTGACCACGGCTGCACCAATATAAGGTATTAATACAGACAAACCCACTGCAACCCCTAATAATACGGCATAGCGTAAATCAAGCAATAAAAAAGTAATAACCGAGACGCTACCCACAATTAAAATTTCAATCACTTTGCCTTGAATATAATTTCCAATTTGCTGATTCATTTCCGCCCATACTTTTATGGCTAAACGTCGTTTTTTAGGCATCAAAAACATGACTTGGCGTAATAGCGTTTCTTTGTCGGCCAACATAAAAAAAACTAATAAAGGCACTAATACTAAGTAAATAAGTAAAGTGACTACCGTAACAATTGAGTTTAAAGATGCCGTTAATAAACCTTTACTAGATTCAACAAATTGCTCATTGATCGAGGCAGTCACCGCTTTTATCTGTTCGGCGTTAATCACATCTTGATATTCTGGGATATTCAATAAATAATCCTGACCTTGCTGGATTATATTCGGAATTTCATTAATTAAATTAAGCAATTGATGCCATATAAGTGGGGTGAGCCCTAAAAACGAAATAATACACAAGCAAATAAAAACAACGACTACGGCTCCTACCGCTAAACTCCGCCTAACGCCTAAACAGGTTAGATGACTAATTGGCCATTCTAATAAATAAGCGATCACTAACGCGACAATGACAGGCGCTAAAATATCCCCGAGCAATACTAAACCAAAAAATATAAAGACTAATATCAGCGCCAGAGTAATTGCATCCGGATCTGAAAAGCGTTTGTGATACCAATTTATAATAAAGTCTAACACTGTTGTTTCCTGTTTATTTGTATTGCGTCCAAGACGGCAATTTACTTTATCGCTAACGCTTCTAATTACTTACACTTTAAGTAATTCTTGTTGTAGATCATGAATATCATCTCTTAATTTAGCAGCTTGTTCAAACTCTAAATTACGCGCATGTTCAAACATATCTGCTTCTAATTTTTTAATTTCTTTACTTATTTCAGCCGCATTATTTAATTTATACTGAGCTTTTTTATCAGCAACCTTACGCAGCTTAACCTGCCCTGTTTTAACATCATTCGCCGCATCACCTAAATCCATTACATCAGTAATTTTTTTATTCAAAGCTTGCGGGGTAATACCATTTTCTAAATTAAATGCAGTTTGTTTTTCGCGACGCCGATCTGTTTCATCTATTGCTTTGCGCATCGACTTAGTGATTTTATCAGCATATAAAATCGCTTTGCCGTTTAAGTTTCGGGCAGCACGTCCCATTGTTTGAATGAGCGATCGTTCTGAACGTAAAAACCCTTCCTTATCGGCATCTAAAATAGCAACCAGAGAAACCTCTGGCATATCTAAGCCTTCACGTAGTAAGTTAATACCAACTAACACATCAAATTTACCTAGTCGTAAATCACGAATAATTTCCATTCTTTCAACGGTATCTATATCTGAATGCAAGTAGCGCACTTTAATATCGTGTTCACTTAAATAATCAGTTAAATCTTCCGCCATCCGCTTGGTTAAAGTTGTCACTAAAACACGCTCACCCATTGCAATACGCAATCTAGCTTCTGACATTAAGTCATCCACTTGGGTATTAACAGGTCTAACTTCAATGGCGGGATCAACTAAACCTGTTGGTCTAACAACCTGCTCCGCGACTTCACCATTTGATTTTTCAAGTTCATAGGGACCCGGCGTTGCTGATACAAAAATGCTTTGCGGCATTAAGCTTTCAAATTCTTCAAATTTAAGTGGTCGGTTATCTAACGCCGAAGGCAATCTAAACCCGTATTCAACTAAGTTTTCTTTACGTGCTCTGTCGCCTTTGTACATAGCGCCAATTTGCGGAACGGTCACGTGAGACTCATCAATGATCATCAAACCATCTGCTGGCAAATAATCAATTAAAGTGGGCGGCGGCTCGCCATTATCACGACCAGACAAATACCGAGAGTAATTTTCAATGCCGGAGCAATAACCCAGCTCTAACATCATTTCTAAATCATATTGCGTTCTTTGAGTAATTCTTTGCTCTTCGATTAACTTATTATTGTCTAATAATTGCTGGCGTCGTTGCTTAAGTTCGGCTTTAATTTGCTCAATCGCATCAACAATTTTTTCGCGTGGTGTAACATAGTGAGTTTTGGGGTAGATAGTTGCACGTGCCAAATTACGAAAAACTTCACCGGTTAACGGATCAAACTCTCTAATTTGTTCTAGCTCTTCATCAAATAATTCAACTCGAATTGCATTTCGTTCCGAATCTGCCGGAAAAATATCAATTACATCGCCCCTAACTCGGTATGTACCTCGTTGAAAATCTATATCGTTACGAGTGTATTGAAGCTCGGCTAACCGGCGTAATATCGCCCTTTGATCTAAAATATCACCTTGGCGTAAATGCAATAGCATCTGCATATAGGATTGAGGGTCACCCAAGCCATAAATTGCTGATACAGATGCAACAATAATAACGTCTCGTCTTTCTAATAAAGCTTTCGTTGCCGACAAACGCATTTGTTCAATGTGATCATTTATCGACGCATCTTTTTCAATAAACGTATCTGTTGAAGGCACGTAGGCTTCAGGCTGATAATAATCATAATAAGATACAAAATATTCGACCGCATTATTGGGGAAAAATTCTTTCATTTCACCATAAAGCTGTGCTGCCAAGGTTTTATTAGGCGCCATCAGAATTGCTGGCCGGCCTAATTTTGCAATCATACTGGCTACGGTAAAAGTTTTTCCTGAACCCGTAACACCGAGTAAGGTTTGATGTGCTAAACCCGCATCAATCCCATCTACCAGTTGCGCAATTGCTTTAGGTTGATCACCCGCGGGGCTATAATGAGAGACTAATTCAAATGATTTCATTGATTTAAGCCTTTGATGTTATTTGAATTTGTTTAAAGTAATGATTAAAACGCATAAAAGATACGCTTGCCATAAGTAAATTAGCAATCACGCATGCGGCAAATAAGCCGACAATACCACCCACTAAACCACCAATATAAGCAAATGGCACATAAAAAACAAACAAACGCAGGATACTTAGCTGCACAGAGATCATAGGTTGATGCAATGCATTAAATGACGAGTTCGTTAAAATAACAATCCCCTGCAAACCATAACCTACAGGTAAAATCCAAATAAAAATACAAATCAGATGCTGTACTTTTTCATTATCTGAAAACGCATCTGCAATCCAAGGCGCGCAAACAGCCAGTAAAACGTAAACCCCGAGTTGCCAAAATAATACAAAACGACAACTCATTTTATAAGCTTGTTGAACTCGTTTTGTTTGGTTAGCGCCTAAATTTTGGCTAATAAAAGGTGGCAGTGTCATCGATAAAGCTAATACCAGCATACTTGCAATTGATTCTATTCGTTGTCCAACCCCAAAAGCAGCAACGGCTTCGTGACCATATTGTGCGATAATCGCAGTTAAAATACTCATAGCTAACGGTGTTAGCATGCTCGCACCTGAAGCAGGCAAGCCAATTTTTAAAATAGCAATAACTGATAATTTTAACTTGTCAAAAGCAGGGATAGCTAATTCAACCAAACCTCGCTGAACCGTTAATAAATAGATAATAAGTGAACTACTCACGATCCAAGCGGCAACACTTGCAAAAGCAGCACCTTGAATGCCCATTGCGGGTACAGGACCCCAACCAAAAATGAGTATAGGATCGAGTACAGCGTTAATGAATCCGCCCAACGCCATTATGATACCCGGCGTTTTAGTATCGCCAGAGGCCCGTAAAATAGCATTACCTATCATAGGTAAAGTTAAAAAGACGGCGCCCAAATACCAAATTTGCATATAGTCATGAATATGATTGAGGGTATTAGCTTCGCTTCCTAACAAAATAAATAATGGGTCAATTGTTAAATAACCCAGTACAGCTAAACCAATCACTAAAACGGTAGATAAAATTAATGCACTACACCCTTGTATTTGTGCTTTATCTTCTTGGCCACTACCCAGCGTTTTGGCAATAACAGCAGAGGTACCCACCCCTAAACCTATGGTTAAACTAATCAGGGTAAATGTAATCGGAAAGGTGAAACTTACCGCGGCTAGCTCGTCCGTTCCTATTAAGCCAATAAAAAAAGTATCAACTAAATTAAATGACATTAATGCAACCATGCCCATCATCATAGGAATTGTCATTTTTGTTAAAGTTGACTTAATAGGCTGAGTTAACAAGTCATTTCGTTTTTTATCTGTCGGCACGGCTAAATCCAATAATCCAGAATATGGGAGCGCGATAGTTTAAGTGATCCATAAACTAAGTGCCATGATTTATAGTAACTCAGTATAGTTAACTGACCATTAGCGCTTATTAATCTTTATTTTTTTGTTTTAAATGTCATTGTAATAACTCAGTTTATTAACCTTACCCAAACAAATTGAACTTGAGATAAATATTTTAGCGTATTAATTGGCCTATTTATTGAATATTTAATCAATCCTTTAGTCATGATATGCACAAGAGCTAGAAATATTTGAACGTCAATACCTCCAAAAACAGAAAACCTCGCCTAAAAACACGTAAGTTATTGATTATAAATTAAAAATATTTTTTTAATTATTTTTCAGTTATTTTTATTGACACAGTAACCACGCGGCTTAGACCCAGATATTCAAACTTATAAACATAGTTATCCACAGTTTTAGTGGATAACCAAAGCCAGCCCTTGAATTACCTAGCTTTGCACAAAGCAAACTGTTTTTTTTAACAGTATTTCAATATTTTTAATTGACATCAGGTCATCTCATTTATGTCAATTACACTAAAAAATGCACCAATTTAAGGCAATTTAAAATCAACTAACCACCTTAAATAATGACATTTGTTACACCTTTAATAATTATAAATAATCCACGCTTAACTAAAACTAAAAATTAGCTTATGTACTTACGTGAGCAAAACTTGTATAAATAAACAACGAGATGTATAAAAACAAATCAACAAAGATGATATTTTAATCATTTAGTATTTTTTTAGTAATTTTAATAAAAACTTTGTTGACAGCGACACTGAGTATCATTAAGATGCGCCCCCGTTGACAGAGACAATTCCCCCTTAGCTCAGTTGGTTAGAGCGACGGACTGTTAATCCGCAGGTCCCCCGTTCGAGTCGGGGAGGGGGAGCCAATTTGTCAGCAAATAAAGTTATTCCCCCTTAGCTCAGTTGGTTAGAGCGACGGACTGTTAATCCGCAGGTCCCCCGTTCGAGTCGGGGAGGGGGAGCCAACTTTACTTTTGGCTCACTTCTATTATCACCTTATTACTATCACAACACTTGTGAATTTCCGCTAAACTCATTAAAATCATCTTTTAAGTAATTCATTTTTAATCAATTATTTTAACTAATCACGCTCATTTATGATTAGCAACTTTAATTATTGTATTAAAAATAATTTAATGCGTGTTTGAAAATTAACGGAGTCTCCAGGTACATGAGCATTTTAAGACGGATTTTTCTACATAATATACTGGCTGGTATTCTTTTTAGCTTGATATTGTGCTTTTGTATTGGTCAATACATATCCGGTACACTGAATTTACAACAACAAAATCATATTCAGACCATTAAATCGTTAAGTACCTCAACCGACTCTAACCAACCTAAAGAGTTAATAAAAACCCTTAAAAGCCAATTTGCCTATCAGCATTTAAAAATTGTATCTAACGATGGCACAGTATTACATCAATATGCACCTCAAGATCCAATCGATACATTCAGTCAGCAATGGATGTTATGGTTTAATCAAGCGCCTACAGAAGTTGATTTCACCGCCGAAAATGGCCAATACAATATTCACTTTACCTTAGCTTTCATTAAAGAATTTAAACAAACTGATCGCTTTATTTTCTTAAGCGTAACCCTTATTTTTGTGCTTTTACTATTTACTAGCTTTATAACCCTATTAAACATTAAAAAAAGCATCGCCAAGACAGCTAATCAATTTAAAGCACAGCTCAATAATGATAACGCTTTGCCAGTAGCGCAATTCAATTCAGAATCGATTCCAAAAGAGTGTTTGCCTTTAGTCGAGCCTTTAAATCAAATTCACCAAAAATCTCGACAAGAAATTGAACAATGGAAATCATCTGCCGAAAGTTTACAAGTTGAAGCAAAAATTGATGAATTGACTGGTCTTGCCAATCGTAATTGCTTTTTAGATTTTTTAAAACAAGAGCTAACTGATGTTTCCGCCGACAAATTTGGCATATTGGCTATTATCAGAGCCACTGAACTACAATCGATAAACCAGTCTCGTGGTTACCATGAAGGTGATGAATATATAAATGCCATTGCGCAAGCTTTAACGCGAGTTAGCAATAGCTATAAAGGGGCCTGCTTATACCGAATTAACGGCGCTGACTTTGCTATGGTTGCGCCTCACATCACCTTAAAAGAAGCGGATAATCTGGCGAAGAGTTTAACGGGTCGTTTAACGGAGTTGCAAAAAATATTTGAAACCAACAGTATTGCCTATTCAGGCATTGTCGGCTATGAATCTAATGATGATCTGTCTGAATTGCTTGCCCTTGCCGATACCGGTATAAACTTAGCTCAAACCAAAACAGCGAATGCTTGCCATATTCAAAATGATAAGTCGGTATTAAACAATGTTAGCTCAAAATATGGTAGCCAAAATTGGCGAGATATTATTGAAGATGTGCTAGTGAATCAAAGAGTGATACTGTTTGCACAACCCATCCAACCGACCAATAAAAGTACAAAAGTCTATTCGGAAATTTTAGCTCGATTTTCAAATAAAGATGGTCAGGTGATGCCTACGCATTCATTTATTGCAATGGCTGAACGTATGGACAAAATTATAGCCATTGACCGCCTGATCATTGAATGCACTATCAATCTAATAAAACAAAAAAACTTAGTAAACCAAAGCTTTGCAATTAATTTAACGGCAAAATCTGCGCACGATGAACAGTTTGTAATTTGGTTAGAGCGTCGTTTATTACGCGAAACTGGCGTTGCCGCCAAATTAGTATTTGAATTAACGGAGTTTGGTTTACAACAAAATGCCGCTGCATCCAAACGATTTGTCAGCATGCTTCATCGAAGCGGTGCGCGCATAACAGTTGAACGCTTTGGTATTGGCTTTACCTCATTTAAGTTTTTTAGAGAGTTAAAACCTGATTTTATCAAGTTAGATGGTAGTTACAGCCGCAACATTGATGAAGATAAAAATAATCAATATTTTGTTCGAATTTTAATTGATTTAGCGCATCGAATCGGTGTGAGTGTGCTTGCTGAAAGTGTTGAAACTGAAATTGAAAAACATACGTTAGAAAAAATATTTATCGATGGTACTCAAGGTTACTTTATCGGCAAACCAACTGAACTTTAAAACGAATTAAACTTTAATACATCAACAGGGGCGCTATACTCTTTAGTGCCTCTTAATCAAAAGCGCATTCGTAAAGCTAAACATTGGTAGAATAAGCTGTATCACAGCCCAAATTAATCCATTAGCCAAAATAAAGCTGAAATAATTTAAAAACCTTATGCCGCACGAGTTGTTATCTTCACACTAAAACCGGATAATAGCGCCTCTTAATTTTTACGACTTTAGTTAGGTACGGTGCTTATCATCTAATTTACCTTACCGTTTTGCTTAACGACGAATCAATAATATACATTTGCTAAATTATGACAGATTATTTTTTATTATTTATTGCCACTGTGCTGGTCAATAACTTTGTGTTAGTCAAATTTCTGGGTTTATGTCCATTTATGGGCGTTTCAGGCAAAGTAGAAACTGCGATAGGCATGTCTTTGGCAACAACGTTTGTACTAACACTTGCATCTATCGCCAGTTATTTAATTGACCATTATATTTTATACCCGCTCGATTTAGCATTTCTACGCACACTTGCATTTATTTTAGTGATTGCTGTGGTTGTGCAATTTACTGAAATGGTCGTACACAAAAGTAGCCCAAGTTTATATCGCTTATTGGGCATATTTTTACCGCTCATAACGACCAATTGCGCGGTGTTAGGGGTTGCATTGTTAAATATCAATGAAAAACACAATTTAATTGAATCTGCTATTTATGGCTTTTCAGCGGCTATCGGCTTTTCGCTAGTGCTTATTTTATTTTCAGCCATGCGTGAACGGCTTGCTGCTGCCGATATCCCCTCCCCGTTTAAAGGCTCAGCTATTGCTATGGTCACCGCTGGTTTAATGTCATTAGCTTTTCTTGGATTTACAGGACTGATTAAGCTCTCATGATTTTGTTATATTCTTTATTAGCGTTAGGACTCATTGCACTCATTTTTGGGGCAGTCTTAGGCTATGCCAATATTCGATTTAAAGTCGAAAGTGATCCTTTAGTTGATCAAATCGACGAAATATTGCCGCAAACCCAATGCGGACAATGCGGCTACCCAGGTTGTAAGCCTTATGCACAAGCCATTGCAGATGGCGACGACATTAATAAGTGCCCGCCTGGCGGTGACTCCACTATCAAAAAACTGGCTGATTTGACCGGTAAAGAAGTTAAACCGTTAGCGGGCAGTGAAGAAAACGATACCGCCGAGCCTGTCAAAAAAGTGGCTTACATAAGAGAAGCTGAATGTATAGGCTGCACAAAATGCATTCAAGCTTGCCCAGTAGACGCTATTCTCGGCGCTGCAAAACAAATGCATACTGTTATTATTGATGAATGTACTGGCTGTGACCTTTGTGTTGACCCCTGCCCAGTTGATTGCATCGATATGTTGCCACTGGAAACAAAGCCTGAAAATTGGCGTTGGCAACTTAACACCATTCCCGTTAAACAAATTCAATAATGCTAGATAATCAATTGGAGTCTGCGTGGATTCTTTGATCGATAAAATAAAATCAGGTTACTTGTGGGATTTTCCTGGTGGCGTTTACCCACCTGAGCGTAAGTCACTTTCTAATCAAGCACCAATCAAAAGATTAGGGCTCGCCAATGAATATATAGTGCCTGTAAAACAGCATATCGGCCAAGCTGCCGCAGTAACTGTTAAAGTGGGCGATAAAGTTTTAAAAGGGCAAGCCTTAACTCAATTGCAAGGGCCAATGGAGCTACCTACCCACGCCCCTACATCTGGCGAAGTCATTGCGATTGAACCCAGAATAACAGCTCATCCGTCTGGTTTAACCGAAATATCAGTCGTCATAAAACCAGATCATTTAGATACTTGGTGTGAAATAACGCCAGCGCCAAATTATTTAACCTTAAGTAAAGTTGAACTGTTAGATAAATTAAAGCAAGCGGGCATTTCAGGGCTCGGCGGCGCTTCATTTCCAACCTATGTAAAACAAGCTAACTCTCAGCCAATTGAGCTATTAATTATAAACGGGGTTGAATGCGAACCTTATATAACAGCTGATGATTTGTTAATGCGAGAACATGCCAACGAAATTGTCAGCGGCATTGAGATATTCACCCATCTGTTACAACCTAAACTAGTCGCCATTGCAATTGAAAAAAATAAACCTGAAGCTATTGCAGCCATGGAGCAAGCTTGCCGTGGAAAACAGCAATTTGTGGTAAGAGCAATTCCAACAAAATACCCTGCTGGCGGTGAAAAACAGTTAATTCAAGTCATAACCGGACAAGAAGTCCCCAGTAAAGGGATTACGGCAGATTTAGGTATTATCACCCAAAATATTGGTACTGCTTTCGCTGCATTTAGAGCGGTTGTACATGGTGAACCACTCATTGAACGGGTTGTGACTGTAACAGGTAAACAGTTGTCAGAGCCCCAAAATGTCTGGGCTAGAATTGGCACTCCGGTCGATTTTTTGTTATCAGAGCAAGGCTATCAACCCCTAAAAAAACCAAGGTTAATAATGGGTGGCCCCATGATGGGCTTTACCCTGCCCGACACTCGAGTGCCTGTAACCAAAATAACTAACTGTGTGTTAGCGCCTAGCGATAAAGAATTACCAGCAGCCACCGATGAACAAGCCTGTATCCGCTGTGGCTATTGTGCCGATGTATGTCCAGCTTCCTTACTACCGCAGCAACTCTATTGGCACAGTAAAGCAAAAGAATATGAGAAAGCACAGGATTATAAGTTATTTGATTGTATTGAATGTGGTGCTTGTGCTTATGTTTGCCCGAGTGAAATTCCGTTAGTCCAATATTACCGAGTTGCCAAAGCAGATATAAAAAATCAACAACTTGAACATGAAAAAGCAGAAAAAGCGAAAGAACGTTTTAATGCTCGTAATGAACGATTAGAGCGCGAAAAACAAGAAAGACTAAAAAAACACAAGCAAGCATCAGAAGCTCGTAAACAGTCCATGGCGAAAAATCCAAGTGCGCAAGACAAAGTAGCTGCGGCACTCGCAAGGGCACAAGCAAAAAAACAGCAAAAAACACCAGAAGCCGAACCAAACAACCAAACGCCACAAGCAACAGCGCCAGAGGCTGAAACAAAAAACAACGCAAAAGCAACTGCGGCAGCCGCTATTGCCAGAGCGAAAGCTAAACGTGCAGCTCAAGCCAAAAAAGCTGAGCAAGCAGCGGCAGATCCAACAGCGAAGTCATCAGACACAGCAGCTGAATCTGATTCAAATGACGAGTCGCAAACTCAAGCCTTAACCGATAAACAGGCTAAAGCAAAAGCCATTGCCGAAAAAGTGAAAGCTAGAAAAGCTGAGCAAACGAGCCAAACAAGAACTGAGCAAGCCGCTTATTCAACAGGCACAGCAGCTGAATCTGATTCAAGTGACGAGCCGCAAACTCAAGCCTTAACCGATAAACAGGCTAAAGCAAAAGCCATTGCCGAAAAAGTGAAAGCCAGAAAAGCTGAGCAAGCAAATCAAGCAGCGGCAGATCCAACAGCGAAGTCAGCAGACACAGCAACCGAATCTAATTCAAGTGACGAATCGCAAACTCATCAACCTGATCCAGAATCTGAAACCGATCATTCAAATTTAACAGAAGCACAAATCAGGCAACAAAGAGTGAAGGCCGCAATTGCTAAAGCAAAAGCGAAAAAACAAGCATTAGGAGATAAATAATGAATTTTCGCATCGCCAGTTCCCCTCACAACCGGCTACAACGAAAAACCAGCGATGTGATGTTAGCGGTCGCGCTGGCCTGTATTCCCGGCATACTCGCCCAAGTTTGGTATTTTGGCATTGGTGTACTAGTTCAAATTATGCTCGCAATGGCCGCAGCTCTAATCGCGGAACTCATTTGCTTGCGTCAACGAAATCGTTCATTAAAACAATTAAAAGATAATACTGCGCTATTAACTGGTTTGTTATTAGGCATTTGCTTACCTCCTTTAGCCCCTTGGTGGATTGCAATTATAGGGGCAAGTTTTGCTATTATTATTGCCAAGCAAATTTATGGTGGGTTGGGACAAAATATTTTTAATCCTGCCATGGCAGGTTATGTTGTGTTACTTGTGTCTTTTCCGCTTTCTATGACCTTGTGGTTACCACCATTAGAGCTTATCCAATACGATTTAACGACTTGGGATATGCTCATGGTTATTTTTACCGGCTACAGCGAGCAAGGATACTCACTAGCTCAATTTAGAACCAACCTAGATGGGTTTACAATGGCAACGCCACTCGATGCAATTAAAACGGGTTTAAGTAATCAGCAAACCTACCAAGAAATCATCAGCCAAAATATATTTAGTGATAGCTACGGTTTAGGATGGATGCAAGTGAATTTGGCTTATTTATTAGGTGGTTTGTGGCTACTGCAACGTAAAATAATTAACTGGCACATCCCTACTACTTTTATCCTAGTTTTATTTGGTTTAAGCTTTTTTTATTTTTTAGCAGCGCCAGAAAGCATAGCAACACCTACAATTCAACTTACATCGGGCGCCACCATGTTTGCAGCCTTTTTTATTTTAACCGACCCAGTATCCGCATCCACAACAGCAAAAGGCCGAATCGTTTATGCCGCTTTAATCGCGTTGTTGGTCTTTTTAATTAGAAATTGGGGCGGGTATCCAGAAGCTGTCGCATTTGCCGTACTACTTGCTAATATGTGCGTACCTCTTATTGATTATTACACCAAGCCGCGCACTTATGGCCATGTTTCAAGGTAACGGAGAGATTAATGTTTAAGATCCATCCCATTAGCAAAGCCAGCGCCATATTAACGCTATTTGCTATTGTCACTACAGGTTTGGTAACAGTGACACATTTGCTAACTAAGCAAAAAATTACAGAAGAAAAAAATCAGGCAATTTTAAAAAATATCAATGCCATCATGCCAAAAGCTCTATATAACAATGACATCACGACTGACTGTCGAATAATGACAGACAATAATCAACAAGCTATCCGAGTTTTTAGAGCTAGGTTAGATAACAAACCAACCGGGCTTGTGATTGAAAGCATTGCACCTGATGGCTACAGCGGCCGTATTGATTTATTAGTTGGAATTGATACCCAACAAAAAATTAAAGGCGTTCGGACAACAAGCCACAGCGAAACTCCAGGTTTAGGAGATAAAATTGAATATAAAAAATCTCGTTGGATCACCTTTTTTAACGAGCTAAAATTAACGCCAGAGAATGAATCATCCTGGGCCGTTAGAAAAGACGGTGGCCAATTTGATCAGTTTACTGGCGCAACAATAACCCCTAGAGCCGTAGTGAAATCAATTAAAAATACTTTATTATGGGCACAGCAACAAGACAATATTTTTGAACTAGATAGTAATTGTGGAGAGTCTAAATGAACACAATTCAAGAAATAAGCTGGCAGGGTTTATGGAAAAATAACCCTGCTTTAGTGCAAATGTTAGGCTTATGCCCTTTATTAGCCGTCACCAATACATTTATTAACGGATTGGGGTTAGGCATAGCAACATTAGCCGTTTTAGTGGGTTCTAATATTAGTGTTTCAATTGTTCGAAACTGGATCCCAAATGAAATCCGCATTCCTGTGTTTGTAATGATCATCGCCTCATTGGTGACTATTGTTCAACTATTAATGAATGCCTACACGTACGAGCTTTATCAAACACTCGGCATATTTATTCCACTAATTGTGACTAACTGTGCCATTATTGGTCGGGCCGAAGCATTTGCATCAAAAAATAGCGTTCACCTCGCTGCGGCTGATGGTTTTATGATGGGGCTGGGGTTTTTAGCTGTTTTATTAATGTTAGGCGGCATTCGAGAAATACTAGGCAATGGCACTTTATTCAGTGGTGCCGATTTATTATTAGGTAACTTAGCCAATGACTGGACTTTACATCTATTCCAGTTTGAGCAACATTTTTTAGTCGCTATTTTACCACCGGGTGCTTTTATTGTAATGGGGCTATTAATCGCATTAAAAAACCGCTTTGAAAAACGAATTGAAAGCTTAGTGGTAGGCGATAAAAACAAATCCGAAAAGATAGAAAGAGCAAGAGTGACTGCTGAAAGTTAATCCTTATGAATCAAAATAAACGCATTGAGATATTATCCAGACTCAGGGCAGAGAATCCAACACCAACCACAGAGCTAGAGTTTAACTCGCCCTTTGAATTGCTTGTCGCTGTGACTTTATCGGCACAAGCAACAGATGTGAGTGTGAATAAAGCAACCAGAAAATTATTTTCGGTTGCCAACACGCCAGAAGCTATTTATGCATTGGGGGTAGATGGTTTAAAAGAATATATAAAAACTATAGGCTTATATAACAGCAAAGCCAATAATGTGATTAAAGCCTGCAAAATGCTAATTGATCAACATAATGGGCAAGTTCCCCAAGACAGAGCCGCGCTAGAAGCGCTACCCGGTGTTGGGCGAAAAACAGCTAACGTCGTTCTTAACACTGCATTTGGTTGGCCCACCATTGCAGTTGACACTCATATTTTTAGAGTGAGCAACCGAACAAAATTAGCAATGGGCAAAGATGTAGTCGCCGTAGAAGAAAAACTATTAAAGGTTGTACCCGCTGAGTTTAAAGTTGATGTACACCACTGGTTAATTTTACATGGTCGCTATACCTGCGTTGCAAGAAAACCTAAATGTGGCTCGTGTATTATCGAAGATCTTTGCGAATACAAAGATAAAGTTGAAATTTAAACAACCCCCTTCTCCATTCATTAACTCATAAGGAATGCTTTAATGCGTCTTTTACACACTATGCTACGTGTCGGGAATTTAGATAAATCTATTCAATTTTATACCCAAGTATTAGGTATGAAATTACTACGTCAACACGACAACACCGAATATAAATATTCGTTAGCCTTTATTGGATATGGCGATGAAGCTGATAATACAGTGCTAGAATTAACCTACAATTGGGATACAAGCGAATACGATTTAGGTACAGCTTATGGTCATATCGCGATTGAAGTAGAGAATGTTTATGCAAGCTGTGAACAAATAAAAGCAGCAGGCGGTATTATTGCGCGTGAACCTGGGCCAGTTAAAGGCGGAACGGTTGAAATTGCATTTGTGAAAGACCCAGATGGATATGCAATAGAGCTTATTCAAAAGCAAGAAACTATCGGTTTTTAATATATCGGTTTTTAATAAAAAATTGTATTCAGTATGGCGCTATTAAATACTGGCTTTACTTTACATTTTTTAATTTTCGCCAACCCCTAAATAAAAAACCAGAGCATAAGCTCTGGTTTTTTTTGTTTAAAAGCTTACAAATGCTTTAATTATTTTTCTACCGTAGCTGTAATTTCAGCAGTAACGCGACGATTTTTTTCACGACCTGACTTAGTTGAGTTATCTGCAATTGGGTTTTCTTCACCTTTACCCATAGAACTCACACGTGATGCATCAATATTTAAACGATTAACTAAGTAAGTACCCACTTTAGCTGCTCGTTTTTCTGATAACATTTGATTATATTTAGCGGTTCCCGTTGAATCGGTGTAACCTACTAATTGAACATTTGTATCAGGGTATTCACGCATAAAATCAGCAACTTTTTTGATTTCATCATAATATTCATCAGGAATATAGCTGCTGTTTAAAGGGAACGAAACATAGAGATCAATTGATACTTTTTCAGTTAAAGCAATACGACAGCCTTTGTCATCAATTCGAGCACCCGCTGGCGTTGCTGGGCATTCATCTAGATAATCATAAACACCGTCGGCATCTCTATCAAACGGACAACCTTGCGAATTAACACGCACGCCTGCTGGCGTATTTGCACACATGTCTTGATTATTTGGAACACCATCGCTATCTGAATCTAAAGTTTGCTTTTCTACTGGATCTACTTTGGCTGGCTTGCTTTCTGCTGTTTTTGACGATTTTACCGAACCGAACTGATATTTAAGACCAATAGTAGCCATACTATCAATCACCGTTTCGTCAATGCTGTACAATAAATCCCACATAACAGTGGCTGATAAGTTAGGTTGAATATAATATTCATAGCCCGCGCCCGCTTTTAAAACAGTTTCGGTAATGTCGCCTGCGCTGCCTGCATCTAAATCATATTTACCTAAACCTGCTTTTACTAAAATGCTATTTTGACCTACAGGAGCATAGCGATAAACACCATTTAAAGACAACAAGCTCACATCCGTGTCTACATTCGGTGATAAATCACGAGTATCTGTGCTAGCAGAGTTGTAATCTAATTCAACCGCCCAATTATCATCAATTTGATAGCCTAAACCAAGCCAAGGTCCAAAACCTGAATCTAAATTATGAATCTCGGTATCAAACAAGAATAAATTCGCACCACCAGTTACATAAACAGGCTCTTCAGCCATTGCAGGAGCAGTTAGAATGGCAGCAGATAATGCAGCTAGTTTAAATGTATGTTTTAATTCCATTGTGTATTCCTTACCGTTATTTTAAAAATTTAAGTGTCAAAACCAGCGTCCAGTTCATAAATTAAATGACAACTGAATTACACCCGTTTTAAGCGACATATTTATGACTAAATTCCATATTAAAAAGAATATTTAGTCTAAAAAATGCTAAAGCGCAAATAAAGTTTAACGGTTTACCCATTTATAGATGAGCAAAAACAACAAATTGTAGTTTATTGCCGTTAAATTTCTGTTTTTAATATCTGTTTTATAAATTCGGCATACTTATACCAGCCCCCAGCATAATATCAAATCATTAAACTGATATTACGTGAAATAAGTCTCGAATTAGCCCGCCCTATCGATAAAGCATAACCAACTGATAATTTAAGCCTATGTATTTTCAATGCTGAGGAAAGCATAACGTCTTGCGAGATGGTTAAGGAAAGTGAAATTTACGAAAGAAAGTTAGTAAAGGATTGTCATTTAATTTAAGTTAAAAGTTTAATCTTTCTTCGTTAATAAACAAAAAGGCCAGTGAAATCACTGGCCTTTTAATCTGTCTACTTACCCTAAAACTGTATTATTTTTGAATAATAGCTTTAATGTGTGAAGTTACGCGACGGTTTTTAGCACGACCTTGCGCTGTATAGTTATCAGCAATTGGTTGGCTTTCACCTTCACCAGTTGTTGTAATACGTGATTTAGAAACATTTAATCTGTCGACTAAATATTCGCCAACTTGAGCTGCACGTTTTTCAGATAACATTTGGTTATAAGAAGCAGGACCAGTTGAATCTGCGTGACCTACTAATTTAACATCTGTATCTGGATACTGGCGTAAGAAATCAGCTAATTTTTTAATTTCATCATAGTATTCGTTAGGAATATCTGCACTATCAAACGGGAAAGTTACATATAAATCCATAGATACTTCTTCTGCTAACTGAACTTTACAACCTTTAGCGTCTGTTTTAGCACCTGCAGGAGTTGCTGGACATTCGTCTTTATAGTCATAAACGCCGTCAGCGTCTCTATCAAATGGGCAACCTTGTGAATTAACACGAACACCAGCTGGTGTATTTGCACACATGTCTTGGCTGTTTACAACGCCATCGCCATCTGAATCTAAACCTTGGTTATCAACAGGCTGTACGTTTGAGCTAGATGAACTGCTAGATGATTTGCTAGACGATTTAACATCACCAAATTGGTATTTAAGACCAATGCTCGGCATGCTATCAATTAAAACTTCATCTACGCTGTATAATAAGTCCCACATGAAAGTAGCAGACAAGTTAGGTTGAATATAATATTCATAACCTGCACCCGCTTTTACAACTGTTTCGCTAATATCACCTGCTGCGCCAGCATCTAAGTCATATTTACCTAAACCAGCTTTCAATAAAATGCTGTTTTGACCAACCGGAGCATAGCGATATACACCATTTAATGATAATAAACTAACATCAGTGCTTACATTTGAAGATAAACCACGAGTGTCAGTATCAGCCATGTTGTAATCTAATTCTACAGCCCATTTATCATCAATCTGATAACCTAAGCCTAACCATGGACCAAAACCTGAATCTAAGTTATGCACTTCAGTGTCGAACAAAAATAAATTTGCGCCGCCGGTCACATAAACAGGCTCTTCAGCCATTAGCGGGGCAGATAAAATAGCAGAGGCAAGTGCGGCTAGTTTAAATGACTTCTTCATTATATATTCCTTAACCAGTTACGGGTTTATTAATATGAAAGTTAGTATCCCAATTACACCAACTTAAAACATCTATTAAATTTATATCCATCATATTTACATGATTTCGCTTATTCTTTTTATACAACCTAGTCTAGTAAACCAAAAAGGCGATACAAAGTAAGTCAAAAACCAAGATAAATTTAATTATTTGTGCATTAACCGACTTTTTCAATACAAAATATTCGATAAACTCTTATAAAGAATGTCGTCATAAACAACTTATTGTTTATTTTTCGCACAACGTTGGTGCATTTTCATTCCCCACCATTTTAGAACAAATAACATACACTGAAAAGGACTAAAGCAATGAAAAGCATAATATTTACATTTATTATGCGTTAATTGGCCTTTCTGAAAACTACAAGCGATTAAAAAATAATTTAGAGCATACTAAGCCGAGTGAATCTTTGTATTATTTTTAAGAAAGAGGCTTGAGATCAAAATTATAAACAGAGCTACTGAATATTTAATATACGTTGCGCGAGTTGTCTACCACTTAAAAAAGCGCCTTCAATTCTCCCAGCTTGACACCAGTCCCCACAAAAACCAACGCCATATTCGGCTTGCCAGTAATAACTTTGTTTAATGTTTTTACTACAAATCCGAGCGTAAGGGTGATGATAGCTATAATGATTAACACATTCGCCCAATTTATTATCTGAAAATATCTGCTCTAGCTGTAATAATCCCAGCTTCACAAAACTAGAGGTGGCGTTATATTTATACATTTGTGTAGCACCATCAGTAAAATGCATTAACCATGTTTGCCCGTTAGCATTTCTATTTGGTTTAGCACTCACCTGTCCTAAATAATCAATAGGTCTATCTTTAACAAATGACCATGCCATCTCTGTTTTTATTGGGGTAGCCAGTTGCACAGCCAAAACCTGTGTGGCCTGCACTTCAATATCGGGTAAATCAAAGGTTTGAATTAACGTCTCATCAAATAAATCAGCCGCCAATGGAAGCGGAAGCGCCATCACCACCGTATCATAAGGGCCAGACTGTGTATGATTGCTTAATTGTGCGTACCATTGATTATTTTTACGGCTAACTTTTTCAACATGTTGCTGTAAATAGACATGACTGGAAGATAACAGTTCGACCACAGGCGCTTGCGCATTTTTAAATCCAATATACCTTGCTTGTCTATCTGGTGAAGGATGAGAATTATAATTATCAGTCAGCCAAGGTGTTGGCTGCCATAATTGAACAATACCTGATTGATGCCAATTATCAACTTGAGTTTTAAAAAGCGGTTCTCGAGCAGTAAAATATTGGGCACCCAAGTCAAGGTCTGCCCAAGGTAAATGCCGAGTGTATAACCGTCCACCAACACGCGTGGCGCGATCAAACACAGTCACTTGATGGCCTGCTTTTTCTAACAAGTCTGCACAGGCTGCGCCTGACATACCTGCGCCGACAATTAAGGTTTTCATTCTTTGTCCTCAATCTGCTTTAAACGCAAAATACACAATAGGTACTAATTAAACCAACGCGTATGCATATTTAGCTCTTAAAAATTTAGACCCTAAAACACAGGTTTAATTTCACTGGCAACCCGAATCAAAAAATCAACGAATAACAGAATGTAAAGCAAGCAGATATTAATTGAATTTAAGAAATCGTTATTGATTATTTAACTATATACAGTCACTAATGGTGAACAGATCTTTCATCTATAATAAATTGACAGCTGGCAGGGGTCTTATATGGACTCCCGATTAATGTCAAAAACAAAAATTGAAATAAACAAGATGCTCGCTTATATACGGGCTCAAATTGAGAAGCTACCTCTTGCCTCTAATGTATTCGCACCTTCATAACTTTTCTGTTGAGCAGTTTTTTAAACTTCAGACCCTAGCACAACCATATGTAGCCTCATTATTAATCATAATATAGGCCATTGAGCTGACGCCACATCAATTAACACTTAAACAATTTATGAAAATTCGCGATATGGCTAAATATAAACAAAAGCTAATGCAAATTTTATTTAGCTTAAAGATTATTTATTAGCCTACAAACGTTGAATTAAGCCGATGAGGCCATCTCATCATCTCATTGGGGCCTTGCCAGTAGAAAATGGTCTGAGATAAATTGGATATTAATCATTGCCAGTCATCTGCAAGGTAGCATTGAGGTGTGCTGACAGCGCACCTTTTAGCAAAACAGCGCCTAGGTTTTAAAAATTTAACCAATCAGACGCTATCTATATTTAACGAGCTCACACTTTATTTTGATAAGTTTATAGACAGGTGTTAAGCCGCTTTGTTGTTTTCTAAACGAGCTCTAACTTGTGCGGGAAATTTTACTTGCCGCCATAATGCATCACGCAGCTCTGAGGTATCCTGATAATTGCCAGCCATAATCCAATTAATAAGCGGTTGTGGATCATCTGGAAATATCACCTGCCCTGCCTGAGTTTGCTCGAGCCATTGCTCAACTTCATCAAAATTTAATTGATTCATTACGCTAGCTAACCCAAGTAATTCTAAAGTATAGGCATTGCTCGCTTGCTCAAATTGACCATTCAGGGGTTTTAATAGAATACGTTTACCAAAACATAAAGCTTCACTTGATAGCTCAAAACCTGCATTGGCAATAATTCCGCTACAATCTGCAATATCCTGTTTAAACCCTGTTTTACTAACGCGACGAAAATGAATATGTTCATGATCTTCATCTGCCGTTAAATCTGGGTGGTAACAATAAAATTCAAAATCACAAAAATCTGCTATCAATTGCTTAATTTGAGTTAAAGATTCAAATGGTAAATAAACAAGAATCTTATTATCAACCACATTCAATTTATTTGGGCTTTCGATAAAAGGTGGAATAATGTTGGCATCAAAGTGATACCAATGTACCCCTAAATTAAATTGGCAAGGCGCAAAATATTTGAGAATTTTTTTATCTGTCCACTTTGCTTTTTGCATTGGAATATTCTGTAAAAAAGAAGCCTGATGAGAAATACTAATACTCGGCACATGTTGAGCTCTTGCGGCCCACGCCGATATAGGCTCAAAATCATTTAGAACAAGATCATATGATGATAAATCAAGCGTTTTAATATCCTGTCTCAACTGATTAAATTTAAGCGATTTAATCGTTGAAAATGTATCGACCTCCCCATTCTGATAACAAAATGACATACCTTTTCGTACTTGATACTCACCAAATACATCCATGTCAAAAAATTTATCAGCATTACGGCCCGAAAATAAGAAATCAACATCAATGTTTAATTCATTAAACCGTTTAGCCATAATCCTTGCACGACTAATATGACCATTTCCTGTGCCTTGCACACCATAAAGTATTTTCATATAACTTAAAGTACCAAATTTAAACTAAACCATGCACTCATAAACCCAAGCGTTGCGCCTGCAATAATATCAGTTGGAAAATGCACACCTAATAAAACGCGAGATAAGCCAATTAAACTAGCCCAGCTATAAGCTAATACCGAAAAGCTAGGATAAAAATAACTCACGACGGTTGCCATTAAAAAAGCGGCTGCCGTATGACCGGACGGCAAACTAAATTTATCACTAGGTTGAATATGAGCTGATACTAATAAATCCGACGGTCGAATACGTTTAAAAGCTTTCTTTAATACAAAGTAAGATGGGAGCTCTAATAAAAATGCGACTAGCCCCACAACCAAAAACCAAAAACCTTGCTGTTCAACAATCGCTAACAGAATAGCCAACGCTAAATAAAAATGACCATCCCCGGATCTCGAAATCATTCTAACCCAGCGCATGTCCTTATTTTGTGTCGTTGAAAAAATCCAGCCAAATAATTGTTGATCTTTTGCCGTAATTAAATTCATCTCAGCCTCAATTTTAGCCATCCATAAATTCATAATACGGAGCAAGTATGACAAAAACTTTAATCAAATAGGACAGATATATGACAAATTAAGTCTCAGTTTTAACTTGGAATTCCCACTTACAGATGTTTATAATGAGGTATAAAAACTAATTAAGGCAGTTAATATGGAATTCACAACTTCGATTTTATGCGATACCTACACAGATATGGTTGATGTAGCCGAACCCATGCTAAGTACTTACGGTGGCATAGACTCTTTTTTCGGAAGCATTCGTACTGTGAAATGTTTTGAACATAGCGGCCTAATTAGCTCAATTGTTGAAGAAGATGGCAGTGGGCGCGTTTTGCTAATTGACGGTGGTGGTTCGCTACGCAGAGCGCTTGTTGACGCTGAAATAGCAGAAACCGCAGCAGCAAATAACTGGGAAGGTATTATTTGTTATGGTGCCGTCCGAGACGTTGACGATTTAGAAGAAATAGACATAGGCATTCAAGCCCTTGCGTCAATTCCCGTAGGCGCAGATAACGACGATACAGGCGAAATAGACGTAGCCGTTAATTTTGCTGGCGTAACATTTTTACCAGAAGACTATGTTTATGCCGACACCACAGGAGTTGTTCTATCGCCAGAACCGCTAACGCTTGACGATAATGAATTTGAAGAAGCCTAATTAACCTCAGAATTGATCCAAACTAACCAGAATAACAATCAATAAAGCTAAGCCAGTGTCATAACTGAGCTTAGCCTTTTTTAATTATTTTAGTTTCATTGAGCATGCTTACCTTTAAAGCAACTTATCAAACAGACAACTCGTTTAGAAACTATTTTATTATTCAAGCAATGCTTTCCAATTTACATCAGTCGATTTAATTCTAAAGTTACCTATGTAATGTAAATAATCACCCGGCATGACCTGAGTATCTAGAGGCGGATTAACCTCTAGAAAATTGCCATTTTTTTCTTTAGCAATCGCTAATACGGTGGCGTCGTGGATATTTTTAAAATGCTCAAAATAAACTTGAAATGCCATGTTTTGCTCTATTTCAACTGGCACTTGTATCGAATATTGAGTATCGCCAAATAAATTAGATAACAACTGCTCTTGCACTCGACTGGCACCTGGATCTTGCATTGAGCGTACTAAAATTTCAGCTATCTTAGACGAGCTACACTCAACGTTAGGACAGTGGCTGCGCAATAAATCTACTTTTGATTCATCATCGAACCAAGCTGTGATATGACAGCTAGCATCAACCAGCGGCGAAAGTTTAAGTGCGCAAGTTAAAGTTTGGTCATCTGTTTGACCATAAATAATAATACGATCTGCTTGGCTGGCTGCCACTCTTTCTAAATCGCTATCCAGGGTAAATGAATTCAATTTTGCAAAATCAACCCATTCTGCACGGTTTAATAAAGGATGCTCCGTTTCAGTTAAATCGCATAAAATAATACGCCGCCCTTCTCGCTGGGTGTCTGCTAAAATATGCTTCACCATATCGTCTGTTATTTTATGGTGATAACCAAATAAAATAATGTGGTTTTGGTAGTGCTTAAAATTTTTATTACCCATAATCGACCGCTTAAAATAATAAGTTAAACTTTGCCCAGCTTTAGCCAAGAAAGCACCAAATAATATCAACCCCATTGGAATTTGAAACAACCAAACCCAGGTTCGTCCAAATAAGGTTTGAGGGCTAAAATCGCCATAACCGACTGTACTGGTTGTTACGACATAATAATAAGGATAAATTTGCCAATGGGTCAATTGCGCCTCGCCAGCCCAATATAACCCTAACCAACTCAACACTATGTGTAACAACAATAAGATTAAAATTAAAAACCAGCTAAACTCACTAATCTGATGCTGGAAAAACCTTAAAACGCGCCTGATCATCATTACTGTATTTTATCACCTCAGATTAATAAGCTGCCTTAAGCACCTTTAATAATTTTATTATTTATCATTGAGTTACAAATTAACATGACAATACTGTCACATAACGCCAATATAAAACACCGTTTTTGTAAATAAATTAATACACCCCGACCTATAATATTCAGCGCCACGTCTGTTAAAAATTAGTAAAAATTCCTTTATTGCGGCATTCTTTATTCAACAAAGCCGACAAATTCAATCTTGTAATGCATCGCGCTATAACAAACAGCATAAAACTGGAGTATATGTTATGAAAAAACTAACCGCATTTTTACTTGCTAGCAGTTTCACTGCAAGTTGTTTTGCTGCTAATGAAGCCAATATTTATCAATGTATTAATAAGCAAACTCTGACACAAAACCCAAGTTGCATTGCAAATACTATTGCCAGTCATCCAAATTTACAAATTGAACTGAATGCAATTAATCAGCAAGCGGCACATTTAGATAAAGATAAAGTGCTATCTTTGATGCGTATGAACCCCAACGATTTATCTATTGAGGTAGTCGCGCTCAGTGAAGAAAAAACCAAACTAACGAATAGCAAACTTTAATTTTTATTTAATCTTGCATCCGATCTAACTCTTAAATATACGGGGAATCTTGGCAAACCTGTTTTGGTTTCCCCTGTATATTTGTAAGTTATTACACTACCAATTGGTGGAGGCGATCTGCGTTGTGCGTCACTAAATCCACTACCAATTTTAAATACCAGCCCAGCACTATTTTTAACTCGAATAGCCCCAAGCATATCTTGGTATTTCCCTTTACCTTTTAAATGTTCAATCACGGTAGCTTCAGCGTCAACAAACTGTTTTAATTTCAGCAAATCATCATTACGTTTGTGGCTATATATAGAGCTTCCCTTGTGTAACATTAACCCCTCAGCTCCTTTAGCGGTATATGCATCCAGCAATTGAGCTAATTCAACATGGCTTTTTACTTTAAACTGCGGTACGAGATAAAGGTATGGGCTCGCACTAAGCTTAATCACTTTTTTAAGTTCAGTTAAACGCTGATTAAACGGCTTTGCTAATTCAGGTAAATCAAATACTCGATATTGCACAATTTTCCACTGCGAACTTGCATGATGAGAACGCACTATGCCTGAAACTTTTGCAAATTGTTGACGTGCTATCCAAAGCTCGCCATCGAGCGCTATGTTGGGAAAATTTTCCGTAAAATAAGCTGGCGCAGCTATAGCATTCCCGCCGCGACTCCATAGCTGTTGCCCATCCCAATAGGCTCGAACGCCATCATACTTTTCGCTTACCCAATAATCATCAAGTTTAATCGATTGATGGTAAACCTTAGCTAGCATCATTCCATCAGGCTTAGCTAAAGCGACACTTGAAAATAATAAGAGCGCTAACCAATAGGCAAAACCGTAGATAACTTTTTCCATTTTAAATTTGCATTAATGAGCTCAATCAATAATGCAATTCCTCCTTGAATGAGTTCGTTATTACTTAATTTGTAAATTAAATTTTTCCATTAGCGAAGTTGCTAAATTATTATCATAATAGGCTGCTTCATTCACAAAAGCAGTATATACCGTTTTCTCACCTTGATAAGGAATCACTTCTCCATCAAAGGTTATAAATAAAGGGTCGCCTGGGTGTAATTCAGAAAAATCATTGTCTTGCACATTTTGATGTACCATCCCTATCCGCTCACCATTATCATCCAGTGGTAATGTTACACTTGTGATAAATCGAAACGCTTCAATTTGTGTAGGCAAATCGGGCAACGAATTTCGATTATACAAATCAACAAAATCTAAAATAATTTGAGTCAGGCGTTCACTTTGCTCAAATACATCATGACGCAATACCGATTGAGGAACAGGCCCTACTTCCACAATCACCCCATAGCGCCCTGTTGTACATAACAGGTGGTGCTCGTCGTTCGGTTTATGATCTTCATCACAAAATATGACGGCTTCTGGCATGTTAGATTTAACATAAGCAGCCAATAAATTATAGAAAGTACCACTTTGCGGCATTAATAAAGTGGGCCCCATATTACTGGTAGTCGTATGTAAATCTATCACTAAATCAGATTTAGAATCGCCTTTTGGGCCAATTAATTGGTTGAGCACTTTGGCTCGAGATTCTTCGTAAGATCCAAGCGACTCATCAGCTAATTTATCTGACGAAAATTGACGATTTAAATCGTTATCAACATATCGTCGATTTATCTCAAACGCTTTTGGATTACCATGAATTAACTCTGTCTTAAAACTATCACGACTAATAGGATGATTGTCTTTTTGCCACTTTTTCATTAAATATACACCTGTGATCTCATTTCCATGAGTACCACAGACAATTGCAACTTGATTAATAGACATAAAACGCTCTAAATAAAGTTTTAACTTGAATAACTGTAAATTTAGCAGAATAACGGAAAAGATTTTAATTACTTATAAATATATATTAGCTGTTTTGGCTTGGTTGCGTGTTTTTTATTCAACCCGTGCTGTTATGCTTACAATTATTTTTATTTGAGCAAAGGTAGCAAGCAGAGTACGAGCTAACAAACACAGTCATTTTATTGACCCCATTTATGGCATCAAACCTGCATTATTAGCTTATATAACTAAGCAATTAATTACCGAGGTAAATATGATCCCTAGCATTTCAACCCAAACTAATCCGCTTTCTAATCAAGCAACGCCCGTAAATAACAACCTCACGTCCTCATCTGAAACAATAAAAAGCAATAACACAATATCTGCAGAGCAAGCCCAAGCATTGATGCAAAAAATAACTCAAGCAAAACCTAATGAGTTGCTCAATTCGGTGAATGTTTCACAACTACACTCAAACCAAACATTTAGCTTAATGGCATAATATATACTTGACTAATTTCATAGGCCACTTAATATGAACACAAGTCAGTTAATCTTTTTACCAGTATAACTTTATACCGTTTTTTCTCTTTCGGTATAGACTATGCTAAATTTGGTTTATCTAATAAATTTGATAGCAACTTAATGATATCAACAACTGTTAAAATTGATCCTAATATTCAAAATATTATTAATAAACTGATTAGTAGCTATAATACTAATCAGTTTGATATGCGGTTCAATAAATTAACTCAAGGCCTATCAACCCAAAAAACTTTTTTGATAAAACAAGAGCTAGCACGCTTGTTTAAACCCTGCATCAAAACCGTAGATTTATCTTCTCGCACTCAATATCCGACAGCTGAATTTAAATGGGAGAACAAACGCTTTTATTTTGACGAAATTGCAAAACGCATTTTTTTAGTCGCAATTGATAAATTTCATGGCAAATATACCGAAGGGGTTTACGAGGCTGTCACTTCAAGTAAAAACTATCAAGCGTATGAACGCTTATACCAAGAAGAAGAAAAAATAAAAGCATTCAGTGTTAATGTTACCGAATTAGGAAAAACAACCAAAAGGTTGGAAGAACGTTTATTCTGCGCTAAGCCCGTTATCATTATTTTAAATAACAAAAAACAGCTTAATGCCATGACCTCTAATATCTCACGTTCTGGCTGTTTAATCCGTGTAAAATCGATTGATGACTTTAAATTAGATGATGTCATTAAAATTGATTTTTCATCACTGACCGAACAATTTCGGTTGTCAACGAGTTCAATCTGCCAATACCAAATTAAATTTATCGCAAAAAAAAGTGAAAAAGATGGATTATTTCGGGTAGGGATTCAACTCACTGAAGATAACCATGAATGGATGCAATTTTTAGACAAATACGTTTTAGCTAATCGAGCTTCTTTTAAGGTTGATATAACCAATGCAAAAGAACTCACTGAGTCGCGCTTATTAGAAAACCAATT
Organism: Catenovulum adriaticum; assembly: GCF_026725475.1. Lineage (NCBI taxonomy): Bacteria > Pseudomonadati > Pseudomonadota > Gammaproteobacteria > Alteromonadales > Alteromonadaceae > Catenovulum > Catenovulum adriaticum. Next base: position 2,313,789 of record NZ_CP109965.1, read on the forward strand.
GCTAAAATGCAGCCAATGGCTACCTGTCTTTGCCCAGGTTAAAGACAAACAAGTAAAGCAAGTCAAATATGCGTTAACTAATTTAAATAGCCAACCTTTCTATCAATTTTTTGACGATTCGAGCGGCAACAACCGCCTTAATTCAGTCATATTCAAATTATGGCCACAATTAGCTGAGCAAGCCTCTAAAGCCCATACAATTTTAGCCGCTAAGCTCAAAAATAATAACAAAGTTCAGTTTATTGCAGCGAGCTTGGCTGATTTAATAAATAAGGATGCGCTAAAAGCTTTTATTCATTTTGCAAACTTAAAAGGGCAATTAACTTGCTTTCAAATACGTACTCAACCATTAAGTCAAGACGCTCTTAATCAGCTCAAGCTCAATTGGTTTAAATCAAGCAAAGAAGCAGAAATAGCCTTAGAGCCACTTAAACTAACCAACCAGCTGCTTTGTTTTTACCCAATGGATCACCATTTAGCTTATTTGCCTGAAAGCAACGATGTTCAGCTAAATAAACAAATACTTAGCCAACTGAATCAATATATTTGCCCTAAAATAAAAAACCAGGCTATTGCGCCTTTTGACGTGAATGTTCAATGTTCTCGTGCAGAAAATCGATTTTTCTTAAGCTCTGCTGTCACTTATAATTTTCATGCTAAAAATTATTCAGCTAAATTACTAGATATTTCGACCAGAGGTTTAAGCTTACAGGTTGAACGCATTCCAAATGAATTAGAACTCGATCAAAATATTAGTTTACGCATCGCCAAATTAGAGCAATTTAATAAAATCGCCGCACAATCTAATGCTCAATATAAAGTGGTAGGCTTAAATGAGCACGCGCAAACTCTGCATTTGCAATTAGTTGATTCGCCTGACGTGCAGCAATTTATGCGTTCGTTAATTAAACAACACAGAGCCAAGCTAAAAATTAATGACCAATACGACAAATTTATCGTATTGCAAAAAGCACTTTGTATTGCATTTATCAGCAGCTATCCTGGCACGGCATTTGGTATTGCAAAAAGCACCACAGGCTTAGTTAACGTCAACCGCTTGCTAACCGGTCAAAGTGACAATCAAGAATTAGCGCTTTTAAAAGCGCTACAACCAACCCACCAGCCACACCAACTATCTGTATATCCTTTATTAAAAGGTAATGCTTCAAGCACATATTTAAACTCTGTCCTTAAGTTTATTCGAAGCAAAAAAGTGAGTTATGATGAGCTTAGCTTTTTTGTCAGTCAGCACAAACAACAAGAACAACGTATTTGTTTATCAGAATTAGAAGAAGACGAAAATTATTTAACGGCGCTTAAACCATTACAAACAGACAAACAAATGTACAACTTAAGTGTTAGCCTTTACCCAGTGCAAGATAACGGCACTGAGATTATTGCCGATAATTTAAAGTACATCAGCCGCTCAAACCGACATCAAGCCGAGCAAATCAAACTATTTGCACAAAACTTAACGGGCATTATTGAACTAGTCGATAGTCATCAATTTTGGCAGATAGCGGTGAAAGAGTAAAAAGATACAGGCAGGTCAATAGCAATTATATTCAGCTGCTCTTAAAAATGCCCAGACACTCTATCCTAAATCACTCCTAACATCTTTGCTAATCCGTAATAATAGGATGACCTAATTCTTCCCAGCGTCTAAATCCGCCATCCATATTAATCGCATTTTGATAGCCCATTTTTACTAAGTTATCGGCCGCTAGCGCTGAACGAAAACCACCGCCACAGTACAAAACCAGCTTGGTGTGGATGTCTGGATATTTAGTTTGTATATCACGTTCGATAATACCTTTACCCATATAAACTGCATCAGGCAAATGGCCGGCAGCCCATTCATCTTGCTCGCGGACATCGACTAAAACAAAAGGGTCACCATTTGCCTTCATAGACAACATGGTTTCAATATCAATTTCTTTAATATTTTGCCTGGCTTGATTAACTAACGTTAAAAATGCAGAGCTATGTTGCGACATGAGAAAACCTGTTTTAAAACTTTGCTCAAAGTATAAAAGCAAACATAAATGGCTTCACGTTTGCTTTTAAGGTGGATGGATGAAAAAAATAAATATTTAGTTTAAATAGCGTCTTCGTTTTCTTCACCAGTACGAATACGAACCACTCGCTCGACATTGGTTACAAATATTTTGCCGTCGCCAATTTTGCCGCTTTGTGCAGTTTTAGTAATGGTTTCAACACAGCGCTCTACTTGATCGTCAGCAACAACAATGTCGATGCTCACTTTTGGTAAAAAGTCTACGTTATATTCAGCACCACGATAAAGTTCGGTATGGCCTTTTTGGCGCCCGAAACCTTTAACTTCTGTAACTGTCATACCTGTGATACCAATTTCAGCTAATGCTTCACGTACATCATCTAACTTAAAAGGTTTAATTATAGCTTCAACTTTTTTCATTGTTATATCCTCTTAATATTTATTTATGCTCTTGCCCAAACCCTGATGTAATTGGATAGCGTCTGTCTTTACCAAAATTACGTTGAGTTATTTTAGGGCCAATAGCTGATTGACGGCGCTTATACTCGTTAATATCGACTAAACGCATAATTCTGCTAACAACTGCCTCATCATAGCCTAATGCAACAATATCTGTTAATGATAAGTCATTTTCTACGTAAGCCTCTAAAATCGCATCTAATTCATCGTAGGCTGGCAAGCTATCTTGGTCAACCTGATCGGGAGCCAACTCTGCAGAAGGTGGGCGATCTATCACTCTTTGTGGGATCACAGGTGACAACGAGTTGCGATATTCAGCTAAACGGTAGGCTAACATTTTGGGCACATCTTTTATGGGTGCAAAACCACCTGCCATATCACCATACAAGGTGCAATAACCAACAGCCATTTCAGACTTGTTACCTGTCGTTAATACTAAACGGCGTTTTTTGTTGGATAACGCCATTAAGATAACACCCCGACTACGAGCCTGTAAATTTTCTTCTGTTGTATCAACCGCTGCATTATCAAACAACGGATTAAGCGCTTGCATAAAACTATCAAACATAGGTTCAATTGAAACAATATCAAATTCAATTCCCATGGTTTGAGCTTGCGCTTTAGCGTCTTCAACACTCATTTGTGCGGTATATTTAAACGGCATCATCACGGCTTGAACTTTATCTGCGCCCAATGCATCAACGGCAATGGCCAAAGTAAGAGCCGAGTCAATTCCTCCAGACAAACCTAAAACAGCGCCTTTAAAGCCATTTTTTAAAACATAATCACGTGTTGCTAATACCAAAGCTTGGTATATTTCGGCTTCTTCAGTGTGCGGCAGTAACGCTTGTTCACTCGTTAATAAATCGTCAATAAAGGTCAAGGTTTGAATTTTTTCCAAATAATGCGGTAAACGGGCAACCAATTCAGCATTTTTATTAACCGCAAAAGAGCCTCCATCAAAAACCAGCTCATCTTGACCACAAACATGGTTCACATACACAATTGGTAATTGATGATTTTTAGCTCGTTTTTTTAATAAAGCTTCGCGCTCATTTTGTTTTTCACTATTAAAAGGCGAAGCATTTAATGACAATAATAAATCAACTGCTTGATTATCTAATTTAGCAATAGGTTGATCTGTCCATAAGTCTTCGCAAATTAACAATCCAATTCGTTTACCCTGATATTCAAATACCGCAGATTCGTTGCCACAGGCAAAATACCTTTGTTCATCAAAAACGCCGTAATTAGGCAAAGCTTGCTTATAATAACGAGTTAATAATTGACCTTGATAATACACACTCGCAGCATTATAGGTGAACTCTTGTTCACGCCAAGGATGACCGACCACAATGACATGTTCATTAGACGCAGTCGCAATCTTTTCGAGTGCACTTTCAACTCTTTGGTATAAGTCTGGACGATATAATAAATCTTCAGGAGGGTAGCCCGTAACAGCTAATTCAGGAAACACCACAACTGAACCTTTGTCTGACGCTAATGTGGTATCAATAATAAGTTGAGAATTTTGAGCAATGGCCCCAACGGTAAAATTGCATTGCGCAATAACTATCTGCATATAAATAGCCAATAAAATTTTATAAATAATATGATAACGAATCATATTAAAAGCCTAAGCTTGTGTCCAAAGCTGTTTGCTTATTTTGGCTATTTTTCTAAAAATTAGTGCTTAAAATAAAAAAAGCGCCTCTTATTTAGGCGCTAAAGGGAATGTTCGAGGGTGCCTTATTTATTTTGAAGTCATAAATCTGGGCTAAATTGGTTAATTTCTGATTCGTAGTGGTAGCCAATTCTGGCTAGTTTATCTTCAATTGTATTTTCATCCACTTCCATCACACAGGCTAAACTATGTAAATCACCACAATCATGTCTTAATTGGTCATTCACTATGCCTAACAAAATATTAGGCTGTAAAGACACTGCTTTATGTAAATCCATCTAAACCTCCAAGCATTAAACGATATGTTGCTAAGCACAATTGAACTCTACAATAAGTAACTTAACCTGCTCAACATGAGCTAACTTAAAACTATAGTAGAAAATGGCGCATTTTCTAATTAATTAAAATCAACTCAGCAGCAAAACAAAATAGATTGTAAATTAAACTTCACGCTCTTTTTTAAGCAAAATGTGTAATTAAACAGGTCAATTTTAGCCTGCTTATATCAATACAAAAAGCAAATGTGGCATAATCTGTTTTTTAGTTTTTGCATGGTTAGCGTTAAATGGCTCAAAATATTACTTGGCAAGCAAAAAAACCAACTCAATCGGTTGAAGACATCAAAACAGCACCTCATTCAGAAGAAGCTGAACAATCAGTGATTGGCGGTTTATTGCTAGAAAATGATGCTTGGGACAGAGTGGCTGAAAGAGTTGTTTCAAAAGACTTCTACCATTATGCAAACCGCGCCATTTTTGAACATATGGCGAAGCTGGTTGAACAACACAAACCTATCGATTTAATCACCTTATCTGAATCCTTAGAACAAGAAAAAATATTAGAGGACGTGGGTGGGTTCGCTTATTTAGCAGAAGTTGCGGATAACACGCCAAGTGCAGCTAACATCACAGCGTATGCAGACATCGTTCGAGAGCGAGCGGTTATTCGTGAAATGATTTCAGTTGCAAACGAAATAGCCGAAGCTGGCTATGACACCCAAGGCCGTTCAAGTAACGAATTACTTGATTTGGCAGAAAGCAAAGTTTTTAAAATTGCAGAGCAAAGAACCAACGCCAATGAAGGCCCCCAACAGTTAAAAACCATATTAGCTAGCACAGTGACCCGAATTGAAGATGCCATGAAAAATGGCTCTTCTGGTGTGACAGGGGTGACTACTGGGTTTAATGATTTAAATAGCATGACATCAGGTTTGCAAGGCTCTGATCTAATCATAGTGGCGGCGCGTCCATCTATGGGCAAAACAACTTTAGCGATGAATTTATGCGAAAATGCAGCAATGTCATTTGATAAAGCCGTTTTAGTATTCAGTTTAGAGATGCCCGCTGAACAAATTATGATGAGAATGTTAGCCTCACTTAGCCGCGTTAACCAAACCAGCATTCGTACAGGGCAGCTCGAAGATGAAGACTGGGCTCGTCTTTCATCTACCATGGCATTATTGGCTGAAAAAAATAATATTTATATCGATGATTCTTCTGGCTTAACCCCGACTGAAGTTCGCTCAAGAGCAAGGCGCGTAGCACGTGACCACCCTGGTGGCATTGGTTTAATCATGGTCGATTACCTGCAATTAATGCAAGTCCCTGGGATGTCAGAAAACCGAACGCTTGAAATAGCTGAAATTTCACGCTCATTAAAAGCGTTAGCCAAAGAACTCAATGTACCCGTTGTCGCTTTATCGCAACTTAACCGAAGTTTGGAACAACGCGCCGATAAACGTCCTGTTAACTCAGATTTACGTGAATCAGGCTCTATTGAACAAGATGCTGATTTAATTATGTTCATTTACCGAGACGAAGTTTACTACCCAGATTCAGAGCGTAAAGGCATTGCCGAAATCATCATAGGTAAACAAAGAAACGGGCCAATTGGCCATGTTGATGTCGCTTTTTTAGGTCAGTTCTCTCGATTTGATAATCTTGCCCGAACAGATTATCAAGGCTACTAAGCTATTTTTGTAGCTGGCTTTGCGCCAGCTACTCAAAGACTATCCCCTGCCCAAAGAATAGTAAATCCCAAATGCCCATTTAGCTAAATGTAATATTTACTGATTCAACAACGTGTAACCAGCTAAATTTTACACTCCAGATATATTCTAAGCGACTTACCCGTCCTTTAAATAATATAAAACTCCCTAATAATTAAATAGATAAGAAAAAATCCGCCTCTGGCACTTGATTTGCTTAATAATTTAATACCGACAAACCATCTCTATTAATTGATACAAGGATTTGAATCATGAATACACATATCAATGAAGAAACCTATCCAACTAAAGTAGCGGGTGTTTTTAACTCTGAAGCTAACGCCAAGACTGTTGTGCAAGCATTAACCGACAAAGCTGATTTTGTCTCAGAAAAAATCAGGGTGATCCCTCCCGGAGATACCCACTTTGATGAAAAGCTGGAACCCGAAGACAAAAAAATTGGTAAAACATTGCTCAACTCACACTTAATGTTAGGCGGTTTGGGTTTAATAATAGGTTTATGTATCGCAGGCGTGCTCTCCATATCTGGCACTTTGTTTATGCAGACTTATACTATAACTGCTTTTGTATCTATCAGTTTATTATGTAGTTTTGGTGGGCTTTTAGTGGCTGGTTTTCTCTCAATTCGTCCGGATCATGATCATATGATTAATAAAATCAGAAAAGCGACCCGTACTGGAAAATGGTCGGTTATAGTTCATGTGAACAGTCATGAAAACGCTGAAAAAGCTGAAACGTTAATGCAACCGCTAGCTAATTCATTGGTCACCACTATCTAATGCAACATCTAACAAGGATAATATTATTATCTAAGATGGCGTTAACATAAACACCGAGTCAACTAGCTTAACTTGGTGTTTATTGTCAACAAGCTAACAGCTTTATATACTGTACTATCATTGCAAGTAGAGTCTCCACTATAAAATTTGCCTACCTTCCAACTTTTTATCAGAAAAATAAATAATTTACGTTAACCAATACAAAACTTAACCTAAATATTGGACAAGCTGTTACCTAAAATATTGTATTTAAATAAAATTTAATATTTTAGTAAGGTAGTTTTGTCTTAATACAAAGCGAATTTTTTATCCAGAGTTCAGATTATTTAGTAAAACCAACAACTTGCACCAGTGCAACATATTGTTTTTAAAACTGTCACTTAATGTTCAATTTTTGGTCATGCAAAGTCGTTACCTTATTCGCGTTTTCATTAGCGTAAAATAATAAACAACGGGACTAGCATGAGAAAATTTCAAGTATCAGCAATAGCAGCATTAGGGTTATTAAATTTAAACCTAAATGCCGCCAGTTTATTTAACGAAAATTTTGAGTTTGGTATTGATGGCCAGTTTACAGCCGTTAGCGTAGCCAGCGATAAAGATTGGTTTCATGATTCATTTAATGGCGATACAAGCGCGAGTATGAATGGATATAACGGTGACACCAATAGTGATGATTGGTTGATTTCGCCAGAAATTGATTTAACTCAAACCGCAATTGACACTGCAATTCTTACCTTCACGACACGTGGTCGTTATGATGGCCAAAATTTAAAATTAAAGGTGTCTACTGACTATCAGCCAGACGCCTCACCTGAAGTCGCTACTTGGACAGAAGTTACGTTTAATATACCGACAGAAACTAGTGGTGGAAGCGGATCTGATTTTGTGCCATCTGGCGACGTTGATTTAGCCGCCTATATAGGTCAAAAAATTCATTTTGCTTATCACTATAAAACAACATTTGATGCTGGTGAAGTTAACGGTGCATGGCACGTTGATGCGGTTAATGTTGAACTCACAGGGGATGATCTTGCGCTTCCTTTATCTGGTAGCTTGAATTCAAGCTTGGGGGATAGTTTCCGCAGTATTGATAATGTTGAGTTTACCGCAACCGCTGCTCAAGGTGCCGGTACACCTTATCAATTCTCATGGGATTTTGGTGATGGTTCAACAGCAATGGGCGCATCCGTTAATCATCAGTTTGATTCTGGTGATTACACAGTCACGCTAACCATTGCAGATAAAGATGCAACAAACTCAATTGTACTCACTAAAGATATTTCAGTTGCCCAAACTAATGAATATTCAGTTGACGCTAAAATATCAGCCTCTGATATTCGAGTTGCTACCTTTAACGTCAGCATGGAAGCCGAAAACTATGAATCAGACGATTCAACAGTTGTTAGCCAAGGCGCACAAATATTAGCTGATGAACTAGCCGCTGGCGATAACGCTCAAATTAAGAATATTGCTGAAATAATTCAACGTGTTCGTCCTGATATGGTTTTACTCAATGAGTTTGACTACATTGCAGATGCAAACTCAGGTATTGAAATGTTTATAAGCCAATATTTAAATGTAGCTCAGGCTGAAGACGTTAATTCAATTGATTATCCGTATTACTTTGTTGCCCCTTCAAATACAGGTACACCTACTAATTTTGATTTAGATAACAATGGCACTGCCACTGGTACTCAAAACGATGCTTATGGTTTTGGTCAGTTTGAAGGCCATTACGCCATGGTATTCATTTCACGCTTTCCAATTGAACAAGAAGATGTGCGTACTTTCCAAAAATTCTTGTGGAAAGACATGCCTGGTAATTTAATGCCTACCGACCCAGCAACAGGTGAAAATTGGTATAACGAAGCTGAAACAAATGAGTTTAGATTATCTTCAAAATCTCATTGGGATATTCCAGTAAATGTAGATGGCGAACTCATTCATATTTTGGCGAGCCACCCTACCCCGCCAACGTTCGACGGAGCAGAAGACAGAAACGGCACTCGTAACCACGATGAAGTTCGTTTTTGGGCTGATTATGTAAATCCTGAAAACTCAGCATATATATATGACGATAATGGCGCGTTCTCTGGGTTAACTGAAAATGCCCGTTTTGTCATTGTGGGCGATTTAAATGCGTCCGTTGAAGGTGACGCTTACGATGGCACTATTAATCAGTTATTAAACAACGAATATGTTTATGCTGATTTTGCACCGTCTTCTGAAGGTGGGCTTGAAAATGATGAATCTAACCCTTTATCACCTTACCACACTGCAAGCTGGCAAATGCGAGCTGATTACGTTTTATCGTCTGAATTTGGCTTAATGGCCAAACAAGGTTCAGTATTTTGGCCCGCAGAAAATGACAACTTGTACAGTTTAATTTCATCACGTACTGCCTCGTCCGATCACCGTTTAGTTTGGTTAGATGTCGCAATAACAGATGTTAAAAGTGACGAAGAAGACAAAGAAGATGATTTCGTCATTGGATCAGGTACATGGACATTTTATGGCATCGCCTTGCTTGGCTTATTGTCAGCTTTAAGAAAACGTAATCGCTAGTGAACAAAACCATAATTGTTTTATTTAATAATTTAAATTAGTAGCCATTGAAATAATGATAAGGACAAAAGATGAAAATGAATGAGCAATTCAAACTAAGCCTACTAGCATTAACGGTAGCAACCACTTTAAGCGCTTGTACTCTGGATCTTAACTCAGATGATGAGGATGAAAACAATGGTGGCGAAACACCTGCACCTATGATGGACACAATTTCATTTTCAGGTATATCTGTACCTTTATCTGAAAACGCGCAGCAGTCCGTTCGAGCCTCTAACGAGATTACAATTAACGGTAAAGTGCAAAGCATCGGTTATCACAAACTTATGAGTACGGCTCATGAAGATACAATCACGGGCGAGGTATTTGGTTTAGCTAAAAATCATCTAGATGAGCCAATTCAGTTTGAAGATGGCAGTGACTACATTTGCAATGGTACTAATGCAGGTGTGGGTTCCGGCCTTGATTACACCAGTATTTTGCAGAAAAACGACAAAATGTACATGGTTTCTCAATTTGAATGTCAAATTGGTGCAATGTATGTACAGGAAATAACTCAAGATGCAGATACTGGCATGTTGTCGCCAGTTGAGGGTACATTAGAATTTATCAGTCAAAAAGATGAATTTGGTGGATGGGTTCACTGTGCAGGTATGGTAACGCCCTGGCAATCGCACTTAGGTTCTGAAGAATATGAGCCACGTGGTACTTTAACGGTTGATGATTCTGGCCTTACATCTGATAACTACTACAACGCTATTGCACCTTACTGGCAGGGCGATTTAACTCTGTCTAACCCATATTATTATGGTTGGACGCCTGAAGTTAAAATCACAGCTACCGGTGAAGTTGATTATGCTAAACATTACAGCATGGGCCGCATGTCACATGAATTAGCTTATGTTATGCCAGATAATCGGACTGTTTATTTAACAGACGATGGTACAAACGTGGGTTTATTCATGTTTATTGCGGATAAAGAAAAAGACTTATCTGCAGGTACATTATATGCGGTTAAATGGAACCAAACTTCATCTGAAAATCACGGTGCTGCCGACTTAACTTGGGTAAATTTAGGCCACGCTAATAACGCTGAAATTCGTGAGTTCATAGCGACTAAACCTATGTTTGATGACATTTTTGAACTGGCAGATGACGTTGATAATGTTTGTCCTGACACCTTTACCTCTATTAATACTTCTGCAGGTTTTGAGTGTGTGAAACTAAAAGATGTTAATCAAGATTCAGTGGTTGACGAAAAAGATGAGAAATTAGCCTCTCGCCTAGAAACACGTCGTTTTGCTGCATATAAAGGCGCAACAACCGAATTCCGTAAGGAAGAAGGCGTTACGTTCAATGCAAAAGAATCGAAATTATATATCGCTATGTCTGAAGTTGCGCGCGGGATGGAAGACGGTAGTTCAAACGATAACGGCGGCTATAACCATATTCGTTTACCTAAAAATTCATGTGGTGCAGTTTATGAATTAAATGTATCTGCAGATGAGAGCATGAATTCAATGTATGTTGCTAAAGATATGGCCGGTATTGTTGGCGGTATGTCTGTGGACTACACAGGCAGTGAATACGAAGGCAATAAGTGTGACATTAACTCAATCGCCTCCCCTGATAACGTTGCTTATTTAGAGGAATCAAACGTATTGATCATTGGCGAAGATACCAGCTCACATGAAAACAATATGATTTGGTCTTTCGATTTAAATGATGGCTCATTAACACGCATATTAACCACGCCTTTAGGTGCAGAAACAACATCGCCTTACTGGTATAAAGATATTAACGGCTTTACTTATTTAACAGCGGTTACACAGCACCCATCTGGCCGTGAAGACAATATGGAATCTGAAATCGGCTATGTAGGCCCCATTAAGCTTAAATAATCGCGTATAACCTACTCGCATTGTGAAATAACCGCTTTTAAGTAAACGTATTAAAGCGGTTATTTTAACTAGCTTAAAATGATAAAAGAGAAGCAACCTGCTTCTCTTTTTATTTTTACCTTGCCACATTTTTCGTGACACTATTCAACTTCTATTTTTAAATTCACTTTATCGTTTTCTTTTTACCTGATTTTTTATATATCGAGCTAAAACGAAACACAATGACTCAGTATAAAAATTTAAAAAACTAAACAAAAGGGCAATTTAAACGACCTCCTTCATTTTTTTGCAATCTGCTTAGCGTTAAATAAGTTCCAATTAAACCTAAGCTGAGATGCGTCAACGTTGTAAGCTATTTTTAGGTAATCAATTAATCAAAAATAGCTGTTTAGTATTCCTTATTATTAAATGGAGTCAATTAACAAATAAAACGTGTAAACATTTTAGCCAGCTAATAAACTGGATAATAATATGAAATCAAGTCTACTTTTTATAGTGAGCGTGCTGACGTTAAGCGCATGCGACTCAGCAAATCACTCTCAAACCCTTACAAAAAAAGAAAGCCAGCAAGTTGTTGATAACGAAACTACAGCTATTGAGCAGCAGCGACTTGCCTACACCCGAAATAAAGTGATGCATAACGATGCTGCATATGTTCCGCCACAATGTTACACCAAAACAGTTGATGAACTCGGTGAAACTCAAAACCCGTGTTACGCCTGCCACGATAATGGTAAAAAACCCAACTATATCAGTGGTGTAGATTTACAATTGGAATATGGCTTTACTGCTGCATACCTACAAACCAACCGATGGTCAAACTTATTTAAAGACTTTTCTAAAGAAGTAGCTGAAATTAGCAATGATGAAATTAAACAATATATTCGGCAATCAAATTATTTTTCTGACGATGGTTCACTCACTTTGGCCAATAAACTTAAAAATGTTCCGCCCGGATGGGATGTAAATAAAGATGGCCAATGGAATGGATTTATACCAGATGCTTATTTTAACTTTGATCAACAAGGGTTTGATTTAAAACCTAATGGTGAATTTAGCGGTTGGCGTGCCTTTGCTTATTCGCCTTTTGTAGGGGCATTTTTTCCAGCTAATGGCGCTACTGATGATGTGCTCATTCGATTACCATCCGTTTTTCAACAAGATGAGCAAGGCCAATTTAATCTAGATATTTATAAAGTCAATTTGGCCATTGTAGAGGCTATGATTAAACGCCAATCTGTTGAAATTACACCAATTGATGAAAACCTGTTTGGTGTGGATATTGATAAAAATGGCGAATTATCAATGGCGATAGAAGTCAAGTTTGATTGGGCGCCGCTAGATGATCGCTTAATGAGTTATGTCGGCCAGGCGAAGCAAGCTTTGGCTAAAAAACAATTGCATATCGCTGGCGGACTTTATCCGGAAGGTACCGAGTTTTTACACACCTTACGATATTTAGATTGGCAAGACGAAGCGTTAGTATTATCTAAGCGCATTAAAGAGGTACGTTATAGCAAAAAGACAGGTTGGAATACTTATCCTCAATTACAGAATGCAGCGTTAAGTGAAATAAAAGAAAAAAATGATTTTCCTGAACGTTTACGTCAATTCACTGGCGATGGTGAGGTTGGTTTATACACTGGCTTTGGTTGGGTATTACAAGGTTTTATTGAAGATAAAGTGGGTGATCTTAGACCACAAACTTACGAAGAAACGGTATTTTGTATGGGATGCCACTCTGGTATTAGTGCAACGACCGATGGTGCATTTGCATTTTCGCGAAAACTGGATGCAAGCACATTCAAACAAGGTTGGTACCATTGGTCTGAAAAAGGTTTAGCGGGATTAATGGAACCTAAATTGGCAGATGGCCGCAACGAATACGCGACCTATTTAGCGAACAATATTTGGGGCGATGAATTTCGCTCAAATTCAGAAATTAAAGCTAAATTTTTAACGGAAACAGGTGAGCTCAATAAAGCAGCTTTAGCGAAGCTAAATAAAAATATAGGGGAATTATTAATTCCAACGAAAGCACGGGCAAACAAATTAAACAAAGCGTACAGAGCCATTGTAAAAGAAGAAAGCTATATATATGGACGTCAACCGTTTGAAGGTAACATAAATCATGTACATGATTTTGTTGAATCAGGTACGCCAACCCAAGTTGAACTAGTTTTAAAGTAAGCTAGCTTAAATGCTCTTTAATGAACCAAGGCAAGATCACACTTTGAAATATAATGGCAGTATCTAGAAAAACCTTTATTTAGAGCAAAAAGCTTTAGAGAAAAATATATTTTTCAGGACGACAAATTCAAGCTTACAGGGATGTGCTTGCGGCGTTTTTGTGAAAATTACTCAAATATGATTTTGCCCTGTGTAATGAGTCTGTTTGTATTTTATTGCGTTAAGCAAAATAGCCCTTGGCGTATGAAAAACAGTGGCTAAATCATCTAAACTCGGTTTAATGAATATATTTCATTTATTTAGCTTTCAGTCGCTCTAAGCTCAGTACTATGGAGTCAGAAATATTACTGCTTCGGTATCCACTTTAAAGCCAAATCATTTCCTACCATTAGCAGAAAATCATCAGAAGCGAGGAGAGGAATGAGCACAATATACAAAGGCAGCTATCAAGGATAAATAATCGTAATAAGATTTAAAAATCAGGAACTTAAGAATGGTACCGGTGGGCGGACTTGAACCGCCACGCCCGAAGGCAACGGATTTTGAAAATAGCACGCCTAAATTATCTATTTAAAATCAATTAATTAAAAGCTAAGATAAACACTTTGCAAAAACTTTGCAAAGTTAACCCATTATTATTTGATTGCCTTATGACCACACTACTCCAACGACATGACATTGAAGACGGTTTATACGTTTACTTGCAGGACAACAGCAAACGTTGGTATTGCCGCTTTGTTATTGACCGAAAATGGATAACTAAATCTACCAAAGAAACGGATTTAGATAAAGCAATATCTAAAGCTTATTCAATTGTTGTGGAACACAAAATTAAAGCCGAGCACGGAATAAATGTACTTACAAAGAGGTTCAAAGATGTCGCACTTGAAACCATCGCCAAAATGAAAGAAGAACTAGAACATGGTGGCGGTAAGGTCATTTATAAAGACTATATTCAAGCTTTAAACAAGTATCACATCCCCTACTTCGATCGCATCCACATAACCTCAATCGACCAAAACAAGATTCGTGAGTTCAACTCTTGGCGTATTGAACAATTTGGGCGAATACCAGCTAAATCCACCATTCTAACTCACAATGCGGCCTTACAAATGGTCTTTAAAGAAGCGATTGAGCAAAAATGGATGATAGCAGCTCAAGTACCAACCCTTACAAATATAGGGCAAGAAGGCAAACGCAGAGCGTCTTTCACTATGGAAGAATACGATATAGTTTACGACGCTGTTGTTGAAATGATGAAAGAAAGCCGCAAAGAAAAAACACGACAGATTCGTGAATTGCTGACTGATTATATGGATATTGCCCTATATACGGGCATGAGGCCAGGTTCTGAAATGGATAACCTCACATGGTCAGATATTAAAATTGAAAGTCATGAACATCGCGTTATTTTTTATATTACCGTCAGGAAAGGTAAAACAACTAAACATACTGGCACCCGTGAAATTGTTTGCAACCAGCATATATTTGATACGATCCGAACTATGGCAAGACGCTTTCCTGATAGAAAACCCACCGATAAATTATTTAGGTTACGAGATGGCGCAACAACAAAAGAACTTGGTGTAAATTTTGATAAAGCTCTGGAGCTATGCGGGCTTAAGGCGTCTTCGCATGGTACTAGATCTTTATATTCAATTAGGCACACATACATTACTCTTGCATTAACAGAACAGCTATTTTCGGTTGAAGTTTTGGCCAAGCAATGCGGTACAAGCAGCCAGATGATTGAACAGCATTATAGTCACGTCATTCCAAGAACATACAAAAAGGAGCTTTCAGGGATTAATTTAGACGATAATAAACAAATGATTCAAAGCCGGTTTGATGTTCCCAAAAAGACAAAGAGAGTATTTGCTAAGTTGATAGCCGAATGGGAAATCAATTACAAAAGGCGTGGTTGTATTTAAGAGAGGTAATTTAGTAATGCTATATCAACAAGAATTTGGTTTAGATTTTCAGTTAGGTTTCAATTTGTACGACTTTCCTAAGCTAAAAGACCGTTCGTACCATAATGATGATTGTCCAAGTTTTTATTTCAATATAAAAAAACAGTATTTTGTCCTATGGGTTGACTACCCACAAAAACATCAAAGAGAAATAGAGTCTGATAGGTATACTCTGCAGTTAGCAGATAATGAAGGTGATGAAGTTTCTCCAGAGGTATATGCTGGGAGCAATGAGGTCATATACTCATGTGAATCACCAAAAAAATTAATAGTTTATTTAATGCAACTATTCGAAAAAGACAAACAAAGTTAAGCTTTACTACAATTTTATTTGTAGTGCTTAAACTATGCAATTTTGTTAATATTAGCCGCTTATAAATAGTGCTGTTGATTAGAACCCCATCCCAACTTTAGCCATACAAAACTGATAATTAAATATGCTTCGAGAACTTGTAGAAAAAATAGAGAAAGATGTAACAACTTATAATTCAGATTACCAATCAGACAATGAATTAAGAGCAAAAATAACTCACTGGCTCTTAAATAATGATTTTAATTACAGCTTATCTGATGATTTAATTCGGATAATGCAGCAAGCCAAAGATGAATTCCTAGTAACGAATAATTTAGATTTTCAGCAAATTTTATTGGAAAGTGCTCCGTTCTATAATGAACAACATGGCTTTCCATTTATTGACTTATTTGCTGGGATAGGCGGATTTAATTTAGCACTTTCGGCAAATGGTGGAAGTGCTAAATTTGCATGCGAATGGGACAAATCAGCCAAAGTTACTTATTTCAATAACTACGGTAAATGGCCGTTTGGGGATATTAACCAGTTTACTAACACAAACGTTGAAGATATAGTAATTAATCAATCGATTCCAGACCATAGCATACTAGCTGCTGGATTCCCATGCCAACCTTTCAGTCATGCTGGCGTTTCAGCTCGAACTGCCTTGGGACTGGCACATGGATTTGAATGTGAGACACAAGGGACGTTATTCCATTCAATAGCTAGGATAGCTTTCGTAAAGCAGCCTCAAATCGTGTTTATGGAAAATGTTAAAAATATTGTTTCACACAATCAAGGAGAAACATTTTCAATAATTCGTTCAACAATGGAAAATTTGGGGAAAGAAGCGGAAAATAAACATTCCTATAAGTTCTTTTATAAACTAGTGAACTCTGAAACAGTTGTTCCCCAGCGACGTGTTCGTTGTTATATGGTATGTGTCAGAGAAGATATATACAATGAGTTCGGTGGCTTCGAATTTCCGGAATTTGAAGGAGAACCTTTACCACTATTTCAAGCCTTGGAAAATTTAACTGTCGCAGAAATAGAAGAGTACACAATCTCAGATAGGCTATGGCAGGGTCACATTCATAGAACTCAGAGAAATCTAGACAGAGGCACAGGATTTACTGCATTTGCGGCAAACTTAAATAAACCGTCAAATACGATCGTTGCTAGATACGGTAAAGATGGTAAAGAATGTCTCATACCTCAGAATGAAAGAAACCCTCGAAAATTGACGATACAAGAATGCTCAAACCTATTTGGATACCCTGCAGGTTTTTGGACTCCGCCATCTAAAACACCAGCCTACAAACAGTTTGGGAACTCCGTTGTAGTACCAGTTGTCCAATCGATTGCAGAAGCTATCGTAACACAATATCCAATTACAGCCCTATTTGAGCAAGGGATGCTTTAGGTAAACTACATAATCAACACCATCTTAAGCAAACGACTAATTTCTTTCACACTTCTAATTAATTCCGTAAAAACTAAGGAGCCTTTTGAAGTCGACTTCTATTCCAGAAGAAGCAAGGGCTGCCTTCCTCTTCTTATAAAATGTTTTTATCAATGGAAGTTTTGTTTCTGCGTCACCATAATGAATAGCTCGGTGGCAATTAGGACAAAGTACTATTAAGTTTGCTTGTACATCCAGTGAATAAGCAAAATCTTTATTATTTGAAATGGGTATTAAATGGTGAATTTCTACATACGGGTGATCCGTTGAAGCAGATGTAAATGTGGAATGATTTTTACTGAACTCACAGGTGTAATTTTTTCTTCTCATAACCTGCGCGGCTAGTGTTACATCTCTATGCTGAGATGTAACATAATATGAAGCGGCTTCATTATGTGCTTTAGGAGCATTTATTGCCTTGATATAATTAAAATCTTCTTCATCTATCGTATTATTTACTTCATAAGCTATTTTTTTTGCATCAGTTGAAGTTAAATTATTGAACGTATCTTTCATCATGGAACCAATGAATAACTCTTGAACTCCATCTATCACAAAAATAAACCAAACTTCACCAAACTCAGGATAAAACCCAGAGCCCTTTTTAAAATAAAGCCTTAATTCATTGCCTTGAGATTTTGGATATTTTATTACAAGTTCTTTCTTTAAATAAGTGCCTTCAGACCATACGTTAAAGGTCAATGTATCAGGTTTGATATCCATAGCACCCCCACCCCCTCTAGCAAAAGAGTCAAGGCTACATATAGTTGCAATAACCTCTTTTTCGAGTTTGTCTACTGTTACAGATTTATCACCAGTAGCTTCTCGCTCAGTAACCTCAGAATATGCTCCTTTGGTTGCCTGAAAATAATTTAGTTGTTCATCATTAAATTTCGCCATACAATTACCCCTGTAAAAAAACAGGGTAATCTTGACTCAACAAAAAAATAAAGTCAACCGGTTTTTTTACAGGGTAATGAAGTGTGTGGTAGAAGAATAGTTTTGCCGCTTGCTTATTGGTGCTATGACTCAATCGCAGTAAGATTAAATAACAACAAGACCAAAAAAATTACACTTTGAGTTTATACTGCGCTCCTTTAATGGACAATTAATCAATGACCACTAAACTTTTACCAACATGCACGTTAATGTGTATTAACGTGCATGTTGCTTACTTAAAATAATTAGTAAATTATCAGTGATTGACTCAACTTTTGTGATTTTCGGTATTTGTAAGCTTGCTTACCTATTTTAATAACGTTAGCCAGTTTAATCCGTCATAAGAAATTTTTTGTCGAAAAGTATCGATTTTGTTCATATCTACAAGCCCAGTGCTTACAAACCACGCGGATAAACTTTCACTCTGGAGTTATGTTTAAGTGCCCACCTATATTGGAGATTTTATAAAGTGTACGAATCTACTTGAATAAAACTTACCTTGAAATTAAACTGTATAAACATACAGTTTAATTTGTTTTTTTAAGCGAGTCGTGAAATATGAAAATTATTCCCATATATGCATTTGCAGGCATTACTGGCTTTGAGTCGCCAGCGGCAGAATACAAAGAGCTAGGGTTATCGCTTGATGAACTATTGATACAGCATCCACATGCGACTTTTATCGGTCAAGCTAAAGGGGATTCTATGGAAGGTAATGGCATTTATGATGGTGACTTATTGATCGTAGATAGGGCGGTTACAACCAAACAAAATGACGTGATAGTCGCTAATTATAATGGTTCATTTGTATGTAAAGTGCTAGACAAACAAAAGAAGAGTTTGATTTCATCTTCTGGCGAGTTTGCACCTGTTTATATTTCCGATATGGACGAATTTCAAATTGAAGGGGTGGTCACTCAATCTATTCGTTTACACCGTAACTGCGCTGAAATAATGAAATGTTTGCTTTAGTTGATGCTGTCGCTTTTTACGCTTCGGCAGAGAAAGTATTTGATCCGAGCATTCGTAACAAGCCAGTCGTAGTGTTAACCAATAACGATGGCTGTGTTTGTGCCGTCTGCCCTATTGCCCGTAAGCTTAATATTCCTAAATTTGAACCCTATTTTAAGCTCAAAGAATACTTAGCTCAGCATAATGTTGTTGTGCGTTCTTCAAATTATGAGCTTTATGCCGATTTATCTGACCGTATGATGAATGTCATAGCTCGTTATTGCAGCAATCAGCATGTTTATAGCATTGATGAATCTTTTTTGCAGTTTAGTTGCCAAGTATCTGATTGGCATAAGCTTGGACGTGAAATACGACAAGCTGTTTGGCGTGAAGTTAAACTACCTGTTGGTGTTGGGTTTGGAATCACGCCCACTTTGGCTAAAGGTGCTAATCATGCTGCTAAAAAGCTTTATGGTTACAATGGTGTTGCTGTTATCAGCGATACTAAACAGGCCACACCTATTTTAACGCAAATGAAATTATCAGATGTGTGGGGAATTGGCTCTAGGTTATCGAAAAGGTTGGCGTTGTTCGGCTTAAAAAACGCCTATGATCTTGCCCAGCAAAACCCAAGTAAAATGCGTAAGTTTCACAGTATTGTACTGGAAAAGACGGTAAGAGAGCTTAATGGTGAAATATGCCTGAATTGGGATGAAGTTAAACAAGATAAGAAAGAGATATTTTCAACACGAAGCTTTGGGGCAAGAATTACCGATAAAAGTAGCTTACATGCTGCTCTGAATACCCACGCTGAGATTATAGGTAGGAAGCTTAGAAAACAGAACTCAGTGGTTAAAAAGCTGACTATTTTTGCTCATAACTCCCCACATGACGCGCAATTCATCAAACGAAGCTTTTTGTATGAATTTGTGGTGCCAACATCAGATACCTGTGTTATTGCTAGTGCTGTCAGTTCAATATTAGACAAGTTATTTATTGCCAATGTGTCTTTTTATAAATGCGGGTTAGGCGCTATTGAATTACATAGTGGAAAATTCACGCAGCACAGCTTATTTGACAAAAGCCTAGATAAACCAGAAGTCATGCAAGTATACGACCAAATCAACAGCAAATACGGCACTGGCACTACCTTTATTGCTAGCAGTAATATGACCGAAAAATGGTCTATGCGAAGAGCGTTTTTATCCCCGCAGTACACAACAAGATGGGCTCACCTGCCTGAAATTAATTGCTGATTTTGGCCTAGTCTGCACTTATTTAATTGAAATTGGCGGTTATGTTTAAGTGCAATTATATACCGAGCAAGGTAATGCTAGGACAAAAGTTTAATTTATTTTACTTGTTGTAGTTTTTAGGTTTGAGTGAAAGCAGAAGTTAGTAATAAAAAGCCATACGCCAGTTTTCTAGATCAAAGCTACTTAAGATTAAACTGTATAGTTTTGTGAAAGTGGTATCTAAAGTACCACCTTCGATTTGGATGGACTAGTTTTTACAACCATTTTTATCGCACGTAATTTTGCTATCAGTATTAGTCCAATGCGTTGGATTTTCTCTAGTATTGAATCCACATCCGGTAACTCCGCCTTTTTGCCCTTTGTGTACAATACTTGGTTCATTTGGTGGGGTGTGTTTCACAGCCATTGTTTTTTCCTTATTAGATTAATTTTGTTAAGTAATATTTACACATTCTTCTATAAAAAATAGTAAGAACTGCTTCGCCTGTCAAATACTAGATTAGGAAAAATTTAAATCCGATAATTTTGGAAAAGTTTAATTAGCCCTTGAATTAATTTGTTAGTGGCTACATTGTGATTATATACTAATCAATGGAACAATATATGTCCTTACAAAACAAATACTCCACGTTTCACTCAAATATATCTCTAAATTATTACAGCTCAGAATATAAAGAAGCTAAAAACAAAGATGAATTAATTTTATCCAAAATTAAAGAAGAGTTTAAAGATAGATACACAATTCTTAGAACTCCCCAACTGGGTTCCATGAAAGCAAATACTGCTATCAGACCTCTAAATGGGGGAGATTATGACATTGATAGAGGTATTGTTTTAGACAATGATTCTGCTCCAGAAAACCCTGTTATTGTAAAAAAACAGATCAAAGAAGTTTTGTCTAAGCATGGTTTTAAAGAACCTAAAATTAAAAAGCCTTGTGTAACTGCTGATTATAAATCAAAACCAATACACATCGATTATGTGGTATTCACTGATGATTTTACTAAACAGACTAAATTAGGAGTTGGTAAAGAATTCTCGGGTGAGTCGGAACGTTTTTGGGATTACAACGATACCGAAGGTTTACTTGAATGGTTAGTTTGGAAAGGCGAATTTAAGTCTGATGATTATAAGAAACAATATTACAGGATTGTTAGATACCTTAAAAGATGGAGAGATTACAACTATAAAGTTGAATCAGAGAGAAAAAAAGTATTCTCAATTGCATTGGCTGTTATGGCAAGAGAACAATTTCAGAGTGATATCGATGTAAATAGTGGAGCGTGTGATGACCACAATTGTTTAATCAATACGTTGAAAAGTATGTTGGGCGATTATAAATATTTTAAACCTCAAGGTGAGGGTAAGTATAATATTGATGTAAATTTACCAAAAGTTCCACATATTGAATCGCCCCGTGTTTGCCAGAGACTCAATAACTTGAGAAACTGGAATAATGAAAAAATCAAATCGCTATACATCAGAATTTCGTGAACGTGCAATTAGGCTTGTTACTACACAACAGCATGAATACCCCTCTCTTTGGGCTGCGCTAGTATCGATTTCAGATAAACTGGGATGTACACCAGAAACACTTAGAGCATGGGTCAAGAAGTCTCAAGCTCAACCGTCTAAACCATCTTCTAACACTCAATCAACTGAAGAACGACTTGCCGCTTTGGAGCGCGAGAATAAAGAGCTCAAGCGAACGAATGATATTCTGAGGCAGGCTGCCGCTTTTTTCGCCCAAGCGGAGCTCGACCGCAAACAGAAGTAATAGTGGATTTTATTGATGCTTGTCGAGAGCATTACGGTGTCGAGTCAATTTGCAAGGAATTGCCGATTGCACCATCAACGTATTATTCTCATAAACAGATACAAAGAGAGCCTGAGCGACTGTCTAACCGCAAAAAACGTGATGCTGAGCTGATGATACTCATTCGCGAAGTGTGGGAGGATAATATGTCAGTTTATGGTGCAAGAAAAGTATGGAAGCAGCTACAGCGTGACGACCATCAAGTCGCCCGCTGTACGGTAGAACGATTGATGCGAATAATGGGAATTCAAGGTGTACGTCGGGGTAAAGCACATAAGACAACGATACCTGACGAGCAACAAGATAAGCCACTGGATTTAGTTAATCGTCAATTTACTGCTGAGCAGCCAAATCAACTTTGGGTCGCTGATATCACCTATGTTGCCACATGGAGTGGCTTTGTTTACGTCGCTTTCGTGATAGATGTTTTTTCACGATACATTGTCGGTTGGCGTGTATCAACGACAATGCACACAGAACTGATTCTTGATGCATTAGAGCAAGCTATTTGGCATCGTGGCAACCCCGAGGGGTTAATTCACCACAGCGACAGAGGCAGTCAATATTTGTCTATAAGGTACACTGAGCGACTTGCTGAAGCTGGAATTCAAGCGTCTGTAGGGAGTGTGGGTGACTCTTATGACAATGCATTGGCTGAAACAATAAATGGCTTATTTAAAACAGAGGTTATTCGCAGGAATGGCCCGTGGAAGAATGTTGATGCTGTTGAATATGCAACGTTAGAGTGGGTTAATTGGTTTAATAATCAACGCTTATTATCTTCAATTGGGTATATTTCACCAGCTCAATATGAAACAGACTACTATGATAATTTAAACGAGTCAGGTAAAGTAGCTTGACTTAAACAAACTGGTCTCCGATGAACTCGGGGCGATTCATATAGACATTTTTAAAACCAAGAGCATAGATACTGGTACAAAGTTAAGAAACCGCTTAAGCAAGCTTTTGGAAAAGCTGGAAGCTGTTTCAAAGATGGATTCTCTAGAAAAACAAACTAAAGAGCTGCGCAAAGTCTTTGGGGAAGACTTTCCTGAGCATCAAGACAAATCAGAGAATTCGAGTAACGGGCGAGTTAAAACTAATCAACCAGCAGTGAGTACTTCTATTGGCGGAGCATAATTATCAACATTATTGTAAGTTTTTAACAAGTCATGGATTTAGCGCTCAGATAAATTCAAATAACGACATAACTATCGATTTACAAATCAACAATAGAACTTTGGGACTAAAAGTCTTTTTGCCTAAATTGTTTCCCAATGCATTGCCTAAGTTTTATTTATTGGACAGGTTTGCATATGGCTTGTTACCACATGTAAGTACGCGAGATGATGGAGCCGGTACTGTTTGTATTGGGGAGTATAATCAATATTGTTTGGATGTTGAAAGACCAGAACATGTTCTTCTGGAAACGCTTCAAAAAGCGAAAGATATGCTAGCAAGATTGCTTACTGATCGAGTTTATTTTGAAGAAGAAGCATATAAAGAGTTTGTTGCAATATGGAACTTTAAAGTTAAAGCCGGAACTCCATCAATAAAATATTTTGGCGATGATGAAGATTCTCTTTCTGAACTAAAAGTAAAGTGCAGTCAAGATAAGAAACTTAAACTAAATGCATTTTTTGCTGAAGGAAAATCTAGCTTAAATAAAGATTTTCTTGTTTATAGCAAATACAAGAAAACCCCTCTTTCAATAAGAGGTAAAGGCGTTTTTATAGATATACCCGCGCACCATTTAATTTTGCCTCCATCCCCAACAGAATCTGTCAGCGAGTGGTGGAAAAAACAAATACAAAAACTCCCTTTACCGCAAAAACAAGAATTAAAACGGTACGCGAAAAATAATAGGCATAACTCTCTAAATATCATCTTAAGTTCAATAGTTAAAGGCCAAAGAATATGGGTTGCTTTATATTGTGTTAGAGATAACGATGAAAGACTCCCATTACATGAGAGTCATTTCAAACATTGGCATATCGAACCGGCAATTATTGATGTAATTTCAAGGCACTCGCTATTATATCGTTCAGGAGCCAGTACAAAGTTAGGTGATGCTAAAGTTTGTGTTATCGGATGTGGAAGTGTGGGTGGGCATGTAGTTGATAAGTTAGCGAGTAGTGGCGTAGGTCATATCACCATCTGTGATCAAGATAATTTTAATCTGGAAAACATACATAGGCATGTGTTGCCATCATATTGTTTGGATAAAAGTAAATGTTTGGGATTAGTGATGGAGGTCTCTTCAAAATATCCATATTGTGATATTAAGATAAGTGGAAAAAATTCTTTGGCTGAGTGTCAAGATACTAAATTCATAGAAAATTTTGATCTCATTATTTGCGCTACAGGTGATGAAACTGAAGAGAGAAGTTTTAACTCATGGATCTATAAAGCTGAGTTGAATAATACACCAGTCGTTATATATAGCTGGTTGGAAGCGTTAGGGTTGGGCGGACATGTTATTACAACCATACCTAAAGTCAAAGGGTGTCTAAACTGCTGTTACATTGATAATGTAACTGATGAGCCTAGTACAGTTAGCAATATTTCGTTTATATCACCTAATCAAGAGGTTATGGTAAGTTATGCTGGCTGCGGCACCCATTTTCTCCCATTTAGTGGTTTAGATGCCCAAGATACTGCTAGTTTATCCGTTAGAACGGCTATTAATTGCTTGAATGCTAGACCGCAACAGGGGTTTGTATCATCATGGGTAGGTACTCCTGACGAAGCTTTGTCTAAAGGAATAGATCTGACTCATAGATATTATCATCACAGAGATGGAAGTTTAACTTTTGAACACTATCGGAAAGCCTGTAATGTTTGTCAATGAGCTTATTTTACAAGCAAATATAGAAGTTAAAACAAATGATAAAGTATCTTCAATGTGGAAGAGCTATAGGCAGACAGGGTCGCGGAGGGAAGCTTGTGGATTTATTATTGGAGGTTATGAAGCAAGTAATAATTTGATTATAGTTGATCAATGTACAACTCCTGGAATCAAAGATATTCGTACGAGATATACATATAAGCTAAAAGATCCTAAACACCATGCGGCTGTTGTAAATGCTTATAATTCTTCTGGTGGTTATAGTAATTTTCTTGGTGTTTGGCACACTCACCCTGAAAGAATACCATCGCCATCCGATATTGATATAAACGGGTGGAATCATTTAATAAAAGAAAATGATTCCATTATTCCAGCGTTTCTATTTGTTATAGTTGGAACTGAAAAAACTAATTTTTATACATACCTAAATGAGAGATTCAATGGATAAATTGCTCAACTTTATCTACAGCATCGCGAAAATCATATGGCGACCTGCTGATCTGCCTACAAAGATAGGCACGATTATATTCATTTCAGGGATTACTTTACTTAGTGGTGGAGTTATCTTTCGAGTAGTTTACAAAGAAAATATTTTTGAATATGCACCTTCTGATGCAAGCTTTTATAGTTGGTTAGTTGGTTTGGTTGTCGTGGCTATTGGCCTTCTGATACTTGTATGCAGGGTTATTACAGTCATGAAAAATGAATCTGTGAAAGATATAGGTTTTATTTATGTCCCTGCTTTCAAAAACATGAGTGCTGAGCTAGATATAACTAAGCAAGGTTTGCCACCGACTAATTTAAAAAAGTTAATGTCACCACTTAAAAGAAATCCTTTTGATTCTCGTGATAAACATGAGTCAATAGATCAACTCAAACGAATCAAGCAATATATTGAGGATAATTCGGATGTTTCACGCGCTCAAAAGGCGTATGTAAAATCTGTAGGAGCTATACCTTTTTTGTTTCATTTAGGTACTGTATTTAGAGATAATCATCTACAAACAGAGTTTGTAGCGAATGACAGAGCAACAGGAAACGGGTATTTGTTAAATAAAGAAAAATTTCAGTGTCGATATTTTACATTAACTTTTAATAACCAAACAGATCTTGAAATTGCGATTTCAGCCATGCAACTATCGGGTACTGACGAAGCTGCGATTGCAGTATCCTTTACTCAAGATATTTTGGCTAGTCATTTACCGGCAGAGTTTAGTAATTCTACTTTATTTATAAATAGTAATATTAAAGACTTTGAATTGATCCAGAACAATGAAAAACTGGATGAGGTGATAGGAGTTATATCTAAGTGTATTTCTCGATTAAACGCTCATGTTAAGGTAGTTAATCTGTTTATTTGCGCTCAAACTAGTGTGGTTTTTAAACTTGGAGAGCGTTACCAAATCGGTATGCACGGACCTATTAAAGTACATCATTACTGTAGTACTGAAAATCGATATATTTGGGGAATCGAAACAAAAGAAATAGCTTAATTATATCTTCTTAATCTTCCACTAAATGATTAGATATCTTTTATGTACGAAATAAAAAAATGTGCTTGTTGTAAATGATGTTAAAGCTGCTGATATGCCTAGTATGTGTCACAACAACTAAAAATTTTCCGTAATTATAGCAAAAGGCAGTTAGCCGATGTTAAATATCCTAGAACTTGGCTTCTGCTATTGGCACGTAGTCTAAAATTGGTAATATATTGTGCTACCTTTAAAACAGCAATTTCAAAATGAGCGGGAAGCAGATCTTTAATACCCCAAGGTTAGGCTTTGCTAAAGCATATTCCCTAAGTATTTTGTAGTGGCCAAATAACTGACCACCATACAAAATAATCTAAGCTGTCTAAAATTTATCTGATATTTTTTGGGCTAAGTTATGAAGTTGAGGAGCGCACACGAATGATATTACACCCGCAGCTGGCCATGCTAACAGCCATGCCGACATCCAATAATTTATAAAGCTATTTATAAAGCCTACGTTGATATAAGTAACCCATGCGGACATAAAAAAAGTAAGCACGAAAGACATTAATATGGCGAAAATAAACCGATGCTTCATCTAAAATTTACCTTTATTGACTTCAAGTGAGGCCATATAATTTACTGGTTTACATATTTTTCGTATATATGTATTGTTAAGAAAATCAATTGCAAATATGTAAAGCCAATGCTAGATAATCTCAATATTTTTATCGCTGTCGCAGAACAGCAAAGTTTAAGCCGTGGTGCGCAGGTACTTGGGATGACAATAGCTACAGTTTCAAGGCGGTTACATGAGTTAGAGAATAAATTAGGATGCGAGCTCTGTCATCGGTCTAATAAAGGGATAACACTTACACAAACAGGGAAAGCTTACTACGAGGAAACCGCCAACTTCATACATGAACTAAATTTACGTCTTTCAAACTTAGATAATGACCTAAACAGCTTAAGCGGTGAGCTTAAAATAATGGTTCCTACAAATATCGGTAGCGGTCCGCTTAATGAGTTCTGGCGTTCTTTTACTGCTGATAATTCAAATATCTTACTTGATGTTACATTAGGGGATCCTGATGACGATGTAATCCCTAACCAAGTTGATATCGCTATCCGTTCAGGTCCTCAAGAGAACTCATCACTAATACAAAAAAAACTCGGTACGATCGATTCTGTATTAGTAGTATCATCAAACTACAACAAAGCCTTACCTGAGACGGTATCTCAATTGAAATTTTATCCAAGTGTCGCTGCGCACTTATTCAAAGATTGGACATTGAATAAAGACCAAGAAAAGTATATTTTTACTAAAAAACATAATCACATTAGTAACGATATGAGCGTGACATTAAACTTAGTCAAAGCGGGTGCCGGAATAGCCCTTCTGCCAATGAGTATGGTTCATAATGACATTGAAAACGGAGAAGTAAAACGAGTTCTGCCATTATGGACTGGTTCTCCACGTGAAATATCACTTGTATGGCCAAAAAAAAGAACTCTTTCCAAGCGAGCACTAAAATTCAGAGAGGAGCTAGTTGCTTTTTTAGAAAAAAAATACTGGTTTAGTCTGAATGATTAGCCCACGTAAATTGGGACATACGAAGTAAATTCCAACAAGATGATTGAAAATTTCAAAATGTTAGAATTCTTTAAGGCTCATTCCAACCTTATCTTTCAGTATTAAATAGTTAGCTACCATATAAGGACGGTTTGAGATGAAAAGTTCATGTATTATCTATCTAGCTGACGTTAAATGATTTGCAGTTAGAGTAAGCAACTGGCACATAGCACGCCAAACTAAATCAAGCGCCATGTCAATCATATTCGATGATGAATGGATTGCCAATTTTATTATATCGACTAGGTTTATAAACCTCTATTGCAAATAAACATTGGGGAAATATGGTTCTAAAAGCGGGAGAAACAGCTTAATATCTTTAAATTTAGAGCTAACCACGTTGACACTAAGTTACCCTATTGAGGCATAATTAAAACCATTGATTTAGAGTGGACGTAAGCTAAGTTTAGGTGAGATGCTTTCGTTATCACTCAAAATGAGGTAAGAATCTCTTAACTAACTTTATCGACCCATTGGCGAGATAATCCACCAAACAAAATTGCTTCGCTATCTAATGCCATCATATCATGATATTTAGCTGTAGTTTCTCTAAACACCGTCTCCCCCCAAGAAAACAAAGCGATACACCTTGATTATCTCATACGTTTAGCCGACCGCAGGTATATTCACTCCGGTATTTATTACAGAATGGGAATAATATAAAATTTTAATACAGGGGCTAATCAAAATACAAGCATATGAAAAAACTATTAACTATAGCACTAGTATTTACCCCATTTAATAGCTTCTCAGACCACCTTAGCAGCTTTAATAAAGCAAAGCGTATAGCCTGAACAAGTTATCCATAAAGATATGCTTAAATCGTTTACTGTAGCTGTGATATTGTTTTCGATGATGAAAATGATTTAGACCATGATGGTAATAAAACTGAATCATTAATTATACCCACGAGCTGTGGTTACACGCCCCCCCTAGGACTACAAGCGGTAAACAGAACGAAAGAGCGCTTAGGGTTGAATGGGAACATATCGTTCCTGCAGAGCTAATGGTAGGCCACTTAAACCAATGGAAAAACAGGCACAATTACGATAACTGTAGAAACTCTAGCGGCAAATATTTGTCTGGCCGTGACTGTGCAAAAAAGCTAGTACCGTCATTTAAAAAGGCTCACAACGACTTATATAACTTAGTTCCATCTGTTGGTGAATTAAATGGCGACCGGTTAAATCGCCGTTTCGGTAACATTGATAACGAACCACGTAACTACGGACAATGTGACTTTGAAATTGATTTTGAGACCGACCTAACAGAACCGGCTGATTCTATCAAAGGGGATATAGCCCGTACCTATTTTTACATGATAGACCAGTACAACATCCCTGTTAGCAATGATGAAAAAATCCAGTTTTCACACTGGAATATACTGGATAAGGTTGATATTTGGGAATGTGAGCGCACACGAAGAATTAGTACTGTCCAAGGCAATTCTAATCGATATGTTGTTCAACAGCGTGAAAAGTTGAGTGACGATTGAATTCAGGCATTCAATCGTCACTCAAAGTACACAAGCACATTTGGTTATAAATTGAATCGAGCACATTAGTATCATCAAAATGTTCACCATCTTTGTAACCATGATGGAAAGTGTTTTTCTTTAAGATCACCAATTTCCGTTTAGCTCGCGTCAATGACACGTACATTAGGTTTAAATACTCTTTTTTAGTATCAATGCTTTTTCCCATAAATCTAGGGTCAAGGACATAACAAACTTCACTTTCTAACCCCTTAGCTGCATGCATTGTCCGTACATTGGAACTTAAACGCTTAATTGCCTTACGCTTTTTGGCATTGGCAGCAAGTGATTTCAATTTTGTCTGAACGGTTTGAACTTGTTTATTCGTTCTAACTAAAATCAGAATATCCAGAGCCTGTCCCGTGCTATGCTTGAAGTCATTTAATAATTCTGAGTACAACGCTTCACATGCCTGTTCAATTGTGTCAGCTCTATAACCTTTAGGCTGACATTGTTCTTCTTCTACAGTTTTCAATTTAACTGCTCTAGGATCGCACTGCTGCCTGACGAAATTGGTTAATCTAAGCAAGTTAGGACTCGAACGGTAGTGCCGTTTCAAATAACTGAACTTAGTTTTTGAGAACTTACCTTGAAATTCATACATCAACTCAGGTTTAGCTCCCCTGAACATGTAAATAGATTGGCATGGGTCACCGACTAAAAAATATTTAGTACCTTCTTTAACTAAAGCCTTAAGAATACTCCACTGTACACGACTACTGTCTTGTACTTCATCGATAACTAAGTGCTTAGTTTCTTTCTTAACCTTCTGTAGAAATTTCTTGTTTTTAAGTTCCTTAAGCATTTTGGCCAGCATATCTTCAAAATCCCAAACACTATTTTCCTTCTTATAACATATATATGATTTTTCGAGTTTAATGCTCAGTTTTTCATCGACTTTGAATTGGTCAATTAACTTCTTATTTGAAGTCTTCTTACTATCTTGGGCACAATAAGCAAAGAAATGAATATACTTTTCTGCTTCCGACTGCTTGACTTTGTTCTTTTTTAACCAATATTTGAAATAAGCTTCCTTGTCTTTGCTGTCCAGTACTTTCAAACCTTTGTACTGATTTAGTTTTACCAACCATGAACGGCACCATGAGCTGAACGTTTGAATCACAACGTCTTGATTAGATATACGATTTTTTAGTTCATTAGCGGCTATATTTGTATAAGCCAGCACCACTATTTTGTTTGCTTTTTTATCTTTGACATCCACTAGATTGTTAACATGATCCACAATCTGTGAAGTCTTTCCACTGCCAGCCCCAGCTATGACTAAATGATTTGAGTGTAAATATGCTTCTGAACCTTTTAATGTTTTGTCTGTAGGCAATGGAATTTGTTTAGGGCTAACGAGCTTCTGTCTACGGTACTGCTCTAGGTCAGTGGCCTTCGGCTTAGAGGCTGAGACAATTGAATTTCGAAGGTTGAACAAGACATGTTTGATGCTGTCTTTTACTGTGCTTCGACACTTATATAAACTATAAACATAATACCGGTCTGGGTTCAGTCTACCCTTAGTTATCAGGTTATTGACCACCTTAATGCTTTTATCTGTCGCAAGCTTATAAATATCGTCATCATTTAATAATGTAAATATCTCAGGATCAAAAAGTCTTATATTATGAAATTCTGGGCTATGGGCATCTATACTTTTAAGCAATAAAGGATTCATCCCACCACTTCTTGATGGCTTAAACCGATATTCAAACCTCGTAGTCATTGCTAATGAATTGATCAGTTCCTTAGCTTCATCAGGAGGTATGCCAAATTTCTGAATATCCCATTTTACTTCCTTTAAAATCTTGTCATAAATAATATAATGATTACTGTTTCGGTGCCTATTAATATATGTTGTTTCAACTAGCGTACCGTCTTGCTCCGGAAAGCACTGGCCATGTTTAGTATTATTAAAGAATCTATAATCGGGTAACACCATTGGCTGAAACAAACCAACAATATTAAATGCTATATCTATTCGTTCAATGTGAGCATTGTTAATAAATTGCTCATATCGTCTAGTCGTTAACCAAGATTTAATATGCGAAAATATTAACTCAATTTCTGCCAAGCTAAACCGAGTTGGTATAAAATCAATTTTCACTGAATTATTAGTACTAGATACATAAAGCTGGAGCCGCTTCCTTGGGTCATTTAAGAGTTCGAACCGATAACATACATCGTAAATAACATCACGTGATTCGTTTCTTCCATAATTAACATTCCGGCTGGTATCTTTCCGCACAGATAAAACGCTTTTTAAAGCCTTAGGGGACACCCTTAAAAGCATGTCAGCATTAAGAATACTAGAAGGTGATAAATCTAATCCATTAACAATACTTAAATAATCACAGTCAAATGGAATTTTTTCTGGGTACTTCTGAAAATAATACTTCAGAAGTCGAGTTTGATAGGCGACATATTTTTTATTTTTCAAAGCACTAATGATTTTAGTTTTATTTTGCTTATAGCCAAGCGTTTTTAAACTAATGATTTTTCTAAGTCTAATATTCAGCTCCTTATCAACTTGAGAGCTATTTTCAACTTCAAATTTATTACTCCACCGCAAGCTCGCAACACTCATATCTTCCCCTAAAATACACATTACAGTGCTTATAACACGCTATAGACACAACACAATAAAATATAACAATATCAATCGGTTAACTACATTATAGTCTTTATGTAGTAGGTAACCGATTTGATAATTGCGAATTCGCAATTTCGAGTTCGAAAACACTAAACTCAATTTTATTTCAATTGTTTCTTTATCGATTTGGTCAGCTCATTGAAGTTTTTGCTTCCATTAGAATTAAGAGATGCAATTGCAATGATAAAACCATTATGATTGATGCATTTGTGTTGCTTAACACTTTTATTCGATTTAAATGTGTTCGTAATGGAGGTACTTATTTCATAATTAATATTTTTGTTGAGTACATTTTTAAGTTCTTTAACTGTTGGAATTAAATCATTTTCTTCAATAAGCTCTGCCACCGCTTCTATCACTCTAGAGTCTTTTTGTTTTCCCCAATAGCTATTAATTGCGTCTAGAAAACTATCCTTTAGATAGTCTATCTTACTCACATCTGTTTTCATTTCCTCTAGGCAGCTTCTTAATTCCTGTGTAATTTGATACCTGGCCTTATATTTACTCACGTCGTGCGGCTCTAATCCTAACTCTTGTTGAAAAAACTCCTTTTCTGAGACATTATATAATTCTGGTATTTTAGCTTCATAAGCGGTAAAAACCACTTCTCTCATAAAGTACAGCCCTGCATAAGCAGACTTCTTTATTGCTTTCCAATCATTTTTTCTATATTTTTTTGAATTTTTTATAAGCTGTACTGTTTCATAAAGAGGTAAAAATTCCGTGGAGCTCTTACACTGATTATTAGATGGCTTATTTTTTTTATATAGCTTACTTTTTTTAGATAGCTTGCTTTTTTTAGATAGCTTGCTTTGGTTTGATTTTGTAGTTTTAAAACTCACTTTAGTCTCTCCTCAAAATAGGGTATTTATCACTTCATGTAGCAAATCACTGCACAGACATCTTAAGGCAATAAATAGCCGAAAGAACCATAAACTAAAGCGTCCAAAAGCCCTCGACAAAAACCATAAAAAAAACCATAAAAATCAATAACAAATAATAAATTAATTTTTATCTTTAAAAAAATAAAAAATAAAAAAAGTTATCCACTTTTAAAATAATATTTATAAGCTTTTGTTTTTTAATCATATTTAAGGTATTTTGATGTTTATTTTTGTAGCGTTGATCTTAGGGAACTTTTAAAAATGCGCATTGGTACAGAGGACAACCCACTCTGGGTAATTCCAGAAAATACAACGAGAAAACTACTAAACGAACATTCGAAATACAAAGAAGAAAAAATAGATTTAAGCCGAACTCCTTCAAATAGATCTACTAAGAACCTATATATAGGAAATATCCTATCAAACCCTTATCTGACCTTAGAAGAAGTTAAAATAGCTTACTATTTATATGAATTAATAGAAGAAGAAGGTTTAAATGAAAAAATAATTTTAACCTCCAAAAAAGAAAAAACTAGCTTTAGAGGTATCGGTGAGTATGGTTCAATTTACTTCTCAAATAAAAATAAACCAATTTGTGGTACATTACAAATTGAAAAATTTAGCTTCCTTGATTACCTTCACAAAAGTAATTTGAAAATTCAACAAAATGAATTAATCAATTACTTAAATCGCTTACATGGGTTCTATTACATCACCTGTACGGAAATCTGTGAATCAAACCTTGACTACGTTTGGAGCAACAAAAAGCATAGTGCTAAAGAAATACTACTTTCAGATAAAGCAGATATCGTTTTTGTGAGGATAAACGAATATTTCACCAAAATTGATATGGCTCGTAGCTGGCAATAAACACGCTTTCGGTAAGCAATATCTTCTTTACTAATTTGGTACAAAATAGCGATACAAAGGCTCTAAATAGGCTGTTAGTTTATTAATACACTTAATAAATAAGGTCTATAAAATATGGAGCTTCACCCTTTAAACTTATATATAGGACGCTTATCCCCCAATAGTCAGCGTTCTATAACATCCCAGCTGATAAAAATGGCTGAACTAAGCCATTTAAATGTTCACCAGTTATATACTATTGACTATCCAACGGCCTGTCAGTTGCAACAAAAGTTACTCGATATGGATTATTCCGCTCGTTCGATTAACAGAGCGTTTGTGGCTTTGTTCGGTGTTGTAAAGGTCGCTGTCTTATCGGGCTTAGTGTCAAATAAGCAGCTTCAAAAACTCAAGACCATTAAACGAGTAAAGCACGGTGAGCACCGAGGTCGGATATTAACTCAAGCCAACATTTCAGGTTTATTCGAATTTTTAAATTCAACTAATAGCATTGTGTACAAACGTGATGCGCTCATTTTTGCACTTTTATTAGGTGCAGGATTTAGAAGAAGTGAGCTATGTGCCCTACAGGTTGAAGATTGCAATTTGGATGAACAAACCGTCTTTATCCGAAAAGGGAAAGGGAACAAATCTAGAATTACTTATTTGCCGGACTGGGTAATGCCATACTTGTATTGTTGGATCAATATAAACAGTCTAACCACTGGCACTTTAATTTACAGTGCCAACCACAATGGCAAAAGCAGGTTACCACTAGATGGCTCAAGTATTTACCGTATTATCAAGCGACGTTTAGCCAGCATTCAGGTGTACAGTGTAACACCTCATGACTTGAGACGGACTTATATTACCCGTTTATTAGAGCAGAAAGTCGATTTAAATACGGTTCGCAAGATGGCCGGACATGCAGATGTCAGTACAACGATTGTTTATGACAAGCGGAGTGAGCAGGTAATGAAAGTAGCTGCTAAAGCATTAGACTACAGTAAGGAGGTTTAATGCTTCATTTCGATTATGAGCCATCTAAACTACATGGTATTGCCTGTCTTTATATGAAAAAGGTACTGCCATATGTTCTTAAGCCAAGCGACGAAATAGAATCTAACTGTATTGCGAGTATTAGAGGAAAGCAAATAAAACATAGAACTCAACTCAATCTGAAACAATCTATTGCGTCTCTGAATACGGTTGAAAAAAATACAAAAGCCGTTTCTATTATCCAACATAACGCGCAGTACATTTGCCAATTTCTGAATTTAAGAGATGATGCAATACCAATTTTTGAGTTTTTAATCGTTTCAAACCTCAATACAGGTATTAAAAACTTGCTAGCTTCAGCCTATTATAGTGTCAACTTACAAATCGAAGGATTGTTATGCAAGGTATTTAATGTTCCACCTGTTTTAATTAGAACTCTAGTACGGCGATGTAAAGTTAGTGGTCTAACTTGGGGTGATGAACTGGAAGAAGATTACATTATCGAACTGCCGGATTTTTTATTAGACAGCATTGATCAACGGAAGTACCAGAGTGACCTTGATTTAGTTGGTAATATATTATTTGAGTGCTCACCGCCGCAGTTTAAAACTAGCCAGTTTCCACACGTCAATGTTGATTTAGTGAGTCGGTATCTTGAAAAAGCACTCGAGCAGAAAGTATCTGGCGTCAATTTGTTATTTTACGGTGAATCAGGTACTGGAAAAACGGAACTTGCTAAAAGCTTAGCCAGATACACAGGCAAAAAATTGTATGAAATCAGATCACCTAATATCGACTACGGTACTAAAAGCAAATATGAGTTTAACACCAGCGAAAACAAATCCAGTACCAAGCGGTTACAGTACCTATTATTTATCGAAATGGTCTTAAAAAATAGTCCAGATTGCATTTTACTGTTTGATGAGTGTGAGAACGTTTTTGACAGTGTTGACCAGAATTATTCTAAAGACCTCATCCACAGATTACTGGAAGAGTTATCTCTACCATGTATTTGGATAACAAACTATATTGGTTACTTTGATCCTAGTTGTATAAGACGTTTTAAGCTAACGATTGATTTTCCAACACTGTCGCCTTCGATGATTTACGACATTAGCAGGTATCTTTACAAAGGTTTGGATGTCAGCAAGCCTTTCATTCAATCTATTTCAAAAGTTAAAAATGTGACACCTGCGTACATTACCAATGCAATTCATATCGCTAAAACAATTGGAGCGAAAAGAGATGAAGCCGAACTAATAATAGACGATGCGATACGGGCTAAGTTAGTAGCGACTGGCTTACATGAAATTGAGTATAAGTATCAAACAGCCATCACTTTCAATCCTAACTATCTGAATGTAGATGCAGATAAAGTAACAATTGATATGATTAAGAACGCTGTTTCTGATAACAAGTCGATTCGAGTGTTATTAAATGGTGCGCCAGGTACTGGTAAAACAGCTTTAGTGCATCACTTATTTGACAGCCATAACAATGAGTTTATCTCAATTAAAACATCGGATATTTTGGGTAAATATGTAGGAGAAAGTGAGCAGAATGTCGCTCGCATATTTAAACGCGCAACAGAAGAACAGGCAGGTATTTTTATTGATGAAATAGACAGCCTATTATCTGCCAGAGAGCATGCAACCGCCCTTCATGAGCGACAGTTAGTCAATGAATTACTGGTACAAATAGAAGCCTTTCGTTATCCCCTATTTGCAGCGACTAACTTTGACAACGCACTTGATAAAGCCGTAATGAGGCGATTCGACTTTAAATTTCGCTGCCTGTATTTAAAGCCCGAACAATCTATTGGCCTATTAAAGGAGGTACTCAACACCAGTAAAATACCTAAAGCCGTAAAAACAGAACTTGAGGAGTTAACCCACTTGACTGCTGGTGACTTTAGCATTATCGCCAGACAAGCCCAGTTCCGTACAACTAAATTAACCGCTCATAATGTTTTAACTTTATTAAAGCAAGAGCACTACCGCAAAATCCCTAAACCATCGATCGGCTTTCTACAAAGCTAATTATTTAAAGGAATCACATTATGACTACTTCGATATTGAGTTCACTCAAGGTAACCGCCCGCCCAAAAAACCCGAAAACGGATTTAGTGATGCAGCGACGAGAAAGGTTGCTGACCAAACTGAATCAACAATTAGATATGGCCGTGGCCTTTATAAACAATGAGGAGTACACCGTTTATAAAGAAAAATGGCGTAAAGATCCTGAAACTGGCCTTTCTGAGAAAATTCGGATACCTAAACGTATATCGCCTTGGTTCTTTCAGAATAACAATACCTATTACTTTCAAATTCGCTTAGCTAACAAGCCAATTGAAATCACAAAGGGCTGCTCCGCTTTTGAAGTGGGTGAAAAAGAAAGCTTACCAGCTGTAATAGGCAAGCTCATTAAAGCAACAGTCGCTGGTGAATTAGATTCCTTGCTTTCAAACCAACTAAGCATACAACGTCCAAAAACTAAGTAGAGGTAGACAAAATGACACAGACAATAACTATTGAGCCTACACCGCTAAAACTCAAAGGCAGGTTAATAGAGTTAATCAATAAGTCGTTATCAACAACAGATTTAACTGAAAGAACTGCTGTGACCCTGAATTTCAGAGATCCAAGCTACTCAGCTGAACACGGTGGCTACCATCCAGTAGAAATACGGTTCGTTAAATCTCGCCTTGGTTTCAAGGTGAGTTATATAACTGATTTTTGTTATGTAGGGTTTGGTGGCTACGAAGAACTGGTTAAGGATATGGACTTCGACTTCGACTGTGGTATTGCCCAATTTGCAAACGGTCAGGTACTCCCTATCGAAGAAGCAATGGACATATTTCATATATGGCAGGATAACTTTGTATTTTATGCAACAACAATTGAACCATATATATGCGACATAACCACAGAAGAGTAGATCAGTTTTTGATTGATTTGAATAGGTAATTCATTTGAGAGTGATATACTAGTATAAGAGGTTGAGATTTAAGGTCTAAACAATGGTACCGGTGGGCGGACTTGAACCGCCACGCCCGAAGGCAACGGATTTTGAATCCGTCGTGTATACCAATTTCACCACACCGGCATTGTTTACTTTAAATTGTGCTTTCAAAAACTTTGCAAATCTTTGCAAATAACTTTTGAAAAATTTGAAACATAAAACCTTTATATTTCAATTGCCTAGTGATTTTTAATCAGTAGACACTACGTTTTTTGAATCCGTCGTGTATACCAATTTCACCACACCGGCATTGTTTACTTTAAATTGTGCTTTCAAAAACTTTGCAAATCTTTGCAAATAACTTTTGAAAAATTTGAAACATAAAACCTTTATATTTCAATTGCCTAGTGATTTTTAATCAGTAGACACTACGTTTTTTGAATCCGTCGTGTATACCAATTTCACCACACCGGCATTGCTTGAATCTGCTTAGTTAAATGTTAAAGCAAACCTAACTAAGTGGTCGCATTATACAAAGGCAATTGGGGCAAGCAAGTCTTTTTTTATAAATATGAATCAAACGTATATTATTTGTTCAATTATACCTATTTATGAAAATATCTCGGTACACCATACAAAAAAGACCATCAAAGTAGGTTTATAGGGTGTTTATCGTTGTTTAAACTTATTATCTGCTTGCACATGTTACAAAACTGGTTTAATACTATATCCAGTCTATAAATAAACATACGTATACTGTCAATCAAACAACCAATATGCAATGAAGCTAACCATTCGTGATAATCATCATACGCAACATAAAAAAGACTTATTTACCCGATACTATTGGCCAAAAACCGTTGCGCTAATGTCACTTTATTGGTACCAAATTACACGACAATCACACATAGCCTAAGTTGGGTTGTAACCAAATAACCCTAAATGCTATCTGCGTGCTGTAAGGAATGAAAATGAAAAATACAGAGCTATTAAATAACCTTTACCAAGATATAAATTCAATAATTTTAACCCGCCAACACCCTGTTACAGGTTTATTGCCTGCCAGCACTGCAATCACAACTCATGGTAATTATACTGATGCTTGGGTCCGTGATAATGTTTATTCAATTATGAGTGTTTGGTCATTAGGCATCGCCTATCGTCGTCATGGTGAGAGTGAGCGCAGCGATGAGCTCAATCAAGCGACCATAAAATTAATGCGTGGTTTGCTGCAATCTATGATGCGACAGGCTAGCAAAGTAGAAACCTTTAAACATACACTCGACCCTAAAGATGCGCTTCATGCCAAATATGACACGTCAACTGGTTTAACCGTAGTAGCAGATGACGCTTGGGGCCATTTACAGGTTGATGCAACCTCCATTTTTTTATTAATGTTGGCTCAAATGAGTGCGACAGGCTTAAGAATCATCAACACGTATGATGAAGTGGACTTTATTCAAAACCTAATTTACTACATCGCATTTGCTTACCGTATTCCTGATTTTGGTATCTGGGAGCGCGGTAACAAAATTAACAACGGTAAAACTGAAATAAACGCCAGCTCAGTTGGTATGGCAAAAGCCGCACTGCAAGCCTTAGATGGCTTTAATTTATTTGGTGCCAATGCTTCACAGCGAGCTGTGGTTCATACCGTGCCAGATGGTATTTCAAGAGCACGCAATACGCTCGCTCGCCTACTGCCTAGAGAATCTTTATCAAAAGAAGTTGATAGCGCTTTATTAAGTATTATAGGTTTTCCGGCTTTTGCCGTAGGCGATAAAGCACTAGCGCAAAAAACGCGTGACAAGATTTTATCTGAACTAGGCGGAAACTACGGCTGTAAACGATTTTTATGGGATGGCCATCAAACTGCAATAGAAGATCATAGCCGAATTCATTACGAGCATAACGAATTAACTAATTTTGCTGAAATTGAATCTGAGTGGCCATTATTTTATACCTACTTATATATTCAAGCTTTATTTGATCAAGATCACACAGCGGCAAATCAATACCGCAAACGCATAGAATCATTAATGGTTGAGGTTGATGGGAAAAAGCTCATTCCAGAATTATACTATTTACAGCCCGAACATGTTGAAGCCGAAAAAAACACGCCTCGTAGCCAAACAAGAGTGCCTAACGAAAACTTACCTTTGGTATGGGCGCAAAGCCTTTATTATGTTGGACTCATGTTAGATGAAGGGTTAATTTTAGAAAAAGATTTAGACCCGCTCAAATTGCGTATTCGCTCAAGTCGCAGTAATGAAACTCAAATTGCACTTGTTGTACTTGCCGAAAATGAAAGTATCAAACAGATCATGGCTTCACACGGCGTTATTGCCGAAACGCCTAAAGATATTTTGCCAATCAAAGTGATGACATCACAACAATTGGTAGATTCATACCAGCAGCTTGGCGCTAATGCGGCGTTAAATTTGACTGGTCGGCCAAAACGCCGCTTTCAAAGCTTAGCGACCGCACAAACTTATGACATCAATCAAAAATCTTATTTGTGTTTATCGTCCCTACAGCAAGATAAATACAATTACCGTTTTTTTGATGGCGAGCTTGAAAGTGAAATACTCCAAAGCGAAATAGCGCACATTAAAAAGCACTGGATCAATAAACAAGTTGCAGTAGTAACCTATATGGTTACAGAAAGCATGTGTAATTCAACCAATATTAACGCGCTTTTTTCAACACTTAAAAAGCTGCAACTTAAATCTCAACAGCTTAACGTTGGCTACGCATCCGCTGCGTTGGCACGCAGGGCATCTAGAGTTAACAAACTTAGTTTGCCTCAACTGGATTTAAACCAGATGAATATAGGTAAACAATCGGATATAGAGCAAGCGAGCTTAACTGCCGAACAGCTTATAGAGCCAATAAGTCAGGCGTTTGATAGTCTATTTGACAACGATGCGCTCGCATACCAACAGCTCAACCAATGGTTTGAACAATTCGGGTTAGAGGGAAATATTGGCGCTCAGCAACAGATTCCATTTACGCGTTTAATAAATGATTGCTACCAAATTGCAGCAGCAAAACAATGCTGGCTTACCACCCGTTGGTGTTTTTCCATGCTAAATTTGTCAAACAATGACCTCACCGACGATTTATCACTACTTTGTGCACGCGACTTGTCAATTTTAATTGGTACCGATAATCAAACCGTATTGTCGGGTGAATCTAGTAACCTGCAGCAGGAAGAACTCATTCATACCATTGATATTGCCACTCGCAGTCCGATTGAGCGTACCTTGATGCAAGAAATTCTAGTCATTTTAGGTTACATAATGCGTACGCAAATCCAGTTATTTAATGGCATCCGCTCTATCCATTTAAATAATTTATTAGCACTTTGTACCGACAATGAAATTAAGCAATGCACAACCATAGATACCCTTGCTCAACTTTCTCCGTTTGAATTTATGCGGCATATACATTCAATTTTAGAATCGCAGCACCAAGCTTATGATTTTGATGTCACTGCAAGCTTTTCACAGCAAGACGGAACCCAAACGAATACCACCCGCCAATCGCGAGCAATGGATACAGATTGGCTATCTTGGCGGTCAGAGCGTGGGTTAATTACTCGTTTTGATGATAACTTTTTAACCGCCATCTGGCAAAGCTTAGCCCATAGCCCTAAGCTGGTATTTGCCGACCATGAAAACAGCCGCAACAGCTTAGACTGTCGCCAAGTTCAAAGCTCTATGACCTCGGGTGAAGAAAATTTTGCGCGCTTAATTGATACCCTAATTCAGTCTGCACACCCTGTATATTATAAAGCTGCTTTGGTTGAAGTATTAGCCGCTTACATTGGCTTTTGCGAACACAACAAAACAGTGCAATTTAATACACCCATAGTGCTAGGTGATATATTAGCGCAAGCCGCTGATCAGCACACACTTGATCAAGGTGAAGATGCTAATGCACAAAGTAACCTTGAACAATTACTACAGCAATCCCCAAAAACCTTGCAAGACTACATCAGCATCATATTGTCCCGCATTGCAAATAGTGGGTTGTAAATTAAACTAACCAAAAATACTCAGCCACATGACTAACTTTTAATGTCGGCTGAGTGCGTTACGCTAAGTTATATTAGAATAAATGGTACTATGTAGGTTATTTATATTAGGTTTCTCAGAATTTAGATATACAGCTAATCTAGATAACAGATATCGAGACATTATGATAAAAACAATTCCAATTAAAGCATTAAAAATAGGTATGTACGTTACAGCCGTGACAAAGCAACATGGAAAAATATCGGTAAAATCTAAAGGCTGGATTAAATCGCAAGCTCTGCTCGACCAGCTCATTAAAAAAGGCATAGACGAAGTAGAAATAGACACAGATAAAACATTAAATCAAAACCAACCTGAAGTTGTAAATGAAACGCCTAAAGAACAGTTTGAAACACTGCCTTATAAAACGGTTCCGGTAAATCAAGAACTTAAACGTGCAAATAAACTCTATAAGCAAGCTAAATCGCTGCAATCTAAAATTTTGCGTGATATCTCAGTTGGCCATGAAATTGAATTAGAACCAGCACAAGAGCTGACCAGTCAGTTAATTGACTCTATTTTCAGAAACCAAGATGCGCTCTCTTGTATCAGTAGAATACGTGATAAAGATGCTTATTTAATGGAGCACTCATTAAATGTTTCTATTTTAATTAGCATGTTTGCCAAACACCTTAAAATGCCTAGAGCGATCATTGAAACTCTGGCTTTAGGTGCTTTTTTACATGATATCGGAAAAATTTTAGTTCCGGATGAAATTTTACATAAACCCGGCAAATTAACTGAAGCTGAGTTTGAGATTATGAAATCACATGTGACTAAAGGGGTAACAGCTTTAAAAGCGGTAGAAGGCATTTCAGCAGAAGTAATAAACATTGTGATTCAACATCATGAAAAACTAGACGGTAAAGGTTACCCTCACGGCTTAGCTGGAGAACAAATTGATCAAGCTGGTCGAATGATTTCGATTGTCGATATTTATGATGCAATGACAGCCGAGCGAGTTTATAAAAAAGGCATGTCGCCCAGCGCGGCTTTAAAAATCATGCTGGGCATGACACCAAATTCACTTGACTCTTCGCTACTTCAACAATTTATAAAATGCGTTGGTATTCATCCGGTAGGCTCGTTAGTAAAGCTAACAAGTGGCAAATTAGCAATCGTCACTGAATCCAACCCTGACAACCCATTATGTCCTATCGTAAAAGTGTTTTACCACACAAAATACCAGCGCCACAGCGAAATTAAAGATATTGACTTAGCTAAACCTAATTGTGGTGAGAACATCGAAAAAAGTGTAAAACCAGAAGAGTTCAATATTGATTTACACCGTTTTTTCCGTGAAGTTTTAATGTCCTAAAGCCAACTCTATTCTGACTCTACTCCAGAGCGCTATCTTGCTGTAACCGCCACATTCTAGCGTAGTGACCACCTTGTTTAATTAATTCAAGGTGGCTGCCCTGCTCAATAATTTCACCTTGTTTCATCACTACAATTTTATCCGCATCGATAATGGTCGATAATCTATGTGCAATCACTAAGCTAGTATGGCCTTTAGCGAGTGATTTAAACGCTGCCAATATAGCTTGTTCTGACTCACTATCTAACGCTGAGGTCGCTTCATCAAATATTAAAATAGGTGAGCCTTTTAAAATAGCTCGGGCAATCGCTACGCGCTGTTTTTCACCACCCGATAATTTCAGCCCACGCTCGCCCACTAAAGTTTGTTCAGCCTGAGGCAGCTTTTGAATAAAAGGGCCAAGGTGTGCCAACTTGATCGCCTCAAAAACAGCGTCATCTAATGCACTGGGTTGTCCATAACGAATATTTTCAAATAACGTATCATTAAACAATACTGTATCTTGCGGCACTATAGCGATTTGCCGCCGTAAACTGTCAAGAGTGAGTTCATTAATATTATGACCGTCAAGCATCACACTGCCACCAGAGGTTTGATAAAATCTAAACAACAACTTAACTAACGTTGATTTACCTGAACCGCTTTCTCCTACCACCGCTACTTTTTGGCCGGGTTTAATATTTAAGTTAATATTATTTAAAATTTTTCGTTCTGGATGATAATAAAAATCAACCGATTTAAATTCAATATGGCCAACGCATTTTGTTAATATTTGTGCAGATGAGGCATTAACCACTTCAGGTTTTCGCTGTAATAAATCAAACATATGCTCAATATTAGCAAGTGATCCTTTGATTTCTCGATACACAAACCCTAAAAAATTAAGCGGAATAAATAATTGCATCATAAAGGCGTTCACCAACACAAAATCCCCTATTGTCATTTGTTGTTGTGAGACCTCAAAACCGGCAAGCAACATCATAGCTGTCATCGCCAAAGCAATAATTAAAGCTTGGCCGGCATTCAATGTAAATAAACTTAACCGGTTTTTACGTTTTGCTTTTTCCCAGTCGGCTAACGCTGCGTCGTAACAATTTGCTTCGTACGCTTCATTATTGAAATATTTCACTGTTTCATAGTTAAGTAAACTATCAATCGCACGAGTACTGCTAATAGAATCGGCTTTTGCTGCCTGACGTACATACTCAGTTCGCCATTCCGTTGCCAAAATCGAATAAGCCGCATAAGCCACTACAGCAACTAAAATAATGG
This sequence comes from Catenovulum adriaticum, assembly GCF_026725475.1. Taxonomy (NCBI): domain Bacteria; kingdom Pseudomonadati; phylum Pseudomonadota; class Gammaproteobacteria; order Alteromonadales; family Alteromonadaceae; genus Catenovulum; species Catenovulum adriaticum. The sequence goes on from NZ_CP109965.1 coordinate 2,358,586, forward strand.
CGGCAAATGCCCAACCATAATGATAAAAAAACAAACCTACCACAATCACAATTTCTAATAACGTGGGTAAAATATTAAAAACCAAAAACCGCATTAAAAAGTTGACGCCATTGGTGCCTCGATCAATATCTCGTGCAACGCCACCCGTTTGACGCGATAAATGAAACTCAATATCCAATGCGTGTAAATGCTCAAATACCTGTAAACCCAAACGCCTCATCGCCCGCTCTGTCACTCGGCCAAACAAAGTATCTCTAATTTCTCCAATGATGGTATTTAAAAACCGAACAGCGCCATAAGCCAATAACAAAGCAATAGGTACACTCACTATTTGAGTAACAGAATCAGCTTGGTTTAGCCCGTCAACAATATGTTTTAAAATAAAGGGCAAGCTCACACCCGCTACTTTAGCTAATACCAAACAAATTAAAGCTAAACCTACTCTCCACTTAAATTCTAATAAATAAGGGATTATTTGCCTTAATACTGTCAGGTTTAACGCTTTGTTTTGAAAATCATTAAAATGAGAGGGCCGCATATCGACGTAAGTTATCCTATTATAAAAGTGGCTCAAATTTGAAAAATTGACTGGTCAGTTTACCGACCTTCTAATAAATATTTTTCAGCACGTTCAGCCTTGTGCGGGCTCCCCAGTAGTACCAAGACATCACCCGCTTTTAAGCGAATATTCGGCTCTGGATTGTTGAAATCTTGGTTATTGCGACGAATGCTATTTACTTCCACTTTGCGCAACGGCAAATCGAGTTCATTTAATTTATAACCAATCGCAAATGCATTTTTCGGCAAGGTCACAGCGTGCAAATACTCAATTTCATCACTGTCTGTTTTTGACGTATCACCACGGAAAAATCCATGTAAGCCATTGTAATGATTTTTCCGTTCACGCCGGACTCGCCCAAATATCCGCTTTACCGGCACCCCAGAATGAAACAAAACATGCGAAACTAACATTAAACTGCCTTCCAACGTTTCAGGGATCACCTCATCAGCGCCTGCTTTAATCAGCTCTTGCAAATAGTCATCAGCATGTGTTCTAACTAATATTTTCGCTTGTGGGGCATGTTGTTTAACCAAATTAATAATTGTAATCGCTCTAGGTAAGTCGTCAAACGCTATAATGACTAATTGTGCAGTTTGAATATTAACAGAACTTAAAATCGCAAGTTTACGGGCATCACCAAAACGAACTTGTTCAGATGCCGCGCGAGCTTCTTTTACGCGCGTTGGGTCAACATCTAATGCAATAAATGGAATCGATTCCATTTTTAAAAAACGGCTAACCGTTTGCCCTACTCGGCCAAAACCACATATTACCACATGATCAGTTAAATCACTTGGCTCTAGTGACTCCTCTGGATTTACTGTTAAAGGATTTTTATCATTAATCCAATAGCTTAGGTGCTCTGCATGATTAATTAAAAATGGTGTTATCCCCATGCTTATCACACCAACGCCCATCATGATTGATGCAACAAAACTGTCAATTAAGCCATGCTCAAGTGATAAAGCTGACAGTACAAATCCAAACTCCCCAACTTGACATAACATAATACCACTGGCCCAAGCATCACTTTTGTTATAACCAAATAATCGAATCACCGCTTGAATAATTAAAACTTTAACCGCAATAATCGCCAGTACGCTTAGAAGTAACCAATACCAAATATCCGCTAATACAAAAATATCAAATTGCATGCCTACACTAATAAAAAACAACCCCATCAATACATCTTTAAAAGGTCGAATATCGGCTTCTAGTTGGTGCTTATATTGGCTTTCACCTAACATCATCCCAGCTAGAAATGCCCCCAATGCCATAGATAAACCAAATAATTGGGTGATAGCACCTGTCAGTAAGGCAACTAAAATCGTGGTTAATACAAATAATTCGTCTGAACGAGCTTGAGCTATTTCATTAAAGATACGGGGTAATACCCATTTTCCCGCCGCCATCATCAAAACAAAAACAAAAAAACCTTTTAATAATGCAATTAATAAACTGGTTGTTAAACCGACATCAGAAGCACCGGCAATAATCGGCAATACAATCAACATTGGCACAACTGCCAAATCTTGGAATAATAAAACAGAAACCGAAAGCTGCCCTTTATGTGTTTGTAATTTTGCATTTTCAGTGAGCTGTTTAATTACAATGGCCGTTGATGATAAAGCAATAACACAACTAACGGCTAGCGAAGCTTGCCAATTTAACCCCAACAAAAAGACTAAAGTAAACCCAACCAACAAAGTGAGTATGACTTGACTTAAACCTACACCAAACACCATGTTACGCATGGCAATTAAACGCGGCACAGAAAACTCTAAACCAAGAGAAAAAAGCAAAAATACAATACCTAGTTCGCCAACCAAGCTTATTTGGTGAGTGTCTGAAAATAGTTCGAAAACAGAAGGCCCTGCTAAAATCCCTGCAAATAAATACGCTAAAATAGGTGCTAATCCAAGCCGTCTAAATAAAGCAATAGAAGTAACAGAGATAACCAATAAAATTAAAATTTCACCGAATGCGCTCAAACTAGTCCTTATCATTATTTTTAGGAGGAAAATTGAGTATAACCCATGCATAACAATATGCTCAAATTAAGGTCTAACGAGTGACTCGCTTGCTTTGCACCTGCAGCCAACCTCAAGTCAAAAACTTGACGAAAACCAGTAAATAATACAAAAAAACATATAAAAACCCTAATAACACATTGTTTTATATAAGTTTAAAAATATTGGCATACATTTAGCTTTATACCGCTTATCAAACAGTGCAAAACACTGATTTAGTCTATTTAAAGTTAAACTCGAGGTCAACAGTGGATAATTTCCAGCGATATCTCAAACCAGATTCAGGATTCTTAAATCCGATTAAAACCCAAATCCTAGCTGGCTTAAGCGAAGCTTTAGTCCCAGATATTTCACATTTATCTGAGCAATTACATGCCTCGTTAGACATTAAAAGAGTACTGCAAACTTTTACCACAGAAGCGGCAAGTTTTGTTCACCTAAGCGGCATACGCTTTCAGTGCGAATCAATTTGTGTTGAAACCGAAGGCTTTATTGAAGGCATTTACGAACACATCACAGAGCTAAGCACTGAAAACAAAACCGTAGGTTACATTACCTACTCAGCATACCGTGAAATTGGGCCTAACCAAGCTAAAATACTACATCATATGCAAACAAAGCTGGCTCAACCTGTTTTTAATGCCGTGCAATTCAATCTATTACAACAACAAGCATTAAAAGATTATTTAACGGGTTTAGGTAATAGAGCAAGTTTTGATGAACAAATAGAAATTGCAATACAGCGCTGCCATCGCAGTCATGCAGGCATTTCACTCTTATTACTAGATTTAGATAATTTTAAATTCGCTAATGATACTTTTGGTCACGCAGAAGGCGATAAAGTACTACAAGCCTTTGCCGACATAATTACCCATAGTGTAAGACGAACCGACATTGCGTTTAGGTTTGGCGGAGATGAATTTGCCGTCATCTTAGATACTGATAACCCAGATATTGCAATTCAAGTTAAACAAAGAGTTCAAAATATGGTCGCTCGCTCATTAATAATGAGCAATACTTCAGTGAGCTGTTCAATCGGCTTTGCGCATTGGCAGCAAACGGATACCAGCAAACAATTGTTTATGCGCGCCGATCAAGCGCTATACCAAAATAAATCAAATTATAAAAAACAATTAAGACGAGCCTAATTTAATATTTGGATCATTTCTTGAGCTCACTACCAAAATTAAAAATAAAAGCTGAAAGTTTCTAACAGCAAGACTAGGCTTTTATTCATTATTTACGTATTATCGCGCCGACTTTTTAGTTTTTAACCTAAACTCAGATTTTTATTTGTTTTAAGGACGTTTATGTCGGCTTCTCCTTCTGAATCACAGCAACAAGCTTTGCCACGCGCTGGCTTTTTTCGTCGTTTAGGCGCCTGGGTATATGACGCATTAATTGTTATTGCCATTTTGCTATTAGCAACATTAATTGCGCTGCTTTGTTTAAATGCGCTGATCGCGATGGCGTTAATAACCCTCCCAACAAATACAGATCCCTCTGAATTTTTACGAAATAGTTTTATTTTTCAAAGCTATCTAGCTTTTTGTTTATACAGCTTTTTTTCTTGGTTTTGGCGCCGTGGTGGACAAACCGCGGGCATGAAAACTTGGCGCTTAAAGGTTCAAAGCTTAAATGGCCAACGCTTAACACATACCCAATGTATTATTCGGTTAGTCACCTGCTTGCTAGGTGCTGGCAATATATTAATTTTTTGGCCAGGCTGCAAAAAGCGAAGTTTGCAAGATATTTGCTCAAAGACAGAAATGATCACGCTCTCGAAAGAACAAAACAAACACGTCAACTGGAAAGGTTATATGTAGCAGCCCATCTAATATTAATTACTTTTCTTATGATAATTGGGAGTGGCATAGTTAGAGGTAGATACCGCAATTTTGTAAATCTACAACTCATTCGTTTATTCCATATAAACCGTTAGCTTGTTCAGATAAGCGCTTTAAGCTGATAAACAATCTGCCTCCTTCAATAATTCTAAAAGATAATATAAAAAATAATAACAAATATGGTCTAATAGTTGCTTTAAATTAATACGATTTACTCTTTGTCAAAAAAATAGCTATGGTTAAATTACTTTTTGTTTTCGCATTACTAATACTCACTTTAATAAAACAGCCGCTTCACGCTGAAACCCTTAAAGTGGTGCAAATTTATGGACAAGAAGAACTGCTTTCTTGGATCAAGCACAATACCCACCTTGATCGAGTAGTGGAAGATAGATGTCAGCTTGTTCAAGATATAGAAGCAAGAGCAAAAGTGGTAAAAGTACCCGCTTATCAATTTTTATGGGGCGATATGCTTGCTTGGGGTGTATGTGTTGATAAAAATGCTGAGCTTGGCTTATATTATATTAAACAGGCTGCACACCAAGGCTTGCCAGAAGGGTTAGAGCAACTTGGCCGATATTACGCCAAAGGTATTTTAGTTCAACAAGATAACAAGCGCGCGATTGCATATTTGCGCGAAGCTTCTGCAATGGGCAGCATAAAAGCCAGAATCGAATTTGCAGAATTTTTAAATGAAGGCATGGGCAGTCCACTTGATTTTGAAGACGCTTATCACTGGCTCCACAACAGCGTGATTGCTGATAAAAAACAACATCAAAGAGCCAAAACTGCATTAAATAAACTCGAAACAAAAATGCCGACTCGTGTGGTTAATCGAGCAAAACGAGCTTTAGATTAGATTAACACCTATGTTTGAATATCACTCTGCAAGCGGCATGTAATAAATTAACGGTCAATGAATTGCCCAGCACTGATAAATTTGACATGATTCCTACCACTAGCAACTCCAACCAAGGTTATTTTATTTATGCTCAAAAAACATCTCGGCTTTTTATTTAATTTAATTGCCATTTGCTTATTTGTACCTGGTATTATTTTACCTATGATTTCGCTCAGTATGGAAATGACGGCTACATTATCTCAATCAGCTTTGTCTTCTACTTTACTTGATAAAGAGCTTTCTATTTTAGCGACCGTCAATGAACTATGGCAAGATAACCGGTTTTTAGTTGCTGTTTTAATTTTTGTTTTCTCAATTTGTGTGCCTATTTTAAAAACCAGTTTGCTTTGCTGCGCATACTTTATAAAAGATTTACAGTTAGAGGCTCGCATTCTCAGCTGGCTTAATACTATAGGTAAATGGTCTATGGCGGATGTTTTTGTCGTAGCTGTTTTTTTAGCCGTCTTATCGACCAACCACTCAGAAACGTCAACCCCGCAAAGTTTTTCACTTTTTGGTTTTAACATGGATTTACTTATCAGTAGCCAAACTCTTTCTAACGCGGGTATTGGTTTTTATTGCTTTGTAGGGTATTGCCTATTGTCTTTACTCGGTACTCAGCTTTGTCAAAGCAGTTTAAAGCACCGTAAAGCAAATAGTGAAAATCTGGTCGCATGTTCAGGTTAATAATACAGTAAGCAACCTAAATCTAACTCTAAATGATAATGATTAATAAATGCAATCCATTGATATATAAGCTTTTTTTGACCAGCCTTATTTTATCGTCTATACTCAACGCATATTTTATAAACAGTTAATTTAAATAATAGGTGTGGCCATGAAAGGCGATAAGCAAGTTATTGAATACCTTAATAAAGTTCTTACTGCAGAGCTTACCTCTATCAATCAATATTTTTTACATGCTCGAATGTTCAAAAATTGGGGATTAGAAAAATTAAACCAAGTTGACTATAAAAAGTCGATTAAAGATATGAAACAAGCAGATGATCTTATTGAGCGAATTTTATTATTAGAAGGTTTACCCAATTTACAACGTTTGGGATCGCTTCGAATTGGTGAAGATACACCTGAAATGCTTAACTGCGATTTAGCATTTCAGTTGGAACAACTACCACTACTAAAAGAAGCAATTGTTTGCTGCGAACAGCATCAAGACTTCGTGAGCCGTGAACTACTTGAAGACATTTTAGAATATGAAGAAGACCACGTAGATTGGCTAGAAACGCAGCAATATCAAATTAACGCTTTAGGGTTAGAAAAATACCTACAAGCACAGTTATAAACGGAGGCGAACATGCAAGGCCCAAAAATCATAATTGATGCACTAAATAAGCTGCTAGCTAATGAGCTTGCAGCTATGGATCAATACTTTATCCACTCTGAAATGTACGCAGATTGGGGATTAGAAAAACTGTATGAACGTATCAGCCACGAGTTTGATGATGAAAAATCTCATGCGAAAGCATTGATCGCACGCATTTTATTTTTAGAAGGCACACCTGATATGACAACCCGAGATGGTATTGTTGTAGGTACAGATGTCCCTTCAATGTTAGAAAGTGATTTACGAGTGGAATATAGCGTTGCTCGCTTACTCAAAGAAACCATTAGTCTTTGTGAAAAAGAGCAAGATTATGTAACCCGAGATATGTTAGTCACCTTATTAGATGATACTGAGGTTGATCACGCATACTGGTTAGAACAGCAGTTACGCTTAATTAAAATGCTTGGTTTACCTAACTATTTGCAGTCTCAAATGTAAACACTGTTACGTTTAAAATAAAAAAACCGATGTTTAAACATCGGTTTTTTTTGTAGTTAAATCAATCACTTTAATTTATATTGAATATACAACAATTAACCGATTAAATTAAAAATCACTTTTAATCGCCCGAAATATATCCGCAAAAGATGGCGCTTTTACCACAGAAATAGACAATTTGAGCTTACGTGCAATATCGCTGGCTGAAATTAATCCTCTAATATGATGACGAGCCGGATCAACCACTAAGCAATGCTGAACCCCATTTTGCTTTAAAGTATCCACTAAATTAGCAATACTGGCGTGTTCTACATCACTATAGTTGAGCGCTTTAATTGAATCTCTTGGCGTCATTAAATCATCTACAGTTAATTCATCACGTTGAAAGCCATTTGCGACCAGTTTTACAACATTCTGCGAAACAATATCTTCATAGCTAATTAAACCAACCAACTCTTTTTGATTATCTACTACTAATTTCATTTTAACGTGCGAACGCAACATCTCACGCTCTGCATCTATTGCCAACGTTTGATTATCAATCATTAATGGCCGGTGCTTTTTAAAATCGGTAAAAATATCTAATGCTGATGAACTTAACGTAATTTCCTGAAATTCTTCAGGTTGAACTAAATGATCAATTTGATCGATGGCATGTAAGGCAAGTGTTTTCATAACAAACTCCAAAAATTTATTTAAATTAATTAAAAATAAGCGTGGTGTTATGAAAAATGAGGTGGTGCTCTAATACTGTAGGAAAATGGACGATGGTAAGAAATACCTCGATAAACAACAATATGAGCCTTACTAATATTTGTTTTTGGTAATAAATCAGAAAAGCTAACTAATACCGCTTGGTGATCGTCGTTAATATCGGGGGTGATTAATTCAACTGATTCAGTTGTTACGGCTAATGAATGATCACTAGAGGCATAAGATTGTTCTGAGCTGTGTTCTGCAACACAACTTAAACTGATTAACAAACTAAATATAGCAAAATATTTAATCATTCAGAACAACCTAACTAATGATAATAAGCATAAAACTTATCAGAATATACTTAAATATAGATCAAAGCAGCCAACAAAAAAAGGATTATTTAAATCTATTATATTTATATCGTGCGTCAATTCATATCTTGAATTCAAGTATTAAGGTTTTTGAGTTTGAATTAATGCGTGGTAGCTTTTACTAATATTTGGCAAATGCTGTAATTGCTCGGTTGAATTAAACCAGCTTTCAGTTTTTAACTTATTTTGTGACAACAAACTAGTAAAACAAGCTTTAGCAACAGCGTTATTTTGAGCAGTTGAAAGCTTACCGACAAACCAGGCTTCTAAATGTTCAGGCGAATATTCAGCCAATGACTGACAGACAATTTTGTCCATCTGCTCACTAGTGTCGCTATTAAACCAACTATCTAAATTAGCCTGTGCTTGTGACTTATAATGATAAGTAAAGCGTTTAATAATATCTTGCTGGACAGGACTTAATAAATTGCCTTGATTGCGCCTAAAAGCTTTATTAAATAATTGTTCTGGGTTATTTGCCAACCATTCATCTAAATATAAAAAATAGGAAACCTCTGAGTTTGCTTCTTGTAATTGTAATAGCCTTTGCCAAGCATAAAGCTTTGGCATATTTTCTGATTGCCTATCAATAAAAAAGCGCTCATCATCATTTACTTTATTCTCTCGGCTTTGCACTTTTTTTTGCGGCTTCGCCTCTTCTGAAAACCAAGGTTGAATAATTCGATAACAGATAAATGCGAATATCAGCACAAAAAGAACTGAATTTCCTCTTGTCACGCTATAAATCCTACTTTATAAATATTGAATGTTTACAATAGATTAAGTTTAGCCATTTGACAATTATTAATCGCGACTTTGTTTTTTAACCCGTTGCCACAGCACTTCCATTTGTTCTAGAGACAGATTAGATAAGGTTTCTCCTTGCGAACGCGCTAATTCTTCAACCCCTCTAAAACGAGACTCAAATTTAGCATTAGCAGCTCTTAATGTACTCTCAGGATCGAGTTTCAAGTGGCGGTTAACATTAACCAACGCAAACATCAAATCACCTAATTCTTCTGCTACCTTATCTTCATTAACCTCTTGAGCATTAAGTTCATCTTCTAATTCTTCAATTTCTTCTTTTACTTTATCAATTGCGCCCGAAACATTAGGCCAATCAAAACCGACATTAACACACCGCTTTTGTAATTTCTTAGCTCTAATAAGTGCTGGCAAGGCATTAGGCACGTTATCAAAAATACTTTGTTCATTTTCGGCTGTTTTTGCTGCGCGCTCTTTCGCTTTTTCAGCTTCCCAATTTTCTTTAATTGCATCTTCGGTTAGCAGCGCTGCATTTGAAAAAACATGGGGATGTCGTCTAATCAGTTTCTCGCTTATACCTTCAACTACATCATTAAATTCAAATTCACCTTGTTCTTGCGCTAACTGGCAATAAAAAATAATTTGAAATAACAAATCACCCAATTCTAATTTAAGTTCATTAAAATCATTCTGTTCAATCGCATCAGCTACTTCATAAGCTTCTTCTAAAGTATGAGGAATGATACTTTGAAAGTTTTGCTTAAGATCCCAAGGACAACCTGTTTGAGGATCTCTAAGCTGTTTCATAATACCGATTAGTTGCTGAATTTTATGAGCTTGTGACATAAGTAATAAAATAATCCTATTTTTAATTTTTTGTTCAAGCCCTTATTAAGCTTGCCAGTTGGGCATCAATACACAGATAAATATAACAATATATCGCAAGCCTCAAAGCATTCAAACTAGAGTTGACGTAAACCAGTTAATGCAAACGTTTTGCTTCGTATATATCGGGCAACTGGCTTAATTTGCTTAGAACTTTTGTTAAACTGTCTAAATGAGGAACTGACATATCAATGTCAATTGCAGCTTCCTGCTTTGCTTCATCAGAATGACTTTGCACACCTAATACGTAAGCTTTGTCATTGGCAAGTATTGTGGTGATATCTCTTAATAACCCTGCTCTGTCCGTTGCAATTACACGCACAGTTACGCGTGAACCTTTAGAGTCAGCATCACCCCAATCAACATCGACTTGACGTTCAGGATGTTGATCTAACATTTGAGCCAGTTGATCACAATCGCTTCGATGAATAGAAACCCCTTTGCCATGCGTAATATAACCGGTCACCGCATCGCCTTTTACGGGCTGACAACACTTAGCCATATAAGTTAATAAATTACCTACGCCTTGAACCACAATGCCTGACGCATTGCCGACTAGTTTTTTATTATTAGCTGGTTGCTCTAATTTTTCTAATAAGCGCTGGTCGTCTTCCGCTTTGCTTTTTTGTTGCTGGCTTTGGATAAAGTTAATCACTTGATTACTGCCAATATCCCCCGCACCAACGGCTGCGAGTAAATCATCAAAGCTGTGCATATTAAACCGGCTAATAGCAGGCTGTGCATCTTGCAATGTGAGCCCTGAACGTTTTAATTCTCGCTCTAATACATCTCGACCTTCTTCCAGATTTTTATCTTTATCCTGTTGTTTAAACCAATGATGTATTTTAGCTCTGGCGCGACTCGATTTGATATAACCTAAACTCGCATTTAACCAATCTCGTTTAGGATTAGGCGATTTACTGGTTAAAATTTCCAGTTGATCACCATTTTGTAATTCATATGAAAACGGCACAATGCGGCCTGATACTTTAGCACCTATACATCTGTGGCCAACATTGCTGTGGATATAATAAGCAAAGTCTAGCGGTGTACTACCTTGTGGTAAATCAACTACATCACCTTTGGGCGTAAATACGTAAACTCTGTCTTCAAAAACTTGGCTACGTAATTCTTCCAGCATATTGCTGTCATCATTGACGTCTTCTTGCCATTGCAGTAATTTTCTTAACCAGTTTATTTTTTCTTGATAGCTATCTTCTTTTCCATTGGCTGTCCCTTCTTTATAGCGCCAATGTGCAGCTACGCCTAGTTCTGAGTCTTCATGCATTTGATGGGTTCTAATTTGCACTTCAACCGCTTTGCCTTCAGGGCCAATAAGAACCGTATGTATTGACTGGTAGCCATTTGGCTTAGGCGCTGATATATAATCATCAAATTCTTTCGAAATGGGCCGCCATTTAACATGAATGGCCCCCATTACAGCGTAACAATCTTTAACTGAATGCACTAAAATACGAATGGCTCGGATGTCAAATAAGCGCTCAAAATTCAGCCCTTTCTTTTGCATTTTTTTCCATATACTATAAATATGTTTAGGTCGACCAAACACTTCACCTTCAATTTCCATAGCACTTAGCTGAGCTTGAACTTGAGACACAAAGTTTTTAATATAGCTGGCTCTATCTTTTCGCTTTTCGTCCAGCATACTTGCAATACGCTGATAAGTTTCCGGGTGCTGATAACGAAAACAATAATCTTCAATTTCCCATTTTAGCTGACCAATCCCCAGTCGATTGGCTAGTGGCGCATATAAAGTTGAAGCTTCTTTAGCCGCTAATACTCGAGTTTCTTCATCTGCATTTTTAGCTAACCTTAGCTCAATAATGCAAACTGCAAGTTTAATGACGACCGCTCGAACATCTTCAACCATCGCCAATAACATTCGACGAATATTATCAATTTGCTCACTGGGTAGATCTGAGCGTTGCTTATGTAAAAAACGAATGGCAGCCATCTGCTCAATACCATTAACTAATAAAAAAACGGTATTAGACGCAAATTCGGTAATTTGAGTTTGATCAATTAACTTTCGTTGCCAGTACGGATATAACATGGCTGCCGTTAAAGTTTCTGCATCCATATTCAAGGTATTTAAAATTTCCACTAGCTCACGAGAGATACTCATAATTAAAGGGTCATTATTTATCTTAAACAAATAATGATGACAACGAGTTACCGCTTCTAAGCGAGCATCATCTGAAAAATCTAAATTAGCAATCCAGTCTGAAAAGTCTGCAAACTGATTATTTTTTTGATGTGATTGTCGAACTGAAACCATTGTGAATCCGTTTGTTTAGCGACTAAATAAAGCCATTGTTTCTATGTGCGATGTTTGAGGAAACATATCAATCAAGCCTATTTTAATCATTTTGTAGCCACTTGCTAATAAATATTGTGAATCTCGAGCCAATGAATTGGGATCACAAGCAATATATAACACCTGCTTTGCTGTCCATTGCTCACTTTGTTGGCATATTTGCATTGCGCCTTGTCGAGATGGGTCTAAAATAATTTTGTTAAATGCGCCCCAATCAATTTTATCTAAACCATCAATTGAGCTTAAATCCTGCTTATAAAACTCAGTATTAGTCAATTGATTGTCGCTTGCATTGCGTTTTGCTTTCTCAACCATAGAACGGCTGCCTTCAATCCCCACAACCTTTAGCACTTTTTGTGCCACCGGCAATGAAAAGTTACCTAGCCCGCAAAATAAATCTAACACTACATCGTCTTCATTAAGTTCAAGCCAATTTTGGGCTTGTTGGATCATGTCTTTATTTGCTTGAGAATTCACTTGGGTAAAATCTGATAAACCAAATTGTAGCTGCAATGAATCAATTGAATAATAAAGCTTATCCGAATCTGACTGAACCTTAAGATATTCATCATCATTTTGGTGAAAATAAATATCAAGATTATGGGCTAACGCAAACTCAGTGAGCTTTATATAATCTTGCTCGGCCGGTTTATTTAACACTCTAAGGATAATGCAATAACGCTGACCAGCAGAATTTAATTCAACGTGACTAACGTGTTTTTTACATTTAAGCTTATTCAAAATTTGCACTAACTCGGGCAATAACGTGCTAAATTTAGGTGCAATAACTAAACATTGATCCACTTCGATTAGTTTTTTGCTATTAAATTGCCGAAACCCTAAATGTAATTTATTTTGTTTGCCTTCGTACCAAGCTGATAGCCGAGTTCTGTTTCGATATTGAAAAGGTTGACTGTTGAGGATAGGTTGCCAAGGTAGCCGTTTGATACCTTGCTTAGCTAAAAGTTGATCAACTCTAGTTTGTTTTTGTTGAGTTTGAGCCGCGTAGCTTAAATGCTGTAATTGGCAGCCTCCGCATTCAGAAAACCAAGGGCAGTTAGGTTCAATTCGCTCATCACTAACTTGCAAAATTTTATGTAGTTTAGCGGTCAATAACTGCTTTTTATCTTCGGTTATGATTGCTTGAACCTTTTCGCTAGGTAGTGCGCCTTGAACAAAACATACTTTACCATTATAGCGACCAACGCCTCGACCTTGATGATCTAAATCGTTTATATCCAACTCAATTATTTTATTAAGGGAATGACTTTTAGCAGATTTTTGAGCAGTCGAACGAAAAATTTGAACCATAGTAAAAAATAACGCGAAGTATTAGTAAGATACTTAAGATTTTAAAGCAAAAGCGTTTAGATTTATATGCTGCTATGAAGTGATTTTAAAAAGATATAAAAAGAGATGATGGTGGACGCTACTGGACTTGAACCAGTGACCCTCGCCTTGTAAGGGCGATGCTCTCCCAACTGAGCTAAGCGTCCGAAGACTTTAAAAATAGATGGTGGACGTTACTGGACTTGAACCAGTGACCCTCGCCTTGTAAGGGCGATGCTCTCCCAACTGAGCTAAACGTCCAATTTTTAAATAAAATTGGTGGACGCTACTGGACTTGAACCAGTGACCCTCGCCTTGTAAGGGCGATGCTCTCCCAACTGAGCTAAGCGTCCATACAGTCACAAACAATAAGCGTCTGTTGCTGTGTGTGGTGCGCATTATAGGGATGCTTACTGGCCTGTCAATAAAAAATATAAAAAAATAAATATTCTTTTGTAAAAACTGAATAATCGCTGTTTTTTCATTCAAAAATGACTAAAAAAGCAGCGCTAAAATAAATACCATGCACTTAAAATAAAATTTAGTAAAAATCAGGCTCAAAATTAGGAAACTCGACTAGGGGTTGTTAAAATGCTCTGTATTACTTTTTACTCAACAGTAGAGCACTTTTATTACTTGAATCACAAAAGTAGACAACCGCTCGCTGTTTACATTATTAGCGTTAGGAATTATCAATGACTGTTAAAACTCGTTTTGCCCCCAGCCCAACTGGCTACCTTCACGTTGGTGGAGCACGTACTGCTTTATATTCATGGTTATTTGCACAAGCCAATCAAGGCGATTTTGTGTTACGAATTGAAGACACTGATTTAGAACGTTCAACTCAGCCAGCCATTGACGCCATTATGGATGGCATGAACTGGTTAAACCTAAGTTGGAATGAAGGCCCCTATTACCAAACAAAACGATTTGATCGTTACAAAGCGCTTATTCAGCAATTATTAGATGAAGGTAAAGCCTATAAGTGCTTTTGCACGTCAGCAGAATTAGATGCAATGCGCGAAGCACAAATGCAAGCTGGTGAAGCCGCCCGATATAATGGTATGTGGCGAGATAGAAGCGATCACCCAACAGATAAACCTTTCGTTATCCGTTTTAAAAACCCACTGGAAGGCAGTGTCACTTTTGATGATAAAATTCGCGGGAAAATTGAAATTGGCAATAAAGAATTAGACGATTTAATTATTCAGCGTTCAGATGGTTCTCCTACTTATAACTTTTGTGTTGTCGTAGATGACTGGGATATGGGCATCACCCACGTGATTAGAGGGGAAGATCATATTAACAATACCCCACGCCAAATAAATATTTTAAATGCGTTAGGCGCGCCTATTCCAACTTATGCTCACGTATCTATGATTTTAGGTGACGACGGTAAAAAGTTATCTAAACGCCATGGTGCCGTTAGCGTTATGCAATATCGCGATGATGGTTTTTTACCTGAAGCCTTACTCAATTATTTAGTCAGATTAGGCTGGTCACATGGAGATCAAGAAGTGTTTAGTATTAAGGAAATGACAGCATTATTTAAATTAGAAGATATTAACAAAGCAGCCTCTGCCTTTAATACTGAAAAATTAATTTGGTTAAACCAGCATTATCTCAAATCATTACCGGTTGAACGCTTAAAAGACGAATTACAGTGGCATCTTGATGACCAACAACTTAATACAACTCAAGGCGCAAATTTAGATCAAGTCATTAAAGCGCAAGCTGATCGAGTTAAAACCTTAAAAGAATTAGTTGAAATATCTCGCTACTTTTTTGAAGACTTTACTGATTTTGATGCAAATGCGGCTAAAAAACATTTACGCCCGGTTGCAAAAACAGCTTTGCAAACCGTACAGGCTAAATTAGCTTTATTAGAAAATTGGCAAGCAGATGATATCCAAGCCGCCATTAACGAGACCGCGACCGAATTAGAAGTTGGCATGGGTAAAGTAGGAATGCCGCTAAGAGTCGCCGTAACAGGCGCAGGTAATTCCCCCTCATTAGATGTTACATTAAATTTAATAGGACGTGAAAAAACGCTTGAAAGAATCGACTTAGCCATTAATTTTATAAATAAACGAGAAAACGCTTAATTTTTTGTTGACATGCGATGTCGAGGTACATAGAATGCGCCCCGCGTTGAGGGGAAAGCCTTTAATAAGTTTTCTTATCAATGCAGGTTGCGCATTAAATTTACTTTAAATTATGCAAAGCCAAATGGATTGGGGCTATAGCTCAGCTGGGAGAGCGCCTGCATGGCATGCAGGAGGTCAGCGGTTCGATCCCGCTTAGCTCCACCAAAAAAATCCATTAAGTTCCTAAGTGTCCCGTTCGTCTAGAGGCCTAGGACACCGCCCTTTCACGGCGGTAACAGGGGTTCGAATCCCCTACGGGATGCCATTTGCTTTTACCAGCAAATAAAACATTGGTAAGTTCCTAAGTGTCCCGTTCGTCTAGAGGCCTAGGACACCGCCCTTTCACGGCGGTAACAGGGGTTCGAATCCCCTACGGGATGCCATTTGCTTTTACCAGCAAATAAAACATTGGTAAGTTCCTAAGTGTCCCGTTCGTCTAGAGGCCTAGGACACCGCCCTTTCACGGCGGTAACAGGGGTTCGAATCCCCTACGGGATGCCATTTGCTTTTACCAGCAAATAAAACATTGGTAAGTTCCTAAGTGTCCCGTTCGTCTAGAGGCCTAGGACACCGCCCTTTCACGGCGGTAACAGGGGTTCGAATCCCCTACGGGATGCCATTTCATATTAGGGTTAGTTAAAATCTGATCGTTTGATTATTGATTTTCAGTTTCTTTTTTATCATACTTCATTATTGCACTTAATTTGTAACTCAATTCGTATGATAGCCATCGCTCAGTGCTCCAACATAAAATTACAAAAAGCATTTACCCTTCTTGAGTTAATGGTCAGTTTAGCTGTTGTTGCAATCATTATGACGTTAGGCATCCCCAGCTTACTAGATACTTTAGTAACTAATAGGGTTAACACTGCAATTGTTAGCTTAAATAAAGATATTATTAGTGCTCGTAATTTTGCAGTTAGTTACGAAAATAACGTTACTATCTGCCATTTAAATTCCAGCAAACAATGTGATAAAAATTGGTCTCAGGGCTACTCTATCTTTATTGACACTAACGCTAATAATATTTTTGATGCCGCAGATGATCAAATACTATTAAACCGAAACCAAATTAATTCAAAAGACACACTTATTTTTACCGATGGAAACTCAGTTCAATTTTCATTTGACGGGACCGTTTTGACTCAATTTTCTGACGAAAACCTAGCCGCATTTAAATACTGTCCAAATGTCGCAGACTCAGAAAACTACGCTCGAGCCGTTATGCTTAATTTAAGTGGCCGCCCCAGAACATCCAAAGATATTGATAATGACAACAAAGACGAACTCAATGGCAATAACGATCATATCACCTGTTCATGATTTTACTTTTTACTAAAAATAGTAACGATCTAAAATTTATTTAAACTGGAAAAACGCTGATTATTATCCATACTTATAGCGGTAGCATTATTATGGATAATAAACATGCTGAATATAAACAAAGGATTTAGTTTACTTGAATTGATTGTCGTATCTGCAGTCGTTATTATTTTATTAACGATTGGAGTGCCAACCCTGCAAAAAACGTTAGTGCAAAGCCGTATTAATAATCACATTTATAATTTATCTAAAGATATTTTGTTAGCCAGAAACCATGCGGTCCATCATGCTCAACAAGTGATAATATGCCATCTAAATACACAAAATAAGTGTGATAAACATTGGAGCATGGGTTATAGCATATTTATTGATAGTAATAGAGACGAAATTTACCAAGCCAATACAGATAAACTCATCTTAGAACGAGACTATCAAACCTTTAATGACATTATTTTATTTAGCGGCAGCAACCAACTAACATATGATGCTGACGGCCACTTGAACGGTTTAAGTGGCACATTTAGATATTGCCCAGCGTTAGAAAATGATGAGGAGTATGCTAAAGCTGTGGTGATCAGTTTAAGCGGACGACCAAAAGTTTCAAAAGATATTGACGGTGATGGCAAAGACGAATTAAACCAAAAAAATAAACACATTAGCTGTAAAACTTAGGTGATTTATAGCGGTTTCAATAAGCTGAATAAAGCTTAAAGCGGATTTTTTTGTTCCAACTGTTTAGCTTGATTACTCGTGAAATTTTCTGCATAAGGTACACATTCGTATACATTTAATACATTTATTTTTCGCTGGCCGTCTGCCGCATAGACCCCGTGCAATAAAAGTTCCCGCTCAGCATCTTTCGCCTTTTTATCTTCTTGTAATTTAACTAATCTAATTTCTGATTTATTATTTGAAAGCTCAACAAAACATTTAAACTCTTGTGACAATGCGATTTGCGTATACAAAAGCGAACAAATTATTGTGAGCTTAGTCAGTATTTTTTTCATGATAGACCTTTTTTGATTGTCCAAGATTAAATAACCTTAACCCGAGTTGAAGTTAAATACACACTTGAATTACCTAACAACTCCCACTTTTAGTACCAGCACGTACTAGTTGAGTCATTACCATCATTATCTAAAGCAGATTTTTTTCCTAAATGATCAATACTAATGCTTTTACAACTAGGATCGTTATTCACCTGTTTTGATTTCGCCGTCGCACGTAATAAATAGCCTTGGGTTAAATCAGTACTGTCTGTGGTAACAACATCGATTGTATAAAGGCCCGACTCCACCACATACGGATCTGCCCCCATTCCTAATTGAGTCATATCGGCGGTATAAGTCAATTGATCAGAAAAATATTCTTCTTGCCTATTCACAACTCTAACCAATTCACGCAATACATCACTTCGATAGCTTTGTGCATAATAACTAACATAAGCTGGCGTCGCGACCGCAACTAAAATCCCTACAATAGCTACCGTCACCATTAATTCAATTAACGTAAAACCTAAATACAATCGAGGCTTAATAAAATTCATTAGTGCTCCGTTATCCGTGTGTGTAATTTATAAGTTTTCAAGCCAAAATCTATCGCGCAATTGTCTCCTTCACAGGCTTCGCCTGGCTCTCCGGATGAGCCTTTAGCTTTAATAACACCAGAACCATCATCACCTTGGCCAACGCCAATAAACGATAATAAGCTTTCACCTTGTTCGTTTTCACCCGCATAAGTGACTGGTGTATCAGGAATGCGATTGCCTATTTCTTTTTCTCTCCAATCATAAATTTGCGTGCCATAACTTAAATCCATGGCGTACAAACGGCCCACCCCAGCCTTAATTTCGCAACTGTTTTGTAAAATAGCACTTGCTGGGGGCGTATAAGACGTAAAATAAGCAACCCCGCCAATAACTCGTGCTGAAGATAATGATTTTTCACCCTGACGATTTAAATCAACAAACCAACCTTTTTTATTCGATAATCCATTAAGAATTAACGAATCAATCTCACTTTTACTATCAGCATTTGCAAAAGGGTCGTTCGTCATGTCGTATAACTGATCTAGCGTAATACCACTCCAGTTTGGTGCAGATTTAAATGATTGTGTAATAATATTTCTATCTTGGATTAAATAAAGCTTATCATTTACCGAAGTTGAGTTCGGATCAGCACGGTTTCCACTTCCTAGCAATATCCCTTCATACGGAATTTCTTTTGAGACAACAACAGAAGAATTTTCTTCACCTTCTACTGAAACTGTTTTTTTCTCATTAAAAAAAGTTCGGACAACTGTGGGTTCATTAAAAAATTTACGTTTGTTGTTGGCCTCTGAGCCTCCTAAACTAGCAAGTTTGAATGCACTCCACTGACTGGGGTCACTGCTAAATAAATCCATACGCCATACGTTTCCCCCTAAATCAGACGCATACAAGCGATCAACATAACCGTCAAAATCAGAGTCTAAAGCCGCAATTTTTGCTGGCATAGCATCTTGCATATTGACCTGAGTGTTTTTCCCTAAAGAAGACTCAGGCGTAAAACTCCATAAGCGCTCACCAGTTTGCGCATCAACAATGTATACACCTCGTCCTAAATCAGTGCTGGCAGTAGAATCACTATCACTCACGTAACCTGCGCCAAAAATAAGCACAGGTTTGCTTGCGTCTTGTCCATTTAATTTAATAAACGCAATAGTTGGTTGTGCCCATGTTTGCGATAATGTTGGAAAATCACTACTGCCGCCTTTAATTGTCCACATCAAACTAGGTGAGTTTGGTGTTGTTACATCAAACCCAAAATATTGATTGCCCCCCCGCCTCATTCCAGTATATAGCCAAACTTTATCGCCATCAGACGCATTAATTTTGCCATCCGGATCTTTAATATAGGCAATAGGCGATCCGTCCATGCCATAAACTTTCTTAGCATCTGGTTGGTTATCTCTAAGTGCGTCTAAGTTCTCAAATAAAGATGTTGGTATGAACGACCAATCCTCAGTAATGCTTAAACCTTTATCGTTAAACATATGTAAAAATCCCGCATTGGTGCCAATTACAATTCTCAAATCTTGGGTGTCACTGGTATTACCACCGTAATTAATCACTAAAGGCTTTGAATGCAAAGGATCACCAAATAAATCAACACGAGTTTGAGTCGAATCATCATTATCTTCATTATAAATGTCTTCACCTCTCGCCCAGTTAATTAAATCAGCTTCTTCACCTGAATTAACACCTAAAACTGTAGACAACTCTGGTACACCACTCGATAAACTGCTTGCAGTGAAAGGAGATAACTCTCCGCTGGCTGCGGCATTTGTGTAAATCGTTCTATTACTGGGTGTTACACCTGCCAGGTATTCTGCTACCCCACCACGAGAAACATCATTACCATCTGCGCAGTTATTACCTCCTGACGCACACTCAGATGAAGCGCCCCAATAGCTATAGGCGTTATTATTGATATTACCATTCGTATCAATTGCGGCTTGGCCGTTAGCATCAACAATCACATTATTTTTAACTGACAATTTTTTCAAATTTCCAGGCCAACGTGGGCTATCTTCCGGAAAAAACATAGAATAATAAACGCTATCTAAACTCCGCGTTTGATCAAAATTATTCGAGGCAACAGAGGGAGAGGTAAAAGAGGCACTTTCTTCAATAATACTTATCAGCGCTTTTTGTAAAGAATTAGATAATTCATCAGGATCGGTTGCGGCATAATAATGACCGCCGCCATGCTCTGCTCCCGCTTTTAAAATAGGCTCTGCATCCAATGCGCCCGTACCAAAACCTATGGTGTAAGTTACTACATGCTGCTGCCCATTCAACGTTGGATTTACATCATTGTTATACATCCAGTGAGATAAAACTGGCAAAAAACTATTATTCGTTTTTAAACTGGTATTTCGGTTAGGTAGTGCTTTAACTAAATCATTTGCATGCCCATCACTGACAGGACGACCATCAGTGATTAAAATAACATAACTTTCATTCCGACAGTTGTTACCAAAGGGTGAGATATAGGTACCTGACTTTTCAGCACCTAAATCCCTATCTGGGTAAATTTTATGATTTCGGTTTTGTTTACCAAATTTTACATTTAAACCACCATAATAACGATAAGCTTCATATAAAGTTTCGCATAGTGGTGTATTAGTTTCCGCCACAATCGCATCTATTGTGCTCAGCAATTCATCAGTTTGGCTGGACGTTCTAGTTTGAATAGCTGATACGATTCTTCCACCATTATTACTATTACTCCCGTAACCATCTGTATTACGGTTAAATAACGCCAAACCAAAATCAACATTCGCAGTTGAATTAACAACGGATGAAATAGCCTCTTTAGCAATCGCTAGTCGGCTGCGGTCTTGTGTTCCAACTTCATCTGAACTGGCAGTTTTCCAATTTAAATAATTTCCCGTATATAAAGTCACCATAGATACGTTGGCAAAGTTAGCTTTCACACTCTGATATTCGCTATCGCTGTCAATATTGTTAGGATCGCTAACAAAATAATGCGTCTTGGTTTCTTTTTTATTACCCGAGCCTGTTGCATAACCATCAACTGGCAGGCCAGCGCCAATTGTATCTCCAGAGCCATTTTGTGCACCAAATTCACCAGGATTATTTTGATCAACCTCTAAAATATCACCTAAACAATCCATGACATCAGTAGCGTTCATCCCATTATTTTGACGTAAACTTTGCCAACTTTGTTTATTTTTACCAGTTTCATAGTATTCGCCGACGCGATCCGAATAAAAACCTTGGCCACCTTCAATTAATTTATAATTCGAATAATTACCACCTGCTTTTTCTAATTCAAAGCCATTAATTTTAGTTCCGTTGCTTTTGTGCTGCCATAAACCATATAAAGGAATAAAGGATTGATTACATGCATTAATTAACTCATTAAAACGTCGAGTATCGCCATCTGGTTCAGGTAATTGTTCTAAACCTGCTGCGCCGAAACTAAAAAATACAGCTCTATCATTAGCACCGTTAGTAAATTTTCCTGGGTAAACTTCATTTGGATTATAACCAGCTTTAATCGTTTCACTGGTTCTCATGCTGCCCGAATTATCAAAAATAATTAAAACCTGTGGAGCAGTACCTACACGATCTGAAATGCTTCGCACATAAAGATCAATATCTTCAGCAGCTAAATGAGCAAAAAAGCCAGAGCATAGCAAACCAATCAGCAGCTTATACTTTATATTGTTAAACATCTTAACTATCTCCAGGAACTTGGCTGGCAACAGCCGTCACAACTTCACTTTTCGCTTGATTGTTTTTGCCGTATTGATGGTCAACTTTTATTTCAAAGCGGTTACAACGAATGTAAGAATCACTCGCTTGACTCCGAGAAAAATGAGGGCAATTAGTCGGCTTAGGAATTAATGAGTCAGCTTCACCTCGTAAATTTTTACCCGTCAAATCAACCCCTGTCACATCATTATTAGAAGACAATGGATTACGACCACCAAAAATTGCATCGTTATGATGCGCTTTATCAATAAATTCATCCGAGCCGCCTAACGTTGCATCTAAAGATACTTTTTTTGTCACCGCAGCATGTGACATTTTGGTATCTAGTGAGCTGTTATACATTAATGTCACTGCTAAAGTCGTCAGCACTGTCATTAAGACTAAAGCAACAGCTAAAGCCGCACCTGATTGTTTTGAAGGCAAGCTTTTACTTAACTGCGCCATACTTCAGCTCCTGCATTAATAATGCTAATCGTATTGATCAACAGCAACCGTCTATAGTTATCATTTACGGTCACACTGTAACTACCTAAATCATAAGTTTTGGTATTGTTAACTCTCGCCGCTGGCTCTAATGCTCTAACGAGTATATGTACCTGGACCGATAAAATGTCATACCCATCACCTTCCCAATGCTCTCTAGTTAACTTATCAGCTGACGCATAATAATTCACCACACCATCGTTATCATCGTCTATACCATATAAAAACCCTAATTGCTCAATACCTTCAACTAAACTAAAGCTTTTTAATTTAGCTTGATTAGCTGTGCTATCTTCTGCTTTATATAAATATTTTCGCTTTAAGGTTGGTATAATTGCGTCTCCGCGCTTTTCTTCAGTAATATAGTAAATATGGTGCTGGTACTCAGCGATGAGTCCATTTTGAATATTGGGCGTTGGGTCAGAGCCTGAATAGAAAACACCTTGATTATCTGATGAGATAAAATAATAACGACGATCACTCTCATTACCCGCTGTTATTTCTTGCCCTAAAATACGTTTTATTTGAATTGAATCACTGCCTGTTTTGGCATCTGTAATACACTTATTATAAATTTCACTACTTTGAACATGTGAGCCCCATATATTTCGAAAATAAAAATCACTATTTTCAATGAAAAAGGTACGATTGTTTTCACCGCCGCCAATACAATCAGTGCCACTCACAGCAACCTTATTGCCATCAAATTGATTGAGTTGCACCGCTTGAATATCAGCACCTGAAGCTTCATGAATATTCATACCAGTAAAGCGTCCCCAATATCCACTCATCGCAATATCACGAGAAATTAAGGTTAACGCCAAGCGGCCATTTTCTTGCATTTCGCCACGTTGAACGGTATCACCAACGGTTTCATCCGATACCATTAAAAGCCCAATGACCCCTGAAAAAATAAGCAAGCCAACGGCCATTACCACCATTAATTCAGTTAATGAAAAGCCTAACGTTCGCTGTTGAGTTTTTAGCATAAATTAAGCCTTAATAAATATGCGCACTAAAAGTGACTTGCCGTCGTTTGTCACTCGCATCACCACACGCTTTCTCAAAATCGCTACCACTATTTGCCGCATCGAGTGTCGCTTCACGACTTAACCAGCTCACGACAACTGTCACTAATCCATTTGAATGATCAATACAACCCGTTGGGTTTAATAAAGCAACCGTTTTCGATTCACTATTAGTTTGACCTTTTTTGAGCATCCAGTGCCATTGAATAGTGTCATACACGACTAATTGCGCTGAGCTACACCTACTCTCAATAGAGCAATCTTGGTTAGATTCAACTGAAAAAGCGGCTGTGCCGTAATCTGCGCCTTCATAACTTTCAAGCTGGTTTTTATTAAGTCTCATCCGCTCTAAAATATCATGAGCCATAAACATGGCAACAGAACGCTGACCTGCATCGACACTATTTCGCTTAGCTGTTGCTTGAGTAGCGACAGCACCCACAATGCCAATCGCCATTACGGCCATTGCAATAATCAACTCAACAATGGTAAAGCCTTGTTTATTATATCGTTTCATAATTTAAAAATAGTTTTTAAAGTTGTTTAACTTTTTGTTTCGACAAAATAACCTCTTAAAAAGCATAAAATAAGGGGCTAATGTACTGAATACAAAATATACAATAATATCTCGCATTTGAATATATAAAGCGTACAAGGCAGGAAGATAAAAATAGAAAAAACCCATATAACTAATGGATTTAAAGACAAAAATTGCCCCCCAACAAGGCTCAAATTGATAGCAACACGCGTTAAAAAAACGAGTGTTAAAAATAACTGATGAGGACATCGCAATCTCTCACTCTAACCACCCAAGTCTATTGAGTATAATAGATGAACAAGAGACTGCAAAAATATTCTAAGACAGGTTTAACGTAATTCTAAAGGTAATGAAAATACGACATTTTCTTCAATACCTGGATTTTCTTGAACTGACTGACCACCTAGTGATTCTAACTTTTCAATAACTTGTTTCACTAATACTTCAGGTGCGGAGGCCCCAGCGGTTACCCCAACTGAAGCTGTATTTTCTAACCAAGTTGAGTCAATATCACTTGCGGTGTCAATTAAATAAGCTCTGCAACCTACTTTTTCAGCCAGTTCGCGCAAGCGATTTGAATTAGAGCTATTTTTAGCGCCTACAACAAATACAACATCATTGGTTAACGCAAGCTCTCTAAC
Organism: Catenovulum adriaticum; assembly: GCF_026725475.1. NCBI lineage: Bacteria > Pseudomonadati > Pseudomonadota > Gammaproteobacteria > Alteromonadales > Alteromonadaceae > Catenovulum > Catenovulum adriaticum. The sequence continues at coordinate 2,383,540 of NZ_CP109965.1, forward strand.
TGCATCTTGTCTGTTTTGAGTTGCGTAACAAATGTCATCTTTTCGAGGACCCATAATTTCAGGAAATTTATCGCGAAGCGCATCAATCACGTCAGCTGTATCATCAACCGATAACGTGGTTTGCGAGCAATAATATAAATTAGATTCATCTTTAACTTTTAGCTTAGCGACATCATCTGCTGATTCAACTAAATAAATGCCACCCTCAGTGTTTGAATATTGCCCCATAGTGCCTTCCACTTCTGGATGACCATGATGCCCAATCAAAATACATTCAATACCTTTACGACTAGCGCGCGTCACTTCCATATGAACTTTAGTAACTAACGGGCAAGTTGCATCAAAAATCTTTAAGCCTCGCGCTTTAGCTTCTTGACGCACAGCTTGAGAAACGCCATGAGCACTAAAAATGACTATGCTATCGTCAGGAATTTCTTCTAGCTCATCAACAAAAACGGCGCCTCGTTCTCTTAAACCATTAACAACATATTTATTGTGTACCACTTCGTGACGTACAAAAATAGGTTTTTCAAATAGCTCTAATGCGCGTTCGACTATGCTAATCGCACGATCAACGCCTGCACAAAAGCCTCTTGGATTAGCAAGTTGAATTTGCATATCTCACCTGTAATATTAGTTAACTGTTATAATTTCAACGTCGAATTCAACGGTTAAACCAGCAAGTGGATGATTAAAATCAACCGTTACTGATTCACCGGTAACATCCCGAACAATACCCGGAATTTCTTGCCCATCAGGTTGAGTAAAAGCAATAATTTCACCTTTTTCCGCGGGCGCTTCAGCCGAAAATTTATTACGGTCTAAATAATAAATATTATCAGGATTAGGCTGCCCAAAAGCATCTTCAGGTGGTAATTTAAAGGTGCGGTTATCGCCAGCTTTTAAGCCAATTAAGCAAGCTTCAAAATTCGCGGTTAACGACCCATCACCCATTGTAAATTTAGCGGGCTTGTCATGAACTTTGGTACTCTCAGCCGCAGAACCATCTTCTAACCTAATCGCAAAGTGCATTACCACTTCACTGTTTGTTTCAATACTTTTGTTTGTCATGATAATATTTTAACTTTTACTCTCTTGCTTATTGTCTTTATTAATAAATGAGTCTAATAAAATGCAACCTGCACCAAATACTATGGCCATATCTGCAACATTAAACGCTGGCCATCGACCGTATAAAGGTATAGTAAAGTCAAAAAAATCAATAACATAACCATAGGCTATACGATCATACAAGTTACCTATTGCGCCACCTAAAATGCTATTAAACCCCATCACTAAAATAAGCTGATCTTTTTTCGTTTTGCTAAGCCAATAAGTAATTAATACGACAGCAACCATTGCTATTACCGTAAAAAACCAGCGTTGCCAACCGCCGCTATCAGCTAAAAAGCTAAAAGCAGCGCCATGATTTCGTACATAAGTTAGGTTAAAAAAGTCAGTTATCACTTTACTATCATACAATTCAAACTGCTGAATAACAGCAATCTTGCTTGCCTGATCAACAATAATGACCAAAATAGCTAACCAAAGCCAAGATAAGCCAGTTTCTTTAAATAACTTTTTCATTTATGCAAACTGGCGAACTTCACCAGCTCCATCAATATTAGTGACACAGCGGCCACAGATTGTAGGATGAGCTTCGTGTGAGCCTACATCCTCGCGGTGATGCCAACAACGATCGCATTTAGCACCTTGAGTTCGACTAATTTTAATTTTAAGTCCACTTAATTCAGTTTCAGCACTATCTGCCGGTGCGTTTTCAATTGTCTCTAATTTAGCTTTAGATGTAATCAGTGCAAAACGTAATTCATCTTCTAATAAAGCAAGTTGTTGATGTAATTGTGTATCAGCATAAAGTACAACTTCCGCTTCCAATGAAGCACCAATGACATCTTCACGGCGAGCCGTTTCAATCAAGCGGTTCACTTCATCTTTTACCAGCATCAATTGACGCCATAATTCATCGTTAAATTGAGCACCTTCAGGCAATGGCGCTAATTTATCAAACCAAGTTTGCGTAAAGATAAATGCTTGTGTTTTGTCTGCATCTTTTTGACCCGGCAGTGCCTGCCAAAGCTCTTGTGCAGTAAAACTTAAAATAGGTGCCATCCAGCGGGTAAGCGCTTGTGCAATCAAATATAATGCGGTTTGACAAGAGCGCCGAGCATTACTGTCTGACTTAGCCGTATACTGTCTGTCTTTAATAACATCCAGATAAAAACTACCCATATCAATTGAACAAAAATGCATTAATTTTTGAACCACAATCAAACATTGATATTCATCATATGCAGTTCTAATTTCTTCTTGAACTTCGTATGCTTTTGCGACAGCCCAGCGATCCAATTCAACCATATCGTCTAGTGCAACCATATCGGTTTCTGGATTAAAGCCATTTAAATTCGCGAGCAAAAAACGAGAAGTATTGCGAATTCGACGGTACGCGTCCGCAGAACGCTTAAAGATTTCATCCGATACCGTAATATCAGCTGTATAGTTGGCAGAAGCTATCCATAATCGTAAAATATCTGCGCCAAATTTACCCATTACTTGTTGTGGACTAATGGTATTACCAAGCGATTTAGACATTTTTTTACCGTCTTTATCTACCGTAAAACCATGCGTTAATACTTGTTGATACGGAGCCTGATCTTTAATTGCAATGCCTGTCATTAAAGATGACATAAACCAGCCTCTGTGCTGATCTGAACCTTCTAAATATAAATCGGCTTGCTTTTTACGGAAAGTATCTCGAGCATCAAGCACACAAGCATGTGTTACCCCAGAATCAAACCAAACGTCTAATGTATCTGGTACTTTAATATATTCTTTTGCATCGTCACCAATTAGTGATTCCGCTTTTAAGTCAAACCAAGCTTGAATACCTTCTTTTTCAACCTCAAGTGCCACTTGTTCAATTAATTCCACTGAACGAGGATGCAATTCACCTGAATCTTTATGTATAAACAAAGCAATTGGCACCCCCCATGTGCGCTGGCGAGAGATACACCAATCAGGTCGACTTTCAACCATATTTTGAATTCGACCTTCACCCCAAGCTGGGATCCATTTGGTTTTCTTAATTTCAGCTAGTGAATCTTCACGTAAACCTGCTTTTTCCATGGCGATAAACCATTGAGGCGTCGCTCGGAAAATAATAGGCGTTTTATGACGCCAACAATGCGGATAACTGTGCTCATAAGCATGGTGATGAACTAATGCACCTTTTTCAGTCAACAAGTCCACAATAACTGGATTCGCTTTAGTCACATGCTGACCAGCAAATAAAGGTGTGTCTTCTAAATACACGCCATTGGCACCCACTGGGTTAGCGACTTCTAAATCATATAATTGACCCACGACAAAATCGTCTTGACCATGTCCCGGTGCGGTATGCACACAACCCGTACCAGACTCAGTGGTAACGTGATCGGCTAAAATAACTGGAACGGTAAAGTCATAAAACGGGTGCTGAGCTTGAGCGAATTCTAATTCAGCCCCTTTACAAAAACCTAAAGCGTGAAAATGCTCAAATCCAAATCTATCCATTGCAGCGTTAACTAAATCACTCGCTAAAATTAAACGCTCACTTTGCTCACCGTTTTCTATCTGAACTAGCGTATATTCAACTTCTGGATGAACCGCAACAGCACGATTAGCGGGTAATGTCCAAGGGGTCGTTGTCCAGATCACCGTTGATATTGGACCTCTGCCAGTCTTCCCTTCTGGGTGATTAAACTTATCGGCAATGGTTTCATCAACTAACGTAAAACGTACATCAATCGCTGGCGATTGCTTGTCTTTGTATTCGACTTCAGCTTCAGCCAACGCTGAACCACAATCAGTACACCAATGAACCGGTTTAAAACCTTTTTCTAAATGACCATTTTTAACAATTTTGCCCAACGAACGAATGATATTCGCTTCAAATTGGTAATCCATCGTTAAATAAGGATTATCCCACTCGCCCATCACCCCTAAACGAATAAAATCAGCTTTTTGACCATCAACCTGTTTAGCTGCATAAGCTCGGCATTTTTCTCTAAATTCAGCAGCGGTAACTTTACGACCCGGTTTGCCAACTTTTTTCTCTACTTGAAGCTCAATAGGCAAGCCATGACAATCCCAGCCTGGTACATAAGGCGCATCAAATCCAGATAAAGTTTTAGATTTGATAATAATATCTTTTAAGACTTTATTAACGGCATGACCTAAGTGAATATCGCCGTTTGCATACGGAGGGCCATCATGCAAAATAAACTGTTCACAGTTTTCACGTGATTGACGGACCGCTTGATACAAGCCCGCTTTTTGCCAGCTTTCAAGCATTTTAGGTTCGCGTTTAGCTAAATCGCCACGCATCGGAAATTCAGTTTCTGGTAAGTTTAGCGTTTGTTTATATTCACTCATTGCCTTGCTGTATTCCTGCTAATCTAATGTCTTAATGTTCGGGTTTGCTCAAGCGATAAACCGTTATCTGTAAAATATTGCTTTGCGGCTTGAGCATCTAATTCGATCTGTTTCTTTAAAGCCTGAAAAGATTCAAACTTTATTTCATCTCTTAATTTTTCACAAAATATGACTTCGATCCGCTTTTGGTATAAATCTCCAGTGTAATCGAATAAATGTACTTCTAACTGATTTTGTGTGCCTGCTAACGTGGGTCTACATCCAACATTGGCGACTCCGGTATAGGTTTTGTCATCAAACTGAGCTTTAACCACAAAAACCCCTTGCACCGGTGATACTTTTCTATTCAATAAAATATTGGCTGTGGGAAAACCAATCGTTCGGCCTTTTTTTTCACCGTGAATCACAGTGCCCCAAACACTATAAGGTCGACCTAATAATTGTTGCGCTAAATTAAATTGATTATTTGCTATCGCTTGCCTAATCGCGGTACTGCTTACTCGAATACCATCAATCATACAACTTCGGGTGTCTTCTACTGTAAATCCAAACTGCTTGCCAAGTTTGGTCAGTAAATTAAAATTACCCATTCTTCTACAGCCAAATCTAAAGTCGTCACCCACCACTATGTGTTTAACGCCCAATCGTTTGACCAATAACTCACTTACAAATTCCGTCGGATTTAACTGCGCTAATTCGCGATTAAAACGGATGCATAATAAGCGGTCGATCGCTTGAGCTTGTAACAAGTTATATTTTTCGCGCCAGCGGATCAAACGCGCAGGTGCAACTTGCGGCGACAAAACTTCAACCGGTTGAGGATCAAACGTCATCACCAAGGCAGGAAGCGACAGCTCTGCTGAACTTTGCTTAAGTTGCGCCAAAACAGATAAATGGCCAAGATGCACCCCATCAAAATTACCAATAGTTAAAACGCAGCCTCGATGTTTGGCTTTAATATTGTGAATACCTCGGATTAACTCCATGCTCAACCGTCAATAACAAAAAACGCGGGCGATTATAAACCCAAACCACCACAAATTGCGAGTATTAGCACAAGAATCCCCCATCATTATTCTGCTTTAAGCTCAGATACTTTCACTCTCAGTAAAAACAATAAAATTAAATAGCCAAATCCGCCTGCTGCAATTAATCCGGTTAAATGCAAAATACGCTGCTCAATAGATAACGCAACCCAGCCAGCTGAGCTAGGTGCAAGCACTAAAATTAAAGCTAACATACCCACCCCAGCTAACGCTATTTTAATCACCAAATATTTAGTTTTTTGACTTAATTGGTAAACGCCTAATCGTTTTAAATTAACATACAAAAAACTGGCGTTAAAAAGTGCAGATAAACTAGTCGCTAAAGCAAGCCCTGCATGTGCCAAAGGAACAATAAGTAGTAAATTAAAAACCATATTGGCGATCATCGCCTGAATCCCAATTTTAACTGGCGTTTTAGTGTCTTGACGGGCAAAAAAACCACTGGCCAGTACCTTTATTAGCATAAAAAATAAAAGCCCAGTTGAATAAGCCATTAAGCTTAATTTACTTTGCGCCGCATCTACCGCCGTAAACTCACCACGCATAAACAATACCATAATCATAGGTTCAGCTAACGCCATTAATCCTAATGCAGAAGGAACCCCCAACAGACATACCATGCGAATACCCCAATCCATGGTTTGCTGAAAACTCGCTTCACTCGACTTAACATGGTCTTTAGATAACTGGGGTAAAATCACAGTTGCAATCGCAATTCCAAATAACCCTAGCGGAAATTCCAATAATCGATCAGAATAATACAACCAACTAATAGAGCCGTTTTGTAAAAAACTCGCTAAAACCGTATCAAATAATAAATTGATTTGACTAACAGACACACCAAACAAAGCAGGTAACATTAATAAGCGGATTTTTTTAACCCCTGGATCCTTCCATCCCCATTTAGGCCAAACAATTAACCCAGCTTGCTTTAAAAATGGTAATTGAAACAAAAATTGTAATAAACCACCAAAAAAGACCCCCCAAGCTAATGCAAAGGCTGGCTCGGCAAAGCTATCGGCAAACCCAATGGCTGCGGTAATCATTGCAATATTGAGCACCACTGGCGTAAAAGCAGCAACACCAAATTTACCCCAAGTATTTAACACCGCGCCAGAAAAAGCAGTTAAAGCCACAAAAAACAAATAAGGAAAAGTAATTTTGAGCATAACGCTGGCAAGCTCATATTTATCGCCAGCCGGTCCGCCCTGCAGCCATTCAATAAACCAACCTGTACCAAACAACATGATAACCACAGGCGATGCAATGACCCCGATTAAAGTGGTAACCATTAAAATGCAGCCTAAAGTGCCAGAGACACGTGCTATCAATAAATGGGTATCATCAATTGTTTTATTTTCTTTATATTCAGTTAAAACAGGAACAAAAGCTTGAGCAAATGCTCCCTCTGCAAATAAACGGCGTAAAAAATTAGGTATTTTATTGGTTAGGATAAAAACATCAGCTGCCGCGCTGGCCCCTAATAAATTAGCAATGACTACATCCCTAACTAACCCGAGAACGCGAGAAATAAATGTCATCGCACTAAACAAAATACCTGACTTTAATAAAGCTTTAGACAATGAAATTTCCTTTAAAATAATCTAAATAACCTAAACTCGAAATAAAAACGTTAATTTACTTTCGAAAGTACCAGAAACGCGTTAGAATCTGCGGCCAGCGAGTATACCTTTTTGTTCAAATATTAAAACCGTATTTGCAACGTTTAAAAGATACTTAATTATATGCCTATATTAACAAGTTAAGTCGCTAGCTAAAGTAAACTTAAGTTTATTTTTTATTCAAAAGCGATTGACTTTTTTAAAAATTACAGGCATATTCTCGCGCCTTTAGATAAGGGTGTTCCCTGATTTTCGAGTATTTAGGAGTTTAGTTTTGGCTAACATCAAGTCTGCTAAAAAGCGCGCGGTTCAAGCCGAGAAAAGTCGCCAGCATAATGCAAGCCGTCGCTCAATGATGCGTACGTACTTAAAAAAAGTTGTTACCGCTATTGAAGCTGGTGACAAAGAAAGCGCAACTGCTGCTTTCCAAACAGTACAACCAATTTTAGATCGATTCGCTTCACGTGGTTTAATCCACAAAAATAAAGCTGCACGTCATAAGAGCCGTTTATCTGCTCAGATTAAAGCTTTATAATTGACTTTTTCTTGCTGTTCCAGCGATAAGTAGTTCAAAATAAAAAACCAGATGCAGTCACCTGCTATCTGGTTTTTTTATATCTAAATTTTATAACGGTGACTGTGATCACTCATAGTAAATCAATCAGTTTAATATTCTTTATTGTTTCTCACCCCAGTCTCGGCCTTCCAACCAAACTAAAAAGTCTTGCTTGTTCATTGGTTTTGCAAAATAATAACCTTGAAAATTAGGGCACCCCATATTCAATAATGCTGTTTTTTGAACGCTCGTTTCTACCCCTTCAGCAATCACACTGAGCTGCATATGTTTAGCAATAGAAATCATAGATTCAACCAAAGGCTGCGCTGTTATGCCATCCACTTCATCTACAAATGCTTTATCTATTTTAATTTCGTCCAGTGGCAAATCTCGTAAATAAGAGAGCGATGAATAGCCTGTACCAAAATCATCTAACGCAATTTTAAACCCAAGTTTGCGTAACTCAGCAAGCTTAATTTTTGTTTCTTGTAAATTATGTAACAAGCTCGTCTCCGTTAACTCTAACGTGAGCTGAGCTGGGCACACCTGATACTGCTCAATGGTTACTTTAAGTTTATCAATAAACGTATTACCGGCAAATTGCCAAGCTGACACATTAACCGATAGTTCAAGGTGAGTGTAACGCTGGCGCCAAATGCGTAAACAATGAATAGATTCAGCTAACACCCAATCACCTATTGAGTGAATTAACCCGGTTTCTTCTGCAATAGGAATAAATACAGCCGGCGATATAAACCCTAATTTAGTACTTTGCCATCTAAGCAATACTTCTGCGCCATAACATAAACCTTGAGAGTTAACCTGGGGCTGAAAAAATAATTCAAGTTCTTGGTTTTCAATTGCATGTGCTAACTCGGTCTCAATTTGAATCCGCTCATCTACCTGTTTTTGGATTTGAGGGCTAAATAATTTAAATTGGTTTCGGCCCGCTTCTTTGGCTTGATACAAGGCCGTTTCTGCAAACCTAAGAATATCCAAACGATTCGAAGTATGCAGTGGGAAAATACAAATACCTACACTCGCCCGAATATTAACAATACGCTCACCTATTTGAATAGGCTGGCATATTTCAACTAAAATTTGTTCCGCCAAGTTAGCTGCATAAGTGGCGATATCTGGATGAGATCGACTAATAATTATAAACTCGTCGCCACCGTAACGCGCTGCTATATGCTCTCCATCAAAATGGGCAAGCCTGCGTCCGACCGTTCTAAGTACTTCATCTGCAACATCGTTACCCAGTGAATCATTCACATATTTAAAGTTATCTAAATCTAAGAGTAATAATGCATGTGGGTTATCCACATCAGCAAATTTCACTAAGCGATTTAAAGTCGATAGTAAATGTGCTCGATTTGGTAAATTGGTTAAATAATCCTGATAAGCCATTTTTCTCATTTTGGCTTCAGCGTTATTTTTTTGAATTTCAGCTGACGCTCTAGAAGAAAAAATTTCTAAAATTTCATTTAGCTGATGACTGGTATTTAGCGGCTTGGTATCCATAACCACTAAAATACCAATAGGTGTATTTGTCGCATCGAACATAGGTACGCCCAAATACCCTTCAATGTTCATTTGTTCTAATAATGCATCCTGAGGAAATTGCGTAGTAACGCCATGCGGAAAACAACACACCTTCTGCCCGATAACATGCTCACATGGCGTATTTTCCAATTTATACGAAAAGTTATCAATGATGTTGTCATATTCAGCTAATGCAATCGTTTCGACTTTATCAAACTTATCTGACAACAAACCGACAAAAGCAAATTTTGAATTAAATATATGGTTTAGCGATAGTACGAGTTGCTGATAAATATTGGTTGAGCCTTGAATAATAGTCCCTTGAGCAATTTGTTTAATGGCTTGCTCAACATACTTTTCATGCGAAACGTCACTCACCCGTAGACAATATTCTATCAACTCCCCTTCTTTATCCATTATTGGGAATAAATAAATTTTTAACCAGCTCTCACAATCACATTTTGGAAATGCCATTTTAAATTCTTCAGATACTCTAAGCGGTGGAATTTTCATATTGTCATCGCCCAGTTGAATCGTGGTTAAATTAAAGGCACATAATTTTTTAATCTCATTCAATAAATTAACTGGCCTTTTAGATAAATCCTCTCCCCAAAATAAACAGCTTGCTTCATTACCACTATAAATATCACCTTGCAAAGATAACAAATGTGTGGCGATTGGATCTTGTTCTACTATCTGAGTTAACTTACTACTTTCATTTTCAGCTAATGTCCGTTTTTTAACTTCACGGCTTAAAGTTCGAGTTCTGGCCAGTAAAACTCGGTTCGAGTTTTTAAACTCGATCACTAATGCCAAACACATCAAAATAATCAAGGCCAAAAAGCCAAAACCATGCAAGATAATACCTGGGTATTCAGACTCTCGTAAAATCCGTCCAGCAATGATAAAGCCGGTTTGCATAAACAAATACAAAAATAGAAAATACGCTGTTTGTCGGCTCACTTTACGATTAATATGAATACACCAGTACAACGCCCAAATTAAAGTTGCCAATAAAAATGCAATCCACACATAGCTCCATCGGCTCATGATTCCTGAATGAATCGCAATATCTTGCGTACCAAATGAAACGCTAACAATATGTTCTATTTGCTCGTATATAAGACCATAAGGCAATAGCCAGTTTAAACACAGCAAAACAACAGAACAGATAAAATAACTAGCAGCAAAAAAATTAAAATTAGCAGGCTTTAAAAAACTAGTTAAAAAAAGAAATAAAAAGGAAGGGAAAAAAACGGCAAAGCTCATCATCCACTTTTCATACAAAATGGTTTGTTCTAATCTAAATTCTAAATGTTGCATACCTGTAAGCCACTGAACGGCAGCTGCAATAGTACACACACAGAATAAAGAGACCATTTGTTGTTTTTTATAACTAAAGCATAATATCGCCATTAAAACTAAAGCCGCAATAACAGCCATGCCAGCAGAAATAAAATACCAAGGTGTGATCATTAAAACATCAAGCTCCGCAATAACCTATAAAAACGCTGAGAAATACAACTAATTAACAGGCAAATTAAAAATCTTCAATTTTGTGTTATATTTGGCAAGTTAACCTGAATAAAACTAGCAATACCAAAGCTAACCTGCTCTAATATCAGGCTTACCGAACTAACGCTTTACGATAATATATGCAAAAAAAACTTAATCACCTGTTTTCCTTATTTTTATTCCTATTTTTAATTAGCCAAAATATTCAGGCAAATACTGACCCTTTATTAAAAAATAAAAATTTAGAACACTTAAAACAAACAGCGCTGGCAGACGATTATTCTTATTTTGTTGCAGAATCGCTCACTACTGAGTTTGGTGCACGCCAAGCAGGGAGTCAAGCTGAAATTAATAGTATAAATTGGCTAGAACAGCAACTTCAAGAAATTGGGCTTACCCAAATTAATAAACAAAAAGTCCCAGTTCGAAATTGGCGTAGGCATGCAGCGTCAGCACAAGTGACTCAGCCATACCAACACCAACTTGTAACTACCTCGCTGGGGGGGTCTATTTCAACCACACATAATGGTATAAATGCGCAAGTTATACGGTTTAACTCGATTGAAGATCTGCGTTCTGCTAAACCTGAAGCCGTTAAAGATAAAATTGTATATATTGCCAAAGCACTTAAACAAGACGTCCATAGCAATGAATATATAAAAACACTAAATATACGCCAGCAAGGCGCTATTGTTGCCGCCAAACTAGGCGCCAAAGCTGTCATTGTACGCTCTTTAACAACTTTAAATTCTCGAATCGCTCATACAGGTTCGGTGCTATATCAAGCTGATGTCAAAAAAATTCCAGCGGCAGCCATTTCTAGTGTTGATGCGGATTTACTCGATCGACTTTTCACAAAAAATTTACCCGTTCATCTTACGCTAACCCTAAATAATACTGAAGATAAATGGCTCAATTCATATAATTTAGTGGCGGATATTCCGGGGACAGAGCAACCTGACGAAATTATTTTACTTATCGCGCATATTGATTCATGGGATTTAGGTACGGGGGCTCTAGATAATGCTGCTGGTGTTGGTATTATGCTGGCAACGATAAAACAGTTAATGAATTTAGAACAAGCACCCAAAAGAAGCATTCGCCTAGCTATTTTGACTAATAGCCAATTGAAACAATCAGGTATGCAAACATTCATAAAAACATATAAAGACGAATTAAATCAAATTGTTGCTGTTGCAGAGTCTGACCTAGGCGCTGATTTTATCACTCGTTTAGATACTCACCTGCCAACAAGCAAACTGACAGATGTAGACTACTTGCATACATTAGTTAATGACCTCAATATTGAACGAGGCCATAATAGTAGTACTGCCAGTACTAATTCCAAATATTTATTACCATACAATGTTCCGGTTGTTAATTGGGTGCAAGATAGTCAAGAATATTTTAAGTATTTACATTCCGCCAATGATACGTTTGATAAAGTAAAGCTAGAGTCACTACAACAAAATGTTGCTGTATATAGTTTATTTGCTTATGTATTGGCTAATTCTGATATCGACTTTCGAGCTGAAACAACAAAAACTGAAGAACAATAATTAAATCATCCTATGAAGCAAAAGCAAAAACTATTAGATAAAGAAGCGTTTCAAAAAAAGCTGAAGCAAACAAACCAACGCTCAGCCATTGAACGCCAACAAGCGTTAATTAAACAAAAAAAGGCAGAGCTTCAAACAGATATTGAAGTTAACGCACCATCTAATAGCACCAGCTCAGCAAAAAAGTCTAATCTCAGATATGCATTTATCGCCCTGTTACTCATTATTTTGGTAATTTTTCCTTATCCTAAAGTCATTGTTTACGAAAAGCTGGGGGTCGTTGCACAAAGCATTTATATACCTAGTCGTTTTGGTAGCCCAGAGTTCTTTTTAGATACTCACTACCAAGTCGATTTAGATAATGATCATCGCTGGCTATATTTATGCGACAGACAAACAAAAAGACATTGCAATCGCTACGATATTGTTGAAATAAAAGGTGTTTTTTCAGCGATGAAACTATACTTGACTGGTAATTCATAAACACAGAGTTGAGGTAAGTTAACAATTTAGACGAAAGTTACCGATTCGACAGTCATCTAACCTTCATTAAACAGTCAAGTTAACTTAACTTTTATAAACCATGCTGCCTTTAGGTCATTAAAAAGGACAAGTTTATGGTTTCGCACACTTATTGCTACAAATCTATTTGGCTATCCGATCTTCACTTAGGGAGTAAAGACTGCAAAGCCGATTATTTATTAGACATGTTGTCTAAAACCCGCTGTGATACTTTATATTTGGTGGGCGACATCATTGATATTTGGGCACTCGAACGTCGATTTAGCTGGCCAGATAAACACAACCAAGTCATAGATGCCCTAATTAATAAAGCTAACAATGGCACCCGCGTCATTTATTTACCGGGTAACCACGATGAAAAAATCAAAAAATATTTGGGTATGACTTTTGCGAAAATAGAAATACACCCAGAGATAATCCACACGACAGTATCTGGCCAAAAATTACTCATCACCCATGGCGATGTATTTGATGGCGATGTTTGCCTAGGCAAATGGCAATCGATACTAGGCGACTTACTTTACGACTTTCTCTTATTTTTAAACCGTAGCTGTTTTCGTTTACGCAAATTATTGGGTTGTCGATATTGGTCCTTGGCCGGTTATATCAAAAACAAAGTTAAAGGCGCAAATGATGCAATAAAAAGGTATCAACTTGCCGCCGTTCGTTATGCCAAGAAAAAATCAGTAGATGGTATAATCTGTGGTCATATCCACCAACCCGATGTACAGGTTATCGATAACTGCCTTTATTGTAACGATGGCGATTGGATCGAAAACTGCACCTTGCTTGCGGAAAATTTAGACGGCACCATTGAACTAATATTTTGGACTGAAAGCATAGAATCGCTCACCCAGTTTGAGCAAAATCGCCCTATCCCAAACAAACAAGCAGCTTAATGTATTTTGACATTATTCTGACATAAATTTGGCATCTAACCTTAATACTACCCGCTTACACTCCAAGTGATATTTACTTGGAGTACAAGCTATGTTTACCGTAGATGAAGTGATCGAACGAAATATACCTAGCCTGCAAAGGCACCCTTTTTTAACTCAGGTTACAAAATTTGCTTTACGGCGTTTATTACACGAACGCGAATTTATAGAATTTGCAGACCAATATCCCCATCTAACTGGGTTAGATTTTGTTGAACAAGTACTCGATTATTTTGACTTTAGCTACACCATAACAGATAGAGAACTTGAGCGTATTCCAAGCCATGGTCGATGCATTATTGTTGCCAACCACCCAATAGGTTCATTGGATGGTTTAGCCTTAATTAAATTAGTCAGTGAAGTTAGAAAAGATTTTAAAGTCGTCGCCAACGAACTGTTAATGGCCGTAGAACCGCTCGAAAAACTATTATTACCTGTGAATAACATGGGTGGCAGAACCGCGCGCGAAAACATTAAAGGTATTCAAAATTACCTTGCCAACGAAGGTTTAATTATTATTTTCCCGGCTGGTGAAGTATCCAGATTAAAGCCATCTGGCATCAGAGACACAAACTGGAATGGCGGCTTTTTAAAGTTAGCATTGGCGACACAAACACCCATTTTACCTATGTATGTACAAGGCAAAAATTCCACATCATTTTATTTTTTATCCATGCTGTACAAACCTTTATCAACCCTATTTTTGGTCAAAGAAATGTTTAAACAGCAAGATAAAAGCATGCCTGTGCGCATTGGTGAATTAATTCCTTATGAAAGCTTCAAAGGCATGCAGCTAAATAAAAAAGAGAAAATTAGACTGTTTCAAAGGCATTTATATCGAATTGGAAAGCAAAAAAAAGGCTGCTTTAAAACCGAGAGCGCAATTGCCCGCCCCGAACCTAAAAGTGAACTAAAACACGCCATTAAACAATGCAGCTTAATTGGGCAAACGTCGGATAAAAAAGATATTTATTTATATCAGTTTTTAGACAGCTCCCCCATAATGCGTGAAATAGGCAGACTCAGAGAAGTCGCCTTTAGGGCCGTTGGCGAAGGCTCAGGTTGCCGCCGCGACATTGATAGATATGACGCTTACTATGAACATTTAATTTTATGGGATGATGAGGCATCAGAAATTGTTGGCGCATATCGGCTAGGGAACACCCAAACAATTGTCGATTTGTATGGCCAAAAAGGGTTATATACAGATTCTTTATTTAATTATGGTCAGCAAATGCAGCCTTATTTTCATCAAGGTTTAGAGCTTGGCCGGAGTTTTGTTCAACCTAAATATTGGGGTATGCGCAGCTTAGATTATCTGTGGTATGGCATTGGTGCGTATTTAAAACAAAATACCAACATTAGATATTTATTTGGACCGGTGAGCATGAGTAATAGCATGCCTAAAGCCGCGAAAGATCTAATGGTCTATTTTTATAAACTTTACTTTCAATCAACCTTTGATTTGGCCAGCTCAAAGCGACCTTATCAAATATCTGAGATTGTATTAAACGAGCTTAAAACGGCTTTTAGCGGTAATGATTACAAACAAGATTTCATAAAATTAAAATCAATGTTAGCCAATATGGGGTGCAATGTGCCCACACTATACAAACAGTATAGTGAATTAACGGAAGTGGGCGGCGTTCAATTTTTAGACTTTGGCGTTGACCCAGACTTTGCTGATTGCATAGATGGCTTAGTATTAGTAGACACCCATAAATTAAAGCCAAATAAAAAAGCTCGCTACTTGGATTAGCGTAATCGGTTATCGGTTAGGCGCATTATTTTTTGTATTACAAAAAGAACGGTGAGCAAAATTATCTTGGGCTGGATTAGGAATCATTCGTTTAGAGAACTAAAGCGTTTTATTTCTGCCTAGCCTAAGATAATTTTTAAACGCTAACCTTATGTAACAACCGCTTCAAACACCTATATAACCGTCAAATTAGTCACAAATAAATCACAGACTACAGAGTTAACTTGCCAAGTCCGCCTCGAAAGTGAGAAAATAAAAAACTAATCTTATCAAACCTATAGATTTTAAATTATATGATATCGAACAAGCGCAAATGCATTACTTTTTTTATATGTTTAGTTACGATAAATTTAACGGCCTGTAGTAGTTTAAGCGCGCCTTCACAAGCTAACCATGAACTTAAAACTGAGATAAATACCCATATTAGTGAGCAATTTAAAGCTTACCAAGAAAACACTAATATGAACTGCCAGGCCGCCTTAAAGCCGGTTGAGCAACAATTAACCCAACAACAAGCTGATAATGAGCTGCTAATAAAAACAGCCAAAAAAATTGAACAAAAACTAAATCAACTTCAGGCTAAAACCCCTTCAAGCAGCACTGCAAACTGTCCCAAACCAACCGTGGTAGAACAAAAGCTCAATGGTAAAGTGATTGTAGGTGAGCTGGAATGGGTTTATTTTTCAGTCGTTGACGAGCACTTTAGAGCACGTGTCGATTCTGGCGCAACAACTTCCTCTTTGAGTGCTAAACATATCGTGGAATTTGAACGAGATGGCGAAAATTGGGTTCGCTTTCAGTTGCTTCATCAAGTCACCGATTTAGATGGTCGTGAAATTGAAGCTAAAATTGAACGCACCGTTCGTATTCGTCAATCATCAAGCGATAAAACTGAGCGCCGTCATGTTGTGCAATTAAGCATGCATTTGGGTAAACTGCATCAAATGGCAGAATTTACCTTAGCTGAT